>OY969120.1:0-3564111 GCA_963698095.1 uncultured Actinomycetes bacterium
GGCACGATGATCGAGCTCCCGCGCGCGTGCTTCCTGGCGGACGAGATCGCCCACCACGCCGACTTCTTCTCGTTCGGCACCAACGACCTCACGCAGACCGGCCTCGGCTTCTCGCGCGACGACGTCGAGGCGAAGTTCCTGCCGATCTACCTGGAGCGCAAGATCGTCGACCGCTCGCCGTTCGAGACGATCGACGCGCCGGGCGTCGGCCAGATGGTGCGGATGGGCGCGTGGCTGGGCCGCAAGACGAAGGAGCACCTCAAGCTCGGCGTCTGCGGCGAGCACGGCGGCGACCCCGACTCGATCGACTTCTTCCACCACTCCGGCATCGACTACGTCTCCTGCTCGCCGTTCCGCGTGCCGGTCGCGCGGGTGGCGGCGGCGCAGGCGGCGGTGGCGTCCGGGGACTGACCGGCGGCCGTCGCACGCGTCCGGCACACTGTGGCGCGATGACGGGGGTCGCACTCTCAGGGCTCAGCAAGACGTACCGGTCCCCGGAGGGGCCGGTCCACGCCGTACGCGGGATCGACGTGTCGATCGCGGCCGGCGAGACGGTCGCGCTGCTGGGGCCCAACGGCGCCGGCAAGTCGACGACGATCGACATGCTGCTCGGGCTCGCGCGGCCGGACGCGGGCGAGGTGACGGTGTTCGGCCGCCCGCCGGCGCAGGCGGTCGCCGACGGGGCGGTCGGCGCGATGCTGCAGACCGGCGAGCTGATCCGCGACCTCGACGTGCGCGAGCTGGTCGCGATGGTCGCCTCGCTGTACCCGCGCCCGCTCGACGTCGACGAGACGCTCGAGCTGTGCGGGATCCAGGACGTCGGCGGCCGCCGCACGCACAAGCTGTCGGGCGGGCAGACGCAGCGCGTGCGCTTCGCGATCGCGCTCGTGAGCGATCCGGAGCTGCTGGTGCTCGACGAGCCGACGGTCGCGATGGACGTCGAGGGCCGGCACGGCTTCTGGACGACGATGCGCGCGTTCGCCGCGCGCGGCAAGACGGTCCTGTTCGCGACGCACTACCTCGAGGAGGCCGACGCCTACGCCGACCGCGTCGTCCTGATGGCGCACGGTCGCGTCGTCGCCGACGGGCCGCCGACGGAGATCAAGGGCCTCGTCGGCTCGCGCACGATCCGCGCGACGCTGCCCGGCGTCGACCTCGACGCGCTGGAGGAGCTGCCCGGCGTGACGGGCGCCGAGCGGCGCGGCGAGGCGATCGTGCTCGCGTGCGCGGACTCGGACGCTGCGATTCGCGCGCTGCTGGCGGCGTACCCGCAGGCAGCCGACATCGAGATCGCGGGCGCCGGCCTCGAGCAGGCGTTCCTGCAGCTCACCGGCGACGGAGCGGAGGCGGTGACGGCGTGAACGCGACCTACCTGCGCTTCGAGCTGCTGCGCACGCTGCGCAACCGCCGCTTCCTGTTCCTCTCGCTCGGCTTCCCGCTCGTCTTCTACCTGCTCGTGGCGGGCTCCGCGCGCGGCGTCAAGAACCTCGGCGGAAGCGGGTTGTCGGCGCCGCTCTACTACATGGTCGGGCTGGTCGCGTTCGGCGCCATGTCGGCGATGCTGTCCAGCGGCGCGCGGATCGCGGCCGAGCGCCAGGCCGGCTGGCACCGCCAGGTGCGCATCACGCCGCTGCCGCCGAGCGCCTACCTGCGCGCGAAGGTCGTGACCGGCTACCTGATGGCGTTGCTGACGATCCTCGTGCTGTCCGTGGCCGGCGCGGCGATGGGCGTGCGGATCCCGGCCGGGCGCTGGCTGGAGATGGTCGGGCTGATCCTCGTCGGGCTGATCCCCTTCGCCGCCCTGGGGATCCTGATCGGCCACCTGCTGAGCGTCGAGTCGATCGGCCCGGCGATGGGCGGCGGGATCGCGCTGCTCGCGTTCCTCGGCGGCACCTGGTTCCCGATCCCCGACCACGGCGCGCTCCACGTCGTCGGGCAGGCGCTCCCGTCCTACTGGCTCGTGCAGGCCGGCCACATCGCGCTCGGCGGCGCCGCCTGGGGGACGCGCGGCTGGATCGTCATGGCCGCCTGGTCGATCGTGCTCGCACGGCTCGCGATGCGCGCGTTCGAGCGCGATACCACGCGCGTGTAGGCGCGCCCCGCGCGGCCGCCCCGCGCGGTGCGAGAATCGACAGCATGGCCGTGCGATCCCCCGCGCATCCCGCCGGTCCCGTCGCCGAGGCGTTCGCCGCGCGTGTGCGGGCGCTGGAGGCTTCCGCACTCTCTCCGGCAGCGACCCCGTCCTACCCGGCCGCACGCGAGCGACCCGAGGAGGAGTGCGGCCTGCGCACGCCGTTCCAGCGCGACCGCGACCGCATCGTCCACAGCAAGGCGTTCCGGCGCCTGAAGCACAAGACGCAGGTGTTCGTGGCGCCGGAGGGCGACCACTACCGCACGCGCCTCACGCACACGCTCGAGGTGACGCAGGTCTCGCGCACCGTCGCACGCGCGCTGCGGCTCAACGAGGACCTCGTCGAGGCGATCGGGCTCGGGCACGACCTCGGCCACCCGCCGTTCGGCCACATCGGCGAGGCGGCGCTGGACGACTGCCTGAACGAGCGCTTCGGCCGCCGCTTCAAGCACCACGAGCACTCGCTGCGCGTCGTCGAGCGGCTGGAGTGCGACGGTGAGGGGCTCAACCTGACCGAGCCGGTGCGCGACGGGATCCTCGGCCACTCCGGCCGCGCGCCGCTGCCGCGCACGCTCGAGGGGCGCATCGTGCGGCTGCTCGACCGCGTCGCCTACATCAACCACGACATCGACGACGCGGTGCGCGCGGGCGTGCTGGACGAGGCGGACCTGCCGCGCGAGCCGATCGCCGTGCTCGGCGCGACGGGCGCCCAGCGGATCGACGCGCTCGTGCACGACGTCGTCGAGCAGTCCGAGCGAGCGGGCGACATCGTCCAGAGCGCGGAGGCGGGGGAGGCGATGAGCGCGCTGCGCGACTTCATGTTCGCGCACGTCTACCTGGCGGACGCCGCGCGCGCCGAGCACCGCAAGATCGAGCACGTGGTGCGCACGCTGTTCGACCACTACTGCGAGCATCCCGGCGAGATCCCACCGCTCGTCCCCGACGCTGACCTCGCCACCCGCGTGACCGACTACCTCGCCGGCATGACCGACCGCTTCTGCATCCGCCGCTTCGAGGCGCTCACCGTGCCGCGGGCGTTCCCCTCCTGATGCCCCGCTACACCGACGACTCGAAGGAGAAGGTCCGCGACGCGGTCGACATGATCGCGCTCGTCTCCGCGCGCACCGAGCTGCGCCGCGCCGGCGTCAACTCGTACTTCGGCCGCTGCCCGTTCCACGAGGAGCGCACCGGCTCCTTCCACGTGCGCCCGGAGGAGAAGCACTACCACTGCTTCGGCTGCCAGATGTCGGGTGACCCGTTCCGCTTCGTGATGGAGACGGAGGGGCTCGACTTCGTCGGCGCGATGGAGTCGCTGGCAGAGCGCTTCGGCGTCACGCTGGAGGTCGCCGACGAGGACCCGATGGCGAAGGCGGCCCGCGAGCGGCGCGAGCGTCTGCACAAGCTGCTGGACCGCGCCGCCGCCTACTACGCGCGCTATCTGTGGGAGGCCGGCGAGGCGGCGCCGGCGCGCGAGTACCTGGCCGGGCGCGGGCTGGAGGAGGCGACGCTGAAGGCCTACCGCGTCGGCTACGCGCCGAGCGCGTGGGACAGACTGCTGCTGGTCGCGCGGCAGGCCGGCTTCAGCGAGGACGAGCTGCTGGCGACCGGCCTCGCGCAGCGCTCCAAGCAGCAGCGCGGCTCGATCTACGACCGCTTCCGCGAGCGGATCATGTTCCCCTTGGCCGACTCGCGCGGGCGGGTCGTCGGCTTCGGCGCGCGCGCGATGCGCGACAACCAGCCGCCGAAGTACCTCAACACGAGCGAGGGCGAGGTCTTCCACAAGGGCAGCCAGCTGTTCGGCATCGACCTCGCGCGCAAGGCCGCCGCGCGCGCCGGCGCGATCGTGCTGGCCGAGGGCTACACCGACGTGCTCGCGCTGCACCAGGCCGGGGTCGAGAACGCCGTCGGGATCATGGGCACGTCGTTCACCGACGAGCAGGCGAGAGAGCTGGAGCGCACCGCGCGGACGCTGGTGCTCGCCTTGGACGCCGACGGAGCGGGGCAGGAGGCGATGCTGCGCGCCGCGCGCGTGGCCGAGGGCCGCTCGATGGAGCTGCGCGTCGTCGCGCTCCCGCCCGGAGCGGACCCCGCCGACCTCGCGCTGTCGGAGGGCGTCGAGGCGCTGCGCGCGCGGATCGCGAGATCGGTCCCGTTCGTCGAGTTCCACGTCGACCGCGTGCTCGCGCGCGCCGAGGTCGGCACGGCCGAGGGCAAGGATCGCGCGCTGGCGGAGCTGCGGCCGCTGCTCGGCCCGCTGCCCGCGAGCGTGCTGCGCGACGAGCTGGTGCGGCGGGTGGCGGGGCGGCTGGATTTGAGCGACCAGCTCGCGGCGTCGCTGATCGGCGAGAGCGTCCCTGGCGCAGCCGCGCTGCCGGGAGCGAGCACGGGCGGTGGGCCCGCCGCCTCCGGCACGCTCGCGCCGCCGCCCGGTGTCCGCAACGGCTCCGGCGGCCCGCACGCGAGCGTCGCGCCGCCGGTCGTCCCGCACCTGCTCGACCGCCGCGAGCGGGGAGAGCGCACCTTCCTTGCGCTGTGCGTCGCGTTCCCGCGCGAGGGCAGAGCGCTGCTCGAGGAGGCCGACCTGGAGCAGCAGTTCAGCTCCACCCTCGCCCGCCGCGCCGCGACGCACCTGCGCAGCCATCTCGACGCGCCGCTCGACGGCCTGCCCGACGATGACCCCGAGCTGTCGAGCTACGTCTCCGAGATCGACGCCAGAGCCGCCCGCGGCGCCGCCGGCGTCCGCCCCGGCAACCTCGAGCACGCCTGGCTCTCACTCGAGCTCGCCCGTCTCGAACGCGCGATCGACCTCGCCCGCACCGCCGGGACCGCTGACGGCAGCGTCAGCAAGCTCAGCACCGAGCGCGAGCAGGTCCGCACGCGGCTGCGCGTGCTGAGCGGAAAGCTGCAGAGCGCGTAGCTCGGCGAAGCGGCTGCCCGCGCGCTCAGTGAGCAGCGCGCGCGAGCACGTCGAGCACGACGACCCGGTCCGGCGCGGCGAGCGCCGAGCGGGCTGCCGCCTCGATCGCCTCACTGTCGAGCCCGTACAGCTCGGCGGCGCGAGCGAGCAGGTCAAGGTGCTCGCGCGGACCGATCAGCTCGACGTTCACGGGCCGGTCCTCAGCGAAGGCGACCGTGCAGAAGTCGGGATCGACGCCCTCGCCTCGATCCCACCGCTCCACGGTGACCAGGTCGATGGACAGGGCGTCGGCGCGGCTGTCGTACTCGGCGCGCATCAGCGCTTCCGCTCGTGGACGGAGACGACGATCGATGGGTTCTCAAGCGCGAGCACGATGCGGATCCTGTGGCCGCCGGCGTAGCCGACGTATCGGGGCCGACCGTCGGGATCGGCGTCCACGGCCTCCGACGCAAGGATGATCGCGGCCACGTCGCCGCGGGTCAAACCGAGCCGCCGCATCCCGTTGCGTGCATGCCGGGTGAACTCCATGCTGCGACGGTACGAGGACCGGTGTCACAAGACTTCGCAGACGCGCAAAAAATCTGCGGAAACGCGATCGCATTGGGACCTTTGCGCCCCCGATATCGCCCGAAAGCCCCGTGGGACCGATCCGCGAAGCTCCCCGGGTTGGACTCGAACTCTCGGGGGTGATTGACGGTGGGCGCTGCTGCCCGTGGTAGCTGCGTTTGCGTGCTGTCAGGTTCCCTTTGATTCGCGCAACTTGGTACCCGAATTGGTACCCGGCGCGAGCGGGCTGGGATCGGCGGCGAAGGCGCGCTCGACGATAGACGCCTCCTCGTGCGAGGGGGCGTAGTCGGCGTAGATCTGCGTCGTAGCGATATCGCGGTGGCCCAGCCACTCCTGGAGGGTGCGCATCGGCACCCCGGCGGCGGCCATGCGCGTGCCGAACGTGTGGCGCAGATCGTGCGGCGTGTGCTTCGGCAGTCCGGCAGCGGAGAGCGCGGCGGCGAACCGGTCGCGGATCTCGTTGTCGCCCAGCGGCTCGCCGGTCACCGGATCGGGAAAGACGAGCGCCTTGTCGTTCGCCGGCATCGTTGCCTTGTGCAGCCGGTCGAGCGTACCCGCCACCTCGTCGGCAAGCGGGACGCTTCGCGTCGAGCGCTTCGTCTTCGGGGTGCCGTACTGACCGCGCACGAAGTTCTGGCGCACGCGGACGCGGGCGGCGGTCCAGTCGATGTCCTGCCAGCGCAGGGCGCGCAGCTCGCCAATGCGAAGGCCGGTCATCGCCGCCGTCAGGAACAGCGTGCGGTCGATCTCTGCGTAGGGGCCATCAGGGACGACCGCGACGAGCGCGCGGACCTCCTGCGGCGTCAGGAAGCGAATGTCGGCGTTCTCCTGCGCCTGCGGCAGCTCCACGAGGGAGACGGGATTGTGCGTGGCGAGCTTCTTGCGCTGCGCGAACGTGAACAGCGCCGACAGGTTGCCGAGGTAGTTGCGCACAGACTTCGGCGCCAGCGGCCGGCCTCCACGGCCGCCGTTGGCCTGCATGTGCATCGTGAGGCGCTCGACGTCCTCCTGCGTGATCGTGTCCATCGCCCGCTCGCCGAAGAACGGCGCGAAGTGGACGCGGACGGCGATCTCCGCCGCGCGCACCGTCTCCGGCTTGCGACCCTTGCGCTCCAAGTCGGCGACGTAGCGGTCGCCGACCTCGGCGACCGAGAGACGCTCGCCGACCTTCGCTGCCGGCGCGACCTCGCCGATGAGCCGGCGCAGCTCTCTCTCCGCCTGCGTTCGCGTCAGACCGTCGCGAGTGCCCGGCTCACGAACGGGGCCGAGCTTGCGCTTCACCTGACGGCCATTGACGCGCCACTTGCCGTACCAGCCGCCGTTGTGGACGAACAGGGAGCCGCTTCCGTAGCGGGCTCGGGGTCTCGCGGCCATGTCAGCGCTCTCCTTCCTCGCCCGAGCGCAGACGCTGGACGAACTCCAGCTCCTCGATCTGTTCGAGAACGAGCGGGCGCATGCGCTCGTCCGTTCTCGCCAGCACCTCGTCGCGGTCGGCGTGGCCAAAGTGGACCTGCTCGGCGAGGAGGCGCGCGATGTTGCGCGTCAGGCGCATGCGCGGGTTGACGGGCTCCTCCTCGCGCTCGGCGAGCAGGGCCGCCATGTCGGCCGTGCCCCGCTCCAGCACCCTCAGAACCGCAAGCTCCTCCTCGCGGGTGGGGCGGGTGGGGTCGTCCTCGGGAGCGTGCGGAGGAATCTCCTCGATGCGCGCGACCTCGCGTCGCACCCCCAGCACGATGAGGTCCGTGTTGTCCGTGGTCACGACGGACTCCCTTCGGGGGTCGCGATCGGCGTCACGCAGGCGAGATGGCGCCGCGCGGGGGCGTGGCGCACAACGTGGGTCGCGGGGCCGCAGAGGTCGTCAAGCTCCAGCGCCCGGAGGCAGAGCTTGGTCGCGTACCGAAGGAGCCCCACACCGACCGGGGAGCCCTGGAGCCGGGCACCCACAGCGCGCATGACTGTGGCGACCTCGCGAAGGCCCTCCGCCTCGTCGGCGTGCGTGATCTCGACCATGCTCATGCCGCTACCTCCGTCGCGATATCGGCCTGCTCGCACCAGTCGAGCGTGTCCGCGAGCGCTCGCAGCTCGGCTGCGGAGTGGGTGTCGCCCGTGTTCGCGCGCGCGACCGAGCGGATCTCCGACAGCAGCGCTTCGATCGCGAACCGGGGCGCGGTGAGGACGACCGCTTCATCCGAGCCCTTCGCGAGCGCTCCGAGCAGCGGCCCAGCGGTGCGCCACATGCCGGCCGCCGCGGTCCAGAGCGTCGAGGCGCCCGCGGCGATGTCGGATGGGTCGCTGTTCGCGAAGTCGTCCGCGAAACAGCTAAGCAGCGTGAGCGCAGCGTCGGCGGCGGTGGGGATCACGACGGGTGGGATCGGCGTCATGGTCGCGTCGTCCGCGCGGGCTGCCAGCTCGACGCGCAGGCACGGCATGCAGAAGAAGCCGTAGCCGAGGAAGTGGATGCCGAACTTGTCCCATTGCTCTCTCGTGGCTCCGCACTCGCATCTGTCCAGTGACGATCTCATGTCAGCTCGCCTCCCCGGCCAGAAGCGCCGCAACCTTGAGGTCGTAGATCCCGGCGTAGGCGCCGAGTGCGCGGCCGATCTTGGACTGCGGGTCTGCCGCGAGCATGACGCCGGCCCGCTCGTGCATGACCTCGGCGACCTTGCGGAGGCCGTCGGCCTCGACGTCGCGGGGAGCCGTCGTGGCCTGTCCCGGCGCCGCGAGCGAGTCGGCCTTCGCGGCGAGGTCGTCGGCCTGTCCGGCGAGCGCAGGCGCGATCCGAGACTCAGGCGCCGCCTGGAGCAGCCCGAGCGCCTCCACCTTCATGCTGGAGACGACGCGGCGCAGCGCGTCAGCCTCAAGAGTCGCCGTCCCGCCGCTCGGGCGGGTAGCGTTCGCTGTGTCCATCGGAGTCGTACCTCCTGTGGGCCTGGCCGGGGGGCGGGCTACCGTCGCCCCGGCTTCTATGTGGATGGCGCGCACCCTACGCCGCGCGGCGGCGGCCGGCAAGGCGTAACCACTCATCGCGACGCCCCCGCGAGGATGACGAGCCGCTCCATCCCTGAGAGCCGGGTCGTGTGTTCGGCCAGCGCCTGGTAGTCGTCACTCCCCTCGACCCACATGGTGACGATGCGCTCGTGCTCGCGTCTGATCGCTGTCGGGCCGATGAGCTTGATCACGTCGAGGCGGCAGGCGCCGTCCGGACGCTCGGCGGCGGCGATGATCTCCGCGCGGGCGTCGATCGCCTGCGTCAGCTCACGCAGGAGGAGGTCGACGACGTTTCTCGGCTTGTCACCGTCGCCGATACCCTCGTGCGCGACGTGAGCACGTGAGCCGATGAGCCAGGTCGCGGTCTGCGTCAGCACGTCGTGAAACTCCGGCGGCACGGGGATCATGCGTGGCGCTCTACCGCCCGGAGCGGCGGGTACTGTGGGCCTGTCCATGGGAGTCAACCCTCCTGTGGGCCACGCCCCGGGGGCCGTTCGCGCGGTCGCCCGGGGCAATCTGTAGTTGTCGACCGCGAGTCTATGCCTGCATCGTTTGCGATGCAACGTGGGACTGCGCGTCCGCATCCCTTCGTAGGGTCGAGTTGTGCAAGCGACGACGCCCCATCCGCTCGCTCGGTGGCGAGCCCTCCGCGAGTTGACGCAACACGATCTCGCTGCCGCGTCAGGCGTCCCGCGCATCACCGTTTCGCGCGCCGAACTCGGCACCGACCCGCGCGTATCCACCGCGCTTCGGCTTGCGCACGCGCTCGGCGTCGCTGTCGAGGACATCTGGACGCTCGATGGAGCACCATCGGCCGCGCTCCGCTCAGCAGAGCGCGAGCAGTAACCCCGCCTCATCGCGGTCGACCTCGGATAGTGCGACTGACCCGCGCGCGTCAGTCGAGTAGCGTTACGCCCCGTTTTACAGAGCCTTGAAGCGGCTGGCCGACGCTCGCTCGGCCCACGCCGACACATCCACCAGGAGAAGGCAACGGGATGCCAGAGACAACACAGCAGGTGACTGCGGATAGCCAGCGACGGGACGATCGCCTCCGACTGCACGACGGAGAAACGGTCGTCCTTGAGATGCTCCAATCGAGCTGGTGGACGCTTGGCCGCTACGTCTTCACGTTTGGCCTGTGGGCGATCTGGCGCAAACAGCACCGGTACGTCCTCACGAATCAACGCGTGCTCCTCTTGAAGGGCATCATCAGCAAGACCGAGCAGGCTGTTCCGTTGGATCGGATTCAGGATGCGCAACTGAGACGCTCCCCGCTCACCGGCGGTTGGATCACCCTGTCGAGTGCGGGCGGCCCGCTCGGCGTCGGACGCATCGGACCGCTGACCCAGGCCGACGCTCTCCGGTTCGCCGACGAGCTGACGAGCCGCATCGGACGCCGATCGGCAGACGCGGTCTGAGCCGTCTTCCCCCGACGCTGTCGCTCCACCCTCGCGCGCCTCCCTTCTAGGTCTTGATGACGTAGTTCACGATCTGGTAGGGCGGCATATTCGACACGGTGGTGGAGGTGCCGGTGACCGAAGCGGTCGATGCCCCTGTGGCCCCTCCATGGGAGTGATTGTTCACGGGTCGATCGACATTGATGCCCCCGCCTTGGAACGCGCCCGCATTGGCATTCGGCTCGCCGGAGATCGCGTGGGAGTGCGAGCCGGCTGTGTATGAGCCAGACCCGTGGGAATGCGTCTCGGAGCCGCTGGCCTGGCCGAGTGCATCGTTTGCGCTCAGGCGCCCGGCGGATCCGTCCGGACCCACCGCGACACGGCCCCGAAGATCGGGCACGTTGAACGTCGTCGAGCCATCGCCAGCGCCATAGGTGGTGCTGATCGCTGTGAACAGCGCCGCGTAGGTCGTGCGGCTATAGGCGGTGCCGTCACACATCAGCCAGCCGGCATCGGCTCTCGACTTCGCCGTCATCTTCAGGTCGCCGGCTGCAAACACCTGCGTGACCGACGATGCGAGCGACGTCGCACCCCCGGTCTGGATCTGGTTCCAGCTCGTTCCGTCGAACACGTAGAGCGTGCCGTTCGTCCCAGCGGTCGTGTCGTCGGTCGCATAGAAGAGCTGGCCGCGCGTGCCCGTTCTCGGCCGGGAGGCGATCACGCCGGCGGCATAGTTGTTCGTCGGCGCAATGACCCAGGCGGTGCCGTTGTCGAAGTAGAGCGTCCCGTTGGGGCTGCTCGTTCTGTCGTCGGTCGCGAGGTAGACGCGGCCGGCGGTGCCGGCGGCCGGCCGGCTGGCGATGACGCCGCTGGACCAGCCGGTGAACTCGGCGTCGATCTCGTCGAGGAATCTGTTGACCATCGTGGGGAGGCTGGTGATCAGATCGCTGCCGGTCGGGTCGAACCCGACGAGCCCGAACCGGCTAGTTACATGCGCCGGCACTACGCATCACCCCGTCGCGCGTTCGCGATGGTCACCGTTCCGGCGGCGCTGCTGATCGTCTTCGTGGCGGTCGCGATCGTCACGCGGTCGCTGCCGCTCGCGTGAGCGGGTCTGGTCGTGTGCCCGGGCATGGGGGTAGTGCTCCTTTGGTCGGGGATCTCACCCCAGGTCTGGGCGATCTCACCCCAGGTCTTCGTGACATCGCTCCACAGTGCGCCAGGCGAGTTCGCCACTCCGGGCGCCTCGTCAGGTCGGGTTGTCGGGAACATCGGAGGGGTTGCTCCTTGAGCTACTAGTGGCCGGCTGCGCCGACCGGGTTGGCGAGATCCTCGACCTGCGGAGGACTCGGGAGTGGGACGACGTCGCCGGGGGTCATGGCCGCCTCCGGGAGCGCAGATCGATCCCGAGGCCGTCGAGATCGATCTCCTCCTTCATCCTGTGGAGGTCGGCGTTCGCGAAGCTCCCGGGCGGGAGCGGCGAAGTCCTCGCCGTCGGCGTCGCGCTCGAGCGCAGGGATGCCGAGGTCGCGGGGTTCGCGCCGTAGTTGACGATCGACACGTCGCCGCGGTGGATCGTGACGGCCTTGATCAGGCGTCTGGTGAAGTCGTCGTTCCAGTCCTGGTCGGTAACGCGAAACGCGAAGCTCATCTCGTCCACGTCGCCGCGGCTCATCTTGCGCGCGAGCGACTCGACGTCCGGGTCGTCGGGGTCGAGGTCGGCTTCGATGCGCAGGCCGTGGTCGTCCTCGCTCAGCCGCAGCGTCCCGGACTTCGTGCGAGCGAGCGGCAGGCCCGCGTGATTGATCAGGAGCTGCACGTCGGGGTCTTCGCCGAGAGTCCGCTTGAACGCGCCGCGCTGAATGACCTCGGTGTAGAAGCCGACCTCGTACGGCTTGCCCGTGACCGAGGCGTAGCCGGTGAGCGTGCGTGAGCCGTCCGGAGCGGACCGGAGTTCAATCGGGAGGCCGGCGAGGGTGCGTCGTTCAATGCCGCCGATCCCGGCGACTCTCTCGCGGCGCCATCTGAGCCCGCGGGAAACCGGAAGCGTCATGGTGACTCCTCGATCAGCACGAGTTCCTCGATCAGCTCCCGACAGGCGCGACGACCGATCGGCGCCCCCGGCACGGAGTCGCCGCGGTTGAAGGCGTAGAGCTGACGGGAGAGCTGCCCGACCGCGGCCTCAAGTCGGGCCACGCGCTGCTCGACCGTGAACTGATACCGCGGATCGCGCGCCGCGTCGTCGTCGATGCGCGGCATCAGAGGGGCCTCGCGTGCAGCTCGGTGATCTCTCTCATGTGCTGACCGATGCGCCGGTCGAGCGCGTCCTTCTCGTCGTAGCAGGCTCTGATCTTCCCTCTGATCGCCTCGATCTCTCTGTCCCGCTTCGCTCGCTTCGGGGCAAGGCGCTCAGCCTCGCGCCGGTCGCGCTCCTGCTGCTCCTCCCACTCCCGGATGCGCTTCAGACGGGCGGCTTCTTGCTTCTCGTAGATCTCTCTCGCAAACGCGGACATCGGCGGGGGTGCCGGCGGACCGGGATCGCGTCCCGCCTCGCGCAGGTGCGCGACCTGCGCCTCAAGATCTGCGAGGCGGCGTCTTGTTACCTCGTCGTCAGCCATGAGGGTCACTCCCCGCTCTGGACCACGAGGCCGGTGCCGGTGATCGTTGCGATTCCTGTCGGACGCCGGGCGCCGAGGAACGCGGCGTAGGCCCGGAAGGTGATGCGGGCGCCGAGGGCGCCGGAGAGCGATTCGAGGTCGACACCGACGACCGGCTCCGACTCGAACAGCAACATGTCCGACGGCCGGCACGCGATGATCGCGTCCTGATTCTGGCCGGCTCCCAAATTCGCCGGAATCGAGTCATTCGGGAAGATCGGCCAGCCCAGCAAGGGCGCCACCGGGGGCGTACGGCGATCGTCGAGCAGGCCCGGGATTCGCGGCGGCGGCGTATGTCCGGGCACCGCGAGCGGGAGCCCTTGGCCGTCCTCGGCCGAGCCGAGCCAGCACCATCGCGCGGTCCGCATGGCCCAGATTTCCGGCGGCGCGAGCCGGTTGTCGCCGATCTGCGCGGCTGCCTGGCCGAACGAAGGGAACAGCTTGGCGCCGGTCGGGGAGGCGTCGGTGTAGGTGATGGCGTTCACGCCGCCCGGACCAGTGGGATAGTTCAGCAGTCCATTGAACTCAACCTTGCTGCCGGTGCGCTCAACGCCGTTGACCAGAAGGGCTTCGAGATGTGCGTCGTAAGCCTCCGTCAGGTCGCGCCAGACCGCGATGTCAAGCGTGTTCCGCGGCGCAAGCTCCAGGAGGCTAAGCGCAACGTCCGAATGGCCCGCGATCGGTGCGCACGGCGAGCTGACGGCGGCGTCAGTCCAGTCGGCCGACGGGGCAGCGGCTCCGTCCGTGGCCGCCTGCGCGACGTTGCCCGCAACGAATCGGGGCACGTTGACGCTCGACACGCCGGACGGCAGCGGAAAGCCCGGGATCAAGTCCGCCAGCACCCGGCCGGGGCGGGGGGCGGTCGCGAACCGGTCGATCAGCCACAGCGGCGGAGCGAAGCTTCCGCCGAAGCCGGGCACGCGACTGCTCAGGCGCCGCTCGCGACCGAATTCCAGGCCGTCAACGGCGGCCACCTGACCCGCCACTCGCCGCTCGCGCTCTGCCAGCTCGACGCGTACTTCCCGGTTGTGGCGGCCGAGGCGTTCGCGTGCATTGAGCGCCTCGGCGCTTTCACCGCGAGCTTCGGTGACGAGGTCGGCGAAGAACGAACGCTCACGCCGCTCCGCCGCGTACGTCAGCGGCTCGCTGGCGACCCTGACCGTCATGCTCTCGCCCCGCGGGTCGCGAGGCGCTCCAGCTCCGCGCGCGCCGCGCGGTCAAGGGTGGCCATCGTGTCCTCGACGGTGTCGCCGCGCTCAACGAGGCCGTCGAGCGCGTCCGCGCCCGCGCGCGCCATCGCGCGCAGCGACTGGTGCAGGTGCGGGTCGCGGGCGACTCTGTCGAACGCCGCCCACAGCGGAGCCCGTTCGTCCTCCGTGACGGCGTGCAGCGCGGTCGCGACCCGCTCCAGACGCTTCCGATCGCGATGGTCGCCGAGCGGGACCACGGCGCCCTTCGGGCTTGTAGATTTGTGGAGGGGGAAATGGTGACGCGTGCGGGTCAGGAGCCCGTCGCCCAGACTTTCGACCCCACGCCCCCCTGTCTCGGTGCCCGTCATGTGGTCACGTTGGCGAGCTTCGAGCGGATGAACTGGGCCGTCCGGGCGACCGTTTCGAGGGTCGCGTGGCGGTCGGCTTCGGATGCGAACGTTGTGGTGCTGATTGCCGCTGTGAGCTGGCCAATCGCGGCCTCGATGGGTTCGGTGTTCATGCCGCCATGCTCGATCGACGGGTCGCGTTCACCAAGTAACGTGAAATGAGTGCGGCGCTGCGGGGTGTCCTGTGGCCGCTCATCTCGCGCTACCTGAAATGAGTGGCGGCCAGCTCCATCGCGTCTCGGCGTGGAACGCTCTCGTGCGGGCGGGCTTGATGCCGAGTCGGACGCGCGCCCGGTGCACGCTGGCGGTGCTTACACCGCGAGCGTTCATCGCCTCAACGATCGGCTTCGAGGGATGGGAGCGGCCATCCCGCGGCAGCAGCTCCGCGAGCAGCGCCTCGGCCAGCTCTACGGCTGGCGCTGACCGTGCCGCTCGCACCGTGGCAGTGGCCGTCGGCGGCGCGAGGAGGCGCCTCGCGCGCTCCCGCGCCTCCTCCGCGAGTCGGTCGTGCTCGCGGGCCGCTCGAAGGGCGCTGGTGATTGCGTCACGGTCGACCCGCGTGAAGCTGTCGGGCGCGGCGATCATCGGCTTGATCAGGTAGATATCGCCGAGTTCGCTGACCGTCTCTGCGAGCGGGAGTCGGGACGCGGGGCTCATGCGTCACCGCCTTCATCGAAGCAAGTGGCATCGATTGCTGAACGCGGGGCGCTAGGGAGGGACAGGGGGACAACGCCGCCGCCGCTCGTATGCGTTGGCGAGCTTGGCGTCGTTGGCGAACTTGGCGAACTACCTACATCGCCAAGGCTGCCAACATTGCCAACATTGCCATGTCTATATGACCTAGATCCTCTTGGGATCTCCCACTGCCAGCCCGTAATTCCGGCGTCCGAGCGGTGCGGTCTTGACACGGCACCGGCCGCTTTCTTGGCCCGGTCAACCGTTCGATCCGAGAGCCCGTCCTCCCGGGAACGTCTGCGCAGCTCCTTCGCCGTCATCGGCCCGTCTGCAAGCACGCTTCTGAGCCACTCGACCGCATCGTCGTGAGCGGTGCGAGCTTCGGCGTTGACGATGACGTCTTCGGCCTCGACACGGCGGTCTTCGCCGCGTTTCAATGCCGGTGCCGGGATGCCGTGCGACGTCGCCCGCTCCTCGATCGAGAACGTCGCGGATGCCGACGATTTGGCGAGGTTGCTCTTTGCGCGCGCGAGGATCTTCCGCGGACCGTGGTCGCCTTCGGGGTCAGACGGATCAGGCCCCCAGACGAGCACCGACCGGCAGAGCTGGGGTACGCCCGCCGAGTCGGCGATGCGATCGAGCGCGTCGCTTGAGTCGGCTCGCCGGTTGAGGTGCTGAACGAGCACCACGGCGATACGCCGCTCGGCCGCGAAGACCCGTAGCGGCTCCAGGTACCCGCGAACGTCGCTCGACTTCCACGAGTTCACGGTGCTGGGCATGAACGCTGCGATCGGATCGATCGTGACGAGCCGCAGGTCGCCGGCATCGTCGGCGAGCTGCGCGAGCTGGTCGACGTCGAGCGTCGCGCTCGGCGCGATCCAGACGCGTTCAAGATCGGCACCCGCGGCTTCGAGCCGTGGGCGTACCGTGTCTTCTGGATCGTCCTCGGCGGTGAGGACCAGCGCCGATCCGGCCGCGACGTCGATCCCGTGCGCGCGCGTCACCGCTGCCGCCAGCCACGCCGTCGCCAGGCTCTTCCCTTGGCCCGGTCTGCCCGCGATCAACGTCAGCTTCCCCAGCGGGATGAACGGCTTCCAGAGCCACGTCACAGCCCGCGGGGAGACATCGGAGGCGCGCAGCAGGCCCGGCGTCTGCGGCGCGACCGGCTTCGGCGCGAAGAGCTCGCGCGTGACAATGCCGTGCGAGCAGCCCGCGGTGCACTCGACGACGTCCGCGGAATCGAGCGACGCGGTCCCGCGTCTGCACACTGGGCACGGCGCGATGAGCAGGCCATCGTGTTCATATGAGCCCGGCAGCTCCGCGAAGCGCGGGCGCGGCGAGGTTGTCGACGCCGCGTCGATGACGGCGCTCACGCCTCCACCTCGGGGTCGTACGGGGACATCGGCCGGCGCGGTTCGGCCAGCTCAGGCGCGAGCGGCTCGGGCTCAGCGTGCGCGTCGCCGTGCGCGCACGGCTGGCCGGGGCTCAGCTCGTCGTCGAGCGTGTAGAGCGCGACGCGCGCGCCGCCGGCTGTCGTCGTCAGCCGCGACCGGATCGCGTGCCCTCTGCGCCTCAGCTCGTTTATGCGCGCCGGCAGGCGGAGCACCGGTGTCCCGCCATCGACCACCAGCGGCGGAACGAAATCGAGCTGCGTGATGCCTCGCTTGCCGCGGTTCTGCAGAGCGCGCAGGACACGTGCGTTCTGACTGCGGGCGGCGCTCACGACGCCATCCCCCGTGGCCCCTTCCGGTGCGCATCGGCCCAGGCGCGGACCTCCGGAATCGAGAACCGCCGGTACTTTCCGAGTCGCCGCGAGGGGGCGCGCTCGGCGCGTGCCTCGGACATCAGCCAGGTGGGCGGAACCCCGATGGCGGCTGCGGCCGTCTCAGCGTCAACCAGGCCGGGCCGGGCATCGGAGCGCTCGGCGAGTCGCTCGGCGAGCGCGTCGGCGAGCGCGTCGATATCGACGGCGCCGCTCATCTTGAACTTGCCGGGTGGTCGTCCAGGACGGCGACCAGTCGCGGGACAATGTCGGAGGTCTGCGGTTCGTAACCGCGTTCGAGGAGTTGGACGTATGCGATGGAGCAGTCAGCTTCGGTAGCGAGCTGCTGCTGAGTGAGGCCGCGGGCACGGCGACGATCGCGAATGTCGCCGCCCGACGGCTTAGCCTTAGCGTTCATGCCAAAGCGGCCGGCCGGAAGTGGGGTACAGAAAAAGCCGCGCGGGCGTCCCGCGGGAGCCGCGAGGCTGACGCTGAGACGCGCGACCTACGTTCGCTTCTACCGAAGCTGCGGCTTCCCCGACGAAACGATCCTTGGCGCCATTGCCCCAGACCAGATCCCGTCGCCGCACGGGATCTCGGAGCACAAGCGACGCGCACTCATCCGCAAGACGCTCAACCGATGGGAACGCGCTGCCGGCCCGGGGGGCGCGAGTCCAAACACGATGCTTCGCCAGACCGCGTCCTACGCGGCTGCGGCGTGCGGCGACAGGTGGATCGCGGTTCGCCGTGAGCCCGGGTGGGAAACCGGCGCCGCGCTCGACCCCGCGGTTCTGACGACGATTGTGGATCAGCTACAGCGTCAGGTCAACGCCACCCGGGCTTGCGTTGCGGCCGGGCTCACGCTGGTCCCAAGCGCGACGACGGCGGCGCATGCCGAGGCGTACTGCGATCTGCTGCAAGGCAAGATCGCGCACATCAACGACCTGATCGCGTCCGACAGACATGCGGCTGCGATCGCTGACAGGGCCGCAGCCGAGCGCAAGGTCGCGAGGCTGACGACCGCCGACTGGGGCCGCCTCTCGAAGGCGGAACGCGAGCGCTTCGAACAAGCGCTCGGGCTCGAACTTCCGGCCGAGAACCGTCCGCCGGCGATGCGCTGGGCCGGCGGACGGTCACGTTCGACGATCGCGTGCGCACACGCAGGGCAACGTAAGGCGCTGGGCGCGCGGTCGCCGGTTGAGCGCGGCCTCTGTTCTTTCGTCGCGGACTAGACCGTGACGGAAGGCGCCTTGCGCTCGCGAAGGAGTCGCTGCGCGGCGCTGGCGTAGGTGCTACCCGTCGGCACGCCGAGGTCGATGCAGAGCCGTCCCGGCATGACATCGGTGCAGTGGCAGAGTCGGCCGAGGAGGCGCTCCGCGGCAGAGATCCTGCCCGCGTACCGGGAGCGGGCGCGACTCCGGATGCTGGAGGCTGGGCAGCGGGGGGTCGTGCGACTCAGCACGGCATGGGCTCGGGCAGACCTGCCCCGCGTGAACCCGTCACCGCAGAAATTGGTACCCGATTGGTACCCGTAGAACGACGAAACCCCCGCCGTAGCAGGGGTTTCTAGGACTCCCCGGGTTGGACTCGAACCAACAACCCTTCGGTTAACAGCCGAATGCTCTGCCAATTGAGCTACCGGGGAAGGCGAAGGAGCATGGTAGCGGCAGCGGGGGCGAGCCGGCGCGCTCGGGGCCGGTCGTGCCTATGCTCGCGGCACCCGATGCGAGAGGACCGGAAGATGAAGCTCTACGTCTGCTGGGGCACGTTCAAGAACCCGCTGCGGCCTGGCGGCCATCCCTGCGGCAACGCGTACGACGCGTTGAAGGACGCCGGGCACGAGCCGGAGGTGGTCAAGGCGTACGGCCTCGCGCCGCTGCCCGACCTCACGAGCGGCCGCAAGGAGGTCAAGCGGCTGACCGGCAAGTCGCTCGTGCCGGTCCTCGTGCTCGACGACGGCGAGGCGATCTACGACTCGAAGAAGATCGTCGCCTGGGCGAAGGCGCATCCGGCCAGCGGAGCGGGCGCGGTGTCGTAGCCGGCAGCTCAGCCACCGCGCGCCAGCTCCTCCACCAGATCCGCCGCCCGCTCGGCGCCGTCGTGCTCGGCCGCCCACGCCGCCAGCTCGCCGGCGCGCCGCGTGACGGATGTGTCCGCCAAAGCCCGCCGCACCGCCAGCCGCACCCCGCGCGGCGTCGCGAAGCGCCACGGCAGCCGCACGCCCGTGCCCGCCCAGTCCAGCCGCGCCGCGTTCTCCGCCATGTCGCCCGCGACCGGGCAGCCCACGACCGTCGCGCCCGACGCCAGCGCGCGCACCATCGTCCCGTGGCCGACGTGGCAGACGACGACCGCGCAGCGCGGCATCGTGCGCGCGTAGGAGATCCACTCGACCAGCCGCGCGTTGGCCGGCACGCGCAGCGGCCCGCCGACCGGCCGGCGGTTCCACGTCGCCAGCACGCGCACCGGCTCGCCGTCCAGGCCGGCAAGTGCCGCCCGCAGCAGCCGGTGCTGGCGATCCTGCGCCGTCGAGGGCGCGATCAGCACGAGCGGGTCCTCGCCGGGCGGCGGCTCGACGTCCTCGGAGGGCGGCTCCCACAGCAGCGGGCCTACGACGTGCGTCCACTCGGGCCAGTCGCGCGGGTACTCGAGCTGGGGGAAGGTCCCGACGAGGCACAGTCGCTGGCTGATGCCGCCGTGGACGCGGTCGAGCGGTCCCAGCCCGAGCCGCTCGCGCGCGCCGTTGAGGTCGCGCCGGCCGTGCTCGAGCCCGCGCATCACGAGCGGCTCGAAGGCATGCCACGCACGGCGGCCGAGCGCACTGCGAGCCGGGCGCGCGCCGAACGAGTAGGGCGGCGACCCGGGCGGCAGCTGCGGGTGCACGTGGGGGATCAGCGTCGCGACCGGAACGCCCTCCAATTCCCCTGCAAGCGCCGGCCCCAGCGTGAGGATGTCGGCGACGACGGCGTGCGGGTCCGCGGCCGCCACGTGCGGGCGCGTGTTGCGCGCCGCGCGCACGACCGCCTCGTAGGGCTTGAGCGGCGCCTCGCGCGTCGGGAAGACCGGGAACTCGGGTGCCGCGACGAACGTCATCCCGGCCGCCTCGGCGTACTCCCGCCAGCGCTCCCACGTCTCGAACGTGACCGCGTGCCCGCGTCGTGCGAGCGCCGATCCGAGCGCGAGCATCGGGAACGCGTGGCCGGGATCGCCGAACGCGCCGAGGAACAGGCGCAGCCGCGGGAGCGCCGCTGTGCCTGGAATCGGCGCGAGGTCTTGGTAGGTTTGGTGAGCTTTAACCACCTTCGGCATGGATGTCCGATGAGCGCACGGAGACGGATGGACGAGACGCACGGCCGCGACCGGCCGCGAGCATACGGCGATGCGCCGCTGGCGGGCGCCGCCCGCTCGCGCGCCCGTGCGGGCATCGCGCTCGGCGCAGCCGCCGTGCTCGGCCTCGCAGTGCTCGGGCTGATCGCGCTTGCGATCGTCGGCGGCGAAGACACGCTCGTCTCCGCGCTCGGCGCCGGCACGGGCGCGATCGCGCTGCTGGCCGGCGGAATCCTCGCCTGGTCGCTGGCGACGCTGCGGCGCGAGCACGAGGCGCTGATGCGCCGCGAGGCCGACGCGCTGCGGATGGCGGAGCTGGACGACCTCACCGGCCTCGGCAACTACCGCATGTTCATGCGCCAGCTCACCGCCGAGGTCGCGCGCTCGCGCCGCTACGACGACCCCTTCTCGCTCGTGCTGCTCGACCTCGACGGCTTCAAGGCGATCAACGACGAGCTGGGCCACCTCGCCGGCGACGACGCGCTGCGGCTCGTCGCGGTGGCGCTGCGCGACGCGCTGCGCGAGGAGGACGTCTGCTGCCGGCAGGGCGGCGACGAGTTCGCCGTGATCGCGGTCCGCGCCGGGGAAGACGAGGCGCGCGAGCTGGCCGAGCGCCTCACCCGCGCGATCGCCGAGATCCCGTTCGGCGCCGACGGCGAGCGGCGGCTCGGCGCGGGCGTCGGCTGGGCGACGTTCGGCGCCCCGGCGCGCAGCGTCGACGAGCTGATCCTGCGCGCCGACGCCGCGCTGCGCCAGACGAAGCGCACGAACGGCGGCGCGCAGCGCGACGCGGAGGCCGCGCGCCGGGCCGCCGAGCGCGACGGTCGCGCGCGCCACGCGGGCGCCGGTGCCAGCACGCCGAACCGCCTCGCGCTGCTCGCCGGCCTCGCCCGCGCGCTGCCCGGCGCGCGCGACGAGCGCACGCTGGCGGAGACGACGGTCGCCTTCCTGGCGGGCGCGTTCGACACCGTCGGCGCCGCGGTCGTCGGGCTCGACCAGGAAGGCGACGTGCGGCTCGCGGCGCTCAGCTCGGGCGACGACCACGCCGACGTCGTCGCGGTCCTGTCCGGCCAGCCGATCGCGAAGCGCGCGCTGGCGGCCGGCGGGCCGGCGGTCGTCGAGCAGGATCTGGAGGGCCACTGGGTCGACGGCGCGCGCGTGCGCAGCGAGATGGCGGTTGCGATCCGCGAGGAGTCGCGCACGTGGGGCTGGCTGCTGGTCGCCTCCGACCGTCCGCGCGCCTACGAGCTGGCCGAGCGCGCATTGGCGGAGGCGATCGCCGAGCAGCTCGGCCGCGCGCTGACGTGCCGCCGCCTGCTCGACCGGCTGCGCGACGCCGGCTTCGGCGAGCTCTACCGCGTCGCGGTCGGCAGTGCGGCCGCTGCCGGGACGGAGTCGTGGCGGATCGCCGAGCTGGCCTGGCAGGCCGGTCGCGCGCTCGCGCTGAGCGACGGCGACCTGCGCGCGCTCTACCTCGCGGCGCTGTTCCACGACGTCGGCACCGTCGGCGTGCCCGCCGTGCTGCTGTCGCATCCCGGTGAGCTGCGCGACGAGGAGCGCGTCGTGCTGCGCGAGCACGCGCTGATCGGCGAACGGATGCTGCGCGGCCTGCCGCTGCTGCGGGAGGCGGCGCCGATCGTCCGCCACGAGCACGAGCGCTTCGACGGCGCCGGCTACCCCGACCGCCTCGCCGGCGAGGAGATCCCGCTCGCCGCGCGGATCCTGCTCGCGTGCGACGCGTTCGTCTCGATGACCTCGCCGCGCCCGTGGCGCCCGGCGCGCTCGAGCGCGGCGGCGTACGCCGAGCTGCGCCGCGTCGCGGGCACGCAGCTCGACCCGCGCGTCGTCGGCGTGCTGCTCGGCGTGCTCGGCGCGCCCCCGGCGAGAGCGGGCGACGGCCTGCGCGAGCCGCGCGAGGCCGGGCCTGCCGCGGCCGTGCGGTCGTAGGTGGCTACGCGCCCGCCAGCTCGGCGATCGTGCGCAGCTGGGCGAGGCGCTCCTCGGCGCTCCACGCCATCGGCGTGACCATCAGCGTGCCGACGCCGGCATCGCGGTAGACGGCGAGCCGCTCGCGCACGTGATCCTTCGGGCCGCACAGCGTGACGAGGTCGATCAGCTCGTCCGGCAGCGCCGCGCCGGCCTCCTCGCGCTTGCCGTCCAGGTAGAGGTCTTGCACGGTCTTCGCGGCGTCGGCGAAGCCGTAGCGGACGGCGAGGCGGTTGTAGAAGTTCTGCTCGCGCGAGCCCATCCCGCCGATGTAGAGGGCGAGGTAGGGGCGCATCGCGTCGCGGCCGCTCGCGAGGTCGTCGGTCACGAGCACGTTGACGGTCGGCGCGATGTCGAAGCCGTCGAGCGTCTTGCCGGCGCGGTCCGCCCCCTCCTGCAGGTACGTGCGGAACTCGGCGACGTGCTCCGGCGCGAACAGCGTCGGGATCCAGCCGTCAGCGATCTCCCCGGCCAGCGCCGTGTTCTTCGGCCCGATCGCCGCGAGGTAGATCGGGATCCGCTCCTGCACCGGCGCGATCGTCAGCTTCAAGGCCTTGCCGGGGCCGTCCGGCAGCGGCAGCTCGAGCGTCTCGCCGTGGAACTCGACGCGCTCGCGCGCGAGCGCCATCCGCATCACGGCGACGTACTCGCGCGTGCGCTGGAGCATTCTCCCGTAGCGCTGGCCGTGCCAGCCCTCGGCGACCTGCGGGCCGGAGGCGCCGACGCCGCAGCGCATGCGGCCGCCCGAGAGGTTGTCGATCGTGGCGGCGGTCATCGCCGTCATCGTCGCGCTGCGGGCGGGGATCTGGAAGATCGCCGAGCCGAGGCCGATCGTTCTGGTGCCGGCGGCGAGCCAGGCGAGCACGGTCGCGGTGTCCGAGCCGTAGGCCTCTGCGGCCCAGACCGAGTCGTAGCCGAGCCGCTCGGCCTCCTGGACGATCGACAGCTGCTGGTCGGCGGTGAGGCCGAGGCCCCAGTAGCCGATGTGGACTCCGAGCTTCATGACGGTCCCTTTCGGTTAGAGCGCGTCGCCGGGACGCTCGAAGATGATCTCGGGGATCAGGCAGGCGGGGGAGACCTTGAGCAGCAGGCGCACCGACTCGGCGATGTCCTCGGGGCGGATCATCGCCTCCGCCGCGACGCCGCCGGCCTTCGCGAAGTCCGTCATCGGCGTGTCGACGAACGCGGGGCACAGCGCGCACGACTTGATCCCCTCGGGCGCGAGCTCCTTGTTCATCGCCTCCGTCCAGCCGACGACGCCGGCCTTCGTGGCCGAGTAGACCGACAGCCACGCCTGCCCGCGCTTGCCGGAGATCGACGAGGTGTTGACGACCTGGGCGCCGCCCGTCTCGGCCGCGGCCGCGCGCAGCAGCTCGACGCACTCGCGGTAGAACAGGACGATCGTGCGCAGGTTGACGTCGAGCTGCATGTCGAGCTTCTTCGTCTGGATCTCCGCGACGGGCGCGCCGATCCCGACGCCGGCGTTGTTGACGAGCACGTCGAGGCGGCCGTAGCGCTCGCGGTGGGCGGCGACGACCTGCTGGACGGCCTCCTCCTCGGCCAGCATCGCGGCCACGTCGAGCACCTCGAAGCCGTCGGCGCGCAGCCCGTCGGCCGCCTCTCTGAGCTTGTCCGGCCGGCGCGCGGCCAGCGTGAGCGCGTAGCCCTCCTGGCCGAGCATGCGCGCGATCGCCAGCCCGATCCCGCTCGATGCCCCTGTCACGATCGCCGCTCGTTGCGCCATGCTGTCCCTTCCTCGAAGTCCGCCGTGGAAGTGAGCATCAAATCACGCACCAGCCGTCCGACTCGCCGGTTTCCCGCAGCCTCGCACGGCTGAGCGCGCACACCCCAGAGCTGGCGATCCTCGCGCTCGTCGCCGCGCTGGCGGTGGGTGCGCTGCTGCTCGGCGGCCGAGCCCCGCGCGCCGTGCCGCATCCCGCCGCCGCCTCCGCCGTGTCGGTGACCCCGGCGCACGTCGCGCTGGTCGAGCGACGGGTGGAGCAGCTGCGCGGCCTGCGCTTCCTGCATCCCGTGCCCGTCGCGGTCGTCTCGCCGGCGCAGGCGCGGCGCGACGGGCTCGCCGACTACGACACGAGCAGGGCCGTCGCGCAGCAGCGTGCGAGCGAGGAGCTGCTGATGGTGCTCGGGCTGCTGCCGCCGGGTTCGAGCCTGCGGCGGATCGAGTCGGCCGTCTACGGCGAGCAGGTCGCCGGCTACTACGACCCGCGGCGCAAGCGGCTCGCGCTCGTGCGCGGGGCCGGCGTCGACGACGTGACGCTCGCGCACGAGCTGACGCACGCGCTCGAGGACCAGCACTTCGACCTGCAGCGGCTGGAGCGCGGCGGAGGCGACGACGCCTCGACCGCGGAGCAGGCGCTGGCCGAGGGGAGCGCGACGCTCGTGATGGAGCGCTACGCGGCGCGCTGGCCGAGCCGGACTCCGGTCGGCGACGCGCTCGCCGGCCTGACCGAGGTGACGGCCGGGACGCCGCTGCCGCAGTACACGATGCGCGAGCTGGTGTTCCCCTACCTGCAGGGCGAGAGCTTCGTGCAGGCGCTGCGCGACGCGGACGCCGGCGGCTGGACTTTGGTCGACGTCGCCGAGGCGAAGCGCCCGCCCCGGACGACGGCGGAGATCCTCCAGCCGCAGCGCTGGCTGCGCGCGCAGCAGCCGCTGCCGGTGGCGCTCGCGCGGTCGGCGGGTGCCGGTTGGCACCTGCTCACGGGCTCCACGCTCGGCGAGGAGGATCTCGCCGCGTTGCTGTCGCCGCAGAGCGGGCCGCTCGCGGCGCGCGAGCTGACGGCCGGCTGGCGCGGCGGCCGCTACGCGCTGTGGCGGCAGGGCGCGCTCGCGGACCCGACCTGCGCTGCGCCGTGTCGTGCGCGGGACGCGCTCCAGCTGGCGGTCTTCGTGGACGGCGCCGCGTCCGCCCGCGCGCTCGCCGCTGCGCTGACCGTCTGGCTGTCGCAGGGGCTGCATGCGCGGCCGCTCGCAGGCGGGGCGCTGTGGCGCCTGCCCGGCGGCTCGTTCGGCGTCGTGCGCGCGGACAGGTCCCAGGTGCGCGTCGCGCTCGCGCCGGACCCGGCGCTCGCTCGGCGCCTCGTCTCGTAGCGGCTGCGGTTACGCCGTCGTGGTCTCGCGCGCGGCGGCCTTGGCGGCGTCCCGCTCGCTCGGCGGCGACGGCGCGTCGTTCGGCGCGAGCGCCCCCGTGACGAAGCGGCCGATCTCGCGCAGGGCGGTGCGCGCCTCGGGCGTGCCGTTCCACAGCGGCACGACGTGCGGCTGGCGCTCGTAGACCTGCAGCTCGGTGCGCACGCCCGCGCCGGCGAGCCGCTGGGCGGTGCGCGTCGCGTCGTCGTGCAGCACCTCGGTCGAGCCGACCTGCAGCAGCGCCGGCGGGAGCTGGCGGAAGAGATCCTCGGGCGCGAAGAGCGGGGAGGAGCGCCAGGCGGAGGGGTCGGCGCCGCCGAGCGCGACGCGGGCGGCGCGGTGCAGCGCGATCGGCTGGATGAACGGGTCGCTCGCGGCGTTGTGCGTCATCGAGGCGCCGGACATCGTGAGGTCCGTCCAGGGCGAGAGCAGCACGAGCGCAGCAGGCGCCGGCAGGCCCGCTTCGACCGCGTGCAGCACGAGCGTCAGCGCGAGGTGCCCGCCGGCCGAGTCGCCCGCGACGACGATCCGCTGCGGCGCGTGGCCCTCCTCGAGCAGGTGGCGGTAGGCGGCGAGCGCGTCCTCGATCGGCGCGGGCAGGATCGCGACGGGCGGGAGGCGGTAGTCGAGCGACAGCACCGGCAGGCCGGTCACGTGCGAGATGCGCGAGACGAGGTTGCGGTGCGTGCGCGGCGAGCCGAACACGTAGCCGCCGCCGTGCAGGTAGAGCACGACCGCCTGGTCGGGCGCGTGCGCGGCGGCGCCGAGCGCGCGCGGCCCGCGCACCCACTCGGCCGGCACGCCGGCGACGCGCGCGTGCTCGACCACGCTGCCTCTGAGGATCGGCACCCGCCGGCCCGGCTCGGTCACTCGCTGCAGCATCCGCACCCCGCGCGGCGTCATCCGCCAGTTGCGCGCGACGGGGATCCACGTGCGGCGAAGCGTGTGCTCGAGCGCGATCGTCTGCCGGCTGGCGGGCAGGAACGCGTGCGCGGTCAGGTTCGGGCCGGAGAGCGGAAGCGGGGCGCCTGGAGTCATGGCGCTGACAGTAGCCCGCGGCGTGCTGCGCGGTCGAGGTTCGCCCCACCGCGCCCCGCCGGCTCTGGTAGCGTCGGACCCGCTACGGCGCCGTAGCTCAGTTGGTTAGAGCAGCGGACTCATAATCCGTTGGTCCTAGGTTCGAGTCCTAGCGGCGCCACTGGAAGCCCCTGCAAATCGCCCGCTTTCCGCGCCCGCTCCGGAGCGGCGCCAGATCGCGTCTACGTTCCAGCGGTCGTCGCGTGTGTCGTCGTGAGCCATTGCGGACGGACGACCAATGCAGATGGGGTGGAGGACGTGGACGTTCGCCGATACGCTCTGGCCATGGCACGCGCCACAGATATCACCGCACACGAGCTGCACGAGGACACGAGCGCGGCGCTTCGTCGCGCCGAGAGCGGTGAGCACCTTCGTGTCCTTGTCGATCGCCAGCCGGTTGCCCAGCTGGTGCCGATCGAGGAGACAGGAGCCTGGGTCGACTCCGGGATCATGGAGGCACGCATCTGGGGCGCGCAGGCTGACGCAGGCCTGCGGCAGGACCTCCAACAGCTTCAGCCCGACACGATCGCGGACCTCTGAGACGCGCGGTTCTCGATACGTCGGTCTTCATCGCCCGCGAGGGAGGCCGTCCGCTGGGGCGATTTCCGAGTGGGCGCGAGGTTGCGGTTCTCCATGGTCACGGTGGCTGAACTCGAGATGGGCGTGCTCGCGGCGAGGGATGCGGACGTTCGCGCTCGGCGTCTGGGGACGTTGAGGGCGGCCGAAGCCTCAGAGCCGCTGCCGATAACGCGAGGCATCGCAGCGCGCTTCGCGGCGCTGGTGACGACCATGCGCGATCGAGGTCTCCACGAAGCTGGGGGTGCAAGATGCCTGGATCGCTGCGACGGCCTTGGACTGGGAGGCTGAGCTATGGACGCAGGATGGGGACTTCGAAGCCGTTCCGGGCTTGAACGTCGTGCGGCTCTGACCGTGCGCCCAACCGGCGCGCTCCGTAAGAAAGAGCATTAGCGTCCCCGCGACCGTGGGGATCACTACCGATGATCTGACCGCCAACTGGCATCCCGCACGGCTCATCCCGACCGTGGGCATTCGCGGCCAGGAGGAGCAGGAGCGGCGTGCAACGAGCTCACTCCTCGCTGTCGCTCAAGCTGTTCCGGAATTCGGACATGCGCTGTTCGGCCCTTTGGGTGCCCCGAAGGGGCGGATCCGCACGTTTACCGAGGTGCAGTTCAAGGATCTCGACGGCAAGGCGTGCATTCCGGACGGCGCTGTCGTCGTGGAGCGGGGAACCAAGCGGTTCACCCTGCTCGTCGAGGTCAAGACCGGCGATGCAGAGCTGCAGCCGGACCAGGTCTCGCGATACCTCGACATCGCACGGGCGAACGGCTTCGATGGCGTGCTCACCATCTCCAACGTGATCACCGCACAGCCGACGGACTCACCGGTGCGAGTGGATGGGCGCAAGCTCAGGACGACGAGACTGCTGCATCTCCCGTGGTGGCGCGTGATCACCGAGGCTGTCGTTCAGCACCGGTTCCGCGGCATCTCCGACCCCGATCAGGCGTGGATCCTCGGCGAGCTCATCGCGTACCTCGATCACGAGGCATCCGGCGCAAGCGGGTTCACGGACATGGGCTCCTCCTGGGTGGCCGTCCGCGACGCCGGACACGACGGGACGTTGCGCGTCGCCGATTCAGAGCCGCGCGAGGTCTGTGAGCGCTGGGACCAGTTCATGGAGTACCTCGCGCTTGGACTCGCACAGGACCTCGGCGCGGATGTCTCCGTCGTCCGGTCGCGGAGACAGTCCGCGGAGCAGCGCGTGCAGGGGCTCGTTCGCGTGCTGGCCGACGAGGGCGCGCTCGTCGGATCGGTTCGGGTGCCCGATGCAGTCGCTCCACTCGACCTCCGGGTAGACCTTCGAGCGCGGCGGACGATCTCGAGCGTCACGGTCGACGCGCCAGGCGATGGCCGGCCGCTCTCACGCATCAATTGGCTGCTGCGGCAGATCCCGGAGGCTTCGCGAGAACCTGCGTATCGATGTCGCCTTTCAGGGAGTGCGCGAGACGACGAGCATGCTGCTCGCGAACGCCCGAGACGATCCGCGCGCCCTCCTCTCGCCGAGCGACGCGAGACGGGTGCCGAGATCGTTCACGCTCGCAGCAGCCGCACCGATGGGAAGCAAACGCGGGAAGGGGCGAGGGTCGTTTGTCTCCGAGACTCGATCCCAGGCGATCGCCTTCTACGGCGAGATCGTCCAGTCGATCAGTCCCTGGCGTGCCCAGGCGCCACGCCTTCCGGAGAGACCCGATGAGCCGCCTGCCCGCGTACCGGCCAGTCCGGACCCGCCGCCTTTCACGGCCCCCGATGCGCGAGACGTCGGCGACGCCGAGGAACCACCCGTCGACCTCCTGGCTCACGGCTCTACGTTCCAGCCTACGTTCGAATCGCGGGATCGAACGGACTGAACGGGACGCATCCGCCAGCATCCATCGGCATCAGGGCGCCGTCAGCCACCAACCCAGCCACTCATAATCCGTTGGTCCTAGGTTCGAGTCCTAGCGGCGCCACTGGAAGCCCCTGCAAAACGCGAGCTTCTCGGCCGACCTCGGCGAGGACGCAAAATCGCGTCTACGTTCCAGCGGTCGGTTCGCGTGTCAGCGCGGCACGACGCTGAGCCCTCGATAGGCCTCCGCAAGCCACGCGCCATCGACCTCGTCCCAGTCGATGCCGTGCAGGTGATCATGGAGCAGGCGGTCGAAGGTCACGGCGAGGACGCGCCGGTGGTCGTGCTCGTAGAGGTATGCACCGTTCGCCCGTCTCGGAACTATGTGCCTGTCGTCGCTGACGATGAGATCGGCTCCAACACGCAATGCGGTATAGACGATCGCGTCGTCGGTCGGATCGGGCGTGAGGGCCGGGACGGCGGCAGGGTCGAACGGGGGAGGGCCCGCGGTGCAGACTGCCTCGACTTGACGGCGCAGCTGTGCTGCCTCTTGGTCGTCGATGTCGCGGCCGAGCTTGGCGCTGACGACCCGCACCTTGCGCTCGTACTCGTCGAAGAGGTAGACGCCGCCGGCGGCCGTCCAGTCGCTCGGGGCGTTGTACGGGAGCAGCTCAGCGAGGGCCGCCCGTCGCTCGCCGGCACGTTCGATCAGCGTCTCGATCGCGGTACGACCGCCGATCGTTCCGCCCGTTGCCGCGACCTCGCGCTCGAGCGCTTCGAGTTCGAGCCGCAGGTGCTCCTCACGATGGGTCAGCGCGCCAAGCGCGAGCAGCACCCAGAACTTGCGAGCCAGGCCGCGCGGTGAGAGCGTCGCCGGCAGGGCGACGCTGGTGTCGATGACGACAAGAGGCATCGGCAGGACGGTATGTGCCGTGCCGGTCAGTCGTCTACAGCAGCTTTGCGTACATCCTCGTCGGAGATGCTGCCGGCCCGAGCGTCGAGCGCTGCGAGCTCGGCGGCGAGATCGTACGTGCCTCCGAGAGACGCGATCAGCGCACCCTGCGGGATCCGGTAGCCACCGCTCGGCAACCGCACATACGGAACGCGGTCGGCGTCGATCCAACGGCGCATCGTCTTCTCGCTCACGCGCAGAAGGCTTGCGGCTTGGGTGACGGTCAACAGTTGGGGAGAGGCTGCGGTCTGGGGCATCGAAGGTCTCGTCGGGTTGCGCTCCAGAGCAGCATACACCAGGTCTGGACAAACATAGACAAACTTGCCCGAAACGGGACTGGCGCGAGTGAGCCCGTCTACGTTCCAGCCTACGTTCGAATCGCCGGATCCAACGGACCCAACGGGACGCATCGCCCCGCATCCACCGGCATCGAGCCCCCGTCAGCCACCAACCCAGCCACTCATAATCCGTTGGTCCTAGGTTCGAGTCCAAGCGGCGCCACTGGGGGAAGGGCCTGCAAAGCGGCTGGTTCTGGCTCTGCGGGCGGGCGGTGGGAGTGCGGTTCTACGCTCCATTGCTACGTGCCAACAAGCTTCGGGCTGTGTCGTAGAACGGCGATGTTCTCGCGCCGACGGCTCCACACCATAGATCGGGTAGACGGTCCTTACGCTTGCCGGCACGATGGAGCGATGCGTCGTTCCGCCCACAGTCTGTCCCGCGGGGTGTACCTCGCGCGCCGCGCAGAGGGTGCCTCGCGCCGCGATCTCTTGCTGCGGCTCGCGGCGCGGTTCGAGGTATCGGAAGTCGACGGCCTCGACTGGGATGCGCTCCGCGACGCCAAGCGGCACGCCTGGCCGATGCCGGAGCTTGTCCCCGAACGGACCGAGCGCAAGGGATGACCGGCCGACCGGACACGGACGCCGGCAGGAGGCCGCCCGGTGACGGAGCCGGCCGCCATGGCGACGGCGCATCGTGGGCGGATGGCATCGAGCGGCTGATCCGACGGTCGCAGGCAGATCCGGCGCTGCACAGACTGCTCGACAAGCTTCAGTCCGACACGACCGCGGATCTCCTGGAGTCTGAGTGTGCGTACCGGCACGAGTTCGCGGCGCTGTACGGGCCAGGGCTGGCAGCAATGCGTGAGGGCGACTTCGTGTCGGCCGCTCCCGGGCCCGACTTCGGGCCGGAGGACTGACGCCGGGCATCGAGCGCCAGCCGATTCGCGACTCGAACGCAGCGATGCACCTTGAGCATTCCACCACCACCGATGTAGGGTGTTGCCGTCCTGCGAACGCAGGCGTGCAGATAGGCGGGACGCGGCCGTCGGATGGGCGGTCGGGCGGAAGGGGAGGATGTGGCAGCTGCAGCGAGCGCGAAGTGGGGTGTGCTGGCGTTCTTGCGCTGGCAGCCGGTCTACGGCTACATGCTCGCGCAGCAGTTCGAGTCCGTCTTCCCGGCGTGGGACGTCTCGCCGCAGGCGTTGTACGACGCGCTCGCCCGCCTGGAGCGCAAAGGGCTGATCGAACCGGTCCCGGAAGCGGCGCGCCGCATCAGCTCGCGCTGCGAGCGCACGCCGTATCGCCTCACCGAGAAGGGCGAGGGCGAGCTCGAGTGGTTCCTCGAGCGCCTCGACCTGCTGGACGTCCCGCGCGAGTACTTCGCGCTCGCCGTGCGCATCGCGTCGTGGAACGGCTCCGATGCAGTCCTCGACCTGCTCGACGAGCTCGAGCGCCGCGTGAACGAGCGCCTCGACGCGCTGCGCCCACCACGCCGGCCTGAGCGCCTGAACCAGCTCGGCGACTGGCTGTTCGTCAAGGACCAGCAGCATCATCTCCAAGGCCGCCTGAGCTGGATCCAGGACGCGCGCGAGGCCGCGCTCGACCTGACGTCGCTCCCCGAAGGCGGGAGATGACGACACTCCTGCTCGACGCGGTCGGCAAGCGCTTCCGGCACGGGATGGCGGATCGCGTCGCGCTCGACGGCGTCTCGCTCGAGGTCGACGCCGGCGAGGTCGTGGGTGTGTGGGGGAGGCGACGGTCCGGACGCACGACGCTGCTGCGCGTCGCCGCCGGGGTCGAGGAGCCGGACAGCGGCGCGGTGCGCGTCGACGGCGTCGACCTGTGGCGCGGCGACCGTGGGCAGCGGCGTGCGGTCCGCCAGCGGATCGCCGTCTGGTATCCGCTGTTCCTGCGCGACCATGGGCGCCGGCTCTACCGGCAGGTGGCGATCCCGACGCGCCGGGGCCGGCGCTCGACGCGGCAGGCGTGGGCGGACGCGCACACCGCGCTCGAGCGCGTCGGGCTGGGCGACTGCGCGCGCACGCCGATCGGCGAGCTGGACCATCGTGAGATGGCTCGCGCGGCGCTTGCGCGGGCGCTCGTCATGCGCCCGCGACTGCTCGTCCTCGACGAGCCGATGGCCGGCCTCGAGGTGCTGGAGGCGGAGCGGCTGATGGAGCTCGTGACCTCGATCGCGCGCGAGGACCGGATCGCCGTGCTCGTGAGCGCCTCCGAGGTCGGGCAGCTCGCCGGCGTCGACCGGCACCTGTCGATCGCCGGCGGCGTCGTGCGCGGTGCCACGGCGCCCACGCCGGCCGACGTGATCGAGCTGCGCCGAACCGAGTCCGGCGGATGACGGGCCTCGAGCTCCGCGACGTCGTGAAGCACTACGACGCCGGAGAGCTCGTTCGCGCGGTCGACGGCGTCTCGCTCCAGGTCGCCGGCGGCGAGGTCGTCGCCCTGTGCGGACCGAGCGGGTCCGGCAAGTCGACGCTGCTGCGGATGGCGGCCGGGATCGAGCTGCCGGATCGCGGCGCCGTGCTGCTCGACGGCCGCGACCTCGGCCAGCTCTCCGTGCGCGAGCGGACGCTCCTGCTGCGCCGCGAGATCGGCCTGATCCCCCAGCGAGACAGCCTCGTGGACGGCTACCGCGCGCTCGCGAACGTCGCGGTCCGGCTGCGTGCCGGCGGCATGCCGCGAGCCGAAGCGAACGAATGCGCGACGGACTGGTTGGAGCGGATGGGCCTCGCCGGCCGCGCGAAGCACTACCCGAGCCAGCTCTCCGGGGGCGAGCGCCAGCGCATCGCGATCGCGCGGGCGCTTGCGACCGAGCCGCGGCTGATCCTCGCCGACGAGCCCACGAGCCATCTCGACCGCAGGCGCAGCGCGGCGATCGTCCGCCTGCTCGCCGACAGCGCCCACGAGCACGGCGCCGCGGTCGTGATCGTCACGCACGACGAGCGGATCGAGACGCTCGTCGACCGCGTGGAGCGCCTCGAGGACGGACAGCTGACGGCGGAGCAGCAGCCTGCGATGCGCAGCGTCGAACGCGCGAGCCGATGACGCTGCGCGGGCTGGTCGACCACTACGGCGAGCGGGTGCGGGCGCACCCGGTGCAGGAGCTGCTCGCGGGCGTCGGGGTCGCGATCGGCGTGGCACTCGCGTTCGCGGTGCTCGTCGCGAACAGCAGCATCACGAGCAACGCGCGCGCGCTCGTCCACGGCATCGCCGGCTCCGCGCAGCTGCAGCTCGGCGCGCGCAGCAGCGATGGCTTCCCGCAGGCGCTGACCGAGCAGGTGCGCGCCCTGCCGGACGTCGCCGTCGCCAGCCCGCTGCTGGAGCAGCGCGCGCTCGTGGCCGGGCCGTCGGGGACGCGCAGCATCGATCTCGTCGGCGTCGAGAAGAGCATCGTCGACCTCGACGGCTCCGTCACGCGACAGCTCGATCCCGTGACGCTCGTCCTGCTGCAGGGCGGCGTGATGCTGCCGAGCACGGTGGCGCAGCAGATCGGCGTGCCGACCACCGGGGGCACCGAGCGGCGCATCACGCTCGACCTGCGGGGGCGCGCGCAGCGGGTCGGGGTCTCGGCCGTGCTCGGCGCGTCGGCGATCGGACCGGCCGCCGACGCGGCGCTGGCGATCGCGCCGCTGAATCGTGCGCAGGCGCTCTCCGCCCTTCCGGGTCGCGTGACGCGGATCCTGGTGGCGCCGAAGCCGGGACGGGAGGCAGCAGCGCGCGCAGAGCTGCAGCAGATCGGCGGCGGTCGCCTGACGGTCGCACCGGTCGACCGCGAGGTCGCGCTGATCTCGCAGGCGGCCGCGCCGAGCTACCAGGCGACCGGCTTCTTCGCCGCGATCGCCGCGATCTGCGGCACGCTGCTCGTCTTCAACGCGATGCTGCTGACCGCTCCGGAGCGGCGCCGCAGCATGGCGATCCTGCGCGTCGCCGCCGGCTACACGCCCGGCGACATCGCGCAGCTGCTGCTGTTCGAGGCGGTCGTGCTCGGCGTGCTGGCGTCCGCCGCCGGGATCGCGCTGGGCGTCCTGCTCGCGAAGACCGTGTTCTCAGGCGCGCCGAGCTTCCTGTCGTTCGCGTTCGCCTTGAGCGGGAACGTCTCGATCCCCTTCGGCACGGTGCTCGCCGTCGGTGCCGGCGGCGTGCTCGTGACGTGCGTCGCAGCGGCGCCGCCGCTGCTCGACCTGCGGCGCGGGCGGGCGCTCGACGCGGTCGAGCACGAGCAGGGCGAGGCCGGCCAGCGCCTGCCCACCGCGGTGCGGCGCGCCATGGCGGTCGCCGCGCTGGTCCTGCTGGCGGCAGCCGGCGTCCTCGTCGCCGCCGAGCCTGCGGCGACGGTGGTCGCGATCGGCGCTGTGACGGTCGCCACCGCGCTCGCGATCCCGACGCTGTGCGTCGGCGCGGCGCAGCTCGCCGCTTGGATCGCGGCCCGCTCGGACTGGCACGCGCTCGATCTCGCCGCCGAAGGCGTGCGCGCGCGCACGGTGCGGGCGAGCACGCTCGCCGCGATGGCGGCCGTCGCGGTCTGCGGCTGCATCGCCATCGAGGGCGCGCACCGCGACGTCCTGCGCGGGCTGGATCGCAACTTCGCCCAGTACCTCGCCTCCGGAGACATCTGGGTCACGTCCGGCGGAGCCGAGAACAGCTTGACGACGGAGAGCTTTCCGGCCGCCGCGACGGCGCGCCGGCTCGCGGCCGTTCCGGGCGTCGCGCACGTCCATCCGTACTACGGCAGCCTGCTCGACGTCAGCGATCGCCGCGTGTGGGTGATCGCGCGCGGAGCGCACGACGCGGCGCCGATCCCGCCGAGCCAGCTGATCGACGGCGACCTGCGCACCGCGACGGCGCGCCTGCGCACCGGTCGGTGGGTCGCGGTCTCGAACGCGCTCGCGCGCCAGCAGCATGCGGGCGTCGGCCAGGTGCTCGCGCTGCCGACGCCTGCGGGCGTGAAGCGCTACCGCGTCGCCGCGATCACCACGAACCTCGGCTGGGGGCCCGGCGCCGTGATCATGTCGGCGGATCGCTACCGCCGCGACTGGCTCGGCCCGCAGCCGTCGGCGATCGAGCTGCAGCTCGATCCCGGAGCCGATCAGCTCGCGACCCGTCGCGCGGTGCAGGCGTCGCTCGGCTCCGGCTCCGCGCTGCGCGCGCAGACGACGCCGGAGCGCGACGCCCAGTTCCGTGCGCTCGCCCGTGACGGCCTGGTGCGGCTGAGCCAGATTGCGCTGATGCTCGTGATCGCCGCCGCGCTGTCGCTCGCGGCCGGCACGGTCGCAGCGATCTGGCAGCGGCGCGTCTCGCTCGCGGTGCTGCGCATATCCGGGCACCTCCCGGGCGAGCTGTGGCATGTGCTGCTGCTGGAGGCGGGGATCGTGCTCGGCACCGGATCGCTGGCGGGTCTCGCGGCCGGTGCCGTCGGGCACCGCCTGCTTGCCCGCTGGCTGGCGGACACGACCGGCTATCCCGCACCGTTCGCGCTCAACATCGGCCAGGTCGCAGTGGTCGTCGTCAGCATCGTCGGCGCGGCGCTCGCGCTCATCGCGCTTGCGAGCGCGCAGGCGGCGCACGTCGACCAGCGCATGGCGTTCCACGAGTAGCGCGCCCCTGACAACCGACGAACCGACGCTTCGGTCGGTTCGATTCGCTTTCGGCTCGGGCTGCGGCTGCCGACACCCGCTGAAGGCGGCACGCTTGGCGCATGCGAGTTACGAAAGGCACTTGGTGTCGGACACAAGAACCGCGGCGCTCGCCACGATCCTGGCCGGCTACTGGACCACCGTGTTCCCGGCCGTGCGCCGGGAGCTGGCGAGCTGGCGAGCGTGCGCGGCGGCGATCCCCGATGCCCGCACGCGGGCGCTTGCGCTGAGAACGCTCGACGAGGAGGGCGGGCTCGCCGAGGGCGCGGCGATCTTCGCGACGCTCGTGCCCGGGCGAGTGGCTCGTCGTGAGCTCGTGCGGCTGCTGGTCGCCTGGCAGGTGGCCTACGACTATCTGGACACGGTCGGCGAGGAGATCGCCGGCACAGCCTCGAGCGCTGGCGCGGACCTGTACGCGCCGCTGGGAATCGCTCTGGACCCCACCGCCGGCTACCGCGGGCACGCGGGCGACGGCGGCTACCTCGACCGCCTGGTCGCATGCTGCCGCGCGAGCGTCGCCGCGCTCCCGTCGATCGACGCGGTCGGGCCGTTTGCCGTGCGCGCCGCCGAGCGATGCGCAGCGGCGCAGACGCTCACGCACGTCGCGAGCTCGGCCGGGCCCGAGCCGCTGCGACGGTGGGCGCTTGCACAACCCGGGACGGATGGCTTCCTGTGGTGGGAGACCGCCGCCGGGGCGATCAGCTCGCTGGGCGTCCACGCGCTGCTGGCGGTCGCCGCACTCCCGCGTGCCAGCGCGGCGAAGGCCGCGCAGGTCGACGCCGCCTACTTCCCTTCGATCTGCGCGCTGAGCACGCTGCTGGACAGCACGATCGACGCGGACGACGACGCGGGGACCGCCAACCACCGGTGCACCGCGTACTACCTCGACGCCGAAGAGGCGCGGAGGCGTATCGCGGCGATCGCGCAGACCGCGGCGTCCGCCGCGCGCGGACTGCCCCGCGGGCGCACGCACGCCGTGATCCTGGCCGGCATGGCGGCGTACTACGCGGCGGCCGGATGGGTGGGCAACGAGCGGATACACCGGCGTGTGGCAGTGTCGGTCGGGATCGGTGCCGGCCCGATCATGTGGACCCTGCGTGTGCGGGCGCGGCTGCGCCGGAGATCCGGCAGCGCGGCCGCATCGTCTGCCTCAGCCCTGTGAGCGATGCGACGCCCGCCGTCTCCGCGGTTGGGGGGAACCGGTGCGGAGACGGCGGGCGCGCTGGCGGAGGCCGCTGGCCGAGCGTGCGGATGGTGCGGTGCACGACCGTGTGCGACCCCTGCGCGAACGCGCCCGCCCGCCGATGGGGGATTCGGCTGAAGACGACTCCGCGGAGGGAGGCATCGAGCGGGGCGTTCGCGGTCTTGGGAGCATCGAGCCGCGATCTTGAGCGAACGCAGGATCGCTGCCTAGTCTGCGCCAGACCATTCAAGGCCTTGAGTACGCAACATGACGGTCATAAAGATGGATGTTTGATCCTGTGCAGTTAGGATCGCCCGTCGTGCAGTCCTCCAAAGTAAGCACGCTCACGATGGAGGCGGTGAGCAAGCGCTTCGAGCGAGGGGCGGGCGTGCTCGACGTGTCGCTCGACCTCGACGCGGGCGAGTCGATCGGGGTCTGGGGCCGGCGGCGGTCCGGACGCTCGACGCTGCTGCGCCTCGCGGCGGGCGTCGAGCAGCCGGACACGGGCAGCGTGCGACTCGACGGCGTCGATCTGCGGCGCACGTGTGCGCGCCGCGACCGGATCGCCGTGTGGCACACCGCGTTCCCGCCCGACCATGGGCGCTCGATCGAGCGCCAGGTCGCGATCGCCGCGCGCCGCGGGCGCAGGCCGGCCCGCGAGGTGCGTGACGAGGCCCGCGCGACGCTCGCGCGCGTGGGCCTCGAGCAGCGTGCCGGCTGCGCGCCACGCGAGCTCGACCCAGCGGAGATCGCGCGCGCCGCGCTCGCGCGGGCGCTCGTGATGCGGCCGCGACTGCTGGTGCTCGACGAGCCGACGAGCGGCTTGGAGGCGCTGCAGGCGGAGCGGTTGACGGCGCTGATCCTCGAGATCGCGCGGGCGGACGGGATCGCGGTGCTGCTGAGTGCTGCCGAGGTCGGCCAGCTCAGCGGCGTCGACCGGCATCTCTCGATCAGCCACGGCGTCGTGCGCGGGGCGACCGCGCCTGCGCCCGCCGACGTGCTGCGCATCCGCGGCGCCTGAGCGTGGACCCGCGCCCCCGCCTGGCGACCACAGCCCCACCCTCGCTACAGTCGTGCGCGATGACATCGTCCCGCGCACGGAAGGGCACGCAATGGCCCCGTTGAGGTCCCGCACCGTCACCCACGGCCGCAACATGGCCGGCGCTCGCGCACTGCTGCGCGCCGCCGGGGTCGCGCGCGAGGACTTCGGCAAGCCGATCGTCGCGGTCGCGAACTCCTACACGCAGTTCGTGCCGGGCCACACGCATCTGAAGCCGGTCGGCGAGGTCGTCTCGGCCGCCGATGCACGCGGCCGGCGGCGTCGCCGCTGGAGTTCAACACGATCGCCGTCGACGACGGGATCGCGATGGGCCACGGCGGGATGCTCTACTCGCTGCCCTCGCGCGACCTGATCTCCGACTCGCGTCGAGTACATGGTCAACGCGCACTGCGCCGACGCGCTGGTCTGCATCTCCAACTGCGACAAGATCACGCCGGGCATGCTCAACGCCGCGCTGCGGCTGAACATCCCGACCGTGTTCGTCTCCGGCGGCCCGATGGAGGGCGGCGCGGCGACGCTCGTGGACGGCACCGTGCGCAAGCGGCCTGAACCTCATCACCGCGATGGCCGACGCCGTCTCGCCACGAGGTCAGCGACGAGGACATGGACCTGATCGAGGAGGCCGCCTGCCCGACGTGCGGCTCCTGCTCGGGCATGTTCACCGCCAACTCGATGAACTGCCTGACCGAGGCGCTCGGCCTCTCGCTGCCGGGCAACGGCTCGACGCTCGCGACGCACACGACGCGCCGCCAGCCTCTACGAGGACGCCGGTCGCGCCGTCGTGGAGATCGCCAACCGCTTCTACGACGAGGACGACGACACCGTCCTGCCGCGCTCGATCGCCACGCGCGAGGCGTTCGAGAACGCGATGACGCTCGACATCGCGATGGGCGGCTCGACCAACACCGTCCTGCACCTGCTGGCCGCCGCGCAGCGAGGCCGAGGTCGACTTCACGATGGCGCGACATCGACGCGCGTCTCGCGCCGCGTCCCCTGCATCTGCAAGGTCGCGCCGAACGGCAGCTACCTGATGGAGGACGTCCACCGCGCCGGCGGCATCCCGGCGATCCTCGGCGAGCTGCGCCGCGGCGGCCTGCTGCAACGAGGACGTCGCCACCGTGCACGCGCGCACGATGGACGAGTGGCTCGGACGCGTGGGACGTGCGCGGTCCGAGCACCGAGCGAGGCGGCCGTCGAGCTGTTCCACGCGGCGCCCGGCTGCGTGCGCTCGTCGAGAGCCTTCTCGCAGTCGGAGCGCTGGGAGACGCTCGACCTCGACGCGGCCGACGGCTGCATCCGCGACGTCGCGCACGCCTACTCGGCCGACGGCGGGCTCGCGATCCTCTACGGCAACCTCGCCGAGCGCGGCTGCGTCGTCAAGACGGCCGGCGTCGACGAGTCGATCCTGCGCTTCAGCGGCCCGGCGGTCGTGGTCGAGTCCCAGGAGGAGGCGGTCGACGCTGATCCTCGCCGGACGGCGTCAAGCCCGGCGACGTGGTCGTGATCCGCTACGAGGGCCCGCGCGGCGGCCCCGGCATGCAGGAGATGCTCTACCCGACCTCCTACCTGAAGGGCCGCGGGCTCGGGCAAGGCGTGCGCGCTGATCACCGACGGCCGCTTCTCCGGCGGCACGTCCGGCCTCTCGATCGGCCACGTCTCGCCCGAGGCGGCCGCCGGCGGCGCGATCGCGCTCGTCGCAGAGCGGCGACACGATCGCGATCGACATCCCGGCGCGCACGATCGCGCTCGAGGTCGACGACGACGAGCTGGCCGAGCGCCGCCGCGCGCTGGAGGCCACCGGCGGCTACGCCCCGGTCGCGCGCGAGCGCGCCGTCTCGCCGGCGCTGCGCGCCTACGCCGCGATGGCGACGTCGGCCGACACCGGCGCCGTCCGCGACGTCGACGCGGTCGAGCGCGCGGTCGCCGCGCTCGCCAAGCAGGGCGACGGCGCCCCGCTCGCCCAGCGATAGCCGCAGGCCGTTCAGGGGATTCCGCGGCCCGGCAGCGGGTCTTCCCGGATGACTGCGCTGCCGGCGCGCGGGTACGTTCGGGGTCATGCGCATCCCGATCCGCTCCGAGTCCGACGCGTTCCGCGTGGCGCTGCTGGGTGCGGCGGCGATCGTGGTGTGCCTGGTGGTCGGCTTGCTGACAGCGCCGCTGGCCGGCGTCGTCCTGTTCGCGGTCGTGCTCGCCGTGGCGCTCGCCGCCTACCTGCGCGCGCCCGACCCCGACCGCCGCCGCACGCTGCGCGACGCTGCGAACGCGCCCCATCCGCACGGCGCGCGCGCCGGCACGCGGCACGTGCTCGTGGTCGCGAACGAGACCCTCGCCGGCACGGAGCTGCGCGAGCGGATCGTCGGCTCCGACGGCGAGCGCGTCGAGGTCGACGTGCTTGCGCCGGTGCTGACCTCGCACGTGCACCTCGGCGTCACCGACGTCGACCGCGAGACGCGCGCGGCGCAGCGACGGCTCGAGCGCTCGCTCGCGTGGACGCGCGCCCAGCGCATCCGCGCGCACGGCACGGTCGGCCAGACCAGCCCGGAGGTCGCGATCGAGGACGCGCTGCGCGACTTCGGCGCCGACGAGGTGATCGTCGTGACGCATCCGCGCGAGCGCGAGAGCTGGCAGGAGCGCGGCGAGCTGGAGCGGCTGCGCGACGAGCTCGACGTCCCCGTCACGCACGTCGTCGTCGGCGACGGCGGCGCCTGAGCGGCGGGCGGGGGAGAGCTCCATGCACCGGATCCTCATCCTCGGCGCGGGGACCGGCGGGACCCTGACGGCGAACCGCCTGCACCGCCTCTACGGCGACGAGGCGGAGATCGTCGTCGTCGACCGCGACGACCGCCACGTCTACCAGCCGGGCCTGCTGTTCGTGCCCTTCGGCCTCGCCGATCCTGAAGAGCTCGTGCGCCCGCGCGGCGCGCAGCTGCACGACGGGATCGACTTCCGCATAGCCGAGGTCGAGCGCGTTGACGCGGAGCAGAGCACGGTCCAGCTCGCCGGCGGCGAGACGCTCTCCTACGACGTGCTCGTGATCGCGACCGGCGCCGTGCTGCTGCCGGAGGAGACCGAGGGGCTCACCGGTCCGGGCTGGGGCGAGCGCGTCTTCACGTTCTACGAGCTGGCGTCTGCGACCGCCCTGCGCGACGGGCTGCGCGATTTCGACCGTGGTCGCCTGGTGGTCAACATGGTCGACATGCCGATCAAGTGCCCGGTCGCCCCGCTCGAGCTGTGCTTCCTCGCCGACTGGTTCCTGCGCGAGCGCGGCGTGCGCGACGCCGTCGAGCTGACGTACGTCACCCCGCTCGACGCCGCCTTCACCAAGCCGGTCGCCGCCGATCACCTGAGCGGCCTGCTGGCCGAGAAGGGGATCGCGCTGGAGACCGAGTTCGCGACCGGCCGGGTCGACGGCGCGAACGGCCGCCTCGTCAGCTGGGACGAGCGCGAGGTCCCGTTCGACCTGCTCGTCACGATCCCGCTGCACGGCGGTGCGCCGTTCGTCGAGCGCTCGCCGGGGCTCGGCGACGAGCTCGGCTTCGTGCTGACCGACCAGCGCACGCTGCAGGCGAAGGCCGCGCCGAACGTCTTCGCGATCGGCGACGCCGCCAGCCTGCCGACGTCCAAGGCCGGCTCGGTCACGCACTTCGAGGCCGAGACGCTCGTCGCGAACGTCGCGCACCAGCTCGACGGCGAGCCGCTGGAGGGCTCGTTCGACGGGCACGCGAACTGCTTCGTCGAGACCGGCTTCCACAAGGCGCTGCTGATCGACTTCAACTACGACGTCGAGCCGCTGCCGGGCCGTTTCCCGGATCCGCGGATCGGGCCGCTGCCGCTGCTGAAGGAGTCGCGCCTGAACCACATGGGCAAGCTGCTGTTCCAGTCGCTTTACTGGCATGTGCTGCTGCCGGGCCACGACATCCCCGGCGTCGGCTCGCAGCTGCGCCCGACCGCGACCCACCTCACCCAAGGAGACGCACGATGACACCACCCACGCTCGACGGCACGCCCGTCGCGCGCGACGCCGAGGGCTTCCTGCTCGACGCCCGGCAGTGGGACGAGCAGGTGGCCGCGGAGATCGCCCGCGAGAGCGGCATCGCCGAGCCGACAGAGCGCCACTGGCTCGTCGTCGGGTTCATGCGCGACACGTACCTGCAGACCGGCAGCGCCCCGACGATCCGCACGCTCGGGAAGTCCTCCGGCGTGCCCGTCAAGGAGCTCTACGAGCTGTTCCCGAGAGGCCCGGCCAAGCTCGCCGCGAAGATCGCCGGGATCCCCAAGCCCCGCGGCTGCATCTAGTAGGAGGCGACGAACGATGAGCGAGATCCTCGAAGCGCCGCTGCCCGCGGCGACCGACCGTCCCCAGCCGATCGAGAAGGTCGCGATCGTCATCTCCAAGGGCTCGCTGGAGGCGATCTATCCGGGCTTGATCATGGCCAACGGCGCGCGCATGGAGGGGATCGAGGCGCACGTCTTCTTCACCTTCTTCGGGCTCGACGCGATCCGCCGCGACCGCCAGGCGCGTATCAAGGTCGCCACCGTCGGCAACCCCGGCATGCACATCCCGACGCTGCTCGGCGCGCTGCCCGGGATGTCGGCGCTGGCGACGCGCATGATGCAGCGCCAGATGGAGAAGCTCGACATCCCGCCCGTCCCCGAGTTCGTCGAGCTGATCGCGGACTCCGGCGCCGGACTGCACGCGTGCAAGGCGACCGTCGACATGTTCAAGCTGAGCCAGGGTGACTTCGTCCCGCAGGTCCAGGACGTCATCACCGTCGGCGAGTTCTACGAGCTCGCGGCAGGCGGCGAGATCATCTTCACCTGACACGCACTTCACTGTGAAGACCCTGGGAACGCCCCGGCGACAAACTGGATCGGAAAAGGCCGGAAAGAGCGGGGCCGATCGCCTCCTATAGATGTGAACGCGCGCAAGGTCTGTTAGCTTCGCGCGCCTCGCACGGTCGCTCCATCCCCCCATTCGTGGGCGGCCGTGCAGCACGGACACGCGCGCAGGCTCCCCCCAAGGCGCGCGCGCTGTCCGCTCTCCCGCCAGAGGCTTCGGCCCCGTTCGGCGGTGGCGACGTCTCTCGTCCCCCATCCCTCGGGAGGCGTCGCCTTGCGCGCGCCCGCGAGTACGCTCAGCGCAGATGGTGCGCCGCCCGTCCACGCTCCTGCTGCGCGACGTGCGCCCGCCGCTGGCGGTGGGCGTCGCGGCCGCGACGCTCGCGGTCACGCTGACGACGCTCGCGATCTACCCGCTGCGCAAGGTCATGCCGGCCGTCTCGACCGGCGTCGTCTACCTGCTGGCAGTGCTGCTCGTGTCGACCTGGTTCGGCATGTGGGTCGGGCTGGCGACGGCGGTCGGCAGCGCGCTCGCGTTCAACTGGTTCCACCTGCCGCCGACCGGGCGCCTGACGATCTCGAACCCCGAGAACGTCGTCGCGCTGTGCGTCTACTTGATCGCGGCGGTGATCGTGAGCACGCTGGCGGAGCTCGCGCGCGCGCGGGCGCAGGAGGCGGAGCAGCGGCGGCGCGAGGCGGACCTCGCCGCCGAGCTGGCGCGGCTGCTGCTCGGCGAGCCCGACGCCCGGGCCGCGCTCGGGCCGGCCGCCGAGCGGCTCGCCGCCGCGCTGGAGCTGCCGGCGGCCGCGATCGAGCTGGAGACCGCGCCGGCGCCTCGCGCCGACGACGGTGCCGAGCGCATCCCGCTGCACGCCGGCGGGCAGGAGATCGCGCTGCTGCGGCTGGAGGGGCAGCCGTCCGAGGCGGCGCTGGCGCGGCTGCGCGAGCGGATCCTGCCGAGCCTCGAAGCGCTGCTCGGCGCGGCGCTCGCGCGCGACGCGCTCCAGCGCGAGGTGGTGGAGACGAAGGCGCTGCGCCGCAGCGACGACCTCAAGACCGCGCTGCTGCGCGCCGTCTCGCACGACCTGCGCTCGCCGCTGACGGCGATCGCGGCGGCGGGGGAGGCGCTCGAGTCGCCGCACCTGGCCTCCGGCGAGCGCGAGGAGCTGGCCGCGGCGGTGGTGGGGGAGTCCGCGCGGATGTCGCGGCTCGTCGACAAGCTGCTCGACCTGTCGCGGCTGCAGGGCGGGGCGGCGGAGCCGCGCGCGGAGTGGTGCTCGGTCGAGGAGGTGCTGCGCGCGGCGATGGACGAGACGCCGCACGCGCCCGGGTGGAGCGTCGCGATCGACCCCGACCTGCCGCTGATCCGCGCCGACGCCGCGCAGCTCGAGCGGGCGTTCGCGAACCTGCTGGAGAACGCCGCCCGCCACGGCGCCGAGCATCCGGTCACGGTGCGCGCGCGCGCCGTCGGGCCGCGTCTGCTCGTGCGCATCGTCGACCGCGGCCCCGGCATCCGCGCGCCGGAGCGCGAGCGCATCTTCGAGCCGTTCTACCGCAGTGACGACAGCCCGCACGACGGTCACACCGGCTCGGGCCTCGGGCTCGCGGTCGTGCGCGGCTTCGTCGAGGCTAACGGCGGGCGCGTGTGGGCCGAGTCGCTGCCCGGACAGGGCGCGACGTTCGTCGTCGAGCTGCCGCTGACCGACGCGGTGGAGACCCTGCCGCAGCCGCCCGGCCGCGCCGCCGCGGCTCGTAGGGCGGGGAGCGCGAGGTGAGCGCGCCGCGCCGCGTGCTCGTCGTCGACGACGAGCTGCAGATCCTGCGCGCGCTGAAGGTGATCCTGCGCGAGGCGGGCTTCGAGCCGGTCGCCGTCGCGACGGCGGAGGAGGCGCTCGACGTCGCCGCCACGCGCCCGCCGGACGCCGCGATCGTCGACCTCGTCCTGCCCGACGGCGACGGCGTCGAGGTGTGCCGCCGCCTGCGCCAGTGGAGCGAGATGCCGATCCTCGTGCTGTCCGCCGTCGGCGAGGAGGAGCAGAAGGTGCGCGCGCTCGAGGCCGGCGCCGACGACTACGTGACGAAGCCGTTCGGGGCGCGCGAGCTGGTCGCGCGGCTGGGCGCCGCCCTGCGCCGCGCCGGCCGCGGCGCGGAGGAGCCGGCGATCGCCGTCGACGGGCTGGAGATCGACCTCGCCGCGCGCGTCGTGCGGCGCGACGGCGAGGCGATCCACCTGACGCCGATCGAGTACGACCTGCTGCGCGTGCTCGCGCGCAACCGCGGCCGCCTGCTGACGCACCGCGCGCTGCTGGCCGAGGTGTGGGGGCCGGCGTACGAGGAGGACGTGCGCACGCTGCGCACGCACATCGCGAACCTGCGCCGCAAGATCGAGCCGCCGGACGGGGCGGGGGCGGGGGGCGGGAACCGATACATCCGCACGGACCCCGGCGTCGGCTACCGCTTCGCCGCCTGACGCGGACGCGACGCATGGCCGGTAGGGTCCGTCGCCGATGCGCGCCGTCGTCATCACCAAGCACGGGGACCCGAGCGTCCTGCAGGTGCAGGAGCGGCCGGACCCGCCGCTGCTGAGAGGCCACGTGCGCGTCGAGGTCGCGGCCGCCGGCGTGAACTTCGCCGACACGATGGCGCGCACCGGCCTCTACCCGGATGCGCCGAAGCCGCCGATGGTCGTCGGCTACGAGGTCGCCGGCACGGTCGTCGAGGTGGCGCCCGACGTCGAGGGCGTCACGCCCGGCGCGCGCGTGATGGCCGGCACGCGCTTCGGCGGCTACGCCTCGCAGGTCGTCGTCCCGGTCGGCGCGGTCGTCCCGCTGCCGGACAGCTTCAGCTTCGAGCAGGGCGCCGCGATCCCCGTCGCGTATTCGACCGCCTGGGCCGGCCTGCTCGGCTACGGCAGCCTGCGCGCGGGGGAGACGGTGCTGGTCCAGGCCGCCGCGGGCGGCGTCGGGATCGCCGCGACGCAGATCGCCAAGCGCTTCGGCGCCAAGGTGCACGGCACCGCCTCGCCCGCCAAGCACGACACGATTCGCGCCAACGGCGTCGACGTCGCGTACGACTACACGCAGCCCGGCTGGGACAACGAGCTCAACGACCGCTTCGACGTCGTGCTCGACGCGATCGGCGGCAGCTCCTTCCGCCGCTCCTACCGGATGCTGCGCGTCGGCGGCCGGCTCGTCGCGTTCGGCGCCTCCAGCGTCCAGCAGGGCGAGCGGCGCAACCTGCTGCGCGCCGCCCCGCAGGCGCTGCGGATGCTGCGCGGCTTCGACCTGATCAGACAGATGTCGGACTCGAAGGCCGTGATCGGCCTCAACATGCTGCGCCTGTGGGACGACCGCGGGACGCTGCAGCCGTGGACCGACCCGCTCGGCGCGCTGCTGGAGGACGGCACGATCAGACCGCTCGTCTCCGACGTCGTCCCGTTCGACCAGGCGCCCGAGGCGCACCGCATCATCGCGGAGCGGCGCAACGTCGGGAAGGTCGTCCTCGTCCCGTAGTCAGCGCAGGCCGGGCGCTATGCGCGCAGCCGGTAGCCCTTGACGAACAGCCGCAGGTTGAGCGCGAACAGCGCCGACGTCGCGAGCGCGAGCGCGCCGAGCGCCAGCGCGATGTTGCCGTCGTGGTAGCCGAGGAAGCCGTAGCGCACGACCCCGATCATGTAGTAGACGGGGTTGAAGTGGGTGAGCGTCGAGAACGGCTCCGGCAGCAGCGTCGCCGAGTAGAAGACGCCGCCGAGGAAGATCAACGGCATCAGCACGAACTGCTGGTAGACGGCCACGTCGTCGAACTGCTCCGCCCGCACGCCGATCAGCACGCCGAGCTGCGAGAAGAAGAAGCCGACGAAGAACAGCCCGGCGAGCAGCACCGGGATGTGCTCGACCGGCAGGTCCACCAGCAGCGACGCCGCGATGAACGTCAGCAGCGAGACGAGGCCGCCGCGCAGGAAGCCGCCGAGCGAGAAGGCGAGCAGCAGCTCCAGCGGCGAGGCCGGGCAGGACAGCTGGTCGTCGATCGAGCGCTGGAACTTCTGCTGCAGGATCGAGGAGGCGTTGTTCGAGAACGCGTTCATCGCCCAGCCCATCATGATCAGGCCGGGGATCACGAAGACGATGTACTTGAAGCCGTGCAGCGTGTGGATGCGCGAGCCGAGCGCGGCGCCGAAGACGGAGATGTAGAGGAACGTCTCCAGCAGCGGTGCGCCGACCGTCTGGCGCTTGATCTTCATGAAGCGGTTGCACTCGCGCCGCACGAGCGCGAGGAAGCGGATCTGGCGGGGGCCGAGTCGCAGCAGCCCGCCCCGCTCGCCCGCCGGCACCTGCGGCGGCGTCTCCGTCACCGCGCTCATACCGCCTCCTCCGCTGCGAGGTGGGCGCGCGACAGCTCCTTGCGCCCGACCAGCTCCAGGTAGGCGTCCTCGAGCGAGTCGACGCCGTAGCGCTCGGCCAGCTCGTCGCTCGTCCCGGTCGCGACGATCTCGCCCCCGTTGATGAAGGCGATGTGGTCGCACAGCTCCTCCGCCTCCTCGAGGTAGTGCGTCGTGAGGAGGATCGTCGTGCCCTCGGCGTTGATGCGCTGGACGTACTGCCACAGCTCCAGCCGCAGCTCGACGTCGACGCCGGCCGTCGGCTCGTCGAGGATCAGCAGCCGCGGCCGGTGCATCAGCGCACGCGCGAGGATCAGGCGCCGCTTCATGCCGCCGGACAGCGTGCGCGTCCGCTCGTCCTTCTTGCCGGTGAGCGAGAACGCCTCGAGCAGCTCTCTGCAGCGCTCGCGGCGGTCGCGGCGCGCCATGCCGAAGTAGCCGCCGTGGTAGTCGAGCGTCTCCTCGACGGTCAGGAACCAGTCGAGGTTGAGGTCCTGCGGCGCGAGGCCGACGGCGACGCGCGCCTGCTCGTAGTGCGAGACGGCGTCGTTGCCGAAGATGCGGATCGATCCGGACGTCGGCGCCGCGAGCCCGGTCGTGCAGTGGATCAGCGTCGACTTGCCGGCACCGTTGGGGCCGAGCAGCCCGTAGAACTGGCCGGGGGAGATCGAGAGGGAGACGCCCTTGAGCGCCTCGGTGCCCGTCGGATAGCGCTTGACGAGGTCTTCGATCTGGAGCGCCATCTCTTCTGGCCATTGTACGCGCAACGAATTTCGTTCGCGCCACGGTGCGCATTGACACTCTGCTAGCGCACTAATAGACTGACCGACCGTGTTCCGGCAGATCGGCCACCGGGCGCTGCTTCCCGCCCAGAGCGTCTTCGAGCAGCTCGGCGACATCGCGATCCTCACGGGCAAGACGATCCTGTCGGCGATCCGCCCGCCGTACCCCTACGGTGGCGAGCTGGTCGCGCAGTTCGTCTTCGCGGTGCGGATCTGCTGGGCGCCGGTCCTGATCACCGTGCTGGTCGCCTCCTACGCGACGCCGGGACTGCAGGCCGCGAACTTCCTGATCCTGTTCGGCGCGCTCGACCGCATGGGCGGCTTCTTCGTGCTCGCGGTGATCCGCGAGTTCGCCCCGATCTTCTGCGGGATCATCGTCGCCGGCGCCGCCGGCACGGCGATCACCGCCGACCTCGGCGCGCGCAAGATCCGCGAGGAGCTGGACGCGCTGCAGGTGCTGGGCGTCGATCCGGTCAAGAACCTCGTCGTGCCGCGCTTCCTCGCGCTGATGCTCGTGACGGGCCTGTTCGACGTCTTCGCGATCTTCGCCGGGCTCGCCGGCGGTCTGCTCGCGAACGCCTTCAACGGCGGCTCGACCGGACCGTTCTTCGCCACCTTCCTCGCCAACGCCGATACGACCGATCTGTGGGGCTCGGTCCTCAAGTGCACGCTCTACGGCGCGATCACGGCGATCGTCTGCTGCTACAAGGGCATGACCGCGTCGGGCGGACCCGCGGGCGTCGGGCGCGCCGTCAACGAGGCGATCGTGATGGTGTTCCTGAGCATCGGCGCGCTCGACTTCGTCTTCACGCAGACGCTGCTCGCGACGCACCCCGAGATCAACGTCATCCGCTGATGCGAAACAGCAAGTCGTCCTCGTAACAGAAGGACCAGTCCTCGCCCGGCTCGAGCGAGCGGATGATCGGGTGCCCGCTCTCGCGGTGGTGCGCCGTCGCGTGGCGGTTCGGGCTGTCGTCGCAGCAGCCGATCTGCCCGCACGTCTGGCACATCCGCAGGTGCACCCAGGTGGAGCCGATCGCGAGGCACTGCGGGCAGCCGGGGATCTCGGCCGGCGGGCCGAGCACGAGGACCTGGTCGAGATGCGTGCAGCGCGCGCCGGCCTCCATGCGTCCAGCCTACCCGCCGCCTGCGACGGCGTCGCGGCGTAGGCTCGCAGGCTCGTGTCCGTCCGCATCGCGATCTTCGGCCCGCACCCGCTGCTCACCGTGTCGCTCGAGCGCGAGGGCGACGACGAGCGCGAGCGGATCCACTTCCATGCCGGCGGGCAGGGCGTGTGGGTCGCGCGCATGGCGGGCGAGCTGGGAGCGGAGCCGGTGCTGTGCGGCTACGTCGGCGGGGAGGCGGGCGCGCTGCTGCGGCCGCTGCTCGAGCAGCTCCCGGGCGAGCGCCGGCTCGTCGAGACCGCGAGCGAGAGCGGCTGCTACGTCGTCGACCGGCGGGCGGGGGAGCGCGACGCGCTCGCGTTCACCGTCAGCGAGCCGCCCTCGCGCCACGAGCTCGACGCGCTCTTCTCGCTCGCCTGCGCCGAGGCGCTCGCGTGCGGCTGGCTCGTCGTCGCCAACCCGATGCCCGGCGAGGCGCTGCCGCTGAGCGTCTACGGCGACCTCGTCGCCGACGCGCGCGCGAACGGCGTCCGCACGCTCGTCGACCTCTCCTCGCCGCGGCTCGACAGCGCGCTCACCGGCAAACCGGACCTCGTCAAGATCAACGACTGGGAGCTGGCCGGCTACGTGCGCGGCCCGGTCTCCGAGCCGCACGAGCTGCGCGCCGCGGCCGAGCGCCTGCGCGACGCCGGCGCGCGCAGCGTGATCGTCACGCGCGGCGAGCAGCCGGCGTTCGTGCTGCACGAGCAGCGCGCCTGGCTGGTCGTGCCGCCGCGCTTCGAGCGCGGCTACCGCGAGGGCTGCGGCGACGCGATGATGGGCGCGCTGGCGGCCGCCTGGGCGCAGGGCGCCGCGTTCGAGGACGCGGTCGTGACGGGCGCGGCGGCCGGCGCCGCGACGTTCCTGCGCCAGGGGCTCGGCAGCGCCGCACGCGAGGTGGTGGAGGAGCTGCGCGGCGCGGTCCGCGTCGAGCCGTTCGAGGCCTGACGGCGGCGCCGACGCGTCAGCCGAACGCCGGCACCGCGACCGGCGCGCCGCGCAGGATCGCCGCCGGCGCCTCGCGCGCCATCCACTCCACGGTGGCGGCCGGCAGCGTCTCGCGCAGGCGCGCGAAGCCGGCCGAGAGCGCGACGGGGCGGCCGAAGCGCGACGAGTGGGCGTCGCTCGCCAGCAGGTGCACGAGGCCCATGGCGGCCCAGTGGGCGACCGGCTCGCGCAGCGCCGCGTCGCCGACGAACGCGGCGGTCCACTGGATCAGGCAGCCCTGCGCGCAGAGCGTCCGCAGCCGCAGCTCGAGGTCCGCGTCGGCGTGGCGCTCCGGATGCGCGATCACCGCCCGCAGCCCGCGCGCCTTCAACCGCTCGACGCTCAGCTCGAGCCGCGCGTCGAGCGGCCCCGGAGCCGGCTCGAGCAGGATCCAGCCGCCAGTGCCGCCGAGTGAGACGGCGCGCAGCTCGTCGTCGCCGAGGCCGTCGACCTCCGTCTGCGCGACCTCGCCGCCGGCGACGACCCGCACCGCGATCTCCCGCCGCGCCAGCTCCGCCTCCAGCGCCGCGACGCGCGCCGGCAGCGACGCGATCTCGACGGCGTGGTCGTGGCGGATGTGCGGCGTCGCGCAGATCGTCTCGATCCCGTCGCCGAGCGCCTGCAACGCCATTTCGGCGCTGTCCTCGAGATCGCGCGCGCCGTCGTCGAGGCCCGGCAGGATGTGGCAGTGGAGATCGATCATCGGCGCGCTCGACGGCGCCCGAATCGGCTAGGCGCCGGCGTGCCGGCGCGTGTCGCGCACCGCTCTGTCGGCCGCGCGGTGCCCGATGAACGGGATCAGCACGCAGCGCAGCAGCTCGGGCAGCATCTCGACGAGCTCGTCGGCGGCGTTGCGCTGCAGGCGCGAGTAGATGATCTCGTAGATCCCGCCGACCACTATCTCGGGCGCGAGCTCGGGCACCGCGATGTCCTTCGGCGCCTCGGCGCGGCCGGGCTCGAGGAAGTCGACGAACACGCGCATGGCGGCGTCGCGGCGGCCGCGCGCCTCCGGGCCGGCGGCGACGACCTCGACGATGCACATGCGCGCGAAGGCCGGCTCGGCCGCGAGGTAGGCGAGGAAGGTCTCGAGCCCGTCGTGGACCTTCTGCGTCCAGCCGTCGGCCTGCTCGTAAGCCTGGCCGACGGCCGCGAGGAGCTGCTCGACGACCGTGTCGTACGCGGCCAGGAAGCACTCCTCCTTGTCGGCGAAGTGCTCGTAGAAGGTGCGCCGCGACAGCCGCGCGCGGGCGATGATGTCGGCGACGGTCGTCGTCACGAAGCCCTGTTCGGCGACGGCCTCCGCGACGGCGAGCAGCATCCGCTCGCGCTGGTTGTGCACGATGAAGCGACGCGGAAGGCCATGGCGCCCGCGCGGCAGGCGCTCGGGCACGCGATCTGCGGCGATCGGCATCGCGCGACCATAGACACCCTCAGGAAACATCGGCGTCCTCCTGCGCGCGTCGAGCTGCCCGGTGTCCGCGTGCTGCCCCGGCGAGGAGCGTCTCGCGGACCTCTCGGCAGGCTGTCGGTGAAGCCCCCATCTGGGCGACAGTAACTGGTGCAGCGCCCGTTGACAACAAAAGACGGGCCTGTTTATATCTTTCATGCGCGTTTCGTTCCCAAGCGGGTAGGCGCTTCCCGCGCGGGACCAACCGGTGTGAGGCTACGTGCCAGCCTTGCGCTCGACGCGGCCGGGGCGTGCGGATGGGATCCGCCCCGGCCGCGTCACAACTTCGCGCGTGGGCTGGGCTCAGGCCGGGACGACGGTGCGCGGCGCGCCGAGGCGCCCGCTGATGTCGGTCCGCCGCAGGACGCCGATCAGGCGGCCGTCGTCGGTCACCGGCATCTGCACGAGGTCGTGCTCCATCATCGTCGTCCAGGCGTCGTCGATCGACGCGTCGGCGTCGACGCTCGCGATCGCCTCCACCGGCAGGCCTCCGATGCGGACCGCATCGGGATCGCGGCGCTGGGCCACGATGCGCACGACGTCTCGCTCCGACAGCATGCCGAGGACGCTGCGGTCCTCGCCGCAGATCGGCAGCGCGTCGACGCCGAGCTCGGAGAGCTTGCGCGCACCCTCGAGCACCGTCTCGTACTCGCTGACGCACTCACCGAGGCCGGTGACGTACTCCCGTGCCGTCTTGTACATCTGCTCCTCCTAAGTTGCGCCCCCCGAATGGCAGGTGAGGACTCTCGACGGCGTGCAACGACCTGCGCGCGGGGCGTCCCCTGCCTCGCGCGCGGCACCCCGTCGCAATGCGACTGGTGTGGCTGGCGCGTCCTCCTCGTACGGGTGCAGCGGATGGGATCGCTTCAGCTTCCCAGCATGACCGGCTGCGTTCAAGTGGCAACCGTCGCATGGGTCGGTACCCGGCCCCGCCGCCGCGGTCACTCCGGCTGCAGGCTGAGCAGCGACAGCTCCGAGATCGCCGGCCGGGCGCCGTCGGGCGGCGCCCCGACGATCCACACGAGCACGTAGCGGTAGGGCCGGTTCGGCAGCCCGACCTTCGTCGTCGCTCTGACGTCCGAGCGGCTGGCGAGGTGGTCCCAGCCGGGGTCGGTGATCGACGCCGGCGGACCGCTCGCGGCCGCGTAGATCTCGGCGTTCATGCCCGGCGTCGGCGTCTGCAGCACGAGCGTGCGGATCTTCTCCTTGCTGCCGAGGTCGACGTAGACGCCGAGCTGCGGGCTGGCCCCCGGCGCGCTCGGCGCGGGCGCCTTCCAGGCGGTGCGCGTGGAGCCGTCGACCGTCAGGCTCGGATCGCCGAGGTCGACGTTCGCGGGCGCGTAGGGCGCATAGACGACGGCCGCCGCGCCGAGCGCGACGTCGGTGAGCGCGAGCAGCGGCTTCGCGGGCGTCGTGCTCGTCGTCGTGGTCTGCGTCTCCGGCTGGACCGAGCCGTTGCTCGACGTGCCGCTTCTGCTCGTCGTCCCGCCGGTGTTCGCGTGCGACGACGTGGGGGCGTGGTAGGTGGAGATGCCGCTCGGCGAGCTGCTGCTCGGCGGGCTGTACGGCGCCGACGCGTACGGGGTCTGCTGGCTCGACGGCGGCAGCGCGCTGGCCGAGGTCGTCGGCGGCGGCGTCTGCGCGACCGTCGTCGCCGGCGGCGGCAGCGGCTTGTCGTGGCGCAGCAGCGTGTAGCCGCCGGCCGAGGCCGCGCCGACGAGCACCGCGAGCGTCGTCGCGATCCCGACGGCCGGTCGCAGGCCGGACCGGCGCGGGCCGGGCAGCTCGTGCCCGCACTCGAGGCACCAGCGCTGCGGGGTGGCGGCGGGTGCGCCGCAGCTCGGGCAGGCGCGCTCGCGGGGGAGCTCCATACCGCAACGGTACCCCATCGGTCCGGCGCGACCCGCCGGCAGCGGCGCCCCGGTGACACGGGCCGGCCGGCGCGCCGCGGGCTTCGCTAAGCTCCCGCGCGTGATCTCCTCAATCCTCGCCGCCTCGCCCGCCTTCACGTTCACGTTCGGCCTGCTCGTGACGTTCATCGGCATCGGCATCATCGCCAACGTCCTGATCGTCTACGCCGTGATCCAGGTGCTCGGCGAGCGCCAGCAGAACGAGGAATATCGCAACAGCACGCTCGACGGCTGAGCCGTCGTTCTAGGAGAAGGGCAGCGCGTCCGCGACGTCCGCGAGTCGCGGCGCCGTCGCGTCCCGCTCGGAGACGATCGGCTCGACGCCGAGCGGCCACTCGATCCCGATCTCGGGATCGTCGTAGGCGATGCCGGACTCGGTCGCCGCGTCGTAGTAGCTCGAGCACTTGTAGACGACGTCCGCGACCTCGCTCGTGACGCAGAAGCCGTGCGCGAAGCCGATCGGCACGAACAGCTGGCGCATCGACTCGTCGTCGAGCACGAACCCCTCCCAGCTGCCGAACGTCGGCGAGCCGCGCCGCAGGTCGACGACGACGTCGAAGATCGCCCCGCGCGCGCAGCGGATCAGCTTCGCCTGCCCGGGAGAGGTCTGGAAGTGCATGCCGCGCAGGGTGCCTCTGCGCGAGCGCGAGTGGTTGTCCTGCACGAACGTCATGTCGATGCCGGCGCCGGCCCACGCGTCCGCGCGGAACGTCTCGGCGAAGAAGCCGCGGTGGTCGCCATGGACCGCCGGCTCGATCACCAGCACGCCGGCGAGCGTCGTGGAGAGGGTGCGCATCGGGCGGGCAGCATAGACCGCGCGGCCGTCGTGCAGGAGACCGGTGGGGCGGCGTCGAATCCATCGCTGCCCATGAAGCGAGCTTCCGCAACCACCACCCCCGAGCCGCCGCGCCCGCACGGCCACCAGGCGCTCTCCGACTTCATCACCGCCCGCTTCGACGAGTTCTCGCGTTCGCAGAAGGACGTCGCTCAGTACATCGTCGACCACCTCGACGAGGCGGCCTTCCAGACGGCCGAGGAGCTGGCGCGGCGCGCGTCGACCTCGTCGAGCACCGTCGTGCGCTTCTCGCAGGCGCTCGGCTTCGAGGGCTTCCCCGAGCTGCAGCAGGCCGCGCGCGAGGAGTACCGCCGCCAGGCCGGTGCCGGGCAGGCCGGCGGCGGCGCGGTCGCCGTCGCGGCGCCGCTCTTCTCGCTCGACCAGACCGAGTACGAGACCGCGCTCGCGACCGACCACGTGAACGTCGAGGAGACGGCGCGCAAGCTCTCGCGCAGAGACATGGAGGCGGCCGTCGAGGCGATCTCCGCCGCCGAGCGCGTGCTGATCGCCGGCACCGACCAGATGGCCTTCTTCGCCAGCTACCTGCGCCACCTGCTGATGCTGCTCGACATCCGCGCCGAGGTCGTCGCGAGCCCGTCCCAGGAGGCGCTCGGCCGGCTCTCGCGGATCGACGAGATGACGCTCGTGATCGGCCTCTCGGCCGGCCGCCCGCACCCGCTGATCGCGCGCACGATGAAGCTCGCGCGCCACCGCAGAGCGCCGACGCTCGCGATCACCGACGCGACCCTCTCGGAGGTCTCGAGACTCGCTCGCATCCGCCTCTACTACTCGTCGAACAGCCCCGCCTACGTGCGCTCGCACGTCGCGCTGCTGTCGCTGCTGCAGGGCCTCGCCTACGGCGTCTACGCGCGCGACGCGCAGCAGTACGAGACGCGCATCAAGGCGTTTCGCCTGAAGTGACGTCGTCCGAAGGCGATCGCTTGCGATCGCCGGAGGCCGAAACACCGTCTCCGGCGGGCTCAGCCGCGTTCGGCGACGTACAACCCCTGCTGCGCGCGCCCGACGCGGCCGCGCTCGTCGTACAACGCGCTGTCGCTGACGCCCGTCCCGGCCCCGCCGACGCGCGTGATCGCGTCGAGCCCGACCCACTCGCCCTGCGGCAGCCGCTCGACGTAGAGCGTGAGGTCGGGGTTGATGAAGACGTGCGTCGCCCACGAGACGGCGGTCGCGATCCCGTTGCCGAAGTCGCCCGCGGCGGCGAGCCGCTGCAGCGGCGACGGCTGCTCGCCGGCGACGAGCGGCACGCGCAGGCGGAACCAGGCGAAGGCGGGGCCGACGTCGGCGAACGCCCCGTCCGCGAAGCGCACCTCCATGCCGTCGCGCGCGAACATCGTCGGGCCGGCCTCGAACGCCGGCATGTCGATCGGGGCGCTGTCGCCCGGCCCGGCGTGCGGCGGCGGATCGGGCTCGGCCTCCGGCGCGGGCACGTCCCCGCTGCGGATCCGCAGCGCGGTCGCGCGCACGATCTCCTGCCCGTCCGCGCGCAGCGACGCCTCGACGAGCTGCACCCGCTTGCCGTCGCGCAGGACACGCGTGCCGAGGTCCAGCGGCGCGAGCGGGACCGGCCGCAGCAGCTCGTACGTGATCCGCACGACGTCCATCGGCACGACGCTCTCGGTGCGCTCGAGGGCGCGCGCGATCAGCGCCGCGGGCGCCCCGCCGTGCTGCGCCCCCGGATCCCACGGACCGCGCGCCAGCTCCGTCGGCACGAAGCGGTCTGAACCGTCCGGAAGGTAGATCGCCTCGGCCACGGCGCGGAAGGCTAGCCGGACGGCGCCGGGGCCCGCGCCATGGCTATATTCCAGCCAATGCGCGACGAGGCGACGTTCACGGTCAAGGCCGGTCTGGCGGAGATGCTGAAGGGCGGTGTGATCATGGATGTGGTCACGCCCGAGCAGGCGCGGATCGCGGAGGCGGCCGGCGCCTGCGCGGTGATGGCGCTCGAGCGCGTCCCGGCGGACATCCGCCGCGACGGCGGCGTCGCGCGCATGTCCGACCCGGAGATGATCAAGGGCATCCAGGAGGCCGTCACGATCCCGGTGATGGCCAAGGCGCGGATCGGCCATTTCGCCGAGGCGCAGGTGCTGGAGGCGCTCGAGGTCGACTACGTCGACGAGTCGGAGGTGCTGACGCCGGCTGACGAGGCCAACCACATCGACAAGTGGGGCTTCAAGGTCCCGTTCGTGTGCGGCGCGACGAACCTCGGCGAGGCGCTGCGGCGCATCGGCGAGGGCGCGGCGATGATCCGCTCCAAGGGCGAGGCCGGCACCGGCGACATCGTCAACGCGGTCACGCACATGCGCAAGATCACCGGCCAGATCCGGCAGCTGCAGGGACTTGACGACGCCGAGCTGGCGACGGCGGCCAAGGAGCACCAGGCGCCGCTCGACCTGATCCGTGGCGTGGCCGAGCGCGGCAAGCTGCCGGTCGTCCTCTTCTGCGCCGGCGGGATCGCCACGCCGGCCGACGCGTCGCTGATGATGCAGCTCGGCGCCGAGGGCGTCTTCGTCGGCTCCGGGATCTTCAAGAGCGAGGACCCCGAGCTGCGCGCGAAGGCGATCGTCGAGGCGACGACGCACTACGCCGACCCCGAGCGGGTCGCGGCCGCCTCGACCGGCCTCGGCACCGCGATGGTCAGCCTCGAGTCCTCCAAGCTCGAGTCCGAGCAGCTGCTCGCCCATCGCGGCTGGTAGGCCGCGGCGTGGACGCGCCGGTCGTCGGCATCCTCGCCCTCCAGGGCGACTTCGCCGCGCACGGGCGCGTGCTGCGCGAGCTCGGCGCCGAGCCGCGCGAAGTGCGTGTCCCGCGCGACCTCGACGGGCTCGACGGGCTCGTGATCCCCGGAGGCGAGTCGACGACGATGACGCTCGGGATCGAGCGCGAGGGCCTGGCCGAGCCGCTGCGCGAGCTGGCCGCGCGCGGTACGCCGCTGTTCGGCACCTGCGCCGGGCTGATCATGCTCGACCGCGACCATCTCGGGCTGATGGACCTGCGCGCGCAGCGCAACGCGTTCGGGCGCCAGGTGCGCTCGTTCGAGGCCGAGCTGGACGTCGCCGGCGTGCCCGGCGGCCCGGTCCGCGCGATCTTCATCCGCGCCCCGTGGGTGGCCGAGCACGGGGAGGGGGTGGAGGTGCTGGCGGCCGTCGACGGGCATCCCGTCGCGGTGCGCGAGGGCGACCGCCTCGCCATCGCCTTCCACCCCGAGCTGAGCGGCGAGACGCGCCTGCACGCGCGTTTCCTCGAACTGGTGCGCGCACAGCGCGCATAGTTTCGCCGTCCGGTCGCCGCAAGCGGACGACCTTCCGGCGACGTCACACCCGCTGTCGTTCGCGCTCGCGCGCGTAGCGGCGGAAGGCCCGCTCGAAGGCGTCCCAGTCGGTCGGCGGCGGCTTGGGTCTGCGGCCGCCGCCTCCGCCGCCCCCGTCGCTGCCGTCGTCGTCGCCTGGCGGGAGCTCGCCGCGGCCGAGCCAGCCGGCGGCGCACACCAGCCCGCCGGCGAGCGCGAGCACGATCGCCCCGACGACGACCGCGCCGGCCGCGAGCGCGGTGGCGGCGGCGGCGTAGCCCGCGAGGCCGCTCGTCAGCAGCGTGCTGCGCACGGCGAAGCCGACGCGCCTGCGCGGGGGCGGGCCGAGATACGCATATCCGGCCGAGCCGAGCAGCAGCACCGCGAGCGCGAGCTTCGTCGCCATGGTCATGGAAAGCATGTACCCGGTTCGCCGGGCCTGCGCAACCGTGTGCGCTACCGAGCGCTGCCCGTGACCTGCCGCCGCCGGCGCACCGTGCGTACCGGTGCGGGCTCGAGTGCGTCCGACGCGGCCACCGGGCCGACGAACGGCGCGAGCGCGCAGAACAGCAGGTCCGGCAGCAGCTGCGGCAGCCGTGCCGCGGCGCCGTGCCGGATCTGCGTCCCGATCAGCTCGCAGAACGCGCCCGCGATCGCCTGCGGCATCGACGGCGGGATCGCGGCGCCGGCGGGCGCGGCGTCGAAGCCGGGGGCGAACAGCGGCGTCAGCTCGCGCAGCGTGCGGTCGCGCAGCTCGAGCGCGCGCGGCCCGGCGGCGAGCGCCTCGACGAACACGACGCGCGCCTCCGCCTCGTGCGCCGCCAGCGCGTGGAGCCCCCAGCCCAGCGCGGCGCGCAGCCGCTCGGGCCACGGCGCATCGATCGCGAAGGCGGTGCGCACGCCCGCCAGCGCATGCTCGGCGACGTGCTCGTAGGCGGCGAGGAAGCAGTGCTCGCGATCGGCGAACTGCTCGTAGAAGGTCTTGCGCGAGACGTTCGCGCGGGCGAGCACCGCGCTGACCGTCATCGCCGCGTAGCCGTCCGTCCCCGCGACGGCGACGGCCGCGCTCAGGAGCCGCAGCCGCTGCGAGCGCACGACATGCTCGCGGGAGAGCCCATGGCGCCCGCTCGGGAGTGGCGCCAGCAGCCAGTTGAGCTCGTCCTGCTCGTTCACGGAGGCGGCAGCTTACACACGGATCGCCCGATGCCACGGGCGATCGCGGGCGTTCAGATCAGCACGGTCCGCGCGGCAGACCGAGCAACATGAAGGTGTAATGCTGGAGCTCCTGCGTCAGCTCGGGCAGGCGCGCCGTCTCGCCCCGCACGATCTGCGAGTGGACGAGCTCGTGGATCCCCCCGACGATCGCCTGTCCCACGAGCGCGGGCGGCCTGACCGCCTCCTCGGCGCGCTCGCGCGTGAAGTCGATGAAGCGGGCGAAGCGCCGCAGCGTCGCCTCGCGGCGCGCGAGCGCGCGCGGGCCGGCAGCCAGCACGCCGACGACGCCGAGGTGCGCGTAGTCGGGCTCGGCCGCTAGCGTCCCCAGCAGCGCGTCGTAGGCGCCCGCGATGCCGTCTTCCCAATTGCCGCCGGCGTGATAGCCGGCGAGCAGCCGCTCGGTGCAGAGGGCGGCGATCGCGTCGTAGGCGGCGAGGAAGCAGTCCTCCTTGTCGGCGAACTGCTCGTAGAAGGTGCGGCGCGAGACGCCGGCGGCCTTCAGCACCTCCGCCACAGGAGTCGCGGCATAGCCGCGGCGCGTGACCGTCTGCGCCATCCCGTCGAGCAAGCGGTCGCGCTGGGTCCGCCGTGCCGGTGCGCCCGGGAGGGGGGATGCGCCGTCATGCGCGGCGAACGACCCGTTCGATCCCGGTGGCGTCTGCATGCTCGACCCGCGTCGTCGAAGACGCGGACGTTTACGGTACCCAATCGCCCGGCGCCATGGAGCCTCCGAATCCTGAACGCAGAAGAAGCGTTGAGCAATAACTGGTCTCTGATCAGCCCAGAGCACCTGTGTAATTGCAGTTTCGTGCTCGGCGACATGTGCGGAACTGGGTGGACAGTGCCGTAGGAGTCATGGTAGTTTCCCATTGAGACCTGGCGCGCTGCGGTTCCTCGTCTGGGTAACGAGCGAGGCCGAGTGCGGTGCTGCGGGCTGGCGCCGCCGACAGCGTCGCCGGGGAGCCGAGAGAGGGGACCAGAGGTGGCTCGATCCGACGTGTCCGGAATTCGACGGCGGCGACAGTGGTCGCCCGACGCACGAGCGCTCGGCGTCGTCGGAGATCGCTGGATCCTCCTGATCGCCCGCGAGCTGGCCTTCGGCGCGCTGCGCCTTTCGGAGCTGCAACGCGCCTTCCCGGGGATGTCGACCGGCGCGCTGGAGCAGCGCCTCAACCGCATGACGTCCGAGGGGCTCGTCGTGCGCCACCGCTACGCGGAGGTGCCGCCGCGCGTCGAATTCGAGCTCACCGACGCCGGCCGCGACATGCTCGCGATCCTCGCGCCGATGGTGCAGTGGGCGCTGCGCTGGGCGTGGTCCGCGCCGCAGCCGGACGAGTGGGTCGACGTGACGGCGATGTTCCGCCTCGCCGGCTGCGTCGTCGCCCCGCCGCACGACGCGACCGCGGAGGTCGAGCTGATCGTCGAGGACGAGCAGGGCGTCGCGCTCGACCTCTACACGCTGCGCATGGCCGGCGGCGCGGCGACCGTCGTGCACCGGCCCGCCGAGCATGCCGACAGCGTCGTCAAGGGCACGTCGGGCGCGTGGGCGCAAGCGCTCGGGCCGGCGCACAACGTCGGCGGGCTGCGCATCGGCGGCAACCGCCGTGCGGCCGAGATCTTCCTCGCCGGGTTCCAGCCGCCGACGGCGGCGACGAGGTAGCGCAGCAGCAGGATCCAACTTGGGGGACGGGCGCGGGGGTTGGGGGACCCCCGCGCCACGCTTCTTGTGACGTCGCCCGCAGCTCGGCGCTTGCGCTGAGCGGAGGGCGAAAGCCGATTCGGCCGCCGGAGGGCGAAAAGGCATAATTGCGCTATGCGCATCGCCGTCGCAGCCGACGAGCTGACCGGGGTCGCGGAGCTCGTTCCGGAGGCGCTCCGCGCGCGCGGGCACGCCCCGCTGGAGCACGGCGTCCTCGCGCCCGGGGAGCGCAGCGACTGGGCGTCGGCGAGCGAGCAGGCGGCGCGCGACGTCGCCGAGGGGCGCGCCGAGCAGGCGATCGTCTGCTGCTGGACCGGCACCGGCGCCTCGATCGCCGCGAACAAGGTCCGCGGCGTGCGCGCGGCGCTCTGCGCCGACGCCGAGACGGCCGCGGGCGCGCGCCGCTGGAACGACGCGAACGTGCTCGCGCTGAGCCTGCGCACGACGTCCGCCGCACAGCTCGACGAGATCCTCGACGCGTGGTTCGCGACCGCACCGAGCGACGACGCCGACGACGTCGCCAACATCGCCCGCCTGGGCGACATCGAGCAGGGCTAGACTCGGCGCGTGGCCGGCGACCCGCAGCACGAATGCCCCTACCGCGTCTGCGACGGCAGCGGCATGGTCGTCGACCTCGCGGCGAACACGACCTTCCGCTGCCGCTGCTGGCCCGAGCAGGTCGCGCGCCGTCGCGCGAGACGCCTCTCGCGCGAGGTCCCGAAGCGCTTCCGGAATCTGAGCTTCGAGCGCGAGCCGGTGCCGTCGATCGCGCGCACCGCGCCGGACGCGGTCCGGGCCGTGCGCCGCTATTGCGATCGGATCGACGAGATGCTCGACCGCGGCGAGGGGATGTGGTTCCTCGGCAGCCCGGGCACCGGCAAGAGCCACCTCGCGTACCTGATCTCCCAGCACGCGCTCGCCGCCGGCCGCTCCGTCGCGATCTACACCGGGCCGCGGCTGCTCGACGAGATCCGCCGCACCTACGGCGAGGACGACTCGGGGTCGACGCTCGACCTGATCGACCGCCTCACGAGCGTCGAGCTGCTGCACATCGAGGACCTCGCCGTCGCGCGGCCGACCGACTGGGTGCTCGAGCAGCTCTACAACATCATCAACGGGCGGTACGAGAACGAGCGCTCGATCGTCTTCACGTGCGACCTGACGGGCGAGGACGAGGATGCGCCGATCGATCCCGCACGCCTCGCCGCACACGTCACGATGCGGAACTTCTCCCGCTTGATGGAGATGTGTGGCGACCCGTTGCGGCTGATGGGCGCCGACAACCGCCGCACGCAGTACCGCCGACCCGCATACGACGAGGTCGCCGGGTAGCCATACTGGCGCTGTGACCGACGCCCAGGACCTCCAGCCCGACGACGACGAGCCGGCGCGCACGCCGGACGAGGAGCTGCTCGACAGCCCGGCGCTGACCGCGACCGACCCGATGCGGATCCGGCGCATGCGGCGCGAGCTGGAAACCGGCTTCGCGGCGCTCGCCGACGTGCACCACGGCGTGACCGTCTTCGGCTCCGCGCGCACGCATCCCGACGACCCCGAGTACCACCACGCGGTCGAGGTCGCGCGCCGGCTGGGGCTCGCCGGCTACGCGGTCATCACCGGCGGCGGCAGCGGCATCATGGCGGCGGCCAACCAGGGCGCGCGCGAGGTCGGGGCGCTGTCGATCGGGCTCGCGATCGACCTGCCCTTCCAGGAGCCGGAGAACCCCTACATCGACCGGCCGCTGCGCTTCCACTACTTCTTCACGCGCAAGGTCATGTTCGTCCGCTACGCGTCTGCGTTCGTCGTCTTCCCCGGCGGCTTCGGGACGCTCGACGAGCTGTTCGAGGCGCTCACGCTGATCCAGACGCGCAAGATCCGCGGCTTCCCGCTCGTGCTCGTCGGCAGCTCCTACTGGACGCCGCTGGTCGGCTGGCTGCGCGAGCAGGTGCTGGGGGAGGGCAAGATCTCCGCCGCCGACATCGACCTGATGGCCGTCGTGGACGAGGCCGACGAGGTCGTGCGGATCGTCACCGAAGCGACCGAGCGCCGCAGCGCGCGGCGTCCGGGCTGAGATCTAACGCCGCGCCTCGATCGCCGTCACGCCGCCGAGCAGGCCCTGCAGCCAGCCGCCGGGCGTCGGCAGGTCGAGCAGGTGGTCGATGCTCTCGACCTGCAGGCCGAGCGCGCGCAGCCGCTCGGTGAGCGCCTGCGACGGGATCAGCGCGCGATGGCGCGGAGGCCCCGGCGCGACGATCCGCTCGCCGATCGCGCGGGCCTGCACGCGCGTGCTGCGCGGCTGCGCGATCGCCAGCAGGCCGCCGGGCTTCAGCAGCGCGGCGGCGTGGTCGAGCGCCAGGCCGGGAGCGCGCAGGCGCCCGAGCGACTGCCAGAAGACGATCGCCGAGTAGCGCCCGCCGAGTTCCGTGATGTCCGCCGCCCGGATCCCGGCGCGCGGCTCGCCGCCCGTCTGCCCTGGGGCGATGCCGGTCGTGAGGCGGCCGGTCGCGCGCAGGGCGTCGAGCAGCATCCCGTCGCCGCTGCCGACGTCGAGCACGGGGCCAGGGGGAGCGATCCGCGCGATCCGCGTCGCCAGACGCAGGCGCGCGCGGCGGCGGGCCGCCTCGCCGAGCGTGCAGAGGCGCTGCGAGGCGCGCAGCGGAGCGGCCGGCAGCAGCGGCGCTCGCAGCGGCTCGCGCTCGGCCGGCCAGTCGAGCGCGTTGGTCGTGCCGCACTGCTCGCAGCGCAGCTGCGCGAAGGCGCGCAGCGGGCGAGGGACGAGCGGCTGCTCGCACCACGCGCACGTCGGGAGCGTGCGTGTCGCGTCCGGGGGCCCCGCGATCACAGCGTCTGACGGTACCCGTCAGATGTGGGCGCGCGCGCCGCTTGCCCGCGCCGAGAGCCGCTTACGCGGCGACCGACTCGAAGCGCACGACCCCGTCGTCGTCGTGCTCGCGGACCTTGCCGTCCGCCTCCAGCAGGTCGAGGTGCCCGAGCACCTCCGACAGCGTCAGGAACGCCTGCGTGACGGCGACGTTGCCCCACATGCGCTGCGCCAGCTCGTGCGCGGTCAGCGGCCCCTCGGCGAGCAGGCCGTGGATCTTGCGCGCCCGTCGCTCCGTCATCGCGAAGCGCTCGTCGATCAGCGCGCGGTGGTCGGTCACGGGCTCGCCGTGGCCGGACAGCACGATCCGAGCCGGCAGCGCGCGTGTCTGCGTCAGCGAGGCGATGTAGGTGCGCAGCGCCTGCGGGCGCTCCTGGCCGGCGTCGTCGTCGCCCTGCGCGTCGAGCGGTCGGGCGATCAGCGGGTTCGACGAGATGTGCTTGATCAGGTGGTCCCCGCCGAGCAGGATCCCGCTGCGCTCGTCCCAGAAGACCGTGTCGGACGGGCTGTGGCCGGGCCGGTGCTGGACCGCGAACGTGCGGTCGCGCAGCGCCAGCTGCGTCCCGTCGGCGAGCGGGCGCGTGACCGTCGCGCCGCTGCCCCAGCCGCGGAAGGCGGAGACGACCGAGCGCAGCGCCTGCGTCGTCTCGGCGGGGATGCCGTGGCGCAGCATCAGCGCGACGGCGAACTCATCGTCCAGCTCGGCGGCGCGGCGGTAGTCGCCGAGATAGCCCGACAGCCGGTCGAGCGCCGCCACCTCGGCGCCGGAGCGGCGCACGAGCACCTCCAGCAGGCCGATGTGGTCGATGTGCTGGTGCGTGACGACGATCAGGCCGAGATCCTCGACGCGGTGGCCGAGCGCCGCGAGCCCCTGCTCGAGCTCGTCGAGCGCCTTGCCGGAGTTCGGGCCCGTGTCGACGAGCGTCAGCGGGTCGTCCTCGATCAGGTAGCAGTTGACGCGCCCGACGAGGAACGGCGTCGGGATCGGCAGGCAGTGGATGCCAGCGCGGGCCGCCTCGGCGAGCGCGTCCTGCGGATCGATCCCGGCCGCCCCGGTCTCGGCGGGCACGCCGTCAGCCGCGGATCAGCGCGAGCACCTCGTCGCGCCGCCGCTCCATGTCCGCATGCGAGACGAGCGACTCGAGGCAGAGGCGCAGCAGCGGCTCGGTGTTGGAGGGGCGCACGTTGAAGTGCCAGTCGTCGTAGTCGACCGAGACGCCGTCGAGATGGTCGAGCTTCGCGTCGCCGTAGCGCACCTCGATCTCGGCCATCTTGGCCTGCTGGTCGGCGACCTCGGAGTTGATCTCGCCGGAGATGAAGTATCTGGCGCGCAGGGCGGCGAGCAGCTCGCTCAGCTTCGCGCCCTTCTTCGACAGCAGCTCGAGGATCAGCAGCGCCGGCAGCGTGCCCGAGTCCGCGTTGTAGAACTGGTGGAAGTAGTAGTGGCCGGAGACCTCGCCGCCGAACGACGCGCCGGTCGCGCGCATGCGCGTCTTGAAGAAGGCGTGGCCGACGCGGTTGACGAGCGCCGTCCCGCCGGCGGCCTCGACCGTGTCGCGCACAGCGCGGCTGGCGCGCACGTCGTAGAGGATCGTCGCGCCGGGCTCCTTCGCCAGCAGCGCCTCGGCGAGCAGCGCCGTGAGGAAGTCGCCGTCGACGAACGCGCCGGTGTCGTCGATGAAGAAGCAGCGGTCGGCGTCGCCGTCCCACGCGATCCCGAGGTCGGCGCCCTCCTCGACGACCTTGCGCATGATGAACTCGCGGTTCTCCGGCAGCAGCGGGTTCGGCTCGTGGTCGGGGAAGTTGCCGTCCGGCGTCCAGTAGTGCGTCACGAGGTCGAGGCCGAGTTGCTCCAGCAGCGGGCCGACCATCGGACCGGCCATCCCGTTGCCGCCGTCGACGACGACCTTCAGCGGCTTGATCGCGTCCGTCTCGACGAGCGAGAGCGCCGTCGCGTGGAAGGCGTCGTAGAGGTCGACCTGCTCGACCGAGCCCGATCCGGCCGCGGGGGAATCGGATCCCGCCCCCCCGATCCCCGCCTCGATCAGCCGGCGGATGTCCTGGATGCCCTCGTCGCCTGACAGCGCCAGCGCGCCCTCGCGCACGAGCTTGGCGCCCGTGTACGCCTTCGGGTTGTGCGAGGCGGTGCACATCAGCCCGCCGTCCAGCTCGCGCGAGCCGACGAGCCAGTAGAGCATCTCGGTGCCGACCATCCCGGCGTCGAGCACGGCGACGCCCTCGGCCACGAGGCCGTTGATGTATCGGGCTGACAGCTCCGGTGCGGTCAGGCGCATGTCGCGCCCGACGCCGACGCGCAGCTCGCCGACCGGCTTGCCCGCAAGCTGGCCGAGCACGTGCGCGAACGCGCGGCCGATCAACTCGGCGACGTCGCCGTCGATGTCCTGCCCCGCGATGCCGCGGATGTCGTAGGCCTTGAAGATGCCGGGGGGGACCTGGGACATTGGACGGCGGATCCTACGTAACATCGCGGCCGATGAGCACCGCCGAGACGAGCGTCGTGATCCTCTGCGGCGGACGCGGCACGCGCCTGCAGGAGCGCACCCGCTCGATCCCCAAGCCGCTGGTGGAGATCGGCGGGCGCCCGATCCTCTGGCACGTGATCCAGATCTACCTCGCGCAGGGGTTCCGCCGCTTCGTGCTCTGCACCGGCTACAAGGGCGAGCTGGTGCAGCGCTTCGCGCAGGCAGAGCGCTGGCCCAGCGAGGTCGAGGTGGAGTGCCTCGACACCGGGCTCGACACGCCCACCGGCGGTCGCGCGCTCGCCGCCGCCCGCCACCTGGGCGACGCGCCGTTCTGCCTGACCTACGCCGACGGCGTCGCCGACATCGACCTGCACGCGCTGCTGGCCGCGCATCGCGCGCACGGCGATCTCGCGACGGTCACGGTCGTGCGCCCCGACCTGCCGTTCGGCGTGGCCGACATCGCGGCCGACGGCCGCGTCGCCGGCTTCCGCGAGAAGCCGCGCGCGCAGCAGTGGGTCAACGGCGGCTTCTTCGTCTTCGAGGCGGGCGTGCGCGACCACCTCGCCGAGGACAGCATCCTGGAGCGCGAACCGCTCGAGCGCCTCGCCGCCGCCGGCCAGCTGCACGCGTTCCGCCACGACGGCTTCTGGGACTGCATGGACACGTACAAGGACGCGGTCCTGCTGAACGACCTGTGGGAGCAGGGTCTCGCGCCCTGGAAGGCGCGCATCCCCGCATGAGCCGCTCCGTCTTCGTGACCGGCGCCTACGGGTTGCTCGGCTCCTGGCTCGTGCGCGCGCTCGTGGCGCGCGGCGACCGCGTCGTCGTGCTCCAGCGCGACCGCGCGCCGCGCTCGGCGCTGCTGCTCGAGGGCCTGGAGGACGTGCTCGACGTCGTCCACGGCGATCTGAACGAGCCGGGCCTCGTCGCGCGCGCGCTCGGCGAGTACGAGGTCGACACGGTCTTCCACCTCGCCGCGCAGACGATCGTCGGGACCGCGAACCGCTCGCCGCTGGCGACGTTCGAGTCGAACGTCCGCGGGACGTGGACGCTGCTGGAGGCGTGCCGGCTGCACGGCGCCGAGCGGGTCGTGGTGGCGGCGTCCGACAAGGCCTACGGCGCGAGCGCGACGCTGCCCTACCGCGAGGAGATGCCGCTCGACCCGCGCTTCCCGTACGACGTCAGCAAGGCGGCGACGGACATGATCGCGCGCTCCTACTGGCACACGTTCGGACTGCCGGTGGCGGTGACGCGCTTCGCGAACCTCTACGGCGGCGGCGACCTCAACCGCTCGCGCCTGATCCCCGAGGCGATCGGCGCCGCGCTCGCCGGGCGCGCGCCCGTGATCCGCTCCGACGGGTCGCCCGAGCGCGACTTCCTCTACGTCGAGGACGCGGTCGAGGCGTACCTGCGACTGGCCGAGGCGCTCGACGGCGACGGAGGCGGCGCGAGGGGAGAGGCGTTCAACGCCGGCGGCGGCGAGCCGCACGCGGTCCGCGACGTCGTCGCGCGGATCTGCGCGCTCGCAGGCACCGACGTCGAGCCGGACGTGCGCGGCAGCGGCACGCCCGACGGCGAGATCGACCGCCAGTACGTCGACCCCGCGAAGCTGCGCGCGCTCACCGGCTGGGAGCCGCGCGTCGGGCTCGACGAGGGCCTGCGCCGCACGATCGACTGGTACCGCGCGCACCCGCGGGCGCTCGGCTGACGGGCGCGCTTCGTAGACTCTCGTCCCATGGCCGGACATTCCAAGTGGGCGGGGATCAAGCACAAGAAGGCGATCGTCGACGCCAGACGCGGCGCTGCCTTCACGAAGCTCGCGCGCGCGATCACGGTCGCGGCGAAGGAGGGCGGCGGCGACGTCGATGCCAACGCGGCGCTCGCCAACGCGGTCCAGAAGGCGAAGGACGCGTCGATGCCGAAGGACAACATCGAGCGCGCGATCGCCAAGGGGACCGGCGAGGGCGCCGACGCCGACGCGATCGAGACGGTCCTCTACGAGGGCTACGGCCCGGGCGGCGTCGCGCTGCTGATCGAGGCGCTGACCGACAACCGCAACCGCACCGGCGCCGACGTGCGCCACCTGCTGTCCAAGCACGGCGGCAGCCTCGGCGAGCCGGGCTCGGTCGCCTACCTGTTCGACAAGCTGGGCGTGGTGACGGTAGACGCCGAGCGCTGGAGCGAGGACGACCTGATCGTCGCGATCGACGCGGGCGCGGAGGACATCGCGCTGGACGAGGACGTCTTCGAGGTGCTCGCCCAGCCGGCCGACCTGGCGGCGGTGCGCGCGGCGATCGAGCAGGCGGGGATCGAGATCGGCACCGCCGAGGTCACCCAGCGGCCGAAGACGCGCGTCACGCTCGACGAGCAGCACGCCGGCAGCCTGCTGCGCCTGATCGACGCGCTCGAGGACAACGACGACGTCAACGAGGTCCACGCGAACTTCGACGTCGACGCCGAGATCCTCGAGAAGCTCGCCGGTTAATTCGCGGCGCACGGAGTTGGCACGCGCCCATATGTTGGCGTGTCGTTAGGACGCGCCGAACGTGAGAGGCTCCCGCAGGACCGACCTGTCCACTGGAGAATTCTTGCCGCAATGCTCTCGATCCTGATGCCCGTCTACAACGAGCTCGAGCGCGTCGAGCAGGCGATCGACGCCGTGCTCACCACCGAGCTCCCGGTTCCCATCGAGCTGATCGTCGTCGACGACGGCTCGACCGACGGGACGCGCGAGCTGCTGCGCGCCCGCCCCGCGGACCCGCGCGTGCGCCTGTTCGAGCACGAGCGCAACGCCGGCAAGGGTGCCGCCGTGCGGACGGCGCTGACGCACGCGACCGGCGAGCTGGCCGCGATCTTCGACGCCGACCTCGAGTACGACCCCGGCGACTTCGCCGCGCTGCTGCCGCCGCTGCTCGAAGGCGAGGCGAACGTCGTCTTCGGCGTGCGCGCGTTCGACGGGGCGACGAGCCACTCGTTCCTCTACGTGATGGGGAACAAGGGCGTGACGCTGGCCGCCAACGTGCTGTTCAACGTCTACCTGCACGACATCATGACCTGCCACAAGGTCATCCGGACCAAGCTGTTCAGCAGCCTGTCGCTGCGGGCGACCGGTTTCGAGATCGAGCCCGAGATCACGGCGCGCCTGATCGAACGCGGCGAGCGGATCTACGAGGTGCCGATCCGCTACCGCGCGCGTTCGACCGCGGAGGGCAAGAAGCTGCGCGCGAGCGACGGGCTGCGCGTGATCGCCACGCTGCTGCGGTGCCGCCTGACGCCGGCATGAGCGTGTCCGCACCGACTGCCTCCCGGCACGCCGCGGCGGCCGCCGGTGCGGTGATCGGCGGCTGCCTGGCGCTTGCCGCGCTGTCGCTGCTCGCGCCCTCGATCCCCAGCTACGACCCGTTCGCGTGGCTCGTCTGGGGCCGCGAGCTCGTCCACCCGAGCCTGACGTTCGGCCTCGCCGGCGGACCGTCGTGGAAGCCGCTGCCGGTGCTCTTCACCGCGCCGTTCTCGCTCGTCGCCGACGGCGCCGCGCCGAGCCTGTGGCTGCTCGTCGCGCGCACCGGTGCGCTGCTCGCGATCGCCGGCGCGTATGCGCTCGGCGCGCGCATCGCCGGCGTCTGGGCCGGGGTCGTCGCGGCCGTCGCCGTGCTGCTGACCGACCAGTTCACCTCGCTCGCATGGCGCGGCGCCTCCGAGCCGCTGCTGCTCGCCTGCGTGCTGTGGGCGATCGAGCGCCACCTCGCCGGCCGCCGCGGCACGGCGTTCGCGCTCGCCGTCGCGGCGGCGCTCGTGCGGCCCGAGGCGTGGCCGTTCCTCGGGCTCTACGCGCTGTGGCGCTGGCGCCAGACGGAGCGGACAGAGCGGCTGCTGATGATCGGCGGACTGCTGCTCGTGCCGCTGCTGTGGTTCGGCCCGCCGGGGCTGACCGGCGATCCCCTCTCGGCCAGCTCGCACGCGGCTAACTACAACGGCCAGACCGGCTCGGACCCCGCCATCACCGCGCTGCGCCGCGGCCTCGGCCTCGCGCTGGCGCCGATCTGGGTCGCCGCGGCGGCGGCCGTCGCACTGCGCCCGCGCGACCGCGTCGTACGCGGGCTGGCGATCGGCGCGCTCGCGTGGCTGCTGCTCGTCGTCGCGATGACGGTCGCCGGCTACCCCGGCCTCGCGCGCTTCATGCTGCCCGCCGCCGCGATCGCCTGCGTGCTGGCCGGCGTGGCCGCCGTCGAGCTGGTTCGGCGCGCGGCGAGCGCTCGCGGCCAGGCGGTGGGCGCCGTCGTCGCGGCCGCGCTGCTGGCGGTCGGCGTCGCGTTCGCGGTCGGTCCCGCGCGCACGGCGGTCGACAACACGCGCACGGCGGTCGACGCCGCGCACCTGCAGGATCAGCTGACGCAGGCGCTCGCTGCCGCCGGCGGTCGCACCCGCGTGCTCGCCTGCGGCGTCGTCGCCGTCAACCACACGGCGCAGACCGCGTTCGCCTGGAAGCTGCACGTGACGCTCGACCGCGTCGTGGTCCAGGTCAAGAGCGCGGGGATCGTCTTCCGCGGACCGCGCAGCCTCGCGCTCGGCGACACGCCGCAGATCAGACTGCTTGCGCCGTGGCACAAGGTCTACCTCGCGAGAGCCGGTGTCTGGCGGGTGAAGGCGGTCCTGCCGGGCCACGCGCCCGTGCCGCCAGGCTGCGGCCCGCGCGGCGCGTGATCCCGCGTGCGAGCGCCTGAGCGCCATCTATGATCCGCCGATGATCGCGGCGCCGCCCCAGGCCTCCATGCCGCTCGAGCGGGACGGCGCAGGCTGATCGGCATCGCGCCCGGCCGGCGGCGCGCTGCGCTGGCGGCGGGCGGCCTCGCAGGAGCGTGCCTCGCGCTCGCCGCGCTCACGCTGCTGGCGCCCTCCAGCCCGAGCTACGACCCGTTCGCGTGGATCGTGTGGGGGCGCGAGCTGATGCCGGGCGCCGGCGGTCCGCCGTTCGGCCTCGCCGGCGGTCCGTCCTGGAAGCCGCTGCCGGTGCTGCTCACCGCGCCCTTCGCGCTTGCGGGAGCGGCCGCGCCCGCGCTCTGGCTCGTCGTCGCGCGTGCCGGCCTGCTGCTTGCGCTCGCCGGCGGCTGGCGCCTCGCCGCTCGCCTCGCGGGGCCGCTCGCGGGCGCCGTCGCGACGCTGGCGCTGCTGCTGCTCGGCGACGTCCTCTCGCTCGCGTGGCGCGGCGCGTCGGAGCCGCTGATGCTCGCGTGCACGCTGTGGGCGATCGAGCGCCACGTCGCGGGCGCGCGCCGGGCGGCGTTCGCGCTGGGTCTCGCGGCGGCGCTGATCCGCCCGGAGGCAGCGCCGTTCGTCGCGCTCTACGCGCTGTGGTCGTGGCGCGGGGCGACCGTCCGCGACCGGCTGCTGCTCGGCGGCGGGCTCACGCTGCTGCCGCTGCTGTGGCTCGGGCTGCCGGCCGTCGACGGCGATCCCCTGAACGCAGCCGACACCGCGCAGGCGGCCGTCGCGCGCACGAGCGCGGCGACCTGCGCCTCGCGCTCGGCGGCGTATGGGTCCTCGCGCTCGCCGCGCTCGCGCTGCGGCCGCGCGACCGGACGGTCCGTGCGCTCGCGCTCGGCGCCGGCGCCTGGCTCGCGCTGCTGACTGCGATGGCCGCCGCCGGCTTCGCGGGCGTCGCCCGCTACGCGCTGCCCGCTGCGGGCTGCGCCTGCGTACTGGCCGGGATCGGCGTCGCGGCGCTCGCCGGGCACCTGCGCGCCGGGGCTCGCTCGCGCGCTCCGCGCTCACGGACCGCCGCTCGGCTGCTGCTCGCGCTCGTCCTCGTCGTCGCGCTCGCCGTCCCCGCAGCCGCGCGCGTGGCGCACCTCGGAGACCAGCTGCGCGAGGGCACCGCGGTCGCGCGGGCGCACACCGACCTGCGTGCCGCGATCGCCGGGGCCGGCGGCGCCGCCGCGCTGCGCCGCTGCGCGCTGGGGGGCGGCTGGGTCGCCGTCAACCACACGACGCAGTCCGCGCTCGCGTGGGAGCTGGGCGTCGAGCTCGATCGCGTCGCGCGCACGATGAGCCGCCCCGGCATCCTGATGCGCGCTCCGCGCGGCGCGGCCGCCGGCGCACCGGCGCTCGTCACGCTGGCAGGCCCGCTGACGACCCGCGTGCTCGCGCGCGCGGGCGCATGGACGGTGCTCGCGGTGCATCCCGCGACCGTCCCCGCGCCGTCGGCGTGCAACGGGCGGAAGGCGTCCGGGCCCGCGCGCAGAATCCCGAACATATGATCGTCCTCGGCATCGACCCGGGCACCGCCAGCACGGGCTACGGCGTGGTCGCCCAGCGCGGCGGCCGGCTGCTGGCGCTCGACGGCGGCGTGATCGAGACGGCTGCGGGCGTGGCGCTCGAGCGGCGCCTCGCGACGATCCACGCGCGCGTGCGCGAGCTGCTCGACGAGCACGCGCCGTCCGCCGTCGCGATCGAGGACCTCTACTTCGGCGCCAACGCGCGCTCGGCGCTCGCGGTCGGCCAGGCGCGCGGCGTCGTCCTGCTGGCGGCCGGCCAGTGCGGCCTGCCGTGCGGCTCCTACACGCCCCAGCAGGTCAAGAGCGCGGTCTGCGGCTCCGGGCGCGCCGAGAAGCTCCAGGTCCAGCAGATGGTCCAGCGGCTGCTCGCGCTGCCCGAGCTGCCGCAGCCCGACCACGCCGCCGACGCGCTCGCGGTCGCGATCTGCCACCTCAACCGCGCGCCGCTGGCCGCCGCTGTGACGTCGCCCGCAGGCGGCTCGCTTGCGAGCGCCGGAGGGCGAAACCCGTGATCGCGCTCGTGCGCGGGGAGGTCGCCGGCCGCCGCCCGTCGCCGCCGGCCGGCGGCGAGGTCGTCGTCGACGTCGCGGGGGTGGGTTATCGCCTCGCGGTCTCCTCGGAGACGCTCAAGCACGTCCCGGCCGCGGGCAAGCCGGTCACGCTGCACAGCCACCTGATCGTGCGCGACGACGCGCTGCAGCTCTACGGCTTCGCGACGGAGGAGGAGCGCGACCTCTTCCTGATGCTGCTCGGCGTGCAGTCGGTCGGGCCGAAGGTCGCGCTCGCGGTGCTGTCGGGCGGCTCCCCGCGCGAGCTGATCGGCGCGCTCGCCGCCGGCGATGCGGCCCGCTTCCAGGCGGTGCCGGGGATCGGCAAGCGCACGGCCGAGCGGATCATCGTCGAGCTGCGCGAGAAGGCCGGCGTGGCGCTGCCCGACGGCGAGATCGTCGTCAGCCGCGCCGGCTCCGACGACCCGCGCACGCTCGCGCGCGAGGCCCTGCTCGGCCTCGGCTACAGCGCGCAGGAGGCCGACAAGCTGCTCGACGGGGCGCCCGGCGAGACGCCCGAGGACCTCATCGCCCACGCGCTCAAGGCCGCGCGCTCGTGACCACGGCCCCGCGCATCCAGACGCCGGACGTGCTCCCGGCCGAGGAGGAGCTGGACCGCTCGCTGCGCCCGCGCCGCCTGGACGACTTCGTCGGCCAGGCGTCGGTGCGCGAGCAGCTCGCCGTCTCGATCGAGGCGGCTGCCGCGCGCGGCGACGCGCTCGACCACGTGCTGCTGGCCGGGCCGCCCGGGCTCGGCAAGACCTCGCTCGCGCAGATCGTCGCCGCCGAGCTGGACGTGCCGTTCGTGCAGACGGCCGGCCCGGCGCTCGAGCGCAAGGGCGACGTCGCGGCCTTCCTGACCGCGCTCGAGCCGCGCGCCGTCTTCTTCGTCGACGAGATCCACCGCCTGCCGCGCGCGCTGGAGGAGACGTTCTACCCGGCGATGGAGGACGGCCAGCTGCCGATCACCGTCGGCCAGGGCGCCGGCGCGCGCGTCGTGACGCTCGACCTGCCGCCGTTCACGCTCGTCGGCGCGACGACGCGCGCGGGCCTGCTGACGACGCCGCTGCGCGACCGCTTCGGCATCCAGCACCGGCTCGAGCACTACGGCCCCGAGCAGCTCGCGCAGATCGTCCGCCGCTCCGCGGCGCTGCTCGGCATCTCCGTCGAGGAGGAGGGCGCGCATGCGATCGCCGCGCGCAGCCGCGGCACGCCGCGCGTCGCCAACCGGCTGCTCAAGCGCGTGCGCGACTACGCCGAGGTGCGCGGCGACGGCACCGTCACGGCCGCCGTCGCCGGGCACGCGCTCGACCTGCTGGAGGTCGACGCCGAGGGCCTCGACCGGCTCGACCGCGAGCTGCTGCGCGCCGTCTGCGAGCTGTTCGGCGGCGGCCCCGTCGGGCTCTCGACGCTCGCCGTCGCGGTCGGCGAGGAGCAGGACACGGTCGAGGACGTCTACGAGCCGTACCTGCTCCAGCGCGGCTTCCTCGAGCGCACGCCGCGCGGGCGTGCCGCGACGCGCCGCGCGTGGCTGCACCTCGGGCTCGAGCCGCCCGCCGAGAGCGCCCAGCTGTTCGGCTGACGGCCGGCGCGTCGATCCGCGAGAAGGCGAGAATCGCGCCTCTCCGGCCGGTCGCGGTTCCTTAGGCGCCGTTGATGCCGAGACTCGTATGCTGTGGCGGGATGGCCCACCTCTTCATCTGCCCGAACTGCGGCGCGCGCACGACGGCGACCGACCGCACCGCCGGCTTCCGGCGCGAGCCGAAGGGCTGCACGAGATGCGGCTTCGGCTTCCTGTTCGAGCTGCTCGACGACTACTACCCGGCGCCGGACGCCGCCTTCTTCGTCTGCGACCGCGAGGGCCGCGTGATCGGCTGCGGCCGCGGCTCGTTCGAGCTGACCGGCCTCGACGACGAGCGCGTGATCGGCCGCTCGGTGCGCGAGGTGCTCGGGCTCGACTTCGGCGAGGACGGCCAGGACGTCGTCGGCACCGTGCTGGAGTGGGGCGTGCGCGCGCTAAACAAGCCCGTGACCGTGAACGCCGAGGGCGACCTCCCGGCCCAGGCTGTTGCCGACTTGTTTCCGGCCTACGACGACGACGGCGGCCTGCTGCTCGTGCTGACACCGGCCAAGTAGGATCGGCTCGCCATGACCGATCGTCGCCGCAACGGCTTCATCCTGCTTCTCGTCGCCGGCCTGCTGGTCGCGTCGCTGGCCGTGATCGCGGTCAAGCCGACGCGCCTCGGCCTCGACCTCAAGGGCGGCGTCGAGCTCGTCTACCAGGGCGAGCCGACGCAGCAGGTGCCGAAGGTCACGCCGGAAGCGCTCGACCGCGCGCTCGACATCATCCGCGCGCGCGTCGACCAGCTCGGCGTCGGCGAGCCCGAGATCCAGCGCTCGGGCAACGACCAGATCTCCGTCGGCCTGCCCGACGTCCAGAACATCAGACGCGCGCAGGACCAGGTCGGCACCCCGGCGCAGCTGTACTTCTACGACTGGGAGGCGAACGTCCTGACGCCGGACGGCAGAACGGTCGCCCCGCTGCTGCCGGCGCAGAATCCGGACGCCCAGCGGCTCAGCCAGGCGGCCGGCGACCCGGCCCAGGGCCAGCCGATCTACGACGCCGTCCTGCTCGCGTCCAGACAGAGACCCGTCGCGAACGACAGAACCGGCTCGCGGCTCGGCCCCGCCTACTACCTGTTCGACAGAGAACCACCGCTATCTCGCGGGCCCGGAGCGCCTCTACGGCGACCTGCTGTCGGCGATCGGCAGATCGAGACTCCCGGCCGGCAGCACCGTGCTCGCCGTGCCGCAGGGCTACGTCGTGCTGCAGGCGGTGGCGGCGACCGCGAACGCCAGAGTGCCGATCGGCGACCCGACCGCGCGCTTCTACGTCCTGCGCGACGACGTCGCCCTGTCCGGCAAGGACATTCGCGACCCACAACAGAACTTCAACCAAACGCAGCAGCCCGACGTCCAGTTCAACTTCACCGACGCCGGCAAGACCGCCTTCCACGACGTCACGCGCACGATCTCCCAGCGCGGCACGAACCTGCGCCTGCCCGGCGTCAACCCGCAGGCGGTGCTCCAGCACTTCGCGGTCGCGCTCGACGGCAGACTGATCTCCGTCGCCTCGATCGACCCGCAGCAGCTGCCGGACGGGATCGACGGCCAGAACGGCGCCGTGATCGAGGGGGGCTTCACGATCCAAAGCGCCCAGGACCTCGCGAACCTGCTCCAGCTCGGCGCGCTGCCGATCGGCCTGAAGCTGATCTCGCAGTCGCAGGTGTCCGCGACGCTCGGCAAGCAGGCGCTGCACCAGGGCCTCCTCGCCGGCGCCGCCGGCCTGCTGGTCGTCGCGCTCTTCTTGATCTTCTTCTACCGCGTGCTCGGCGTGATCGCGACGGGCGCTCTCGGCATCTACGCGATCTACCTCTACGCGCTGATCAAGCTCGTGCCGATCACGCTGACGCTCCCCGGCATCGCGGGCCTGATCCTCACGATCGGCGTCGCCGCCGACGCGAACATCGTCATCTTCGAGCGCGTCAAAGAGGAGCTGCGCGCGGGCAAATCCGTGCCGGCCGCGATCAGCACCGGCTACAGAAAGGGCCTGACGGCGATCATCGACGCGAACGTCGTGACGGTCATGACGGCGTTCATCCTCTTCATGCTCGCGACCGCGGGCGTGAAGGGCTTCGCCTTCATGCTCGGCGTCGGCACGCTCGTCTCGCTCTTCACGGCGGTGATGGCGACGCAGGCGATACTCGCGACGCTCGGCCGCAGCCGCGTCTTCTCGAACCCCGCCGCAGTCGGCGCGCATCTCGCCGGCAAGCGCTGGCGCTTCGACTTCATGGGCAAGTCGAAGTGGTTCTTCTCGATGTCCGGGATGATCCTGCTGATCGGCGCGCTGTCGATCGGCGGCAAGGGCCTGAACTTCGGCATCGACTTCACGTCCGGCACGCGCATCACGACCGCGCTGTCGCAGCCCGGCAACGAGAACGCCATCCGCGCCGTGCTGCAGGCCAACGGCATCACCGACGCGAGCATCCAGAAGGTCCAGAACAAGGCGCTGGGCAGAAACGTCGTGCAGATCTCCACGAAGGAGCTGCAGCCGACGAAGGTCCAGGACGTCCGCGCCAGACTCAGCCAGCGCTTCGGCGGCACGTCGAGCTTCTCCAGCGAGTCGGTCGGCCCGACGTTCGGGCAGACGGTCGCCAACAGCGCGGTCATCGCGATCATCGCCTCGCTGCTCGTGATCTCGGCCTACATCGCGCTGCGCTTCCAGTGGAAGTTCGCGATCCCGGTGCTGATCGCGCTGATGCACGACCTGCTGATCACCAGCGGCATCTACTCGCTGACGGGGCGGGAGGTGACGTCGGCGACCGTGGCCGCGCTGCTCACCATCCTGGGCTTCTCGCTCTACGACACGGTCATCGTGTTCGACCGCATCCGCGAGAACATGCCGCGCATGCCGCGCGCCGCGTTCTCGCAGATCGCCAACCGCTCGATGTCCGAGGTGCTCACGCGCTCGCTGGCGACGTCCTTCTCGACGGCGCTGCCGGTCCTCGCGCTGCTGCTCTTCGGCGGCCAGACGCTGCAGGACTTCGCCTTCGCGCTGCTCGTCGGCGTGATCTCGGGCGCGTATTCGTCGATCTTCATCGCCACGCCGGTGCTGACCGCGTGGAAGGAGCGCGAGCCGGTGTACGAGGCGCGCCGCGAGCGGATCGAGGCCGAGAACGACGGCGTCGTGCCGCCGTACGCGCTCGCGACCGTCGGCGGCGAGCCGGTCGAGGTCGAGCCGGAGGAGAAGCCCTCGCAGCCGCGCCGGCGCCTCACGACGCCGGAGGAGCCCGGCGAGCTGTCGAAGGAGGAGTTCGAAGCGCTGCGGCGCGACCTCGACGTCGCCGACGACGCGGCCGTCGCCCCGCCGCCGCCGCGGCGCGGCCGCGCGGCCGCCGTCGTGCCGCCGCCGTCCTCCGCGACGCCCCCGCCGCGTCCGCCGTCGGCGCCGGACGAGACCGACGCGAACGGCCGCGCACCCGACGAACCGGAGAACGAGGGCATGCTCAAGGACACGCGCAAGCCGCGTCCCACGAGACGCAACAGACGCCACGGGCGGTCGCGCTGATGGTGGTGCACTGATGGGCATGCTCGCGTGGGTCATGATGGGCCTCGCCATCTGGCACTTCACGATCTTCCTGCCGGACCGCTTCTGGGGCGGGATCGTCGGTGCCTTCATAGGAGCGCTGATCGGGGCGATCGTCTTCGGCTTCGTCGTCAACGGCTTCTCCGTCCCCGGCCAGCACGAGACGCACCTGCTGACGGCGCTCGAGGGGATCCCGGGCGCGTTGCTCGGCCTCGCGGTCGTCTATGCGGAGGGCATCCGCCGAGAGCGGCTCGAGCCGGCGCTCTGAGCCCCGCCGGTTCCGTCCCGATCGCCCCCTAGCCTGGGGCGGTGTCCACGCTCGCGCTTCCGGAAGCACTGCCGGCCACACCGGCGGTCGCTCCGGCATCCGGTCCGCGGCTCGCGCTGGCGCCGTGCGACCCGTTCGCGGTCGAGCGGCTGCGCGAGGCGCTCGGCGTCTCGCGCACGTTCGCGCAGGTGCTCGTGCGCCGCGGCCTCGCAGACGCGGCCGCCGCGCGTGCGTTCCTGACGGCGGACGAGGTTCACGACCCGCGCGCGTTCGCGGGCATGGATGCGGCCGTCGCGTCGATCCTGGCCCACCTCGCGGCCGGCTCGCGCATCACCGTCCACGGCGACTATGACGTCGACGGCGTGAGCGCGACCGCGCTGCTGCTGCGCGCCCTGCGGCGCGTCGGCGGCGAGAGCCCCGACGTCGAGTCGTTCCTGCCGAGCCGGGTCGACGACGGCTACGGCCTGTCGGCCGCGACGGTCGAGCGGCTCGCCGCGCGCGGCACGAGACTGCTCGTGACCGTCGACTGCGCGATCACCGCCGTCGAGGAAGTGGCGCTCGCGCGGCGGCTGGGCGTCGACGTCGTCGTGACCGATCACCACCAGCCGCGCGCCGACGGCACGCTGCCGGACGCCCCGATCGTGCACCCGTCGCTCGGCGGCTATCCGTGTCCCGACCTCTGCGCCGCGGGCGTCGCGTACAAGCTGGCGCAGGCGCTCGCGCTCGCGGCCGGCGCCGATCCGGCCGCCGCCGACGAGGATCTCGACCTCGTCGCGCTCGCGACGATCGCCGACCTCGTCCCGCTGCGCGGCGAGAACCGCCGGCTCGTGCGCGCCGGGCTGCGGACGCTCGCCTCGACCGGCAAGCCGGGCCTGCGCGCACTGATGCGCGTCGCGCGCGTGGACCCGAGCGGCCTCGACGCGCGCAGCGTCGGCTTCCGCCTCGCGCCGCGCATCAACGCGGCCGGCCGCCTGCACCGCGCCGACGCGGGCGTCGAGCTGCTGCTCACGCGCGACGAAGCGCGCGCCGCGGCGATCGCGCAGGAGCTGGACGCCGCCAACGCGGAGCGCCGCTTCACCGAGCAGCGGATCCTGTTCGAAGCCGAGGCGCAGGTGCGCGAGCTGGGTCCGCGGCCGGCCTACGTGCTCGCCGGGGAGGGCTGGCATCCGGGCGTGATCGGGATCGTCGCCTCGCGCATCGTCGAACGGACCAACCGGCCGGCGCTGCTCATCGCGCTCGACGCCGCGGACGGCACCGGCACCGGCTCGGGCCGTTCGATCCCCGCCTTCGACCTGCTCGGCGCGCTGCACGCGGCGGCGCCGCTGCTGGAGCGCTACGGCGGCCATCGCGCCGCGGCGGGGCTGACGATCGACGCCGCGCGCGTGGGCGAGCTGCGCGAGGCGTTCGAGGCGCACGCGGCGTCGGTCCTGAGCGATGAGGACCTCGTGCCGGTCGAGCGCGTCGACGCGGTCGTCGGCGGCGCCCAGCTCGGGCTCGCCCTCGCCGACGAGCTGGCGCAGCTCGAGCCGACGGGCATGGGCAACCCCGGCGTCAACCTGCTCGTCGCCGGCGCGCTGCTGACCGATGCGCGGACGATGGGGGAGGAGGGCAGGCACGTGCGCTTCACCGTCGAGGCGGGCGGCGGCCGCTGCCGCGCCGTCGCGTTCGGCTGCGACGGCCGCCTCCCGGTCGGCCCCGGCACGCCCGCCGACGCGACCTTCCGGCTCGAGCGCAACAGCTGGAACGGCGCCGTCGAGCCGCGCCTGCGGCTGCGTCACGCCCAGCCCGTCGCACCCGAGCCGATCGAGCCGCTCGGCGAGCCGGCGCCCGGCGCCTGGCTGGCGGCGATCCTCGACCCGGCGGCGCCGCTCCCGGCCGCGCGTGGCGCAGACGGGGCGCGCACGGTCCTCGACCGCCGCGGCGAGGGCGCGCTCGCGGTGCTGCGCGAGCTGACGGCGGGCGACGACGCCGTCCTCGCGATCGTCACCGACGTCCCGCGCCGGATCGCCGGCCTGGCCGAGCGATCCGGGGGCTTCGCGCTGTGCTCGCACGCCGCGCTTGCACGCGCGCCGGAGCTGGCCCGCAGCTTCGCCCATCTCGTCGTGCTCGACCCGCCCGCGCACGCGGACGAGGCTGCGCTGCTGCGCGCCGGGGCGGGGCGGGCGGGGGCCGCATCATTGACCCATCTCTGCTGGGGAGCGGCTGAGCTACGCTTCACGCAGCAGATCCATGAGTCGGAGCACGACCTTCGCGCTGCGCTCGTGCCGCTCTACCGGGCCCTGCGGGGCCACGGGAGCGCGGCCGGCGAGGAGCTCGAGGCGCTGCTTCGCGGGGATGGCGTCCACAGCCGATCGGTCGCGCAGGCCGCCCGGCTGGTGGCGATCCTCACGGAGCTGGACCTCGTCAGCCTCGACCGGGACCTGCCGGCCCTCACGGTCCAGGACGCCGAGCGCACCGAGCTCGAGCGCTCCCCGACCTACCGGGCCGCCATGCAGCGATACGAGGACGGCCGCAGATGGCTGAAGGCAACGGACAAGGCAACGGAGCAGACGCCCGCGTGACGCACGCGACGGGCGGCGTCGCGCTGCAGTCGCAGGCCGGCGCCGACGAGCACCGCCTGACCGTCGACGGGATCGACCATCCCGTCGCGCCAGCCCCCGTCCGTCGCGCCGGGCTCACGGACACGGAGAGGGAGCTGCTCGGCGACCTGTTCGCGATCGTCGAGGAGCACGCCGCCGAGAGCACCCTGGAGATCGACCGCGACCAGGTCGAGAGAGCCTTCGTCTACGCCTGCGAGCACCACGCCGACCAGCGGCGCAAGTCGGGCGAGGAGTTCATCATCCACCCGGTCGGGGTGGCGAAGATCTGCGCCGGCATGCGGCTCGACACCGAGACGCTCTGTGCCGCGCTGCTGCACGACACGGTCGAGGACACGTCCGCCTCGCTGGAGGACGTGCAGGCGACGTTCGGCGAGGAGGTCGCCTCGCTCGTCGACGGCGTCACGAAGCTCACCGGCCTGACGTTCTCCTCGCGCGACGAGGCGCAGGCCGAGAACTACCGCAAGATGATGGTCGCGATGGCCTCGGACATCCGGGTCATCCTGATCAAGCTCGCCGACCGCCTGCACAACATGCGCACGATCGGCGCGATGTCGAAGCAGAAGCAGATCGAGAAGGCGAAGGAGACGCTCGACATCTACGCCCCGATCGCGCATCGGCTCGGCATCCACGCGATCAAATGGGAGCTGGAGGACCTCGCGTTCGCGGCGCTGCACCCGCGCAAGTACGCGGAGATCAAGGGGCTCGTCAACCAGCAGCGCGCCGAGCGCGAGCGCTACGTCAACGAGGCGGGCGCGTTCGTCGCCAGAGAGCTCGACGCGCTCGGGATCGAGGCGGAGATCGCCGGCCGCGCCAAGCACTTCTACTCGATCTACTCGAAGATGACGAGAAAGGGCCGCGAGTTCAACGAGATCTACGACCTCACCGCGATGCGCGTGATCGTCGACTCGGTCAAGGACTGCTACGGGGCGGTGGGCGTGATCCACTCGCTGTGGAAGCCGCTGCCCGGCCGCTTCAAGGACTGGGTCGCGATGCCCAAGTTCAACATGTACCAGTCCCTCCACACGACGGTGATCGGGCCCGAGGGGCGGCCGCTGGAGATCCAGATCCGCACGCGCGAGATGCACGACATGGCCGAGTTCGGCATCGCCGCGCACTGGCTCTACAAGACCGACAGAGACCTCGACGACGACGGCAAGCTGCGCTGGCTGAGACGCCTCCTGGACTGGCAGCAGGAGCTGTCGGACCCCAAGGAGTTCATGGACACCCTGAAGGTCGACCTGTTCGAGGACGAGGTCTTCGTCTTCACGCCCAAGGGCGAGGTCAAGTCGCTGGCGGCCGGCGCGACGCCGCTCGACTTCGCCTACGAGGTCCACACCGACGTTGGCCACCGCTGCGTCGGCGCGAAGGTCAACGGGCGGATCGTGCCGCTCTCCTACGAGCTGAAGTCGGGCGACATCGTCGAGGTGCTCACGTCCAAGCGCGAGCGCGGCCCGTCGCGCGACTGGCTCGCGGTCGTCAAGACCACGCGCGCACGCAACAAGATCCGCCAGTTCTTCAAGAGCGAGTCGCGCAAGGACACCGAGCACGCCGGCCGCGAGCTGCTGCAGGACCACCTCAAGAAGCAGGGCCTGCCGGCGCAGCGGATCGTCGGCTCGCCGCTGCTGGCCGACGTGATCCGCGAGATGGGCTTCCGCAAGGGCGACGAGTTCTACATCGCGCTCGGCGGCGCGAAGATCTCGCCGACCGTCGTCGTCAACAAGGTGATGCAGCGCCTCAAGCAGGGCGAGGCCGCCGAGGGCACGCCGACCGCGGCCGACGACCTGCTGCAGACGCGCCCGCAGCGCGAACGCCGGCCGACCTCCTCGACCAAGTTCGGCATCTCGGTCGACGGCGTCGGCGACGTGATGCTGCGCCTCGCGAAGTGCTGCCGGCCGGTGCCGGGCGACGCGATCGTCGGCTACGTCTCGCTGGGCCGCGGCATCACGATCCATCGCGAAGACTGCCCGAACGTCGAGGTCCTCAGAAAGGACCCCGACCGCTTCACGCCCGTGTCGTGGGACGGCGAGTCCTCGACCGCCTTCAAGGTCGAGCTGCACATCGACGGCTGGGATCGCCACCGCCTGCTCGAGGATCTCTCGCGTACCTTCTCGGAGGCGGGCATCAACATCGTCGAAGCGCGCTGCACGTCGAACCCGCCGATGATCAAGAACCGCTTCGTCGTCGAAGTCGCCGACACGAAGACGCTCGACTCGACGATCAACCGGCTGCGCAACATCGAGTCCGTCTTCGACGCCTACCGCGTCACGCCGGGCGCCGGCGCCTGACGGTCCGCAACCGGTCTGGCACGGCGCGTGCCCGGCACAGCGCTCAGCCCGCCCGACGCAACGCGCTTGCGTCGACGACCTCGAAGTCGCTGCCCGTCAGGCGGTCGAGCGCGTGGAGCTGGTCGTTGCTCCAGCGCGGGTCGGGCGCGCCGCTGACGTACCAGGGGGAGCCGTTGTCGGCGAGCATCAGGCCGTAGGTCTTCATCGCGGTGGCGACCACGCGCGCCTGTCTCGGCAGGCCGCGCAGGCTCACCGATCGCTTCAGGCGGACTCGCAGCCCCATCGGGGGCAACGAGGGGGAAGCGGAGTCGCCGGCCTCGTGGCGCGCCGGCCAGACGAACGCGGTCCGCGTGCGCGGTGCCGTGAAGCGCAGCGCGTGGAGGATCGCTCCTTGCGCGACCTCGTCGTAGCGGGCGAGGCCGGGCAGGATCGGGAGGCCGGCGGCGTCGGCGCTCGTCCAGGTCGCGGGGCGGAGGTGGTTGGAGCGCAGGTTCCACGTTGCTCCGCTTCCTGCGTGCCAGGAGCTGCCGCCGTGGAGCGGGTGGGCGTCGTACAGCTCGTAGAGCTTGCAGGCGGCCTTGTCCACGATCAGCACGTGCCGGTCCCCGCTCGCGTTGCGGCCTCCCTCGATCGGCGCGTTGCTTGGGATCGGGTACGGGCCTTTGTCCGACTCGCTCGCGTAGTCGAAGCTGACCGGGACGCGCCGCTGGCCAGCTCTCACCACGGTGTACGGGATCCCGATCGGCCCGCCGTCCCAGGTACCCGAGCCGAAGTCGGCGTGGAAGTGGGCCTGGAGGCCGATGCTGCGGATCAGCGTGGCGGAGTTCCTCGCGATGGGCAGGCGGTCGACGCGCTGGTTCCAGGGGTTGGTGGCGGGGAAGACGGGGCAGCCGGCCACGCGTGGCGCGCTCGGCGCGGGCGCCGCCAGCGCCGCCGACGCTGCCAGCAGGGCCGCGAGGGGGAGAAGGCTCAGGCCGCGCCGCATCGCCACCCCCAAACCACCACAGCTCGCGTCAGGCGACGACGTGCAGGGCGCCCGGCTCCACGCGCGCGACGATCTCGGGCATCTCGCCGAGGTAGTCGCCGTCGACCTGGAGCGGGAGCGGGCGGTCGTCGAGCGAGCGGATCGTGATCGGGTCGGCGCTCGCGAAGCTCTCGACGCGGCGGTGCTTCGCGATGCGCGCCCGCGGAGAGAGGGCGCGCCAGGCGACGGTCGGGACGTCTATCGGTCCCGCGCGGCGCAGGACGACGCCGGCGAGCGTCCCGCTGTCGAGCGAGACGTCCTCGGCCAGCTCGATCGGGCGGCTCGCGAAGTAGGTGTAGGGCGTCGTGTTCTGGACCATCGCGGTGATGCCCTCGATCGTCTCGCCGCCGGGCAGCTCGACCGCGAGCCGGCGCGGGCGCACGACGTACTCGCCGTTGAACGCGCCGACCGCGGCGGTCGCGTAGAACCACGGCCCGAAGCGGGCCTTCAGCTTCGGGTGCGCGTCGACGCGCTTCGTGACGCTCGCGTCGAGGCCGACGCCGGCGGTGAAGAGGAAGCGGCGGTCGTTCACCACGCCGAGGTCGATCGCGCGCGGCTCCCACACGTCGGCCATCGCGAGCAGGTGCTCGGTCGCGTCGACGACGTCGTTGGGAATCCCGAGGATGCGGCAGAAGACGTTCGTCGAGCCGCCCGGCAGGCACGTCAGCGGCGTGTCGGAGCCGGCGAGGCCGTTGGCCGCCTCGTTGAAGGTGCCGTCGCCGCCGAACGCGCAGACGACGTCGTAGCCCTCCTGCGCCGCCTCGCGGCACAGCTCCGTCGCGTGGTTGCGCGCCTGCGTCTCGACCGAGTCGACCTCGTAGCGGCCGCGCAGGGCGTAGACGACGAGGTGCTTGAGCCGCGACGAGACGGTCGTGGCGTACGGGTTGACGATCACGAGCATCCGCTTGCTCGGCGCCGCTGCGGCGGACGGCGATGCGAGGCGCTCGAGCGCGTCGATGGATGTGGCGGCCACGAAGCTTCTTACTCCGGCACGGCGCGAGCGTTACGGGTCGAGGTCACAGCCAGCGGCGCCGCTTGAAGAAGGCGATCATCGCGGCGCCGATGACGACCATCGCGACGAGCAGCACCCAGAACGGTCCCAGGTGGCCCTGGCCCGGCACACGCACGTTCATGCCGAAGATCGAGGCGATCAGCGTGAGCGGCAGGAACACGACGGTCAGCACCGTCAGGATGCGCAGCACGTCGTTGAGCTCGTGCGAGAGGACCGACTCGTTCGTCGCCTCCAGCGCCTCGACCGTCTCCTTGTAGGTTCTCGAGGATCTGCCAGACGCGCTCGGACGCGTCGTTGATGTCGTCGAAGTAGACGTCGAGGTCCTCGGCGAGGTAGCGCTGCTTCGTGCGCTCGAGGTCGCCGAAGACGGCGCGCTGCGGGCGCACGACCTTGCGGAAGTTGATGATCTCCTGCTTGACGTTGGAGATGTCGCGGACGACCTCGCTCGAGCGTCCCTCGAAGATCTCGTCCTCGATCCGCTCCAGCTTGTTGCCCATCTTCGCGAGCATCGGGAACGAGGCGTCGACGCACGCGTCGACGATCTTGTAGAGCAGGTAGCCGGTGCCCTTCGAGAACCACTGCTCGCGCAGCTCGTCGTTGGCACGCACGCGCTCGAACAGGTACTCGACCGGCTGCAGCGGCGCGTTCGGCAGTGTGACGAGGAAGTCGGGGCCGACGAACAGATCCAGCTCCGCCGCGTTGAGGCGGCCGACCTGCTTGTCGAAGCGCGGGAAGTACAGGACGATGAACAGGTAGTCCTCGTACTCGTCGATCTTCGGGCGCTGGTTGCGCGAGAAGACGTCCTCGTAGTCGAGCGCGTGGAAGTCGAAGCGCTCCTCCAGCCAGGCGCGATGGCTGTGGCGGGGCTGCTCGACGTTGACCCAGCGGATCCCGAGCGCCTCGACGACCTCGACGGGCGACGCCTCAGGCTCGGCGAGCGGCGGCGAGCCGACGGAACGACCGCGCGTGACGCGCGCGAAGCTGGGCTTGGGCAAGCTCGGCATGCGGACTTCGCGGCTCGTCGCTCATGGGATCGGTCGTCGTCGGCACCACAACGACCATTGTATCCGCACACACGCGGATTTCGGGCGAACGCACGCGAGATTGCGGCTTTGTTGCGGAGCTGCCGATCACCGGGCTATACTGCCCCGAGCAGTACGACATAGCAGTACGCATCGAGAGCGGTGGAGGGACTGGCCCTTTGAAGCCGCGGCAACCACCCCGACATGGGGAAAGGTGCCAATTCCATCAGGCAAAGCAACAAGCCTGGGAGATGTGGGAGCGGTTTCGAACCTCTGCCCCAGAACCCGGCGGAGGTTTTTTATGCCGCCCGAGTCATTGAAGTGCAAGGAGTGCCACACCGTCTATCCGCTCGACGCGAGCTACGTCTGCGAGCGCTGCTTCGGCCCGCTCGAGGTCGCCTACGCGTCGCGTGAAGGCGTCGATCCCGCCGCGCTGCGCCGCCAGATCCAGGCGGGGCCGCACTCGATCTGGCGCTACCGCGACTTCCTGCCGCTGGAGGGGCCGCCGCCGCGAGACACGCTCCCCGCCGGTTGGACGCCGCTGCTGCGCGCCGACCGCCTCGCCGAGCGCCTCGGCCTCAGAGAGGTGTGGATCAAGAACGACGCGGCGAACCCGACGCACTCGTTCAAGGATCGCGTCGTCGCCGTCGCGCTCGCGCGCGCCAAGGAGCTCGGCTTCCAGACGATCGCGTGCGCCTCGACCGGCAACCTCGCCAACGCCGTCGCAGCCCACGCCGCGGCGGCCGGACTCGACTCCTACGTCTTCATCCCGTCCGACCTCGAGGAGCAGAAGATCCTCGCGACCGGCGTCTACGGGACGACGATCGTCGCCGTCAGAGGCAACTACGACGACGTCAACCGGCTCTGCACCGAGGTCTCCGGCGAGCGCGAGTGGGCGTTCGTGAACATCAACTTCCGCCCGTACTACGCCGAGGGCTCGAAGACGATCGCCTACGAGATCGTCGAGCAGCTCGGCTGGGAGCTGCCCGACCGGATCGTCGGCCCGATCGCCTCCGGCTCGCAGTTCACGAAGATCGCGCGCGGGTTCGAGGAGTGGATCGAGCTGGGGCTCGTCGAAGGCACGGTGCCGACGATGAACGGCGCGCAGGCCGAGGGCTGCTCGCCGGTCGCCACCGCGTACGCCGCCGGGCAGGACGTCTGTCGCCCGGTCAAGCCGGACACGATCGCCAAGTCGCTTGCGATCGGCAACCCGGCCGACGGGCCCTACGCGCTCGACCTCGCGCGCCGCACGGGCGGCGCGATCGACTCGGTGACCGACGAGGAGATCGTCGCCGGGATCCGGCTGCTGGCCGAGACGACGGGCATCTTCACCGAGACGGCCGGCGGCGTCACGACGGCGGTGCTGGCGAAGCTCGCCGAACGCGGCGAGATCGATCCGGCCGAGCGCGTCGTCGTGATCATCACCGGCGAGGGCCTCAAGACGCTCGACGTCGTGCGCGGCACGTTCGAGACGGTCGAGATCGACGCCTCCTACGACGCCTTCGAGGCGAGCGTCGAGAACGCGGCGAGCACGGTGGCGGCCTGATGGCGATCGTGGTCAAGATCCCGACGCAGCTGCGTGCCGCCACCGGCGGCGCGGCGAGCGCCAACGTCGACGGCGGCACGGTCGGCGAGGTGCTCGACGCGCTCTACGAGCAGTTCGGCGAGCTGCGCGAGCGGATCGCCGACGACGGCGGCCTGCGCCGCTTCGTGAACGTCTACATCGGCGGCGAGGACATCCGCTTCCTCGACGGGCTCGAGACGCCGGTCGCCGACGGCGACGAGGTCACGATCCTGCCCGCGGTCGCCGGCGGCTGAGGCGGCGCCTGCGCCGCACGGCCCTCATCTCACTGCTGCTGGGGTGCGCAGCTCCGTTCGCCGGCACGGCTGCGATCGCGCCGGCCGACGCGGTATCACGCTCGGCGGCAGGCGCCCCGCAGCTCGTCGCCAGGCCGGTCGCGGTGCAGGCCGGCGGCACGCTGACGCTGGAGGGCCGCGGCTTCGCGCGCAACGCCCGCATCACCTTGCTGGCGGGGCCCCTGCGGCACCCGCCGACGCGCATCGGCAGCGCGCTGGCGGGCCTGCACGGCCGTTTCGTCGCCACGATCCGCATCCGCGCGAATGCCGCCGCGCACGCCTTCGTAGCGGTCGCGTGCCAGGATGCGTGCCGCGTGAAGGCCAGCGCGCGCTTTCGCATCCTCACGCGCTGAGCGCTGCCATGCGGCAAGATGGATCCCCCAGCGAGCAGGGGGTATACCCGCTATTGAGGGGAAGATCCACGCTCTCGGGCGTGGATTGAAATGCAGAACCAGTGAAGGGTTGCTGCGTGGCAGATGGACTGCATCGGGAGCGCCGAGCCTTGGCGATCGCTGTGCGCGAGTTGCGGGTGCGCAAGTCGCTCAAGCAGGAGGAGGTGTGCGAGGCGTCCGGCCTCGGGCGCAACTACCTCACGACGCTGGAGAGCGGGCGCACCAATCCGTCGTTCGAAGCGATGGTGCGCGTGGCGCGCGGGCTGGGCGTCTCCTTCACCGAGCTCGCGCGCGTCTACGAGGAGCGCCTGGAGGAGGCCGCGGTGCCGTCCTCCGGCGGCTGACCGCCGGCCGCGAAGGCCGCAGCGCCGCGATAAGCTGCTGGCTGTCAGGCGCCCGTAGCTCAGTGGATAGAGCGCTCGCCTCCGGAGCGAGAGGTCGCTGGTTCGAATCCAGCCGGGCGCGTCACCACGAGCCGACAGCCCGATGTTCCTGCTCACGACGTTGGCCTATCCCTGCGTCCTGGCGCTGCTCTGCATCGGTGCCGGCCTGCTCGTGGATCGGGCGAGCGGGAGCTTCCTGCCGGCCGCGCTGCTCCCGGTCCTCGGCGCCGCGGCGCTGATCGCCGTCTCGCAACTGACGACGTTCGCGGCCCCGCTCGCGCCGGCGACGCCGTACGCGCTGGCCGGCGTCGCGGCGCTGGGGCTCGCGCTCGGCCGCCGGCGACTGGCAGCGTGCGCCCGCTCGTGGCGGCGCGGCGCCTGGCAGCTCGCGGTGCCGGTCGCCGTCTACGTCGTCGCGCTGGCGCCGGTGCTCGCCGCCGGCCGGCCGACGTTCTCGTCCTACCAGCTGCTGCCGGACTCGGCCTTCCACATGATGGGCGCCGACTTCCTGATCCGCCACGGGCAGGACTACGCGCACCTCGACCTGCGCAACTCCTACGGCGAGTACATCCAGGGCTACTACGGGACGAGCTACCCGTCGGGCGGCGACACGCTGTTCGGCGGAACGGCGGCGCTGCTGCGCCTGCCGTTCATCTGGGCGTTCCAGCCGTTCAACGCGTTCATGCTCGCGACCGGCGCCGGCGGCGCCTGGGTGCTGGCCGGAGCGCTGGGGCTCGAGGGCGCGTGGGCGGCGCTCGCCGCGCTCGTGGTCACGGTGCCCGCGGTCGTCTACGGCTACGAGCTGGTCGCCTCCGTGAAGGAGATCGTCGCGCTGCCGATGATCCTCGCGCTGGGGGCGCTCGTCGTCCTGCACCGGCGCTGGCTGCGGGGACCGCCGCAGGGGGCGATCCCGTTCGCGCTCGTGGCCGCGGCCGGCCTGTCGGCGCTCGGAGCCGCCTTCGGCGCGTGGGTCCTCGCGGCCGTCGTCGTGGTGGCGGTGGCGGCGATCCGCGAGGTCGCGGCCGGCCGGCAGAGCGCGCGGCAGCTGCTGCTCCTGTCGGGCGTAGGCGCGCTCGTCCTGCTGCTCGCCGGCCTGCCGACGTGGATCGACCTGCGGGGCTCGCTCCAGGTCGCGCAGGCGATCGGCACGACCGGCAACCCGGGCAACCTGATCGGGCCGCTGCCGGCCGCGGAGGCGTTCGGCACGTGGATCTCGGGCAGCTACCGCCAGGTGCCGCTCGGCGCCTGGCACGGCGTCTCCTACGCGCTGGGAGCGATCGCGCTGCTCGCCGGCGTGCTCGGCATAGCGCTGCTGCTGCGCCGGCGGGCGTACGCGCTGGCGGGCTGGATCGGCCTGACGATCGCCGTCGGCGCCGGCCTGATGGCCTACTCCACGACGTGGGCGGAGGCCAAGACGCTGATGCTGACCTCGCCGATCGTGATGCTGATCGCGTGGGGCGGGGTCGCCGCCCTGCACCGCTCGCGGAGGTGGATCGCGGCGGCGGTCGCCCCGCTGCTCGCGCTCGCGCTCACGCTCGGCGTGTCGATGTCCGACGCGATGCAGTACCACGGCTCCGACCTCGCGCCGACCGCCCGCTACACAGAGCTGGCGTCGCTGAACGCCCGCTTCGCGGGGCGCGGGCCCACGCTCTTCCCCGACTTCGACGAATACGCGCTCTACGAGCTGCGCGATCTGGACGTCGGCGGGCCGGACTTCATCTGGGCCCCGCCGGCGCTGCGCAACGTCGCGCCGCATCACGGCGACGTGGTGAACCTCGACAGCGTCCGGCTGCGCGCCTGGCTCGGCTACCCGCTGGTCGTGACGCGCCGCAATCCGTCGGCGAGCCGCCCGCCGGCCGCCTATCGGCTGCTGTGGCAGGGCGCCTACTACCAGGTGTGGGGCCGCCGCCGCGGCGCCCCGGCGGCGCTGGCGCACCTCGGCCTGTCGGCCGCCAAGCCGGTCCGCTGCACGGCGGTCCGCCGCCTCGCGGTGCTGGCCGAGCGGCGCCACGGCGCGCTCGTCGCCGCCGCCTCGCCGGGCCTCATCCGCATCTCGGTTCTCGCGCGCCCAGCACCCCGCCTGGCGCTACCGCTGGCCGGGGCTGTCGATGCCGCGGCCGGGCACGCTGCGGGCTGCGTTCCGCGTTCCGCGCGCGGGCCTGTGGGACGTCTGGGTGCGGGGCGAGATCATGCCGACGCTGCAGGTCGGCCTCGACGGGCACCGGCTCGCGGGCGTCGGCGGGGAGCTGAGCGGCAGCTCCTACAACGTCGACACGGCGCCGCCGCTGCGCGTCCGGCTCGCCGCCGGCCTGCACCGCCTCACGCTCGTCCGCGACGACTCCTCGGGCCTCGCGCCGGGCGACGGCGGCGACGCGCTGCTGCAGGCGCTGCTCGTCACGCCCGCCCGCAACCGCGGCGACGAGACGCTCCAGGTCGTGCCGAACGCGCGCTGGCGGTCGCTCTGCGGGCGGCGGCTGGACTGGATCGAGGTCGTCCCGGCGTCGCGGTCGGCCGCCCGCAGGTCCGCGCGGGTGAGGGCGGCGAGACGATGACGCACGTCCCGCTGGGCTAACCTCGCCGCCGAATGGACCTCTCGCTCTTCTTCGCCGGCACCGCCGGCTCCGTGCCGACCGCACGCCGCGGCCTGCCCGCGCTGCTGCTGCGGCGCGGCGCCGACCGCATCCTGTTCGACTGCGGCGAGGGCACGCAGCGCCAGCTGCTGCGCTCGGTCGGCCTGATGGACCTGACGGATGTCTTCATCACCCACTTCCACGCCGACCACTGGCTCGGGCTGCCGGGGATGCTGAAGACGTTCGACCTGCGCGCGCGCGAGAAGCCGCTGACGATCTACGGCCCTCCGGGCCTCGCGAAGCTGCTGCACTCGATGCGCCACGTGTGGGGCGGCATCGGCTACGACGTCGAGATCGTCGAGCTGGCCGACGACGAGCCGGTCGAGCGCCCCGAGTACGTGATCGAGCCGTTCCCCGTCGAGCACCGCGGCGTCGCCTACGGCTACGCGGTGATCGAGGACGACCGGCCGGGCAGATTCGACGCGGCGCTGGCCGCGCAGCTCGGCGTCAAGCCGGGCCCCGACTTCGGCCGCCTGCAGCGCGGCGAGGTCGTCAACGACGTGCGTCCCGAGCAGGTGATCGGCGAGGACCGGCCCGGCCGCAAGCTCGTGATCTCGGGCGACACCGCGCCGTCCGACGTGCTCGTCGAGGTCGCCTACCGCGCGGACGTGCTCGTGCACGAGGCGACCTTCACGAGCGAGGAGGCGGCGCGCGCGAGAGAGACGCAGCACTCGACCGCCGAGCAGGCCGCGAAGGCCGCGGTGGAGGCGGACGTGCGGATGCTCGCGCTCGTGCACCTCTCGACGCGCTACGGCGGGCGCGAGATCCGCGACGAGGCGCGCGCGATCTTCCGCGACACCGTCGTGCCGCGCGACTTCGACGCGATCGAGATCCCGTTCCCCGAACGCGGCGCGCCGGAGCTCGTGCGCTGGAAGGACGCGCTCGCCGCCAACGGCGGCGTCGCGCCGGCCGAGACGGTCGCGGACGCGCCGGCTACCTGACCGTCCGGCCGCTTGCGCCGTCGGCGCTCGCTGCTACGCTCCGCAGCGTCCGTTCCTTTAACCCGGTCCCGTGAGGCCAGGAAGGTTCAGGTTGGAAGCCGAGAAGGTCGTCCTCGACCGCGACGACGTGCGGCGCACGCTGGTGCGCATCGCACACGAGATCGTCGAGAAGAACCCCTCACAGCAGCTCGCGATCGTCGGCATCCACCGGCGCGGCGCGACGCTCGCCTCCCGCCTGCGCGAGCTGGTCGCCGAGCTCGTCGGCGACGAGGTCCCGCTCGGCGACGTCGACATCGCGTTCTACCGCGACGACGTGGCGCTGCGGCCGAGCGCACCGGTCGTGCACGCCTCGCACATCGGCTTCCCGCTCGAACGGCGCACGATCGTGATCGTCGACGACGTGCTCTACACCGGCCGCACCGTGCGCGCCGCGATCGACGCGATCTTCGACTACGGGCGGCCCGCCCGCGTGCAGCTCGCCGTGCTCGCCGACCGCGGCCACCGCGAGCTGCCGATCCGGCCCGACTACGTCGGCAAGAACCTCCCGACCGCGCGCGAGGAGCACGTCAACGTGCGGGTGGAGGAGCTCGACGGCGTCGACGAGGTGACGATCTCCCAACCAGCGGAGGTGACCGCATGACCGACTCGCGCCATCTGCTCTCGATCGACGACTTGGATCGCGAGGGGATCGAGCGGATCCTCGACCGCGCGGCCTCGTTCGCCGAGGTCGCCGGGCGCGAGATCAAGAAGGTCCCCGCGCTGCGCGGGCGCACGGTCGTGAACCTCTTCTACGAGGCCTCGACGCGCACGAGCAGCTCGTTCGAGCTGGCGGCCAAGCGGCTGTCGGCCGACGTCGTCTCGATCCGCGCGGCGACCTCCTCGGTCACGAAGGGCGAGTCGCTGAAGGACACCGTCCAGACGCTGACCGCCTACGACCCGGCGGCGATCGTGATCCGCTCGCCGCACGCCGGCGCCGCCCAGCTCGTCGCGCGCTGGACCGACGCCGCCGTCGTCAACGCCGGCGACGGCAAGCACGAGCATCCGACGCAGGCGCTGCTGGACGTCTACACGCTGCGCCGCCGCCTCGGCGCGCTCGACGGCAAGCGCATCTGGATCGTCGGCGACGTGCTGCACTCGCGCGTCGCGCGCTCCGACATCCTCGCCTTCGCGCGCATGGGCGCGCACGTGACGGTGAGCGGGCCGCCGACGCTCATCCCGCGCGGGATCGAGGCGCTCGGCTGCGACGTCGCGCCGACGCTCGACCGGCTCGAGGAGGCTGACGTCGTCTACGTCCTGCGGATGCAGAACGAGCGGATGAGCGAAGCCTACGTGCCGTCGCTGCGCGAGTACGCGGCGCGCTACCAGGTCAACGCCGCGCGCCTGCAGCCCCATCAGCTGCTGATGCATCCCGGGCCGGTGAACCGCGGCGTCGAGCTGTCGGCCGACGCGATCGACTCGCCGCAGGCGCTGATCGCGCAGCAGGTCGAGGCGGGCGTGGTCGTGCGCATGGCGGTGCTCTACGAGCTGCTGGCCGGCGCCGGCACGGCGCCCGCGATCGAGGCCGTGCCGGAGGCGGTCGCCGCGGCATGAGCGTCCAGCGGCTGTTCCAGGCGCCCGCCGAGCCGGCGGATCTGCTGATCCGCGGCGCGCACGTGCTCGACCCGCGCGGTCATCTCGACGCGCCGCTCGACGTCTTGGTGGTCGGCGGGATCATCCGCGAGCTCGGCGAGCCGGGCACGGTCCCGTTCGACGACAGCATCGACCTCGTCGCGGGGGAGGGGCTGCACCTGTTCCCGGGCTTCTTCGACCCGCACGTCCATCTGCGCACGCCGGGCCAGGAGCACAAGGAGACGCTCGCGAGCGGCACGGCCGCGGCCGCGGCCGGCGGCTACTGCGGGATCGTGGCGATGCCGAACACCTCCCCGACGCTCGACAGCGCGCCGCTGCTGCGCTCGCTCTGCACGCAGGCCGAGCGCGAGGCGCGCGTGCCGGTCGGCTTCATGCCCGCGATCACGCGCGGCCTGCAGGGCGAGGAGCTGGCCGAGATGGCGGAGCTGCGCGATGCCGGCGCGCTCGGCTTCACCGACGACGGCAAGCCCGTCGTCGCGGCCGGGATGCTGCGGCGCGCGCTCCAGTACCAGCGCCTGTGCGGCGGCGTGCTCGCCCTGCACGAGGAGGATCCCTCGCTCTCGGGCCACGGCGTGATGCACGAGGGCGCCGTCTCCGCGCGCCTGGGGATGGCGGGGATCCCGTCGATCTCGGAGTCGACGATGGTCGCGCGCGACGCCGCGATCGCCGCCTACGAGCAGGGGCGGGTGCACTTCCAGCACCTCTCCTGCGTCGAGTCGGTCGAGGCGCTGGCGGCGTGGAAGGCGGCCGGCGCGCAGGTCAGCGGCGAGGCATCGCCGCACCACCTGACGCTCACCGACGAGGCCGTCCTGTCGCTCGACTCGCGCTTCAAGATGAACCCGCCGCTGCGCGCCGAGTCCGACCGCCAGGCACTGATCGCGGGCCTGCGCGACGGCACGATCGACTGCATCGCGACCGACCACGCGCCGCACGCCCAGCACGAGAAGGAGGTCCCGTTCGAGGAGGCGCCGATGGGCGTCACCGGGCTCGAGACCGCTTTTCCCGTGCTGTACACCGACCTCGTGCTGCCGGGTGTGCTGCCGCTCGGGATCCTCGTCGAGCGGATGACCGCCGGCGCGGCGCTGCTGGACCTGCCGACCCCGGAGGTCGCGGCCGGCGAGCCCGCGAACCTGGTGCTGCTCGACCTCGCCGGCAGCTGGGAGGTCGGCGCGCGCGGGTACGCGAGCAAGTCGGCGAACTCGTGCTTCGAGGGCCGCACGCTGCGCGGCGTCGTGCGGATGACGGTCGCCGCGGGCGCGGTCGTCCATCGCGCGGAGGCCCCGGCGGAGGCGCTCGCATGAGCCCGGCGGGCCGCAGCGCGCCGGCACGCACGCTGGATCGCGCGCGCACCGCGCTCGTCGTGATCGACGTGCAGGAGGCGTTCGCGAAGGCGGTCGAGCGCTTCGAGCAGGTCGCGGCGCAGACGGAGATCCTCGTGCGCGGCGCGCGCACGCTCGGGCTGCCGGTGGTCGTCACGGAGCAGTACCCGCGCGGGTCTCGGCGACACGATCCCGCAGGTGCGCGATGCGCTCGGCGACGTCGAGCGCCTGCCCAAGACGGTCTTCTCCGCCGCGCGCGCGGACGGCTTCGACCTCGCCGGCCGCGACCAGGCGCTCGTGTGCGGGATCGAGACGCACGTGTGCGTCAACCAGACGGTCCACGACCTGCTCGCGGGCGGCGTCGAGGTGCACGTCGCGATCGACGCGGTCTCCTCGCGCACCGCCGCCAACCGCGAGCTGGGGCTGCGCAAGATGGAGGAGAGCGGCGCGATCCTCACCTCCGTCGAGACAGCGCTGTTCGAGCTGCTCGGCGCCGCCGGCACAGACGAGTTCAAGACGATCCAGAAGCTGGTGATGTAGATGACGTCCTCCTCCGACTCCACCGCGTACGTCCTGCTCGAGGACGGCGAGCGCTTCGACGGCCTCGCCTGCGGGGCCGGCGGCCACGCCGTCGGCGAGGTCGTCTTCACGACCGGCATGACCGGCTACCAGGAGGCGGTCACCGACCCGTCGTTCGCCGGGCAGCTGATCACGTTCACGACCGCCCACGTCGGCAACTACGGGGTGAGCGCCGAGGCGATGGAGTCCGACCGCGTCCACGCGCGCGCCGCGATCATGCGCGCCGCGACGAACCGCGAGGACGCACCGGGCGCCGAGGGCGGCTGGCTCGACTGGCTGCGCGACTGCGGCGTGCCCGGCATCACCGACCTCGACACGCGCGCGCTCGTGCGGCATATCCGCGACGCGGGCGCGATGCGCGGCGGCGTCTTCCCGGCGAGCATGGGCGAGGACGAGGCGCGCGCGCTGATCGCCGCCGAGCCCTCCATGAGCGGCCGGGATCTGGCCCGCGAGGTGACGCCGGCAGAGCCCGTCGTGCTCGGCCCGCTCTCCCGCACGAGCGGCGGCCCCACGATCGCGATGATCGACACGGGCGTGAAGGACTCGATCGTGCGCAACCTGCGCGAGCGCGGCGCGACGGTCGAGCTGCACCCGTGCACCTCGAGCGCGGAGCAGCTGCTCGCACGCGACCCCGACGCGTTCTTCCTCGCCAACGGCCCCGGCGACCCGGCCGCGCTCGGCTACATCGTCGAGACGGTCCGCGGCCTCGTCGGCAAGAAGCCCGTCTACGGGATCTGCCTCGGCCACCAGCTGCTCTGCCGCGCCGTCGGGCTGGAGACGTACAAGCTGCCGTTCGGCCATCGCGGATCCAACCACCCGGTCAAGGACCTGACGACCGGCCGCGTCGAGATCACGAGCCAGAACCACGGATTCGCGGTGCTCGGCCCGGGCGGCGCGAAGACGCTGCCGACGGACGAGCCGGTGCGCTGGGAGACCGACTTCGGCGCCGCCGAGCTGACGCACATCAACCTCTATGACCGCACCGTCGAGGGCCTCGCGCTGCGCGACGTCCCCGGCGCGACGGTCCAGTACCACCCCGAGGCCGGTCCCGGCCCGCACGACGCGCTGTATCTGTTCGACCGTTTCATCGCCGAGATCGAGAAGGCCGCAGCCTGATGCCGAAGCGCACCGACATCCACAAGATCCTCATCATCGGCTCCGGGCCGATCGTGATCGGGCAGGCGGCGGAGTTCGACTACTCCGGCACGCAGGCCTGCAAGGTGCTGATGGAGGAGGGCTACGAGGTCGTCCTCGTCAACTCCAACCCGGCCACGATCATGACCGACCCGGAGATCGCGACGGCGACGTACGTCGAGCCGCTGCTGCCCGGCCCGGTCGCGCAGGTGATCGAGCGCGAGCGCCCCGACGCGCTGCTGCCGACGCTCGGCGGCCAGACGGCGCTGAACCTCGCCAAGACGCTGCACGAGGACGGCACGCTGGAGCGCTTCGGCGTCGAGCTGATCGGCGCGAACTACGAGGCGATCGACCGTGCCGAGGACCGCGACCGCTTCCGCGAGACGATGGCCGAGGCCAGACTGCGCGTGCCCGGCTCGGCGATCGCGACGACGCTGCCCGAGGCGCTCGCCGCGCAGGAGCGGATCGGCCTGCCGGCGATCATCCGCCCGGCCTTCACGCTCGGCGGCCGCGGCGGCGGCATCGCCCGCACGCCCGAGCAGTACGCGGAGATCTGCGCGCGCGGCATCGCGGCATCGCCGATCGGCCAGGTGCTGATCGACGAGTCGGTGCTCGGCTGGGGCGAGTTCGAGCTCGAGGTGATGCGCGACCACGCCGACAACGTCGTGATCGTCTGCTCGATCGAGAACCTCGACCCGATGGGCGTCCACACCGGCGACTCCGTCTGCGTCGCGCCGCAGCAGACGCTCACGGACAAGCTCTACCAGCAGCTGCGCGACCAGGCGATCGCCGTCATCCGCGCGGTCGGCGTCGAGACGGGCGGCTCCAACGTCCAGTTCGCCGTCAACCCGGCGACCGACGAGATCGTCGTGATCGAGATGAACCCGCGCGTCTCGCGCTCCTCTGCGCTCGCCTCGAAGGCGACCGGCTTCCCGATCGCGAAGATCGCCGCGCGGCTCGCGGTCGGCTACACGCTGCAGGAGATCGACAACGACATCACGCGCGCGACGCCCGCGAGCTTCGAGCCGACGATCGACTACTGCGTCGTGAAGTGGCCGCGCTTCGCGTTCGAGAAGTTCCCCGGCTCCGACGCGGGACTGTCGACGCACATGAAGTCGGTCGGCGAGGCGATGGCGATCGGGCGCACGTTCAAGCAGGCGTTCGCGAAGGCGCTGCGCTCGCGCGAGCTGGACGCGCCGTGCACGCCGCCGGCCGACGAGGAGGCGCTGCTGTCGGCGCTGGAGAACGGCGGCCCCGACCGCTTCGACCTCGTGCTGGAGGCGTTCCGACGCGGGATCGAGGTCGAGACGCTGCACGCCCGAACCTCGATCGACCCGTGGTTCCTGTGCGAGCTGCGGGAGCTGGCGCTCGATCCGGCGGCCGCCGAGGCGGGGGAGCGGGTCTTCAAGTCCGTCGACACGTGCGCCGCCGAGTTCTCCGCCCGCACGCCCTACTACTACTCGGCGCGCGAGCGGCCGCGGCCGGGCGGCCAGCAGGCGGAGTCGGAGGTCGAGCGCGGCGACCGCGCCAGCGTCGTGATCCTCGGCGCCGGTCCGAACCGCATCGGCCAGGGGATCGAGTTCGACTACTGCTGCGTGCACGCGGCGATGACCGTGCGCGAGACCGGCCGTGACGCGGTGATGGTCAACTGCAACCCCGAGACCGTCTCGACCGACTACGACACGTCGGACCGCCTCTACTTCGAGCCGCTCACGCTCGAGGACGTGCTCGGCGTCTGCGAGGTGGAGAAGCCGGAAGGCGTGATCGTGCAGTTCGGCGGCCAGACGCCGCTGAAGCTGGCGGCGGGCCTCGCCGAGGCGGGCGTGCCGATCCTCGGCACGAGCATCGACGCGATCGACCACGCGGAAGACCGCGGCCGCTTCGGCAAGCTGCTCGAGCAGCTCGGCTACGAGGCGCCGCCGTACGCGACCGCCCACTCGCCCGAGGAGGCGCTGGCGAAGGCGCCCGACGTCGGCTTCCCGCTGCTCGTGCGCCCGAGCTACGTGCTGGGCGGCCGCGCGATGGAGATCGTCTACTCGCTCGACGGGCTGCAGGACTACCTGACGCGCGTCGGCTCGGCGCACGGCAGCGGCAAGCAGATCTTCCTCGACCGCTTCCTCGAGGACTCGATCGAGGTCGACGTCGACGCGCTGTGCGACGGCGAGGACGTGTGGATCGGCGGGATCATGCAGCACGTCGAGGAGGCCGGCATCCACTCGGGCGACTCGGCCTGCGTGCTGCCGCCGCACTCGCTCGGGGGCGACGCGCTCGCGCAGATCCGCGAGCACACGGAGGGGATCGCCAAGGCGCTCGGCGTCGTCGGCCTGCTGAACGTGCAGTACGCCGTCGACAACTCGGGCAGGCTCTACGTGATCGAGGCGAACCCGCGCGCCTCGCGCACCGTGCCGTTCGTCTCGAAGGCGATCGGCCATCCGCTCGCAAAGCTCGCCTGCCGCATCATGCTCGGCGAGCGGATCGCCGACATGGGCCTGCCGGCCGACCCGGTCGGCGACGTCGTCTGCGTCAAGGAGGCGGTGCTGCCGTTCGACCGCTTCGCCGGCGCCGACTCGCTGCTCGGCCCCGAGATGCGCTCGACCGGCGAGGTGATGGGGATCGCGCGCGACTTCCCGACCGCGTTCGCGAAGGCGCAGGCGGCCGCCGGCGCGCAGCTGCCGGACGCCGGCACCGTCTTCATCACGGTGACCGACGGCGACAAGCCGGCGGCCGCCGGCGTGGCGATGGCGCTCGCCGAGCTGGGCTTCGAGCTGGTCGCGACGAGCGGCACCGCACAGGCGATCAAGCGCATGGGCATCCCCGTGCGCTCGCTGTGCAAGATCGGCGAAGGCTCGCCGAACGTGCTCGACGAGATCGAGCGCGGGGAGATCAGGCTCGTCGTGAACACGCCGGTCGGGACCGGCGCGCGCACCGACGGCTGGGAGATCCGCTCGGCCGCGGTCGCGCGGGGGATCCCGTGCATCACGACGATGACCGGCGCGATGGCCGCCACGCGGGCGATCGCCGCCGCGCGGCGCGGGCAGGCGCCCGTCGTCTCGCTGCAGGAGCTGCAGCACGCACCGTCCTCGCCGGCCGTTCCGCCGCGCGTCGCCTGAGGGTCGTTGCGCGAACGTTCACGTTCGCAGCGGGAAACGCCTGCAAACGGATTGGATCCTTCCAGGGAGCCTCGACATTGCTCGACCTCAAGTTGAGGTCGAGGCGAATTCGGCGGTTGGCGCTTGCCGAGCCCGCTTCACGTTGTAGACTCGCCGCCAATGCCGCCGGCTGCCAGTGAAACGCCTGCCAAGCACGCCACCGCGCCCGAGCGTTCCCTGCACCAGCGCATGATCGCGCTCACGCGCGCGAACGAGATCCGCACGAAGCGCGCGCAGCTCAAGCGCGACCTCAAGGCAGGCCGCATCGCGATCCACGAACTGCTGATGGAGCCGCCGGCCTACGTCGAGACGGCGAAGGTCTTCGACCTGCTGCTGGCGGTGCCGAAGTACGGGCGCGTGAAGGCCAACAAGGTCCTCACGCAGTGCCGCATCTCCCCGAGCAAGACGATCGGCGGGCTCTCGCCCCGGCAGCGCGCCGAGCTTGTCGCGCTGCTGCGCCGATAGCGCAGAGCGCCGCCGAGCGTGGCTCGCGTGTTCGTCATCACCGGCCCGTCGGGCGTCGGCAAGGGGACGCTGATCCGCGGCCTGCTCGCGCGCATCCCCGAGCTCGAGCTGTCCGTCTCCGCCACCACGCGCGAACCGCGTCCGGGCGAGCGCGACGGCGTCGACTACCACTTCCTCACCGACGCCGAGTTCGACCGCAAGGTCGCCGCGGGCGCGTTCGTCGAGCACGCCGCCTACTCGGGCCGCCGCTACGGGACGCTGCGCTCCGAGCTCGAACGCCGCACGACCGCCGGCGTGCCGGTCGTGCTGGAGATCGAGGTGCAGGGCGCGCGCCAGGTGCGCAAGACGCTGCCGTCCGCGGTGCAGGTGTTCATCGTGCCGCCGTCCGAAGAGGCGCTGCGCGAGCGGCTCGTCGGACGCGGGACCGACGACCCCGAGCAGATCGAACGCCGCCTCGCCGTCGCCGAGCGCGAGCTGGCCGCGCAGGACGAGTTCGACCACAAGGTCATGAACGACCGCCAGGAGGACGCGGTCGGCGCCTTGGAACGGCTCGTGCGGGCCGCGCTGTAACGTCGCGCGCAGGCGGCCGCTTGCGGTCGCCGAAGCGCGAAACACGGCATCGCAGGCGGCCGCTCGCGGTCGCCGGAGCGCGAAACACCGGTTGCAAGCGCGCGCCCAGGCCTGGCCGCTGAGCCGGTCGCTCGTTACCGTGACGCGCGGCTCGTCGCCGTCGTCCTCGCCTCATGCACGCCTCCGCCAGCACACGCGCACGCCGTTCCGGCGCGCTCGCAACCGCCATCGCCGTCGTCGCGACGACCGTCGCCACGGCCGCGCCGAGCACGAGCGACCTCCAGCAGCGGATCCAGGGCACGCAGCAGCGCGAGCAGGGGGTGCAGGGCGCGATCCAGCGCGAGAACGCGCAGATCGCGCGCGCCCAGCGCCACATCGACGACATCGACGCGCAGATGGCCGGGCTCCAGCAGCAGCTCGCGTTGGAGCGCGCGCAGCTCGAGCAGGTCCAGCAGCAGCTGCGCACCGAGCGCGGGCGCCTGCTGCGCCTGCAGGCCACGCTCGGCGCCGACCGCGCGGCGCTCGCGCGCCAGCTCGTCGCCCAGTACGAGGCGCCGCCCGACGATGTCATGACGGTCGTGCTGCACGCGCACGGCTTCAGCGACCTGATCGAGCGGATGGACGACATGTCGCGGCTGCGCAAGCACAACGAGGTGGTCACCACGGACGTCGCGGCCGCGCGCACCGCCGTGGCGGTCGAGACGAGACGGCTCGCGGCGATCGCGCTGCGCCGGCAGCGGATCGTCGACGGCGCGATCGTGCAGCGCGACGAGATCGCACAACTGCGCCTGCGGGCGGTCGGCGAGCAGATGAAGATCGTGCGGGCGCGCACGCACGACCGCGGCCAGCTCGGCGCGCTCCAGCAGCAGGAGCACGGCCTCCAGCACACGCTCAGCAAGATCCAGGCGCAGGAGACGGCAGCCGGCGCGCTCCCGACGAGCGGCACGATCGGCGGGCCCGGACCGGGCGTCACGAACGCGCCGTTCGTCTCCCATGGCGGCTCGACCGGCTTCTTCCAGGCGCCGGGCACGAACTACAGCGTCGGCGTCGAGCCGATCATCGCCGCGCGGCTGGACCGGCTCGGCAAGGCGCTCGGCCTGCACCTGATCGGCATCTCCGGCTACCGCACGCCACAGCACTCGGTCGAGGTCGGCGGCTTCCCGAACGATCCGCACACGCGCGGCGAGGCGTCCGACACGCCCGGCGTCGAGGGCGTGTCGGAGGCCACGCTGGAGCAGTTCGGGCTCACGCGGCCGTTCGGCGGGGCGGCCGAGGCCGACCACATCCAGCTGCTCGGCAGCGCCTGAGGCATCGGCGATGCGCCGACTGGCATTGACGCCGCCGCGGCGAACTGCATCATTCAGGCGATGGTGAGGCCCGCTTGAGCATCCGCGCACGCGATCTCACGGCGGCCGACCAGGTCGGCGCGGCCACCTCGCGTCGCGCACGGATGAGCACGGGGAAGCGGCTGCTCGTCGGCGGGCTCGTGCTCGTCGCCGCTGCGCTCGTGGCCTCGGCGATCATCGGCTTCGCGCTCTCCAACGTCGACCTCTCGACGGGTGACAGCGCGCTCGCACAGGTCCACCTCGGCACGTTCGCCGGCACGCTCGACGGCGCGACGGCGCGCAGCGCGCACGGCACCAGCGTGCCGGTCACCGTGCAGGACGGACAGGTCACGCCGCTGCGGCACGTCGCGCCCGGCACGACCTTGACCGTCACCGTGCGCGTGCACCGCCCGGGCTGGAGCGGCTGGGCGCTCGGGAGCGTCGTCGTGCAGCAGCTCACGCTGCGCACCCCGACCGCAGTCGTGCAGACGCGCTGGACGACGCTGCACGCGGGCGCGCCGCTGCGCGTCGCGTTCGCCGCGCCGGTCGCGCGCATCGCCTACGGGACGCCCGGGAATCTGCACCACGTCGTGCTGCGCCATCCGCAGCGCGTCGTCACGCTCGGGCGGCAGGCGGCGGCGGGATCGATCGCGGTCGCCGGCGCCCCGCGCACGTGGGAGCAGCTCCCGCCGGCGCGCACCGTCACGTGGTTCCCGGCCGGCGCCTCGACGCTCGCGGTCACGACCCCCGCGCCGGGCGGGCGGCTCGGACCGCTCTCGCCGCTGCGCGTCACGTTCTCCAAGCCGCTGAGCGCGCTCGGCTCCGCGCGGCCGGCGTTCGTCACCCCGGTCTCCGGCAGCTGGCGCCGCGCCGACGACCACACGCTCGTCTTCACGCCGAGCGGCACCGGCTTCGGGCTGGGCGCGAGCGTGCGGATGACGCTCCCCGCGGGCGTCGCGCTCGCCGGGGCGACGCCCGGGTCCAGCGCGGCCGCGAGCGTTCCCGCCGCATGGACGGTGCCGCCCGGCTCGACGCTGCGCCTGCACGAGCTGCTCGCGCAGCTCGGCTACCTGCCGCTCAGCTGGCAGGCGGCGGCCGGCGCCAAGCCGGTCGCGTCAGGCGACGGCGCACAGCTCGCGGCCGCCGTCGACCCTCCGAGGGGCAGCTTCTCGTGGCGCTGGTCGCTGCCGAGCCAGCTGACGTCGCAGTGGAGTCCTACGACGGAGAGCGCGATCACGAGAGGCGCGCTGATGGCGTTCCAGAGCAACCACGGCCTCAGCACCGACGGGATCGCCGGGCCGAGCGTCTGGTCGGCGCTGTTCGCGGCGCTGCGCGCCCACAAGCTCAACACGTTCGGCTACAGCTACGTGCTCGTGCACCGCGACGCCGCGACGCAGACGGCGACGCTGACCCACGACGGAAAGACGGTCATCAGCACGCCCGCCAACACGGGCGTCCCGTCCGCGCCGACGCAGCTCGGCACGTTCCCCGTGTACCTGCGCTACGACGTCACGACGATGTCCGGGACGAACCCCGACGGCACGAGATACAGAGACCCCGGCATCAGATACGTCTCCTACTTCAACGGCGGCGACGCGCTCCACGCGTTCGATCGCGCATCGTTCGGCACGCCGCAGAGCGTCGGCTGCGTGGAGCTGCCCGAGGCCTCGGCGGCGAAGATCTATCCCTACACGCCGATCGGCACGCTCGTCCAGATCGCGCCGTGACCGGTCGCACCGTGTGACCGTCTAGACTCCAGGGTGCCAACCACCTGGAAAGGCCCGCCTTGATCTCTCCCCGCATCGACCGTCTGCTGACCCACGTCGACTCCGACTACGCCAGCGTCGTCGTGGCCGCCAAGCGTGCGCGGCAGATCAACTCGTACTACCACAACCTCGGCGAGGGCACGTTCGACGAGTTCCCGCCCCCGATGGTCGAGACCCGCTCGAAGAACTACCTCACGATCGCGCTCGAGGAAGTCGCCGCGGGCAAGATCAAGTACCACTACCGCTAAGCGGTAGGGGTTCGGATCGGCCCCGCCCACCGCCCCCAACCGCCGAAAGGACGCACATGGCCAGGCTGCTGCTCGGCGTCAGCGGTGGGATCGCCGCCTACAAGGCGCTCGAGCTCGTCCGCCTCGCGACGAAGGCCGGCCACAGCGTCCGCGTGATCCAGACGCCGACGAGCGAGCGCTTCGTCGGCGTCGCGTCGTTCGAGGGCGTCACCGGCGCGCCGGTGCTGACGAGCGAGTTCGCGCGCGACCCGCTGCGTGGCGCGTTCCCCGGCGATCCGCCGCCGGCGCACGAGCCGATCAGCCACCTGCAGCTCGTCGCCAACGCCGACGCGTTCCTCGTCGCCCCGGCATCCGCGAACACGCTCGCGAAGCTCGCGCACGGGCATGCCGACAACCTGCTGACGAGCGCCGCGCTGGCCGCGCGCTGCCCGCTGATCGTCGCGCCGGCGATGAACGACGCGATGTACGAGCACGCTGCGACGCAGGCGAACCTCGCGCTGCTGCGCGAGCGGGGCGTGCGCGTCGTCGACCCGGGCGTCGGCCCGCTCGCCTCGAAGGGCGAGCACGGCGTCGGCCGCCTCGCCGAGCCGCCCGAGCTGCTCGCCGCCTGCGAGGCGGCGATCGCCGCCGGCGCGCTGCCCTCGACCGGGTCGCTCGCCGGGGTCCGCGTACTCGTGACGGCGGGGGGGACGCGCGAGCCGATCGACAGCGTCCGCTTCGTCGGCAACCGCTCGTCCGGCCGCATGGGCTACGCGCTCGCCGGCCAGGCGGCGCGCCGCGGCGCGAGCGTGACGGTGATCGCCGCGAACGTCGCGCTGCCGGCGCCGGCCGGCGCTCGCGTCGTCGCCGTCGAGACGGCCGCCCAGCTCGCCGGCGCCTGCGCCGAGGCCTTCCCGGACTGCGACGTGCTGCTGATGGCGGCGGCCGTCGCCGACTTCCGCCCGTCGGCGCCGGCCGACACGAAGCTGAAGAAGACCGCCGCGGACGCGCCCGACGCGATCGCGCTGGAGGCGACGCCGGACGTGCTGAGCGGCCTCGCCGCCGCCCGCAGGCCCGGCCAGACGATCGTCGGCTTTGCCGCCGAGCACGGGGAGGGGGCGCTCGCGTACGCGCGCGAGAAGCTCGTGCGCAAGCGCCTCGACGCGATCGTCGTCAACGACATCTCACGCGCCGACATCGGCTTCGACGCGGCCGCCAACGAGGTCACGATCGTCACGCCGGACGGGGAGCGCCCGGTCGCGCGCGCACCGAAGGACGAGGTCGCCGCTGCGATCCTCGACGCCGTCGCGGAGCTGCGCGCAGCCGCGGATCGCGCGACCGCCTGACCGCCCGGGCGCGGTGGACGCGCCTCCTACACTGGATGGATGGCCGACGCCTACCAGCTCTACAAGCAGGGGACGGCGCTGCTCGAGGCGGGCGACCACCACCAGGCGGCGATCCCGCTCGCGCGCGCCCGCGACCTCGCGCCCGACAAGGCGTCGGTCCGCGAGGCGCTCGGGCGCGCGCTCTTCCACGCGCAGCGCTACGAGGAGGCGGCCGCCGAGTTCGCGGCCGTCGTCGAGCAGGCGCCGACGAACGACTTCGCGCTCTTCTGCCTCGGCCGCTGCCTGCAGCAGCTCGGCCGCCACGCGGAGGCCCGCCGCCCGCTCGCCCAGGCCGCCGGCCTGCGCCCCGAGCGCGGCGACTACCGCATCTACCGCGACCGCTCCCGCGCCGCCGCCTCGCGCTGATCGCACGATCCAACGCGCAGTGTGTAGACCGCGTGGCCGCGCGGTCGTAGCCTCGTGGGCATGCCCAGGAGACCCCCCGACAACGTGCAGCGCGGCGTGCTCGCCGAGAAGATCCGAGCGCGTGCGAAGAGAACCCAAGAACGCCGACCCCGATGCCATCGCGGCGAGCTTCGAGCGCATCGCCAGACTTCGGGAGGGCCTGCGACTTGGTCCCGGTGCCAACACCGTCCGACGGCGAGGACGGTACTGACGTGCCGGCGAGATACGACCGGCGGCGCGCGACGGTCGTCGCGTTCGACGACCCGAGATGGGAGCCGCCCGAGGCGATCGTGATCGACACGAACGTGGTTGCGGAGATGATGCTTCCCGACGAACCGGAGGAGGCGACATGCGATGCGCTGCTGCAGCGCTTGGCAGACGCGAGAACGCTCGTGGTCTTCAACCGCCTTCTCGAGCTGGAGCTGTGGGAAGTCATCTTCAACCGAGCGCTCCGCCGTGCGCTGCCTCGCGAAGATCGCCTCGGACGATTCGACCCCAGCTCGCGGCAGACGGCGATCGAGGCCCTGGATCGAGCAACGCACCTGTGGGAGGAGCTGCTCGACGATCTCGTGTGGGACTGCGTCGAGCTGGACGAGGTCGCCGATGCCGTGCCGGATCTCATGCGCGCCTACGGCCTCCAGTCCTACGACGCCGTGCATGCGGCGACGCTGTTGACGAGCGGCGTCACGGACATGGTCACGCGTGACGCCGGCTTCGCCGTGCTGATGCCGGAGGACGCGACGCTGCATACGACGAGACGGCGGCTGACGCGGACGCGCGCTCGGCGACGCGACGTCTGCGGCGGCTGAGCGCGCGCTCAGGGCGCGGGCGCCGGCGCCGCCTGCCGCGCCTGCGTGGCGCTCAGCACGAGCAGGCCGAGGAAGCGGTCGAGCTCGGCGGGGGAGACGGCGACGAGCGGGAGGTCGCCCTGGATCCAGACCTCGCCCTCGCTCGTGTGGGCGAAGCGCAGGAACGGGATCTGGCGGTTCCAGCGCAGCAGGTCGTGCGGCTCGATCCGGCCGGCCTCGACGACCTGCGCCTGCGCGCGCAGGACGCCGTCGCGGATCGCCACGCCGACGTGCAGCGGCCAGCCGCCGGCGTCGACCGTGATGCCCCACTCGGCGAACGCGACCTGGCGCGTGTCGCCCTCGAGCGCGGCGATGTAGGCGTCGACGACGCTGCGGGGGTCGGCTGACACGAGCGTCACACGATACGCAACGTCCCTGCAACGAAACGCTCAACGGCGCAAAGAGGGTGCTGCTAAGCTCGTCGCACAGCTTTCGCGTTGGGTTCCGCCCGACGGCCGTACCGAAAGTGGGCGCTCGCCCACTTTTTTTGTTGAGATGAACCAATCCCCCAAGCCCACCATCCAGGCCGAGATCGAAGGCCGGCTCGCAACCGCCGAGCCGGACGTCGAGGTGCTGCTCGCGGATGTCGCCGGGGACACGCTGCGGCTGTTCATCGACCATCCGGACGGCGTCACGCTGGAGCTCTGCGAGCGCGTCACGCACGAGCTCGCGCCGCTGCGCGAGCGTTTCGCGCTCGAGGTCTCCTCACCCGGCATCGACCGTCCGCTGACCAAGCCTGAGCACTTCCAGCGATTCCTCGGCCAGCGCGCCCGCGTTCGCACGCACGAGCCGGTCGACGGCCACGCATCCTTCACCGGCGAGCTCGTCGGCGCGACCGACGCCGAGGTGACGGTCGCCGTCGCCGACGGCGTCGTCTCGATCCCGTACAGCGCCATCGCCCGGTCCAACCTCGTCCCAGGAGAGTAAGCCGCATGTCGAAAGAGATCCTGGATGCCGTCCGTGCTCTCGCCGCCGAGAAGAACATCTCGAGCGAGAAGCTCATGGTCGCGCTCGAGGACGCCCTGCTGTCGGCGTACAAGAAGACCCCCGGGGCCGCGCCGTACGCGCAGGTCGAGATGGACCGCGAGCTCGGCGACTTCACCGTCTGGCAGCTCAACATCCCCGAGGAGCTCGAGGCGCAGCTGCTGAAGGAGCAGGAAGAGGAGCAGGCCGCGGAGGCCGAGGCCACCGAAGACGGTCAGGGCCCGCTCGCGAACGTCGACCCGGAGACGGGCGAGGTGCGCGAGGATGTCGCCCCCGAGCTGGACCTCGAGAAGCTCAAGGAGTACGAGGACCAGATCGAGCGCGTCGACGTGACGCCCGAGGACTTCGGCCGCATCGCCGCGCAGACGGCGAAGCAGGTCATCCTCCAGCGGATCCGCGAAGCCGAGCGGGACATGATGTTCGAGGAGTACCGCGACCGCGTCGGCGAGCTGATCACCGGCATCGTCCAGCAGTCGGACTCGCGCTACACGCTCGTGCAGCTGCGCGAGCGCGTCGAGGCGCTGCTGCCGAAGTCCGAGCAGGTCGACGGCGAGCGCTACGACCACTCGCAGCGCATCAAGGCGGTCATCAAGGACGTCTCCGCCTCGACCAAGGGCCCGTCGATCATCGTCTCGCGCCGCGACCCCGAGCTGATCAAGTCGCTGTTCGAGCTGGAGGTCCCGGAGATCGCCGACGGCCTCGTGGAGATCACGAACGTCGCCCGCGAGCCCGGCTACCGCTCGAAGATCGCGGTCGTCTCGCACGCCGACGGCGTCGACCCGGTCGGCGCCTGCGTCGGCCCGCGCGGCTCGCGCGTGCGGATGGTCGTCTCCGAGCTGCGCGGCGAGAAGATCGACATCATCCCCTACAACGACGAGCCCGCCCGCTTCGTCGCCAAGGCGCTGTCGCCGGCGCGCGTGCGCGAGGTGCTCGTCGACGACGAGGCCAAGCAGGCGACGGTGATCGTCCCCGACGACCAGCTGTCGCTGGCGATCGGCCGCGAAGGGCAGAACGCCCGTCTCGCTGCGCGTCTGACGGGCTGGCGGATCGACATCCGCTCCGAGACCGAGTTCGCGCAGGAGGAGGCCGAACACGGCTACGAGGAGGAGGACGCCGTGCAGGGCCGCTGCGCCGCGATCCTCTCCAACGGCCGCCGCTGCCCGAACGCCGCGCTGCCGGGCTCGCGCTACTGCGGGCTCGACGCGCACCAGGCGCTCAACGACATCGAAGGCGACGAGGTCGCCGCGCTGTCGGGCGAGCACGCCGAGTCGGACGACGGCGAGACCGAGGCCGAGCAGGTCCCGGTCGCGGACGCGGCGCCGGCCGAAGCGGCGGCGCCGAGCGCCGACGGCGACGAGGCCGCCGCCGCGGAGGCGCCCGAAGCGGAGGCCGAGGTGGCCGTCGCCGAGGCTGCCGCCGGCGAGGACGAGCCGGGCGAGGACCCGGCCTCATAGGCGGCGAACCCCAACGGCGCTGCATCGGCTGCGGCCGGGCGGCGCCGAAGCGGACGCTGCTGCGCTGGGTCGCGGTCGACGGGAGAGCCGTCGCCGATCCGGCCGCCCGCCTGCCGGGGCGCGGCGCCTACACCTGCCGCACGCCTGCCTGCTTCGCGCGGGCCGCGCGCCGCGGGGGCTTCGACCGCGCGTTCCGGCGCGCGGTGACCGCGCCGCCCAGCGGCGAGAACGTACACTTGGACGAGAGATGAGCAAGAAGCGCGTCAACGACATCGCGAAAGAGCAGGGGATGGCCGTCAAGGACCTCCTGCTCAAGCTGCAGGCCGCCGGCATCGACGCCGCGGCGCCGTCCGCGACGGTCGACGAGGCCCTCGCGCTCAGAGCGCTCGGCCACAACGGCGCCGGGGCGGAGGCCGCCGCCAGAGGAAGAGCCGACGGGACCAACGACGGCGGTCCCAGACAGCGCCCCACGCGCGACTCGCTGCAGGGCGAGCGGGCCCCCGGCGCGGCCGGCGGGCGCCGCCGCGTCGTGATCGACTCGCAGGCCTCGCGCCGCGCGCCGGGCGGCGGCGGACCCGGCGGGCCGGGTCCCAACCAGCCGCCGCGCCGTCAGCGCCGCGGGCGCCGCCGTCGCGGCACCTACGAGGAGCCGGCTCCGCTCGAGACGCGCCAGCCGACCGGCCCCGCGCACGTGCGCGTGAACTCGGGCTCGACCGTCAAGGACATCGCGGAGTACTTCGACGTCCCGGTCCCCGAGATCATCAAGAGACTGATGGCGCTCGGCGAGATGGCGACGCTCACGCAGACGCTGTCCGACGAGGCGATCGAGCTGCTCGCGACCGAGTTCGGCAAGACCGCCGAGATCGTCCACGCGGCCGACGACGTCGACGCCGAGCCGGTCTACGAGGACGCCGACGAAACGCTCGTCGAGCGCCCGCCGGTCGTCACGATCATGGGCCACGTCGACCACGGCAAGACCTCGCTGCTGGACGCGATCCGCGACACCGAGGTGACCGCCGGCGAGGCCGGCGGCATCACGCAGCACATCGGCGCCTACCAGGTGCACCACCAGGACAAGGTCGTCACGTTCCTCGACACGCCGGGCCACGAGGCGTTCACCGCGATGCGCGCCCGCGGCGCGAAGGTCACCGACATCGTCGTGATCGTGGTCGCCGCCGACGACGGCGTGAAGCCGCAGACGCAGGAGGCGGTCGACCACGCGAAGGCCGCGAAGGTCCCGATCCTCGTCGCCGTCAACAAGATCGACAAGGAGGGCGCGCAGCCCGACCGCGTCCGCACGGAGATGACGCAGCTCGGCCTGCAGCCGGTCGAGTGGGGCGGCGAGATCGAGTTCGTCGACGTCTCGGCCAAGACCAAGCAGGGCCTCGACAACCTGCTCGACACGATCCTCGTGATGTCCGAGGTCGAGGAGCTGAAGGCGAACGCGGGGGCGGAGGCCTCCGGCGTGGTCGTCGAGTCGAAGCTCGACCCGGGCCGCGGCGCCGTCTGCACCGCGCTGATCCAGCGCGGCACGCTGCACGTCGGCGACGCGCTCGTCGCCGGTCCGCACTGGGGCCGCGTGCGCGCGATGAACGACTTCCTCGGCAACCGCGTCAAGCAGGCGGAGCCGGGCGAGCCGGTCGAGATCCTCGGCTTCGACAGCGTCCCCGAGGCGGGCGAGTTCGTACGCGTCGTCGAGAACGACCGCAAGGCCCGCCAGCTCGCCGGCGAGCGCGCCAACCGCCTCAAGACCGAGCAGCTCGCGCGCCGCTCCGGCAAGCGCATCTCGCTCGAGGACATCTTCAAGAGCGACCTGCAGGAGCTCAACCTCGTGCTGAAGGCCGACGTGGCGGGCTCGCTGGAGGCGATCGAGGACGAGATCGCCAAGCTGCCGCAGTCGGAGATCTCGGTCAACGTGATCCACCGCGGCGTCGGCGGCGTCAACGAGTCCGACGTGATGCTCGCCGCCGCCTCCAACGCGGTCGTGCTCGGGTTCAACGTGCGGCCCGTCGGCGACGCCCGCCAGGTGGCGGACCGCGAGGGCGTCGAGATCCGCTCCTACGCGGTCATCTACCGCGCGATCGAGGAGCTGCGCGCCGCGATGGAGGGCATGCTCGAGCCCGAGGAGGTCGAGGACCAGACGGCGACCGTCGAGGTCCGCCAGATCTTCCGCGCCTCGAGAATCGGCACGATCGCCGGCTCCTACGTGACCGACGGCAGAATCGTCCGCGGCGCGAAGGTCCGCCTCGTGCGCGACGGCACGGTCGTCTACGACGGCGAGGTCCAGAGCCTGCGCCGCTTCAACGAGGACGCGAGAGAGGTCGCCTCCGGCTTCGAGTGCGGCATCGTGCTGAAGGACTTCGCCGACCTGAAGGAGGGCGACGTGCTCGAGGCGTACGCGACGCGGAAGGTCGAGCGCGAGCTCGCATAGGGGCGATGGCGGAGGCGGGCGGCTTCGTCGCCGTGCTCGTAATCGACGTGCACTTCCCCGACTCCGGGAGCCTCAAGGGCAAGCGCAAGGAGCTGTCGTCGCTGAAGGCGCAGCTCCAGACGCGGCTCGGACTCGCCGTGGCGGAGACCGGACACCAGGATCTGTGGCAGCGCAGCACATTGACCGCGGCGCTCGTGAGCGGCGACCTGCCGACGCTCACGACCGCCGTCGAGCGCGTCGAGCGGTGGCTGGAGGAGCGGCTTCCGCAGGGCGTCGGCGTCGAGCGACTCGTGGTGTCGGTGGAGGACTTGCGGGGATGAAACGCTCACTAATAAAGCAGTGGGCATACGCCAATCCGATGCGAGGACTAGGATGAGCGGGAGTCGCATGCGTCGTGTCGACGAGGCGGTTCGGGCCGTCCTCAGCGACGTCATCACCCAAGAGCTGAAAGACCCGCGTGTCGGGTTCGTCACCGTGACCGCCGTCAAGACAAGCCCCGACCTGCGCCACGCACGCGTGTACGTGAGCATCCTCGGCGACGAGGAGACGCGCAGCGACAGCCTGCTCGGGCTCAACTCCGCGCACGGCTTCCTGCAGAAGCGCGTCGCCTCCGAGCTGCGGCTCAAGCACACGCCGACGATCGACTTCGCCTACGACGAGACGATCGACCACGGGATGCGCATCACCGAGATCTTGGGCGAGCACCAGCCGGCGGCCGATCACGACGAAGAGGGGGCGGAGTGACCGTCAGCGAGCGCGGCAAGCGCGCGACGCGCGCCGAGGTGCTGGAGGAGCTGAGAGGCACCGACCGCTTCCTGCTCGTCACGCACGAGCATCCCGACGGCGACGCACTCGGCTCGCTGCTCGCGACCCATGAGATCCTGCGCGCGCTCGGCAAGGACTCGCTGATGTTCATGGCCGCGGAGGAGTTCCCGCTGCCGTACGAGTACCGCTTCTTCGACTTCGACGGGCTCGTCAGCGTGCCGCCGGCCGACGCGGCCGAGCGGACGGTCGTCTTCCTCGACTGCGGCAACATCGACCGCAACCCGGCCGACGCGCTGGAGGTCGAGGACGCGCACATCGTCAACCTCGACCACCACCACGACAACACCCACTTCGGCACGGTCAACCACGTCGTGCCCGAGGCGTCGTGCACGGCCGAGATCGTGTGGGACCTGATGCACGGCCTCGGCGTGACGCCGACGGTGAAGATCGCGGAGGCGCTGTACGTCGGGCTCGTCACCGACACCGGCAAGTTCATGTACGAGAACACCGGCACGCGCGCGCACGCGATGGCGGCCGAGCTGATCGAGGCCGGCGTCGACGTCCACGACGTCTACCACCGCATCTACGAGGGCGTCCCGTACGCGAAGGTCGCGCTGCTCGCCCGGGCGCTCGGCCAGATCGAGCGCCACGACGACGGCCGCCTCACGCTCACGCGCCTCAGCCGCGCCGACTTCGCAGCCGCCGGCGCCGAGGAGAACTACTCCGAGGGCGTCGTCGACCACCTGCGCGCGATCGAGGGCACGGCCGTCGCCGCGCTCGTGCGCGACCGGCTCGGGTCCGCCGACCCCGAGCAGCGCAAGATCTCGCTGCGCGCCTGCGACGACCGCGTCGACGTCTCCGCGATCGCCCGCGCCCAAGGCGGCGGCGGGCACCGCCAGGCGGCCGGCTTCTCGACCACGCTGCCGTGGGACGAGCTGGTGGCGTTCCTGCGCGAGCAGGTCGCGGCGCAGCTGTAGCCTGCCGGTTCACGGATGGCCGGAGGCCAGACGTCATCATCAGACCGCGAGGCACGATGCCTCGCGGAGGACCCTGTGTCGGGCGTCATCCTCTACGACAAGCCCGCGGGCGTCACCTCGCACGACGTGGTGGCCCAGGTGCGGCGGCGACTCGGCAAGGGCACGAAGGTCGGCCATGCCGGCACGCTCGACCCGTTCGCCACCGGGCTGCTGCTGGTGCTCGTGGGCCGCGCGACGCGCGTGCAGCGCTTCCTGATGGCGCTGCCGAAGTCCTACGAGACGGTCGCCCGCTTCGGCGCGACCTCGACGACGGGCGACCGCGACGGCGAGATCGCCGAGACGGGCGTCGTGCCGCAGGGGGACCTGCCGCTGCCGACGGGGACCCTGCGCCAGCGGCCGCCGGCCTACTCGGCCGTCAAGGTGGACGGCGTGCGCGCCTACAAGCGGGCGCGGCAGGGGGAGGCGGTCGAGCTGCCCGAGCGGGAGGTCACCGTGTACTCGTTCGAGGAGCTGGCGCGCGACGGGGACCGGCGCACGTTCGCGATCCGCTGCTCGGCCGGCACCTACGTTCGCTCGCTCGTCGCCGACCTCGGCGATGCCTACTGCGAGGAGCTGCGCCGCACCGCGATCGGCCCGTTCGGCGTCGCAGACGCCGATCCCGAGCGGCTCGTGCCGCTGAGCGACGCGCTGGCCTTCCTGCCGGAGGCCGCGCTGGCCGGCGAGGACGCGCGCAGAGCCGGGCACGGCGTCGCGGTCGTCGACCCGGCCGGAGCCGACCGCGTCGCCGGCGAGGCGGTGCGGCTCACGGACGCGGACGGCGTGATCGCGATCGCAGAGCCGCGCACCGGTCCGGACGGAATGCCGCTGCTGAAGCCCGTCGTCGGCCTGCGCGGCTGACAGATACGCTTCCGCGCCATGCGGATCACCATGCTGCCCGACGTCGAGCCGCGCCCGCGGCGCGTCGCCGTCGGCGAGTTCGACGGCGTCCACCTCGGCCATCGCGCCGTGATCGAGGGCAGCGACACGGTGCTCACGTTTGAGCCGCATCCGCTCGCGGTCATCAGGCCGGAGGCGGCGCCGAAGCTGCTGACGACGCTCGCGCGCAAGGCGCAGCTGGTCGCGGAGCTCGGCGTCGAGGAGCTCGTCGTGATCCCGTTCGACGAGGCGTTCGCCCGGCGCAGCGCGGAGGACTTCGTCGAGCACGTGCTCGTGGAGACGCTGCAGGCGACGCACGTCTCGGTGGGGGAGAACTTCCGCTTCGGGCACCGTGCCGGCGGCGACACCGGACTGCTGCGTTCGGACGAGCGCTTCGAGACGCGCGTCGTCCCGCTGGTGGAGGCCGACGGCGAGGTCGTCTCCTCGTCGCACGTCCGCGGCCTCGTGCTGGCGGGCGAGGTGGATCTCGCCGCGCGCTTCCTCGGCGCGCCGTTCGCGATGCAGGGCGAGGTCGTCTCGGGCGACAGACGCGGACGCGAGCTGGGCTTCCCGACGGCGAACCTCGTGCCCGACCCGGCGCTGATCCAGCCCGGCCACGGCATCTACGCGGCGCGCGCGTCGTGGGGCGGCGAGACGCGCATCGCGGCCGTCAACGTGGGCGTGCGACCGACCTTCAAGACCGACCTCGTCGTGCTCGTCGAGGCGTTCCTGCTCGACTGGCAAGGCGATCTCTACGGCCAGCGGATGACGCTGGAATACGTCGCGCGGCTGCGCGGCGAGCGGCGCTTCGACTCGGTCGACGCGCTGATCGAGCAGATGCACGCGGACGTCGCCGCGACGCGCGAGATCTGCGGGGCGTAGGGAAGCCTGCTCAGGCGGCGTTCTGCTACGGTTCCCCGCCGATGAGCACCCTTACGAGCGAGCGCAAGCAGGAGCTGGTCTCCAAGTTCGGCAAGGGCGACGCGGACACCGGCTCGGCCGAGGTCCAGATCGCCATGCTGACCGAGCGCATCAACGATCTGACCGAGCATCTGCGCAGCCACAAGAAGGACCACCACTCGCGACGCGGCCTGCTCATGCTGGTCGGCCGCCGCCGCCGCTTCCTGAACTACCTGGAGCGCAAGGACCTCGAGGGGTACCGCGCGCTCATCAGAGAGCTCGGCCTGCGCAAGTGAGCGTCGTCGCGCCCGGCACCCCGGCGCCCGACTTCAAGCTGCGCCGCGAGGACTACAGACGCTTCACGAACGAGGACCTCGTCGGACAGACGACGGTCCTCGTCTTCTATCCGCACGCGTTCAGCCCCGTCTGCACCGACCAGCTCAACCTCTACGAGGAGGTGCTCGACCACTTCTCCAGCCAGGGCGCGACGCTCTACGGCGTCTCGTGCGACTCGGTGTGGGCGCAGAGAGCGTTCAAGGAGAAGCTCGGCGTCACGATCGAGCAGCTGTCGGACTTCGAGCCGAAGGGCGCCGCGTGCAGAGCGTTCGGCGTCTACTTCGAGAAGGGCGGCATGCCGACCCGCGCGCTCGTGATGATCGGCCCTGACGGCGTCGTGCAGTGGAGCTGGGAGGGCGAGCATCCCGGCGTGCTGCCGGGCGCGAACCTGATCTTCGACGCGCTCGCCGCGCGCGATGGACAGCCTCGGTAGCGCGCCGCTCCCGCCGCTCGCGCCCGACGACCATCTGCTCGGCTCCGGCGCCGAAGCACCGCCGCTCCTCGTCTACGCCGACTACGAGTGCCCGTACTGCGCCGCCCTGCACCTGCGGCTGCGCGCGCGGGGCGCCCGCTGGGCGTTTCGCCACTTCCCGGTCAGATCCAAGCACCCGCGCGCCTGGGCCGCGGCGTGCGCGGCCGAGGCGGCCGGCCTGCAGGGCGCCTTCGAGCCGATGCACGAGGCGCTGTACGCCGACCAGGCGCGCCTGGAGGACCCGCACCTGTGGGAGCGCGCGAGAGGGCTCGGGCTCGACGTCGAGCGCTTCGACGCCGACCGCCGCTCGGAGGCCGTCGCGGCGCGCGTGCGACGCGACTTCGAGAGCGGGGTGCGGGCCGGAGTCGTCACGACGCCGACGATCTTCGAGCACGGGCGGATGCGCCCGCTCGAGGCGCCCGACGCGTGATTTGCAGCAGGATCGCTACGATTGACGGGTTCGGATACAGAAAAGACTCGAGCTGCACTCCGCCGACCGACGGGCGGAGCTCAAAAGGAGTACGTATATGTCTGACGCCGTTACGCGCGTCGCCGTGGAGATCGCGGGCAAGGAGATCTCCTTCGAAACCGGCAAGATGGCCAAGCAGGCCTCCGGTTCAGTCGTCGTTCAGGCCGGGGAGACGATGGTCCTCGGCACCGCCACCGCGGGCAACCTCCGCGACGTGGACTTCCTTCCGCTCACCGTCGACATCGAGGAGCGGATGTACGCCGCGGGCAAGATCCCCGGCTCGTTCTTCAAGCGCGAGGGTCGCGCCGGCGAGAAGGGCACGCTGACCGCGCGCCTGATCGACCGCCCGATCCGTCCGCTGTTCCCGAAGGGCTGGCGCTACGAGACGCAGCTCGTCTCGATCCCGCTCTCGGTCGACCACGTGAACCCGTACGACATCCTCGCGATGAACGGCGCATCCGCCGCGCTGATGGTGTCGGACATCCCGTTCCCGACGCCCGTCGGCGCCGTCCGCATCGGCAAGATCGACGGCAACTTCGTCGTGAACCCCGACGAGGAGGACCTGCTCGAGAACACCGACCTCGATCTGATCGTGGCCGGCACCGAGGAGGCCATCCTGATGGTCGAGGCGGGCGCCAACGAGATCCCCGAGGCGGAGATCCTCGACGCGCTCGACATCGCGCACGACGCGATCAAGAAGCTCTGCAAGGTCCAGTGGGAGCTGCAGAGAAAGGCCGGCAAGGCCAAGAAGGACGTCGTCGTTCCGCAGGTCGACGAGAAGCTCTACAGAGCGATCCAGAGATCGCACGGCAGAAAGCTCGACAGAGCGACGTCCGTGCAGGACAAGCTCGACCGCCAGGACGCGACGAAGGCCGTCGAGGCCGAGGTGCTGGAGAAGTACGCGCCCGACGCCGAGGACACGCTCACGCGCATGGAGGTCCAGCGCGCGTTCGACAAGCTCGAGAAGACGCTCGTGCGCGAGCGCATCGCGATCAAGAAGGTCCGCCCGGACGGCCGCAAGGCCGACGAGATCCGTCCGATCTCCATTGACGTCTCTGTAGCGCCCCGCACGCACGGCTCCGCGCTCTTCACGCGTGGCCAGACGCAGGCGTTCAGCGTCGCGGCGCTCGGCACCACGCGCGAGGAGATGCGGCTCGACACGCTCGGGCTGGAGACGTCGAAGCGCTACTTCCATCACTACAACTTCCCGCCGTTCTCGGTCGGGGAGGCGGGCTTCATGCGGGGTCCGAAGCGTCGTGACATCGGTCACGGGGCGCTTGCGGAGCGAGCACTCGTTCCGATGATCCCGTCGCAGGAGGATTTTCCGTACGTCATCCGCGTCGTGTCAGACATTTTTGAGTCCAATGGGTCTTCTTCCATGGCCTCTGTGTGTGGCTCGTCTCTCTCGCTCATGGACGCGGGCGTGCCGATCAAGCGGCCGGTCGCCGGCATCGCGATGGGACTGATCAAGGAGGGCGACGACTACATCGTGCTGTCCGACATCGCCGGCGTCGAGGACCACCTCGGCGACATGGACTTCAAGGTCGCCGGCACGGAGAACGGCATCACCGCGCTCCAGATGGACATCAAGATCACGGGCGTCTCCTTCGACATCCTGCGCGACGCGCTCACGCAGGCGAAGGAGGGCCGCACGTTCATCCTCGGCAAGATGGCCGAGGTCATCACCGAGCCGCGCGCCGAGCTGAGCAAGTGGGCGCCGCGCATCTCCACGGTCCAGATCGACCCGGAGAAGATCGGCCTGCTGATCGGCAAGGGCGGCGAGACGATCCGCGGCCTGTGCGAGGAGTTCGAGTCCCAGATCGACGTCAACGACGAGGGTCAGGTGCTCATCTACGCGCAGAACGGCGAGCTGGGCGACGCCCTGGCCGACCGCATCCGCTCGATGACCAAGGAGGTCGAGGTCGGCGACGAGTTCGCCGGCAAGGTCGTCAAGACGACGACCTTCGGCGCCTTCGTCGAGCTGGCCAAGGGCACCGACGGCCTGCTGCACATCTCGAACATCTCGCCCGGCAGACGCGTCGACACGGTCGAGGACGTCCTCAACAAGGGCGACGAGATCCAGGTGCGCGTGGTCGAGGTCGACCGCGAGCGCGGCCGCATCGGCCTGCGCCTCGCCGACGACCCGGAGATCGCGGGCAAGTCCGTCGAGGAGCTGGCGGGCGTCGGCAGCGGCGGCGGCGATCGCCCGCCGCGCAGCGGCGGCGGGGACCGCGGCGACCGCGGCCCGCGCGGCCGTGGCCGCAGCGGCGGCGACCGCAACGGCCGCGGCGGCGACCGGGAGCGGCCGCGTCGCGACCGCGACCCGGACCGCGGCTGAGCGCTGACCCCATCTCGGTGAACGACCACCGGATCACCGAGCTGGACTCGGGCGTGCGGATCGTGACGGAGGCGATGCCCTCCGTCCGGTCCGTCTCGCTCGGCTACTGGATCGGCACCGGCTCGCGCCACGAGCGCGAGCCGGAGGCCGGCCTGTCGCACCTGATCGAGCACCTGCTGTTCAAGGGCTCGGACAAGTACGCGTCGCTGGAGATCGACCAGCTGTTCGACGCGATGGGCGCCGAGCTGAACGCCGGCACCGGCAAGGAGACGACCTCCCTGTACGCGCGCGTGATCGACGCGCACCTCGCCGACGCGTTCGACGTGATGAGCGAGATGGTCTGGCGTCCCGCGTTCCGCGACATCGACTCCGAGCGGGAGGTGATCCTCGAGGAGATCGCGATGTACGAGGACGACCCACAGGACAAGGTCTTCGACGTGCTCGGCGAAGCGGTCTTCGGCGCGCACCCGCTGGGCCGCGCGATCATCGGCACGGCGGAGGTCGTGGCCGGCACGCCGGTCGACCGGATCGCCGCCTTCCACGGCGCCCGCTACGTGCCGCGCAACGTCGTGATCGCGGCCGCCGGGTCGGTCGACCACGACGCGCTCGTGGAGCTGGCCGCCGCGCGCGTGCCGGCGTCGGACGCGCTCACGGCGGCGCCGGAGCCCGTCACCGGCGAGCTGGAGCGGGCGGTCCGCTTCGAGCGCAAGGACACCGAGCAGTACCACGTGTGCATCGGAGGGCTGGGCCTCGCGCGCGACGACGAGCGCCGCTTCGCGCTGCGGGTGCTCGACACGATCTTCGGCGGGACCTCGTCCTCGCGCCTCTTCCAGGAGGTGCGCGAGCAGCGCGGGCTCGCATACGCGGTCTCCTCGTTCACCGGCCAGTACGCCGACACCGGCCAGGTCGGCCTGTACGTCGGCACGCGGCCGGACAACCTCGCAGCAGCGTTGGAGGTGATCGCGCGCGAGCTGGAGCGCCTGCGCCGCGAGCCGGCCAGCGCCGAGGAGCTGGCGCGCGCGAAGGAGAACCTGAAGGGGCGCATCGTGCTGTCGCTGGAGTCGACGGGGGCGCGCATGAACCGCCTCGGCTCGCATATCCTCGGCGGCGTGCCGCTGCTGACCGTCGACGAGGTGATCGCGCAGATCGACGCCGTGACGCACGACGACCTCGTCGCGCTCGCCGGCGAGCTGTTCGCGCCCGAGCGCCTGTCGGTCGCCGGGATCGGGCCGGATGGGGACGCCTTCGCCACCGCCGTGGCACCGCTCGCTCCGGCCGGGGTGGCGTCGTGATCCGCGTCGCCGTCGCCGGCGCCGCCGGCAAGATGGGCGCGACCGTCTGCGACGCCGTGCTCGGCGCCGGCGACATGGAGCTGACCGGGCGCGCCGACCCTGCCCTCGAGACGACGCTTGCGGAGGTGCTCCCGGGCGCCGACGTCGTCGTCGACTTCACGCGACCAGATACGGCGCTGGCGAATGCCTTGGAGTGCGTCGAAGCAGGAGTCCATGTCGTCATCGGCACGACCGGCTTCGACATCGAGCCGCTGCGCGGCGCGACCGGAGCGAACGTCTTCTTCGCGCCGAACTTCGCGATCGGCGCCGTGCTGATGATGAAGTTCGCCGCCGAGGCCGCCCGCCACATGGCGAAGGCCGAGATCATCGAGCTGCACCACGACAGAAAGCTCGACGCGCCGAGCGGCACCGCCGCGCGCACCGCGAGACTGATGGCCGAGGCGAGTGGAGGAGACGCACCGCCGATCCACTCCGTGCGGCTGCCGGGGATCGTCGCCAACCAGGAGGTCATCCTGGGCGACGTCGGCCAGACGCTCACGATCCGCCACGACACGATCGACCGCGTCTCGTTCATGCCGGGCGTGCTGCTCGCCGTGCGCAGAGTCGCCGGCCTGACCGAGTCTCCGGTCGTCGGGCTCGAGCACCTGCTGTAGCTCTTGCTCGTCGCCGTCACCGACCACGCGGTCGAGCGCTTCCGCCAGCGCGTCGGCTCGCGCACCGGCTCGCTCGATCCCAGACCCGAGATAGCCGGGCGCGTGAGCCGCGCCTGGGAAGCCGGGCGCTGGAGCGAGGAGCCGCCCAAGGGCGCGACCGGCGCCCGCGGCTCCGTCTACGTGCGCGACCTGGTCGACCGGGACCTCCTGTTCGTGTGCCGGCGAGAGGCGAGGGAGCTGGTCGTGATCTCGCTGTGGGAGCAGGGACGGGTCGGAACGCCGCGGGTCCCGCGGCGTTTCACGGACGCCCTGCGATAATGGCCCGGATGGCCGACCTCGGAGCGATCCTCACCGCGATGGTGACCCCGTTCGACGCGCAGCTGCGCGTTGACGAGGACGCCACCGTGCGGCTGATGGAGCACCTCGTCGCGCACGGCTCCGACGGCGTCGTCGCCTGCGGCACGACCGGCGAGGCCACGACGCTCACCGACGCGGAGCACCTGCGCGTGATCGAGCTCGCCGTGCAGACGCTCGGCGGCCGCGCGACCGTCGTCGCCGGCGTCGGCTCCAACGACACGCGCCACGCCGTCGAGCTGAGCGAGCGCGCGACGGCGCTCGGAGCCGACGCGCTGCTGCACGTCACGCCGTACTACAACCGCCCGAACCGCCGCGGGATCGTCGCCCACTTCGAGGCGTGCGCGGCCGCCACCGACAAGCCGATCATCCTCTACAACATCCCGGCGCGGACCGGCACCGACATGCCGAACGACCTGCTCGCCGAGCTGGCCGAGCGGATCGACAACGTCGTCGCCGTCAAGCAGGCCAACAACGACAACCTCGCGCCGATCGAGGGGCTGACGCTCTACGCCGGCAACGACGACGTGCTCTGCGACACGCTCGAGCTGGGCGGCGCCGGCGGCATCTGCGTCGCGAGCCACGTCGTCGGCGACGAGATGCGCCGCATGGTCGACGAGCCGGAGAGCCGGCGCGCGATCGACGCCGGCCTGCGCGACCTCTACGAGGCGCTGGCCGTGACGACCAACCCGATCGGCATCAAGGCTGCGCTCAACCTGCTGGGCCACGACGTCGGCGGCCTGCGGCTGCCGATGGTGGAGGCCGACGAGCGGGAGCTGGGGGTCATTCGGGCCGCGCTCGAGCGGCACGGACTGCTGGCGACGGTTCTGTAGTGGCGAACGGAACCCTGCGCGTCCTGCCGCTCGGCGGCCTGGGCGAGATCGGCAAGAACATGACGGTCGTCGAGTACGACGACCGGATCGTCGTGGTCGACACCGGCCTGCGCTTCCCGACGGCCGACATGCTCGGGATCGACCTCGTGCTGCCGGACTTCACCTACCTGCGAGAACGCGCCGACGACATCGAGGCGATCGTCATCACGCACGGTCACGAGGACCACCTCGGCGCGCTCCCGTGGGTGCTGCGCGAGCTGGGCCTCAAGAGCGACCCGCCGCCGATCTACGGCGGCCCCCTGCCGATGGCGATGGCGCGCTCGAAGCTCGACGAGCACCGCATGAGAGACGTCGACCTCGAGGACGTCGCCGACGGCGAGACGATCGAAGCCGGCCCGTTCGACATCGAGCTGATCCACATGACGCACTCGATCCCCGACTCGAACGCCGTCGCGCTGACGACCGAGCTGGGGACCGTGCTGCTGACCGGCGACTACAAGTTCGACCAGACGCCCGTCGACGGCAGGCCGGCGGACATGTCGCGCCTGGCCGAGCTGGGGCGCGACGGGCTGCTGCTGCTGTGCGGCGACTCGACGAACGCCGACCGGCCGGGCTACTCGCCCTCGGAGGCCGGCGTCGGGCCGCACCTGGAGGAGGCGTTCGCGCGCTGCGAGGGCCGCATCGTCGTGACGAGCTTCGCCTCGAACATCCACCGCGTCCAGCAGGTCGTCGACGCGGCCGCCGCGCTCGGGCGCAAGGTCGCGCTGGTCGGTCGCTCGATGCGCAAGAACGTCAACATCGGCCGCTCGCTGGGGCACATCGACGTGCCGGAAGGGATGCTCGTCCAGCCGCGCGAGATCGACGACTTCCCCGACCACAAGCTCGTCATCGTCTCGACCGGATCCCAGGGCGAGCCGCTGTCGGCGCTGCGGCGGATGGCGCACAACGACCACCGCCACATCAAGCTCCACGACGGCGACACGGTCGTCTTCAGCGCGACGCCGATCCCCGGCAACGAGCGCGCCGTCAACGACACGATCGACCGGCTCTACCACATCGGCTGCGACGTGATCACGACCGCCGACGCGCCGATCCACGCGTCCGGCCACGGGTACCGCGAGGAGCTGAAGCTGATGCTCAACCTCACGAAGCCCCGCTACGTGCTGCCGATGCACGGCGACTTCAAGCGCATCCACCTGCACGGCGAACTGGCCGAGGCCGTCGGGATCGAGCCCGACAACATCTTCCGCGGCGAGAACGGCCTGCCGCTCGAGATCACGCGCAGAGGCGCGCGCTTCGGCGACAGAGAGCAGTCGGGCATGATCTTCGTCGACGGCGTCGACATCGGCGACCCCGCCGACGTGGCGCTGCGCGACCGCCGCATGCTGTCGGCCGACGGCATCTTCATCGTCGTCGCGACGATCTCCGAGCAGGACGGCCAGTCGGTCGCCCCGCCCGAGGTGATCTTCCGCGGCGTGCCGTTCGTCGAGCAGGCCGACGAGCTGATCGAGGAGATCCGCGGCGCGGTCGAGGACTCGCTCTCACGCGCCGCCAGCGACGGCATCCGCGAGCCGGAGCTCGTGCAGCAGGAGCTGCACGACGACCTCGCCGCGTTCGTCTACGACAAGCTCAAGCGGCGCCCGATGGTCCTCCCAGTCGTCGTAGAGGTTTAGCCGGCCTACGTGTTGTGCGCCGGCTCTGGGTCCGGCGTCTCGGAGAGCGTGCGGGGGAGGCGTACGACGAAGCGGGCGCCGGTTCCGGCCCCGCCGGTTCGCCGCTCCAGGTCGACGGTGCCGCCGTGGGAGTCGGCGACGGCGTGGACGATCGAGAGGCCGAGGCCGGAGCCGCCGCCGCTGTCGCCGCGGCCGCGCACGAAGCGCTCGAACAGGCGCGGGCGCAGCTCGTCCGGGATCCCGGGGCCGTCGTCCTCGACCGTCAGCACCACGTCCTCGCCGTCGCGCGCGAGCGCGGCGTGCACGTGCGTGCCGGGCGGCGTGTGGCGCAGCGCGTTCTCGATCAGGTTGAGCGCGAGCCGGTGCAGCTCGTCGCGCGCGCCGTCGACAACGAGCTGCTCGTGCGCGGCGATCGTCAGGTGGTGCCCTGCCGTCACCGGCTCCAGCTCGGCGGCCACCTCGACGAGCACCTGCGAGAGGTCGACGGGACGGTGGGGGACGGTGCGGGTGGGCGGGGTCCGGTCATAGCGCGCGAGCAGCAGCAGGTCGGCGACGAGCCGGCGCATGCGCTGCGAGGAGCGCAGGGCGGAGGCGACCGCGGCGTGCGCGTCCTCGCCCTCGACCTGCTCGGCCAGCAGCTCGAGGTTCGCGAGCACGCTCGTCAGCGGCGTGCGCAGCTCGTGCGAGGCGTCGGCGACGAACTCGCGCTGACGCAGCAGCGTCGCCTCGGTCGAGGCGCGCGCGGCGTCGAGCGCCTGCAGCATGTCCTCGAGCGTCTGCGCCAGCTCGGCGACCTCGTCGTCGGCGTCCGGCTGGGGGACGTGGCGGCCCGGGTCGCGCGTGCGCTCGATCTCGCGCGCGCTCGCGGTCAGCGCGACGATCGGCGCCATCGCGCGGCGCGCCACCATCAGGCCGGCGAGCAGCGCCAGGCCACTGCCGCCGAGGACCCCGAGCAGCAGGAAGAAGCGGACCTTCGCGACGGTACGGTCGATCGCCGACAGCGGACGGGCGTAGATGAGGATCCCGGTCCCGAACGGACTCACGCCCACCTGACGGGCCTCGACGCGGTAGCCGTACTGCTCCTTCGGAAACGTGCCGTCGAGTGAGAAGCGCGGCCAGGCCGGGTTCGTGCCGCCGTACTCGCACATCAGCTGCGCTGGGGGCGACAGGTCGTAGACGCGCACCTTCGCCTGCTCGCCGCTCGCGAGGTCGCCGAGCTGCCCACAGGTCGCCGCGCCGGTGCGCGAGTCGAAGCCGACGGTCGCGCGGCTCGCGAGGTAGTTCGCCGTCTGGCGCACCGAGTCGTCGAACTGGATGCGGATCTGGCGCGTCGTCAAGAGGCCGACGATCACGGCGAAGCCGCACAGGATCACGAACGTCAACGCGGCCGAGCCGCCCGCCAGCCGCCAGCGCGTCGGCAGCCGGCGGTACGCCGCGCCGACGCCGTCGACCGCGCTACGCGCGGAGGACGTAGCCCGCGCCGCGGATCGTGTGGAGGAGCCGTGCCTCTCCACCAGACTCCAGCTTTCGTCGCAGGTTCGAGACGAACACCTCGATCGTGTTCGTCGTCGAGAACGGGTCGTAGCCCCACACCTCGTCCAGCAGCCGCTGGCGCGAGATCACGATCCGCTCGTTGCGCATCAGGTACTCGAGCAGCTCGAACTCGCGCTGCGTCAGCTCGATCGAGCGACCACCGGCTCCGCCGGCGGTGCCCCCGCGCTCGACCTCGTGCGTGTCGGGGTTGAGCTGCAGGTCGCCGCAGACGAGCGGCGCCGCTCCGCGCGGCGGCCGGCGGCGCAGCAGCGCGCGCAGGCGCGCGAGCAGCTCCTGGCGCTCGAACGGCTTGACGAGGTAGTCGTCGGCGCCGGCGTCGAGCCCCTCGACGCGCGCTTCGAGCGCGTCGCGCGCGGTCAGCATCAGGATCGGCACGTCGTCGTTGGCGCGCAGCGTCTTGGCGACGTCGATGCCGTCGAGGCGGGGGAGGCCGAGGTCGAGCACGACGAGATCCGGCAGGAACGCGTGCGCGTCGTCGAGCGCGCTGACGCCGTCGCTCGCGATCCGCACCTCGTATCCCTCCATCCGCAGCGAGCGCTGCAGCGTCTGGGCGATTTCCTCGTCGTCCTCGACGACGAGGACGCGGGGCGCGCGCGAGATGTCGCTCATGCGGCGATGGTAAAGGGCCGCGCGGGCGGGATGGGGTGGTTTTTAGCCACTTCTTAGCGGTGAAGCGGTGGACGAGCCCCGCTGACCGGTGAGCAAAGCCTGCGCGCACCGGTCGGCAGGGGCTCATCGGTGCGCGTCGAAGCAACCGCTTGCAGATGGCCACGAAGACCCGCCGCCGCCCGAGAGCCGCCCCGAGACGGACGCGTTCGCGCCCGCCCGCGAGAGCGCGCGCTCGCCGCGCCGCGGGCGCGTCGCTGTGGCGGCCCAAGCTGCCCGTGTTGTCGCCGCACCAGCTCGACCTGCTCGGCCTCGCGCTCGCCGCGCTCGGCGTCTTCCTCGCGTTCGTGCTGTATCTCGGCGCCGCCGGCGGCTCCGTCGGCGGGGCGGCGCGCGACGGCCTGCGGCTGCTGCTCGGGCAGGTCGCCTACGCCGTCCCCGTCGCGCTCGTGGCCGGCGGGATGCTCGTGATCGCGCGCACGCTCCTGCCGGCCGTGCGGCCGGTCCGCGCCGGAGTCGCCTGCCTGTTCGGCGGCGTCTCGCTCGCGCTCGCCGCGGGCACGCTCGGGCTCGGCAGCCGCACCGGCGCCGGCCCGTGGGCGCGCGCGACGCTCGACGGCAACGGGGGCGCGCTCGGCGCGGCCCTCTACTGGACGACGTCGCACCTGTTCTCCGACGTCGGCTCCCACATCGTCGCGATCTTCCTGTTCCTCGCCGGGCTGCTGCTGATCAGCGGCGTGACGATCGCCGGCCTGCTCGGAGCGGCGGGCCGCGGCGTCGCGCAGGCGGCGACGCTGGCGCCTCGCCCGCGCGAGACGGAGCCCGAGCCGGTCGTCACGCGCGCTCCCACACGCGCGCCCGAGCCGCTCGTCCCGCCGGAGCCCGAGGACGAGCGCCTCGTCGTGCGCGCGACGCATGTCGAGGCGCCGTCGCTCGACGGGCGCGAGCGCTATCCCGACCTGTACGGCGACGAGACGCCGCAGACCGACGACGCGTTCGAGGACGACGTCGACCCGGAGCCGCAGGCCGCCGAGCCCGAGTCGATCTCGGAAGAGCTGCAGCAGCTCGAGCTGGAGGAGCCCGACGAGCCCGGCGTCACGACGGGAGCGGAGGACGTCGATCCCTCGCAGCTGACCCCGCAGGGCCGCTACCGCGCGTCCGTCACCGACGACCCCGCGTTCGTCTGGAGAATCCCGACGGGTCGCTTCCTCAAGCGCTCGACGGCCGACCAGTCGCGCCCCGACACGGCCGGGCAGGAGAGAATCGCCGCGCAGCTGATCGAGGCGCTCGGCCACTTCGGGATCGAGGCGAAGGTCGTCGGGATGACGGCCGGCCCGCACATCACGCGCTTCGAGATCCGCCTCGCGCCCGGCATCAAGGTCGGCAAGGTCGCGCAGCTCAAGGACGACCTCGCCTACGCGCTCGCCGCGACCGAGATCCGCATCCTCGCGCCGATCCCCGGCAAGCAGGCGGTCGGCATCGAGGTGCCGAACGCGAGGCGGAAGATCGTCCATCTCGGCGACGTCTTCCAGGATCCGCCGGCCGACTGGTCGCCGCTGACGGTGTGGCTCGGCAAGGACGTCGCCGGCCGCGCGATCGGGGTCGACCTCGCGAAGATGCCGCACCTGCTCGTCGCCGGCACGACCGGCGCCGGCAAGTCCGGCTGCATCAACGCGATGCTCTCGTCGCTGCTGCTGCACGCCGACCCGCACGAGCTGCGGCTCGTGCTCGTCGACCCCAAGCAGGTCGAGCTGAACCACTACGAGTCGATCCCGCACCTGCTGACGCCCGTCATCACGAGCCCGCGGATGGCGGCCAACGCACTGCAGAACCTCGTCAAGGAGATGGAGGAGCGCTACGGGATCATGTCGCTCGCGCGCACGCGCTCGCTGCCAGAGCTCAACAGAGCGCGCGCCGCGCGCGGCGAGCCGGCGCTGCCGTACATCCTGTGCGTGATCGACGAGCTGGCCGACCTGATGATGGTCGCGCCCGCCGACGTCGAGGACTCGATCATCCGTCTCGCGCAGAAGGCGCGCGCGGTCGGCATCCACCTCGTGCTCGCGACGCAGTCCCCGCGCGTCGACGTGATCACCGGCATGATCAAGGCCAACGTGCCGTCGCGGATCGCCTTCGCCGTGTCCTCGCAGACGGACTCGCGCGTGATCCTCGACCAGAACGGCGCCGAGTCGCTGCTCGGCCAGGGCGACATGCTGTTCTCGCCGGTCGGCTCCTCGAAGCTGCAGCGCATCCAGGGCGCCTACATCGACGAGGCCCAGATCGCCGAGCTGACCGAGTCGTGGCGCAAGCAGGGCGAGCCCGAGTTCCAGGAGGAGCTGCTCGAGGAGGTCGTCGACGAGTCCGACGCGAGCGGGGGAGACGACGACGGCTTCGACCCCGACGAGGACCCCTTGCTGGAGGAGGCGATCGGCCTCGTCGCGCAGATGGGCACCGCCTCGACTTCGATGCTGCAGCGCCGCCTGCGCCTCGGCTACACGCGCGCCGGTCGCCTGATCGACATGCTCGAGCGGCGCGGGATCATCTCCGGCTACGAGGGTTCCAAGCCGCGCCAGGTGCTGATCACCGAGGCCGACGTCCCGCGCATCCTCGTCGCGCTCGCCGAAAGACCCGGTTCGTCCTCGGTTTCGACGGCCACCGCCGAGCCCGCGTTCGAGCCTCAGCGCGACCCGCCGCCGGCGGGCGACGAAACCGCGTTGTAGAGCCGCGATAGCCTTCGCGTCGCCATGCCGGAGATCGGGTCCACCCTCCGCGAGGCGCGCATGCGCGCCAGGATCGACATCACCGAGGTCGAGCAGGCCACGAAGATCCGCGCCAAGTACCTGCGCGCGCTCGAGAACGAGGAATGGAGCCTGCTGCCGGGCTCGACCTTCATCAAGAGCTTCCTGCGCGAGTACGCCGACTATCTGGGGCTCGACGCGCGCTCGCTGGTCGAGGAGTACAAGCTGCGCTACGAGCGCCCGAGCGAGCAGGAGCTGGCGCCGATCAGCCCGAACCTCGGCCGCGATCGGCGCGGCGGGGGCGGCAGGGCCGGCGCCTACGGCCCGCCGCGGACGGCGCCGCCATGGCTGATCGTGGGCGGCGCGCTCGTGCTGCTGCTCGTCGTGCTCGGGCTCGTCGGCGTGTTGTTCGGCGCGACGGGAGGCGGGGGGGCTCGACCGCGACGAGCCGCACGACGACGACGCGAACGTCGCGCGCCGCAGGAACGAGCCGACGCTCGCACGCGAGCGCGGCGCCGGCGCGCGCGAGCGTGCAGATCGTCCCGACCGGCACCCTGTACGTCTGCCTCGTGGACGGCAATGGCAGAAGACTGATCCCCGGCACGCAGTTCAGCGCAGGCCAGCACGTTCCCGTCTACCACGCGCGCACGCTGCGGATGACGCTCGGCAACAACAGCGTGCAGCTGCGCGTCAACGGCAAGCCGTTCGCGGTCCCCGCCTCCTCGAGCGCGATCGCCTACGAGATCACCCCGGCGGGAGCGCACACGCTGCCGACGAGCCAGGCGCCGACCTGCACGTGAGCGCGCGCGCCGGCATCGTGATCACGGGGACCGAGGTCCTCAGCGGGATCATCTCCGACCGCAACGGCCCGTGGCTGTCGGAGCGCCTGCGCGAGCTCGGCGTCGACCTCGCGCACATCCTGATCGTCGGCGACCGGCGCGAGGACATGGCGGCGGCGCTGCGCTTCCTGGGGTCGGAGCGCGTCGAGCTGATCGTGACGAGCGGCGGCCTCGGGCCGACCGCCGACGACCTCACGACCGCCGTCGTCGCGGAGTTCGCCGACCGGCCGCTCGTGCTCGACGAGGCGCTCGAGCAGCGCATCGCCGCGATCGTCGCGCCGCTCGCACAGCGCTGGCCGAACATCGACCGCGCGGCGATGGCGCGCGGCACGCGCAAGCAGGCGCACGTGCCGGAGGGCGCGACCGTGCTCGAGCCGGTCGGGACCGCGCCGGGCCTGGTCGTCGCGCCGCTCGACGGCGCCTCGCACCCGACCGTCGTCGTGCTGCCCGGCCCGCCGCGCGAGCTGCAGCCGATGTGGGCGACCGCGCGGGAGACCGGCACCTTCCGCGCGGCGATCGCCGGCGCGACCGTCTACGAGCAGGCGATCCTGCGGCTGACGGGGATCCCCGAGTCGGAGATCGCCGAGACGCTCGTGGTCGCCGAGCAGTCGGGCCTCGACCTCGCGCCGCTGGAGATCACGACGTGCCTGCGCCGCGGCGAGATCGAGATCGCGACGCTGTACGAGCCGGGCGGCGCCGGCGCGTACGCCGCCTTCGCGGACTTCATCCGCGCGCGCCATCCGTCGCAGCTGTTCTCGGACGACGGCACGACGATCGACGAGCAGGTCGCGGCGCTGCTGAGCGGACCGCCGTTGCGGACGGTCGCGGTCGCGGAGTCGTGCACCGGCGGACTGCTCGCCGGGCGCCTGACCGACCGGCCGGGGTCGTCGGCGTACGTGCTCGGCGGCGCGGTCGTCTACTCCAACGAGGCGAAGGCGGCGCTGGCGGGCGTCGATCCGGCGTTGATCGAGCGCGTGGGCGCGGTCTCGGCCGAGGTCGCCGACGCGCTCGCGGACGGGGCGCTGGAGCGCTTCGGCGCCGACGTCGGCATCGGCGTGACCGGCATCGCGGGGCCGGGCGGGGGGACGCCGGAGAAGCCGGTCGGGCGCGTGCACGTGGCGGTCGCCGACCGCTCCGGCGCGCGCATCGCGCGCAAGCTCGACCTGCCGGGCTCGCGCCCGGACGTGCGCGATCGCACGACGACCGTCGCGCTGCACCTGTTGCGCCGGCTGCTGCTCGGTCAGCTCGACGACGCCTGACGGCGCGGCGTCCGTCCGCAGACTCGCCTGAGAATCGTCGTTGTTCGGGCGTTGTGCTGTGACACGCCGGTGCCTACCATCGACGGAGCGAGGCGCGAACGGATGTTCGATCCGGTTCCGTCCGATGCCCGGCGTACCGTCATGCCCTCACGTGAGCAGAAGGAGCTTCCAGCGATGACCGAGCAAGACAAGGCCGCCAAGGCCCGCGGCGCCGCCCTGGAGGGCGCGCTGACGCAGATCGAGCGCCAGTTCGGCAAGGGCACGGTCATGCGGATGGGGGATCCGGGCGCACAGGTGCGCGTCAACGCGATCCCGACGGGGGCGCTGTCGCTCGACGTCGCGCTCGGCATCGGCGGCGTGCCGCGCGGGCGCATCATCGAGATCTTCGGCCCGGAGTCCTCGGGCAAGACGACGCTCGTCTACCACATCCTCGCCGAGGCGCAGAAGCTCGGCGGCACGTGCGCCTTCATCGACGCCGAGCACGCGATGGACCCGCTCTACGCGAAGGAGATCGGCGTCGACATCGACTCGCTGCTCGTCTCCCAGCCCGACTACGGCGAGCAGGCGCTCGAGGTGGCGGACATGCTCGTGCGCTCCGGCGCCGTCGACGTCGTCGCGGTCGACTCGGTCGCCGCGCTCACGCCGCGCGCCGAGCTCGAGGGGCAGATGGGCGACCAGACGGTCGGCGTGCAGGCGCGCATGATGTCGCAGGCGATGCGCAAGCTGACGGCGAACCTCAACCGCACGCAGACGCTCTGCATGTTCACGAACCAGATCCGCGAGAAGGTCGGCGTGATGTTCGGCTCGCCGGAGACGCAGCCGGGCGGTCGCGCGCTGAAGTTCTACTCGTCGCAGCGGCTCGACATCCGCCGCATCGAGACGATCAAGGACGGCACCGAGGCGGTCGGCAACCGCGTGCGCGTGAAGGTCGTCAAGAACAAGGTCGCGGCGCCGTTCAAGCAGGCCGAGTTCGAGATCGAGTTCGGCAGAGGCATCTCGACGACCGGCTGCCTGATCGACTACGGGATCGAGCACAACATCGTCACGAAGTCGGGCTCGTTCTTCTCCTACGAGGGCGAGCGCCTCGGCCAGGGCCGCAACAACGCGAAGGCGTTCCTCGTCGAGCACCCCGAGATCGCGAAGGAGATCGAGGACAAGATCTACGCCGCGCTCGACATCAGTCGCGACCTCGTCGCGCCGATCGAGGGTGCGGACGGGGTCGAGGCCGCCGAGGCCGCGCTGGAACCGGCCGCCGCGGCGTAGGGCGCGTCGCCGTGGAGGCGCCGGCCGTCACGCTCTCGCGCTCGCTCGATCCGGAGCTGCGACTCCAGCACGCGCTCGACCTCGCGTTCCGCTATCTCACGCGGCGCGACCGGACCGTGCTGGAGATGCGCCGCTATCTGGAGGGCAAGCGCGTCGAGCCAGGAGCGATCGACCAGGCGCTCGCGCACCTCCAGCGCGAGGACTATCTGAACGACGCGCGCTTCGCGCGCCAGTTCGCCGACGACAAGCGGCTGCTGGACGAGTGGGGCGCCGACCGCATCGAACGGCGGCTGCTCGCGCTCGGCGTGCCGGCCGCGCTGGTGCGCGACGCCGTCGCGACGCGCGGCCGCGGCGGCGAGCTCGAAGCGGCGTGCGCGCTGCTGCAACGGCGCTTCCCGGCGCTCGGCGACGACCAGCGCGAACGGCGCCGTGCGTACGGCGTGCTCGTGCGCAAGGGCTACGACCACGAGCTGGCGTGGGAGGCGATCCGCGCCCACGCCGGTGGCGGCTCCGGCGACTGATTGCGCCCTCCCGGCCCCGGTACTACGATCCAGGGCAGCGAACGACCGGCCCGCGAGGGCATGAAACAGCAGCAAATACCCTGAATCCCTGGAACCAGACTTGTCCGCCGCGACCCGATCTCTCAGCTCGTCCGCCGCGCCCCCGCGTCGGCGAGCCTCGTTGACGCGAACGCCGGCGTAGCCGGCGCGCGACGTCGCGGCGTCTCGGCGCGCCGCACCCTGGATTCGCCACGTGCGCCTCGCACGGCCCGTCCGACGCTACCCAAACGGATCGTGAGCCAGCCCGGCTCCCCCGCCGGACTGAGGAAGAGGAACACCAATGGAGATCGTGATCGCGGCGGCGCTGCTGGCAGTGGGGCTCGTGCTCGCAGCCGTGCTCTACGGACGCGAACGGCCGAGCGGCGGGCGTGGGGAACGCGCCGTTTCCGGCGCAGCCGCAGACACCGCGCTGATCGAGCGGCGCGCCGAGCTGGTGCGGATCGAGGAGCGCGTGCTCGGCAAGGAGGAGGCGCTCGACGCCCAGCGCGCGGAGCTGGCCCGCCGCGAGCGCGGCGTCGACGAGCGCGCGGAGGCGCTCGAACTCCAGACGGCGGAGCTCGCCGACGGGCACCGTGAGCTGGAGCGCCAGCTCGAGCGCGTCGCCGGCGTCACCGCCGCGCAGGCGAAGCAGCTCCTGCTGAAGGAGCTGGAGGACCAGGTTCGCCACGAATCGGCGAAGCTGATCCGCCAGATCGAGGAGGAGACGAAGCGCGACGCCGACCGGCGCGTGCGCAACATCCTGTCCGTCTGCATGCAGCGCATCGCCGCCGGGCACGCGACCGAGACGACGGTCGCCGTCGTGCAGCTCGCCTCCGACGACATGAAGGGCCGCATCATCGGGCGCGAAGGGCGCAACATCCGCGCGCTCGAGAACCTCACCGGCGTCGACTTCATCATCGACGACACGCCGAATGCGGTCGTGCTGTCCGGCTTCGACGGGGTGCGGCGCGAGATCGCGCGGATGACGCTCGAGAAGCTGCTCGCGGACGGCCGCATCCACCCGGCGCGGATCGAGGAGATGTACTACCAGGCTAAGTCCGAGCTCGAAGACCACATCGTCGAGCTGGGGGAGGAGGCGGTCTTCGAGGCGAACGTCCAGGGCCTCGACCCCGAGCTGATCCGCCTGCTCGGCCGGCTGAAGTTCCGCACGAGCTACGGGCAGAACGTGCTCGCCCACTCGGTCGAGTGCTCGCGCCTCGCGGCGCTGATGGCGCACGAGCTGGGCGCCTCGCCGAGAACCGCGCGGCGGGCTGCGCTGCTGCACGACATCGGCAAGGCCGTCTCGCACGAGGTCGAAGGCCCGCACGCGCTCGTCGGCGGCGACATCGCACGGCGCCACGGCGAGTCGGAGTCGGTCGTCCACGCGATGGAGGCCCACCACAACGAGGTCGAGCCCCAGACGGTCGAGGCCGTCATCGTGCAGGCCGCCGACGCGCTGTCCGGCGCGCGGCCGGGAGCGCGCGGCGAGTCGCTCGAGCAGTACGTCAGACGCCTGCGCGACCTCGAGCAGATCGCCACGCGCCACGACGGCGTCGACAAGGTCTACGCGATGCAGGCCGGCCGCGAGATCCGCGTGATGGTCGCCCCGACGTCGATCGACGACGACGGCATGGCGCTGCTGTCGCACGAGATCGCCCGCGAGATCGAGAAGGAGCTGGAGTACCCGGGGCAGATCAAGGTCACCGTGATCCGCGAGTCGCGGTCGGTGGAGTACGCGAGATAGGCCGCGGCCTGCGCTACGCTCTTGGGGATCAGCGTGATTGCTGTCTCCATAGCATCACCAAGAGTCCGGGGTGACGACCCCGGACTCGTCCTTTAAGGCGAGCCGGCGGCCGTACGTTGCGACCGCCGGCTCCGCGCTGGGCTGTCGCGAGTTACCCTTGCTGGCGATGAAGCGCTACCACGTCACGACGTTCGGCTGCCAGATGAACGAGCACGACTCGGAGCGCATGAAGGGCATGCTCGAGTCGCTCGGGTACCGCGAGGCGCCCAGCCCCGACGAGGCGGACCTGATCCTCTTCAACACGTGCTCGATCCGCGAGGCGGCCGACACGAAGTTCGTCGCGCACCTCGGTCACGCGAAGCGGCGCAAGCGCGAGCGGCCGGAGGTCGTGATCGGCGTCGGCGGCTGCTGGGCGCAGTCGGTCAAGGACGAGGTGTTCGAGCGCTTCCCGTTCGTCGACGTGGCGTTCGGGCCGGGGCAGGTGCACAAGCTCGCGGAGTTCCTCACGAGCGACTCGCTGACCGCACAGGGCTACTTCGAGTTCGAGGGCTTCGCCGGCGACCTGCCGGAGAAGCGGGCGCGCGAGTTCCAGGGCTGGCTGCAGATCTCCGTCGGCTGCAACATGGTCTGCTCGTACTGCATCGTGCCGAGCACGCGCGGCCGCGAGGTCTCCCGCCCGCTCGCCGCGCTCGTCGGCGAGGTCGAGCGGATGGCGTCCGAGGGCGTCACCGAGGTCACGCTGCTCGGGCAGAACGTCAACGCCTACGGGCGCGACCTGCCGCGCCGCGACGAGCCGGCGGCGAACTTCGCGGAGCTGCTCGCGGCCGTCGACGCGGTCGACGGGATCGAGCGCATCCGCTACACGAGCCCGCACCCGCAGGACATGAAGGAGGACGTGATCCGCGCGCACGCCGAGCTGCCCGCGCTGTGCGAGCACGTCCACCTGCCGCTGCAGAGCGGGTCGAGCCGCGTGCTGAAGGCGATGCGCCGCACCTACTCGCGCGAGCGCTACCTCGACCGCGTCGCGCTGCTGCGCGAGCACGTGTCGGACGTGGCGATCACGACCGACGTCATCGTCGGGTTCCCCGGCGAGACGGAGGAGGACTTCGCGCAGACGCTCTCGCTCTGCGAGCAGGTCGCCTACGACGGCGCCTTCACATTCGTCTTCTCGCCGCGTCGCGGGACGGAGGCGGCGACGCTGCCCGACCAGGTCCCACACGCGGTGAAGGTCGAGCGGATGGAGCGGCTCGTCGAGGTCGTCCAACGGCGGGCGAAGGAGCGTGCGCAGCGCTTCGTCGGACGCACGCTCGACGTGCTTGTCGAGGGCCCCTCGCGGACCGACCCGACGCGCCTGCGCGGCCGCTCGCGCCACAACAAGGCGGTCAACTTCAGCGGCCTCGCGCAGCCGGGCGAGTACGTGCAGGTCGAGATCGCGAGTGCGACGAGCCAGACGCTGGCCGGCGAGGAATCGCTGCTCGCGCGCGCGGCGAGCGCGCGTTGACCGCCGCAGGCCTCGTCATCTTCGACTGCGACGGCGTGCTCGTCGACAGCATGGGGATCGACATGCGCGAGCTGACGCACGCGATCGAGTCCGTCGGCGGGACGATGACCGCCGAGCAGGTCGACGCGGCCTTCCACGGCGTCGCGCTCGCCGACATCCAGCGGGGTGTCGAGGCGCACCTCGGCCGGCCGGTCCCCGACGGCTGGATGGAGCGCTTCCTCGCCGGCCGCGCAGCCGCGTTCGAGCGCGAGCTGACGCCGATCGACGGCGCGCGCGAGGCGCTCGCGGGCGTGCAGGCGGCCGCGTGGGGCGCGTGCATCGCGTCCGGGGGAGCGCTGGAGAAGATGGAGCTGACGCTGCGCGTCACGGGCCTGCGCGACGCGGTGCCCGGCGACCGCATCTTCTCCGCCTACTCGGTGGCGCGCCCGAAGCCCGCCCCCGACCTGTTCCTGCACGCCGCCGCTGAGTGCGGCTTCGCGCCGGACGCATGCGTCGTCGTCGAGGACAGCGTCCCGGGCGTCACCGCGGGGCGGGCCGCGGGCATGCGCACGCTCGGCTACGACGGCGGCGACGCCGCGATCGCCGCCCGCCTGGCAACACTCGGCGCCGAGCCGCTCGCGGATCTGCGCGAGCTGCCGTCGCGACTGACCGGCTGAGCGGTCGGGTCAGCGGTGGTCGCGGCCGCCGGCGGCGAGCCCGTCGGCGATGCGTGCGCCGCCCAGGCGGCGGCTGCTGTTCAGCGCCAGCTCGGGCGCGATGCCGGAGAAGATCGAACCGGCGCGCAGGCCCAGCGGCGCGACGTCGATCTCCGCCTTGTTGCGCTCGATCCCGCGCACGACGGCGGCGGCGACGTCCTCGGGGCTGCGCGTACCGACGCCCGGGGGCAGCGACACGTCCGCGCGCGCGAACATGCCGGCGTCGCGGATGAAGCCGGGGAAGATCGTCGAGACGCCGACGCCGGACGAGCGCAGATCCTCGCGCAGCGACAGCGCAAAGCCGCGCATGCCGAACTTCGTCGCGGAGTAGAGCGCGCTGCCACCGGCCGCCGCTCTGCCCGACAGCGACGAGATGAAGACGAGGTGCCCGTGCCCGCGTGCGACCATCCCCTCGGACAGCAGCTTCGCGAGCAGGATCGGCGCACGCAGGTTGACGTCGAGCGCGCGGTCGACCTGCTCGTTCGTGTAGTCGTCGAGCGTGCCGCTGGCCGGCAGCGCGGCGTTCGCGACGAGGATCTCGACGTCGCCCGCCTCCTCGGCGAGCCGCTCGGGCGCGTCGCGGTCGGCCAGGTCGATGGCGAGCGCGCGGCCGCCGAGCTCGGCGGCGAGCGGCTCGAGCACATCGGCGCGGCGGCCCGTGAGCACGAGCTGCGCCCCGCGCGCGGCGAGCGCGCGGGCGATGGCGTGGCCGATGCCGCCGCTGGCGCCGGTGAGGAGGACGGTTCCCTTGATCGCGGTCATGGCGCGAAGCCTGTCACAGGCGCGCTCGGCGAGGGCCGGTGGACGCGGGCGCGGGGAGCGCCTACGCGCCGAACAGCGCGACCGTCGCCGTGAAGGCGTGCAGGAAGCTCGCGCCGCCGACCGGGCCGATCTCGCCGGCCGCGAAGAAGCCGGCCGACGGCGCGCCGCGCAGCTCGTCCGACAGCGCGCCGGCGTCGTGGTCCTCGATCCCGAACATCGCGCGGCCGCGGCCGTTGCACGAGAACGCGAGCGCGCCGGCCGGCGTGCCGCCGAGCGCGGAGACGCGCAGGCGCAGCTGCTCCTGCAGGTCGCGGTCGGCCGAGGCGGCGTCGCGCGCGTGCAGGCGCAGCACCTGGCCGGGCTGCACCGGCGCCGCGACGGCGAGCGTGCCGCCGACCGGGTCGGCGCCCATCAGCTGGCGCACGAGGAAGTCGCCGTGGCCGTACTCGGGGCGCCCGCCGTCGACCACCAGGCCGACGAGCAGCCCGCCCGCGATCAGCGTCCGTTCGCGCGGGTCCAGCTCCTCGATCACGGCACGTATGCGGTCGAGCGCGGGCTGCCCGGCCAGCTCGCTGATGACGTTGCCCTCCGCCGCCGTGATCGTCAGCTCGGGCCCGACCGGCGTCGCGCCCTGCGAGACGCACGGCAGCAGCTCGACGTCGTCGAAGCGCACGCCGACCGCACCGCCGTCGGCGACCTCGTCGCCGTGGAACAGCACGCCGGTCTCCGTCCGGCCGGCGCGCGCTCGCGAGGCCGCCTATGACGGGGACACCGGGCGCGCGCGCCGCGAGGTCGTGCAGCAGCGGGTCGGTCGGGAACGTGTAGGGGTCGGGCAGCAGGATCGCGCCGCGGGCGCCGGCGAGGTCCTCCATCCCGATCACGGTGACGGTGTCCTCGTGCACCGACGCCATCGCGTGGAAGGTCTGCGCGCGGCCGCCGTCGAGCGACGCGGCCCACACGGCGACCGCCATCCCGTCCTCGTGCTCGGCGCCGCAGCCGAGCACGCCGCCTGCCCCGCAGCCGACGAGCGCCGACGGGCGCAGCGCCTCGTGCACGCCCTCGAGCGTCGACTCGGGGCTCTCCATGTGACCGCCCGAGGCGAACAGCACGACGAGGTCGGCGGGCGCGCCGTCGAGCCCGGCCCCGGCCGCCTGCGCGGCCTCGATCGCGCCGACGCGCGGATCCTCGTGCGTGGAGATGCCGGTGCCGATGCGAACGCCCATTGCGTCTCACCATACTCCGGCCGGGAACCCGTCCCGACGGGTCCGCCGGCGCCCGCCATACTCCGGCGCGTGGCGGCTCCAGCGGTCATCGCGATCTTCGGTCCGACGGGAATCGGCAAGACCGCCGTCGCCGTCGCGCTCGCGGCGCGGCTGCGCGCGGCGGGGGAGGACCCGGTCGCGATCTCGGCCGACGCGCTGCAGGTCTACGCGGGGCTGGAGCTGCTGACCGGGGCCGCCGGCGCGGCCGAGCAGGCGGCGCTGGAGCACCGGCTGCTGTCGTTCCTGCCGGTCGACGCGACCTTCAGCGCCGGCCAGTACGCGGCGCTCGCGCACGCCGAGATCGACGCCGCGCTGGGCGCGGGGCGGCGGCCGATCGTCGTCGGCGGCACCGGCCTCTACCTGCGCGCCGCGCTCACCGAGCTGCGCCTGCGCCCGCCGCCGCCCGAGGGCGTGCGCGAGCACTGGGAGCGCGAGCTGGAGACGCGCGGCGCACCGGCGCTGCACGCCGAGCTGGCGCAGCGCGCGCCGTGGGCCGCCGAGACGATCGACGCCAACGACCGCCAGCGGATCGTGCGCGCGCACGAGCTGCTCGACGCGGGCGAGCTGGAACCGCCGGACGGGCCCTCGCAGCTGTGGACCGACGAGGTCCGCCACCCGACGCTGCTCGCCGGGCTGACGATGGAGCGCGAGGCGCTGTACGCGCGCATCGACGCGCGAGTGGACGAGATGATCGCCGCCGGCGCGCGCGACGAGGTGCTACGCGCCCACGCCGCCGGCGCCTCGGAGACGGCGCGCAAGGCGCTCGGCTTCGGCGAGCTGCTGGCCGGCGACGTCGAGGCGATGAAGCGCCGCACGCGCAACTACGCGCGCCGCCAGCTCACGTGGATGCGCAAGCTGGCGGGCGTGCGGGTCGTCGACGTCACGGGGCGGAGCCCCGACTCCGTGGCCGCGGAGATCGCTACGCGAGCACTCTCGCCTTCAGCTGCTCGAACTCCTCCTGGCTGATCGCGCCTCTCGCGCGCAGCTCGTCGAGTCTGTGCAGCTGGTCCACGGGCGAGGAGCCGGCGACGGAGCGGATGTACTCGTTCGTCGCCTGCTGCGCGTGCTTCTGCTCGGCGATCGCGCGGTCGCGCATCCCGCTGCCGCGTGCGATCAGGTAGATCAGCACGGTGATGACCGGCAGGAACACGAGGAAGAAGACCCAGACCGCCTTCCACCACCCGGACAGCTCGTGATCGCGGAACAGGTCGATCAGGACGGTGATCAGGATCCAAATCCAGATCACGATGAAGAAGATCGACAGGACCGTCAGCAGCGCGTCGCCGAGGTTGTAGCTCGCGAAGATCGGACTCATGCAGCGCTCCTCGTGGGGGTTGGCCAGAACGTCCTTGTTCGGACCGTATACCCGATTGTTGGAGCATGTCCAATAATCGGAAGGCGGTAGTCTGCCGCCGCGATGCGATTCGAGAAGTGGCAGGCGCTCGGCAACGACTACATCGTGGTTGAGGAGCGCGAGCTGCCGTTCGCGCTAACGCCCGCGCGCGTGCGCGCGATCTGCGCCGGCCACTTCGGCGTCTTCTCCGACGGCATCCTGCTGCTGTCGCCGCCGAGCCAGCCGGGCTTCGTGGCGCGCCTGACGATCTACAACCCCGACGGCTCGGAGGCGGAGCTGAGCGGCAACGGCGCGCGCGAGGCGATCCTCTACCTGCGCCACCGCGGCTGGACCGACGCCGACGTCTTCTCGATCGAGACGGCCGCCGGCGAGATCCGCCCGACGATCACCGGGCCGACGACGTGCCGCGTCGACATGGGCCGCGCGAAGCTGACCTCGAAGGACTATCCGGGCGGCGCCGAGGACGGGAGAGGCGAGATCGGGACCCCCGGCCGCCTGTGGGCGTTCCAGCACGTCTCGATCGGCAACCCGCAGTGCTCGATCCGCGTCGACTCGGTGGAGGAGCTCGAGGGGCTCGACCTGCCGGCGCTGGGGCCGTTCATCGAGGGCAACGAGCTGTTCCCGAACCGCACGAACGTCTCCTGGTACGCCGCGCTGGCGCCGGACCGCATCCGCGCGCGCATCTTCGAGCGCGGGGTGGGCGAGACGCTCTCCTCCGGAACCGGCGCGACGGGCGCCGCCGTCGCGCACGTGCTGCGCGGGGGCGGCGACGAGGACGGCGTCGTCACGGTCGTCCTCGACGGCGGCGAGCTGACCGTCGAGGTCGGCGAGGATCTGCACGTGAACCTGACCGGCTGGGCGGTCCCGGTGTTCTCCGGGACGCTCTCCGACGACTTCCTGAAGGAGCTGCATGCGACCGAGTAAGCGCCTCGACCTGATCCCGCCGTACCTGTTCGCGCAGCTCGAGCGCAAGATCGCCGAGAAGAAGGCGGCGGGGGTCGACGTGATCTCGCTCGGCATCGGCGACCCGGATACGCCGACGTACGCGCCGATCGTCGCGGCGGCGCAGGCGGCCGTCGCCGATCCCTCGACGCACCAGTACCCGTCGAACCGCGGGCGCGCGGACTTCCGCGAGGCGGTCGCCGCGTTCTACGCGCGCCGTTTCGGCGTGACGCTGGACCCCGAGACCGAGGTGATGCCGGCGATCGGGGCGAAGGAGTGCATCTTCAACCTGTCCCTGGCGTTCCTCGATCCCGAGGACGTCGCGCTCGCGTCGGACCCCGGCTACCCGGTCTACACCGGTGGGCCGACTTTGGTGGGCGCCTCGTCGGTGCTGATGCCGCTGGTGCCGTCGCTCGGCTTCGCGCCGGACCTCGACGCGATCTCGCCGGAGGACGCCGCGCGCGCGAAGCTGATGTTCCTCAACTACCCGAACAACCCGACGGGCGCCGTGGTGCCGGACGGGCTGTTCGAGCGCGTGGTCGAGTTCGCGCGCGCGAACGACATCCTCGTCGTGCACGACAACGCCTACAGCGAGACGACGTACGACGGCTACGTCGCGCCGTCGTTCCTCGCGACGCCGGGTGCGAAGGAGGTCGGCGTCGAGGTCTTCTCGCTGTCGAAGGGCTACAACATGACCGGCTGGCGCTGCGCCTTCATCGCCGGCAACGCGGACGCGATCGCGCAGTACTGGCGGCTGAAGTCGAACGTCGACTCGGGGCTGTTCGAGGCCGTGCAGCTGGCGGGTGTGGCCGCTTTGGACCCGTCGGTGGACGCCGAGGTGGCGGCGATGAACCAGGTCTACAAGCGCCGCCGCGACCTCGTCTGCGACGCGCTGCGCGCCGCCGGCGTCGACGTGACGCCGCCGAAGGGGACGATCTACGTGTGGGCGCCCGTGCCGGCCGGCTACGAGAGCGCCGCCGCGTACTGCGAGCACGTGCTGGAGGAGACGGGCGTCGTGATCTCGCCGGGCGGCGCCTACGGCGCCTCGGGCGAGGGCTTCTTCCGCATCTCGCTCACGACGCCCGACGAGCGCCTGGTCGAGGCGGTCGAGCGGATCCGGCAGTTGGGCTGAGCTGCCGTGCGACGTCCGCGGCGACCCTGTCCGGTCGCCGCGTGACGTCGGCGTGAGTAAAGCGCAGGAGCGCGTAGCCGGCTGCTTGGATCGCGTTCCCCTTGATGCGGTCCCGCTGGAACGCGTGTCGCGTCTTGTGAGTGTCCCAGCCGTCGAGCTCGACGGCGAGGCGTTGTCTGTGCCAGACGGCGTCGAACTCGTAGCCCGCCACGTATGCGTTCGTCGTGGGGCGGGAGATGTCGTGGGCATCGAGGAGGTCGACGAAGCGGTCCTCCAGAGATGAGCGGGTGAGCTGGGCGCCGTGGGCGGCGAGATCGGCGAGGGCGGCGCGGATCTTGGCGGCGCCCGGTCCGGGCCGTCCGCGCAGGCGCCCGAGCACGTCCTCGATGCCCTTCACGTCAAGCGTTCGCTGCCGCTCGGCCTCGCTGCAGACCTTGACGAGCGCGTCGCTCTGGAGGACCTCGGCGAGATCCACGAGCGTGCGCTCGACCGTGGTCACCGGGATGCCGGCGACGGCGGTGACGTCACAGGCGTCGAGCCGGCGCCGCGCGTAGACGTCGAGCTTGGCAGTGCCCGCGCGGTCAGCCGGCGTGCTGACCTCGGTGCGCGTCCGGTTGCACGGGCGCAGGTCGTGCAGCATGGCGGCGTCGCGGTGGCTGAGCACGGCTCGATCGCCGATGGCCAGCACCGCAGCGAGCCAATGTCCCTCGCGACGCAGGTGGGGGTGACCGACGGCGTAGACCCCACGGTGGACGGGCACGAGCTGGCGGCGCACGACTCGCTTGTCGATCATCGTCGCCGTCACTCCCGCTCTGAGGAGCTGCGTGCGAGAGGCCACGCCGTGCTGCGCTGCCGCCAACGTCGCGATCCGCCCGCCCACGTGAGGAGGAGTGCGGATCTGACCGTCTCTGGGGCAGTCAGATCCGCAGTCCTCGGGCATGCCCACACGTTGGCAGGCGAGCCGCGACGTGTGGGGCTCGGTTCGCAACGATCTAGACTCAAACGTGTGACGACGGTCAAGAACCGCAACGGTCGCGCTGCGCCGACGCCGGGGCGCCCCGATGCGCCGGTCGGGCGTGCGCGTCAGCGTGCGCTGGCGATCGGGGTCTTGGAGACCGGGGAGGACCTGGGCGAGCTCGAGGAGCTGCTGAGGACCGCGGGCGTCGCGACGGTCGGGCAGATGGTCCAGCACCGCGAGCAGGCGCATCCGAACACGTACTTCGGACCCGGCAAGCTGGAGGAGCTGAGAGCGGCGATCAAGGCGCAGGACGCGAACGTCGTCGCCTGCGACGACGAGCTGTCGCCGCGTCAGGGCCGCAACCTCGAGGAGGCGCTCGGAACGCCGGTCGTGGACCGCACGGCGATCATCCTCGACATCTTCGCCGGGCACGCGAACTCGGCGGAGGGCAAGCTGCAGGTCGAGCTGGCGCAGCTCGAGTACAACCTCGCGCGCATGCGCGGCCTGTGGACCCACCTGGAGCGGCTCGGCGCAGGCGCCGGTGGACCCGCCGGCGGACCCGGCATCGGCACGCGCGGACCGGGCGAGTCGCAGATCGAGACGGACCGCCGCCTCGCGCGCGACCGCATCACCGCGCTGAGACGGCGGCTGGAGCGGGTGAAGGGCGCGCGCAGAACGATGCGGGCCGAGCGGACCCGCGCGCAGCTGCCCGAGGTCGCGCTCGTCGGCTACACGAACGCCGGCAAGTCGACGCTGCTCAACGCGCTCACGGGCGCCGAGGTCGGCGTCCGCGACCGGCTCTTCCACACGCTCGACCCGACGACGCGCGGCTGGAGGCTCGGCGGTCGCGACTACCTGCTGACCGACACCGTCGGCTTCATCCGCAAGCTGCCGCACCAGCTCGTCGACGCGTTCGGCGCGACGCTGGAGGAGACGCGGCTCGCCGACCTGCTGCTGCATGTGGTCGACGCGTCCGCTCCCGAGGACGAGCTGAACGAGATGATGCGCGCCGTGCACGAGGTGCTGGAGGAGATCGGCGCGGGCGATCGGCCGCGCGTGCTGGTCCTCAACAAGGCCGACGCGCTCGACGCCGAGGCGCGCGCGGACGTGCTGCTGCGGCATCCCGACGGGATGCTCGTCTCGGCGCTGAGTGGCGACGGGCTCGCCGAGCTGGGCGAGCGGATCGAGGCGGAGTTCGCCCGCTCGCTGCGCGACGTCGAGCTGCTGCTGCCCTACCGCGACGGCGACCGCCTCGCCGAGCTGCACGAAGTCGCGGGCGACCTGCTGCGCGAGGACACGCCCGAGGGCGTGCGCGTGAAGGTGCGCCTCCCGGCCACGGTCGCAGCGCGCTTCGAGCGCTACGCGGTCGGCGGAAACGGCCGGGTCGCGTGAGCGGCGCGGCGCCCGCGGAGGCCGCGGCCGGCGGCGCGACCGCCCACGCTCTCCTCGCCGTCAAGCGCCTCCATCCCGACGCGATCCTGCCGCGACGCGCGTACGCCGGCGACGCCGGCCTCGACCTGCACGCCACCGAGGCGGTCACGCTCGCGCCGGGCGCACGGGCGTCCGTGGGCACGGGCATCGCCGTCGCGATCCCGGAGGGGCAGGGCGGGCTCGTGCTGCCGCGCTCCGGCCTCGCCGCGCGCAGCGGGATCGCGCTCGTCAACGCGCCCGGGCTGATCGACGCCGGCTACCGCGGCGAGATCCGCGTGCTGCTGCTCAACACCGACCGCGAGACCCCATGTGAGATCGCGGTGGGGGACCGCATCGCCCAGCTCGTGCTCGTGCGATTGGAGCTGCCGGCGACCGTCGAGGTCAACGAGCTGCCGGCCAGCGAGCGCGGCGAAGGCGGCTTCGGCTCCAGCGGCAGCTGACCACCTCGGCGCCCGCGCGCCAGCTTCACAGAACGTCCGCGTCTTCTTCACGACCTCGTCACCGAACGGGTGCGAGCGGCTCGCTACCTTCTTGCATCGAAAGCTCGGTCGCCGGGGGACGACCGGGAAGTGCGGCGCCGGGGGACGCCGTGCGGAGGGGCCGGTGCGGTCAGGCGCATCGGCCCCGGTGCGTTCCTCGCGTGCGGATCCGTCCAGCAGCCGGCGCCGCGCTGGAGGCGAACCTGCGTCAGCGATCTGTGGAACGAGCCGCGGGTGAGGAACGGCTCGGCGCGGGCGGCGACGCCGCGCGCCCGACGCCGGTCACTCCACGGCGAGCCTTCATGGGGACATCTCATGACTGGGCATGAGTTCTCATAACGCCCATGGAACGACCATGTCAGCAATGAGTTCCAGCAGTCGAGAATACCGTTCAATGGTCGTTATGACCTGTGGGGACTGGGTCGGTGCTGATCCTGACACCAAAGAGAAGCGCGTCGTTTCCCCGTTTTTCTATAGGATGCAGCCGCATAACGACCGGCAAACGAACTGGTTCCATCCGATGAACCACCCCGAGACGCAGGCGATGTCAAGCATGCTCGCGACGCTCGCGCAGCTCAAGCCCGAGAGTCGGAAGCGGGTGCTCGACGGCCTCGTGCGGAGCTTCGACGCGGAGCCGTTCGGGTCCTCTTCCGTACCGCAGACCGAGCGCATCGCCGCCCACCTCGCACGGATGCGACTGCACGAGCTGTTGGAGGGCACCGATCCATCGAGCAAGACCGAGTGCGCGCTCGTCGTCGCCTGTTGGCTGCAAGCCCGGCGTGGCGGCGCAGGGTGGACCGGCGCCGAGCTCAACGCCACTCTGCACGACATCGGCGGGCGGCTGAGCAACGTCACACGGACACTGACTGCGCTCGCAGCACGCAGACCGGCGTTCGTAGCCCAGGTGCGCGCGTCGAGCAGGAGCAGTCACGCCCGCAAGACCTACCGCGTGTCGACCGCCGGAGAGCTCTACGTCCTGCAGCTGCTCGGCCAGAACACAGACCGGATCGCCTGGTGATCGAACAGCACGATCTCGTGCGCGCGCTCCGCCGCGCGGTCGAGGCGGTGGACGATGCGAAGGTTCCAGACGACCTCCGCAGCCTCGCCTTCGAGCGAGCACTCGACGCGGTCGGCCTCGACAGACCCGCAATCGACACCGAGGCGCCCCCGCTGGAGCGAATCGCGACCTCGCTCAGCGTGCCGCCTTCCGCCGTCGCACGCGTGTATGAGGCCGACGAAGGCGGTGTCAGGCTGGCGATCAGGCGTACCGACCTGCCGCGGCGATCGAGCAGAGCATGGTCGATGCGCGCGGTCGCCATCTTGCTTGCCGTCGGCCGCCAGGTCAGCGGAACAGAGCGTCAAACACCGCTCGCAGTCGTTCGAACGGCCTGCACGGAGCTTGGCGTGCTCGATCCGGCGAACTTCTCCGCGGAGATCAACGGTTTCGGGATGACGCGTGGGCAGGGGAGCGCCCGGACGCTGAAGGCAGGTAAGCGCCACCACGACGAGGCAGCCAGACTGACCGAAGATATCGCCCGCCGGATTGGAGGTTGAGCATGGCCGATAGCCTGCAGATCCAGGAGCTTCCGCCAGCAGACCGCGTACTCGCGATCGCGCAGCTCGTCGCCGGTAGATCTGAGGACGGCTGGTTCGCCCCCCGTCAGGTGCGCGCGTTGTTTCGCGAGACGCGGATCCCCGAGCCTGCTGGCCTGACGAGCCATCTGAATCGGCTGCGGTCGACCCAGTTGCTCAACCACGACCGGAGACGCCGCAACCACACCTGGTCGCTGACGCCTGCCGGCGACGCACGCGCCAATCGTCTGATTCCCGGCTCGCTCGGCGAGAGCTTGGCGGTGCTCCTGCCGAACCTGAGTGCGCCTGCCGAGGTGGCCGGCACGCGTCACGCCGTGCTTTCGCCACTGCTTGCGCCCACGGCGCTCGAGCTGCCGATCAGACGCATGCTCGCTGCGCATCCGTTCGAGCGGAACATCTTCTGCATGGCGCGCTTCCCGGATGGCGAGCATGATCCCGTCGGTGGCGTCATGCAGACGCTACGAGACGCAGCCGCAGAGCATGACCTCGTGCTCCACGTCGCGACTGACCGTACGCTCGACGCGCTTCTGTTCCCGCATGTTGCGGCCTACATCTGGTCAAGTGCGTACGGGGTCGTGCTGTTCGAGGACCGCGCGGGCCGCGGACTCAACGGCAACATGCTGATCGAGGCAGGTGCGATGACGGTGCTCGGGCGACGTTGCCTCCTGCTGCGCGACACCAGCCTCGACCGTAGTCGCATGCCCTCATGTGCGCAAGTCAGTCGACTTCGAGCAGCGCGACCGGGTCGCGGAGGCCTTTCACCGCTGGGTCGCGACGGACCTCTCGTTCGGGCGCTGCTCGAACTGTCCGGGCGACTGATCCGGGCGCTCGCTACGCCAGCCCGTTGGCCTGCAGGAACTTCTGGGCGACGCCGGCGGGCGACTTGCCGTCGAGCGCGACGGCGGCGTTGAGCTGCTGCATCGCGGCCGTCGTCAGCGTCCTGCTGACCGCGTTCAGCGTCGCCGCGAACGCCGGCCCCTCGGCGCGCAGCACCGCCGCCGATACGACGGGGGTGACGTTCTGGAAGCCGAAGACGTGCTTCGGGTCCTTCAGCAGCACGTATCTGCCGCTCTGCAGCTGACCGTCCGTCGTGAGGACGGCGGCCGCGTCGATCTGGCGATCGTCGAGCGCCTGGTACTGCAAGCCGATCGTCAGCGGCGCGAAGTCGACGTCTCTGATCCCGTAGACGCGCGCGAGGCCTGCGAGCCCGGCCTGGCGCCCGCGGAACTCCGGCGGGGCGCCGAGCCGCAGGCGTCTGATCGGCGCGAGGTCCGCGACGCTCGCGAGCTTGTGCGCTCTGGCGTAGTCCGGGAGGACGACGAGCGCGTCGTTGTCGGTGAACGGCGTCAGCGGCAGCAGCCGGAAGCCGTGCCTGGCCGCATACGCCCGGCCGGCCGCGAAGGCCGCGGCCGCGCTGGGGTAGGCCGTCGCATCGCCGGCGACGGCGGTGTCGAACGTCCCGATGTACGCCGGGTAGAGGTCGATCTGGCCGCTGCGCAGCGCCTTGTCGGCGATCTGCGTCGAGCCGATGTCCTGCTTCAGCGCGACGGTGAAGCCCTTCGCCTGGAGCGCCTGCTGGTAGAGCTGGCCGAGCACGAGCTGCTCGGTGAAGTTGTTCGTCCCGAGCGTGACCGGCGGCTTGCCGCTGCCCGGCAGCGTGGCCGCGGCCTGGGTGCTGCCGGTCGTGCCGCCGCCGTTGCCGCCGCAGGCGGCGAGTCCCGCCGGCAGCGCGAGCGCCGCGACGACGGCCAGGATGATGCGCAGGCTTCGCAAGCGCTCGATCCTAGCTTCGCCGCGGGCGGCAGCGCCGTGCGGGCTCACACGCCGGCCGCGCGCCGCGCCTCGGCGTGCGCGGCCGCCTCGAGCGCGTCGTCGAGCGGTGCGAGCGGCTCCTCGCGGCCGAGCGCGCGCGCGATCAGCCAGTCGGCGAGCCACACGTTCTTCGGCAGCAGCGGGCCGTGCAGGTAGGTGCCGAGCACGTTCCCGCGCCGTACGCCCTCGAACCCGCTCGCGCCGTCGTTGCCGTGCCCGCGCAGGACGCGCCCGAGCGGCTGCGCGTCCGGCCCCAGCTGTGTGCGGCCGCCGTGGTTCTCGAAGCCGGCGAGCACGCGCCGGCCGCCGGCCGCAGGGCCGAGGTCGACCTCGATCGCGACGTTGCCGATCAGCCGCGGGCCGTCGCTGCGGACCGTGCGCAGGTCCACCAGCCCGACGCCGGGCAGCGTCTCGTCGCCCAGCTCGTAGGAGTGGCCGAGCAGCTGGTAGCCGCCGCAGACGGCGAGCAGCGCGGCGCCGCGCTCGGCCGCGGCGTACAGCCCGTCGCGCTTGACCTCGGCGAGGTCGAGCGCGCACAGGCGCTGGTCGCGGTCCTGGCCACCGCCGATGTAGAAGAGGTCGGCCGCATCGGGATCGAGCCGCTCGCCGAGGTCGCTCGCGGACAGCTCGAAGCCGATCCCGCGCCACTCGCAGCGGCGCCGCAGCAGCAGCAGGTTGCCGCGGTCGGCGTAGATGTTCATCAGCTCGGGATAGAGCGCGCAGATGCGCAGCGTGTCAGGCACGGAGCAGCACCACCTCACTGCCGACGTGCTCGTCGGTCATCTCGACGAAGCGCCGCCCGGCGAGCCGCAGGCCGGCCGCGACGCCCTCGGCCTCGAGCGTGTCGCCGTCGAGCCGGTCCAGCCGCACGACGTCGCCCTCGGCAGTGCGGGCGCCGTCGGGCGAGACGGTCTGGCGGATCCGCTCGATCGTCGCGCCGTCCGCGTCGGGCCGCACGGCGACCGGATGGCTGGCATAGACCCAGCCGTCGCGCTCGAGCACGTCGGGCAGCGGCGGCTCGGTGTGCTCGGCGTCGAAGCCCTCGAGCGCGTCGGCGAGGGCGCAGGCGAGCAGCCCGCCGGGCCGCAGGCAGGCGGCGGCGCTGCGCAGCAGCCCGGCGCGACCGTCGGGGCCGCCGAGCAGCTGGATCGTCTGCATCGGCGCGAGCACGAGCGCGAAGCGGCGCTCGAGCGCGAAGTCGCGCGCGTCGGCTTGCACCGTCTCGACCGGGATGCCGGCGGCGGCCGCGCGCTCGCCGAGCGCGGCGAGCAGCCGGGCGTCGACATCGAGCGCCACGACGTCGTGTCCGGCGCGCGCGAGGTCGAGCGCCACGCGCCCGCTGCCCGCGCCGAGGTCGAGGACCGGGCCGCCGGCCTCGGCGGCCAGCTCGCGCCACAGCGGCAGGTCCTCCGCGTAGCGGCCGCACTCGAGGTCGTGCCACAGCACGTGCAGCTCCCGTGCGGTCTGGGCCTCGCCGCTCATCGCCAGTACTCCGGGGCGGCGCCGCGGCGTGCGAGCAGCTCACGCAGCGCGAGCAGCGCCGTGTAGGTGGGGAGGGCGTACAGCGGGCCCTCGCCGTCCTCGTGCGCCGCGTCAAGCGCATCCGCCAGCTCCGGCACGACGACCAGGCGCTCGGGCTCGACGCCGGCGTACTTGAGCCGCACCGCCAGCTCGGCCGCGCGCGTGCCGGCGCAGGTGATCCGCCGCACGCGGCCGGCGAGCAGCTCGAAGTCGGCGTCCCACACCCACGACACATCGCGCCCGTCGGCCGTGTTGTCGTTGAGCACGACGAGCAGGTCGATGCTGTTCCCGCCCACCCCGTCCTCGAGCGCGAGCGTGCGCAGCACCTCGTTGGCGCCGGCGGGGTTCTTGATCAGCAGGATCGACAGCGGCCGGCCGTCCAGCTCGATCGTCTCTGCGCGGCCGAACGCCGCCTCGACCGCGCCCAGGCCGGCGACGATCTGCTCGAACGGGACGCCGAGCGCGTGACACAGCGCGGCCGCGCCGAGCGCGTTGTAGACGTTGTAGAGGCCGGGGAGGGGGAGTGCGACCGTCGCAGAATGCTCCTCGGCACCGCCGCGGATCCGCAGCGTGAAGGAGGCGTCGCGCGTGCCGTTCAGACGCACCTGCTCGGCGACGACGCCGGGCTCCGGGCGGCGCCGGCCGCACTGCGGGCAGCGGTAGCGGCCGAGGTGGCCGAGGTAGATCGCCTCGTACTCGTAGGCGTGCCCGCATCTGCGGCAGTGCTTCGAGTCGGCCGCGTGCTGCATCTGCGGCTGCGCCATCGCATCGTCCTCGACGCCGAACGTCGTCACCTGCGCCCGCTCGCGCCCGAGGTCGGCGACGAGCGGGTCGTCGGCGTTGAGCACGAGCCGCGTGTCCGCCGGCAGCGCGGCGACGACCTCCGCCCAGCGCTCGGCGATCGTCTCCAGCTCGCCGTAGCGGTCGAGCTGGTCGCGGAAGAGGTTGCTCAGCAGCACCGCCCGCGGTCGCAACTCACGGACCATCTGAGGAAGCCAGAGCTCGTCGACCTCGAACAGGCCCAGCTCGCCGTCGATCCCGCCGCCGCGCGCCGCCTCCAGCAGCGTCGAGGCGATCCCGCCCGCCATGTTCGCGCCGGCGCGGTTGTGCACGAGGCGCGTGCCCCGCTGTTCGAGGATCGCGGCGACCATCGCGGCCGTCGTCGTCTTGCCGTTCGTCGCCGATATCGCGACCGAGCCCTGCGGCAGGCGCGCGGCCAGGGCGCGGATCGCCTGCGGGTCGAGCCGCATCAGCAGCTTGCCGGGCAGGCTCGTACCGCCGCCGCGCCCGGCGGCGCGCGCGAGCCCGCCGACCGCGCGCGCGACCGCGAGCTTCGGCGCCAGCGCGCTCACGGGACGATCACCCGCACGGCGGCGGGGAGCGTGCGGACCGTCGCGGGCAGCTCGGCGAGCGGGTCGCCGTCGGCGTAGAGCGTGAACGGGCGGTCGGCGGCGATCCGCAGCTCGCGCGCCCGGCGCACGTCGACCTCGTCGTTCTCGACGTGCCGGCCGCTGAAGACTCTCGGCAGCCCGCGCAGGAAGCGGCGCTTGGGCACGTCGGCGACGGTGACGACGTCGAACAGGCCGTCCTCGAGCGAGGCGTCCGGCGCGAGCAGCATCCCGCCGCCGTAGCGGCCCCCGTTCGCCGCCGCGACGCTGTAGCCGACGTGCACCAGCGCCTCGCCGTCCAGCTCCAGCTCGAAGCGCGCCGGGCGCCAGCCGGCGAGCGCGCGCAGCGCGCCGTAGAGGTAGGCGGCGTCGCCGGGGACGCGCGTCGCGTTCGCGATGCGGTTCGCGTCGGAGTCGAAGCCGCAGCTCGCGATCCCGACGAACGCGCGCTCGCCGCAGACGCCGAGATCGATCGCGCGCTCGCGGCCGTTGGCGATCAGCGCCGCCGCCTGCGCCGCGTCGCGCGGGATGCCGAGCGTGCGGGCGAAGTCGTTGCCGCGCCCGCCGGGGAGGACCGCCAGCAGGCCGCCGTCGCTCCCCGCCGTCTCGCGCAGGCCGTCGGCGACCGCGCCGATCAGGCCGTCGCCGCCGAGGGCGGCCGCGACCTCGCCGGCCGTGCCGGCCGCGCGTGCCAGGTCGCGGGCGTGCTCGATGTCGCGGGTGTGCTCGAGGCGCACGCGCAGGCCGGCCTCGCGCAGCGCGCGCTCGGCGGCCGGGAGCGCGCGCAGCGCGCGGCCGCCGCCGGCCGACGGGTTGACGATCAGGACGATGTCGCGGTCCATCCGCTGAACGCTACCGACGGCGGCCACCGAAGCCCGCGCGCGCGAGCGGGCGGGATGAGCCGGGCCGATCGTTATGCTTCGCCGCCGTGCTCCGGCCACGCTCACCGCTCGTCCTGCTCGCAGCGCTTGGCGCGCTCGCGCTCGTCCTGCTGACGGGTTGCGGCAGCTCGTCCAAGACCACCGCCACGCAGGCCCAGACCACCACGAGCGCCAGCAGCGGCCCCTGCCAGACGGTCGACCAGCCAGCGCCGAAGGGCACGCAGCACCTCAGAGCGCCGACCGGCACGCTCGACCCGAGCAAGACGTGGACGGCGACGGTGGTGACGAATTGCGGCACGTTCGCGATCCAGCTCGACACCGCGCGCGCGCCGAAGACGTCTGCCTCGTTCGCCTCGCTGGCGAAGAAGGGCTTCTACGACGACCTCACGTTCCACCGCATCGCGCAGGGCTTCGTGATCCAAGGCGGCGACCCGCAGGGCGACGGCTCGGGCGGCCCGGGCTACACGATCGTCGAGGCGCCTCCGAAGAACCTGCACTACACGCACGGCGTCGTCGCGATGGCGAAGACGGCGACCGACCCGGACGGCGCGTCGGGCAGCCAGTTCTTCATCGTCACCGCGCCGGACGCAGGGCTGCCGCCGCAGTACGCGCTGCTCGGCAGAGTCGTGCAGGGCCTCGGCGTCGTCGACGCGATCGGCGCGCTGCCGCTGCAGCAGGGCTCCACGACCGACGGCCCGCCGGCTCAGCCGGTCGTGATCCAGTCGGTCACGCTCTCCTCGCACTGAGGGTCTAGAACAGCTCGCCCTGCGGCTCCGGTTCGGCCGGGGCGAGGCACTCCGGGCCGTCGTAGCGGGCGTCGTTGACCGCCTTCGAGACGGCGCGCGCGTGCGTCTGCTCATCCGGCAGCGCGTGCAGCATCGCGTGCAGCCGCAGCGGCGGCGTGCCCGGGTCGAGCCACTCCCCCTCGTCGGCCGGGTCGAGGATCACGGGCATGCGCGGGTGGATGTGCGCGACGACCGGATTGGCGGCGGTCGTGACGATCGTGCAGCTGCGCAGCAGCTCGCCGTCGGGGTTCTCTGGGATCGCGCCAGGCGGTGCGCAGGCCGGCAAACGCGAACGGCTCGCCGCCGCCGCGGGTGATGTGGAACGGCTGGCGCGCGCCGCCGTCTCTCTGCCACTCGTAGAAGCCGTCGGCGACGATCAGGCAGCGGCCTCTCAGGAACGGGCCGCGGTAGGCCGGCTTGTCGGCGACCGTCTCGGCGCGCGCGTTGATCATTCTGAAGCCGACCTTCGGATCGTCGGCCCACGGCGGCACGAGCCCCCAGCGCAGCAGCGCGCCCGTAGGGCTGCCCTCGCGCATCACGACCGACAGCACCTCGTCGCCGGGCGCGACGTTGAAGCGCCGGGCGATCTCGACCGACTCGCCCAGCGGGAAGCGCGCGCGCAGCTGCGCGGGCGTCGTGGACGCGAGCGTGTAGCGGCCGCACATGACCAGAGAGCGCAGGTCGTCGCGTCGGCGCGGCTCAGCGGCGGCCGGCGGCCGCGGCGGCTCTGGCGCGCGCCTGCTTGCGCCTGCCCAGCAGCGCCATCACGCCGAGCACGGCGGCCACGATCACGATGCCGAGGAAGATCCCGCCGCCGATCCCGACGCCGCCGAACGGCAGCGAGACGAGCTCGGCGAGCCCGAGGCCGATCGCCAGCAGCGCGATCACGATGCCGAGGATCAGCGCGTAGCCGCGCAGGCGCAGCAGCACGCTCGACCCCGGGGGCGGGGCGACGAGGCCCATCAAGCGCAGCATCAGCAGCTGGCGGTCGGTCGGCGGCGCCTGGCCGAGGCGCGTGACGGCGTCCTTGAGGTCGCCCGCGCGGCGCTCGGCGAGCGCGATCGAGGCGTCGGCCATGCGCCGCAGCTGCATCCGCTCTTGCGGACGCGCGGCCGCCAAGGCTCTCTGGTAATAGGCGCGCGTGGCTCTGCCGTCGTAGCGTTCGGCGGCGCGCGCGCCGAGGATCGCGTAGGCGGCGGACTTGAACTTCGTCTCCGCCTCCAGCTCCTCGTCGCTGCGCTGCTCGAGGCGCTCCATCGCGGCCAGGCCGCCACCTTGGACCTGGCGCATCGCGCGCGGCTTCTGCTGCTTCGCCATAGGCGGGACAGTTTAGTGGCGACGTCGTCCGCAGGCGCGCCGCTTGCGGACGCCGGAGGACGAAACGCCGGTTCCTACGGCGCGCCCGCGCCGCCGCCCGAGGAGCCGGGGGACGGCGCGCGGGAGCCCGCGGCAGACGGCGCGCCGCTGCCCGGGGATCTGCCCGGCGGGATCACGTAGATGCGCTGGTCGGCGTAGGAGTTGCCGCCGTCCGCTGCGCTCGCCGGCGGCGAGCGGTAGACGTCGACGTGGCGGCCGATGATCGCGCCGCCGGTGTCCTGCGCGAGGAACCAGCCGTGGCCGGCCGTGTTGCGGTAGGCGGCGATGTAGACGCGCGAGCCGAGCGGGATCGTCCGCGGGTCGACGGCGATGCTCTGCCAGTAGTGCAGCGGCAGCGACGGGCCGGGCGCGAAGCTGACGCCGGGCAGCGGCACGTAGCGCTTGCCGGTGCCGTCCGACCAGCCGCCGCCGTCGAGCGGGAACGTCAGCGCATGCGATCTCGTGAGCCAGAAGGCGCCGGCGCGCCACACGGGCGGACCGCCCGTCCAGTGCCCGCTGCGGCCAGGAACGCTCGGCTTGCCCTTGTCGTCGACCCAGCCGCCCGATCCGAGCGCCGCGATGTGGTACTGGCGGCCGTCGAGCCCCAGTCCGTCGCCCTCCATCGAGACGCCGGTGGCGGAGTAGAGCCAGTCGATGCGGTGCTTGCCGGCGAGCCCCGGCGCGCTGACCTTGCGGCCGACGAACCACGCCTCCGGGACCGGGAAGTACTCGGTCACGGCCACGTGGTGGAGCCAGCCGGACTTCGCAATCGGCTTGGCGGCGGCGACGCCGGCGAGGACCGCCGGCGCGAGCGCGGCGCAGGCGATGGCTGCGAGGATGCGGACGCGCGTCACTGGAGAAAGCATCGGTCGCTGCAACACGAACTTGAGCGCCGCGGTTGCGGTACCGCCGCACGGTACTGTCTGCGCATGCGGATCCGCGCCGCCGTGCTGGAGGACTTCGGGGCGCCGCTCGTCGTGCAGGAGGTCGAGCTCGCGGAGCCGGGGCCGGGCGAGGTGCTCGTGCGGCTCGTCGCCTGCGGCGTCTGCCACACCGACCTCTACACGGCCAGCGGGGCCGACCCGTCCGGCTATTCGCCATGCGTGCTCGGGCACGAGGGCGCGGGGGTGGTGGAGCGCGTGGGGGAGGACGTGACGCTCGTCGCGCCGGGCGACCACGTCGTCACGCTCTTCTCGCCGCAGTGCGGCGAGTGCGTGCACTGCCGCAGCCCCAAGACGAACCTGTGCCTCGCGATCCGCGAGCAGCAGAACAGGGGCTACCTGCCCGACGGCACGACCCGCCTGTCGCGCGACGGCGAGCCGCTGCGCCACTTCATGGGCACCTCGACGTTCGCGGAGTACACGGTGATGCCGCAGATCGCGCTGGCGAAGATCGACCCGGAGGCCCCGTTGGAGGGCGCCGCGCTGTTCGCCTGCGGCCTCTCGACCGGGCTGGGCGCGGCGCTGAAGACCGCGCGCGTGGAGCCCGGCTCGACGTGCGTCGTGTTCGGCGCCGGGATGGTCGGGCTGGGCGCCGTGGCCGGCTGCCGCCTCGCGGGCGCGGAGCGGATCGTCTGCGTCGACCTGTCCGAGCAGCGGCTCGCGCTCGCGCGCGGCCAGGGCGCGACGGAGACGCTCCTCGGCGGGGACGACGTCGTGCAGGCGATCGTCGAGTCGACCGGCGGCTTCGGCGCCGACTACACGTTCGAGGCGACCGGCAACGTGCGCGTGATGAGACAGGCGGTCGAGGCGGCGCGGATGGGCTGGGGCCTGGCCACGATGTGCGGCGTCGCCGGCAAGGGGGAGACGCTCGACGTGATCCCGCGCTGGCTGATCCAGGGCCGCCGCATCGCCGGCTCGTCGTTCGGCGGCCTGAAGGGGCGCGAGGACGTCCCCGCCCTGATCGACCGCTGGATGGCCGGAGAGCTCGACGTCGAGCCGTTCATCTCCCATCGCATCTCGCTCGACGAAGTGAATCGCGGGTTCGAGCTGATGGAAGCGCAAGACGGCATCCGCAGCGTCATCGCGCTCTGACGTCGCCCACAGGTCGCCGCTTGCGGTGACCGGAGGGCGAAACTCCGCCTCCGCAGGCGGCCCGCTTGCGGGCGCCGGAGGGCGAAACGCCTTTACGCAAAAAAAGTTTCGCAACACCCGCCGTAGCGGGTGTCAGGCTGTCACCCGACTGGAAAACCTCCCAGCCGCTTGAACGCCGACGCGCCACGTCCGATGGCGGGTTCTCGGTCGCACCCGCCCATCGACGAGAGGACCCCCCGATGACCATGATCTGCCCGGAGCCAGCGGCCCTCGCAACGCCCGCCGGGGATCCGCAGCTTGACGACGAGATGGCAGCGGCCGCGCAGTGCGCGAGCATGCTCGAGGAGGTCGGCCTGCGCGTCGCGTTCGACGACGCGCCCGACCGCCCGCTCGCGATCGTGCTGGAGCGCCCGCCCGGCGAGCCGCTGCGCCGGCTCGACGTGCGCGAGCTGCTGGCCCTCGTCGCGCTCCCGCCGGCGCAGCTCCGCGCGTGGGCGCAGCGGCCCGAGCTGCCGATTCCCGGCCGCGGATCGCGGTGACGAACGAGCTGACGCCGGCGCTGCGCGCGCTCGATCGCGCGCACGACGCCGGCCGCCCGTTCGCCGTGCTGCTCGTGGATGCCGAGGACGTCGGCCGCGTCGACCGCGCATACGCGCACGCGGCCGGCGACGGCGCACTCGCCGAGCTGGAGCGCCGTCTGGGCGCCGCAGCCCCGCCCGGGGCGCGGCTCGCCCGCCTCGCGCGCGAGCGCTTCGTGCTCGTGGCCGAGTCGGCCGGCGAGCAGGCCGACGCGCTCGAGTTGGCGCAGGCACTCGCAGCCGCGGCGCGCGCGCCGCTCAGCGTGGAGGGCGGGCGCGTGCGGCTCGACGCGACCGTCGGCCTGGCGCTCGCGCACGAGGGACGCGCAACCGCCGCCGCGCTGCTGCGCGACGCCGACGGCGCCGCCCGCCGGGCGCGCGTCGTGGGCGGCGCGCCGTGGCGCCTCGCCGACCCGGCCGAGCACGGGCGCGCGCTGCGGCGGCTGCGGCTGGAGGACGAGCTCGCCACCGCGCTCGTCCATGACCAGCTCGCGCTCTACTTCCAGCCGATCGCGTCGCTGCGGCGCGGGACGCTCGTCGGCGTCGAGGCGCTCGTGCGCTGGCAGCATCCGGCGCGCGGGCTGATCGGCCCGGCGCAGTTCCTGCCGGTCGCCGAGGAGAGCGGCCTGATCGCGGAGATCGGCGCGTGGATGCTGCACGCGATCTGCGAGCAGGTCGGTCGCTGGAGCACCACGCACCCCGAGCGGGTCCTGCCGCCCGTCGCGCTCAACGTGTCCGGCCGCGAGCTGCGCGAGGAGGCGTTCGCGAGCCGCTTCGCGGACACGCTGCTGGCCGCGCACATCCCGCCGGAGACGATCGCGCTGGAGCTGTCGGACCCCGGCGTGCTCGACGAGCGCGCCGACGCGGAGGAGGCGCTCGCGGCGCTGCGGCGGCTCGGCGTCCGCATCGTGCTCGACCGCTTCGGCGGCGTGCGCTCGTCGCTCGCGCACCTCGCGCAGCTGCCGATCGACGGGCTCAAGCTCGACTCCTCGCTGCTCGGCCCAAGCCCGACGCCGGCCGGCGGCGAGACGCCGATCGCAGACGCGGTCGTGGAGCTGGCGCACACACTCGGGCTGTCGATCACGGTCCCCGGCATCGAGACCGAGCAGCAGCTCGCCGCCGTGCGCGCACTGCACGCCGACGCGGCGCAGGGGCACCTGATCGCGCGCCCGGCGCCCGCGGGCTCGCTCGCCGACCTGCTCGACGTCGGGCTCGACCTCGTCCCCCGCAGCCGCGACCGCGCGTCCGGCGGCGCCTCGGGCGAGGACGCCGACGAGCTGCTGCCGCTCAGCGCCGTGGCGACGGCGCTCGGCGTCTCGGCCAGCACCGCGCGCCGGCTAGCCGACCAGGGCGTGCTGCCCGGCACGCGCACCGAGGGCGGGCATCGCCGCTTCCGCCGCAGCGACGTGCAGCGGCTCGCGCGCGAGCGGCAGCGCACGCCGAGCCTGCGTCCGTGGGAGCTGCCGGCGCGGCCGCTCCCGGTGAGCGCGCGGCTGCTCGAGCACGACGGGCCGGCGTTCGCCGAGCGCGCGGCGCGTGCGCTGTACGAGCCGGCGCGGCCGGGCTGGTTCCTCTCCCCGCAGGGGATCGCACGCTCGCGCGCCTGGCTCGAGGCGCTCGCGGGAGCACTCGCGACCGGCGCGTCCCACGACGCGCTCGCGACCACCTCCGCCTACGGCGACGCGGCGGCGCTCGGCGGCGCCTCCGTCGCCGAGATCGTGCGCTTCTTCGGCCAGTTCGGCGCGGTCGCCGCGCACGAGCTCGTGCGCGCGCACGGCACGACCGACGAGGGCCGCGCGCTCCAGCGCGTCATGACGGCGGCGACGGAGGCGTTCCTGCAGCGTCTGTGACTCTGTGCGGCGAGCCGTAGTCGGCCAGCAGCTCGAGAAAGGGGACGGCGTCGAACGCCTCGGGGCCGAGCACGCCGACGCCCTTCCAGGCGCCGGTCGCGAGCAGCTCGAGCGCGACGACGGGGTTCAGCGCGGTCTGCCACACGACCGCCTGCGAGCCGTACTCGCGCATCGTCCACTCGTTGTCGACGACGTGGTAGAGGTACGTGCGCCGCGGTCTGCCGTCCACGCCGGTGCCCGTGACGTACGTGCCGGCGCAGGTGCGCCCGGTCATGCGGTCGCCGAGCCTGGCCGGGTCGGGCAGCACGGCCGCCACGACGTCGCGCGGCGAGACCTCGGCGCCGCGCACCCGCACCGGCTCGGTCGCGTCGAGGCCGAGCTTGTGGAGCGTCTTCAGCACGTCGATGAACTCCTGCCCGAGGCCGTACTTGAACGTCACACGCTCGCAGTCGACCCAGCGCGGGATCAGCACGACCTCCTCGTGCTCGACGTTGACGCACTCGATCTCGCCGATGCCCTCCGGGAAGGTGAAGACCTCCGGCTCGGAGAACGGCTCGGTCGTGAACCAGCCGCGCTCGCGCTCCCACACGAGCGGCGGGTTGAGGCACTCCTCGATCGTCGTCCAGATCGAGAAGGTGGGGGCGAAGTCGTAGCCCTCGACGCGCAGGTCGGCGCCGTCGCGCACGCCGACCTCGTCGATCCGCGAGAAGAGGTGGTCGGCGGCGTAGCGGGCGAAGACGTCGGACAGGCCCGGCTCGACGCCGATCCCCACGAGCGCGAGCTGCCCCGCCCGCTCCCACGCCTCCGCCTCCGCGAGCTGCAGGTCGCCGAGCATCACCCCCGGCTGCCGGTACGGGTCGGTCGGATGGCGCTGCGAGAGCGTCATCGCCATGTCGAGGTAGGTCACGCGCGCGGCGTGGCAGGCGGCGAAGATCGGCTCGTTGAAGCGCGGGTCGCACGCGTTGAGGACCGCGTCCGCGCGCGCCTCGCGGATCAGCGCGACGAGCGCCGCCTCGTCGGAGGCGTCGACCTGCGCCGCGGAGAAGCGGTCCGGCTCGCCGAGCCGCTCGACGGCCGCCTGTGCGCGCTCGAGCGCGACGTCGGCGACCGTCATGTGGTCGAAGAAGGTCCGCCGCCGCGCGATCGCCGGGACCGCCGAGCCGACACCCCCCGCGCCCACGACGAGGATCCGCATGGGACGACTCTACCCACACGCGTCAAGCCTCCACCGCCGCGCATGCGACAGGTGGAGGTTGCAGCCCCGCGCGGGGGCTGAGATGCTCGAACGCATGCGGATAGCGTCACTGGTCCCGGAGAGCACGGTCGAGTCGATCTACCGATCGATCGTGCCGATGCAGGCGCTCGCGCAGCGGGGGCACGTCGTGCACGTGGAGGAGCGTGACGAGATACGCGACCCGGCGGCGCTGCTCGACTTCGACGCGATCCAGGTGATGCGCATATGCCACCCGCTGATGGTGCGGCTGGCGAGACAGCTGCGCCGACGCGGGGTCGCGATCGTGTGGGACAACGACGATCAACGCGTCGCCCTGCTCGAGGAAGCGGCCAAGGCGCCCGGACAGGACGGCATGGCGGCGCAGCGCTTCTTCTCCTCGATGCGCTCGATGGCGAGACTGGCCGACGCCGTCACGACCCCGAGCGAGGCGCTCGCACGGCTGCACGCGACCGACAGCCGTCGCGAGGTGCAGATCCTGCCCAACCACCTCCCGCCGGCGTTCAGGCGCCCGGAGCGCGTGATGCCGCACCAGGGGATCCACATCGGCTGGGTCGCGATGCCCCACCACGCCGAAAGCTTCGAGGCGCTCGGCATCCGCGAGACGCTCGATCACCTGCTGGCGCGCCATGCCCATCTGCAGATCACCGGGATCGGGCTCGACCTCGGGCTGAGGAGCCGCCGCTACACGCACGTCCCCGGCGTCCCCTACGGCTCGCTGCCGGAACAGCTGCCGCAGCTGGACTTCGCGCTGGCGCCGATCGCCGACACGGCCGTCAACGAGGCGCGCTCGGACGTCAAGCTGAAGGAGTACGCCGCCGCCGGCGTGCCGTGGCTCGCCTCGCCGATAGGGCCGTACGCCGGACTGGGGGAGCAGCAGGGCGGCCGGCTCGTCGCCGACGGCGACTGGCTGCACGCGATCGACGCGCTGATGGGCGACGTCGAAGCGCGCCGGCTCCTGTCGCAGCGCGGGCTGCGCTGGGCCGCCGGCGAGACGATCGAAGCGCACGTCGACGTGTGGGAGCGCACGTTCGAGGACGCGATCGCGCAGGCGCGCACGCCGCACGCGGTCGGCTGAGCGCGGCGCTCAGCGCGCCAGCAGCGCGGCGCCGATCGCGCCGCCGAGGTCGCCGAGCGCGGCCAGCTTCACGTCCGGCGGGCGCTCGTCGACGAACAGGTGCGGCTGCATCGCCTCGGCGATGCGCGTCACGTACGGCTCGCCGAAGCGCACGCCGAGCCCGCCGCCGATCACGACCGCCTCGCAGTCGAGCAGGTTGACGGCGGACGCGATCCCCGCCCCGAGCGCCTCGACCGCCTCGTCGATCAGCTCGAGCGCGAGCTTGTCCTTGTGCTCCAGCGCCTTTGCCCACACGCCGCTGGTCAGACGCGTGCGGCCACGCTGCTCCATCAGCTTGAAGAGGTCCGTCTTGTGGCCCTCCTCGTGCTTCTCGCGCGCCCGCGCCTCCATCGCCGCGCGACCCGCGTAGGCCTCGACGCAGCCGCGGCGGCCGCACGGGCATCTGCGCCCGTCGCGCTTGATCACCATGTGGCCGATCTCGCCGGCGGCGCCGCGGCCGAGCCACGGCTTGCCCTCGAGCACGATCCCGCCGCCGACGCCGGTGCCCCAGAAGACGCCGAGCAGCGAGCGGTAGCCGCGTCCGGCGCCGAGCGCGACCTCCGCGTCGGTCGCGACCTGGACGTCGTTGCCGAGCGAGACGGGCGTGCCGAGCTGCTCGCCGAGCGTGTCGGCGAGCGGGAAGCTGCCGGCCCAGCCGGGCAGGTTGCGCGCCCCGCTGACGGTGCCGGCGTCCGCGTCGATCGCGCCGGGGGAGCCGACGCCGACGCCGTTGAGCGCCGACGGCTCGATCCCGGCCGCCTCGGCCGCCTCGCGCAGCGCCGCCGCCATCGCCGCGGCGACGTCGGCCGGGCCGCCGCTCATCGGCGTCGGGTGGCGCGCCTGGCCGAGCACTCTGCTGTCGGCGTCGACGACGACCGTCTGGATCTTCGTCCCGCCGAGGTCGATTCCACCGCGCGATCTGGCCATCGGCGCAGCGTAATGCCTGGGCCAGATCGACCTCAGCGGCTGGCGGGGCGCCGCTCGGCCGGCAGCATCGCCGCCAGCGCGAGCGCGGGCAGCGGCAGCGCGGCGATCACGAGCAGCACGGGCGTCAGCCCGACCGCGTCGGCGAGCTGGCCGAGCAGCGCCGCGACGATGCCGCCCACGCCGATCGCCGCGCCGAGCGTCACGCCGGACGCGATCCCGATGCGGCTCGGCAGGTACTCCTGGCCGAGCACGACGGTGATCGAGAAGGTCCCGACGGTGAAGAAGCCGACGAGCGCGAGCAGCGCGAACGCCGCCGGCTCGGCGACGACGAGCACCAGCAGCATCAACGGCGTCAGCACCGCGTTGCACGCGATCAGGATGCGACGGCGGCCGACGCGGTCCGCGAGGCGGCCACCGACGAGCGTGCCGAGCGCGCCCGCGACGAGGATCGTCGTCAGCGCGGCGTTGGCGACGCCGGCCGAGCTGCCGTAGTGCGCGATGAAGTAGGCGGGGATGAACGCCTGCAGGCCGAAGTAGGCGCCCGAGCGCACCGCCGCGATCCCCGCCACGCGCGCGAACGGGCCCCAGCGGTCGGGCTGCGGCGCCTCGTGCGGGTGCTGCGGGCCGCCCGCCGCGGCGCTGCGGCGCTCGGGATGGAAGCTGCGCAGCCGCGGCAGCTCGCGCACGAGCAGCAGCGCGACCGCGAGCATCGGCACGAGCAGCCACAGCGTGCCCCGCAGGCCGGCGGCGAGCACGAGCGGGGTGACGAGGATCGGCCCGAGCGCGAAGCCGGTGTTGCCGCCTACGGAGTAGAGGCTCATGCCGCTCGCGCGCTTGGCGCCGGAGACGTAGTTGGCGTAGCGTGCGCCCTCGGGGTGGTAGGCGCCGACGCCGAGCCCGGCGACGGCGACGAGCGCGAAGGTGAGCGGCGGGCTGGCGCTCACGACGCCGGCGAGCGCGATCCCGACGGCCGCGACCACGACGCCGCCCGGCAGCAGCCAGCTCAGCGAGCGGCGGTCGGCGAGCCAGCCGAACAGCGGCTGGAGCAGGGAGGAGGACGCGGTCATCGCGAGCACGAGCGCGGCCGTGGCTCCATAACTCCAGCCGCGGTCGCGGATCAGGAAGGGGAGCAGGGCCGGGACGGCGCCCTGCGCCGTGTCGACGCAGGCGTGGCCGACGGCGAGCGTCGCGATCGCGCGCCGGTCGATCCCGGCCGGGGCGGCGACGTCGGTGGTCGTGGCGGCGACGGCGCTCACTGATGCGAGGCGAGCCGCTGCTGTGCCCAGTCCTCGACGATCCGCCGCTGCACGTCGGTCAGCGGCGGCGTCTCGCCGCGCTCGAGCGCGCCAGCCGCCTGCGCGAGCGTGAGGCCGGTGCCGGTCAGCACGCTGCCGACCAGCGGAGGCACGTCGGCGCCGCATACGCCGCTCGGACAGCTCGGATCGGTCATACGTCGAGGGTAGCCGGCGCGCGCGCAGATCGGCGTGTCGGCACGCCGCGCGGCGTGCTGGAGTGTGCGGCATGCGGATCTCCACAGCCTCGATCGCCGCGGCGGTCGCCCTCGTGCTCGCGCCCGCCGTCGTCCAGGCCGGCGCCGTCCCCACGAAGCTCGCGTACGTGACCGGCCTCGCCGGCACGCACCCGGTCGTCCATGTCGCGAACGCCGACGGCAGCGGCGCGATCGCGCTCGGCTCCGGCGCCGACGCGCTGATCTCGCCGACCGGCGCGGAGGTCGCGATCGTGACGCCGCTGACGAGCCGCGGCACCTCGCTGGTCGTGCGCCCGGCAGGCGGCGGCGCCGCGCGGACGCTCGTGCGGGCGAGCGACTCGGTCGACCAGCTCGCCTGGTCGCCGGACGGCGCGCGGCTGGCAGTCGTCCTGAACGCGACGCGGCTCGAGACGATCGACGTCGCGTCCGGCGCGGTGCACACGATCGCGCGCGGCGGCCAGGTCCAGGGCGTGAGCTTCTCGCCGGACAGCACGCGCGTCGTGTACGCGACGACGCGCTCGACGCGCCTGTACGTGCCCGTGAACGTGTACGTCGCGCAGGCGGACGGCTCCGGCGCGCACGCGATCACGCACGACGGCCGCAGCCTGTATCCGCTGTGGGGCCCGGCGCGGATCGCGTACACGCACGAGCAGCTGCGGCGCAACGACGCCCCGATCTACCAGCTGCGCACGATGCGGCCGGATGGCAGCGGCGTGCACCGGCTCACGCACATGCGGATCCCGACGCTCGTGTCCGGCCTGAGCGCGACCGCCTAGTCGGCCGACGGCACACGGCTGCTGGCCGAGTACGGCGGCCAGGACACGAGCGAGGCCTGGACGGTCGACGTCCGCAGCGGCCGCGCACGCGACCTGACGGGCAGAGTCGACGGCGTGATCGGCCGCGGGCTGTCGGCCGACGGCCGCACGGTGCTCGTGCAGCGCGGCTACTTCGACGATCCCGTGCATCAGTCGGTCGCGACGATCCCGTTCGGCGGCGGCAGAGCGACCGTCCTCGTCGCCCACGGCAGCGATCCGAGCTGGGGCGGCTGATTTCCCGCAGCCGCTTCCCCTCCTCGGGTTACATAAGATCGATTATCGCGCGTTGATCGGAAGTTCTGCGGTCCGCATCTCTCACGGGCATCGACTGCGTGAGATGTCGATCGCACCGGTGACCTGAGCGAGCGGTACCCTGTGAGCATGGTCACCGCTGCACGCAACGCGGACATCGAGCGTGGCGCCCAGGTCGCGCGGGCGCTCGGCTGGCCGGCGGATCGCGTTGGTTTCGCCGGCGCGCTGGGCGGGCTGATCGACATCGGGGCGCCGATGCGTCGTCCAAAGCCGCTCGCCGCGCTCTTGCTGCGCCATCGTGTCAAGCAACTGCACGACCTCGAAACGCGCATGCTTGCAGAGCAGCGCAGATACGCAGCGGAGTTCGGCCACGTACGGGACACACGGCCCCGCCGCGGCGCGGCGCGCACTGCTGAGGCGCTTACACCAAGTGAGCGCCACGTCGCCGCACTGGCCGAACGGGGCCTCACGCAGCGCGAGATCGCGCAGGCACTGTTCATTTCCACGAAGACCGTGGAGTTCCACCTCCGCAACGCGTACTTCAAGCTGCGGATCAGCTCACGCGACGAGTTGCGTCGTGCGCTGAAGGCCGACGCCGAGGCGAAGGGCGGCGCGGAGCCTGCCCGCGCCCCGCACAGTCAGCATTAGGTCATGCCGAGAGACGAGCAGGAACGGCGCCCCGCCGGCGACGCCATCGACGTACCCGAACGGAACGTCCCGGACCTTGGCGAAGCCGCGTCCGCCGAGACGGCGTGGGGACGGCAAGCCGGTGCCGGAGCGATCCTCGTCGCGATGGAACACACGACCGGTCCGCTGCCGTCCAAGGACTGGCTCGACGCCGCCGAGACGCACTACCCGGGCGTGACGAAGGCGCTGGTAGACGACTACATCGCCGAGCGCGAGCACGCGCGCGAGCTGCTGCGCGAGGCCGCCGCCTTCGACCAGACGAGCTTTTTTCGGTTCGCCCACTACCAGCGCTCGCAGCTCGTCGCCGCGACCGCAATCGTCCTCGTTATCGCGCTCGGCGGCGTCGTGCTCGCGCTGGACGGCAAGTCGCTCTACGGCTTCGCGCTGCTCGTGTTCGAGGTCGCCGGCCTCGTTCTGGCCTTCCTTTACGGCCGCGCGCGAAGCGGGAACCGTCCCACTCCCCCGCAGGACGACGAGTAGGCAGCTCGCGTGCGGCGCGGGCACGCGTCCGCCGTCAGCGCAGGCCTCGTCGAGATCAGGCGGCGCCGACGTTGCCGCCGTCGCCGCCGGGAGGCGGCGGGAGCGGCGTGCCGGAACGACGGCGGGCGCGCTCGGCCGCGGCCGTCCGACGGGCCGTGCGGCGCGCCTCCTGGCGCACGCGCTCGCGCAGCTCCGGCTCGGCGGCGGAGTCGCGCTCCGCGCGCTTGCGAGCGAGCTCGTCGAGCTCGTTCGGCGTGTGCTCCTGCGTCGTGGACATGCGCTCTCTCGTCATCGGCAGCGACCCGCGGCCGCTTGAGTGCGATGGGCGCACGGCCGCTCGGCATCCGCATGCTAACCCGTGGCCCGGCCGCAGTCGACGCACCGGAAAGACTCGTCCACCCGCCGGTGGACGGATTGACGGTTGGCCTCGGGCTGATGCTGAGCGCGCGCAACCGCACGCGGCAGCCCCCGTCTCCGCCCGGTGCCTACTGAGCCGCGCGGCTCAGTGCACGAGCGACTTCAGCACGATGAGCGCGACGCCGAGCAGACCGTCGATCGCGCCTGACAGGAGCGCCGCCGGCCATCTGTCGAACGTGCGCAGCCCGACGGCGATCCCCCACCCGACAAGCTGCACGATGCTGATCGCGAGCGCGACCGTGACCCCGGTGCTGCGCGACCAGACGCCGAGGTCGGCGAGTGCGAGCGCCACCAGCGGGCCGGCGGCGGCCTGCAGCATCGGCCAGTGCCACGCGGCGACCGCGCGCAGGCGCGCCCACGTGTAGGGCCGCGGATCGTCCATCCGATCGCCGATCGCCTCGGACCACACGTGCGCGAGCCAGAAGACGACCATCGTGCCGCCGAGCGTCTCCGTCATCGCGACGGCGTCGACCGCGCCGACGTCGAGCGAGGCCACGACGCCGGCCGCCAGGATCGACCCGTACACCGCCGCGGCGAAGTTGCCGTTCTCGCCGCCGCGCCAGCCCGGCGTCTGCGCCTCTGACCCGATTGGCATGCCCGGAGTATTCTTCGTAGTCCGGCGGATCGCCCACTCGGCCGGGGCTCCTCGGAGCCCAGCCGGGCAACGCGCCGGCCCTCGGGCCGGCGGCCCGTCCCGGCGGCCGGGAGTGTCAGGTTGCCCAGGCATCAGACACAAGTCCTGGGACGTTGTAGTGCAGTGGCGATCTATGACCGGGCGGGTTGCAAGGGCGGGGCGCAAGCCCCGCCCGCCCGCACCGTCAGGCCAGCGTGAACTGCCCGACCAATTGGTCGAGCTCCTCGGCCGTCTTCGCCAGCTCCTGCGCGGAGGCGGCGACCTGCTGGGTGGCGGCGGACGTCTGCTGGGTGGAGGCGGAGAACCTGCTCGCTCGAGGCCGAGGACTGCTCGGCGACCGCGGCGACCTGCGCCATCGACTCCTGCATGCGCGCGGCGCGGGCGGCGATCTGCTCGATCGCGAGCGCAATCCGCTCGACGCGCTCGTGCATGTCCTCGACCGAGCCGCCGATCGCCTCGAACGACGCGCGCGCCTGCTCGACCGTCGCGGCGCCGTCCTCCGTCTGGCGCGCGCCCGTCTCGACGACGTTGACGACGCGGCCCGTCTCGCGCTGGATCTCGTCCACCAGCTCGGCGATCGAGCCGGCGGCGCGCTGCGACTCCTCGGCCAGCTTGCGCACCTCCTCGGCGACGACCGCGAAGCCGCGGCCCTGCTCGCCGGCGCGCGCGGCCTCGATCGCGGCGTTCAAGGCCAGAAGGTTGGTCTGCTCGGCGATGCCGGTGATCGTGCCGACGATCCCGCCGATCCGCTCGGACTTCTCCCCCAGCTCGCGGATCGCGCCGGTCGCCTCGCTGGAGACCTCGCGCGCGGCGCGCATCGCCTCGGTCGCGCGCGTCACCGTCGCGGCGCCCTCCTCGGCGACCGCGCGCGCCTGCTGCGCGGCGCTCGCCGTCTCCTGAGCGTCGCCGGCGCTCTGCTGCGTGGCGGCGGCGACCTCGGCGGTCAGCTCGCGCGCCTCCTTGACGGAGCGCACCTGGCGGTCGGCGCCCTGCGCGACCTCCGAGACGGTCGTCGCGATCTCGCCGATCGCGCGGCCGGTCTCCTCCGACGTCGTCGCCATCTGCTGCGAGGCGGCGGCGACGCTGGCGGAGCTGTGCGCGATCTCGCCGAGGATCGACGCGACGCGCGCACGCATGCGGTTGTAGGCGTCGAGCGAGGTCAGCGTCGTGTCGTGGATCGCGTTGACCGCGAGCGAGAACCTGGCCGATCTCGTCGCTGGAGATGCGCCCGATCGGACGCGTAGACGTCTGCACCTCGACGGTCATGTCGCCGTTGGCGACCGCCTCGAGCCCGTCGGCGAGGCCGCGCACGTCGTCGTCGCGCAGGTGCTGGAGGCGGGAAAGGACGCGCCGCACGCGCATCCGCAGCGCGAGCGTGATCCAGATCGCGACGCCGATCGCCAGCAGCGCGCCGGCGATCGTCGCGACGACGATCAGCAGCCGCGTCGAGCTGACGGTGGAATGGAAGCTGGCGTTGGCGGCGGCGATCCGGCCTGCGCGGTCGGACAGCATCGCGGGCAGCTGGCGCATCGCACGGTCGTGGTCGCTGGCGAGCGAGCCGATCGCGTGCAGCGCGACGATCGAGATGCCGAGCAGGAAGCAGACGACCCCGCCGAAGGCGAGGCCGAGCTTGCGCCCGACGGTCCAGCGGATGCCCAGGAAGCCCTTCACGTCCCGGTCAATCGGCCGGGGCGGCGCGAGCTTGAGCGCGCGCCGCCCTGCGGCGGCGTCAGGGCACGTGCACGATCGTCGCGGAGCCGTCCCACACCGTGCCGGTGGCGGGGTCGGTCCACACGACGCGCCACTGGCGCCCGGCCTTCGTGTTGGCGCTGCGCGTCCAGTAGCCGCTGGCGGCATAGCGCTGAGTCGCGTATCTGACCCAGCCGTGGCCGCGGTCCCTGACCTCGAGCGTCAGCGAGCCGGCGCGGCCGTGCGCGGGGCGCACGAAGCCCCACAGCGCGACGCGGCTGCCGTGGCCCTTCGTCACGACGAGCGGCAGGCGGAAGCCGTACCAGGCGGGCTTCGGCGCGCCGCTCGGGTACAGGAACAGGCCGGACTGGAACTTGCCGAAGGCGCCGGGCGTGTTCTCGTCGTCGCGCAGCAGGTACTGCGAGAACGACGCCACGCGCGAGCTCGCCCACGCCATGTGCTCGCCGATCGAGCGGAAGTCCGACTGCGTCGGCCACGGCACGCCGGACAGCTTGTCGGGGTAGCTCTGCACGCCGAACTCGCTGACGTAGATCGGCAGGCGGGCCGGCAGCGCGCCGGCGCGGGCGGCGCGGTCGAGCGCCGTCACGAGCCGCGGCAGCACGCCGATCGTCACGTCGTCGGGGTTGGCCGGCTGGAAGAACGGGCCGAACTTCGTCGTGTACGGGTGCATCGCGAAGCCCTGCGTCGGGATCCGTCCGCACGAGCGCGCCTTGCGGTAGCGGTTGTCGAGGCACAGCACCGCGCGCAGGAACGCGAGCGGCGCGACGGTGCCGTTGTCGCGCTGCGAGTTCGCGCGGGGCGCGAGCTCGCCGATCATGATCGGCGCGGTGATGTGCGCGGCGCGCAGGCCGCCGTACGCCTGCAGGTAGAGCTGGCGGTAGATCGCCGGGCTCGCGAGCGTGCGTCCCCGGCTGCCGGCATAGATCGGCTTCAGCAGCTTGCCGAGGTTCGGCTCGTTCCAGATCGACCACCACGAGATCTGCGACCCATAGCGGCGCCCGACGGCCATCGCGAACTTGCCGAAGTCGACGGCGCTCGGGCGCGTGAGGCCGTCGTGCTTGGCCGTCGCCCACTTCGGCGCCGAGCCGGTGAGCGTCAGGTACACCCGCAGCCCGCGCGCCCGCGCGCCGCCGATCGCGGCGTCGTAGCGCGCCCAGTTGGCGGCCGGGTAGGCGTTCGGGTCGGTCTGGTTGAACGACGGCGCGTGCGCCGAGCCGGCGTCGGGCGCCACGAGGCTCCAGCTCATCTGGATGCGGATCGCCGTGGCGCCGAGATCCTTGATCTGGTCGAGCGCGGCGTCGGGCGAGCCGTCGAACAGCAGCTCCGACGGGGCCTCGACGGTCGTGAACTGCCTCCCGTTCGCGCTCGCCGCGGCGGCCGGCAGCAGCAGGGCGGACAGGGTCACGACGACGAGCAGGATCCGATGGCGCACGAACGCGTCCTCCTTCGACTTGCTGGGATTGCCGCGCGCTGCGCGGCGCGACCGGGCGGAGCCCACGGTGGGGTCGGGGGAAGTTGGCAGGCTCTCTGCCGGTCCTAACGCACTGCGGGCCGCAAGGTAGCGCACCTCGCCGACGCCTTGGAGACCTCTCATTCCCTCGTGTCGAACGTCACCTCCACGCGCTCGCCCTCGCGCCGCTCCTCCACGTGTGCTGCCGCGCGCAGCGCCTGCACGTCGGCGTCGGTGACCGGCTCGAAGATGCTGCGCGGCCACAGCCGCCGCGCGCGCACGACGTTCGCCTCGGCCGCGTAGAGCAGCATCTGCGCGCCGAGGTAGAGCCACGACAGCAGCCCGATCACGATCGCGAAGAAGCCGTACGTCTGGTTCGCTCTGCGCACGACGCGGTCGACGTAGATGCCGCCGAGCGCCTGCAGCACCGCCCAGCCGACCGCGGCGATCGCGATCCCGAGCCACAGCTGCCGCGTCGGGATGTCGTCGGGCGAGAAGAGCCGGAAGACGGCCCAGAACAGCCCGACGTCGAGCAGCGCCGAGGCGGCGAAGCCGACGAGCTTGATCCCTCCGCCGCCGAGGCCGCCGACGAGCAGGCCCACGAGCGTCGTGGCGGCCACGTTGAGCAGGCCGAGCACGACGAGGATCACGAGCCCGCGCAGGCGCGACGAGAGGAAGCTGCGCCGCAGCCGGTGCGGGACGCTCCACACCTGGTCCATCGCGCGTTGCCCCGCGAGCGTGATCCCGAGGCCGGCCCAGATCGCGCCGACGAGGCCGACCGCGAGCGCGACCGCGCTGCCGCCGAGCGCGTCGACCTGCAGGTCTCTGCCGATCACCGGGAACTGCGCGACCGCCGATCCGACGATGTCTCTGTAGAGGCTCGGGTTGCCTCTCAGCAGGTAGCCGAGCACCGTCACGAACACGAGCAGCAGCGGGAACAGCGAGAAGAAGCCGTACCACGCCATCAGCGCGGCGAGCTGCCCCGCCTGGTCGTCGGAGTACTTCTTCATGACGCCGAGCGGAAAGCCGAGCAGACCACGGCGCCGCTGCAGGCGGTCGAGCGCGCGAACGGGCCTCAGCAGATCCACGGCGCAGTTGTACCCGCTCCCGCGGACCGTGCACGGAGAACCCGGCCGGGGTGCCGGCTCCTGCGCGCGCTGGGGCGCGGCGGAGCCGTCGACGGTAAATTGCCATACGCGCATAGCGGCGGTCCAACACGCGTGTTGCCAATTAACATGTGGGCTAGATAGTTGGTTACGTTTACAATGGAAGTGCTGTAGACCACACCGCGCCGTCGCTGGAAACTGCCGGGCACGATGAAGCCCGAAACGCATTCCGCCGACCACGCCCGGCTCGGCCGCGCCGTGCGCGAGCTGCGCGCCCGCCGCGGGCTCTCCCAGGAGGAGCTGGGCTTCCGCGCCGGCCTCCACCGCAACTACGTCGGCGCGATCGAGCGCGGCGAGATCAACCCGACGTTCCGCGTCCTGCTGAAGCTCGAGCGCGGGCTGCAGTTGCCGCTGTCCGAGATCATCCAGCTGTGGGAGCGGCGCGCGACCGACACGGTCTCGCCGCGACTGCGACGCCCGCCCGTGGCGCCGGCGACGCGCCGCCGCAGATCGCCCGAGTGAGCTGGCGCGCGCCGGAGCGACTCCCCCGCTCCCGCGCGTTTCCGCAGGCCGCCCGCGGGTATCCCTCCTGCGACAGACCCGACCGATGGAGGCGCCTCCCGATGACCGTCCGCTCAAGCTCGCAGGGCATCCTCTCCGACGAGAAGACGGAGCAGCGCGAGGAGATCCTCGAGCTGCTCAGAAAGGCGTACTGGATGGAGCTCGAGACGGTCATGAGCTACCTCGCCAACTCGATCAACCCGGACGGCGTGCGCGCCCAGGAGATCGTCGAGTCGCTCGCCGAGGACATCCAGGAGGAGCTCGGCCACGCGCAGCAGTACGCGAACCGCATCAAGGAGCTGTACGGCGTGGTGCCGGGATCGCTCGACTTCACGCCCGAGCAGACCTACCTGCAGCCGCCCGAGCACCAGACCGACATCGTGCACGTGATCCGCGGCGTGATCGAGGCCGAGACGGGTGCGATCGAGCACTACAACCGCATCATCGAGCTGACCGACGGCGTCGACTGGGTCACGCAGGACATGGTCATCGCGATCCTCCACGACGAGGAGGGCCATCGGCGCCTGTTCGAGGGCTACCTGCGCGAGTACGAGGCCGAGGGCCTCGCTTGACCGATGCCGCGCGCGGGGGCGACCGGCCCGAAGCGTCGTCCCCGCCCCCAAGCGGACTCCCCCACCGGGACTCGCCGAGCCGCTATCGTGGCTCTCGCGCGATGAAGCTCCTCGATCTCACGACCGCAGTTGAGGGCACGACGGTGCGCCTGGCCCTGACCGGCGAGCTCGACATCGCCGGCGCGGCCGACGTGGAGCAGGAGCTGGAGCGCATCGAGCGCGAGCCGCCGGCCACGATCGTGCTGGACCTGCGCGAGCTGGCGTTCATGGACTCGACCGGCCTGCGCGTGATCCTCGCGGCCGACGGCCGCGCGCGCGAGCAGGCGCGCCGGCTGGTGATCGTGCGCGGCTCGGACACGGTCCAGCGCATCATCGAGATGACGCGGCTCGACGAGCGGCTCGAGATCGTCGACGATCCCGCCGCAGTCGAAGCCGGCTGACGCGCGCCGGCAGCGCGGACTCGGGCTTTCGCCCTGCGGCGTCCGCAAGCGGATCGCCTGCGGACGACGTCACGTCACCAGTCGTTGTTCTCCTTGCGCTCGCTGCTGCGCTCGTGGTCGGCCTCGGCGTCGTCCGCCGTGCCGGCCTGCTCGTCGCGCCCCTGGTCGTGGAGGATCGCGTGGGCCGCCTGCTGGTCGCCGTGGCTCGCGTGGTCGACCAGCGCCTCCTCGGCCAGCTCGAAGCCCTCGGCCTCCCCGCCGCCGCCCTCGATCACCGCGCGCTGCGCCGGATCGAGCTCCTCGTCGCCTGCGACGCCGCCGATCTGAGCGGCCTCCGCCGCGGCTGCGTCGGTCTCGTCCTGCTCGTAGCGCGGGTCCTGACTCATCGCTCCTCCTCGTTCGGGGCCTGCCTGCTGACTACCCCGAACGTAGCGTGGGCGACGCCCCGGCGACGCATCTCGACCGTGTCACCATTTGACGTCACATCATTTCGGTGAGCAAGACGTAACCGTTCTCTTGAACGCTGAAACTGTGCTTACCGGTGACTATTTCATGTTTCATGGAGGTTCCGGCTGTTTTTATTCATGTTTCGGCTTGGCAGGGGCGGTACTGCTCGTTTACGGTGACGACCGATGAGCGGCTACGCGACAACCTACGCCCGCCAAGAGGACGTCGAGGACCTCAGCTGCGCCGAAGCGGCGGCGCTGCTCGGCGTGCCGCCGGCGGCACTCGAGCGCTGGGCGAGCCGGCTGTCCTTCCCCCACGACCTCGCCGGCGGCGAGCTGCCGCAGGACGCCCGCTTCAAGCGTGCGGAGATCGAGGCGCTGCGCGACGCGCTGGTGCGCACGCACTCGGTCGAAGGCGCCGTGCGCGCCGCGCGCGACCGCACCGAGCACTGACGCGACTGCCTCGGGGCTCCGCGCCAGCGGCAACGCGCGGAGCCCCGAGAGAGTCGCGCGCTCCTGTCGTCAGCGCGGCATCACGCGCGTCGCGGCGGCCTTCCAGCTCGCCACCACCCGCGCACCCGGCGCGAGCCCGAGCTGGTCCGCCGAGGCGCCTGTCAGCTCGGCCGCGAGCGGCTGCGGCGCCGCGAGGCCGACGCGCACGCGGTTGCCGATCTCGGTGACCGACAGCACCTCGACATCGAGCCGGTTGCGCGCCGAGCCGGAGCGCTCGCTGCCGGCCGGCTCCAGCGCGATCTCCCACGGGTGCACCGAGACCGCCACCTCGCCGCTCGCGGGCGCGAGCGCGACGACCTCCCCGCCGCCGTCGAGGGCGACGCGCGTGAGGCCGTCGTCGCCCGCCTGCGCGCGGCCGCGCAGCACGATCGCGCCCGTCAGGTCGGCGACGAACGCGGAGGCGGGAGCGGCCGCCAGCTCGGCGGCGCTGCCGCGCTGCACGATCCGCCCGGCGTCGAGCACCGCGACCGCGTCGCCCAGCAGCGCCGCCTCGGCGAAGTCGTGCGTGACGAGCAGCGCCGGCACCCGCAGCTCGCGCAGCAGGACCGCCAGCTCGCGCCCGGCCGCGGCGGCGCTGGTGGCGTCGAGCGCCGCGAGCGGCTCGTCCAGCAGCAGCACGCGCGGGCGCGCGGCGAGCGCCCGCGCGAGCGCCACGCGCTGGCGCTCCCCGCCGGAGAGCATGCCCGGCCGCGCGTCGGCGAGCTGCGCGACGCCGAAGCGCTCGAGCAGCTCGAGCGCGTCCATCCGCCGCCGCGCCCGCGGCACGCCGCGCAGGCCGTAGGCGACGTTGCGCCACGCGCTCAGATGGCCGAACAGCGCGTAGTCCTGGAAGACGTAGCCGCAGCGGCGGCGCTCGGGCGCGACGTCGATCCCGGCGTCCGTGTCGAGCCACGTCTCCGGGCCGCAGGCGATCCGCCCGCGCTGCGGCGTCAGCAGCCCGGCGACGATCCGCAGGACGCTCGTCTTGCCCGCGCCGGACGGGCCCGCGAGCGCGAGGCAGCCGCCGTCGGGGACGTCGAGCGCGAGGTCGAGCTCGACCGCGCCGACGCGCGCCTCACACGCGAGCGAGAGCATCGCGCGTGAGCAGCTTCATGCCCAGCAGGAGGGCGGCGGAGACGGCGACGAGCACGGCCGACAGCGCGATCGCGCCGTCGAAGTTCGTCGCGAAGTCGGCATAGATCGCGAGCGGCGCCGTCTGCGTGATGCCGCGGAACGAGCCGGCGAACATCAGCGTCGCGCCGAACTCGCCGAGCGCACGCCCCCATGCGAGCGCGAGCCCGGCGCCGAGGCCCGGCAGCGCCGCCGGCACGACGACGCGCGCGAACGTGCGCGCCTCCCCCGCCCCCAGCGTCCGCGACGCCTCGCGCCAGCGCGGGTCGACGGCCTCGAACGCGCTTTGCGCGGCGCGCAGGTGAAACGGCGCCGCGACGAAGATCAGCGCCACGACGACGCCGGCCGTCTGCAGCACGAGCGCAATCCCGGCGTCCTGCAGCCAGCCGCCGAGCAGCCCGTGCGGCCCGAGCGCCGCGAGCAGCCCGATCCCCGCGACGGCCGGCGGCAGCACGAGCGGCAGCTCCAGCAGCGTGACGACCAGCGCACGGCCGCGAAACGCGCGCGTCGCGAGGAAGTAGGCCGCCGGCGTCCCCACGAGCACGATCGCGACGACCGCGATCGTCGTCGTCTCCAGGCTCAGCCGCAGCGCGTCGCGCGCGGCCGGGTCGCCGAGCTGCGCGACCAGCTCGCGCGGGCTGCTGTGCACGAAGATCGCGACGACCGGAAGCGTCAGGAACGTCAGCGCGACGGCGAGCGCGAGCACCAGCAGCGCGGGGAACCAGCCGGGGCGGCTCATCCACCCGGCGGCGGCTCGAAGCCGGCCGCGCGCAGCGCCGCGGCGCCCTTGCCGCTCAGCAGCCCGGCGAGGAAGCGGCGCGCCGCCTGCGGATGCGCGGCGCCCGTCACGACGGCCGCGCCGTATGCGACGTGCGGCTGCAGCGAGGCCGGCAGCTCGATCGCTCTCAGCTTCCCGTCCGCCGCCGTCACGTCGGTGACGTAGACGAAGCCGGCGTCGACGGCGCCCTCCGCGAGCTTGCCGACGATCCCCTTGACGTCGGGCTCGTCCGATCTGACGTTCGCGAGCACTGCTCTGGCCTGCGCCGGCCCGAGGCGCCCGAGCACGGTGCGCGTGTAGGTGCCGATCGGCACGCTGGCCGAGCCGATCGCGATCGTCGTGCCGGGCTTGGCGAGGTCGGCGAGGCTCGCGACCTTCGCGCCGCTCGCGGGCACCGCGATCACGAGCCGGTTGCCGGCGAACACGACCGGTCTGCCGACGAGGCCTTCTCTGTGCAGCGCGTCGGGCAGTCTCGTGTTGGCGGAGGCGAACACGTCGGGCTTGACGCCCTGGCGGATCTGCGCGGCGAGCTGGTCGGAGCCGGCGAACGAGAAGCGCACGGCGCCGCCGTCGAACGATCTGGCGTACGCGTTGAAGGCGTCCGTCAGCGACGACGCCGCAGAGACGACGAGCGGTCCGCCTCCGCCGCCGTTCGTGCTCGCGGTGCCCGAGCTGCCGCACGCGGTCATCGCTGCAGCAGTCATCGCCGCCAACAGCGCGGCCGCCAGATGCTTCCTCACCCTCAATCCCTTCGGTCGATCATCACGGACGTCGCCTTCACGGTCGCCGTCGCCACGACGCCCGGCGCGAGCCCCAGCTCCTCGACGGAGTCGCGCGTGATCGCGGCCGTCACGAGGAACGGCCCCGCCTTGAGCTCGACGAGCGCCATCACGCCGTCGACCTCGACCGAGCGCACGATGCCGGTGAAGCGGTTGCGCGCCGACAGCTGGTCGTCGGTGCGGTGGCGGCGCGGGCGCGCGCTGAGGCGCTCGACCTCGCTGCGCGGGACGAGCCGGCGGTTGCGCTCGTCGCGGACGGTTCTCAGTCTGCCCGCGCGATCCCAGCGGCGCAGCGTGTCGGGGCTGACCCCGAGCGCGCTCGCCGCCTCGCCGATCGTCAGGGTGCGCGCCGCCATCTGCCTAAGCATCGCATAGGCAGACCGACGGCGGCGTTGCGGCTCAGCAGACCGGCCGCGTTCTCTCGCCCTTCGCGGGCGCGTTGTCGCGCGAGCTGCTCTCGCCGTTCGCGAGCGCCCGTCTCATGTCGTCGAGCAGCAGGTCGACCATGTCGCGGCTGAAGCTCTCCTTCACGACCATCCGCAGCACCTCGACGTGCTCCGCGTTCGGCGGCATCGAGTAGGCCGGGACGATCCAGCCGCGCTCGCGCAGCCGGTCCGACAGCTTGTAGACGTCGTCACGCTCGGGGTCCTTCGCGCGCACGACGACGACCGGGAAGCTTCTGCGGTCGTGCAGCGCCTCGAACGCGCCCGTCGCGAGCAGGCCCTCGGTCAGCGCCTGCGCGTTGTCGATCATCGCCCGTGCGATGCGCGCGTAGCCCTCCCGGCCGAGGCGCAGGAAGTTGTAGTACTGGAGGATCACGCTGTTGCTCGGCCGCGAGAAGTTCAGCGAGTAGTTCGGCATGTCGCCGCCGAGGTAGTTGATGTGGAAGACGAGCTCCTCCGGCAGGTCGGATCTGTCGCGGAAGACGACCGTCCCCATGCCCGGGTAGACGAGCCCGAACTTGTGGTTGGAGACGTTGATCGAGCGGACGCTCTCGAGGCGGAAGTCCCACGCCAGCTCCGGTCGCGTGAAGGGCGCGAGGAAGCCGCCGCTGGCGGCGTCGATGTGCAGCGGGATGTGCCAGCCCTTGTCGGCTCTGAGGCGCAGGAGGAGCGCGTCGATCTCCCCCAGCTGGTCGATCTGGCCGGTGAAGGTCGTGCCGAGCAGGCCGCCGACGGCGATCGTGTTCTCGTCGACGTGCGCCTCCACGTCGGCCGCGGAGAGCGTGAACGACTCCTCCGTCATCGGCACGACGCGCGGCTCGACGTCGAAGTAGCGCGTGAACTTCTCCCAGCAGGTGTGCACGTCGGCGCCGACCACGAGGTTCGGTCTGTCGATCGACAGGCCCGCGGCTCTGCGCCGGTCGCGCCACGACTGGCGGTGCGCGAGCATCGCGAGCATGATCGCCTCGGACGAGCCGATCGTCGCGGTGCCGACCGGCGTCTCGTCGTTCGGGGCGTGGAAGAGGCGGCCGACCATCGTCACGACGCGCTCGTGGATCGCCTCCGTCTGCGGGTACTCGTCCTGGTCGATCATGTTCTTGCCGAGCGTCTCGGCCGCGAGCTTGTCCGCCTGCGGCTCCATCCACGGCGTCACGAACGACGCGAGGTTGAGCGCCGGGTTGCCGTCGAGGTTCAGCTCGTCGTGCACGAGGCAGTAGGCGGCGTCGGCGCTGATCCCATGCGCGGGGATCGCGAACTTCGGCACCGGATGGTCCACCCACCGCCCCGCGTACGCAGCGGCATGGATGCCCTCGTCCCCGGTCCTGACCTTGTGCATCGCGGCTCCTCCGTGTCGGCGTCGGTGAAGTCCTGCCTACCCCACTTCGCTCCGTTCGCTACCGCGTGGGGCGGTCCTGCCCGGCGCTTCGCGAAGCAGCACGAGCGCTACGGGCGTCCACCCGGCCGACCGCGATCGGGAGGCGTCTTGACCTCCAGCGAGATCGACGGCGGAAACAGGCTGATCCTGACCTTGAAGTCGCGTTCGCCAGCCACGCCGGCCGCCACCCATGCCACGAGCACGACGAACGCCACCATAACGTCGATCGCGTCCAGCGCGGTAATCGCGGCCACCGTCACCATCGCCCTGGTCTGTCGATGGTCGAGACCTGACGGTGACACTCCATAACCACAAGTGTCCCCAGCGCTTGAGTGCGTGTCCTCGTCTGGCGACAACGTTCCGCCGGGCGGAAGTTGTAGAAAAGCGATAAAAAGAGCGTTGAAGTGGTGTTTTCCGGGGCGTGTTGGCCCCCGGACTTGCGCCGGGCCGCTATGCCAACCGCGCGCGCAGGCTCTCCGCCTGCTGGTGCTCGACGTCCTCGACGGTGAGCGCCGGGTCGCGCAGGTGGGCGTGGGCGACCTCGGCGGGGCTCGGCTGGTCTGCGGGTGCTGGCCACGTGTCCGGGTCCCACAGTCTCGAGCGGACGAACGCCTTCGGGCAGTGGGTGAAGACCTCGTCGGCGGCGACGACGATCGCGCTGCGGGGCGGCTTGCCGACGGGTGCGAGGCGGTCGAGCACGCCGGGGTCGGCGGTGATGCAGGCCGTGCCGTTGACACGCAGCGTCTGGTCGCGGCCGGGGATCAGGAAGATCAGGCCGGCGTGACCGGTCGCGACGACGTTCTGCAGCGTGTCGAGGCGGTTGTTGCCGGTCGCGTCGGGGATCGCGAGGTGGTCGTCGTCGAGCACGGTGACGAAGCCGGGCTGCCCGCCGCGCGGCGTGACGTCGCAGCGGCCGTCGGCGTCGTGGCTCGCGACGAGCACGATCGGCGCGACCGCGATCAGCCGCCGCGCCATCTCGTCGAGGCGGTCGAGTTGCTTGCGCACGGCGCGCTCGAGCGGCTGCTCGTACAGCTCGCGCAGCTGGCTCTGGCTCGTGATCGCGGCGGCGAACGGATCTTCGGCCATGCGACCGATGATGGCAGCGATGCGGGACGCTCAGCGCCGCTCGCGCAGCCACACGAGCACGTCGGCGGCGTTGCGGTCCGGCGGGAACACCGGATAGAAGACCTTCGCGATCGCGCCGTCGGCGCCGGCGATCAGCGTGATGCGCTTGTAGAGCCGCATCCCGTCCGCCTCGAACGTCGGCACCCTCAGCGCCTCTGCCAGCCGCAGCTCCGGATCGGACAGCAGCGCGAACGGCAGGTGCTCGCGCGCCGCGAACTCCGCCTGCTCCGCCGCCGGCTGCGCGCTCAGCCCGAGCACGTCCGCGCCGAGCGTCCGCAGCTCCGCGTGGTGGTCGCGGAACGCGCAGCTCTGCGGCGTGCACCCCCGCGCGCCCGGGATCGCGTCCCAGCCGTCCGGCGACGGCTGCCCGGGCGTGCCGGTGCGCGGGTAGACGTAGAGCACGAGCGTGCTTGCCGCCGCCGCGACCGTCGCCAGATCCGCCTCCCCGCCCCGCGTCGACCGCAGCGCGAGCGCCGGCAGCCGCAGGCCCGGCAGATGGTCCGCGGCGCCGTCGTCGACCGGTGCCGGCAAGTCGGGAGGGAGAGCCTGGAAGTCGTGCATCGACGCGAACCGCTACCGCTCGAGACGACTCATGTGCAGCCTGGGTACAGCAGCTCGGACACGACATCCGCGACGGCTCGGTACTCACCACGAGCAAGCAGCTCGTTCGGCGTGGCACCGTCAAGCACCGGCACCCGCCGATCGAGCCAGACGGGCACGTACTCGGGCTTCATGACCTGCTGGAGCAGCTCGATCAGCTCTTGGCGTGTCGCGTCATCGACCGGCTCAGCCACTCGGCCAGGCTATCGCGCTTCTGCTGCCAGCTCCGCGATCACCCGCGACAGCTGGCCGCCCTGCCAGGCGAGCGGGGATCTGCCGGGCTCCTCGGTCAGGAGGCGGGCACCGGGGATCGCGGCGGCGTAGGCCTCGCCGACGGCGAGCGGGTGGCCAGGGTCAGCCTCGTCGCGGCTTGCGACGACGACCGTGGGGACGTCGATCGCGGCCAGCTCGGAGAGCGCGGCGAACGGCTGCGAGCGCGGGACGGCCTGCAGCGCGTCGGCGACCGCGCCGAGATGCGCGTGCTGCGACATCCGCTGGCGCAAGACGGTCCGCACGGTCTCGACCCACGCCTCCGGCACCTCGTCCTCGATCCGGTACGCCTCGACGAAGCCCTCGATCCCGCCCCTCCGCATCCCGTGCGCGAGGTCGTCCCAGCGCTCGAGGTCCGCCGGCACGTCAGGGTCGAACGCTGGCGTGATCGCGACGATCCCGGCAACCCGCTCCGGCGCGTCCAGCGCGACGCGCAGCAGCGTGTGCGCGCCCATCGAGGCGCCCGCCAGCACGGCGCGCTCGACCCCGCACGCGTCCATCACCGCGAGCAGGTCCCCGGCGAGGTCCGCGTAGCGGTACGAGCGCGCCGGCGAGGATCTGCCATGCCCCCGCGCGTCATACGACACGACGCGGTGCCCCCCGCGCTCCAGCGCCTTCGAGCCCATCACCACGTAGCGGCGCGTCGCGGTCAGGCCGTGCAGCAGCACGACCGGGATCCCGTCCGCCGGCCCGGCCTCCTCGACCGCCAGCTCCACCCCATCGCGCACAACGATCCGTTCGGTCATCGACGGAGTCGTATCACTACCCTCATCAGACATGATCTTCGACGTCACCGAACAGGACTTCGAGGCCCAGGTCGTCGACCGCTCGCGCACGATGCCGGTCGTCGTCGACTTCTGGGCCGAGTGGTGCGGGCCGTGCCGCCAGCTCACGCCCGTGCTGGAGCAGGCGATCACCGCACGCAAGGGCACGATCGCACTCGCAAAGCTCGACACCGACAGAAACCCGACGATCTCGCGCGCCTTCGGGATCCAGGGCATCCCGGCCGTCAAGGCGTTCAAGGACGGCCGCATCGCCGCCGAGTTCACCGGCGCGCAGCCGCGCGCGCAGGTCGACCGCTTCCTCGACGGGCTCGTCCCCTCGGAGGCCGAGACGCTCGCGGCCGCCGGCGACGAGGCCTCGCTGCGCAAGGCGCTCGAGCTGGAGCCCAACCGCGCCGACGCGCTCGTGCCGCTCGCCCGCCTGCTGCACGCGCGCGGCGAGGACGACGAGGCGCTCGAGCTGCTCGACCTGGCCCCCGGGGACTTCGGCGGCGCCGGCCTCGCCGCCCGCATCAAGCTCCAGCAGGCCGGCACGCCGGACCTCGGGGACGCGTTCGCCGCGCTCGACGCCGGCGAGCACGAGCGCGCGCTCGACCTGCTGATCGCCGCGCTGCCGAGCGCCGACGGCGCGAAGGACGAGGTCCGCAAGGTCGTCGTCGGCGTGCTCGACGAGCTCGGCGTCGAGCACCCGCTCGCGCGCGACGCGCGCCGGCGCCTCGCCGCCGCGCTCTACTGAGCGGCGGCCTCTATCGGCAGCGCGAGCTGGTCGCTCGGCGGCGGCGCGCCCGCCTCCGCCCCGGCCGCCGCGTCACCGTCCTCCGCGAACGACGCCATCCGCACGCCCAGCAGCCGCACCGGCCGCGACGGCGCATAGGCGCGCAGCAGCTCCAGCGCGACGCCGGTCACGACCTCGGCGTCGCACGTCGGCGCGTCGAGCGTGCGCGCCCGCGTCACGTTCGTCCAGTCGTCGAGGCGCACCTTGATGCCGATCGTGCGCCCGCGCTTGCCGCGTCTCGCGAGCCCCTCGCACAGCTCGCGCGCGAGCCGGCGCAGGATCTCCTCCAGCTCGGAGAGCGACGCGATGTCCTCGTCGAAGGTGCGCTCGTTCGAGCGCGACTTCAGCACGCGATCGGTGCTCACCGGCGAGTCGTCGTGGAACCACGCCCTCGCGTGCAGCTCGCGGCCGTGGCGCGCGCCGAAGCGGGCGGCCAGCTCGGCCTCGGGCATCCGCTGGAGCTGGCCGATCGTCTCGATCCCGTGCGCGCGCAGCCGCTCGGCCGTCTTCGGGCCGATCCCCGGCAGCCGGCTCGGCGGGTCGCTCGCGAAGCGCTCCGCCGCCTCCTCGCGTCCCATCGCGACGAACCCTCTCGGCTTGCCGAGGTCGCTGCAGATCTTCGCGATCAGGCGGTTGGGCGCGACGCCGACCGACAGCGAGATGCCGGTCCGCTCAAGCACATCCGCGACCAGCTCGCGCAGTACGCGCAGCGGCTTCTCGACGCCGGTCAGATCGGCGTAGGCCTCGTCGAGGCCGAGGTGCTGGAGCGCGCCGAGCCGCTCGGTCACGATCTCCCAGACGGCGCGCGAGGTCGCGCGGTAGGCCTCGAAGTCGGGCGGCAGCACGATCGCGTGCGGGCACAGGCGCCGCGCCCGCGACGCCGGCATCGCAGAGCCGACGCCGTATCTGCGCGCCTCGTAGGAGGCGGTCGTGACGACGGCGCGCGGCCCCGAGCCGGCGACGATCACCGCCTTGCCGCGCAGCTCGGGGCGCCGCAGCAGCTCGACCGACGCGTAGAAGGCGTCGCAGTCGAGGTGCGCGATCACGCGCTTGGGCGCGGCGGGCGGCGGCGAACCCTCGGACATCTGCAGCTCCGAGAGTACGCCGCCGGCCGGCCGGATCACACGAACGTGTGTTCTACCGCGTGCTCCACACCACGCCGACGCCGTCGAACCCGAGCCGGCGCGCCGTCGCGCCCGTCAGGTCCCATTCGCGCCCGCCGACGTACGGACCGCGGTCGATCACCGGGACCGTGACCTCACGGCCGCGGTAGCGCAGCGTCACGCGCGTGCCGCACGGCAGCGTCTTGTTCGCGACGCCGAGCGTGCCGTAGCCGAGCGTCCCGCCGCACGCGAGCGCGCCGCCGTACAGGTCGTACCACGACGCGAGCGTCGGGCGGAACGCGCGCAGCGTGCCGGCGCCGGCGCGCGTGGCGGCGTTGCGGCCGTCGCCCGCGAAACGCACGCGCAGCTGCTGCGCACCGGCACCGCCGGCGGCGACGCGCGCGTCGAAGTGGCCGTTGGCGCGCGTGCGGGCGCGTGCGACGACGCGCCAGCGGCCGCCGGAGCCCGTCTCGACGACGATCCGGCGCCCGTGCAGGCGCGGCAGCAGGGTGCCGTGCACGTGCGCGGCTCCGCCGGCGCGCACCTCGAGGCCGCGCCGGCCGACCACGAGCCGGCCGGCGACGGCGACCCGCAGCGCGCGACTAGCCGGCGACGCGCCGGCAGGCGCGACGGCCGCCGCGGCCGCCGCGCCTTCGGGCAGCAGCACGATCCGCAGCGCGCCCGAGCGTTCCAGGCGGACGCGGAAGCGGTAGCGGCCGCCGGCGTCGAGCGTCGCCGTCGCGAGCGGCCGCCAGCGCGCGCCGCGCGGCGCGAACTGCAACGCCACGCTGCGGCCGGCGTCAGCCGCCGGGAAGCGCCCGCGCACGTCGGCGCGCTGGCCGAGTCGCAGGGTCGGGTCCCGCAGCACCGGGGCGGGCGGGACGGTGGACGAACCAGGCGCCTGCGTGGGCTTGGCCAACGCGAGCGCCGTGACGGACAGGGTCGTTCCAAGTGCGAGCGCACCGATCGCGGCATGCCGCGGCGCGATGCGACCCGCTCGTTGCGAGCGCAACAGGTCGTGCCTCCTTCGGTTCGACCGCGCCTACGGGGTTAGCTGTCGGGCTCGCGAAACTGTCTTGATTGCGCCTGCATTCACGGTGAATGAAGGCGCGACAATCGCGCTACTGCGGCAGCAGCCGCAGATTCGCCCCAGCCGAGCGGATCGCACTCGCTCGGCAGTGGTTCCCCCGCTCGTCGCCACACCGGGCAGCGACGACTCGGCAAGTCGATGACCCAGGCAGGGTACAGGTCCCGTCGAGGCGGCAGTGTGCCCAATCGCACACTTGGCTGGGCTGCCACAATGGCTGCGTGGCCAACCGCGACCGCCTCACGGGGCTCGACAGCTCCTTCCTGCATCTCGAGCACGACGCTGCGACGCACATGCACGTCGCGTCCTGCATGGTGTTCGACGGCCCGCCGCCGACGCACGACGAGCTGGTCGGGCACGTCGAGGCGCGCCTGCACCTCGTGCCGCGCTACCGCCAGCGGCTGGCGTTCGTCCCGTTCGGCCAAGGTCGCCCCGTGTGGGTGGACGATCCGCACTTCAACACCCGCTACCACGTGCAGCACCACGCGCTGCCGCCGCCGGGCAGCGACGAGCAGCTCAAGCACCTCGCCGGCCGCGCCTTCTCCCAGCAGCTCGACCGCAACAAGCCGCTGTGGGAGCTGTGGCTCGTCGAGGGGCTCGAAGACGGCCGCTTCGCGATCCTCGCCAAGACGCACCACGCGCTCGTGGACGGGATCTCCGGGGTCGACATCACGACGGTGCTGTTCGACGTGACCGCCGACCCGGCGCCGACGCCCGGGCCCGAGCAGCCGTGGGTCCCGCGCCCGCTGCCGAGCGGCGCCCAGCTGCTGGCCGACGCGCTGCTGGAGCGCGCGACCGTGCCGGCCGAGGTGGTGCGCGGCATGCGCGCGCTCGTGAGCCGCCCGCGGCGCGTCGCGAAGGAGTTGCTCGGCGACCTGACGGCGGTCGGCTCGTTCACGCTGCCGGGTGCGCGCAGCGCCCCGCCGAGCCCGCTCAACGTGCCGATCGGGCCGCATCGCCGCTTCACGTGGGCCGAGGAGGATCTCGACCGCATCAAGGCGATCAAGAACGCGCTCGGCGGGACCGTCAACGACGTCGTGCTGGCGACCGTCGCCGGCGGCCTCGGCCGCTACCTGCGGGCGCACGGGCATCCGACGATCGATCTGCTGCTGCGCGCGATGATCCCAGTCTCCGTGCGCAGCGAGGAGGCGCGCGGCGCGCTCGGCAACCAGGTCGCGGCCGTGTGGGCCAGCCTGCCGGTCGGCGAGACCGACCCGATCGAGCGGCTCGCGCTCGTGCGCGGCGAGATGGAGGGCCTGAAGGAGTCCCACCAGGCGGTCGGCGCGCGCCTGCTGACGGAGCTGACCGGCTTCGCGCCGCCGACCGTGATGGCGCAGGCGGCGCGACTGCAGGCGCGCCAGCGCTACTTCAACCTCGTCGTCACGAACGTCCCCGGCCCGCAGTTCCCGCTGTTCGTGCTCGGGCGCCGCATGCGCGCGATCTACCCGATGGTGCCGCTCGCCCAGAACCTCGCGCTGGGGATCGCGATCATGAGCTACGACGGCACGCTCGCGTTCGGGCTCAACGCCGACTTCGACGCGCTCCCCGACCTCGAGCTGCTCGCCGCGCAGCTCGCCGAAGCGCTCGACGAGCTTGCCGTCGCCGCAGGCCTGCCGCCGCGACGCGGCGGGCGCAGACGCGGCTCGCGGCGCCGCACGGCGAGCAGCAACGGCCGCCTCGCGGCGCAGGCGGGCACGGCGAGCTGACGCTCCGTCGGCCCGGCGTGGCATCGTCCACGTCAACGTCCATGGAGTCCGCCAGCCCGTCCCCCAGACCGTCGCACAACCGGCTGCGCCGCATCGGCCTCGGGCTGCTGACGCTGCTCGTCGCGATCGGCGGCTTCGTGCTGGTGCTGCTGTTCTTCGAGGGCCGCGACAGCTCGCCGGTGCACAACGCTCCGGGCGTCGTGCAGGGCCCCGGCCAGCCGGTCGCGAACCAGCGTCGCGCGCAGACGCCCGCGGCGATCAAGCGCGACGGCACCCGCCTGAGCCAGGACCAGGTCCTGCACGCGCTGCAGGTCGGCGACGTCGTGCTGCTGTATGGCGGGACGGGCGCCCCGCCGCCTGCGCTGCGCGCGCTGCAGCAGCAGGTCAGCGGCTCGTTCGACCCGGTGCTGGCGGCCAACGGGGCCGCCGTGATCCTCGGCTACCGGCCGGGCGCGAACGGCGTGACCGCGCTCGCCTGGCGGCGGGAGCTGCGCGCGCCGAGCGCGTCGGACCCGGCGCTCTCGCAGTTCGCGAACTACTGGCTCGGGCGCAGCGGCGGCGGCTGAGCGCGCGGCGCCTGCACGCGGGCGCCCGTCATCGCGCATCGGCGGTTGCGATGATCCCGCCCATGGCACCTGCGAGCGGCCCCCTGAGCATCGCGCTCTGCCAGATGAACGCCGTCGTGGGCGACATCGCCGGCAACGAGCGCGCGATCCTCGACGCGATCGGCCGCGCCCGCGACGGGGGCGCGCAGCTCGTCCTCTTCCCCGAGCTGGCGCTGACCGGCTACCCGCCCGAGGACCTGCTGCTCAAGGAGCACTTCCTGCGCGACGCGCGCGCGGCGCTCGACCGCATCGCCGCCGCGACGACCGGGATCGTCGCGCTCGTCGGCTTCCCCGAGCGCGAGGACGACGTCTACAACGCGCTGGCGGTGCTCGCCGACGGCGCCGTGCAGGCCGTCTACCGCAAGGTCCACCTGCCCAACTACGGCGTCTTCGACGAGCAGCGCTACTTCCAGAGCGGCACCGGCCCTGCGCTGATCGAGCTGGGCGGCCACAAGGTCGGCCTGACGATCTGCGAGGACATCTGGGAGCCGGGGCCGCCGGCGTCGCTCGAGGCGCGCGCCGGCGCGACGCTGATCGTCAACGTCTCCGCCTCGCCCTACCACCGCGGCAAGGGCCTGGAGCGCGAGCGGATGCTCGCCCAGCGCGCGCGCGACAACCTCTGCGCGATCGCCTTCTGCGCGCTCGTCGGCGGGCAGGACGAGCTGGTCTTCGACGGCCACTCGCTCGTGCTCGACCACGAGGGCGAGACGATCGCGCGCGCGGGCCAGTTCACCGAGGAGCTGCTGTTCGCGACGATCGACCTCGAGGCGGCGCAGACGCAGCGGCTGCGCGACGCGCGCCAGCGGGCACCGGCGCGCGAGGCGCGCGAGGCGGTGCCGACGCTGGCGCGGCTAGCGCTCCCGCAGCCGGCCGCCGACGGCGCGCCGGAGGACCACGTCGGCGGCGCGATCGCGCCGCTGCTCGCGCCGGCCGCCGAGGTCTACGGCGCGCTCGTCACCGGCCTGCGCGACTACGTCGGCAAGAACGGCTTCAGACGCGTCGTGCTCGGCCTCTCCGGCGGGATCGACTCCGCCCTCGTCGTCTGCATCGCCGCCGACGCACTCGGCCCCGAGGGCGTCGCGGCCGTCGTGATGCCGTCGCCGTACTCGTCTGCGGAGACGCAGGAGGACGCGCGCACGCTCGCCAGGCACCTCGGCGTCGACCTGTTCGAGCTGCCGATCGAGTCGGCGATGCGCGCCTACGACGCCGCCCTCGCCGAGGTCTTCGCCGGCACCGAGCCCGGCCTCGCCGAGGAGAACGTCCAGGCGCGCATCCGCGGCAACCTCGTGATGGCGCTGTCGAACAAGTTCGGCTGGCTCGTGCTCGCGACCGGCAACAAGTCGGAGATGTCGGTCGGCTACTCGACGCTCTACGGCGACCTCGCCGGCGGGCTCGCGGTGATCAAGGACTGCCCGAAGACCGTCGTCTACGAGCTTGCGCGGCACGTCAACGAGGTCGCGGGCGGGGAGCGCATCCCGCGGTCGATCATCGACCGCGCACCGAGCGCCGAGCTGCGCCCCGACCAGCGCGACGAGGACTCGCTGCCCCCCTACGCCGTGCTCGACCCGATCCTCGACGCCTACGTCGAGGACGACCTCGGGCGCGAGCAACTGCTGTTGCGCGGCTTCGACGCCGCCGACGTCGACCGCGTGATCGCGCTCGTTGACCGCGCCGAGTACAAGCGCCGCCAGGCCCCGCCCGGCATCAAGGTCACCAGCCGCGCCTTCGGCCGCGACCGCCGCGTGCCGATCACGAATCGATACGGAGGGTGATGCTCGACGAGTTTTGGGTTCTCAGGGACCCGAAACTCGTCACGCATCAGCTGCGCGGCTCGCGCACCGCGATCGTCATGCGCGTCGTCGCGCACAGGCGGTCGTCGTCGTCGCGGATCTCGACGTCCCACAGCCATGTCGTTCTGCCTCTGTGGAAGGGGCGCGCAGTCGCGTGGATCGTGCCGTCGAACATCGGGCGCAGGAAGCTCGTGCTGTTCGACAGGCCCATCGCGTGCATGCCCTGCTCGTGGACGCCGAGGAACGTGCCCATCGAGGCGAGCGACTCGGCGACCGACGCGAACACGCCGCCGTGGACCAGCCCGAACGGCTGCTTCAGCTCCGGTCTGACGGGGACGGTCGCGGTGATCGAGCCGTCGTCGGCGACGTGCACGTCGTGCATGCCGATGAGCGCGTCGAACGTCGGGGGCTGGGGCTCGGCGCTCACGGCGCGGAACCATAGAGCGAACCGGCTTGGCCGAGCGCCGCCGTCCTCTACGCTTGATGGCAGTGAGCGGCCTGGAGACGCTTCCCCCCGACCAGCGCGCCGTCCTGCAGCTGATCCTCGTGCAGGGTCGCGGCTACGGCGACCTCGCGGCGACGTTGAAGCTCGACGCCGCGGCCGTGCGCGAGCGCGCGGTCGCCGGGACCGCGGCGTTCGGCCTGCCGGGCACCGGCGACGTCGACGAGGCGACACGTGGCCGCATCGTCGACTACATGCTCGGCCAGCTCGATGACGGCGAGCGGATCGTCGCGTTCGCGGAGCTGGGCGAGTCGCCCGCCGCCTGTCGTTGGGCGCAGGCGCTGCGCGAGCGGCTCGCGCCGATCGCGCGCGAGGAGCTGCCCGAGGTGCCCGCGTCCGCCGTCGCGCCCGCGACGAACGGCAGCGCCGCGCACGCCGAGGTCGCGACCGCGCTGGCCGCGGCTCCGATCGCGCCGGCGCCCGTGACGCCGCAGCCGGTCGCCGTCGCGGCGGCCGCGCCCACGCCGATCCCCGCCGCCGCGGCACCGGCCGCACCGGCCGCGCCCGGCAGCACGGTCCCGCCCAGCCCTCCGGGCAACGCGCCCGCACAGCCGGGCGGCCCGAGCGGCCCGCGCCCCTCGCGCCTCGGCGGCGCGATCCTGATCGCCGGCGCGGCCGCGCTCGCGATCGTGCTGGCGATCGTCCTGATCGGCGGCGGCGACGGCGGCAGATCCGCCACATCCGCCACCAACGGCGCGCAGACGCAGGCGAACACCAGCAGGCAGGGGTCGACCAGCACGAGCGGGACGACCACCGCCGCGAGCAGAGCGCCGGCCGCGAGAACCGGTCGCGGCCGCGGCCCTCAGAGCGCCCGCCGGCGGCAGAGCGATCGGCGCCGGGCTCGTGCAGCAGTCGCCGAACGGCAGCCGCCTGCTGGCCGTCGAGGCGGCGAAGCTCCCAGCCAACGGCGCGCAGGACTACTACGCGATCTGGTTGCAGGGCTCCGCGGGGAGCAGATTCATGGGCTACGTCCCGTCGAAGGTCACCTCGGCCGGCACCTTCACCGTCAGCTCGTCGCTGCCCCCGAGCCTGAAGCTGACCGACTACGCGACGCTGCTCGTGACGCGCGAGAGCGCGACCGCTGCGCCGACGACCCCCGGCGCCGTGGTCCTCAGCGGCACGCTCAGACCGACGGGCTGAGCAGGCCGTCCAGCGCCGCGAGCGCCTCGGCGAGCTGTCTGCGCGCCGCGCGCTTGAACAGGAACGGCGCGAGCCGCGACCAGCCGAGCAGCCGCTGGCGCAGCTCGATCGTCACCGTCGTCGCGCCGCCGTCCGCGGACGCCAGCTCGACCGTCGTGACGGCCTCCGCCAACAGCCGCTGGAAGGGCGTGCCGGCCAGCTCCTGCTCCCACGTCAGCCGGCGCAGCTCCTCACGCTCGAGCACGCGGTAGTCGGCGCGCACGCCTCTGCCGGCAGCCGTGCCGAGCACCTGCGTGAAGCGCTCCTGCTCGACCGCCTCCATCCGCACGACGCGCGGCCACCAGCGCTCCTGGTGCCAGGGGTCGGCGAGCACGGCCCACACCGCGTCGGGCGAGGCCGCGAGCGTGCGGCTGACGCGCGTCGTCGGCACGCGCCGCAGCGTACGGAGTCAGCCCGCGATGCTGCGCAGGTCGCGTATCAGCAGCAGGTGCTTGAGGTAGGTCGCGACGGCGGCGAGGTTCTCGAGCGTCTCGACCGCTTCTCTGCGCCGCTCCGGATTGCGCGACCTCAAAGCCGGCGCGAGGATCTGCTGCAGCAGCGCCGCCTCGCGGTCGGCCGAGGTGCGGAAGACGCGCAGGTTGCGCCCGGCCACGCCGTAGCGCGCAAGCTCGGCGACCGCGCGCACGATCTCGCGCTCCGTCTCGTCGTAGTAGCGCACACCGGCGCGCGACTCGCCTCTGATGACGCCGAACTCCTCCAGCTCGCCGACGAGTCTCGGCGCGGCGCCCGTCTCCTCGACGACGTCCTCGAGCGAGTAGACCGCGCCCGGGCCCTTGACGGCGACCGCCGTGCGGCGCAGGTGGCGGATGTCCGGTTCCTGCGACGCCCGCTCCGGCGCCGTCTCGCCGTCGGTGCGCCCGCCCGCCAGCTCCTGGCGGATCACGCGCAGCGGCAGGAACTCGTCGCGCTGCAGGCGCAGGATGGTGCGCAGGCGCTGGACGTCGTTCTGCGTGTAGAGGCGGTAGCCGCCCTGTGTGCGGCGCGGCGTCAGCAGCTTCTGATCCTCGAGATAGCGGATCTTCGAGATCGAGATGTCCGGGAACTCCTGTCTGAGCGCCTTGCAGACCGCGCCGATCGTCAGCGACTTCTGCCGCACGCGCGGAGCGGGAGCCGCTTCGGAGGCGTCCGTGGCGTCGACCGGCGCCTCCGTCTCCGCGTCGTGCGCGACGGCGGCCGGGTCCAGCTCGGTGTCCGATGCGTGCGGGGGCATCGTCAGCGGGCCAGGTAGGCGAGCTTGTACTTGCCGACCTGCAGCTCGTCGCCGTCCTGCAGGCGGTGGGACTCGATCCGCGTGCGGTTCACGTAGGTGCCGTTGAGCGAGCCGCAGTCGTCGAGGTACCAGTCGTCGCCGCGCCGCACGAGCAGCGCGTGGTCGCGCGAGACGGTCACGTCGTCGAGGAACACGTCGCTGTCGGGGCGGCGGCCGATCGACAGCCGCTCGCCGTCGATCGCGAAGCTCTCGCCCGCACGCCCGCCACCGGAGCGGATCACGAGCGCGGCGCCGCGCGCGACGACCTGTTCGAGCGCGACCGGCTCGATCTCGCCGGTCTCGCCGATGCGGTAGGTCGCGGTCGTCTCGTGACCGGTCCCCTCCGAGACGGCCAGGAACGCGCCGCACTTCTGGCAGTAGTTGGCTCCGACGGCGTTCGCGAAGCCGCATTCGGGGCAGTGGAGCGCCACGGGTCCCTCCGGTGGGCGGTGAAGCCCGGCCGGCTACTCCTCGTCCAGCTTGGGCCCGCGGCCCGCGAGGATGTTCGTGAGCTTCTCGACGTCGGCGCCGGAGAAGACGTCCTCGCCGCCTTCGTGCTTCTTGCGCAGGCGGTTGACGAGCTCGGCGCGCAGGATGTCGATCTTGCCGTGCAGGATCCGGCGCTTGTAGGAGATCTCCAGCTCCTCCTCGGTGAGCTGCTGAATCAGGTCCTTCAGCTCCTGATCGGTCAGGGAGCCGAGGTCCGGGAAGGTGTCCATCGTCACGCTGGGTCTCCCGTTCCTCACTGGCGGGACGCGCGAGTATAGCCGCGCGCGGCCATAACCTCAACGTCAGCTTGAGGGTCTAGCGCTGCGCATGGTGCGGATGCCGTCTCGCACGTAGAGGACCGTCGCCGTGAGCGCGAGCGCAAGGCCGGCGTACAGCAGCACCTCGCCGAGCGTCTGCAGCCCGCACAGCGGGAAGAACAGGCCGCCCATCACGGGCGCGACCGCGAGCCGCCCGGGCCAGTTGATGCGGATGTCGACACCGTGCTTGAGGCCGTAGCGGGCGATTGCCAGCATCAGCAGCTCGCGCGCGACGAGCACGGCGAGCGCCCAGCGCGGCAGCAGGTCGAAGTGCCAGTTGACGACGACGCCGCAGATCACGAGCAGCCGGTCGGTGACCGGGTCCATCAGCGCGCCGAGGCGGCTGTACTGGCGCGTGATGCGGGCGGCCATCCCGTCGGCGTAGTCGCCCCAGCCGATGACGGCGAAGAGGATCGCCTGCGGCGCGCCGACGCCGTCGTCGCTCGACAGCGCGACGACCAGGAAGACCGGGATCAGCGCGAGCCGCGCGAAGCCGATCGCGTTCGGGATCGTCCACGGGTTGAGCGGAGCGCCGGCGAGCGTGGCAGCCGGCGGCGGCCCGGAGCGGTCGAGCCCGAGCAGGCGGCGCGCCGTCAGCGGGCGCTTCTCTACGGGAGCGTCCGCCACAGCTCGAGCACCGCCTCGGCGGCCCCCTCGAGCGGCACGGCGCGCGTCTCGCGGCCGCGGCGCAGCTGCAGCTCCAGCTCGCCGCCGGACAGCGTGCGCTTGCCGACGGTGACCCGCAGCGGGCAGCCGAGCAGCTCCGCGTCGGCGAACTTCTGGCCGGGGCCGAGATCGCGGTCGTCGTAGAGCACGTCGGCGCCGAGCGCGCGCAGCTCGTCGTAGAGCTTGTCGGCGTACGCCTGCTCCTCTGTCCCGGCTCTGCCGAGCCCGACCAGCTCGACGTCGAACGGCGCCAGCGCACGCGGCCATGCGATGCCGGCCTCGTCGGCCTGCTGCTCGGCGGCGGCGGCGGCGATGCGCGCGGGCCCGATGCCGTAGGAGCCCATCACGATCGGCTTCGACGTGCCCGCCTCGTCGAGGTAGGTGGCGCCGAGCGGCTCGCTGTAGCGCGTGCCGAGCTTGAAGATGTTCGCCAGCTCGATCGCCGTCTCGATGCGGATCGCCTGGCCGCCGACCGTGTCCCCCGCCTCGACCGAGCGCACGTCGGCCCGCTCGAACGCGAAGTCGCGGCCCGGCTCGACGCCGCGCAGGTGGAAGTCGGCGCGGTTGGCGCCCGTCACGTAGCCGCCGTCGCCGACGGCCGCGTCGAGCAGCACCGGCGCGTTCGCGCCGACCGGGCCGATGAAGCCGGCCGGGCCGATCTTCTGCGCGAACTCCTCGGGGCCCGCCGGGCGGCAGTCGGCGCCGAGCGCGTTGCGCAGCTTGATCTCGTTGACGCGGTGGTCGCCGCGCACGACGACGAGCACGAGCCCGCGCCCCTCGGCGATCACCGGGTAGGCCTTCAGCAGCGCGCCGGCGGGCACGCCGAGGTTGCCGGCGACCTCCTCGACGGTCGTCAGGCCGGGCGTGTGGACCTCCTGTGGCGCAGGCAGCGGCGCGGGCAGCTGGACCGGCTGCGGATCGGCGCTGGCCACCTCGACGTTCGCCGCATAGCCGGGCGCGAGCGCGACCGCGTCCTCCCCCGCCGCGCACGGCGCCATGTACTCGTGCGCGCCGGAGCCGCCCATCATCCCGACGTCGGACTCGACGCGGTACCACTCCAGACCGGTGCGATCGAAGATGCGGTCGTAGGCGACGATGTGCTTCTCGTAGGAGGCGTTCAGCCCCTCCTCGTCGCGGTCGAACGAGTAGGCGTCCTTCATCGTGAACTCGCGTGTGCGCAGCACGCCGGCGCGCGGGCGCGGCTCGTCGCGCTCCTTCGTCTGCAGGTGGTACAGGATCAGCGGCAGGTCGCGGTAGGAGCGCACGACCTGCGCCACGTGCGTCGTGACGATCTCCTCGTGCGTCATCGCCAGCACCATGTCGGCGCCCTTGCGGTCCTGCAGCTTGAGCAGCTCGACGATGTCGTAGCGGCCGGAGCGCTTCCACGGGTCGGCCGGGTTGAGCACCGGCATCAGCATCTCCTGCGCCCCGATCGCGTCCATCTCCTCGCGCAGGATCGCCTGGACCCTCTGCTGGATCCGCCAGCCGGCCGGCATCCACGTCCACAGCCCGGCGCCGAGCTGGCGCACCAGCCCGGCCCGCACCATCAGCTTGTGCGAGATCGCCTCCGCATCGGCGGGGGCCTGCTTCTCGGTCGGCAGCAGGTAGGTCGACAGGCGCGTCATCGCGCGCGAAGCCTACTTGCCCTCCAGCCGCGGACGCTCAGCGGAACGACGATCTGTTCGCCAGCAGCACGTCGAACACCGGCCGCGGGAGGCCGTGCGCGTCGAGGATCGCCGAGTCCCAGCGGTTGGACGCGGCGGGCGCGAACCACTGGTAGAGGTAGACGCGGTCGATCTTGCTGCGGTAGCGGTTCGCCTGCGAGAAGATCGCCTGCATCGCTCTCTTCTGGCGCGCGAGGTCCGGCCGGAACGACTGCCGCGCGTTCTGCGGCTGGAAGCGGAAGAGGCCGGCCGTCTCGGTCAGCCAGATCTTGCCGGGGAAGACTCTCGCCGCTCTGCGCATGGAGCTGGTCTTGTCCGGCAGGAAGCGGTTCGTGTCGGTGTAGTTGTGCAGCCCCCACACCTTCGGCGTCGCGACGTGGGCCGCTCTGAACGCTCTCAGCACCTGCAGCTCGTAGCTGGCCATGTTCGGCAGGTCCTGGATGTCGGCGCCGAGGACGGTGCAGCCCGAGCAGTTCGCCTTCACGATCTTGTAGTAGCTGACGACGGCCGCAGGATAGGCGGCGGTCGGCTGGGTGAGGCTGTTGTCCTCGTTCCACGGCTGGTAGATGCGGACCCACGGGTAGCGCGCGCGGAATGCGCGGAAGGCGCGTCTGTAGCTCGCCGTGCTGACCGGCTTGCAGCCCTTCGCGCGCCCGATGTTCGGGCATCTCATGCTGGCCGGCAGGTTGAACGCGACGACGACCTCCAGGCCGGCGGCGTGCGCCGCATTCATCCACGCGTCGACGGTGGAGCGCTGCTTGAAGATCGAGTCGTACGGCGTGATATAGCGCGTGCGCTTGGGCGCGAGCTGCTGGAAGTAGCTGTTCGCGAACAGCGCGGGGCTCTGGTCGGCGACCCCGACGACGTAGGCGCCGCTCGTCGCGGGCGCGAGCAGCGCGGCGGACATGCAGGCCAGCGCAGCGAGCAGCAGAAGGCGGGTGCGGCGGGGGATCACGTCGTCGGTTCCTTTCTCGGCGAGGTGGCGATCCCCTGCGGGGACATCGCGCGACTCGCGGGACTGTAGCGGCGCGGGCGGGGCGCGGTGCGGTCGATCAGTGAACCCGGCGCGTCCGCGCGAGTTGCGCGCCCCACGGCGGTGCGGTCAGGCGCTCGCCTCCAGCAGCAGCGCCGCGACGCCCTCGGGGTCGTCGCTCATCGGGATGTGCCCGCAGCCGGGCAGCGGCACGTGCCGGGCGCGCGGGAGCGCATGGCGGGCGCGCTCGGCCTGGCGCGGGATCAGCAGCCGGTCGCGCGTGCCCCAGCCGACCGTGACGGGCCCTTGGAGCTCGTCGCCGTCATGGAAGACGTAGGAGCGCGTGAGCGGCAGCGTCGGCGCCCAGCCGGGCGCGCGGGCGAGGCTCTCGAGGTCGGCGATCGCCTCGCCGGGGTCGCGCCGCGCGGGGCGGCCGTACATCAGGCCGATCGTCGCCTGGCGCCCGGACGGCGAGCGCAGCAGCGCGGCCATCGGCCGGCTGAGCCGCGTCGCCGAGAAGTGGGTCACGCGCAGCATCGCGCGCCCGTAGCGCGCCTCCCCCGGGCTCCAGAAGCCGATCGGCGACAGCGCCGTCGCCGAGGCGACGGCGCCCATCCGCGCCAGCTCCAGCGCGATCCCGCCGCCGAGCGAGTTGCCGGCGACGTGCGGTCTGTCGATCCCCAGCGACACCCACCACGCTTGCAGCGCCCGCGCCAGGGCCTCGACCGTCGGCGGCTCGTCGAGCACCGGCGAGTCGCCGAACCCCGGCAGGTCGACCGCCAGCACGTCTCGCTCGGCCGCGAGCAGCCGCACGACCGGCTTCCACACCCCGCGCCGCGAGCCGATCCCGTGGATCAGCACGAGCGGCGGGCCGGAGCCGGTGCGGTCGTAGGCGAGTTGCACGGGCGCGAGGCTAACGCCGCGCCGCGCCGCCCGCGCCGGCTCAGGTCCGCGTGAAGCGGCGGCCGGCGGTCGGCGAGGCGGCCTCGTCGAGGCGGGCGCGCTCGGCGACGGTCTCGAGCAGCGTGCCGGACATCTCGTCGGCCTCCTCGGCCTGCTTGGCCTTCTCCAGCGCGGCGAGGCGCTCGGGCGTCATCTCCCCCGCGTTCTCGTCCTCGATCGCCTGCAGCCACGCCGCGCCCTCGGCGGCCTCGTGCTGGTCGACCTCCACACGCTTCGCGCCGGAGCCGACGAACTTGTCGATCTCCTCGAACAGCGTGTCCACGAGCTGCTCGGTCGGCACCTTGCGCAGCGCTCTGCCGCGGCTGAAGATCAGGCCCTCGTTCTTGGCGCCGGTGATGCCGAAGTCGGCGTGCGACGCCTCGCCGATGCCGTTCACGGCGCAGCCCAGCACCGCCACCTCGATCGGCTCCTCGTAGGCCTCCAGGCGCTTCTCGATGTCGGCCACGACCGTGTCCATGTCGAACTGGAGGCGGCCGCACGTCGGGCAGGCGATCAGCACCGGGCCGCGCTCGCGCAGCTGGAGCGCCTTGAGGATCTCCCAGGCCACCTTGACCTCCTCCTCCGCGTGGAAGGTGGAGAGCGAGATGCGGATCGTGTCGCCGATCCCGTCGGCGAGCAGCGTGCCGAGGCCGACGGCGGACTTCAGCGACCCCGACCACTTCGTGCCCGCCTCGGTGATGCCGAGGTGCAGCGGGTACGGGATTCGCTGCGACAGCAACCGGTTCGACGCGATCGTGTTGGGCACGTTCGTCGACTTGATCGAGACCTTGAAGTTCTCGAACTGCAGGCGCTCCATCAGCTCGACGAACTCGACGGCGGCCGTCACCAGCGCCTCCACGGAGTTCGAGCGCTCCAGCTCGTGCAGGTGCTTGGGCAGCGAGCCGGAGTTGACGCCGATGCGCAGCGGCGTCCCCAGCTCCTTCGCGCGCGCGACGACCTGCGCGACCTTGTCCGGACCGCCGATGTTGCCGGGGTTCAGGCGAACGCAGTGCGCGCCGGCGTCCAGCGCCTTCAGCGCGAGCGTGTGGTTGAAGTGGATGTCGGCGATGATCGGGATCGGCGACTGTCTGACGATCGTCTTGAGCGCCTCGACGTCCTGCTCGCGCGGCACCGCGCAGCGCACGATGTCGGCGCCCGCCTCGGCGACGCGGTGGATCTGCGCCATCGTCGCGGCGAGGTCCGCCGTCTCCGTCTTCGTCATCGTCTGCACGGCGACCGGCGCGCCGCCGCCGATCGGCACCGAGCCGACGTGGATCTGCCGCTGGGAAGCCATCTCCCTCAGTGTACGAGGGCGGCCCGTCAGCCCGCGTACAGCGCCTCGACCACGTCGGCGTACTTCTCCCCGATCGGCTTGCGCTTGAGCTTCATCGTCGGCGTCAGCTCGTCGCCGCCGGGCAGCCAGTCGCCTTCGACGAGCGTGAAGCGCTTGATCCCCTCCACGCGCGCGAGTCTCGCGTTGGCGGCGTCGACGCCCGCCTGCACGGCGGCGCGCACGCGCTCGTCGCGCGCGAGCGTCGCGATGTCGTGCGGCTCGGGGATCCCCTCCCGCTGCGCCCACATCGGCGCGTAGTCGGCGTCGAGCACGATCAGCGCGACGTTGTACGAGCGCCCGTCGCCGACCGCGCACGCCTGGCCGATCAGCGGCGAGGCGGCCTTCAGCGTCGCCTCGATATTCGCCGGCGACATGTTCTTGCCGCCGGCGCTGATGATCAGCTCCTTCTTGCGGTCGACGATCCGCACGTAGCCGTCTGCGTCGATCGTCGCGACGTCGCCGGTCGCGAGCCAACCGTCGGCGTCGAGCGCCTCGGCCGTCTGCTCGGGCCGGTTGCGGTAGCCGCGCATCACGCACGCGCCGCGCACGAGCAGCTCGCCGTCCTCGGCGAGTCTCAGCTCGACGCCGGGCGTCGCCTGGCCGACGGTGCCGATCCGCACCGCGCCCGCGCGGTTGCAGGAGCCGGCGCCGCACGTCTCCGACATCCCCCACAGCTCAGCCAGCTCGATCCCGATCGCGTGGAAGAACTCGATCACCTCGGGCGGCGTCGGCGCCGCGCCGACGTTCACCGTCAGGACCTCGTCGAGCCCGAGCATCGTGCGCAGCCCGCTGAACATCTCCCTGTCGGCCTGCTCGACTGCGGCCGCCAGCTCGTCCGGGACGGGCTCGCCGCGCTCGCGCAGCCGCACCGCCTCGACGGACGCCGCCAGCGCCGCCTCGACTCTCGCACGCGCCTCCTCCGGCTGCGCGCCGAGCATCGTCTCCAGGCCGGCCTTGAGCTTCTCCCAGATGCGCGGGACGGCGAAGAACCACGTCGGGTGGACCTGCGGCAGCACCTCGATGATGCGGCGCGGGTCGGGGCACGTCGTGATCGTGGAGGCGTAGACGACGGGGATGTAGTGGTGCGCGGCGCGCTCGGCGATGTGCGCGGCCGGCAGCCACGAGACGACCTTCGCGCCGAGCGGCAGGTCGATCATCGCCTGCACGGCGCGCACCGCCCCGAAGATGTTGAAGTGGCTCAGCTCGACGCCCTTCGGCGGGCCGGTCGTGCCGGACGTGTAGATGAGCGTCGCGACGTCGTCGGCCGAGACGGCGGCGAGCGCGGCCTCGAGATCGAAGTCGGATGTAGCGCCAGCCGCCTCGACGCCGGCCAGCGAGACCGTCCCCTCCGGCGCCTCGCCGTCGACCACGACCACGTGCTCCAGCGCCGGCAGCTCCCGCCGCGCCTCGAGCAGGGCGGGCAGGTGCGCCTGCTCGACGATCGCCACGCGCGCGGCGGCGTCGCCGACGACGTAGGCGATCTGGTCGACGAAGAACGTCTGGTAGATCGAGAAGGGCGCCGCGCCGAGCGTCACGGCCGCGAGGTCGCAGAGGTGGAACTCGGGCCGGTTGCCCATCATCAGCGCGACCGTGTCGCCGCGCGCCACGCCGAGGCCCGCGAGCCCGCGCGCGAGCGCGTCGACCCGCTCGCGAAGCTGCGCCCACGTCAGCGAGACGCCGTCGTCGAGCGTGCGCACGGCGACGACGTGCGGGTGCGCGGCGGCGGTGCGCCGCAGCGCCTCGCCGAGCGTCGCGGCGTCGACCGCGGCCGGCGTCGTGTCCTGCGCGACGGTGCTGCCCTCCATCTGCGTCTCCTCCGCGTCGTCCGTTCGGCTGGCTGGCCAGCCCGACGATACCGCAGCGGCGGGCGCGCTCAGCCGCCGTGCTGGAGGCGGCCGATGTCGTTCGTGAGGCCGATCACGAACAGCATCAGCACGAGCGCGAAGCCGATCACGCTCGCGCGCTCCATGATCGCGAAGGGGATCGCGCGGCCGCGCACCTTCTCGGCCAGCGCCCAGAAGATGTGCCCGCCGTCGAGCGGCAGGAACGGGAACAGGTTGATGATCGCCAGCGACAGCGAGATCAGCGCGAGGATCTCCAGCGCCTGCGTCGCGTTGGACGCGACCGCCTGCTGCGTCACGTGGTAGGCGCCGACGACGCTGCCGACCTGCTTGCGGTTCTCGCCTGGAAGAGGTGCGTGAAGACGCTCAGCGTGCGCGTCGTGACGTCCCACATGCCGCTGGCGCTCGCGCCGACGGCGGAGACGACGCCGTACGTCTCGTGGCGGTCGTCGTAGGTGAAGCCGAGGCGCATGAAGCCGATGCCCGGGCTGGCGTCGTAGCGCGGCCGGATGTCGAATGCGAGCCGTCTCCCGTCGCGCACGACGACGACGTGCGCGGGCGTCGTGGCGACGCACCCGTTCACGGCTCTGCCGGGGCACGTGTGCCGTCGCACCGCCGTCGAGATCGCCGTCAGGTCGCCGCTCGCCCCGTCGACCGAGACGATCCGATCGCCCGGCTGCAGGTAGCGCGCGGCGGGCTGCTCCAGTCTGCCGGACGAGCACCTGATGCGTCGCGACGTACTGGCCGTTGGCAAGGAACAGGGCCCACAGGATCGCGAACGCGAGCAGCAGGTTGACCGCCGGCCCCGCGGAGATCACGACGATCCGCTTCCACACCGGCTGTCTGTAGTAGGCCCGCACCGCGACGTCGTCGCTGAACTCCTCGCGCGGATTCATGCCGGTGATTCTCACGAGCCCGCCCGCAGGGATCCAGCCGATCCCGTACTCGGTCTCGCCGCGTCTGAACGACACGAGGTGCCTGCCGAAGAAGAGGCTGAAGCGCTCGACGCGCATCCCGACCGCCTTCGCGGCGGCGAAGTGCCCCGCCTCGTGCAGGATGATCAGCACGGCGAAGCCGGCGAACGCGAGCAGCCAGCTCATGCGGCCGCCGCCCGCTGCTCGACCAGCTCACCCGCCGCGGCGCGCGCGTCGCGGTCGGCGGCGTAGAGCGTCTGGAAGGCGTGGATCCGCCCGCTCGGGACGGTCTCCAGCGTGTGCGCGATCACCTCGGCGATCTCGTGGAAGCGCAGGCGGCCGTTGAGGAACGCGTGCACCGCGACCTCGTTCGCGGCGTTGAGGATGCACGGCGCGGTGCCGCCCGCCTCCCCCGCCTCGCGCGCGAGCCGCAGGCAGGCGAACGTGTCGAGGTCGGGCGCCTCGAACGTGAGCTGGCCGAGCGCCGCGAGGTCGAGCGGCTTGACCGGCAGCTCGACGCGCTCCGGGTGGTGCAGCGCGTAGGCGATCGGCACGCGCATGTCGGGGTAGCCGAGGTGCGCGAGCGTCGCGCCGTCGCACAGCTGGATCAGGCTGTGGACGATCGACTGCGGGTGCACGACGACGTCGATCTGCTCGTACGGCGTGCCGAACAGGTGATGCGCCTCGATCAGCTCCAGGCCCTTGTTCATCAGCGTCGCCGAGTCGATCGTGATCTTGCCGCCCATCGCCCAGGTCGGATGGGCGAGCGCCTGCTCGATCGTCACCTCGCGCAGCTGGTCGGCGGTGCGGCCGCGGAACGGCCCGCCGGAGGCCGTGAGCACGAGCTTGTCGACGGCGCCAACGGGCTCACCGGCCAGCAGCTGGTGGATCGCCGAGTGCTCGGAGTCGACGGGGATGATCTGCGCGCCGGTCGCCTCCGACAGCTGTGTCACCAGCTCGCCGCCGACGACGAGCGACTCCTTGTTGGCGAGCGCGAGGTCGATCCCCTCGCCGAGCGCGGCGACCGTCGGGCCGAGGCCGGCGGAGCCGACGAGCGCGTTGAGGACGAGGTCCGCCTCGGATTCGACGACGAGCCGCACGAGCCCCTCGGCGCCGGCGAGCACCTCGCCGTCGGTCCACGCCTCCGCGGCGCGCGCGGCGGCGTGCGCGTCCGCCAGCGCGATCCGCTCCACCCCCAGCTCGCGCGCCTGCGCCACGAGCGCGTCGGACGACGACTCGGCCGACAGGCCGACGACCTCCAGCTCGCCGCCCGCCCGCGCGACCACGTCGAGCGCCTGCGTGCCGATCGAGCCGGTCGAACCGAGGATGAGAAGACGGCGGGGCATCGGGGCCCTTGATTCTAGGCGGGCGCCTTTGCGCAGCCTCAAGCCAGCGCGTGCCAGATGTAGTAGCCGACGACCGCGGCGAACAGCGCCGCGTCCACGCGGTCCAGCGCGCCGCCGTGGGCGCCGAAGGCTCTGCCGGTGTCCTTGGTGCCGACGTCGCGCTTGACGAACGACTCGAACAGGTCGCCGATCGGGGCGGCGATCGCGACGCCGAGGCCGAGCAGCAGCGCGTCGGTCGTCGAGAGCCAGTCCTGGTAGAGGCCGGCGACGAACACGCCGCCGATCGCGGCGACCATTCCGAAGACCAGCCCCTCGACCGTCTTGTTCGGCGAGATGCGCGGCGCGAGCGGACGGCGTCCGAACGCGCGCCCGCCGAAGTAGGCGCCGGTGTCGCCGACGAACGTCCCCACGAGCACGTCGATCACGATCGCGTTGCCGTGCGGCAGCGCGCGCAACATCACCGCGTGCGCGAGCGCGAAGCCGATCCAGTAGACGCCGAACAGGGTGGTCGCCATCGCGAGCGACGCCTGGTCGCGGCTCGGGCCCCATGCGGTCAGCACGAACAGCACCGGCACGACGGAGACCGCCGCGAGCAGGATCTGGAACTGCGTGCCGTAGAGCGCCGCCGCCAGCAGGCCGGCGAGCGCGAGGAAGCCGGCGAGCCGCACCGGTCTGACGGGCTGGAGCATCTGGTACAGCTCGTGCAGGCAGAGGCAGCCGACGGCGAACAGCGCCAGCGTCCAGACGATCCCGCCGGCTGCGTTGACGAGGATCACCGCGATCGCGGCGGGGATCGCCACGATCACCCGGCCGCCGAGGTCCGAGCCGCCGTTGCGGCGCGCGAGCCGGCGCGAGCGCTTCTCGCTTGGTGGTGGGCGGCGGCGAGCTCCCGCGCGCGGCCCGCGGCGGCCGGCGCTCACGTGACTCGCCCCCCGAAGCGGCGCCGGCGCGTGGTGTACTCGGCGAGCGCCGCCTCGAACGCGGCGCGGTCGAAGTCCGGCCACAGCTCCTCGCGCGAGACGAACTCGGAGTAGGCGGTCTGCCACAGCAGGTAGTTCGACAGCCGCTGCTCGCCGCTGGTGCGGATCACCAGCTCCGGGTCGTGCATGTCCGGCGCGTAGAGGTGCTCGCGGAACTCCTCTTCGGTCGTGCCGGTGAAGCTGCGCGCGGCGTCGACGATCTCCGCGCGCCCGCCGTAGTTGAACGGGATGAAGAACGTGATGCGGTCGTTGCCGGCCGTCAGCTCCTCCGCCCACTCCATCCGCTCGACGATCTCGGCGGGCATCGGCGCATCGCGGCGCCCGATGAAGCGCAGCCGCACGCCCTCCTCGTGCAGCTCCGGGCTCTCGCGGTCGATGTACTCCGCGAACATCCGCACGAGCGCCTTGACCTCCTCGAGCGAGCGCGACCAGTTCTCGGTCGAGAAGGCGTAGATCGTCAGCTCCTCGACGCCCAGGTCGACCGCGTCGCGCAGCCGCGCCTTCACGTTCTCGGCGCCGGCGCGATGGCCGTCGGTCACGGACAGCCCGCGCTGCTCGGCCCAGCGGCCGTTCCCGTCGGTGATGATGGCGACGTAGCGGGCTCGTGCTTCGTCGGAGTCGGGCGTCGACACCCGCCTAGACCTCGAGGATCTCTTCCTCTTTGTGCTTCAGCAGCCCGTCGAGCTCGTGGACCTTCTCGTCGGTCAGCTTCTGCAGCTCCCCCTCGGCGCGGTGCTCGTCGTCGGCGCCGGCTTCGCCGGCGTCGCGCAGCTCGCGCAGGTCGTGCATCACGTCGCGGCGGATGTTGCGGATCGCGACGCGGCCCTCCTCGGCGATGTTGCGCACGACCTTGACGAGGTCCTTGCGCCGCTCCTCCGTCAGCTCGGGGATGCCGAGGCGGATCAGGTTGCCGTCGTTGTTCGGCGTGAGGCCGACGTCGGACTCCAGGATCGCCTTCTCGATCGCCTTGATCGAGCCCTTGTCGTAGGGCTGGATCGACAGCAGCCGCGCTTCCGGCGCGCCGATCGTGGCGAGCTGTCTCAGCGGCGTCGAGGCGCCGTAGTACTCGACCATGATGCGGTCGAGCAGCGCGGGCGTGGCGCGGCCCGTGCGCACCGAGCCGAACTCGTGGCGGGTCGACTCGACCGACTTCGTCATGCGCTCGCGCGCGTCCTGCAGCAGCTCTTCGATCATGTCCTCACCAGGGTTCCGACGCGGTCCCCGCACACTATCCGGTCGATGTTGGACTCGTCGCCCATGTCGAAGACGACGATCGGCAGCTCGTTCTCCATGCAGAGCGTGAGCGCGGTCGTGTCCATCACGCGCAGGCGCCGCTCGACGGCCTCCATGTGCGTGATCTCGGGGATGAACTCGGCACCGGGGTCGAGCGCCGGATCGGCCGTGTAGACACCCTGCACGCCGTTCTTCGCCATCAGGATCACCTCGGCGTGCATCTCCGTCGCGCGCAGCGCGGCGGCCGTGTCGGTCGTGAAGAACGGGTTGCCGGTGCCGGCGGCGAAGATCACGACGCGGCCCTTCTCGAGGTGGCGGATCGCACGGCGGCGGATGTAGGGCTCGGCGACCTCGGAGACGGCGATCGCCGACAGCACGCGCGTCGGCGCGCCTTCCTTCTCCAAGGCGTCCTGCAAGGGCAGCGCGTTGAGCAGCGTCGCGAGCATGCCCATGTAGTCGCCGGTCGCGCGGTCCATCCCGGCCGCCTGCGCGGCGACGCCGCGGAAGATGTTGCCGGCGCCGACGACGACGCAGACCTCGACGCCACGACCGTGCACCTGCGCGATCTGCTTGGCGACCGCGCGGATGCGCTCCGGGTCGGCGCCGTACTCCTGGCTGCCGAGCAGCGCCTCGCCCGACAGCTTGAGCATCACCCGTCTGAACGCGGGAGCCGCGCCCGCCGCGGCTGCGGTGGGCGCGGGTACGGCGGCCGGTTCCGGGTCAGTCGCCAACGGCGAACCGCGTGAAGCGGCGGATCACGATGTTCTCGCCTGTTCTGGCGGCGAGCGCGGCGCGGATCTGCTCGATCGTCTGGCCGTCGTACTTCTCGCCGTTGACGTGCGCCTGCTTGAGCAGCACGACCTCCTTGAGCCAGGAGTCGATCTTGCCCTTGACGATGTTCGGGCGGATGTTGTCCGGCTTGTCGGCGAACTGCTCCTCGGCGATGCGCGTCTCGCGCTCGACCTCCTCGGCCGGCACGCCGTCCACGTCGACCGCGACCGGAGCCGCGGCCGCGACGTGGAGCGCGAGATCGCGCGCGAAGCCGACGAAGTCGTCGTTGCGGGCGACGAAGTCCGTCTCGCAGTCGACCTCGACGAGCACGCCGATCTTGCCGTTGGAGTGGATGTAGGACTGCACGGTGCCCTCGGTGGCCGCGCGCTCGCCGCGCTTCTCGGCCTTCGCGGCGCCCTTCACGCGCAGCGCCTCGATCGCCTTCTCGATGTCGCCGTCGGCCTCGACGAGGGCCTTCTTGCACTCCATCATCCCTGCGCCGGTGCGCTCGCGCAGGGCCTTCACGTCTTGGGCGGTGATGCTCATGCGGTGGGCTCCCCCCCGGAGCCGGCCTCGTCAGTCGCGGTGGTGGTCGTCGTCTCGGCCGGCGCGCTCGTGGCGGCCTCCGGCTCGGCGGCGGCGGCCGGAGCGGCCGGCGCCTCGGGCGCGGCGGGCTCGGCCGGAGCCGCGGGCGCCTCGCTCGCCGGGGCAGCTGGCGGCGTGGCCGGAGCCTGCGGCGCAGGCGCAGCCGGCGCCTCGGGCGCAGCGGGCGCCGCAGCAGGTGCGGGAGCCGCGGCGGCGGCAGCCTGCGCCGCCTGCGCGGCGGCGGCCTGCTCGGCCGCGCGCTTGGCCTCCTCGGCCTCTCTGCGCGCCGCGTCCTCGGCTGCTCTCTTTGCGGCCTCCTCGGCCTCGCGCTTGGCCTTCTCCTCGGCCTCGCGGGCGGCGCGCGCCTCGGCCTCGATGCGGGCCTTCTCCTCGGCCTCCTTGCGCGCGCGCTCCTCCTCCTCGCGGAAGATGCGGTTGCCCTCGCCGATCACGTCGCCGAGCGCTCTCGCGATCACCGCGCAGGAGCGGATCGCGTCGTCGTTGCCGGGGATCACGTAGTCGATCCCGTCCGGGTCGCAGTTCGTGTCGACGAGCCCGATGATCGGGATCCGCAGCCGCTGCGCTTCCTTGACCGCGATCGCCTCGACTCTGAGGTCGACGACGAACATCGCGTCGGGGACGCGCTGCATGTTCTTGACGCCGCCGAGGTTGGCCTGCAGCTTGGCGAGGTCGGCCTGGGCGGCCATCCGCTCGCGCGTCGGCAGGAGCGCCAGCTGGCCCTCGGTCTCGTAGCGCTCGAGGTCGTGGAGGCGCTTGATGCGGCCGGATATCGTGCCGAAGTTCGTCAGCAGCCCGCCGAGCCAGCGGTGGTTGACGTACGGCTGACCGGACGCCTCGGCCGACTCCTTGATCGCGTCGCGCGCCTGCTTCTTCGTGCCGACGAACAGCACGGTGCCGCCGCGGTGGGCGAGCGCGGAGGCGAACTCGCGCGCCTCCTGCAGCAGCTCCTCGGTCTGGAGGAGGTCGATCAGGTAGATGCCGGCGCGCTCGCCATGGATGAAGCGGCGCATCTTCGGGTTCCAGCGGCGTGTCTGGTGGCCGAAGTGAACGCCGGCCTCCAGCAGCTCCTTGAGTCCTGCTTGAGCCACGATGTGCTCCCTTTGAATGGTGGTGCGGGATCCCGGCCGGAGGCGTCGCGGTTCCGGCACATGGGCGTGCCGGTCAGGGTCGCGAGCCCCGGTTCGGCCGGGGTAGACGATGGATTCCGCGGGATTCTAGCCGGATTGGCCCGCCAGCCGGGCGAGCGCGTCCGCGAGGTCCGGCGGCAGCGGCGAGCTGACGTCGACCGGCTCCCCCGTCACCGGGTGAGCGAACGCGAGGCGGGCGGCGTGCAGGAACTGGCGCGACAGTCCGAGCTGGTCGGCCTTGCCGTACTCGGGGTCCCCCGCCACCGGGTGCCCGATCGCCTGCAGGTGCACGCGGATCTGGTGCGTGCGGCCGGTCTCCAGCGTCACGCGCAGCAGCGCATAGCCCGGGAGAGCCCGCTCCAGCTCGAAGTGCGTGCGCGCCGCGCGCGGGACGTCGGTGTCGGTCGACATGCGCGTGCGCACGCGCCGGTCGCGCCCGATCGGCGCGTCGATCGTGCCGCTGCGCGCGGGCGGGCAGCCCTCCACGAGCGCGAGGTACTCGCGCCGCAGCTCGCGGCTGCGGATCGCCTCCTGCAGCGCGCGGTGCACCGCCTCCGACTTCGCCACGACGAGCAGGCCCGACGTGTCCTTGTCGAGCCGGTGGACGATCCCCGCCCGCGCCGGATCCTCTCCCCCCGCCGCGCGCCCGGCGAGCGCCTCCGACAGCGTCGCGCCACGGTGCCCGCGCGCCGGATGCACGACGACGCCGGCCGGCTTGTCGACGACGAGCAGATGCTCGTCCTCGTAGACCACCGCGAACGGGACGTCCTCGACCGCCGGCCCGGACGGCGCCGCGCCCGCCGGATCGGGCGCGACCTCGACCCGCTCGCCGGCCTCCACGCGGTGGCGCTTGGGCCGCACGGCGCCGTCGACCGTCACGCGGCCGGCGTCGATCAGCCGCTGCGCCTGCGCGCGCGACCCGATCTCGGCCGCCCCGGCCAGCAGCAGGTCGAGCCGCTCGCCCGCGGCCTCGGCCGCGACCTCAATCAGCAGCGGGTCTTGCACCGAGCTCGAGCACCAGCACGAGCGCCACGACGCCGCCGGTGATGCACATGTCGGCGACGTTGAAGGCGGGCCAGTGCGGCAGGTGGATGAAGTCGGTCACGTAGCCCTGGTGGATGCGGTCGACGAGGTTCCCGAGCGCTCCGCCGAGCACGAGCCCGGTCGGCAGCCACAGCAGCGGCCTGTCCGCATGGCGCGCGAAGTAGACCAGCAGCAGCGCAAGCGCCGAGAACGTCACGACCAGCACGAGCGCGCCGCCGCCGCCGAGGAAGCCGAACGCGACGCCTCTGTTGTGCACGTCGACGAACGACAGCGGGCCGATCGCGTCGTTGCGGCCGCCGGCGGCGATCGAGGAGCGCACGAGCGCCTTCGTGCCCTGGTCGACCAGCAGCACGAGCACGACGACGAGCCCGGCGAGCGCCCAGCGCCCGCCGCGGGCCTGCGCCGAGACGGCCGGTCCCTCCACGGCCTCCATCAGCCCGCGATCAGCGAGACGACGACGCGCCACACCACGATCAGCACGATCGTCGCGACCATCGGGCTGAGGTCGAGCGGGCCCATCATCGGCAGGAAGCGCCGGAAGATCCGCAGGTACGGCTCGACCACCTGCCGCAGGAACTCGACGATTGCGTTCCACCAGCGCGAGTAGGGCGGCCGGATCCCGACCGAGTACATGATGCTGATCACGATGTAGGCGAAGATGCAGATCAGGTAGACGGTGAAGAGCGCGTCGACGTAGCGGGCGATCTCGCTGCGCGCGCTCGCGAGCACGATGACCGCGGCGCTCACCGTCTGCCCCCGTGCACGGCCGCGTCGGCAGCCGCCTGGAAGGCCGCGCGCAGGCCGCCGTCCTCCAGCGCCGCGAGCCCGCGGGCGGTGACGCCGCCGGGCGAGGTGACCGCGCGCCGCAGCGCGAGCGTGTCGAAGTCGCGCGCCGCGAGCAGCGCGGCCGAGCCCTCGGTCGTCGCGGTCGCCAGCTCGACGGCGAGCGCCGGCGGCATCCCGAGGCGCACCGCGGCGTCCACCTGGGCCTCGACGAACAGCGCAACGTACGCCGGGCCGACGCCCTGGATCGCCGTCGCCATCTCGATCAGTCTCTCCGGGACGGTCACGACCGTGGCGACGCGCTCCAGCAGCGCCCGCAGCTCGTCGCTCGCGTCGCTCTCGGCCGCCCAGCAGACGACGCCTCTCTGGATCTCCACGGCGACGTTGGGCATCAGGCGGATCACCTTCGATGCGCGCGGATATGCGGAACGCAGGTCATCGAGGGTGACGCCCGCGAGAATCGAGACGACTGCCTTCCCATCCTCGTTGCCCGCCGCCTGCGCCGCCACCGACGCCAGCTGATCGGGCTTGTGGCACAGAAAGATCGCGTCGGCCGACGCCGCCAGCGCCGCGTTCGACTCCGCAACCTCGCCGCCCAGCTCCGCGACGAGCGCCTCGGCCTTGCCGGGGAGCGCGTCGGTGCACAGCACGGGATCGCCCCACCCCCGCGCGAGCGCGGAGGCCATGTTGCCTGCTCCGATCAGTCCGACGCGCATGGGCGGCAAGCGTACCGGCAGCGCCTGCTGCGCGGCCTGCTCAGCTCTGGTTGAAGAAGCCCTTCTCGATCAGCCGTGCGCGCTCCTCGGCGGAGACCTCGACGTTGCGCGGCGTGAGCAGGAAGACCTTGTCGGCGATCCGCTGCATGCCGCCGTCGAGCGCATACGTGAGGCCGGACGAGAAGTCGATCAGGCGCTTCGACAGGTCCGTGTCGGAGCTCTGCAGGTTGAGGATCACCGGGATCGAGTCCTTGAACTTGTCCGCCACGTCCTGGGCGTCGTTGAAGGACTTCGGGATCACGAGGTGGACGCGCACGTCGCGGCCGTTCGTGGCGCGCCCCGCACCACTGCCGCCGACGGGCCGCAGGACGTTCGTGCGCCGGTCGCCCGGCTCGTCGTCGGCGAAGATGTCGTCGAACTCGTCGCGCCGGCGGCGGCTGGAGCTCAAGCGCCGCACGTTCGGGCGCTCGCGGTAGCTCTCCTGCAGCTCGGCCTCGGGCTCGTGGTAGGCGGACTCGCGCTCGTCCTCGTACTCGTCCTCGACGGCGAGGCCGAAGTAGACGAGCGTGCGGTGCCAGGTGTCGCGGAATGCCATGACGTCGAGGGATTCGCGGAGGGTCGAGCAATCCCTTCAAGGGATTATGACGCTCAGCGGTACAGCGTCGACCCCAGGCGCACGATCGTGGCGCCCTCCTCCACGGCCACCTCGTAGTCCTGCGAGGTGCCCATCGACAGGTGGCGCAGCCCGTGGGCGGCGGCCAGCTCGCGCAGCGCGGCGAAATGCGGGCGGTTCTGCTCGGCGCGCTCGACCGTCGGCGGCATCGTCATCAGGCCGGCGACGGGGACCGGACAGCGCTCCACGAACGCCGCCAGCTCGGCCGGCGCGATCCCGCTCTTCGACGCCTCGCCGGCGACGTTGACCTCGACGAGCACCGTCGCCGGATGCCTCGCGAGCTGCGCCAGGACGGAGTCGCTCGCGACGGAGTGGATGTAGCGCACGCGCGGCGCGACGTCCTTCACCTTGCGCGACTGCAGGTGGCCGATGAAGTCCCAGGTGAAGGCGCCGGGGTACGCCGCCGCCTTCGCCACCAGCTCCTGGGCGCGGTTCTCGCCGAGCAGGGTGAGCCCGGCTGTTGCGAGGGTCCCAAGCTCATCGAGAGCGACGTACTTCACTGCCGCCAGGAGCTCCACCTCGGCCGGATCGCGGCCCGCTCGCTTCGCGGCCTGCGCGATCCGCTCCCGCGCCTCGGCGACGCGCTCCCGCACCTTGCCGGCGTCGAGCCCGGTGATCAGCTCCGCCACGCGATCCCCGCCTGCCGCCCGGTGACGCCGCCGTCGCGGCGGTGGGAGAAGAAAAGGGATGGGTCGCTGCACATGGTGCAGAGCGCGACGTCGTGGATCTCCCGCACCCCGGCCGCCCGCAGCCGCTGTGCCGCGATCGCCTTCAGGTCGATCCGCGCCGGCGCGTCGGCCTCGTGGCCGAACGCGGCATGCACCTCCGGCCCGACCTCGTAGCAGCAGCCGCCCGCCCCGGGCCCGATCGCCGCATGCAGCTCGCCCCCGCCGGCCAGCTCCCGGACCGCCATCACGCCTTCCTCGAGGACGCCCGCCGCGAGCCCGCGCCAGCCGGCGTGGAGCATCGCGACGGCGTCTGTGGCGATCAGCGCGACCGGGAGGCAGTCGGCGGTGAGGACCAGGGCGGCCAGCCCCTTGGCGTTGGTCGCCTGTCCGTCGGCCTCCTCGAGCGCCCCGTCGGCGGCGGCGCGCCGCTCGACGCGCGCGCCGTGCACCTGCCGGCCCTGGACGACCGCATCGAGCGAGACGCCGATCGCGTCGGCGACGATGGAGCGGTTGCGGTGGACGGCCTCCGGGTCGTCTTCGGTCCACCGCCCCAGGTTGAGCGATGCGTAAGCGCCCTCCGACACCCCGCCCCGCCGCGTCGTGAACAGCGCCCGCCCGCCCGGCAGCGCGATGCCGATGTGGTCGCCGACAAGCTCGAACGGGGCTGGGAGCATCGCCGGATCGTAACTCTGGTCATCTATGCATCCCTGGCAGGCATAGATGACCAGAGTTCAGCCGGCCGCGGCGAGCGCGGCGGCGAGTTGGGTGTCCCGGTCCGGGGCGTTGCCGTCGAGGCGGGCGTTCAGCGCGGCTGCCAGGGCTCGGCCGACGGCCTCGCCCTGCGGGACGCCGGCCGCCAGGAGGTCGGCGCCGTCGATCGCCAGTCTCACGCCGCGCAGGTCCGAGATCCAGGCGCGCGCCGGGTCCTCCGCGCCGAGCGCCCCGGCCAGCGCGACGACCTCCACGGGCACGCCCCGCACCGCCGCGGCGATCTCGGAGGGCCGCGCCGCTCCGGCCAGCCTCTCCTCGATGCCATCGGCCCGGGCCACCGCGACCACCGTGTCCCGCTCACGTGCAGAGAAGCCGAGCGAATCGAGCCAGCCCGCCAGCGCCGCCGGCTCGACCGACCGGCAGGCCGACCCAAGCAGCAGCAGGTCAGCGCGACCGTCCAGAGGCAGCAGCGCAGCCGCCCGCTCCACCAGCGACGCGTCAAACGCGAGCGGCACGCCCAGCGGCCAGCCGGCGACCCACGCGAGCGCCTCGACCGCCGACGGCTCCCGCAGCAGCAGCCGCAGCTCGCTCCCGATCCGCGCGGGCGTCACGGTCGCCAGCGCGCCGCCCGCCACGGCCGCGTCGGCGAGCGCAGCCGTCTCCGCCTCCACCCCGAACCCCAGCCGCGTCGCGTAGCGCACGAGCCGCAGCAGGCGCGTGGGGTCGTCCACAAACGACCGCTCGTGCAAGACCCGCAGCACACGCGCCCCGAGGTCCTCGAACGCATGCGGCGCCGCCGCGACGCGTCCGTCCAGCGCCACGGCAACAGCGTTGACGGTGAAGTCGCGCCGCAGCAGGTCCTCCTCCAGCGTTCCCGGCCGCACGTCCGGCAGCGCACCCGGCGTGGCATACGTCTCCGCGCGCGCGGTCGCGAGGTCGTAGACGTGGCCGCCGGCCTCGACCGTGGCCGTGCCGAAGCGGTCGTGGACCGTCAGCGACCCGCCGAGCGCCGCGGACAGCCGCCGCGCCGCCGCCACCGCGTCCCCCTCGATGACCAGATCGAGGTCCACGACGGAGTCGCCGCCGCCGAGCAGCAGGTCCCGCACCGCGCCCCCGACGACCCAGGCATGCGGCAGCACCGCAGCGACGGGCACGGCGGACGGGAGCGCGCGCACGCGCGGCGCAAGGTCGGGGGACGGGCCCATCAAGGCGATCATCTACCATCCGGCGCCGATGTCGAGCCCCCAGCCACGCCGCCTCCGGCGCGGACTGCTCGTCGCGGTCGTCGTCCTGCTCGTGCTCGCGGGCGGCGCCGTAGCGTTCGTGCTGGCGCACAAGCCCGGCGACGTCTCGCACCCGAACGTGTCGTTCACGACCGGGGCGACGACGGCGCCCCCGCCTGCGCCCAGACCGCAGGCGGTCGACCGGTTCCTGTGGCCGACGTACGGCTTCACCGAGAACCGCACGCGCGACTTCGGCGACGCGCCGGACTACCTGAGACCCGCACCTCAGACGCGGCTGGACCTACCGCGGCGGCGCGCTGCTCGAGTTTCCGCCGGCGATCGACGGCGGCTCGCTGTACGTGCTCGACGACAACGGCGTGCTGACCGCGTTCGGCAAGGTGAGCGGCCACGTGCGCTGGCAGCGCAAGGTCGGCCAGCTCGCCGCCGCGACGCCGGCCGTCGGCGACGGCAACGTCTACGCCGTCGCGCTGCGGGGGCTGGGCGGCAGCGGCAGCGGCCGCGTCGCCGCCTATCGCGGACGCGACGGCCATCAGCTGTGGGCGAAGACGCTCCCGAGCCGTGCCGAGTCCTCGCCGCTGCTGCGCCACGGCGCGCTCTACTTCGGGAGCGAGAACGGGACCGTCTACGCGCTGCGCGCCAGCGACGGCCACACGCTGTGGACGTACGGCGCGAGCGGCGCCGTCAAGGGCGGCCCCGCCTACGCGAACGGCAATCTCTACTTCGGCGACTACGGCGGCAAGGTGCACGCCGTGCGCGCGAGCGACGGCCACGAGGTGTGGTCGGTCGGCACGAACGGAGCCCGCTTCGGCTTCGGCTCCGGCAGCTTCTACTCGACGCCCGCCGTCGCGTTCGGGCGCGTGTACCTCGGCAACACCGACGGGCGGGTCTACTCGTTCGCCGCCGGCAGCGGCCAGCTCGCGTGGGCGACGAGCACCGGCGCCTACGTCTACGCCTCCGCCGCGGTCGCCGACACCCCCGGGCTCGGCCCGACCGTCTACATCGGCTCCTACGACGGCAACTTCTACGCGTTCGACGCGCGCTCCGGCTCGGTGCGCTGGCGCTTCCCGGCCGGCGCGAAGATCTCCGGCTCGGCGACGATCGTCAACGACGTCGTCTACTTCTCCGACCTCGGCGCGCGCAACACGATCGGGCTGAACGTGCGCAACGGGCACAGAGTCTTCTTCTGGCCCGACGGCGCCTTCAACCCCATCGTCGCCGACCGCCGCGCGATCTACCTCGACGGCTACGTGAACCTCTACGAGCTGCTGCCCGGCCGCACGACGCCGTACTGGAAGCGGGCGCAGGCCGCCGCCGCGTGTGCCGAAGCGCTGACGCAGCCGAAGCCGAAGCGCCCGGCGAGAGCGCCCAGAACCGCGAGACGCTAGACCGGCCGCACCGGCACGCCGGCCGCCGCGAGGTGGGCCTTGACCTCGGCGACCGTGTGGTGGCCGTAGTGGAAGATCGACGCGCACAGGACGGCGTCGGCGCCGGCCTTCAGCGCATCGACGAGGTCGTCCAGCTCACCGGCCCCGCCCGAGGCGATCACCGGCACGTCGACCGCCTCGGCGACCGCGTGCGTCAACTCGAGGTCGTAGCCGGAGTTCGTGCCGTCGCGGTCCATGCTGGTGAGCAGGATCTCCCCCGCTCCGCGAGCGACGCCCTCGCGCGCCCACTCGACGACGTCGCGGCCCGTCGGGGTACGACCGCCGGCGACATAGACCTCCCAGCCGGCATCCGGGTCGTCCCGGTCGCGTCGCTTGCAGTCGATCGCCAGCACCACGCACTGCGAGCCGAACTGCTCGGCCAGCTCGTCGATCAGCTCCGGCCGCGCGACCGCGGCCGAGTTCACGGAGACCTTGTCCGAGCCCGCGTCGAGCACCGCCTGCGCGTCCTCGACCGTGCGGATCCCGCCGCCGATCGTGAACGGGATGAAGACGTCGTCGGCCGTGCGGCGCGCCAGCTCGACCACGGTGTCGCGCTTGTGGTGCGTGGCCGTGATGTCGAGGAAGACGAGCTCGTCGGCGCCGGCGGCGTCGTAGCGCTGCGCCAGCTCGATCGGGTCGCCCGCGTCGCGCAGGTCGACGAAGCCGGTGCCCTTGACGACGCGGCCGCCGTCGACGTCGAGGCACGGGATGACGCGCTTCGTGTGCACGGCGCTCAGCCCGACGCCGGCTCGGCGGTCTTGCCGTCGGCCTTCTTGCGCTTCGGCTTGCGCTCCGCGTCCTCTCTCAGCGCCGCGCGCGCCTCCGCGACGCCGAAGCGCCGCTCGTAGAGCGCTTTGCCGACGATCACGCCCGTGAGGTTGACCTGCCGCAGCTCCGCGAGCGCTCTGAGGTCCTCGAGCGTGCCGATCCCGCCGGAGTAGATGAACGTGCCGCGCACCGCCTCCGCGACGCGCTTGACCTCCTCCACGTCCGGTCCCGTCAGCATCCCGTCGCGCTCGATGCTCGAGTAGACGAGCCGCTTGACGCCGCGGCGCTGGAGGTGCTCGATCACGGCCGAGGCCTCCATCTCCGTCTGGTGCGTCCAGCCGGCGCTCGCGACCTTCCCGCCGCGCACGTCGACCGACACGGTCACGCGCGCGCCGTGCTTCGCGACGGCGTCGTCGAGGAAGTCGACATCGGTGTAGGCGGCCGTGCCGAGGATCACTCGTTCGGCGCCGGCCGCCAGCGCCGCCTCGATCGACTCGAGTGAGCGCAGCCCGCCGCCGAACTGCACCGGCACGCCCAGCTCACCGGTGATCCGCTCGAGGTGCTCGAGGTTCGCGGGCGCACCGTCGCGCGCGCCGTCGAGGTCGACGACGTGCAGCCAGCGGGCGCCGCCCTCGACCCACGACCGCGCCGCGCTGAGCGGATCGGCGTCGTAGACGGTCTCCGCCGCGAAGTCGCCCTGCGCGAGCCGCACGGCCTTGCCGTCGCGGATGTCGATCGCCGGGTAGAGGATCATGCGGCCACTCGTTCCCGGTCGCACGCGGCGCTGAACGACGCCAGCAGCCGCAGCCCGGCGCTCGACGACTTCTCCGGGTGGAACTGCACGCCGAAGACGTTCTCGCGCGCGACCGCGCTCGCGAACCGCTCGCCGTACTCGGCCGTTCCGAGCACGTCATCCGGGTCGGCGGGGTGTGGCACGAGCGAGTGCACGTGGTAGAAGGCCGTCTCGGCCGGCAGGCCGGCGTTCAGCCGCGAGGCGCGCTCGAAGCGCACGACGTTCCAGCCGATGTGCGGCACGCGCCGGTCGCCGGCGTCGAGCGGGCGCACGTCGCCGCGCAGCAGGCCGAGGCCGCGCGCCGGCTCGACCTCGACCGAGCGCTCGAACAGCAGCTGCATGCCGAGGCAGATGCCGAGCAGCGGCACGCCCGACTCGGCGCGCTCGACGATCACTGCGTCGAGCCCGAGCGCGCGCAGGTGCTCCATCGCGCGCGGGAACGCGCCGACGCCGGGCACGACGACGCCGTCCGCCTCGCGGATCTCGTCGTGGTCGCGCGTCAGCACGGGCGTCGCGCCGACGTGCGCGAACGCCTTCTCGACCGAGCGGCGGTTGCCCATGCCGTAGTCGACGATCGCGATCGTGGGAGCAGAGCTCATGCCGTCAGCGTCCCCTTGGTCGACGGCACGCCGGTTTCCGTCGGATCGATGGCGATCGCCGCCCGCAGTGCACGTGCGAAGGCCTTGAACAGCGCCTCGACGATGTGGTGGACGTTCGTGCCCGCCTCGACCGTCAGGTGCAGCGTCAGCTTGGCGTTCGATGCGACCGCGCGGAAGAACTCCTCCGCCAGCTCGTGGTCGAAGTTGCCGATCGCGCCGGCCGGCAGCTCGGCGTCATACGACAGGAACGCACGGCCCGAGACGTCGATCGCGCACGACGCGCGCGCCTCGTCCATCGGGATCGTCGCGGCCCCGTAGCGGTAGATCCCGGCGCGGTCGCCCAGCGCCTGGTCGAGCGCCTGCCCGAGGCAGATGCCGACGTCCTCGACGGTGTGGTGCGCGCCGGTCTGCAGGTCGCCGCTCGCCGCCACCTCGAGGTCGAGGCGGCCGTGGCGCGCGAGCAGGTCGAGCATGTGGTCGAGGAAGCCGACGCCCGTCTCGCGCGCGCCGTCGCCCGACCCGTCGAGGGCCAGCGTCAGGCGCACGTCGGTCTCGCCGGTCGTGCGGTGGATCTCGGCGTTGCGGCTCATCGCGCTCCATTCTCCCGGATGCGCGCCGACATTGACTCCGCGTGGGCCGTGAAGCCCTCGGCGCGCGCGAGGGCGACCCCATCCGGCGCCAGCTCCGCGGCGGCCGCCTCAGGGATCCGCACCTCCGCCATCCGCCGGCGGAACGTGCGCGCCGACAGCCCGGAGGCGTAGCGCGCGGCGCCGTCGGTCGGCAGCACGTGGTTGGAGCCGGCGAGGTAGTCGCCGAACGCGGTCGCCGCTCCGGCACCGACGAACAGGCAGCCCGCGCGCGTCACACGTGGCGCGAGCGCCTCCGCCCCGGGCCCGATCAGCTCCAGGTGCTCGGGCGAGAACGCCTCCGCGAGCGCGAGCGCCGCGTCGAGATCCGCGGTCTGCACGAGCACCGCCGCGCCGGCCTCCGGCGCGCCCTCCAGCTCGGCCGCAAGCGCGTCGAGCACCGCACCGTCCGCCGCGACGGCGACGACGAGGCTGTCGGCGCCGTGCTCCGCCTGCGCGCGCAGGTCGAGCGCGGCAAGCCGCGCCTCGGCCGCGACGTCCAGCACGACGAGCAGGTCGCTCGGCCCGGCGAAGCCGTCGATCCCGACCTCGCCGCGGACGACCAGCTTCGCCTCCTGCACGTAGAGGTTGCCCGGCCCGACGATCACGTCGACCCGCGGGATCGTCTCGGTCCCGTGCGCGAGCGCCGCGATCGCGTGCGCGCCGCCCATCCGGTAGACCTCCTCCACGTCCGCGAGCGCGCACGCCGCCAGCACGAGCGGGTCGTCGGAGGGCGTGCAGACGACGACCTCGCGCACGCCGGCCGCCCGCGCCGTCACCGCCCCCATGATCACGGTGCTCGGGTAGGGCGCCCGTCCGCCGGGCACGTAGACCGCGGCGCGCGCGACGGGAACCTCGCGCAGCGCGACGGTCTGCCCCTCCGGCAGCGCCACCTCGCGCTCCTCGTCCACGCCCGCCTCCGCGACCGCGCGCACGTTCGCGACTGCGCGCTCCAGCGCGGCCCGCACGTCCGCGTCGAGGCCCGCGAGCGCGCCCTCGATCTCCGCGACGGGCACGCGCACCGGCCCCGGATCGCCGCCACCCGCGTCCAGCTCGCGGCGATACCGCTCGAGCGCCTCGTCGCTGCCGTGGCGGACGTCCAGCACAATCTTCACGACCGCCTCGGCGACGTCGCCCGCGCCGGGCACCAGCCCGCGCAGCTCCGCGACGAGCGCGGCCGGATCCCCGCTCAGCGTGCGGCGCTCAAGCCGCACGCACGCGCTCCAGCAGCTCGTCGATCGCCGCGGCCTTCAGCTTGTGCGCGACCGGGTTGGCGATCAGCCGCGCGGTGCAGACGACGATCTCCTCGCGCACGACGAGCCCGTTCTCGCGCAGCGTCGTGCCGGTCGCGGTCAGGTCGACGATCCCGTCCACGAGACCCGTCAGCGGCGCCAGCTCGACCGATCCCTTGACCTCGACCATCTCCGCCTGGCGGCCGGTCGCGGCGAAGTGGCGCGCCGCGATCTTCGGGTACTTGGTCGCGATCCGCATCATGCCGAGGCGGCGCCGCGCCTCCTCCATCGGATCGTCGCCCGCGACCGAGGCGAGCACCATCGTGCACTTCCCGTAGCCGAGGTCGAGCAGCTCGTAGACCTCGCGCTCGGCCTGCTCGATCAGCACGTCCTTGCCCGTCACGCCGATGTCGGCGGCGCCGGCCGCGACGTACGTCGGCACGTCGGAGGGCCGCATCGTGATGATCCCGACGTCTCTGAAGAGCAGCTTGCGGTCGTTGGAGCGCACCTCGCTCGTGTCGATCCCGATCGTGTCGAGCAGGTCGAGCGTCTCCTCGAGGAGCGCGCCGCGCGGGACCGCGATCGTGAGTCCGCCGCCGGCGCTCACGACGCCCCTCCCCGCTCCCCGCGCTCCTCGCCGGCCAGCGCGATGTGCAGCCGCTCGGCGTTCAGCGCGAAGCCGACGGCAGGGAGCGGCCGGCCGAAGCGGCCCAGCAGCTCGTCGTAGCGCCCGCCGCCGCCGATCGGGACGCCGAGCGCCGGGTCGTAGACCTGGAAGATCGCACCCGTGTAGTAGCCGAGGCTGCGCACGAGCCCGAGGTCGAAGATCAGTCGCTCGGCCACGCGCGGCTCCAGCAGCGCGTGCACGCCGCGCAATCCCTCCGCCGCCTCGGCGGCGTGGCCGTCGAGATCGGCGAGCACCTCAGGACCGCCGCGCAGCTGCGGCACGCGCACGAGCAGCTCCGCCGCCTCGGCGCCGAGGCCGAGCGCGCCGACCTCGCGCTCCAGCCCGACGAAGTCGCGCGACACCAGCTCGTGCAGGATCCGCTCGCGACGAGGCTCCGCGACGCCGTACCCGTCGAGCAGCGCCTGATAGAGGCCGACGTCGCCGAGGCCGATGCGGTAGCCCTCCAGCCCGACCGCGTCGAGCACGTCGCACAGCAGCGTCAGCGCCTCCGCCGTCCCCTCGGGGGCGGGCGCGCCGACCAGCTCGATGCCCGCCTGCAGGAACTCGCGCGGCTGCCCGCGCTGCGGGCGCACGCCGCGATAGGCGTGCGCGAGATAGCAGAGGCGCAGCGGCGGCTCGGCGTCCGCGAAGCGCGTCGCGACGAGCCGCGCGATCGGCACCGTCATGTCCGAGCGCAGCACGAGCACCCGCCCCTGCTCGTCGAACAGGCGGTAGGCCGGCGGCGCGCCGCGCACGTCGCCGCGCGCGAGCGTCTCCTCGTACTCGAGCGCGGGCGTCTGGACCTCGCCGTAGCCGGCCGCCTGGAAGACCTCGAGCGCGCGTGCGGTGATCGCGCGCAGCTCGCGCATCTCGTCGGGCAGCACGTCGCGCGTGCCGCTCGGAATCGGGTGGATCGTCGGGACGCCCGCAGGCGCCGTGCCGGTTGCATCGCTCATCGCAGCGATGAGCCTAATGGGCGTGGACGCGCTGGCCGTCCTCGACGCGCTCGATGCGCGCCCCGAGCGCGCGCAGGCGCTCGTCGATCCGCTCGTAGCCGCGGTCGATCTGACGGACGTTGCCGATCTCGGTCGTGCCTTCGGCGCACAGCGCGGCGATCAGCATCGCCATGCCCGCGCGGATGTCCGGCGACTCGAGCCGTTCGCCGCGCAGCCGGCGCGAGCCGACGACGAGCGCGCGGTGCGGGTCGCAGATCGTGATCGCGGCGCCCATCAGCTGCAGCTTGTCGGTGAAGAAGAGGCGGTTCTCGAACATCTTCTCGTGGATGATGACCGAGCCCTCCGACTGGGTTGCGAGCGCGAGCGCGATCGACGTCAGGTCGGCCGGGAAGGCGGGCCACGGCCCGTCCTCGACCTTCGGCTGGTAGCCGCCGGCGTCGTTGTGGATCACGAGCTTCTGCCCACCGGGCACGAACAGGTCGTCGCCGCGCAGCTCGCTCTCCAGGCCGAGGCGCGCGAACACGAGGCGGATCATCCGCAGGTCCTGCGCGATCACGTGCTTGATCGTCAGCTCCCCGCCGGTCACGCCGGCGAGCGCCATGAACGAGCCGATCTCGATGTGGTCGGGCGCGACCGTGTGCTCGCAGCCGTGCAGCCGCGCGACGCCGTGGACGGTCATCACGTTCGAGCCGATCCCGTCGATCTCCGCGCCCATCTTCACGAGCATGCGCGCGAGGTCCTGCACGTGCGGCTCGGAGGCGGCGTTGCGGATCACGGTGTCGCCGGTCGTCAGCGCGGCGGCCATCAGCGCGTTCTCGGTGGCCATCACGGACGGCTCGTCCATCAGGAAGTCGCAGGGCGCCAGTCCGCGCGGCGCGGTCAGCAGGATGTCGCGGCCGTGCTCGACCGTCGCACCGAGCGCCTTGAACGCGTCGAGGTGCGGATCGAGCCGGCGGCGGCCGATCACGTCGCCGCCCGGCGGCGGCATCAGCGCGCGGCCGTGGCGCGCGAGCAGCGGCCCGGCGAGCAGGAAGGAGGCGCGGATGCGCTCGGACAGCTCGCGGTCGACGTCGGTGGAGGTCATCCCGTCGGCGCGGATCGCGATCTCGTTCTCGCCGATCCAGTCGGCGCGCGCGCCGAGCTGGCGCAGCAGGTCGAGCATCGCCTGCACGTCGGCGATCCGCGGCACGTTGCGGATCACGACCTCGTCGTCGGTCAGCAGCGCCGAGGCGAGGATCGGCAGGGCGCCGTTCTTGTTGCCGGCGGGGACGATCGTGCCGGACAGCGGCACGCCGCCTTGGATGACGAACTTTTCCATGCGCGAGGGAGCGGGCGAGCGATCGCCGGTGGGGCGGGCGGAGAGCATCTCCGCGCGCCGTTTCAGGGTAACAGCCATCCAGGGGGGTTTTCGCGCGGCGGCGTCCGGACCCTCCTTCATTCGTGGAGCGGGCGCCGGCTCACGCCGGCCGCGTGCGTAGTGTGCAAGCGTGCAGCTCGGTCGCTACCGCGCGCTGATGCGCCGTCCGGGCGTCCCGCGCCTCGTCGTGAGCGTGCTGATCGGGCGCGTCCCGATCGGCATCTTCTCGCTCGCGATCGTGCTGCTCGTGCGCCAGGAGACCGGTTCGTTCGCGCAGGCCGGCATCGCCAGCGCAGCCTGGGCGCTCGGCGCCGGCCTCGTCGCGCCGCTGCAGGGGCGCCTCGTCGACCGCTTCGGACAGCCGGCGGTGCTGATCCCCTCGACGCTGCTGAACGCGACCGCCGTCGCCGCCTTCGTGCTCGCCGCGCGTGCCGGCGCGTCGACGGCGGTGCTCGCCGTGTTCGCGTGGCTCGGCGGTGCCGCGCTCCCGCCGCTCGGCGCCTGCATGCGCTCGATCTGGGCGGACGCCTTCGTCGAGGACGCGAGCTCTCGCAACACCGCCTACACGTTCGAGAGCATGATCGCGGAGCTGTTCTACATCGTCGGCCCGGCGATCACGACCGTGCTGATCGCGATCAGCTCGCCGAGCGCCGCGCTGCTCGTGGCGATCGGGCTGAGCGCCGCCGGCACGATCGGCTTCGCCACCGCGGCGCTCGCGCGCGAATGGCGCAGCGAGCACATCGCCCGGCCGCGCGCGGGGGCGCTCGCCGCACCGGGGATGCGCACGCTGATGTACGCGATCGTGCCGACGGGCGTCGCGTTCGGCGTCCTGGAGGTCGCGATGCCGGGGTTCGCCGTCGCGCAGGGTCACCCGGCCGGGCTCGCCGGGATCTTCCTGTCGGCGATGGCGGTCGGCAGCCTGCTGGGCGGGCTGTGGTACGGCGCTCGCCGCTGGAGCGGGCCGATCGTGACGCGCTTCCTCGGCCTCCAGGCGCTCTTCACGCTCGGGCTGCTGCCGCTGCTGCTCGCCACCTCGGTCTGGTCGATGGGCATCCTGATGGTGATCGCCGGGCTCGCGCTCGCACCGTCGGCCGCCGCCGGCTACCTCATCGTCGACCACGTCGCCCCGCCGGGGACCGTGACGGAGGCCACGACGTGGGTCATGACCGCCAACGTCGCCGGCGGCGCGCTCGGCGCGGCGCTCGGCGGGATCGTCGTCCAGGACATGAGCGTCCGAGCAGCGCTCGCCGTCGCCTGCGCCGGGCCGCTACTCGGCACGCTCGTGACGCTCGCGCGCCGTGGCACGCTCGATGCCGAGCCCGCTGCCGCACGCGTCGCGTCGTAGCGCCGGCGGTCCACCGCCCCCACCCCGCGCACCGACCGCGGACGCGGCGCTCAGCGCCAGCGCCCGCCCGCGTGCGCCCACATGCGCAGGTGGTCGACGCCGCAGAAGGCGTCACCCACCCGATGCACGCCGCGGTGGCGGACGAGGACCACGCGCGTGTCGTCGAGCGCGACGCCGCACTCCGCGCACGCCACCAGCCCAGCGTCCGCGCCCGGTCGGTCGACGAGCGTCCCGGCACGCCAGTGGGGTCCCTGAATGGCCCACGGCACCACATGCTCGAGGCGACAGAACGCCGCGACGCGCTCGCCCGCCTCCTCGGCCGCCCGAAACCCCTCGTCGGCGCCGACCGGCTTGCCGCACCAGTCGCACCTCGTGTCCGCGCTCTCATGCGCCATCGCCTGCAGCCTATCGGTGAGCAACCCGCCTGGCCGAGCCGCGCGCGGCCGTCCGCCCATGCAACTTTCGTTGCAGCCCCTCGCTCCCGCAATCTCACGTTTTGCAGGACTTTCCCGTGGCCGCAACCACGTTTCCCTCCTCGCGCACGAGCTGTTCGCGGTTCCATCCGCAGACGCGGATACCTTGCGAACACATGTTCCCTTCAGTCATCAGACGCCTGGCGGATGTCGCCCTCGAGGTGGCGGACGCGGTCCTCGCGCCGGCGGAGCCGGATATGGCGCCGCCGCGCACCCCGACGCCGGCCGCGCACCCCCACCGCCGCGCCGCCGGCGACGCGCCCAAGCGCGCACGGCGGCCGCGACGAGCAGGCGCGATCGCGCCGGCGCCTCATCTCTGCATCTCCCCGCTGACGCAGCTCCGCGCGTCGCGCACGACCGCAACGCAAAGAGCCCCAGCCGCCTGAGGCGACTGGGGCTCTGATGCTAAAAACCGGCGGCGTCCTACTCTCCCAGGCCCTTGCGGGCCAAGTACCATCGGCGCTGAGAGGCTTAACTGCTCTGTTCGGAATGGGAAGAGGTGTTTCCCTCTCGCCAAAGCCACCGGAAACCGGTCGAGACCACGCCCCTCCGCGGGCCTTCAAAACTGCACAGCAAACCAATGGTACGGGTATCAAATATCCGTCAAGCCCTCGACCAATTAGTACCAGTCTCCTACAGGTGTTGCCACCCTTCCAGATCTGGCCTATCAACCTGGTGGTCTACCAGGGGTCTTACTCCCTCAAGGGGATGGGAGAGCTCATCTCGAGGCCGGCTTCCCGCTTAGATGCCTTCAGCGGTTATCCGATCCGCACGTAGCTAACCTGCGGTGCCCTTGGCAGGACAACAGATACACCAGAGGTGCGTTCATCCCGGTCCTCTCGTACTAGGGACAAATCCTCTCAACTCTCCAACGCCCACGGCAGATAGGGACCGAACTGTCTCACGACGTTCTGAACCCAGCTCGCGTACCGCTTTAATGGGCGAACAGCCCAACCCTTGGGACCAACTTCAGCCCCAGGATGCGACGAGCCGACATCGAGGTGCCAAACCGAGCCGTCGATGTGGACTCTTGGGCTCGATAAGCCTGTTATCCCCGGAGTACCTTTTATCCGTTGAGCGACGGCACTTCCACTTGCTACCGCCGGATCACTAAGACCTGCTTTCGCACCTGCTCGACCTGTCGGTTCTCGCAGTCAAGCTCCCTTGCTGCCTTTGCACTCTACGCACGATTTCCGACCGTGCTGAGGGAACCTTTGTGCGCCTCCGTTACATTTTGGGAGGCGACCGCCCCAGTCAAACTACCCGCCTGGCACTGTTCACCGCCCGGATTCACGGCGCGGTGTTAGAAACCCAATACATCAAGGGTGGTATCTCAAAGTTGGCTCCACGCCAGCCGCAGCCAGCGCTTCCAAGCCTCCCACCTATTCTGAGCGAAATGCACCGAATTCCAATACCAGGGTGTAGTAAAGGTTCACGGGGTCTTTCCGTCTAGCCGCGGGTACTCGGCATCTTCACCGAGACTGCAATTTCACCGAGCCCCTCGTTGAGACAGCGTCCAAGTCGTTACGCCATTCGTGCAGGTCGGAACTTACCCGACAAGGAATTTCGCTACCTTAGGACCGTTATAGTTACGGCCGCCGTTTACCGGGGCTTAGTTTCGGTGCTTCGGCCGAAGCCTAACACCTCCACGTAACCTTCCGGCACCGGGCAGGCGTCAGCCCCTATACGTCGTCTTTCGACTTAGCAGAGACCTGTGTTTTTGGTAAACAGTCGCTTGGACCTATTCACTGCGGCCCTCTCGGGCTCCACTCGCGAAGAGCTTCACCCTACTGGGGCGCCCCTTATCCCGAAGTTACGGGGCGATTTTGCCGAGTTCCTTAACGAGGGTTATCTCGATCACCTTAGTATTCTCTACTTGCCCACCTGTGTCGGTTTTGGTACGGGCACGCGTGTTCTCCCTAGAGGCTTTTCTCGGAGGCATGGCGTAAGGGACTCGCCGGCACAAAGCCAGCTGGCATCGCACCTCGGGTTATGCAGCCCCGCATTTCACAAGGGCCACCCCTACATGCTTACCCCAGGACGACCATCGCCTGGGATCCCGTAGCCTTCCTCGTCCCCCCATCGGTCAAACGAACACGACGTGGTACAGGAATATCAACCTGTTGGCCATCGACTACGCCTTTCGGCCTCGCCTTAGGTCCCGACTAACCCTGAGCAGACGAACTTTACTCAGGAATCCTTGGGCAATCGGTGGAGGGGATTCTCACCCCTCTTTCGTTACTCATGCCGGCATTCTCACTTCTGAAGCCTCCACGGCTGGGTTACCCCGCCGCTTTATCGGCTTCAGAACGCTCTCCTACCGCGCGATCGGCTCGAAAGCCTCACGCACCCGCAGCTTCGGTAACTAGCTTGAGCCCCGTTACATTATCCGCGCTCGAACACTTGACCAGTGAGCTGTTACGCACTCTTTCAAGGATGGCTGCCTCTAAGCCAACCTCCTGGTTGTCTATGCATTCGAACATCGTTTGCCACTTAGCTAGCATTTAGGGACCTTAGCTGGCGGTCTGGGCTGTTTCCCTCTTGACGCTGAAGTTTATCCCCCAGCAACTGACTCCCGGAGTACACGTAATGGTCTTCGGAGTTTGCCTGAAGTCGGTAACCTGGTAGGGCCCCTAGTCCAAACAGTGCTCTACGGCCAAAACGCAATTTATCCGAGGCTATACCTAAATATATTTCGGAGAGAACCAGATATCACTGAGCTTGATTAGCCTTTCACTCCGACCCACAGGTCATCCGCCCAGTTTTCAACCTAGGTCGGTTCGGTCCTCCACGAGGTCTTACCCCCGCTTCAACCTGCCCATGGGTAGCTCGCTCAGTTTCGGGTCTACCGCCTACGACTTTGTCGCCCTGTTCGGACTCGCTTTCGCTACGGCTCCGCTCATCGCTTAACCTTGCCGCAGACGAGTAACTCGCCGGCTCGTTATGCAAAAAGCACGCGGTCACAGGACAAGCCTGCTCCCACCGCTTGTAGGCACGCGGTTTCAGGTACTATTTCACTCCCCTTCCGGGGTACTTTTCACCTTTCCCTCACGGTACTAGTCCGCTATCGGTCACCTAGGAGTACTTAGCCTTGGAGGGTGGTCCCCCCAGCTTCAGTCCGCGTTTCACGGGCGCGGACTTACTCAGGAACGCTTGACAGAAGACCATGCAGTTTCGTCTACGGGACGGTTGCCCTCTTTGGTGCGCGGTTCCACACGCTTCGACTACCACATGGTTTTGTAACTTCTGCCGGGTCAGCCACAACCCGGAACAAACGCCCTACAACCCCTGATACGCAACGCGTGGCCGCTTACACGCATCAGGTTTGGGCTGATCCCTTTTCGCTCGCCACTACTCAGGGAGTCTCGGTTGATTTACTTTCCTCGGGGTACTGAGATGTTTCACTTCCCCCGCTTGTCTTCGCCTCTCCTATGTGTTCAGAGAGGGATAACGCCGCATTACCAGCGCTGGGTTTCCCCATTCGGAAATCCGCGGGTCAAAGGCTATTCAGCGCCTCACCGCGGCTTATCGCAGCCGTTCACGTCCTTCATCGACTCTAGGTGCCAAGGCATCCACCGTGTGCCCTTACTATCTTGACGGTGATCTGATCAACAATTGATCGGTGATACCCGTTTCATTGGCTACTGTGCAGTTTTCAAGGTCCGTGGAGAGGCGGTGCGTCCTCCGACAACCCGTGGCAAAGCCAAGCGAGCCGCCGGCCGACGCCGGTCTCTCAAAACTCAACAGCATGTGGGCAGCTCCGCTCGAGCCCGAGGGCCCTGGCGTGCTGCCTGCCAGTTTCGGTCGACATTCCTAGACCCGACCGGACAAGCCGATCGGGACCGCATCCTTTCGGATGCTCCCTAGAAAGGAGGTGATCCAGCCGCAGCTTCCGCTACGGCTACCTTGTTACGACTTCACCCCAGTCACGAGCCCCACCTTCGACGGCTCCCTCCCTTGCGGGTTAGGCCACCGGCTTCGGGTGTTGCTCACTCCCGTGGTGTGACGGGCGGTGTGTACAAGGCCCGGGAACGTATTCACCGCGGCAATGCTGATCCGCGATTACTAGCAACTCCGCCTTCATGCAGGCGAGTTTCAGCCTGCAATCCGAACCGAGACGCGCTTTAAGGGATTCGCTCCACCTCGCGGTATCGCAGCCCTCTGTACGCGCCAATGTAGCACGTGTGTAGCCCTGGACATAAGGGGCATGATGACTTGACGTCATCCCCACCTTCCTCCGGTTTGTCACCGGCAGTCTCGCATGAGTCCCCAACTAAATGCTGGCAACATACGACGGGGGTTGCGCTCGTTGCGGGACTTAACCCAACATCTCACGACACGAGCTGACGACAGCCATGCACCACCTGTGAAAGTGCCCCGAAGGGAAGCCGTGTTTCCACGGCGGTCACTCACATGTCAAGCCCAGGTAAGGTTCTTCGCGTTGCGTCGAATTAAACCACATGCTCCGCTGCTTGTGCGGGCCCCCGTCAATTCCTTTGAGTTTTAGCCTTGCGGCCGTACTCCCCAGGCGGGGTACTTAATGCGTTAGCGTCGGCACAGGGGGAGTCGACACCCCCTACACCTAGTACCCATCGTTTACGGCGTGGACTACCAGGGTATCTAATCCTGTTTGCTCCCCACGCTTTCGCGTCTCAGCGTCAGTACCGTCCCAGCGAGCTGCCTTCGCCATTGGTGTTCCTCCTGATATCTGCGCATTTCACCGCTACACCAGGAATTCCACTCGCCTCTTCCGGACTCGAGCTCGACAGTATCCACCGGCATTCCAAGGTTGAGCCTTGGACTTTCACAGCAGACTTATCGAGCCGCCTACACGCGCTTTACGCCCAATAATTCCGGACAACGCTTGCCCCCTACGTATTACCGCGGCTGCTGGCACGTAGTTAGCCGGGGCTTCTTCTGAAGGTACCGTCACTCCATACGGCTGTTCACCGCAGAAGCTTCGTCCCAACTGAAAGGGGTTTACAACCCGAAGGCCTTCTTCCCCCACGCGGCGTTGCTGCATCACGCTTTCGCGCATTGTGCAAGATTCCCCACTGCTGCCTCCCGTAGGAGTCTGGGCCGTGTCTCAGTCCCAGTGTGGCTGATCGTCCTCTCAGACCAGCTACCCATCGAAGCCTTGGTAGGCCGTTACCCCACCAACAAGCTAATGGGCCGCGGGCCCATCCTGATGCGGAAGCCGAAGCTACCTTTCCTCGACGGCCTTATGACCGAAGAGCACATTTGGTATTAGCCCGAGTTTCCTCGGGTTGTCCCAATCATCAGGGCAGGTTACCCACGTGTTACTCACCCGTTCGCGGCTTTGCCCCAGGGCAAGCCCTGGTTCGTCGCTCCACTTGCATGTGTTAAGCACGCCGCCAGCGTTCGTCCTGAGCCAGGATCAAACTCTCCGTGAAGAACTACTAGGTGTACTTCTACGAAGAGCGTCGCGATGCTCACTGCGGACGGCCCACGTACACGAAGGGGCCATCCGAGCATCGGACGGGGTCTAATTCTGGCGCCACCGTTCTCCCGCTCGCGCTGGCGCGGCGGGCGGCGGCTTTCGAAACCTGGACGCACACGACAGCCGGACCATTCCGGTCTGTCGGTGCACATGCTGTTGAGTTTTCAAAGACCGCCGTGCCTCCCGGAGGGGTCTCCTCCGCCGGACACGCGAGAGCTTGCCGCTCTCGGTGCGGGCGCGAAAGTATAGCGCTTGCGCGCAGGCGGGGGAAGCTCGGCTTCCTTTTGCCCCGGACTGCCCTTCCGCAGGGCGCCCTGGCCGTCCGGGGACGACTTCGGAGAAGAATAGCCGCTTCGTCGGCAGCGTGCTCTGCGGTCGAGCGGGGGTGCGCCAGCGGCCCGGCGCGGCGGCGCGCCCGCGCCACGAAGTGCGCTCAGGCGCGCGCGAGGCGCGCGAAGCGCCGTTTGCCCAACTGCAGCACCCGTCCGTCGAGCTCGTCGACCGAACGGTCGAGCGACTCGGCCGCGACCGGGGCGCCGTCGAGCTTCACGCCGCCCTGCTCGAGCGACCGCCGCGCCTCGGAGCGCGAGACGCCGAACGCGTCGGCGAGCAGCGCCGGCAGGTGCACGAGGCCCTCCCCGTTCGCCGGCAGCGCCACCGAAGGCATCTCCTCGGGTGGGCGGTGCTCGCGGTGCACGCGGTCGAAGCCGGCCTCGGCGGCCTCGGCGGCCTCGGCGTCGTGGAAGCGCGCGACGAGCGCACGCGCGAGCGCACGCTTCGCGTCACGCGGGTTCGCGTCAGCCGGCAGCGACTCGCCGAGCAGCAGCTCGTACCACTGCCCCAGCGCGGTGTCGGGCAGCCGCAGCGTCTTGCCGTAGATCTCGTCCGGCGGCTCGGTGACGCCGATGTAGTTCCCGTAGGACTTCGACATCTTCCGCTCGCCGTCGATCCCCGGCAGGATCGGCATCGTCAGGATCGCCTGCTCCGGCTGGCCGTACGCGGTCTGGACGTCGCGCCCCAGCAGCAGGTTGAACTTCTGGTCGGTGCCCCCCAGCTCCACATCGGCGCGCACCGCGACCGAGTCGTAGCCCTGCAACAGCGGATACAGCAGCTCGAGGATCGAGATCGGCGCGTGCGCGGCGTAGCGCTTGGCGAAGTCGTCCCGCTCGAGAATCCGCGCGACCGTGGTCGTGCGGACGAGGCGGAAGAGCTCCTCCATCGCCATGTCGAGCCACTCGCCGTTGCGGCGCACCTCCAGCCGCTCGGGGTCGAGCACCTTGAGCGCCTGCGCCTGGAACGTCGCCGCGTTCGCGTCGATCTGCTCGCCGGAGAGGACCGGGCGGGTGGCGGAGCGGCCGCTCGGGTCGCCGACGCGCGCGGTGTAGTCGCCGACGATCAGCACGACCGTGTGACCGAGGTCCTGGAACTCGCGCAGCTTGCCGAGCACCACGGTGAAGCCGAGGTGAATGTCGGGTGCGGTCGGGTCGATCCCGAGCTTGACGCGCAGCGGGCGCCGCTCGCGCTCGGCTTCGGCCAGCTTGCGCTCCAACCCGCCGGCCGGGAGGCAGTCGACGGCGTTGCGCGCCAGCCAGGCGGCTGCGTCGGCGGGAGTGCTGGCGTCCGGAGTCACGGAGGCCGAATGCTAGACTGCCGTGCCCGGCGAGGCCCACGCCGCCACGGCCCGCCGCGCGCCGCGTCCCTCTGTCGCATCCGGCGCCGCATCCCGACGCATGACTGACGAGCACGGCCACATCACGACGCCGACCCGCCAGCGCGCGCGGCTGCCGCGCCTGGCCAGACGCGGCCGACGGCCCGGCCGTCCGCGCATCAAGAAGCTGCGCGTGCTGTCGATCTTCGCCGGCCTCGCGTTCATCGCGTTGATCTCGACCGTCTTCGGGATGATGATGGCGGTCGCGTCCGACCTGCCCCAGCTCGAGAACCGCCAGCAGTACAGCTCGGCGAAGGACAACTCGGTCCTGCTCGACTTCCGCGGCCGCAAGCTCGGGATCCTCACGAACAACCAGAACGTCGTGCTCGTCGGGCAGTACCAGATCGCGCCGGCGATGAAGCACGCGACGATCGCGATCGAGGACAAGCGCTTCTACTCGAACCCCGGCTTCGACGTCAAGGGCATCGCGCGTGCCGTGTTCGCCGATCTCGGCGCCGGTCGCAACGCCCAGGGCGCCTCGACGATCACCCAGCAGTTCGTGAAGGTCGCGCTCGAGGCGCAGGGCAAGCGCACGGCGTTCGAGAAGCTGCGCGAGGCGGCGCTCGCGTATCACCTGACGCGCAAGTGGTCGAAGGAGAAGATCCTCACCGAGTACCTCAACGCGATCTACTTCGGCAACGGCGCGTACGGGATCGAGTCGGCCGCGCGCGTGTACTTCGGCAAGCGCCACGGCTGGGGCAGCGCCGGCGGCTGCGGCTCGACGCGCGCGAACATGTGCGCGAGCCAGCTGACGACGGCCGAGGCGGCGTTCCTCGCGGGCATCATCCAGTCGCCGACCGGCTACGACCCGGTCGTCCACCCGCATGCGTCGCTGCTGCGGCGCAACACGGTGCTGCGCTACATGCGCGACCAGGGCTACATCACGCCGGCCGAGTACCAGCAGGATCTGCAGGACCCGCTGCCGACGCAGAACGACCTGACGCCGCCGCAGGAGAGAAGCCAGTCGCCCTACTTCACGAGCTGGGTGCGCCAGCAGGTGGTCGACCACTTCGGGCCGTTCAAGGCCTTCAGCGGTGACCTGCAGATCACGACGTCGCTCGACCTCGACCTCCAGAACGCCGCGGAGAGCACGATCAGCCAGGTGCTGCCGCCCGGCTCCGGCCTGCCGTCGGCCTCGCTCGTGGCGATCGACAACCGCACCGGCGAGGTGCGCGCGATGGTCGGTGGGCCGAACTACGCGACGAACCCCTTCAACCTGGCGACGCAGGGCCAGCGCCAGCCGGGGTCGACCTTCAAGCCGTTCACGCTCACGGCGGCGCTCGAGTCGGGCATCTCCCCCGGCTCCGTCTGGAGCTCGCGGCCGAAGCAGTTCGTCGTGCCGCACAGCGGCGGGAGAGAGTACTTCGTCGTCAGAAACTACGGCAACGAGTACTCCGGCTCGAACACGCTCGCGGGCGCGACGACGGTCTCCGACAACTCCGTCTACGCCGAGGTCGGCATCAGAGTCGGGACGCACAAGATCGCGCGCGTCGCGCGCCGCCTCGGCATCCGCACGCCGATCTCGACGAACTACGCGATGATCCTCGGCGGCCTCAGAGACGGCGTCACGCCGCTTGATATGGCGCACGCCTACGAGACGTTCGCGACCGGCGGCAAGCGCATCTGGAACCCGAAGCTCGGCGCACCCGACAGAGGCCCGATCGGGATCGACGCGGTGCGCGACGGCAGCGGCCACATGCTGCTCAGCAACCCGCGGACGCTCGTGCGCACCCAGGAGATCCCGGGCGGCGTCGCGAACGAAGTGACGCAGATCCTGACGACGGTCGTCGCCTACGGCACCGGCAAGGCGGCCCAGATCTCCGGCTTCGCCGCCGGCAAGACGGGCACGACCGAGAACTACGGCGACGCCTGGTTCGTCGGCTGGAACCACGACCTGACGGTCGCGATCTGGGTCGGCTATCCCGACAGACTCGTGCCGATGCTGACGCAGTACGACGGCGGCCCGGTCGCCGGCGGCACCTTCCCGGCGGTCCTGTGGCACGACTTCATGACGCAGGCGATGGCGATCTTCGACCAGCGCAGAGCGATGGCGGAAGCACTGCGCAACGGCCAGGACCCCGGGACGGTGACGACTCCCAGCACCAGTCTCGACACCGGCTCGGGCGCCGGCGGCGGCTCGACCACCACCGGCCCGACGACGGGTACCACCACGCCGGCCGGCGGCGGCACGGGGACAGGCGGGACCGGCGGGGGCACCGGCGGCGGCGGTGGAGGGACCGCGACGCCCCCTGCCGGCGGCGGGAACACCGGGACGCCGACGCCGCCGGCAGGCGGCGGAGGGGGCAACACCGGCACCCCGACGCCGCCCGCAGGCGGCGGCGGGGGCGCGAACGGCGGCGGCGCCGCCGCGCCGAGCGGCTGAGCGTTCAGACGGCGGGCCGCGGCCGCGAGACGTGGCCGCTGCCGGCGGCGCAGAAGCGCCAGGGCAGCTCGACGGCCTTCGTGATCCCGACGCGCATGCCCGCGACCAGCTCGACATCTCGCCATTCGGCGGGGCGAGGCGCGATCGTGACCGGGCCGTCGCGCAGGTCGGCACCGTTGAGGTCGAGCTCGATCCCGAGCGCCTGGGTCAGCTTGCCCGGCCCGGAGCAGAGCTGCTCGATCTGCTCCACGCCGCGCCGCTCGCGCATCAGCTCGATCCCCTCCAGCGGCTCCAGCGCGCGGATCAGGACCGCAGCGCCCACGCCCTCCGGCTCGCAGACGGCGTTCAGCAGCGCGTGAATCCCGTAGGAGCGGTAGACGTAGGCGCGGCCGGGCGGCCCGAACAGCGTTCTCGTGCGCGGGGTCACGCCGACGAACGCGTGGCAGGCCGGCTCGCTGTCGTGGTAGGCCTCGGTCTCGACGATCACACCGCTCGTGCCGGCGTGCGAGACGACGCAGCCGACGAGGTCGCGCGCGACCTCGACGACCGGCCGGTCGTAGAAGACGGCGGGAAGCGGAGCGAGCGGCGGGGGCGCGACGGACACGCCGTCGAGGCTAGCCGAGCAGCGCGCGCGCCTGCGCGAGCTGCTCCTGTACGCGCCGCAAGGAAGTGCCGCCCTCGGAGTCCTTCGACTCCAGCCAGCTCTCGCCGGCGAGCACGCGGTAGTACTCCTCGTCCAGCAGGTCGGAGTGCTCGGCCAGCTCCTCGGGCCGCAGCTCCGTGAGCGTGCGGCCGCTGTCGACGGCGCGCTTGACGAGCGCGGCGACGACGCCGTGGCACTCGCGGAAGGGCATCCCGCGACGCACGAGCAGGTCGGCGACGTCGGTGGCGGCGGGGAACTCGTCGGAGGCGGCCTGCGCCATCCGCTCGCGGTCGAAGGCGATCCCCTCGATCATCCCGCTCGCCGCCGCGAGGCACAGCTCGAGCGTGTCGACCGCGTCGAACAGATGCTCCTTGTCCTCCTGCATGTCCTTGTTGTAGGTCAGCGGGAGCGCATGCATGACGCCCTGCAGCGCGACGAAGTGGCCGGCGATGCGCGGCGCCTTCGCGCGCAGCAGCTCGGCCGCGTCGGGGTTCTTCTTCTGCGGCATGATCGAGGAGCCGGACGCCCACGCGTCGGAGACCTCGGCGAAGCCGAACTCGGAGCTGGACCACAGAACGATCTCGGCGCCGAGCCGGCTGAGGTGCGTGCCGCAGGTGGCGGCCGCGGCGAGGTAGTCGAGCACGAAGTCGCGGTTGGAGACGGCGTCGATCGAGTTCTCGGCGACGCCGGCGAAGCCGAGGTCTCTCGCGACCGCGTGGCGGTCGGTGGCGAAGTTCACGCCGGCGAGCGCGCCCGCGCCGAGCGGCAGTCTGGCGGTGGCCGCCTCGACGGCGGCGAAGCGCTCGAGGTCGCGCGCGAGCATCCACACGTACGCGAGCAGGTGATGGCTGAGGTAGACGGGCTGGGCGCGCTGCAGGTGCGTGTAGCCGGGCATGCGCCAGTCGAGGTGACGCTCGGCGGCGGAGATCAGGGCCTGCATGAGGCCGCGGATCCCGGTGGCCGCCGCCTGCGCGTGGGCACGCGTGAACAGCGCCATGTCGGTCGCGACCTGGTCGTTGCGCGAGCGGGCGGTGTGGAGCTTGCCGCCGACCGGTCCGGCCAGCTCGATGATGCGCCGCTCGATCGCCATGTGGACGTCCTCGTCGTCCGGCAGGAACGGGAACGTCCCCTCCTCCAGCTCGTGCTCGACCGTGGCGAGCGCGGCGAGCAGTTCGTCCCGATCCTCGGGGGCGATGATCGCCTGCGCGGCGAGCATGCGCGCATGCGCCCGCGACAGGTCCACGTCGTAGGGACCGAGGCGCCAGTCGAAGCCGATCGAGGCGTTGAGCTGGCGGAAGACGGGGTGCTGCGGCTCGCTGAAGCGGGACATCGAGCGGCGGAGTCTACGAGCCGCGCGGGCCGGACAGGATCTCGCGCAGCTCCTGCGCCACGCGCGCGACCTGCCCCTCGCTCATCGCCGGGAAGAACGGCAGCGCGATCGAGCGGGCGGCGACGTCCTCGCAGACGGGGAACTCGCCTTTGCGGTGGCCGAAGCGCTCGCGGTAGAAGCTCATCAGGTGGATCGCGGGCAGGTACGGCTTGCTCTGGATCCCGCGCTCGGCCAGGGCGCGCACGGTCGCGTCGCGGTCGACGCGGTGCGGCAGCTGGACGACGAAGACGAACCAGCCGCGCACGTCGCCGCCCGCGTCCGGACACGGCAGCGCGAGGTCCTCGACGCCGGCGAGCGCGTCGCGGTAGGCGGCCGCCACGCGCGCGCGGTCGGTGAGCATGCCGCCGAGGCGCTCGAGCTGGACGAGTCCGATCGCGGAGGCGATGTCGGTGAGGCGGTAGTTGAAGCCGAGTCGGTCGTGGTCGAGCCAGCCCATGTCGGGCGCGCGGCCCTGGTTGCGCTCGGAGTCGATCCGCACCTTCATCGCTCGGTCACCGAGCGTGACCATGCCGCCCTCGCCCGTCGTCAGCTGCTTGTTCGCATAGAAGCCGAAGACGGCCGGGTGCCCGCGTCCGCCCACCGGGCTGCCGTCGGCGTGGACGGCGCCGAGCGCCTCGCACGCGTCCTCGACGATCGGCAGGCCGAATCGCTCGAACGCCGGCAGGTCGGCCGGGAAGCCGAAGATGTGCACCGGGAGCAGGGCTTTCGTGCGATCGGTGATCGCCGCCTGCGCCGCCGACGGGTCGAGGTTCAGCGTGACCGGGTCGATGTCGGCGAAGACCGGTCTGGCGCCTTCGTAGATGATCGAGTTGGCCGAGGCGACGAACGAGAACGGGCTCGTGACGACCTCGTCCCCCTCCTCCACGCCGACCGCGCGCAAGGCGAGGTGCAGGCCGGCGGTGCCGCTGGAGACGGCGCTCGCATGCGGGACGCCGAGCCGAGCGGCGAACGCCTGCTCGAAGGCGGGCACACGCGGGCCGAGCGAGAGCTGGCCGGAGCGCAGCACCTCGATCACCGCCGCCTCCTCCTCGACGCCGAGGACGGGCTGCGCGAGCGGGATGGTGTCCGTGTGGACGCTCACGAGGCGGCGCGGGTCGCGCCACCGGATCCGGGCCCGCCCGCCCGGGTGCGGCCGGGCTGGATCGCGTACTCGAGCGAGTCGACGAGCGCGTCCCAGGACGCCTCGATGACGTTCTCGGAGACGCCGATCGAGCCCCATACGTCGTGGCCGTCGGAGGCGTCGAGCAGCACGCGGGTGACGGCCTCGGTGCCCTTCGTCTCGTCGAGGATGCGGACCTTGAAGTTGACGAGGCCGGTGTCGCGCAGCTCGGGATGGCTCTCGCCGATCGCCGAGCGCAGCGCGTTGTCGAGCGCGTGCACGGGGCCGTTGCCCTCCCCCGTGCGCACGTAGCGCTCGCCGTTGGCCCAGATCTTGATCGTCGCCTCCGTCTCGACCTTGCCGTCGGCGCGCTTCTCGACGATCACGCGCCACGACTCCAGCCGGAACAGCGGCTCGTACTCGCCCGACTCCTTGCGCAGCAGCAGCTCGAACGAGCCGTCGGCCGCCTCGAAGTGGTAGCCGCCGTGCTCGAGCTCCTTCACGCGCTCGACCACGTGGCGAGCCGCCGCGTCGTCGAGTCTCAGACCGGCCTGCTCGGCGCGCGCGAGGACCGTCCCCTTCCCCGACAGCTCGGAGATCAGCAGCTCGCGGCTGTTGCCGACGAGCGCCGGGTCCATGTGCTCGAACGTCGTCGGGTCGGCCAGCACGCCCGCGACGTGCATGCCGCCGCCGTGCGCGAATGCGTTCTTGCCGACGTACGGCTGATTCGCGTTCGGCGTGCGGTTGAGCAGCTCGTCGAGGTAGTGCGCGGTCTCGGTCAGCAGCGCGAGCCGATCGGCCGGCAGGCACTCGTGCCCCAGCTTGAGCTGCAGGTTGGGGACGATCGAGACGAGGTTCGCGTTGCCGCAGCGCTCGCCGTAGCCGTTCATCGTGCCCTGCACGTGCGTCGCGCCGGCCGCGACGGCGGCGAGCGAGTTGGCGACGCCGCACTCGAGGTCGTTGTGGTTGTGCGTGCCGACCTGCACACCGGTGTCTGCCAGGTGGGCGACGACGTCGGCGATCGTCTCGGCGATCTGGCCGGGCAGCGAGGCGCCGTTCGTGTCGCACGGGACGACCGTCTCGGCGCCGGCCTCGGCGGCGGCGCGCAGGCAGCGCAGCGCGTAGTCGCAGTCGTCGCGCCAGCCGTCGAGCGCGTGCTCGCCGTCGTAGACGACGCGCTTGCCCTGCGCGACGAGGAACGCGACCGACTCCTCGATCATGCGCAGGTTCTCGTCGCGGTCGACCTTGACGACCTTCTCGAGGTGCAGCGCCCACGTCTTGCCGACGAGCGTGACGACCGGCGCGAAGCAGTCGGCCAGCACGCGCAGCGCCGGGTCCTCGTCGGCCTTGAGGTCGCGGCGGCGCGTCATGCCGAAGGCGGCGATCTCGGCGGTGGTGAAGGTCTCGCGCGCGAGCAGCTCGAACAGCTCGAGCTCCTTCGGGTTCGACGTCGGGAAGCCAGCCTCGATCAGGTGGATGCCGAGCTCGTCGAGGCGGTGCGCGACGCGCAGCTTCTCCTCGGCGGACAGCGACATGTTCTCCCCCTGCATGCCGTCGCGGAGGGTCGTGTCGTAGAGCTGGATCGTCGTCATGGGGATCTGGGTCCTCTCGTTCGGAAGGGGCGAATGCGGGCAGCGGCGAGCGCGCGCGTCAGCGCGAGCCGGCCGCCCCGGTAATTCGCCCGCCGAACGAGGTGCGGGGCATGACTAGGCGGCCGCCTTGGGGCTCGCGACCGGCACGAGGTCGTTCCAGGCGGCGTAACGCGGATCGCGCCCGTAGAGGGCGTCCTCGAAGACGCGCTGCAGCTGCGTCGTCACCGGCCCGCGCTTGCCGTCGCCGACGACGTGGTCGTCGATCTCGCGGATCGGCGTCAGCTCGGCCGCGGTGCCGGTCATGAAGACCTCGTCGGCGAGGTACATCTCGGCGCGCGCGATGTCGCGCTCGACCAGCTCGAAGCCCTCGTCCCTGGCGATCTGGATGACCGACTTGCGGTTGATGCCGTCGAGGATCCCGGCTGTCTGCGGCGGCGTGTAGACGACCCCGTCGCGCACGATGTAGATGTTCTCGCCGGTCCCCTCGGAGACGAAGCCGTGCTGGTCGAGCAGAATGCCCTCTTCGTAGCCGGCCTTGTGGCTCTCGATCTTCGCGAGCACGCTGTTCAGATACTGGCCGGACGCCTTCGAGTGCGGGATCAGCGAGTCGGCGCTGATGCGCCGCCAGCTCGTGACCTTCGCGCGCACGCCGTGCTCCTTCGCCTCCTCGCCGAGGTAGGCGCCCCACGGCCACGCGGCGATCGCCACGTCGACCGGGGCGTCGAGCGGGTTGATGCCCATCACGCCCGCGCCGCGGAAGGCGATCGGCCGGATGTAGCAGGACGGCAGCCCGTTCTGGGCGACGACGGCGTGCACCGCGGCGCGCAGCTCCTCGCGCGTGTACGGGATCGGCATGTAGTACAGCTCGGCCGACTTGTAGAGCCGGTCGAGGTGCTCCTCGTGGCGGAAGATCGCCGTGCCGCGGGTCGTCTCGTAGGCCCGCATGCCCTCGAACACGCCCGTGCCGTAGTGCAGGCAGTGCGTCAATACGTGGACCTTCGCGTCCTCCCAGGCGACGAGCTCTCCGTTCATCCAGATGAGATCCGCTTGGTCCACGTTGACTCCTTAGAGGTGGTTCAGGACGGCCCGGGCAGCCTCGTCCGTGGTTGCGGTGCCGCCCAGGTCGCGCGTGCGCAGGCCGTCGGCCAGCGCACGATCGACTGCCGATTCTACCGTCGCGGCCTCTGCTTCCAAGCCGAGGCCGTGGCGCAGCATCAGCGCGGCCGACAGGAACATCGCCAGCGGGTTGGCGATCCCCTGCCCGGCGATGTCCGGCGCGGAGCCGTGGACGGGCTCGAACAGGCCGGGTCCGTCGCCCCCGAGCGAGGCGCTCGGCAGCAGGCCGATCGAGCCCGTGAGCATCGCGGCCTCGTCGCTGAGGATGTCCCCGAACATGTTCTCGGTGACGATCACGTCGAAGTGCGCCGGGTTGGAGATCAGCTGCATCGCGGCGTTGTCGACGAGCACGTGCTCGAGCTCGACCTGCGGGAACTCCTCGGCGTGGACGCGCTTGACGACCTCGCGCCACAGCCGCGAGGACTCGAGCACGTTCGCCTTGTCGACGCTCGTGACGCGGCGTCTGGCGGCCTGGAAGCCGGCGCGCGCGATCCGCTCGATCTCCGCGACGCTGTAGATGCAGGTGTCGTACGCGGTGTCGCCCTCGCGGCCGCGTCTGCCGAAGTAGAGGCCGCCGGTCAGCTCGCGCATCACGAGCAGGTCGGTGCCCTCGATGATCTCGCGCTTGAGCGGGCTGGCGTCGTAGAGCGCCGGCACCGGCCGCACCGGGCGCAGGTTGGCGTACAGGCCGAGCCCCTTGCGCAGGCCGAGCAGCCCCTGCTCGGGACGCGGCTTGGACGGGTCGGTCGTGTCCCACTTGGGGCCGCCGACGGCGGCGAGCAGGACCGCGTCGGCCTGCTTGCAGGCGTCGAGCACATGGTCGGTGAGCGCGATGCCGTGCGCGTCGATCGAGATGCCGCCGAAGAGGTGCTCCTCGAAGGCGAAGTCGCCGAGCCGGTTCAGCAGCTCGACCGTGGGCGCGGTGATCTCCGGGCCGATCCCGTCGCCGGGGAGCAGTGCGATGGTGTGGGTCAACGGATCTCCTAGAGGGCGGTCGTGACGGGGCCGGTGCGCTCGCGCTCGGTCTCGTAGGTTTCGATCTCGACGGCGCTCTGCAGCGTCATCGCGATGTCGTCGAGCCCGTTGAGCAGGCGGTGGCGGATGTCCTGGTCGATCTCGAAGGCGTACTCCTGCCCGCCCGCGCGCACGACCTGGTCGGTGAGGTCGACCTCGGCCTCGCCGGCAGCGGCGACGGCCTGGCACTGCTCCTCGGTGAGGATGACCGGCAGCAGGCCGATCTTCGTGCAGTTCGAGTAGAAGATGTCGGCGAAGCTCTCGGCGACGATCGCCTGGAAGCCGTAGTCCTGCAGGCCCCACGGGGCGTGCTCGCGGCTCGACCCGCAGCCGAAGTTCTTCCCCGTCACGAGGATCGGATGGCGCGGCAGGTCCCAGCCGTCCTCCTTCGCCCAGTCGAAGAAGAGGAACTCGCCGAAGCCGGTCCGCTCGACCCGCTTGAGGAACTGCTTGGGCATGATCTGGTCGGTGTCGACGTCGTCGCGGTCGAGCACGCTGACCTGGCCGTGGATTCTGGTGACGTGGTCCATGGTCGGTCTCCTAGCTCCAGGTGCGGATGTCGACGAAGCGGCCCTCGATGGCGGCGGCGGCGGCCATCTGCGGCGAGACGAGGTGCGTGCGCCCGCCGCGGCCCTGGCGGCCCTCGAAGTTGCGGTTCGAGGTGGAGGCGCAGCGCTCGCCCGGCGACAGCGTGTCCGGGTTCATCCCGAGGCACATCGAACAGCCGGCCACGCGCCAGTCGAAGCCGGCGGCCTTGAAGACCTCGTCGAGGCCCTCCTTCTCGGCCTGCGCTCTGACCTGCTGCGAGCCGGGGACGACCATCGCGTTGACGCCGCTGGCGACCTTGCGGCCCTTGATCACCTCGGCGGCGGCGCGCAGGTCGCCGATGCGGCTGTTCGTGCACGAGCCAATGAAGACGCGGTCCAGCTTGATCTCCTCGATCGGCGTGCCGGCCTTCAGGTCCATGTACTGCAGCGCGCGCTCGTGGCCCTCGGTCTGCGGCTCCGGCACCGCGTCGGTGACGGACGCGACCATGTCGGGCGCGGTCCCCCACGTGACCTGCGGCGAGAGGGCGGCGGCGTCGACGACGACCTCCTTGTCGAAGCTCGCGCCGTCTTCGGTGCGCAGCTCGCGCCAGCGCGCGACGGCCTCCTCGAAGTCCGTGCCCTTCGGCGCGGCCTCGCGGCCCTCGACGTACTCGAACGTGGTCTCGTCGGGCGCGATCATGCCGGCGCGCCCGCCGCCCTCGATCGTCATGTTGCAGACGGTCATGCGGCCCTCCATCGAGAGCGCCTCGATCGCCGGGCCGGCGTACTCGACGACGTAGCCGGTCGCACCCGCGGTCGTGATCTGGCCGATCGTGCCGAGGATCAGGTCCTTGGCGGTGACGCCGAAGCCGAGCTCGCCCTCGTAGCGGATCAGCATCGTCTTCGGCCGGTTCTGCACGAGGCACTGCGTCGCGAGCACGTGCTCGACCTCGCTCGTGCCGATGCCGAAGGCGAGCGCGCCGAAGGCGCCGTGCGTGGCGGTGTGCGAGTCGCCGCAGACGATCGTCATGCCGGGCTGGGTGACGCCCAGCTCCGGTCCGATCACGTGCACGATCCCCTGGCGGTCGGAGCCGAGCGAGTAGACCGGCACGCCGAACTCTGCGCAGTTGCGCTCGAGCGTCTCGACCTGGATGCGGCTCAGCTCGTCCTTGATCAGCCTCGCGACGGGCGTGCCGTCGGTCGGCGTGTTGTGGTCGGCCGTGGCGAGCGTGCGGTCGGGACGGCGGACCTTGCGGCCGGCGAGCCGCAGGCCGTCGAACGCCTGCGCGCTCGTGACCTCGTGGACGAGATGGAGGTCCACGTAGAGCAGGCCTTGGGACACCTCGTGGGCGGCCCAGATCTTGTCGAACAGGGTGCTCGGCATTTGGTGGCTCCTCGTCGTGTGGTCTAGCTGCGTCGCAGACCCGCCGAGACGACGCCCAGGAACGTCGCCTCGCCGGGGCCGGGGTTCTCGAAGTGGTGGGGCAGGTCGGCGTCGAACGTCACGCAGTCGCCGGTCGCCAGCTCGTGCGCGGCGCCGTCGCAGTGCAGTACGACGCGGCCGGACTCGACGAGCGTCGTCTCGCGGCTGCCGGGCTCGTGCATCGGCGGGTCGCCGGGGCCGCCGGTCGCGGCGCCGGGCGCGAGCACGTGACGCGACAGCTCGGCGCGCTGGCCGGGCAGCGGCGCGGTGAGGACCTCGTAGCGGTGGCCGGCGGGCATGCCGTTCCGGCCCGCCCCCGTCGGCCCTTGGCGCCGGTCGCCCGCGCGCACGATCGTCACGGCACCGTCCTCGTCGAGGCGCAGGAGCTGTGACAGGCGCAGATCGAGGCCCGCCGCGATGCGCGTGGCGACCTGCAGCGTCGGGCTCGTCTCCCCCCGCTCGACCTGCGAGAGCATCGGCGCGCTGACGCCGCAGCGCTCCGCGAGGTCGCGCAGCGAGAGGCCCATCGCCTCGCGCAGGGCGCGGATGCGGCCGCCGATGGCGGCGACGGAGGTCGCGTCGACGTCGCTCATTACGGGCGTACGTTATCACGTACACGTGTATCCCGGCGTCCTCGCCCGGCTACCATCGGGCGGATGCAGCGACCCGACGTGCTCGTGCTCGGCGCCGGCGGCACGATCGGTGCCGCATGGATGGGCGGCCTGCTCGCCGGGGTCGCCGCCGAGACGGGGATCGACTTCGCCGCGTGCGAGCACATCGTGGGGACCTCGGCGGGCTCGATCGTCGCGGCCGATCTGCTGGCCGGCATCGAGCCGCGGGCGCAGGGGCCGGCGGGAGCCGGCGCGCCCGCCGAGCAAGACGAGGAGGCCGCCCTCATCGCTGCCGGGACCGGAGCGCACACGGATGCCAACGGCAACGGAGACGGTCGGCTGCGCAACCGCGCGAGACAGCTCGGCGGGAACGTCGCGAGCGCAGCCGGCAGCTCGCTCGCCCCGCTCGCACTGTCGCTCGGGCGCGCTCCCGGCGCGCTCGTGCGTGCCGCAGCGCTCGCGCGCATCGAGTCCCCCGAGGCGACGCTGGACGACCTCGGCGTACGGATCGCCGGCCACGACCTGCGCTTCGACGGCCGGCTGCGCATCGCGTGCGTCGCCCGCGCCCGCGGGCGACGCGTCGTGTTCGGCGCTCCGGGCGCACCGGCGGCGACGGTCGCCGAGGCGGTGCAGGCATCGTGCAGCATCCCGGGCGTCTACAGCCCGGTCCGCATCGGCGACGACGAGTACGTCGACGGCGCCGTCTGGAGCCCCACGAACATGGACGCCGCCCCCGCCCTGCGCGACACCCACGTCCTCTGCCTCGCCCCGATGGCAGCTCAGCTCGGCACGCGCGAGCGCCATCCGGCCGTCCGCGCCGCGACGACGGCCGCGATCCGGCTTGAGACGCTGGCGCTGCGGCAGCGCGGCGCCCATGTCACTGTCGTCGTCCCCGAGCCGGCCTCGCCGGACGAGCACGCGCGCGTCAGCGGCTACCGGCAGGGCGCTGCGCTGGCCGCAGGGCCGTAGCGGCATCAACATTCATCGTGTGTTGCAAAGGCCGACAGGCGAACGTACGATCGGCAGGCCAATCAGTAGAAGGTGCCCCGGGCGGGCACGGAGCTGACCTCCCGCCCGGAGCGTTGTGGTGGTTTGTCCCTGCAGTCGCTGCTGCTACCTCGCCAGGCGGTCTATGACCACCATGGCGAGGAGCAGTGCGACTGCGAGGACGGCTACGGAGTCGAGATGCGCGACTTGCTGGCGGCCTCGGCGGTGAGGTCGGCGGCCTGGTCGGCGACCGAGCGGCGGCGGACCGCGTTCGAGAGCGCGCGCACGTAGGCGCGGCCGGCGGCCTCGATGATGTCGGTCGAGACGCCTTGGCCGGCGCCGGTGACGCCGCCGAGCTCGAGCACGACGGACGTCTCGCCGAGCGCGTCCTGGCCGCCGGTGACCGCGTCGACGCGGAACTCGCGCAGCCTCGCGTCGACCCCGGTCGCCGCGTTGATCGCGTGGAAGATCGCGTCGACCGGGCCGTCGCCGGTGAACGAGCCGGTCGCCTCGCTGCCGTCGGGCAGCGTGACGCCGACCGTCGCGTGCGGCGGGCGTCTCGACGACGCCTCGACCTCGAACCACTCCAGCGCGTACGCCGGGATCTCCTCGCGCAGCTCGTCGGTCACGAGCGCCTCGAGGTCCATCGCGGTGACCTGCTTCTTCTTGTCCGCGATCTGCTTGAAGCGCTTGAAGGCGGTGTTCAGCACCTGGCCGTCGACCTCGATCCCCAGCTCCGACAGCGCCTGTCTCAAGGCGTGACGGCCGGAGTGCTTGCCGAGCACGATCGAGTTGGCGTCCAGGCCGACGGTGGTCGCGTCCATGATCTCGAAGGTGGTGCGCTCCTTCAGCACGCCGTCCTGGTGGATGCCGGACTCGTGCGCGAACGCGTTGCGCCCGACGATTGCCTTGTTCGGCTGCACGACGTAGCCGGTCAGCCGCGAGACGAGCCGCGACGTGCGCGCCAGCTCCTGCGTGACGACGCCGGTGTGGACACCGACGTCGGCTCTGCGCGTGTGCAGCAGCATCACGATCTCCTCGAGCGACGCGTTGCCGGCGCGCTCGCCGATCCCGTTGATCGCGCACTCGACCTGTCGCGCGCCGACCTGCACGCCGGCGAACGAGTTCGCCACCGCGAGGCCGAGGTCGTCGTGGCAGTGGACGCTCAGCACGACGTCCTTCAGCCCCGGCGCCAGCTCGTAGAGGCGCGTCAGGTACGCCTTGAACTCGTCGGGCATCGTGTAGCCGACCGTGTCCGGGATGTTGATCGTCGTCGCGCCCTCGTCGATCGCGATCTGCACGACCTCCGCGGTGAACGCCACGTCCGCGCGGGTCGCGTCCATCGGCGAGAACTCGACGTCCTCGACGTACTGCTTGGCGTGCGCCACGCCGGCGCGCGTCAACCCCTTGACGTCCTCGCGCGTGGCGCGCATCTGGTGCTCGATGTGGATGTCGGAGGTCGAGACGAACGTGTGGATCCGAGGTCGCTCGGCGTCCTTGACGGCGTTCCATGCGGCGTCGATGTCGCCCGGATGGATGCGGGCGAGGCCGGCGATGACCGGGCCGCTCACCTCGCGGGCGATCGCCTGGACGGCCTCGAAGTCGCCGGGCGAGGCGATCGGGAAGCCGGCCTCGACGATGTCGACGCCGAGGCGGGCGAGCTGGTGGGCGATCTCCAGCTTCTCGCTCGTGTTGAGCGAGATGCCGGGCGACTGCTCGCCGTCGCGCAGCGTCGTGTCGAAGACCAGTACTCGGTTGGGGTCCTGCTCGCTGGAAGTCATGTCGTCGTCACCTCTGATGGCTCGTGCTTCGCTTCTTCTCGGTCGGTTTGCGGCTACCTGCGGCCGCCACGCGCTATTCCCCCCGAGGGGGGAGGAGAAGAAGTCGAAGGGAGAGCCGGCGCGACATGAACCCCGTCAGCGTACCAGGCCTACCAGTTGCGGCCCTCGAATCGCAGCGGCGCGTGCTCGACCGGCACCTCGAGGATCCCGGGGGTTGCCACCTCCGTGTACGGCTTGCGCCGGAAGAAGTCGCGGTACGGGACCATCGCGACGAACATCATCAGTACGCCGAGCAACAGGCCGCCGATGCCGATGAAGATCGGCACCTCGATCCCGAGGATCGGCTTTGCGTAGTTGATCGTTTCGCCGCTGGAGTCGAGGTGCTGCGAGTAGTGGGTGAAGGCCTTGATGAAGATGCCGAACAGCAGCAGCCCGCCGAGCAACGGCACGACGCCGACGAAGAAGAAGTTGCGCGCGCTCTTGAAGATCTCGTGGCGGTAGTAGACGACGCACGCGATCCCGGTGAAGCCGTAGTAGAAGCAGATGCCGAAGCCGAGCGCGGTGATCGAGTCGCCGAGGACACTCTGCGCCGGGTTGAACGCCATCACGCCGACGGTCCAGATGATCGACACGACGCCCATCACGATCGTCGAGACGTTCGGCGTCAGGTTTCTCGGGTGGATCGAGGCGAACGCCTTCGGGATCGCGCCCTTGCGCGCCATCGAGAGCGACGTGCGCGCCGTCGGCAGGATCGTCGTCTGCGTCGAGGCCGACGCGGAGGTGAGCACCGCCAGGATCAGGACCTTGTCCCACGGCGAGCCGAAGACGTGCGTCCCCAGCACGCTCAGCACGTCGTTGGGGTTGTCGGTCAGCAGCTTCGTGCCGCCGTAGGCCTGCGCGGCCGCCGAGACGACGACGTAGATGAGCAGCAGCAGGATCGTCGACATGACCGCAGCGCGTCCCGGGCCCTCGTTGCTGTCCTCGGACTCCTCGTTGACGGTCACGCCGGAGTCCCAGCCCCAGTAGATGAAGACGCCCAGCAGGACGCCGTCGACGAGCGCGCCCCAGCTGAGCGCGAACGGGTTGAACCACGACAGCTGCGGCGTGATCGACCCGGCCGGGCTGCTGCCGTAGACCTTCGCGAGCGCCACGACGGCGAAGACGGCGAGGGTCACGATCTCCAGGGTGAGGAGGATCTGCTGGATGCGCGCGGACAGCTCGATCCCGCGCCAGCAGATCCACGTCATCAGCGCGATCCACACGACCGCGGCGATGATCTGCGCCAGGTTGGAGTTCGCCGCCGAGTCCCAGCCGAACAGCAGGAACGTGTAGCGCCCGGCGATCTGCGCGAGCGTCGCCATCACGATCACGTCGGTGACGATGATCGCCCAGCCGTTGAGCCAGCCGAGGTGCGGGCCCATCGCGCGCCCGACCCACGAGAAGGTCGTGCCGGCGTCCGGGTCCGCGCGGTTGAGGTACTTGTACGCCGCGGCGACGAACAGCATCGGCACGAACGAGACGAGCAGGACGGCCGGCGCGTGGACGCCGACGCCGCTGACGGCGACCACGAATCCGAGCGTGGCGGCCAGCGAATAGGCAGGCGCCGTCGAGGCGACGCCGATCACGAGGTTGGACAGGTAGCCGATCGCGTCCTTCTTCAGACCGCCGGGCTCGCCTGCCGCGGGGTGGGACAACGCCGCGCTCTCCACCAGTGCCTCCTCGTCCGAATGGGCTTGCGACATTGTGGCACCCGTAGCAAAGACGCAAACAGCGTGAGCGCGCCCATATCGGCGCGAATGGCGCACGGCCGTACGCCGCTGCGTATAACGGCGGCTACAGCGTGACGGCGCGACCGGCGACGAAGCCGTCGCCGGCGACGATCGCGTCGATCACGCTCTGCGGGACCGGAGCGTCGGACGTGATCGCCATCACGGCGTTCGCGCCGTCGCCGTCGGCGGCGTCCTGGTCGGGGTCGCGCCCGACCGCCGCCGACACGATGTTGAGCCCGTGCTCGCCGAACGCCGAGCCGACGCGGCCGATCATCCCCGGCACGTCGCGGTAGCGGAACAGCGCGAGGTTGTCCTCGATCTGCACGTCGAAGCGCTGCCCCCACGCTTCCAGCAAATGCGGGCGGTTGCGACGGCCGAACGTCGTGCCGACGACGCGCGAACGCGCATCGCCGCTGACGATCGTCACGCGCACGAGGTCGGTGAAGTCGCGTGCGGCCGTGCGCTTCGTCTCGCTGACGTCGATCCCGCGCTCCTCGGCGAGACCGGGCGCGTTGACGGCGTTGACCTCCTCCTCGACGTGCCCGGCGAGGACGCCCATCAGCACGGCGACCGCCAGCAGGCGCGTGTCGCGCTCGCCGATGCGACCGAGGAACTCGACCTCGACGCGGTCGATCGAGGAGCCCTCGGCGAGCGAGACGGCGAGGCGGCCGAGCTGGCGGCAGAGCGGCACGAACGGGCCGAGCACCTCCATGTCGGCCGGCGAGATCGCCGGGATGTTCACGGCGGTCGTGACGACGCCGCCGGGCGTGAGCGCGGCGATGATCTGTTCGGCCGTCTGGGTGCCAGCGCGGTCCTGCGCCTCGGTCGTCGAGGCGCCGAGGTGCGGCGTCACGACGACGTTGTCGTAGCCGTCGAACAGCGGGTAGTCGGTGATCGGCTCCGACGGGAAGACGTCGAGCGCGGCACCGGCGACCTTGCCGGAGTCGAGCGCGTCCTTGAGCGCCGCGTCGTCGACCAGCTCGCCGCGGGCGCAGTTGATCACGCGCACGCCGTCCTTCATCGCGGCGAACGCGTCCGCGTCGAGGAAGCCACGCGTCTCCACGGTCACGGGCAGGTGGATCGTGACGAAGTCGGCCTTCGCGTAGACCTCCGCGGGGCTCTCGGCCTTCTCGGCGCCCAGCTCGCGGTAGCGGTCGGCCGACACGTACGGGTCGTAGGCGACGACGTACATGCCGAAGCCGCGCGCGCGCTGCGCGACGAGCTGGCCGATGCGGCCGAAGCCGACGACGCCGAGCGTCTTCTCGTAGACCTCGATGCCGTTGAACTTCGAGCGCTCCCACTTGTGCGCGGTCAGCGAGGCGTGCGCCTGCGGGATCTTGCGCGCGAGCGACAGCATCAGCGCCAGCGTGTGCTCGGCCGCCGTCACGACGTTCGACTGGGGCGCGTTGACGACGATGATGCCGCGCTTCGTGGCGGCCGTGACGTCCACGTTGTTGACGCCGACGCCGGCGCGGCCGATCACCTTCAGCTTGGAGCCGAGCTCGATCAGCTCCTCGGTCATCTTCGTGGCCGAGCGGATCAGGATGCCCTCGTACTCGGGCAGCCGCTCGCGGAACTGCTCGTCGCTCCAGTCGGCGCCGAGGTCGACGTCGAAGTGCTCGCGCAGGAGATCGACGCCGGAGTCGGCGATCTGCTCCTTGACGAGGATTCGCGCTCTGTCGCTCACGCGGGAGACCCGGCGGGCACGCCGGCCTCCAGGAAGACCTTCTGCGCGGCGCCGACACCGGCGCCTTGCTCGACCGGGTGGCCGAGCTGCGCGAGCGTCATCTCCAGGCCCGACAGCGACGTGAGGATGTCGAAGCCGCCGAAGTAGCCGCAGTGCGCGATCCGCAGGATCTTGCCGGCGAGCTGCGACTGGCCGCCGTTGGCGGTGATGCCGTAGCTGTCGCGCAGGATCTTCGGGACCTTCTTGCCGTCGATCGAGTCGGGCAGCGAGAGTGCGGTGACGACATTCGAGCGCTCGTCCGGATCGCCGTAGAGGTCGAGCCCGAGCGCGGCGACGCCGGCGCGCGTGGCGTGGGCGAGCAGCGCGTGGCGCTCCCACACGTTCTCGATCCCCTCGTCCTCGATCATGCCGAGCGCGACGTCGAGCGCGGCGAGCAGCGTCACCGGCGGCGTGAAGGGGCTGTTCGGCGGGTCCTTGCGCTGCTGCTTGGCCGTCTCGACCCAGTCGAAGTAGTAGCGGCCGCCCGGCTTGGCGGCGGCGGCGTCGAGCGCGCGCTGGGACACCGAGGCGAACGCGAGGCCCGGCGGGATCATCAGCGCCTTCTGCGAGCCGGCGACGACGACGTCCACCCCCCACGCGTCCTGCTCGAGCTTGGCGGCGGCGAGGCCGGAGACGGCGTCGACGACGAGCAGGGCGCCCTTGTCGCGCACGACGGCGGCGATCGCCTCGACGTCGTGGACGATGCCGGTGGACGTCTCAGACAGCGTCGCGAAGACGACCTCGGTGCCCGGATTCTCGTCGAGCAGGCGACCGATCTCCTGCGGGTCGAGGCGCTCGCCCCAGCCCGGCTCGTACTTGACGAGGTCGGCGCCATAGGCCTCGCACAGCTCGATCCAGCGCTCGCCGAACTTGCCGGCGGCGCAGGCGACCGCCTTCGTGCCGGGGCGGACGAGGTTGGCGACGGCGGAGTCCATCGCGCCGGAGCCGCTCGAGGCGAAGGTCAGCACGTCGTTCTGCGTGCGGAAGACCTGCGGCAGGCGCTCCAGCACGCGGGCGTACAGCTCGACGCCGGCGGGCGCGCGGTGGTAGAGCACCGGCTCGGCCATGACCGACAGCACGCGCGGCGGGACCGGCGTCGGCCCGGCGGTCATCAGGTACTGCTTGGTGAAGGGGTTGATCGTCATGGCGGCGGCGGGAAGATTAGCGGCTCGGCACACCTCTCCGTCTCCCCGAACGCGCTCCGGAAGCCCGTCGATCGATCCTCGCGCAGACGGAATACCGACGGCGCCGGCTCACGCCGGTGGGACGAGCCGCAACGTCGCGACGGTCGCCGCCTCGACCGCCGCGTCGCCGTGCGGGATCGCGATCGCCTCGCCGCGACGCCACAGCACGTGCTGGTCGTCGTAGTGCGGCGAGAGCGGGTTGCCGGACTGGCCGGTCGCGAGCACGAAGCGGGCGTCGTCCCAGCTCCCGACGTCGATCGCGGTGCGCAGCGTGGCGACGTAGAGCGGGTTGCCGAGCGGGTCGAGCGGATCGACGGACGCCTGCGGGATCGTGTTCGTGTCGCCGCCCCACGGGATCGGCGGCAGGTCGAAGACGCGGTCGAGCGGCTTCTGTCTGCCGAGCGGGTGGACGAAGCGCAGCGGGCGCACGCTCCCCCACGCCCAGCCGCTCGGGTCCGCGCCGTGGTCGCGCTCGAGCCGCACGAGCGCGGCGTCGAGCGAGGCTGCCAGCTCCGCCTCCCAGCCGCCGGCGAACCAGCCCTGCGGCCGCTCGCGCAGCAGCCGCACGAGCTGGCTCGTGCGGCGCAGGCCGAGGATCGTGTGCTCTGCTATCGGGTTGAGGCTGCGGCCGAGCGCCCAGTCGGTGCCGCGCGGCGCTCTGGCGCGCACGACGCGGGTGGCCAGCTCGGCGAGCAGCAGCTCGAACAGCGCCGCTGCGGGCGAGTCGGCGGCGACGGTGCCGTCCCACGCGCCGAGCAGCGTGACGGCGCGACGCACGCGGTCGCCGCGCACGCCGTCGCCGAGCGCGAGCACGAGCGGGCGCAGCTCCTCCCACGGCAGCGAGCGCGTGTCCTGCTGGAGCCTCGCCGTCGCGGCGACGTCCCAGTCGTCGCGCTCGGCGAGCGCCGCGTGGATCGCCTGCGCACGGTAGCCGTCCATCCAGTCCTCACCCATCCACGGCCCGTCGCCGCCGGGCAGCGGCTTGTTGTTCGCGGTCGCGAGCTGGCCGCCGGGCGGGTCGGTCACGGACGGGAGCTGCTCGGCGGTCAGCCAGCCGTCCCACGGCTTGGCCTCCGGTCCGAACGGCGGCGTCGCGTCGCCGCCGGCCGGGCGCCGCGGGATGCGGCCGGTGAACTGCCAGCCGATCTGCCCGTCCGCGTCGGCGTAGACGACGACGCGGCGAGGCGCCGCCTCAGCCCTCCGCGAAGCCGGAGTCGTCAATCCAGGACATCATCGACCGCAGCTTCTTGCCCTCGACCTCGACCTGGTGGCCGGCCTGCTCGGCGCGCATGCGGTTGAAGTTCTCCTGGCCGGCGCGGACCTCGGCGATCCACTCGCGCGCGAACTCGCCCGACTGGATCTCCTTGAGGACGTCCTTCATCGCCTGGCGCGACTCGTCGCCGATGATGCGTCTGCCGCGCGTGATGTCGCCGTACTCGGCCGTGTTCGAGATCGAGTAGCGCATGCCCGCGATCCCCTTCTCGTACATCAGGTCGACGATCAGCTTCAGCTCGTGCAGCACCTCGAAGTAGGCGAGGCGCGGGTCGTAGCCGGCATCCACGAGCGTCTCGTAGCCGGCGCGCACCAGCTCGGAGGTGCCGCCGCAGAGGACGGCCTGCTCGCCGAACAGGTCGGTTCTCGGTCTCGTCCTTGAAGGTCGTCTCGATCACGCCGCCGCGCGTGCAGCCGATGCCCTTGGCGTAGGCGAGCGCGAGCGCTCTGGCGTTGCCCGTGGCGTCCTGGTGGATCGCGATCAGGCCGGGGACGCCGCTGCCCTCGGTGTACTGGCGGCGCACGAGGTGGCCGGGGCCCTTCGGCGCGACGAGCGCGACGTCGACGTCGGCCGGCGGCTCGACCTCGCCGTAGTGGATCGAGAAGCCGTGGCCGAACAGCAGCAGGTTGCCGGGCGCGATCCCGTCGCGGATCTCGGCCCACACGTCGCGGTGCAGCTCGTCGGGGACGAGCAGCATGACGACGTCGCCGCGGCTCGCGGCCTCGACCGGCTCGAGCACCTCGAGCCCTCTCGAGCGCGCGATCTCGACGCTCTTGGAGCTCGGACGGAGGCCTACGACGACGTTCACGCCGGAGTCCTTGAGGTTCAGCGCGTGGGCGTGGCCCTGCGAGCCGAATCCGATGATGGCGACGGTCTTGCCGTCGAGGAGCGTGAGGTCTGCGTCGTCGTCGTAGAACATGGCGCGGCAGGGTACCGGAAGCGGCGCCCTCGGCCGTTGCGGGGTGCGCGAAGCGGCGCAGCGCCGCCGTCCGGTCCGTCAAACTGGCTGCGTGGCCAGTCCGGTGATCGACGAGGGGTACTTCCCGCGCGGGAGATCGGTCCTGCGCCAGGTGCACGAGGAGCGGCTCGTCGGGCTGTTCTTCGGGCAGCGAGCCTTGGCGATCGGCGCGCTGCAGCCGGTCAACTACACCGGCACCTCGCAGTCGACCGGCGGGCGAGAGCGGCCGTTCCGGCGGCTGGTGCGCACCGCGAACGACTTCGAGGCGATCTTCTTCGGGACGAGAGCCGACGCCGACCGCGTGCTGGCGAAGGTGCACAAGCTGCACCAGCGGGTGCAGGGCGAGCTGCCCGCGGACGCCGGGCCGTTCCCGGCCGGCACGCGCTACGACGCGTTCGACCCCGAGCTGATGCTGTGGACGGTGGCCGTCTCGGCCGAGTCGGCGCTGTACTTCTACGAGCTGTTCGTGCGCCGGCTCAGCGCCGGGGAGCGCGACGCCTTCTGGCAGGACTACGTCCGCTTCGGCGAGCTGTTCGGGATGCCGCGGGCGGTGGCGCCGCCGACATACGCGGCGTTCTCGGAGTGGTGGGACGCGAAGCTCGCGAGCGACGAGATGCACCTGACCGACGAGGCGCGCCGCACCGGCCGCTTCGTCGCGCTGGAGATCCCGATGCCGGCCGCCAACCAGCCGGCCAAGCGGCTGCACGACCTCGTGATGCTCGGCTCCTTCCCGCCGCGCGTGCGCGAGCTGTACGGGCTGTCGTGGTCCCCCGCGCAGGCGCGCGCCTTCCCGTTCGCGGTCGCGACGCTGCGCGGCCTGCGCGCGGTCGCGCCGGCGTCCGTGCGACACGGCAGCTGCGCTCGCAGCTTCGCACTTGTGGAGAAGACCGAGCGGGACCGGCTCGCGCGCGGCAAGCCGACGCCGCAGCTGCCGCCGCTGCCGGACTCGTCGCGCGGCCGGGCCGCCGCGGCTCAGGCGCTTGCGGCGGCGACGACTGCGAGCGCGGGCAGCGCCAGCGAGCCGTCGGGCGCCGCGAACTGAGCGGTGGCGGCGGTCAGCCGCTCGACCAGATCGTCGCGCTGACGGGCGTTGAGCGGCTGGACCACGTCGGCGAACGCGGGTGAGAGATCGCTCGTGGCAGCGATGTAGTCCTCGACGTCGTCATAGGGCATCGTGAGCGACAGCTGCTCGACGACGACCTCGGCGAAGCCGGCGTCCTCGAGCAGTCCGCGCAACGCGTCCTCGTCGGCGAGGTCGAACATCGTCGGGCCAGCGGCCAGCTCGAAGTCGTCGACGAGGCCGGCCTCGACGAGGGTGCGGCGAGGGATCGCCGTGAACGGGTTGCGGTCGGGGATGCTCCAGGCGGCGAGCGCGAGCCGCCCGCCGGGCCGCAGCACGCGGCGCGTCTCGCGCAGGGCGGCGCCCTTGTCGAGCGCGAACATGTAGCCCCAGCGACAGATCGCCTTGTCGACGCTCGCCGCCGCCAGGTCGATCCACTCCAGCTCCAGCGGCTTGAACTCGACGTTGGTCACGCCGAGCTGGTGCGCCCGCTCTCTCGCGTGCTCGAGCATCGCCTCGGCGCCGTCGCTCGTGACCAGCGTGCCGCCACCGGGCGCGATCAGCTCGGCGGCGAGGAAGCCGGTCTCCCCCACGCCCGCCGCCAGCTCCAGCACGCGCTCGCCCGGCTGCGGCTCGATCGCGTCGACGAGCCACTGCGAGACGGGCATCGCCGCGACCTGGAAGCGCTCGTTGCGCCGGCTCCAGCCGTCGGCGGAGCGCTCCCAGCGCTCGCGCACGGCGGCGCGCAGCTCGTCGGGATCCTCGGTGGTCTGGCCGGTGTCGGGCGTCATCGGGCGGTCGGGTCGTGGGACAGCTCGCGGCGCAGAAGCTTGCCGGAAGCGGTGCGCGGCAGCGTAGCGGCGAACGCGATCTGCTTCGGCACCTTGTAGCGCGCGAGCTGGGAGGCGACGTGCGCGCGCAGCTCCTCCGCCTCGGCGTGGCTGCCGTCGTGCAGCACGACGGTCGCGACGACCGCCTCGCCCCACTGCGGATCGGGCCGGCCGTAGACGCCGGCGTCGGCGACGGCCGGGTGCTCGAGCAGCGCGGCCTCGACCTCGGCCGGCGCGACGTTCTCGCCGCCGGTGACGATCGTGTCGGCCTTGCGGCCGGTGACCGTGAGGCGTCCCTGCGCGTCGAGCGCGCCGAGGTCGCCCGTGTGCAGCCAGCCGTCGGCATCTGCGACGCCCGGCGCCACAGTTGGGCCGGCGACGAGGATCTCGCCGTCGCCGGCGATCTCGACGCACTGGCCGGTCAGCGGACGGCCGGCCGTCTCCGGCTGCCCCGGCAGCGAGGTGGCGACCTGCGAGCAGGCCTCCGTCATGCCGTACGTCTGCGCGACGGGGATGCCCGCCTCCTGTGCCTGCGCGGCGAGCACGGGCGCGAGCGGGCCGCCGCCGATGAGAGCGACGCGGAGGGTGTTCGGCGCCTTGAGGCCGGCGTCGAGCAGGCGCTCGAGCGTCGTCGGCACCAGCGAGGCGAGCGTGACGTCGTCGCGCTCGATCGCGGTCAGCGCCGCCTCCGTGTCGAAGCGCTCGTGCAGCACGACGGTCGTGCCGTAGATCGCGCTGCGCAGCAGGATCGCGAGCCCGCCGACGTGGCTGAGCGGCAGCGCGCAGAGCCAGCGATCGGATGGGTCGAGCCCGAGCGCGAGCGCGGAGCCGAGCGCGTTCCACAGCCAATTGCCGACCGTGAGGGCAACCGGCTTGGGCTCGGCGGTCGTGCCGGACGTGTGGACGATCGTGGCGGGGGCGTCCGGATCGAGGCGGTCGGGGAGTTGGGCGTCGGGCTCGCCGGTGCGTCGGAGCGGCTCGCGGACTACGGTCTTGGCTTCGTGCGTCCGCTGCGCCTGCTCCTCGGCTTTCAGCCGCAGGTCGATCGGCACAACCGCCGCGCCGAGCATCAGCGTGGCATGGAGGGCAGCGACGAAAGGCGGGCCGGGCGGAAGTTGCAACGCCACTCGGTCCCCTCCCTCGATGCCCTTGGCTTGAAGGACCGCAGCCGCGTCGAGGGCCTGGGCGTGCAGCTCCGCGTAGGTCGTCGCCCTGCCGTGCGCGTCGATCAGCGCCGGGTGGTCCGGGTCTCAGCGCGGCGGCGCGCGCAAGCCAGGGATCGAGATCCATGCCTCGTGAAGGCTACGCGCCTGCCGGCAAGGCGCGAAGTTCGCCCCCCGTCGGCGCGGCCGGCGTTTAGGGTTCGGGACCCCCGACGTGAGGAGCACTGCTGACGTGAGCGTTACGTGGACGCCTGCCGGCGACTATGAGGACATCCGCTATGAGCTGAGCGGCGACGGGATCGCGAAGATCACGATCGACCGGCCCGAGGTGCGCAACGCGTTCCGGCCGGAGACCGTGATCGAGATGATGGACGCGTTCGAGCGGGCGCGGGAAGACACCGGCGTCGGGGCGATCATCCTCACGGGAGAGGGCGACAAGGCGTTCTGCTCGGGCGGGGACCAGCGGGTGCGCGGATCCTCGGGGTACAGAGTCGGCGGCACGGCGACGGTCGGGCGCTTCCACGTCACCGACCTGCACGTGCAGATCCGCCGGCTGCCGAAGCCGGTGGTCGCGATGGTCGCCGGCTACGCGATCGGCGGCGGGCACGTGCTGCAGGTCGTCTGCGACCTCACGATCGCCGCGGACAACGCGCGCTTCGGGCAGACCGGGCCGAGAGTGGGCTCGTGGGACGGCGGCTTCGGGACCTCGGTGCTGCGCGATCTGGTCGGCACGAAGAAGGCGAAGGAGATCTGGCTGCTGTGCCGCCAGTACGACGCCGATCAGGCGCTCCAGATGGGCCTCGTCAACGCGGTCGTCCCCCTCGACGAGCTGGAGGCCACGACGGTCGAGTGGTGCCGCGAGATGCTCGCCCTCTCCCCCTTCGCGCTGCGGCTCGTGAAGTCGAGCTTCAACGCGCAGGAGGACGGCTACGCCGGGATCCAGCAGCTCGCCCACGACACGAACCTGCTGCTCTACGGCAGCGAGGAGGCGACCGAGGGACGGACGGCCTTCCTCGAGAAGCGCGCGCCCGACTTCTCGCGCTTCCCCCGGCGGCCGTAGGCTCTCCGACATGAGCACCGGAACCGCAGCCCCCAGCGTGACGCGCATCTGGCTGATGGCCGCGCGGCCCAAGACGCTGCCGGTCGGGCTCGCGCCGGTGCTCGTGGGGACCGCGCTCGCCGACACCGCCGGGGTATTCCATCCGCTGCGCTTCGTCGCGGCGCTGCTCGGCGCGCTGTTCATCCAGGTCGGGGCGAACCTCTCCAACGACTACTCCGACGCCCGCCGCGGCGCCGACACGGAGGACCGTCTCGGGCCGGTGCGCGTGACGGCCGGCGGGCTCGTGCCGCCGCGGCAGGTGCTGATCGCGACGTACGTGACGTTCGGCCTGGCGATCCTCTGCGGGGTGTACCTGGTGGCCGTCGCCGGCTGGCAGCTGCTGCTCGTCGGCGCCGCCTCGATCGTCGCCGGCGTCCTCTACACCGGCGGCCCGCGACCGTACGGCTACGAGGGGCTCGGCGAGCTGTTCGTGTTCCTGTTCTTCGGGATCGTCGCGGTCGCCGGCTCGTTCTTCGTGCAGACCGAGCGCCTCGTGTGGGAGGCGTTCGCGCTGGCGGTCCCGGTCGGGCTGCTCGCGTCCGCGGTGCTCGTCGTCAACAACGTGCGCGACCTCGACACCGACAGACGCGCCGGCAAGCGCACGCTCGCCGTGCGGCTCGGGCGCGAGCGCACGCGGAATCTCTATGCCGTGATGGTCTACGGAGCGTTCCTGCTCGCGCCCGTCACGTGGATCTTCGGCCCGCTGAAGGCGTGGATGCTGCTCCCCCTCCTTGCCATCCCGTTGGCGGCGCCGGTCGTGCGCACGGTCAGAACGCGCACCGACGGTCCGTCGCTGAACGAGGCGCTCGCCAGCAGCGGCAGACTCGAGCTCGTGTACTGCATCCTGCTCTGCGCCGGCATCCTGCTGAGTTGAGCTGAGCGCGGGGAACGGGAGCGGCGTGCGGCTCGAGATCGCTCCCCGGCGCCTGCGCCTGCGGACCCCGCTCGCAACGGCGCACGGGACCGTCACGGAGCGCGAGCTGCTCGACGTGCTGATCCTCGGGGCGGACGGCGTCGCCGGCGCGGGCGAGGCCGCGCCCCTCCCCTCCTACGACGGCGTCACGCTCGACGATGTGCGCGCCGCGCTGGAGGACTGCCGTCCGGTGGTGCACGGCGCCGAGGGGCTGCCGCGGGCGATGGTGCTCGACGCCTGCCGCAAGGCGGCGGTGCTGCCGCAGGCGGTCGCCGCGATCGACCTCGCGCTGTGGGACCTCGAGGGCCGGCGCGCCGACGTGCCGGTGTGGCGGCTGCTCGGCGCGCATCCGGACCCCCCGCCGGTGGCCGTGAACGCGCTGCTGAGCGCCGAGGATCGCGCCGGCGCGGCGGCGCAGGCGTCCGCCGCGGTCGCGGCCGGCTTTGCGTGCGTGAAGGCGAAGGCCGGGATCGGCGACGACGCCGGCCGGCTTGCGGCGATCCGCGCGGCGATCGGCCCGGACGTCGCGCTGCGGATCGACGCGAACGGCGCCTGGAGCGTCGAGGAGGCGCTCGCGCACCTGCGCGCGCTGGCGCCGACGGACATCGAGCTGTGCGAGGAGCCGGTCCACGGCGTGGCGGAGCTGCGCACCGTCGCCGAGGCGGCGGACGTGGCGGTGGCGATGGACGAGACCGCGATCGCGCCGGGCGCGCTCGCGAGCGGGGCGACGCCGATCGTGTGCCTGAAGCTCAGCCGCTGCGGCGGGATCACCGGGCTGCTGGAGGCCGCCGAGACGGTGCGCACCGCCGGCGGCGAGGTCTACCTCGCCTCGACGCTCGACGGGCCGCTCGGGATCGCCGGCGCCCTGCACGCGGCGGCCGTGCTGCGCCCGCAGCGGCCGTGCGGGCTCGCGACGCTCGACGCGTTCGCCGACCTGCACGTCGACCCGGCGCTGACGGTCGAGCGTGGTTTCATGCGCGTGCCGGGCGGCCCCGGGCTGGGCGTGCGGGCGTAGCAATGACGAGCGAGGGAGAGCGATGAGCGACGAGCGGCCGAACATCTGGGGCGACGAGTGGCAGCGGACCGTCGAGCACGGCGGCTTCGGCGTGCGCGGGACGCGCGTCGGCGCGATGGCGGGCATGCAGGAGGCCGGCATGACGGTCTACGAGCTCGATCCCGGCAAGCGCAACATGCCCTACCACGCGCACCACGGCATCGAGGAGACGGTCGTCGTGCTGCGCGGCACGCCGACGCTGCGCACGCCCGACGGCGAGCGCGAGCTGGCCGAGGGCGAGGTCGTCGTCTGCCCGCGCGGGCGCGCCGGCGCACATCAGCTGATCAACCGCTCGCAGTCGGTCGCGCGCTTCCTCGTGATCAGCTCGAAGGCGCCCGCCGACCTGATCGAGTACCCCGACAGCGGCAAGATCTCCGCGCAGGCCGGCGCGTGGGGCACGCCCGACGCGGTCGCCTACATGCTCGCGAGCGAGCCGCAGCTCGACTACTTCGCGGGCGAGCCCGACTGAGCGGCGGCCGCGGGCGCGGCGGCCGCCGCGGCGGCGTCGCGCTCGGCGAACCAGCCGTGGCCCTCGACGCTGACCTGGGGCATCCGGCGGTCCAGCCAGCGCGGGATCCACCACGCGGCTCTCCCCATCAGCGCCATCGTCGCCGGCACCAGCAGGCAGCGCACGAGCGTCGCGTCGATGATCACCGCGACCGACAGGCCGACACCGAACTGCTTGATCGTCGGGTCGCCGTTGAGGATGAAGCTGGCGAAGACGGCGACCATGATCAGCGCCGCCGCCGTGATCACGCGCGCGCTCTCCGCCAGCCCGACGACGATCGCGTCGCGCGGCGTGCGGGTGGGTGGGCCCGATTTGACGTGCTCCTGCACGTGGCTCATGAGGAAGACCTCGTAGTCCATCGACAGGCCGAACAGCCCGGCGAACATCAGCAGCGGCAGGAAGCTGACGATCGGCACGGCGCCTTCGAGCCCGACGAGCGAGCTGAACCAGCCGTACTGGAAGACCATCACCACGACGCCGTACGCCGCCCCGATCGACAGCAGGTTCATGACGGCCGCCTTCAGCGGCACGAGGAACGAGCGGAAGGCGATCGTCAGCAGCAGGAAGCTGAGGCCGATGATCACCGCGATCGTCTCCGGCAGCGTGTCGGAGATCTCCTCCGCGAGGTCGATGAACGCGGCGGTCGAGCCGCCGGCGTAGGCGCTGACGCCGGTCCCCCTCGTGGCGTCCGGGATCGTCGTGTCGCGCAGCGTGCGCACGAGGTCCTCGGTCGCGAAGTCCGATGGCGCCGTGCTGGGAATCGCCGAGAAGGTCGCGACCGTGCCGGCCTGGTCGAGCGCGACCGGCGAGACGCTCACGACGCCGTGCGCTTTCGCGACCGCCTGCTGGAGCTGCGCGAGCTGCGGGTCGCCGGGCTGCGCCGCTCTGGAGAGCTGGGCGGCGATCACGATCGGGCCGTTCGTGCCGACGCCGAAGCCGTACGTGATGTCGTCGTAGGCCTGGCGCGCGGTCTCGTCCTTCGGCAGCGCGCCGGTGTCGGTCTGCCCGAAGTGCAGCGAGAAGGCGGGGATCGCGAGCGGGATCAGGATCGCCAGCGCGATCGCGACCGAGACGAGCGGATGGCGCATGATCCAGCGCGCGAAGCGCGCCCAGCGCGAGTGCTCGACGTCGAGCGGTCTGCCCGGTCTGCGACCCGGCAGCGGCAGCGAGTCGATGCGCGTGCCGACGGACGCGAGGATCGCCGGCAGCAGCGTGAGCGCGCAGACGACCGCGATCGCGACCATCAGGCCGGTCGTCAGGCCGAGCGTCGTGACGAGCGGGATCCCCGCGACGGCGAGCGAGCAGACGGCGACGACGACGGTCGTGCCGGCGAACAGCACCGCGCCGCCCGAGGTCGCGACCGCGCGGGCGACCGACTCGTGCACCTCCATCCCGTGCGCGAGCGTGTCCCGGTGGGTCGTGACGATGAAGAGCGCGTAGTCGATCCCGACGCCGAGGCCGAGCATGATCGCGAGCGTCGGCGCCGAGGTCGGCACGACGACGAGGTGGCTGAGCAGCGTGATGCCGGACAGGCCGACGATCACGCCGATCAGCGCCGACAGGATCGGCAGCCCCATCGCGACGAACGTGCCGAACGTGAAGGCCAGCACGATCAGCGCCATCGTCAGGCCGACGACCTCGCTGCTCTCGGTCGAGGGCTTGGACAGCTTCGAGCCGAGCGGCCCGCCGGCCGACGTGCTGAGACCGGCGTGCTTCGCCGTGTCCGCGTCGTCGAGGATCCCCTGCGCCTTCTCGATCGTGACGCTGCCGAGCGACTCGGCCGGGTACATCGAGATGAACGCGACGGTGCCGTCTCTGCTGACCTGGCCGGCGCCGGCCTGGTCGAGCGGGCTGATGACCTTCGCGACGAGCGGGTTGGCCTGGAGCGCCTTGACGCTGTCGTCGATCGCGCTCTTGTAGTCGGCGATGTGTCTGCCCTGTGGCGCGCGCAGCACGATCGGCGAGGCGCCGTTCGCCTGCGTCGGGAAGCCTCTCTGCAGCAGGTCGGTGACCTGCTGGGAGCCGGTGCCGGGGAGACTGACGTTGTCGCTCGCCTGCGAGCCGAAGTGGGCGGAGGCGAGCGCGAGTCCCACGGCGATCGCGAGCCAGATCGTCAGCACCGGCAGCCGGTGGCGCGAGCAGGCGCGCCCGAGGTGGTAGAGGAAGCCGGTCACGTGGGGGCGCGTCGCACCCTATCCGCGAGCAACGGAGGAATCAACGAGCAGCGATGCCGTCCGCAACCACCTCGGGCTGCTCGAGCTGCACGGCGTGCCCGGCGCCGGCGACGACGTGCAGCGTCGCGTCGGGCAGCGCGGCGGCCATCCGCTCGGCGATCTCGCGGAACTTCGCGTCGCGCTCGCCGGCGATCAGCGCCACGGGCATCGCCAGCTCGTGCAGGCGACCCCACAGCGGCTCCATCACGCCCGTGCCGAGCCCGCGCAGCGCGGCGGCGAGGCCGGCCGGCGACTGCGCGAGGCGCGTCGCATGCGCGACGGCCGCGACGTCTGCCGGCTGATCCGCGAACAGCGGCAGCGCGGACCAGCGCGCAGCGAACGCCTCGATCCCGTCGCGCTCGATGCGCTCGGCGAGCGCGTCGTCGGCGGCGCGGCGGGCGCGGCGCTCGTCGTCGTCAGCGAGTCCCGGCGAGGCGCCGACGAGCACGAGGCGCTCGACCCGCTCGGGTGCGGCGAGCGCGAGCGACAGGGCGATGCGACCGCCCATCGAGTAGCCGCCGAGCACGAAGCGCTCGGGTGCGAGCGCGAGCACGTCGGCCTGCACCGACGCGAAGTCCACCGGTCGCACGTCGGCCGCGGTCCCGTGCCCGCGGATGTCGGGCGCGAGGGCGCGATAGCGTTCGCCCAGCGCCGCGATCGCCGGCCCCCAGCTGCGGCCCGTCTGCGTGAAGCCGTGGAGCAGGACGATCGTCTGCGGCGCCATCCCCCGCATCTTCCATGACCGACGCGACCGACACGTACCTGCTGCTGCGCGCCTTCTGCGAGGAGCTGGTGCGCTGCGGGGTGACGGACGCGTGCACCTCCCCCGGCTCGCGGTCGACGCCGATCGTGCTGTCGCTCGCGCGCACGCCGGGCCTGCGCGCCTGGTCGCACGTCGACGAGCGCGTCGCCGGCTTCTTCGCGCTCGGGCTCGCGAAGCGGACCGGGCGCCCGGTCGCGGTCGCCTGCACGTCGGGGACGGCGGCGGCCGAGCTGGCGCCGGCGGTGATCGAGGCGGCCGAGGCGCGCGTGCCGCTGATCGTGCTGACGGCGGACCGCCCGCCGGAGCTGCGCGACGTCGGCGCCGGCCAGACGATCGACCAGATCAAGCTCTACGGCGCCGCCGCCAAGTGGTTCGTCGAGGTCGGGACGCATGAGGCGACGCCGGAGCGCGTGCGCTGGATGCGGGCGCTCGCGTGCCGCGCGGCGTGGACCGCGCTCGACGGCCGCCCCGGGCCGGTCCACCTCAACCTGCCGCTGCGCGAGCCGCTCGTGTTGGACGGGCCGCTGCCGGCCGATCCGGCGCCGGGGCGCGCGGACGGGCGGCCGTGGGTCTCGCACCCCGTCGTCCCGGCGCCGGCAGAGCTGCCGAAGGTGCCGCTCGCGCCGAGCCCGCGCACGGTGATCGTCGCCGGGCGCGACGAGCGCGACCCGGCGCTCGGCGCGGCGCTCGCCGCGTTCGCCGCCGCCTCCCGCTACCCGCTGCTCGCCGACCCGCTGTCGGGGGCACGGCGCGGGCCGGCCGCCGTCGCCCACTACGACGCGTTCCTGCGCGACGAGCGGCTCGCCGCCGAGCTGCGGCCCGAGCTCGTCCTGCGGATCGGAGACCTCCCGACCTCGAAGCCGCTGCGCACGTGGCTCGCCTCGCTCGACGCCGAGCAGGTGACGCTCGACGCGGAGGGCGCGTGGCACGACCCGGCCGGCGTCGTGGGCGCGCGGATCGCCGCCAACCCGCGCGCGACGCTCGCGGCGCTGGCGCCCGAGCACCGCGACGCGGGCGAGCCGGCCTGGCTCGCACGCTGGCGCGAGGCCGACCGCGCCGCCGCCGGCGCGATCGCCGCGACGCTCGGCGAGGAGCTGAGCGAGCCGCGCGTGGCGGCCGAGCTGGTGGACGCGCTGCCGCCGGAGGCGACGCTGTTCGTCGCCGCCTCGATGCCGATCCGCGACCTCGAGACGTTCGCTGCCGCGCGAGATGACGCGCCGCGCGTGCTCTCCAACCGCGGCGCGAACGGGATCGACGGCACCGTCGCCGCCGCGCTCGGCGCTGCCGCCGCGGGCGACGGCCCGGTCGTGCTGCACATCGGCGACGTCGCGCTCGCCTACGACCTCGGCGCGCTGCTGTCGGCGCGGCGGCTCGGGCTCGACCTGACGATCGTGCTCGTGAACAACGACGGCGGCGGGATCTTCGACTTCCTGCCGGTCTCCCGCGAGGGCGCGGACTACGAGCGGCACGTCGCGACGCCGCACGGGCTCGACTTCGCGCAGGCGGCCGCGCTCTACGGCGCCCGGCACGTGCTCGCCGCCGACGTCGGCGCGTTGCGGACGGAGCTGTCGCGAGCGGTCGGCGCGGGCGGCGTGACGATCGTCGAGGTGCGCACGCAGCGCGCCGCGAACGTGGCGCTGCATCGGCGCGTGTGGGACGCGGTGGGTGCAGCGCTGACCCGCGCCCGCTGACCGATCTGGACGTCTGCTCAGGCGCGCCGCGGGCAGACCGCCCGTGGCGGATTGCCGTCTCCCAGCGCAGCGCGGATCCACAACCCGGAGCCATCCGCGAAGCGGATGCAGGGCGCGCCCAGCCCGTCCATCGTGCGCGCACGTATGAGCGACGCTTCACCCGCCTCAAGCCCGGGCGTCATCGTCTGCTGCGGCACCATTTCGATCCCCGCGATGCGTGCCACGACGAAGAGGCCGATGCCTTCGAGATACGGTTCCCAGCGGTTGATCAGGTCGTCCCACTGTATGACGTGGACGCCGGCTGCCTTGAGCACGTCGAGCAGGGCGAGCATGTCGGGGCTGCGCTGTGGCCCCGAGACCATGTAGTCGTGATTTTCGTAGACGATCACGCGGTTGCGTGGCGGGACGCCCTCGCCGTAGGCGGCGGTGCGGTCGCCGGGCAGCAAGCGGGTCGTGGCACCGCCGACGCCGAAGGTCGCGCCGACGTGCGCAGCCGCTATCGCGACGACGAGGAGCCCGATCGCGAGGGCGCGCGGCGCAGGTGCCAGCCGCACGATCCACGCCGTTCCCAGCACGGAGAGGAAGACGATCAGGCCGAGCGTGTAGCGCATGTCGTGATGCGGCATGAGGCTCAACGCGAGCCACGCGCCGACGAGCCCGGCCAGCAGCTCAGGCGCCGGGTCGTCCAGCGGCCGTCGGCGCGCCACGCGTGCGACCGCGGCCCCCACCCCGACCGCGGCGAACGCGAACAACGGCGCGAACAGCAGCCCGTCGAGCGTCGCCCAGAGGTACCAGGTGAGGTTGGCCGGCGACAACACCGGCGGACGCGCTGCGGGCGGCACGTCGCCGCCGGGGCCGGCCGCTTCGATCCCCAATCCGTTGTGCAGCATCAGCTGGCGCAGGTACCACGGCGCACCGACGACGAACGCCGCCACCGCGAAGGCCAGCAGGCCACGCCAGTTCCGCCAGCCGCCGCCGCGCGCGAGCACGCATGCGAGCAGCCCCGCGAGATAGAGCGGGGCGAGCTGCTTGGTCTCGAGTGCGAAGCCGAACGCGACGCCCGCGAGCGCCGCGACGCCCACGCGCCGGAAGCGCGCGCTCTCGAGCACGAGCCACACGGTGGCGGCCACCATCGCCGCCTGCGGGACGTCGAGCATGAAGACGTGGAACTGCTCGATCACGAGCGGCGCACCGAGCGCGAACAGCACTGCCAGCAGACCTGCCGCCGGGCCTCCCAGCAGACGGCCGATGCGGTAGCAGGCGAGCGTCAGCAGAGGTACGAACAGAATGTTCTGCGCGAGGATCGGCGCCGCGACGTCGATGCCGCCGACGTACGTCGCGAGGGCGCCGATCAGGTACGTCGCGGGCGGATAGAAGCTGCCGAAGTCGATCGCCTGCAGGAGGTGGCCTTCGCTGAGGTGATCGCGGAAGCCGAACGCGAACAGCAGGTGCTGAGCGGCGTCGTTGTACGGCAGCGCACGATCGACCGACAGCCACCAACCGGTCAGCGCGACGAACGCGGCGGCCAGCGCGACAGCTCCCCATGCGGGCGCGCTCATGCGCGCACATGCCGCGATCGCACGTGCGACGACGCTTCGCCCCAGCACGACGGGTCCGACGCTCCCCCGAGTCGTAGCCACAGACGTATCCTACCGGGAAGAGGTAGGGCTATTTGCTGTTTTCCGCCGCGGCCAGCGTCCTGCGCTCTGCTGCGGACTCCGTTCCCACCGCGCGGCGGCAGAACGCGGTCAGCGCGGCGATCACGGCGTCCGGGTCGGCGTTGCCGCCGGCCACCGGCGACAGCGGGCTGACGAGCGCCTCGACGATTCCGCCGATCAGCGCGGCGGCGGTCGTGTCGGGGTCCTGGTCCGGCAGCTCGCCGCGTTCGACGCGCTCCCGCACGAATCTGGCCATGCGGGCGGCGTAGGCGCGGCGGCAGCGCACGCGCTCGGCGTCGACCGGCGGGTCGAGCGGCTCGTACACGAGCGCCCACGCCACGCGCGGGCGCGAAAGCGCCCGGCCCGCGAACGTCTCGATCACGGCGTCGAGCTCCTCGGCCGCGCTCCGCGATGCGGCCGCCGCGTCGGCCATCGCCGTCAGTTCGGCATCGCCGATCGTGCGGAACAGTTCGACGAACAGGTCGGCCTTCGACGGGAAGTGGCGGTAGAGCGTTCCGGTCGCGAGGCCCGCATGCTCGGCGATCGCAGCGACCGACGCGGCCGCGTAGCCGCCCAGCTCGAGCACCTCGATGCCCGCGCGCAGCAGCCGCGAGCGCGTGTCCTCACGGCGTGGCGGCGGTGGCGGCTCGATGACGCGAAGGTCGGGCATCGTCGGTCGAACGTCAGCGTATCCGCAAGCGGCGCGGCTGGCGAGCCGACCGAGCCGGGGTTCACGAAATCGGGGTTTCGCGCTCCGGTCACCGCAAGCGGCGACCTGCGCGCGACGTCACCCCGCCAGCACCGGCAGCAGCGCCTGCAGCTTGACCTCGGTCTCCGCGAGCTCAGCCGCTGGGACCGAGTCGCGCACGACGCCGACCCCGGCGTAGCAGTGCGCGACCGCGCCGCGCAGCAGCGCGCAGCGCAGCGCGACGCATAGCTCGCCGTCGCCGTTGGCGTCGGTCCAGCCGACGGGTCCGGCGTACCAGCCGCGGTCGAAGCCCTCGAGCTGCGGGATCAGCGGCTCCGCCGCCGCGAACGGCTCGCCGCCGACGGCGGGCGTCGGGTGCAGCAGCGCCGCGAGCGCCATCGCGCCGAGCGGATGGGACAGCTGCGCGCGGATCGGCGTCGCGAGGTGCTGGATGTTGGCGATCCGCACGACGACCGGCTCCGGCGCGGCCGTCACCCACACGGCGTGCGGGCGCAGCGCCTGCGCGATGCGGCGCGTGACGATGCCCTGCTCCTCGCGGTTCTTGTCGCTGCGCAGCAGCGCCTCCCCGAGGTGGTCGTCGACGGCCGGGTCGGCGCTGCGGCGCGTCGAGCCGGCGAGCGCGACGGTCGAGGCGCGCTCGCCGTCGCGGCGCACGAGCAGCTCCGGCGTCGCGCCGACGAAGGTCGCGTCGCCGCGCCCGACGGCGTAGACGTAGCACTCCGGGAAGCCTTCGCGCAGCGCGCCGAGCACCGCCCCCGGGTCGTGATCGCGCGGCGCGTGCACCTGCACCTCGCGGGCGAGCACGACCTTCTCCAGCGCGCCCGCGCGGATCCGCTCGACCGCGCGCGCGACCGCGCCCTCGTAGTGCTCGGGCGGCATCGCCGAGACGACGCGGTAGCGGCCGGTCGGCGCCGGGTCGAGCAGCGGGAGCGGCACGCCCGCGCGCAGCTCCGCGAGCCGCGCGTCGATCCGCGCGAGCAGGTCCGCCGCCGTGACGTCGGGCGTCGCGAGCGCCGCGACCGTCAGCTGCACGTCGCCGCCGCGCCGCGCGACGGCCACCTCGGGCACGTGCAGCGACGCGGGCGTGAAGCCCTCCCACTGCGGCGCGCCGGCGCCCTGCGGCGCGAACGCGAAGCCGCCGACGGCGACGAGCCCCGCGCCGGACGGGCCGTCAGGCGGATCGCAGATCGCGGCGGCGGCCAGCGTGCGCCATTCGCGCGCAACCGCCTGGAAGCGGCCGGGGCCGGACGCGTCGATCTCACGCACGCAGCCGAGGCCGGCCAGCGCCGCGCCGTCGCGGTCGGGCTGCTCGAAGCTGAACCACGGCTCGCCCGGACGCCGCGAGGCGACGGCGAGCGCGCTCGGGTCGACGGCGGGAGCGGCGACGCTCACCGCCGCGAGCGCCTCGCCGGCGGTGCGCGCCCGGCGCACGGCCGCCTCCAGCCGCGCAGCCAGCAGCTCGCGCGCGGCCGGGTCGAGCCACTGACGCTCCCCCGGCCGCGTGCGTGTGAACGACATGCGCGTCTAGGTTTCGGTGCGCCCGCGGGCGATCGCGATCTCGCCGGTGCGCGCCATCTCGATCAGGCCGAACGGCCGCACGAGCGCCTCGAACGCCTCGATCTTCTCGTCCGTGCCGGTCAGCTCGACGACGAGCGAGCGCTTCGCGACGTCGACGACGCGGCCGCCGAAGATCTCGCACAGCTGCAGCACCTCGGTGCGCTGCGGGCCGTCGACCGCGAGCTTGAAGAGGGCCAGCTCGCGCGCGAGCGTCTCCTCCGGCTCGAGGTCGCGGATCTTCAGCACGTTGATCAGCTTGTGCAGCTGTTTCGTGACCTGGTCGATCGGATGCACCGCCCCGTCGAGCGTGAGCGTGATGCGCGAGATCGTCTCGTCGTCAGTCGGCCCGACGGCGAGCGTGTCGATGTTGAACGCGCGCCGCGCGAACAGGCCCGCCACGCGGGTCAGGACGCCCGGCTTGTTCTCGACGAGGATCGAGAGGATGTGCTTGCGGCCCGACTTGAGGTTGCCGGCCGCCTCGAGCTCGTCGAGGCTGATCAGCTCCTTGGTTCCCGGCTCACCCATCGCTCAGCCCACCATGTCCCGCGCGGCCTGGCCGGCGGGGATCATCGGGTACACGTTCTCCTCGGCGGTGACGCGGACGTCGACCACCACCGGGCCCTCGGTCGCGATCGCGGCCTTGAGGTCGTCGACCAGCGTGTTCTTGTCCGTCAGCCGGATGCCGGTCGCGCCGTGCGCCTCGGCGAGCTTGACGAAGTCGGGGAAGCTGCCCATGTCGACCTGCGAGTAGCGCTTGTCCCAGAACAGCTCCTGCCACTGGCGGACCATGCCGAGGTAGCCGTTGTTGAGGATCACGACCTTGACCGGGATCCCGTTCTGCGAGCAGGTCGCCAGCTCCTGGGCGTTCATCTGGATCGAGCCGTCGCCGGCGATGCAGACGACCGTCCGATCCGGGCAGCCGACCGCCGCCCCCATCGCCGCCGGCAGGCCGAAGCCCATCGTGCCGAGGCCGCCGGAGTTGATCCAGCGGCGCGGCTCGGGGAAGCCGTAGTACTGCGCCGCCCACATCTGGTGCTGGCCGACGTCGGAGGTCACGATGGCGTCGCCGCCGGTCGCCTCGAAGACGGCCTGCACGGCGCGCTGCGGGCGGATCTCGGCGTCGGCCGAGTCCTCGTATCTGAGCGGGTACTGCGCGCGCCAGCCCTCGATCCGCTGCCACCAGTCCTCCAGGCGGCTGCGGTCCGCCCCGAGCGCGCGGTACTCCGTCACGAGACGCGCCATCACGTTCTTCGCGTCGCCGACGATCGGGATGTGCGCCGGCACGTTCTTCGAGATCTCGGCCGGGTCGACGTCGACGTGGATGAACTTCGCGCGCGGCGCGAACTCGGACAGCTTGCCGGTCACGCGGTCGTCGAAGCGGACGCCGATCCCGACGATCAGGTCGGCCTCGTCCATCGCGTAGTTGGCGGCGCGCGTGCCGTGCATGCCGAGCATCCCGAGCCACTGCTCGTGCGCGGCCGGGAACGCGCCGAGGCCCATCAGCGTGCACGTGACCGGGAAGCGGTCACTCGTCGCGAGGTCGCGCAGCTCCTGCGCGGCGTTGGCGTTGACGACGCCGCCGCCGGCGTAGATGACCGGGCGGCGCGCGTTCGCCATCGCCTTCGCGGCGAGGCGGATCTGCTTCTGGTTGCCCTCGGTCGTCGGCTGGTAGCCGGGCAGGTGGACGTCGGTGACCGGCTCGTACGGGATGTCGGCGCGGCTGAGGTCCTGCGGGATGTCGACCAGCACCGGACCGGGACGGCCCGTACGCGCGATGTGGAACGCCTCGTGGATCGTGCGCGGGATCTCCAGCGGGTGCTGGATCATGAAGCTGTGCTTCACGATCGGGAGCGTCATCCCGAGGATGTCCGCCTCCTGGAAGCCGTCGGTGCCGATCAGCTCCGTGCGCACCTGACCGGTGATGAAGACCACCGGCACCGAGTCCATCATCGCGTCGCAGATGGCGGTCACCAGGTTGGTCGCGCCGGGCCCGCTCGTGCCGAACGAGACGCCGACCTTGCCGGTCGCCTTCGCGTAGCCCTCCGCGGCGTGGCCGCCGCCGGCCTCGTGGCGCACGAGGATGTGGCGGATGCCGGCGTCGTAGAAGGCGTCGTAGGTCGGGAGGTTCGCGCCGCCGGGAAGCCCGAATACGACCTCGACACCCTCCGCCTTCAGGCACTCCATCAACGCGTCGACTGCTCGCATGTGCGCTCGCCTCCTTTCCAAGAAGCTCGGGAATGTGCAGAAGGACGCGACGAAGCCGCCGCGCCGTCACGCCAGTCTACCAGCGGAATTCGCCGTCCCGGCCGCGATTCCGCCCGCTATCGCGGCGAATTCGCGGCGTGCATCGCGCGCCGGTCGGCGACGTCGGCCTCGGATGCGATCGCGACCTGCGGGAAGTCGAGCTCGGTCCCGCAGCTCGTGCAGATCGCGTCGTGCAGCTTCACGACCCGCCCGCAGCCGGGGCACTCGCGCCGCAGCTCCTTGCTGTCCCAGCGGTAGAGCAGCGCGGCGATCAGACCCAGACCCGGCACGACGGCCGAGATCAGGAACCAGATGAAGAACGAGCCGCCCTTGATGCGACCCACGACGCCGCCGCAGATGCCGAACCAGATCGCGATGACGAGGTAGGCCACGGCGGCCTCCTCACAGCAGCTGGTTGAGCGCCCACAGCACCGCGACCACGGCCACGACCGCGACGAGGATCCAGAAGATCGCCATCACGAAGCCGATCACGATCTTCGCGACCAGCACCAGCACGACGGCGAGGATCACGAGCGCGAGCGCGCGCTTGAGGAACGACGGCTTCTCGGGCTTCTCGGCGCCCTGGGAGTAGCTCATGCCGGAAGCGTAGCGCTCCGGCAGACGGCGTCGAGCGCTGCGCGCTGGCGCTTCGGCAGCCGCCGGCGCACCCGCCAGCGCGCGCCGCTGAAGGCGAGGTTCGCGACCGTCGCGAAGCCCTCCTCGTCGCTGCGCAGCGCGAGCAGCAGATGCGCGACGCGGTCGCCGGAGGGCAGCCGCGCGCCCTCCGGGTCGGTTGCTCTCACGCACCAGCAGGAGACGCGGCGGCCGCTGACGAGCAGCGCGCCCGCCTCGCCCACCAGCCACGTGCCGAGCCGGCCGGGCTCGGGCACGAGCCCGCTGCGCGCGTGCAGCTCGCGCGCGTCGTGGTCGACGAGGTCGCCGAGCAGGCCGAGCGAGACGCGCTCGGGACCGTCGTCCACAGGCGCCAACGAGCGCGTGACGGTCGCGCCGCGGCGCGCGTACAGCTCCGGGATCAGCCACGCGTGCGCGAGCGCGGCAAGCGCGACGGGCAGCGCGAGCGGCGACAGCAGCACCATCACGACCGCCACGACGACGAACGGCACGACGTGCGCGACCGTCGTCAGCGTCCACAGGCGTCCGCGGCGCTGCAGCCGCTCGGCGGTCATGCGCGGGCGCCAGTAGACGGCCGCCAGCTCCGGCAGGGCGCCCGCCGCCGACATCTAGCCCCCCGCGATCGGGCGCCGCATGATCACGAGCGGCTCGTCGAGCGGCAGCTCGCGCACGTGCTCGGCGTGGCCGGCGCCGCGCGTGACCATCGCGATCGAGCCCTGCTCCAGCTCCTCGCGAAAGGCCGCCACGGCCTGCTCGACCGACGCCTGGTCGTCCGCGGTCCACTCGGCGAGCGTCGTGTGGCCGCTGCCGTCCATCCGGATGAGTCGGGACATCTCGGGCCTCCTGAGCGCGGGTGCGGTGGCTTTCTCCCAGCGTACCCGCGCCGTCCAGGCGATCAGCTTCTTTCGTTGGCGTACAGCCGGATCTGGCCGAGCTGGCCCGTCGATCTGGAGATCTGCGCGGCCGCATGATCGCCGAAGTCCCATATGAAGAAGCGGCCGAGCCTCTGGAGCTGCTCGTAGTCCGCCTCCGTTATGTCGAACAGGACGTCTCCGCGCAGCGTCTCCCCGGCGCCGATCATGCCGCCGTTGACGGCGGCGATCGATTCGGCGTGCACCTTCCGCTCGACGTCGGTGCGCTCGAGGTAGTTGTCGGCGCCGACCCCGAGCATCGTCTGCCCGAAGGCGAAGCGATGCGGGACCCTGTCGCGGTTCTGCACCTCCAGCGTGACGCGCAGGAAGGCGTCGCGCTGGGGCGTCACGGTGCGCCCGTGCCCTTCGTCGGCAGGAGCCACGGCGACGCCGAGGATCGTCACGCCGAGCCTCTTGATCTCGACGACCCCGCCGTAGTTGCCGACGACGTACTGCACCCCGCCTTCCTTGCAGGCGCCGGTGCCGAGCTGCGTCGAGTTGATGCCCTGGCTGTCGCAGCTCTTGTTCGGGTCCGTATGCCTCGCCCTCGAGGCCGGCAGTCTCGTGGACGCCGACGTCGACGTCGCGCCGTCGAGTCCGGCGCTGCCCTGCGTGCCGCCGCACGCGCTCACTCCGATTGATGTCGCCAGCAGCGCGAGCGCCAGCGCGACCTTATTCCCCACGGCTTCCCCCTAACCGGTGACACCACAAACTAGACAGTTCTGACCCGCGCACGCAAGCGACAACCGTGCGTGCCCTCGGGCTCGGAGATCGTGTTTCGCCCTCCGGCGGCCGCAAGCGGCCCGCCTGCGGGCGATGTCACCCCAGCCCGAGCTGCTCCCGCACCAGCCGCGTGACCTCGCCGCCGTCGGCGCGGCCCTTCGTCTCGCGCATCACGAAGCCGACGATCGGGCCGATCGCCTTCATGTTGCCGGCCTTGAGCTTCTCGACCGCGTCGGGATCCGCCGCGAGTGCGCGCTGCACGAGCTCGGCCAGCTCGTCGCCGCCGCCGAGCGCGCCGAGACCCTCGGCATCGACGATCGCCTGCGGGTCGCCGCCCTGCGCGACCAGCGTGTCGAGCACCTGCTTGGCGGCGCCGGGCGTGACCGACTTGGCGCGCAGGAGCGCGACGAGCTGCGCGAGCGCGGCCGGCTCCACCTTCGACATCGCCGGATCGCCGTCGCCGACGCGCGCGACCAGCTCGCCGGTGACCCAGTTGGCGAGCGTCTGCGGATGTGCCCCGTCGGACGCGAGCGCGGCCTCGAAGTAGGACGCGAGGTCGGCGCGGAAGGCGAGCTGGCGGGCGCTGTCGGCGGACAGGCCCAGCTCGTGCTCGTAGCGCTCGGCGCGCTGCGCGGGCAGCTCCGGCAGCTCGGCGCGGGCGGCCTCCACCATCGCCTCGTCGACGACGACGGGGACGAGGTCGGGCTCGGGGAAGTAGCGGTAGTCGTGCGCCTCCTCCTTCGAGCGCAGCGAGCTGATCGCGCCGGTCACCGGGTCGTAGTGCAGCGTCTCCTGCTCGACGTCCCCGCCGGCCTCGACGATCGCGATCTGGCGCGCGATCTCGGCCTCCACCCCGCGCTCGAGGTAGCGGAACGAGTTCATGTTCTTCAGCTCGGTCTTCGTGCCGAGCACGTCGCTGCCGGCCGGGCGGATCGAGACGTTCGCGTCGCAGCGCAGCGACCCCTCCTCCATGTTCACGTCGGAGACGCCGAGCTGGCGCAGCGTCTCGCGCAGCAGCGTCAGCCACTCGCGCGCCTGCGCGGCCGAGCGCACGTCGGGCTCGGTGACGATCTCGACCAGCGGCGTGCCGCCGCGGTTGAAGTCGACGACCGACTCGTCGGCGCCGTGGATGCGGCCGCTGGCGCCGACGTGCACGAGCTTGGCCGCGTCCTCCTCCATGTGCGCGCGGTGGATGCGCACGTCGCCGAGGCGCCCGCCCGAGCAGATCGGGACGTCGTACTGGCTGATCTGGTAGCCCTTGGGCAGGTCCGGATAGAAGTAGTTCTTGCGGTGGAAGATCGAGCGCGGCGCCAGCTCGCAGCCGAGCGCGAGGCCGATCAGCAGCGCATAGTGGATCGCTCTCGCGTTGACGACCGGCAGCGCGCCCGGAAGCCCGAGGCAGACCGGGCAGGTGTGCGTGTTGGGCGGGTCGCCGAAGCTCAGCTCGCAGCCGCAGAACATCTTCGTGCGGGTCTTGAGCTGGACGTGGATCTCCAGCCCGATGACGGGCTCGTAGGCGGAGGACACGCTCACGACCGCGCCGCCGATCCGTCGAACGCGAGCGCCTGCTCGAGCGCACGCGCCGCCGCCAGCAGGCGGTTCTCGCTGAACGCCGGCCCGCACAGCTGGAAGCCGACGGGCAGCCCGTCGGAGAGGCCGTTGGGGATCGAGATCGCCGGGATGCCGGCGAGCGACATCGGCACGGTGCAGACGTCGTTGAGGTACATCGCGAGCGGGTCGTCGACCTTCTCGCCGAGGCGGAAGGCGACGCTCGGCGCCGTCGGCGTGACGAGCAGGTCGAAGCGCTCGAAGGCGGCGCGGAAGTCCTCGGCGACCTTCGTGCGGACCTGCTGCGCGCGCCCGTAGTAGGCGTCGTAGTAGCCGGACGACAGCGCGTAGGTGCCGAGCATGATGCGGCGCTTGACCTCGGCGCCGAAGCCAGCCGCGCGCGTCTGCGTGTACATGCCGAGCAGGTCGTCGGCGTCCACGCGCAGGCCGTAGCGGACGCCGTCGAAGCGGGCGAGGTTGGCGGACGCCTCGGCCGGCGCGATCAGGTAGTAGGCGGACAGCGCGTGCGGCGCGTGCGGCAGTCTGCACGTCTCGACGGAGGCGCCGAGCTGCTCGGCGAGCGCGAGCGTCGCCTCGAACGCCTCGCGCACGCCCGGCTCGATCCCCTCGCCCGTCAGCTCCTCCGGCACGCCGAGCCGGACGCCTCTGAGGTCGGCGCCCTGCGGCAGCTCGATCTCCCCGGGGAAGGCGAGCGACGTCGAGTCGCGGGCGTCCTGGCCGACCATGTGGCGCAGCAGCAGCGCGGCGTCGGTCACGTCGCGCGTGAACGGGCCGGCCTGGTCGAGCGAGGAGGCGAACGCGATCATCCCGTAGCGCGAGATCGCGCCGTAGGTCGGCTTCAGCCCGACGATCCCGCACAGCGCCGCCGGCTGGCGGATCGAGCCGCCGGTGTCCGTGCCCAGCGCCCACGGCGCGAGCCCCGCCGCGACCGCCGCGGCGCTGCCGCCCGACGAGCCGCCGGGGACGCGCTCGCGGTCCCACGGGTTGCGGACCGGGCCGAAGGCCGAGTTCTCGTTCGAGGAGCCCATCGCGAACTCGTCCTGGTTCGTCTTGCCGAGCAGCGTCGTGCCGGCGGCGGCCAGCTTCGCGACGGCGGTCGCCGTGTACGGCGGCCGGTAGCCCTCGAGGATCTTCGAGCCGGACTGGCTCGGCACGCCCTCGGTGCAGAAGAGGTCCTTGACGGCGAGCGGGACGCCGGCCAGCGGCGCGTCGGCGGCCGGATCGGACGGCGCACCGTCGGCGACCCACGTGAACGCGTTGAGGTCGTCCGCGTCGGCCGCCGCACGCATGCGGTAGGCCTCGAACAGCTCGGCGGCGGACAGCGCGCCCGCGCGCACCTGCTCGATCGCCTGCGCGCCCGTCAGCTCGACCGGGCCGCTCACGATGCCCCCGGGCTCGGGACGCCGAAGCCCTGCTCCAGCGGCTCGGGCGCGGACGCGAGCGCGACGTCGCGCGGCAGCGACGGGCGCGGCTCGTCGGGCCGCAGCGCGTTGACGACGTCGACCACGTGCGACGTCGGCGGGACGCCCGCCAGCTCGAGCTCGGAGATCTTCTCGATGTGGCCCAGCACGTCCGACAGCTCGCGCGACATCTGCGCCACCTCCTGCTCTGAGAGGGCGAGCCGCGCCAGCTTCGCGACGTGGAGCACCTGCGCGCGATCGATCATCGGCGCAGCAGTTTAGGTGCCGGGCGCTCGCGAGGAGCGCCCGGCACCGACCGGCTACGAGCTGGGCGGCGGCGGCTCGCTCGAGGGAGCCGCCTGCGCGGGCGCGGGCGGCTGCGTCGACTCGCCCGCCTCGGGCCGCACGTCGTCGAGCGTCGTGCCCTCGTCGCGCATCGAGAGGTAGCTGCCGTAGACGATCGCCAGCACCGCCAGGAAGCCGAGGAACGCCCACAGCGTGGGACTCACGTCGACGTTGATCGTGACGCCCCCGAAGCTCTCCGATCCGCCGCCGGGCGCGTCGACCAGCCGAAACAGGACGAGCACCGCCGCGAGCGCGCTCATCGCGGCCGTGATCACGCTCGTCGTGACCGGGAGCGCCGGCGTGCGCTGCGTCGCCGTGAGCGCGACGAGCGTCAGCGCGACGATCACCGTGAGCAGCAGGTAGATGTCGATGAAGCCGAACGCCTGCCACGCGCTGCCGCCCCCGACCCCGACCGAGCGGCTGAAGCCGGCAGCCGTGCCGCTCACGTCCACGCTGTACCAGTCGAAGAACATCAGGACGAACAACGCCACCGCGGCGATCCCCACGATCTGCTCACCGCGACGGAGCTTGCCGAAGTCGAACTCCATGCGTACCTCCTCGGGCACGTCGGTTGCGCCGGCTCGGAGCCGGCGCAGCAACCGTAGCGACGGCGGCGGCCGTTATCCCGAAGATCGCAGCCGGGCGGCGGTGAGCGTGTTGCGCAGCAGCATCGCGATCGTCATCGGCCCGACGCCGCCCGGTACCGGCGTGAGCAGCCCGGCGACCTCGCGCACGGCGTCGAAGTCGACATCGCCGCAGAGGCCCTCGGGCAGGCGGTTCATGCCGACGTCGATGACCGCGGCCCCAGGCTTCACGGCGTCGGCGCCGATCAGCCGCGGCACGCCGACCGCGGCGATCAGCACGTCCGCGCGGGCGCAGACGGCCGCCAGGTCGCGCGTGCGCGAATGGCAGATCGTGACGGTCGCGTCGCGCTGGAGCAGCAGATGCGCGACCGGCTTGCCGACGAGGTCGGAGCGGCCGACGACGACCGCCTCGGCGCCCTCGAGCGCGACGTCGTGGCGGTCGAGCAGCTCGATCACCCCGAGCGGCGTGCACGGCCGCAGCCCCGGCACGCCCTGCAGCAGCCGGCCGGCGCTGATCGGCGTGAGCCCGTCGACGTCCTTCTCGGGCGCGATCAGCGCGCTCAGCGCCGCGTCGTCGAGGCCGGCCGGCAACGGGCGCTGGAGCAGGATCCCGCTGCACGCCGGGTCGGCGTTCAGCTCGTTCAGCAAGCCGATGACCTGCGCGGCGGTGGCGGTCGCCGGCAGGTGGCGGTGCAGATCGGCGATGCCGGCCTCGGCGCACGCTCTGCGCTTGTTCGCGACATAGACGGCCGAGGCCGGGTCGTCGCCGACGAGGACGGTCGCGAGGCCCGGAGCGGCTCCGGTCTCGGCGACGAGGGCGGCGACCTCCTGTGCGACCTGCGCGCGCACCTGCTGCGCGATTGCTCTGCCGTCGATCAGCGTGGCGGTCATGTGGATCGTGGATGCTAGTTGCGCGAGCACCGGCGCGGCGTCGTGACCCAATAGTTCGAAATTTGGCGCCGGGCATGCTGCTCGGCTAGCGTCGCCCGGTGTCCTCGACCGCGGCTTCGAACAGCGCGCGCAGCCGAATCTCCGCGAAGCTCACGGCGACGATGGCGGTCGGGGATGCGGCCTGGCTCGTCGCGGTCCCTTGCAGCCTGCTGACGATCGTCGCCGTCGCGGCGCTCGGCCCGCCACTCGGCAGCGCGCTGTTCAGGCCCGACCGGGTGGTCTTCGTGGACAACGGGGTCTGGCCCGAGCCGACGGAGCACGCGCGCTACCTGATCGCCGCCGCAGTGCCGTTCGTCGTCGCATGCATCGTCGCGGCATGGGGTCGCTCGATCGCCGACACGCCGCTCCGTCGCATCGTCGCGCGTGCCGGCGGCCCGCTGCTGCTCGCGTTCGCCGTCTTCGCACTGGTCGCCCAGCACACGCTGGCCTTCCGCGGCGCGCTCGGCGCGGTCTATACGCAGCACCGCGTCTACTTCACTCCGGCGACGCTCGTCGCCGCCGTGCTCCTCGCCGGCGCGCTCGTCGCGACGCTCCGGCGTCCGACCGTCGTCGAGCGTCTGCGGGCGGCCGTGCGCGAGACGCCCTGGACGAAGCTGCTCGCGGGCGCGGCCGCCACGACCCTGCTCGCGCTGTGGATGCTGACGGCGCTCAACAGCGATGCCACCATCGGCGCAACGACGCTGGCCCTCCGCCAGAACATCCCGTTCTGGCTCGACGAAACCTTCGCCGTGCTCAACGGGCTGGCTCCGCTCGCGACCTTCCACGCCCAGTACGCGCAGCTCTGGCCCTACGTGACGGCGGGCGCCATGGCGCTGCTCGGCGGCACGTACAGCGTCTTCGCGGCCGTGATGGTGAGCGCGACCGTCGCAACCATGCTCGCCGTCTTCGCGACGTTCCGGCGCGTCGTCGGCAACTCGCTGCTCGCCCTCGCGCTGTTCGCCCCGTTCCTCGCGACGAGCTTCTTCAAGGAGCAGGGCACGCTCGCGAACCGCTACGGCCCCGCGAACCTCTTCAGCCTCTTCCCGATCCGCTATGGCGGCCCGTACGTGCTGGCGTGGCTGGTCGTGCGGCGGCTCGACGGCAGACGCCCGCGCACCATCGCGACGCCGCTCGTCGTCGCGGGGCTCGTGCTCGTCAACAACCCCGAGTTCGGAGCACCCGCGTTCGCGGCGACCGTCGTGACGCTGCTGTTGACGCTGCCGCAGCTCACGTGGGGCGGCGTGGCCCGCATCCTGGGCACAGCGCTGGCGGGGATCGCTGCCGCGGCCGCGGTCACGACGGCCGCGACGATGGCGGTCGCCGGCGTGCCGCCGCACTTCGGCCTGCTGTTCGAGTTCTCGCGTGTGTACGCGCTCGACGGCTTCGGCATGATGCCGATGCCGACGTTCGGCTTGCACCTCGCGGTCTACGTCACGTTCGCGGGGGCGCTGGTGCTCGCCGCCGTGCGCACCGTGCAGCGAGAGCGCGACGCGCCGCTGACCGGCATCCTGTGCTGGATCGGGGTCTTCGGGCTCGGGGCCGGCGGCTACTACGCGGGCCGCTCCCATCCCGACGTGCTGATCGACCTGTTCTCCCCCTGGGCGCTCGCGCTCGCGATGCTGCTGGTCGTGGTCGTGCGCCTACTCCTCGCGCGCCCCGTGTCCCGCCGCCGGCCGACCGCCGCCGAGCTCGCGGTCCTGCTCGGATTCGGCCTCGCGGTGTGCTCGATCGCCCAGACGCCGGCCCCGTGGTCGCAGGTCGCGCGACTGAGCAGGACGACGCCCGCGCCGGCCTTCCGGCAGCTCGCGACCGAGCAGTTCGTCCGCAGTCACACGGTCCCCGGCCAGCGCGTCGCCCTCGTGGTGCCGCTCGGGCACCGGATCGCGTACGACGTGGGCGTCCGGGACGTGAACCCGTACGCGAGCACCGACTCGATGCCGACCGCAGCGCAGTGGAGCACGCTCTTCAAGACGATCCAAGCGCAGCGGCTCCGGACCATCTTCGTCCCGACGTCCTTCAGGGAAACCGACGTGATCCAGAGCCAGCTCCAGGCGGTCTTGGTCAACAGAGTCGCCGCCGCCGGCTTCCATCCCGCGGCCGTCGGCCCCCCGCCGCAGCACCTGACGCAACTGGTCCGCTGATCGCGAGCGGAGCCGCCGGTAGACTGACGCCGTGTCTGCCAGGGGGAGGACACGGCATGCGGCCATGCTGGTCGGCGCCACGCCGGGGGAGATCGCGTGGATCGCGGCGCTGCCCGCTGCCGCGCTGCTCGTGGCGGCGATGGCGCTGCTCGACCGGCCCGTCGGCCGCCTCCTGTTCGCCGCACCGCACGCCGACTTCTGGCCCTTCTGGCGCGCGCGGCTCGGCGTGCTGCCCGAGCCATCGGAGCGGACCGCCTACCTGCTCGCCGTGCTGGCACCGGTGGGCGTCGCGTCCGCCGTCGCGCTCGGCGTCCGCCGGCGCATCGCGCTCCCGCCGGGGCTGCTGCGGATCGCCGTGCCGCTGGCGCAGGCGCTGGTGCCGTGCGCGCTCGTCGCGACGATCGTCGCCCAGCGCCTCAAGGTCTTCGGCCTCCCCTGGTCGGAAATCCCCAGACACAGCGTCTACTTCACGCTGCCGACGCTCGTCGTCGCCGCGCTCGTCGCGGCCGCATTTGCGCTCGTGCTGCGCAGCCGCACGCTCGTCGCGCGCATCGGCACATGGACGCGCGAGACGCGCGCGCGGCGACTGGCCGCGCTCGCCGCCGCCGCCGTGCTCGCCGCCGCCTGGCTGCTGACCGCGGTCAACACCGAAGCGTCGATGGCGAACGGCAACTACCGCATCTTCGTCAACCTGCCGTTCTGGCTCGACGAGTCGTTCGCCGTGCTCGACGGGCGCACGCCGCTCGTCGACTTCCACACCCAGTACGGCCACCTGTTCGCCTATGCCGGCGCCGGTGCGATGGCGCTGCTCGGCACCTCGCTCGGCGTCTACACGGCGACCATGGCGGCCGCCAGCTGGCTCGCCGCGCTCGCGCTCTACGGCGTGCTGCGACGCGTCGTGCGCCGCTCGCTGCTGGCGCTCGCGCTGTTCGTTCCCGTCCTCTCCACCGGCTTCTTCACCGAGCTGGGACCGCCCGACGCGCGGCACGGCCCGCAGACGCTCTTCAGCGTGTTCCCGATGCGCTACCTCGGCGCCTACGGGCTCGCGTGGCTCGCGGCACGCCACCTCGACGGGGCGGCGCCGCGCCGGCGCGTGGTGCTGTTCGCCGCCGGCGGGGCCGTCGCGATCAACAACCTCGAGTTCGGGCTGTCGGCGCTGGTCGCGACGCTGGCGGCGCTCGCGCTCGTGCAGGCGCGCTCGGCGCGGCAGCTCGGCCGGCTGCTCGCCGACGCGGCGCTCGGCGTGCTCGTCGCGCTCGCCGGCCTGTGCGTGCTGACGCTGGCGCGGTCGGGCTCGCTCCCGCACCTCGGGATGTTGCTGACGTTCCCACGGCTGTACGGGATCGACGCGTTCGGGCTGATGCCGATGCCGCACCTCGGCCTCCACGTGGCGATCTACGTGACGTTCGCGGCCGCGATCGTGCTGGCGGTCGTGCGCGCGACGTCGGGCTCCGCGGACCCGCTGCTGACCGCGATGCTCGCCTGGTCCGGCGTCTTCGGACTCGGCGCGGCGAGCTACTACGTCGGACGCTCACTGCCGGAAGTGCTGCTGAGCATCTTCTCCGCCTGGTGCCTGACGCTGGCGCTGCTGCTCGTCGCGGCCGTGCGCGCGATCCTCGCGCGGCCGGCGCGCCGCCCGACGCTCGCCGAGGCCGGGCTGCTGCTCGCGTTCGGACTGACCGTCTGCTCGATCGCGCAGACCCCGACGCCGTGGTCGCAGATCGCGCGCCTGCGCGACACCTCGAGCGCACGACCGCTGTCGGTCGCTCCCACCGCGCGGGCGATCGGCGCGGTCACGCACCGCGGGGAGCGGGTCGCGATCCTCGGACCGCTCGGCCATCAGATCGCCTACGAGCTGGGGGTCGACAACGTCTCCCCGTACGTCAGCATCGAGTCGATGCCGCTGCGCGGCCAGCTCGCGGAGGCGATCGCCGCATTGCGGGCGGCCGGCGGCAGCAAGCTGTTCCTGCCCGTCGCGCAGTCCCAGCCCGAACAGGTCGCGGCCGTGCAGCAGGCCGGCTTCCGGCTCGTGCGCACGGAGCCCGACGCCAACGTCACCGAGCTGGTCGACACGACCCGCTGACCGTCGGCCGCGCGGCGGCTCAGCGCCGCGTGATCGGCGCAAGGTCGGCGACGAGCTTGCGCTCGGAGCCGTCCTTGGCGAAGCGGATCACGACGATGCCGCCGGCCTCGACGCCGGTCACGACGCCCTCGCCGAAGGCCGGGTGCGCGACGTCCTCGCCGAGCCGGAACGACGGCCCCGCCTCCTCCCCGCCGCCGCTCGCCCACGCGATGCCGGAGCCGCTGCCCAGGGCGCTCCCGCCCGAGGAGCCCCACGACGTCGCCCGCTCGCGCACGCCGCCGACCGACCCGATCCCGCCCACCCGCGCCGGCCGATCGGTCAAGGCGAGCGGGATCTCGTCGACGAAGCGGCTGCGCGCGCCGTAGGAGCGCGCGCCGAAGACGGCGCGGGTGCGCGCGTAGGTGACGTAGAGGTCGCGCTGCGCGCGCGTGATGCCGACGTAGGCGAGCCGGCGCTCCTCCTCCAGGCCGCCCTCGTCGATCGCGCGCGAGTGCGGGAAGACGCCCTCCTCGCAGCCGATCATGAACACGATCGGGTACTCGAGCCCCTTCGCGTTGTGCAGCGTCATCAGCGTCACGAGCCCCTCGTCGTCTCTGCGCGAGTCGGCGTCGGCGACGAGCGCGATCTGCTGCAGGAAGCCGGCGAGCGACGGCGGCTCGCCCTCCGCGTCGGTCTCGATCGAGTCGTACTCGGCGGCGACGTTGACGAGCTCCTCGAGGTTTTCGCTGCGCCCCTGCGCCTCGATCGTGCGCTCGGCCTCCAGCGCGTCGAGGTAGCCGGTCTCGCGCAGCAGCTCGTTCAGCAGCGCCGCGATCGGCGCGCCGCTCTCGGCCCACTCGCGCAGGACTCTCATCGTGCCCATGAAGCGGTGGAACGCCTTCACCGCCGCCGTGCCGAGGCCGGGGACCGCCTCCGGATCGGCCGCCGCCTCCCACACCGTGATGCCGGCGGTGTTGGCCCAGCTGACGACGCGCGAGAACGAGGTCGCGCCGATCCCGCGCCGCGGCGAGTTGACGATCCGCCCGAACGCGACGACGTCCTGCGGGTTCACGAGCGCCGTCAGGTAGGCGATCGCGTCCTTGATCTCGGCCCGCTCGTAGAACTTCGTGCCGCCGATCACCTGGTAGCCGATCTGCGCCCGCACGAGCGTGTCCTCGAGCACGCGCGACTGCGCGTTGGTGCGGTAGAAGACGGCCACCTCGCTGCGCGACGTGCCCTCGTCCACGAGCCGCTCGATCTCGCCGGCGACGAAGCGCGCCTCGGCGTGCTCGTCCTCCAGCTCGCGCACCTTGATCGGGTCGCCGATGCCGAGGTCGGTCCAGAGCGACTTGTGCATCTGACCGCGGTTGTTCGCGATCACGGCGTTCGCCGCGTCGAGGATCGTCTGCGTCGAGCGGTAGTTCTGCTCCAGCTTCACGACGAGCGCTTCCGGGAAGTCGTCCTCGAAGTCGAGGATGTTGCGCACGTCGGCACCACGGAAGCTGTAGATCGACTGTGAGTCGTCGCCCACTACACATATGTTCTTGTGCTCCCCGCCGATGAGCTGGAGCCACTTGTATTGGGCGTGGTTGGTGTCCTGGTACTCGTCGACGAGCACGTGGCGGAAGGCGCTCGCGTAGCGCTCGCGGACCTCGGGGAACAGCTCCATCACGTTGACGGCGCGGACGAGCAGGTCGTCGAAGTCCATCGCGTTCATGCGGTGCAGCTCGGACTCGTAGAGCTTGTAGACGTCCACGACCGTCTGCTCGAAGTAGGAGCCGACCATGTCGCCGTAGGACTCGGCATCGCGCAGCTTGTTCTTCGCGTCGGAGATCTCGTGGTGGATCGCGCCCGGCGTGAAGCGCTTGGGGTCGACGTCGAGCTCCTCGATGCAGCGCTTGACGAGGCGGCGCGCGTCGGCCTGGTCGTAGATCGTGAACTGGCGCGTGTAGCCGAGCCGGTGCGCATCGGCGCGCAGCATGCGCGCGCAGGCGGCGTGGAACGTCAGCAGCCACATCGCGCGCGTGCGCGCGCCGACGAGCAGCTCGACGCGCTCGCGCATCTCCTGCGCCGCCTTGTTCGTGAACGTGATCGAGAGGATCTCGTCGGGCCGCGCCTGCCCGGTCGCGAGCAGGTATGCGATGCGGTGCGTCAGCACGCGCGTCTTGCCCGAGCCGGCGCCGGCGAGGATCAGCAGCGGCCCCTCGCCATGCAGCACGGCCTCGCGCTGCGGCTCGTTCAGACCCGCGAGCAGGCGGTCCAGCTCGGTGTCGGTGTCAGCGGGTCGGGCGGGCTCCATCGGCGCGTCCGACGATAGCGAGCGACACGGCGCGCCAGCCGGCCCCGATCGGCCGTCATCCGTCGTGTCGATGTGCCGCGAGCCGGTAGACTGCACGGGTGTCGAAGGGGGAACGCACGCTGGGGGTGCGTGCGGGGACGCGCGCGGCCGAGCCGGCGCGCACCGCGGTCGCGCCCGCCGAGCTCGCCTGGCTGCTCGCGCTGCCGGGCGCCGTCGTGCTGGTCGCGGCGATCGTGCTGCTCGGGCCGCCGCTCGGGAGGCTGCTGTTCCCGACGCTGCACATCGCCTTCTGGAAGACCGGCCTCGCGACGCTCGCGATCCACCCCGAGCCGACCGAGCAGGGCCGCTACGTGATCGCGATCGCCGGCCCGGTCGCGCTGTCGGCGCTGCTCGTCGCGCTGCGCGGACGGCCCGTGCCGCTGCGCGCGGGCGTGACGACGGCGCTCGTGCAGATCAGCCAGGGCCTGCTCGCCGCCTTTGCAGCCACCGCGCTCGTCGCGCAATACCGCGTCGTCTATGGCGCCTCGTACTCGGGGGCCCACCCGTTCAGGCGCGTGTACTTCACGCCCGCGACGCTCGTCGTCTCGGCGCTGCTGACCGTCGCCGCCGTGCTCGTGCTGCGGCGCGAGGCGCTCGTCGCGCGGATCGGGCGGCTCGCGCGCGAGAGCGACCGCCGGCGCCTGGTCGCGTTCGCGCTCGCGGTCGCGTTCCTCGTCCTGTGGCTGCTGACGGCGGTCAACACCGAAGGCTCGTTCGGGCTCTCCAACGAAGGCGTGCACGGCAACGTCACCTTCTGGCTCGACGAGGCCTACGCGGTGCTCGACCACCGTGCGCCGCTCGTGAACTTCCACGCGCAGTACAGCCAGCTGTGGCCGTATCTCAGCGCGGGGATCATGTCGCTGGCCGGACCCTCGTTCGGCGCCTACGTCGCGATCATGGTGACGGCGAGCGGCCTGTCGCTGCTCGCGGTCTACGCGCTCTTCCGCCGCGTCGCGCGCAGCTCGCTGCTGGGTCTCGCGCTGTTCCTGCCGTTCGTCGCGACGGGCTTCTTCATGGAGCTGGGGCCGCTCGGCAACCGCTACGGCCCTTCGAACCTCTTCAGCATGTTCCCGATGCGCTACGGCGGGCCGTACGTGCTCGCGTGGCTGCTCGCGCGACACGTCGATCGCCTGCGCCCGCGCCGCGGCGCGCTGCTGTTCCTGGCGGCTGGGATCGTGCTGCTGAACAACGTCGAGTTCGGCCTGCCGGCGTTTGCGGCGACGCTCGCCGCGCTGCTGTGGAGCGATGCGCGCCCGTGGCGGCCGCGCACGCTGGCGCTGCTGCGCGACGCCGCGCTCGGACTGCTCGGCGCGATCGTGCTCGTGGCGCTGCTGACGCTCGCCGTCGCCGGCTCGCTGCCGCACTTCGGCTACCTGTTCACGTTCTCGAGACTGTGGGGCCTCGGCGGCGTGACGATGCTGCCGATGCCGACGCTCGGCTTCCACCTCGCGATCTACGCGACGTTCGCGGCGGCGCTGGTGGTGGCGACGGTCCGCGCGATCGGCGGCGCGGAACATCGCGCGCTGACCGCGCTGCTGGCGTGGGCCGGCGTGTTCGGGCTCGGCGCCGGCAGCTACTTCGCCGGGCGCTCGCACCCCGAGGTGCTGATCAGCCTCTTCTCGGCATGGGCGTTCGCACTCGCGCTGCTGCTCGTCGTCGTCGTGCAGGCCGTCAACGCGCGCGCCGACCGCCGCCCGAGCGTCGCGGAGGTCCTGCTGCTGGCCGGCTGCGCGCTGGCCGTCTGCTCGCTCGCGCAGACGCCCGCGCCGTGGCCGCAGATCTCGCGCATCGGCAGATCTGCTCCGACCCCCCAGCTGCAGGTGCTCGCCACGCGCAGCTTCGTCGCCTCCTCGAGCGCCGCGCCGGGCGAGCGGGTCCTGATCCTCGCGCCGATGGGCCATCGCGTCGCGTACGAACTCGGGCTCGTCAACGTCGCACCGTACGTGAGCATGTTCTCGATGCCCGCCAAGCAACAGCTGACTGAGTCGCTCGACGCGCTGCGTGCCGCCGGCGGCACGCGTGTGTTCGCGTCGCTCGACGAGATACTCCCACCCCAGCTCCAGGCGCTCCAACAAGCCGGCTTCCAGGTTGCCCGCCGCGACGAAGCGAATCTCGAGCTGCGCGCGGCGCGCTGAGCGTTCAGACGAGCAGGTACGTGACGCGCGTGACGACGACGTAGGCGCAGAACAGCAGCGTCGCGCCGCGCAGCCGCGGGTCGCGCCCGGCCGCCGCGAGCGGCAGCAGCCACACGACGTACCAGGGCACCAGCCACGCGGTGCTCAGCAGCAGCGCGAGCGTCGCCCAGCCGGCCCCGGCGATCCAGTCGATCCGCTTGCGCCACGTCGCCCACAGCAGCCAGGCGAGCGACGCCGCGAAGGCGAGCCCGAACGCGAGCCGCAGCCCGCTCGGGAGCGCGTCGTAGCCGAGCAACCCGGCGACGCGGCGCGGCACGCTGTCGGCCGCGACGAATCTCTGCTGCTCGCGGATCTGGTTGACGAAGCCGAGCGCGTCGCCGCCGAAGGCGGCGACGGCGGCCGCCAGCACCGCCACGGTGGCCGCAACCGCACCGGCGACCACGCGCCGCGGGCGCTCGGCGCCCAGCAGCAGGAACGGCAGCAGCAGCCCCGCGGACGCCTTCACGCCGACCGCGAGCACGCCGAGCGCCCCGCCGCCGACGTCGCGCCGCTCGAGCACGAGCAGGACCGCTCCGAGCCCGAGCGCCATCAGCAGGAAGTCGTTGTGCGCGCCGCCGACGCCGTAGGCGAGCAGCAGCGGGTTGAGCCCGACGAACAGGATCGCGGGCACCGGGGCGCCGCCGCGCCGCTGCTCGATGCGCCACACGAGCGCCACGCAGCCGAGGCTCGCAGCAGCCGCGAGCGCCTTGCAGACCCACAGCGCGGCCGGCACGCTCAGCCACGCGAGCGGCTCGCTCGCGGCCGTGAACAGCGGCCCGTAGGGCGTCGCGACGTCGTGCCAGCGGACGAATCTCACGACCGGGTCGTGCGCGGCGGCGACCGCGCCGTGCGTGTACGGGTCGAGCCCGTGCAGCACTGCCAGGCGCGCGTAGTCGACGTAGCCGAAGACGTCCGCCGAGAACAGCGGCGGCGCCAGCAGGAAGACGACGTGCACGGCGACCACGGCGGCGATCGCGAGCCGCGCCGGGATCGCGCCGGAGCGCGCGCAGGCGAGCGCCACGAGGTAGCAGGCGAACATCGCGACCAGCATCAGCGCGCCGGTCGGCGGCTGCAGCACGAGGCCGAGGCCGTGGAACGGACCGGCGAGCCAGTCGGGCATGCCGCCGCGGCCGCTCGACGGCACGAACCAGATGCGGCGCTCCGCGGACCCGCCGACGGCCAGCAGCGCGGCGGCGGCGAGCAGCCCGGCGAGGGCGGCGGCGCCGATCGGCGCCGCTGCGGCGGCAGGCAGCCGCAGCCCGGCCGTCCGCGGAGGCTCCGCGTGCGCCACCGTGGCCATCGGCCCCTATCCCGCCCCGGCCGGGTTGAAGCCCGGCGGGATCTCCTGCGTCAGCGGCGGCGGGTTCTCCAGCAGCAGGTGCGGGACCGACGCGAAGCCGTAGCCCTGTCTGCGCAGCTCGGCGACGATCCGCGGGACCGCGGCCAGCGTCTCCGAGCGGTCCCCGCCGCCATCGTGCATCAGCACGATCGAGCCCGGCTGGGCCGCGCCGACGACGTTGCGCACGATCGCGTCGGCGCCGGGCTTCGTGTAGTCCTCGCTGTCGACCGACCACAGCACCGACAGCATTCTGCGGCGCGCGAGCAGCGCGTGCGTCGTCTGGTCGTAGGAGCCGTAGGGCGGGCGGAACAGCCGCGGGTAGGGCGCGCCGTAGGAGTGGATCTCGGCCGCGTCGCCGGCGATCTGGTGCTGCTGGTCGGCGGGCGACAGCTGCGTGAGGTTCGGGTGGTCGAGCGTGTGGTCGCCGACCGTCATGCCGGCGGCGACCTCGTGCTGGAGCTGCGGCGCGAACGCCGGCAGCTGGTAGCCGACGACGAAGAACGTGGCCGGCACGCCCAGCCGCTGCAGCTCGGCGATCAGCCGGTCGGTGTACGGGCTCGGCCCGTCGTCGAACGTCAGCGCGACGAGGCGGTGCTGCGCGCCGGCCATCCGCACGAACGGGGTGCGCTGCAGCGCGCGGTCGATCGCCGCGCTCTCGAGCGCGCGCTCTTCGGCGCCGAGCGAGCGTCTGCCGGTGCCGGCGAGCGTCTGCAGGTGGCCGTACCAGCCGACCGGCGCCGCAGCGTCGCTCACGGCGGCGGGTCCGCCACTGCCGGCGCCGGCGATCAGGCCGAGCAGCAGCGCGCCGGCCGCCACGGCACCGAGCGCGCCTGCCCGCCGGCGGCGGTGGCGAAGCTCGACCTGCGTCGGACGGCTCGGCCCACGGATGACGTCGATGAGGCGCATCCCGGAGGATCATGATCGCGAATCGTGCGGATGGGCGCGGCGCGCCAGGGGTGACGTCGCGCGGAGGCGGTCGCTTGCGATCGCCGGAGCGCGAAACGCCTATCCCCCGCGCGCGGCCTGCGGTCGCTCGGCCTTCGACTACGCTTCCCCGCCCTATGCCCGCCCTCTGGGTCATCGTTCCGACATACGACGAGGCCGCCTCGATCGAGCGGCTGCTGCGCAGCGTCGCCGCCGTGCTCGCCGAGGCGGCGCCCGGCGACCACCGCATCCTGGTCGTCGACGACGGCTCGCCCGACGGCACGGCCGCGCTCGCCGAGCGCCTCGGCGCCGAGCTGGGCGTCGTCGAGGTGCTGCGGCGCAAGGAGAAGAACGGCCTCGGACAGGCCTACCTGGCCGGCTTCGCGCACGCGCTCGCGGCCGGCGCCGAGCGCGTCTGCGAGATGGACGCCGACCTCTCGCACGACCCGCAGCACCTGCCCGCGCTGCTGGCGGCCGCCGAGCACGCCGACGTCGTGCTCGGCTCGCGCTACGTTCCGGGCGGCGGCGTCACCGAGTGGGGGCTCCTGCGGCGGCTGCTGAGCCGCGGCGGCTGCATCTACGCGCGCCTGATCCTCGGCCTGCCGCAGCACGACCTGACGGGCGGCTACAAGGTCCTGCATCGGCGCGTGCTCGAGGCGATCCAGCTCGACAGCGTGGGCTCGCAGGGCTACGTGTTCCAGATCGAGATCACGTACCGCGCCGTGCTCGCCGGCTTCCGCGTCGTCGAGGTCCCGATCGTCTTCCGCGAGCGCGAGGCCGGCACGAGCAAGATGTCGGCGCGCATCGCGATCGAGGCGATGTGGCGCGTGCCGGGGCTGCGCAGGACGGCAAGAGCCGCTGTGACGTCGCGCGCAGGTCACCGCTCTGCCACCCCGTAGTCTTCGAGCGATGGACCGAACGTTGGGCCTGCTGAGCGTCGTCGCCCCGGTGTACGAGGAGGAGGCGCTCGTCGAGGCCTTCCACGCCCGCGTGTGCAGCGCGCTGGAGGGGATCCCGTTCGAGCTCGTGCTCGTCGACGACGGCTCGTCGGACCGCACGCCGGAGCTGCTCGAGCAGATCGCCGCGCGCGACGAGCGCGTGCGTGTCGTGATCCTGTCGCGCAACTTCGGGCACCAGACGGCGCTCACCGCCGGGCTCGACCACGCGCGCGGCGACGCCGTCGCGATGATCGACGCCGACCTGCAGGACCCGCCCGAGCTGATCCCCGAGATGCTCGACCACTGGCGCCGCGGCACCGACGTCGTCTACGCCGTGCGCAAGCGCCGCGACGGCGAGACGCGCTTCAAGCTCACCACCGCGCGCTGGTTCTACAAGCTCTTCAGCGCGCTCGGCGACGTCGCGCTCGAGCCCGACTCGGGCGACTTCCGCCTGCTCGACCGCGCGCCGCTCGACGCGCTCCTGTCGATGCGCGAGCGCAACCGCTTCCTGCGCGGGATGACCGTCTGGATCGGCTACACGCAGACCGCGGTCCCCTACGAGCGCGACGCCCGCTACGCCGGCGAGACGAAGTACACGCTGAAGAAGATGGTGACGTTCTCGCTCGACGCGATCTCGTCGTTCGGGCACCGGCCGCTGCAGCTCGCGACGCTCGTCGGCTTCCTCTGCGCGGCGCTCGCGTTCGTGCTGATCCCGGTCGTCGTCGCGCTGCGCCTGCTCGGCTCCTACCTGCCCGGCTTCGGCTCGATCACGATCGCGATCCTGCTGCTCGGCGGGATCCAGCTGATGGCGATCGGCCTGATCGGCGAGTACGTCGGGCGCATCTACGACGAGGTCAAGGGACGGCCGCTCTACCTCGTGCGGGCGCGGTTGAACGACCCCGACGACGAGGATCTCGCCGTCGGGTCGTCGCACGCGCCGGGCTCCGCGCGGCGTCCGCTCTAACCGCCGGCGGGATTGGGCCCGCGCGCAGCGCGCAGCGGCGCCGGCTCGTCCTCGTCGCCGGGAATCGTCGCCGGGTCGACGCCGTGCTCGGCGAGCGCCCGCTCGAGCGCGCCGATGCGGCTCGCGAGACCCTTGATCGCGTCGGAGATCGGGTCGGGCAGGTGCGCCCAGTCGGCGTCCGGACCCTCCGGGCGGCGGCCGTCGATGCGCACCGGATGGCCGGGGTTGCCGACGACGGTCGAGTTCGGCGGCACGTCGTGGATCACGACCGTGTTGGCGCCGATCTTCGAGCCGTGACCGACCGTGATCGGGCCCAGCAGCTTCGCGCCCGAGCCGATCGTGACATTGTCCTGCACGGTCGGGTGGCGCTTTCCGCACGAGAAGCCGGTGCCGCCGAGCGTGACGCCCTGGTAGAGCGTCACGTCGTCGCCGATCTCGGCCGTCTCGCCGATCACGACGCCCATCCCGTGGTCGATGAAGAGCCCGCTCCCGATCTGCGCGGCCGGATGGATCTCGATCCCGGTCAGCAGGCGTGCGAAGCCGGCGATCAGGCGCGGCAGCAGCGGCACATGCGCCTCGAACAGCGCGTGCGCGACGCGGTGCGCGAGGACCGCGTGGACGCCGGGCCAGATCGCGAGGATCTCGCTCGAGCCGACGCCGCGTGCCGCGGGGTCGCGCTCCTGCGCGGCGTGGACGTCGCGGCGGATCTCCTTCCAGACGCGTCCGAAGGTCGCGAGGCCGGGCATGCGCCAAGGGTAGTCGAGCGGGCGCCGTCCGGCGGGGGGGCAGATGCCTACGGGGCGAAGAACGGCGTCGAGACGTAGCGCTCGCCGGAGTCCGGCAGCACCGCGACGATCCGCTTGCCGGCCGACTCCGGCCGCGTGGCTACCTCGATCGCCGCCCACACGGCCGCACCGCACGAGATGCCGGCGAGCACGCCCTCGCGGCGCGCCAGCAGGCGCGCAGTCTCGATCGCGTCCTCGTCGTCGACCGCGATCACCTCGTCGAGCACGTCGCGGTTCAGCACGGCCGGCACGAAGCCGGCGCCGATCCCCTGGATCTTGTGCGGGCCGGGCCGCCCGCCCGACAGCACCGGCGAGGAGGCCGGCTCGACCGCGATCACCTGACAGTCGGGGTTGCGCTCCTTCAGCAGCTCGCCCGTGCCGGTGATCGTCCCGCCGGTGCCGACGCCCGCGACGAGCACGTCGACGCGGCCGTCCATCGCCTCCCAGATCTCCGGGCCGGTCGTGCGGCGGTGGACCTCCGGGTTGGCGGGGTTGGAGAACTGGTCGGGCAGGAAGACGTCGGCGCGCTTCGCCATCGCTCTCGCGGCGGCGACCGCCTCGTGCATGCCGCCCATCGACTCGGTCACTTCGACGCGCGCGCCGTAGAGGCGCAGCAGCGCCTCGCGCTCGCGGCTCATCCCCTGCGGGAGCGTCAGCACGAGCTCGTAGCCCTTTGCCGCGCACACGAACGCGAGCGCGATGCCGGTGTTGCCGCTCGTCGCCTCGACGATCGTCGTGCGGCCCGGCTCGATGCGGCCCTCGCGCTCGGCCGCCTCGATCATCGCGACGCCGATGCGGTCCTTGACCGAGCCGCCGGGGTTGAGCGCCTCGAGCTTGCCGAACAGCTGCGCGTCGCAGCCTTCGGGCAGCAACCGCGTGAGCTGCACCATCGGCGTGCGCCCGACGTGCTCCGCAATGTTGATCGGGATTCGCGGCATTCGCCGCCGGAACGATAGCGGCGGTTGCTACAAAGCGGCGGGCGCATTCGCCCAGTCGTACGCGTCGGCGATGCTGCGCAGCGCGGCCTTCGCGTCCTCGCCGCACAGCGCGCCCGCGATCCCGGCGTCGAACAGCGCGCGCGGCTCGGCGCCGAGCGACCGCGCGGCGGCGTGCTCGGCCTCCAGGTCGCAGGAGAAGAAGGTCGGGTCGTCGGTGTTGACCGTGCAGGGCACGCCCGCGGCCAGCAGCTGCGGGAGTTGGTGCTGCGCGACCGACGGCACGACCGACAGGCACACGTTCGACAGCACGCACACGTCGAGCACGATCTGGCGGTCGGCGATCTCTCGGAGCAGGCCGGCGTCCTCGACGACGCGCACGCCGTGGCGGATGCGATCGGCGTGCAGCGCGTCGAGCGCGCCGCGGATCGATCCCGGTCCCTCCGTCTCGCCCGCGTGCGGGACCGACGAGACGCCGCCCGCGCGCGCGATCGCGAACGCCTCGGCGTAGGGCTCGGGCGGGTAGCCGACCTCCGGGCCGCCGAGGCCGAGGCCGACGATCCCCCGCTCGCGGTACCTGACCGCCAGCCGCGCCGTCTCGCACGCGACGTCGAGCGGCGCGAAACGCGTGACGTCGGGCGTCAGCCGCACCTCGATCCCGAGCTGCTCGCGGGCGGCCTGCACGCCGTCGCAGAATCCCTCGAAGCTCACCTCCTGCGGGACGCCGAGCGCGACGCGGTCGGTCGGCGAGAAGATCCCCTCCAGGTACACGGCGCCCTGCGCCTGCGCGCGGCGCGCGTAGTCGAGCACCAGCTCGCGGTAGTCCTCGGCGGTGCGCAGCACCGTCGTCGTCGCCATCCACGCCTCGATGAAGTGGTCGAAGTCGCGGAAGCGCATGTACTCGGTGAGCGCCTCGACCGAGTCGAACGGCAGCGTGCAGCCGTTGCGCCGCGCGGCCGCGAACAGCAGCTCCGGCGGAACCGCCCCCTCGAGGTGGACGTGCAGCTCGATCTTCGGATAGGGCGCGTGCGCAGCGGAGAGCACGGGCTGCGACGCTACCAGGCGCTTCCGCTGGCCAGCGCGCGCTCGCCGGCCTGCGGCTCGGCGGCGTCGAGCAGGTCGCGGATCGTGAGGTGGCGCAGGAAGCGGCCGTCGGCGCCGAGCAGCAGGATCGCGTCGTGGCGGCTCTCCGACGGCCGCGCCATCGCGCGCGAGGCGAGCTCGGACCAGGGCGTCGTGGCGGGCAGCGCGAGGCAGTGGCGATCGGCGACGCGCAGCACCGAGCGCTGCCCGTAGAGCGCGAAGCCGAAGCGGTGCCCGAGGCGCGACAGCAGGCGGTGGCGCGTCAGCAGCGCGAGCACGCGCCGCTCGCCGTCGAGCACGACGAGCGTCTCCAGCCGCGCGTCGGCGGCGAAGCGCGCGTGCGCCTCCTCGGCGGTCGTGTCCGGATCGATCGCCGCGACGTCGTCCGACGGCGACGGCGCCGCCTGGCCGTCCCCCTGCACCGGGACCGGCGTGCGCGCGAGCTGCGGCCACGGCGGCCCGGGGCGCGCGAGCAGGAAGCCCTGCGCGAGCGGCACGCCGAGGCGCACGAGCGTCTCCAGCTCGCCTTCGGTCTCGACGCCCTCGGCGACGATGTGGCTGCCGGCGTGCTGGGCGTAGCGCAGCAGCGCGTCGACGAGCGCGGCGCGCTTCGGGTCGCGGTCGATCCCGCGCACGAGCGCGCGGTCGAGCTTGAGGTACGCCGGATGCAGATCGATCGCATGGCGCAGGCCGGAGTACCCGGCGCCCATGTCGTCGACGGCCACGCGCACGCCGCGCTCCACGAGCGGCGCCAGCGCGAGCTGCAGCGCCGCGTAGTCGCGCACGAGCGCCTCCTCCGTGATCTCCAGCACGAGCCCTTGGAGATCCGGCTGGCCGGCGAGCAGCTCGAGCGCGCGCGGGTCGGCGAGCAGCTGGCTGGAGACGTTGACCGTCAGGCGCGTGCCGGGCGGCCGGCGCGGCAGCAGCGCCAGGCCGCAGCCGAGGCACGCGAGGTCCAGCTCCTCGCGCATCCCGACGCGCTCGGCGAGCGCGAACAGCTCGCCGGTCGTCAGGTCGCCGGGGATGCCGAAGCGCGCGAGCGCCTCGTAGGCGTGGATCGCGCCGCTGCGCAGGTCGACGATCGGCTGCGCCGCCATCGCGATCCGCCGCTGCGCGATCGTCTCGGCCAGCGCGCGCCGCGCCCGCTCGTCGTCGCGGTCGGCAAGCGACTCGCCGGTGTAGGCGACGACGCGGCCCTTTCCGGTGCGCTTGGCGCGGCGCATCGCGACGTCGGCCGCGCGCAGCAGCGCGGCGACGGTCGTCCCGTCAGCCGGCGCGCTCGCGATCCCGATCGAGACGTCGATGCCGCGCCGCGGCCCGCCGGGACCGCGCAGCGCCAGCAGGATCCGGTCCGCGACGGCCCGCGCGTCGTCGCCCCGCACCAGCAGCGCGAACTCGTCGCCGCCGAGCCGGCCGATCGCGTCCTGCTCGCGCACGACCCCCGCCGCCGTGCGCACGAGCTGTACGAGCAGCTCGTCGCCGGCGGCGTGGCCGAGCTGCTTGTTGACCTCGCCGAAGCCGTCGACGTCGATCGCCAGCAGCGCCAGCGGGCGCTGCGCCGTCGCGCAGGCGAGGCGCCGCTCCAGCTCGCGCGCGAAGGCCGCGCGCGCGAGCGCGCCGGTGAGGCCGTCGTGCATCGCCTCGTGCCGCGCCAGCGCCAGCGCGCGCTCGTAGCGCCGCATCGCCCGCCGCACGCACCACCGCACCGCCAGCGCGACCACAGCCGCCGCAGCGACAGCGGCAACCGGCACGACCACGTTCATCACATTCCCGAAGATCGGGATCTGGCGGACCGGAGTTGAGCCGATTTCACACGATCGTCACAGGACGCAACTGGATGTCATGTGTGGGCCAGATGCAAGCGTCGCAATGCGGCCCGCACGTCAGCGACGAATGTCCCAAGCGACGACACCGCATGGCCTGCCCGCGATAGATCCATGACGTGCACGATGTCGTCGGCGAACTCCGCACCTCCTTGGGTCACGATCTCACCTGCCTCCTCAAGAGCCTTGACGAGTTGCCCCTTCCAGTCGATTCGGCTACGGGGAGGCGCCACCGCCGGAGCTTCGCCGAAATGCTCGCGAAAGGACATCGGATCGGCAAGAAACCACCGCTCGACGTACGGATCCGGCACAGCAATGACGACCTCGGGGAAGAGTGCTTCGTCCAGCGCCTGCGCTACTTCCCGCCGTCGTCCAGGTACTCCAACGTCGTTCGCATCAACCATCACGACGAGAAGGTCAGGCGCACCACTTGCACGTCGGAGCACCGACTGGAAGGCCGCAAGCTCTCTCTTGAGTCGCGGAATCCCGAACCGAGCCGTCGGCACGTTCACGGTGACAGATGATCTCTCTTCGACCGCACACCGCTCGATGAGCGCCCGGCCGAACGCCTCATGAGCGGCATCCTCGCAAAAGAGATCGATCCTGAACGGCATGCTCAAATGTCGAGCCAGCCACGCCGAACCAGCGCCGCGATCTTGTCAGACTCGTCGGGCTCGCGGAGCAACTCATCGATCGCGTTGTCCTCCCACAACCCGAAGTCGCGGAGCGGACGCACGCGCGTCCTGTGCGCCTCGCGTCCGACGCTGAAAAGCCCGATGTCGGTTTTCGCCTGTCGTGCCCGCTCCAGAATCGCCGCAACGAATCCCGGCGAGTGGGTCGTGACGACGAGCTGTGCCGTCCCACGCCGCGTCACAGACGCGAGCAGCTCCGCGATCCGATCAAGGCGCTGCGGCTGTACGCCGTTCTCTGGCTCCTCAAAGGCCACAAGTCCCCGGTTAGCAGTCACCGCAATCGCACACAGGGCGAGAACCCGCAGTGTTCCCTCCGACACCACTCGAGAGGAGAACGTGGTGCCGTCCTGCTCGATCTGGATGTCGAGCGTTCCACGTTTCGTGTCGAGATCCACGTCAAGACTTCCGACTGCGGGGATTACGGACTTGAGAGCCCGCTGCACCGCCGCGAATGCGGCCGGGTTACGCGTCTTCAAGCCGTACAGGAATGGCGCCAAGTGTTCACCGTTCACACCAATGTCAGTGACCTCTCTCGGTGAGGTCGCTGCGCGCATCGCGTTGCCCGGATCCAAGTAGTACGTGCGCCAGTGTCGGAACTCGTCGCGGATCTCGTCGAACAACGGGTACTGCTTGCCCGAAAGGCGAGCATCAGACAGCCAGGTGTGGTTGGTTGCGCGCTCCTCATGAGGTGGGCGCCCGCCCGTCGAAGATCGACGGATGATGATCTTTCGATCCTGGGTTTCGATGCGCGGCGTGTCCTTCGTGCGCCAGTCGCGAGTCATGCGCGTGAGGTACTCATCACCCAGCGTCAGCACTCCTGCGTCCGGATCGATTTCCACTCCAAGCCGATATCGCGCCTGTTCTGGTCTGGTGTCCTGTGGCCCGCGCGCCAGCTCGAGGTCGGCCTCGATCGTGAACCCCGCCGACACCTGTTCGAGCAGCTCTGGGAGGCCCCCAGGAGGGAAGGAAAACGCCTCACTGGGAAACCCGCGAATCGGAGGACCGAGTGCGTCAGCGAGCGTGCGCTGCGTCCCAGCACGAGCGAGCATCTGCATTGCGTCGAGGACGTTGCTCTTGCCGGCAGCGTTCGGCCCAGCGAGGACAGACAGGCGCGGGAGCTTGATCTCCACGTCGACCAAAGACTTGAAGCCCTGGATATGGATCCGCCGAAGCATTGACGGATCATCGCCGATTCACCGGCGTCGTGGACGAACCGGCGATTGCTAGAGCACGAACTCCGGCTCAGATGTAGTACATCGCCGAGCCGGCGTCGCGCGCTTCGCGCTCGATGACGTCGGCGACGGTCGTCTGCTCGAGCACGGTGCGGGCGGCGGCGGCCGCGTCGGCGAAGACGCCCTCGGAGCCCGCGCCGAAGGTTCCGTCGAGCAGCTCGACCAACTCGAGCACGCTGATCTCGGACGGGTCGCGCGCGAAGCTGTAGCCGCCCTTTACCCCGCGCTGCGATCTCAAGATGCCCGCGCGCCGCAGCACCGCGAACAGCTGCTCGAGGAACTGCACCGGGATCTCCCGCCGCTTCGCCAGCTCCCCGATCGGCACCGGCCCGGAGCCGCCGAGGCGGCCCAGCTCGGACAGCGCCTGAAGCGCGTACGGCGATTTCGTCGTGATCGAGAGCATCGGCCCACGATGGTAAGCCACCGACCCGCCGGCACGCCGATTTCACGAGAGCATCGTCGTTCCTGAGGCCGCACGATGGCGAAGCCCGTACTGGTGGTACGGGCAAGCCGTCGGGTGGCCTCAGGGGCGGCGAGGCTCCGTGAAATCAGATCCAGCCGCGTTCTGTGGCGATCAAGACTGCTTGGGCCCGGTCCACCGCACCCAACTTGCCGTAGATGTTGTGCAGGTGCGTGCGCACGGTGCTGGTCGAGAGCGCCAGCTCGTGGGCGATCTGCTTGTAGACCTTGCCCTGTCCGAGGCGTCTCAGCACCTCGATCTCGCGAGTCGAGAGCGGGCACGGGTCGAGCTGGCGCTGGCGCTGGCCGTTCGCCGGGTACGGCAGGTCGTACATGACGGCGCGCAGCTCCGCCGGGCCGAGCCCGACCGTGCGCGCGCACGCGAGCATCTCGCTCGGCGAGACGGCGTCGCCCTGCCCGTAGTGGGCGAGCATGTCGGCCAGCCGCACGAGCGCGGCCTCGCCGTCGGCGTCGGCGCCGTGGTGGCGCTCGATCGTCGAGGCGATCGTTCTCGGCAGACCCCAGCGGCGCGCAAGCACGCCACCGACGAGTGCGTGGTCGACGCCCAGCTCGCGCCGCTCGCGGTGGATCCGCTCCTCCGGCGTCTTCGCGTCGCCGTGCACCTGGCGCGGATAGCCCGGGTAGGCGTGCGCGAGCACGAGCTTGCCGACATCGTGCAGCAGCGAGGTGACCATCAGGCGGTCGCGTTCCTCGTAGCCGAGCTCGGCGGCGAGGCGGTCGGCGGCGCGCTGCGTGGCGACGCCGTGGAGGCGGAAGCGCTCCGGCGTGCCCTCCCAGATCCCCGACCGCTCGAAGAAGTCGAACGTGCGCGCGCGGCTCGCGAGCGCCTGCACGGCGGCCGGCGACAGCACGCTGACGGCGCGCACGACGCTGTCGACGCGGCCGCGCGTGCGGCCGTCGACGCGGTTGGCGAGCCGCAGCGTCGCGATCGCGAGCGCGACGTCGGACTCGACGGCGGTCACGACCTCGGCGGTCGACGGGCGCTCCTGCGCGAACAGCCGCAGCACGCGGTTGCGCGACTCGGCGAGCACCGGGAACGCCTCGAGCGCCTCGAACGCGGCCGTCAGGCGACGCCCATGGCCCTCGTTGTGATGCCGCACCATCGGCGGGTCGGCGGTGGAGCTGCTCGGAGGCAAGCTGGTGACAGTCGGAGTCGGTGCGGGGACGGTCGAGGTAGCGGGCGTCATGCGATCGTAGAGTTCCTCAGCTCGGCGTGCGAGAGGAGCGCCGCGTCATCGCCGCGATCCGCTCCCTCTATCGGCAGCCGTGGCCGACCGGTTTAGGGTCTTGCGCCCAAAGCGGGCGCGAGCGCCGTCTATGCAGCCGCGGAGGCGGCGCGCGCGAGCGCCGCGTCGATGCGCCGCAACGTCTCCTCGCGGCCCAGCAGCGCGACGCTCTCGAAGATTCCGGGGGAGATCGTCGTACCGGCGATCGCCACGCGCACGGGCTGGAAGACCTGCTTCGGCTTCCAGCCGCGCGCCTCCACGAGCGCGCGCAGCGCGACGTCGATCGCGTCCTGGGTGAACGGGTCGAGCGCGGCCAGCACCTCGCGGGCGGCGGCGAGCGCCTCCGCCCCGCCCTCGGCCCCGATCGTCTTGCCCCACGCGGCCTCGTCCTCGACCGGCCCGTCGTAGAGGAAGCCGGCGAGCGGCCAGAACTCCGACAGCGTCTGGATCTTCTCGCGGCTGATCTCGACGCCGGCGCGCAGGCCGTCGCGACCGGTGAACGCCTCGATCCGCGCGGTCAGCTCGTCGACCGGCAGCTCGCGCAGGTAGCGGCCGTTGATGTGGCGCAGCTTCTTCTCGTCGAAGACGGCCGGCGACTTCGAGATGCGCTCGAGCCGCAGCCGTGTGGCCAGCTCCGCGCGCGGGAAGATCTCCTGCTCGGCGTCGAAGCCGGCGCCGAGCAGCGCGATGTAGTTGACGACCGCGTCGGGCAGGTAGCCGGCGTCGCGCAGCTCTTGCACGGAGGCGGCGCCGTGGCGCTTGGACAGCTTCTTGCCGTCGGGGCCGTGCAGCAGCGGCAGGTGGGCGTAGCGCGGGGGCGTCTCCCCCAGCGCCTCGAACACGAGCAGCTGCTTTGGCGTGTTGGAGAGGTGGTCCTCGCCGCGCACGACGTGCGTGATGCCGGCGTCGAGGTCGTCGATCGCGACGGCGAAGTTGTAGAGGACGGAGCCGTCCGCGCGGGCGATCACGGGGTCGTCCATGTGCACATGCTGGAAGCGCGCCTCGCCGCGGATGACGTCGTCGACGACCGTCTCGCCCTCGTCGGGGACGCGCAGGCGCACCGCACCCTCCGCCTGGGGCTCGCCGCGGAAGCCGCGGTCGTGGCCGTGCTGCTCCTTGAAGGCTCTGACGTCGTCGGCGGTCGCGGTCGTTCGGTAGGCGTGGCCGCTCTCCAGCAGTTGCGCAAGCGCCTGGGCGTGACGCTCGGCGTTCGCTGTCTGGAAGATCGGCCCCTCGTCCCAGTCCAGCTCCAGCCACCGCAGCGCATCGAGGATCTGCTCGACGTTCTCGGGGGTCGAGCGCTCTCTGTCCGTATCCTCGATCCGCAGCACGAGGGCACCCCCGGAGCCGCGTGCGAGCAACCAGTTGTAGAGAGCAGTCCGAGCACCGCCGATGTGCAGCGCGCCGGTGGGAGAAGGAGCAAAGCGAAGTCGCATGAAGTCAGCATGCTAATCGGCGCCCACGTATCCCCGGCGGGCGGCCTTGCGAAGGCGGTCGAGCGCGGCGTCGAGAGAGGCTGCCAGGCGATCCAGATCTTCAACCAGTCGCCGCGCATGTGGCGCCCGACGAGATACGGCGAGGACGACTTCGCCGCCTTCCGCGCCGCTATGGACGACAGCCCGATCGACGCGGTGCTGATCCACGCCGTGTACCTGCTCAACTGCGGCAGCGAGGACCCGGACATCCGCGCGAAGTCGCTCACGTCGCTGACCCACTCGCTGCGGATCGGCGACGCGATCGGCGCCGCGGGCGTCGTGCTGCATCCCGGCTCGGCGTTGAGAGGCCCGGTCGAGCCGGCGATCGCACGCGCCGGCGAGATCTTCCGCGAGGCGCTGGCGGAGAGCGAGTCGTGCCCGCTGCACCTGGAGAACACGGCCGGCACGGGCGGCACGCTGGGGCGCTCGTTCGAGGAGCTGGGCAGCCTGATCGAGGCCGGCGGCGGCGACCCGCGGCTCGGCATGTGCCTCGACTCGTGCCACCTGCTCGCGTCCGGCTACGACATCCGCACGGCGGCCGGCTTGGAGGAGACGCTGGAGCGCTGCGACGCCGCCGTCGGGCTCGACCGCCTCGGCTCGCTGCACCTCAACGACTCGCAGACGCCGCTCGGCTCCAACCGCGACCGCCACGCCAACCTCGGCGACGGCGAGCTCGGCGAGGAGGGCTGCATGGCGTTCCTGTCCGAGCCGCGGTTCGAGGGCCTGCCGGTCGTGATGGAGACGCCTGGGCCGGACAGGAGAGGCACGAGCGCCGAGGAAGTGCGCTACGCGTTCGAGCTGCGCGAGCGCGGGCTGGCAGCGCGGGGGATCTGAGCGGCGGGCGCGTCGGCGCTCGCGTCCGCCGGAGGCTGCGCTAGCGTCCGCGGTCCCTTGGCATCGGCGCACGATCCACGGGACGCGGCGACCGTCACGCTTGCGGCACCCGACCCGCATGTGATCGTCCTCTTCGGAGCGACCGGCGACCTCGCGCGCCGCAAGCTGCTGCCGGGCCTGCTGCACCTGTCCGAGGCCGGGCTGATGCCGGCGAACTTCCGCGTCGTCGGCACGTCGCTCGAGGAGCTCGACGACGACGGCTTCCGCGCGATCGCGCGCAGAGCCGCCGACGACTTCGCGCGCCACCGCTTCAGCGAGGAGCAGTGGGCCGACTTCGCGCGGCGGCTGACGTACGTCGGGCACGACGCCGGCGCCGCCGGGCTCGCGAGCGCCGTCGGCGACGCGGTCAAGGACATCGGCGGCCGCGCACGGCTGCTCCACTACCTCAGCGTCCCGCCGGCCGCCGCCGGCGCGACCGTGCGGCTGCTCGGCGAGGCCGGCCTCGCCGACAACGCCCGCATCATCATGGAGAAGCCGTTCGGCACCGACCTCGAGAGCGCCCGCGCGCTCAACGCCGAGGTGCACGAGGTGTTCGCCGAGCAGCAGGTCTTCCGCATCGACCACTTCCTCGGCAAGGAGGCGGCGCAGAACATCCTCGCGCTGCGCTTCGCCAACGGCCTGTTCGAGCCGATCTGGAACCGCCTGCACATCGACCACGTGCAGATCGACGTGCCGGAGACGCTGTCGATCGGCTCGCGCGCCGGCTTCTACGAGAAGACCGGCGCCTACCGCGACATGGTCGTCACGCACCTGATGCAGATCCTCGCGTTCGTCGCGATGGAGCCGCCGACGGCGCTCGAGCCGGCCGCGATCACGGAGGAGAAGAACAAGGTCTTCCGCTCGCTCAAGGTGCTCGACCCGGCGTGGGTCGTGCGCGGGCAGTACGAGGGCTACCGCGCCGAGGCGGGCGTCGCGGAGAACTCCGACACCGAGACGTTCGTCGCGCTGCGCTGCGAGATCGACAACTGGCGCTGGTCGGGCGTGCCGTTCTACCTGCGCACCGGCAAGCGCATGGCGGAGAGCTCGCGCATCATCTCGATCTCCTACCACGAGCCGCCGGCCGGGATGTTCCCCGCCGGCTCGGGCGTCGGCGAGTTCGGGCCCGACCACCTCACCTTCGACCTCGACGAGTCCTCGCGCCTGTCGCTCTCCTTCTACGGCAAGCGGCCGGGCCCCGGCATGCGGTTGGACAAGATGAGCATGCAGTTCTCGCTCGAGGAGAACCGGCAACGACGACGACGCGCTGGAGGCCTACGAGCGGCTGATCCACGACGCGATGGTCGGCGACCACACGCTGTTCACGACCGCCGAGGGCATCGAGCGGCTGTGGGAGGTCTCCGCGCCGCTGCTCGATCGCCCCTCCCCCCTGCACAGCTACGCGCCCGACACGTGGGGACCCGAGGCGATGCAGGCGCTGATCGCGCCGCACGCCTGGCGGCTGCCGTTCGCGCGCCGCTGGCGCAGATCGAGATAGCGGCGCGGGCCGGCGCGGCGCTCAGGCCGCGACGGCGTCGAGCATCGCGGCGCCGAGCAGGTGGTCCAGCTCGGCGCGCAGTGCGGCGTTGGTCGCCGCGACGCGGTACTCGGGGCCGAGCTTCAGCTTGCGCTGCCCGCGCGAGGTCTGCAGGTCGAGCACGACGTCGGACTCGCCCGGGTGCAGCGAGATGAGCTGTTTCAGGTCATCGATCACGCTCGCGGGCAGCACGGTCGCGTCGAGCCGCAGGCGCACCGGCGGCGGGCCGACGGGGATCGCGCGCGCCTGCTCGCGCGCTCTCTCGACCTCGGCCTCGCTCGGCTCGAATCTGCTCGCCTCCTGCACGATCACGACCGTCTTGGAGGCGTCCTTGTGGTCGACCTTGCCGCGGATCAGGACGACCGAGTCGAGCCCGAGCGCCTCCTCGTGGCCGGCGAGCGCTCTGCCGAAGACGAGGATCTCGACGTTGCCCTCGAGGTCGTCGAGCGTGGCGAACATCATCGGATCGCCTCTCTTGGTGCGGATCTTCTTCGCCTGCGTGATGATCCCGCCGACGGTGACCCACTCGCCGTCGCGGCGGTCGGACAGCTGCGCGAGCGAGCAGTCGACTCTCAGCCGCATCGCCTCGCGCACGGCCTTCAGCGGATGGGCCGAGACGAACAGGCCGATCGACTCCTTCTCGACCGCGAGCAGCTCCGCCTGCTCGAACTCCTCTGGCGGGATCGGCGGATGGCTGGGCGCGGCGAACGCGGCCGCGGCACCGTTGGCGACCCCGGCGTCGTCGCCGCCGAAGCCGAGGTCGAAGATCGAGCCCTGGCCGATCTGCGCGTCCTGCTGGGACTTCTGCCCCGCCGCCTGCGCCTGCTCCAGCACCGCGAGCATGCCCTTGCGCGTCGCGCCGGTCGAGCCGAACGCGCCGCACTTGATCAGCGCCTCGATCGCTTTCTTGTTGACGGTGCGGCCGTCGACGCGCTCGCAGAAGTCCCATATCGAGGCGAACGGGCCGCCCTCCTCGCGGGCGCGCTTGATCGCCTCGACCGCCGAGAAGCCGACGCCCTTGACGGCGTCGAGGCCGAAGCGGATCTTGCCGTCGATGACCATGAACTCGTGGTCGGACTCGTTGACGTCGGGCGGCAGGATGTCGATCCCCATCTGCTCCGTCTGCGCGACGAAGAACGGGACCTTGTCCTTCGTGTCCATCACCGACGAGATCAGCGCCGCCATGTACTCGGCCGGGTAGTTGGCCTTCAGCCAGGCGGTGCGGTAGGCGATCAGGCCGTAGCAGGCGGCGTGAGACTTGTTGAACGAGTAGTCGGCCGACTTCTCGTTCGTCTGCCACAGCGATTCGATCGTCGAGCCGGCGACGCCGGCCGCCTGGCAGCCGGCGACGAACTCGGGCTTGAGCTGCGCCATCGCCTCGCGGTTCTTCTTGCCGATCGCCTTGCGCAGGTCGTCCGCCTTCGCGCCGCTGAAGCCGGCCAGCGACTTGGCGATCTGCATCGCCTGCTCCTGGTAGAGGATCACGCCCTTCGTCGACTCGAGGATCGGCCTCAGGCGCTCGTCCGCGTAGGTGACGGAGTCGGGGTCGCGCTTGCCGCGCGCGTACGTCGGGATCTGGTCCATCGCGCCCGGCCGGTAGAGCGCGTTGAGCGCGATCAGGTCCTCCAGCTCGGTCGGGCGGACCTTCTTGAGCGCCTCGCGCATGCCCTCGGACTCGAACTGGAAGACGCCGATCGAGTCGCCGGCCGCGAGCATCGCGTACGTCTTCGCGTCGTCGAGCGGGAGCGTCGTCATGTCCGGCCGCTCGCCGGTCGAGCGCTCGACGATGTCGAGCGCGTCCTCGATCACGTCGAGGTTGCGCAGGCCGAGGAAGTCCATCTTCAGCAGCCCCAGCTCCTCGACCGGCTTCATCGAGAACTGCGTGACGGTGCGGTAGACCTTCTCGTTGTTCTCGTCGGTGCCGGCGTCTGCGAGCTGGAGCGGCACGATGTCCGTCAGCGGCCGGTCGGCGATCACGACCGCCGCGGCGTGGATCGAGGAGTTGCGCACGATACCCTCGAGTCCCTTGGCGACGTCGACGATCTGTCTCGCGACCGGGTCGGAGTCGACCGCTCTGCGCAGCTCCTCGCCCGGCTGCAGGCAGTCCTCGAACGACGGTGGGCGGCCCATGATCGGGTCGGGGATCAGCTTCGCGAGGCGGTCGCCGGCGCCGTAGTCGTGGCCCAGCACGCGCGCGGCGTCGCGCGTCGCCGCGCGCGGGAACATCTTGCCGAAGGTGACGATCTGCGCGACCGACTCTCTGCCGTACTTCTCGGTGACGTACCTGATCACGCGCTCGCGGCCGCGCACGGAGAAGTCGATGTCGATGTCCGGCATCGAGACGCGCTCGGGGTTGAGGAAGCGCTCGAACAGCAGGTCGTAGGCGAGCGGGTCGACGTCGGTGATGCGCAGCGCGTAGGAGACGATCGAGCCGGCGGCGCTGCCGCGGCCCGGGCCGACGGCGATGCCGTTGCTCTTGGCGTAGTGGACGAAGTCCCAGACGATCAGGAAGTAGGCGTTGAAGCCCATCTTGTCGATGACCGCGAGCTCCATCTCGGTCCGCTCGACCGCCTCGGCCGGCAGCGGGTCGCCGTAGCGCTCGCGCAGGCCGTTCATGACGAGCGTGCGCAGGTACGTTCTCTCGTCCTCGCCGCTCGGCGTCGGGTATCTCGGGATCAGCTGCTTGCCCAGCTCGATCTCGACGTCGCAGCGCTCGGCGATCTCCAGCGTCGTCGGCAGCGCGTCGGGCCACTCGGCGAAGGCGCTCGCCATCTCGTCGTTCGACTTCAAGTAGAACTCGTTGGTGTCGAACGTCATCTTCGGCTCGGCGAGCGTCGACTTCGTCTGCACGCACAGCAGCGCCGTGTGGTGGTGGTAGTCCTCCTTGCGGAGGTAGTGCACGTCGCCGGTGCCGACGAGCGGGCGGCCGACCTCGCGCGCGATCCGCACGATCCCCTCGTTCGCCTTGTCCTGGTCGGGGATGCCGTTCTTCTGCACCTCGAAGTAGACCTGGTCGCGGCCGAAGACGTTCATGAGGTCGTCGGCGTGCGCGCGCGCTTCGTCGGGGCGGTCGTGGACGAGCCGCTGGCAGAAGCGCGAGGCGAGGCAGCCGGTGAGGACGATGATCCCGTCCGAGTGCTGGGACATCAGGTCGAGGTCGACGCCCGGCTTGCCGCGGTGCAGGCCCTCGAGGAAGCCGGCCGAGGACAGCTTGACGAGGTTGCGGTAGCCGACCGCGTTCTCCGCCAGCAGCGTCAGGTGGTTGCGCTCGACGCGGCCGTCGCGGAAGTGGCGGTCGTCGACGACGTAGACCTCGCAGCCGAGCAGCGGCTTGATGCCGTGCTTCTTGGCCGCCTTGAACAGCTCGACCGAGCCGTTCATGACGCCGTGGTCGGTCAGCCCCAGCGCCGGCTGGTCGAACGCCGCCGCGCGCGCCGCCAGCGCATCGATCTTGCACGCCCCGTCGAGCAGCGAATACTCGGAGTGGACGTGGAGGTGGGCGCAGGACAGACTCGTCACGGGCCAGCCAGGATAGGCCCCGCCCCGGACGATTCGCCCCCCTCTCGCGGGCGCCGTTCCCGCGTTTTCCGGGGTTTCTCGACGGACCTTGCGTCGCCCCATGCCGCGCGCTCCAGCTTGCGCTCGCCGATCTTCCCGCTACGATGACCGAGTCAGGGTGAGACGAACGTCCTCATCTCTGAGAGCCCGGAGCCGCTTACTCCGGGCTCTCCTCGTTGAGGAGCCCGGCGCCCCCGCTTAGGACGCCGGGCGGTGGCGCTATCTGCGCGTGATCCAGAGGATCAAGAGCCGCAGCCTCTCCGGCGAGCTGCGCGAAACCGCGTTTCGCTTGCGCGCGTTGGCCGCTCAGGCGGCGGGGTGCTCGGTCTGCGCGATCCAGGTGCGCAGGAGCGTAAGGGCGGCGTCGTCGCCGTCGAGCGTGCCGGACTCGCCGGGCGGGGGATCGACGCCGGCGATCAGCGCGAGCAGTGCGCCGCGGGTGCAGCGGAGCGTGAGGCGGACGGGCTCGGACGGCGGTCGCGTGACGACGGCCGGCGGCTCGCCGTCGGCGATCCGCAGCCAGGCGTCGACCGGACCGCCGGCGAGCGGCGCGTGCGCGACCGCGAAGCGCTCGCCCTGCGTCGCGGCCGGGTCGATCGCGAGCGCGACGAGCCGTAGCGCGAGCGCCGGCTCGAGCGCGATGCCCGCCGTGCCGAGGTCGCGCAGACCGAGCGGCGCGCGCGCGGTGCGGCGCAGCTCGCGCAGCGCGCGGCGGCCGCCGCGCACGCGTGCGGGGCGCCGGAGCGTGCGGCGCCCGTACAGCAGCCGCGCGAAGCCGGCGGCGTCGGCGACGACACTCAGGTCGCGCTCGCGTCGCGGCCGCGGCGCGGGCCGCAGGACGACGCTCGCCGAGCCGGGCTCGACGTCGACCGCGTAGCAGCCGCGGCCGGCCAGCAGCAGGTCGTAGCGCAGTGGGCGCCGTGCCGCGAGCTGCTGCGCCGGCACGAGGCCGACGGCGATCCGCCCGGCCACGTCGGGCTCGCTCGCCAGCAGGCCCTGCAGCGCGGCCGTGAGCCACGGCGCCGGAGTGCCGACGGGCAGCGCCGCGAGCGGAGCGGCAGCAGGCGCCGATGCCCGCAGGCGCTCGCGAGCGGCGCTGAGGCGCAGCGGGTCGAGACCGGCGGGCGCCGCGATCGGCGCGGGAGCCAGCGGGACCGGCGCCGCCAAGCCCGCGGGCGGAGCCGGCGCGGCGGCGGACGGGGGCGCAGCAGGCGCCGCCGGAGCACCCGACGGCATCGGCACGGTTCCGGGCGCGGCGGTGCCGGCGGCCGCGCGCGGCGAGGCCCCGGCAAGAACAGCGGGTGCAGCCGCGGGGGCGGGCGTCGCGGTCCCTCCCGCGGCGAACGCGTTCGCGGCCGTCAGTTCCTCGCGCACCCGCCGCAGCGCCGTTTCGATGCGGCGCTCGGCCTCGACCCGCTGGTGCACCGCACGCTGCAGCGCGGCGATGTGGGTCCGCAGCTCCCGCTGGACGGCGAGGCTGCTGTCGAGCTGCGCCTGCAGGCGGCTGGAGCGCTCGCGCTCGAGTGCAAGGGCGGTGATCGGCGCCGCGCGATCGCCGCGGCGCTGGTCCGCCGCGCCCGGCAGCGGCTTCGCGCCAGCTGCGGGACCGGCCGCGGCGCGCTGTGCGACGAGCTGGCGCTCGCGCGCGAGGCCGGGCACGGGCGCGGTCGATGCGACCGGCGCCGGGCGGGGCTCTGCGATCGCCGCCGCCGCGCGCGCGACCGTCAGCTCGCGTCCCAGCGCGGCCGCCCAGGCCGCCGGCGGAGCGCCGTGGCCGTTGCGGGCGCCGTTCGCGCTCCCGCCGACCGGATCTCCGGCACCGGCAGCCTCCGCGGGCGGTGCCGGCGCGGCCGGCGCCTCGGGCGCGGGACCCTCCGCACCGCCCTGCGCCGCGAGCGCGTCGCGCTCGGCGCGCGCCTCGTCCAGTGCGGTGCGCAGGCTGTCGCGCTCGCCCTGCAGGTGACGCGCCTCCGCGATCGCCGCGTCGGCGCCCTCCCGCGCCGCGGCCGCCTCGGCGCGCGCGGCGTCGCGTTCGGCCTCCAGGCGCGCGCGCTCGCGCGCGAGCTGCGCGGCGAGCACCTGGGCGTCGGCGGCGCGGCGCGCAGCCGACTGCTCGGCCTGCTCGGCGCGCTGGGCGCGGCGCTCGGCGAGCACCTCGGGGTCGACGACGGTCCCACCCTCCGGCGAGGAGGGCGAGGGGCTCCGCTCGTCGTCGGGCGGAGTCGTTTCAGGGGGCATGGAGACGTGCATCCGAGATGGTGGCCGGGACGCCGGCGGCCGCCGACGCTCACGGTCGTGAGACTACGCCTCCATGCGGACGCCGCGCGGCCGCAGGCAGGCCCCCGCAAAGGCGCTTGCAGGGCGGGCGCTCAGCCGCGCTGGCGCAGCCGGTACGCGAGCCGCGACTGCAACGACCACAGCTCGATGAAGCCGGGCGACGCGGTCTGCGAGAACAGCCCGCCGGACTCGGCGAACGACGCCAGCGAGGCGTCGTAGACGGCGTTCGGCGACTCGCGCGTGACGACCCGCACCGAGCCCTTGTAGAGCTTCAGCCCGATCGTGCCGGTCACCTGGGCGTTGACCGCGTCCATGTAGGCGTCGAGGTCGCTGCGCAGCGGCTCCCACCACAGGCCGGCGTAGACGAGATAGCCCCACTTCTGGTCGAGGCCCGTCTTGAACTGGTTCTGATGGATCGTGCCGACGAGGTGCTCCAGCTCCTGGTGGGCCGTCAGCACGATCGCCGCCGCCGGCACCTCGTAGATGTCGCGCACCTTGAGGCCGACGATGCGGTCCTCGATGTGGTCGACGATCCCGACGCCGTGCTTGCAGCCGGCGTCGGCCGCTCGCTCCAGCAGCTCGACCAGTCCCAGCCGTTCGCCGTTGAACGCGACCGGCACGCCGGCCTCGAACGCCACCGTCACGACCTCGGCCTCGTCCGGCGCCTCCTCGGGGCGCGTGACGAGCTGGAAGACGTCGTCCTCGGGCGCGTGCGAGAGGTCCTCGATCCAGCGGCCCTCCGACGAGCGGCCCCACAGGTTGTCGTCGATCGAGTACGGCGCGACCTCGGTCCCGCCCTTGACGGGGATCCCGTGCTCGCGCGCGTAGGCGATCTCCTCCTCGCGGCCCATCTGCCACGAGCGGACCGGCGCGATCACCTTCAGCTCGGGCGCGAGCGTCGCGATCGTCGTCTCGATCCGCACCTGGTCGTTGCCCTTGCCGGTGCAGCCGTGGGCGATCGTGTCGCAGCCCGACTGGCGCGCGTAGTCGACCGCAAGCTGCGCGATCAGCGGGCGCCCGAGCGCGGTGAAGAGCGGATAGCCGCCGCCGTAGAGGGCGTTGGCCTTGATCGCCGGCACGAGGAAGTCCTGCGCGAACTGCTCACGCGCGTCGACGACGTGGCAGTCGATCGCGCCGAGCTGGAGCGCCTTGCCCTTGACGACGTCGTAGTCCTCGCCGGGCTGGCCGAGGTTGACGGTGAGGCAGACGACCTCCGCCCCGTACTCGTCCTGGATCCACTTGAGCATCACGCTCGTGTCGAGCCCGCCCGAGTAGAGCAGCAGGACGCGCTTGACCTCGTTCGGGTCGGCCTCGTAGGACGCCGTCCGCGCAGGCGCGGTGGCGATCTGGTGGACCTCGGTGTGGTCGGTATCGGTCATGGCGGGCGGGAAGGTTACGCGACGGCCGCGCTCAGCAGCCGGCCGATGCGCGCGACCGCGTCGTCGACCTCGTCGGCCGTGACGATCAGCGGCGGCAGCAGCCGCACGGTCGCGGGACCGGTCGCGTTGAGGATCAGCCGCTCCTCCAGCAGCGCACGCCGCATCAGGCCGGGCGCGTCGGCCGTCTCGAAGCCGACCATCAGCCCGCGGCCGCGCACGTTCGCCGCACCGGGGAGCGCGGCGAGGCCGGCGCGCAGCCGCTCGCCCAGCTCGCGCACGGACGCCAGCAGGGCCGGGTCCTCCAGCACGTCGAAGGCGGCGTTGGCGGCTGCGGCGACGAGCGGGCCGCCGGCGAACGTCGAGCCGTGGTCGCCGGGCTGGAAGACGTCGGCGAGCCGTTCGCCGGTGACGAGCGCGCCGATCGGCAGGCCGCCGCCGAGCGCCTTCGCGGTCGTGAGCGCGTCGGGTATGACGCCCGTCTGCTCGTACGCCCACAGCGTGCCGGTCCGCCCCATCCCGGTCTGGATCTCGTCGAACACGAGCGCGGCGCCGACGCGGTCGCACGCGGCGCGCGCCGTCTGCAGCAACTCCTCCGGCAGCGGATGCACGCCCGTCTCCCCCTGCACCGGCTCCAGCAGCACCGCCGCCGTGCCGTCGTGCACCGCGGCGTCCAGCGCGGCCGGCTCGGGCGCCACCACGACGAACCCGGGGACCAAAGGCGCGAACGGCGCCTGCTTGGCCTCCTGTGGGGTGGCGGAGAGCGCGCCATAGGTACGTCCATGGAAGGCGCCGTGCACGACGACGATCTCTCCCCCCGGCTTCGCTTTGCGCACGAGCTTGAGCGCCGCCTCGTTCGCCTCCGCACCGGAGTTGCAGAAGAAGACCTTGCCGCCGAGCGAGCTGGTCGCGAGCCGCTGCGCCAGCCGCATCGCCGGCTCGGTGTAGAAGAGGTTCGTTACGTGCGTGAGCACGCCCACCTGCTCGCGCACCGCCGCCACGACCGCCGGGTGGCAGTGGCCGACGTTCAGCACCGAGATGCCGGCCAGGAAGTCGAGGTACTCGTTCCCATCCACGTCCCACAGCCGCGTGCCGGCCCCGCGCACGATCTCCACGGGCATGCGCGCGTACGACGGGATCACGTGGGCGGCCTCGATCGCCTGCAGCTCGGCGAGGCTCATGCCGCCGGCCGCACCTTCGTGCCGATGCCCGCGTCGGTGAACAGCTCCAGCAGCAGCGAGTGCGGGATGCGGCCGTCGACGATGTGCGCGTGCGAGACGCCGCCGTGGATCGCGTCGACGCACGCCGCCAGCTTCGGCCGCATGCCGCCGTCGATCCCCGGCAGCGCCGCCTCGACCTCGTCCGCCCCCACTTCGGAGATCACGCTCTCCGGGTCGGCGGGATCTCTCAGCCAGCCGCGCACGTCGGTCAGGAACATCACCTTGTAGGCGCCCAGCTCGCGTGCGAGCTTGCCGGCCGCCTCGTCGGCGTTGATGTTGTACGAGTGGCCGTCGCGATCGGCGCCGACCGACGCCACGACCGGGATGTAGTCGGTCGCGACGTGGTCGATCACGCCGCGGTCGACCTTCTCGATCGTCCCGACGAAGCCGATGTCCTCGCCGCCGGGCGCGGCCTTGCGCGCGGCGCGGAACAGCAGCCCGTCGTCGCCGCACAGCCCGATCGCCGGCTGCCCGTGACGGTTGATGCGCAGGACGATGTCCTTGTTGACCTTGCCGACGAGCACCATCTTCGCGATCTCGACGGTGCCGGCGTCGGACACGCGCAGGCCGCCGACGAACTCGACCGGCATGTCGAGCCGCTGCATGTAGGCGGTGATGTCGGGCCCGCCGCCGTGCACGACGATCGGGTTGATGCCGACGTACTTGAGCAGCACGACGTCGCGCGCGAACTCCTCGCGCAGCTCCGGATCGGTCATCGCCGCGCCGCCGTACTTGATGACGACGGTCTTGCCGTGGAACTCGCGGATGTAGGGCAGCGCCTCGAGCAGGGTTCCGACGTCGCGCATCTCAGGCCTCTCGGTCACGTCGTGTAGTCGGCGTTGATCGTCACGTACTCGTGCGACAGGTCGGAGAAGAAGACCTCCGTCTCCGCCTGCGGCTCGCCGTCGTTGAGGCCGATCGCGTACTCGACCTCGTCGCCCGCGACCGCCTGCGCGAGCGCCTGCTCGTCGTAGGACCGCACGGCCCCGCCCTCGCACACCGGCACCCCCTCGATCGCGATGTCGAGGTCGACCGGCAGGTCGAGCAGGACGCCGCCGACCGCCTGGGCGATCCGCCCCCAGTTGGGGTCGCCGCCGTGCAGCGCGCTCTTCACCAGCGGCGAGTTCGCGACCGCCCGTGCGGCGCGCTCGACCGTCTCGCCGTCGCCGCCGCGCACGATCGCCCGGCCGACGCGTTTGGAGCCCTCGCCGTCCTTGACGATCAGCAGCGCGAGCTGGCGCAGCAGCGCGTCGAGTGCCTCGCCGAGCGCCAGCTCGTCGGGCGACTCAGGCGCGACCTCCACCCGGCTCGCCCCGCTCGCCATCAGGATCGCGGTGTCGTTGGTGGACAGCTGGCCGTCGACCGAGATGCGGTCGAACGAGCGCTTGACCGTCACGCCGAGCAGCAGGTCGGCGGTCGCGGGGTCGAGCGCCGCGTCGGTCTGAACGAAGCACAGCATCGTCGCGAAGTTGGGCTGGATCATCCCGGCGCCCTTGCACTGCGCGCTCAGGCGGACCGTGCCGCTCGGAAGCTCGACGCTCAGCGCGGCGCGCTTCTCGAACGCGTCGGTCGTCTGGATCGCAGCGCTGAAGTCGGCGTCGCCGTCGGCGCGCAGCAGCTTCTGCGCCGCCTCCAGCCCGGTCAGGACCCGGTCGACCGGCAGCTGCACGCCGATCACGCCGGTCGAGCCGACCGCGACGCCCGCCGGATCGAGCCCGGTCAGCCGCGAGGCGGCGATCTGCGTCGCACCGGCGCTCTCGAAGCCCGGCACCCCGGTCGCGGCGTTCGCGTTGCCGGCGTTGACGGCGACCGCGCGCAGGTGCGCGAGATCGCAGCGCTCGCGGCACAGCTGCACCGGCGCGGCGACGACGCCAGAGCGCGTGAAGCGGGCGGCGCTCGTGGTGGCCTCGGCGTCCGAGACGAGCAGGCCGACGTCGAGCGCGCCGTCGCGCTTCAGTCCCGCGGCGACGCCCGCGGCGCGGAAGCCCGCCGGCAGCCCGCCGTCCAGCTCCGTGACGTGGTCTGGCCTCGGCACCCAGCGCGAGCTGAAGAAGCCGGCCGTCACGAGATCCCCTCGCCCTCGGGGAAGCCGAACATCAGGTTGAGGTTCTGCACCGCCTGCGACGAGGTCCCCTTCCAGAGGTTGTCGATCGCCGCGAACACGACGACGCGGCCGTCGTGGCGGTCGCCGTGGACGGAGACGCGGCAGATGTTCGTCGCGGTCACGTCGCGCATTCCCGGCGGTCTGTCGGCCAGCTCGACGAACGGCTCGTCGGCGTAGGCGTCCTCGTAGAGCGCGCGCAGCTCGTCCTGCCCGGCCTCACGCGTCGTGCGGACGTACGCAGTGATCAGCTCGCCCTGGTCGACCGGCACGAGGTGCGGCAGGAACGTGACGGGACCCAACGTGGCGCCGAGCGCGGCCAGCTCCTGGTCGATCTCCGGGGCGTGCCGGTGGCCGGCCTCCTTGTAGCCGACGACGTTCTCGCTGACGGAGACGTAGTGCGTCGCGTCGGTCGCGGCGCGGCCGGCGCCCGAGACGCCGGTCTTCGCGTCGATGACGACGTCTTGCAGCAGCCCAGCGCGCGCGAGCGGCTGGAGGCCGAGCAGCGCGGCGGTCGGGAAGCAGCCGGGGTTGGCGACGATGCCTGCCTGTCTGATGGCGCCGCGATAGCCCAGCTCCGGAATGCCGTAGACGGCGGCATCGAGGAGGTCGGGCGCGGGATGCGCGCCGTACCAGCGCTCGTACGTGCTCAGCGTGCGCAGGCGGAAGTCGGCGGACAGATCGACGACCCGGACGCCCCGCTCGCGCAGCCCGGCGACGACCGGCGCCGCGGCGTGGTGCGGGTAGGCGACGACGGCGGCGTCGAGCCCGTCCGCGTGGCGGTCGAGGTCCAGCTCCTCCATCGTCAGCGGCACCCGGTGGCGCGGGTAGAGCGCGTCGAGCCGCGTGCCGACGTCCGACCGCGACGTGATCGCCGTCAGCTCGAAGCGCGGATGGCGGTGCAGCAGCGCCGCCGCCAGCGCCCCGGCGTAGCCGGACGCCCCGAGGACCGCGACGCTAGGCATCGATCACCGTCGCACCGGTTGGATGAGTGTCAAGTTCCGGGTCTATACGACCCGTTTCGTGCAGGTCAGGCACGGATCCGGCCTCCGAACTGCTCCGCCAGCGCAGCCTCGATCGCGGCGCGGCGCTCGGCGACCTCGTCGTCGGTGAGGGTGCGCTCGGGCGAGCGGAACGCGAGCCGCAGCGCGAGCGAGACCTCGTCGTCGCCGATCTGGGCGCCGCGGTAGACGTCGAACACGTCAGCGGCGGCGAGCAGCGGGCCGCCGGCCGCGCGGACCGCAGCGACGACCTCGGCGGACGCCACCGACTGCGGCACGACGACCGCGAGATCCTGGCGCACCTCGGGGAACGAGGTGTAGTCGGCGTACCGCACGGGACCGGGGACCGCCTCGATGACGGCGTCGAGGTCGATCTCGAAGGCCGCGACCGCAGTGGCGATCTCCCACTCCCCCGCGATCGCCGGATGCAGCTCGCCGAGCCACCCGACCGGGGAGCCCGCCACGACCACCGCAGCAGCCCGGCCCGGGTGCAGGAACGGCTGGCTCCCCTCGATGACCGTCCAGTCGACCCGCAACGCGTCGAGCAGCCGAGCGAGCACCCCCTTCGCGGCGAAGAAGTCGGCCGCGGCCGGCGACGGCTCACGCCACGACGGCGCCCGCACGGCGCCCGTCAGCAGCACGCCGATCGTGTGCGGCTCGGCCGGCAGCGAGCCCGGCGCGGTCAGGTCCGGCCGGTACACCGCGCCCGACTCGAAGATCGCCACATCCGGCGTCCCATGCGTCACGTTGCGCCGTGCCACGTCGAGCAGCGACCCGAGCAGCGTCGTGCGCATCAGCGCGTGCTCGGCAGACATCGGGTTCTCGACGGCGAGCGCGTGGCGCCGCGGATCGTCGGCCGGCAGCCGCAGTCTGTCCGCCAGCTCGGGCGCGCTCCACGACCACCCGATCGCCTCGTGCAATCCGGCGCCGGCGAGCGTGTCGGCGGCGAGCCGCCGCAGCCGCTGCGCGGGCGTGAGCCGTCCGACGGCGTGGCCGGAGGCGGGCAGCGTCGCGGGCAGCTTGTCGACGCCGTCGATCCGCGCGACCTCCTCGATCAGGTCGGCCTCGCGCGTGACGTCGTTGCGGCGGAAGGCGGGCACGCTCACGTCGAGCCCGTCGTCGTCGGCCGCGTCGGCGACGCCGAATCCGAGCGCCGAGAGGATCTCGGCCGAGCGCGAGCGATCGATCGGCGCGCCGAGCAGCCCGCTCACGCGCGCATCCCGCAGCCGGATCACGGCGTGCGAGGCGTCCCGGCCGGCCGGTCCGTCGACGTCGAGCGTCCCGAAGGCGAGGCGCGCGTCGCACAGCTCGACGATCAGCTCCGTCGCGACCACGAGCGCGTCGATCGCCTGCTCGGGCGCGAGCCCCTTCTCGAAGCGCCCGGACGCCTCGCTGCGCAGGCCGAGCCGCGTCGAGGTGCGCTGGATGTTGGGGCCGTCCCACGTCGCCGACTCGAGCAGGATGCGCGTCGTCCCCTCATGCACCTCGGAGCGCGCGCCGCCCATCACGCCGGCGAGCGACGTCGGCCCCTCGTCGTCGCAGATCACGACCATGTCGGGGTCGAGCTTGCGCGTCTCGCCGTCGAGCGTCTCCAACTCGTCGCCCTCGCGCCCGTCGCGCACGACGAGCCGCGCGCCGGCGATGCGGTCGAGGTCGAACGCGTGCAGCGGCTGACCCGTCAGCAGCATCGCGTAGTTGGTGATGTCGACGACGTTGGAGATCGGCCGCTGGCCGGCCGCCATCAGCCGCGCCTTGAGCCACGCGGGCGAGGGGCCGACGGTCACGTCCTCGAACACGCGCGCGGTGAAGCGCTTGCAGCGCTCCGTCTCGACGACGACCTCGACGCCGTCGAGCCGCTCCGACGTGCCGAGGTCCGCGTGCCACGGCGCGGGCGCGAGCGGCGCGCCGGTCGCCGCGTGGACCTCGCGCGCGACGCCGTAGACGCCGAGGCAGTCGGGCCGGTTCGGCGTGATCTCCAGCTCGAGGACGTCGGTTGCGATGGGCAGGACGTCTGCGAGCGGCGTGCCGGGGACGAGCCCGTCGTCGAGCACCATGATCCCGGCTCTCTCGACGCCGATCTGCAGCTCCGGCTCGCTCAGGATCATCCCGTGCGACTCGACGCCGCGCAGCTTCGCCTTGCGCAGCCTCGTGCCATCCGGCATCACCGCGCCCGGCTGCGCGACCGCGACCGTCTGCCCGGCCGCCACGTTCGGCGCGCCGCAGACGATCTGCGAAGGCTCACCGCCGCCGAGGTCGACCATGCACACACGCAACCGGTCGGCGTCGGGGTGCTGCTCGGCCGACAGCACGCGGCCGACCGTGAAGCAATCGACGCTCGGCACGCCGTGATGCGTGACCCGCTCGACCTCGGTCCCGGTCAGCGCGAGGCGCTCAGCCAAAGCGGCCACGTCGAGGTCGGGCCGGACGTACTCGTGCAGCCAGCTCAGGGGGACCTTCATGCGAACTGCTCCAGGAAGCGCAGGTCGTTGTCGTAGAACAGCCGCAGGTCGGAGACGCCGTGCTTGAGGAAGGCGATCCGCTCGACGCCCATCCCGAACGCGAAGCCCTGGATCTTCTCCGGGTCGTAGCCGTGCTCTCTGACGTAGCCGAAGACGTTCGGGTCGACCATCCCCGCGCCGAGGATCTCGATCCAGCCGGTGCCCTTGCACAGCGGGCAACGCGCGCCGTCGCGCGTGAGCCCGTCCGTGCAGTTGAAGCACGAGACGTCGACCTCGACGCTCGGCTCGGTGAACGGGAAGAAGTGGGGCCGCAGCCGCACCCGCCGCTCCTCGCCGAAGATCGCCTGCGCGAACGCCAGCAGCGTGCCCTTGAGGTCGGCGAGCGTGATGCCCTCGTCGACCGCGAGCCCCTCGATCTGGTGGAACTGCGGCGTGTGCGTCGCATCGGAGTCGCGCCGGTAGACGCGGCCGGGGACGATCAGGAAGATCGGCGGCGGCTGCTGCTCCATCGCGCGGATCTGCATCGGCGAGGTGTGCGTGCGCAGCACGACGTCGTCCGCGACGTAGAAGGTGTCCGTGCGCAGCCGGGCCGGGTGCGCCGGGTCGTGGTTGAGCGCGTCGAAGTTGTAGTAGACCCGCTCGACCTCAGGGCCCTCGGCGACGGTGTAGCCGAGCCCGACGAAGACGTCCTCGATCTCGCGCCGCGTCTGGGTCAGCAGGTGCAGCCCGCCGGCCGGCGGCAGCGGCGCACCCGGCAGGGTCACGTCGATCCGGTCGGCCGCGAGCTTCAGCTCCAGCTCCGCGCCGGCCAGCTCCGCGCTGCGCGCCTCGATCAGCGCCTCCAGCGCCTGCCGTGCGACGTTCGCCGCCTTGCCGACGGCTCCGCGCTGCTCGGGCGGCAGCTGCGCGACGCCGCGCAGCAGGTTCGGCAGCTCCGCCTTGCGGCCGAGGAACTGCACGCGCGCCTGCTCGAGCGCGTCGCTCGTGGTCGCGGCGGCGATCGCCGCCTCCCCCTCCGCGCGCAGCTGTTCGATCCGCTCGATCATGCGGGGGGCATCCTATGCTCGGCGGCGACGGCGCCGCGCGCGACCTCGTAGAGCGCGACCGTCGCGGCCATCGCAGCGTTGAGCGACTCGCTTGCGATCGGGATCCGCGCCGTCCGCTCGCACGCGGCGAGCACGTCGGCGGGCAGTCCCGCCCGCTCGGCGCCGACGACGAGCGTCAGCGGGCCGTCGACCGCCGCGAGCGCGTCGGCGAGCGGCTCGCCCCCGTGCGCGTCGAGCGCGACCGTGGTGCCCGGCAGCTCGCCGGCGTCCGCAAAGCGCGCGACCGGGACCGCGAACAGCGCGCCCATCGACGCCCGCACCGCCTTCGGCCCGTACGCGTCCGCGCAGTCGGGTCCGACCGCAACCGACGAGGCGCCGAACGCGAGCGCGGAGCGCAGGATCGTGCCGACGTTGCCGGGATCGGCGATGCCGTGCAGCGCGACGCACAGCGGCCCGGCCGGCGCGTCCGACCAGCGCTGCTCGTACACCGCCAATGCCCGCGTGCCCGACCCCAGCTGCGACACGCCCGCGAGCAGCTCCGGCTCGACCTCGACGCCGTCGAGCCCGCTGCCCGCCGCGCAGTAGCGCTCGAGCGCCGGCCAGCCGGCCGCTTCGGCGGCGGCCAGCAGGTCCTCGCCCTCGGCCACGAAGCGTCCCGCCTGCTCGCGCGAGCGCCGACGCGCGAGCTTGCGGATCTCCTTGAGGCGGTCGTTGTGCGGGGAGCTGATGGTCACGGGGTCCTTAAACGAAAAGGGCGCCGTCCTTGCGGAAGCGGCGCCCGGTGGGAGTTGCGTCGGCGGTTCGGCTAGGCAGCCGCAGCCAACGCCTCGCGGGCGTTGTCGGCAAATCGGCGGAACGCCTCTGCGTCGCGGACGGCGATGTCCGCGAGGATCTTGCGGTCGACCTCGACCCCGGCCAGCTTCAGGCCGTGCATGAACTGCGAGTAGGAGAGGTCGTTCTGACGCGCGGCCGCGTTGATGCGCGTGACCCACAGGCGACGGAAGTCGCGCTTGCGGTTGCGGCGATCGCGGTAGCGGTACTGGTCGGCCTTGAGCAAGGCCTCCTTCGCGCGTCTGTAGTTGTGGTTCGCCTGGCCGCGGAAGCCTCTCGTCTGCTCGAGGACCTCGCGCCGCTTCTTGCGCGCGTGGACGGACCGCTTGACGCGCGTCACTTGCCCGCTCCCAGCAGCTTCTTGACGCGCGGGGCGTCGTGGGCGGAGATCTCCGCCGGCTTGCCGTGATGCCGCTTCACCTTCGGCGACTTCTTCTCAAGGATGTGGCTCGTGAACGCGTGACGGCCGCGGACCTTGCCCGTGGCGGTCAGCTTGAAGCGCTTCTTGGCGCCTGAATGGCTCTTCATCTTCGGCATCGGAGTCGAGAAGTAAAGCAGACGGGACCGGTGCGGCGTCGCGTGGATCTCCCGCGCGTGCGGCAGCGACGGGCGGTGTACCGACGTTCTGGTAGTTAATCCCTGTGTCGAGCCGCTCCCATCGGGGGACGCGAGCGATCGACTCGACGCGGGGGACGTCGCATCGTGGTCACGCCAGCCCTGCGCATGGTCCGTGCCCTGCGCGCACACGAGCATCGAACGGCAGCGGGCTTGATCGCGCTGTTCGTGCTCGCCTACCTGTGGCCTGCGCTGGTCGGCGGCAAGGCCCTCGCGCCGACGGCGATGCTCTACGAATGGGGGCCGTGGGTCAGCACGGCGCCCGAAGGAATCGGCAGCTCGATCAACCCGCAGCTCGGCGACGCGGCATTCCTCTACTACCCGTGGGACGTGCTCGCGCGGCAGCTGCTGCACGCCGGCACGTTCCCCGCATGGAACCCGTATGCGTTCGCCGGGACGCCGTTCTTCGGCAATTTCCAGGTCGCGTGGGCGAGCCCGTTCAGCCTGCCGCTGTGGCTCCTGCCGCTCAGCTACGGGCTGGGCCTCGCCGCGGCCGTCAAGCTGTGGCTGGCGGGCTTCGGGACCTACCTGCTGGTGCGCGAGCTCAGACTGGGCTTCTGGCCCGCGATGCTCGCCGCGGTCGGCTTCGCGCTCTGCGCCTTCAACGTCGTCTGGCTCGAGCACGGCGTCTTCGTCTCCGTCGCGGCGATGCTGCCATGGGGCTTGTGGCTCGCCGAGCGCCTCGTGCAGCGCGGCAGGCCGAGCGACGGGCTCGCGCTCGTCGTCGTCGCCGCGGTCATCCAGACCGGGGGCCATCCGGGCACGCAGCTCCACGTCATGACGGCGATCGTCCTGTACGCGCTCGTGCGCACGATCGCGATCGCCGGGACGAGCCGCGGTGACCGCCTGCGGCGGCTCGGCGTCGTGCTCGCGGCACTCGCCGTCGGCTCGCTGCTGAGCGCGGTCGTGCTGCTTCCGACTCAGGATGCCTCGCAGGAAACGGTCGGCGTCTGGATACGCGAGCATCATCCGAACATCTTCCCCGGCTCGCGGATGCCCCCCGGAGTCCTGCGCAGCGCCCTCTTCCCGGACTGGTGGGGACGCCCGGAGGGCAGCAGCCTCCCGGCGGCGCCCGCGAACTTCAGAGAGCGCACGCTCTACGCCGGAACGATCCCGCTCGTGCTCGCGCTGCTCGCGCTGGTCACGCCCGGCGCGTGGCGGCGCAAGGCGCCGTTCGTGCTGCTCGCGGCGCTCGGCGCCAGCGTCGCGGTCCGCACCCCGATCCAGTCCACCGTCATGCGACTGCCGGTCTTCGCCAGCGTCCAGAACCAGCGGATCCTGCTGTGGTTCGTCTTCGCGATCCCGGTCCTCGGCGCATTCGGGCTCCAGTCGGTGCTGACACGACCGCGGCAGCGGCGGGTCTGGGCGGTCGTCGGCATCGCCCTGCTCGCGGCGCTCGTGGCCCTGCTGAGCGTCGACCTGCGGGACACCAGCCTCGCCGACGTCCTGAGCGACTTCCTGCACCGCAGCGGCGCGTCGGATGCCGGCACGCTCGCGCTCGGAAGCATCGCCTGGTGGACGATCTTCGTGCTCGCACTCGCCGCGACGCTCGCACTCGCTCGCAGGCGGCCGCATGCGGCGGCGCTGCTGGTGCTCGTCGTGGCGCTCGACCTCCTGCACTTCGCACACGGCTACCAGAAGATGATCCCCACCTCGTCCGTCGTGCCCCCTCCCACGCCGGCGATCACGTACCTGCAGAGGCACGTCGGCGAAAGCCGGATAGTCGGGCTGGGGAACGCGCTCCCGGACGACTTCGGGATCCTCTACGGGCTGCGCGACGTGCGCGGCCGCGACGTCCCGCAGCCATCGCTGCGCTTCGAGCGCCTGTGGGTGGTGATGAGCCCGGAGGACAACCTCTCGGCGATTGACCGGCTGGCGCCGGCGGCGTTCAAGGTGCTCGGGATCCTCGGTGTCCGCTATCTGCTGACGCCGCCGCAAGCCGCGCTCACGGCGGACGGCGTCACCGTCGCCTACAGCGGCGCGGACGCGGCGGTCTACAAGAACGCCCTCGTGCTGCCGCGGGCGATGGTTGCGCGCAACGTGCGCGCGGCGGCCGACGTGCGACAGGAAACCGAAGCCGTCGTCGCCAGCTCGTTCGATGCACGGCGCGATGCGGTGGTCCGCGCCGACCAGGCGAGTCGCGAATTGCCGCCACCCGGCGCGAGCGGGACCGCCCGCGTCACGAGCGAGCGCAACGCGCAGGTGACGATCGACGCGAGCCTGCACCGCCGCGGGCTCGTCCTGCTCGACGACGCCTACGCCCGAGGCTGGACCGTGACGGTCGACGGACGCCCTGCACACCCGCTCGAAACCGATGTCGTCCTGCGCGGCGTCGTCGTCCCGGCCGGGCACCACACGGTTGTCTGGACCTACACGGTCCCCGGCCTGCGCGCCGGCGCAGCACTCAGCGCACTCGGACTGCTGATCGCCCTCGCATGGGGAGCCTGGCTCGTGTTGCGACGCCGGCGGACGGGCGGACGAGCGCGCGACTGAACGACGCGGGCGTCAGCCTCAGCGAGGCGCGGCCGCGCGCTTTGGCGGCGCTCTTCTGGCGGCCGGTCTGCTCGCTGCCGGCGTGGTGCCGTCCGCATCCGTGGAGCCGTTCGCCTCGGCGGCGGGTGGCTCGGCCTCGGCGGTCGGTACCGCGTCCTCGGCGGCTGGCGGCTCGGCCTCGGCGGCTGGCGGCTCGGCCTCGGCGGCTGGCGGCTCGGCCTCGACTGCGGGTTCTCGCGTCCTCGGCGGCCGGCGTTCCGTCGGGGGCTGCCGGCGGAGCCGCGTCGTCGGGCGCGGTGACATCAGCTCTTGCGTCGCCCTCGGCGAGGACGGCCTTCGACGGGCCGAGCATCATCGTCATGTTGCGGCCGTCCTGGATCGGACGCTGCTCGACGACGGCCAGCTCGGCCAGCTCCTCCGCAAGTCTCTCGAGCAGCATCACGCCGCGCTCGGGGTGCGTGACCTCGCGCCCGCGGAACATGATCGTGATCTTGACCTTGTCCTTGTGCTTGAGGAAGCGGGTGACGTGCCCCTTCTTCGTGTCGTAGTCGTGCTGCGCGATCTTCGGGCGGAACTTGATCTCGCGGATCGTGATCTGCTGCTGATGCTTGCGCGCGGCCTTCTGCTTCTGCGCGAGCTCGTACTTGTACTTCGAGTAGTCGAGCACGCGGCAGACGGGCGGGCGCGCCTCGGGAGCCACCTCGACGAGGTCGAGATCGCGCTCCTGCGCGTACTTCAGCGCATCGGGCGTCTTGAGGATGCCGACCTGCGCACCCTCGTCGTCGATGAGCCGCACCTCGGGAACGCGGATGCGTTCGTTGATGCGCGTCGTGTCCCGCTCAGGCGGGCGCCGGTCGAATCGTCGCGGGACCGGCACTTAGCGGGCGGCGTGGTGGCGCGTCAAGCGGGGTTGCGCGAAGTGGTGGACGGACGGTTCATCAACGTAGGGCGAGTATAGCGGCGCACGGCGGAGGCGGGACGCGGGGCGCGTCAACCGCCGCGGACGGCCGTCTGCTCGGCGATCCGTGCGGCCAGCTCGGCGACCGGCACGCCTCTGGCCTCCTCCGCCCCGTGCTCGCGCACGGACACGGTCCCGCCGGCGGCCTCGTCGTCGCCGACGACGAGCATCAGCGGGATCTTGCGCAGCTCGGCGTCGCGCACCTTGCGCCCGATCGACTCGCTGCGCTCGTCGAGATCCACCCGCACGCCCGCCTCGCGCAGCGCGCCGACGACCTCGCCCGCGTACGGCACGTGGCGGTCGGCGATCGGCAGCACGATCGCCTGCACCGGCGCCAGCCACAGCGGGAAGCGCCCGGCGAGGTGCTCGATCAGGATCCCGACGAAGCGCTCGTAGGAGCCGAACGCGGCGCGGTGGATCATCACCGGCCGGTGCTCGGCGTCGTCGGCGCCGGTGTAGACCAGCTCGAAGCGCTCCGGCATCGAGTAGTCGAGCTGCACGGTGCCGAGCTGCCACGAGCGGCCGAGCGAGTCCTTGACGTGGTAGTCGATCTTCGGCCCGTAGAAGGCGCCGTCGCCCTCGTTCAGCTCGTAGTCGAGGCCCTTGGCCTCCAGCGCCTGGCGCAGCTTGTCCTCCGCGCGGTCCCACATCTCGTCGCTGCCGATGCGTCTCTCCGGCCGCGTGGACAGCTCCAGCTGCACCTCGAAGCCGAACAGCCCGAGCGTCGAGAAGGCGAAGTCGAGGCAGCCGATCACCTCGTCCTGGACCTGCTCCTCGGTGCAGAAGATGTGGGCGTCGTCCTGCGCGAAGTGGCGCACGCGCAGCAGGCCGTGCAGCGTGCCGGACGGCTCGTTGCGGTGCAGCAGGCCGGGCTCCGAGTACCGGATGGGAAGCTCTCTGTAGGAGTGGCGCTCGGTCGCGTAGAGGTGCGCGTGGCCGGGGCAGTTCATCGGCTTGATCGCCATCTGCCGGTCCTCGGCCTGCGTGACGAACATGTTCTCTCTGTACTTGCCCCAGTGGCCCGACGTCTCCCACAGCACGCTGTCGAAGATCTGCGGCGTCTTGACCTCCGTGTAGCCGTGCTTCTCCCCCATCTCGCGGCTGAGCGCGACGAGCTGGTTGAAGACGCGCGTGCCGTTCGGCAGCCAGAAGGCGGCGCCCGGCGCGACCGGCGAGAAGCGGAAGAGGCCCAGCTCGGAGCCGAGCTTGCGGTGGTCGCGCGCCTTCGCCTGCTCGAGCCGCTCGAGGTGCTCGGCCAGCTCGTCCTTGGAGAAGAAGGCGGTGCCGTAGATGCGCGTGAGCATCGTGCGGGTCGCGTCCCCGCGCCAGTAGGCGCCGGCGACCGACTGCAGCTTGAACGCCTTGATGCGCTTCGTCCCCGGACCGTGCGGGCCGCGGCAGAGGTCGGTGAAGGGGCCGTTCGTGTAGAGCGAGACGCTCTCGACGCCCTGTCTTCTGACGAGGTCCTCGATCAGCTCGACCTTGTAGGGCTGCTCCTCGCGCACGAAGCGCTCGAGCGCCTCCCCCACCGTCACGTCCTCGCGCGCGAACTGCTCGTCGGCCTTCACGTGCTCGCGCATCTTGGCCTCGATGCGCTCGAAGTCGGCCTCCGAGACGCTCACGCCGTCGGGGAACTCGAAGTCGTAGTAGAAGCCGTTCTCGATCGGCGGGCCGATCGAGATCTTCACGCCCGGGTAGAGGTCCATCACGGCGGCGGCGAGCACGTGCGCGGTGTCGTGGCGCAGCAGCTCGAGCGCGTCGTCGCTCGACGGCGTGACGATCTCCAGCCGCGCGCCGTCGTGCAGCGGCGCGGCGAGGTCGCGCAGCGCGCCGTCGACCTTCACCGCGAGCGCCGCGCGCGCAAGGCCGGCGCCGATCGCGGCGGCCGCGTCGGCGCCGCTGGCGCCGTCGTCGAGCTGCAGCTCGGTGTCGTCTGGGAGCAGGACCCGCATCGGATGGAGGATCCTAGCCTCGGCGCCCAACCCGCGGGCCCGCGCCGACGCTCACAGCTCGCCGAGCAGCTCCGCAATGCGCGCGCGGCGCGCCTCGATCTCCTCGCGCAGCACCTCCAGCTCCTGCGCGCGGCGCTCGACCGCGGCGAGCTGGCGCTGGGCGAGCGCGTCGAGGCGGTGCAGGATCCGCTTGCGCTCGGCAGGCGCCTCGGTGCGATGCAGCTCACCGCGCAGCGCGGCGCGCTCGTCGTCGACGGCGACCAGCTCGCGCAGCTCCTCCAGCGGCACGCCGAGCAGGTTGCGCATCCGCAGCAGCTCGCGCAGCCGCTCGACGTCCTGCTCGTCGTAGAGGCGGTGCTTGCCGGCGGCGCGGTCCTCGCCCGCCGGCAGCAGCCCCTTCTCCTCGTAGTAGCGGATCGTGCGCGGCGTCGTGCCGACGAGCCGCGCGACGTCGCCGATCCGCAGCAGCGTCGCCTGCGCGCTCATGCGCTCGCCCCCTGGCGCGGGCGCATCAGCGACACGCCGGCGCCCACCAGCGAGACGGCGGCCAGCACCCACAGCGCCGTGTGCATGTTCGCGATGAACGGATCGAGCTGGGCGGACGTGAGCCCCGACGCGAGCCCGGAGAAGATCTTGAACAGCACGTCTCTCGGCACGGCCGCCGTGATGACGGCGAGCACGAACGCGATCGACAGGATCGCGCCGGTGTTCTGCAGCATCATGCGCGCACCCGCGGCGACGCCGCGGCGGTTGGGCGGGACCGTGCCCATCATCGCGGCCGTGTTCGGCGAGTTGAACATGCCCGAGCCGATCCCGACGACGAACATCCACAGGCCGGCGATCCAGTAGGCGGAGTCCTGCTGCAGCATCGTCATGCCGGCGAGCCCGGCCGCGGTCACGAGCATCCCGAGCGCGGCGAGCGTGCGCGAGCCGCGGCGGTCCGCCCACGCGCCCGCCAGCGGCGAGCTGATCAGCATCCCGACCGCGAGCGGCGCGAGCTTGACGCCGGCCGTGATCGGGTCGTCGCCCTGCGCGCCCTGGAAGTAGAAGACGAACACGAACATCAGCGCGAAGCGCGACAGGCCGTTGATGAAGGCGGCGCCGGTGGCGGCGGCGAACAGCCGGTTCTGGAAGATCGACAGGTCGAGCATCGGCGCGCGGGCGCGGCGCTCGATCAGCACGAACAGCGGCAGCAGGACCGCCGCGACCGCGAGGCTGACGATCACGACCGGATCGCTCCAGCCCGACAGGCCGCCCTTCGAGATGCCGAGCACGAGCCCGGTCAGGCCGAGCACGAACGCGATCGTGCCGAACGGGTCGAAGCCGCGCACGGTGTCGGGCTTGGCCAGCTCGTGCAGGATCAGCCAGCCCCACAGCGAGCCGGCGAGCGCGAACGGCACGTTGAACCAGAAGACCCAGTGCCACGAGATCGCGACGAGCGCGCCGCCCAGCACCGGCCCGATCACGAGCCCGACGGCTGCGACCATCACGTTCGTGCCCATCGCGACGCCGAGCTGCTCGCGCGGGAAGGCGTCGGTCACGAGCGCGGAGGCGTTGGCGAACAGGAACGCCGCGCCGACGCCCTGCAGGATCCGCCAGAGGATGAGCTGCGTCCCGTCGGCGGCGAAGCCGGCGCCGAGCGAGGCGAACGCGAACACGACGAAGCCGGCGACGTAGGCGCGCTTTCGGCCGAACAGGTCCGACAGCCGCCCGCACGTGAGCACGAGCACGGTCGAGGCGATCATGTAGGCGAGGATCACCCACACGAGCGCCAGCAGGCTCGTGCCGAGCGAGCGCTCGAGGTCCGGCAGGGCGATGATCAGCGTGCCCGAGTTGGTCGTCGCGAGGAGCATGCCGAGGCTCGTGCACGAGAGCGCCCACCACTTGTAGTGCTCGTGGTCGGCGGCGACGCCGACGCGCCCCCGCAGGGCGACGGCCGAGCGTCGTGTCGTCCTCGTGTCCGTCGTGCCCACCGGCGTCCTCGCGATCGTGAATCGAATCCTTACGTCAACGTGAGATTGTAGAGGCCCAACGCGCCAGGCCGATGTCAGCGCCTTGACATGCTCTGCACAATCTGAGTATTCAAGGCTTCCCCTCGTGTGGTCGATCTCTGACGAGGGACACGGAAGCGCCCCACCATCCGATCGCATGAGCGTGCCAACGCCATCCCCGCCCAGCGAACGCCGGCGCTCGCCCCTGCGCGCCGCCGGGCGCCGCGACATCGCCGACCAGCTCGGCGACATGATCTCCGCGCACGCGCCCGACGGCACCTACCGCTACGTCTCCGCCGCGGCGCGCGAGCTGCTCGGCTACGAGCCCGAGGAGCTGGTCGGGACGTGGGCCTACGACCTCTTCCACCCGGACGACGTGCCGAAGGTCAGCGGCGCGCACAGCAGCGTGCTCGGCGGCGAGCCGGCGACGGTCGTCTACCGGCTGCGGCGCAAGGACGGCGACTACGCGTGGGTCGAGACGACGACGCGCGTCGTCGCCGACGAGGACGACGAGGTGCGCGAGATCGTCTGCTGCACGCGCCCGGCGCGTCAGGCCACCCCGCATCCGGACGGCGAGAGCTACGCGGCGTGCGTGGCGCGCGTCGGCGAGGTCCTGCGGACGCAGGCGATCGCCACGGCGCTGCAGCCGATCGTCGACCTCGAGCACGGGACCGTCGTCGCCTACGAGGCGCTCGCGCGCTTCCCCGGCGATCCCGCCCACTCGCCAGAGCGCTGGTTCGCGGACGCGTGGCACGTCGAGCTCGGCGTCTCGCTCGAGCTGCTGGCGGTGCGCGCCGCGCTCGCCACGCTCCCCCACCTGCCGGCGGACGTGGCGCTGAGCGTCAACGCCTCGCCGGAGACGGTCGCCGCGCCGGGCTTCCTCGCCGCGCTCGGCGACGACGCGGAGCGGGTCGTGGTCGAGATCACCGAGAGCCGCCGGCTCGACGACGACGCCTTCGCGCGCAAGCTCGCGCCGCTGCGCGCCGCCGGCGTGCGCGTCGCGATCGACGACTTCGGCGCCGGCCACGCGAGCCTCAGCCAGGTGCTCGCCGTCTCGCCGGACTGGATCAAGCTCGACCTGTCGCTGACCAGGCAGCTCGACGACAGCCCGGTCGCGCGGGCGCTCGCGGCGGCGATCGTGTCCTTCAGCGCCGAGGTCGGCGTCGAGGTCGTCGCGGAGGGCGTGGAGGACGCGGCGCAGGTCGAGACGCTGCGCGCGCTCGGCATCCGGCTCGCGCAGGGCTACCGCCTCGGCCGCCCGCTGCCGGTCGAGGCGCTGCTGGCGCAGGCCGCCTGAGCGCCCGGTCTTACTGTCTGTACTTCTCGACCACGTCGGCGGAGCGCTCGGCCGCGTCCTCCGGGTCGAGACCGGCGTCGCGCAACGCGGTGCGCTGGCGCAGGAAGTCCCACAGGCGGTCCAGCTCGACGCGGATCTCCTCCAGCCGCGCGATGTCGGCGGCCTGCGTGGGGTCGCTCTCGCCCTCGCGCTCGCGCAGCGCCAGGCGCTCCTGCTCCAGCGCGTCGATCTGCTCGCGGATCTGCTCGTCGGTCGGCATGGCTCCAGCCTACCCCGCCGGGTCCGGCTCAGCCGTCGAGCGCCGTCAGCAGATCGGTCGCGGTCACCTGCGGTGCGCCGCCGAGCGCGGTCCTCAGCTTCGCGGCCGGCAGGCCGGCGGCGACGAGCCGCCGTTGGAGCGTGCTCAGGGCGGCCGCGCCCGCCGCGGCGTCGAGTCGCACGTCGAGCCCGGCCGACCGCAGGATCCGCGCCACCGTCCGCGCGGCCGTCGTCTCCGCCCGCCGGCGCGCGGAGAAGCTGCGGCCGAGCGTGGCCAGCGTGCGGTCCTGAAGCGCGGTCGCCGTGCGGTCGTGCGCCGCGAGCGCGGCGGTCTCGCGCCCGATCGTGGTGTCGATCGCGGCGGCGGCGGCGCCCGTCCCGCGCGTCGCGCGCAGCAGCTTCTGCACGGCAGGCTGGAGCCGGCGGCAGACGGCGCCGGGTGAGCCGGCGCCGCGCGACCGCGTGCAGGCGGGCAGCTTCACGGCGGCCGCGCGAACTGGCTGGATGCGCGCCGCGACGCGGTAGCTGGGCACCGGCGGGTCGGCGACGGTGTCAGCCTCGTCCTTGATCGTCTTCAGGTAGGCGAGGCACAGCGGCGTCCCGAGCGCCGTCATCGTGCCGCCGACTGCGAGGCCGACGGGTCCGGCGGCGAGCAGCGCCGTGCCGACGCCTGCGCCGACGCCGCAGGGGTAGAGCGCCCGCTGCAGCGTGTCTCTGAGCGCCTCGAGCGCAGCGATCTTCGCCCGCTTGCGAGCCGGCGTGACGGGCGGCGGCGACGTGCCTGCGGCCGGCGGCCGGCGCGCGCTGTTGGAGACGGTCATCGTCGCGTGGATGCTGGCCGTGTCCTTCCCGTCGGCGGACTTGCCGTCGGCGTCGAATCTGCGCGTGACGGGCGGCCGGCCGAGCTCGGCGGTGATCCCCGGGTCCTCCGCCGCCGTGTACTCCCTCATCACCGACGGCGGGATCGTGCCGACGCCGGCGCCGCCGGTCTTCGGGATCGCGCAGCTGGGAGACGGCGACGTCGGCGAGGTCGACATCGCGTAGGTGCCGGTGATCGGCATCAGCGCGACGATGCCCACCGCACCCCCCGTCCACGTCGGCAGGATCGGAGACGGGGCTCTCGGGCGCGGAGCGATCCCGAAGCTGCAGTCCTGCGCGGTGTTCGGCGGCGCGTACGTCGAGGTCTCCTTGCCGCCGATGCTGATCTGCAGGCCCTCCGATCTCACCCGGCCCGGCGTCGTCAGATGGAACACCTCGCGCTCGTCCCACGTGAAGTGGAGCGTCGACTGCCAGACCGACGGATTGCTCGGCTGGTAGACGAACGACTGGTCGAACGTGCCCGTGTAGCGCACCGTGACCCAGCCGTCGGCGCGGGCCGCCGCCGGCGCGAGGCCCAGCGCGAGCGCGACGAGCAGCGCTGAGATCGTGCGCCGGACGGTCATGGCGCGCCACTGTAGTTGCGTCACCTGGGGCGTGCAAGACGGCGCGGCGGCTGCCGGCTCGGCGAGCGGGCCGCGCTCGTCGCAGCCGTATCTTGTGCGGTCGGGATCGACCGTGAGATTCATCGTGCTCGAGGACGTGTTGTGCGCTCTACCGACGTTGTGATCATCGGCGCAGGTGCCGCCGGGCTGATGTGTGCGCTGACCGCCGCTGGCCGCGGCCGGCAGGTGCTGCTCGTCGACCACGCCAACAAGGCGGGCAAGAAGATCCTCATGTCGGGTGGTGGTCGCTGCAACTTCACCAACATGTACGCGGACCCGGCGAACTTCGCATCGAAGAATCCGCATTTCTGCAAGTCGGCCTTGGCCCGCTACACGCCGTGGGACTTCATCGCCATGGTCAGCAAGCACGGCGTGCCATACCACGAGAAGAAGCTCGGCCAGCTGTTCTGCGACAACAGGTCCAAGGACATCCTCACGATGCTCTTGGACGAGTGCCGGCAGGCTGGCGTCGACCTGCGCCTGGACACCTCGGTGCAGCAGATCGAGAGGACCGAGTCCGGATACCTGGTGAGCACGAAGACGGGGCAGGTCGCCGCGTCGTCGCTGGTGGTCGCCACCGGCGGTCTGTCGATTCCGACGATGGGCGCCACCGGCTTCGGCTATGAGATCGCTCGCCAGTTCGGCCACACCGTGCTGTCAACCCGCGCCGGCCTGGTGCCGTTCACCTTCTCCGGCCAGCTCAGGGACCTGTGCGCCGAGCTGACCGGCACGTCGGTCGACTGCGCGGTCCGTTGCAACGGCGAGAGCTTCCGCGAGAACATCCTGTTCACCCATCGCGGCCTCAGCGGCCCGGCGATCCTCCAGATCTCCTCGTTCTGGCACGCCGGCGACGTCGTGGAGATCGACCTGCTGCCCGATCGCGACGCGCTGGAGTGGCTGCAAGCCCAGCAGGCCGCATTCCCGAACCGCGAGCTGAAGACCGTTCTGGGCGAGGTCTTCACCAAGAAGATGGCGGCCCTTCTGGCCGATCAGTGGTTCGCGTCCAAGCAGATGAAGCAGTACACCCCGGCCGGACTGCGCGACATCGCCGACAAGCTGCGCGCCTGGCGGGTGGTGCCAGCCGGCACCGAGGGCTACCGCACCGCCGAGGTCACCCTGGGCGGCGTCGACACCCGCGAAGTGTCGTCCAAGACCATGGAGTCGTTGAAGAGCCCGGGCCTGTACCTGATCGGCGAGGTGCTCGACGTCAACGGCCACTTGGGCGGTTTCAACTTCCAGTGGGCATGGGCCTCCGGCCACGCGGCGGCGCAGTTCGTATGACATGACGCTTCAGCGGATGGACAACGTTCTCATCGTCGTCGACGATCTCGAGGCTGCCAAAGCGTTCTTCGCCGAGCTCGGCATGGAGTTGGAAGGCGAGACGCAGGTCGAGGGGCCGTGGGTGGACAGCACCGTCGGGCTCGACGGCGTCCGCGCCGACATCGTCATGATGCGGACCCCGGACGGCCACGGCCGAGTCGAGCTGACGAAGTTCCACACGCCGCCGGCGGTCAAGGCCGAGCCCGAGCCCGCCCCGGCGAACACGCTGGGCATACGCCGCATCATGTTCGCTGTCGACGACATCGACGACGTCGTCGCCCGCCTGCGCGGCCACGGCGCCGAGCTCGTCGGCGAGATCGCGCAGTACAACGACGTCTACCGGCTCTGCTTCCTGCGCGGTCCCGAGGGCATCATCGTCGGACTGGCCGAGCAGCTCGGCTGAACCCTCGACCGGTGCGGGCGGGGCGGCGCCGTAGTTGCTCAGGACTCGTCGTCAAGCGACTCGAGCAACTGCACGTCCTCAAGGTCCTGCGGCCGTCCGGAGGCACGCTTCATCCGGAGCAGGTCGTCGCGGTGCGCAATCGGGACCTTTACGTCGCCGAGGGGAACGTCGTGAGCGCGAGCGCGCATGTCGGCGAACGAGCCGAGGCGTGCCGGGAGCGTGGGCGCCAGATCCCGCGCGCCCACTGGCTATTCTCGCTCGCGTGGACACGACGGCTTTCACGCTTCGCCGCTGGCTCGACCGCTTCAAGACAGAGGAACGCGTGGCAGCAGAGCAGCGCGCCACGGGTCGAGCACCCGACGCGACGCTCGACGAGGTCGGTACGCCGATCGACAACATCGGGTTCGACGGTCGGTCGTTGCGGTCCAAGGGTGGCAACGGCTATGGCAGCGGCGCCCCCTCGAGCCCGGGATGGGCCGGATGGGGTGCGTGAACGTCACGATCGGCCCGGTCACCTTCGACCATCCCGCGTCACTCTAGAAGGCTGACCGTTCGGTCGAAGCCGGTACGCGGGCGCAAAGGGACGGGAGCTTCAGGGAGCGCGCACGTCGACGAGGTCGACGATGTCGTGGAAATCCTTCACGTTGTGCGTCAGCAGCGGCACGTTGTGGGCGTTGGCTGTCGCTGCGATCACGAGATCCACGGCGCGTCGGCGCGGCTGTCCCCCGCGGGAGACGACCGCGGCTGCCAGGCGCCCCCACTCTCGGGCGACCGCGGCGTCGAAGGGCAGCGGATGGAAGGTTGCCTCGACGATGCCGAGGCGCTGTGCTCGCCGGGCACGCTCGTCGTCGTCTCTTGCGACGAGGACGCCGAAGTGCAGCTCCGCCAGCGATGCGGCGCTGATCGCGGTTTCGAGGCCGTCCGGTCCGTCGTCGGCGATCAGCACCGACGTGTCGAGGAGCGCTCTCACCGGCTAGGCGAACGGGTCGACCAGACCGCCAGGGAGCCGCTCGAGGTCCTGCGCGAGCGTCTCCGGCGCCGGTGTCGCCCAGATCGCACGCAGCCGTACGCCGCTGACCCACTGCTGCGGGGCAGCCGGGCCCAGGTGCGCGGCCGGCCGGCCGGAAACGGTGATCGTGAACTCCTCGCCGGCCTCTGCACGGCGCAGAACCTCGCCGATGTTGTTGCGGAGCTCTCTTTGAGGGATCGTCGGCATGCGGCGGAGGGTAGCAGTTCTGCTACCCCGCTCCGCGAGGGCACTGCCGACGACATGTACCGCGAGGCCGCGCGAAACGTCAGACCGGGCGACCGCGCGGAGCGGTGCTGTCATCAAGGGTGTGACGGCCCGGATGCGGCGCACAAGCCGATGCAGTTACTTACCGTTCGGCTGGTGAGGAGGCGTGCGTCTGTGACCGGGCTGCTCCTGGTCGCGCTGCTGGGTGCTGTTGGCGGTTGTGCGTCGACGCAGTACCGAGCAGCCATGCGGGATCCGTTCGGCAGCGTCGATGCAGGCGTTCCGCACCGCGGCTCCGCAGGTGCGAACGAGGTTGGGATGTTGGGTTGCCTGGCCTGTCATCGCATCGGCACCGCGGGCAACCACGGGCCAGGGCCAGTACTGACCCATGTTGGCGCGAGGCTGGATGCTCACGCGATCAAGCATGCGATCTTGGATCCTCGGGCACCGATGCCCTCCTTCGGGCGCCTCCCCCATGCGCGCTTGCGCGTGCTCGTGGCGTATCTCGCCGCGCTCAGATGAGCCGGCCGTAGCGGCGCTTGCGTGGCACGCCCGATGCTGGTCACATCCCAGGGGCGAGACGGGCGACCGCCGGCACGGGTTGGCATGCGTCCAGAGGACCGGACCGCGACAGTGTCAGGACAGGTCGAGGACCGGTGTGGGAGCAGGGATCGTCCGGCCGTCGCCGTGCGGCACGATGCCGGTGCCGACAGCGAAGAACTCGATCACGTGGCTGCCCCAGCCGTGGTTGTGCTCGTGCAATTGGACGCCGACGATTCCCTCTGCCTGGAGCGCCTCCGCCTCGGTCTGCATGCGCTCCATCGCCAGCTCGCGTGCGTCGTAGAGCGCCTGCGTGAAGTTCGGCAACTCGACGTTCTGACCGGTCTGCCGCATCGCCTTGAACATCCCGCGGTGGGCGACGTGGAAGACGCAGGAGCCGAGCACCATCCCGACCGGCCGGTGACCGCTCTGCAGCAGCGTCCAGAAGTCCTGGCCGGACAGGTCGCTCGTAAACGGCCGGCCGTTGGGCGCACGGTGCATCTCGCCGTCGCGGTGGCGAATCGCGGTTCCGATCGCGATGAACTCCGCCAGGTTCTGCCCCCACTCGTAGCGGCCGACGTCGAGGCGCACGCCGACGACGCCGTCAGCGCCGAGCTGATCGGCCTCCTCCTCCATGCGCGTCATCGCCAGCTCGCGGGCGGTGTACATCGCCTCCGAGAGGACGGTCATCTCCTGGCTCTTGCTCCAGTTGGACTGCTGGAAGCCGATATGGAAGATCGAGGAGCCGACGACGAGCCCGAGCGGCTCGAACCCGGCCTCCTTGATGAGCAGGAACTCGCTGACCGAGAGGTCGGACGTGAAGAGGCCGCGCTTGTTCTGCTCCAGGCGCGTGCGCCCGGACTCCGGGACGCCCTCGAGCGACGTCGGGTCGTAGCTGCTCATGGACGGGGTGCTCCTTGTCGGACGACGGGCTGGATCCCAGGCTCGAGGCGCCGGTGCTCGCCGCGCTGGACGATGCCGGTGCCGATGACGTGGAAGGTGACGATCAAGTCCTCGCGCTTGGAGCCCGTCTGGTCGACCTCGCGCACCGCGATGTGCCGGTCGAGGGAGAGGCCGACGACCGCCGTCGCGCCGCTGCGCCACGCCTCCTGGTTTGCCCGCGCGAGTGCCTGCTCGCGCGCGGCGTAGAGGCCCGCGGTGTAGTCGGTCAGCTCCTGGTTGGGCTGCGAAAGACCCTGCAGCAGGCCGGTCAGCCGCTGCGTCCTGGCACCGGGAGCGATGTACAGGACCGAGGTGGCGGCGACGACACCGACCGGGTCGTAGCCGGCGCGCAGCAGCAGCACATAGTCGGGCAGCGAGAGATCGGTCAGCACGGGTCCGCTTTGGGCGGGCGGCTGGCCTTCGAGCACGACGGCGGTCCCGTTGACGGCGATCTCGATCTCGCCGCCGAGGAACTCATGGCGGTGGTTGGCGAACGTGACGTCGACGACCGCGTGGCAGCCTGCGAGCTCCGCCTCCTCGGCGAGGCGCCCGAGCGCGAGCGCCCGAGCGCGGTTCCAGGCATCGGAGAGCGTCTCCAGCTCGAAGCCCAAGCCGTCAGGCTGCCACCCGGTGCTCCACGGATAGTTCTGCCATCCCACTTGGTAGACGGAGCTGCCCATCACCTGGCTGACGGGCCGCACGCCCGCCTCGCGGCAGAGCGCGAAGTCCGCGACCGACAGACCGGATGTGAAGGCGGTCCCGCCGTCGGCCAGCCTGCGCATGCGGCGCTCAGCGGCCAGCGGGATCGATCCGGCCTCGACGCGCGCGACATCCTCCGCACGGAGGCGATCGGCCTCGCTGTCGTCGCGGTCCTTCCCGCCGCTGAGAGAGTCGAGCAGTCCCATAGCCCGCGCGTCAGTCGACCAACCTCGCGAGCGCTTCGCAAGCCCTGGTGTTCATCTTCGCCCGCTCGCCGAGGTCCGCGGGCAGTGTCAGCGGATCCGCAGCCGTCACACCAGAGATCTCGTCAACCACACGGTCACACGGTCACACGGAGAGCGACCAACAGCCGCTGCACGAATGCGTACCAACGGGTCGGCCAAAGTTGCTCCACAAGCCGCAGTCTCGCAGTTCGTTCACCGTGACCGAGCTGGTTGGGCAACGAGTGGACCGAGCCGGTTTGTGTCCGTGCTCGTTTCTAGGCTTGCGCCATGCCGACCTGGGCCGCCATTCTGATCGCACTGGTGTCAGGCGCTAACGGCGAATCGGGTTCGCGCGCACCCACTCGACCGCCACGGCGTACGCCTCCTCCGGCACCTGCGGGTAGTCCTCGCGCATGATCTCGCGAGACTCGCCCCGTTCGATCAGCCCGGCGACGGTCCGGACCGGAACGCGCGTGCCACGGATCACCGGCGCGCCGCCCATGATCGCCGGATTGCGCTCGACGTAGCGGTCCCTCAGGCGCGCGTACTCGGCGTCCTCATCCATCGCCGGAGCATCCCTGCCTGCGCGCGAACGCGCTACCCCGGCTATGTGGGATCGACGTTGCCGATCGCGAGAACCGGAGTCGTCGGTCAGGGTTCGTCGCCGAGTGATTCGAGCAGACGCACATCGGCGAGATCCTGCGGCCGTCCGGCGGTTCGCTTCATCGTGAGCAGGTCGTCGCGGTGAGCGATCGGGATGGAGAGGTCACCGAGTTGCACGGCATGAGCACGAGCGCGCACGTCAGCGAACGAGCCGAGGTGCGCGGGCAGCGTGAGCACGTCCAGCAGCCCGTACACGGTGATGAGATGCCACTCGTCGCCCGACGCGAGCAGCGCCGCCGACGGGATCGACTTCGACCGCTGCCCGTCCGGGCCGAGGATGCGCCCGTCAACGTCCACGAGCGCCGCTGCGAGCCGCTCCATGTTCTCCTTCGACGCGGCGATGGCCACGTCGAGATCCTGCGTCATGCGCTGGCCGCCGTACGCCTGGATGGCCACGCCGCCCACGGTGACGTACTCGACCTCGTGACGACCAAGCGCGCGGAACAGCTCCAGCGCGTCGAAGTCCGGCGGCTCGGTCACCGGCGCGCCGTCGGGCCTCTCATCGCCTCAGCGAGGCCAGAACGGAGCTGCGACGCGAGTCTGTTCCAGCTCAACGCCACCGCCAACCGCTCAGCCATCGGCCGCTGCCGCGCAGCGAGCACCGCCGCCGGATTCGCCAGCGGGTCACGAACGCCATCAGCGTCCAGCGCGCTATCCGCCGGGACTGCTCGTCTTGCCGGATCCACGGCAGCAGCGTACAGCGGGCGGCCGATCGTTCTCATGCGAAACGGGCCTCAGGCCGCTGGCGTGCAGCATCCCGACCGGAGCACGAAAGCGCCACCGCACATGCCTGTGATCTCAACCGCTGACCACAAGCGGCCCGCAGAGCCGTGTATACCGGTTCGGTTCCGCTCGTCCAGGCGTGAGGCACGAATCGGACACACCCGATCGCGGCGCGGGTTTGTCTCGCACCACCGCCGGGACGTACTCCACACGTACAGCCGACTGGCCCATGAGTACGGGAGACTGTGCGAGGTTTTCACGAACCATGGATACAGCGACCATCGCCGTGATCGTATCTGGCGTCGTTGGCGTCACAGGCGTTGCATCCCCGCTCATCTTAGATCGGCGCGCCGACGCACGAGCTCGCATTGAGCGTCATCTGGCACGCATCGACGACCTGCGCGACGTCATCGACTGTGCGTGCGATGCAGTTGCCAGAGTCAGAATGGCCGATCCGTCTCTCGAACCCTCGGCGGTATTGGATCTGGAGAAGTGGACCGCAGACATCCCAGCCAGATTGCCCGCTCTGACCGAAGCACTGCTAGCGCTTTGGCAAGTAGAACATCGCATTGGTACGCGCGTCGGCACAGCCGACCCACTTCGGAGAGCCGTCCGCGAACTGCATGACGCGTTGGGTGAGATGCACACCTACCTCAGCCAGATCATGGCCAGAGTGACCCCGAGCAGCGACCCCACCACGATCCTCACACGTCAGATCGCCGCGTTGAGCAGGTTCTATGACGAAAGGGCCGACCGAGTCGGTGTCAGTCGCAGGCAGAAGCCGGCACACGACGCTCTCTGATCCGCGACTCAGTCGAGAATCGACACGACACGTCCGGCTGGCCATCCCCTCCGCGATCAGCCGCGCCTGCCACCGACGCAGCACGCCGACCGTGAGCCCGTTGAGCGCCACGTCGTCCAACGGCTGGTCGCTGACGACGGCCTCCGATACCGTTCGCGCATGATCTCCGTCGATGTGATCGAGGCGGCCGGGCGGCGGCTCGCGGCGGCTGCGCACCAGCCAGCGCGGGTGCTGTTGTTCGGCTCGCATGCACGAGGCGACGCGGGGCCGGACAGCGACCTCGACTTCCTCGTGATCGAGCGCGACGTGCCGAACCGTCATGCCGAGATGGTTCGGCTCGGTCGTGAGGTCGCGTCGCTGGGGGTGCCGATCGACGTGCTGGTCGTGAGCGAGGCCTACGCGGAGGAGTGGGGCGGCGTGAAGAACACGGTCGTCCACGCCGCGCTGAGCGAAGGTCGCGAGTTTGCCGCGGCGTGACGGGCGCGACCTCGCCCGAAGACTGCTGCGGCGGGCCGACGGCGACATCATGCTCGTGCGGGTCGTTGTCGACAACGACGAGATCCTCGATGCGATCGTCGGCTTCCACGCGCAGCAGGCGGTCGAGAAGTCGATCAAGGCGGTGCTCGCTGCGCACGAGATCGAGTACGGCAAGACCCACCAGCTCCACTACCTGATCCGGTTGCTCGAAGAGCACGAGATCGACGCCCCGTCGTCGGTGGTCGATGCGGTCGAGCTGAACCCGTGGGCGGTCGAGTTCCGCTACGAGGAAGACGACGAGCCGCCGATCGACCGTCGCGCCACGCTCGCGTTCATCGAGCAGATACGGCGCTGGGCCGGCGAGGCCGTCGAGCGCTGACTCCTTGCGACGACGTCCGCTTGCCCCCACGCTCCCCGGTCCGCCACGACGCCGGAGCGCCGGGGAGCAACGAGAGTCGCCGCATTCCCCGCCACACCGGCGATCCACGCCCCCAGAACAAGAAAAGCCCCGCACGTGCGGGGCTCCAAACCAAGTGGAGAGAACTTGGCGTCGTACAAACCATCTCTTGGTGCCACCACCGCTCGCAGGGACGTAGCGCTTCCTGGCGGTCTTGATGCCTATTCGTTGCACCGTGCTGGCTCGGGTCCCACCGCACAGCATGCCCGTCTAGGCGGGCGCTTCGTTTGGATCGCATGCAGGCGGTACTGCATACACGCGCAGAGTCGAATGCGCTGACCGGCGTAGCCGGTACCCTGGCAGGGTGGCTGGCCACGATCTACAGGCGTTTTTTCGAGGCTGTCGCGAGCCCGATGAGCTGCCGGGTCGCCGCGCCAGACAGGAGACGTCCGAGAAGGAAAACAAGCGCCGTGCTAGGCCTGCGCGAGTAGCATCACGCGGCTGAGGGACACCGGAGATGGCGCGCGCAGATCTGCTCCTGGACCTCGTCGAGGCCGAGCGTTCCGGTGACCGGGACCGGTTTCGCGTGTTGGTCGAGGCCGTGATCGCCGAGGAGCGTGCCAACCAGCACCATCTGCTCGCCGACCGTCTCTCGCAACTCATCACTACGACCGGCCAAGGCCCCGTCCGCGACGATCGCGCCACCGCTATTCGCGACCTGGTTCATGAGGTCGTCCCAAATCGCCGTTTGGATGACCTGGAACTCGCGCCGGTTCCACGGCGGGTCTTGACCGAGCTGATCGAGGAGCAGAAGCGCGCAGAGCTGCTGCGGAGCTATGGGATCGAGCCGCGCAACCGGCTCTTGCTGTCTGGACCTCCAGGGAACGGCAAGACCAGCGTCGCCGAGGCGGTTGCCTCCGAGCTGATGCTGCCGTTCTATGTGATTCGCTACGAGGGCGTGATGTCCAGCTTCCTCGGCGAGACCGCTGCGCGACTTGACAACGCTTTCGAGTTCTCCCGCACCCGCCGGTGCGTCCTCTTCTTCGATGAGCTCGACACCATCGCCAAGGAGCGGTCGGACGAGCACGAGACTGGCGAGATCAAGCGTGTGGTTTCGACGCTGCTCCTGCAGATCGATCGTCTTCCCGCGCATGTGATCTTCGTGGGCGCGACCAACCACGGCGAGTTGCTTGATCGTGCCGCTTGGCGACGTTTCCAGATCCGCGCCGAACTCACACCGCCGAGCCGCTCGCAGGCGACTCGGTTCCTGGAACGGCTCGCCGTGCGCCTGGGAGGTGACCTCGGATTCGCCCCGCGGACCTTGGCTGACAAGCTCGCTGGCGCGAGCTTTGCTGAGCTGGAGGAATTCGCGCTGGACGTGCGCCGGCGAGCGGTGCTTGAACTGCCGGACAGCAACCTGCGGTGCATCGTCCAGGAGCGCCTTGAGCACAGGAACGGTCAGGTAGCTGGGTGACCCCAGAAGGCCGGACGCTCCTTGCCTTCGGCCCGCCGGTGGTCGTTGAACGGCCCACACAGCGCCAGCGGGACTTGCCCCGTCTCTCCAAGCCCAGCGGCGGTCGGCAGGGTGAACGGCTTGCCCCTCAGTTCCGCGAACTTGCTGCGGCGTTCGACGCTGAGCGGGCTCGCCTGGCCGCAGACACTCCTGATGAGGTTGATCCTGCCCTGGTAGTCGTGTTCGATCTCGCAGGCAGCGTTAGAGACTTCCGCAATGCGGTCGACCGGATTGACGGCCTTGAGTTCCTCTCAGAGATGCTTGGCGACCAAGCCGATCCCGACGACGACTTCCACATGGCCGAGCGGGTTGCGGGTCGCACTGACAAGCCCGTGCCGCACTCGCTCTATTTGGTGATGTCGAATGCCAAGGCGATTGACGAGCTGCTCCGACTCTTCGCGGTCTGGCAGAAGGACCCGTCAGCATCGTTCGCAGAGGGACTCGGGCGGTTCAAGGCTGCCTTCCAGCAGTTGACCGCAATCCGACGCTGGGGACCGGAAGACCGAATCCGGGAGACCGGCCTGCGAGAGAGGTGGCAGGAGACCCTTCGTGTCGTCGGCCAGTCCGTCAGCACCGTCCCGGTTGAAGTCGAGCTGTGGTACCGACGTGATGGCGCACAGCGCGCCGCAGCCGAATCGCACGTCACGCAGATCGTCACGGCCAGTGGCGGGCACATCCTCGACCGTTCCCAGATTGGCGACATCGGCTACCACGCCCTGCTGGCAGAACTGCCGATTCAGCAGGTCCACGCAGTCCTCAACGACGGTGCGGCGTCGATCCGCCTGCTCACCACCGAGGACGTCATGTTCGTCAGCCCGTTCACCCCGATGAATGTCGCCCCAGCCACTCTCGACCCCGTGGCTAAGGTGGGACTTCCTGTGGAGCAGCGCGTGGACGGACTTCCTCGAATCGCGTTGCTGGACGGTCTGCCATTCCAGAACCACGACGCCCTGGCTGGACGGCTGCTGGTCGACGATCCCGACGGGCTCGGCGACAACTACCCTGTGTCGTCGCGGAATCACGGTACGGCGATGGCCTCGCTCATCATTCACGGCGACCTCTCGTCGCGCGATGTACCGCTGGACCGGCCGTTGTATGTGCGGCCCATCATGCGTCCCCACGAGTTTGCCGCGGGCGTTGAGCAGGCCGTCCCGAGCCGGCTGCTGACCGACCTCTTGCACGGCGCGATCAAACGCATCATCGAGGGAGACGACGGCCGGGAAGCGGCCGCGCCCAGCGTACGAATCGTCAACCTGTCCATTGGTGCGCAGGCGCGGGCGCTTTCGCGGAGGATGAGCCCCGTCGGGCGTCTCCTCGACTGGCTTTCTTACTCATACAACCTGCTTTTCGTCGTGAGTGCGGGCAACCACCTCGACCCGGTTGTCATCCCCGCTGGCGCCGCGAGCGATCCCGATGCGGCACGATCGGCAATGACCCGCGTCGTCTGCGACGCGACGCTCTTGCGCGGCGTTCTGCCCCCAGGCGACGCGCTCAATGCCATGACTGTAGGTGCGACTCACGACGACGGATTTGGCGACATCGACGTGTCAGACACGGTGTGGGATATCACCCATGCCGGTGCGCCTGCCCACTTCGGCGCGACGGGACCGGGCGTTGGCCGCTCTATCAAGCCGGATCTTCACCATGCCGGCGGCCGGGCGTTCTACGTGCGCCCGGTCATCAGCGGCGGTGAGGAGACGGTTTCCGTCGAACTGGCACAGGGAGCCACCACCGGCCCGGGCCTCCAGGTTGCGGCTCCCGGTCGATCGGGCGCGACAGACAGCACGGTCTTCACCGCTGGCACCAGTAACGCCACGGCTCTGGTGACCCGCGAGGCCAGCCGCTTGTTTGACATTCTCGAAGCGGGCACACCTGGTGCTGACGACGCGCCGCTCCCGGACGCGCAGTATCACCCACTGCTTGTACGCGCCCTTCTCGTCCACGCGAGCAGCTGGGGCGAATGGGAGGCGAGACTCCGTCAGGAACTCGCACTCAACAGACAGCAGGCTCGGCGCCGCCTGACCGCGCTTCTGGGCTATGGACGGCTCGACACTACTCGGCTCGGAAGCGCCGCGACGAACCGGGCCGTGCTCGTTGCCGGCGGACACATCGAGCGGGACCAGCGCCACAGCTACGAGCTGCCGCTGCCGCCGTCGCTGCGTGCAAGGGCGGAATGGCACCGCTTCACGATCACTCTCGCGTATACGGCGCCCACTGTCGGCCAGCTCACTCGGTACCGCGGCGCGAAGGTCTACTTCGCCACGCCCGATACGAACCTGGCTGGCGGCGATCGGACCGACGCCGACCACAATGCCGTCCGGCGGGGAAGCCTCCAGCACGAGATCGTCCAGGGGACGCGGGCGATGGTGTTCGGCGATGGCGACGCGTTCCCGATCCACGTCGAATGCATGGACGACGGCCAGCGGCTCGGAGCCGGAAAGACCGTGCGCTATGCAGTCGTCGTATCCGTTGAGACAGCCGCGGAGACGTCCACGACGATTCACGATGAAGTGCGCGCCACGTTGCGCCAGCGTGCCCGGGATCGCGCCCGCGTCCAGAGATGATTCTCCCGTGAGTTCGCGGACACACACCTTGCCAGCATCACGCCCGCAGTCTTAGGTTTCGCCGACTTCCGAACAGCGGCCCGGTGAGAGCATCCTCAGGCCGGAGTGTCGCCGACGCGGGTTATAGAACGCGTCGCGTAGACGAAGGTGTCGAGGGTCGTAGCCGCGACGCCAGTCGTGCGTCGGATCGTTGACGCTGGGCTTGAGATCCGCGGGCGAGTCTGGTCTGGTCGTCGGCCGACAATGTAAATAGGTGGCCCGGGCGGCGCTGGAACGCCCCCGGGCCTGGCACCGAAGAGGTGATCTTCGATGCGGGAATACCGTATCCGTGTGGTGCGGCGGTCGTCTATCGCGGCCGTCGAGATCGTGCGTGGGGAACGGGCGCGTCTGGTCCGGTGGGCGCGATGAGCGCCGTGGCGGCGCCGAAGGCGCGCAAGCAGTCGGACGCGCACCTCGCGTTGGGCCGGGCGGTACGTGAGCTGCGCGCGCGACGCGGGCTGAGTCAGGAGGAGCTGGGGTTCTGCTCGCGGCTGCATCGCAACTACGTGGGTGCGATCGAGCGCGGCGAGATCAACCCGACGTTCCGGATCTTGATCGCGCTCTCGCGCGGGCTGTCCGTGCCGCTCTCCGAGCTGCTGGTCGTGTTCGAGCGCCAGCTCGTCGCGCTGCCCTCGCGCGATGGCGAGGAGGCGCTGACACATGACTGACACGGCGCTGACAGACGGTCAGAGCGTGCGGGGTCGGTGTACCGCAGAGGGGGTCGGATCGACCTATCTGTTGTGTTTCGACTCTTGCGCCGGTCGTCACACATATGGAGAGAGATTCGCTTGGGCTTGGATGCCCGCAGGTGGTGGTGATGAGCGAGGGGCAGGAGCGCGAAGCGGCGCGCCTGCTCGCGCTCGTCCTCACCCGCAGCACGCCGGATCGCCGGCGCCGATCGTCCGGCGCTATCCCCGGCCGTTTGGGTGGCGGTTTGCCCGTCACGACCCGCCGGCCCGCGAAGGGGCGAGGTCGCCGCCGTGGCGGCGGATCGCGCCGGCCGGTGAAAGCCGACATAGGTGGTCCTGCATGAGTTCTTCAAGTTCTCGTGCTCTGCGTGGTCGGCTGACCGCCGATCGGCTGATGGAGCTGGCGAACCATTTGACCGACCGTGATCGTGAGATCGCGCTGGCGCTCTACGAGCATCGGATCCTCACGTCGAGCCAGCTGACGCTGTTGTTCTTCTCGGGTCGTCGTCGGGCGATGGATCGGCTGCTGTTCCTCTACCGCGCTCGTGTGCTGGATCGCTTCTATCCGCCGCGCCCGTTCGCGTATGGGAAGCCGCAGGCGCACTGGCTGCTCGATGAGGCCGGCGCGCACATCGCCGCCGCGTGCCTCGGCGTGGACCGCAGACGGCTGCCGTGGAGACAGCGGGAGAACTGGGGCGCGCATCCACAGCTCGCGCACCGCCTCGAGACCAACACGTTCGTCACCGACCTCATCGCCGCTACGCTTCCGCATCCCGCGCTCGGTGTCGTGAGGTGGTCAGGCTCGGCGGAGTTGAAAGACGAGCCGGGACTGGAACGCGTCGGGCTCGTGCCCGACGCCGGGTTCCTGCTCTCCACACCGGCCGGAGTCGTGGACTGCGTGTTGGAGTGGGATCGCGGCACCGAGCCCGGGGCGGTGCTTGAGCGCAAGCTGCGTCGCTACCGCAAGGCAGCCGGCTACACGAGCCAACGGCGCTGTCTGCTGTTCGTCGTTCCCAGCGCCCGTCGCGCACGCACGCTCGCCGAGGCCGCCGCGCAAGCAGCGAGCGCGACGGCGCTCGGCGACGGCTGGCCAGTGTTCGTGGCGACTATGCCGGAGCTGCGCGAGTTCGGACCGCTGGGCCCGATCTGGCAGCCGCTCGACAACGATCGCCGCGTGCCGTTGCGACTGGAGGCGCTGCCCGCTTCCGATCTCGAACCGCTGGACCTGGCCGATGCGCTCGGCCGCCGCTGGCGTAAGGACCGACCGGGGTTCTGGCACGCGCTCTCGCCACTCGGCGCACCCGCCCCGATCGAGGAGGGATGGCGATGACTCGCGTCTGTCTCTACACCCGCATCTCGACGGACGAGGAGAACCAGCCGACGTCGCTGCATTCGCAGAAGGACCGCCTGCAAGCGTTCTGCTCCTCGCAGGAGGACTGGCGGATCGTTGCGCATTACGAGGACCGCGCGACCGGCACGAAGCTCGACCGGCCCGGCCTCCAAGCCGCGCTTGACCTCACGACGCGCGGCGGCGCGGACCTGCTGCTCGTCTACCGCGTCGACCGCCTCAGCCGCAAGGTGCGTCAGCTTGCGCAGCTCGCCGAGGAACTGGACCGCCTGAACGTGGTGCTGCGGTCGGCGACGGAGCCGTTCGACACGGGCTCTGCCGCTGGTCGCATGATGTTGCAGATGCTCGGCGTGTTCGCCGAGTTTGAGCACGCAACAATCGTGGACCGCGTCACCGCCGGCATCGAGCGCCGCGCGAAGCAGGGCTATTGGCCGAATGGTCGCGTGCCGTATGGCTACCGCCGCAACGACGCCAAGGAGCTGGTCGAGGAGGAGCGCGAGGCGCCGATCGTACGTCGCATCTTCGACCTCTACACCGCCGGCCGCCACGGCGCCGTCTCGATCGCCCGCCTGCTCGATACGGAGCATGCACCGGCGCGGAGCGGGCAGGGCTGGCAGCCGGCGGTCGTGCTGCTGATCCTGCGCAACGAGGCATACGTCGGCCAGGTCCACTGGCGCGGGCAGACCTTCGACGGCAAGCACACCGGCCTCGTGGACGAGGCAACGTTCAAGCGCGCACAGAAGCTGCTCAAGGAGCGCGGCGAGGACTGCGCGCAGCGCGTTGGGCAACGCAGCGACTTCCTGCTCTCCGGCCTGCTGCGCTGCGGGCGGTGCCGCCGTGCCTACGTCGGCATGTCCGCCAGAGGCAACGGCGGGCTCTACCACTACTACGCCTGCTCCGGCCGACAGAAGCGTGGACCCAAAGCATGCGACGGTGACCGCATCCCCCGCGAAAGACTCGAGGACGCCGTCATCGAGCAACTCGCCGGCATCTACCGCGACGGCCACCTCATCCGCCAAGCGATCGAACAGGCGGCCGAGGGCGAGCAGGACGTGCGGGCGGCGCTCGAAGACCGCCGCGCGTCCATCGCCGCCGAGATCGAGCGCGCCGAGCGCGCGATCGACCGCTACCTCGACGCCTTCGAGAACGGCGACCTCGACGCAAAGCGCTTCCAAAGCCGCATGGACGCCCTCCAGACCAAGCTCGACGGCTTGCGGGACCAAGACCAGCAGCTCGCCCACGAGCTGGCCGCAGAAGCCCCGCACGCGCCCGACACCGCCGAGCTGCAGGCCACCGCCAACGCGCTCGAAGACGCCATCCGCCAAGGCAACCCCGAACACACCAAGGCGCTGCTCCGCATCCTGATCCAAGAGCTGCGCGTCAACTCCCGCGCCGAGATCCTTCCCACCTACCGGATCGTCGCGCCAATGGTTTGCGCGACGACCAGTTCAGTGGGCGATACTGGGCTCGAACCAGTGACCTCCGCCTTGTCGAGGCGGAGGGCATTTCGCCCCGCGGGCGCTCACTGACCACCCGGAATCGCCCGTGTGGTGGGCGATCGCGTCGGCCGGCGTGTCCGCTGATTTGCCTCGTGCCGTCGCCGGAACGTACGGATTACGTACAGGCGTCGGCTCAGCGGTCGTCGCCGGACGCACCGGATGCCTCGTCGCGCGCCTCTTGCGGCTCGCGCTCGATGGCAGCCGCGAGGCCGGCACGCAGCTCGGACGCGAGCTTGTTCCAGCTCAGCGCCAGCGCCAAGCGCTCGGACATCGGCCGCCGCCGCGCTTCGAGGACCGCCGGCCAGTCGGCCAGCGGATCGCGCACGGTCGCGTCGATCAGCTCTTGCCTCGATGGCCGCTCGGGCGTCGGCACCGGGCCAGCGTAGTCGGCAGCGGGCGCCGGAGCCGCCAAGCACCACACGCGTGCTGTAGAGATCGTCTGCTTACGCCCGTACGCTTGCTCCATGCTCACCGTCGCTGAGACAGCATCCCGTGTCGGCCGCAGTCCCGACACCGTTCGCCGTTGGATTCGAGAAGGCCGCGTGCGCGCGCAGCGCATGGGTGCAAAGCAGCTCATCGAGGACGCCGACGTGCGGACGATCGAGGACGAGCTGTACCCGATGGCTGAGTTGCCCGACGAGTGGAAGACCGGCGACGACGGATCACCGGCGCGCAACTGGGTCGCCGCGCTGCACCGCTCCCGCGCCGGGCACTGAGCCGTGCTCGTCATCGACGCGTCGGTCGCCGTCGCCGCGAGCCACAGCCCGATCGGGCTTGCCCGACTCGCCAACGATCGCCTCGTCGCTCCGCACCTGCTGACCATCGAGGCTAGCTCCGTCCTGCACGAGATGGTGTGGCGCCGCGAGATCGAGCCCGCGCGCGGTCGCACGATGCTCTCGCGGGTGCTCGCCAGCCCGATCGAGCTGGTCGCCCCCGACGGGCTCACAGAGGCCGCATGGGAGGTTTCCGAGCAGTTCGGCTGGGCGAAGACCTACGACGCGCACTACGTCGCGCTCGCGCGACTTCTCAAATGCCGGCTCGTCACGCTTGACGAGAAGCTGCTGCGCGGCGTGCAACGGCTGGGCATCGCCGTGCGACCGCGCGACGTGTGAGCACCCGGGCCATGAAGCGCGTGAACATCACGATCGGCCCGGTCACCTTCGACCACGCCGACTACGACGCCGAGCACGACGTGCTCTACCTGCACGTCGGCAAGCCCCAGCCCGGCGAGGGCGAGGAGACCCCCGAGGGCCACGTCATCCGCTACGTACCCGGCACCAGCCGCATCGCCGGACTCACGATGCTCGGTCCGCGTCGCATCCTCGAACGCGACGGCCACCTCACCGTCTCGATCCCCGAGACGATCGAGAACCACCGCCGCAGACCTCGCGCCCGCCCTCGCTGCCGGCTGACGGCGCCGCCGCGGTGCTCACGCGACGAGAACGCCACTCACACGGCGCGTAAATGCAGGCTCTTGCGGCCACGCGCGGAGCAGCGGATAGCGACGAAGATCCGGATGCGGTGCATCTCGATAGCGGTAGAGGTGGAAGCACCACCCCTGCACGTCTGCCATGACGAGGCGAAGGGCGTCGTACGCCTGGCGTCGGCTTGACCGCAGCCCTTTCTCGATCGTCATACGCACCGTGCCAGCGATGATGTCTGCGAGCTGGACGCAGTCGTCATCACGCGAGTCCACCCACCGCCGTCTTCCAAGCAGCGAGTCAAGCATCGTGTACTCGCCGTCTGGGCTATCGAAATGCTTTCGGAAGGGGTGGTGTGGTCGGTCCCTCCACGGTAGCGGCAGCTCGATCGCGAAGCGGCGGCTCGATCCGAGGAGCCTTTCGAGGTGTTCCGCGCGAGAACCCGGATCGTCCGCCTACCCCCCCTCCCCGTGTGTGCCGGCCCGCGTCCGCGTGTCCTCAAGTCAGGCACGCGCGAGGGCGGGCGACAGCGCACGACCGGGGTGCGTCGCGGTGTGTCGGCTGGCGCCGATTTCCGGTTCCCACACGGTCGCGGGACGTACCGGCAACGTACAAATCACGTACATCGCCGCGTGCCCACCGGCTCCCCGACGCTCCCCATCTCGACGCCGCACCGGAGCGACGGGGAACAACCGGAGTGGGGAGATTCCCCGCCACACCGACGATCCCAGCCCCCCTAGAACGCCAGAAGCCCCGGCGGACCGGGGCTTCCGTGAGGTGGGCGATACTGGGCTCGAACCAGTGACCTCCGCCTTGTCGAGGCGGCGCTCTCCCAGCTGAGCTAATCGCCCCTGGGAGACGCAAGCCTACCAACGCCCGGGCGGCGGTGGCGGCGTGACGGTGGCGGGCGGTGGGAGCGTGCGGTCGACTAGGCTATGGAGCCTCTGGGCGACGTGGCGGAGTGGCTACGCAGCGGCCTGCAAAGCCGTGTACACCGGTTCGATTCCGGTCGTCGCCTTCGCCCGGCCGTAGCCCGCCATCACGCACGCGCCGCGGGCAGCGCCTCGCGCAGCACCGCCAACAGCGCCGCGAGCAGCACGGCCGCGAGCGCGGCGATGCAGGCGCACGCCGCGACGAACGCCGCGTTGAGCTTCGTCAGCTCGATCGCGCCCGCGCGGTGTCCGGCGACGATCGCGACCGTCGCGACCCAGCCGAGCGCGAGCGCGCCGAGCGCCACGAGGACGTAGCCCTTCAGGTCCGCTGCGCGTGCCCAGGACGACCGCGCCGCGCCGCCCCGCTCCTCCGCTTCGACGAGGTCGCGGCCGAACGCGTCGCGGTCGAGCAGAGTGACCACGAGCACCACCGCAGCCGCCCAGCCGGTCACGACGAGCAGCGCGCCCGCGACGTCGCTCGGGCGGTGCCAGCCGGCGGCGATCGTCGCGACGCCGATCGCCGTGCCGTAGAGGAACGCCCCCGCCGCGACGAGGCGGCGCCAGCGCGGCGGCGCCGCCAGCGCAGCCGCGATCCCGACCGCGAACGCCGTCGTCGTGTGGCCGCTCGGGAAGGTGTTCTGCGGGATCGGGGACGACACCAGGTACGGCCGCGGCAGCACGACGTGCTTGAGCACCTCCGTCGTCGCGACCGCGCCGAGGATCACGGCGAAGGCAACGACGGCGAGCGCCACGCGCCGGCGCACCAGCGCCTGCCCCGCGAGCAGCGCGAGCACGAGCGCAACCGAGCCGGCGCTGATCGTCGTCAGCAGGTCGCTCGCCGCCTGCCGGCCGCGCGGCGAGGCGAGTCGCCCGACGAGGGCCGCGTCGTCGACCCGCTGCCCGGCGTGCGTCCGCACGAACACGAGGTAGAGCACCACCAGCCCCGCCGCGCAGGCGAACGTCAGCGCGGCGAGCGGCAGCGGGCGGAGCGGGCGTGCGGCGGGCACAGCGCCCGACGGTAGCAATGCGCGCCCGCCGGCCTGAGCGGGCGCATCGCCCTCAGGCAGCGGCCTCCGCCGGCACGACCGCCGTGACGATCCACGTCGAGGCCGGCGCGCGCAGCCCGTCGGGGCCGTCGAATTCGGCCAGCCCCTCGCGCAGGGCCGCATGGACCTCGCCGTGCAGGTGCGCCGCGCGATCGCCCGCGAGCCGCAGGAGCTCCCCCGCCGGCCCGATGCTCATCGTCATGTCGATCGCCTCCTCGACGTCATTGCCGACGAGGATCGGGATGTCGCAGCGCCGCAGCGACACGTCGGCGAAGCCGGCCCGCTGGAGGATGTCGCTGGTCGTGTCCGCGTCCGCCATCGAGAACGGTCCTGGCCCGCACGTCGGCTCGTCGTGCTCCTCCGGACGCGGCACGATCTGCTCGACGATCGTCTGCGCGCGGTAGAGCCAGTCGTTGTCGATCCGCCGCCGCCACACCACCATCACGAGCCGGCCGCCGGGCTCGAGCGCCTCGCGCACGTTGCGCAGCGCCGCCACCGGGTTGGCGAAGAACATCGTCCCGAAGCGCGAGAAGGCGTAGTCGAAGCGCTCGGCGAACGGCGTGACCTCCACGTCGGCGACCGCGAAACGCGCGTTCGCGACGCCGGCCTCCGCCGCCTCGCGCGTCGCCGTCTCGACGAAGCGCGCGGCCGCGTCGACGCCGACGGCCTCCCCCTCCGGCCCGATCAGCGCGGCGATCTCCTGCGTCGTGTCGCCGAAGCCGCAGCCGATGTCGAGCACGCGCGCGCCGGGCTGCGGCGGCGCGAAGCGCAGCGCCGCGGTGCCGTGCGCGCCGAGCCCGGTCGTGACGATGTGGCGGAAGCGCACGAAGCGGTCGTACAGCGGCCCGTCCCACGCCTGGATCGCCTCCGCGTTCGCGCCGGTTCCCCATCTCGTCTGCGCCGCGGTCATCGCCTCGTCTCCTTGGTCGCTCAGATGAGGCGAGCATACGGCTCCTTCACGCCATCTTCATGGCGCCCACGCGGATCTTGACGTTTCCTTGATGCCCTCGCCCCGATCCTCGGAGGCAAAGATGGCCAGAGTCGAGTCGCATGGGTTGCGCCGGACCGTCGGGGTGCCCGGCATGTTCGCGACCGCCTACGGGAACCTCGGCTCGTCGATCTACTACTCGCTCGGGCTGGTCGCGGCGTATGCGCTCGGGCTGACGCCGGTCGTCTTCATGTTCGCCGGCGGCCTCTTCGCGCTGACGGCGAAGACGTACGCCGAGGCGGCGTCGATGTTCCCCGAGGCGGGAGGCTCCTCGTCGTTCGCGCGCCATGCGATCAACGAGGTCGCCTCGTTCGTCGCCGGCTGGGCACTGTCGCTCGACTACATCATCACGATCGCGATCTCGGCCTTCTTCGTGCCGCACTACCTGAGCGCGTTCTGGGCGCCGCTGGGCCACAACCCGGGCGACATCTTCGGCGGCATGGTCGTGATCGTCCTGCTGGTCGCGGTCAACGTGCGCGGCCTCGGCGAGTCGGCGAAGCTCAACGTCGGCCTCGCGGTCGCCGACCTCGTGACGCAGGTGCTGCTCGTCGCGATCGGCGCGGTGCTCGCGCTCAACCCGAAGCTGCTGGTCCAGCAGGTCCACCTCGGCGTCGCGCCGACCGCCAGCCAGCTGCTGTTCGCGGTTCTCGATCTCGATGCTCGCCTACACCGGCATCGAGACGGTCTCGAACATGGCCGAGGAGGCGCGCGATCCCGGCAGAGACGTGCCGCGCACGGTCAACCTGCTGCTGATCGCGGTGCTCGGCATCTACGCCGGCATGACGACGATCGGCATCTCCGCGCTGCCGGTCGTGCAGCACGGCGGGACCTACTCGACGCAGCTTGGCACGACCTACCAGAGCGATCCGGTGCTGGGGATCATCGCTGCGTTCCACCTGTCGGCCGGCGTCACGAAGGTGCTCTCCTACTACGTCGCGATCCTCGCGGCGACGATCCTGATCATCGCGACGAACGCCGGCATGATCGGCATCTCGCGGCTGTCGTGGTCGCTGGCCGAGCACCGCCAGCTGCCGAAGGTCTTCGCCCGGCTGCATCGCAGGTACCGCACGCCGTGGTTCACGATCGTGTTCTTCTCGGCGATCGCGTGCCTGCTGCTGCTGCAGGGCTCCAACAGCTTCCTCGGCAACGTCTACAGCTTCGGCGCGATGATGTCGTTCACGATCGCGCACGCCTCGGTGGTGATCCTGCGCGTGCGCCAGCCGGACGCCGAGCGCCCGTACAAGCTCGGCGGCAACGTGCGCATCCGCGGCTACGAGATCCCGGTCGGCGCCGTGGTCGGCGGGATCGGCACGTTCGCGACGTGGGTCTCGCTGATCGTGCTGCACGGCGACGCGCGCTACATCGGCGCGGGCTGGCTGACGGTCGGCGTCGTCGGCTACTTCCTCTACCGCCGCCGCATCGGCTGCGACCCGTGGGAGACGCACCGGCTCCCCCACCGCCTCCCGCCCGCCTGGTTCAAGGAGCTGGAGTACGGCTCGGCGCTCGTGCCGCTGTTCTCGTCAGACGTCGACGGCAGCGCACTGCGCGCCGCCGCCAAGCTCGTCGGCCCGGACGCTCCGATCGACTGCGTCTACATCCTGCGCGTCCCGCGCCACCTGCCGCTCGACGCGCACCTCGAAGAGGAGGAGCAGGTCGGCCTCGGCGTGCTCGAGGCCGCACGCATCGCCGGCCGCCGCGCCGGCCTGAAGGTGCAGACGCGGCTGCTGCGCGCCCGCAACGCCGGCGCCGCGCTCGTCGAGGAGGCGGAGCGCAACCGCTCGGAGATCATCTACCTCGGCACGAGCCACGCGCCGCCGTCCGAGCACGCGCTCGGCCCGACCGCGACCTACCTGCTCACGAGACGGCCCTGCCGCATCGTGATCGAGAGCGGGCCGCCGCGCGCGGGCTTGGAGAGCGGGACGGCCGCGCGGCGCAACGGCGTCGGCGCCGGCGCCGGCGTCTGACGCCGGGCCTACACCTCGATCCGCGAGCCCATGATCACCGTGCGGTCGCGCGGGAGGCCGAAGTACTCGGCGGCGTCGGCGGTGATGCGCGAGGTCGCGACGAACAGGTGCTTGCGCCAGCGCCGCATGCCGGGCGCACCGCCGACGTGCAGGTCGATCGTCGAGAGGAAGTAGGAGGCCTCGTCGACCTCGAGCGGGCACTCCAGGCCCGCCTCGGCGGCCAGCCGCAGCACGCTCGGAACGTTCGGCTCGTCCATGTAGCCGAAGCGCGCCTCGACGTGGGTGATGCCGTCGTCGGTGTAGCCGAGGTCGTCGATCGCGAGGCGCTGCTCGGGCGGCACGTGCGGCAGCGGCAGCGTCTCGATCGTGAGGATCACCGCGTGCTCGTGGAGGATGTGGTTGTGCTCGACGTTGGCGCGCATCGCCAGCGGCGTGGTGTGCTTCGCGCGGTTGAGGAAGACGGCCGTGCCCGGCACGCGCTGCAGCGGCGGGCGGCGCGCGTGCAGCTCGTCGACGAACTCGCGCAGCGACCCCTCGTCGCGCTCGCGCTGGGTGCTGACGAGCTCGCGGCCGCGCTGCCACGTCGTCAGCACGGTGAAGACGGCGAGGCCGATCAGCAGCGGCAGCCACGCGCCGTGCGCGATCTTCGTCAGGTTGGCGGCGAGGAACAGCACGTCGACGAGCAGGAACCCGCCGGCGCCGAGCAGCACGATCCACAGCGGCGCGCGCCGCTGGTGGCGCACGATGTAGAAGAACAGCAGCGTCGTGATCGTGATCGTGCCGGTGACGGCGACGCCGTAGGCGAACGCGAGCGCCGCCGAGCTCTCGAACGTCACCACCAGCGCGATCACCGCGACCATCAGCGCCCAGTTGATCCACGGCACGTAGATCTGCCCGATCGCCGTCTCGGACGTGTGCGCGATCCGCAGGCGCGGCAGGTAGCCGAGCTGCATCGCCTGCTGCGTGACCGAGTACGCGCCCGTGATGACGGCCTGCGAGGCGATCACCGTCGCGGCGGTCGCGAGCAGCACCATCGGCACGCCGCGCCCAGCCGGGCACCAGCAGGAAGAACGGGTTGGCGATGTTCGCGCGCGGGTGCTCGAGCACGAGCGCGCCCTGCCCCATGTAGTTGAGGACCAGCGCCGGGAACACGAGCAGCAGCCACGCGCGCGTGATCGGCGCGCGGCCGAAGTGGCCCATGTCGGCGTAGAGCGCCTCTGCGCCCGTGATCGCGAGCACGACGGCGGCGAGCGAGAAGAACGCGGTCCCGAAGTGGCCGACCAGGAAGCCGAGCGCGTACGTCGGCGAGAGCGCCGCGAGGATCCCCGGATGCGAGCCGATCCCACCCAGGCCGCAGGCGGCGATCACGGTGAACCACACGAGCATCACCGGCCCGAACAGGCGCCCGACGGCCGCGGTGCCGACCCGCTGGCCGGCGAACAGCAGCACGATGATCACCGCCGTGATCGGCACGACGAGGTGCCCGAGCGACGGCTGCACCACCTTCAGGCCCTCGACCGCCGACAGCACCGAGATCGCCGGCGTGATCATGCTGTCGCCGAAGAACAGCGAGGCGCCGAAGATCCCCAGCGCCGCCAGCGCGAGCTTCGTGCGCGTGCCGCCCGGCAGCCGGCGCCGGCGGATCAGCGTGATGAGCGCCATGATGCCGCCCTCGCCGTCGTTGTCGGCGCGCATGACGAGCAGCACGTACAGCAGCGTCACGACGATCGTGATCGACCAGAAGATCAGCGAGATGCCGCCGTAGACGCTCGTGCGCGTCGCCGCGACCGGGTGCGGGTCGCCCGGGTTGAAGAGCGTCTGGACGGTGTAGAGCGGGCTCGTGCCGATGTCGCCGAAGACGACGCCGAGCGCGCCCACGACGAGCGCCGTCTGCGCGGGGGCGCGCGTGCGCCCCCTGCGGGTGTCGGGCTTCGCGCTCACCGCCGCCGCACGCTACACGTGACGGTGCCGGGACGCCGGGAACCCGCCCGCACCGTGCGGTAGTGTCCCGGGCCGCCGTCGTCCCCCATCCCCCGCTCTCGATGACGAAGAACCGCAAGCTCATCCCGCCGGCGATCGCGCTCGGCGTCCTGCTGATCGTCGTGGCGATCGTCTACTTCGTCGACAGCGCGGGCGCGCTGCCGTCGTTCTTCCCGGGCCATCAGGCCGGCTCCACGCACCACCACGCCAAGCACGGCATCGCCGCGCTGCTGCTCGGCCTCGGGTGCTTCGTGTTCGCCTGGTTCCAGAGCGGGCCGTCGCGCCCCGCCGACGCGTAGACGAGCCGCGTGCACGACCCGATCAGCTACTTCCAGGCGATCGTCCTCGGCCTCGTGCAGGGCGTCGCGGAGCCGTTCCCGATCTCGAGCCTCGGGCACGGCGTGATCCTGCCGCGGCTGTTCGGCTGGGACATCCACCAGAACGACCAGTTCTTCCTCACGTTCCTGATCGCGACCCATCTCGCGACGGCGATCGTGCTGTTCTTCTTCTTCCTCAGAGACTGGATGCGGATCCTGCGCGGAGTCGGCCGCTCGCTGCGCGACCGCGAGATCGGCCGCAACGACCTCGACGCGCGCCTCGGCTGGCTGATCGTCGTCGGCACGATCCCAGCCGGCCTGATCGGGGTGCTGTTCCAGGACTCGCTGCGCAAGCTGTTCGCGTCGGCCGCCTCGGCGGCGGCGTTCCTGATCGTCAACGGCATCCTGCTGCTGCTGTTCGAGCGCTGGCGCAAGAGAGCGCCGGCCCCCGGCGACTACCTCGGCGACCACGACGCGCACATGGCGCAGACGCTCACCTTCCGCCAAGCGGTCGCGGTCGGCGCGGCGCAGGCGGCGGCGCTGATCCCCGGCATCTCGCGCTCGGGCATCACGATGGGCGGCGGCCTGCTCGTCGGGCTCTCCAACGAGGACGCGGCCCGCTACGGCTTCCTGCTCGCGACGCCGATCATCGGCGCCGCCGCGCTGCTGAAGCTGCCGGACCTGTTCGGCTCCGCGGGGAACGGCGTGCGCGGCCCGGCGCTCGCCGGCGCGCTCGCGGCCGCGCTCACGACCTACTTCGCGGTCAAGTTCCTGTTGAAGTACTTCGAGACGAACCGCCTCACGCCGTTCGGCATCTACTGCATCGCCGCCGGCACGATCTGCACGCTGATCTTCGCGTTCTAGTTCGCGTTAGGCCCCGCCGGTCAGCGTCACGACGACGAGTGTGAGCGAGAGCGCGGAGGTGAAGAAGACGGTCGCCGCGGTCAGCACGTCGGACAGGCCGCGGTTGCGGTGCTCGCCCATCAGCTCGCGGTTGCGCGACAGGCGCCAGATGAAGAAGAGGTTGATCGGCAGCAGCAGCCCGTTCACCACCTGCACGCCGATCAGCAGGTCGAACACGGGGATGCCGGGGATGATCGCCACGACCGTGCTGACGGCGATCATCAGCGTGATGAGGCCGACGAACACCGGCGCCTGGCGTGCCGACTGGCCGAGCCCCTTCTCGAACCCGAGCGACTCGGACACGACGTAGCTGGTCGCGATCGGCAGGATCGCGCAGGCCAGCAGGCTCGCGCCGAGCAGCCCGATGCCGAACAGCGCCTCGGCGTACCGCCCGGCGAACGGCTCGAGCGCCTTGGCCGCCTGCGCGGCCGAGTCGATCGTGTGGATGCCGTGTGTGTAGAGCGTGGCGCCGGTGGCGATGATGATGAACGCGGCGATCAGGTCGGCGAAGATCGCGCCGGAGATCGCCTGGCGCGTCTCGGCCTTGATGTCCTCCACGCGCGCGCCGCGCTCGACCGTCGCCGACTGCAGGTAGAGCTGCATGTAGGGGGTGATCGTCGTGCCGGCCGTCGCGACGAACAGCAGCAGATAGGCGCTCGATGCGTGGAAGTGCGGCGCGACGATCGCCTTGCCGACCTGCGCCCAGTCGGGCTTGGCGAGGATCGCCGCGATCGGATAGGCGAAGAACGGGATCGTCAGCCAGATGAAGATGCGCTCGGCCGAGCGGTAGGAGCCGCGCACGATGATCAGCCAGATCCCCGCCGCCGCGATCGGCACCGTCAGCTGCGCCGGGATGCCGGCGAGGTTCAGCGCGGCGCCGATCCCGACGAAGTCCGAGATGCAGATGCCGAAGTTCGCGACCAGCACCGCGGTCGTCGCGAACGCCGACCAGCGGATCCCGTAGCCCTCGCGGATCAGCTCCGCGAGCCCCTTGCCGGTGACGGCACCCATCCGCGCCGCGAGCGACTGCACGATCGCGAGCGAGACGGTGATCAGCACCATCATCCACAGCAGGTCGTAGCCGTACTTGGCGCCGACCGTCGAGTAGGTCGCGATGCCGCCGGCGTCGTTGCCGGCGTTGGCGGCGATCAGCCCCGGCCCGAGCAGGCCGAGCAGCAGGAACAGGCGGCTACGGCGTGCGGAGAGGCGCGCAGGCAGGCGCGGCCGGCCGCGGACGGCCGACCCGGCACGGCGCAGGGCAGCCGGTACTCGGCCCGCCATCGATCTGTCCGCTCCAAGCGCTCACGGCCGGCAGCCTATCGCCTGGCGCGTTCGAATCCGGTTACGCGTGGCTACTCGTCGCCGAGCAGCCCGAAGCGCCGCCGCCAGCCCTTCGGCAGCATCGTCTCGAGCACGTCGTCGACGGTGATCACGCCGATCATCTGGCGCTGCTCGTCGACGACCGCGACGGCGGTCAGGTTGAAGTCGGCCATCAGCCGCGCGACCTCCTCGAAGTCCGCGTCGGCGCGCAGCGCGGGGTCGCCCGGACCGGCCAGCTCGAGCAGGCTCGCGTCAGGCTCCGCGCGCACGAGCGTCGCGAGCGGCACCGACCCCTCGAGCTGGCGGTGCGAGTCCATCACGAAGACGGTCGTGAGCAGCTCCGCCGGCACGTCGGCGCGGCGCACGCGCTCGAGCGCCTCGGCCGCGGTCGCCTGGCGGTAGAGGCAGATGAACTCGGTGCTCATCAGGCCGCCCGCGAGCGCGGGGTCGTAGCCGAGCAGCGCGCGCACCTTCACCCGCTTGGCGGCCGGCAGCGCGCCCAGCACCCGCTCGCGGCGCGCGTCCTCCAGCTCGGCGAGCAGGTCGGCCGCGTCGTCGGGCGCCATCCGCGCGACGACGGCGGCGACATCCGCGTCGGAGCGCTCGCGGATGAACTCGACCTGATGCTGGTCGTCGAGCTCCTCGAACACGTCGGCCTCCAGCTCGCCGTCGTCGCCGCGGACCGCCTGCATGATCTCCTCGCCCTCCTGGTGGGAGGCGGCCTCGACGAGGTCGGCGATCTGCGCCGGGTGCAGGCGCGCGAGCTTCGGATGCGGCACGCGCAGCCGCACGCTCGGCACGTGGCCGACGAACGGCTCGATGCTGGCCCAGTCGAGGAACGAGCCCGACGCGATCCGCCGCCCCAGCGGGCGCGGCAACAGCCGCCGCACACCGCCGCGCGGGCCGGTGTCGACGCCGACGACGCGCCACCAGCCCTCGACGCGCGCCAGCTCGATCTCGTTCGCGCGCACGAGCCGCGCCCCGTCGACGTTGATCAGCTGGTGGTCGAGCACGTCGTGCTTGAGCAGCACCTCGCCGGGCCGCCGCTCGAAGTGCCGCAGGTCGAGCTTGGCCTTGCGCAGCACGACGCCGCCCGGCGTGACGTCCTCGACCAGCTCCGCCGGCAGGAACGACCGGCGGCGCGCGACCGAGACGAGGAAGCCGGTGATCGGCGGGTAGCCGGGGTCGCCCAGCCGCACGATCAGGTCCTCCACCCTGCCCAGCCGCTCGCCGTCGCCGTCGCGCAGCGGCGCGCCGACGACGAGCGAGAGGTGCAGGACGGCGGGTGCGACGGACGCGGCGCTCATCGCCGGGATGCTACGCCCCGGCTCGCGTGCGGCGGCCGCTGCGCAGCAGCGCGAGCCCGCCGGCGGCGAGGCCGAGCAGCCCGGCGATCAGCGCGGCGATCGCGAGGCCCTTGCTCGCACCGCCGCCGCTCGCGGCCGTGGGGGCTCTGGCGGCGCCGATCGTCATGCCGGCCGCGCTCGCAGGCGGGCCGGCGTCGCCGCCGGTGACGTCGAGCATCGGCCCGTTCGCGGGCGAGACGTCGATCGTCGGCGCCGGCGAGTCGGCCGACGGCGGGCCGATCCAGCGCACGATCGTGCCGTCGCTGTAGGTCTGGACGGTCGGGAACGCGACCACCGCGCCGGCCTTGTCCGGCGTGCTGATCGAGAGCGGGAGCTGCAGGAACTGACCGGGCGGGATGCCGGCGCCCTTGCTCGCGGTCCAGTCGACCTCGCTGACCTCGCTCGTGATCGGGCCGTCGTCGGTCTGGATCGGCTTCGCCAGCCGTCTCGTCTTGTAGACGGCGGTCCAGCCGGTCGGGCTCTGCGCATTGACCGAGATCAGCCCAGACGGCATCTGCATCTGCACCTTCACGACCGTCGCCTTGTCCTGCTCGTTCGGCACGCGCACGTCGACCGTCGCGAAGCCGCCCGCGGGCAGGACGTTGGGATGGATCGAGACGTGCGCCAGCGCGGCGGCCGGGGTCAGCAGCAGCGCGGCGGTTGCCAGGACGAGCGTGGCACGGCGTCGTCGCATGACGACCTCCTGGGGGTTGGGAATCACGTGTTCACCGCCGACAGCAGCCACAGGCCGAGGCATGTGAACCCGACCATCACGGTGAGCATCCAGTACTGCGAGCGGACCGCCGCGTAGCGGTCCTCGCGGAACACGGCCAGCGCGCGATCGTGCGCCAGCACGAGTCCGCCGACGTGTCCGGCGACGAGCGCGGCGACCTGCACGTACCAGATCGCCTGCGTGGAGATCAGCAGGTAGTTGACCTGCCAGTTGGCCGTGCCGAGCAGGTTCGCGCCGGTGCCGAGCGGGTCGGAGATCAGGTAGCCGAGCGCCTGGCCCTGGAAGACGAGCAGCGAGAAGTAGTGCGCGAGCGTGTACGCGAACGCGATCGGCGCGAGCGTGTGGACGAACAGGCGCGCGAGGTCGGCGCTCTGGCGCCGCGGGTCGACCGTGCGCATCCCGCGGATCCCCGCCCAGTAGATGCCCGAGACGAACAGCACGCAGAACGCCAGCCCGACGCTGAACGCGACCTCGCCGGCCGCCTCGACGCCGAGCCCGAGGTGCTGGATCGCGGTCTGGAGGTGCGGCTCGGCCTCGATCCACAACCCCCCGTTGGAAGCGCCGTCGAACGTGGTCGTGCCGATCACCGTGCACAGCAGCGCGACGGTGCCCGGCCACGTCGGCAGGTCCGGCAGGCCCGACAGCGGCGGTCGCAGCCGCACCTCGCGCCCGCGCAGATCCACCACCGAGAGCCGCCCGCACAGCCCGAACCAGGTGCCGAACGCGTCCGCGCGCTCGCTCCACGTCTGCTCGCCGAACAGGCTCATGCCGACGATCTGCACGAACGCGTAGGCGAGCGCGAGCAGGCCGAGCGTCGCCGGGACGTCGCGGTCGACGTAGACCAGCTCCAGCCACGCGAACGCGAGCAGGCCCGCGACCGCCGGCCAGCGACCCAGCCGCTCGGGGTAGCGCATCGGCGCGGCGTCGAGCCCGGGCAGCACGCGGCGGGCCGCGCCGGAGATCCAGCGGTACAGCGCGCGCCACGGGCTGAACAGCGCGAAGACGTCGCCGAGCAGCACGCTCAGCACCGGGATCCCGACCCAGAAGAGGACGTAGATCGTCGTCGGGGCGAGGTTCGCGGTCGGCACCGAGGTGCCGTCGAGCGCGGCGTAGACGACGCCTGCGAACAGCGCGACGCCGATCACGCCGCAGGCGGCGCTCACCACGCGCGGGAGCGTGAGGCGCACGCGCGACGGCGCACGCCGCTGGAAGCGCGGCGCCGGCCACAGCACGCCGAGCGCGACGAACGACGCGATCAGCACGATCGCCGCCGCCCACGCGAACAGCCAGCCGGGGATCGGCAGGTCCGTGCGCCCGACCAGCCCGTGCGCCTGCGCCTGCGCCGGCGCGAGCGCGAGCAGCCCCGCCGCCGCGGCGGCGATCCTCAGTCGACGTCGTCTCATCGCACCGGCACCTCCACGGTCGTCAGGTACTCGTCGAAGGCCGACACGCGCACCGTCACCTGCACCTCCCACGTGCCGCTCACGCCGAGCACGGCGCCGGGCACGACGTAATGGCCCGGCCCCGCCAGGTTCGCGACCTGCGTCAGCGGACCGATGTCCTTCGCCGGCAGCCGCTCTTCCACGTCGACCTCCTTCGCGCCCCGGTACTGCGTGCCGTCGCGCGGGTTGAGCAGGTACAGATGGATCTGGTTCGGGCCGACCCGCGCCGGGTCGACCGTGAGCTGGAGCTGCGCCGGGCCGACCCTCGTCGTCGCGTTGAACGGCCCCTGCTGCGCGGCGATCGAGGGCGCGTAGGCGGTCAGCGCCGCCGTCACGCCGAGCACGACGACGATCAGCGCCAGCTCGGCGCGCAGCACGCGGCGCAGCGCGATCCCGGCCTGGCCGGGCGCCGCGCCGTCGCGCGCGACCCGCCGCAGCGCCGGCAGCGAGCGCCGCCGCTGGTAGGCGCCCAGCGCGATCAGCGCGATCAGCAGCACGAGCTTGATCAGGACGGCGCGCCCGAACGCCGTGTCGAGCAGGTGCGCCGGGGTGCGCACGTAGACGTAGGACTGCGCCAGCCCGGTCGCGAGGATCGCGGCCACGGCCGCGAGCGCGATCGGCGAGAAGCGCGCCAGCACGTCGGCCAGCAGCCGTCCGCGCGCGGCCGGCTCGAGCCGGCGCGTGGCGGCCGGCAGCGCGAGCGCCAGCAGCGCGAGCCCGCCTGCCCACACGCTCATCGCCGCCACGTGCACGACGTTGAGCGGGACCAGCAGCGCCTCCGGGCTCTGCGTCGCGGCGTGGCCGCCGAGCGCCGGCAGCACGAGCAGCGCGGCGGCCGGCACGGACAGCGCGAGCAGCGCCCAGCGGCGTCGGGGCGCGAAGGCCGCCAGCGCCCCGAACAGCGCCCACACGACGACGCCGATCCCCCATACCGTCCCGAAGCGCGTCCCGAGCGTCTCGCGCACGATCGCCGGTTCCAGCGCCGCGAAGCCGGAGATCCCGGCCGCCTCCGCGCCCTCCAGCACCACCGCGCCGGCCGCGCTGAGCAGCCCGATCGCCGCCGCGGCGCCGACGATCGCGCGCCAGCGGGCGGCGAACCCCTCCCCCGCCTCGGCCCACGCCGGCTCGCGGCCGCCCGCCTCTCGCAGCGCGGGGCGCCACACGAGCGTCAGGAACGCGAGCGCACCGACGGCCAGCGCGATCGCGAGGAACTGCAGCCCGCGCGCGAGCCCGAACGCCGTCTGCGTCGCCGCGCCGCTGCCGCCGCCGGCGGTCAGCTGCGCGACCGTCAGGCCGGTCCCGCTCGCGCGGCCGATCGAGAAGACGAAGCCGCCCGAGACGATGTGCCCGTCGGCCGAGACGACGCGGTAGGTGGCGGTGTACGTCCCGCGCGCGAGGCCGGGCTTCAGGTGCACGCCGAGCACGCTGCCGCGCCCGCCGGGATGGAAGGCGTCGCCCGCGTCGGCGCGGGCGCCGCGGCCGTCGAAGACGCGCACCGCGCCGAAGTCGCCCTCGACCGGCTCGTCGAAGCGGAACGCCACGACCGCCGGCTGCACGCGCGCGACCGCGCCGCGCTGCGGCGTCGTGCCCTCCAGCTGCGCATGCGCGGAGGCCGCGGCCGGCGCCACGAGGCAGGTCGCCACAGCTGCCAGAGCGGCGCACCCTGCGCGCAGGGTGCGCGCTCCCCTCACCACGCCTCCTTCGCCGGCGCTGGCCGCTCGCCGCCGTCCGGGCGCTCCCCACCGTCGCCGCGACGGCGTCGCACCACGACGACCAGCCCGACCGCGAGCAGCACCACGACGACGAGCGAGACGACCGCCGCGAGCGGGAAGCCGGCCGGCGTCCCGACCCAGTAGAGCGTCCCGCCGACGGCGCCGTTCCCCGTCCCGACTCGCAGCGGGATCGCGTAGTCGAAGACCTTCGTTCTCCTGCTCGTGTCGTGCACGATCGGCGGCGTGCTCTGCGCCATCCAGTGCATGCGGTGGTCGTGCCACACGAAGCGCCCCGTCTTGTCGAGCGTGCGCCACTGCGGCGCCAGCGACGGCTTCGCGCTCGGCGGCACCGGCGTCGTCCCGTAGCGGTCCTCGTTGAGGTAGACCGCCGGCGAGCGCACGTTCTCCTGCACGGTCCCGTCCGCCAGCACGCGCGCGTACGGCTCGCGGTCGTAGCCGAAGATCGTCACCGCACGGCCCGTGCGGTTCGTCAACTGCATCTCGTTGTCGAAGCCGAGCACCTGCACCTGCAGGCCCGGCATGCTCGGCGTGACCGAGCGGATCACCGAGCGGAAGTTCGGATTGCCCTGATGGGCGCCCGCCGGCGCCGCGGCGCCCGCCAGCAGCATCGCCGCCAACGCCACCGCCCGCCGCATGCGGGGAGATCGCATCGCCTGCTCCTTGTCGTCGTCATCGAGCGCCCACCGCGGGCCGACGACGGTCCGGAGGTGGCGCTACACGAGGGGTGCGAGGCGACGCGGCGGCGCGCGCTCCGCACCGGCGCACGCCAGCGGCGCGACGGTCGCAGCAAACACCGCCGCCGGCGGACGCGGAGACCAGCTCGCCGAGCCCACGTGCAATGACGCGCACACCGCGGCGGGCGGCGTCGAGCGCCCGCTCCACCGCGTGCGCGCCGCGCAGCACGAGCGCGAGCACACCGCCGACGAGGAGCGCGACCGGCACGGCCCACCAGCCGCCGGCGCCGAGCACGGCGGCCAGCCCGCCCAGATGCCCGCTCGCGAACAGCCCCTCGAGCAGCTCCTGCCCCGCGTAGACCGCGAACAGCGCCGCCGAGGCGACGAGCCACACGCGCACGCCGGCCGTCCTGCCGGAGCGCGTGCCGGTGTCGGCACCGGCGCCCCAGCGCCGCGCGAAGCGCCCGAGCGCCGCGCCGGCCGACAGCGTCGCCAGCAGCACGATCCACGGCACGAGCGAGGTGAGATACGCATGCCCCTGCTGCGCGAGCGCGTGCGAGGCGCCCGCCCCGTACGCGAGCTTGTAGCGCAGCTGATGCACCGCCAGCGCGGCCGCCGGCATCGCCGCCGCCCCGCGCAGCGACAGCGGAACGCCCGCGACCGCCGCCGTCGCACGGCGACCCCGCCGGACGGCGCTCAGCCGCCTCGCGACGGCCGGCCGGTTGCGCACAGAGCCTCGCATGCCGGCGCGAAGCCTACCCTGCCGGAGCGCCCGACCCGCCTGGCCGGGCGCGAGCTATCTTCCCGCAGGCTCTGACGTTCACGCCGACCACAGCCTTGGCACTGTGTGCGCTCGGGTTCGCCGTGGGGGTCTTCGGCACCCTCGTCGGCGCGGGCGGCGGGTTCATCCTGACGCCGGTGCTGCTGCTGCTCTACCCGCACAGCACGCCGGACCTGATCACCGCGATCAGCCTCGTCGTGGTGTTCTTCAACGCCTCCTCGGGCACCGTCGCGTACGCCCGCCAGCGGCGGATCGACTACCGCTCGGGTCTGCTGTTCGCCGCGTGCACGCTGCCCGGTGCCGTGCTCGGCGCGCTCGCGGCGGACCGCGTCTCGCGACCTACGTTCGACGTGATCATGGGCGTCGCGCTGCTGGGCCTCGCCGGCTGGCTGCTCGCCAGCGGCGGCGAGCCGCACGCGCACCCGGAGGGTCGCGGCAGCCCGCGGCTGATCGTCGACCGCGGCGGCGGCGTCTACCGCTACCACGCTCGCACCGGCCCCGGCGCGCTGCTGAGCGTCGGCGTCGGGTTCGTCTCGAGCTTCCTCGGGATCGGCGGCGGCGTGGTCCACGTCCCGCTGCTCGTCACCGTGCTCGGCTTCCCGACCCACGTCGCGACCGCCACCTCGCACTTCGTGCTCGCCTTCATGGCGCTCACCGCGACGATCACGCACCTGCTCGCCGGCAGCTTCCACCACGCCCTCGGGCTGCGTCGCGCCGCCGCGCTGTCAGTTGGCGTGATCGCCGGCGCGCAGCTCGGCGCGCACCTCTCGCAGCGGCTCAGCGGCCGCCGCATCCAGCACCTGCTCGCCGCCGGCCTGCTCGTGCTCGGGGCGCGGCTCGTGCTGAGCGTGGTGCTGTAGCCGCTCAGGCGTGCCCGAAGCGCACGTCGGGCAGCGCGCGGCGCGCCCAGCGCGGCAGGTACCACGCCCAGCGGCCCATCAGGCGCAGCAGCACCGGGACGAGCAGCAGCCGCACGAGCGCTGCGTCGAGCAGCACGGCGACGCCGAGGATGATCCCCATCTCCTTCGGCGGCAGCGGGCCGGAGAGAGCGAACGTGAAGAAGACGGCGACCATCACGGCGCCGGCGGCGAAGATCACGCGGCCGGAGTGCGCGAGCCCGCCGACCATCGCCTCGTGCGGGTCGTGCGTGCGGTCCCAGTGCTCCTTCGCGGAGGACAGCAGGAAGACGGTGTAGTCCATCGAGATCGCGAAGATCATCGCGAAGAAGAAGACCGGCCCCCACGCGTCGAGGAAGCCCTGTGGCTGGAAGCCGAGCAGCGAGTGCAGCGCGCCGTCCTGGAAGAGCCACTTCGCCACGCCGAACGCAGCCCCGGTCGCGAGCAGGTTCGTCAGCACGCCGGCGGCGGCGATCAGCGGCGCCTGCAGCGCGACGAGCAGCAGCAGGAAGCCGAGCGCGAGCACGACGCCGATCACGAGCGGCGTCTTGGCCGACAGCGCCTGCTGGAGGTCATGGTTCTCGGCGACCGCGCCACCGACGAGCGCATTCGCCGGCAGATGCGCGCGCAGCCGCTCGAGCGTCTGTCCGACGGCCGGGTTGGAGGGGTCCTGGCGCGGGATCGCCGTCACGAGCGCGAGGCCGCCGCTGCCCGCCTGCGCCGGCAGCACCTGCGCGACGCCGGGGTCGTGCGCGGCCAGTGCGGCGACCGCGCGGGCCTGCCCGGCGGAGGTCACGATCTGCAGCGGCCCCGTCGCCCCCGGCCCGAACGCCGCCTGCGCCTGGTCGTAGCCGACGCGCGAGCTGTCGCCCGGCGGCACGACCTTGATCGACGGCATCGCGGTCTTGAGGCCCAGCACCGGCAGCGCGAGCGCGAGCAGGATCACGAGCGCGAGTGCCCCGAACGCGTACGGCCGGCGCCACAGCCGCTCGCCCCAGGCCGCGAAGCGCGCCGAGCGGTGCTCGCCGGAGTGGACCCACGGCAGCGCCAGCTTGTCGACGCGCGGGCCGAGCTTCGCCAGCACCGCCGGCAGCAGCGTGAGCGTCGCGGCCAGCACGAAGATCACCGCGAGCATGATCCCGAGCGCCATCGAGCGAAACGCCGGACTCGGCACGAGCATCACCGCGGTCAGCGAGATCAGCACCGTCGCACCGGAGAAGAGGACGGCCTTGCCGGCGGTGTCCATCGTCTCGGCGACCGCGTCGACCGGCCGCTCATGGGAGCCGAACAGCGCCCCACGGAAGCGCATCACGACGAACAGCGCGTAATCGATCCCGAGCGCGAGCGCGAACATCAGCGCGAAGTTCATCGCCCAGATCGAGACGTCGAGCACCTGCGTGACGAGGAACAGCGAGCCGGCGGCGGCGAGCAGCCCGACCATCGTGAGCATCAGCGGCAGGCCGGCGGCGACGAGCGAGCCGAACGCGAGCAGCATGATCCCGAGAGTCACCGGCCAGGAGATCACCTCGCTCTTGAGCATCGCGCTGCGGTTGGCGGCGTTGAAGTCCGACCACATGCCCGCGGCGCCGGTCAGGTGGACCTGCACGCCGTCGGCGGAGAGCTTCGCCAGCCGCCCCTTCAGGCTGTCGGCGGCGGCGACCATGCGGTTGCTGTCGCGCGCGGCGCCGGCCTGCACGACCGCCGTGCGGCCGTCGCGCGAGATCGAGACGCCCGGCGCCGGCGCGACCACCTGCGCGACGGCCGGGTCGGCGCGCAGCGTGCGCTCCACGCGCGCGATCGCCGCCCGGAACACCGGATCGCCGGCCGTCCGCGTCGGCGAGTGCACGACGACCATCAGGCCGTAGCTGGAGAGCCCGCCGAAGTGCCGGTCGATCTGCGCGCGCGCCTGCACCGACTGCGAGCCGGTCGTCTCCCAGCCCGCGCCCGACAGCGCCGTCTCCACGCGCGGCGCGAAGAAGCCGAGGACCAGCGCGACGACGAGCCAGCCGCCCAGCACCGCCCGGACGTGCATCGCCGTCCAGCGACCGAGCCGGCCGATCGGCCCCACGACGGCGGGGCGCGCGGAAGTCGCCGCGCTCATCGCGACGCGCTCCCCTGGAGCACGGCGTCGAGCTCGGCGAGCTGGCTGCGCAGCCCGCCGCAGACCTGCTCGCACAGCGCGAACACTCTCTCGTCGGCGATCTCGTAACGCACGAACGTGCCCTCCTTCGCGCGGCGCACGAGCCCGGCGCCGTGCAGCACGCCGAGATGCTTGGAGACGTTCTGCTGCGAGGCGCCGGTCGCCTCCTGCAACGCCCCGACGGTCAGCGGGCCGTCGCGCAGCGCGTCGAGCAGCCGGATCCGCATCGGCTCGCCCAGCACCCGGAAGCGCTGCGCGATCAGCTCGACCAGCGGCTCGGGAAGCGGAGCGTAAGGCGCAGGAGCGACCATGCGCTCAATATAACACAACTATACGTTTGTAGAGCGGTAGCTCTGCCACAACCCGTGCGAGGACGTCGTCGCCGACGTCGACGAAGCTCACCGCATCGAGCCAGCCTGACGCCCCCCGCCATCGCGCAGCGCCGGCCGCTTGCGTCTGCTCCACGGCTCGCTCGGTTTACGCCGACGGCTCCGCGATCCAGGGCGTCTCTACGTCGAGTACTGCGCCGAGACGTTCGAAGTGATGATCGAAGTGGAGCACGTCCAAGCCCGAGACCTGCGCAGCCACGGCGACGGTGAGGTCGGTGAGCGGCAGACGGTGAGCGCCGTGAGATCCACTGCTCGCGAGCTCGCGCATCGCAGACAGCACGCCACGTTGGACCGTTCGGTCAACTGCGATCTCACGCAGCCCCTCCAACGTCCGGTCGACGACCGCAATCCCCTCGGGGCCGCGCGCATCGACGATCAGCTCGTAGCGCACGGGCCAGCACCAGGCAACGTCACCGCGCTCGATCGCCGCGAGCAGCAGCTCGCGCGCCTGAGGTACCCGTCGCGCCAGCATCCACGCGGACGTGTCGACCAGCACCCGACGCCGGCCGTCCCATACCTGCCCGCTCACGCGCGGCTTGGAGGCCCGTTGAGGCGATCGACCGCGGCGAGGTCGAGGTCGAACCCGCCGCCGTCCATCGCAGCGAAGAATCCCTCCGCCGCAACCCGCCGGTCACGGCCTGCCTGCAGCTCAGCCGCCGCCCCCTCGACCGCGAGCCGTCGGACCAGCGTGGCGTCAGCCTCTCGCGTGCCCGTGGCAGCACGCACCCGCTCAAGCGCGAGCCCGAGCTCTGGGTCGGCGGTCACAGCGATTCGCGGGTGCTTGCTCGGCATCTCGCGTCCTAGTGTAGCTCGCCGGAGCTACTCCGGAGTGTCAAACTCCACGCCGCTGCGACGGATGCCAAGCCGGCAGCTCACGATTCGTCCTCCGCACGGCGCAGTGGGTACCTGAAGGAGCGCTTGCGCAGACCGCGTGCGAGCACCTCGTGGTATTCCTGCGGCAGCTTGAGCCACGCGACGAACGTGTCGAGGTGCTCGCGCACGAAGGCAAGCAGCGTTCCCGGCGGCAGGTCCGCCTGCAGCAGGATTCGCTCGAAGACGACACGCGGCGGGACGTCCGCCGCGGCGAGCGCGCTCATCAATCGTCGACGAGCGCCCGGCGTGTATCCCATGCCGCCCGCGACGAGACGGGCCAGGCGGAGCTCGGCATCGTCGGTGCGGGCGACGATCGCGACCAGCTTCTCGATCTCCGCCTCATCGACCGCCTTGGGCAGCGCCCATCTCCGCTCGGGATGATCCACCGGTTCGGCGCACAGCAGCGCGAAACCGACGGGCGCCAGCCCGGTGGCGCGCCAGAGCGCCGCAAGCTGGCGCGTCGACGCGCCCACCGCACCGAAGAAGCGCCGGACCCGCCGAAACCCGGCAAGCGACTCGACGTCGCCGAGCAGCGCATGCCACTCGCGAATCGAGAGCAGGTCGTCCCAGGCGCCGCCGGCGACCATGCGCTGCTCGAGCGCACCCAGAAACGCGACAGCGTCGCGCTCGGCGAGCGTCCGGCTCGCATCCCATCGCTGGACCCCGAGCTCGCCGGCGATCTCGTCGAGCCAGCGCCTCTGCGTGAGGGCCCCATCCGGCGCCCCGGACGGAGGAGCGTCCGGCGGCACGCCGGCCGAGCCGTCATGGACGACTACAGGCCCCCGCGTCAGCTGGGCACGCCCAAAGCCGGCCCATGTTCGGCGCTGGGGAGACAGCCCCGCCCATGTCCGCTCGACGTCGCCATGCAGCCGGCAGCTCGTCATTCCGGTGTCCTGGTGCCCGCCCGTCCGGTCGGGGGCGTCGCGCACCCTCGCCTCCACGACCGGGCCTTCCACCCCGACGAACCAGTTGACTTCGAGCGACCGCCACAGCGGCGACGGGACCGCCACCAGCAGGGCCGTGACGAAGCGGTCGGGTCTGACGCGACAGCCGCTCATGCGCAGGCCTCCCGGCGTCGTCACGAGCTGCTCGAGCAGCTCGGCCGCATGCTCGTCGAGCTCGTCGCATTCATGCGCAGCCGAGCGTGTCGTCAGCTCCGCCGCGGCGAACGACTCGAGCTGCGGCGGGCGGTCGGGCGGCGAGTCGTGCGCGGTCAGCCACCGCGGGTCGCTGTCCGAGACCGTGGCGAGGTTCAGCTCCGCGGCGGCGCCGACGAGGATGTGGACGAGCGAGCGGTTGCGCCGGACCGCGTCCGTCCCGGCACTCGCGATCTTGCGGTAGACGACGTTCAGCGGGCCGACGCAGGCGGTGCAGACCGCCGTGAACTCGCGCCAAGCCGCGTACGCCTCCGACTCGTGGCGGACGTCGTCGGCGAGGATGCGGAACATCGACGTGTCGAGCGACTGCAGCCACGGGATGCTGGCGCGCAAGCCCGGGCTTACGACCTCGAACCCCTCGCCGGGCTGACCGGTGATCGTCTGGCGAGTCCAGGTGTAGGTCGCCTGCTCGACGGTGCCCGGCGCGAGGTCGGGAAGGCGCACGTCAGCGCACGGCCGCCGCGCGAGGCCGGAGGACCTGTGCGAGCGCGAGCAGCTGCAGCAGCGCGAGCGCCGAGCCGTTCGGGTCGGGATAGTCCTCCCACTCGCGCCCGGAGGGGTCCGGCTCGTCCTTCGGCATCGTCGACGTCGCGGAGGCGGGCGCGTAGCGAACCCACCGCGCGTCGAAGAGGTCCTCGATCTCCTCGAGTACGAGCTGCCCGCCGCAGGCCTGGAACGCTGCGCGCGTAGCGTCCGATGACTCCTGCAGCGCCGCCGCGAGGTCGTCCTCGCCGGCTCCGGCCGCAATCACGTCGTCCGTCTGCGTCTTCCAGTCGAATCCGCTGCGCCACTCGATCGAGTCGGCCTTCGCGAGCACGAAGCACACCGGGATCGGGAGCTGACGTGAGGAGTCGACGTTCCAGACCTCCGCGAGCGTCTCGGCGATCACGCGGATTCCCGACCGCACGTCACGGGCGGCGTGAATCTGCGCGCGCTCGTTCGCCGCGATGCCCGACTCGAACTGGGTCGGCAGGAAGTCCTGCGGGTCGATCAGGATCATCAGCGCTCTGCAGAGGAGGATGAAGCGCGCCTTGTCGGCGATCTTGACGATTCCCTGCAGATCCTCGCCCGCGACGTCGAAGAGGATCAGCGAGAGCTTGTGGTCGCGGCCGCCGTCCGGCGCGCGCACCTTCAGCTTGTAGCCGAACGGCCCGAGAAGCGTGCCGGGATCCGTGCGGCGCAGCCGCAGGCCGTTCCGGTAGAGATCACGCACGTCGAGCGCGAGCTTTGGATCGCCGTAGAGCGCCTCCGTCAGCGTGATGCCGAGCGAGCTGAGCGCGCGCTTGTCGTCGAGCTCGTGGACGATCGCGGGCAGCATGTGGCTCTTCGAGGCGCCGCTCGCGCCGAGCATCGCGAGCGGGAACTGCTCGCCCGCGTTCCCGTCGACTCGATGCCCCTGCGGGCAGTAGAAGGTGTAGTCGCGCAGGCGCCGCAAGCCGTCCTCCAGGTCGGGACCGACCGGCCCCGTCGCGGTGCGTATGCCGAAGAAGGCCCGCGACGCGCGCTTGCCGAAGCCGGCGCCCCCCTTGCCGGCGCCGTCGCCTGGCTGGAGATCGGCGAGCGTCGTGACCCTGCGGTCGCCCTCGTACGCCGCGATCTCCTTGCTCGGATAGACCTTCGGGCACTCCCCGCAGATCACGTCGCCGGCCGCCACCTACGCGCTCCTCCGCCGCCGCGGGCCGCGGCCGCTGCGCAGCGCGCGGGCGAGCTTCGCCAGGATCTCCCGCTCCGCGGCGTCTGCGGCGGCGGTCGCCTCGTCGATCTTGCCGAGCTGCGTTCTGACCCACCCGGACAGCCCTGCCGCGTCGTTGTCGCGACGCAGCACCTCGCCGCGTGCGATCAGCTGCACGAGGCGTACCGTGAGCTTGCGGAGGATCAGCTTGAGCCGCGTCACCGCAACCTCGGCCAGCGCGACCAGCTCGCGCAGCACACTCAGGAGGCGCCCGTAGTAGACGGCGAGCAGGACCGCGCCGCACGCCGCCGTCTCGAGCGCCGTCAGCTGGTACACGGGCTGCAGCATGCTGACGACGCAGATCGCGAAGCAGAAGAAGCTGAGCGCGGGCGCGACGACGTCGTTGACGACCTCCGCGTTGCCGTCACCGTCCAGGTCGACTCCCTCGGAGAGCAGCAGCCGGTAGAAGACTGCGATCCGGAACGCGTAGACGACTGCAAGGACGACGAGCGCGGCGACGGAGGACGCGAACAACGTCCGCTCGTGCGAGACGCCCGGCAGCAGCTCGAGCGCACTCCGCGGACCCATCCAGTGCCACGGCAGCCGGTCTGTGAAGACCACGAAGAAGACGACGGCGCCGGCGAGCGCCCAGCCGAAGCCGTGCTCCTGGCGGCGCTCCCGATAGACGACCGCCCCGAAGAAGAGGACCACCGACCAGAGGAACGCGGCGGCGACGAGCGTGGCGAGGACGGTGATCACGGCCGCGCATCCTATGCATCGATGGAGCTTTGATGCAACATTGCTGATTGTTGATGCACCTTTGTAAGGTTCCGCAGCGATGACGCAATCCGCTCGCCACCCGGTGCATCGGAGATCGGTTTCGTGACGTTGGCTGGAAGCGGCCCCGGCGGCGCGACGTACGCGACGCTGCGGCGCTGCCCCTACCACGGGGGCTGGATCCGCCTGGCGGAGTGCCCAATCGTCGCCACGAACGAGCAGATGCTCGAGCCGCAGGCGCCTGACGCGGCCGCCGCGAGCCTCGAGGAGGCGCTCGGCGGCACCAACGGCGGCGGCACCGCCACGGCGACCGCGCCCATCCCCATCGTGATCGACCTCCGCGCACGGGAGGACGGCGCCGCCGGGCCCCAGGCGTTCATCCCCGGCACCCAACTGAAGTCGCGCGTCGACGGCCGCGAGCGGCTGGTCGTCGCGGCACCGCGCGCGCCCGACCTCAACGAGCAGGTCCGGCGCCGTGCAGCGCGCGGAGCCGCCCAGCCGCTCGAGTCCCCGGCGGCGCGCGCCGCGGCCTACGGCGGGCAGCGCGTGCGGCCTGTGCGCGCCTGCCCCGACTCCCGCTGTCTCCATCCGCTGCCCGCGAGCATCGACCTGCGCGACCCGGTGTCGATCGCCGTCGTCGGCAACGCGCGCGCCACGAAGACGACGACGGTCGCCTCGCTGCTGCGCGAGCTGCAACGCCATGGCCCAGCGTCGCTCGGCGTGCGCTCCTTCGTGCCGAGCGAGGCGACCTCGAACGCGCTGCGACCGGCCGTGCGAGCGCTGCAGGACGGGATCCCGGTCGACGTCACCGAGGGCCGCCGCTTCCACGAGCCCCTCGAGTTCACGGTCGAGCTCGAAGGTTCCGACGAGGCGATCACCGTCCTCATGCACGACGTGGCCGGCGAGACGCTGATGGACGCCAACCAACGCATGAAGTGGGCGGCGCACGTCCTGTGGTCGGACGTCGTGCTGTTCCTCTACAACCCGGAGGAGTCGCCAGTGCTCGCGACGCTCGAGGCCGATGCCGAACAGGCGGCCGTGCTGACGGGGGTGCTCGCCGACCTCGAGCTGGCGCCGCCCACCGACGTCGAAGGCCGTCCCCGCTGGCCGCGGCTCGTGTTCGCCATCTCGAAGGCTGACCTGCTGCCGCGCCCGCCGAAGCTCGGCGGGGCGCCGGTCCCGGAGGCGGAGGTCGTGCGCGAGCTCGCGAACCTCCAGGAGGGGAACCTCGTGCACGCCGCCGAGCGCTGGCGCGGCGGCGTGTGCTGGCGCTTCGTGGCGCCCCAGCCGCCGTCAGGCGAGCCGCAGGGCGTCATGTCGCTGTTTCGGCGCGTGCTCGAGCTCGCAGTGCCGTGACGATCGGGCAGCTGTGGTTCGGCTGGGCCTCGCGCGGCGCCGAGGGTCTGAACAGGCAGCAGATCATCGCGGCCTCCGGCGTCCTCGACGATCCCGACCAGCCGCTGACCCAGAAGGTGCTTCACGTCTGCTACGGCCCGCGGCGCCCCACGTTCGGCTGGGTCGATCGCCCGGGCCTGCGCGTGGCGTTCCGGCGCTCGCCCACCGGCCTCGACTCCCGCGGCCGGCCGGGGAACTTCTTCGTGCACGCCCTCGCGGCCGCGCCGCAAGCGCTTCCCCCTGCCGCGCTCGGGCCCCTCTTCAGCTCGCCGCTCTGGCACGAAGCGGCGCCGCCGGACCCGCCCCGAAAACTGCCGGCGCTCGACGGCCTCGCCACGTTGCGGCTCGGACCGCCCGTCACGATCGCGCCAGCGGAGCTGCGCACGCTGCTCGCGGGCCATCTCGCCAACGTAGCGCGCGGGAAGCGCTCCGCAGTTGCGCTTCCCGACGACGCGGCCGCCGCGGCCGCCGCGCGGATCGCCGCTGCGCTGCCGCCGGCTTTCGGGCTCCAGGGGTTCTCGACCGACGAGGCGGCCGACCGCGCGGAAGGCTACGACCTCGTTGCCGGCAAGCCGCCGAGCGCGCGCTTCGCGGCGATCGCGCCGGACGCTGCCGTCGACGCCGCGTGGCAGGACGTGGCCGAACTGCTGCTCGCCGCCGCGGAGGGCGACTGCGCCGCAGCTGACGCCGTCGCGGCGCTCGCCGAGCGGGCAGCGACGGCGGACGCCTTCGCCTCCTCCCTGCGCGAATGGACGCTGCTCGACCGCGGTGTCGCACCGGGCGACGCGGCGGGCGCACCACCCCATGCCGGCACGCTGCGCACCGCGGCGTCCGATCCGCGGCTGGCGCGGCGGCTGCTCGACGGGCCGGGCAGGACGCGCCTCTTCCAGGCGGTCGCCGCAGGCCAGCCGGATGCGCTCGCAATCGTCCGGCAGGCCGGCGAGCACGGGCGCGAAGACGCGCTCGCCGCGCCGCTCGCCACGGCGCTCGAGCCCCTCCCCCCGCCGGCGGCCGCAGCGACGCTGAGCGAGCTGGCGCAGGTCAACCGCTCGCTGGCGTCAGCGGTGGCCGATCCGCTCCTGCGGCGGTGGGAACAGGAGCAGGCGACCGCGCGCCTGTCGCCCGCCGACGCAATCGTGCTTGCCCGCATACTTCCCGCCCCGGTCGGCGCCCCTGGGCATGGTGCGGCGACCCTGCTCGAGGAGCCCGCGCTCGTTGAAGCGATCGCCGTATCTCCGGCGGTGGCCGTCGAGTGGCGCGCGCTCGCCACGGCACGCACGCCCGACGTCCTGCAGCCCTCCGAGCTCGCCCGCGCGCTGATCGAGCAGCCCGGCTTCGCGCGGGCGCTCCTCACCCGCCCGAGCCCGGCGGTGCTCAACGCGATTGGCGCCGCGATCGATGCCGTCGCGCCCACGCAGGGAAGGGCGATCGTCGAGACGGCGGCCCCCTACGTCGCCGAGGTGGAGGCCGACGCGTGGCGCTGGTCGGTGCTGTCGCGGCTGCCCGACGCGGCCGCACGCTACCGCCAGATGCAGTTGCTGCTCGTCCGCCGGCTCGCGGCGGGGGACGTCTGGGCGCTTCGGGCGCTCGACGCCTTCGTTGAGGCGGTCATGACGGTGCGCGACGCGGGCACACCGCTTCCCCATCTGCCCGACGCGGTGCTGTCCGGCGCCCAGAGCATGCGTGCGACGACATGGCGAGCGCTGCGTGCGGTACTGGGCGCGCGCACGAGCGCCTCCGACATTGCATCGGAGGCGAGCGGACTGGTCGAGGCGCTCGACTCCGGCGACCGGGACGCGGCGCTCGAGGTCGCCGTCGACGCGCTTCTCGCCGCTTACCGCGACCCATCCGACCTGTCGGGTGCGCTCCAGGCGCTCGCCGCGCGGGGGCGCGATGCGCGCCCCGATCTCGCGCGGCGCGTCGCACGAGCGGCGCAGCGGCAACGTAAGTCGGGCAGTCGCGGGCGTGTTCTGGTGGCGACGAGATGGATCGCGATGGGCGTTGCGCTGGAACGGATCCCAGAGGAGTTGCTGGACGAGCCCGTCGTCGCTTCGATCGGCCGGCCCTGGCCGGAGCCCGAGCGTGCGGCGCTGCGCGCCCTCGCCGAGAGCCTCCAGACGTCGAAGCGGACGCAGAGATGGCTGGAGCGCTTGGCACGCGAACGCGAGAGCCCGCGTCTCCGGCTGCGGCGATGACGACATGGCACTGCAAGAGGAGGCTCTGAGATGGAGCAGGTCGCCGAGCTCTCGGTGATGGTGGGAATCGACGGCCGCGAGGACGCGCATCCCGCGCTCGTGCGCAATCCGGCGGACGCACCGGTTCGCATCGCCGTCGACGATCTCGTCGGCGCGATGCGCGCAAGCGGCGTGGAGGGCCTCGACGGAGCGAGCTTCGTGTTGCGCAGCGAACGGCTCGGGACGGTCCTCGACGACGAGGAGACGCTGGTCAGCGCCGGCGTGCGCGACGGCGACGTACTGGTCCTGGTAGGGCGCTCCGCCGCGCTCGACGCCGTCGGCCTACTCGTCGGCGAGCGCGCCCGGCGGCGGACGGAGGCTCGCCGCGCGCAGGCGGCGACGCCCGGCCGGCAGAGCAGACGGCGCAGGGGCTGGCAGGCCCTCGCCGTCGCCGCCGTCGCGGCAGCGGCGGTCGCGGCGGTCGGCGTCGCGTGGCTGCAGAGCCGGAGCGAGCCACTGACCGCCCGCTTCGCGGGCGGTCGCTGGGTGCAGCTGGCAACGTTTCGAGGCCCGCAGCACGCCCACGCGCTTGCGGCGAGGCTGCGCGCACACGGGATCCGAGCGCAGACGATCGCCTCGAGCGACATCGCCGAGCTGTACCCCGGCTGGCAGGTCGTGGCGGTCGGCCCGCTCCCCTCCGCCGTGGCGCAGCGTCGCACGATCCAGCGCGCGCGACGGGCCGGCACCGGTGGCGGGCTGGCGCGCACCTACACGCCTGCGACCGTCCGCGCGACACCTGCGACGCTGGCCGGCGACTACCGCGGGATGCTGACGCGCACCGACCCGCGTGCCCCGTCGGCGCGCCGTCGCGTCCCCGCACACCTCGTGCTGCATGCGGACGGCTCCGGTGCCGTCCGCTTCGGACGGCGCGGCTGTCTCGGGCGGCTCCTGGCAGCCAAGGCCGTCCACGCGATCGTCGTATGGCGCGACCATACGAAGACGCCCGGCTGTCCGAGCCACGCCGAGTGGGTCACGAAGCTCTACGGCGGCAAGCTGGTGATCCTGTGGCGTCAGCCGCGACGGGAGCCGTGGATGGAGGGCCGTCTGCCGCGAAGCGGGTAAGCGCGGCGAGCGCCGGTCGGCATACCTCGAAGTGCATTAGAAAGGCCCGCCGGAGCGGGCCTTTCGTGTGAAGCGGATGAAGGGACTCGAACCCTCGACCTTCTGCATGGCAAGCAGACGCTCTAGCCAACTGAGCTACATCCGCAGCGGGCCGCGAGTATAGCTTCTCCAGCCATGTGCTCGACGCTTGGGATCGGCCCTCAGTCGCCGTCGGCGGTGCTGACGGCGCGCAGCGGGCGCGGGCGCCGCGAGGAGCGGCGTCCGAGGCGCTGGTCGTCGCCGGCGGCGTCGCGCGCGGGGTCGTGCTCCGGGACGCCCTCCGCCTCGAACAGCATGAGGATCGCGGCCGTGCGCTTGGCCACCACGTCGGCCTCGTCGCCCGACTGAGCGATGCGCTCCAGGCTCTCCTCCTCCAACTGCTCGACGCGCGCCATCCACTGCGCCATCTCGCCGGCGAGCTGCTTCCAGCCCTCCTCGTCGAGCATCAGCACGGTTCGGCTGAGGTGCGCGTCGCCGCGGTCGAAGCCGCCCTGGCCTGCGGCGGTGTTGATGTAGCCCGTGATCTGCTGGAGCGACGCACCGACCATCGCGCGCTTGACGATCGACGGCGTCTCCGCCCAGCCCTCGTCGGTGACGCGCGGACGCGCCTTCGCACGGTAGTGGTGCTCTATCGCGCCACGTCGCGGCGTGCGCTTGACGAGCTCGAGGAAGCCGAGCGCGTGCAGTCGGCGCACGTGGTAGCTCATCACGCCGAGCGACACGCCGAGCTCGTCGGCCATCTCGTTCGGGCTTGCGATGTCGCGCGTCTCGAGAATCGAGAGGATCCGCACACGCAGGGGATGCGCGAGCGCCTTGATGAGCCGCGGATCGTTGATGTCGCTGTAAGGCTTCATACAGGGGCGTCCAATGCCTTGCGCAACCGTCCACGAAGCCGATGAAGTCGGATCTTGACGGTTCCTTCCGGGATTCCGAGCATGCGAGCCACCTCCGGCTGGGTCAGATCGCGCTCATAGCGTAGAGCAAGCAGCTGTCGATCGGCAACGCTCAAGCGGCCGACGACCTGCTCGACCTCCATCCGGAGCAGCATGCCCTCCTGCTCCTGGAGCGCGTCCTCGTCGGCCACGCCGGCCAGCAGCGTCTGGTCGTCGAGCAGCTCGAACTCGGAGCGGCGGCGCCTGCGCTCGATCAGCCGCAGCGCCTCGTTGCGCGCAATCTGGCGCATCCACGGCATGCGGTCCTCGCCACGACAGCTGCCGCGGCGACGCCATGCGCGCACGAGCGCCTCCTGCACGACTTCGTCCACGTCGTGCGTCGCGCGCAGGTAGCGACGGGCCTCGCGCACCGCGACGCCTCGCATCAGCATCCAGTTCCAGTCGCCGCCCGGCGGATGCGAGCGGTCCCCCTCGCCAGCTCCAACCACCAGCGCAGCATCGCCGAGGTTGCGTAGAAGTTCACGAAGTATGTGAAACGTTCGTGAGCGTTCTGCGGGTCTTGGTGGTCATGGCGACCATGACCGCGACTCCGGCACTGCTCGCGTACGAGCAGCTCGCGCCGGTCTACGACGACTTCACCGACGGCTACGACCACGACGCGTGGATCGGGCGGCTCGAGCGAATTGCCCGCAACCACGGGGCAAATGGGCCGCGAGTGCTCGACGTGGCGTGCGGGACCGGCAAGAGCTTCGCGCCGCTGATCGGGCGCGGCTACGACGTCTGGGCGTGCGACATCTCCCCCGCGATGGTGCAGCGCGCGCGCCGCTGCGCGGGCATCGACCCGCAGCGGGTGCTCGTGGCCGACATGCGCGAGCTGCCCGAACTTGGCGCGTTCGAACTCGTCACCTGCCTCGACGACGCCGTCAACTACCTCCTGACCGACGCGGACCTGGAGGCGGCGTTCGCCGGCGTGGCACGTCTGCTCGCGCCGGACGGCGTCTACCTGTTCGACACGAACACGCTCGCGACCTACCGCGCCGGCTTCGCCGTCGACGCGATCTTCGAGCGGCCGCTCGCCGCCGCCGTGTGGCGCGGCGAGACGGCGGAGCCGATCGAGGAGGGCGCGCTGTGCGCGGCCTCGATCGAGCTGGGCGGCGTGGACGGAGGCGCGGTCAGCCGCCACGTCCAGCGCCACCACCCGCAGTCCGCGATCCACCGAGCCTTGACGTCAGCCGGACTCGCCTGCCGAGCCGTGCTGGGCCAGTCCACGGGCGGCGTCCTCCACGAGGACGCCGACGAGGAGGCCCACACGAAGCTCGTCTACGTCGCAGCGCGGGCGCACTGACGTTCGGACCGCAAGCCTGAGAGGAGGTGAACAGACATGGCCATCATCAAGCCGATCATCAAGCCGCAGATCATCAAGCCGTGACCGCGAGCGTCCAGGGCGTCGCCGGCCTCCCGCAGTGCCGGCGACGCCCTGGCAGCCGGTGAAGCGCCGTTCGCGAAAATCCATGCGCGCAACTCGCGCGGAACGGGTACGTGGACCACATCGTGCCCCCCGGCGAGCCCATCCGCTCCAGCGAGCACTTCGTCTACGTGCTCGACCACGACGCCGGACTCCGCACCGTCCTGCCGGAGTCCGAGCGCGCCCGCGCCCGCCAGCACGCGGTGGCGGGCGTCATCGAACTGCCGAGCGGCGACTGGGATCCGGAGCCCGAGGCGGGCGCCGGCGCCGAGCTCGGCCTGCTCGTGCTGGAGGGCCTGATGATCCGCGAGGTGACCGTCGCGGAGGCCCGCTGCGGCGAGCTCGTCGGCCCGGGAACGCTCCTGCGCCCGCTCGACGGCCAGGACAGCGGCGCACCGATGCGCCAGGAGATCGGCTGGCGCGTCGTCGAGCCCGCTCGTCTCGCCGTGCTCGACCGCCGCTTCCTGCGCGTCGCGGCGCACTGGCCGTCGCTGATCACCGCGCTCGTGGCGCGCTCCACGGAGCGCGCCCACAACCTCGGCGTGCTGGTCAGCATCCACAGCCTCAAGCGCGTCGACACGCGCCTGCTGGCGTTCTTCTGGCATCTCGCCGATCGCTTCGGCAAGGTCACGTCGGACGGCGTGCTCGTGCCGCTCTCGCTCACGCACCGCCAGCTCGCGCTGCTCGTCGGGGCGCAGCGGCCGTCGGTCACCTCGGCGCTCGGCAGCCTCGCCGAACGCGACCTGCTGCGGCGCGACGAGCGCGGCAACTGGCTGCTGACGGTCTCCGACCACCCCGACGAGGTCGCCCTCGCGGACGACCTCGTCGGCGCGGGCGGCGGAACGCCTACCCGGTAGCGAGGGGCGGCGAGGCCGGCGGGGCCGTGGGCATCGGCGTGGCGCCGACGCGCGGTCCCTCGATCGGCACGCGGCCCATCGCGATCAGCTCGTCGACCAGGGCGAGCGCTGCGGCGTGGGTGCGATCTCCGTGCCGGCGGATCGAGCGCGCCGCGTACGTTCCGGCCGCGTCGAGCCCCAGCCGCCGGTCGATCGACCCCGGTCCGCTGCGCGCCATCCAGCGCAGCGGCCGCGGCCGCTGGCGGCGCATCTCCTCCGCCCATGCGAGGCAGCGTCGCTCGCGTGCGTGCTCGACCTCGGGCAACGCGCGCGAGCCCACAGCCTCGGCTGCGTAGCGGTACAGGTCCTGGCGCCGCTCGTCGTCGATGCGGTCGTTGTAGGCGCGCATGAAGCCGGCGATCACCGGGCAGACCGACGCCGGCCGGTCGCTGAACGGCTCGCCCGCGAGCATCGACGCGAGCTCCATGACGCAGGCGCCCTCGCCGGGAGAGGCGTGCTTGCCCTTGCTGAGACGGATCGTCTGGTGGCTGGCCTGCGCCACCGTGCGCTGATCTGACATCGGCCACCCCTTTCTCGAGCGCATGACCGGGTATCCCCCGTCAGGGGCCAGCATGAACCCGCCCGCCGGTCCCGTGCCGGGCGCGCGTCATCGTGCGAACGCGGCGGCGCCGCGCGGGATCGCGCCAGCCGTCAGGCGGCGGCGTCGAGCGCGGCGTTGACGAGCGCGTCGGCGGCCGCGTTCTGCGCGCGCGGGACGGTGCGCACGCGCCAGCGCTCGAAGCCGGCAAGCGCCCGCAGCGCCTCGGCATGGAGCGGTCTGAGCCCGGCGTGCTTGACCTTGTACTGCCCGTTGACCTGCTTGGCGACGAGCTCGGAATCGCCGACGACCTCGACCTCGCTGGCGCCCAGCGCATGCGCACGCTCGAGCCCGCGCAGCAGCGCGCGGTACTCGGCGACGTTGTTCGTCGTCGCGCCGATCGGCTCGCCCAACTCCTCCAGCAGCCCGCCGCCGGCATCGGAGACGACGACGCCGATCGCCGCGGGGCCGGGGTTGCCCCGCGCCCCGCCGTCGACGTGGACGACGACCTTCACCGCGCCCGGCTCACTGCTCGGCCAGCGGCTGCGGCTGGCGGTCCGAGAACGACCGCTGCCGGCGGTCGCGCAGCTGGCGCATCCCGCCGCCGTCGGAGCCGCGCGTGCGGCGCTCGCTCTTGCGACGGTCGACGATCACCGTCACCTTGGGGTCGTCGGCGTAGTACGCGGTGAGCTTGTCGTACAGCTCGTCCGCCAGTCCCGCCGGTACCACGCAGTAGATCAACGGGCAGCCCTCATCGGCGGGCCATGCTAGTAGGTCCTGCGGCGATCAGACGGCCTCGAGCGTCCCGTACTCGTCCGCGGAGGCGTTCGCCTCGACGCGATCCTCGTCCGCGATCTCGGCCAGCTCGTAGCCCTGCCCGGCCAGCCGCACGGCGGCGCCGTGGTCGGACAGGTCGACCTCGTAGCGGTACCAGCACAGCTCCCACGAGACGACGACCGACATCAGCGAGCCCTGCTCCTCGGTCGGCCGCACGACCACGACCGGCGCACCGAGAGAGCGGGCGACGCCCGCGACGGTGCGCGGGTGCTCGCTGCGGTTGAAGCGCTCGATCGCCGTCACCGTGCGCTGCTCGACGCTCGTCGGGACGGCCTGTACCTGGCGCGGCTCGGGAGCCGGCAGCGGCGAGGCGTCGTCGTCCTCGGCAGGGTGCCAGCCGTTGGCGCGGGCGCCGTTGCCGCTGCCATTCGCAGGCGGCGCGGGCGGCGCCGAGCGCTCTTCGTCGCGGCCCGCCCCGCCGGGCAGGCGCAGGCGCCCGAGCAGCGAGCGGCGGCGGGCGCCGCCGAAGCTGCGCGTCGCGCGCTCCAGCGCGACGCCCTCGCGCACCCAGCCCTCGTTGACGGCCCGCGCGGTGCACAGCTCGCACACCTGGCGGCGGCTGCCGCCGGCCAGGTAGGTCTCGGCGTGCTCGCCGCGCAGCAGCGTGCGGCCGCAGACGTCGCACGTGACCTGCACGTTGGAGGTGCGGATGTCCTTCGTCGTCATGCGGCCGCCGAGCCTAGCAGCGGCCCGGCGACCGGAGAGGTCAGCCGCTGACCGCCTCCGCTTCCCCGCGCGTCTGCGCCACGACCTTCTCGACGAGGTGGCCCGGGACCTCCTCGTAGCGCGCCAGGTCCATCGTGAAGTCGCCCTGCCCGCCCGTGATCGCCCGCAGGTCGGGCGCGTAGGAGAGCATCTCCGCCATCGGCACCTCGGCGCGGACCTCGGTCAACCCGCCGACCGGCTCCATCCCCAGGGGCCGGCCGCGACGGCTGTTGAGATCGCCGATCACGTCGCCGACGGCGTCCTCGGGGACGGCGATCGTGACGTGCATGATCGGCTCCAGCAGCACCGGGCTCGCGGCCTCCAGCGCCTGGCGCATCGCCATCGCGCCGGCCGTCTTGAACGCCATCTCGGACGAGTCGACGGAGTGGTAGGAGCCGTCGTAGAGGCGCACGCGCACGTCCTTGACCGGGTAGCCCGCCACCGTGCCCCGCTGCATCGCCTCCAGCACGCCCTTCTCCACCGCCGGGATGAAGCTGCCGGGGATCACCCCGCCCTTGATCGCGTTGACGAACTCGAAGCCCTCGCCCGCGGCGAGCGGCTCCACCTCGATGTGGCAGTCGCCGAACTGGCCGCGGCCGCCGCTCTGCTTCTTGTGGCGCCCGTGCGCTCTCGCGCCGGCGCGGATCGTCTCCTGGTAGGGCACGCGCGGCGGGTGCAGCTCGACCTCCGCACCGAAGCGCTCGCGCAGCCGCGCTATCACGACCTCGACGTGGATCTGCGAGAGGCCGGCGACGATCTGCTCGCCGGTCTGGTCGTCGCGGTGCAGGTCGATCGTCGGGTCCTCCTCCTGCAGCCGCCGCAGCGCCGTGAAGACCTTGTCCTCGTCGCCCTTCGTCTTCGGCTCGATCGCGAACGCCATCACCGGCGCCGGGAGGTCGATCGCCGGCATCTCGATCGGCTCGTCGCGTGCCGCCAGCCAGTCGCCGGCGCGCGTCTCCTTCAGCTTGGCGACCGCCCCGATGTCGCCCGGCCCGAACTCGTCGACGTGCTGCGTGTCGCGGCCGTGGAACGCGATCAGCTGGCCGATCCGCTCCTTCGAATGGGCGCGCGTGTTGAGCACCTGGCTGTCGTGGCGCATCGTGCCCTGGTAGACGCGGAAGATGTTGATGCGCCCCGCGAACGGGTCGGCGCGCGTCTTGAACACGTAGGCGTAGAGGTCCGCGTCCTCGGTCGGCTCCAGCGTCATGCCGGCCACCTCGAGGCCGCCGTGCTTGACCGGCGAGGGCAGGTCCTCGACGATCGCGTCGAGCAGGCGGTTCGTCGCGAGGTTGCGCGTCGCGACGCCGCAGGTGACGGGGAACAGGGCGCCGTGGTTCGTGCCCTCCTTGAGCGCGCCGACGATCTCCGCGTGCGAGATCTCCTCGCCCTCCAGGTAGCGCTCCATCAGCGCGTCGGAGTTCTCGGCGACCTCGTCCATCAGTCTCTCGCGGTACGCCTGCGCCTGGTCGACCAGCTCGCCGGGGATCGGGATCTCGCGGCAGTTCTCGCGCCCGTCGCCGTCGTAGGCGTAGGCCTTCATGTCGACGAGGTCGATCACGCCGGTGACGTCCTGCTCGGACCCGATCGGGATCTCGGTCGCGACGACGTGCGGGCCGAAGGCGGCCTTCAGGCCCTCGAGCGTGCGGAAGAAGTCGGCCCGCTCGCGGTCGAGCATGTTGACGAACAGGAGCCGCGCGAGGTCCAGCTCGGCCGCGCGCTGCCACAGCCGCGTCGTCGAGACCTCGACGCCCATGACGGCATTGACGACGAAGATCGCCGACTCGCACACGCGCAGCGCGCCGAGCGCGTCGGCGACGAAGCTCGGCTCGCCCGGCGTGTCGAGCAGGTTGACCTTGCGCTCCTGCCACTCGAACGACGTCAGCGCCGCCGAGATCGACATCTGACGCGCCTTCTCGTCCGCGTCCGCGTCGGAGACCGTCGTCCCCTCCGTCACGCGTCCGAGGCGGCTGACGGCTCCGGCCGTGTAGAGCAGCGCCTCGTGCAGCGAGGTCTTGCCGCTGCCGCGGTGTCCGACGAGGGCGACGTTGCGAATCCGGTCGGCGGACGTGTGCATGCCGGGTCTCCTCTCGGTGAGCTGGAGATCCGACCATACCCCCGCGCGGCGTTCGCGGGCGGGAATTTCTGCGCTACCGCAGGTCCGCGTCGCCGTTCTCGCCGAGGCGAGACCGCAAGCGCAGGACGGCCTTCGTGTGCAGCTGCGAGATGCGCGACTCGGTCACGCCGAGCACTTCGCCGATCTCGCGCAGCGTCAGGTTCTCGTAGTAGTAGAGGGCGATCACGAGCTTCTCGCGTTCGGGCAGGCGCGCGATCGCATCGGCGACGCGGTCCTTCAGCTCGCTCGCGTCGACGATCTTCTCGGGGTCGGGCGCGTCCGGGTCCTGGATCGTGTCGAGCAGCGAGATCTGGTCGCCGCTGGAGTCCGACACCGTCCACAGCTCGTCGAGCGCCGCGATCGTCGAGTTCGAGATCTGGATCAGCGCGTCCTGGAACTCGTCCATCGACATGCCCAGCTCGTTCGACATCTCCTCGTCGGTCGGCGCGCGCTGCAGCTTGTGTTCGAGCTTCGCGTTCGCGCGCTCGATCTCGCGCGCACGGGCGCGCACCGACCGGGGAACCCAGTCGAGCGAGCGCAGCTCGTCGATGATCGCGCCGCGGATGCGCGGGATCGCGTACGTCTCGAACTTGATCTCACGACCGAGGTCGAAACGCTCGATCGCCGAGATCAGCCCGATCAGGCCGTAGGAGATCAGGTCCGCCTCCTCGACATGCGCAGGCAGCCCCGACGCCATGCGACCGGCGACGTACTTCACCAGGGGGGAATAGGCGACCACCAGCCGCTCACGGGCCCGTCCGTCGCCGCTCGCCTTGTAGCGGCGCCAGAGGTCCTTGAGCTCGATCGCTTTGACGTTGGTTTCCAGCGTCGCCTCCCGCCGCCTAGGCCCGCGGATGACTTCGTGCGTAGGCAGATCTCAACCGCGCGGACTCTACCCGAGTGTAGACCTGGGTCGTAGAGATGGAGGCGTGGCCGAGCAGCTCCTGGATCGAACGCAGGTCCGCGCCGCCGTCCAGCAGGTGCGTCGCGAACGAGTGCCGCAGCGCGTGCGGCGAGGCGCCGGCGGCGCTCGCGGCCTGCCGCGCCCACACGCGCAGGCGCCGTCGCACGTCCGACGTCGACAGCCGCCGGCCGGACTTCGAGAGGAACAGCGCGGGCGTCGCGTCGGCCGTCAGCAGCGCCGGGCGGCCGCGCGTGAGGTAGCGGTCGATCGCCTGCAGCGCGGGCTCGCCGGTCGGCACGAGGCGCGTCTTGCCGCCCTTGCCCTCCACCCGCACGCGCTCGTCGTCGAACTCGATCGCGTCGAGGTCGAGCTTCACCAGCTCCTCGGCGCGCAGGCCCGACGCGTACGCCAGCTCGAACAGCGCGCGGTCGCGCAGCGCGAGGGCCGTGTCGGCCGGGATGCGGTCCAGCAGCGCCGCAACCTCGGAGGCCTTCAGCACGCGCGGCAGGCGCTGGTCGCGGCGCGGCGCGGACAGCAGGTCGGCCGGGTTCTGCTCGAGCAGGCCGTGCTCGACGAGCGTGCGGAAGAGCGCCCGCAGCGACGCGAGCTTGCGCGCGACGGTGCTCGGCGCCTGCCCGGCCTCTGTCAGCCCGGCGGCGTAGCGGCGCAGCGCGCGCGGCGTCACGGCCGCCGGCGCGAGCCGCTGCGCGACGGCCCAGCGCGCGAACTGGCTGCCGTCGACGGCGTAGGCGTGGCGCGTCTTCTCGGCCGCGCCGCGGCGGCGCAGATCCTGCTCGAGCAGCGCGAGCGCCCGCCGCCAGCCGTCGTCGCCCGGCTGGGCGTCGTGAGTAGGGATGGGCGCAACCCCCGCGGCGCCTGTCGGCGGGCGACGCTGCGCGGAGGCGTCGTCCTCGGTCAGCGCAATAGCGCTGCTATTGCCGCCTCCCTGCGTCCTCGCTCCGCTTGGTCGCCCATCCGCCAGCCGCTCACGCGGGTTGCGCCCATCCCTACTAGGCTGGGCCGCGATGGCCGTCTTCTTCATCGACACCGACACGGGTCAGGTCGCCACGCGGCGGCAGTTGATCGAGGCGGGGATCGCGTCGGAAGCCGAGGAGCCCGCGCGCCCGTGGCTGCGGATCCAGGGCACGGACGACGCGACGACCATGTGGTACGCGGTGATGCGCAAGCGTGAGCGGGGCGTCTTCATCGGCGCTCTCGCTATTCGCCACGGCGACCACCATGCCTCTTTGCTGCAACGCGGCTGGGAGGAGATCCCGCTCGAGCAGCTGCGCCAGGGCCCGGCGGCGCCGCAGGCGCGCTGAGAACCGCTAACGCGCCCGCACGGGACCGGCGAGCACGGGCGAGAGACGCTCCGCCAGCTCCTGCCAGTCGGCGGCGCAGATGACGCCCTCCTCGCGGCACAGCTCGCGGTTCCACGGGTGCGCGAGCGTCGCCGGGACGATCCCCGCCTCCTGGGCGCGCAGGATGTTCTGCGGGCTGTCGTCGACCAGCACGTCGATCTCGATCTCCGTGCAGCGGGAGATCTTGTCCCACGAGCAGTGGAGGTCGTCGTACGGCAGGCCGATCTGCTCGAGCCACGCGGCGGTGGCGTCGTGCGCGTCGGTCGAGCGGTGGCTGGTGATGTGGATGAAGTGCCCCGCCTCGTGCCAGCCGGCGACCGTCTCGACCGCGCCGGCATAGGGCGCGGCGCCCAGCACGTGCTCGGGGCGATGGCTCTCGGCCACGAGCGCGGCGACCTGCTCGCGGCGCAGCTGCACGATGTCCCACGTGACCTGCTCGTCGTAGGCGAGCGTGACGCCGAAACGCCGCCGCGCAAGCGGCGCGAACAGGTCCCAGTAGTGGTGCAATGTCGAGTCGATGTCGATCGCGATGCGCATCTGCGCCACAGGGTAGAGGTCGACGTGGCGCGACAGGCCCCACCCTTCCACGACGGCTATGGCACCGGAGAAAGGTCGGCCTGGCTGGACATCGACTGGCCGGCGCACCAGCGCTGGGTCGAGGTCGACGGCACGCCCGCGAACGTGATCGAGCTGGGCGACGGGCCGCCGCTGCTGTTCGTGCACGGCCTCTCCGGCCGCTGGCAGAACTGGCTCGAGAACATCCCCCACTTCGCGCGCACGCATCGCGTGATCGCGGTCGACCTGCCGGGCTTCGGCGCCTCGCCGATGCCGCGCGAGCCGATCTCGATCCCCGCCTACGCGCGCTTCCTCGAGCGGCTGTGCGATGCGCTCTCGATCGACGCCGCCGCGGTCGTCGGCAACTCGATGGGCGGACACATCGCGTCCGAGCTGGCGATCGGGTCGCCGCAGCGGGTCGAGCGGCTGATGCTGGTGTCGGCCGCGGGGATCAGCGCCGAGCAGGTCCAGCGCGACGCCGTGATGACCGGCGGCCGCGTCGTGGCCGCGATGATGACGCGAGCCGCCGCCCGCAACGCCGGGCTCGCGCGGCGCCCGGGCACCCGCCGAATCGCGCTGAGCTTCGTCGTGCGCCACGCCGATCGCCTGTCCGCGCCGCTGGCGCACGAGCTGATGCAGGGGGCAGGCAAGCCGGGCTTCCTGCCGGCGCTGGAGGCGGTCCTGACGCACCGCATCAGCGAGCGCCTGCCGCAGATCGCCTGCCCCACGTTCGTCGTGTGGGGCGCGGACGACCACGTGATCCCCGTGCGCGACGCGAGCCGCTTCGCGAGATCGATCCCGGACGTGCGCGTCGAGATCCTGCCCGACACCGGGCACGTCGCGATGCTCGAGCGCCCGGAGCGCTTCAACGCGCTGCTCGAGCAGTTCCTCGCCGAGCGGCCCGTGGCCGCCGCCCCTCCGCCGGAGCCGGCCGAGCCGGCCGCGGAAGCCGTCAGCGGCTGACGGCCACCTTGGCGCGCTCGCGCTCCCATTGACGCAGACGCCACAGGTCGCGCTTGATCTGGCGCGGATCGAGCTGGCGGCCGGGCAGGTGCAGGTTGGCGGTCTCGATCAGCCGCCGCTCGTCGCCGGTGAGCGCCATCCACTTCGCGAGCACGTCGTCGGAGTCCGGCAGGCGCGCGCTGCCGTAGGGGCGCGTCTCGTCCGGGAAGGCGACGCAGTACTCGTTCAGCAGCCGGCCCGTCTGCGGCAGGTAGGCGAGGATCGGACGGTGCGGGTAGATCAGGTAGGCGTAGGGCGTGCCGGCGGCCGCCTCGTGCCCGCCGGGGCGCTCGGTTTGGAGCCCCCACACGCGGATGAAGCCGAGGTCGCGGTACATCGCCCACTCCTCGTCGTTCACGCACGACTTCAGCAGCTGGCGGGCGCGCGCCTCGGCGCGCCGCTCGCGACCGGGGTCGTAGTCGGGCGTCGGAACCACCTGGCGGCGCGCGCGATGGCGCGCGAGCTGCTCGCCCAGCGGCGTCGCGACGACCTCCCACAGGAGGCCGACGACGACGAGCGCGGTGGCGCCGAGCGCGAGCAGCACGGCGGATTCGCCTATCCGCCCGCGGCGCGGGGGAAGAAGATCACGCGCTCGGCGTCGCGCGGCACGTCGGCGAAGCTGCGCGCGAGCTGCGCGGTGCGGCGGCCCGCACCGCTGAGCGGCACGGCGGCCCACATGCCGGCGTCGAGCTGGCGGCGGAACTCCTCGACCAGTTGCTCCTCCTGCTCGCGCACGTCCACGTCGCCCTCGGCGATCAGGACCTCGCCGTGCCCCGGCTTCATGCGCAGGAACTTCATGTGCCGATTATGGCAGAGGATTATGTGCCCGCCGAGGGGTTCCCCGATGCGGCGTCGCGGCGCGGACGGTTCGCGCGGATCCCGAGCGCGTCGACGGGGCCGGCGCCCCGGCCGATCTCGCGCAGTCCGTCGCGCACCGCGCGCGCCGCGACCCGCTTCGCGGCGCGGGCCGCCTCCAGCGGCGTGAAGCCATGCGCGAGATGCGCCGCCAGCGCGGAGGAGTGCGTGCAGCCCGAGCCGTGCGCGGCGCCGTCGGGGAAGCGCTCGCCGGGGATCTCGGCGAGCGTCTCGCCGTCGTAGAAGACGTCGACGGCCTGCTCGCGGTGCCCACCGGTGACGACGACGCAGCGCGGCCCGAGCGCATGGATCGCCCGCGCCAGCTCCGGTGCGTCGGCGTCGGGTGCGCCCGCGATCGCGCGCGCCTCCGGCAGGTTCGGCGTGGCGACGGTCACGCGCGGCAGCAGGCGCTCCACGAGCGCCGTCCGCGCCTCGTGCGCGAGCAGCTCGGCGCCGGACTCGGACACCATCACCGGGTCGAGCACGATCGGCGTGCCGGGCTCCAGCTCGTCGAGCGCGCGTTCGACGGCGGCGATCGTCGCGACCGTCCCGAGCATGCCGATCTTGACCGCGTCGACGCCGATGTCGCGCTGCACGGCGCGCACCTGCGCGACGATCAGCTCCGGCTCGACGGCGCCGATCGCGTCGACCCCGACGGTGCTCTGCGCCGTGATCGCGGTGATCGCCGTCATCCCGTGCACGCCGCAGGCGGCGAACGCCTTGAGGTCGGCCTGGATGCCGGCGCCGCCACCGGAGTCCGAGCCGGCGATCGACAGCACGGCCGGCAGGCGGGGGTCGGGCGTCGTCACGGCGCGCAGATTAGAGCGTGCCCGGCCGCGTCGCCCGGCGGCCGCCACGGGCCGTCTGAAGCGGCGCTCGCGAGCGCGCGGATGCGCCGGGCCCCGGGGCAGCGACGGCACGCGACCGCGCTCGCCGGCGGCGTGCGGCCGCCGCGCCGATCTGCCGGCTCGCTCCTCACGCCGTCGCGACATAGCGCCCTCCCGCGCCTCGGCGCACCAGCCCGCGCAGCTCGAGCTGCGCCAGCCCGGCAAGCGTCGCGTCGACGTTCGCTTCGGCGACCGTGAGCGCCGCGACCGTGTCGCAGCCCGCGCCGACCCGCTCGAGCAGCGCGCGCAGGTCGGGCTCGAGGCCGCCGAGGCGCTCCTCGCGCCACCCCAGGTCGAGCACCGCGGCCGCCGTGCCGAACAGCAGCTCCAGCACGTCGCCCGGACCGCGCACGAGCTGCGCCCCGTCGGCGATCAGGGCGTTCGTGCCGGCGGCGAGCGGCGCCGTCACGAGGCCCGGCACGGCCGCGATCTCGCGCCCGAGGTCGGCCGCCTGCCCGGCGGTGATGAGCGAGCCCGAGCGCTCGCCGGCCTCCACCACCACGAGCGCCTGCGCGAGCGCCGCGATGATGCGATTGCGCGCCGGGAAGCACCAGCGGCGCGGCGGCGTCCCGGGCGGCAGCTCCGCGACGACGGCGCCGGTGGCCGCGATCTGCGCATGCAGCCGCCGCTTGCTCGCCGGGTAGGGCCGCTCCGGGCCGCAGGCGAGCACGGCGATCGTGACGCCCTCGGCCTCGAGCGCGCCCACGTGCGCGGCGGAGTCGACCCCGAGCGCCATCCCGCTCACGACCGTGAGCCCGGCCGCCGCAAGGCCGCGACCAAGCCCGCGCGCCTGCTCGAGCCCGTACGGGCTGGCGCGGCGCGCGCCGACGATCGCGACGCAGTCGTCCGCGACGGCGTGCTCGAGGCGCGCGAGGTCGCCGCGGACGTAGAGCACCGCGGGCGCGTCGGGCAGGTCGGTGAGCGCTGTCGGGTAGCGCTGGTCGCAGCGGCACAGCGCGACGACCGCGCTCGCCGCGCAGCGCCGGCGCGCGGCGTCCGCGTCGAAGCGCTCGTACTCGCCGGCGATCGCGTCGCGCCGGTCGCCGGCGAGCGCTTCCACGAGCGCGGCATCGTCGAGCGCGAGCAGCGCGGCGCTGCCACGGCGGGCGCTCCACACCAACTCGATGTGCGCGGCGAGCCGCGCGATCAGCCACGAGCGGCGCAGGCACGCGTCGCACGGCAGGCCGGCGGACGTCGCGGACGCGCTCATGCTGCGAGCGCCTCGTCCGCGGTCTCGCGCGCACGCAGCGCAAGCGCCTGCAGCACGTCGTCGAGTCCGACGGCATCGCGGTCGGCAAGATCCGCGATCGTGCGCGCGACGCGCAGCACGCGGTCGTGGCCGCGCGCGCTCAGGCCCCCGCCGTCGTACGCCTGCGCGAGCGCTCGCCTCGCGGGCGCGCCGATGCGCACGTGCGCGCGCAGCAGGCGCGCGTCGAGCTGCGCGTTCGTGTGCGCCGCCGTTCCGGCGAGTCGCGCGTGCTGGCGCTCGCGCGCGGCCAGCACCCGCTCGCGCACCGCCGCGGACGAGGTCCGCGGCGGCCCTGCGAGCGCGGCGGCGCTGGGGCGCGCGACCGTCACGAGCAGGTCGATGCGGTCGAGCAGCGGGCCGCTCAGCCGGCGGCGGTGGCGCGCCAGCTCGTGCTCGCCACAGCGGCACGCGCGATCGCTGCCGGCATACCCGCACGGGCACGGGTTGGTCGCGGCGACGAGCGTGAAGCGCGTCGGGAAGCGCGTCGCGAGCTGGCCGCGCACGATCACGATCGCGCCGTCCTCGATCGGCTGGCGCAGCGCCTCGAGGCTCGGGCGCGAGAACTCCGACAGCTCGTCGAGGAAGAGGACGCCGTGGTGCGCGAGGCTGGCCTCCCCCGGCGCGGGCGGACTGCCGCCGCCGACGAGGCCCGCGGGCGAGATCGTGTGGTGCGGGGCGCGGAACGGCCGCGCCGCGGCGAGCCCGCCGCGATGGCCGATGCCGGCGACGCTGTGCACGCGCGTGACCTCCAGCGCCTCCTCGCGCCCAAGCGGCGGCAGCAGCGCCGGCAGGCGTCGCGCCAGCATCGTCTTGCCACTGCCGGGCGGCCCCTCGAGCAGCAGGTTGTGGCCGCCGGCGGCGGCGATCTCGAGTGCGCGCAGCGGCAGCTCGTGACCGCGCACGTCGGCGAGATCCGGTTCGTCCGCCTCGACGGCGGCGGCCGGCGACGGCGCGGGCGCGGGCGACGGCGGCAGCTCGCCGCCGTCGAGCAGGGCGGCGATCCCGCGCAGGTCGCCGACGCCCGCGACATCGATCCCGTCGACGAGCGCCGCCTCCCCCGCGCGCTCGCGCGCGACGATCAGTCCGGCGAGGCCGGCGCGCCGCGCGCCGTCGGCGACCGCCAGCACGCCGCGGCACTCGCGCACCTCGCCGCTCAGCGACAGCTCGCCGAAGATCGCCCAGCGATCGAGCGCGTCGGCCGAGCACTGGCCGCTCGCGGCGAGCAGGCCGACGGCCAGCGCAGCGTCGAAGCCCGGCCCGACCTTGCGCAGGTGCGCGGGCGCAAGGTTCGCGGTGATGCGCCGCGCCGGGAACTCGAAGCCCGAGTTGAGGATCGCCGCACGGACGCGCTCGCGCGCCTCGCGCACCGCCGCGTCGGCGAGGCCGACGATGTGGAAGGCAGGCAGACCCGGCCGGATGTCGACCTCGACCCAGACGGGCCGCGGGTCGATCCCGTCGATGGCGAACGTGACGACGCGAGCGAGCACGAACGGCACGCTACGGCCCGCGCGGTTACAGCGCACACGCGCTTCGCAACAATTCTCAACCGGCTTGCTTTACGCCGAAATGCCTGCAAATTGTCGCAATCCGCGTGCCACATCCCGCTGCCGTCGGCGTAGCGTCCGGCGGCATGTCCACCGACCTTCGCCATCGCCTCGGCCGCGCCGGCGAGCAGCTCGCCGCCGAGCACCTCGAGCGCCGCGGCTTCGCGATCCTCGCCCGCAACCACCGCACCCGCTGGGGCGAGATCGACCTGATCGCCGCCGACGAACGGCGGATCGTCTTCTGCGAGGTCAAGACGCGCCGCCTCGGCGCGTCAGGCCCGTTCGACGGGCTGCGCGAGGCGCAGTGCCGCCGCCTGCGGCGCATGGCGGCCGCCTGGCTGCAGGAGCAGACCGCCCGCCCGCACACGCCCGAGCTGCGCTTCGACGCGATCGGCGTGACGATCGACGCCTACGGCCGGCTCGTGGCGCTTGAGCACCTGGAAGGTGCGTTCTGACCCGCCCACGACGCCGTCTCTGTGGCGGATCGTCGTGTCTGCGAAGGACGCAGGGAGCGTGGCCTGCGCACGCAGGCGAGCGAGCGAGGACGCCCGCAGACGCGGCGAGGCGTTACAGAGACAGTTGTTGGTAGGCGGTGCTCTGGAACGACAGCCGGTGCAGCGGCGAGACGCCGATGCGCTCGATCGCGGCGCGGTGCTCGGCGGTCGCGTAGCCGACGTGGCCGGCGAACTCCCAGCCCGGATGCAGTGCGTCGGCGCGGCGCATGTAGCGGTCGCGCGTGACCTTCGCGATCACGGAGGCGGCGGCGATCGTGGCGCTCGTGGCGTCGCCGCCGACGACCGCGCGCTGCTCGTGGCCGACGTCGGCGACCGGGAAGCCGTCGCTGAGGCAGACACAGCCCGGGCGAGCGACGCGTGCGAGCGCGTCGCGCAGCGCCCGCAGGTTCGTCACGTGCAGCCCGCGGCGGTCGATCCCCGGCGCGCAGCGCGAGACGACCGCGACGTCGGCGGCGGCGCGCAGGATCAGCGGGTAGAGCGCCTCGCGGCGAGCCTCGGTCTGCTGCTTGGAGTCGTTCAGCGCCGCCAGCGCGCGCACATCGGCCGGGCGCAGCCGCTCGTAGTCGAACAGCACCGCCGCCGCGACCAGCGGCCCGGCGAGACATCCACGCCCCGCCTCGTCGGCGCCGGCGACGTAGCGGACGCCGAGCGCCCGGTCGAACGCGAACAGTCTGCGCGCGGGCCGCGCTCTCGCTCTGCGTCTGCGCGGGGGAATCGCGGTCGCGCTCATCGCCCGCACTTGTACCGCACGGCGAGGATGGCGTCAGTCAAGCCTCAGAGCAAGCCGACGTGCTTGGGCGGCCAGTACGACACGAACGCGTCGCCGATGATCCAGCCGCGCGGCACGGGGCCCCAGTAGCGGCTGTCGTCGGAGGCGCCGCGGTTGTCGCCCATCATGAAGTAGTGGCCCGGCGGGACGGTGATCGTGCCGAGGTTGCAGTCCGGGCCGCCGCCGCAGGGGTTGACGAACGGTTCTCTCTGCTGCACGCCGTTGCGCACGACGTGCCCGTCGTGCACGGAGATGCGGTCGCCGGGCAGGCCGACGACGCGCTTGATGAAGTTCTGGCTCGAGCGGGTCGCCGTCGGTCTGTCGCACGGCACGCGGCTCTGGGGACCTTCGTAGAAGGGGCCCTGGCCGGGGTTGCCGCACTCGTTCGTGTCCGCCCCGTGGGGCGGATGGAAGACGACGATGTCACCCACACCCGGTGCGGCGAAGCGGTTGCCGATGCGGTTGACGATCACCCGCTCGCCGACCGCGAGCGTCGGCTCCATCGAGCCGCTCGGGATCCGGTACGGCTTGACGACGAACGCCTGGACGACGAGCGCTATGCCGAGCGCGACGACGACGACGAGCACGAGCTCCAGCAGGGAGCTGGCGCCCGACTTGCCCTTCACTCGTCGGCGGAGTCGGACGCCTCGGCCGCGGCGGGCTCGTCGGCCTCGTCGGCCGGGGCCTCGTCCTCGACCGGCGCGTCGGCCTCGGCGGCGGGCGCCTCAGGCTCGGCCGGGGCCTCGGCGGCGGGCGCCTCGGGCGCCTCGGTCGCGGCGTCCTGCGCGAGCGCCTCGGCGTCGGCGATCTCGGCGACCGCCTCCGGCTCCTCGGCGCCCGGCGCGTACAGCAGCTCGCGCTCGACGACCTCCTCCGGGCCGATCGAGCGGCGCTCGCGGACGCGGGCGCGCTTGCCGACGCGGTCGCGCAGGTAGTAGAGCTTCGCGCGCCGCACCTCGCCGCGGGCAGCCACCTCGATCTTCTCGATCTTCGGCGAATGCAGCGGGAACGTGCGCTCGACGCCGACGCCGAACGACTGCTTGCGGACCGTGAAGGTCTCGCGCACGCCGTGGCCCTGGCGCTTGATGACGACGCCCTCGAAGACCTGCGTACGGCGACGCGTGCCCTCGATCACCTGGAAGTGGACGCGGACGCGGTCGCCCGCGTCGAAGGAGGGGATGCGGCGCAGCTGGGCGCGCTCGAGGCTTTCGATGACTGTGCTCATGGCGTAGAAGTGGCGGCCACGGGGCCGCCGGCTCGGGAATGGTAGCGGAGTCGCTCAGCGCGGGTCGTCGTGACCGCGTCGCTCGGCTTCGGCGCGCCGCCGGCTCTGCTCGCGGCGCCATTCGCGCACGCGCGCGTGGTGCCCCGACAGCAGCACCTCGGGGACGCTCCAGCCGCGCCACTCCGCCGGCCGCGTGTAGTGCGGATACTCCGGCGCGCCGTCGAGCGCGGCGCTGTAGGACTCCTCGAGCGCCGACTCCTCGTGGCCGAGCGCGCCGGGCAGCTTGCGCAGCACCGCGTCGGCGAGCACCATCGCCGCCAGCTCCCCGCCGGCGAGCACGTAGCGGCCGATCGAGACCGACTCGGTCGCGAAGTGCTCGACGATCCGCTCGTCGAAGCCCTCGTAACGGCCGCACAGCAGCGTCAGCGCCGGCTCCGCCGCCAGCTCGTCGACGAGCGCGTCGTCGAGCAGGCGGCCGTTCGGCGCGAGCGCGATGACGCGGCGACGGGAGGGCAGCGTCGCCGGGTCGGCGTCGTAGCGGGCGCGCAGCGCCGCCTCCACGACGTCGACGCGCAGCACCATCCCGGCACCGCCGCCGAACGGCATGTCGTCGACCTGGCCGCCGGTGAGCGGCGTCGTGTCGCGGTAGTTGACGCACTCGAGCGCGTGGCCGTGCTCGGCCGCGTTCGAGACGTGCCGCTGCGCGCGGAACCACTCGAACGCCTCGGGGAACAGCGTGAAGACGTCGATCTGCATCACGCTTCCCCCAGGAACTCGAGGTCGATCTCGATCCGTCTGGCGTCGACGTCGACGGAGCGGACGGCGTCGTGGATCAGCGGCACGAGCAGCTCCTCGCGATCGTCGCGCGTGACGTGCAGCACCTCGCACGACGGCAGCGCGCGCAGCTCGCGCACGACGCCGACCTCGCGCTCGCCGTCGAAGACCGCGCAGCCCTCGAGCTGCTCGGGCCACCACTCGTCCTCCTCCAGCTCCGGCGCCAGCGCGCGCGGCACGAACAGGTCGGTCCCGCGCAGCGCCTCGGCGGCCGTGCGCGTCGTGCAGCTCGCGAGCCGCAGGATCGGGCGCGCGTCGGTGCCGGCGCGGCGGACGATCTCGTCCTCGCGCTCGCCGACGATCAGCGTGCCGGCGGCGTCGAGCAGCGCGGCGCGCGGCTGCGTGACGTGGAAGCTGCCGTCGAGGCCGTGGGGTCTGCCGACCCGCCCCGCGTGCAGCAGGTCCTCGGACACGGGCTCAGTCGACGATGTCGACGAGCACGCGGCGGTCTTCCTTCACCGCCGCCGCCTTCACGACGAGACGCAGGGCGTTCGCGGTGCGTCCGCCGCGGCCGATCACCTTGCCGTAGTCGTCGTCGCCGACGGACAGCTCGAGCACGAGCGTGCCGTCGTCCTCCTCGAACTCCTCGACCGAGACCTCGTCGGGCTCGTCGACGAGCTCGCGCACGAGGTACTCGAGCAGCTCCTTCATGCGAGCGTCAGCGCGCTAGCTGCTCGCGGGGCTCTTGATGCCCTGCGTCTTGAGCAGCTTGCTGACGGTCTCCGTGGGCTGGGCGCCGCGGGCGAGCCAGTGGCGGACGCGCTCCTCGTCGAGCACGATCGTCGACGGCTGCGTCTGGGCGTTGTAGTGCCCGATCGTCTCGAGCACGCGGCCGTCGCGCTTGGAGCGCTGATCGGCGGCGACGACGCGCCAGATCGGGTTCTTTCGCCCGCCAACGCGGGTCAGACGGAGTCGTACTGCCACGGTTCCCTTTCGAAATTGGTGAAGACCGACGAGAGAGAGTAGCGGCTCAGCGTGCTTGGCGCATGAGTGCGCCGATGTCGGGCGTCTTGCCCTGCGACATCGCCTTCATCATCTTCTGCATCTGGCCGAACTGTCTGATCAGCGCCTTCACGGCCTGCACGTTCGTGCCGGAGCCTCTGGCGATGCGGATGCGGCGCGAGCCCTTGATGACGTCGGGGTTGCGCCGCTCCTCGGCGGTCATCGACAGGATGATCGCCTGGATGCGGTCGAACTCGCGCTCGTCGACTCTCATTCTCGAGAGCTGGTGGCCGCCGAGGCCGGGCAGCATGCCGAGCAGGTTCTGCAGCGGCCCGAGCTTGCGGATCTGGCGCAGCTGGTCGAGGAAGTCGTCGAGCCCGAACTCCGACTTGCGGATCTTGCGCTCCAGCTCCTTGGCCTGGTCCTCGTCGAACTGGCGCTCGGCCTTCTCGATCAGCGTCAGCACGTCGCCCATGCCGAGGATGCGCTGGGCCATGCGGTCCGGGTGGAAGCGCTCGAACTGGTCGAGCTTCTCGCCGGTCGAGGCGAACATGATCGGCTTGCCGGTGACCGCCTTGACCGACAGCGCCGCGCCGCCGCGGGCGTCGCCGTCGAGCTTGGTCATGATGACGCCGTCGAACTGCGCGACCTCGGCGAACTGCTCGGCGACGTTGACCGCGTCCTGGCCGGTCATCGCGTCGACGACGAGCAGCACGTTCGTCGGCTTGGTGACGCGCTTGATCTCCGCCAGCTCCTTCATCAGGTCGTCGTCGACGTGCAGGCGGCCGGCGGTGTCGACGATCAGCACGTCCTTGCCCTCGCGCTCGGCGCGCTCGCGGGCCCACTTCGCGATCTCGACCGGGTCGGCGTCGGTCCCTCTGCTCGTACACGTCGGCGCCGACCTGGCCGGCGACCTTGATCAGCTGGTCGACGGCGGCCGGGCGGTAGACGTCGCAGGCGGCGACGGCGACCGAGGAGCCGTGGTGCTCCTTCAGGTAGCGCGCGAGCTTGCCCGTGGCGGTCGTCTTGCCGGAGCCCTGCAGGCCGGCCATCAGGATCACCGTCGGCGGGCTGGAGGAGAACGCCAGCTCGCGCGAGGCACCGCCCATCAGCTCGGTCAGCTCGTCGTCGACGATCTTGACGACCTGCTGGCCGGGGTTGAGCTGGCCGATCACGTCGCTGCCGAGCGCGCGCTCCTTGACCGCGTTCGTGAACGACTTGACGACTCTGAAGTTGACGTCGGCCTCCAGCAGCGCGAGGCGGATCTCGCGCATCGCGGCGTTGACGTCGTCCTCCGTCAGCGTGCCGCGCCCGCGCACGTCCGCGAGCGTGGCCTGCAGCTTCTCGGCGAGTGAGTCGAACATCGTCCGCTGAGGCTAGCGGTCCGGCGGGGCCTGCGGGAGCGAGTCGTCGCCGGAGGCTCTGCCGCCGCCTCTGCTTCCGCCGAACGCCTCGCCGATCGAGCCCAGCGCGCGCGTCAGCTCGGCCGGGATCACGTAGACGGTCGCGCCCTCGCCCTGCGCGAGCTTCGGCAGCGCCTGCAGGTACTGGTAGCTGAGCAGCTCGGCGTCGGGACGGCCCTCATGAATCGCCTGGAAGACCGTCTGGATCGCTCTCGCCTCGCCCTCGGCTCTGAGGATCGCCGCCTGGCGCTCGCCGGTGGCGCGCAGCACCGCCGCCTGCTGGTCGCCTTCGGCGGTGAGGATCTGCGACTGCTTGACGCCTTCGGCGGTGAGGATCGCGGCGCGGCGGTCGCGCTCGGCGCGCATCTGCTTCTCCATCGCCTCCTGGATCGTGCCGGGCGGGTCGATCGACTTCAGCTCGACGCGGTTGATGCGGATCCCCCAGCGGCCGGTCGCCTCGTCGAGCACGACGCGCAGCTGCGAGTTGATGTTGTCGCGGCTCGTGAGCGCCTGCTCGAGCGTCATGCCGCCGATCACGTTGCGCAGCGTCGTCACGGTCAGCTGCTCGATCGCCTGCAGCGGGTTGGCGACCTCGTAGGTGACCGACTTCGGGTCGGTGATCGTGAAGTACAGGACGGTGTCGATCTGCACGACGAGGTTGTCCTCGGTGATGACCGGCTGCGGCTGGAAGGTGACGACCTGCTCGCGCAGGTCGACGAGCGGGCGGACGCGGTCGACGAACGGCATCACGATCGTCAGGCCCGGCGTGAGTGTGCGGCTGTAGCGGCCGAGCCGCTCGACGACGCCCGCCTTCGCCTGCGGGATGATGCGGATCGTCCGGATCGCGACCAGCAGCACGAACAGCGCGACGACGACCAACACGATCAGTGCGGCCATTTGGGACTCTCCCCTACTCGCTCACGAGCGCCGTGGCGCCCCGAATCTCGATGATCTGGACCGGCGTCCCGGCTTCGATGACGGTCTCGTCGTCGTAGGCGCGCGCGGTCCACACCTCGCCGTCGACTCTCACGCAGCCGACGCCCTCGTCGTTGGCGATGCGCTCCAGCACGATCGCGCGCTTGCCGACGAGCGCCGCCGTGCCCGTGCGCAGCTGGGCCGGCGTGGTCAGGTGCGCCTTCGCGATCGGGCGCACGACCCACAGCACGAGCACCGAGATGAGCAGGAACACGCTCCACGAGCCGACCGCCCCGCCGCCGAGCGCGGCGACGAGCGCCGCCACGAACGCCCCGAAGGCGAACGGCGCGAGGACGAAGCTCGTGGTCAGCACCTCGCCGACGCCGAACGCGACCGCGACGAGGATCCAGATCACCCAGGCATCCATCTCTGCCCGCGAGCTTATCGCCGCGAACGGGCGTTCAGCGGCGCTCAGCCCAGCAGCGCGCGGGCGAAGTCGTCCGCGTCGAACGGACGCAGGTCCTCGAGCTGCTCGCCGATGCCGATCAGCTTGACCGGAATCTGGAGCTCGCGCGCGATCGCGAGCGCGATGCCGCCCTTGGCGGTGCCGTCGAGCTTGGTCAGCACGATCCCCGAGACGTCGACCGCCTCGGCGAACAGCTTCGCCTGGCGCAGGCCGTTCTGCCCGGTCGTCGCGTCGACCGTGAGGAGGATCTCGTGCGGCGCGTCGGGCAGCTGCTTGGCGATCACGCGGCGGACCTTCGCCAGCTCGGCCATCAGGTTGTCCTGCGTGTGCAGGCGCCCGGCGGTGTCGATCAGGATCACGTCGGCGCCGTCGCGCACGCCCTGCTGGACCGCGTCGTAGGCGACCGCGCCGGGGTCGGAGTCGGGCGCGCCCTTGACGAACGCGACGTCGGCGCGCTGCGCCCACACCTCGAGCTGCTCCACGGCGGCGGCGCGGAACGTGTCGGCCGCGCCGAGCACGACGGTCTGCCCCAGCTCCTTGCGCAGGTGCCAGGCGAGCTTGCCGAGCGAAGTCGTCTTGCCGGTGCCGTTGACGCCGACCATCAGCACGACGGTCGGGCTCGGGGTCAGGTCGATGCGGTCCTCGCCGGTGCGTGCCGCCTCCGCGAGCAGCTCGGTCAGGCGGGCGCTGAGCTGCTCGCCGTCCGTGAGCCCGCCCTCCTGCGCCTCGCGTTCGAGCTGCTCGACGATCTCGGCCGTCGTGCGCGCGCCGACGTCGGCCATGATCAGCGCCTCCTCGAGGCGCTCCCACGTCTCCTCGTCGAGGTTCTCGAACAGCGTCGCCTGCAGCTCGCTCGTGAGCGCCTCGCGCGTCTTGCGCATGTTCTCGCGCAGGCGTCTGAAGAAGCCGCGGCGCTGCTCCTGGCGCTCGGGGGTGTCCGCCTCCGCGGTCGCCACGCCCCCGTCGCGCGTGATGAAGAGATCCGTCCAGTCACGTGCCATCGCGATCGGCGACGATACCAGCGTGTCGTCGCCCTCCATCACGATCCGCCCCACGCGCGCCGACGCGCCGGAGGCGGTCGCGCTGCTGGCGGACTACGGCGCGGAGCTGGTGGCGCGCGGCCGGCCCTACTCGCCGGTCGACCCGCCTCCGGGCGCGGCGGGCGCGAGCTGGGTCGAGGTGCACGAGATGGAGCCGCCGGGTGGGGCGTTCCTGCTCGTGTTGGAGGGCTCTGCGCCGGTGGCCTGTGGGGGGCTGCGAACGCTCTCTGCGGGGTTGGGCGAGATCAAGCGGATGTACGTCGTGCCGGCCGCCCGGCGGCGGGGCCATGCGCGGCGGCTGCTCGGTGCGCTGGAGGAGGCTGCGAGGGAGATCGGGCTCACGCGGTTGCGGCTGGACACGAACGCCCAGCAGCCCGAGGCGCTTGAGCTCTACCGCGCCTGCGGCTACGCGGAGATCGCGGACTACAACGGGTCGCCGACTGCGACGCACTGGTTCGAGAAGACGCTGGGCTGACCGGAGGTCGGGCCGGCCTGCGAATCACTCCTGCTCGGCGCCTTCCTGCGGAAGCGTCATGACGACGACCCAGCGGGCAGCCGGACGCCAGCCGTCAGCGGTGCTCGCGCGAACGGCCCCCACTTCGGACAGCTCGGCGGGATCTACCGGCAGATCCCGCCGGTCCCAGATGCGAATCTCCGCCCTCGTGCGGTCACCGCGTGCCCCGCCACGCCCTCCCGATCCGGGTCGCGGCCGCTGCCCGCGCGGAGGCGACGGCGGGCCAGGGGCCCCCGGACCGCCGAGCAACCCGTCGACCACGCGGTTGGGCACGGACAGGTGTTGGCGCAACGGACAGCAGAACAGGCAACGCCACGGCAGCATGAAAGGCGCGACCTGATCCCAGCGCAGCGATCGCGCGTTGGGACGCCTGACGTTCTGGAGCGCCGCTAGCACCGGCCACGCGTACGCGATCGTGCAGCCGCGTTGCGTACGCCCAACCGCGGGATTTTCACACCGGTCGAGTGCGTCATCGAGACGCTCGCGGTGACCGTTGTAGAAGAGGCAGACCGGCAGGCAGCCGAAATAGGGCGATGAGGGTTGCTCGCACGTGTCGACGAGTCGATCGAGCTGCCGCACCCCGGTACCCCTGATCTCGCGACCGAGGCTCGTATAGCGCGCGCCGCGATCGATCCGCTTCGCCTGCACGAGCAGCCGCGCATACCGCCGGCCGTCGCCAATCCACCACTCCGCGTCCGCCCCGGTGAGGGCCTCCTCCGACTGGTCGAACAGGTGCATCGCGACGAGTGGCCGGTGACGGCGCTCGAGGTGAAGGAAGTGGTGGTCGGTGAAGGTGCGCTCGTCCGGCGCTCGCATCGCTGTGCGCGCGAGCCCGTAGCTCATCAGCATCCAGGTCTCGTCCGCCAGGTCCTCCAGCGAGGCGCAGACCGCTCGTGTCGCGATACTCATTGCGCCAATTATCAGCCCTGCGGCTGCGGCGCAGACGCAGATGCGCTAGGCGACCTCAGCGGCTTCGGCGGCTTGAGCCGGCGGGAGCTTCCGCGAGATGACCTTCGAGATGCCGTCGCCGCCCATCGAGACGCCGTAGAGGCTGTCGGCGGCCTCCATCGTGCGCTTCTGGTGGGTGACGACGATGAACTGGGCGCGCTCGGCGTACTTGCGCAGGAGCGTGAGGAAGCGGTCGATGTTGAGGTCGTCGAGCGCGGCCTCGACCTCGTCGAGGATGTAGAACGGGCACGGCCGCGCGAGGAAGACGGAGAAGAGGAACGCGAGCGCGGTCATCGACTTCTCGCCGCCGGACAGCAGCGACAGGCGCTTCATCGCCTTGCCGGCCGGCGTGATCTCGATCTCGACGCCCAGCAGGTCGTCCTCCTCCTGCTCCTCCGCGTCGGCGGCGGCGTCCGCGTCCTCGGCGTTGGCGGCCGCCTCGGGGTCTTCGACTCTCTCGCCGCCGAGGACCGGGCGCGGGCCGGCGTCCTCGCGCACGAGCCGCAGGCGCCCGCGGCCGCCGGGGAACAGCTGCTCGGCAAGCTCCTCGAAGTTCTTCGCGGCGGCGTTGAACGTCTCCTCGAACGTCTCGCGGATCTGGCGGTCGGTGTCTCTGATGAGCGTGGCCAGCTCGCGCAGGGCGGCTTCGAGGTCGCCGCGCTGGCGCTCGAGCTCCTCGACGTGCGCGACCGCCTCCTCGTACTCGTCCTGCGCGAGCGGGTTGACGGGGCCGAGCTGCTCGCGGCGGCGCTGGAGGCGGACGATGCGGTCGGCGAGCTGGGCGCGCTCCTCGTCGGGCAGCGCCTCCTCGGCCGGCGTCGGCTCAAGGCCGAGCGGCTCGGCGAGCGCTCTCAGCTCCGTGTCGGCCTCGGCGCTGCGGTCGCGCGCCTGCTGGGCGCGCACCTCCGCCCCGGTGACGGCCTCGCCGTCGCGCTTGAGGCGCCCCTGCAGCTCGGCCTCCTCGCGTGCGCAGGCGCGCAGCTCGACGGCGACGTGCTCGCCCGCCTGGCGGTGGGCGGCCAGCTCGGCGTCGAAGACCTCGACGCGTGCGGCGATCGCGCTCGCAGCTTCAGCCAGGACGGTGACGAGCCGCTCGGCCTGCGGGAGCAGCGCGCGCTCGCGCTCGACGCGCGCCTCGGCCTGTCCGATGCGCGCGGTGCGCTCGGCGCGATCGCGCTCGGCGCGCTCGGCGAGGCGCCGCTCGGCCGTCAGCTCGGCCTCGATCTGGGCTCTGCGGACCGCGCCGGGCCCCTCGTCGCCGGCGCTGCGGCGCTGCTCGATCAGGCGCGCGACGCGGCGCTCCTGCTCGGCCGCCTCGTCGTGCGCGCGGACGGCGGCGCGCATCGACGTCTCGGCCTCGTCACGGGCGCCGTCGGCGGCGGCCACGGCCGCGAGCAGCCCTTCGACCTGCTGCGCCGCCTCGTGCTCGGCGCGCGCCGCCGCCTCGCTCTCGCCGACGAGCTTGTCGCGGCGGTTGCGCTCGGCCAGCACGCGCTCCTCGCCGCCGGCGGGGACCTGGCGCAGCTCGCGCCAGGCGCCGATCCAGACGCGGCCGGCGCGCGTGACGGCGGTGCCGTGGAAGTCCTCGCGCACGTCGGCGACGTCGGCGACGACCCATGTGTCGGCCAGCAGCGCGGCCGCGAGCGCGAGCGTGTCGACCGGGCCGCGGACGTGGTCGAGCAGGCGCTCGGCGTCGGGCGTCGGAGGCTTCGACACGGTCGCGGGCGCGCTCGTCCCGCCGTTGACGAGCGCGGCGCCGCCGTCGCGGCCGGCTCTCTCCAGCAGCGCCGCGCCGGCGCCGCGGTCGGCGACGACCGCCGCGCGCAGGCGTCCGTCGAGCGCAGCCGCGAGCGCCAGCTCGTAGCCGTCGGCGACCTCGATCCCGTCGGCGAGCGCGGGCGCCCCGCCGGGCGCGCCGGCGTGCGCGCGCAGGAAGTGGTTCGCGGACGCCAGCTCGCCGCCGACGCGCGCGGCCTCGCGGCGCGCGGCCTCGACGGCGCGCTCCGCCTCGCGGCGTCTCCCCCGTGCCGCCTCGGCCTGCTCCTCGGCCTTCGCCAGCTCGGCGCGCGCCGCCTCGACGCCGGCGCGCAGCTCCTCCGCCTCCGCGGCGGCGGCGGCGCGGCGCTGCTCCAGCTCGGCCAGCTCGCGCTCCAACGCCGCTCTGCGGTCCTGCTCGAGCGCGACCAGCTCGGCTTCGAGCGCGGCGACGCGCTCGCTCGCCTCGGCGTCCGGCACGTCGGCGGCGGCCTGCTCGCGCAGCGCGTCCAGCTCGGCCTCGTGGCGCACGATCCGCTCGGACAGCGACGCGACCGTCGTGCGGGTCGCCTCCAGGCGCATGCCGACGCGCTCGCCGGCGGAGCGCGCGCGGTAGGCGCGCTCGGACAGCGACTCGCGCTGCTCGCTGCGCTGCGCGAGCGCCTCCTCGGCCGCCTCGCGGCGTCTTGCGACGGCGGCGAGCGCCTGCTCGGCCTCGGCGCTGCGCTCGCGCGCGGCTCTGGCCGCGGCCTCGGCCTGCTCCAGCTCGATCCCGCTCGCGCGCAGCGCGTCGCGGCCCAGCTCCCAGCGCGCCTCCAGCGACTGGCGCTCCAGCCGCGCGTGCAGCTCGGCCGCTTCGGCCTGGCGCTTGAGCGGGCGCAGGCGCGAGCGCGCCTCGCGCTCGACGTCGAGCGCGCGGTCGAGGTTGTCCTGCGTGCGCGCGAGCTTGAGCTGCGCGCGGCGGCGGCGCTTGCGGTGCTTGCCGAGGCCGGCGGCCTCCTCGATCAGCAGGCGGCGGTCGCGCGGCTTGGAGGTGACGATCGCCTCCACGCGCCCCTGCGAGACGACCGAGTGCGCCTCCTTGCCGAGGCCCGTGTCGGACAGCAGCTCGAGCACGTCGACGAGGCGGCAGCGGGCGCCGTTGAGACGGTACTCGCCGTCGCCGGAGCGGTCGAGCCGGCGCAGGATCGAGAACCTCGGAGAAGTCGAGCCCGAGCGTGCCGTCGGAGTTGTCGAGCACCAGCTCGACCTCGGCCTCCTGGCTCGCCTTGCGGCCGTGGCCGCCGCCGAAGATGACGTCCTGCATCGTCTGGCCGCGCACGGCCAGCGGCGACTGCTCGCCGAGCGCCCACAGGACCGCGTCGGTGACGTTCGACTTGCCCGAGCCGTTGGGCCCGACGATCACGCTCACGCCGTCGGCGAACGACAGCTTCGTGCGGTCGGGGAACGACTTGAAGCCCTTGAGGGTGAGGGACTTCAGGTGCATGGGGTGACGCTCACTCTCCCACGGCCTCCAGCGCGATGCGAGCGGCCTCCTGCTCGGCGTCCTTCTTCGAACGTCCCTGGCCGCGCCCGACCTCGGTGCCGGAGACGGTCGCCACGACGGTGAAGATGCGGTCGTGCGGCGGGCCCTCCTCCTCCGTCACCGTGTACGCGACCAGCTCGCCGCGGCGCGCGAGGCGCTCCTGCAGCGCCGACTTGAAGTCGACCGGATGGTCCAGCGCCTGCTCGATCTCCGGCACGAACGCCTCGACGACCGCCGCAGCCGTCTGCTCGTACCCGAAGGCGAGGTAGCAGGCCCCGATCACGGCCTCGATCACGGACGCCAGCACACGCTCGGTGCGCACGAGCGCGTCGGCGTTCTGGCCGGTCCCCTCGGGCGCCGCCGCGCGCAGCCGCTCGGGCATCCCGATCCGCTCGGCGACCTCCATGCAGGAGCGGCCCGAGACCGCCTGCGCGCGGATCTTCGTGAGCCGGCCCGCGCCGTAGCGCTCCGCCTCCAGCCGCGGGTACAGGTGCGTCGTGACGGCGAGCGACAGGACGCTGTCGCCCAGGAAGGCAAGCCGCTCGTAGGAGTCGGAGCGGCGCTCCGTCCACGACGAATGCGTGACCACCTGCCGGGCGAGGTCGTCCGGCAGCCGGTCGAGCAAGTCCGCGAGCGCGCTCAGCGGTCAGGGCCCCGGCTCGCGGTCTGCGATCTCGGCGGTGGCGAGCACGAAGTCGACCGCCTGGCCGACCGTGAGGATCTTCGCCGCCTGCTCGTCGGAGATCTGGATCGAGTACTGGTCCTCCAGCTCCTGCACGAGCGTGTAGAGGTCGAGCGAGTCGGCCTCGAGGTCCTCGCGGAAGCGGGTCGACTCGTCGATCCCTGCCGGGTCGATCGCCAGCTCGTCGGCGAGGTGCGCGCGCACGCGCTCGAGGACCTGCTCGCGGGTCATTGCGCCGGCACGCTAGCCGTCGCCCCGGACGACGGGGCCTGGCGCAGCGCCCCCGCCTCCTCGAGCGCGGTCAGCGTGCGGCCGACGACGTCCTCGCGCACGCCGCGCGCGGCGACGTCGATCGCGCGGGCGAAGCCGGTGCGGGTGAAGCGGCCGTGCGCGACGACGCCCGTGCGGCGCAGTCCGAGCATGTACGCGCCGCCCGCCAGCTCGGGGTCGATGTCGTCGCGCAGCCCGCGCAGCGGGCCGCGCAGCAGCATCCCGCCGAGGCGCCCGCGCGGGCTCGCCATCGCGACGTCGCGGATCGTGCGCAGCAGCTTGCCGGAGACGCCCTCCATCAGCTTGATCGTGATGTTGCCGGTGAAGCCGTCCATCACGACGACGTCGGCGGCGCCCTCGGTGATCTGCGTCCCCTCGACGTTGCCGACGAAGTTCAGCCGGCCGCCCGCCGTCGCGAGCCGCTGGTGCGCGGCGATCACGTCCGGCGTCCCGCGCTCGGGCTCCTCGCCGTTGGACAGCAGCGCCACGCGCGGACGCTCGACGCCGAGCACCGCCTGCGAGAAGGCAGCGCCCATGTAGGCGAACTGCACCAGGTGCTCGGGGCGCACCTCGACGCTGGCGCCGACGTCCAGCAGGAGGACGGGCGCCCCGGGGACGGGCATCGCGATCGCGAGTGCAGGACGATGGATTCCCCGTGCGCGCTTGACATGGAAGAGGCCGGCGGCGAGCGCGGCGCCGGTCGAGCCACCGGAGACGAGCGCGTCAGCGCGCCCTTCGGCCACCGCCTTGGAGGCCAGCACGATCGAGGCGTCGGGCGTCGAGCGCACCGCCAGCGCCGGGTCGGGCGCCTTCGCGATCGAGACGGGCGCGTCGACGACCTCGACGCCGCCGGGCACCGGGCCGATCGCCCCCTTCGGGCCGAACAGCAGCACGCGCACGCCCTGCTCCGCCGCGAGCGCGGCGCCGGCCGCGACCTCGGCCGGACCGAGGTCCGCGCCGTTCGCGTCCACGGCGACCGTGATCGGCGGCACGGGGAGGCGCGTTCGGGGCCTAGGCGTCGTCGCCGCTGGCGGCGACCACGTCACGCCCGGCGTACGTGCCGCACGTCGGGCAGACGCGATGCGGCATGCGCGGGCTGTGGCACTGCGGGCACGCGTGTATCGACGGCGCCGAGATCTTGTGCTGCGAGCGGCGCTTGTTCGTGCGCGCGTGTGATTGCTTCTGCTTCGGGACGGCCATTGGACGGTGGAGGCTACTACAGCTCGAGCTCGCGCAGCTTCGCCCAGCGCGGATCGGGCTCCGCCTCGTGCCGATGGTCGGGCCCGGCGGCGTTGAGATTCTCGCCGCAGACGGCGCACAGGCCGGCGCAGTCCGCGCGGCACAGCAGCTGCGCCGGCAGCGCCAGCGCGAGCGCGTCGCGGGCCCACGCGCCGAGGTCGAGCTGCTGGTCGACGACGTAGGGGCTTTCGAGCTCCTCCCCGCTGCCGGGCTGGTCGAACTCGCGCGCGTCGATCGCGAAGCGCGGCGCGGCCGGCTCCAGGCAGCGCATGCACGGCCCCTCGAGCGCGACCTCGAAGCGCAGCCGCAGCGCCCAGCCGGAATGCATCGTGCGCGAGATGTCGAGCCGCAGCGGGATCGACGCCGGCGTCACCGCGTAGGGCTCGCCGCCCAGCTCGAACGGCTGGAGCGCCACCTCGAGCTCGATCGAGCGCCCCTCGCCGGCGGACAGCCGCAGCGCGGCGAGGTCGAACGTGTCGGCGCGGGGCGGCATTTCCCCGCCAGGGTAGCGAGAGATCGACACGGCCCGGCTGACGAGCGTATCGGCGTCGCTGGCAAGGACACAGCCGGTGTGGCGTACTTCGTACGCGAACCGGCGAGGACGCCGCCAGCGGCGTCGAGACGCCGTCAGACGAGGTCGCGCTTGAGGACCTTGCCCGTGGCGTTGCGCGGCAGCGCGTCCACGAACACGATCTCGCGCGGGACCTTGAAGGCCGCGAGGTTCTGCTTGACGTAGCCCTTCAGCTCGTCCTCGTCGGCGCTTGCTCCGTCCTGGAGGACGCAGACGGCCTTCAGCCGCTGGCCCCAGTCCTCGTCGTCGACGCCGACGACGGCGACCTCGCGGATCGCCGGATGGCCGGCGAGCAGGTCCTCGACCTCGGATGGGAAGAGGTTCTCGCCGCCGGAGATGATCATGTCGTCGTCGCGGCCGTCGATGAACAGGCGCCCCGCAGCGTCGAAGTGGCCGACGTCGCCGGAGGACATCAGGTCGCCGATCGTCGCCTTCGTGTCGCCGCCGGTGTAGCCCTCGAACGGGAAGCCGCTGGCGACGAAGATGCGGCCGGTCTGGCCGGCGGCGACCTCGCGGTCCTGCTTGTCGTAGAGCTTGACGATCGTGCCGAGCGGCGGTCTGCCGGCGCAGCCGGGCGCGGCGCGCAGGTCCTCGGGCGTGGCGATCGTCGCCCACGCGACCTCGGTCGAGCCGTAGAGGTTGTAGAGCACGTCGCCGAACTGGTCCATCACGCGCGTGGCGAGCGGGCCGGGCAGCGCGGAGCCGCTGACGGCGATCACTCTGAGCGACGAGGTGTCATAACGGTCGAGCGTCTCCTGCGGCAGCTCGAGGATCCGCTGCAGCATCACCGGGACGACCGCGAGCGCGGTCGCTCTGTGGCGGGCGAGCGCGCGCAGCGTGCCCTCCGGGTCGAAGCGGCGGCGCAGCACGAACGTCGAGGTGAGCGGCACGCCGAGCGTGTAGTGCGCCAGGCCCCAGGAGTGGAACAGCGGCGCAGCGATCAGCGTCGTGCCTCTCGCCCTCAGCGGGATCTTCGACAGCAGCGCGGCGGCCGAGCTGAGGCCCGCGCTGCTGCGGCGCGCGCCCTTCGGCGTGCCGGTCGTTCCAGAGGTCAGGATCACGACGCGGCCGGGCTCGTCGGGCGCCGGCACGCCGGCCGAGTCGCCTTCGGCGATCAGGTCCTCGAGCAGCGGATCGGCCGCGGCGCCCTCGCCGTCGTGCCAGGCGACGAAGCGCTTGTCGATCCCTCTGACCCCGCCCAACAGCGCGGCGAACTCCTCGTCGTAGACGATCGCTCTCGCGCCCTCGCGGGCGACGACGTCGGCGAGCTGCGGCGCCGCGAACATCGTGTTGAGGTAGAGCGCGTGGGCGCCGATCCGCGAGACCGCGACCGAGACGTCCATGAAGCCGCGGTGGTTGCGGCACATGATCGCGACGCCGTCGCCGGGACGGACGCCGCGCGCGGCGAGCGAGCTGGCGAGCGCGTTCGCGCGGCGGTTCAGCTCGCCGTAGCTGAGCGTGCCGAGCTCGTCGACCACGGCCGGCTGGTGCGGCGCGCGGGCGGCAGCGACGGCGATCGCGCCGGCGGACGTCGTCCCCCAGCGCACGAGCGAGCGGCCCGCGAGCGCGAGGCGGTCGGGCCGGATCGGGGCGATCAGGCCGGCGTCGACGAGCGTCTTGACGACGCGGGCGTGATGGAGGATGCGGTCGGTCGATCCGGGCACGGGGCGGTATTCCAGCACGAACGCGAACGGTGACGTGCCAGTCACCGTGACGGTGACAGATGCGCCCGCTTCACGGCTCCGGCAGCTCGAGGCCCGGCGGCAGCTCGCCGCGGTCGGCGAGCGCGTGGATCTCCGCGACGCGACGCGGGTTCAGCCGCACGTGCCGCTGGTGGACGCTCTGCTTCTCGACGAGCAGGCCGGCGTTCACGAGCCGCTCGCCGATCGCCAGCGCGAGCGCGCGGTCGTGGCCCGCGAAGCCGCGTGCGAGATGGGCGATCTCGGTGTGGTAGCCGCCCCACTTCCCCATCCCCATCAGCCGCTGGAGCATGCGCCGCGCGACGCGCAGCGACGGGTCGGCCTCCTCGTGCGGACGGGCGATCTCGGGCGTCGGGTCGAGGACGGCGAGGACCGCCTCCTCGTGCTGCTCGACCGAGGCCGCGTCGGCCGGGCGGCCGCCGAAGCGCGCGACCGCCTCGGCGATCAGCAGCGGATGCAGCTCGCCGATCGGCAGCTTCAGGTCACCGACGTCACCGAGCGCGATCGTCGGGACCGGGTACGCGCGGGCCTTCAGCCGGTCGACGTCGGCGATCGCCTCCTCGAACCCCTCCGCCGCCAGCTCGACGGCGACGAGCACGTCGGCGGCGGCGACCGGGAAGGCGAGCGTCAGCCAGCCTTCCCACTCGCCGGCGTGCAGGGCGAGGTCCTGCGCGGCGCCGGCCGCCATCGCGGCGGCGCCTTCGACGAGCGCGCCGACGAGCACCGCCACGAGCGTCCACGCGCGGTCGTTGGCGGCGTTGGGATCGGCGCGCAGGGCGGGATCGACGGGCGCGATCGCCAGCAGCGCCTCGCCGAAGGCCGCGAGCGCGACCGGCACGGGCGTCTCGTAGCCGGAGCGCGTCTGGTCGAGCTCGTGCGCGCCGGCGGCGAGCGCGTCGAGCAGCTCGGCGCGGATCTGCGCCGCGCGCTCGCGCGGCGCGTTCAGACCGCCGGCGTCGGCCAGCACGCTGCCGAGACGGGTCGTCGGGAGTTCGTTGGAAGCGTGGATGGCGATCCCCAGGGCCGGCGGACGCGGCGAACCCTATGAGATCGGGGCGGCCTCGTGGTCAGGCTCAGGCGCCGCCGCGGCGAGCTGGCGCGTCGTGACGTCGATCGGGTCAGGCGCGGCCAGCCCGCGCTCGGGCGAGACGACGCCGTGGTCGGCCAGCTTGCGCGCGCCCGGCAGCACGCGATGCTCGAACGAGCCGACCGCGCCGTTGTAGGCGCCGACCGCCGACCGCAGCCCTCTGCCGACGCGCTCGAGGTGCTCGCCGAAGACCTCGAGTCGCCGGTGCAGGTCGCGCCCGATCTCCGCGACCGCGCGCGCGTCCTCGGCGACGCGCTCCTGCTGCCATCCGTAGGCGACCGCCCGCAGCAGCGCGATCAGCGTCGTCGGCGTGGCGACGAGCACGCTCTGGCGCGCGCCCTCCTCCAGCAGCGACGGGTCGGCCTCGAGCGCGGCGTTCCAGAAGTGCTCGCCCGGCAGGAACAGGAAGACGAAGTCGGGGGCCGTCTCGAACTGGTCCCAATAGGACTTCGCCGAGAGACGCCTGACGTGCTCGCGCAGCAGGCGCGCGTGCGCCGCGAGTGCGGCCGTGCGGGCCGTCTCGTCGTGCGCCTCGTAGGCGTCGAGGAACGCGTGCAGCGGCGCCTTCGCGTCGACGATCACCTGCTTGCCGCCGGGCAGCCGGACGATCAGGTCCGGCCGCAGCAGCCCGCCGTCGTCGGTCGCGACCGACGCCTGCTCGACGAAGTCGCAGTGCGCGGTCATGCCCGCCAGCTCGACGACGCGTCTGAGCTGCAGCTCGCCCCAGCGCCCGCGCGTGTGCGGCTGGCGCAGCGCCGCGACGAGCGCCCCCGTGCGCGTGTCGAGCCGCTCCTGCCCGGCCGCGAGCGCGCGCAGCTGCTCGTCGAGCGCACCGCGCGCCTGCGCACGCTCGCGCTCGATCTCCCCCAGCTTCGCGTCCATCCGCGCGAGCGCGTCGTGGACCGGGTCGTGCGGGGGCGGCGCGGGCGGGCGGCGGCGCGCGGCGAGCAGCGCAATCGCACCGCCCAGCGCGAGGCCGATCAGAAGGGCAACAAGAGACACGCAGCGAGGGTCGCGTCACCCCCGGACAACGTGCAAGCGCGCTTGCAGCGCGCTACGAGACGTCTGCCGTCTCTTCCTTACCCTGGAGCCGTTCGCGACCGCGCTGGACGGCCGCGATGAACTTCGAGAGGTTGACCTCGAGCGTGTTGAGGATCTCGTCGGCGTAGTCCTCCGCGCCGAGGCGGATCTCGCGCTCGCGGGCGCGGGCGTCCTCGATGATGTCCTCGGCGCCGCGTTCGGCCTGCTTGGTGACCTCCTCCTCGGAGATCAGGCGCTCCTGGCGCTCGCGCGCCTCTCTGACGATCCGCTCGGCCTCGCGCTTGGCCTCGGCGAGCATCTCCTGACGCTCCTTGACGATCCAGCGCGCCTGCTTGATCTCCTCGGGGATCGTGGCGCGCATCTGGTCGAGGATGTCGTAGATCTCCTCTTTGTCCACGCGCACCTGATCCGTGAGCGGGACGGGCTTGGCGTTGTGGACGGTGTCGTCCAGCTTGTCGATGAGCACGAGGACGTCCATCGGAACCTCTGTTTCGTCAGCGGCCGAGCTCTTCCTTCAAGCGTGCTGCCACGTAGTCGGGGACGAGATCGTCGATGTTACCGCCGAACGTCGCCAACTCCTTGACCCCGCTGGAGCGCAGGAAGCTGTACTGCGAGCTGGCCATCAGGTAGATCGACTCGATCTCGGGCGCCTCGCGCCGGTTGAGCTGGTGCATCTCCAGCTCGTACTCGAAGTCGGAGATCGCGCGCAGGCCCTTCACGATCGCGCGGGCCCCCACGCTCTGCGCGAACTCGACGACGAGGTTGCTGAACGGCTCCGCGCGGACGTTGCCCATGTGCGCGGTCGCGCGCTCCACGAAGCTGATGCGCTCCTCCGTCGTGAAGAGCGTCTTGCTCTTGCGGATCGGCACGTTCACGACCGCGACGATGACCTCCTCGAACAGCTTCGAGGTACGGCCGATCACGTCGAGGTGGCCGTTCGTGATCGGGTCGTAGGAGCCCGGGCAGACGGCGATGCGGTTACTCAGTTCGGTCATGGGTTCGGATCAGGGTGTCGCCGTAGCGTCGTTCGTCGGTCAGCGGAAGGTCCGGTTCGAGGTCGAGCGGAGCGCGCCGGTCGCTCTCGCTCACGACGCGCCCGCCGGGGGCGAGCACCGCTGCGATCAGGGGCGCCAGCTCGCGTCCCAGCTCGGTCGCGAGTCGGTATGGAGGGTCGAGCAGCACCAGATCGTATTGGCGGCCGGCCGACCGTGCGCTGCGGAGGAACGCGCGAGCGTCTTGGCGGCGTACGTCGGCCTGCTCCTCAGCGAGCGCGAGCGCGGCGACGTTGGCGCGAATCGCCTTGATCGCGGCGGGCGCCGAGTCGACGAGCGTGGCGTGCGCCGCGCCGCGCGAGAGCGCCTCGAGCGCGAGCGCGCCGGAGCCGGCGAACAGGTCGAGCACGGTCTGGCCGTCGAGCGGGCCGAGCCGCTGGAACAGCGCCTCGCGCACGCGATCGCTCGTCGGGCGGGTGGCGTCGCCGAGCGGTGCCGTCAGGCGGCGGCCGCCGTAGCGTCCGGCGACGATCCTCATGCGGCGATCTTCGCCGCGGCCTCGGGGCCGTAGGCGTCCGCGAGCGCCGCGGCCAGCAGCGCGTGCTCCGGCGCGGCCAGCTCGGGATCGGCGTCGAGCAGGGCGGCTGCGCGCCTCCGCGCGCGCTCCAGCAGCGCCTCGTCGTCTGGCAGCTGGGCGATCTTGAACTGCGCGAGGCCGTGCTGCCGGGTGCCGATCAGCTCCCCCTCCCGGCGCAGTCTCAGGTCGATGTGCGCCAGCTCGAAGCCGTCGCGGTGGGCGGCGAGCGCCTTCAGGCGCGCCGAGTCCTTCGGGCCGAACAGCAGGCACAGCGAGGGGTGCTCGCCGCGGCCGATCCGCCCGCGCAGCTGGTGCAGCTGGCTGATGCCGTAGCGTTCGGCGTCCTCGACGAGCATCACGGTGGCGTTCGGCACGTCGATCCCGACCTCGATCACCGAGGTCGCGACGAGCACGTCGGCGCCGCCGGCGGCGAACGCGGCCATCGCCTCGCGCTTCTCTCTCGTGCTCAGCTGGCCGTGCATCAGCACGACGCGGAAGTCTCTGAACTCGCCGTCGCGCAGGCGCTCGAACTCGGCGCGCGCGGCCTTCGCCTGCAGCGTCTCGGACTCCTCCACGAGCGGGCAGACGACGAACGCCTGGCGCCCGGCGCGCAGCTCCTCGCGGATGCGCTCGTAGGCGCGCTCGCGCTCGCGCTCGCCGCCGGCGACGTGCGTCTCGATCGGGCGGCGGCCGCGCGGGAGCTGCTTGAGGACGGTGTGGTCGAGGTCGCCGTGCTCGACGAGCGCGAGCGTGCGCGGGATCGGGGTGGCGGTCATGTGCAGGACGTGCGGGGTGAGATCGTCCGGCCCCTTGGCGTCGAGCGCGGCGCGCTGGCGGACGCCGAAGCGGTGCTGCTCGTCGACGACGGCCACCGCGAGGCGGGCGAACTGGACGTCGGCCTCGATCAGCGCGTGCGTGCCGACGACGAGGCTCAGCTCGCCGCTCCGCAGCTTGCCGAGGACGTCTTGGCGGCGCGACGCGGTGGTGGAGCCGGTCAGCAGCGCGGCCGGCACCGCCTCGCCGGGCATCAGCGCCTGGATCGTCGCGAAGTGCTGCTCGGCGAGCGTCTCGGTCGGGGCCATCAAGGCGCCCTGCCAGCCCTGCTCGACGGCGCGCAGCAGCGCGAAGAGGGCGACGACGGTCTTGCCCGAGCCGACCTCGCCCATCAGCAGCCGCTGCATCGGGTGGGTCTGCGAGAGGTCGTGGTCGATGTCCTCGAGGGCGTTGGCCTGGTCGTCCGTGAGGGGGAATGGGAGGCCACTTTGCAGCCAGCGCTGCGTGAGGGTCCGCTCTGCATCGAGGGGGGGCGCTTGGGCCGCCCGCTCGCGCCTTGCGCGGCGGCGCAACAGCGCGAGCTGGACCAGCAGCAGCTCGTCGAAGGCGAGACGGCGGCGGCCGCCCTCGGCGTCGTCCTCGCTGCCGGGGAAGTGCAGGGCGGCGAGCGCGGCCGGGCGGTCGGGCAGGCGCTCCCGCGTCCGCAGCCGCGCCGGCAGCGGCTCGAGCGTGTCGGCGATCGCGTCGCGGTGCTCGCGCATCAGCGCGAGGATGCGCGTCGAGTCGATCCCCTCGCTGGCCGGATACTGCGCGACCTGCGCGTCGGCCGCGACCTGGAGGTCGGTCGGCGCGTGCGCGGTGACCGACACGCGGCCGCGCTCGTCCGTGCGGACCGTCAGCAGCAGGCGGGTGCGCGGCGGGTAGCGCTGGGCGAGCCACGGCTGGTTGAAGAACGAGACCTCCATCGAGCCGGTCGCGTCGGCGACCGTCGCCGCGACGCGCGGCTTCATCCCACGGCGGCGGACCGAGCGCGTGTCGATTCTCTGCACCTCGACGAGCACGGTCGCGGTCTCCCCGCGCCGCAGCGTCGCGACGGTGCGCGCCTCTCCGCGGGCGCGCGGCAGGTGCTCCAGGAGGTCGCCGACGGTGTGGAGCCCGAGCGTCTCGAGCGCTCTGGCGGCTCTGGGGCCGAGGTCCGCTTCGAGCAGGGCCGCGAGGCGGCTCGGACGTGGGAGGCGGACCGGCGCGTTGGCGATCTCGTCCGCACTCAAGGGCTCGGCGCTGGCGAACTGCATGGGCATCGAGGGGGCGGCCACGGCGCCTCAACTATGCCCGGCGGGGCGGTCAGCGCTGAGCAGTGTCCCTCTCGCCACCGTATGGGTGGTCAGACGGACACTGATCGGTCACTCGGCGCTGAGGAGCCACCAGTACGCCGGCTGGCCGCCTTGGGTGAGCTCCAGCTCGGCGGGGCTGCCGTCGTGGAGGGCGGTGATCTCAGCGTCGCCGAGGGGCGCGCCGTCGCCGCTGAGGCAGGTGACGAGCTCCGCATCGTCGGCGAGCGTGGCGAGGACGGAGCGCAAGGTGTCCTTCGGTTCTCCCCATGCGACCAGCTCGTCGCCGACGAAGCCGACGGCCTCGCCGGCGCGGAAGCGGCCGCCGGCGTCGTCGCGCGCGGCCGGCGCGACGGCGCCGGTGCGGACCCGCTCGAGCGCGTCCGTCAGCGCGGCGGCGTTGATGGCGCCGTCCCGGGTGGGATCGAACGCGATCGCCGCCGCGAGCCCGGCCTGCTGCGAGCGCGACGGCACGACGTGGACGCGCTTCTCCGACAGCTCGGCGGCGCGCTCGGCGGCCATGAAGACGTTCGAGCTGTTCGGCAGCACGACCACCTCCTCGGCGGGGACGGCGTGGATGCCGGCGAGCAGGTCGTACGTCGAGGGGTTGAGCGTCGCGCCGCCGTCGAGCGTGTGGACGGCGAGCTGCTCGTACAGCGCGCGGATGCCGTCGCCGGAGACGACGGCGAGCACGCCGCAGGCGGCGACCGCCTGGCCGTCGCCGCTCGTCGCGGGCGCCGCCAGCTTCGCCTCGCGCGCCTCGACCTGCGCGTGCATGTCGGCGACGTCGAGGTGCGAGATCGTGCCCGCCGTGTCGAACAACGCCGTCGCCGCGTCGGGGTCGTCGGTGTGGACGTGGACCTTCAGCGTCGTCTCGTCGCCGACGACGAGCACCGAGTCGCCGATCCGCTCGAGCGACTCGATGAAGCCGCGAGCTCTCAGCCCGCTGCCGGTGACGGCGAAGTTCGTGCAGTAGCGGTGGGTCGACGACTCGTGCTGGGGGTGCGTCACGCGCGCGGCGCGATGGTGCGCGACCTCCGGCGGCTCGCTCCCGCGCAGCGCCGCGATCACGCCCGCGAACAGGACCGTGAGGCCGTAGCCGCCGGCGTCGACGACGCCCGCCTCGCGCAGCACCGGCAGCAGCTCGGGGCCGCGCTCGACCGACTGCAGGCCCGTCTCCAGCGCGCGCTCGAGCACGTCGGCGATGAGCGCGTCCTGGTGCTCGTCGGAGGCGTCGGCGTCGAGCCGCGTCTCGCGCATGTGCGCCAGCTCGCTCGCGATCCGGCTCGCCATCTCGCGCACGACGGTGAGGATCGTCCCCTCCGCCGGCTCGCGCACGGAGCCGTACGCCTGCTCGGCCGCGCGCGCCATCGCGGCGCCGATCAGGACCGGGTCGACCAGCTCGCCGGGGCGGCTCGCCAGCTCCTCGGCCGCGCCGCGGATCAGCTGCGACAGGATCACGCCGGAGTTACCGCGCGCGCCCAGCAGCGCCGCCCGCGCGACCGATCTGACGATCTCGTCGCGGCCGATCTCGTCGATCGTGCGCTCCTGCGCGGCGGCGGCGAGGCGGTCCAGCTCCTGCAGCACGGCGCGCAGCGTGAGCGCCATGTTGTCGCCCGTGTCGCCGTCGGCGACGGGGAAGACGTTCAGCTCGTTGACCTCGTCGCGGCGCGCCTCGAGCTGCGCGAGCGCGCCCTCGACGGCGGCACGGAAACGGAGAAGGCTCGGATCGGACACGGGCGCGGGGACCGTACCGGCTGCGGGCGACGAAACGCCCGGCGGCGCGGTACCTCCTATGCCTTGGTGACCTTGCCGGCCTTCAGGCAGCGCGTGCAGACGTAGACGCGCTTGGGGGTGCCACCGAGGTCGACGCGAACCCGCTGGAGGTTCGGGTCGAAGCGCCGCTTCGTGGCGACCATCGAGTGGCTGCGGCTCTGCCCGAAGGCGGGGCCCTTGTTGCAGACGTGGCAGACCTTTGGCATGGCTGGGCCAGTATAGGGATCAGACGCTGAAGCCGGCGCGCGCCTTGCGCTCGGTGAGCTGCTCGCGGATCGCGAGCGATGCGAGCACGGCCTCGGCGGCGTGGGCGCCGGAGTCGCGCTTGGGGCCGCCCTGGACGCGGGCGAGCGCCTGCTCCATCGAGTCGACCGTGAGGACGCCGAAGCCGACGGGCACGCCGGTGAGCAGCTGCACGTGCTGGATCCCGCGCGCGGCCTCGCCGCAGACGTAGTCGTAGTGGTCGGTCTCGCCGCGGATCACGGCGCCGAGCGCGACGACGGCGGCGTAGCGGCCCGACTCGGCCGCGTACTTCGCCGCCAGCGGCAGCTCGAACGCGCCCGGCACGTCGTAGACGTCGACCTCGCCGTGCGGCGCGAGCGCCTCGGTCGCGCCCGCGACGAGCCGCTCCGCCAGCTCCGCGTAGAAGCGCCCGACGACGAGCGCGAAGCGCTGCTCAGGCATCGCGGCGCTCCTCCTGGATCATCTCCTCGTCGAGCGGCAGGCCCTGGTGGTGCAGCGTGTGGCCCATGCGGTCGCGCTTGGCGCGCAGGTAGGCCTCGTTGTGCGGGTTGGGCGTCGGCTGGATCGGCACCTGCCCGGTGACCGACAGCCCGTAGCCCTCCAGCCCGATGATCTTCTTCGGGTTGTTCGTGAGGATGCGGATGCTCGACAGCCCGAGGTCGGTGAGGATCTGGGCGCCGATGCCGTAGTCGCGCAGATCGGCCGGCAGGCCGAGCTTGAGGTTGGCCTCGACCGTGTCGAGCCCCTCCTCCTGCAGCTTGTACGCGCGCAGCTTGTTCAGCAGGCCGATCCCGCGGCCCTCCTGCGCGAGGTACAGCAGCACGCCGCGGCCGGCTTCCTCGATCATCGCGAGCGCCGACTCGAGCTGCTCGCCGCAGTCGCAGCGCAGCGAGTGGAACACGTCGCCGGTGAGGCACTCCGAGTGCACGCGGACGAGCACGTCGTCCTCCCCCGCGATGTCGCCCTTGACCATCGCGACGTGGTGCTTGTCGTCGACGAGCGAGCGGTAGCCGACGACCTCGAAGTCGCCGAACGCGGTCGGCAGCCTGGTCGAGACGACGCGCTCGACGAGCTTGTCGTGCCGGCGCCGGTAGGCGACGAGGTCGGCGACCGTGATCATCTTCAGGTCGTGCCGGGCGCAGTAGCCGACGAGGTCGTCGATCCGCGCCATCGTCCCGTCGTCGTTCATGATCTCGCAGATCACGCCCGACGGGTTGAGGCCGGCGAGGCGGGCGAGGTCGACGGCCGCCTCCGTCTGGCCGACGCGCTCCAGCACGCCGCCCGGCTTGGCCTTGAGCGGGAACACGTGGCCCGGCTGCACGACGTCGCGCGGACGCGCGGACGGGTCGATCGCGACCTGGATCGTGCGGGCGCGGTCGTGCGCGGAGATGCCCGTCGTGACGCCCTCGCGGGCCTCGATCGAGACGGTGAAGGCGGTCTCGAAGGGCGACTCGTTCTTCGCCGCCATCAGGTCGAGCCCCAACTCGTCGCAGCGGCCGGGCGTCAGCGCGAGGCAGATCAGCCCGCGCCCCTCCTTCGCCATGAAGTTGATCGCCTCGGGCGTGGCGAACTGGGCCGCGAGCGTGAGGTCGCCCTCGTTCTCGCGGTCCTCGTCGTCGCAGACGACGACCATCTTGCCGGCGCGGATGTCCTCGATCGCCTCCTCGACGGTCGCGAACGCGGCCTTCGTCTCCTGGCTCATCGCGCCACCAGCTTCTCGACGTATTTCGCGAGCACGTCCACCTCCAGGTTGACGGTAGCGCCCGGCTCGGCAACGCCGAGGTTGGTGCGCTCCAGGGTCTCGGGAATCAGGGAGACGGTCAGGGACTCGTCGTCGACGGCCGCCACCGTGAGGCTGACGCCGTCGATCGCGATCGAGCCCTTCTCGACCACGTAGCGCAGCAGCTCAGGCGCCGCCGCGATGCGGATGCGGCGCGCGAAGCCGTCCGGCTCGACGGCCGCGACGGTGCCGAGGCCGTCGACGTGGCCCTGCACGACGTGACCGCCGAGGCGGTCGTGCGCGCGCAGCGGCAGCTCGAGATTGACCCGCGCGCCCGGCTCGGCGGCCGCGAGCGAGGAGCGGCGCAGCGTCTCGTTCATCACGTCGGCCGCGAAGCGCTCGCGGCTCGGGTCGACGGCGGTCAGGCAGACGCCGTTGACGGCGATCGAGTCGCCCGCGCTCAGCTCGGCCGCGAGCGGCGCCGCGACCGTCAGCCGCACGCCGTCCTCGCTCGGCTCGACCGAGGTGACGATCCCAAGCTCCTGCACGAGGCCCGTGAACATCGCTCAGCTCACCATTCCCGCAGTCGCGCCGACACGAGCAGATCCTCGCCGACGTGCTCGCAGTCGAGCGTCAGCGCGCGCAGCGCCTCCGCGATCGACTCGACGCCCTCGCCCTCGAGCGGGTCGCGCGCGGTGCGGCCGCCGAGCACGAGCGGCGCGAGGAACAGCCGCAGCTCGTCGATCTCGCCCGCGTCGAAGAAGGCGCCCGCCAGTCTCGGGCCGCCCTCCAGCAGGATCGAGGTCACGCCGGCGGCGCCGAGCTGGTCGAGCGCCGAGCAGACGCGCGCCTGCTCGTGCTCGCCGGTGGCGACGATCACCTCGGCGCCGTGCGTCTCGAGCGCATCGGTCGCGGCGCGCGGCGCAGCGCGCGAGACGACGACCGTCAGCGGGATCTCGGATGCGGCGGTGACGAGCTGCGAGTCGAGCGGCAGGCGCGCGGTCGCGTCGAAGACGACGCGGCGCGGCTGGCGCGCGACGCCCTCGATGCGGGCGTTCAGCTGCGGGTCGTCGGCGAGCGCGGTGCCGATCCCGACCGCGACCGCGTCGCCGTCGGCGCGCCAGCGGTGCGCCAGGCGCCGGCTCTGCTCGCCGGAGATCCACTTCGAGTCGCCCGCGCGCGTGGCGACCTTGCCGTCGAGCGTCATCGCCGACTTGAACAGGATCCACGGGCGGCCCGTGCGGGCGTGCTTGCGGAACGGCTGGTTGAGCAGGCGCGCGCGGGTCGCCAGCTCGCCGTCGGCCAGCTCGACCGCGACCCCCTCGTCGCGCAGGATCCCCAGCCCGCGGCCGGACGCCTTCTCGGTCGGGTCGTCGGAGGCGACGACGACGCGGCGGATGCCGGACGCGACGATCGCGTCCGTGCACGGCGGCTGCTTGCCGGTGTGGCAGCACGGTTCGAGCGAGACGTAGAGGGTCGCGTCGCCGAGGTCGGCTCCCCCGGCCGCGCGCAGCGCCTCGACCTCCGCGTGCGGCTCGCCGTAGGCGGTGTGCCAGCCCTCGCCGAGCACCTCGCCCGCGCGCGCGATCACGGCGCCGACGAGCGGGTTGGGACTGACGCGGCCGCGCCCCTGCTCGGCGAGCTCGAGCGTGCGCGCGAGATGGAGACGGTCGGTGTCGGTCGTGAGGGACAAAGTGGCGTGCGGCGCGGATCGGGTGAGCGCGCCCCCGCCACGAAGGATACGCGGCAGCTCCGAATGACCTTCTAGCCGCAGCGGCCGCCGTGCAGGCGGTAGACGGCGATCTGCGGCCCCGGCCGCGCGTACGCCAGCGGGTAGTAGTCGAACGACCAATCGAAGTTGAACGGCGGCGGCTTCGCCCCCGCGCGGTAGGGGCTGAAGCGGGCGACCGTCGTGGCGCGCCCGGCGAGCGCGGCGTAGTAGGCGATCGCCTGCGGGACCACGCCGGGCTGCGCAAAAGCGCGCGCGTACTGGTCCGAGCCGGTGACGACCCAGCAGTAGCCCTGCGCGACGTAGCGGTCGAGCAGCGCCGGGCGCAGCGTGCGCTCGTACTTGTCGACTCTCACGTAGCGCGTCCTAACCCGACGCCGCCCACCCAGGGGCCTGCCGAAGTCGTCGACGTCGGCGCGCGTCGTGTCCCACAGCCGCAGGCGGCCGCCGAGCCAGCCGGCCGGCACGAACGGCTCCACCACCACGCGCGTGCCGGCGGGCACGTTCGCGAGCAGCCACGCGCGCGCGCTGCCGCGCGTGTCGGGCCGCGAGAGCACGCGGTCGTCGTGGACCGAGGCGACGAGCCCCTGCGCCAGCAGCGCCGCCGCGACGAGCGCGACGGCGGGCAGCGCGAGGCGCGGGGCGCGCAGCGCGACAGCGCGCGCCAGCTCGAGCCCGCCGTAGGCGGCCAGCAGGATCAGGATCGGCAGGACCGGCAGCAGCCAGCGGCCGAAGTAGCGCTCCTGCACCCCCATGTAGAGGACGTAGAGCAGCGGCGCCGGCAGCAGCACGAGCGCGAGCCCGCGCTCGCGCACGAGCAGCCGCAGCGCGCCGCCGAGCGCCGCCAGCGCGGGGATCCAGCCGAGCCCCCACGTCAGCGACCACAGGTAGTAGAGGATCCCGCTGCGCTGCGTGAGGCCGAGCTTGGCGAGGTTCTCCTCGCTCGTCAGCTGACGCTGGCTGGCGACGCCGGCGTGGAAGGCGTGGAAGTCGAGCAGCGCGTACGGGTTGGCGAGCAGGAAGCCGCCGAGCGCGGCGGCGCAGGCCGCGCCGAGCGGCGCCGCCGCGGCGCGCAGCAGCGGCGCGCGCTGCTCGCGCGCCTGCACGAGCACCGCCGTCAGGACGGGCAGCAGCACGATCCCCGCCGTGTACTTCGTGCCCGCGGCGAGGCCGGCGGCGAGCCCGCCGAGCAGTGCGCCCCTCATCGCGCCGCCGCGCAGCGCGAGCGCGGCGCCGAGCAGCGCGAGCGTCGCCGCGGCCATCGCCGGCACGTCGTTGAGCGCCAGGTGCGCATAGAAGACGGGCAGGAACGCGACCGCGCCGAGCGCGGCCGCCAGCAGCCCGACGCGGCGGTCGAACAGACGGGCGCCCGCGAGGTGCAGCAGCCAGACGGCGAGCGTCCCGAGCACCGCGACGGTCACGCGCGCGACCAGAAAGACCTCCGTCGGGTCGTGCGCGTAGGCGTGCTCGACGGCGGCGCGGCCGCCGAACCAGACGGCGTAGACCGCCGCGATCAGCTCGGTGTAGCCGGGCGGGTTGAGGAAGTAGTGCGGGTTCAGCCCGTGGCCGAAGAAGCCGACCGCGAGCGGGACGAAGTGCCCGGCCTCGTCGGCGTTGTAGGAGAACGGCAGGCCGTAGCGGATCCCCCACAGCCGGAGCGCGAGCGCTCCGAGCAGCACGCCGGCGAGCGCGAGGGTCGTGCGGTCGGGGCGGCGCATGGAATACTGCGGCGCGAGTCTACGTCATGAAGCTGATCATCCAAATCCCCTGCTTCAACGAGGAGCAGACGCTGCCGCTGACGCTCGCCGACCTCCCGCGCGAGGTCGCCGGCTTCGACACGGTCGAGTGGCTCGTGATCGACGACGGGTCGAGCGACCGCACGATCGAGGTCGCGCGCGACAACGGCGTCGACCACATCGTCCGTCTGACGAACAACAAGGGCCTCGCGGCCGGCTTCCAGGCGGGGCTCGACGCCGCGCTGAAGCTCGGCGCCGACGTGGTCGTCAACACCGACGCCGACAACCAGTACGACGGCCGCGACATCCCGAAGCTCGTCGCGCCGATCCTCGCCGGCAACGCCGACATGGTCGTCGGCGACCGTCAGGTCGAGACGATCGCCCACTTCTCGCCGCTGAAGAAGGCGCTGCAGAGACTCGGCTCATGGGTCGTGCGGCAGGCCTCCTCGACGAACGTGCCGGACACGACCTCCGGCTTCCGCGCCTACAACCGCGAGGCCGCGCTGCAGATGCAGGTCGTCTCGAGATTCACCTACACGCTCGAGACGATCATCCAGGCCGGCAAGCTGCTCGTCGCGGTCGACCACGTCCCGATCCGCACGAACCCGAAGACGCGCGAGTCGCGCCTGTTCCCGTCGATGGGCGCCTACGTGCGCCGCAACGGGATCTCGATCTTCCGCATCTACGCGCAGTACGAGCCGCTGAAGGTCTTCTGGGGCGGAGCGATCCTCGTCGGGGTCGCCGCACTGGCAGTCTGGACGCGCTTCCTCGTGTCGTGGATCGAAGGCCAGGGCGCCGGCCACGTACAGTCGCTGATCCTCGGCGCGGTCCTCTTCATCGCTGCGATGCTGCTCGGCGCGCTCGGCGTGATCGGCGACCTGCTGGCCGCGCAGCGCACGCTCTCGCAGCGCACGTTCGAGCGCGTGCGGCGGATCGAGCTGGCGCTGGGGATCGCACCCTCGCACTACGAGCCGAATCCGTCCCCACCCGCCCCGCCCAAGCGAGAGACGATCGAGGTATGAGCGCCACCACCCCCCCGACGGTCGAAGAGGTCCCGACCGGCAACACGTTCGACAAGTACGGCTCGACGAACCCCGTCGTGCGGCGCCTGATGGCGCGCTTCGAGGGGACGCTGGCGGAGCTGTTCGCGCAGGCGGCGCCGGAGTCGGTGCTCGACGTCGGCTGCGGCGAGGGCGTGCTGACGCACCAGTGGGCGCAGCAGCTCGGCGAGCGGCGAATCGTCGGGATCGACCTCGACGACGAGAAGCTGAAGGCCGAGTGGGCGACGCGCCAGCGGCCGAACCTCGAGTACCGCACGATGCTCGCGGAGAACATGCCGTTCGCCGAGAACGAGTTCGACGTCGCCTGCGCGATCGAGGTGCTCGAGCACGTGCCCGACCCCGCGCACACGGTCGCCGAGATGGCGCGCGTCGCCAGACGCCACCTGCTCGTGTCGGTCCCGCGCGAGCCGCTGTGGCGGATGCTGAACATGGCGCGCGGCGCGTACCTCGCACAGCTCGGCAACACGCCGGGGCACGTCAACCACTGGTCCAAGCGCTCGTTCGTGCGGCTGCTGTCGCAGCACGGCGAGGTCGTCGAGGCACGGTCGCCGTTCCCCTGGACGATGCTGCTTGTCCGGCTCGGCGCCTAGCCCGGCGGCCGGCGCGGAGGCGCCCAGGACCGACGAGCCGGAGGGGTCCGGCTCCTACGGCGCGGGCGCCCGCATCCTGACGGTCGGGATCGCCTCGACCGGCGTCTTCACGTTCCTCTACCTCGCGCTCGCGAGCCATCAGCTCAGCAGCACCGCCTACGGCCAGGTGAGCCTGCTGTGGTCGGTCATGTACGTGATCTTGTGCGTGATCTACCGGCCGATCGAGCAGCTGCTCTCGCGCACGATCGCCGACCGCCGGGCGCGCGGGCTCGAAGGCCATCCGCTGCGCGTGCCGGCGACGATCCAGCTCGCCTTCGCGCTGTTGTTCCTGGCCGTCGCGCTGCCGCTGCGGCCGCGGATCGAGCAGCACCTGTTCGGCGGCTCGAGCGCGCTGTACTGGATCCTCGTCGTCGGCGTGCTCGCCTACGCGGGCAGCTACTTCGCGCGCGGCTGGCTGGCCGGGCACGAGCGCTTCGCCCTCTATGGCGGGCTCGTGTTCCTCGAGTCGACCTCGCGGCTGCTGTTCGCGGTCGCGGCCGTCGTCGGGATCAGCTCCGGGCAGACGGCGATCGCGATGGGCATGGCGGTCGCGCCGTTCGCCTCGCTCGTGGTCGTGCCGTTCGCGTTCGGCCGCGTGCAGCAGAGCGTGCGCAGACCCTCTGCCGCAGAGCGCGAGCTGCCGGTGCTCGACGCCGCCGGCGAGGGTCCCGCGCACGCCGAGATCGAGGAGGCGGTCGCCGACCTGTCGATCGGCCGCGGCTCGCGCTTCGCGGTCGCGGTGTTCGCGATCATGCTCGCCGAGCAGACGTTGATGAACGCGGCGGTGCTGATAGTCAACGCGAAGTCGGGCGCGGCGCTCGCCGGCTTCGTCTTCAACGTGCTGATGATCGTGCGCGCCCCGCTGCAGCTGTTCCAGGCGGTGCAGACGTCGATCCTCCCCCACCTCACCGCGATGACGGCGCGCGGCAGCGAGCGCGAGTTCGCCGCCGCGGTGCGCAAGACGGTGCTCGTGATCGGCGGCTTCGCGGGCGCCTGCGCGCTCGGACTGCTGGCGATCGGACCGGCGGTCATGACCGCCGTGCTGGGCGACAAGGGCTTCACCTACTCGCGCGGCGGCCTCGCACTGGTCGCGATCGGGATGGGCTTCCACCTGATCGCCGGCACGCTCAACCAGGCCGCGCTCGCCCGCAACCGCGCCAGCCTCGCTGCTGCCGCCTGGCTGCTGTCGGGCGCACTGTTCGTCGGCTGGATGCTCTCCGGGATCGTCTCCAACGAGGTGCTGCGCGTCGAGACCGGCTACTTCGGCGCGACGTTCATCTTGAGCGGGCTCTTGTTCGGGCTGTACCGCCGCTCCTGAGCGTCCGGCGGATGCCCGCGCCCGTCAGGCCAGGACGCAGCCGGTGTGGCGTACTTCGTACGCGAACCGGCGAGGACGCCGCCTGACGGGATGCGGGCGCCGCCAGCTACTCGTAGGCGAGCGCGCTGAGCACGTCCAGCTTCGCCGCCCGCCGCGCGGGCCAGATCGCGGCGATCACGCCGAAGATCGCGCTGACGACGAGCAGGACGATCAGCTGGCCGACCGGGATCGAGATCGCGAAGCCCTGGTCCTTGAGCGGGATCGTCACGAGCACCGCGAAGATCGCGCCGAGCACGAGCCCGAGCACGGCGCCGATCATCGCGGTGATGACCGACTCGTAGCGCACGATCCGCTTGACCTGGCGGCGCGAGGTGCCGATCGCGCGCAGCATGCCCAGCTCGCGCGTGCGCTCGTGGATCGCGAGCGCGAGCGTGTTGACGATCCCGAACAGCGAGATCACGATCGTCAGCGCCAGCAGCACGTAGAAGAACGCCAGCAGCTGGTTCACCTGCCCGTACTGCTGGTCGAGGAAGCCCTGCTTCGTGAGCACTCTGACGCTCGGGTACTGGAGCTTGAGCGCTCTCGACGTCGCGTCCTTGACCGCGTCGGGATCGGCGCCCGGGTCGACGCTCGCCATCAGGAACGCGTTGCCGGTGACGTTGAAGGCCGGCGCCATCAGCGCGTTGACGACGGTCAGGTTGGCGAACACGTGCGCTCTGTCGTCGTAGATCCCGCGCGCGGTCAGGCGCAGGTGCGCGCCGGTCGGGGTCGTCAGCGCGACCGTGTCGCCGACGGCCACGTGATGGTCCTTCGCCCAGCTCTTGGCCAGCAGCACGTCGGTCGGGCCGAGCGCCCGGATCGTCGCCGGGGAGCCCTGCGACCAGCGCAGGTTGAAGACGTCGCCGATCGTCGCCGGGTCGATGCCGGTCACGGGCGTCTGCCCGATGCCCGCCACGCGCCCCTCGCCGAAGCTGATCGCCGAGACGGTGCGCACGCCGGGCTGCGCCTGCAGGGCCTGCGTCGCCGACGACGGCAGCGGCAGCGTCTGGATCCTGTTCTCGATGATCAGCTGGCCCTTGAGGCCGATGTCGACCTGCTGCGTGATCGAGGCCTTCAGGCCCGCGGCGAAGATCGTCACGAACGCGACCAGCGCGACGCCGATCATCAGCGCCGCCGAGGTCGACGCCGTGCGGCGCGGGTTGCGCGTCGCGTTCTCGCGCGCGAGCCGCCCGCTGACGCCGCGCAGCTTCTCCAGCGGCAGCCCGACGGCGAACGCCAGCGGCCTGACGATGTGGTAGGCGAGCAGCCCCACGCCGATGAAGACGACGCCCGCGCCGGCGCCGACGAGCCCGGCGGCGCTGCCGCCGCTCGCGCTGCCGAACAGGCCGAGGCACAGCAACAGCACGCCGATCGCGGCGACGACCACGGCGATCGGCGTGCGCCAGCGCGCGCTGCGGCCGCGCGGCAGGCTCGCCGCGTCCTGCAGCGCCGCGATCGGCGGCACGCGCGTGGCGCGCAGCGCCGGGCCGACCGCCGCGGCGAGCGTGATCAGCGTGCCGACGAGCAGCGAGACGATCAGCGTGCGCGGCTCGAACACGATCCCGTTGGACGGCAGGTCGGCGCCGAACAGCTTGAACAGGCCCTTCAGCGCGGGCGCGAGGCCGAAGCCGAGCAGGAAGCCGATCGCCGAGGCGACGAGCCCGAGCAGCAGCGCCTCGCCGATCACCGCCCACAGCACCTGGCGGCGGTTGGCGCCGATCATCCGCAGCAGCGCGAACTCGCGCGTCCGCTGGGCGACCGTGATCGAGAACGTGTTGACGATCAGGAACGCGCCGACGAACAGCGAGATGCCGGCGAACACGAACAGGAACGTGCGCAGGAAGCCGAGCTGATCCTGGATGTCTCTCGCGCTCGTCGCCGCCTGCTGCGCGCCCGTGCGGACCGTGTACTGCCCCGCCGGCAGAGCCTGGCTCACGTTCGCCGCGAGCTGTCTCGGCGTGACGCCTCTCTGCGCGGCGACCTGGATCTGGTCGAACTGGCCGGGCAGGCCGAGCAGGCGCTGGGCGACCGGCGTCTGCACGATCGCGACGGCGGCGCCGGCGAGCGAGTTCTCGTTCCCGAACTGCGTGACGCCGACGAGCGTGAAGCGCTCCTGCGGGCCCTTGCCCGACAGCCGCACCGTGTCGCCGAGCTTGAAGCCGGCCTTGTCGGCGTGCGTCTTGTCGAGCGCCACCTCGCCGGGCGCCTGCGGCTTGCGGCCCTGCACGTAGCTGAAAGGGTCGAAGCGGTCGGGCTGGACGCCGGAGATGAACATCGGCGCGCCGGTCGTGACGAGCGGGTTGTCGGACTTGTCGTAGATCAGGCCGACGTCGAAGACCGAGCCGGACACCAGCGCGACGCCGGGCGCACGCGAGATCTGGTCGACGACCGACTGTCTGAGCGGGGCCGGCGTCGCGTTCTGATCGCTGCCGAACAGTCTCTTCGGCGAGACGACGACGTCGACGCCCTGGTTGGCCGTCTGGAAGACCTGGTCGAACGTGTGGTTGATCGTGTCGGTCAGCAGGTAGGTGCCCGACACGAGCGCGATCCCGAGCACGATCGCGAACGCAGTCAGCCCGGTGCGCAGCTTGCGCGCGGCGATCCCGCGCAGCGTCAGCGCGAGCATCTCAGCTGACCGTCCGCATGAGGTCGTGGACCTCGTCTGCGGTGCCGGCGGAGCCGTCGTGCACGATCTTGCCGTCGGCCAGCACGAGGATGCGATCGGCGACGGCGGCCGCGTTCGCGTCGTGCGTGACCATCACGACCGTCTGCCCGAGCTCGTCGACCGAGTGGCGCAGCAGCCGCAGCACCTCGGCGCTCGAGTGCGAGTCGAGGTTGCCGGTCGGCTCGTCGGCGAACACGACCGCCGGCTTCGTGATCAGCGCCCGCGCGACCGAGACGCGCTGCTGCTGGCCGCCGGACAGCTCCGACGGATGGTGCGTGAGGCGGTCGCCGATCCCGACCGTCGCGACGAGCTGGTCGCGCCAGGCCGTGTCGACCTTGCGGCCGGCGATGTTCAGCGGCAGCTCGATGTTCTCCAGCGCCGTCAGGACGGGCAGCAGGTTGAACGACTGGAAGATGAAGCCGACCTTGTCGCGCCGCAGCTCGGTGAGCTTCTTGTCGTCGAGCGAGCCGAGGTCGACGCCGTCGATCGTGATGGTGCCGGAGGTCGGCGTGTCGAGGCCGGCGAGGCAGTGCATGAGCGTCGACTTGCCCGAGCCGGACGGGCCCATGATCGCCGTGAACGCACCCGCGGGCAGCTCGAGCGAGACGCCGTCGAGCGCCTTGACGACCGCCTCGCCCTCGCCGTAGCGGCGGTGCACGTCGACGGCGGTGACGATCGGGGTGGCGGGCACGTGGGGATCCTTTCGCTCTCTGCGCGGCCCGCCCCCTGTCGACAGCGGGGCCGCTACGTGGCGCCGGCGGCCTGTGCGATCGTCGCGTAGGCCGCGGCCGGGTCTGCGGCGCCGAAGATTGCGGACCCGGCGACCAGCAGACTAGCGCCCTGTTCGGCGCACGCGGCGGCCGTGGTCGGATCGACGCCGCCATCCACCTCGAGCGCCACCTCGTCCGACAAGGCCGCGCGCAGGCGCGCCAGCTTGCCGAGCGAGGCGGGGATGAACGGCTGGCCGCCCCACCCCGGGTTGACCGACATGCAGAGCGCGAGGTCGAGCAGGTCCGCGACCTCCGCGAGCGCTTCCGGCGGCGTGCCGGGGTTGACGGCCGCGCCCGCGGCGCAGCCCGCCTCCCCGATCGCCTGCAGCGCGTAATGGAGGTGCGGCGTCGCCTCGGCGTGGACGGTGATCAGGTCCGCGCCGGCGCGCGCGAACTCGGCCACTTGGCGCTCCGGGCGCTCGATCATCAGGTGGACGTCGAGCATCCCGCCCGCCTGGTGGACGCGATCGGCGAGCGCGGAGACGATCAGCGGCCCGATCGTGATCGGCGGGACGAAGTGCCCGTCCATCACGTCGACGTGGATCACGCGCGCGCCCGCGTCCATCACCGCCTCGACCTGCGCGCCCAGGCGCGCGAAGTCGGCCGACAGGATCGACGGCGCGACACGGCGCTCGCGCAGCAGCTCGGCGGTGCGTTCCCGGGCGGTCATCGCGCCGCGAAGTGTCCCGGATGCGGCGGCGGGACGGCGAGCGGCCGACGGGTCAGCCGTCAGACCTGCGTGAGCATGGAGGATCTGCAGTGGTTGCAGGTGAGGATCGCGGTGCTCGACATGCGCACGATCGTCGAGTGCTCGCCGCAGTTGGGGCAGACGGACGACAGCTCGTAGCGGCGCAGGCAGTAGACGCAGCGGTAGCGGCCCGGCATCGTCGTCGGGCGCAGCCACGGCTCGTGACAGCCCGGGCACTCCGGGCCCAGGTCGACCTTCTGCTCGGTCATGCCCCTGCCTCTCTCTGCATCCCGAGCGTGATATCAGACCACGCGCGTCAGACGGGCCAAGAAGAAGCCGTCGGTGCCGTCGCGGTGCGGCAGCAGCAGGTGCTCGCGCTCGAGCGCGAAATCGGCGTGCCGCGCGAGGAAGCGCTGCACGACCCGCTCGTTCTCCTGCGGGGAGATCGTGCAGGTGGCGTAGACGAGCGCCCCGCCCGGCCGCAGCGCGGCGGCGCCCGCGGCGAGGATCCGCCCCTGCAGCTCGGCCAGCTCGGCGATCGCCTCGGACCGCGCGTGCCAGCGCAGGTCGGGCCGGCCCTGGAGCGTGCCGAGCCCGCTGCACGGCGGGTCGACGAGCACGGCGTCGAAGGGGCCGTCGGTGCGCGGCTGCGCGGCGTCGCCCGTCTCGACGCGGACGATGTCGGCGCGCAGGCGCTCGCACGTGCGGCGCAGCGCGTCGGCGCGTCTCGGGTTGCGCTCGACCGCGACGACCTCCCCCACGCCGCCCATCAGCGCGGCCAGGTGCGTCGTCTTGCCGCCCGGGGCTGCGCACAGGTCGAGCACGCGGAAGCCGGGCTGCGGCGCCAGCAGCCGCGCGGCGCTCATCGCCGCGCGCGACTGCGCGACGAGCGCGCCGGCCTCCCACAGCGGGTCGCGGCTGGGGTCGAAGGCGCCCTCGACGACGAGTCCCTCCGGCAGCCCTTCAGCCAGCAGTGCCGGCGCCGGCCGCGTCGCGACGCCGCGCTGCGCCAGCTCGGCGGCGACCGCGTCGCGATCCGCCACGAGCGCGTTGACGCGCAGTGCACTCTCGGCCGGCTCGTTGACGGTCGCCAGCAGCGCACGTGCTTCTTCGGCGCCGAGCGCGTCCCACCACAGCTCGGCGAGCCAGTCGGGGACGGAGTGGCCCAGCGCCGCGCCGCGCGGGGTCGAGTCGTCGAGTGCGGCGAGCAGCCCCGGCCCCTCGCGCCCGGCGCGCCGCAGCACCGCGTTGACGAGCTTGAACCCTGGTCCTCCGTCGGCCTTCGCCAGCTCGACGCTCTGGTCGACGGCAGCGTGCGGCGCGACGCCGTCGAGAAACAGCAGCTGCAGCACGCCGAGCCGCAGCGCGTCGCGCACGGGCGCGTCGAGCTGCTCCGCCGGGCGGCCGGCGCACGCGGCGATCACGTGGTCGAGCGTGCGGCGGCGTTGCACGGCGCCGTAGGCGAGCTGCGTCGCGAAGGCGCGCTCGCGCGGGTCGAGGCCGGCGCGCGTGGCCTCGGCGGCAAGCGCGCGGTCGGCGTAGGCGCCGCCGGCCTCGACGCGCCGCAGCACGGCCGCGGCGACCCGGCGCGCGGGCGATACGGCGGAGGCGGCGCGCGCGGGCATGCCGGCATCGTCGCACTGCCTGTGTGTCCGGCGTCACCTCGAGCCGTTGGACAGCGGGGATACGATCGGGGCCGTGCACGGCCTGCTTGCAGCTGCGCTCGCGCCGGTCCAGCAGCAGTATCTGCTGGAGGCCCGGCAGATGCAGGCGATGTCGTTCGCGGTGCACATCCCGCTGACGTGCTTCGGGATCGCCTTCCCCGCGATCGTCGTGTTCGTCGAGTGGCTGCACCTGAAGACCGGCGATCCGCTCTACCGCACGCTCGCGCGCCGCTGGACGCGCGTCCTCGTCGCGCTGTTCGCGGTCGGCGTCGTGAGCGGCACGATCCTGTCGTTCGAGCTGGGGATGCTGTGGCCGAACTTCATGGCGACCTTCGGCAGCGTCTTCGGGCTCGCGTTCGCGCTCGAGGGCTTCGCCTTCTTCCTCGAGGCGATCTTCATCGCGATCTACGTCTACGGCTGGGACCGCCTGTCGCCGCGCGCACACTTCCTCTGCGGCCTGCCGATCGTCGTGACGGGCGTGCTGGGAGCCGCGATGGTGATCGCGGTCAACGGCTGGATGAACCACCCCGGCGGGTTCAGCCTCGCCGCGAACGGCACGGTCACGCACGTGCATCCGTGGAGCGCGCTGTTCGGCAACCGCTTCTTCTGGCACGAGCTCGTGCACATGTACTTCGCCGCCTACATCGTCGTCGGCTTCCTGCTCGCCGGCGCGTACGCGTGGGGCAAGCTGCGGCACGGCAGCTGGGGCCGCTACGAGCGCACGGCACTCGCGATCCCGCTGACGATCGCCGCGCTGGCCGCCCCGGCGCAACTGCTCGTCGGCGACTGGGCGGCGCGCGAGGTCGCGACGCAGCAGCCGGTCAAGCTGGCGGCGTTCGAGGGGCTGCAGCAGACGACGACGGGCGCCTCCGAGCACCTCGGCGGCTGGTACGAGAGAGGCACGGGCGACATCAAGGGCGGGATCGCGGTTCCCGATCTGCTGTCGCTGCTCGCCTTCCACGACCCGCACGCGACCGTGCCGGGGCTCGACTCGGTGCCGTCGAACGACCGGCCGCCGGCGATCAACGTGATCCGCTTCGCCTTCCAGGGGATGGTCGGGATCGGCACGCTGCTGGCGCTCGTCGGCGTGCTCGTGCTGTGGGTGCGCTGGCGGCGCAAGCGGCTGCCGGAGTCGGTGTGGGTCTACCGCGCGCTGGTGCTGTGCGGCCCGCTCGCCTTGGTGGCCTTGATCTGCGGCTGGATCGTGACGGAGGTCGGGCGCCAGCCGTGGATCGTCTACGGCGTGATGCGCACGACCGACGCGGTGACGGGCGCGGGCGGGATCCCCGTCGGCTACGGCGTCCTGGCGCTCGTCTACGTCGGGCTGGCGGGTGCGGTGTGGTGGATCCTGCGGCGGCTCGCGCGCGCGCCGCTGGGCGGCGCCGCGGATCCGCAAGCGCCCGAGGAGGTGCAGCACGCATGAGCCTCGACGCGGTGCCGCTGCTGCTCGCGCTCGTCGGCCTGACGCTCTACGTCGTGCTCGGCGGCGCCGACTTCGGCGCGGGCCTGTGGCAGCTGCTGTCGGGGCGCGGCACGGAGGGAGAACGCGTCCGCGAGCACGCGCACGAGGCGATGGCGCCGGTGTGGGAGGCGAACCACGTCTGGCTCATCTTCGTGCTCGTCGTGATGTGGACGTGCTACCCGGTCGCGTTCGGCTCGATCGTCTCGACGCTGTCGATCCCGCTGTTCGTCGCCGCGGTCGGGATCGTCTTCCGCGGCACCTCCTACGCCCTGCGCGCAGGGACGTCGCGGGCGCGCGAAGCGCGCACGGCCGACACGGTCTTCGGCGTCGCGTCGGTGCTGACGCCGTTCGCGCTCGGCACCGTCGTCGGCGCGATCGCCGCCGGCCGCGTGCCGGTCGGGAACGCCGCCGGCAACCTGTGGACGAGCTGGACCGGCGGGCTGTCGCTGATGGTCGGCGTGCTGGCGGTCGCGCTCGGCGCCTACCTCGCGGCGGTCTACCTGGCCGCCGACGCGGCCCGGCGCGCGCTGCCCGAGATGGAGCGGACGTTCCGGACGCGCGCGCTCGCGGCGGGCGTCGTGGCGGGGGCGCTCGCTCTGGCCGGGCTGGCCGTGCTGCGCGCCGACGCGCGCGGTCTCTACGACGCGCTCGTGAGCGGGGACGGGCTGCCGGCGCTCGTGGTGTCGGCGATCGCGGGCGTCGGGACGCTCGCGCTCGTGTGGGCGCGGCGCTACGAGGCGGCGCGCTACAGCGCGGCGCTGGCGGTCGCCGCGATCGTCGCCGGCTGGGCGCTCGCGCAGCAGCCCGTCCTGCTGCCGGGGCTGACGGTGTCCCAGGCGGCGGCGCCGCACGACGTGCTCGTCGCGGTGCTCGTGTCCGTGGCGGCGGGCGCGCTCGTGCTGGCGCCGTCGCTCGCTCTGCTGTTCACGCTGACGTTGCGCGGGCGCTTGGGCTACGAGGGGGAAGCGGGCGGCGCCCCGGCCGAGCCGGTCGGCCCCGTGCGCGCGCTCGCCGCCTCCCGGACCGGCCTGCTCGCCCGCATCTCGGCCGCCTGCCTCCTCCTGACCCTCGGCTTCCTCACGCTCGCCGACGCCGGCTGGGCCCACGCGATCGGCGTCGCCGCCCTCTTCGCCTGCGTCCTCACCGGCTTCCGCGCGGCCGTGCCGCTCGAATCGGCTGCACCTGATTCATGAGCGTCAAGTTCCGGGTGATATAGACCCGAAACGTGCACCTCAGGGCGTGGAGTGGCCGCGCAGGTAGTCCGCGGCGGGCATCTGGCGTCTGCCGGGCGGCTGGACCGTCGTGAGCTCGAGGGCGGAGCTGCCGGCGCAGCCGAGCACCAGCCTCCCCCCCTCGTTGCCCAACGTGCCCGGCGCGAGCGCCGAGTCCGCGGCGAGCTGAGCGCCCCAGACGCCGAGATACCCCGAGCCGTCCGGCAGCGCCAGCCGGGCGCCGACGTGCGGACACAGCGCGCGCACGATCCGCTCAAGCTCGACGGCCGATGACACGAGCGGATCGAGCAGCCGGTCCTCCGCGACGATCTTCTCCGCATACGTCACGCCATCCTCCGGCTGCTCCACAAACGCCGGCCGCTCGTCGAGCGCCCGCACGAGCAGGTCGCCGCCGAGGGCCGCCAGCCGCGCCGACAGCGTGCCGAACGTGTCGTCGTCCCGGATCGTCTCCCGCTCCACCAGGCACACCGGCCCGCTGTCCAGCCCCGCGGTGAGGCGCATGATCGCGACGCCCGTCTCCGCGTCGCCGGCCATGATCGCCCGCTCGATCGGCGCCGCCCCGCGCCAGCGCGGCAGCAGCGACGGGTGGACGTTGAGCATCTCGTGCGAGGACAGCAGCGGCTCGCGAATCAGCGCGCCGAACGCGCAGACGACCACGGCATCCGGAGCGACCGCGGCGATCTGGGCGCGAGCCCCTTCCTCGTTGACGTCTTCGGGCTGCGCCACGTCCAAACCGAGCGCCCGAGCGGCGCTCGCCACGGGCGGCGCGGACAGTCTGCGCCCCCGCCCCGCCGGCCGGTCCGGCCGCGTCACCACCAGCGCCGGCCGGTGCGGCGAGCCGGCGAGCCGCTCCAGCACGGCGGCGGCGAAGTCCGACGTCCCGAGGTAGACCGTGCGCACTTAGGCAGCCTGCTCGGCCGCCTCGCGCAGCATCCGCAGCGCGGCTTTGCGCTGGTCGCGCGAGGTGCGGTCGAGGATGAGCACGCCGTCGAGGTGGTCGATCTCGTGCTGCAGCACGCGGGCCTCGAGGCCCGACGCCTCGATCGTGATCGGCTCGCCGTGCTCGTCCTGCGCGCGCACGCGCACGTAGACCGGCCGCTCGACGTCGACGTGGACGCCCTGCAGCGACAGGCAGCCCTCCTCGATCGTCTCCAGCTCGTCGCCGGACCACTCGATCACGGGGTTGACCACCGCGTTGACGGGCGAGTCCGGCTCGACGCGGTAGACGAGCAGGCGCTGGAGCTTGCCGACCTGGGTGGCGGCGAGCCCGATGCCGAGCGAGTCCTCCATGATCTGGCCCATCTGCTCGATCTGCGTGCGCAGGTCGTCGTCGAAGCGGTCGACCTCGCGCGCGCGGCTCTTGAGCACCGGGTCGCCCCACTGGCGCACGAAGCGCAGCGCCGCCTGGCGGCGCGCGGCGACCTCGGGGTCGAGGCGCTCCTCGCGCTCCTCGTCGTCGATCTGCTCGTCGGTGACGGTCTGCTCGTCGGCCATGGGTTGAAGATTAGTCGAGCGCTACTGCGGATCGACGTCCGCGCTGAGCTGCGCGCGGCGGCCGGCCGCCGTTCTCGCGACGGCGTCGACCGCAGCCGCGACGGAGGCGATCGCCGGGCGGCGCTGCGGTGCCTTGACGATCAGCTGACTGCGTTCGCGATTGCGCAGGCGGAACAGCGGCGCCGGGCCGAGCACGACCGCGCCCGGAGCGGAGATCAGCGCCCGCACCGCCTCGGCGGCGGCGTTGGCGTCGCCCGCCTCCTCGGTCGAGCAGGTGACGCGGATCAGCGACGCGAACGGCGGATAGCCGAGCGCGCGGCGGCGCTCCAGCTCGCCGGCGAGGAAGCCGTCGGCGTCGTGGCGCGAGGCGGCCACGATCGAGGGCGCGTCGGGCGACAGCGTCTGCACGAGCACGCGCCCGTTGCCGCGGTCCCCGCGTCCCGCCCGGCCGGCGAGCTGCGCGACGAGCGCGAACGTGCGCTCCTCGGCGCGGAAGTCGGGAAAGCGCAGCGTCTGGTCGGCGTCGAGCACGACGCCGAGCGTCACGTCGGGAAAGTCGTGGCCCTTGGCGACCATCTGCGTGCCGACGAGCACGCCGGCCCGCGCCGAGTCGAAGCGCTCCAGCACGCGGGCGACGGCGCCCTTGCCGCCGCGCGCGGTGTCGGCGTCGAGCCGCAGGATCGGGAATTCGGGGTCGCCGAGCGCCTCCAGCAGCTCCGTCTCGATCCGCTCGGTGCCCGCGCCGTGGCGCGCGACCGACGAGGAGTGGCACTCCGTGCACGTCGCCGGGATCCGCTCGCGGTGGCCGCAGTGGTGGCAGGCGATCGCGCCCTCGCGCTGGTGCAGCACGAGCGCGACGTCGCACTGCGGGCAGCTCCAGACGTGCCCGCACGAGCGGCAGGAGAGGAAGTTCGACCAGCCGCGGCGGTTCACCAAGACGATCGCCTTGCCCCCGGCGCGCCGCACGTCGCCGAGCGCCTCGCGCGTCGTCGGATGCAATGGATGGCGCGCGTCGCGCATGTCGAGCACCTCGACGGGCGGCAGCGGACGGCCGTCGACCCGCTGCGTGAGGCGGATGCGTCTGAGCGCGTGCACGCTCTCCGGCCGCGGCGTCGCGCTGCCGTTGACGAGCACGGCGCCGGCCTGCTGCGCGCGGTAGGCGGCGACGCGGCGCGCGTCGTAGCGCGGGTCGCCCTCGTGCTTGTAGGCCGGCTCGTGCTCCTCGTCGACGATCACGAGGCCGAGCTGCGCCAGCGGCGCGAACACGGCCGAGCGCGGGCCGACGGCTATGCGCGCCTCGCCGCTCGCGAGCTGGAGCCACTCGTCGTAGCGCTCGCCCTGGCCGAGCTGCGAGTGCAGCACGGCGACGGTGTCGCCGAAGCGCGCCTGGAAGCGCGCGACCGTCTGCGGCGCGAGCGCGATCTCCGGCACGAGCACGAGCACCGATCTGCCGGCGGCGAGCGCGGCCTCGGCGGCCTGCAGGTAGACCTCCGTCTTGCCCGAGCCGGTGACGCCGTGGAGCAGGAAGCGGCGGTCGGCGGGATCCGCCGCCGGGCCGGCTGCGAGCGCCGCGAGGATCGGCTCCAGCGCGGCGGTCTGCTCGGACGTGAGCGCCGGTGCGTGCGCCGAGCGCGCGCCAACCGCTTGCACGAGCGGCCGGCGCCGCTGCGCGCGCGGCTCCAGCACGAGCAGGCCGCGGTCGGCGAGCCGTCTGAGACCGCCGTGGTCGGCGCCCGTCGCGGTCGCCGGCAGCGGGCCCTCGGCGGCGAGCCGCTCGAGCACGGCGCGCTGGCGGTCCGTCAGGCGGGCGCCGTTCGCCAGCGCCGCTCGCCCCCCCTCGTTGATCTCGGCGACGAGCAGCTCCCGCACGCGCACACGCGGTCTCGACGCGCGCCCTGCCCCCGGCGGCAGCACGAGCTGCAGCGCGCGCGAGAAGGTCGAGCAGTACTCGGCCGCGATCCAGCGCGCCAGCTCCACCAGCTCCGGCGGGATCGCCGGCTCCACGCGCGCCCGCGGCTCGGCGAGGCGCTCGTCGGGAACCTCCGACGACGTCGCCCGCTCGACCACCACGCCGAGCAGCTCGCGCCCCGCGAACGGCACCGCCAGCAGCGTCCCGACCGGCGCGTCGGCGAGCGCTTCCGGCAGCCGGTAGTCGAACGGCCCGCGCAGGGCGCGGGTCGTCGTGAGCGGCTCGACGCGGGCGATCGGCGGCATGGCCGGTCCAGCGTAGAGCGGGTCGCGGCGCGGGCGCCGGCCGCCGCACTGGCGCGCCGCCGGACGCGGCGGATAGGCTTCGCCCCATGACGCTCGAACTGCACGAGAACGAGCACGTGATCTTCGACGGTCATCCGTCGTGGCGGGGGACGATGAGCTTCTACGCGCGCGGGCTGCTCGGCGCGGCCGCCGGCGGCGCCGTCGCGGCGCTCGTGACGGCGGTCGGCAGCAGCTTCTCGTGGACGACGACGCTCGTCGTGTTCGTGATCCTCGCCGCGCTCGTGATCCTCGCCGGCTTCCTCTACCGCATGACGACGACGTACACGATCACGAACCAGCGGCTGACGATCCGCCGCGGCGTGCTCTCGCGCCACCTCCAGCAGACGCGCGTCGAGCGCGTGCAGAACGTCAACGTCGACCAGTCGATCGTCGACCGGCTCGTACGCGTCGGACAGGTCGACTTCGACACCGCCGGCGCCGACGACTCCGACTTCACCTTCCGCGGCGTCGCGAACCCCGACGCGGTCGTGCGCGCGGTCGACGCCGCGCACCGCGAGCGCGAGGCCGCGGTGCGCCAGGCGGGCGGCGCCGCCGGCGACCTGCCCGGCGGCGTCTGATCCGTCGTCCTGCTAGACCGACGCCTCGATGCCGGCGGCGGCGGCGAGCGCAGCGGCCTTGTCGGTCTTCTCCCACGTGAAGTCGTGGTCCTCGCGGCCGAAGTGGCCGTAGGCCGCGGTCTTCTGGTAGATCGGCCGGTGCAGGTCGAGGTACTCGCGGAAGGCCCCCGGGCGCAGGTCGAAGTGCTCGCGGACCAAAGCCTCGATCGTCCCGCGGCCGATCTTCTCGGTGCCGAACGTCTCGACCATGATCGAGACCGGCGAGGCGACGCCGATCGCGTACGCGACCTGCACCTCGGCGCGGTCGGCCAGGCCGGCGGCGACGACGTTCTTGGCGACGTAGCGCGCGGCGTACGCGGCCGAGCGGTCGACCTTCGACGGATCCTTGCCGGAGAAGGCGCCGCCGCCGTGGCGGGCCATGCCGCCGTACGTGTCGACGATGATCTTGCGGCCGGTGAGGCCGCAGTCGCCCATCGGGCCGCCGATCACGAACTTGCCGGTCGGGTTCACGAGGAACTCGCGGCGCAGCGCGTTGGCGTCGTACAGGTCGGCCGGCAGGACCGGCAGCACGACGTGCTCCCACAGGTCGTCCTTGATGACCTCCTGCGCGCCCTCGCGGTGCTGGCTGGAGATCAGCAGCTTCTCGATCGCGACCGGCTTGCCGTCCTGGTAGCGGACGGACACCTGCGTCTTGCCGTCGGGGCGCAGGTAGTCGAGCACCTCGGCCTTGCGGACCTCGGACAGGCGCTTGGCGAGCTTGTGCGCGAGCGCGATCGGCAGCGGCATCAGTTCGTCGGTCTCGCGCGTGGCGTAGCCGAACATCATGCCCTGGTCGCCCGCGCCGGCGATGTCGAGGCGGTCCTCGTCACCGGGCGTCGTGCGCGACTCGTACGCCTTGTCGACGCCCTGCGCGATGTCCGGCGACTGCTTGTCGATCGCGTTGATGACCGCGCAGGTGTTCGCGTCGAAGCCGTACGTCGCGTCGTCGTAGCCGATTCTGCGGACCGTCTCGCGCGCGATCTCGGGGATGTCGACGTAGGTGTTCGTCGAGATCTCGCCCGAGACGACGATCAGGCCGGTGTTGACGAGCGTCTCGCAGGCGACGCGCCCACCCGGATCCGACGCGAGCACGGCGTCGAGCACGCCGTCGGAGATCTGGTCGGCGATCTTGTCCGGGTGACCCTCGGTCACCGACTCGGACGTGAACAGGAACTCGTTGTCGGAAAGCGTGGTCATGGGCTGAAAGTTGGCTCCGCGGTCGATTGGATCGGGCAAGAGTAGCGAGCCGCGCAGGGGTGCGGCTAGGCTGCCCGCCGCTGACGTCCGCCTCGGCCGCCCTCGCCGCGCCGCTCCTTGCGCTCGACGAAGTCGACGATCAGCGGGATCCCCTCCAGGCGCCAGCGCTCGCGCAGGCGGTTCTCGATGAAGTAGGCGTAGTCGCGCGTGACGCGCTGGCGCGAGTTGACCTGGATCGAGAAGCGCGGCGGCCGCTCGCCCGTCTGGGTCATGTAGATGAGCTTGAGGCGGTGGTTCTGCTTGGCCGGCGGCTGGCGGATCTCCTGGATCTCGGACAGGAAGCGGTTGAGCTGCGGCGTCGGGATGCGGCCGCTCGTGCGGTCGGCGAGCGCCATCGCCTCGACGAGCAGGCGCTGCACGTGGCGGCCCGTCATCGCGCTGGCGGTCAGCACGCGCGGGCGCAGGCGCAGCTTCTGAGCGACGCGGGCGCGCTCGTGGTCGAGGTCGACCTCGGGCTGGTCCTCGCCGCCGGTCAGGTCCCACTTGTTGAGGACCAGCGCGGTCGCGCAGCCCGACTGCATCGCCAGCTCGGCGATCCGCAGGTCCTGCGACGTCACGCCGTCGACCGCGTCGCAGACGACGAGTGCGACGTCGGCGCGCTCGGCCGCGCGGCGGCTGCGCAGCGAGGTGTAGTACTCGATCGAGTCCCCCACCTTCGCCTGCCGGCGCAGGCCGGCGGTGTCGACGAGGATCAGTCTGCGGTCCTCGTATGTGAAGGGCAGGTCGATCGCGTCGCGCGTGGTGCCGGCGACGTCGGAGACGATCACGCGCTCGTCGCCGAGGATGCGGTTGACCATGCTCGACTTGCCGACGTTCGGGCGGCCGATCAGCGCGAGCCGGACGACGTCCTCGTCCTCCTCCGGCTCCTCGCTCTCCGGCACCGACGCGACGAGGCGATCCAGCAGGTCGCCGGTGCCGAGCCCCTGCGCGGCCGACACGGCGATCGGCTCGCCGAAGCCGAGCGCGTGGAACTCGGCCGCCAGCGGGACGTCGGCGACCTGGTCGACCTTGTTGGCCGCCACGATCACCGGCACGTTGCCGCGCCGCAGCAGGTCGGCCATCTCGAGGTCGCCCGGCCGCAGGCCGCCGCGCGCGTCGACCACGAACAGCGCGACCTGGGCGTCGGCGAGCGCCGCGCGCGCCTGCTCCTGGATCGACCGCTGCATCTCGTTGCGGTCGTCGAGGTCGACGCCGCCGGTGTCGATCAGCGTCAGCTTGCGCCCGTTCCACTCCGTGTGGAGCTCCTTGCGGTCGCGCGTCAGCCCCGGCCGCTCGTGCACGATCGCCTCGCGCGACTGCGTGAGGCGGTTCACGAGCGAGGACTTCCCCACGTTCGGATAGCCGACGACGGCGACTTTCATGGGCCGAGTATGTCAGCGGGCCGCTTCGACCAGCGACGCGACGCGGGCGATGACGTCGTCGAGGGTGAGGCCGGTGGTGTCGAGCTGGACGGCGTCGGGGGCGGCGAGGAGCGGGGAGTGCTCGCGGGTGGTGTCGCGCTCGTCGCGGATCGTCTGCTCCTGGAGGACGGTGGCGACGTCGGCGCCGATCTGCTCGGCGCGGCGGCGGGCGCGTTCCTCGGGGCTGGCGGTGAGGAAGACCTTCACCGCCGCGTCCGGCGCGACGACGGTGCCGATGTCGCGGCCCTCGGCGACCCAGTCGCCGTGCGCCACGAGGCGCTGCTGCTCGGCCACGACCGCGCTGCGCACCGCCGGATCGGCCGCCGCGCGCGACGCCGCCTCGGAGACCTCGGGCGTGCGAATGAGATCGGTCACGTCGCGACCGTCGCACAGCACCCGCTCCCCCAGCTCGATCCGCAGCGCCGGCGCAACCTCGGCCGGCTCGCGGCCCTGCTCGCTCGCGACGAGCGCGACGCAGCGGTACATCGCGCCGGAATCGAGGTAGGTGAAGCCGAGCGCGTGCGCCACGGCGCGCGCGACGGTGGACTTGCCGGCCCCGGCGGGCCCGTCGATCGCGACGACCATGGCGGCGGACCCTACTAGCGCGCGAGCAGCAACCGAACGGCGTACTCGAAGCCGGGAAACGACACGGCGGCCGCCTCCATGCCTTCGACCTCGACCCCTTCGCGCGACGCGAGGCCGGCGATGGCGCCGAGCATCGCGAGGCGGTGATCGCCGTGGGAGGAGATTCGCCCGCCGCGCAGCCCTCCGCTTCCGCGCACGACGAAACCGTCCTCGGTCGCCTCCAGGTCGCCGCCGAGCGCGTTGAGCCCGTCGACGACGGTCGCGATCCGGTCGGACTCCTTCACCCGCAGCTCCTGCGCGCCGCGCACGATCGTCTCGCCCTCGGCGAAGCAGCCGAGCAGCGCGACGAGCGGCAGCTCGTCGATCGCGAGCGGCACCTCCGCGGCCTCGACGGTCGTGCCGCGCAGCGGGCCGTGCTCGACCTCCAGGGCGGTCGCCGGCTCGATCGGCGAGAACGCGCCGTGCGGCTCCAGCTCCGCGCCGACGCGCGCGCCCATCCGCTCGAGGATCCGCAGGAAGCCGGTGCGCGTCCAGTTGACGTTGACGTCCTCCAGGACGATCCGCGACCCGGGCACGAGCACCGCGGCGGCGACGAGGAAGGCCGCCGAGGAGAGGTCGCCGGGCACGTCGACCGCGTCCAGCTCCAGCGCGTCGGCGCGGCGGACGGTGACGCGGCCGTCGCGGCGCTCGACGGGCGCACCCGCGCGTGCGAGCATCCGCTCGGTGTGGTCGCGACTGGGCGCCGGCTCGACGACCGTCGTCGGCGTCTGCGCGCCGAGCCCGGCGAGCAGCACGCACGACTTCACCTGCGCGCTGGCGACCGGCAGCACATACTCGATCCCCGTCAGCGCCGCGCCGTGAACGGCGAACGGCGGGAAGCGCTCGTCGCGCGCGTCGATCCGCGCGCCCATCTGTCGCAGCGGCTCGGCAATGCGATCCACCGGGCGGCGGCGGATCGAGTCGTCGCCGTCCAGCGTCCACGAGCACCCCGGCTGGGCCGCGAGCCAGCCCGGCAGCAGGCGCATGAGCGTGCCCGCGTTGCCGACGTCGAGCGGGTCGGCGAGCATGCGCGGTCCGTGCATGCCGCAGCCGCGGATCGTCAGCTCCGACGGCCCGCGCCGCTCCACGCGCGCGCCCAGCGCCTCCACGGCCGCAAGCGTGGAGTTCGTGTCGGCCGCGTCGAGGTAGTTGCGTACCTGCACCGAGCCCGACGACATCGCGCCCAGCAGCGCCGCGCGGTGGGAGATCGACTTGTCCGCCGGCACGCGCAGCGAACCGCGCAGGCCCCAGGAGGCACGATCGAACCGCGCCGTCTGCGCACCCGCGACCGCTCTCATGCCCGCACCACCGGGTGGCCGCGATCCGCCACGAGCGACGCCGCGCGGGCGGCCGGCTCGTCGCCGGCGATCCACAGCGCGACGACGCCCTCGCTGTGGTCGGGCGCCGGGTACAGGGCCATGTCGGTGATGTTGACGCCCGCTCTCGCCAGCTCCAGCGCGAGCGTCGCGACGACGCCCGGCTCGTTCGGGACCGACACGCGCAGCTCGTGCAGCGGGCCGGCGGCGAACTGCGCCTCCTGGAGGCGGCGGCGGTCGTCGCGCGCGGCGTCGTTCCAGGCGGTGACGGCGGCCGGGTCGGCGGCGACGAGCGCCGCGCGAACCGTGTTCAGCCGCGCGACCGCTCCGTCGAGCTGCTCGACCAGGGCGTCGCGGTTGGCGAGGTAGATGTCGGTCCAGATCGCGCTGTTGGCGCCCGCCACGCGCGTCGCGTCGCGGAACGACGGGCCGGTCGCCGGCAGCTGCTCGCCGTCCTCGCCCAACGCGCTCGCGGCCTGCGCGACGAGCACGTTCGCGAGCATGTGCGGCAGGTGGGAGACCGCCGCGAGCATCGTGTCGTGGGTCGCCGCGTCGATCGTCGCCGGGCGCGCGCCGAGGTCTCTGATGAGCCGGTGGAGACGTTCGAACAGGACGCCGGTCGTCCCGGGCTTCGGCGTCAGGTACCAGGTCGCGTCGTGGAACAGGTCCGCGCGCGCGTGATCCACGCCGGCCGTCTCCGCCCCGGCCAGCGGATGCCCGCCGACGAAGCGGGGGTCGTCGATCGCCTCGACGACGCTGCGCTTGGTCGAGCCGGCGTCGGTGACGACGCAGTCCGCGGGCGCCGCGGCCAGCACGTCGGCGACGACCTCCGGCAGCACGCCGACGGGCGCGCAGACGAAGACCGCCTCGGCGTCGCGCACGGCGTCGGCGAGCGACTCGCCGGCGCGGTCGATCGCGCCCAGCTCCAGCGCGCGGTCCAGCGTGGAGCGCGAGCGGCTCCAGCCGCTGACCGTCGCCCCGAGCCGCCCATGCGCCGCGAGCCCGATCGAGCCGCCGATCAGGCCCACGCCGACGATCGCGATGCGCACGGCGGCGCCGCCTCCCGGCCTAGCCGGCCGGGACGGCGGACAGCACCTTGCCGGCGACCGCGGCCGCCGCTTCGACCTTCGCCGCGTAGGCCGGGAACTCCGCGGCGACGAGCTGCTGCGGGCCGTCGCAAATCGCCTCGTCCGGTTCCGGGTGCACCTCGACGATGATCCCGTCGGCGCCGACGGCGGCGGCCGCGAGCGACAGCGGCTCGACGAGCGCGCGCCGCCCGGCGGCGTGCGAGGGGTCGACGATGATCGGCAGGTGCGTCAGCTCCTTCAGCACCGGCACCGCGGTCAGGTCGAGCGTGAAGCGGTAGGCGGTCTCGAACGTGCGGATCCCGCGCTCGCACAGCATCACCGCTTCGTTGCCCTCCTTGAGGATGTACTCGGAGGCGTTGAGCCACTCCTCGAGCGTCGCCGACAGGCCGCGCTTGAGCAGCACCGGGCGCCCGGCGCGGCCGAGCTCGGTCAGCAGCGTGTAGTTCTGCATGTTGCGCGCGCCGACCTGGATCACGTCGGCCACCTCGAGCACCGGCTCGAGGTCGCGCACGTCCATCAGCTCGGTGACGATCGGCATGCCCGTCTCGGCCTTCGCCTCGGCCAGCAGCCTCAGGCCCTCCTCGCCGAGCCCGTGGAAGGCGTACGGCGAGGTGCGCGGCTTGTAGGCGCCGCCGCGGTAGAGCGTCGCGCCGGCGCCCTTGACGATCTCGGCCGTCGTCATCACCTGCTCGCGCGACTCGACCGTGCACGGGCCTGCGATGAGGGCGAAGTTGTCGCCGCCGATCTTGCGCCCGCCGATCTCGAGCACGCTCGGCTCGCCGTGGCGGATCTGCGAGGAGGCGAGCTTGTACGGCTTGAGGATCGGCATGACCTTGTCGACCCCGGGCGCGCCCTCCAGCTCGAGCCGCTGGACGTGCTCGCGGTCGCCGATCGCGCCGATCACCGTCACCTCCTCGCCGGGCGATCGGTGCGCGCGCGCCCCGACCGCCTCGATTCGGGCGATGACGGCCTGAATCTGCTCCTCAGTTGCGTCCTGCTTCATCACGATCATGTCTCAGAAGTCCTCTCTACGCCTGGAATCTACGGAACGGGCGAGCACCGTGGTGCTGCGGGGGACGGATGGTCCCCTTGGGAACGGCGCCCGGCTGTCGGCAGTCCACGCGGGGGACGACTGAAAGCCCAGGCCGAGCGCCTAGATAAATCGCCAGGCGTAGGTGCGCCAATAGCCAGCGGAATACGACGTCGTGCCGGCGATGCCGGCGGGGTGCGAAGACGTCGATCGGTGGCCGTCGTTCTGCATGGCGCTCCGGTGATTGTGCCAGAGATCGCGCGGGTCGCGCAAGGGCGCGGAACGGACGGCGCTCAGCCGGCGAGGATCGTGAACGCGATCGCTCTCGCGGTCGCACGCGCGCCGCCGGCGGCGCGCGCCGCGATCAGCGCGTGGTAGCGGCCCGGCGCGAGCGCGTGGCCTCTCGCGTTGCGGCCGTCGAAGCGCACCTTGCAGGCGCCGGCTCTGCAGCTCGCTCTCAGCGTGCGCACGAGCTGCGGCTTGCGGCCTCTGCGCACGCGTTCGACGCGGATCGCGACCGTCGCCGGGAACGAGACGCGGAAGCTGAACACGGCACCGCGATGCGGCGCGTGGCGGCGCCGCCGGACGGCTGCTCTGCCGCGCAGCGTCGGCGCGAAGCGCGCCGGGGAGATCGCGAACTTCGTGATGGTGAACAGGCGCGGCTTGAGGATCGGCCCCGGTCTGCTCGGCAGCGAGATCGGCGGTGGTGGCGGCGGCGCGTACTCGAACGCGCCCATGTCGACGCGCGCCACGCCGTCCTTTTCGCCGTCGACCAGCCGAGCGTTGCCGGCGAGGTCGGTCGCCGGCGACGGCGACGTCAGCGCCGGGTCGCCGGCGTCGATCGCGGGCGAGCCCGCCGCGAGCAGCAGGTCGCCGTTCGACGCAGACTGCAGCTGCGGGTCGGCCGACACGTTCCCCGTTCTCGTGTCGATCCCGCCGCCGCAGCCGTCGCTCACGCCGGGGGTTGGGACGTCGGACCAGCGCACCGTCAGGAACGCTCTCGCCGAGCTGGCGACGGTGCAGCTCAACGGATGCGCGAAGCCGGCGACGATCGAGTCCTCGAGGTCGAGTCTCGCGACGGAGCTGGCGCTCGTCGAGGCGAAGGCCGCGACGCCAGTCGAGCCGGCCGTGCCATCGCCCTGGATCGTCAGGAAGCGGGCGGTGAGCGACGACGGCGTGCCGAACGTCGCCTGCCACGACAGCGCGGTGCCGGCGCCCGTCATGCGGATCTGCGCGTCGTCGATCGTCATCGCGGCGTTGCTCCCGCCGAGCGAGATGCCCGCGCCGTCGCTGACGACGCGCAGGTGCTTGTAGGCGTCGTTCGAGCCGTTGCCGGTGATCGCGGTGTGCGCCGTGATGCTGAGGCCGTCGGCGGTGAGCGTGCCGTTGGGGCGGTAGATCCCCTCGTTGTCGCTGCCGTCGAGCGGGAGCGCGATCGTCACGTCGGAGACGTCGGTGTTCTGCGACCGCAGCGCAATCGAGGCGCCGGTGCCGCCCGCGATCGTCACGCGTGCGATGTGCTGCGGCACGTCCACGCCCTGACCGCCGCTCGGCGGCATCGCGATCGTCAGGTCCGAGACGGTCGCGTCGTGGCCGGGGCCGAGCCCGACGCCGAAGTCGAGCACCGTGCTGGCGGCTGTGGTCGCCGTGAGCGTCGTCTGGTCGCGGCCGGCGCCGACCACCGCGATCGCCGAGCTGCCGTCGCCGGCCGCGAAGCCGGTCGCGGCGGAATATCTGCCCGGTCCGAGCTGGACCGTGTCCGCCCCGGAGGCCGCGATCGCGGCGCTCAGCGCGGTCTGCAGGTCCGGCTCGGAGGTCCCGCCGGCAAGCACGCAAGCCGGGTCGGAGACGCAGAACGTCGCCGCTCCCGCAGGCGCGGCGGCGACCACCACGGCAGCCACGGCGCCCAGCACGATCCATCGCATCCGGCCTCGCATCGGCCGGGAACCCTAGACCAGCTCGCGCAGCGCGTCGAGGAAGCGGCGGTTCTCGGCGGGCGTGCCGATCGTCGTGCGGGCCCAGCCGGTGCGGCCGAGGGCGTTGCCGGAGCGGATCAGGACCTTGCGCTCGGCGAGGCCGTCGAGGATCGCTCTCTCGGCCTCGGCGTCGACGTCACCGTTCGTGCCCAGCGAGTGCCACAGGAAGTTCGCCTGCGCGTCGGCGACCTGCAGGCCCATGCCGCGCAGCTCCTCCTCCAGCCCGAGCCGCTCGGCGATCGTCTGCTCCACCCGCTTCGTTATCTCGTCCTGGTGCTTGAGCGCCTCCTCGGCGGCCGCCTGTGCGAGCGCGTTGCAGAAGAACGGCTGGCGCACCTGCTCGACGGCGACGCGGAAGCGCTCGTCGCCGCACAGCGCGTAGCCGCAGCGCAGGCCGGCGAGCCCGTAGACCTTCGAGAAGGTCCGCAGCAGCACGACGTTGGAGTGACGCCGCACGAGGTCGAGCGAGGCGTCCGGGTCGTCGAGCACGTTGAACTCGCAGTAGGCCTCGTCGATCAGCACGCAGACGTTGCGCGGCACCTGCTCGACGAAGCGCTCGATCTCCGCGAGCGGCAGCGCGGTCGAGGTCGGGTTGTTCGGGTTGCAGACGATCACGAGCCGCGTCGCGACGGTGATCTCGGCGAGCATCGCGTCGAGGTCGTGCGCGTGCTCGTCGTCGAGCGGCACTCTGATCGCGCGCGCGCCGGTCGCCGCGGCCATGTGCGGATAGACGGAGAACGACGGCCACGCGTAGACGATCTCCGAGCCCGGCTCCAGCAGCGCCTCGGCGGCGCTCAGCAGGATGTCGCACGAGCCGCTGCCTATCGCGATCCGCTCGGGCGCGAAGTCGTAGCGCGCGGCGAGCGCCTGGCGCAGGCGCATGTTCGACGGGTCGGGGTAGCGGTTGACGTTGCGCAGCGCCTGCTCGACCGCGTCGTGCACGCCGGGCAGCAGCCCGAACGGCGCCTCGTTGCTCGCGAGCATCGCGTACTCGTCGCCCAGCGCGTAGCCGCCCGCCGTGGGGTACGTGGGCAGGCGGCGGATCTTGTCGGCGAACTCGATCGGCATGACGCTCCTATTGTGCCGATTCGAGATCGGTGCGCAGCGCTCTGGCCTCGCGCAGGTAGACGTGCCGCGAGACGTGGTCCGGCTCGGCGTAGTAGTGCACCAGCACGCGGATCACGCGCGGGAGCGCATCGGGCACCGGCACCTCGCGGGCGCACATCAGCGGCACGGCGCTCAGGCCCATGCGCCGCGCGGCCTTGGCGGGGAACTCGGCGTCGAGGTCCTCCGTGAGCGTGAACAGGCAGCTCACGAGGTCCTCCGGCTCGAGCCCGTTGCGCTCCATCAGCGCGCGCATCAGCTCGTCCGTCGCGGCGAGGATCTCCTCGCCGTCGTTGCGGTCGACCGTGATGGCGCCTCGGAGCGCGTACAGACGCATGGCCGCGGGATTCTCTCAGCCCGGCGCAAGCGAGCGGCGCGCGGTCAGCGCGGACGGCGCGGACGCGCCACGGCGTCCGCCAGCTCGCGCGGGCGCTGCACCGTGAAGATGTGCGAGCGGTGCCGGACCGGCTGCCACTGGAGCGCGTGCATCCGCGCGATCGACGCGCGGCCGACGGGGCTGTCCATGGGCTTGTAGTGCAGCGCGCTCAGCGCCATGCCGGTGACGGGCAGGAACGTCAGCAGCAGGTACGCGCACACCGCGAGCGTCGCGCGCACGAGCGCGCGGCTGCCCGCGAGCGCGGCGAGCGGCAGCAGCCACATCGCGTACCACGGCTGCAGCCAGGCGAGGCTCAGGAGCAGCGCGAAGGTCGCCCAACCGGCGGCGGGCAGCCACTCGATCCGTCTGCTCCAGACCGCCGCGGCCAACGCCGCGACGACGAGCACGAGCAGGACGTTCGCGCCGGTGAGCAGCCACGGCGGCGCGCCGCCCAGGCCGGCGAGCTGGCCGAGCGCGTTCGGCACGCTGAAGCTGCTCAGCAGCGAGGTCTGGTCGCCGAGGTTCGGGTGGGCGCCCCCGTAGGCCAGGACGCTCACGGCCGCGAGCGGCAGCGCCGCCGCGCCGGCCCCGAGCGCGAAGCGCCCGCGCCGGCGCGCGCCCAGCAGCAGGAACGGCAGCAGGATCCCGGCCGACGCCTTGACGGCGATCGCGCACGCGAGCGCGGCGCCGGCGCCCGCGTCGCGGCGCTCGAGCAGCAGCGAGATCGCGCCGAGCGCGAACAGCAGCAGGAACACGTCGTTGTGGAAGCCGCCGAGCGCGTAGACGAGCACGAGCGGGTTGACGGCGTAGAGCAGCACCGTCGGCAGCGGGTCGCGGCCGAGCTGGCGGGCGCAGCGCCACAGCAGCGCGACGACGCCGAGGCTCGCGGCGACCGTCGCGAGCTTCATCAGCCAGTAGGCGACCGGCAGCGGCAGCGGTCCGAGTCCCGTGCTCGCGAGCATGAACAGCGGCCCGTACGGGCTGCGCAGCCGCTGCCAGGTGACGAACGGGTCGACCGCGTCGTGACCGGCCGCGGCGATCCCGTGCGTGTACGGGTTGAGCCCGTGCAGCCCGCCGAGGCGGGCGTAGCCGAGGTAGTTGAAGAGGTCGCTCAGCGGCATCGGCGGCGCGAGCAGCCAGATGACGTGCAGCGCGACGATCGCGGAGATCGCGACGCGTGCCGGCAGCGAGCGGGCACACGCCACCACGACCGCGTAGGCGGCCGTCATCGCGACGAGCACGACGCTGAAGCCGATCGCCGTCGGATCCGAGCGCACGGCGATCCCGTGCGTGAGCTGGTGCAGCGGGCCGGCGAGCCATGCCGGGAAGGCGACGTCGCTCTGCGGCACGAGGATCGTCTTCTGGCCGCTGGCGACGACCACGACGAGCAGGCTGCAGGCGACGAGCGCCACGAGGCCGAGCGTCCCGGCGAGCTGCGCGCGCGGCCGCGCCGACGTGATCGGCGCCCGGCGAAAGCCGCGGACGCGCTCCAGCAGCCCGGCGCCGAGCAGCTCCCGCGGAGCGACGTCAGGTGCCCGCGCGCTCATTGCCGGCTTGAGCTCGCCCACGCCATAGATGAGAGTCTTCCCATCCCGCGACCGGTGTGCGTCGGTAGCGGTTCGCGTTCCGTCGGAAGCCGGTGCGTCACGCCCGGCCGCGGCGCCCGCCGCGGGCCGGCGTGCCCGTCTCGGCCACCGCGGCCGCGGCGAGCGCCTCCAGCTCCGTCCCCGTCAGCCGCCGCGCCTTCCCCGGTCTGAGGTCGCCGAGCTCGAGCGGGCCGAAGCGGATCCGCACGAGCTGGCGGACCGGGCGTCTGATCGCCTCGCACATGCGCCGCACCTGGCGGTTGCGGCCCTCGTAGATCGTCAGCTCGAGCTGGTGCGGGGTGAGGCGGCGCACCTTGGCGGGGGCCGTCATGCCGTCCTCGAGCTGCACGCCCTCGCGCAGCGCCTTGAGCGCGCGATCGGTGAGCGCGGCGCCGGCGAGCGAGGCGCGGTAGGTCTTCGGCACCTCGTAGCGCGGGTGCGTGAGGCGGTTGGCGAGGTCGCCGTCGTTCGTGAGCAGGATCAGGCCGGTCGACTCGGCGTCGAGGCGGCCGACCGGGTAGAGGCGCCGCTCGGCGGGGACGAGGTCGACGACGGTTCTGCGGCCGTGCGTGTCGCTTGCGGTCGAGACGACGCCGGCCGGCTTGTGCAGCGCGTAGGCGACGCGCGGCTCGGCGCCGCGGACCGGCTCGCCGTCGAACGCGACGTCGTGGGAGTCGTCGACGTCGCGCGCCGGGTCGCGCACGATCGTGCCGTCGACCGTGATCCGCCCGTCGGCGATCAGCTGCTCGGAGGCGCGCCGCGAGGCGACGCCGGCGTGGGCGAGGTACTTGGCGAGGCGCATTGCTGCCACTCTATGGCTCGATATGGATCTGGAGCTTCTCGACAGCACGCTGGCCGCCCGGGGCGAGCCCGCCTTCCGCGCCAGACAGGTGTGGGAGTGGCTGGCGCGCGGGGCGTCCGGCTACGAGGAGATGACGAACCTGCCGGCGGCGCTGCGGTCTGCGTTGTCCGAGGCGGTCCCGCTGTCGTCTTTGACGCTGGAGCACGAGGCGCACGCGTCTGACGGCACCGTCAAGGCGCTGTTCTCGACCGCCGACGGCCGGCCGGTCGAGGCGGTCCTGATGCGCTACAAGGACGGGCGCCGCTCGCTCTGCCTCTCCTCGCAGTCGGGCTGCCCGTTGACGTGCACCTTCTGCGCGACGGGCGCGATGAAGTTCGGCCGCAACCTGACGGAGTCGGAGATCCTCGACCAGGCGCTGCACTTCCGCCGCATGACCGAGGTCGACCACTGCGTCTTCATGGGCATGGGCGAGCCGATGATGAACCTCGACAACGTGCTCGCCGCGTGCGGCCGGCTGCCGGACGTGGGGATCACGTCGCGGCGCACGGCGATCTCCACCGTCGGCTGGATCCCGGGGATCCTGCGGCTCGCGGACTCGCCCCTGCCGCTGCGGCTCGCGCTGTCGCTGCACGCGCCCGACGACGCGCTGCGCTCGCAGATCATGCCCGTCAACGACCGCTACCCGCTCGAGCAGGTGCTGGAGGCGTGCGAGGAGTTCTACGAGGCCAAGCGCCGCAAGATCTTCATCGAGTACGTGATGCTCGCGGGCGTCAACGACCGCTACGAGCAGGCGCTGGCGCTGGCGGAGCTGCTGGACGGGCGGATCTACAAGGTCAACCTGATCCCCTACAACCCGACGGGCTCGGTGTACGAGGGCTCCGGCCGCGACGCGATCGCGGCGTTCCGAGAGGTGCTGGAGTCGCACGGCGTCGAGGCGACGGTGCGGCTGACGCGCGGCCGCGACATCGACGCGGCGTGCGGGCAGCTGGCGGCGAAGGCCGCGGCGGCGGCGCCTTCGGCGTGAGCCGGGAGGGCGTCGTCGCGCGGATCTGCGCTCGGCGGGTGGTGGGTGTGTTGCGGTGCGCTGATCCCGAGCGCGTGGGAACGGCGGTCATCGAGGGGGGCGTCGATGTCGTGGAGATCCCGTTGGGCGTGCCTGGCGCGCTGGCCGCGATCTCGTCGTTGTCTAACTCGTTTCCCTCGGCGCTCGTGGGTGCCGGGACGGTGATGAGCGCCGCAGACGCTGCGGCGGCCCTCGACGCCGGCGCACGGTTCCTGCTGTCCCCCGTGCTGCGGCAGGAGGTGGTGACCGCCGCCCACGCTCGCGACGCTGCCGCCGTTCCGGGCGCGTTCACCCCCACCGAGATCGACGCCTGCATGCGCGCGGGCGCCGACCTTGTGAAGCTCTTCCCAGCCGACCGGCTCGCCCCGGCGGACCTGCGCGTCCTGCTGGCCGCGCTGCCGGGCGCCCGGCTCCTCCCGACCGGCGGCATCACCGCCGCGAACGCCGCGGACTGGCTCGCGGCCGGGGCGGTCGCCGTCGGCGTCGGCGGCGCGCTCACGCGCGAGCCCGAGCGCGCGCCGGAGCTGCTCGCCGCCGTCGCCGGCTGATGTGTGTGCGTCAGGGGGTCGCTATCACCCCCTGACGCACACACATCAGGCGATCGGGATGACCGGGGCCGGCTCGCGCTCGGCGTCGCCGGGCGGCTCGGGCTCGGCCGCGGCCTCCCCCTCGATGCCATCGGCGGCGTCGGGCGGAGCGGCCTCGTCGGAGCTGGGCTCCTCCGGGCCGCGCCCCTCCGCCGGCGCTGCCGCGGCCGGCACACCCAGCCGCGCCTCCCCCGCTCTCAGCAGCCGCTCGCGGATGCCGGCGGCGACGTCGGGCGTGGGATCCCAGGCGGTCACGTCGGGCAACTCGTCGACCGCTCTCAAGCCGAACAGCCGCAGGAACAGGTCCGTCGTGCGGTAGAGCACCGCGCCGAACTGCGAGCGGCCGGCTTCCTCGATCACGCCCCGCTCGATCAGCGTCTGCGCGGCCGACTCGGCGTTGACGCCGCGGATGCGGGCGATCTCCGGGCGCGACACCGGCTGCAGGTAGGCGACGATCGCCAGCGTCTCGGCCTGCGCCGGCGTCAGCGGCGGGGTGCGCGGCTTGGCGAGGAGCCGCCGCGCGGCTTCCTCCGCCTCCGGGTGAGACGACAGCTGCCAGCCCCCCGACAGCTCGCGCAGCACCAGCCCACGCCCCTCCGAGTCGAGCGAAGCCGCAAGCGCCGACAGCGCCTCGGCCGCCTCGTCTTCCTCGATGCCCACGGCATCGGCCAGAGCGGCCGCCGGAACCGGGTCCGGGCACAAGAACAGCAGCGCCTCCAGCGTGCCGGCCAGCTCGATCACGCGACCACCTCGGCGTGGTCGTGCGCGGCGTCGGGCTCGACGTGCGGCGAGCGGATCGGCTCGGCGCCGGTCGCGGGGCCGGCGAGGTCCGGCCACGGGCGCTCCGCCAGCGCCTCGACGGTGATGTCGGCGAACGGCTCGTCCTGCTCCCACGTCGCCTCGCCGCGCTTGTACAGCTCCAGCAGCGCCCAGATCGTCACGGCGACGGTCACGCGATCGGCTCTCGCGACCGCCTCGTCGAACGAGAAGCGTCCGCGCAACAGCAGCGAGCGCAGGTGTCTGAGCCGCTCGACGACCGTCACTCTCTGGATCGTCACGTGGTGCAGCGAGATCTCGGGCGGCATCCGCAGCAGGCCGCCGAGCGCTCTGCCGAGCGCGGCCGGGTCGTAGACGGCCTCGGACTCCTGCAGGGACGTGCGGCGCAGCGCGGGCGGCAGCGGGGCGCTGCGGAAGCGGTAGCCGGACTGCTGCTCGAGCAGGCGGGCGAGGTGCTCGGCAGCGCCGCGGTAGCGGTGCGCCTCGAGCAGCCGCGCGAGCAGCTCCTCGGCCGCCTCGCCGGGCTCGAGGTCGAGCAGCTCCTGCTCCTCGCCGGGCAGCATCAGGCGCGACTTCAGCTCCAGCAGCGCCGCGATCAGCACGAGGAACTCGGTCGCCAGCTCGAGGTCCAGCTCGCCCTTCTCCTCGAGGAAGTCGATGTAGGTGATGACGACGTCGGCGAGGTCGACCTCGAGCAGGTCGACCTCCTCGCGCAGCACGAGCGTCAGCAGCAGGTCGAACGGCCCGGCGAAGACGTCGAGGTCGAGGTCCAGATCGGCGGCGCGCACCGGGGTCAGGCTAGCGGGCGGGGCCGACGGCGGCGCGTCAGGCGACCGGGCCGACGCCCATCGCGCGGCGCACGTCCGCGAGCACGGGCACGGCGATCGCACGGGCCTTCTCGGCCCCGTCGGCGAGGATCCGCTCCAGCGCGGGCTCGTCGGCGCGCAGCGCCTCGTAGCGCTCGTGGACCGGGCGCAGGCGCTCGATCACGGCGTTCGCGACCGCCAGCTTGAAGTCGCCGTAGCGCGAGTCGGCGTGCTCGCGCTCGACGTCCTCGAAGCTCGTGCCGCGAACCGCCGCGAGGATCTCGATCAGGTTCGCGATGCCCGGCTTGTCGGGCGCGCGGTGGATCCCCTCGCCGGAGTCGGTGACGGCGCGCTTGAACTTCTTCTCGATCGTCGCGGGGTCGTCGAGCACGTAGACGGTCCCCTGCTCGGTGCCGCCGGTGGTCGACATCTTCTTCTCGGGCTGCTGCAGGTCCATGATGCGCGCGCCGATCTCGCGGTAGACGCCTCTCGGCACCACGAGCGTCTCGCCGAAGCGCGCGTTGAAGCGCTGCGCGACGTCGCGCATCAGCTCGACGTGCTGGCGCTGGTCGTCGCCGACGGGGACCGTGTCGGCGCGGTAGGCGAGCACGTCGGCGGCCATCAGCACCGGGTAGGTGAAGAGGCCGGCGGAGGCGAGGTCGCGCTGCGAGCCCGACTTCTCCTTGAACTGGTGCATGCGGTTGAGGTCGCCGAACGCGGTGACGGACGACAGCAGCCACGCCAGCTCGGTGTGCTGGAGCACATCGCCCTGGCGGAAGAAGATCGCGCGCTCGGGGTCGATCCCGGCGGCGAGCAGGATCGCGGCGGTGTCGTAGAGGCGCTCGCGCAGCTCGGCCGGGTCGTACGCGACGGTCGTCGCATGCAGGTCGACGATGCAGTAGATCGCCTCCCCCTGGTCCTGGTGGTGGACGTACTGCTCGATCGCGCCGATGAAGTTGCCGAGGTGCTTGCGGCCCGTCGGCTGGAGGCCGGAGAAGATGCGCACGGCGGCGGAGGCTACCGGTCGAAGGCCGCGCCCAGCGTGTCGAGCGGGTGCAGCTCGCCCTTCGCGAGCGCCTCCGTGCGCAGGTGCGCGATCGCCTGGTACTCGGGCGATCCGACCATGTCGAGGAACGCCTGCCGGCTCGGGTACTCGACGAGCGCGACGAGGTCCCAGCGGCCGTCGCCGAGCAGCGGCGGGACGGCCTCGCCGGCGTAGAGGATCCGCCCGCCGGCGCGCGCGAGCAGCAGCGCGACGGCGGCGCCGTACTGCTCGTAGCGGGCGCGGCCGCCGTCGGGCTGCAGCGCGAGCAGGTTCAGCATCGTGACCGGCCCGTCGCCCTCCTGCGCGGCGCGCTGGGCGAACGCGGCGAAGCCGTCCGGGTTGGGCTGCTCGGGCAGGTTCGCGGTGTCCAGCTCGCTCATGCGTCGCTCCTCGCTCGGGGCCGGCAGCATGGCACGGGCTGCGTGAGATCGGACACAGTACGGGCCGAACTGTCGCGGATGCGGTTTGACCTTGGTTCAATCGAACGCATGACCGCGACGATCAGCCCCGAAGCCCCCACCCGGCCGCGCCTGATCGGCGAGGCCCCTCCATCGCCGTCCGGCCCCGCGCCCGACGACGGCGCGCCCGTCAACATGCCGCCCGCGGTGCAGCTCGCGCGCGGCCTCACCGCCCTGCGCTTCAGCGTGCGCCAGGTGCCGCTGCTGTTCAAGGCGCGCCGCGAGCTCGGCGAGACGTTCGCGCTGCGCTTCCCGCGGCTGCGCAACAACGCCGACGACCTGACCGTCTTCATCTCGCATCCCGACCACGTCAGATCGCTCTTCACCCAACCGGAGCTGGCGCTGTCGACCGCCGGCGAGTCGCCGCTGCGCCCGATCGTCGGGCCCAACTCGGTGCTGACGACGGTCGGGCCGACGCACATGCGCCAGCGCAAGCTGCTGCTGCCGCCGTTCCACGGCGAGGCGGTCGAGCGCTACACGCAGATGATCGCCGACGTCGCCGAACGCGAGATCGACCGCTGGCCGCTCGGCACGCCGTTCGCGCTCGCGCCGCGCATGCAGGCGATCACGCTCGACGTGATCATGGCGGGGATCTTCGGCGTCGAGGGCGAGCCGGCGCCCGGAACCCCGGAGCACGGGCTGCGCGAGATCATCCTGCGCTTCAGCGACCTCTCGACGAAGCCGGTCGGACAGGTCGCCGAGCTGATGAACATCGGCAGAGACGAGCCCGTCGGGATCGTCAAGCGGCTGGTCGAGCGGCTCGACCGCGACCTCTACGGCGTGATCGCCGCCGCGCGCGCTCGGCAGGACGACGGCGAGCGCACCGACATCCTCTCGCTGCTGCTCGCCGCGCGCGACGAGGACGGCGAGCCGATGACCGACGCGGAGCTGCGCGACGAGCTGCTGACGCTCGTGCTCGCCGGGCACGAGACGACCGCCAACTCGCTCGCGTGGACGTTCGAGCGCCTGCTGCGCAACCCGGCCGCGTACGACCGCCTGCGCGAGAGCGTGCGCGCCGAGGAGGCCGGCGACGACGGCGCCGCGTACGTCGAGGCGACGATCCACGAGACGATGCGCAACCGCCCGGTCGTCCCGATCACCGGCCGGCGCGTGAAGGCGCCGTGGCAGCTCGGCGAGTACCGCCTGCCGAAGAACAGCCACATCCTCGTCTCGGTCTCCCTGCTGCACCACCGCGAGGACGTCTACCCGGACCCGTTCAGCTTCCGGCCCGAGCGCTTCCTCGGCGTCAAGCCTGGCACGTACACGTGGGTGCCGTTCGGCGGCGGGATCCGCCGCTGCCTCGGCGCGACGCTCGCGATGGCCGAGCAGCGCGTCGTGCTGCGCGCGATCGCGCGGCGGACCGACATGGAAGCGCCCGACCAGCGCCCCGAGCGCGTGCTGCACCGCAATGTGACGATGCTGCCGGCGAAGGGCGCCGCGGTCGTGGTGACGTCGCGGCGAGCCGCTTAGAGCGGCTGGCGCAGGACCGGCGTCTTCGCCGCGCGCGCCTCGTCGAGGCGGCGGACGGGGGTCGAGTACGGCGCGTTCTTCGCGATCTCCGGGTCCTCAGCCGCCTCGCGCAGGATCGCGGCGACGATCTCGGCGAAGCGGTCGAGCGTCTCCTTCGTCTCCGTCTCGGTCGGCTCGATCAGGAGAGCCTCGTCGACCAGCAGCGGGAAGTAGACGGTCGGCGGGTGCACGCCGAAGTCGAGCAGCCGCTTGGCGAGGTCGAGCGTTCTGATCCCCAGCTCGCGCTTCATCGGCGCGCCGCTCAGCACGAACTCGTGCATGCAGACGCGGTCGTAGGCGACCGGCAGGTACTCGGCGACGCCCGCGCGCTTGAGCAGCGCGAGCAGATAGTTCGCGTTCAGCACCGCCACCTCGGACGCCTCTCTCAAGCCCTCCGCGCCGAGCGAGCGGATGTAGGCGTAGGAGCGCACGAAGACGCCGTAGTTGCCCTGGAAGCCGCGCAGCTTGCCGATCGACTTCGGGCGGTCCTCGTCGAGGTCGAACTCCGGGCCGCCGGCCGCGCCGTCGCGCCGCACGACCTGCGGGCGCGGCAGGTAGGGCTCGATCCGCTCGCTCACCGCGATCGGCCCGGCGCCCGGCCCGCCGCCGCCGTGCGGCTGCGTGAACGACTTGTGCAGGTTGAAGTGCACGATGTCGAAGCCCATGTCGCCCGGCCGCGTGATGCCCATGATCGCGTTCAGGTTCGCGCCGTCGTAGTACAGGGTCGCCCCCACCCCGTGCACGATCTCGGCGATCTCGGCGATGTTCGGGTCGAACAGGCCGAGCGTGCTCGGGTTGGTGAGCATCAGGCACGCCACCTGCTCGTCGGCCTTCGCGCGCAGGTCCTCGACGTCCACGCCGCCGTCCGGGTTCGTGCCGACCTTGACGACCTCGTAGCCGGCCATCGTGACCGTCGCCGGGTTCGTGCCGTGCGCGGTGTCAGGCGTGAGGACCTTCGTGCGCTGCTCGCCGCGGTCCTCGTGGTAGGCGCGCGTGAGCAGCACACCGGCCAGCTCGCCGTGCGAGCCGGCGGACGGCTGCAGCGAGACGTGCGGCAGGCCCGCGATCTCGCCGAGCGCCTCCTGCAGGTTCCACATCAGCTCGAGCGCGCCCTGGGCGCGCTTGACGTCCTGCAGCGGGTGCAGGCGCGCGTTGCCGGGCAGCGCCGCGACGCGCTCGTGCAGCTTCGGGTTGTGCTTCATTGTGCACGAGCCGAGCGGGTAGAAGCCGGTGTCGAGGTCGAAGTTGCGCTTGCTCAGGCGGTGGTAGTGGCGGATCAGCTCGGGCTCGCTGACCTCGGGGAGCTGCGCGGCGCGCGTGCGCCGGAAGCGCGCGGGCAGCAGCTCGTCCAGCGGCCGCTCCGGCACGTCGAGCGCGGGCGCGACGAACGCGCGGCGGCCGGGCTGGGAGCGCTCATAGATCGTGAGCGTGTCGTCGGCGGCGGAGATCGCGGAGCCGCCCGCGCCGGGAGCGGAGGCGGCCGGACGCGGAGCGGTCGTGCTCATGCCCCCACCTCCACCGGCGCGGCGCCGCGTTCGGCGGCGACGGCCTGCCCCAGTGCTTCGGCCAGACGATCGATCTGCGCCCGGGTGCGCCGCTCTGTGATGGCGATGAGCAACCCGTCCGCGTACTCGGGGTACGTGCGCCCGAGGCGGTAGCCGCCGTTGATCCCTTCCGCCGCGAGCCGCTCGACGACGGCATCGACGTCGACACCCGGGATCCGGACCGCGAACTCGCGCACAACCACTTGCTCGTGCAGCGGCTCGACCCCGTCGAGCGCGCACAGCGTCTCGCGCGCGTAGGCGGTGCGGCGCAGCAGCAGCTCGCCCAGCTCCACCAGCCCCTGCCGGCCGAGCCAGCCGAGGTAGACGACGCCGGCGAGGGCGTTCAACGCCTGGGCGGTGCAGATGTTCGACGTCGCCTTCTCGCGGCGGATGTGCTGCTCGCGCGTCTGCAAGGTCAGCACGTACCCACGCTTGCTATCGACATCGACAGTTTGGCCAGCGATGCGACCTGGCATCCGCCGCAGGTGCTCCTGGGAGGCGGCGAAGAAGCCGAACGACGGGCCGCCGTAGTCGAGCCGGTTGCCGAGCGTCTGCCCCTCGCCGACGCAGATGTCGACGCCCTGCGCACCGGGCGGCTCGAGGATCCCCAGCGGGATCGGGTCGCAGGCGCAGATGACGACCGCGCCGGCGCGCTTGGCCGCCTCGGTCAGCGCGGCGATGTCCTCGACCGTGCCGAGGAAGTTCGGCTGCTGCAGCACGACGGCGCTCACGTCGTCGCCCAGCGCCGCGATCAGCGCGTCGAGGTCGGTCGCGCCGCCGGCGAGCGGGAGCTCCTCGACCGTCTGGCCGTAGCCGCGCGCGAGCGTCGTCAGCGTCTCGCGCGAGTGCGGATGCACGCCGCGCGAGGCGAGCACGCGCGGGCGGCCGTTCGCGAGCTTCGCCAGATAGGCCGCCGCGCCGACCGCGCTCGGGCCCTCGTAGACGGACGCGTTGGAGACGGGCAGGCCCGTCAGCTCGCTGATCGCCGTCTGGTACTCGAACATCACCTGCAGCCCGCCCTGCGAGATCTCCGGCTGGTAGGGCGTGTAGGGCGTGAGGAACTCGGAGCGCGACAGCAGCGTGTCGATGAGCGACGGCACGTAGTGGTCGTACATGCCGGCGCCGAGGAAGCTGACCTCGTCCTCCGCGGAGACGTTGCGCGCGGCCAGCTCCTTGAGGTGCTCGTAGACCTCCTGCTCGGCCATCCCGGCCGGCAGCGCGAGTGGCCGGTCGAGCCGCAGCGCGCCGGGGATGTCGGCGAACAGCTGCTCGACCGACATCGCGCCGATCTCGTCGAGCATCGCGCGGCGGTCGGCGTCGGTGGCGGAGGTGTACGTGCTCATCGGGCGGTCCTGGTCGTGGGCGGTGGGTCCTGCGTCAGCCGAGCTGGGCCTGGTAGGCGGCGGCGTCCATCAGCGCGTCGGTTCTCGCTCGCGTCCGCCAGCCGCACCTTCACCATCCAGCCCTCGCCGTAGGGATCGTCGTTGATCCGCTCCGGCGCGCCGGCGAGCTCGGCGTTGACCTCGACGATCTCGCCCGAAAGCGGTGCGATCACGTCGGAGACGGCCTTCACCGACTCCACCTCAGCGTAGCTCTCGCCCTGCGCGACCTGCGCGCCGACCTCGGGCGGGTCGAAGAAGACGACCTCGCCGAGCGAGTCCTGCGCGTACCAGGTGATGCCGAACGCGGCCACGTCGCCGTCGATCCGCACCCAGTCGTGCTCGGGGTGGTACAGCAGCCCCTCGGGGTACTCAGCGGCCATTCAGGCGTCCTTTCTGTAGAGGGGCTTGTCCTCGACGACGGCGGGACGGAGCTTGCCGCGCACGTCGATCTCGATCGCGGTGCCGATCGCGGAGCGCGCGGCCGGCACGTAGGCCATCCCGATCCCGACCCCGCGGCACGGCGACAGCGTCCCGCTCGTGACCTCGCCGCCGCCGACGACGGGGTTGCCCTGGCGCGGGATCCCGGGGCCGGTGAAGGCGAACGGCACGAGCTGCTCGGCGGGACCGGCGGCGCGCACGGCGGCGACCGCCTCCGCGCCGACGAAGCCCGTCGCCTCCTTGCAGCACCATCCCAGCCCCGCCTCGATCGGCCCGCGCGACTCCATCAGGTCGTTGCCGTAGAGGTGGAAGCAGGCCTCGAGCCGCAGCGTGTCGCGCGCGGCGAGCCCGGCCGGCGCGACGCCGGCGGCGAGCAGCGCGTCCCAGACCGCGGGGGCCGCGTCGGGCGCGCAGAGGATCTCCACCCCGTCCTCGCCCGTGTAGCCGGTGCCGCAGACGAGCGCGGGCGCGCCGGCGACGGTCAGCTCGGCTGTACGGAAGCGGGCCGGCAGCTCCTGGCCGGCGCCGAGCAGCGGCGCCAGCAGCGCGCGCGCGTCGGGACCCTGCACCGCGAGCATCGCGTAGTCGTCGAGCCGGTCGACCACCTCGACGTCGAAGCCGCCCGCGTGCGCGCGCAGCCAGGCGAGGTCCTTGTCGTGGTTCGACGCGTTCGTGACCGTCAGATAGCGGTCCTCGCCGAGGCGATACGTGAAGAGGTCGTCCAGCACGCCGCCGTCCTCGCGGCACAGCACGCTGTACTGCGCGCCGCCGACCGCGATCTTGGAGACGTCGTTCGACAGCATCCGCTGCAGGAAGTCCAAGGCGCCCGGCCCGCGCGTCTCGACCTCGCCCATGTGCGAGACGTCGAACATGCCGGCGCGCTCGCGCACCGCCAGGTGCTCCTCTCTCACGCCCGCGTACTGCACCGGCATCTCCCAGCCGGCGAACGGCACGAGCTTCGCGCCGGCCGCGACGTGGCGGTCGAACAGGGCGGTGCGGCGGAGCGTCTCGGAGGCGGCGGCAACCACGCCGCGACCCTAGCAACGGGGGCGGTTGCGCCGCCCCGTCGCTACGAGACGTTGAACGGGTTGCCGTCGACCGTCAGCGCGTTTCTGTCGGCCGCGTGCAGCACGTAGCCGGTGCCTCTCTTGTCGATCTTGCAGCCGCTGAAGGTCGTGACGCCGTTGCTGTGGTTCTCGCTGCAGCCGCTGAGGCTGGCGTTGAAGGTGCCGGTGCCGCTCTTGATCGACAGCGTGATCGTCGTGCTGTAGCTCGTGACGACGTTGCCGCCGGCGTCGTAGGCCGTGATCGCCGGCTGCGTCGTGAAGGCGTTGCCCGCCGTCGCGCCGGCCGCCTGCGTCGTGAACAGCAGCTGCGCGGCGGAGCCGACGGTCACGGTGAAGCTGGAGCTGTCGTCGGTGAGCGTCCCGTCGCTCGCGTGCAGCGTGAAGCTGCCGGCTCTGTCGATCTGGCAGCCGCTGAACGTCGTGACGCCGCTTCTGAGCGAGCCGCTGCACCCTCTCAGCGTGCCCGTGCCGCTGCCGATCGTCAGCGCGACCGTGCCGGCGTAGCCCGTCGCGACGTTGCCGCCGGCGTCGTAGGCCGTGACGACGGGCTGCGTCGTGAAAGCCGTGCCGCCGGTCGCGCCGGAGGGCGAGGTCGTGACGCTGATCTGGGTGGCGGGGCCGGCCGTCACCGCGAACGCGCTGCTGTCGGCGGTGCGCGAGAAGTCGCTCGCGTGCAGCTGGTAGCCGGAGCCGGTCAGGTCGATCTGGCAGCCTGAGAACGTCGTGACGCCGCTGGCGAGCGTGCCTCTGCAGCCGCTGAGCGTCGCGCCGGTCGTGCCGCTGAATCTCGTGATCGTGAGCGAGACGGTTCTGCTGTAGCTCGTGACGACGTTGCCGCCGGCGTCGGTCGCGGCCACGACCGGCTGCGTCGGGAAGGCGGTGCCGCCCGTCGCGCCGCCGCCCGGCTGCGTCGTGAACATCAGTCTGCTGAGCGAGCCGACGGAGACCGAGAAGCCGGTGCTGTCGCCGACGAGGCCGCTGACCGTGCTGGCGTGCAGCTGGTAGCCGCTGCCGGCCTTGTCGATCTCGCAGCTGCTGAAGGTCGTGACGCCGCTGTGGCGGCTCGGGCTGCAGTTGCTGAGCGTCGCGCCGCCGGTCCCCGTGCCGGACGCGATCGACAGCGTGATCGTGCTGGAGAAGCTCGTGACGGTGTTGCCGCCCGCGTCGGCCGCGACCACGACCGGCTGCGTCGGGAAGGCCGTGCCGCCCGTCGCGCCGCCGCCCGGCTGCGTCGTGAAGAGCAGCTGCGTGGCCGAGCCGACGGAGACGTCGAAGCTCGAGCTGTCACCGCCGAGCGTGGTGTCGCTGGCGTGCAGGTAGTAGCCGCTGCCGGACTTGTCGATCTTGCAGCCGGCGAACGTCGTGACGCCGTTTCTCAGCGTGCCCGTGCAACCGCTGAGCGTCGCGCCGTTCGTGCCGCCTCTGAGGATCGAGAGGCTGACGGCGCCGCTGTAGTCGGTGACCGTGTTTCCGCTCGCGTCGCGCGCGGTGACGACCGGCTGCGTCGGGAACGCCACGCCGCCCGTGGCGCTGCCGCCCGGCTGCGTCGTGAAGACGAGCTGCGTGGCGGTGCCGAAGGCGACGGTCACGTTGGCGGTCGCGCTCGTGCGCGTCCAGCTGCGCCACACCGCCGTCACCGTGTACTGGTGCGCGGCGGCGGAGACACCCGTATCGGTGCAGCTCGTCGCGCTCGTCGGCGCGCCCGAGCTGGGGCAGGCCGCGCTCGCGGCGCCGCCGTCGCGGCGCACGTAGTAGGTGACGGCGCCGCTTGCCGGCGCGCTGACGGTCGACCAGGTGAGCGTGACGGTGCCGCCGCCGGTGCTCGTTCTCGCGATCGTCGGCGCGGCCAGCGTCGTGACGCTTCCGGCGGCGCTGCCGCCGCCGGAAGCGGTCACGTACGCCGATGCGTCCATCACGGCGGCAAGCAGGGCGAGCGCGGCGATGCCGAGGGCGATCGCGATCGCACGAACGAGATGGCGGGCGTGCGCGCTCATGAGTGAGAGCTCCCGCCGTAGGCGAAGGAGAAGACGGCGCCCTTGCAGGCGTCCTGGTTCGTCGGCAGGTTCAGCATCGTCACCTGCGGGGCGCTGACGCCGCCGGAGGGGAGCGTGACGCTGCCGTTGGCGGGGACCGTCAGCGGGTTGGCGGCGGAGACGTTGGACTGCGTCACCTGCAGGTTCGCCGGCCCGTCGCAGCCGGGCTTCGAGCTGCCGCCCTGGATCGTCACCGCGATGCTCGTGACGAGGATCGGGTCGCCGTTCGGGTTGCTGACTCTCAGCGCGAGGTCGGCGGTCTTGCCGGGGTAGAGCAGGCCGCCGTAGCCGCCGGAGATCGCGAACGGCTGCCCGCTGGTCGAGGCGCTCACTCTCCAGCTGTCCTCGGCGACGCCGCTGCGGTTGCCGGCGGCGTCCAGCGCGCGCACGTCGAAGCGGTGGCTGCCGTTCGACAGCCCGGTGTAGGTCTGCGGGCTCGTGCAGGCGGCGTAGGCGGCGCCGTCGAGCGAGCACTCGAACGTCGCGCCGGCCTCTCTGTCGGCGAACGCGAACGTCGCGCTGCTCGACGCCGACGGGTTCGCCGGCTGCTGCGTGAGCTGCGGCTTGGGCGGCGCGACCGTGTCGATCGTCCAGCCGTAGGTGGTCGCCGGGCCGACGTTGCCGGCGGCGTCGCGGGCGCGCACCGTGAACGTGCGGGCGCCGTCGCGCAGGCCCCACCAGGAGACGGGGTTCGTGCAGGAGTCCCAGTCGTAGCCGTTGACTCTGCACTGCCAGCTCACGCCCGCCTCGGCGTCGGTGTAGCCGAACGTCGCGTGGTCGGCGTTCGTCACCGTCGGCGGCTTCTGCGTCAGCTGCGGGGCGGCCGGCGCGTGCGTGTCGACCGTCCAGGTGCGCGTGGCGGGGTCGCCGGCGCCGAGTCTCGCGCTGCGGTCGCGCACGGCGAACGTGTGCGCGCCGTCGGCGAGGCCGGCGTAGGTCTTCGGGCTCGTGCAGGCCGCGTAGGCCGCGCCGTCGAGCGAGCACTCGAGCGTGTCGCCTCTGGCGCCGGCCGTGAACGCGAACGTCGCGCTCGTGGCGTTCGTCGCCCCGGACGGACCCGACGCGATTCTCGGCGTCGCGACCGACGGGCCGGCGCTCGCGGCGACCGCGTAGCCGGCGAGAGCGAGCAGGATGAGGACACCGAGCAGCGTCAGGGACCGCTTGGTCCTGGCGCTCTTCGCTGTCCGTGTCGTGGAGGGGTTGCGCATGTGCGTGCTGTTCGTGCGAGGAGGATCGAGCGGGCGGGGGCGAATTCGCCAGACGCCCCCGCCCACGATCGATCGGCTAGATGCCGCTGTTGTCCACCTTGAGGTGCAGGACCGGCGAGGCACCCTGGCAGGCATCCTGGTTGGCGTTCGAGTTCGCCATGCTGAGCGTGCCGGTAGCGCTGACCGAGCCGTTCGCCGGGATCGCTCTGCCGACGGACACGTCGCCGAAGGTGTAGTCGGCCGCGCTGCATCTGGCCGGCAGGCCGTCGACGCCGGTCGTGCCGTAGGTCGTGTCGGCGACGACCTTGTCGACGCTCACGGCCGTGTTGGACGACGTGTTGTTGATCGTGAATCTGACGGTCGTCGACCCGCCCGGGTAGAGCGCGTTGTCGAACGACACGCCGGTGATCGTGACGCCGGCGGCGGTGCCGACCGACGCCGTGCCCGAGCCGGTGCCCGAGGCCGTGAAGTACGCGACGGCGATCCCGGCGATCGCGAGCGCCGCGATCGCGGCGACTGGGACGAGGATTCGCTTGCGCATGAGCTTCCGCATGAGATGCTCCTTTTTGTGGGGGTAGGCCACCTGGAGCCTCTGTCTGCTCCCTGCGGCGGGTCCTTCCGCTTGCTATGCAGATTGCGCGACGGCCGGGTGCCCCTCAATGGTCCGCGCGGGCGTTTTGGCGTTCAGCCGCATGAACGCCGGCGCACTTCCGCCGCACCGCACGGCAGAGTTGGCCCGGCGTGAGCGCGCCCGATCCGATCCGCGTCCTGCTCGTCGACGACCACGACGTCTTCCGCCACGGGCTCGCGCAGCTGCTGCGCGACGAGGGCCTCGACGTCGCCGCCGAGGCGAGCGGCGGAGAGGCGGGCGTGCGGCTCGTCGCGGAGCTGCAGCCCGACGTCGTGCTGATGGACCTGAGCATGCCGGGCATGTCCGGCGTCGAGGCGACGCGCGCGATCGTCGCCTCGGAGCACGCCGCGCGCGTCGTCGTGCTGACGCTCTCCGACGACGACGCGACGATGCTGGAGGCGCTGCTGGCGGGCGCCGCCGGCTACGTGCTCAAGGAGGCGACGCTGGAGCAGATCGTCGCGGCCGTGCGCGCGGCCGCCGCGGGCGACGCCGTGATCCCGCCGCGCGTGGCGCCGGAGCTGCTGCGGCGCCTGCGCGCGGCCGAGCCGCAGCGGGCGGCCGAGGCCGCCGCCGCGGACGACGCGGTCGAGCTGTCCCAGCGCGAGCTGGACGTGCTGCGCCTGATCGTCGACGGGCGCGACAACGCGGCGATCGCGGCCGAGCTGTTCATCAGCCCCAACACGGTCAAGAGCCACGTCGCGAGCATCTTCGGCAAGCTCGGCGTCGAGAGCCGGCTACAGGCCGCGGTGCAGGCGCTGCGGCGCGGGCTCGTCGCCTGAGCTGGAGGCCGTGCGCTGCTGCATGCGCTCGCGCAGCGTGCGCAGCAGGGTGCGCAGCTCGCGCTCCTGCGCGGCGAGCCGCAGCTCGCGCTCGGACAGCTCGAGCGCCTGCTCGCGCAGCCGCCGGCGCGCGCCCTCGAGCGCGAGCGCGGACGCGTAGCCGCCGATCAGCAGCTCCTCCGCCTCCGCGCCGACGTTCGGCGCGGCGCAGCGCTCGCGCAGCTCGTCCAGCAGGCTGGAGGCGCGGTCGAGCAGCGGATCGGAGGGTGCAGACACGGGTGCGACCATGCTCGCGTGCTGCGCGGCACGGCGCTATCGCCCGTGTGGACGCTTCGCCGTTCAGACGCGTGAACGGCCGCGCTGCGCGGCGCCGCTGCGCAGCGCGTCGAGCAGTGCGAACGCGCCGGATCGATCGGGGACGCGCAGCTTGCGCAGCACCGTCGAGACGTGGCGGCGCACCGTCACCTGGCTGACGCCGAGCCGCTCGGCGACCTGCGCCGTGCTCGCGCCGCCGTGCAGCAGCTCGAGGATCTCCCACTCGCGCGGCGTCAGCTCGGCGCCGCCGCGCGCAAGCGGCACGCGCCGGCGGCGGCGCTCGCCCAGCTCGGCGACGATCCGCCCGACGAGCGGCCGCGGGATCGCCGCCTCGCCCGCCAGGACCCCGTCCAGCGCGAACGGCAGCCGCTGCGGGTCGACGTCCTTCAGCAGGTAGCCGACGGCGCCGGCCTGGATCGCCGCGAACAGGTCCTCCTCCTCGGACGAGACGGTGAGCATCGCGATCGCGGTGCCGGGCAGGCGCATCGAGATCTGCTCGGCCGCGTCGATCCCGCCGCCGCCGGGCATGTGCACGTCGAGCAGGACCGCGTCGGGGCGCTCGCGCAGCGCCGCCTCGACCGCGCCCGGGCCGTCGGGCGCCTCGCCGCAGACGACGAAGCCGGCCTGCTGCAGCACGTCGCGCACGCCCGCGCGCGTGGGCGCGTGGTCGTCGGCGATCACGACGCGCCGGCCGCCTCCGATGCCGTCTGGCGACGTGCTCACGGCAGCGTCACCTCCACCTCGGTGCCGGCGCCGGGGGCGGAGCGGATCTCCACGTGCCCGCCGACGGCCGCGGCGCGCTCGCGCATCGACTGCAGCCCGAACGAGCCGTCCGGGACGAGCGCGGGATCCGGGTCGAAGCCGCGGCCGTCGTCGCGCACGAGCAGGCGCCGCGGCGGGCCGGCACGCAGCTCGACGGTCGCGCGGCGTGCGACGCCGTGGCGCGCGGCGTTCGCGAGCGCCTCGCCGACGATTCGCGCGAGCGCGTCGCGCACGTCCGGCGCGGCCTCGACGTCCGGGTCGGCGTCGACGCGCACGTCGAGCTCGAGCCGGTGCGCCAGCTCGCCGGCGATGCGCTCGAGCGCGTCTGGCAGCGACTCGTCGGACGGCGCGCGCAGCGCGGAGATCGCCGAGCGCGACTCCGAGAGGGCGCGCTCGGCGGCGGCGAGCAGCCGGTCTGCGTCGGGTCCCGGCTGGTGCGCCTGCAGGCGGCGCGCCTGCGCGAGCATGTAGAGCACCTCCTGCGCGACGCCGTCGTGCAGCTCGCGCGCGACACGCCCGCGCTCCTCCAGCGCGGCGAGACGGGCGCGGTCGCGCTGGTAGTCGCCGATCTCGGCGACCGCGCCGATCGCCAGCAGCAGGTAGGCCGCGAGCGCGAGCACGTCGCCGGCGTAGAACCAGTTGACGTACAGCGACGGCACGAGCAGGTAGTTGAGCCACGCGAACGCGAGCAGCACGACACCCCAGGAGAGCGGCGCCGAGAGGCGGTCGTGCGCGTGCCGGCCGCGCACCGCGAAGCCGATCGCGGCGACCACGACGAGCACGAGGCACGAGCCCTTCAGCACGATCGAGGCCGGGCTGCCGGCGAGCGGGCCGAACGCGGCGTCGCTGGGCAGCGTCCCCGGACCGAGCGCAGCGGGCAGCTGCGGGTCGAGCGCGGTGAGCACGAGCGCGAGCAGCGCCAGCGCGCCGACGCTCGCGAGCGCGAGCATGCGCGCGGCGCGCCGCGGGCGGGCGAATGTGCGGTTTCGCCCTGCGGTCGTCGCAAGCGACGACCTGCGGCCGACGTCACACAGCGCGGCGGCGGCCAGCAGCGCCGCGGCGACGAGCCGGCCGGACACGGGCATCCAGCCGATCGGTCCGTGCGGGCTCTCTCCCGTGATCGCCTGGATCGCGCTCGTCAGCAGGTTCGAGACGCCGAGCACGCCGAACGAGAGCGCGAGCAGCAGATCGGCGGCGAGCGCCGCGCGGCGGTAGCGGCCGACCGCCAGCAGCGCCACGAGCAGCGCGACGAGCGCGGCCGCGGTCGCGATCTGCGCGTGCAGGACGGGCCGCTGGGGCCCGTAGCGCAGGCTCGGCGTCGTGACAACGAGCGCCGTCACGACGGTGCCGACGGCGACCGCGGCGATCAGCCCGATACGGCGCCCGCGGTCGGGCGCCGGCTGCGGCCGCGAGGGTGCGTCCGCCGCGCGGGCGGCGGACGGCGGCGCGGCGGCGCGAGTCGCCGCCGGGCGACGATCGAGCGTCGGCATCGAGCTCACGGCGTGGGTGTCCCGTGCAGTCGCATGGCCTCACCCTGCTCATCGGCGCATCGGCGCGATCGCTCGACCCCTGCAGGGCGCCACGCTGACCGCGACGCGGCGTGAAGCGTGCGGCGCTAGAGGATCTCGAGGACGCGCTCGATCGGCCGCGCCAGCACGGCGCGGCCGTCGTTGACGACGAACGGGCGCTGCAGCAGCTGCGGCCGCTCCGCCATCGCCGCGACGATCGCGTCCTCGTCGCCGGCCGCCGCCAGCTCGGCGGCGCCCTCCTCGCGCATCCGCAGCGCGGCGCTCGGCGCGATCCCCGCCTGTGCGAGCAGCTCGCGGATCTGCGGCTCGCTCAAGCCCTCGACGTGGTACTCGACGCGCTCGAAGTCGACGCCGCGCTCGGCCAGCAGCTCGGCGAGCTTGCGGCACGTCGTGCAGGCGCGCTTCTCGTAGACGGTGATCGCCATGGCGCGCGCGGAGCCTAGCGGTCGGCGGCCGGACGTGGGAGGATCAGCGGGATGCGCCGCACGCGGATCCGCCTGCTCACGGTCGCGGCTGTTGCGCTCGCCGTCGCCGCGCTCGGCTCCGCGACCGCAAGCGCCGCGCCGGCGCTGAACGGCGTCTTCGACCTCGGCGGCGTGCCGCACCACCTCGCGCTCGGCCCCGACGGGAACGTGTGGGTGGCGCTCGACGGCGTCACGTACGACGTCGCGCGCGTGAGACCGGACGGCAGCGTCACCGGCTACCAGACGACCGACATCACGAGCCCGAACGGGATCGTCGCCGGTCCCGACGGGAACATGTGGGTCACGCAGAACGGCGGGGTCGTGCGCTTCCCGACGTCCGACCCGACGAGAACGACGCTCTTCCCCGTCGCCGACATCACCGATCCGCGCGGGATCGTCGTCGGCCCGGACGGCAAGCTGTGGACCGGCTCCGCCGACAAGGCGGTCCAGATCGGGACCGACGGCAGAGCGAGATCGTTCACGGTCACCGGCATGAGCGCGCGCGGGATCGTCGCCGGCGGGGACGGAAACCTCTACATCGCCGACTTCGGCAGCCAGCGCGTCGTCGGCCTCACGACCGCGGGCGTGTCGACCTTCTACGCGACCGGCGGCGGGCCCCAGGAGGTCGGGGCCGGCCCGAACGGGCAGATCGTCGTCGCGAATCCCGGCAACGTGCCGCAGCAGCTCGGGCGCTTCACGCCGCCCGGCACGACGATCCAGACGACGGACGTGCCGTCCACCGACCCGTTCGGGATCGTCTTCGGCGACGACGGCGCCTACTGGGTCGCGAGCTTCGCAAGAGACGCGCTGCTGCGGATGACGCCCGACGGCGCGGTGACGACGCTCGCGGGCTTCCCGAGACTGTCCGGCCCGCGCTACCTGACGAAGGGCGCAGGCGGGACGCTGTGGGTCGGGCTGGAGCAGTCGAGCCAGGTCGCGCGCGTGACCGGCGTCACGGCGCCCCCGTCCACCGGCGGCGGGACCGGAGGAGGTGGCGGAGGCGGCGCGCCGAGACGCGACACGACGCCGCCCGCCATCACGCACGTGAGCATCCCCGCGGTGCTGCGCCTCGCCCACAGCGGCATGCTGCGGCTCACGCTGTCCGAGGCCGCGGTCCTGACGGTCCGTTTCGAGCGGCGGCTGTCCGGCCGCCGCAAGGCCGGGCGCTGCCTGCCGCCGCGCCGCGCACCGCACGGCAGGCGCTGCACGCGCCTCGTCGCGGCCGGCAGCCAGCGGCTCGTCGCGCAAGCCGGCACCGACCACCGCAGGATCGGCGGGCGAATCGGCAGCCGCCTGCTCGCGCCCGGCAGCTACAAGGTCGCGATCGTCGCGACCGACGCCGCCGGCAACGCCTCGAAGCCGGTCACGCGGCTGCTGCGGGTGGTGCGGCCGCCGCGGCGCGCAGCGGCGCGGCGCCCTTGATCAGGTCGGCGGCGCGCTCGGCGATCGCGATCGTGGGTGCGTTCGTGTTGCCGCGCGGGACGAGCGGCATCACGGAGGCGTCGACGACGCGCAGGCCGTCGAGCCCGTTCACGCGCAGCTGCTCGTCGACGACGCTGCCGATCGCGCACGTCCCGACCGGGTGGTAGATCGGGAACGTGGTGCGGCGGGCGTGCGCGCGCAGCGCCTCGTCGGAGTCGCCGTCGGGCACCATCGCACCGGTCGCGAAGTACGGCGCGGCGGCCGGCTGCGCGGCGATCTCCAGCATCAGCCGCAGCGCCGCGACCATCCGCTCGAGGTCGCGCTCGCTCGCGTAGAAGCCGTTGCGCACGATCGGCCGCGCGGTCGGGTCGTTCGACGCGAGCCGCACGTTGCCGCGCGCCTCGGGCGTCAGCAGGCACGGCGTCACGAGCACGCCGTGGCCCTCCGGGTCGCGCGCGCCCTCGTCGAGGATCTGCACCGGGATCACGTGGAACTGCACGTCGGGAGCGAGCGCGCCCGCCTCGACGCGCGCGAACGCGCCGCTCTCGGCGACGTTGGAGGCGAACGGGCCGGTCTGCGTCGCCATGAACTGCTCCAGCGCCGCCGGCTCGCGCGCGAGCAGCAGGCTCTCCGGCTCCTCCGTCCCCCACACGGCGTACGTCGCCGCGTGGTCGCTGAGGTTCTCCCCCACCGCCGGCTGGTCAAGCAGCGGCTCGATTTCGCGCAGCAGCAGGTGCTCCGCCGGCCCGACGCCGGACAGCATCAGCAGCTGCGGCGAGTTGTAGGCGCCGGCGCAGAGGATCACCTCGCGCTCGGCGCGCAGCTCCTGCACGTGGCCAAGCTGAGAGGCCTCGACGCCGGTCGCGCGCGTGCCGTCGAACAGCACGCGGTGGACGAGCATGTTGGGCAGCACCGTCAGGTTCGGGCGCGACGTCGCCGGGTGCAGGTAGGCGGCCGCGGCGCTCGCGCGCAGGCCGCCGCGCTGCGTCACCTGGTACATGCCGGCGCCGTCCTGCTCGGGTCCGTTGAAGTCCTCGTTGCGCGGCAGCCCTGCCTGCACGGCAGCCTCCACCCAGGCCGGCGAGATGCGGTTGCCGGAGCGCTGCTCGCACACGGGCAGCGGCCCGCCCGCGCCGTGCCACGCCGACGCGCCGCGCTCGTTGTCCTCGGACTTGAGGAAGTACGGCAGCAGGTCGTCCCACGCCCAGCCGGGGATCCCCCAGTCGTCGTAGTCGCGGCGGTTGCCGCGGATGTAGACCATCGCGTTGATCGACGAGGAGCCGCCCAGCACGCGCCCGCGCGGCAACGGGATGCGGCGGTTATTGCACTCCGGCTCGGGCGCGCTGAAGTAGCCCCAGTCGACCTCGGTGCCGCCGAGCTTGAGGTAGCCGAGCGGGACGTGGATGTTCTGGCTGGCGTCCGGCGGCCCCGCCTCGAGCAGGAGGACGCTCACGTCCGGGTCCTCCGTCAGGCGCGCCGCAAGCACGCAGCCGGCCGAGCCGGCGCCGACGATCACGTAGTCGTACATGGAGCGATGCTCTAGGAGTCGGGGCGGCGCGTCAAGCCGGGTCCGGCACAGCAGGCGGCGGCGGCCACGCTGCGCTGCTGACCGCGCCCGGCATCGCCTTCTCCCACAGCGCGCCCAGCCGCTCGAGGTCGGCGCCGTCGAGCTGCGCGAACAGCAGCTCGCGAACCGTCGCGTGGTGGGTGACCTGCGCCTCGCGCAGGCGCCGCAGCCCGCTCGGCGTGAGCGTCACGAACGCGCTGCGGCCGTCGTCGGGGTTGCGCACGCGCTCGACGAGGCCGGCCGTCGCGAGCCGGTCGACGGAGCGCGTGATGCCGCTGGCGGTGAGGTTGCGCCGCGCGCCGAGCTGCTTGAGCGTGAGGCGGCTGTCGGGCGCGCTGACGAGCGTGATCAGCACGGCGTAGGCGTCGAGCGGCAGGTCGTGCAGCTCGCTCATGCGGCGGTCGAGCTCGCGCGTGACGGTCGTGTGGACGCGCAGCAGGCCGCGCCATGCGGCGAACTCCGACGCGTCAAATGGGTCGGGCTCGGGTGAAGATCTGGGCAAGTTGGTTGACACGCGCAAGCATTGTGTGCCAAGTTGTTTGCATCTGTCAAGCATCTCGCCCGAGGAGGGTCCGCATGGCCACCACCGTCGTCCTGCATCGCGTCGCCGACTACGACGCCTGGCGTCGCATCTACGACGGCGTCGCCGATCTCCAGCGCGCCGGCGGCGTGACCGAGGCGGCCGTCTACCGGATGGTCGACGACCCGAACAACGTGCTCGTCACGCACCGCTTCGGCAGCGCCGACCAGGCCCACGCGTTCTTCCAGAACGCCGACCTCAGACAGGCGATGGCCGACGCCGGCGTCGACCTGGGCTCGCTGCGGCTCGAGGTGTACGAGGAGGCCTGACGGGCGCGGGCGGCGGCACGTGCCGCCGCCCCCCGCTACTAGGCCTTTCCGATCGGCGCCTCGATCTCGCGCTTGAGGATCTTGCCGGTCGGGCCCTTCGGCAGCTCGCCGACGAGCCACACGTGGCGCGGGTACTTGTAGGCGGCGACGCGCTCCTTGACGAACGCCTGCAGCTCCTCCGGCGTCGCCTCGGCGCCCGCCTTCAGCGCGACGGCGGCGCCGACCTCCTCGCCGAGCATCGCGTCGGGGATCCCGACGACCGCCGCCTCGGCGACGGCCGGGTGCTCGTAGAGCACCTCCTCGACCTCGCGGGGGTACACGTTGTAGCCGCCGCGGATGATCATGTCCTTCTTGCGGTCGACGATGAAGAAGTAGCCGTCCTCGTCCATCTTCGCGAGGTCGCCGCTGTGGAACCAGCCGCCGCGCATCGCCTCGGCCGTGGCGTCGGGCCGCCGCCAGTAGCCCTTCATCACGTTCGGGCCTCTGATCACGATCTCCCCCACCTCGCCGGGCGGCAGCTCGCGGTCGTCCTGGTCGAAGATCGCCATCTGTACGTCGCGGATCGGCGTGCCGATCGAGCCCGGCTTGCGCTCGCGGTCGGGGTGGTTGAAGGACGCGACCGGTGACGTCTCGCTCAGCCCGTAGCCCTCCAGGATGCCCACGCCGAACTGCCCCTCGACCGCGCGCAGCACCTCGACCGGCAGCGACGCGCCGCCGGAGATCAGGACGCGCAGCGAGGACGTGTCGGGCCGCTCGGCCTGCGGCACCGCGAGCATCCCCATGTACATCGTCGGCACGCCGAGGAACACGCTCACGCGGTCGCGCTCCATGATCTCCAGCGCCTTGCGCGCGTCGAAGCGCGGCAGCAGCGTGAGGCAGGCGCCGGCCATCATGCCGGCGTTCATCGCGGCCGTCTGACCGAACGAGTGGAACAGCGGCAGCGCGCCGAGGATCACGTCGTCCTCGGTCAGCTGGATCAGCGTCTCGAGCTTCGTCTTCGCGTTGCCGTAGAGGTTCGCGTGCGTCAGCTCGGCGCCCTTCGGCTTGCCGGTCGTGCCGGACGTGTAGAGGATCACGGCGGTGTCGTCGTCGGCGACCTCGGCCAGCTCGGCGCGCGCCGGCGCGGCCATGATCCGCTCCATCGTCTCGCGCGGGGCGACCTCGATCAGCTCGGCGCCCGCCTCCGCCGCGCCCGGCCGCGCGTCGTCGCCGAACTCGTGCCAGGCGAACAGCAGTCTCGCGCCGGAGTCGCCGAGGTAGAAGGCGACCTCGCGCTCCTTCAGCAGCACGTTCATCGGCACGACGACGCCGCCCGCGCGCAGGATCCCGTAGTAGACGACCGGGAAGTACGGCACGTTCGGCAGCATCACGCCGACGCGGTCGCCGGGCTGGAAGCCGTGCTCGTGCAGCAGGCCGGCCAGCCGCGCGGAGGCCGCGTCGAGCTGCGCGAACGTCATCTCGCCGTCCTCGAGCTTGATCGCCGTGCGCTCGGGACTGCGCGCGGCCGAGTCGGTCAGCAGGCTCGCGAGGTTGCGCCCCATGGCGATTGCTCTCCTCCAGTCGATGACGTCGTACCGGGCGTCTGCCCGGCGCGGCCGGCCGCTACGCCACGCCCGAGTCGAGCACGCGAGCCGGGGCCTCGCCCCACAGCTGTTCGAGCCGGTAGAACTCGCGCGTCTCGGGCGTGAAGACGTGGACGACCACGTCGAGATAATCCATCAGAACCCAGTGCGCCTGCGGCAGTCCCTCGACGCGGCGCGGGAGCAGTCCGTGCTCCTTCTTCATCCCCTCGTGGATCCCGTCGTGGATCGCCTTCACCTGCCGGTCGGTGTTGCCGGTGCAGATGACGAAGTAGTCGGCGTAGCCGAGCACCCCGCGCAGGTCGAGCTCGACGACCTCGATCGCCTTCTTGTCGGCGGCGAAGCCGGCGATCGCCTCGGCCATCGCGGCCCCGATCAGCTCTTCGGTCATGCGCGGTACCAGCCGTTCTGCGCGATCGCCTCGGCGACCGCGTCGGGGACGAGATAGCGGATCGGGCGACCCGTCGCGACGCGCTCGCGCACGAGCGAGGAGGAGACGTCGACGCGCGGCATGTCGAAGAAGCGCACGCGCTCGCCGCGCGCGGTCGGCAAGGCGCGCAGCTCGCCGCGGATGTCCTCGCGCTCGGCGCCGGCGCGCTCGGCGACGGCGAGCGTCGCCAGCTCGAGCACGGCTTCGGGCTCCCGCCACGTCGGCAGGCTGCGGGCCATGTCACCCCCCACGATGAAGGTCAGGTCGTCCTGCGGGCTCTCGTCGTGCAACGCCTTGAGGGTATCGACCGTCCAGGACCTCCCCGGCCGATCCAGCTCGAGTCGCGAGACGGCGAAGCGCTCGTCGCCGTCGATCGCGAGCCGGCACAGCTCGTGGCGCGCCTCGGCGCCCGGGTCGGCGGCGATCGCCTTGTGCGGCGGCTGCCCGGCCGGCATCAGCACGACCCGGTCCAGCCCGAGCTGGTCGTGCGCCTCCTGGGCGCAGACGAGGTGACCGATGTGCGGGGGATTGAAGGTGCCGCCGAGGACGCCGAGCTTCAAGACCGCACCTGGCCGGTGCCCTCGATCAGGTACTTGAACGTGCACAGCTCGCGCAGGCCGATCGGCCCACGGGCATGGAGCTTCTGCGTCGAGTTGCCGATCTCCGCGCCCATGCCGAACTCGCCCCCGTCGGTGAAGCGCGTCGAGGCGTTGACGTAGACGCAGGCGGCGTCGACGCCGAGCTGGAAGGCGCGCGCGGCGCCGAGGTCCTCGGTCACGATCGCCTCGGAGTGGCCGCTGCCGTAGCGGTTGACGTGCGCGATCGCCTCCTCGGCGGAGTCGACCACCTTGACCGCCAGGATCAAGTCGAGGTACTCGGTCGCCCAGTCCTCCTCGGTCGCGGCGACGACGGGGATCGGGCCCTCGTAGTCGCGCGCGTGGGCGACGGCACGCTCGTCGACGCGCAGCTCGACGCCGACGGTGTGCAGCGTGCGCAGGGCGCGCGGCAGGAACTCGGCGGCGACGCCTGCGTGCACGAGCAGCGTCTCGGCCGCGTTGCAGACGCCGGGGCGGTGGACCTTCGCGTTGAGCGCGATCGCCTCGGCCGCGTCGAGGTCGGCGTCGGCGTCGACGTAGACGTGGCAGTTGCCCGAGGCGGCGTAGATCACCGGCACGGTCGCGACGGCCTTGAGCGCGTTCTTCAGGCCCTCCCCGCCGCGCGGGAAGATCAGGTCGACGACGCCGTCCTGCGTCGCCAGCTCGGCCAGCTCCTCGCGACCGCCGCCGGTCAGCAGGTTGATCGCCCCGTAGGGCACGCCGGCCTGCGTCGCGGCCTCAGAGGCGATCGTCGCGAGGATCGCGTTGGAGTGCGTGGCGGTGCTGGAGCCGCGCAGCACGATCGCGTTGCCGGACTTGAGGCACAGCGCAGCCGCGTCGATCGTCACGTTCGGGCGCGCCTCGTAGACGACCGCGACGACGCCGAAGGGGACCCGCACGCGCCGCACGTCGATCCCGTTCGGCAGCCGGTGGCCGTCGATCGTCTCGCCGACGGGGTCGGGCAGCGCGGCGATCGCGCGCGCGCCGTCGGCGATCGCGGCGATGCGGCTCGGGTCGAGCGCGAGGCGGTCGAGCAGCGCGCTGCCGATGTCGTTCGCGCGACCGGCCTCGAGGTCGCGCTGGTTGGCCTCGAGGATCTCCGGCGTGCGCGCGACGAGCGCATCCGCGATCGCATGCAGCGCCGCATCCTTCACGCGCGTGTCGAGCGCGGCCAGCGGCGGCGCCGCGGCCTTCGCGGCGCGGCACACGTCGGCGACGGTCGAGGCGGTGTCGGTGGCCATGGGAGAAGCGTAGCGGCGGAGCCCCGGCCAGCGAGCCCCGGCAATCCGACCACCGTAGTGGTGGCCAGATTGCAGGGGCTCAGACTTTCTTGCCGGGGTTCATGAGGTTCTGCGGGTCGATGGCGTTCTTGACGGCGCGGTGGAGCGCGAGCGTGGCCGGCGCCCACTGCTTGCCGAGGTGGCCGCTCTTGACGAGGCCGAGGCCGTGCTCGCCGGAGATCGAGCCGCCCATCGCGGCGGCGGCGGCGAACAGCTCGGCGGCGGCCTCGGCGGCGCGTGCGATCTCGTCGCGGTCGGTCGCGTCGACCATGAACGTCGCATGCAGGTTGCCGTCGCCGGCGTGGCCCCAGCTGCACGCCTCCAGGCCGTGGCGCGCGCCGATCTCGAGCGTAGCCCTGATCGCGTCGCCCAACCGCTCCAGCGGCACCACCACGTCCTCGGACATCTTGCCGCCACGCTGGGCGGTCACCGCGATCGCGACGCCGTCGCGCCAGCGCCACAGCGCGGCGACGTCGGCGGGGCGCTCGGGGGCGTGCAGGACGAGCGCGTCCTCGCGGAGCGCCTCCCGCAGCGCCTCCGCCACGGCGGCGGTCTCCGCCACCGACCCATCCGCCTCCGCGATCACCGCGAACGCCCCGGCCGGCACGTCGAACGGCGCCGCACCGCCCGCCGCGGCGAGCGCGCCCGCGTCGAGATACTCCAAGGCCGCCGGCTGGATCCCGCTGCCGAGCACGCGCTCGATCGCGGCGCAACCGGCGCGCACGTCCGGATACAAAGCGATCAGCGGAAGCGCCGCCTCCGGCGCCGGCACCAGTCGCAGCCACGCGGCGGTCACGATCCCGAGCGTCCCCTCCGAGCCGATCAGCAGCGACTTGAGGTCGTAGCCGGCGACGTCCTTGCGCAGCGGCCCGCCGACCTCGACCACCTCGCCCGGCGGCACGACGGCCTCCAGCCCGGTCACCCAGCGGCCGGTCACGCCGTACTTGAAGGCGTGCGGGCCGCCCGCGTTCGTGGCGATGTTGCCGCCGATCTGCGACTGCTCCGCGGCGCCGGGGTCGGGCGGGAACAGCAGCCCGCTCTCGCGCACGATCCGCCGCAGCTCGCTCGTGCGCAGCCCGGCTTCGACGTGGATCCGCCACAGCAGCGGGTCGAACGAGCGCACGCGCGTCATGCGGTCCAAGGCGACCACCACCCCGCCGTGCACCGGCACCGCCCCGCCGGCGAACCCGCTCCCGCCGCCGCGCGGCACGACCGCCATCTCGTGCGCGCAGCACCACGCCACCACCGCCCGCACCTCCTCGGTGCTCGTGGGCAGCACGACCGCGTCGGGCCGCGCGCTCAGCCCCTGCGACTCGGTCGCGTCCTGCCACCAGCGCCGGTCGCCGGGATCGCCGACGCCGGCCTCCCCCACCAGCTCGCGCAGCTCGGCGGTCGGCGGGCGCGTCACCGGACCGGCTCCCTACGCGAGCACGAAGTGGTCGCGGTGAATCGTCTCCTCGTCGGCGCGCGGCAGCAGCTCGCGCACGCCGTCGGACTTGAGACCCATCACCCGCCGCAGGTCCGCCGCCGAGCAGCTCGCGATCCCCTTGCCGACGGCGGCGCCGTCGTGGACGACCTCGACCGCGTCGCCGGCGCCGAACTCGCCGTCGACCGCGACGACCCCGACGGGCAGCAGGCTCGTGCCGCCCTCCCGCAGCGCACGCGCCGCCCCGGCGTCGACGTGGACCGTCCCGCGCGCGGGCTTCGCGTACTTGAGCCACAGCTTGAAGCTGGAGTAGTCGCCGGCCTGCGGCACGAAGCGCGTGCCGATCGGCTCGCCCGCGACGGCGGCCGCGATCGCGCCCTCGGTGCGGCCGTTCGCGACGACCGTGGGGATCCCGGCGGCGGTCGCCATCTCGGCCGCGACGACCTTCGAGCGCATGCCGCCGGAGCCGAGCGTCGTCGTCGTCTGGCGGATGTCGAGCGCTTCGAGCGCCGCGAAGTCCTCCACCAGCGGGACGAGCCGCGCGTCCGCGTCGAGCTGCGGGTCGCCGGTGTAGAGGCCGTCGGTGGACGTCAGCAGCACGAGCAGCTCGGCGCCGATCAGGATCGCCACCTGCGCCGCGAGGAAGTCGTTGTCGCCGAACGTGATCTCGTCGGTCGCGGTCGTGTCGTTCTCGTTGATCACGGGGACCGCGCGCCAGTCGAGCAGCTTGCGCAGCGTCTGGCGCGCGTTGAGGTAGAGCGCGCGCTCGCCGCTGAGGTCGTGGAACGTCAGCAGCACCTGCGCGCTCGTGATCCCGTGCCCGCGCAGCAGCTCGTCGTAGACGGCGTACAGCTTGCCCTGCCCGACCGCGCTCGCCGCTTGCAGTTCGTCGATCGCGCGCGGCCGCTCCGGGAAGCGCATCACGCCCATCCCGCGCGCGATCGCGCCGCTCGTGACGATCGCGACGTCGCGGCCGGCGCGGTGCAGCGCAGCCGCCTGCTCGCAGACGTGCGCGAGCACGTCCGCGCGCGGCTGCCCCTCGTCGTCGGCGACGATCGAGGAACCGAGCTTGATGACGACGGCGCTCACGGAGCGGGGATCGTCGCACAGGCCCGCCGATCGGCGAGCAGCGCGCACAGCCCCTTCAGCACGAACACGCCGGTGACGTGCGCCCCGCGTGCGGTCGGGTGGAATGCGCCGGCAAGGTTCCAGTTGAAGACGCCCGCCGTCGCGAGCGAGACGAACCACGAGTCGCCGCTGCAGTAGCCGTGGCCGTAGAACAGCTGGCGCGGGACCGCGACGCCGTTCCAGCCGTGCGCGGCGGCGGCGCGCACGACCGCCGAGTTGAGCTTCGCGCCCTCGCCGGCCAGCCACTGCCACGTGCTCGGCCGGATCGACACGAACGCGAGGCTCGCGAGAACCGCCCTGCGACGTGCACACGCGGCCGCCGCTGTCGTAGAAGAACGACGGGTACTGCGTCAGGAACACGCGCGACGGCTTGACGAGCCGGCTGGAGGCGAGCGCTCTTGCGACGGCGTCGTAGCGGCCGGGCAGTCTCGCGACGTAGCCGTCGATCATCTGCGTGAGCGTGCGGTGGCCGCCGGGGTCGGCGACGAAGTGGGCGACCGCTCCGCGCGCGTCGAGCTCGGGGCGCACCGGCGTGTCCTCGCACGGCGGCACCAGCAACTGGTCGCGGACCGCCGCCTGGTACTTGATGCAGTAGTCGAGGATCGGGCCGAAGCCGAGGTCGTTGACGCCGATCGAGACGATCGCCGCGTCGACCGTGCGGCGCGCCTTGCCGGCGGGCGGCGTCAGCTGGCGCTGCAGCTGCGCGATCTGCGGCGCGAGCGCCGGCCCCGGGTGGACGCCGTCGTAGTGGCCGCGGTAGAGGTCGGCGGAGACGGCGCCGGAGCAGGAGGCGGACACGAACGTGGCGGAGACGTGGTGCTCGGTCTGCTGCTCGAGCATGTCCGCCGCCTGGTACTGGTAGGAGGCGCTGCCGCGGTCGCACTGGTCGAACCAGAACGGCGGATCGCCCTCGCCCGAGCCGTTCGAGTCGCCCATCGCGACGACGAGCAGATCCTGCACCTGGAGCCGCTTCGGCCCGATCGTCTGCTTGAACCGGCCGCCGTCGTAGCGTCTGGCGACGAGCGTGTACGCGCCGCTCTCGTCGACCTGCATCTGCGAGCTGCAGCCGGGGATCGGCGGCGTCAGCACGGTTGCGCCCTTCGGCTTCGCCGTCACTCTCCACTTCCACACGGACCCGCGCGTGCACGAGGTCGTCGGTCTGCCATGCGCGGTGAGGTGGAGGTTGACCGTGATCGGCGCGTAGACGTCTCTCGGCCGCAGCATCCCGATCGGCGAGCCCTCCGCGATGTGCGGCACGTCGGACGTGCGCTGCTCCATGTCGAAGCCGATGCCCGTCGGGCAGCTGCCCGCGAGCGCCGCCGACGTCGCGGCGGACGCCTTCGCGGCCCCGCAGGAAGGCTGCCAGCGCAGGCGCCAGTCGAGCCAGCCGCCGCCGTCCGGCGGCGCGAGCGGGCCGTAGTTGCAGAAGACCGGGCCGCAGCCGTAGCCGTCGATCTCGACGACGGCCGTGACACGCAGCGCGGCGCCGTCCGGCAGGCGGCGCGCGCCGGGGCCCGCCACGACGGTGAACGCGCAGGTGTGCTCGTCGGCGCCGCAGCCGGAGACGCCGGCGAGCCCGAGCGCCGCGCGCGTCCCCGCGCCCCAGTTCGCAAGCGACGCGCCGAACAGCCGCCCCCACGTCACTCTCGTGCACGGTGCCTGGCCGACCTTCGCCATCGGCGGGCATCTCGGCGGCGCGACGACCGAGAACGACAGCCGCTGCCCGTCCGCGACCGTCGCGCTGCTGCCGGTGAGCAGCGCGCCTCCGATCGAGGCGTCGTCGAGACACTTGTGCGAGACGCGCAGCAGCGGCGTGGCGCAGGGCGGCGCGAAGACGGTCGCATCGCCGGCGGCGTGGACCGTGGCCGGCGCCGCCGCCAACGTGAGGAGCACTGCGATCGCCCAGCGCGCCGGTGCCGACATCGCGCGGGAGCCTACGCGTTCGCGGGGCGTCAGGACGGGTCCAGCTCGAACTCGACGCCGCCGATCTCGACGTCGTCGCCCGGCTCGAAGCCGGCGTCCTCCAGCGCCTGGATCACGCCGATGCGCTTGAGGCGGCGCTCGAGGTGCGCCATCGCCTCCTCGTTGTCGACGTCGTAGCGCAGCACGAGCCGGTCGACGCCCTCGCCGACGACGCGGAAGCGGCCGTCCTCGACCAGCTCGATCTGGAAGCCGCGTCTGGCCGCCGGACGGAACTCCTGGTGCTCGGCGAGCCCTTCGACCTCCGGCACCTCCAGCGGGGTCGCGAGCGGGACGCGCTCCAGCAGCACGCCGCGAAGCGCGTCGAGCCCAGCGCCGGTCGCGCTGGAGGTCAGCAGCACGGGGACGTCCTCCCCCAGCCGCTCGCGCCAGGCGGCGGCCGCCTCCTCCGCCGCCTCGGGGGTGACGAGATCGACCTTCGAGAGCGCGAGGACGCGCGGAAGCGAGGCGAGGCGCGCGTCGTGCGCGGCCAGCTCGCGCTCGATCGTCGCATGGTTCTCGACCGGGTCGGAGCCGTCGACCGGCGCGAGGTCGAGCACGTGCACGAGCAGGCGCGTGCGCTCGACGTGCGCGAGGAAGTCGTGCCCGAGCCCGGCGCCGTCGCTGGCGCCCTCGATCAGCCCGGGGATGTCGGCGAGCACGAGCTGGCGGTCGTCGGCCTCGATCGTGCCGAGGACGGGCTCCAAAGTCGTGAACGGGTAGTCGGCGATCTTCGGGGCCGCGCGCGTCAGGCGCGACAGCAGCGAGGACTTGCCGGCGTTCGGCAGGCCGACGAGGCCGACGTCGGCGAGCAGCTTCAGCCGCAGCTCGATCCAGCCCTCCTCGCCCGGCAGCCCGCGCTCGGCGAAGCGCGGCGCCTGCCGCGTCGGCGTCGCGAAGTGCTTGTTGCCGCGCCCCGGCGAGCCGCCCTTCGCCACGACCGCGCGCTGGCCGGGCGTGACGAGGTCGTGCCGCGTGCCGTCCTCCAGCTCGGCGACCGTGCCCGGCGGCACGTGCACCTCCAGCGTCTCCCCCTCGGGCCCGAAGCGCAGCGCACCTCTGCCGTGGCCGCCGCGTCTGGCCTTGAAGTGCGCGGTGCGGCGGAAGAACTGCAGGTCGCGCAGCGAGTCGTCGCACACCAGCACGACGTCGCCGCCGCGCCCGCCGTCGCCCCCGTCCGGCCCGCCCTTCGGCACGCGCGACTCGCGCCGGAACGACATGCAGCCGTCACCGCCGCCGCCGGCCTGGACGTGGATTCGGGCTCTGTCGGACAGCATCGAACGTCAGATCCTGACAGCCGCCCATGGGACGTTGCAGCCTCGGCCTTGCCGCAGGTGTGGAACGCAATTCTCGGACTTTCTCAGGTTTTCCCGAGAAAGCCCGAGAAACGCTTCCGGGAACGGATCTCTCAGCTTTTCTCAGGTGCTATTTCCCACCCGAGAAACTGCGAGAATCGCTCAGGTGAACAAGCGAGACAACCCCTACACGCCAGGCGCCGGACGCAAGCCGCCGACGCTCGCCGGACGCGACAAGGATCTCGAGGACTTCCAAGCGCTGGTCGACCGTCTCGGGGTCGGCAACTACGAGCGCAGCCTCATCTACTCCGGCCTCCGCGGAGTCGGCAAGACGGTGCTGCTGATGGAGCTCGACGTGCTTGCGACTGAAGCTGGCTGGGCGACGACCGACGTCCAGGAGGTCGGCTCTCACCCGGACTTCCGCGTCACGTTCGCACGCATGGCGACCCGGCTGCTGCGGGAGACGAGTCGCCGACACCGCGTCAAGGAACGCGTCGAGCGCGCGCTCCGGGTCGTCAAGGCGTTCAGCCTCGCCGTCCCCACCGGGATCGAGGTCCGGCTCGACGTGGACCCCGCCAGCGGCATCGCGGACTCTGGCGACCCCGAACAGGACCTCGCCGACCTGCTCGTCGAGATCGGCGAGGTGATGCAGAGCGCGCAGACCGGCGCGCTGTTTCTGCTCGACGAGATGCAGAACCTCGACACGCCATCGCTTGCGGCGATCTGCATCGCCTTCCAGGGCATCAGCCGGCGCGGCCTGCCGGTCGCGCTCGTGGGCGCCGGGCTCCCGGACCTCAAGGTCCGGCTGATGTCCGCCAAGCCATACGCAGACCGCCTGTTCGCCTACCGCGAGTTGGGGCGCCTGCCCGACGCGGCGGCCCGGGCCGCGCTCATCGGACCGGCGACGACACGCGGCGTCTCGTTCGACGAGGCGGCCGCGCGGGATGTCGTGACGGCCGCCGCCAGCTATCCCTATTTCATCCAGGAATACGGGCTGGAGCTCTGGAACCACGCCGACCAGTCGCCGATCACGACGGCGGACTTCAGTGGCGTGCGTGAGACCGTGGAGGACAAGCTGGCCAGCAGCTTCTTCGGCCCGCGCATCGAGCTGGCGACGGAAGCCGAGCAGCGCTACCTGGCCGCCATGGCCTCGCTTCCCGAGGCGCCGTGCCGCACCCCCGAGGTCGCAGAGCGGTTCGGCGTTCGCGACCAGCGCAGCGTCTCGGCCCACCGCGACGCACTGATGCAGAAGGGCCTCATCTGGAGCCCGCGTCGCGGGCAGGTCGACTTCACGGTGCCGCTCTTCGCGGAGTTCATGCGCGAACATCATCCGCTCGCGACCTTCGACGGCTGAAAGGCAGGCCACCATGTCCGACCCCGTCTTCCTGATCACCGGAGCATCGAGCGGCATCGGCGCCGCGACGGCCCGGCAGGCCGCGCAGGCCGGCTACCGCGTCGTGCTGGCGGCGCGCTCGGCCGACAAGCTGGAGGCGCTCGCGGCCGAGTGCGGCGGTGCGGGCCGTGCGCTCGCCGTGGCCTGCGACGTGACCGAGTGGGAGCAGCAGCAGGCGATGGTGGCGCAGGCGCTGGAGGCGTTCGGCCGGCTCGACGTCGTCTTCGCGAACGCCGGCTTCGGCGCCAGACGCGGCTTCCTCGAGGAGTCGCCCGAGTTCTGGAAGTCGATGGTGCTGACGAACGTCTACGGCGCCGCCCTGACGATCCGCGCGACGATCGAGCACCTGCGCGAGTCGCGCGGGCACCTGCTTCTGACCGGCTCGGTCGCCGGCCGCGTCGCATTGCCCGGCTCGCTCTACTCGTGCACGAAGTGGGCGGTGACGGCGATGGCGCAGGCCGCCCGCGGCGAGCTGGACGACAGCAGCGGCGTGCGCGTCACGCTGATCGAGCCGGGCATGGTCGCGACGCCGTTCTTCGAGAACGACGTCTCGCAGTGGGCGCTGAAGGCCGACGACGTCGCCGACGCGGTCATGTACGCCGTCAGCCGCCCGAACACGGTCGACGTCTCCGACATCATGGTGCGGCCGATCCTGCAGCCGGAGTAGCAGCCGCGAGAATGCGAACGGCCCGCCGGAGCGGGCCGTTCGGAAGGCTGGCTGGGAGCCGCGCGCTACTCGGCTGCGGTCTCGGCCGGCTCGACCGAGATCACGCGGCCGCGGCGGCCGACCGTGAAGGCGACCTTGCCCGCGCTCTTCGCGAAGATCGTGTCGTCCTTGCCGATGCCGACGCCGGCGCCCGGCTTGAATCTCGTGCCGCGCTGGCGCACGATGATCTCGCCGCCGGTGACGGACTGGCCGGCGAACACCTTCACGCCGAGGCGCTTGGCGTTCGAGTCGCGGCCGTTGCGGGAGGAGCCGAGGCCCTTCTTATGCGCCATTACTCGCTCGCCTCCTCGTCGCTCGAAGCTCTGGCGGCGGCTCTTCCGGCCGCGCCGGCCTTGATGCTCGTGATCTCGATTCTCGTGAGATCCTGGCGGTGGCCGTTGCGCCGCTTGTAGCCGCGCTTGGGCTTGAACTTCACGACGCGCAGCTTGGGCCCGCGCTCGTGGGCGACCACTCTCGCCTCGACCTTCACCTTCGCGAGGTCGGCGCCGTCGAGGATCTCTCTGTCGCCGCGGTAGAGCAGCGGCTCGAGCGAGAACCTTCGCGCCCTCCTCGACGGCAAGCTTCTCGACGAGGAGGTGCTGGCCCTCTTCGACTCGGTACTGCTTGCCGCCGGTCTTCACGATCGCGTACATGGTGGTGGTGTCTCTCGTCAGTCGTCGTCGGCCGTGCCGGCCGTAACGTCGGCCTTGGCACGGGAACGGCGCCGTCCGCCCCTGCGGCCTCGGCGCCGAGCAGCGGATTCTACGCCATCCGCGTCCTCGGCCGCGTCGTCGGGCGCCGCGCCGTTCTGCGGGCCGTTGCCGTTGTCCACGAGCGTCGCCACCGCGGCAGTCCGGCCGACCTCGTCGATCCGCACCAGCCGCTTCTCGCCGACGTGCCGCCCGCCGCCCGTCACCGACACGATGTAGCCGTCGATCTTGGCGACCGCGTCGTCGACGTTGTACATGTGCGGCTCGACGATCGAGACGAGCACCTCGTCGCCTTCGCGGAACGGCAGCGCGCGTTCGGCGACCTTGTCGCGCGTGCTCTCCATCGTGATCGCGAAGTGGTCGAGCGGGAGCCCCTCGGAGCCCTCGAAGTGGAACCACTTGCCCGTCTGCTCCTCGAGCTGGCGCAGGATCTTCGCGCCGTCGCGCGTGAAGACGGCCGACACGCGCGGGTTGATCTGCAGCAGCAGCGCCTCGGCGTCGATCGTTCTCGTCAGCTCGCGCAGTCTGCGCTCGAACGAGATCGCGATCGTCTCCTCGGAGCGGATCACGCCCTCGCCCTCGCACGTCGGGCAGGCGCGGGTCATGATCTCGCGCACGCCCTCGGTCACGTTCTGGCGCGTCATCTCGACCAGGCCGAGCGGCGAGATCTCCACGACGAACGTCTTCGTGCGGTCCTCGTCGAGCGATCTGCGCAGCGTCTTCAGGACGGCGTCGCGGTTTCTCGCGCGCGCCATGTCGATGAAGTCGATGACGATGATCCCGCCGATGTCGCGCAGCCGCAGCTGGCGGACGGCCTCCTCGGCCGCCTCGAGGTTCGTTCTCGTGATCGTGTCCTCGAGCCGGGCGCCTCTGCCGCGGCCGATGAACGAGCCGGTGTTGACGTCGATGACGGTCAGCGCCTCGGCGTAGTCGATCACGAGGTAGCCGCCGCTCGGCAGGTCGACGCGGCGCGAGAGCGTCCCGGCAATCTCTCTCTCGACGTCGTAGCGCTCGAACAGCGACTGCTCCTCCTCCCACAGCTCGACGCGGTCGACAAGCTCGGGCGCGGTGCGCGTGAAGAACGAGATCAGCCGCTGGTGCTGCTGCGGGTCGTCGACGATCGCGCGCTCGAAGTGCTCGGAGAAGATGTCGCGGACAACCCGGACCGAGAGGTCTGCCTCTTGGAACACCAGATCTGGGGCGACCGTCGCCTCGACTCGCTTGTCGAGCACCTCGTGGAGCTTGAAGAGGTACTGGAGCTCGCGCTCGAAATCCTCGCGTCTGGCCCCGAAGGCTGCTGTGCGGATGATCGCGCCGCCGCCCTGGAGGTCGAGTCTGGCGGCCTCCTTGCGCAGGCGGTCGCGCTCCTTGTCGGGCAGTCTGCGCGAGACGCCGACGCCCTCGCCCTGCGGCGAGTAGACCATGTAGCGGCCGGGGATCGCGAGCTCCATCGAGAGCCGCGCGCCCTTCGTCTTGAGCGGGTCCTTGACGACCTGGACCGTGATCTCCTGGCCCGGTCTCAGCAGGTCGTGGATCTTCTGCGCGTCGCGCCCGCCGGCGCCGCGGCCGCGCTTGGGCGTCTCGACGCCCGGCAGCACGATCTCGTCGACGTGCAGGAAGCCGTTCTTCTCCAGGCCGATGTCGACGAAGGCGGCCTCGAGGCCCGCCAGCACGTTGTCGACCTTGCCCTTGTAGATGTTGCCGACGATCGAACGACCGCCGCGGCGCTCCAGGTACAGCTCGGCGACGCGGTAGCCGGCGGCCGGGTTGCCGGCTCTTCTGCGGCGGCGTCTGCCGGGTCTGGGAGCGGCGGCGACCTGTCCGGTCGCCTCGAGCAGCGCGACGCGGGTCTCCCCGCGGTCGACGCTGACCAGCACTTGCTTCTTCACAGTGGTTGCCTTCTCATGAGAGGACGAGCGCTCGACCCTTCGACCCCTGCGCGATCCGTCCTTGGACGTGGATCGACTGCAGCAGTCCGAGCGCGAGGAACGTTGTCAGGTAGGACGCGCCGCCGAAGCTCATCAGCGGCAGCGTGACGCCGGTGATCGGCATGATGCCGATCGTCATCCCGGCGTTGACGAAGATCTGGAACATCAGCATCGCGAGGATGCCGCCGGCGATCAACGCGCCGAACAGGTTCTTCGCCAGTGTGACGATGCGCAGAGTGCGCCAGATCAGCAGTGCGTAGAGCGACAGCACGAGTGCGGCGCCGGCGAAGCCGTACGTCTCCCCCACCACGCTGAACACGAAGTCCGTGTGGTGCTCGGGGAGGAAGTTGAGCCCCGTCTGCGTCGCATGTGCGACGCCCCGGCCGGTCTTCTGGCCGGAGCCGATCGCGATCAGCGACTGGTTGACCTGGTAGGTCGCGTTTCTCGGGTCGTGAGAAGGGTTCACGAAGCCCGTGAGACGCTCGACCTGATACGGCTGAAGCACGTGCACGCCGACCGCCGGGGCGGCGACGAGCACGAGCACGGTCGCGACGGCGAACATCCCGACCAGGCCCCACAGCTGGCGCCCGGACGTGCCGGCGACGAAGAGGATGCAGAGCGTGAGCGCCACGTAGACGAGCGCGGTGCCGAGGTCCGGCTGGATCATCACGAGCGCGGCCGGGCCGAGCGCGAGCAGCATGATGCGCGCGGTCGTCTCGCGCTCGTTCAGCCGCCGCGAGCGGTCGACGACGAACGCCGACAGCGCGACGACGAGCAGCACCTTGCCGATCTCCGACGGCTGGAACTGGAAGAACGGCAGGCTGATCCAGCGGCGCGACCCGCGCGCGACCGAGCCGAGGCCCAGCACGAGCACGTTGAGCCCGATCAGCGCACCGTAGATCGGCAGCTTGAACTCGCGCAGGCGCGAGTAGTCGAAGCGCGCGATCGCCAGCATCAGCAGCAGGCCGACGACCGCGTAGCCGGCCTGGCGCTCGAAGAAGAACAGCGGCGAGCCGGGGATGTCGTGGCGCGTCGCGCCCTTGAGCGTGACGAGCGAGCAGACGATCAGCCCGAGCGTCGCGAGCAGCAGCCACGGGTCGAGCAGCAGCCGCGGCCCGCGGCGCCCGGTCACGTCCTCGACGCTGCGCTGGATCGGGGTCGCGGCGCTCACAGCGTGTGCGAGCTCCCCGCGATGACCTGCTTCTTGACGCCGAACCACTGCGACAGGATCAGCCGCACGGCGGGCGCGGCGGCCTGCGCGCCGAAGCCGCCGGACTCGATCGTCGCCGCCACCACGATGGGTCTGACCGGGTCGGGGACGTAGGCGACGTACCAGGACTGGTCGGCTCTGCCGAGGCCGTGCTGGGCGGTGCCGGTCTTGGCGAAGACCTGCTTCGGGAAGCTGCCCATGACGTCGTAGGACGTGCCCGTGGGCTGCTGGGCGGCGGCGTGCAGGCCGTCTTGGATCGCGGACAGGTCGGTGGAGGGGATGTCGATGTGACGGGCCGGCTTGGGGTCGATCTCCTGAAGCACTCTGCCATGCTGGTCGGCGATCTGCAGGCCGACGTGCGGCCGCACGATCGTGCCGCCGTTCTCGATCGCCGAATAGGCGACCGCGAGCTGCAGCGGCGTGGCGAGGAAGTCGCCCTGCCCGACCGCGAGGCTCGTGTTGTCGCCCTCGCTCCAGGCGCGGTTCGTGCCGTCGGCGAAGACACAGCCGGCCGAGTAGGCGCGCTTGGCTGCTCTGGGGTCCTTCGCGTAGGCGCGCACGCATCTCGCCTGCATCTGGTTCTGGTGGTCGCGCCAGCGCGGCGAGGGGATGATGCCCGACTGCTCGCCGCCGAGGTCGATCCCGGTGGGCTGGCCGAAGCCGAACTTGCGCGCCCACTGCTGCAGCGCGCCGCCGTCCGGATGGGACGCCGGATCGGCGTTCAGTCTCGCGCCCAGGTAGTAGAAGAACGTGTCGACCGACTCCTGGATCGCCTGCACGAGCGCGACCGGCCCGTAGGAGGCGCCGCCCGCGTTTCTGCGCACGAGCGTCCCCTCTCTGAACGTTCCGTTGTCGTCGTACACCCAGCCGGGCGTGATCAGCCCGGTCACGAGCGCCGCCGTGGCGGTGACGACCTTGAACGTCGAGCCGGTCGGGTAGGCGCCGGCGATCGCGCGGTTGATGAGCGGGTTGTTCCTGCCCGAGCCGAAGGTTTCGTTGAACTGGCGATCCGTGATGGGTCCGGCGAACAGATTCGCGTTGTAGCTCGGCGCCGAGCCCATCGCGAGCACCTCGCCGTTGCGCGGGTCGAGCGCCACGTACGCGCCGCCCTGAGACGGATTGCCGTTGGAGTTCGCGAGGTCGATGCCCGTCTGGAGCGCCGCCTGCCCCTCTCTCTCCAGCCCGAGGTCGACCGACAGGCGCAGGTTCTCGCCCTGCACCGGCGCGCGCTCTCTCAGATAGCCCTTCGGCTGGCCGAGCGCGTCGACCTGCACGCGCGTCGCGCCGTCGATCCCGCGCAGGTAGTGGTCGTAGGTGTACTCGAGCCCCGACTGGCCGACGACCGTCCCGCCGCGCACGCCCTTGAAATGCTGGTCCTTCAGCTGGGTCGAGCTGATCTGCCCGACCGTCCCGAACAGCTGCGCGCCGACATCTCTGAACGGGTAAGAGCGCACGAAGACCGTCTCGATCGAGACGCCCGGGAACTCCTGCGCGCGCTCGCCGAGGTAGTCGTAGACGGCAGGCGAGACGCCCGTCTTGACCGTCACGTCGGCGTACGGCAGGTTCCAGACGCCTCTGCGCACCTGGCACTCGACGTCCATCACGTGCGCGACCTGTCTGTCGACTCTGCATCTGTGCGGCCGCGTCGAGACGCCGATCACGCGGCTCAGTCTCGCCAGCTCGCGCGTGCGCGCGGCCGGGTCCTGCGGCAGCTTCGGCGGCGAGACGACGACCGCGACGGCGCGCTTGTTGTCCACGAGCACTCTGCCGTGGCGGTCGAACATCCGCCCGCGCGGCGCCTGGATCACGACGTCGCGCACGCGGTTCGTCGAGGCCTGCGCGAGGTACTGGTCGCCCGACAGCACCTGCAGGAACCACAGGCGGAAGAAGATGATCGCGAACATCGCCAGCGCGAAGCCGCCGAGGATCGCCACGCGCATCGCGAGATGCGGCGTGATCGGCGCACGCCGATCGTCCGGCGGTGTCAGCCCCGTCATCGGCCCGCCGACGGTCGCTGCAACGGCGAGAGGCCGCCGGTCGTGTACGCGCGGCGGCGCCGCCGGCGCGGGTCCTGCGGCAGCGAGCCCCGCACGATCCGCCGTACGAGCGCGTAGACGGGCAGCGCGAGCAGCGAGCCGAGCAGGATCGTCACGACGACCTGGCGCAGCAGCAGCCAGCTGACCGGCGCGCGCACGCCGAGCATGAACTGCATCAGCGCGAAGCCGACCGTCGCGAACGCCGTCGCCGCGGCGCCGACGGCGAGCGGCGTGAGGCCGTGCGCGGGGTCGCGCAGCTCGCGCAGGCGGCCGGCGCCGTAGCCGATCGCGATGAACAGCAGCGACGACACGCCCAGCGTCTGCACGAGCGCGACGTCGACGAACATCCCGACGGCGAAGCCGAAGATCGCGCCCGGCAGCGAGCCGGCCAGCAGCCCGACGGACGCGACGACGAGCGGCGAGAGGTCGGCGCTGACGCCGAAGACGGTCACCTGCGAGACGGCCGCGATCTGCACGACCACCGTCAGGAAGCCGAGCGCGGCGAGCCGCAGCGGGAGCTGGTAGCCGTCGCCGGAATTCATGGCCCGCCCGCGGCCCCCACCTGCGCGCGCTGTTGGCCGGACCGGTTCGACGCGATCAGGATCTGCGCGAACTCGAGGTGGCGCAGATCCGCGATCGGCGAGACGTGCACCTGCTGGTCGGTGTCGAGCTCCTCCGGGTCGGCCCTCGCGACGCTCGCGACCGGGATGTCCGGCGGGTAGAGCGACTCGAGGCTGCTCGAGCGCGAGCCGGCCGTGACGACGATGTCCTTCTGCTGGATGTGGGCGCCGCGCGGGAGCAGCTGCACGAGCAGGTCGAGCGGGTTGCCGACGGAGGGCTTCATCAGCCCGAAGTCGCCGGCGGCGTTCAGCACTCTGACGGAGACGGCCGAGCTGGGATCGGTGATGAGCGTCACGAACGAGAAGTCGGAGCCGACGAAGCTGATGTGCCCGACGAGGCCGCCGTCGCCGATCACCGCGTCGCCGACGCGCACGCCGTCGCCGCTGCCGGCGTCGAGCTGCAGTCTGTCGAGCAGCAGGTTGTTCGCGGAGCGGCCGATGACGCGCGCGGTGTGCTGGTCGTAGCCGCGCAGACCGCTGTTGTCGTCGACGTTGAGGATGCCCTCCAGCTGCTTGAGGTTCTGCATCGCCACCTCGTAGCCGGCGACCTTCTGCAGCAGCGCGTCGCGCTGTCTTCTGAGCTGGTCGCGCTCCGTCTTCGCGCGCGCCGTGTCGCCGAACCAGCCGAACAGGTCGCGCACCGGCTTGAGCGCGCGGCTGGCGCCCTCCTGCACGGGCGAGAGCACCGCGACCACGCCGCGCTGCACGCTGTGCAGCGGGCTCCCGGCCGACTCGCCGAAGTAGGCGGTCAGGAGGATCAGGGAGACGACGACGAGCAGCGCGAGCACTGCCCGCCGGCGGCGGACTTGCTTGTCGTACACGGTGTGAGGGACTCCGAAGTCATAGTGCGGCCGGCGCGCGTCAGTAGCGGCGACGCCGGTTGTTGCGGGAAGTCTTGTGCGACCGGTGGATCGCCTCGAACTCCTCGAGCGAGCGACCCGACCCGACCGCGACGCACGTGAGCGGAGACTCCGCCAGGTGCGCCGGCATCTGCGTCTCGTGGCGCAGGCGCTCGTCGAGCCCCTGCAGCAGCGCGCCGCCGCCCGCGAGCATGATGCCGCGGTCCATGATGTCGGAGGCGAGCTCGGGAGGAGTCCTGGTCGAGCGTCTCCTTGACGGCGTCGATGATCTGCGAGATCGGCTCCTCGAGCGCGCCGCGGATCTCCTCGCTCGTCAGGACCACCGTCTTCGGCAGCCCCGAGACCATGTCGCGCCCGCGGATCTCCGCCTGGACCTCTTCGTCCATCTCGTAGGCGGAGCCGATCTCGAGCTTGACCTCCTCGGCCGTCTGCTGCCCGATCAGCAGCTTGTACTCGCGCTTGACGTAGTTGATGATCGCCTCGTCCAGCTCGTCCCCGCCGACGCGGATCGACTGCGAGACGACGATCCCGCCGAGCGAGATGACGGCGACCTCGGACGTGCCGCCGCCGATGTCGACGACCATCGAGCCGGTCGGCTCCCCGACCGGCAGCCCCGCCCCGATCGCAGCCGCCATCGGCTCCTCGATCAGGTAGGCCTGCCGCGCGCCCGCCGACAGGCACGCCTCCTCGACCGCGCGCTTCTCGACGCCCGTGACCCCGGAGGGCACGCAGACGACGACCCTCGGGTGCGCCCAGCGGTTCTGGTGCACCTTCTGGATGAAGTGGCGCAGCATCTCCTCCGTCACCTCGAAGTCCGCGATCACGCCGTCCTTCAACGGACGGATCGCGGAGATCGTGCCGGGCGTGCGGCCGAGCATCCGCTTGGCCTCGATCCCGACCGCGTGCACCTCGCCGCTGCGCGAGTCGACGGCGACGACGGACGGCTCCGACAGCACGATGCCGCGCCCACGCACGTAGACGAGCGTGTTGGCGGTTCCGAGATCGACCGCCATGTCGCGGCCGCCGAACCCGGTCAGGTAGCTGAAGAAGCCCATGCGTGGTGAGAGGGGAGGCGAGCTAGGGGTCGGAGCGCGCCATGGCAACGCGTTCTGCGGGGGCCTTCGCTCAGCGCCGGAGTGTAGCGGACGCGACCGTCCAGGCCAGCCTGCAACGCGCCTGTCGTTGGCGCGAAGCCGCTGCAAATCGCGGATTCAGAAGTCCGCGTGCAAGATTCCGGGCAGCAGCTCCAGCAGCGCCGTCACCGGCAGGCCGACGACGTTCAGGTAATCGCCCTCGATCCCCGCCACGAGCGCGGCCCCGCGCCCCTGGATCGCATACCCCCCAGCCCGCTCCCGCCACTCCTCGGTGGCGAGGTACCAGTCGAGCGTCGCGGGATCGACGTCGCGGAACGACACGCGCGTCGTCACCGACGCCGTGCGCGTCCCCCCCTCCTCCATGACCGCGAGCCCAGAGACGACCTCGTGCGTGCGGCCTGCGAGGCGCTGAAGCCCCAGTCGCGCCTCGGTTTCATCAGCCGGCTTGCCGTACAGCACGCCGTCGAGATGGACGACCGTGTCGACGCCGAGCACCACCGGCGCCGATCGGGCGGGTGGCGCGGGTGAGACGACTTCCGCGGCCCCGCCCGCGGAATCGTCTTCACCGGCGACAGGACCCGCCCGCCACACGGCCTGGGCCTTGCGAACAGCGTTCTCGACGGCGACCTCGACGGCGTCGCCCGAGACAAGCTCCTCGACGTCGCTCACCATGACGGTGAAGGCGACGCCGAGTTGCTCGAGGATCGCCCGCCGCTGGGGCGAGCGGGATGCCAGGACGAGGTGCGTCAGCTCAGCCCAGCTTCGGAAAGAAGATGGCTGCCTCTCGCGCGGCGGACTCGTCGGAGTCGGAGCCATGGACCATGTTCTGGCCGACCTCGAGCGCGTAGTCACCACGGATCGAACCCGTCGCAGCCTCGATCGGATTCGTCGCTCCGATCACCTGGCGTGCTGCCTTGACGGCCTCGTGGCCCTCCAGCACGGCCGCGACGAGCGGGCCGGACGTGATGAAGTCGACGAGCTCGCCGAAGAACGGGCGCTCCTTGTGCTCGGCGTAATGCGTCTCCGCCGTCTCGCGCGAGATGTGCTGGCGCTCCAGCGCGACGATCTTCAGGCCCTTGCGCTCGAAGCGGGCGAGGATCTCGCCGGTCAGGCCGCGCGCGAAGGCGTCCGGCTTGACCAGGATGAGGGTCCGGTCCACGGCAGTGTCTCCTTGAGTCTCAGGTTCAGGATGAGGCGGCTCGGCAAACGCAGCCGGGCCGCGGCGGGAAGCCTACGAGGTCGGCTCGGCGGCGCTCTCGGCGGCCGCCGTCTCGGCGGTCTCGCTCGTGCGCCGGCGCCGGCGCCGCGAGGCGGTCGACTGGCCCGGAACCTCGGCCTCGCAGTACGGGCAGATCTTCCACGACGGGTCGAGCGGTCTGCCGCAGCTCGTGCACGGGTCCTTCAGCTTGCGCAGGCAGCTCGGGCAGCGCAGGAAGTCCTTCTCGACCTCGTAGTCGCAGTGCGGGCAGAGGTGGTAGCCGGATTCCGCGAGGCGCGCTTCGGCCGCCTGCATCTCCAGTTCGCGCTCGCGCACGTCCTCGAGGTACTCGGGCGGGCGCACGATCACGTAGACGAACGTGCCGACGAACGGGAACAGCGAGGCGGCCGTCGCACAGGCGACGAGCATCGGGTCCTCGACGCGGCGGCGCGCATCCGCGTACGTCCAGTAGACGAGCGCGATCCAGATCACGACGAGGCACAGGATCACCAGGTTGACGGCCAGGCTGAGGCCGCTGCTGTTGATCCCGAAGATGGCGAACGGGGGCATTCGGGGGCGAGTGTAATGGGTCGGGCGGCGCGGCAATCCGTTCCCGCGCGCCTGCGCCCCGGCTGCGGGACTACAGGAACATGCGGCCGAACGCGTAGCCGATCGCGAAGAACACGAGGATCACGACGGCCACGACGGCCGCCACGAGCCCGATCATCGGCAGGAAGCGCGGTCCGTCTCCGGGTTCCATCAGATCGTCCATCAAAGCATCGAGGCGCTGCGCTGCCCGGCGGGCCGCAGCAGGTCGGCGACAAGATAGATCGATCCGGTCGCGAGCACGACGCCGCCGGCGCCGGCCACCTCGCGGGCGCGTGCGAGCGCGCGGCGCGGGTCCGCCTCCAGCTCGCACGACGGACCGCCGAGCTGCGCGCACAGCGAGCCGAGCGTCGCCGGTGGGAGCGCGCGCGAATTCTGGTTGCGCGTGAAGACGACGTGCTCGGCGTGCGGCAGCAGCGCGCGCAGCATGCCGGCGGCGTCCTTGTCCTCGAGGATCGAGACGACCGCGACGAGCCGGCGCCCGGCCGTGAGCTGCGGCAGCGACTCGGCCAGCGCGGCGACGCCCTCCGCGTTGTGGGCGCCGTCGAGCGCCGTCAATGGCTCGTGCGCGACGATCTGCAGGCGGCCCGGGACGGTGACCGCCGCGGCGGCGGCGCGCACGCGCTCGATCTGCAGCTCGCCGAGATACGCCTCGGCGGCGGCGCGCGCGAGCGCGAAGTTGCGCTGCTGGAAGGCGCCCGCAGCGGCCAGTTCGACGCCGGGGTCCGCGGGCGCCTGCACGAGCCGCGCGCCGTGGCGCTCGGCCGCGGCATGGGCCTCCTCCAGCGCGTCGGGATGCAGGCCGCTGCCGACCACGAGCGTCGCGCCGTCGCGCACGACGGCGAGCTTCTCGCGCGCGATGTCGCGCACCGTCGGGCCGAGCCAGCGCGTGTGCTCCAGACCGACCGTGGTGAGGACCTGGACCTTCGACGGCAGCACGTTGGTCGCGTCCCAGCGGCCGCCGAGGCCGGCCTCGACGACGGCCACGTCGACCTCGTGCGCGGCCAGCTCGGAGAAGGCGGCGGCGGTGAGCGCCTCGAACTGCGTGACGCGGTCGTCCTCGTGCTGGCTGCGGTCGACGAGCGCGGCGGCGTGCGCGGCGCGCTCGACGGCGCGCGCGAACGCGCGCGACTCGACGTCGCGGTCGTTCACGCGGATGCGTTCGGCGAACGAGACGAGGTGCGGCGACAGGTACGCGCCGACGCGCTGGCCGTGGTGCTGGAGGATCGCCGCGATCATCCGCGTCGTGGAGGACTTGCCGTTCGTCCCGACGACGTGGATCGTGTCGTAGCGGCGCTCGGGCTGGTCGAGCGTCGTCATCAGGCGATGCATGCGGTCCAGGCCGAAGCGCATGCCGAACAGCTCGAGCCCGAGCAGGTAGCGCTCCGCGTCTTCGACGCTCCAGTGCTGGCCGCTCACAGCGCGCCCAGCTCCTCGCGCAGCGCGGCCAGCTTCGCGCGCTCGGCCTCGACGACCGCGGGCGGCGCCTTGGCGACGAAGCCCTCGTTGGCGAGCTTGCCCTCGCCGCGGGCGATTTCCTTCTCAAGCGTCGCGCGTCGCTCGTCGAGCTTGCGCTCGGCCGCGCCGAGGTCGACCGCGTCACTCGCGTGCACGATCAGCGCGCCGCCCGGGACCGCGATCGTCGCGGCGTCGGCCGCGCCGTCGGCCTCCCCCAGCTCGAAGCGCGCGAGCCGCGCGACGTGCGCCGCCGTCTGCTCGTAGCCGTCGGCCTCCAGCCGCGCCGGGATGCGCGCGCCGGCGGCCGCGCCGACGCCGTCGCGCCAGCCGCGCAGCGCCTGCACGGCAGCGATCGCGTCGGCGAGCGCGCGCTCGGCGTCGGCGTCGCGGGCGTCGCTCGCCGCGCCGGCCTGTCGCTCCGCCAACAGTCCCTCGGCGCCGGGCACGAACGACCAGATCTCCTCCGTCACGAACGGGATCACCGGGTGCGCGAGCTGCAGCGTCTCGGTGAGGACGTGCAGCAGCGTCGCGTCGAGGTCGGCGCGCTCCTCCCCCTCGGCCTCGTACAGGCGCGGCTTGACCAGCTCCAGATACCAGTCGCACAGCTCGCCGTAGACGAAGTCGTAGAGCGCGAGCGCGGCGTGCGAGAAGTCGAACTCGCCGACGTGCTGCTCGACCGTCGCGCGTGCGGCGGCGAGGCGCGAGAGGATCCAGCGGTCCTCGATCGCGAGTCTGTCCCCACCCACCCGGGCCGCGCGAGCGTCGGGATCGACGCGCGTGAGGATCAGCCGCGACGCGTTCCACAGCTTGTTCGTGAGCTGCTCGCCCTGCTGCACCTTCTCGGCCGAGTAGCGCACGTCCTGCGAGGAGGACATCGCGAGCAGGCCGAAGCGCACGCCGTCGGCGCCATGCTTCTCGATCTCGTCGAGCGGGTCGATCCCGGTGCCGAGCGACTTGCTCATGCGGCGGCCGTCAGGCGCCTGGATGACGGAGTGGATGTAGACGTCCTCGAACGGCACGTCGCCCGCGAACTCCAGGCCCATCATGATCATCCGCGCGACCCACAGGAAGAGGATGTCGCGCGCCGTCGAGAGCACGTTCGTCGGGTAGAAGGCCTTCAGCGCCGGCGTCTGCTGCGGCCAGCCGAGCGTCGCGAACGGCCACAGCGCGGAGGAGAACCACGTGTCGAGCACGTCGGGGTCCTGGATCCAGCCGTCGCCCTCGGGCGGGGTCGCGCCGACGTAGGTCTCGTCGCCGCGATACCAAACGGGCAGCCGGTGGCCCCACCACAGCTGGCGCGAGACGCACCAGGGGCGGATGTTCTCCATCCAGTCGAGGTAGACGCGCGTCCAGCGCTCGGGGTGGATCCTCACGCGGCCGTCCTTGACGGCGTCGATCGCCGGCTTGGCCAGCTCGTCCATGCGCATGAACCACTGGAGGCTGATGAGCGGCTCGATGCGCTCGCCGGAGCGGTGGCTGAACGGCACGACGTGCGGGTACTCCTCGACTCTCACCAGCCGGCCCTCGGCCTGCAGCGCCGCGACGACCGCGTCCTGCGCCTGCTTGACGGTCATGCCGGCGAAGCGCTCGCCGGCCTCGTCGGTCATGCGGCCGTCCTCGCCGATCACGCTCAGCTCGGGCAGCCCGTGGCGGCGGCCGATCTCGAAGTCGTTCGGGTCGTGGCCGGGCGTGATCTTCAGCGCGCCGGTGCCGAAGTCGAGCTTGACGTAGTCGTCGCCGATGATCGGCAGCTCGCGCCCGACGAGCGGCAGGATCGCCGTCTTGCCGATCAGGTGCTCGTACCGGTGATCGTTTGGATTCACTGCCACCGCTGTATCCGCGAGCATCGTCTCGGGGCGCACGGTCGCGACGGTGATCGTCTCGTCGCTGTCCTTGATCGGGTAGGCGACGTAGGTCAGCTGGTCGACGACCTCGCGGTCCTCGACCTCCAGGTCGGAGATCGCCGAGCCGCTGCCCGGATCCCAGTTGACCATGTAGTTGTCGCGGTAGATGAAGCCCTTCTCGTACAGGTCGACGAAGACCTTCACGACCGCCTCGTGGTAGCCGGCGTCGAGCGTGAAGCGCTCGTCCTCGTAGTCGAGCGAGGCGCCGAGCCGCTGGAACTGCTCGATGATCGTCCCGCCGAACTCCTCGCGCCAGTCCCACACGCGCGCCTCGAACGCCTCGCGCCCGATCGCCTGCCGGCTCGATCCCTCCTCCGCGAGGCGCTTCTCGACCTGCTTCTGCGTCGCGATGCCGGCGTGGTCGGTGCCGGCGATCCACTTCGTCCGCTTGCCGCGGGCGCGGTGATAGCGGATCAGGACGTCCTGGATCGAGCCGTTGAGCGCGTGCCCCATGTGCAGCGCGCCCGTGACGTTCGGCGGCGGCACCGCGATCGAGTACGTCTCCCCGTCCCCGTCCGGATCGGCGTGGAACAGCCCCGAGTCGAGCCACCGTCTGACGATCCGCGGCTCCACCTCCGCAGCGTCGTAACGCGTCTTGGCCTCCAGCGTGGACATGAGGGGCAAGTGTATTGGCGATTCGCCGGCAAGCACCTGCGCCAACCGGATGACGCCGGCTATCCCGACGGTGCTTGGCCGGCAAGCACGAAGGTCCCGGCCAGACGCAGGTACCGCCGGCTGGCTGTCGTTTCGGACGTGAGCCCCCGTCGTCGGCACAGGCGCTGGCTCCGGACGTTCTCGTGAGCGATGAGGCAAGTCACGGTCCGAGTGTTGCGGTACTGGACCGCATCTTGGATGAGACTCGCCAGCGCCACCTCTCCGTAGCGGTCACCGGACTCTGATCGACGGCCCTGATATTCGAGCGCGACGGCCAGCACCACAAGGCGCGTCGTCATCAGCGAGTCACCGCTCGTCATCTCGAGCTCCTCTGGCTGATGAGCGCCGACAGCCCATAGGTCGTCGTCCTTGAAGAAGAGCAACAGCCGGTACGGATCCTCGTGGTCAGTGCCACGACGAAACGCATCGACGCGAATGTGGCGCTCGACTTCATCCTCGAACCACTGCCCCGTCGAGCACGAGAACCCCGCCAGCAGGTCTGCATCCTCCCCATGGACCTCGGCCATGACGAGGTCGCCGCGGAGCACGCGCAACTCAGGGGCCGTCCTGCGCGAACGGGAGCGGGATGATCGGCACCGTCCTGGGCTCCGAGGCGATGACGCGCTCCAGCCAAGCGCTCTCGCCCTCGTCGAGGCGGACCATCGCCGGTGGACCGAAGGGATCCAGGTCGTCCACTTCAGACACGAGGTCGAGACGCGCAGCGGCCGCATAGAAGTCGAGCACGGGTCCGTCTGGAATCTCCTCGCGCAGCGCGGTCACCGCTTGGCCGACAACCGCGAGTCCCTCTCGCTCCAGATCCCGACGGGGAACGACGAACCGCGTGCCGTCGGGGCTCAGCAGCTCGGCCACAACCGGATCCAGCCGCTCGACGATGCCAATGCGTGTCGTGATCGCGCCCGACTCCGTCAACCTCACCAAAGCCGGCTCTTCGGACCGTGCCTTGGCGACACGACTTGCCAGCTCACCCATCGCTGCACGCAGCTCGCCACCGCCCTCGTCGCCGAGCCAGGTTTGAGGCTCACTCACCCATGAGCGCCACAGCACAGGCTGTTCGACCGCCTCCCAGCTCGCGGCACCGCGCATGTCCATGTACGCCCGAAAGCGTTGCGCCGCGGGGTCCGTGCGTCGCACGTCCCACGCGTCGACCGGCACCTGGCTGGCGATGCGCTCGATCGCCCGTATGACGTGGCGGGCAGCCGCCGACTGCTCGACCTGATGCGCTCGCTTCGCAAGCCGCGCGGCGGCAGGGTGATCACGGCGGCGAAAGAGGCGAGCCGCGTCCGTGTTCAGCGAGCTGTACAGATGCAGGCGGCCGAGCAGGCGACCGTTTGGACTGCGCAACGGCACTGACGCTCCGTCCGACAGAGCGGCGTGCCGGCGCAGCGTGCGAAGCGGCGCCTCTGTCGTAGGAGCCCCGAACGACAGGACCTTGCCCACAGACTGCCGCGTTGCGATCGGGTCTTCGATGACGTGCATGCCCCCATTCTACCGACGCGTTGATTCGACGCGTCGAAGGCCCCAGCCGGGGCACAAGTCGGCTCCACCTCCGCATTCGGCTACTGCTGTGCATCGGCGCCAGCCCTGCATGCCAGTCATGCGCTGTAGACCAAAGCCGTCGCAGTCGCGATCGTGTCCCACATGACGGAATCAGTCGAGGAGATCGTTCGACGCACCCTGGCGATGCCGCCCGCGGAACGGCTGCGCGCTGCGCTTGAGCACGTCGCGGAGCATCAACAGCGCGAAGCGGAGCGGCGTGCTCGCAGACCGCCCCTCCCACCGCTCCATGAGCGACAGATCAACTGGCGTGGACGCCCACTGCGGCGGTATCGCTCGCCCGAGTCGCGCATCAACGCAGCAGCCGCCGTGAACGCCCGGGTGGCTGCGCTCGTGGCACCGCGGCACGATCGGTGAGCGGACGGCGAGCCGGCTGCTCAACACGCAGCGCCCGAGTAGCCGCGCGCGGGCGCTCTTGCTGGAGAGGCTTCTGCGGATCCCGCTCGCGATGCGGGGCGCCCGCGCGAATTCTCGACTGGCCTCTCCAGCGAGAGGCGACCCGCGCGCCGGCGTACCGGCGCGGCTGAGAGCACGGCCGGAGGCCGCGCTGAAAGCTAGGCCGACTCCTCGCGGAGGTCGCCGTCGTCGGCGGCGTCCGCGGGGGCGGCCTCGGTGACGAGCGTGGGCGGGTTGCCCTTGTCGATCGTCTCCTTCGTGACGACGCACTTCTTGACGTCGCGGCGCGAGGGCAGTTCGAACTGCACCTCGAGCAGGACCTCCTCGATGATCGACCGCAGTCCGCGCGCGCCGGTCTCGCGCTCGAGCGCCTTGTTGGCGACCGACACGAGCGCCTCGTCGGCGAAGACGAGCTCGATCCCGTCGAACTGGAAGAAGCGCTGGAACTGCTTGACGAGCGCGTTGCGCGGCTCGGTCAGGATCGTCATCAGCTCGTTCTGGGAGAGCTGGTGGACCGCCGACATCACCGGCAGGCGGCCGATGAACTCGGGGATCAGGCCGTACTGGACGAGGTCCTCGGGCAGGCAGTTCTCGAAGATGTTGCCCGGATCCCACTCGACGACCTCCTCCATCGCCGCGCCGAAGCCGATCCCCTGCTTGCCGATGCGGCGCTCGATCACCTGATCCAAAGCGGCGAACGCGCCGCCGCAGATGAAGAGGATGTTCGTCGTGTCGATCGTCAGGAACTCCTGGTGCGGGTGCTTGCGCCCGCCCTGCGGCGGCACCGACGCGGTGGTTCCCTCGAGGATCTTCAGCAGCGCCTGCTGCACGCCCTCGCCGGACACGTCGCGCGTGATCGACGGGTTGTCGGCCTTGCGCGCGATCTTGTCGACCTCGTCGATGTAGATGATCCCGGTCTCGGCCTTCTTGACGTCGTAGTCGGCGGCCTGGATCAGCTTGAGGAGGATGTTCTCGACGTCCTCGCCGACGTAGCCGGCCTCCGTCAGCGCGGTCGCGTCGGCGATCGCGAACGGCACGTTGAGGATCTTCGCGAGCGTCTGCGCGAGCAGCGTCTTGCCGCAGCCGGTCGGCCCGAGCAGCAGGATGTTCGACTTCTGCAGCTCGATGTCGTCGTCGTCCGACTGCAACATCTGGACGCGCTTGTAGTGGTTGTAGACCGCCACGGAGAGCGTGCGCTTGGCGGCCTCCTGGCCGACGACGTACTCGTTGAGCACGTCGTAGATCTGGCGCGGCTTGGGCAGGTGCTCGAGGTCGAACGACGGCGGCGCCGTCAGCTCCTCGTCGATGATCTCGTTGCAGAGATCGATGCACTCGTCGCAGATGTAGACGCCGGGGCCGGCGATCAGCTTCTTGACCTGGCGCTGGGACTTGCCGCAGAAGCTGCAGAGGAGCTGTTCGTTGGTATCCGTGGGACGTGCCATGTCGCTCTCCCAGTGGTCGGCAGGAGCCGGCCTCGACCTTAGTGCTGGGTGATCACCCGGTCGATGATGCCGTAGTCCTTCGCCTCCTCGGAGCTCATGAAGTAGTCGCGCTCCGTGTCGCCCTTGACGCTGTCCACCGGCTTGCCCGTGTGGAAGGCGATGATCTCGTCGAGCCGCCGGCGGATGTCGATGATCTCTCTCGCGTGGATCTCGATGTCGGTCGCCTGACCCTGGAAGGACGAGGACACCTGGTGGATCAGGATCTTCGCGTTGGGCAGCGCCATGCGCTTGCCTCTCGCGCCGCCGCTCAGCAGCAGGGCGCCCATCGACATCGCGATGCCGACGCAGATCGTCTGCACGTCGGGCTTGATGAACTGCATCGTGTCGTAGATCGCGAGGCCCGCGTAGACCGAGCCGCCCGGGGAGTTGATGTACAGCGAGATGTCCTTGTCGGGGTCCTCCGACTCCAGGTGCAGGAGCTGGGCCACGATCAGGTTCGCGATCTGGTCGTCGACGGGCGTGCCGAGGAAGATGATGCGCTCGTTCAGGAGGCGGGAGTAGATGTCGAACGCGCGCTCTCCGCGCGACGTCTGCTCCACGACCATCGGTACAAGGGGGCTCATAGTCCTCGCTTTGTTTCGCTTCCTCGGCTCGAATCCTGCCGGCGAGCCGAGTACGTCAGCGACCGACCGGTGGGGCGAGTCTAGCAACCGCCCTGCAGCCGCCCGAGGGCTCGCCGCGGCGGGCGCGGAGCCGCTCAGGCTCTTCTGGCGGCGGCTCTCGCTCTGCCTCTGGGAGCGGCTCTGGCGGCTCTTCTGGCCGCCGGTCTGGCGGGTCTGGCCGCTCTGGCCGCAGCTCTCGCTGCTCTTCTCTCCCCCTTGGCGCTGTCGGGCACCCACAGCTTCTCGCGCGCCTCGGCCTGCTCGGGCGAGATCGGCTTCGCGCGCTCGGCCAGCAGGTCCATCGCCTTGCGCGTCGCGACGTCCTCGCGCAGCGCGTCGAGCGTGCCGGCCTTGCGCACGCGCTCGAGCAGCTGCTCCGGTCTCGCGCCCTCGCGCTCGGCGGTCGAGGCGAGCGCCTCGGCCAGCTCCTCGTCGCTCGGCTCGATCGACTCGGCGGCGACGACGGCGGCCAGCACGGCCTCGCGCTCGAGCGCGCGCTTCGCATCCGGCTTGGCCTCGTCGAGGATCTCCGTCTCGGTTCTGCCGGAGAACTGGAGGTAGGCCTCCTTCGACAGCCCGCGGTGGCTGAGCGAGTGCAGCATCTGGTCCCACAGCTCGACCGCGCGCGCCTCGACGAGCGCGGCGGGCACCTCGACGGTCGCGTTCGCGACGGCCGCGTCGAGCACCGCCTCGCGGAACTCGGCCTCGACCGCGCCGCTCTCCTGCTCGGCGATCTTGCCGCGGATGTCCTCGCGCAGCTCCTCGAGCGTGTCGAAGCCGGCGGCGTCGGCGGCCAGCTCGTCGTCGAGCTCGGGCAGGACTCTCTCGCGCACCTCCTTGACGGAGATCGCGAACTGCGCCGGCTTGCCGGCAAGGTGCTGAGCACCGTAGTCGTCGGGGAAGGTCACGTCGATCGTGCGCTCGTCGCCGGCGCTCGCGCCGACGAGCTGCTCCTCGAAGCCCGGGATCAGGCGCCCGCCGCCCAGCTCGATCAGCTGGTCGTGGCCCTCGCCGCCCTCGAACGGCTCGCCGTCGATCGAGCCCTTGTAGTCCACCACCACGAAGTCGCCCTGCGCGGCCGCGCGCTCGGCCGTCTCCAGCTTCGCGAGGTGCTCGCGCAGGTGCTCCAGCTCGTGCGCGACGCGCTCCTCGTCGACCGCCGCCTCGCGCTTGCCGACCTCGAGCCCGGCGTAGTCGCCGAGTCTCGCGACCGGGCGCACGCCGATCTCGATCGAGAACGACAGCGGCTCGCCCTCGGGCGGCAGGTCGCCGAGGTCGAGCTTCGGCTCGCCGACCGTCGCGACGCCGGCGGCGCCGATCGCGTCGGCGTACCAGCCGCCGATCGCGCTGCGCACGGCCTCGTCGAGCACGTACTCGCGCCCGACGCGTCGGATGAAGACCTGCGGCGGGACCTTGCCCTTGCGGAAGCCGGGCACGCGCGTGTCGCGCGCCAGCCGTCTGGCGGTCTGCGCGACGCTCTTCTCGACCTCGGCCGCGGGGACCTCGGCGTCGACGCGGACGCGCGATTCGGGCAGCTCGGTGACGTTGGTCTTCAGTGCGGAGGCCATCGGGGGCGGCGAACGATACCGTGGCGGCGTGCGCTCGCGACTTGCGCCTCGCCTCGCCACGGGACCGCTCGCGTTCTTCGTCGCGGGGGTGCTCGACGTGAGCGCCGCGTGGGGTCGCTGGGCCGCGATCGAGCTCGCCGCGCGGCTCGCGCGCCGCGCCGCGCGCTAGCTTTGCCGGCCGTGAGCACGACCGACGAGCTGCTGGAGAACAACGCCGCTTACGCGGAAGGCTTCGCGCACGGCGAGCTGAGATCGCGGCCGCTCAAGCCGGTCGCGGTGCTGACGTGCATGGACGCGCGGATCGACCCGCACCGCATGCTCGGCCTGGCCGAGGGCGACGCGCACGTGATCCGCAACGCCGGCGGGATCGCGAACGACGACGCGATCCGCTCGCTCGTCGTCTCGCAGCGCAAGCTCGGCACGCGCGAGGTGATCGTGATCCTGCACACCGACTGCGGCATGCGCACGTTCGCCGAGGACGCCTTCGTCGAGGAGCTGGAGGCGGAGACGGGCGCGCGCCCCGCCTGGCAGACGACGAGCTTCAACGAGATCGAGGCCGACGTCCGCCGCGCCGTCGCGCGCCTGCGCACGAGTCCGTTCCTGCTGCACCGCGACGCCGTGCGCGGCTTCGTCTACGAGGTCGAGACGGGGTCCCTGCGGGAGGTCGTGTCGTAAGCTGGCTGACCAGCCAGATGAGCACGACCACTCTCGACCCCACCGTCATCGCCCCGCCGCAGCCGCCGCGCTCCGCGCTCCCTCCAGGTCCGCGCCTGCCCGGCATCGTGCAGGCGCTGCAGTTCGCCCGCAGCCCGCTCGCCAGCGTGATGGCGGTTCACCGCCGCTACGGCGAGCCGTTCACGGTCAACAGCCCCGGCTTCGGCACGTCGGTGATCTTCAGCTCGCCCGAGCTCGTCAAGCAGATCGTCACCGGCGACCCGCAGATCTTCCACGCCGGCCTCGCGAACGCGCCGATCAAGCCGATCCTGGGACCGTGGTCGCTGCTCGCGCTCGACCGCGCGCCGCACATGCAGCAGCGCAAGCTGCTGCTGCCGCCGTTCCACGGCGAGCGGCTGCGCTCCTACGCCGACCTGATCGCCGAGCTGGCCGAGCGGGAGGTCGCGAGCTGGCCGATCGGCGAGCCGTTCAAGCTGCACGAGCGGATGGAGCGCCTGACGCTGGAGGCGATCCTCGAGGTCGTCTTCGGGATCGCCGACGAGGCGCGCAAGGACGAGCTGCGCCGGCTGCTGCCGCTGCTGCTGCAGAGCGCGCGCGTGCTCGTCTTCTGGGGCACGGTGCTGCACCGCGACCTCGGCCCGATCCGCCCGCGGGCGACGTTCGAGGCCCGTCGCGACGCGGTCGACGCGCTGCTCTACGCCGAGATCGCCGAGCGGCGCGCGATGCCGGCCGCCGAGCGCGCGCAGCGCAAGGACATCCTCTCGATGCTCGTCGAGGCCGAGCACGAGGACGGGACGCCGATGGGCCACGCGGAGATCCGCGACCAGCTCGCCACCTTGGTGATGGCCGGCCACGAGACGACCGCGACCGCGCTCGCGTGGGCGGTCGACCTGCTGGAGCGCAACCCGGCCGTGCTGGCGCAACTGCGCAGCGACGAGGACGACGACCCTGCCTACCTCGACGCGGTCGTCAGAGAGGTGCTGCGGATCCGGCCGGTCGTGCCGGTCGTCGGGCGGACCGTCACCGAGCCCGTGCAGATCGGCCCGCACGAGCTCCCGGCCGGGACCGACCTGGCGGCGACGATGCTGATCACGCACCACCGCCCCGACGTCTACCCGCAGCCGGAGCGCTTCCGCCCCGAGCGCTTCCTGAACGACGAGGTCCCGCCCTACGCCTGGCTGCCGTTCGGCGGCGGTGTGCGGCGCTGCATCGGCGCGAGCTTCGCCCAGTTCGAGATCGCGACGATCCTGCGCGTGCTCGCCCGCACCCCGCTGCGGCTCGCCGTCGCCAAGCCCGAGCCGATGCGCGCCACCGGCGTCACGATCGTGCCGGGGCGGGGCGTGCGGGTGGTGCGCGAGGCGGCGTAGACCCGGCGCCCGCTACGCGGGCCGCCGCGCGCTGCCGATCGCCTGCGGTGCGATCGGCAGGAACGACGGCAGCGATCTCGGCTGCAGGTCGCGGTGGCGCTCGAGCGCGAAGCCGGCCGCCTCGATCGCAGCGACCGTGTCGCGTGCGGTATGGCAGCCGCCGAAGGCGTGCGGCCAGAAGGTGGCGTCGACGAAGCGCTGGGCGCGCGCCATCCGCGGCGTCGCGCCGCGCACGTGCTCCAAGTAGCGCAGCTCCCCGCCCGGCTTGAGCACCCGCCGCAGCTCGGCGAGCGCGCTCGCCTGGTCGGGCACGGAGCACAGCACGAGACAGGCGACGGCGGCGTCGCACGAGTCGTCCTCCAGCGGCAGCGCGTCGGCGACCCCGTCGAGCACCGTCACGCGCACGGCCGCGTCCACGGCCGCCGCGACCGCCTGCTCGCGCAGGTACGACTCCGGCTCGACCGCAACAACCTCGCTTACCGCGGCCGGGTAGTGCGGGAAGTTCGCACCCGCGCCGGCCCCGACCTCCACGACGCGCCCGCTCAGCCCGGCCAGCAGCTCGTCGCGGAACGCCCGCAGCTCGGCCGGCTCGTTGCGCGCGAGCACGTGCGTGTAGAAGCGCGCGAACAGCGGGTGGTGGACGGACGGCGCGGCCATGGCCACGTCATCATTGCCGAGATGGCGGAGCGGATGGCGCAGAACGGGACGCTCGCGGGGCTTCCTACGCTCGTGGCCGGCCCGCCGGAGGCGCCGCCGCTGGCGATCCTGCCTGGGCTCTCGCCGGAGCAGGCGATCGGGGCGGGGCCGATCGCGCGGTCGGAGTTGGCGCTCGCGCGCGCGTTCGCCGAGCGCTTCCGCGTCATGTGGCTCGCGCCGCGGCCCGGACTCGTCGCGGACGGCGGAGATCCGACGATGGCCGCGATCGCGGCGCAGCACGCGGCCGCGCTGCGCGAGGCGTACGACGCGCCCGTCGACGTGCTGGGGCTGTCGACCGGCGGCTCGATCGCGCTGCAGCTCGCGGTCGACCATCCGGACGTCGTGCGCCGGCTCGTGCTCGTCTCGGCCGCCGCGCGGCTCGGCGAGCTGGGCCGTGCGGACCAGCGCGCGCTGGCGGAGCGCATACGCGCGGGCGACCGCCGCGGCGCGTTCGGGCGCGTGCTCGCCGACATGGTCCCGGACCCGCTGCCGTGGGCCGACGGTCGCCGCGCCGGCCTGCACGCGCGCCTCGCCGCGCTGGCGAAGCCGCTGCTCGCGCTCGCCGGCTGGGCGCTCGGGCCGCTGCTGTGGCCCGACGCCGGCGCGATGGAGGACATGGCGGCGCTGATCGCCGCGGAGGACGCCTACGACGTGCGCGAACGCGTCGGCGAGGTGCGCGCGCCGACGCTCGTCGTCGCCGGCGGGCGCGACCCCTACTACGACGCGGGCGCGTTCGAGCACGTCGCGCGCGGCGTGCCCGACGGGCGGCTCGTGCGCTTCGCACGGCGCGGCCACGCGACCGTGGCCGCCGATCCGCGCTTCGCCGCCACGGTGACGCGCTTCCTGCTCGCGCCCGGCCGCGAGCGGCGCTGATGCTCGAGATCCTGCTCGCACTCTTCGCCGCGCTGCTGTTCGCGCTCGGCACCGTGCTGCAGCAGAAGGCGAGTCTCGACGCGCCCTCGACGGCCAAGGGCTCGCACTCCGGCCTGCTGCTGCGGATGGCGCGCAGACCCGTGTGGCTCGCCGGCATCGCGGCCGACGCGCTCGGCTTCGGCGCGCAGGCGGTCGCGCTGACGATCGGCCGGATCGCCGTCGTGCAGCCGCTGCTGATCGCGAGCGTCGTGTTCGCGCTGCCGCTCGGCGCTCGGCTGACCGGCCAGCACGTCGGCCGCCGCGACGTCGCCGCGGCCGTGCTCGTGACGGTCGCGCTCGCGGCCTTCCTCGTCGTCGCGAACCCCTCCGGCGGGCGGAGCGACGCGCCGCCGCACGCGTGGCTGATCGCCGGCGCGGCGCTCGGCGGCGCGAGCGCCTTGCTCGCCGTGCTCGCGCGCAGAGCGCCGCGCAAGCTGAAGGCCGCGCTGCTCGGCGCCGGGGCCGGGCTGCTGTTCGCGCTCAGCGCCGCGCTCACGAAGGCGGTCGGGGACCAGATCCGCCACGGCCTCTTCACGATCTTCGCCGACTGGCACCTGTACGCCCTGGCGGTCGTCGGCTACGCGTCGCTGACGCTCAACCAGCTCGCGCTCGCGACCGGCGCGCTGGCGCCCGCGATCGCCACGGCGATGGCGCTCGACCCGATCGCGAGCGTCGTGCTCGGCGTCACGCTGTTCGCGGAGACGCTGTCCGCCACCGCGCTCGGCACGGCCGTCGGGATCGCCGCGCTCGCGGCGACGCTCGCCGGCATCGCCGTGCTCGCGCACGCATGGGAGCCGCCGGCGCTCGCGCGCGGCGCGCACGGCCCTTCCACGTAACTAACAGCGCCGCAACGGACACGCCGGACGGCGCGTTGATGGTCGATTCCACGAGATTCGTGGATGCGAGGGGTGCGATGGGCGGATGCTGGGGGACGCGCGGTGTCGAAGCCAATGCTGGTGGCATTGGCGAGACGCCGCGTGGCGCCCAGCGCCGCCCAGCGTGACCCTCGCGCCGCGAGATCGGGGAATCGACCATCTAGCATGGGAAGCCGTGAGCGCCACCGACAAGGCGACCGGCGCAGCCACGCCGCCCGCCGGGACGACCGAGTTCGAGGAGGCCGAGCGCGCACGCCGCCTCGCGAAGCTGGAGCGCCTGCGCGAGCGGGGCACCGAGCCGTACCCGCCCCGCTTCGACCGCGACGCGACCGCGGCGCACCTGCGCGCGCGCCACCGCGGCCTCGCGGCCGGCGAGCGCAGCGGCGAGCGCGCGCGCGTGGCGGGCCGCGTCACCGCGCTGCGCCGCCACGGCGGCCTCGGCTTCGCCGACCTGATGGACGAGAGCGGCACGATCCAGCTGCTGGCGCGGCGCGACGCGCTCGGCGAGCAGGCGCTCGACGACTTCGCCGCGCTCGACCTCGGCGACTGGGTCGGCGCCGAGGGCGAGGCGATCGCGTCGAGAAGCGGCGAGCTGACGGTCGAGCTGACGCGCTGCGAGCTGCTGTCGAAGGCGCTGCGCCCGCTGCCCGACATGCGCTGCGGCCTCGCCGACGCGGAGGCGCGCTCGCGCCACCGGCACGTCGACCTCGTCGTCAACCCGCGCGCGCGCGAGGTCTTCCGCGCCCGCTCGGCGGCGATCTCGGCGGTCCGCACGACGCTGCTCGCGCGTGGCTTCCACGAGGTCGAGACGCCGGTGCTGCTGAGCCGCGCGGGCGGCGCCGCGGCGCGCCCGTTCCACACCCACCACAACGCGCTCGACCTCGACATGCACCTGCGGATCGCGCTCGAGCTGCCGCTCAAGCGACTGCTCGTCGGCGGCATGGAGCGCGTGTTCGAGATCGGCCGCGTGTTCCGCAACGAGGGGATCGACACGCGCCACAACCCCGAGTTCACGCTGCTGGAGGCCTACCAGGCGTTCGCCGACTACCACGAGATGATGGAGCTGACGGAGGCGCTCGTCGCCGCCGCCGCGCAGGCCGCCAACGGCACGACGATCGTGCACGCCGGCGAGCGCGAGCTCGACCTCAGACCGCCGTACCGCCGCGTGACGATGATCGAGCTGGTCGAGCAGCACACCGGCGAGCGGATGCACCCGTCGATGCCGGTCGAGCAGGCGCGCGCGATCGCCGAGCGGCACGGCGTCGGCTGGCAGGAGGCGTGGGGCTCCGGGCGGATCCTCAGCGAGATCTACGACGCGGTCTGCGAGCCGCTGCTGATCGAGCCGACGTTCGTGCTCGACCACCCGCGCGAGATCTCCCCGCTGGCGCGCGCGCATCGCGACGACCCGGAGCTGACCGAGCGCTTCGAGCTGGTCGTCGGCGGGCGCGAGCTGGCGAACGCCTACAGCGAGCTGAACGACCCGGTCGACCAGGCCGCGCGCTTCGCGGCCGAGGCGCGGCTGCGCGACGGCGGCGACGAGGAGGCCGAGCCGGCCGACGACGACTACGTGCGCGCGCTCGAGTACGGCCTGCCGCCCGCCGGCGGGCTCGGCATCGGGCTCGACCGGCTCGTGATGCTGATCGCCGGCGCCGAGTCGATCCGCGACGTGATCCTCTTCCCCACCCTGCGCCCGCAGGACGACGGCTCGCGCACGGACGACACGGCGTGCGAGCTGGCGCCGCCGCTGCCGGACGCGCACGAGGACGACGAGGGCCTGCGGACCGCGCACGACCCGCACCCCGTCGCGGTCACGCGCCACCCGCGGTCGCTGAAGCCGCTCGCGTGGCTGACGGCGCTCGTCGGCGTGATCTCGCTGCTGCCGTCGCTGCCGCTCGTCGACTGGTCGTTCGGCGCCGGCGAGCTGCTCGAGCGGCCCAGCCGCGTCGTCACGTTCGTGATCTCGGTCGCGCTCGGCATCGCGCTGATCGCCGTCTCGCGCCAGATCGCGCGCGGCCGGCGGCGCGCGTGGTGGGCCGCGGTCGTGCTGTTCGGCGCGGCCACCGTCGTGCACATCCTCAAGGGCCCGCATCCGATCCCGGTGCTGGCGAACCTCGCGATGCTGATGGCGTTCGTCTGGTACCGCAACGACTTCCACGCCAGGAGCGACCCCGGCTCGCTCGCCGACGCGCTGCTGTTCGTCCCGCTCTACCTGGGCAGCGTGTTGCTGTTCGGCGTCGTCACGCTGCTGACGCAGGTGCACCGCGTGACGCCGTCGCTCAGCGCCGGCGGCGTGCTGCGCACGACGTTCGGCGGGCTGATCGGCCTGAACGGCGACTACCACTACCGGCGCGACCTGTTCGGCGACTTCTTCGGCGACGCGCTGCTGACGCTCGGCGTCGCCGGGCTGGCGATCCTGCTGTTCCTGATCTTCCGCCCGCTCGTGCAGCGCACGCCGCCCGACGAGCAGGCGCGCGAGCGGGCCCGCGCGATCGTGCGCCGCTGGGGCTCGGACACGCTCGCCTGCTTCGCGCTGCGGCGCGACAAGAGCTACTTCTTCTCGCGCGACGGCGAGTCGCTGATCGCGTACGCGTACGTGCGCGGGCATGCGATGGTCGCCGGCGACCCGATCGGGCCGCCGCAGGCGCGCGGTCGCGTGCTCGACGAGTTCCTGTGGCACTGCCGCGAGCACGGCTGGGGCGTCGCGTTCCTCGCCGTGCGCGAGGCGGACGCGCCGATGTACCGCGAGCGCGGCATGAGCGCGATCTACCTCGGCGACGAGGCGATCCTGCGCTGCGACCGCTTCACGCTCGACGGCGCGGCGATGAAGCCGGTGCGCGAGGCGGTCAACCGCGTCGCGCGCGACCACGCCTTCGAGCTGCTGCGCGAGTCGGAGGCGACGCCGGCGCTGGTGGCGCAGCTCAACGCCATCAGCGACGAGTGGCGCAGAGGCGCGCAGGAGCGCGGCTTCACGATGGAGCTGGGCGAGGACGTCGCGGGCGAGGACCCGGACTTCCTGCTCGCCGTCGCGCGCGACGCGAAGGGCGAGCCGGCCGGCTTCCTGCGCTTCGTGCCCGCCTACGGCGAGGATCCCGGCTACTCGCTCGACCTGATGCGCCGTAAGCTCGACTCGACGAACGGGATGACCGAGTACCTGATCGCGAACGCGGCGCTGGCGCTGGGGCGCAGAGGCGTGCGGCGGCTCTCGCTCAACTTCGCCGCCTGGGGCCGGCTGCTCGACAGCGCCGAGGACGCCGGCTGGCTCGGGCGCTTCGAGCAGAAGCTCGCGCGCGGGCTGAACCCCTACTTCCAGATCCAGTCGCTGCGCGACTTCAACGCGAAGTTCGGCCCCGAGTGGCTGCCGCGCTCGATCGTGATCGACGACCTCGGCGAGCTGCCGAAGGTCGCGCTGCTGTACGCGAGCGTCGAGGGCTTCCTCGACCTGCCGCTGATCGGCCGCCTGTTCGTGCCGCCGGTGCGCCGCGCCGCAGACGCCGCCGCATAGCGGGCGCTCAGCCGGCGGGCTCGGCGACCGGCTCGACGTCCGCCGCCGCGGGCGCCGGAACGTGCGCGGCGACGAAGTCGCGCGAGCGCACGAGCACGAGCCCGGCGAGCGCGCCGACGAGCGCGACGCCCGTGGCGATCAGCAGGATCTCGCTCAGCGCGCCGGCGAACGCGGCGTGGAAGGCGTGGGCGCGCCCGGCCGGCGGTCGCGCGGCGAGCGCGCTCGCGCCCGAGATCCCGCCGCCGAGGCGGGTCGTCAGCTCGTGCTGGAAGACCGCGCCGAGCGCCGCGACGCCGGTCGCCAGGCCGACCTGACGGCAGGTGTTGTTCACGCCCGACGCCATCCCGGCGCGCTGGTGCGGCACGACGCCGACCGCCGTGGAGGCGATCGCCGGGTTCGCCATCCCGATGCCGATGCCCGCGAGCACGAAGCCGGGCAGCAGCGCCGTCCAGCCCGAGCTCGCCGTGATCCCGCTCATCAGCGCCAGGCCGCCGGCGACGAGCAGCAGGCCGCCGGACAACAGCCAGCGCACCGGCATCCGCACCGTCAGGCGCCCGGCGAACGGCGCGACGACGAACGACACGAGGCTGACGGGCAGGAAGCGCAGGCCGGCCTGCAAGGGGCCGAAGCCGAGCACGTTCTGGATGTAGAGCGTGAGGTAGAGGAACATCGCGAACATCGAGGCCGACATCGCGACCGTCAGCAGCGAGACGCCCGCGAACGACGGCACGCGCAGCAGCGTCAGGTCGAACATCGGGCGCGTCTGGCGCTGCTCGACGACCAGGAACGCGAGCAGCAGCAACGCCGCACCGCCGAGGCAGGCGACCGTCTGGGTGCTCCCCCAGCCGGCGTCGTTGGCCTGCGTGAGCCCGAACACGAGCAGGAACAGCCCGCCGGAGAAGGTCACCAGGCCGGACCAGTCGACGCCCGTCGCGTGCGGGTCGCGCGACTCGTCCACGCGCGTGAGCGTGAGCGCCAGCGCGACGACGCCGATCGGCACGTTGACGAAGAAGATCCACTCCCAGCCGACGCCGGCGGTCAGCGCGCCGCCGACGACCGGCCCGACCGCCACGGCCGCGCCGATCACGGCGCCGTAGACGCCGAACGCGACGCCGCGGTCGCGCCCGTGGAAGGCGCCCGCGATCAGCGCGAGCGAGGTCGCGAGCATGATCGCGCCGCCGACGCCCTGGACCGCGCGCGCGACGTTGAGCATCAGCGGCCCGGTCGAGAGGCCGCACGTCATCGACGCGAAGGTGAAGATCACGAGCCCGATCGCGAACAGGCGCCGGCGTCCGAACAGGTCGGCGACGGAGCCGGCCGTCAGCAGCAGCGACGCGAGGCTCAGCGCGTAGGCGGTCACGACCCACTGCAGGTCGCGGAAGCTCGCGTGCAGCTCGCGCTGGATGTCGGGCAGCGCGACGTTCACGATCGTGATGTCCATCAGCAGCATGAAGATGCCGACGTTCACCGCGATCAGCGTCCACCACTTGCGGTCCATGATTCGACCTTAGCGCCGCAGGCGGCGCCGGTGCGGTCAGCCGCCGGCGACGTCGCGGCGCACGAACACGATCAGGCCGGCCGCCGCAGCCGGCAGCGCGTACAGCGCGCAGACCCACGCGGCGCGCACGATCGGCGCCCAGTCGGCCGGTTCGCGCAGCAGCCCCTGCCAGGCGTCGAACTGCGTCGAGAGCAGGTAGGGCTTGAGCGAGTCGAGGCCGGAGATGACGCCGATCAGCTGCAGCAGCAGCGAGATCATCAGCGTGCCGACGATCGCCGCCGCAGAGTTGCGCGTCACGGTCGACAGCAGCAGCGCGATCGCGACGACGGCGATCACCGGCAGCATGTAGGCGCCCAGCGCGGCCGCCATCAGCCCGAGCGCGCGGCCGACCGGGATCTTCGTGCCCGACAACGACGTGAGCGGGTGGATGCCGTAGCGCAGGCCGCCGAGCAGCAGCCCGACGCCGGCGAACAGCACGAGCGCGGCGAGCGCGTACGTGAGCGCGGCGAGCGCCTTCGCGATCCACACCTGGTGGCGGTCGACCGAGCGCGTGAGGATCGTCTTGAGCGTGCCGTTGCCGTCCTCGTTGGCGACGATGTCGCCGGCGACGAGCGCGACGATCAGCGGGAACAGCCAGATCGAGCCGAAGATCAGCAGCACGGGCGGGATCGCGAGCCCGGTCTCGCGCACGTAGCGGCCGAACGGGACGTCGTTCGGGCCGCGTCCGCTGCGCAGGCTGAGCGCGAGCACGAACAGGATCGGCACGATCGCCGCCATCCCGAAGCCGAGGTAGGTGCGCTTGAGCGCGCGCAGCTTGCGCAGCTCCCAGCGGTAGATCGTGATCCCCGGGCGCCGCCGGGGCGCCTTCGGCGACGGCGCTCATCGGACCGCCTCCCCGCCGCGCGCTCCGGCGGGCTGGGCGTCGGCCGCGGGCGGCCCGCCGTCGCCGCCGGACGGGGCGAGGCCGTCGCCCTCGGTCAGGCGGAAGAACAGCTCCTCGAGCGAGGCCGAGGCGGGCACGAGCGCGACGATCCCGACGCCGGCCTCGACGAGCGCGATCGACAGCTCGGCGACGGCGCGGTCGCGCTCGCCCTCGACCGCGAAGGCGATCCCGTCTCCCCCGCTCTCCACCTCGCGGATGCCCGCCTGCGCCGAGCACACGACCTGCGCGCGCACGTCGTCGGTCGTCCGCAGGCGATAGCTCTGGCCGGTCGAGTGCAGCAGCGCGTCGAGCGCGCCCTCGTAGATCACCTGGCCGGAGCGCACGATCGCGACGCGGTCGCACAGCTCCTCGACCTCGCCCATCAGGTGCGAGGACAGCAGCACCGTCATGCCCTCGTCGGCGAGCCGCCGCACGAGCACGCGCATGTCGCGCATGCCGGCCGGGTCGAGGCCGGTCGTCGGCTCGTCGAGCAGCAGCAGGCGCGGCGCGCGCAGCAGCGCGGCGGCGATCCCGAGCCGCTGCTTCATGCCGTGCGAGTAGCCCTTGACCTTGTCGCCCTGGCGGTCGGCGAGGTCGACGGTGTCGAGCGCCTGGTCGATCCGCTCGCGGGCGTCGCCGCCGTCGAGCGCGGCCATCAGCTCGAGGTTCTTGCGCCCGTTCAGGTAGGGGTAGAAGCGCGGCGCCTCGACGAAGCCGGCGACGCCGTCGAGCGCCGCCGCGCCCTCCTCCAGCGGGTCGCGGCCGAACAGCCGCGCGCTGCCCTCGTCCGGGCGGATCAGGCCGAGCAGCATCCGCAGCGACGTCGTCTTGCCGGCGCCGTTGGGGCCGAGGTAGCCGTAGACGCTGCCGGCCTCGACGGTCAGGTCGACGTGGTCGACGGCCGTCACGTGGCCGTAGCGCTTGACGAGGCCGCGCGCCTCGATCGGGTGCCCTGCGGCCTCGCTCATCCGAGCTGGCGCGCGGCGGTCTCGGCCGACTGGGCGGGGATCGAGCCGGCGACGACGTAGTCGACGCCGCCGCGCTGGAAGCTCAGCACGGTCCCCAGCTCGGTCGCCAGCTCGTTGCCGGTCGCGCCGTTGACGTTGATCTGCGGCAGGCGCAGCGAGCTGCGGCCGGAGCCGGAACCGAGCGGCGCCTCGCCCGCGCTCGCCTTGCGCTCGACCACGACGATCCCGCCGAGCCCTCTGCCGTACGTGACGACGGCGGCCGGGCTCGCGCCATGGCCGGCGAGCCAGACGTCGTGGCGCGGCAGGCCGGCGAGCTGGTCGGGCGCGGCGAGCGTGAACGGCACCGCAGCCTGGACGGCGGTCACGCCGGTGACGGGTTTCGCGTGCGTCTTCGTGCCCGTGTGGTCGGCGGATCCGCTCGCGCCGTCGGACGGCGAGAGGTCGACGACTCTCGTCCCCGCCGGCGGCGGGACGACGATGTCGCTCGTGGCGACCGGGCCGAACGAGACGTGCGTCGCGGTCAGCTCGAGCACCGGGCCGGACTGGCCGGCGGCGTAGATCGCCGCGCGCAGCGGCACGCCGTTGCTCGCGTCCCACGCCAGCTCGGCGGCGCCGAGCAGGCCGCCGTCGCCCTTCGGCGCGATCCGCACCGTGTACGTCGGCTCGTGCGCGGTCGAGGTCGGCGTCGCGCCCGAGACGTTCCAGTTCGTGCCGAGCTGCGCGATCGCTCTGTCGATCTGCGCGAGCGTCGGGGGCGTGTGGCTGTCGGCCGGCTGCGTGGCATCTCTTCTCTGCGGCAGCGCGACGCGGTAGGCGGTGCTGGTCGAGGCGTCGTAGAGCGTGAGCGTCGTGCCGTCGGAGACGACCTGCGCGTCGCCCGCATCGGACTGCAGCTCGACGCGGAAGCGCCCGTCGTTCGCGATCCACACGCGCCCGGAGGCGCCTGCCATCAGCGGCGAGACGGTGCCCTCCGGCAGCGCGCCGGACGGGATCAGGTGGTTCGTGAAGTGGACCCGGGCGGTGACGCCGTCGACCTTCGGCGCGGTGAGCGCGTCGTGGACGGCGGCGTCGAGCGGCTTGGGCGCCGGCTTGGGGTTGCTCTGGAGCGCGGCCTGCGCGATCCCGACGCCCGCGACGAGCACGACGATCGCGACGGCGAGCGCGACCAGGCGGCCGGTGGAAGTGGTGCGCAGTCGTCTCATGGGCGGGGTTCTACCCCTCGACCTTGAGATCTGTGTGAGAGCGGCGCGGGCGGCAGTTCGAGCGCGAACGTCGCGCCGTGCGCGCTGGCGCGCCCGCCGTGGCGCACGGCCGTCGCCTGGACGATCGCGAGCCCGAGCCCGGTGCCGCCCGGCGGTGCGTCCGGCCCGCGCCAGAAGCGCGCGAACGCGTGCTCGGCCTGCTCGTCGGTCAGGCCGGCGCCTTCGTCGCTGACGGCGAGCCGCGCGCGGCCGTCGGCGAGCGTGGCGTCGACCGTGATCGCCCCGCCCGGAGGGCCGTGGCGCTCGGCGTTCTCGACGAGGTTGCGCAGTGCGCGCTCCAGTGCCGCGCGGTCGCCGCGCACGAGCACCGGCCCGTCCGGCGCGCGCACGCTCGCGGCCGGATGGGCGGCCGCGACCTCGCGCGCGAGCGCGGCGAGGTCGACCGTCTCGGCGTCCGCGGGCGGCGCGGCGGCGTCCTCGCGCGCGAGCGCGAGCAGGTCGTCGAGCAGCGCGCTCAGGCGCTCCGCGTCGGACTCGATGTCGGCCAGGACCGCCGGGTCGGAGCCGTGGCGCGCGACGTAGGCGGCGTTGCCGCGCAGTGCGGTGAGCGGCGTGCGCAGCTCGTGCGAGGCGTCGCCGACGAAGCGCCGCTCGCGCTCGCGCGCCCGCTCCAGTGCGGCGAGCATCGCGTTGAGCGTCGCGGCGAGACGGCCGACCTCGTCCTGCGCGCCGCCGGCCGGAAGCCGCCGGCCCGGATCGCCCGTGCGCGCGATCGCCTCGGCGCCGGCGGTCAGGCGCGTGAGCGGGCGCAGCGCGCGGCGCGTCAGCAGCGTCGCAAGCGCGGCCGCGACGAGCGCGGTCGCCAGCGCCACGACGACGAACAGCTTGCGCAGCGGCTGCAGGGTGCCGGCGACGCCGCTCGTCTCCCCCGCGACCGCGACCGCCCCACCGGCGGCCGGCCCGCCGCCGATCGCCGGCAGCGGTGCGGCGTAGAGGCGCAGCCGCTCGCCGCCGAGGTCGACGGTCCCGTAGCCGGCGCGCCGCGCACGCAGCGCGCGCTCCAGCGCCGGCGAGGCCGGCAGCACGCGACCGCCGAGCGCGGCCGAGCGCGCGACGATGCGGCCACGGCGATCGAGCACCTGCACGAACGCGGCGCTCGTGCCGACGCGGCCCTCCAGCACGCCGGGCGCGGTGATCAGCTGCGGCGTCGTCGCGGCGAGCTGCGCGACCTCCACGGCGCGGTCGTGCAGGCCGCGGTCGAGCGAGCGGTGCAGCTGGCGCGCGACGAGCGCGAACGTGATCGCGCCCAGCACGGCGACGGCGATCACGAGCGTCGCGCCGGCGGCGAGCGCGACGCGCGTGCGCAGCGGCAGGCGGCGGGCCGGCGATCTCATCGGTCGAGCACGAAGCCGACGCCGCGCACCGTGCGGATCAGCGGCGGGTCGCCGAGCTTGCGGCGCAGGTAGGCGACGTAGCGGTCGACGACGTTCGGCAGCGCCTCCAGCTCGCCGCCCCACACCTCCTCCAGCGCGCGCTCGCGCGTGACGACGGTGCGCGCCTCGCGCAGCAGCAGCGCGAGCAGCTCGGCCTCGCGCGGGGTCAGCTCCAGCTCGCGCCCGGCGCGGGTGGCGCGGCCGCTGTCGGGGTCGAGCGTCAGGTCGTCGAAGGCGAGCGTCTCCGCCACCGGGCGGTTGCGGCGCAGCAGTGCGCGCACGCGCGCCAGCAGCTCCTCGGGCGCGAACGGCTTGACGAGGTAGTCGTCGGCGCCCGCGTCGAGCCCGGCGACGCGATCGGCGACGGCGTCGCGCGCGGTCAGCAGCAGGATCGGCACCGCCAGCCGCTTGCCGCGCAGCCGCCGCGCGACCGCCAGCCCGTCGAGCCCGGGCATCGACACGTCGAGCACGACCAGGTCGGGCGCCGAGCGCTCGACCTCGGCCAGCGCGGCGCCGCCGTCGGGCACCGCGCGCACCGCGTAGCCCTCGGCGCCGAGCGTCCGCTCGAGCATGCGTCGCACGGGCGCGTCGTCGTCCACGACGAGGACGGAGAGACCCGCTCATCGGCCGACAGCCTACGCTCGCCGCCGCGCCGGGGAGCCTGGGTGGGGGGGTCCGCCGCGCGCGGCACGTTGGAGCTGCGTTGGGCGTGCTTTGCGAGACCGTTACGGCGAAGCGGACGTGCCATCGTATGCGCGCAATGCGGCGCTCCCCCACGCACGCGACGTCCCTCGCCGGGCTGCTGCTGCTCGGCCTGCTCGCCGGCTGCGGCGCGCAGGCCAAGCCGGCTGCGACGGCGGCGACCGCCCACACCACCACGGCGCCTTCTACGACCGTCGCGGCGCAGCGCGCCGCCTCCGTGCGCTTGCGAATCGTCGCGACGCGGCAGTTGCCGGCGCCCGTCCAGCTCCCCGCCGTCGCGGTCGCCGGCGGGCGCGTGCTGGCGTCCGGCGGGCTGAGCGCGCAGGACACGTCGGTCGCGGACGTGGTCGCCATCGCCGGCGCAGGCGTCCCCGCCGCGCGCCGCGCCGGCACGCTGCCGCAGGCGCTGCACGACGTCGGCGCCGCGTCGCTCGGCGATCGGATCGCGCTGTTCGGCGGCGGCACGGCCGCGAACGGGACGTCCTCGTCGGTGCTGTCAGTCGCGCCGAGCGGCGCGGTCAGCACGGCCGCGCGCCTGCCGGTCGGGATCTCCGACTCCGCCGCCGCCGCGATCGGCGGGACCGCGTACGTCGTCGGCGGCTACAGCGGGAGCGTGCCGCTGCGCTCCGTGCTCGCCTACACGCCCGGCCAACCGGCGCTGCGCGACGTCGCGAAGCTCCCCCACCCGCTGCGCTACGCCGCCGTCGCGGCGGTCGGCGGACAGCTGCTCGTCGCTGGCGGGACCGACGGCGTCAACGCGCGCCGCGAGATCGTGAGCGTCGATCCCGCGAGCGGGCGCGTGCGGGTGATCGGGCTGCTGCCGCAGCCGCTCGAGCACGCCGCCGGCGCGGCGCTCGGCGGGACCTTCTACGTCTTCGGCGGGCGCGGCGACGCACTCGGCAGCCAGCGGCGCGCGATCCTCGCGATCGACCCCGTCAGCGGTCGCGTGCGGGCGGCGGGCGCGCTGCCGCGCGCGCTGTCGGACCTTGGCGCGGCCACGCTCGGCAACGTCATCTGGCTCGTCGGCGGACGCGACGCGAGCGGCGGCGTCGCCGGCAGCGCTTGGGAGCTGACGCGATGAGCCGGCGCAAGGCGTCGTGGGCCGCGCTCGCTGCGGCGGCGCTCGTGGCACTGGTCCTCGGCGGCTGCGGCGGAAGCCATAGCGAGACGAGCACGCGGACGACGACATCCGCGACGAACCCGCTCCACAGACACCCGGCGGCCGCCGCCGACGTGACGCCGCACCCCGGGCGGATCCCGCCGCCGCTGTCGCCGGCGAACGTCTACGCGGCCGAGCGCCCCGGCCCGCTCGCGCCCGCGGCCCGGCATGCGCTGCCGCTCGTCTACGTGCCGAACTCGACCTCGGCCACGGTCGACGTGATCTCCCAGCGCAGCGGGAAGATCGTCGCCCACTTCGCCGTCGGGAGACTGCCGCAGCACGTCACGCCGTCGTGGGATCTGAAGACGCTGTGGGTCACGAACGACCAGGGCAACAGCCTCACGCCGATCGACCCGCTGACCGGCAGACCCGGCAGACCGGTCCCGGTGCTCGACCCGTACAACCTCTACTTCACGGCCGACGGCATGCACGCGATCGTCGTCGCCGAGGCGCACCGCGAGCTGGACTTCCGCGAGCCGCACACGATGAAGCTGCAGCACGCGCTGCACGTGCCGCAATGCCCCGGCGTCGACCACATGGACTACACGGCCGACGGCCGCACGGCGCTCGTCTCGTGCGAGTTCGGCGGCGACATGATCGTCCTCGACCTCGTCCACCAGCGCGTGCTGCGGCGGATCGAGCTGAGACCCGGCGCGATGCCGCAGGACGTCAAGCTCTCGCCCGACGGGCGCACGTTCTACGTCGCGGACATGATGAGCAACGGCGTGTGGCTGATCGACGCGCGCACGTGGAGAGTGATCCGCCTGCAGCCGACCGGCCGCGGCGCGCACGGGCTCTATCCGAGCCGCGACGCGAAGACGCTCTACGTCTCCAACCGCGGCGAAGGCTCGATCTCGCTGATCTCCTTCCGCACCGGACTGCCGTACCGCAAGTGGCTGATTCCGGGCGGCGGCAGCCCGGACATGGGCGGCGTCTCTGCGAACGGGCACGTGCTGTGGCTGAGCGGCCGCTACAACGCCGAGGTCTACGCGATCGACACGCGCACGGGGCGGCTGCTGCACCGCATCAGAGTCGGCAGCGGCCCGCACGGGCTGGCCGTCTGGCCGCAGCCCGGCCGCTACTCGATCGGGCACACGGGCATCCTGCGCTGAGCGGCGGCCCCGCCTATGCGGCGCCGGCGTGCTGCGCGGCGAACGCGGCAAGCGCCTCGCGCGCGCCGCCGGCCCACGGGTCGCCGTGCGCGAGCAGCAGCACGTCGAACTCGAGCGTGTCGGCGAGTTGCGCGTAGGCGTCGGCGAGCCCGCGCTTGACGCCCTCGGGGTCCTCGCCGAGCAGGAAGTCCGGCACGAACGCCAGCTCGCCGTCGTCCCCGCGGATCACGCCGTCAGCGACGGCCAGCGCCCCGCCGTGGCGCTCGTGCGCGATGTGCAGGGCCGCCTCCTCGGGGCAGATCGCCGCGACCCTGTGCGCGACGACGCCCGGCACCAGCTCGTCACCAAAGCGGAAGCCCTCGACGCGGACGCCTCGGTCCTGCAGGTCCCACAGCCCGGCCTCGTGGCAATGGACGCTGCAGCCGAAGCGCTCGGCGAAGCGGGCGCTGTGGCGCAGGTGGTGGCGGTTGACGAGCACGATCCGCTCGGGCGGGCCGTGCTCGGCGAACCATGCGAGCCCCTCGTCGGGCAGCATCGGGTCGATCAGCGTGCGGCTGCGCTCGACGTAGGCGGAGTGGACCGTGCGCTTGATCGTGTCGCGGAACGCGGTCCAGTGCCACAGGCCGGGGGCCAGCTCGTCCATGGCAGCGGTTCTCCCCGGTGGCGCGTCAGCCGAACCGCGCGACGGCTTGTGTGCTCACGCCACCCGCCGCATCGTCGCCCGCGCGCGGCGGCCGACGAGGTCGCCCCAGTCCTCGTCCTCGATGCGGGCGGGCTCGGTCGTGACGACGAAGTCGGCCAGCACGCGGGCGAGCCCGCCCGGGTCTTCGAGGTTGGGGAAGTGGGCGGCGCGCGGCAGCGTCTCGAAGCGGGCACCGGGGATCGCCGCGGCGGCGTCGAGGCCGTGCGCGAGCGGGATCGTGCGGTCGCGCTCGCCCCAGACGATCAGCGTCGGCATCTCGCTGAGCAGGTGGAGGCGGTCGCGCGCGCTGACGCGCTGGCCGTGGCGATCGATCACCGCGCGCAGCGTCTCGAGGAAGGCGCGGCGCGCGCCGGGTTCCTGCAACGGCCGCAGCGCCCGCGCCACCGCCTGCAGGTAGACGCCGTTGTCGTTGCCGCGCGCCCGCAGCCGCGTGCCGGCGTCGGCGAGCGCGCCGACCAGCCGCGGCTGGGTGGCCAGCCGCAGCAGCAGCGCCGAGCCCGGCATCGCGGCGCCGCGCAGCAGCGGGCTGACCTCCGGGCCGAGCCCGCCGCTGGAGACGAGCACGAGCCGCTCGGTGCGCTGCGGGAATTGGTAGAAGAACTGCATCGCGACCCCGCCGCCGAGCGAGTGCCCGACGATCGTCGCCCGCTCCACGCCGAGCACCGCCAGCAGGTCGCGGATGCTCGCGGCGTGCGCCCCGAGCGAGTAGTCCCCGCGCGGCGTCGCCGAGTCGCCATGCCCGATCAGGTCGGGCGCGATGACGCGGTGCGAGCCGGCCAGCCGCATCGCGACCCCCTCCCAATGGCGCGACGAGTTGACCATCCCGTGGATCAGGACGACCACCGGCCCGCTGCCGCCCGCCACGCGGTAGACGGCGCGGTGGCCGTGCAAGTCGACCTCGTGCGCCTCGAACCCGCCGCCGCCGTCCATGCCGCAGACCGTAGGCGATCGTGCGGCGGTGCCGCAACGGCGCTTCGGTGTCCGGCTACGCTTGGGCTCGATGCCGACGAAGCGCAAGCGACGCTACTTCGCGTGGGGGCGGCGGCGGTAGGCGCGGCCGCTGAGTGTCACGCCGACGATCGTCGCGTCCATCGGGCCGATCGGTCCTCATCTGTCGCTGACCGTCGGGCACGCGCTCACCCGAGCGCCAGCTCGAGGCCCGCGGCGACGAGCAGGGCAGCCGTCAGTCCGTGGATGCCCAGCGCGGTCGAGCGCTTGCCGCCGTTGGAGAGCACGATCATGGCGTCACCGATCGCCGTGAGGGAGGCGGCGACCAGCACCCAGCCCAGGGTGGTGCGATCGGCGGCGGCCCACACCACGAGCACCACCACCCCGGAGGTGATGTCGCGGATCCCCTTGATCTCGGTCAGGGCGCGGACATCGTCCGCGGCTACGCCGTAATCGAGCGTCGCCTGGCGAGGCTGGAGGAAGAAGCGGATGCCGAGGGCGATGATCGCGACAGAGGCGAGGATGGCGAACATCAAGGCGGCTACATGCATGGGGTCCTTTCGGGATCTGTTGTCTAGCGGTGTTATTTAATCACGCTAGTCTAATCTGTGGGCCATGTCCCCCAGGCCCGCCCCGGATCTCGACCTCAGGCGCGACCGGCTGATCCACGCCGCCCGCGACCTCGCCGAATCCGACGGGTGGCCGGCGGTCACGATGCGCCGCCTCGCCGGCGAGCTCGGCGTCACCCAGCCGGTGCTCTACTCGGCTTTCGCCGGCCGCCAGGCGATCGTCGACGCGGTGGCGCTGGAGGGCTTCGGTGACCTCGCCGCGGCGCTCGCGGCGGTGGACGCCTCGCCGATGGCGCGGATGCGCGCCTACCTGGACTTCGCCGCCGCGCACCCCCGCGTGTATGAGGCGATGTTCTCGATGCCATCGGGGCTGGCCTTCGCGGCGGACGACACCCCCGAGCCGCTCCGGCTCGCCTTCTCGGCCATGCGCGAGGCGTTCCCGGACGGCGACGGCACCCGGGCGGAGGTCGCCTGGTCGGCACTGCACGGCCTAGCCACCCTCCAGGCCGGGGGACGGCTACGCGCGGGCCAGGCGCAGGCCCGGCTCGACCTCGCCCACCGCATGCTCACCCAGCACGGGAGCCACTGATCGCGCGCTCAGGGCTGCACGCGATAGGTGCCGCCACAAGGCCGGTCGAGCACGGACAGGACCTGTGTGGTGGACTCGAAGTCGATCATCTTCGTCATACGCCCTTGCCAGGGTTCATTCGATTCGCCGGATCGAACACGCGCTTGATCTCATGGTGCAACGAGAGCGCGCCGCCGAGCTCCGCCCGCGCCGCGTCGAGCTTGAGCGCCCCGACGCCGTGCTCGCCGGTCACCGTTCCGCCAAGGTCTCGCGCGAGCGTCAATATCGCATCGAACGCGGCGAGCGCGCGGGAGACGGAGTCCGGGTCGGTGGCCTCATACACGATCGTGGGGTGCATGTTCCCGTCGCCAGCGTGACCGAACGTACCGATGAGCACGTCGAAGCGGTCAGCGATCTCGTGAATGCCGCGCAGAAGCACGGGGATGGCTGGCAGCGGGACGGCCACGTCATCGAGCAGCGTCGCGCCGAGGCGCTCAAGCGCGGGATACGCGAGCCGACGGGCACCGAGGATGAGGCGTCCTTCTGCCGGGTCGTCGGTCGTGACGACGATCGTCGCGCCGGCCTCCTCACAGACCCGTGCGATGGCAGCGATCTCGTCGGCAGCCGCCCCACCGGCGTCAGACTGGGCGAACACCATCGACTCGGCATCGGGGTCGAGATCCATCGGCGTCATGCGCTCGACGGCGGCGATGGTCGTTCGGTCCATCAGCTCGAGCAGTGACGGGCGCCACTGGCGGCGCACAGCGCCGATCGCGGCACCGGCCGCCTCAAGGTCGGAGAACGACGCGGCAAGCGAGTGCGCCGGAGGCGGAAGCGGGATCAGCTCCACCGTCGCCGACGTGATGATCCCCAAGGTCCCTTCCGATCCGCACACCAGAGCAGCAAGGTCGTATCCGACCACCCCCTTCCGCGTTCGGCGTCCCAGCTCCATGACCGATCCATCCGCCAGCACGAGCTCGACCGCGAGCAGGGAATCCCGCGTCACCCCGTACTTGACGCAACAGAGTCCTCCGGCGTTCGTCGCGACGTTGCCGCCGATCGTCGAGAACTCGAAGCTGGCCGGATCCGGTGCGTAGAGGAGCCCCTCGTCCGCGGCAGCCCGGCGAAGATCGCCGTTCACCACACCCGCCTCGACCGTGGCGGTCATGCCACGAGCGTCGAGCGTGCGAATATCGATCATCCGCTCCAGCGAGACGACAAGGCAGCCCTCGATCGCGTTGGCGCCACCGCTGAGGCCCGAGCCGGCGCCGCGCGGCACGACCGGCAGGCCACGCTCGTTGGCGTACCGGACCGCCTCCACGACCTCAAGGGTGGACCGGGGACGCGCGAGGGCCGCCGGCGCACCGGCCGGCACGACGCCGGCCGGTGCCTGATCGCGGCGGTAGGACTCGAGGATCTCGGGATCGGTGGTGAGGTCGAGCCCCGCGCTCACGAGCGGTTTTGTCGAGCCTTCCAATTCAGATCGGGCTCAAAGCCAGGGCCGCCGGGCTGACACGGGGTCGCGCGGTGTACAGGGTCTGCCAGTCGACGAATGCTTCGAGACCCCAGCGACCGTTCTCGACGCCGATCCCGCTCCAGTCGCGGCCGCCGTACGGCGCGTCGGCCAGCGGCACGGCATGCGTGTTGATCCACGCGGTACCGCACGTCAGGCGTGCTCCGATCGACGCGGCGCGCTCGTCGTCGAGACCCCAGACCGAGCCGCCGAGACCGAACCGTGTGCCGTTCGCAGCACGAATCGCGTCGTCCAGCTCATCGTACGCGATCACCGGGATGACGGGGCCGAACTGCTCTTCGTCGACGAGGGGCATGCCGTCGACGGCGCCGGCGACGATGGTCGGCGGGTAGAAGAACCCATCGCGATCGATGCGCTCGCCCCCGGTCACGCAGCGTGCTCCTCTCGCCACAGCGTCGGTCACCAACCCGGCCACGCGCTCGAGCTGTCGGAGGTTCTGAAGCGGCCCGAGCTCGATGCCCGGCTCGTTGCCCGCGCCGACACGCACCGCGTCAGCGCGCTCGGCCAAAGCCGCCACGATCTCGTCGTAGCGGTCGGCCGGCGCGTACACGCGCTTGACCGCGGCGCAGACCTGCCCGCTGTTGCGCAGCGCACCCCACAGCAGCGCATCGGCCATCGTGTCGACGTCGAAGTCGTCGAGCAGGATCGCGGCGTCGTTGCCCCCGAGCTCGAGCGTCACGCGCTTCATGTCCGCGGAGGCCTGCCGTGCGATCGTCTTGCCCGTCGGGATCGATCCCGTGAAGCTGATCTTCCGCACGCCGTCGCTGCCCACGAGCTGGGCCCCGACGTCGCTTCCGCCGCTGATGATGTTCACAACGCCAGGCGGGAAGACCTCGCGAAGGATCTCGCCGAGCCGCAGGGTCGTCAGCGGTGTGAACGGCGACGGCTTGAGCACGACGGTGTTCCCCGTCACGAGTGCCGGGCCGAGCTTGTTCGCAGCCATGAGCACCGGGAAGTTCCACGACGTGATGGCGGCGACGACGCCGATCGCACGGCCGACCACCTCGAGGCGTGCGTCCTCGTCGTCGCGGATGAGCTCACGGGGCAGCTCGACTTCGGCCGCCATCTGGAACATCGCCGCCGTGCCCTGGGCCTCCATGGTTGCGAGTGCCAGCGGCTTGCCTTGCTCGGCCGTCACCAGGGCGGCGATCTCCTCGATGTGGGGCTCCACCGCGTCACCCGCCGCGTGGAGGGTCGCTCGACGGAACTCGACGTCGTCCCGCCACGCGTCGAACGCGCGCGTCGCGGCCTGCACGCTCTCCGACAGCTGCGCGTCGCTGCATTCAGGCGCCGAGCCGATCACGAGCCCGGTGGCCGGGTTGATCACATCCGTGGCGCTGTCGCTCCGGACGGTAGCCCCGTCGATGAGCATCAATGGCTCCATCAGTTCGCTCCTTGGTGCTGGTGCACGGTGATTGGGGAGTCGGCGACGCCGTCGAGCGACGCGAGCAGCGTGCTGGCCCGCTCGCGGAACTGGGCGACGCCCGCCAGCTTGATGTCCTCGTAGCCGCGGATGCAATCGGGCAGCTCGGCGAGCTCCCGCACGGACGACAGCGACGCCTCGGTGAGTCGGTCGAGCCCCTGGTCCACAAGTGTGAGGTACTCGCGGGGGAGATCGCGCTCGAGCCGCCGCATCCGGCTGTAGCCGAAGACGTCGAACGGCGTTCCGCGCAGGGCGCGAGCACGCCGCAGGGTGCGGAACGCCGGGATGAACCAGGCGCCCACCTTGATCTTCCTGGAGAGTCCAAGGGCCCGGAACAGCGGCGGATGGAGATGGAACTTCACGGACGCCCCCACGGGAAGCTCCGCCAGGCCGTCGAGGTGCAAGCGGGCCACCTCGTACTCGTCCTTGTACGCCATGAGCTTGTGCAGGCCCCGAGCCACAGACTCGGTGACGACGGTGCTCCCAGGAACGGCCGCCTCCTCGACGGCCTTCACACGCATCAGCTCCGCGACGTACCGCTCGGCCACACGTCGGGACTGCCAGCCTTGCAGGTCCGCTGCGCGCACCGTCACGCTGCGCCGGAACTCGCCCTCCTCGGGCGCCAGCGCGTCGAGCTCGGGCAGCGGCTCGACCTCCTTCTCGGGCTTCCGGAAAGCCGTCGGGAGCTGGTCGGGCGCGGCGATGCAGGCACGCCCCCACTCGAAGGCGACGACGCCAGGATCGTCGTCCGCGGGAGTCCTGCGCAGCGCGAGGTGCATGGCCTCTCGCGTGAGCGGGACGGCACCGGCCTGCCAGGCGACGCCGAGCAGGAGGTTGTTCGTCTGCATGTGATCCCCGAACAGCTGCTCGGCAACGGCTCGGGCATCGACGTAGGCGTTCTCGCCGGCACGGGTGACGCCGTCGATCGCCGCGGTGGCGGCGGCGACGTCGATCCCCGGCGCGTCCCGGCGCACCACCATCTCACCGGTCGGTACCTTCGTCGTCGACACCACGGCGATGGTCCGGTCCGGGTCGGCGACGCGCAGGTTGGCCGGGTCGGCGGTGCCGAGGATGTCGAACCCCAGCAGCACGTCGGCGCGTCCGGCACCGACGCTGTTCACCGCGATGTCAGCGTCGGAGATCCGCAGGTCCGACACAACCGGACCGGCCTTCTGGCTCATTCCGGTCTGATCGAGCCCGACGACCTGCTTGCCGTCGAGTGCCGCCGCCTTTCCGAGGGCGTGGCTGACGCTGACGACACCTGTGCCTCCAATCCCTACCAGGCGAAGGTTGACGGTGGCGGGCCAGTTACGACGAGGCGGGTCGGGGAGCGCGGTCGGCGACGTCGGAGACGGCTTGGCCTTCGTGCGCGCGCTCGGCACGATCGTGAGGAACGCAGGGCAGTCGCCGTTCAGGCACGAGTAGTCCTTGTTGCAGGAGCCCTGGTGGATTCGCGTCTTCCGGCCGAACTCGGTCTCGACCGGCTCCACGGAGAGGCATCCGGACTTCTCGCCGCAGTCGCCGCACCCCTCGCAGACGCGCTCGTTGATGATCACCTCCTGCGGTGGGTCGGGCGCCGTGCCGCGGGAACGAGCGCGGCGCAGCTCGGCCGCGCAGCCCTGGTCGTGGATCAGGACGGTGACACCGGGCACGGCGGCGAGTTCGCGCTGGACCCGGCGAAGGCGTGACCGCGGCTCCACGGACGCGATCGGCGGGAGGTTCACGCCGGTCCGGTACTGCTCGACGTCATCGGTGGTGACGACGACCTTCTTGACGCCTTCAGCCGCCAGCAGGCGCGCGAGATCGGGTACCGAGAGCTGTCCCTCGACGTGCTGCCCCCCGGTCATGGCCACGGTGTCGTTGTAGAGGATCTTGTACGTCACGTTGAGCTTGGCGGCGATCGCCGCGCGAACGGCCAGCGAGCCCGAGTGGTGGAACGTGCCGTCGCCGATGTTCTGGACGAAATGGGGAACGCCGACGAACGGGGCTGCACCAATCCACTGTGCCCCCTCGCCACCCATCTGCGTCAGGCCCTGGACCCGACCGTGACCGGTCGGCTTCAGCATCACCATCGAGTGACATCCGATGCCGGCGCCGACGACCGTGTCGTCATCGGCGACGGTGCTCGAGTTGTGGGGGCAGCCCGAGCAGAAGAACGCGGTTCGGTTGGCGTCGATCGCCGCTGCCGGCCGGGCGGCGATGGCGTCGAGCTCGTCGAGGCGCGCACGGACCGACGCGACGTCTGCGAGCTCGAGCACCCGGCGGCCGATGATCCGCGCGACGGCGACGACGTCGAGCGCACCCGCGACCGGCACAAGCTCTCGGCCGGTCGCGTCGCGGTGACCGAGGACGCGGGGGGCGTCCGGCGTCCCGTACAAACAGTCCTTGACCAAGCGCTCTACGAAGGGGCCTTTCTCCTCGATCACGAGGATCTCGTCGAGATCTGCCGCATGCGCCTGAACGACCTGTTCGTCCAGCGGGTAGACCATGCCGAGCTTCAGCACGCGGATGAGCGGCGAGCCGGCGAGGCCGAGCTCGTCGAGCGCTTCGCTGACCTGCGAGTGGACCGCACCCGACGCGATGATCCCAATGCGCGCATCGGCGCCGTCGGCGGTCGTCGTGTTGAGGTCGTTCTCGCGCGCGTACAGCTTCGCGAGGTCCAGCCGCACCGTGCGCATCGTTCGTTCCATCTCGAGCGACTGCGGCGCCACCAGATGCGCCGACGGTCGATGGACGTACGGCGAACCCTCCCACTCCAAGCGAGGCATGATCGGCGCGACCCGGTCGACATCGAGGGAGATCGTTCCCGTTCCGTCGGCGACTGCCGCGACGATCTTCATCGCGACCCAGAGACCCGAAGCCCGCGAGCAGGCCACTGCGTGCCTGACGTAGTCGGCCGCCTCCTGGACGTTCGCTGGCACCAGCACCGGCACGCCGAGAGCAGCGAGCGTCTGTTCCGACGCGCTCGGGATCGTCGACGACTTGCAGGCGGGATCGTCTCCGACCAACGCGATCGCGCCGCCCGTCGGAGCAGCCCCGACGAAGTTGCCGTGGCGGATCGCGTCGGCCGCACGTTCCAGTCCGGGCGCCTTCCCGTACCAGACGCCGACGACGCCGTCGTACCGCGGATCCGGCAGGTTCCCCACGAGCTGGGTTCCCCAGACCGCGGTGGCTCCGAGCTCCTCGTTTATCGCCGGCTGCAGGATGACGTCGGTGTCCGGCTGCTTCCTGGCGCGGCGCGCGAGCTCCTTGTCGAAGCCGCCGAGCGGCGAGCCCTGGTAGCCGGACGCGAACGTGGCCGTACGCAGCCCGGCGACCGCGTCGGCCTCGTGCTGGACGAGCAGTCCGTGCACGAGCGCCTCGACCCCGGTTGCGAACACGGCGTCAGCTCCCGTCGGGCCGCTGTCGTCGGCGGGGCCCGTGGGCGTCCCTCCGTTGTGCTGCGCAACCGCGTTCACCACGCTGTCTCACCACTCCTCGTTCGGTTTGGATGCTTCATGCGAGCGCACCTCGGTCACGGCGCATCGAGTCCGTCTCGCGCCAGAATGGGGTCCGCTTCTTCTGAGCGTCCAGCACGGCCTCATCGAACCCAGGGAGAGAACGACCGTGCGGTTGTGGCGCCCACGGTCGGCCGTGCAACACCTCGAGGACCGCGCCGTCCGTGTAGTACTCGAGGTATGCGCGGTCGACCAAGGCCCCGAACTGCTTCGGCAGATTGGCCTCGACGCGGGAAAGCACAACGGCGCGTTGGGAGTCCTCGAGCTTGGCGAACGAACTTGCCGCCCGCGGCGTACCGACCATGACGCCGGCCTCGTGTTCGACGGCATGAAGGATCGCGGTTACGTCGCGGCGTCCCTGCTCCGTGGTGCCCATGACGTTTGCCAGCGGCTCTGCCACACCGGCCTGCCCGGCGGCCGGGAGCTCGGACGTGCCGGGGATGAGGCAGTCGAGAATGCCGGTGAGCAACGACAGCTGGTCAGTGGTGAGGAACATGGTGTCTTGACCTTTCACGGTCTATCGGCCGCGGCTCGCGATGTAGTCGGCAGTCCGGAGGGCGAGTGCTTGGATCGTCGGGGTCGGGTTGACGCCGGCGGACGTGACGAAGGTGCTTCCGTCGATCACGAACAGGTTCTCCACGTCGTGCGCGCGGCCCCAGCTGTCGACAACGGACCCACCGGGGTCGTCCCCCATGCGACACGTACCGAGCAGGTGCCAACCCGAGGGACGCAACGGGTTGCGGATGAACGTCTCGGCCGCCCCCGCGGCGGCGAGCGCCTCGCGCGCTCGCGGAGACCCCGAAGTCGAGCGCGCGGCGGCTGTTCTCGTTCATGCGGTAGACGACCTTCGGGGCCGGGATCCCGTCTGCGTCGCGGAGGTCGGGATCGAGCGTGACCTGGTTACCGACCTCGGGCAGGTCCTCGACCATCACTCCGACGTTCACCTGGTGGTTCCAGGTGGAGGCGAACGCGTCGTGATGGCCAGAGCCCCACGGAATGCGTTCGCCTGTGTAGCCACCGAGCGCGTGTGCGACGGGTCCGGGCGCGCCGATCATCTGCAGCTGCATCCCTCGGGCGAAGCCTCGGCTCGAATCGGTCTCGTAGAACTCGTGCGAATAGAGCGAGATCGCGATCGGCCCCGCCTGGTCGTCGAGCTGCTCGGGGAACACACCGGACGCCCACGCGATGGCGTGGAACATGAGGTTCTTGCCGACGAGAACCGCTGCGGTTCGCCAGACCCTCCGGGAACTGCGCGCTGGCCGAGTTGAGCAGCAACCGTGGCGTGCCGATGCCGTTCGCGGCCATGATCACGACGTCCGCGGTGACCCGCCGATCGGCCCCTGAGCGATCGATGTACACGACGCCGGTGGCGCGACCGCGCTTGTCGACGGTTACCTCGCGGACCCGGCAACCGGTGCGAATTTCCGCACCAGCCTCAACCGCCATCCGGCCATACGTGACGTCGGCGTCCGATCGTGCGCCGCGGGCGCAACCGACGTCGCACGCCCCGCAGTAGTTGCACGGCTGGCGACGAGCGTCGCCGTGCGGCCGGGAGATGATCGCTGCGTCCATCGGCCAGCAGTGCCAGCCGAGCTGGTCGAACGCCCGCAGCATGCGCGTCGCGCCCTCGCCGAGCGGGATCGGCGGTGTTGTGCGTTCCCGCCGGGGCGGCTGTGCCGGGTCGCCTGCGAGGCCGGAGACGCCGATCACCTCGTCGTTGACGTCATACCAGGGTTCGACGGTTGCGTAGTCGATCGGCCAGTCGTCGCCGACGCCATCTTGCGTCCGCGCGCAGAAGTCCGAGGGATGGAATCGCGGGTACGCCGCCCCCCAGAGGATGGTTCCGCCGCCCACGCCGTTCCACATCAGCGGCTCGAAGTCGGACTCCGACGTGTCGACCGGATAGTCCTGGGGCAGCCGGCGGTCGTTCGGGCTCTTCTGCATCGAGCCGAAGCGAACGCGCTCCCAGTCGGGTCGCGTCTGCGACTCGTGCGCTGTCGTCAGCCAGTCGCCCTGTTCGAGGCAGACGACGTTCCATCCTCGCCGCGCGAGCGTCCACGCAGCCGCGGTGCCGGATGCTCCGGCCCCGACGATCACCGCGTCGACCGTGGCGTCCCGACCGCCGCCCCCCTCCTCCGAGGGGGACGGCGAGGGCACGTTGTTCGTTCCTGTATTCATAGCAAGTGCCGAACGGTCGCTCAGCCCGTGGTGACCGTCTCCGGGGTGATGCCGTTGACGCATCCGCCGATCTGGAACTGGTCCTGATTCGCCTTCGTCACCGACGGCAGCGGCATGTATGCCCTCGGGGCGACCGGCTTCCCAGCGAGGACCTGATACATGGACTTCGTCGCCATCACGCCCTCCCAGCACGGTGAGACGAGGACGCTCGTCGTCTGCAGTCCGCTCTTGATGTTCTCGATGTTCTGCTTGACCTGATAGCCAAGCCCGAACAGCTTGACCTTGCCGGGCTTCCCGGCGGTCTGAATGGCTTGTGCGACGCCGACGCTCATCGCGTCCTCGAGCGACACGATGCCGCTCAGATTCGGGAAGCGCGTGAGCAGCGAGGAGGCCGCGGACTGTGCCCCTTGCTGCGTGTAGTTGCCAGGCTGGACGGCCACGACCTTGATCCCCGGCGCGATCTTCTTGAGCGTCTCAGTGACGCCCTTCACGTTCTCGTCGCTGGCCGGGAACCCCGCCTTGCCGGACACGATGCCGATCGTTCCGTTGCCCTTGAGCACGCCGGCCACCTGCTTTGCTTGCACGACGCCCTTCTGGTAGCTGTCGACGCCGGTGAACGCCTTCACCAAGCCGACGGTGTCCTTGCCGGTGATCAAACTGTCCGACAGCGTCAGCGGCACGTTGCCGGCCTTCGCGGCCAGCAGGATCGGCAAGCTGCCGCTCGCGACCGACGGGAACAGCACGATGCCGTCGACTCCCTTGGCGATGAGCTCGCGTGCCTGGGCCAGCTGCGTCGAGGCCGAGAAGTTCGAATCCAGGAACGTCGGCTCGATCCCCAGCCGCTGGGACGCGACGGTCGCCGCCTGCTTGTACGCCGCCGTGAACGGCGACTCGTTGACGACCGGAAGCAGGAACCCGACCTTGTAGTGCTTCCCGGATGCGGCGGTCGTCGACGTGCCCGCCGACGTCGCGGTCGAGCTCGACGAGCTCGAGCCACAAGCCGTCAACCCGATGGCACTGATCGTGACGGTACCGACGACGAGCGCCGCGGTACGCAGGCGGGAGAACGACCTCCCCTTACCGATTTGTGGCGTGTGCATCCCTCTACTCCTCCTCGTTGTACGACCTGTTGACCGATGTCGACGAGCCTCGTCAGATCGACGCTCGTGACGGTGCCTCGACCTACGTGTGCTCGGCAGCGCTACTCGCGTTGCCGACCCAGCACCGGCGACCTGACGATCGCGGCGATGCGATGGACGCTCGCGTGCTCGGACGTAACCGCGACAAACAAGATCACCCCGATCACGACGCTCTCCACGCTGGTGTCCACTCCCGACAGCTCCAAGCCGGCGGTGAGGCCGGCGACGGCGATCGACGCCATCAGGGTGCCGCTGGCGGTGCCCTGGCCACCGGCGATCGAACAGCCGCCGATCACGGCGGCCGTTATCCCGGAGAGCAGAACGGCGGTCCCCACGTTCGGGTCGCCCGTCCCGCTTGTCATCGTGCTCAGGATCCCGGCGACCGCGGCCAGCATCGAGCAGACGACGAACGCCGCAGCGACGCGCACGTTCATCCGGATACCCGCGGCCACCGCCGCATCCCTGTTGCCGCCGATCGCGTAGAGCCCGCGGCCTGCGGTGGTGTGGCCGAGCACGACCTGCATGACCACGGCGACGCCGATGAGCACCAGCGCAGGCGTTTGGATCTGCCCGATGACGGGGTTGTTGATCGACACGACCAGGTGGAGATCGCCGTACGGGACCGGGGTCTGGTTGCTGAGGAGGAGAGCCAGTCCCTGCAGCACGATCATCGTCCCGAGCGTCGCGATGAAGGACGACACACGGACGACGACGATGAGGAAGGTGTGCAGCAGTCCGACGAAGATCGCCGCGCCGAGCGCCAGCGCGATCCCGAGTGCCGGATCACTGGCCTTGGCGGCGATGACGCCCGCCAGTCCCATCATCGCGCCTACGCTCAGGTCGACCTCTCCGAGGATCAGCAGTGGAGTGAGGCCGAGTGCCACGAGGCCGATCTCGGTGACCCGGGCGAGCGTCGACCCGTAGTTCGTCAGGACGCTGGACTCGAAGAGCACGAGCCCCAGGAGGACGACCGCCAGCAGGATCGCCGGCCGGACGTCCGAGCGAAAGCGGACACGAGTGATTCGCGATTGCACGTTCATGCCTCGTGCCTCCGACGCGCCATCACGTCGGCGCAGACCGCGACCACGATGATCGCGCCGAGGACGACTTGCTGCCAGTCGCTCGAGAGCCCGACGAGCGTGACCAGGTTCTCGGTCACGATGAGGAAGAGGACGCCGACGAGCGTGCGGAGCGAACTCGTGTTGCCCGCGAGGAGGCTGTTGCCTCCGATCACGACGGCCGCGACCGCCTGGAAGTCGTAGCCGTCGCCGCCTCCGGCGAGCGCGTTCCCGTTGAAGCCGGCGAGCGCGATGCCCGCGAGCGCGCACATCACGGCGACGGCGCCGAAGGCCGCGCCGAGGACCATCTTGGTGCGAACGCCCGCGATCGCCGCAGCCGCGCGATTGATGCCGACCGCTCTGATCCCCCGGCCAAGGCGAGTTCGGACCAGCACGAACTGCGCGCAGACCACCGCGACCACACAGATGACGAACACGATCGGGATCGGGCCGATCGAACTCGTCATGAACGAGTGCAGCGTGCCGGAGTTGCCGTTGTAGACGTCACCGTGGGTGAGGTATCCGAGCAGTCCGGCACCGGCTGTCTCGACCGCGATCGTGACGATTACGCAGTTGGCGGTCAGCACGGCGACACCGAGCCAGTTGATCGTCGCGAAGGCAAGACACGAGAGCAGCGCGCCCAGCACCGCGACGGTGAGGCCGAACCGCTCCAGCGTCGTCACGACGACGCCGGCGGTCGCGATCTGGGCCACAACCGAAAGGTCGACGAAGTTGCCGGTCGCGACCACGAACGTCATGCCGACGGCGACGAGCCCCAGGAAGCCTGCATCCCGTAGGACGGAACTCAGGTTCGTAGACGTCGCGAAGTTGTCGACGAACAGCACGGCGAGCATGACGGTGAGGATCAGCAGGCCGAGCATGCTGTCGCCGACCGAAAGCCGCCACGAGCGCATGCCGAGTCGCGATCCGACCGACTCCGCTGCGGGGGGGACCCCACCGACGTCGCATCCCCAGCTCGCGTTGGGACGGTGGTCGAGGCCTCCGAGTTCTTGACGCTGCTATCCATCACGTCCCACCGTCCGTCCTTGGCCAGCGGCGAGCGCGATGACGCGTTCTTCGGTTGCCGCCTCTTGCGTGAACTCGCCTTCGACGGAGCCGTCGCGCATCACCTTGATGGTGTCCGCGAGCGCGAGCAGCTCCGGCAGGTCGGACGAGACGAAGACGATCGCCATGCCGTCGTCCGCGCAGCCCCGTAGCAGGCGATGGATCTCGGCCTTGGCCCCGACATCGACCCCGCGCGTCGGCTCGTCGAGGAGCAGGAGTCTCGGGGCGACGGTGAGCCACTTCGCAACCGAGACCTTCTGCTGGTTGCCCCCGCTGAGCTGACCCACAAGTGCCTGCTGGCTCGGGGCCCGGATCAGGAACCGCGACATCCAGACCTCCACATCTCGCTCGATCGCCGACGGCCGCACGTAACCGAGCGGGAAACCGCGCGAGAGCTGCGGCATCAGCAGCTGTTCGCCGACCGGCAGCCGAAGCATGATGCCTTGCGTGCGGCGCTCCTCCGGCACGAATCCAACGCCGTGCCGGACCGCTGCGCCGTAGGAGCGGAGCCGAACCGAGCCCTCGTCCTGCATGAGCTCGACGGTCCCGGATCGGTGGTGATCGAGAACCGGCGATGGCGCGGAGCAGGCTCGTGCGACCCGAGCCGACGAGGCCGCCGATGCCCAGGATCTCGCCCGCTCGGACCGACACGTCAACGTTGCGCACCCGATCCGTGGTCAGGGACGTCGCCCGGAGCACGATCCGATCCCGACGTTCCGCGCGCCGGTGCTCGCGAAGGTCGTGGCGCAGCGTCTCGCCGGCCATCCTCGTAACCAGATCGTCGTCGCTGAGCTGGCTGAGGTCGAACCGCCCGATCGAGCGGCCGTCGCGCAGGACGAGGACGTCCTCGCAGATGGCGTACACCTCAGGCAGGCGGTGGCTGATGTAGACGATCGCGACGCCGTCGCGAGACAGCGACCGGATGAGCTCGACGAGCTGGTCGGTCTCCGTCGGTGTGAGCATCGTGCTCGGCTCGTCGAGGATGAGGACCTTGGGGTCGGCGTGCAGGGCCTTGGCGATCTCGACCATCGCCTGTTGCGCGACCGAGAGTCGACCGACCGGCAGCAGCGGATCGATGTGCGAGAAGCCGACACGGTCGAGCGTCTCCGCAGCGAGGCGTTCCTGCCGCCGGCGCCGCACGAACCCGGCTCGCGAATCCCATGCACCGAGCATCACGTTCTCCGCGACGCTGAGATTCGGGACGAGGCTGCGCTCCTGGTGCACGAGGGCGATGCCGGCGGCCTTTGCGGCCGCGGGACTGGCGGTCACGTCCGCACCGGACATCGTGATCCGACCGGCGTCGGGCGAGACCAACCCGACCAGGCTCCCCATGAGCGTCGACTTCCCGGCGCCGTTCTCGCCGACGACAGCGAGGCGTTCGTGCGCGCGCAGCTCGAGATCGACGCCCTTGAGCGCCGCGACACCACCGTAGCTCTTCGTCACGCCCTTCGCGACGAGGATCGGCGCCTCAAGCTTCTCGCTCATGCGCACGCGTCCACCCTCCGAATCCGATGTTGCACATTTTGCCCCATCCCTCCGACCATCGGACTACCCGATGATCGGATGAATATCTCATCACGGTGACAGGATGTCAACCCGACAAAACGTGGCCCCAGGACTGCTTGGAGGCAGCCCCGCCCGCTGAGGGCCCGACGTACGGAGGGCGAGCAGACGCCGGACGCGACGTACGCGGGTCGACCCGCTGCTCACTGCGTGTGGACGCCACCGTCCACCGGCACGATCGAGCCCGTCATGTAGCTCGACGCTGGCGACGCGAGGAAGACCGCGACTTCTGCGACTTCCTCGGCGGTGCCTTGGCGACGCAGCAACGACACGTCCGTCGGGTAGCCCTCCCCACGCGTCATGTCGGTGTCGAGCAGCCCGGGTGCGACCAGGTTCACGCGCACGTCAGGGGCCCCGTGCTTGGCCGACCAGCGACAGAGTGCGCGGAGCCCCCCTTTGCTGGCGGCATAGTGGGGGCCCGTCGCGGAGCCGCCGTTCTCCCCCGCCATCGAGCCGACGCAGACGACCGCGCCTGCGTCGCTCCGGCGCAGCGCGGGAAACGCGGCCTGAAGGGTCAGGTAGGTCCCCAGGAGGTTGATGCCAAGGACCCGCTGCCACTCGTCGACGTCGACGGTCTCGAACGTTCCGCCGCCGTAGACGCCGGCCGAGCACACGAGGATGTCGACACCTCCGAGCTCGCCCACCGTACGGTCGACGAGCTCGGCCACGGCATCGCGATCAGCCACGTCGGTCGGCACGGGGAGGGCGCGAGCTCCTTGGTCGCGCACGGCCCGTTCGACGTCCTCGAGATCGCTGAGATCTGCTACCGCGACGCTCGCGCCGCGACTCGCGAGCCGCTGCGAAACGGCCAGGCCCACGCCCCTGGCCGCGCCCGTGACAATCGCCACGCGGCCGGCGAGCTCGTCGGAGTCACCGCTCACCGAGAGGAGCCTCCGCTGTTCGACGACATCGTCAGCCGCGCGCGCCGATATGCGCTTCGGTCGTCGGCTCGCGCGTGAGCACGATCTTCACCTGGTCGGGGTCCTCGCTGAAGAGCTTCACGGCGTCGACCGCCTGCTCGAGCGGGAAGCTCGCCGTAATGAGCGACCGGACGTCGATCATGCCTTCCACCACCGGACGCAGCACGCGTGGGAGCCAGATCTTCAGGAACTCAGGACCGTGTGCGTGGTGCATCAGCGCCGGGAAGCGCACGTCGATGGCATGATGATGGAACCGGTGAACGTTCGCCGTGATCGGGCTCATGATGTCCGGGATCGACGCGAAGATCCCGCTGTCGCGAACGAGGTTCGCACCGAGATCGAAGTAGTCGCCCGCGCGGGGGTTCCAGTAGCCGCAGCTGTGGAACACCACGTCCGCGAGCTGCCCGCGCGCCGCGCCGCGGACGGCTTCGATCGCGTCGTCGTGCTCCGTGTTCACGGTGACGTCCGCGCCGAGCTTGCGGGCGAGGTCGAGGTGGACGTCGGAGTAGTCCACGGCGATCACGGTCTTGGCGCCCGAGAGCTTCAGGCCCTGCACCGCCAGGAGTCCCTGGTAGTTGAGGCCGACGACGGCGACGACGTCGCCCAGCCGAACTCCCGCGGACAGCACGCCGAACATGCCGACTGCAGTGGGCTCACCGAGCGACGCGATGTCGAGATCCAGGCCTTCCGGCACCGGGTGAAGGCGGTTCTCAGGCGCCTTGAAGAACGGCGACCACGACGAGCACATGCCGAACAACATGACCTCGTCGCCCTCGACGAATTGCCGCACGTCCGGTCCGGTAGCGATCACGGTGCCACCGCCCTCGTGGCCCAACGTGTGGAACTGGGGAAGGTCCGAAGGGAGCTCCATTCCGAGGTATGCGCGCAGGTCCGCGTCGCACACCGAGGCCTGGTGCGTGCGCACCAGCACCTCGTCGGGGGCGAGTTCCAGGTCGACGTTGGCGAGGCTGGCCGCGCGCGGGCCGTCGATCTGAACCTGGAACGTCGGATGCCTCACGGCGCCCCCGACGCCGTCCACTGCTCGGACGTCAGTGCTCGTTGCTGCCATCTGCTCCTCCTTCGTAGGTGCGTACGATGCGCTCGACTACGTCGTCGATGTGTGCGCCCATGGCTCTGCGTGCCGCGCTGACGTCGCCGGCCTCGATGGCCGCAAGGATCTCGACGTGGCCCTCATTGGCCCGCTCGCGTGTTCCGGGGACCATGACGATCGCCTGCTGCTGCTCTTCGAACAGCACGTCGAGGGACGAGAGGATTGCCGGGATGAGGCTGTTCTTCGTCGCTCGGGTGATCTCGTAGTGGAACTTCCGGTCGACGGTGATGTACGGCAGTGGACCGAGGTTCGGGTTCTTCAGTGTCTCCACCAGCTCGCGGAGCCGCAGGAGGTCATCGTCCGTCCGGTTCTTCGCTGCGACGCCGACCGCGTGCACCTCGATCATCCGACGTACCTCAGCGATCTCGAAGAGAAGCGGCGGGCCGCTCTGACTCTCGTCGAAGGTCGTCACGTACGCGCCGTCGCCGTGACGGACGGTGACGATGCCTATGGCGGTCAGCTGCTCGAGCGCCTCGCGCAGCGACGACCGGCTCACGCCGAGCGAGGAGGCGAACTTGTCCAGCGGGGGCAGCTTGTCGCCCGACGCGAACTCGCCGTGGTTGATCTGCGCGATGATCGATCGCGTGACCGCGTGCGTAACACGCTGCGACGCTGGTGGCATTTATGTCATCTCCTGGTTCTCGAGTAAGTGGAGTGCGTGGGGCCGCGGCCCCCGGGCTCAGCGCTTCGCGCTCGGAGACCACCGGCGCGACGTTCCCGCCGAGAATGGACAGGACCGCGAGCCGCGACGCCGAGCCCGACACTAGCCCTGGCCCCCGACAGGCACCTCGAGAACCGATCGGGCGCCCGGTCGAGGCCGATTCGCGTGCGGCATCCAGCACGGCGTAGACCGGAAGCACTCTGTTCGCGGAGGTGAGCGGTTCGCGGCCGTCGCGGATCGCCTCCGCGAACTCGCGCATCTGCTCCTCGAAGCAGTTCGGCTCGTCGGGGCACTCGACGCGCTGCCCGTTGAGCTCCAGGCGAGTGTCCGCGGCACCGACGGTGCCTTCGTGATCGCCGGTGTGGTCGAGGAAGACGCTGCCCGTTCTGCCCTCGATCAGGATCTGATGCCGAATCGGGTGGTTTGTAACGCTGATGTAGTTCGTCGCGAACGTCCCGTCGTCGAAGGTGACGATGATCGTCGTGGCATCGTCACCTTCGAACCCGACGCCTAGATGGCGCGTTCGGCAGACGACTTCGACCGGTCGGCGCCCCTCGAACATCCAGAGCGTCAGATCGAGCGTGTGCGTGCCGCCCATCGGCAGGATGAGAACCGCCTGTTCTCTCCGCGGACTGCCACCATTTCGGGGCGGTGGCCGGCGTGAAACCGGCGGCGAACGTATACAGGAGGTTCGTAGGCCCCTCGATCTCAGCGAGCCGAGCCTTGGCCTCCTGCACTGCGCGGTAGTACCTGCGGCTGTGTGCAGCCATGACCACGGTGCCCTGTTCCGCCGCCAGAGCCCCCAGACCCTCGACCTCATCGGCGGTCAGCGCGAGCGGCTTCTCTACGAGCACGTGGCGGCCGGCGGCCAGCACCTGCGCCGCAACCGGCTGGTGCAGGTCGTGTGGCAGGCAGACCACGTAGGCATCGGCGGCGTCGGCAGCGAGCGCATCCTCGACGGACGCGAACGTCGCGGCTCCATACGGAGTCGCCAGCGCTTCCGCAAGGTCATCGTCGACGTCGACGACGGCACTCAGTCGCGCAAGCCCGTCAAGGGCGGACGCAGCCTCCGCGTGGCTAGCGCCAATGCGTCCCGCACCGATCACCGCAACTGAAACTTCTTGACCCATCCGTCCCCGATTCATCCGATCAACTGGTCACCGGGAGATCATAAGGTACTATCGAGCCATGTCAAGCAGCCACCGCAGCGGGCGCTCCGCCCCACGTGTCGCGCTCACCAGCGTCGGCCCGAACCCGGATCGCCAGGACTCGACGTTCCCTGACCGTCCACGACCGGAGGTGAACCGACGTGGATGCACGTCCTGAGACACGCATCTGGCTCGAGTCGTACTACGAGGCGGCGGATTCGCTGCAGTTCGAACGACTCGCCGCGTTCTTCACGCCCGACGTCGTCGGTCGCTACCCCAACGGTCACGTCATCCGCGGACGCGACGCCGTGATCGAGCGCTTCCAGCGAAACCTGACCTCGCTCGAGCGAGTGAGCCACCGAGTGCTCAGCGCCTGGGAGGAGGACGAGCTGGTCATCTACGAGCTCTCGGTGAGGTACTGGCTGCATGACGGCGACGTCATCACCAGGCCGGCCGCGGCGATCCTGTCGACCGACGGCACGCTGATTCGCGAGCAGCGGATCTTCGCGGACCCGACCGGGATCTGGAAGCCGGTCGCCCCCTCGTCGTCGGCCCCGCAACCCGACGCGCCCTCCGCCGCCCGGTGACGACCGCCTCACCGGATCACACATCGAGACCGCTACTCACGAAAGAGCAACGAACCATGAGTGACCTGTTCCACGGCTTCGAGACGCGCACCCTGATCTGCGACCGCGGGGAGATCTTCGCCCGCGTCGGAGGTGCAGGGCCTCCACTGTTGCTGCTCCACGGATATCCGCAGACCCACCTCATGTGGCATGCGGCAGCGCAGCTGCTGGCCGAGCACTTCACGGTCGTTGCCACCGACGTCTCGGGCTACGGCGCCTCGTTTCGACCGCGCCGGTCCGACGATCACTCCGCCCACTCGAAGCGCGCGTTCGCGCTCGATCAGGTCCAGGCAATGTCGTACCTCGGATTCGATCGCTTCGCTGTCGCCGGACACGATCGCGGCGGGCGCGTCGCGTACCGGATGGCGCTCGACCATCCGGACGTCGTGGAGGCCCTCGCCGTGCTCGACATGACCCCGACCGCCGAGGTCTGGGATCGCATCAACGCGAAGATGGCCGTCGGCTACTGGCACTGGAGCTTCCTCGCCCAGCCGTCGCCGCTGCCGGAACGGCTCATCGGCGCCGAACCGGACCTCTACTTCAAGGTCCACATGGGACAACTCGGCATGAAGTACGACGACCCGACGCACTATCCGGCCGAGGCGGTTGCCGCGTATCAAGCGCAGTTCCGCGACCCGGGGACGCTCGAGGCGATGTGCGAGGATTACCGCGCCGGAGCGACCATCGACTGGGAGACAGAGATCGAGGACCGGAACGCCGGCAACGTGATCGAGTGCCCCGTCCTCCTGATGTGGGGACTGCGCGGTGCGCTGGAGCGGTTCTACGGAGAACCTGTCCAAGCTCTGGTCGCCGATCGCGCCGAATCTGACGGTACAGGGCATCGACGGCGCCCACTTCATCGTGGAAGACCGTCCCGAAGACGTGGCAAGCGGCCTGGCTGAGTTCTTCACGACGATGGCCGACCGCGCGACCGTCGAACGGTCGTAAGCCCCGTGGAAACGCGAACGGCAACACGTCTCGAAGCGGGCACTTCTCGGCGACTGGTCGGCCAGGTCGCACTGGTCACGGGAGGCGCCGGCGGTCTCGGCCGCGCGACCGCGCTTCGGCTTCGAGACGAGGGCGCCGTCGTCGCGATCGCCGACGTTCGTGAGGATGCGGTACGAGCCGTCGCGTCGGAACTGGGGGTCGAAGGCCACCCGTTGGACGTGTCGTCCGCTGTCGGATGGGGTGATCTCGTGGCCCGGCTCGAGCAAGCTCACGGTCGCCTGGACATTCTGGTCAACAATGCCGGGCTTCCAGAGCGGGCAGGATTGGAAGATCTGACCACGGAGCGCTGGGAGCAACTGCTGGCCGTGAACCAGACGGGCGTGTTGCTTGGCATGCAAGCGGCCGCGCCGGCTCTCCGCCGCGCGGGGGGCGGCGCGATCGTGAACGTGTCTTCGATCTTCGGCCTGGTCGCGAGCGGACTAGGCAAGGGCAGCGCCCTTGGATACGCCGCGACAAAGGGAGCTGTGCGGCTCATGAGCAAAGCGGCCGCCGTTGACCTCGCCCCCGACGGAATCCGCGTCAACTCGATCCACCCCGGCTTCGTCGCGATCCACATGGCCGGTGCTGCAGCCTCGGACATCCATGAGCACGCGTTGGAGCGAACGCCCATGAAGCGGCTAGCTCGTCCCGAAGAAGTCGCCGCCGCGATCGCGTTTCTCGCCTCGGCCGACGCCAGCTACGTCACTGGGGCGGAACTGGCCGTCGACGGTGGGTACACCGCGTCCTGACGAGCGACGACCGCTCGAGGGCACCGCGATCGTCGAGCAGCTCGACGACCCGGCGCGCGAGACTGCGTCGATGAACGCTGGATCCTGATCGGGGCGGCGGGCCATGGGCGCCGTCGTCAGAAACAAGGGTGAGTGAGGGGACTCGAACCCCCGACCGCCTGGACCACAACCAGGAGCTCTACCAGCTGAGCTACACCCACCACGGGTAGGGATGGACTGTACCAGCGGGGTTTTCGGCGCGCTGGCCGGACCGGCCCGCCAACGCCCACGCGCCCAGCTCTGGCGCTCCGCCCACCCGCGCCGTAGGCTCCGCCGGGTGGCGACCGCTCGCGAGCAGCCCACGGCGGAGCAGCCTGGCGGCGCGCCCGCGCGCGGCGGGCTCGTGCTCGCCACGCTGATCCTCGTCGCCGCCGTCGCGAACCTGAACCTCGCGGTCGCGAACGTGGCGCTGCCGGACATCGCGAAGGCGTTCGACGCCGGGCAGACGGGGCTGAACCTCGTCGCCGTCGGCTACTCGCTCGGGCTCGCAGCGTCGGTCCTCTACTTCGGCGCGATCGGCGACCGCTACGGGCGCAAGCTGATGCTCGTGCTCGGCACGGGGCTGGCGATCCCCGCATCGCTGCTCGCCGGCTTCGCCCCCACGCTCGGCGTGCTGTTCGCCGCACGGCTGCTCGGCGGCCTCGCCGCCGGCCTCGCGTTCCCGACGACGCTGGCGCTCATCACGGCGCTGTGGAGCGGGCCGCAGCGCACGCGCTCGATCGCGCTGTGGTCGGGCATCGGCGGCGCGATCTCGGCGCTTGGCCCGCTCGCCTCCGGCGCGCTGCTGGAGCACTTCGACTGGGGCTCGGTCTTCTTCATCACGCTGCCGCTCGCGCTCGTCGCGCTCGTGCTCGCGGTGCGGCTCGTGCCGGCTCACGTCAACGAGACGACGAACCCGGTCGACAACCTCGGCGGCGTCCTCTCGATCGTGCTCGTCTCCTCGCTGGTGCTCGCGATCAACTTCGCGCCGGTGCCGAGCCTCGGCACCGCCTCGCTCGTGCTGGCGGGAATCGCGATCGTCGCCACGACCCTGTTCCTGTTGCGCCAGCGGCGCGCACGCTCTCCGCTGTACGACCTCGACGTGGCGCGCCGGCGCGTCTTCTGGGTCGCCGCCTGCGCCGGGGTGATCGTGTTCGGGACGCTGATGGGCGCGATGTTCATCGGCCAGCAGTTCCTGCAGAACGTGCTCGGCTACTCGACGCTCGGCTCCGGCGCCGCGATCCTCCCGGCCGCCGCCCTGATGGTGATCGTCGCGCCGCGCTCGGCGAGACTCGTCGAGGCGCGCGGCGCGCGCTTCACGCTGCTGTGCGGCTACGTCTTCTGCCTGCTCGGCTTCCTCACGATGCTGCTGCTGTGGAAGGACGGCATCCCCTACTGGAAGGTCTTCCTCGGCTACGCCTTCATGGGGATCGGCGTCGGCCTCGCCGGCACGCCCGCCTCGCACTCGCTGACCGGCTCGGTCCCGGTCAGACGCGCCGGCATGGCGTCGGGCACCGCCGACCTGCAGCGCGACCTCGGCGGCGCGATCATGCAGTCGATCCTCGGCGCGGTGCTGACGGCCGGCTACGCCGCCGCCTTCGCGAGAGCGATCGCCGCCTCGCCGAACGCCTCGCAGGTCAGCAGCGGCACGCAGGCGACGCTGGAGAAGTCGTTCGCGAGCGCCGCCGACCTCGCCCAGCAGCACCCGCAGTATTCGAGCGCGATCATCGCGGCCGCGAAGTCGTCGTTCGTCTCCGGCGACGCCGCGGCGTACCTCGCCGGCATCGTCGCGGTGCTGCTCGGCGCCGCGCTCGTCTTCTTCCGCTTCCCGAAGCGGGATCAGGAGCGTGCGCTGCTGGATCGGTACCACGCGGAGGACACCGCGCCCGGCGCGGTGCCCGCCGCGTGAACGACCGCCGGAACGTCAGCCCGCCCGCCGCACCTCGCGCCACTGCTGCGGACGCACGCCGCCGAGCCGGCGCGCCCGCGCGTGGCGCATCGCGTCGGCCCGCTTGCCGGCCTCCGTCATCAGCTCCGGCGTCCACATGATCGTCGGGTCGACCTCGACGCTGACCTCGCCGATCCCCTCGATCTTGCGCAGCTCCTCGCGCGCCGCCCCGAGGAACTTCGGCGCCATCAGGCAGCTCGGCGCCGTGACGCACATGCGCACCTCGAGGTCGCCGTGCTCGTCGACACGCCACTCCCGCACGAGCCCCATGTCGATCAGGCTGAGCGGATTGTTGGCGGCGAGGCTGCAGGGGTCGTAGACGCGCCCGAGCGCGGCGCGGATCTGCGCGTCGAAGCGCGGGTCGTGCCACGTGACGGCGCTCATGGCGCCGTCACGGCCGCGGCGTCCAGCGCCGCCAGCTCGTCCTCCGTCGGGGTCGTGTACTGGCGGAAGCGTCCCTCCGCGTAGCCGCGGCGCCAGTTCGACCACGGCGCCTGGATGCCGGTCTCGCGCAGCTCCTGCGAGAACTCGTCGTCGGCGATCGCGGCCTTGCGCGCCTCGACGTCGATCCCCACCATGCGCGCGTAGTTGCCGCCGAGGATCCCCTTCTTGTCCTCGGTCGTGAGCTGCTGGAGGTTGTACTTCTCCAGCATCTCGTCGGACAGCTGGAGGTTCCAGATCGCGTCGATCTGCGGAGCCGGGTGGCCGTAGGGCACCGACGCCGAGTAGATGATCTTCTCGACCCCGCCCCACAGCAGCAGCTGGGCGAGGATCTCCTGGAACTTGCCGGGCGCGAAGTACGTCAGCTGCGAGGTCGTCTCGATGTTCGCGTAGACGTTGGGGAAGCGCGCGACCGCCTGCGCCGTCTCGTCGAGGAACGCGAGCCCCGAGTGGATGATCTCGAAGTTCATCTGCGGGAACGCGTACGCCGCGCCCTCGACGTCGTCGACGCGGTAGGGGTTCATCGGCACCGGCCCGAGCGGCGAGGCCTTGTGCACGGCGATCGTCCTGATGCCGAGCTCGAGCGCGCGCTCGTAGAGCGGGAAGAGGCGATCCTCCTCGTCGAGGCGGAAGGTCCGCCACGGCTCCACCTGGTGCGGGTAGAACTTCAGCCCGATCGCGTCCGGGAGGTCCTCCAGCTGGCGCTCCATGCTCTCGATGCACGCCTGCGGCCCGGCCGTCGGGTCGAGCCCGACGTAGCTGATCACGCGGTTGGGCCAGCGGCGCGCGATCTCGGCGTTCTTCTCGACCGAGACGTTGCCGTCGTGGAACCAGGCATAGAGCGGCAGGTGGTGGTGGACCGTCATGTCCGTCGGACTCTCGAGGAACAGCGTCCGCGCGACCGTCTCGACGTCGACGTCGACGAGGAACTCGTCCTCCGGCAGGCGGTAGCCCTCGGGGTTCCACTGCAGGTGCAGCTGCTTGATGAGCGCGATCAGCTCGTGCGCGCTGCGGTTACGGCAGTTGTCGTTCGCGAAGTTCGGCGAATGCGCGACTGCGTCGATCACGAAGACGTCGTCGATCATGTGTGGGTTCTCCTAGGTTGGAATGAGCCAGCGGACGCGGTCACGCGGTCCGCCGGAGACGAAGACGATCGAGGCCCACAGCGACGAGGATCACACCGCCCTGGATGATCAGCTGGTAGAACGACTGGACGTTCATCAAGGTAAGGCCATTCGCCAGCACCCCGATGATCGTGGCGCCGACGAGCGTGCCGAACAGCGAGCCGCGACCGCCCATCAGCGAGGTTCCGCCGAGCACCACCGCCGCGATCGCGTTCAGCTCGTAGCCGGTGCCGAGGTCCGGCACGGCGCTCTGCAGCCGGGCGGCGGAGATGACGCCCGCGACGCCGGCGCACACGCCTGAGAGCACGTAGACGGCGACGAGCACCCCCGCGACGGGGATGCCTGCGAGGCGTGCCGCCTCCGCGTTGCCGCCGACCGCCAGCAGATGACGTCCGAAGACGGTGCGGTTGAGCAGCAGCCAGCCGCCGGCGAACACGGCGACGGTGATGACCACCGGGACGGGAATGCCACCGATCGATCCCTGGCCGATGCCCGCGAAGCTCAGCGTCGTGGAGAAGAGCGTCTTCCCATCGGTGCCGACATAGACGAGGCCGCGCAGGTACGTCAGCGCGGCGAGCGTGACGATGAACGCGGCGAGCTTCGCACGGGCGACGAGCACGCCGTTGACCGTGCCCGCGATCGCACCGACCGCAAGCGCGGCCGCGATGCAGACCGGCGCCGTGACGCCGTGCGAGGCGAGCCAGATCGAGACCATCGCCGTGAGCCCCACGACCGAGCCGACCGACAGGTCGATGCCCGCGGTGAGGATCACGAACGTCGCACCGGCGCCGAGGATCGCGGTGACGGAGATCTGGCGTGCGACGTCCAGGAAGTTGTCGGCGCTGAGGAAGTCGGGAGCCACGACGCTCATGACGATCGTCAACGCGATGAGCGCAGTGGCGACGCCGAGCCGGTCGTAGGCGCGCGCCACCACGTGCCGCCGCTGCGACACCGGATTCGCCGCCAGCGGCACTGCCGATGGCGCGGGCTGCTCGATCACCGACTCCGAGGTCGAGCTCACAGGATCACCTCCGTAGCGGGCCCCGTGTCCGAGGCCGCGGTCGCCGTCTCCGCGATGTCGACACCCGTGGCGTAGCGCATCGCGATCTCCTCCTTCAGTTGGTCGCCGAGCAACTCGGCGACGATGCGCCCCTGGCGCATCACGTGGACGCGGTCGCTCATACCGAGCACCTCCGGCAGCTCGGATGAGATCAGCAGGACTGCCACCCCCTCCGCGGCCACCTCGTCGATGAGGCGATAGATCTCCGCCTTCGCCGCGATGTCGACGCCGCGCGTCGGCTCGTCGAGAATCAGCACCTTGGGCCGCAGCGCAAGGCATCGCGCGAGCAGCACCTTCTGCTGGTTGCCTCCTGACAGGTCTTCGACGGGCTGGTCCAGCGAGCCCGCCTTGATCCGCATCTCCTCGACGAAGCGCCCCGCCTCCCGCTTGACCCGGCGGGAATCCAGCACCCCGCCGCGCGAGAAGCCGGCGAGCGTCGAGAGGCAGATGTTCTCGGCGACGGAGAGCTGCAGCAGCAGTCCCTGCTCCTTTCGGCTCTCCGGCAGCAGCGCGATCCCGCTGCGCATCGCCGCCGCCGGGTGCGAGACGTCGACGAGCTCGCCGTCCACGCGAACCTCGCCGTCGGCAGCGGGGTCCGCTCCGAAGATGAGCCGTGCCAGCTCGCTGCGCCCGGAGCCGATCAAGCCGGCGAGCCCGACGATCTCGCCTGCCCGCACCGTCAGGTCCGTCGGCGCGATCCCCGCGCCGTCGGTGAGCCCGCGAACCTCCAGTCGCGAGACGCCTGCCGCTGGCCGCGCATGAACGAAGAGCGACGAGATCGGTCGCCCCACCATGAGCGTGACGATGCGCTCGGGCGCGGCTCTCTCCGGCTCGAGCGAGCCGACGAGCACCCCGTCCCGCAGGACGGTCACGCGATCGGCCAGCTGGCCGATCTCCTCCATGCGGTGGGTGATGTAGACCACCGCAAGGCCGTCGTCGCGCATGGCGCGGACGATGGTCAACAGCCGCTGCGCCTCATGCTCGGAGAGGGAGGCGGTGGGCTCGTCGAAGATCAGCACGCGCGGGCGCTCGGCGAGCGCCCGGCCGATCTCGACGAGCTGCTGCTGGCCGGCGCTGAGGTCCTCGACGCGTGCCGTCGGCGCGAAGTCCGCCCCGACCCGGCTCAGCATCTCCGCGGCGTCGCCCGTCGCCCGCCGACGGTCCAGAAAGCGCAGCACACGCCGCGGCTCCCGGCCCAGCGAGAGGTTCTCGGCCACCGAGAGGTTCGGCGCGAGGCTGAGCTCCTGGTGCACGATCCCGATTCCCAGCGCCCGCGCTTGGCGCGGGTCGTGGATCTCGACCGCTTCGCCGGCAATCTCCACGGTTCCCGCGTCGGGACGGTGGATGCCGGCGAGGATCCGCATCAGGGTCGACTTCCCCGCACCGTTCTCGCCCGCCAGCACGTGCACCTCGCCGCCGTGCAGGTCGAGCGAGACCTCACGCAGCACGGGGAAGCCGTGAAACTGCTTGTCGATGCCCGTCATCTGCACGACGGGAGGTGTCACGTGCGTCATGGTCGGCTCAGCCCCAGGGCGTGTACGAACCCACGTTGGCCTTGTCGATGAGCTTCGTCGGGAGCAGCTGCGGCGCCGGCGAGAACCTGCTTGCCGGCAACGATCTTGCGGCCGAGGCTCACGCCCGCGCCACCGAGCCCGGCCGGGTCCTGCGCAGCCGTCCCGACGATCATGCCGCCGCCGCCGATCGAGTCGGTCGCCTGCTTGGCGCCGTCCACGCCGGTGATCGCGACCTTGACGCCCTTCTGCTTGGCCGCCAGCTCGATGCCGGCCGCCGTCGGATCGTTGACGCCGAAGAAGCCCTGCACGTCGGGGTGCGCCGTGAGGATGTCGGTCGCCACGGTGAGGCCCTTGTCACGCGTGTCGTCGCCGCGCTGGTTCGCGACCACCTTGATCCCGGGGTTGGCGGCGAGGACCGCCTGGCAGCCGTGCATGCGATCGGAGATCGCCGAGACGGGCTGCCCGTCGACGATCGCGATGCGTCCCTTCCCGCCGAGCTGCTGGACGAGCTGCTGGCACGCCTGTCTGCCGGCCAGCACGTTGTCGCTCGTGATGGTGGCGTCGGCCTCAGCGGCCGCGACGTCGATCGCGATCACGGGGATGTGCGCCTGCTTGGCGCGCAGCACCGCCGGCCCGATCCCCTGGGAGTCGACCGCGTCGATGACGATGAACTTCACCTTCTGGTGGATGAACGTGTCGATCTGGTTCGACTGCGTGGGCACGTCCTGGTTGGCGTACTGGATGAGCGCCTGCAGGCCCGCCTGGGTCGCAGCCGCCTGGATGCCCTTCGCCTCGGCGAGGAAGAAGGGGTTCGTCGCCGTCTCCAGCGTGACGCCGATCTTGCCGCCGCCTCCGCCCCCGCCGGCGCTGCCGCCCGTGCTGGTGCCGGCGCCTCCGCCACTGCTGCTGCCGCACGCGGCGAGCGCAAACGCGCCGAGACCCATCGCCGCCGTGGCAGCGGCGCGCAGGCCCCGGCTGCGGCGCCGAGATGAGCCCGAGCGGCGCGTCGAGTGATGATCGTTCATGTTCTCCTCCAGGTGTTGCTGATGGGACGGGGGGTGTGACAGATGAGCTCAGACGGTCGGGGTGACGCCACCATCGACGGTCACGTCGGCCCCGGAGATGAATGCCGCAGCGTCGGAGGCCAGGAACGCCAGTACCGCGGCGACCTCCTCAGGACGTCCGACGCGGCCCATCGGGATGGCGTTGATCTCGACGTAGCGATGCAGTGCCTCTTCGCGCTCGACGCCGAACTCGGCTACGAGCGCATCCAGGATCCCGCCGGCGCGGTCGTAGATCGGCGTGCGGATGAAGCCCGGCGAGACCGCGTTCGAGCGCACCCCGTGTGAGGTGAACTCGCGCGAGAGCGACTTGGACAGCATCAGCACGCCGGCCTTGGAGACGCTGTAGTCGGGCAGCCGCGGATTCGGCATTCGCCCCGCCTCCGAGGCGACGTGCAGCAGCACGCCGCTGCCGCGCTCCAACATCGCCGGCAGCACGGCGCGGGTCGCCCGCACGTATCCGAGCAGGTTAAGACCCAGCGTCCACAGCCAGCTCTCGTCTGAGACATCGAGGAAGCCGTCGCGGACAACGGCCGCCCCGGCGTTGTTGACGAGGACGTCGATTTGGCCGAAGCGCTCGAGCGCCGCATCGGCGAGCCGCTGCCCGCCATCGACGGCGCTCATGTCGACCTCGACGCCGAGGACACGGGCTTCCTCGCCGAGCGCCCCCATCGCCGAGGGGTCGAGGTCGCCGCCGACGACGCACGCGCCCTCATCGAGGAACGCCCGCGCAGCGGCCAGCCCGATGCCCGATCCGGCACCGGTGACGACGACGACCTTCTCGACCAACTCTCCGACCATCTCTCTCCTCGCCGGTTGCAACTGCCGAGCCGATATTCTCATAAGCTGGACGCGTTGTCCATAGCCCGGTACATTCGTCCCGCATCCCCCTACGATCGAGGAGCACGATGAGCAGCCCGACGGCGACAGAGCACACAGCCACGCAGGCGGAGATCGCCCGCATCGAGGAGCGAGCGCGCTTCGCGCGGCTCGAGACCGTGCGCCTGATCTCGATCGCCAAGACCGGTCACTACGCGTCCGGGTTCTCGTGCGCCGAGATCCTCGCGACGCTCTACTACGGCGTCATGCGCCTGCGCAGAGGCGAGCCCGACTGGCCCGAGCGCGACCGCTTCCTGTTCGGCAAGGGCCACGCCGCCGCGACGCTCTACCCGCTGCTGGCCGACTGGGGCTTCTTCCCCGCCGAGGAGCTCGACGAGTACACGCGCCTCGGCAACGCCTTCGGCGACCACCCCGACATGACGCGCATCCCCGGCATCGACTTCAGCTCCGGCTCGCTCGGCCACGCGCTCTCCGCCGGCACCGGCATGGCGCTCGGCGGGCGCATGCAGGGTCAGGACTTCACGACGTACGTGCTGCTCGGCGACGGCGAGCAGCACGAGGGCCAGGTGTGGGAGGCCGCGCTGCACGCCGCGCACCACAGAGTGCGCGAGCTCGTCGCGATCGTCGACCGCAACGACCACTCGCTCGACGGCCAGATCGACGGCGTCACCGGCATCGAGCCGCTGCTCGACAAGTGGCGCGCGTTCGGCTGGGAGGCGCACGAGGTCGACGGGCACGACGCGGGCGCGCTGCTCGCGCTGTTCCGCGCGCTCGCCGCCGACCGCGAGCGCACCTGCCCCGCCGTGATCGTCGCCAACACCGTCAAGGGGAAGGGCATCTCCTACATGGAGGCGGAGTTCGGCTGGCACCTCGGCTGGCTCGCCGCCGAGGACGAGGCGAATGCGATCGCCGAGCTGGAGGCGGGACGATGAGCGTCGCACCCGGCCTGCAGCCCGAGTCCTGGCACCTGCTCACGCTGCTGGAGCGCGCGCCCGGCCTGCACATGCTCGCCGACACGCTCGGCGACCTCGTCGACGAGGGCCACCCGGTCGTCGCCGGCACCGCGGACCTGAAGTACTCCAACGGCCTGATCCGCTTCCAGGAGCGCCACCCGGAGCGCTTCGTGCAGTTCGGCATCTCCGAGCAGCACATGGTCTCCACCGCCGCCGGCCTGGCGACGACCGGCCTGCAGCCGTACGTCGCGACGTTCGCGTCCTTCCTCGCGCTGCTCGCGTGCGAGCAGATCCGCACCGACGCCGCCTACACGCAGCTGCCGGTGCGGCTGATCGGCCACCACGCCGGCATCACGCTCGGCTTCTACGGGACCTCGCACCACGCGACCGAGGACCTCGCCATCATGCGCTCCATCGCCGGCCTGACCGTGATCGCCCCCGCCGACCCGGCTCAGCTCGGCGCCGCGCTGCGCGCGAGCGTCGACCGGCCGGAGCCGATCTACCTGCGCATTGGGCGCGGGCAGGAGCCGGCCGTCTACGAGGACGACATGCCCGACTTCGAGATCGGCCGCGCGATCGTGCACGGCGAGGGCGAGGAGCTGACGATCCTCGCGACCGGCTCGATGGTCCACCCGTCGCTGCAGGCCGCCGAGGCGCTGCGCGGCGAGGGCCGTTCGGTCGGGGTGCTCGACGTGCACACGGTCAAGCCGCTCGACGAAGCCGCGGTGCTCGCGGCCGCCGCGCGCTCGCGGCGGCTGATGAGCGTCGAGGAGCACAACGTGCTCGGCGGGCTCGGCGGCGCGGCCGCCGAGGTGCTGAGCGCGCACGGCGCCGCGACGCCGCTGCACCGCCACGGGATCCGCGACGAGTTCAGCCTGATCGGGCCGCCGACCCATCTCTACCGCCACTACCGCCTCGACGCCGCCGGCATCGCCGCAGAGGCGCGCGAACTGCTGGACGGTGCGCGATGAGCGCCCGCAAGGTCGTCGTGGTCGGCGCGATGGGCGTGATCGGGCGCGCCGTCGTCGAGCACCTCGACGCGCTCGACGGCTGGAGCGCGGTGGGGCTCTCCCGCCGCGCGCCCGACTTCGCGACGCAGGCCGAGTTCGTCTCGGTCGACCTGCTCGACCGCGCCGGCGCGGAGGCGAAGCTGTCGGGCCTCACGGGCGTGACCGACGTCGTCTACGCCGCCTTCACGCCGCGCGAGACCGCCGCCGAGCTGGTCGGCCCGAACCTCGCGATGCTGCGCAACGCGGTCGAGCCGATCGAGGCCGCCAACCCCGGCCTGCGGCGCGTCGTGCTGATGGAGGGCGGGAAGTCCTACGGCGTCCACCTCGGCCCGTTCCGCTCGCCCGCGAAGGAGTCGGACGCGCGCATCATGCCGCCCGTCTTCTACTACGACCAGCAGGACTTCCTGCGCGAGCGGTCGGACGGGAAGCCGTGGAGCTGGACCGTGCTGCGGCCCGAGGGGGTCTGCGGCTTCGCGGTCGGCAACCCGATGAACCTCGTGATGGTGATCGGCGTCTACGCGGCGATCTGCCGCGAGCTGGGGCTGCCGTTCCGCTTCCCCGGCACGCCCGCCGCCTACGCCGCGCTCTACCAGGTGACCGACGCGCGCCTGCTCGCGCGCGCGACCACCTGGGCGCTGGAGGAGCCGGGCGCCGCGGACGAGATCTTCAACATCACCAACGGCGACGTCTTCCGCTGGGGCCACGTGTGGCCGCGGCTGGCGGAGCACTTCGGCCTCCCCTACGCCGACCCGGTCGGCGTGGTGCTGGAGGAGCACATGGCCGACAAGGGGCCGCTGTGGGACGCGCTCGTGGAGCGCCACGAGCTCGTGCCCCACAGCTACGAGCAGATCGCCTCGTGGGGCTTCGGCGACGCGATCTTCCGCACCGAGTACGACAACATCACCGCGACGATCAAGGCGCGCCAGCACGGCTTCCACGACTGCCTCGACAGCGAGGAGATGTTCGTGGCGTGGTTCGAGGAGCTGGAGGCTCGGGGGTTCCTGCCGCCGGCGGGCGGCTGAGCGGCAGAGAGGCTGGGCGTCCGGCAGGCGCGCCGGGCGCTCAGCCGAAGTCCGCGACGCGCTCGCCGACGAGGTGCGCGCCGAGCGCGCGCGAGATCTCCTCGCCGCCGTCGACCAGCATCCGGCGGATCTCATCGCCGTCGTCGCCGAGGATCGCAGGGCGCACGCCGCTGATCGACAGCGCGCCGCGCACCGTGCCGCGATAGTCGAGCACCGGCACGCCGAGCGAGGCGACGCCGACGGTCACGTCTTCGTCGCTGACCGCAACGCCCGTCTTGCGCGTCTCCTCCAGCAGCTTCGCGACCGCCGTCTTCGACGCCGGACTGGTCGGCGTCAGGCGCTCGTATCTCGCGCGTTCGAGATAGTCGGCCTGGAACTGCGGGTCCTCGAACGCGAGCAGCGCGCGCGGCGCGGCGCCGAGGTGCAGCGGCAGCGAGCCGCCGAGCTGCAGCGCGAGCGTCTGCACGCGGCGGCCGTCGAGTCGCTCGATGCAGACCGCCTCGTCCTCGCGGCGCAGGCAGAAGAACACCGTCTCCCCCGTCTCCTCGTGGATCCGCTCCATCACCGGCAGCGCGACCTGCCGCTCGTCGAAGCGGGAGACCACGGCGGAGCCGAGCCGCAGCAGGTGGAAGCCGAGGCGGAAGGTGCCGCGGCGCGATCCGGGCTCGACCATGTCGAGCGTCTGCAGGCTGCCGAGCAGTCGATAGATCGAGCTGCGCGGCTCGCCCATGCGCTCGGCGAGCTGCGCCGCCGTCGCCTCGCGCTCGGCGGCGAGCTGGTCGAGCAGTTCGACAGACTTCCGGACGAGGCCGAGGCTGGCGTCTTGCTTCATGGTGAGAAGATATCGACGGGTGGACGCCTCGTCCACCTGTTGGTAACGAGGTTCGACGCTGCCGCGCCACCCTACTATCGCGCCCGGCGGGCGTCAGACGGCCATGCCGACGTAGGTCGTCTCGAGGTACTCGCGCAGCCCCTCGGGCCCGCCCTCGCGCCCGTAGCCGGAGTGCTTGACGCCGCCGAACGGCGCACCGGCGTTCGAGACGACCCCCTGGTTGAGGCCGACCATCCCGACTTCGAGTCCGTCGATCACACGGAAGGCGCGCACGAGGTCGTTCGTGTAGATGTAGGCGGCGAGGCCGTACTCGGTGTCGTTCGCGACCGCGATCGCCTCCGTCTCGGTCTCGAACGCGACGACCGGCGCGACCGGGCCGAAGATCTCCTCGCGCAGCACGCGCGCGTCCGCCGGCACGTCCGCGAGCACGGTCGGCGCGAAGAAGCAGCCGTCGCCGGCGACCCGAGTGCCACCGCACAGCACCCGCGCGCCGCGCTCAGCGGCGTCCTCCACGAGCCCCTCGACGGCGCGCCGCTGCGTCTCGTCGATCAGCGGTCCGACCTCGACGCCCGGCTCGGCGCCGTGGCCGACGGTCAGCGCGCCCATCCGCTGCGCGAGCCGCCGCGCGAACGACTCCGCGAGCGACGCATGCACGAGGAAGCGGTTCGCGCTGGTGCACGCCTCGCCGCCGTTGCGCATCTTCGCCAGCAGCGCGCCCTCGACCGCCGCGTCCAGGTCGGCGTCCTCGAACACGAGGAACGGGGCGTTGCCGCCCAGCTCCATCGAGACGCGCAGCACCTGCTCGGCCGACTGCGCGATCAGCTGCCGGCCGACCTCCGTCGAGCCGGTGAAGGACAGCTTGCGCAGGCGCGGATCGCGCAGCAGCGGCGCCACGAGCGACGCGGAGGAGGAGCCGGTGACGACATTGACCGTGCCGGCGGGCGCGCCCGCCTCGCGCAGGATCTCCGCGAGCACGAGCATCGACAGCGGCGTCTGCGCGGCCGGCTTGACGACGCACGTGCAGCCGGCCGCGAGCGCCGGCGCGACCTTGCGCGCGCCCATCGCGAGCGGGAAGTTCCACGGCGTCACGAACAGGCAGGGACCGACCGGCCGCTCGAGCGTCAGCACGCGGCCGGCGCCAGCCTCGTTCGGCGTGAAGCGTCCGCCGATCCGCACCGTCTCCTCCGCGTACCAGCGCACGAACGCGGCCGCGTAGCGGACCTCGGCGCGCGCCTCTGCGAGCGGCTTGCCCATCTCGAGCGTCATCGTCAGCGCAAGCTCCTCCTCTCGCGCGACGATCAGCTCGTAGGCGCGCCGGAGCACGTCGGCGCGCTCGCGCGGCGGCGTCGCGCGCCAGCCGGCAAAGGCCGCGTGCGCGGCGCCAAGCGCGTCCTGCGCGTCGGCCGGCGTCGCGTCGGCGACATGCGCGATCGTCGCGCCGGTCGCCGGGTCCTCGACTGCGAGCGTGGCGCCGCCCGCGGCCTCACGCCAGCAGCCGTCGATGAACAGCTGCGCCGGGATGCGATCGATCGTCTGCGCCTGCTTGGTGGTCATTGGGCTCCTTCGCGCATGCTGAAATGTCCAACTGGTAGGACGAGATGTCCGTCACACGAAACAATAGCGCTGGCCATGCCACCACCGCCGTCGGCAGCCGGAGGCCGGTGAATGTGCCGATGCCGAGCTGATGCGCGCGGGGCCGGACTGCCCGGAGCCAGCTCAGCTCGGGTAGATCCTCCGCGCGGGCGCCGCGAAAGCGCCCTGCGATGACTCCGCCGCTACTGCCCGGCGCTGCCCGAGACGTATCTCGCGACCGCGACGATCTCCGCCGGCGAGAGGTCGCCGCCGAACGACGGCATCCCGCCGCCGCCGTCGGTGACCTGCGCCTTGACGGCGTCGAAGCTCGGCTTGAGGTCGTCGAGGTTGGGGCCGACGCCGCCGGTCGCGCCGGCGGCCTTGAGCGTGTGGCAGCCGGCGCAGCCGGCGGAGGCGAATACCTTCGCGCCGTCCGGCCCGCTGGCCGGCTTCGCCGGCGTCATCGTGCTCGACGTCTGCGCCGCGCCGGACGACGGCTGCGCGGCGGACCCGCCCGTCGAGCCGCCACCGCCGCAGCCGGCGAGAACCGCGGCGACGAGCACGACGGGAAGCGCGTGGATCGGTCGCATCGCGCGCACAGGCTACCGACGGCCCACGCGCCAAGCCGTCAGCCGACCGGCACGCCCTCGCGCGCCTCGCGAGCCCGTGCCCGCGACGCCTTCACGCGCGCGTGCGGGTCGAGCTCGACCTTGCGCAGGCGGACGAAGCCGGGCGTCACTTCGACGCACTCGTCCTCGCGCACGAACTCCAGCGCCTCGTCCAGCGTCGGCGGCGAGGGCGGCGTCAGCCGCTCCAGCTCGTCGGCCGTCGAGGAGCGGATGTTCGTGAGGTGCTTCTCGCGCACGATGTTGACCTCGAGGTCCTCGGCGCGGTTGTGCTCGCCGATGATCATGCCGTTGTAGACGTCCGTGCCGGCGGCGACGAACATCGTGCCGCGGTCCTGCAGGCCGGTCAGCGCGAACGTCGTCACCTTGCCGGGGCGGTCGGCGATCAGCGAGCCGGTCGGGCGCAGGCGCAGCGCGCCCTGCCACGGCTCGTAGCCGTCGAAGACGTGGTGCAGGATCCCGGTGCCGCGCGTCTCGGTCATGAACTCGGTGCGGAAGCCGATCAGGCCGCGCGCCGGAACGCGGTATTCCATCCGCACCCAGCCGGTGCCGTGGTTGACCATCTCACCCATGCGGCCCTTGCGCGTGGCGAGCAGCTGCGTGACGACGCCGACGTGCTCGTCGGGGATGTCGATCGTCATGTGCTCCATCGGCTCGTGCAGCACGCCGTCGATCTCCTGCGTGACGACCTGCGGCTTGCCGACCGTCATCTCGAAGCCCTCGCGGCGCATCAGCTCCACGAGGATCGCGAGCTGCAGCTCGCCGCGGCCCTGAACCTCCCAGGTGTCGGGCCGCTCGGTCGGCAGCACGCGCAGCGAGACGTTGCCGACCAGCTCCGCGTCGAGGCGGTTCTTCAGCAGCCGCGCCGTCACCTTCGTGCCTCTCTCCTGCCCCGCGAGCGGCGACGTGTTGATGCCGATGGTCACGGACAAGGACGGGTCGTCGACGTGGATCACGGGCAGCGGGCGCGCGTCCTCGGGGTCGGCGAGCGTCTCGCCGATCGTCACGTCGGACAGGCCGGCTATCGCGATGATCTCGCCCGGGCCGGCTTCGGCCGCCTCCACGCGCTCCAACGCGTCGGTGACGAACAGCTCGGTCACCTTCACGCGCTCGATCGAGCCGTCGGTGCGGCACCAGGCGACCTGCTGGCCGCGTCTCAAGATCCCGTGGCGCACGCGGCAGAGCGCTATGCGGCCGAGGTATGGCGAAGCGTCGAGGTTGGTCACCAACGCCTGCAGCGGGTGCTCGGAGTCGTAGGACGGCGCCGGGATCCGCTCGACGATCAGGTCGAGCAGCGGCTTGAGGTTCTCGCCGTCGACCGGGTTCTCCGGGTCGTAGTCGACCGACGCCCAGCCGTCCTTCGCGTTCGTATAGACGATCGGGAACTCGATCTGCGACTCGTCCGCGTCGAGGTCGAGGAACAGCTCGTAGACCTCGTCGATCACTTCCGCGATGCGCGCGTCGGAGCGGTCGACCTTGTTGATCACGAGGATCACCGGCAGTCTCGCGGCGAGCGTCTTGCGCAGCACGAAGCGCGTCTGCGGCAGCGGCCCCTCGCTCGCGTCGACCAGCAGCAGCACGCCGTCGACCATCGTCAGCCCGCGCTCGACCTCGCCGCCGAAGTCGGCGTGGCCAGGGGTGTCGATGATGTTGATCTTGACCTCGCCGAACTGGACCGCGGTGTTCTTGGCGAGGATCGTGATGCCCTTCTCGCGCTCGAGGTCCATCGAGTCCATCACCCGCTCGGCGACCTCCTGGTTGGCGCGGAACGCGCCCGACTGGCGCAGCAGGCCGTCGACGAGCGTGGTCTTGCCATGGTCGACGTGGGCGACGATGGCGATGTTGCGGAGATCGGAGCGGGTGGCTGTGGGCACCCGGCCCATCGTAGGGAACCGGGCGCCGAGAGGCTCCCTTCTACGCCCACGAAGCCGAAGATCGCGCCGCGCGGGCACGCAACTGGGGTGCGGACCCCATTGAGGCGCTGCGTGAGACGCCGATGATGTGACCGCGGCGCCGGGTCGGCCTCCCTGCTTTTCGGCCTGGCGCCTCACCTTCCCCATAACGATCCACGGAGGATCTCCCGTGTCCGAAGCGCATGCGCTCGCGGTCGCCCCTGCGCCTGCCATAGCGCCCGCAGCCGATCCGACCCCCGTCGCGCCCCCGCTCGTCCCGGCGTGCGTCGCCGTCGTCGGACTCGGGTACGTCGGCCTGCCGACCGTGCTCGCGCTGCACGACGGGGGCGCCGACGTGATCGGGGTCGATATCAGCGAGCGCCGCCTGCAGGCGATCCGCACGCACGCCGTCGACCTGCCCGACGGCGACGTCGCGCGGCTGCGCAGAGCGCTCGGCGGCGAGCGGCTGCGGCTCGGGTCGAGCCCGGCGGCGATCGCGGCCGCGGACGCCGTGATCGTGTGCGTGCCGACGCCGGTCGACGGGCAGCGCAAGCCCGACGAGCGCGCGCTGCGCGCCGCCTGCGCGGCGGTCGTGGAGCACGCCCGGCCGGGGCAGACGCTCGTGCTGACGTCGACGATCTCCGTCGGCTCGACGCGCGAGCTGCTGGTCGAGCCGCTCGCGCAGCGCGCGCTGCAGGCGGGCCGCGACGTGGCCGTCGCGTTCGCGCCGGAGCGGATCCTGCCGGGCGACCCGACGGTCGACCAGCACGCCGTCCCGCGCGTCGTCGGCGGCGCCACGCCGGACTGCGCCCACCGCGCACGCCGGCTGCTCGCCCCCACGACGGCGCAGATCCACGTCGTCTCCTCGCTCGAGGCGGCCGAGCTGACGAAGCTCTACGAGAACACGTTCCGCGCCGTCAACCTCGCCTTCGCGAACGAGATGGCGGGCGTCTGCACGCACCTCGGGCTCGACCCGGTCGAGATCGTCGACGCGGCCGCGACGAAGCCCTACGGCTTCCTCGCCCACTACCCCGGGCCGGGCGTCGGCGGCCACTGCATCCCGGTCGACCCCTACTACCTGCTGGAGCCGCTGCGCGAGGCCGGCGTCGCGGCGCCGATCGCCGAGCAGGCGATGAAGGGGATCGCGGCGCGGCCCGCGGTCGTGGCCACTCGCGCGCTCACGCTGCTGCGGCTGCGCGGGATCGCCCCGCCGCAGGCGCGCGTGGTGATCGCGGGGATGGCGTACAAGCCGGGCGTCGCCGACGCGCGCGAGTCGCCCGGGCTCGCGATCGCCGAGAAGCTCGAGCGCGCCGGCGCGCAGGTCGCCTACCACGACCCGCGCGTCCCGGCGGTGCGCACGGCGGCCGGCACCAAGCTGCGCTCGCTCGCGCGGCCGACGCCCGCCGACGCCGACCTCGCGATCGTGACGGCGCTGCACGCGGACGCCGACCTGCGCTGGCTCGGCGCCTTCGAGCACGTGCTCGACGCGACCTACCGCCTGCCGCTCGACGGTCCCCGCCACCTCGTCTGAGTCATGCCCCCGCCCCGCTTCGCCGATCGCGCGGCGCGCGTCGCCGCCGCCGTCTACCTGACGGTCCTGCTCGCGTTCGCCGTCGCCTACCACGGCCTGTGGTTCGGCGACGGCGGCAGCGACGTCGCGCTGATGGCCTACGGCCTGATCGTCGTCACGTACATCACGAGCCGCTTCCTGCTGTCGCTGCCCTACCGCCCGCCGCGCGACGCCGGCATCGAGCCGCACGTCGCGATCGTGATGCCGGCCTTCAACGAGGAGGAGGTGATCGCCCACTCGCTGCGCTCGCTGCTCGCGCTCGACTACCCGCCGGAGAAGCTCGAGCTGGTGGCCGTCAACGACGGCTCGACCGACCAGACGCTGGCGCGGATGGTCGAGGTCGCGGACGAGGAGCCGCGCGTGCGCGTGATCGACCTCGGCTCCAACTGCGGCAAGCGCGCCGCGATGGCGGTCGGCATGCGCGCGACCGACGCGGAGATCCTCGCCTTCGTCGACTCCGACAGCAGCGTCGAGCCGGACGCGCTGCGCCGCCTCGTGCAGGGCTTCGCGGACGAGTGCGTCGGCGCGATCTGCGGCCACGCCGACGTCGCCAACCCCGACGACTCGTGGCTCTCGCGCATGCAGGTCGTGCGCTACTTCGTCGCGTTCCGCGTCGTGAAGGCGGCCGAGTCGATCTTCGCCTGCGTCACCTGCTGCTCGGGCTGCTTCTCCGCCTACCGCCGCGCGGCGATCGTGCCGCACCTCGACACGTGGGAGCACCAGACGTTCTTCGGCTCGCCGGCGACGTTCGGCGACGACCGCGCGCTGACGAACCGCGTGCTGCGCGACTGGAAGGTGCTCTACGCCGCCGACGCGATCTCGCACACGGCGGTGCCGACGAAGCTGCGCCAATTCCTGCGCCAGCAGCTGCGCTGGAAGCGCTCGTGGACGCGCGAGTCGCTGATCCTGATGGGTTTCGTGTGGCGCAAGCACCCGGTCGCGGCGCTGCAGGCGTACGCCGGCGTGCTGCTGTCGATCGTCGCGCCGATCGTGGCGCTGCGCGCGCTCGTGTGGCTGCCGCTCGTCGGCCACCGCGGCGTGCCGCTGATCTACGTCGCCGGCATCTACGCGATGGCGCTCGCCTACGGCCTCTACTACGTCGTGCGCCAGCCGCGCTACGACTCGCGCTGGATCTACGGCGTCGTCTTCTGCTTCTTCTACCTCGCCTTCCTGCTGTGGCAGACGTACTGGGCGATCCTCACCGCGCGCAGCTCCGACTGGGGCACGCGCCCGGCGACCGCGACGGGCGCGGCGCCCGCTCCCCAGCCGACCGCGAACGAGGCCGGCGCATGAGCCGCTGGCGGCGCGCGGCCGGCTTCGCGCTGATCCCCCTGTCGGCGCTGCCGCTCGCGGCGGCCGCGCCCGTCATCGCGCCCTCGGCCGCCCAGCGGATCGCCGAGCTGCGCGGCCTGCCCCATCCCAAGCCCACCCCCGTCTCGTCCCCCACCATCACCCTCGAAGGGAGCCAACGCGCATGTGCGGCATCGTCGGTTACGTCGGACAGCGCCCCGCGCTCGAGCTGCTGCTCGGCGGCCTGGAGCGCCTGGAGTACCGCGGCTACGACTCTGCGGGCGTCGCCCTGCTCGACGCCGACGGCACGGCGGTGCGCGTGCGCAGCGTCGGCGGGATCGCGCAGCTGCGCGAGGCCGTCGCCGGCCACCCACAGGGCGACGCGTTGCAGGTCGCGACGACGGGGATCGGCCACACGCGCTGGGCGACGCACGGGCGCGTCAGCGAAGGCAACGCACACCCGCTGAGCGACGACGCGGGGCGCGTCCAGATCGTCTTGAACGGGATCGTCGAGAACCACACGGAGCTGCGCGCCGCGCTCGCGGCGGAGGGCGCGCGCTTCGACTCCGAGAACCGACGCGGAGGTCGTCGCGCACCTCGTCGCGCGCGCGCTCGACGCCGACGGCCTGGCCGAGGCGGTACGCGCGACGCTGCCGCTGCTGAGCGGCCACTTCGCCTTCGTCGCGGCCTCGCCGGAGCAGCCCGACACGCTCGTCGGCACGCGCCGCGCCTGCCCGCTCGTCGCCGGCCACGGCGAGGGCGAGCGCTTCCTCGGCTCCGCGCTCGTCGGGCTGCCCGGCGAGCTGGCCGGCGCGCACGCGATCGAGGACGACGAGGTCGTCGTGCTCGACGCGCACACGACGCAGGTGCTCGACGCGCGCGGCCGCGCCGTGCGCCCGCGCGGGCTCGCGCTCGCCGACCGCCAGGAGCGCGCGGTGCTCGACGGCCACGAGTCGTTCACGCTCGCCGAGATCGAGGAGCAGCCGAAGGCGCTGCGGCGCACGCTGCGCGTCGCACCGAGCGGACCGGGCCTCGACGAGCTGCCGTGGGTGCAGCTGTGCGCCGCGCGCCGCATCTCGATCGTCGCGTGCGGGACGAGCTACCACGCCGGCCTCGTCGGCCGCCTGCTGCTGGAGCGCTGGGCGGGGCTGCGCGTCGAGGTCGACATCGCGTCCGAGTGGCGCCACCGCGACCCCGACGTCGCGCGCGGGGACCTCGTGCTGGGAATCACCCAGTCGGGCGAGACGGCCGACACGATCGGCGCCATGCGGCTCGCGCGCGAGCGCGGCGCGCAGGTGCTCGCGCTGACGAACGTGCCCGGCTCGCAGGTCACGCGCGAGGCGAGCGCGGTGCTGCTGACCGACGCCGGCACCGAGGTCGGCGTCGCCGCGACGAAGACGTTCGTCACGCAGGTCGCCATGTTGGCTGCGCTCGCACGCCAGCTCGGCGCCGCGCGCGGGATCCTCAGCGACCTCCAGGCCGACCGGCTCGACGACGAGCTGCAGCGGCTGCCGGCCGTCGTCGCGGCGGCGCGCGCCGCCGCCGAGCAGCCGATCGCGCGCGCGGCGGAGCGCTGGAGCCAGGAGCCGTTCTTCCTCTTCCTCGGGCGCCAGGCCGGGCTGCCGGTCGCGCTCGAGGGCGCGCTGAAGCTGAAGGAGATCGCCTACATCCCCTGCGACGCCTACGCCGCCGGCGAGATGAAGCACGGCCCGATCGCGCTGCTGCGCGAGGGCACGCCGGTCGTCGTCGTCGCGACGCAGTCGCCGGTGCTCGACAAGCTGCGCTCGAACGTCGCCGAGGTCAAGGCGCGCGGCGCGCACGTGCTGGCGATCGCGACCGAGGGCGCCGCCGGCGCGATCGCCGACGAAGCCGACGAGCTGGTGCTCGTGCCGGCGACCGACCCGCTGCTGTCGCCGATCCCCGCGATCGTGCCGCTGCAACTGCTCGCGCACCGGATCGCCTGCGCGCGCGGCCTCGACCCCGACCGCCCCCGCAACCTCGCCAAGACGGTGACGGTCGAATGAGGCGCGCGCTCCTGCTGCTGCCGCTGCTCGCGGCGCTGCTGCTCGCCGCCGTGCCCGGATCCGCGGCCGCCAAGCGGCACGCCCGCCGCCCCGGCTGCGCCGTTCCCAGCCGGCTCGCGTTCGCGCGCACGGTCGGCCAGACGGTCGGCGTGCTGAGCTGGCACGCGAAGGGCAGCGCGACCCGCTGGCGCGTCACGCGCAACGGCCACACCGTCGGCCAGACCCATCACCACACGATGCGGATCGCGGTCCAGCTCGACCATCCGTACCGCTTCGCGGTCGTCGCGCTCGACCGCAAGGGCCGCCGCACCCGCTGCGGCGTCGCGCGCCACGTCGACGTCGCCTACCAGCGGCTCGGCGCGCCGCAGAGCCTCGCGATCGCCGGCAGCGAGCGCGGGATGAAGCTCGACTGGCTGCCGGGCGCGCGCGGCGACGGCAAGCTCGCCGGCTACCGGCTGCTGCGCGACGGCCAGCCGATGGGCCAGACGGCGAGCACCGCGTGGACGCTCGGCGCGATGCCGAACCACAGCTACCGCTTCACGGTCGTCGCGGTCGACAGCCGCGGCCGCGCCAGCGCGGCCAGCAACACCGTCACGCTCGTCACCGGCCACGAGCCGCCGTCGGCGCCGCAGAACGTGCAGGCGCTGTCGGTTCTCGGAGTCGTCGATCGGCGCCCAGTGGGACGCGAGCGGCGTCGGCGCCGGCCGCATCGTCGGCTACCGCGTGCTGCGCGACGGCGCGGTCGTCGAGCAGGTCGGCGGCACCTCGGCCGTGCTCGACAACCTCGCGCCGAGCACCGCCTACGGCGTCTCGGTCGTCGCGATCGACGGGCTCGGCTACCAGAGCGCGCCGTCGCCGGTCGTGAGCGCGCGCACGCAGGATCCGGTCCCCAGCACCGGCCACGCGCACGCCTACCTGCTCGCCACCACGAGCCAGAGCTTCGCCGACTTCCGCGCCCACTACCGGCAGATCGGCTACCTCTACCCGACGTACTACGACTGCACGCCGGGGATGCAGCTCAGAGGCCAGGACGACCCGCTCGTGACCGGCTGGGCGCGGGCGCGCAGAGTGCTCGTGATGCCGCGCGTCAACTGCCAGGGCACGGCGAGAGTGCACCAGCTGCTGACCGACCCCGCCACGCGCGCCTACTGGCTCGACACGATGGTCTCGCTGACGCAGACCTACGGCTACGACGGCGTCTCGCTCGACCTCGAGGCGGGGCCGGCGAGCGACCGCGCCGCGCTGACGTCGTTCGTCGCCGAGCTCGCCTCGCGCCTGCACGCGGACGGCAAGCTGCTGTCGCTCGCCGCCTCCGCGAAGGCGAAGGACTCCAAGACGCACCCGCGCTCGGGGATCTTCGACTACCCGCAGATCTCGCAGTCAGCCGACTTCGTGATCGTGATGGTGTGGGGCCTGCACTGGGCGACCTCGGCGCCGGGCGCGCAGGACGAGATCGGCTGGGCGACGAGCGTCGCGCAGTACGTCGCGACGATGCCGCTACACCGCAAGTTCGTCTACGGCACCAACCTCTACGCGATGGACTGGGCCGACGGCGGCGGCACCGCCCACCCGGCCGATACGGAGCAGTACGGCGACATCGTGCCGCGCTTCCCGGCGCTGGGCGCGGCCACCCAGCTCGACCCGACCGTCGACGGCAACCACGCCACGTACACCGACGGCAGCGGCTCGCCGCACGACGTCTGGTACCCGGACGCGGGCACGACCGAGCGCCGCATCCAGCTCGCGGACGCCAACGGCTTCGGCGGCGTCGCCTTCTGGCGCCTGGGCATGGAGGACCAGGGCGTGTGGGGCGATCCGCTGATCGCCCCAGGTGCGAGCTGGTGAGCTACGCCGCGCGGCCGTAGCGCTCGGCCGCGCGCGCCCGCGCCTTCGCCGCCTCGACCTCGCGATCCTTCGGCGGGGCGACGGTCGTCAGCTCGGCCAGCAGCTCGCGCGAGATCTCGGCGACCTGCTCGACCGCGCGCTCGAACGCCTCGGCGTTCGCCTGCGACGGGTCTCGTGAAGCCGGAGATCTTGCGCACGTACTGCAGCGCGGCGCCGCGGACCTCGTCCTCGCTCGCAGGCGGCTCGAAGTTGTGGAGCGTTCTGATGTTTCGGCACATGCCGCCATGGTAGGAGGGTTTGGCGAAACCCGCGTGAGTGGCTGGCGGATGGGCGACCAAGCGGGGCAAGGACGCAGGGGGGCGAGCAATAGCAGCGCTATTGCCGCCTCCCGAGGACGCAGCATCCGCGCAGCGTCGCCCGCCGCCAGACGCCGCGGGGGTTTCGCCAAACCCTCCTCAGCGGCCGCCGCTCAGGCCGCGACCGGCTCCGGCGGTGCGCTGACCGGTGCCCCGCCGCGCGAGAAGGCGAGCGCGTCGTCCTCGATCGGCCCGCGCCGCAGCAGCAGGATGTCGCGCGCGTAGTTCTGGTGCAGGCGCCACGGCGTGCGGTCGCCCTGCTTCGGCAACGCGTCGAGCGAGCGCGTCACGTAGCCGGATCTGAGGTCGAGGAACGGCTGCGTCGGCGCCGACGGGTCGGGCCCGCGCGGCGTGACGACGCGGTAGCCGTTGGCGTCCATGTGGTTCAGCAGCCGGCAGACGTACTCGGCGCAGAGGTCGGCCTTCAGCGTCCACGAGGCGTTCGTGTAGCCGAGCGTGACGGCCATGTTCGGCAGCCCGCTGAACATCATGCCCTTGTAGCCGACGGTGTCGGCCATGTCGACGGAGCGCCCGTCGACGCCGATCTCCATGCCGCCCAGCAGCTGCAGGTTCAGGCCGGTGGCGGTGACGATCACGTCCGCCTCCAGCTCGGTGCCGGAGGCGAGCTTCAGCCCGGTCTCCGTGAACGTCTCGATGCGGTCGGTCACGACCGACGCTCTGCCGTCCCTGATCGCCTTGAAGAGATCCGCGTCGGGGACGAGGCAGATGCGCTGGTCCCACGGGTCGTATCTCGGGTTGAAGTGCGTGTCGACGTCGTAGCCAGGCGGGAGCTGTCTCTCGACGCCTCTGCGCAGCACCTTGCGCATGAAGCGCGGCGCGCGTCTGCTGAGGCCGTACATCGTCGCCTGCAGTGTCACGTTCTTCCACCGCACGATCGGGTAGGCGACTCTCGCCGGCAGCTTGCTGCGCAGGAAGTCGGCGATCGGGTCGCGGCCCGGCAGCGCGACGATGTACGTCGGCGAGCGCTGCAGCATCGTCACGTGCGCGGCGCCCTGCTCCGCCATCGACGGGACGAGCGTCACGGCCGTCGCGCCGGAGCCGATCACGACGACGCGCTTGCCGGTGAAATCGAGGTCCTCCGGCCAGTGCTGCGGATGGACGATCTCGCCTCTGAAGCGCTTTCTGCCCTCGAAGAACGGCGAGTAGCCCTTGGCGTAGTTGTAGTAGCCGGTGCAGCCGAACAGGAAGCCGCAGGTCAGCTGCTCCGTCTCGCCCGTGTCCGTCCGCTCCACCTCGACCGTCCAGCGCGCGTCGGCCGAGGACCAGTCGGCCCGCACCACGCGGCGCTGATAGCGGATCTTCTGCTCCACCCCGTGCTCGCGCGCCGTCTCGCGTATGTAGCCGAGGATCGACGGCCCGTCGGCGATCGCCTTCGCCTCCGTCCACGGCTTGAACGAGTAGCCGAGCGTGAACATGTCGGAGTCGGAGCGGATTCCGGGGTACTGGAAGAGGTCCCAGGTCCCCCCGCTGCGCTCGCGCCCCTCGAGGATCGCGTAGCTCTTGCCGGGGCAGTCCGTCTGGAGGTGCACGGCGGCGCCGATGCCGGAGAGGCCGGCGCCGACGATCAGGACGTCGAGGTGCTCGATGGTGGTGGCCATGCCTTGAACGATAGTCAAACCACGAGCCGCGCGCGCTGGAGGACTACGGAGGACCTACCGCGGTGGCCCCGATGCCCTGCCGGACGGGCGGTGGGACCGTGACCGGAGACGTCGGCGAACCCCACCCCGCATCGCCCCCGGCCCGAGAGGAGAGCCAGATGGCAACCACAGAGCGAACCACGTACGCGGCCCCCGGACAGCCCGGCAGTCCAGTCGAGCTGGCAGAGCGCTACGACAACTTCATCGGCGGCGAGTGGGTCCCGCCCACCACCGGCAGATACCGCGCGAACGTGACGCCCTCGACGGGCGCGCCGTTCTGCGAGGTGGCCGAGTCGAGCGCCGCCGACATCGAGCTCGCGCTCGACGCCGCGCACGCGGCGAAGGACGCGTGGGGCCGCCGCTCCCCCGCCGAGCGCGCAGCGGTGCTGAACGCGATCGCCGACGCGATGGAGGAGAACCTCGAGGCGCTCGCGGTCGCGGAGAGCTACGAGAACGGCAAGCCGGTGCGCGAGACGCTCGCGGCCGACATCCCGCTCGCGATCGACCACTTCCGCTACTTCGCCGGCGCCATCCGCGCCGAGGAGGGCCGCATCAGCGAGATCGACGACCAGACCTACGCCTACCACTTCCACGAGCCGCTCGGCGTGGTCGGGCAGATCATCCCGTTCAACTTCCCGATCCTGATGGCGGCGTGGAAGATCGCCCCCGCCCTGGCGGCCGGCAACTGCACCGTCGTCAAGCCGGCGAGCCCGACGCCGTGGTCGATCCTCAAGCTGCTGGAGGTCATCGGCGACGTCGTCCCGCCCGGCGTGCTCAACGTCGTCAACGGACCGGGCGCCGAGATCGGCCGCGCGCTCGCGTCGAACAAGCGGATCGCGAAGATCGCCTTCACCGGCGAGACGGTGACCGGGCGGCTGATCATGTCCTACGCCGCGCAGAACCTGATCCCGTCGACGACGGAGCTGGGCGGCAAGTCGCCGAACATCTTCTTCGAAGACGTGATGGCGGCCGACGACGCGTTCCTCGACAAGGCGATCGAGGGGCTCGTGCTCTACGCCTTCAACAAGGGCGAGGTGTGCACCTGCCCGTCGCGCGCGCTGATCCACGAGTCGATCTACGAGCCGTTCATGGCGCGCTGCCTGGAGCGCATCCAGGCGATCCGCCAGGGCGACCCGCTCGACCCGTCGACGATGCTCGGCCCGCAGGTTCTCCAAGGCGCAGCTCGAGAAGATCGAGGGCTACGTCGAGATCGGGCGCAACGAGGGCGCGGAGGTGCTGATCGGCGGCGAGCGGCCGCACGTCAACGGCGGCCTGGAGCACGGCTACTACTTCGAGCCGACCGTGCTGAAGGGCACCAACGACATGCGCGTCTTCCAGGAGGAGATCTTCGGCCCGGTGCTGGCCGTGACGACCTTCAAGGACGAGGCCGAGGCGCTGGCGATCGCCAACGACACGCTCTACGGCCTCGGCGCCGGCGTGTGGACGCGCGACGGCGCGCGCGCCTTCCGCATGGGCCGCGCGATCAAGGCCGGCCGTGTGTGGACCAACTGCTACCACCACTACCCGGCGCACGCCGCGTTCGGCGGCTACAAGCAGTCGGGCGTCGGGCGCGAGAACCACCAGATGATGCTCGACCACTACTCGCAGACGAAGTGCCTGCTCGTCAGCTACGACCAGAACCCGATGGGGTTCTTCTAGGTCTTCGGCCCCATGGCCGCACGCGTCCCCGCACGTGTGACCGCGACCCCGGAGGCGCTCGCAGTGATCGAGCGCCTCCGGGCCGCGCACGGCCCGCTCGCCTTCTTCCAGTCGGGCGGCTGCTGCGACGGCACCGTGCCGATGTGCTTCGGCGAGGGCGACATGCCGCCGAGCGAGCACGACGTCAAGCTCGGCGAGATCGGCGGCGCGCCGTTCTACATCGACGGCGAGCAGGACGAGCGCTGGGGTCAGCCGACGTTCACGATCGACGTCGCCGACGGCCCGGCCGAGAGCTTCTCGCTCGAGGGCCTCGAGGGCGTGCACTTCGTCACGCGCACGGAGGCGCCGCTCAGCTGCGAGACGGAGCCGGCGGCGTAGCCGCGGCAGCGCGGGCGCGCTCGGCGCCGGCGACATGCTCGGCGATCGCGTCGACGAGCAGCGGCCACAGGCGCTCCGGCAGCCCGTGCCCCATGCCGGGGACGATCATCAGGCGGGCGTTCGGGATCGCCGCCGCCGTCGCTCTGCCGCCGGAGACCGTGATGAGCGGGTCCTCGTCGCCGTGGATCACGAGCGTCGGGGCGGTGATCGCGTGCAGTCTGCGCGTGCGGTTCCCGGACGCGAGGATCGCCGCCAGCTGGCGGCCGGTGCCGCGCGCGTCGGGGTCGCGGTCGTGCGTGTCGGCGACGAACGCGCGCCCCTCCGGGGTGTCGAGCATGTCGCCCGGCGCGCCGATCGCGTTGAGGATCGCGAGCTGGTGCTCGACGAACGCGTCGCGGTCGCGCGGCGCCGGCTTGAGCAGCAGCGGCAGCACGTGCGGCCGCGGCTGCCCGGCACGGCGACTGCCGGTCGTGGACATGATCGAGACGAGCGAGCGCACCCGCTTCGGGCGCGAGGCGGCCACCGTCTGCGAGATCATGCCGCCCATCGAGACGCCGACGAGGTGGACCGACTCGAGCCCGAGCGCGTCGAGCAGCCCGACGGTGTCGAGCGCCATGTCCTCCAGCGTGTACTGGTCGGAGCCGAAGCGCCGCGTGAGCAGTCTCGTGCGCGACGGCGACGGGATCGCCATGTGCGTCGAGCGCCCGCGGTCGCGGTTGTCGAAGCGCACCACGTAGTGGCCGCGCTCGACGAGCTGCGCGATCAGCGGCAGCGGCCAGTGCACCATCTGCATCCCGAGGCCCATCACCAGCAGCAGCGGCGGATCGGCCGGATCGCCGAACGTCTCGCAGCACAGCTCGATGCCGCGCCCGACGTCGACGAGCTGCTCGCCTTGGGTGGGAGCGATGGCGCTCATGGGTGAGACGATAGAGGGGCGGCGGAGTCGTCACCGCCGCATCCGCCTTCGCACATGTCCCCCGCCGCCGCCACCACCCGCGAGCTCGACACGCCCCACGGCCCCGCGCGCGTGCACCTGCACCGCGCCGCCAGAGCGCGCGGCGCGCTCGTGCTGGGCCACGGCGCGGGCGGCGGCGTCGCCGCGCCCGACCTGCTCGCGGCGACCGAGGCCGCGCTCGCGGAGCGCGTCACCGTCGCCCTCGTCGAGCAGCCCTACCGCGTCGCCGGCCGCCGCTCCCCCGCGCCCGCGAGACAGCTCGACGCCGCCTGGATCGCCGTCGTCGAGCAACTGCGGGCGAGCGAGCTGCGCCGCCTCCCGCTGCTCGCCGGCGGCCGCTCCTCCGGCGCGCGCGTGGCCTGCCGCACCGCCGCGGAGGTCGGCGCCGCGGGCGTGCTGTGCCTCGCCTTCCCGCTCCGCCCGCCGGCGCGCACCGGCGCCGCCGAGCGCCCCAGCCGCCTGCCCGAGCTGGAGGCAGTCACCCTCCCCATCCTGATCGTCCAAGGCATCAACGACCGATTCGGCATGCCCACCGCCGCCCCCGGCCGAGAGGTCGTGCAGGTGCGCGGCGATCACAGCCTGCGCAGCGACAGAGCGGCCGTCGCGGAGGCGGTGCGTGCCTGGCTGACGCGGGTCGTGCCAGCCGAGCAGTAGAGCCCTAACCCACATAACGACTGTAGAAGAACGCCCGTGAGCGCGGAAGACTGTCGGCTGTGGATTCGAGCCGCCGAACCCGAACCGAATCGCATGAGCCCAGCCACGAACACCCACAGCTTCACGCTGTTCGTCCACGGCGCCGACATCCTCAGCGACGAGAGCATGGACGCGCTGTTCGAGGCCGGCTGCGACGACGCGACGTTCGGCGCCCGCGATGGCGCGCAGTACGGCGAGTTCGACCGCGAGGCCCCCAGCTTCAGCACTGCGCTGGCGAGCGCCACCCACGACTTGACGAGCGCACTCTCCGATCTTGAGATCGTCTCCTTCCTTTTGCGGCGATAACAGACAGAGGCTGTAGATCCCAGGCCGCTCACGCAGGACACTGCTCTGCACCATGCAGTTCGACGAGTTCATGGCCGAGATCGAGAACCGAAGCCCACGCCCAGGGACCGGAGGCTCTGGCGGAACTCGAGGCCTTCCGAGCCCACTTCGCCCAGGTGCGGACTCTGCAGCTTCTGGATCGACTGCAGCGAGTGATCCGTCCCGCATACCTTCCGAAGTGGCTCATCACACCAATCCCTGCACTCGATGACGACCCGCCCATCAAGCGCATCGGATCAGGCGACACGCAGTCCGTGGAACGCCTGTTGTCAGGCCTCGAGGATCCCGGCGCGAGCTGAGAACCCGACCCGACGGTGCCGGTACATGGTCGCGTGGCGTCTCACCGAGGCGGACTTGGGGCGGGCGGAATGGTTCGTCTGGAACGACGAGGTCGCCGAGACCGCACCCGAGCTGCGCGAGGCCGTGGCCGAGTTCGAGGCGGACGGCGCGGCGAACGCGACTGCCGCCGCAGACGTCACGCAGTGGTTCCGTCGCGAGGCCGTTCTCCAGGGCGCCTGCATCACGCGCATGCTGGTCGTGGACGGCCACGTCGCGACGTTCTATGCGCTCTCGTCGGGCGAGATGTCGCTCGGTGCGACGGACAACCTCAAGGCCATGGGCATGCACGTGCCGCTGGGCCCTCCCCGCGACTGGCGCGTCGGCGTCTCGCACATCGAGGTCATCGGCCGCGATCATCGTGCACCTCCTGGCGTCGGGATGGTCGCGATCCGACACGCGATCTCGATGGCGAAGTACGTCGCGAACCTGCAGGGCAACCTCGCCGTGACGCTCGACCCAGCGGATCGGAAGACGCAGGAGATGTGGCGACGGCGCGGGTTCGCCCGCACAGGACGAGAGGCCGGCGATGGGCTGCGCCGCCTGTACGTGCCGCTGCGTGGCCCGTACTACGGGCCGATCGATCGAGGCTAGCTGCGCTTGCTGCGAACGAACGGCGGGACGGAATGATCCCGACCCTCCGCCTGCAGCTTCTCGAAGTACGCGACGCTCTCCTCTACGAGCTGCTTGGCCACCGGGTCCTTGAGCGCCGCCTCGAAGCTCTCGCCGGAGACGTAGGTTGGGCCTTTCGGGGTGTTGTCGTAGAGCGCCATACGAGTTCTCCGCTGTTCAGGCTATCAACGCCCCGGAGCGCGCACTCGCGCCCAGTCCTAATCCGGCGCAGCTCCCCAGCGAAGGAAGTAGGCAAAGAACGGGTCCGAGATGTAGAGGGTCTCCAGGGCCACGTCATAGTCCACGACAGGCTCACCGTCGATCTTCTCGCGCGCGATCTTTGTCATCTCCTCCAAGACGCGAGTGACCTCGTGTCGCTGCGGCGGCTCGCTGTTGAGAACGTCTCGCAAGGAAGCCCGCAAGTCGTTGTAGTGCAGTTCGGTCTTCGGACCGGTCTTGGCGATCGCCGTGAGAACTGCCCCGTAGATGTCAGTCGTGGCGCCGTCCTTCAGGACGCGCTCCTTACGGTCGGTGCGCTGCCGTGGACCCTGCTTAAGGAGATCGAACGCCGACTTGGACGCGGTGCTCGCCCGAGAGGTGAAGAACTCCGCCCAGTCGGCCGGGGCAGCGAGAGACACGCGCTGGGGATCCGCGCTACGTACACCGTTTGCTTTTCAGAGATGGAGGCAGAACTCCTGCATCAGGTGGGGACTTCCAAAACTCTCTGTCGCAAGACGCGTCGTCAGGTCATCAGTCGCGTTCACATTCAGCGCCTCGAAACCCTTGACAGCGATCCCTTGCAGCTCGGAATCCGACCAAAACTCGATCGGCAACTGCTCAACCCGACCTGTCATCTCCTTCTCGACGCGCACCACGTCAAAGGCGCGGTGAGGGACCGAAGCAAAGACGACCCGCAAGCCCTCGAACACCAACTCCTTCAGTCCTCGCACAATCGCAAGCTGGACCGATGGCTCGATGTAGTGGAAGTCATCCACAACGATCACTGAGTCCAAGTGCTTCCGCAGCTCGGCGACCGAGGCGCGCATTACGGACCGTGTCCGCGAAAGGGTGTGCCTTCGGCCGGCCGTCTTCCCCGTGCCGCCCTCGATGCTACCTCCGACATGGACGACGTTCGGGATTCCCGCGCCTCCGCTCACGCCTTGCGTGTCGTGCTGGTTACTCTCACTTGATGTCTCTGCTTGCTCTGCCGTGTAGACGGCGAGAGCGTCAGCGACGGCATCCCAAAAGTCGTCAGCCTTGTCAACGGAGCCACCCGAAACCCAGATTGCCGTAGTCGGCAGGACAGTCTTGAGAAGGACGGTCTTCCCAGACTTCGTCGGCCCCGAGAGCGACAGAATCTTGTGACGCTCAGAAAGGTAGTCGCGAACGCGCTCCTCAAGCTGCAGCGCCTCACGTGGGTTGTAGGTGACCTTCGGGAGGCCGCCGGGCACAAAGACTTCGCCGAGTCGCGGCCCGACCTGCTCGTCAACGGTACTCATCGCTTGCGATGCTACGTCAAATTGGCGTATCGCGCGCACCTCCGCTGCGTACACGGAAGGTCAACAGCGCGAGATCGTCAGCCTTCAGCCGGATCTGCTGGGCCACCTCAGCGTCAGGCGGCCTCAGCCGTCGTGCGGCACAACAGCTCGTGCTTGCTCGGCGGGGACTTGGTACTCCCCTGCTGGTACCGCTCCGAGGACGCCTCCTGCGAGCTGCGGCAATCCTCGGCAGGACAGGCATTTTTTCAATCGGGGCGCCGGGATTTGAACCCGGGACCTCCTGCTCCCAAAGCAGGCGCGCTACCAAGCTGCGCTACGCCCCGCGACTGCCGAGTATAGGGACGCGCGGGTGGACCGCCGCCGCAGCGACCCAGCTTCCGTAGGCTCGCCAGCCATGACCATGCGCATCACGCACATCGGTGGGCCGACGGCGCTGATCGAGGTCGGCGGGTGGCGGATCCTGACCGATCCCACGTTCGACGAGGCCGGGCGGAGATACAGCTTCGGCTGGGGCACGTTCTCGCGCAAGCTGGCGGATCCCGCGATCCCCGCCGCCGACCTCGGCCCGATCGACGCCGTCCTGCTCAGCCACGACCACCACGACGACAACCTCGACCCGGCCGGGCGCGCCCTGCTCCCGCAGGCCGGCACCGTCGTCACGACCGTCAGCGGCGCGAAGCGCCTCGCCGCCAAAGGCGCCACCAACGCCCAGGGCCTCGCCGACTGGCAGACCACGACGCTCGACGCCCCCGGCAAGACCCCGATCGAGATCACCGCCACCCCCTGCCGCCACGGTCCGCCGCTGAGCCGGCCGATCGTCGGCGACGTGATCGGCTTCGCGCTCAGATGGGACGGCCAGCAGCACGGCGCCGTCTGGATCTCCGGCGACACCGTCCTCTACGACGGCGTCCGCGAGGTGCCCGGCCGCATCGACGTCGGCACCGCGATCCTCCACCTCGGCGGCGTCCGCTTCCCGGTCTCCGGCCCGTTGCACTACACGATGACCGCGAAGGACGCGATCGAGCTGACGCGCCTGACGAACCCCCACACCGCCATCCCGATCCACTACGAGGGCTGGAAGCACTTCCGCGAGAAGCGCGGCGCCGTCGAGCAGGCGCTGGCCGCCGCCCCCGCCGACGTCAGAGACCGCTTCCGCTGGATCCCGATCGGCGAGGCCGTCGACGTCGAGACGTGACGCCCGAGCCGACGACCCACCGCTACGCCGCCCGCGTCGCCTGGACCGGCTCCACCGCCGAGGGCTACGACTCCTACACGCGCGCGCACGAGGGGACATCCCCGCCGGCGACGCGCGACCAGCCGCTCCCCCTCTCCGCCGACCCCGCGTTCGGCGGCGACCCGGCGAAGCTCAACCCCGAGCAGCTGCTCGTGCTCGCCGCCAGCTCGTGCCAGATGCTGTCGTTCCTCGCCGTCGCCGCCCGCGCGCGCATCGACGTCGTCGCCTACGAGGACGACGCCGAGGGCGTCATGCCCGAGGACGAGCGGCCGATGCGGATCACGCGGATCGTCCTGCGCCCGCGCATCACCGTCGCCGGCGACGCGCCCGACGACGCCCGCCTCCAGCAGCTCACCGAGACCGCGCACCGGCACTGCTTCATCGCCAGCAGCCTCACGACCGAGATCGAGATCGAGCCGGCGTTCGTGCGCACGAGCGGCTGACGACAAGCGCGTCGTACGCCCAGCCACACACATCGAGCCCGCATCCGACCGGTCCGGCGCCTCGCTACGATGGGCGCCCCACCAGTCCCACCCGGAGCACGACAACCAAGATGATGAAGGCGACCGCCCGACGAACCGGCAACTACACGCACGAGATCGACGTGCGCGACCACCGGCTCAGCGCCGACGAGGGCCGCGACGTCGGCGGCGAGGACGAGGCCCCCAATCCGCAGGAGCTGCTGGCGGCGAGCCTCGCCTCCTGCACGGCGATCACGGTCGAGATGTACGCCAAGCGCAAGGGCTGGGACATCGGCGAGATCGAGGTCGAGGCCGAGTACACGCCCGCCGAGCGCGGCGCGCCCACCCGCTTCAAGCTGCTGCTGCGCCTGCCCAGAGACCTCACGAGCGAGCAGGTCGAGCGCCTCTCGGTGATCGCCGCGAAGTGCCCGATCCACCGCACGCTCGACGGTGAGGTCATGTTCGACGAGCGCATCGAGCTCGTCGGCTGAGCCGGGCGGCGTGAGCGCGATCCGCGAGGAGCTGCGCGAGCGCCTCGCGGCGGCCACGGGCACGGGGAGCGATCAGCCCGAGCCGGCCCACCTGCGCCTCAGAGACGAGACGGAGGCCGCCGTGCTCGTCCCGCTCTACGTCCGCGACGGCGAGCTGCACGCCGTCTTCACCAAGCGCCGCGAGGACCTGCGCCGCCACCCCGGCGAGATCTCGTTCCCCGGCGGCCGCCGCGACCATCCCGACGAGCAGCTCGAGACGACCGCGCTGCGCGAGGCCGAGGAGGAGATCGGCCTCGCCCCGGAGACCGTCGACCTGCTCGGCACGCTGACGCCGGTCAGCACGTTCGTGACCGGCTACCTGATCTACCCGCACGTCGGGCTGATCGAGCCGATCGCGTGGAAGCCGAGCCCGAACGAGGTCGAGCTGATCCTCGAGCTGCCGCTGCACGCGCTGATCGCCGGCTACGCGCTGCGGCCGATGACGCGCCGCGGCTTCACGTTCGAGACCGACACCTACGTCGTCGGCGACCACCTCATCTGGGGCGCCACCGCCCGCATCCTCGGTGAGCTGCTGGAGCGCCTGGGGCCGCTCGCCGAGCGGCGGAGCGGCCCCGGCTCATAGACCCGTCAGGCGCTCAGGCGCCCTTCTCGATCGGCACGTCGACGAGGTTGCCCCACTCGGTCCACGAGCCGTCGTAGTTTCTGACGTCCTCCTGGCCGAGCAGCTCGTGCAGCACGAACCACGTGTGCGCCGAGCGCTCGCCGATGCGGCAGTAGGCGATGATCGGGTCGCCGCTCAGCACGCCTCTGCCGCCGTACAGCTCGCGCAGCTCGTCGGCCGACTTGAACGTGCCGTCCTCCTGCACCGCTCTCGCCCACGGGATCGACGCCGCGCCCGGGATGTGGCCGCCGCGCTGGGCGCCCTCCTGCTCGTAGCCGGCCATCGCGATCAGCTCGCCGGAGAACTCCTGCGGCGAGCGCACGTCGACCAGCTTGCGGCCGTCGCCGAGCGCCGACTGCACCTCGTCGCGCTTGGCGCGGATCGCGTCGTTGCCCGGCTGCGCGACGAACGTCGTCGGCGCGTGCGACGGCACGTCGGTCGAGGTCGCGCGGCCCTCGGCGATCCAGCGCTCGCGCGGGCCGTTGAGCAGCTTGACGTTGTCGTGCCCGTAGTACTTGAGGTACCAGTAGGTGTAGGCGGCGAACCAGTTGTTGCGGTCGCCGTACAGCACGATCAGGTGGTCGTTCGAGATGCCATGCGCGCCGAACAGCTCGCCGAACGCCTCGGGGCCGAGGAAGTCGCGCTTGACCTGGTCCTGCAGGTCCTTCTGCCAGTCGAAGCCGATCGCTCCGGGGATGTGCGCCTCGGCGTAGAGCGCCGGGTTCTCGTCGACCTCGACGATGCGGATGCCCTCGTCGTCCAGATGCTGCTCCAGCCACTCGGGCTCCACCAGCACGTCCTTCGCATACTCAGCCACGGGGGACCTCCTGAATTCCTATCGCCTTTTGCCCATTTGTGGCGAGTCTAGCGCCCCGCGTCAAGCGCGCTCGAACGCGAGCAGCTCGTCGATCGCCGCCAGCGCCGCCGCCAGCCACGCGTCGTGGTCGGCCGGGTCGGCCGACAGCAGCGCGTGCGGGATCTCGGACTTGCCGCACGCGGCCTGCACGGTCTCCGCCCCGGCCGCGAGCAGCGCCGGATCCACCGACCCCGCCGCCTCGTACAGCAGCCCGCGCACGGTCGTGTCGATCGTGCGCTCCAGCAGCATTCTCAGCCGCGAGCCGTGCAGCGCCTCGAGCTTCTCGTCCGGCCCGTCCGCCGAGCCCATCAGCCAGCAGAGGATCGTCACGTCGGCGAGCGCGTAGTGGATCGACGCGATGCGGTCGGGGTCGCCGACCCACACCTCGGCGCCCGCCGCCTCGATCGCCGGCCGGCGCGCCTCGTCGCGCGTCGTGCCGCGCACGGCGTGCCCCTGCGCACGCAGCGCCCGCGCGAGCGCCTGCCCGCGACAGCCACAGCCGACGATCAGCACGCGCGCCACGGCGGGCAATCTGTCACATCAGGCCGCGGCGCACGTCCTCGTCGTCGAGGAGACCGTCGAGCGTCAGCTCGATCTCGCCGCGCGCGCGACGGCGCACGTTCGCCGCCTCCAGCATCTGCTCGAGGTCCTCCGCCTCGCGCACCGCCTGCGTGCGGTCGTGCTCGTGCGTCGTTCTCCAGCCGAGCTGCTCGGAGCCCGTGCCCGGCGTGTTGAGGATGCCGATGACGATGAACGCAGCGAGGGCGAGTGCGATGGAGCCGAGCACGATCGCGGTGAACGCGTCCACGGGTCGAGTCTACCTCCGCAACTCGGGCGCGAAGCCGGTGTTCAAGCAGGCGTCTCAACACCCCCGCCGACCGGCACGCGACGGCACTCGGAGGAGCCGTCGAAGGGGTCATCCACCACATCCCATGCCTGCACAGGAGGATCGCTTGCGCCCTCGCATCGTCATGCTCATCGCCGTCGCGTCAGTGCTCGCGCTCGCACTGCCCACGGCGGCGTCCGCGCGGGTCCACGGACCCTTCCACCGCGGTCACCACCCGCGTGTCGCGGCGACCGTCACGCTCGACCAGCCGAGCGGCGACATCACGACCGCCACGCCGATCCAGTTCACCGGCACGGTCACGCCGGCGAGCGCCGGCCACCGCGTCCTGCTCCAGCGCCAGGTCGGCCAGAACGGCGACCGCTGGGTCGCCGTCGACGGCGGCTTCGTGCGCGCCGACGGCAGATACACGATCGTCCACCGCTTCCGCGTGCCGGGCGACCGCACGCTGCGCGCGGTGCTGCAGCCCAACCGCCGCACGCTGCGCAGCCCCTCGACGCCGATCTCGATCACCGTCCAGCAGCTCCAGGTCGCCGGCTTCACGATCGGCTCCAGCGCGCAGCCGATCGACTTCGGCGCCAGCGTCACGATCTCCGGCACGCTGACCGGCGGTGCGAGCACGTCGGTGACGCTGTTCGCGCGCGACGAGTGGCGGGGCGGCCCGCTGCACGCGATCGCGACCGGCACCACCGACGCCAACGGCGCCTACTCGTTCACGCAGAGCCCGGCGCGCAACACCGTCTACCAGGTGCGCGTCACGACGACCCCGAAGAAGCGCACCGCGCGCCTGTTCGAGGGTGTGCGCGACGTCGTCTCGATCGCCGCCAGCACGACGAGCGCGAGAGTCGGCGACACCGTGACGTTCACGGGCACCGTCCAGCCGGCCAAGGTCGGCCACGTGATCCTGCTGCAGCGGCTCGACGGGAGCATCTGGCAGACGATCGTCGTCGCCCGCGTCGGCGCGGGGTCGGCGTACTCGATCCCGTTCACGCTCGCCGCGACCGGCACGGCCAGCTACCGCACCGTCGTCCCCGGTGGTCCCGTCAACCAGCGGGGTGTCTCGTCGGCCGTGCAGGTCACGGCGAACCCATCGTCGTGAGCGGACTCCGTACATCCGCCTCGCGACCGTGACCTAGTCCCAGCACGGCACCCCCGCGGCCGGCCGGCACGGCCGGCCGCGGGACGACGGCCCGCCGGCTCCCGATCGCACAAGCCCCCGCGGTCGGGAGCCAGTGGCGGCCGAACCGGCGAAGCGCGGCGGCGCGCGAGATAGCGTGCCGGCCATGGACTTCGACCTGACCGACGAGCAGCGCCTGATCCGTGACACCGCACGCGAGTTCACGGACAAGGAGATCGTCCCGCGCGCTCGCGACAACGACCGCAACGCCCACTTCGATCTCGAGCTGGTGCAGAAGATGGCCGCGCAGGGCTACCTCGGCGCGATCGTCCCGCGCGAGTACGGCGGCGCCGGCCTCGACTACATCTCCTACGGCCTCGTCGTCGAGCAGATCGGCCGCGGCTGCTCCTCGATGCGCACCGTCGTCTCGGTGCAGACCTCGCTCGTCTGCTCGGCGATCCTCAAGTGGGGCACCGAGGAGCAGAAGCAGACCTATCTGCCGAAGCTGACCTCGGGCGAGTGGCTCGGCTGCTTCGGCCTGACCGAGCCCGACACCGGCTCCGACGCCGCCAACCAGAAGACGCGCGCGAGAAAGGTCGACGCCGGCTGGTCGATCTCCGGCTCGAAGATGTTCATCTCGCAGGGCAGCCACGCGAAGGTCGCGCTGATCTTCGCCCAGACCGACCCTGCGCTCGGCTATCGCGGCCTCGCCTGCTTCCTCGTCGATACCGACCACCCCGGCTACACGGCGCAGTCGATCCACCACAAGCTCGGCCTGCGCGGGTCCGACACGGCCGAGCTGGCTTTGGACGAGATCGAGGTGCCCGAGGAGGCGATGCTCGGCGGGATCGGCGACGGCTTCAAGGTCGCGATGAGCGCGCTGGACTCCGGCCGCTACTCGGTCTCGTGCGGGTGCGTCGGGGTGATGCAGGGCTGCATCGACGCGAGCGTCTCCTACGCGAGAGAGCGCGAGCAGTTCGGCAAGCCGATCGGCTCGTTTCAGCTCGTGCAGGCGATGATCGCCGACATGGTCGTCGACATGGAGGCCGCGCGGGGTTTGGCGTGGCGCGCCGGGGTGCTGAAGGACCAGGGCAAGCCGTCCACCACCGAGACGTCGATCGCCAAGCTGTTCTCGACCGAGGCCGCCGTCCGCACCGCCAACACGGCGATCCAGCTGCACGGCGGGTCCGGGTACGTCGACGACCATCCGGTCGAGCGATACTTCCGCGACGTGCGCGTCACCACCCTGTACGAGGGCACCTCGCAGATCCAGAAGCTGATCATCGGCCGCGCGGCGACCGGCATCAACGCGCTCACCGGGTGAGCATGGGCGGGCGGGATCCGGTTCAGGTCGTCGGCGTCGTCGGCGCCGGCACGATGGGCGGCGGGATCGCCCAGCTCGCCGTGCTCGCGGGCGCGCGCACGCTGCTGCACGACCCCGTGAAGGACGCCCTCGACCGCGGCGCCGAGACGCTGCGCGCGAACCTCGCCAAGGGCGCCGAGCGCGGGCGCTGGAGCACAGCGGAGGCGGAGGCGGCCGCAGCGCGCCTGGAGGTCGCGTACACGCTGGAGGCGCTCGCCCCCGCGGAGCTGATCATCGAGGCCGCGCCCGAGCGGCTCGACCTGAAGCGCGAGCTGTTCTCGCGGCTCGCCGCGATCGTCTCGCCCGACTGCGTCCTGGCGAGCAACACCTCCTCGATCCCCATCACCGCGATCGCCGGCGCCGTCGAGCGCCCCGAGCGCGTCGTCGGGATGCACTTCTTCAACCCCGCGCCGCTGATGAGACTGCTCGAGGTCGTCGCCGGCGAGGACTCGGGCGAGGCGGCCTTGGCGACCGCCCGCGCACTCGGCGACGCGATGGGCAAGGTCGTGATCGACGCGGCCGACGGCCCCGGCTTCCTCGTCAACCGCGTCAACCGCCCGTTCGGGCTGGAGGCGCTGCGGCTCGTGACCGAGCGGCTCGCGACAGTCGAGCAGGTCGATCGCATCGCCCGCCTCGGCGGCGGCTTCCGCATGGGCCCGTTCGAGCTGATGGACCTCGTCGGCGTCGACGTCGGCTTCGACGTGGCGAAGTCGTTCCACGAGCTGAGCTTCGGCGAGCCGCGCTGGCGCCCATCGCCGCTGAGCGCCCGCATGGTCGCCGCCGGCCGCACCGGGCGCAAGTCCGGCCGCGGCTTCTACGACTACCGCGACGGCCCGCACCGCCCGGACGATCCGCCGGCCCCGCAGGCCGAGCTGCCGCGCGCCGCCGGCGGCCCGGTCGTCGTGATCGCGGGAGAGATCCCGCTCGCGCACCTGCTGCTGGAGCGCGCCGAGGAGGCCGGCTGGGACGCGCGCACGCCCGCCGAGGCCGACGGCGAGGTGCCGTTCCTGATCCTCGACTGCGGCGCCGACGAGGACGACCCGCCGCTGCAGGGCGGCCCGCAGGCGATCTGCTGCCACGAGGGCTCGCTGCTCGCCATCGACCCGGGCGGCGCCGCCGTCGGCTTCCACGCGCTGTGGCCGCTGGAGCCGGGCGGGCTCGTCGAGCTGACGCGCGGACCGGAGTCGCTCGACGCCGCCGCGACCGCCGCCGAGCGCTTCTTCGCGACGCTCGGCCTGCACACCGAGTGGGTCGGCGACGCGCCCGGGCTCGTGCTCGGGCGGATCGTCTGCCAGCTCGTCAACGAGGCGGCGTTCGCGGTCGGCGAGGGCGTCGGCACGCCCGCCGACGTCGACGCCGGCATGGTCCACGGCCTCAACCACCCGCGCGGCCCGCTCGGCTGGGGCGACGCGATCGGGCTCGACCACGTGCTTGCCGTGCTCGACGGCCTCTTCGACGAGTATCGCGAGGAGCGCTACCGCGCCGCGCCGCTGCTGCGCCGGCTCGTGCTGTCCGGCCGCGTCGGCCACGCGACCGGCGAGGGCTTCTTCACCTACGACGACCCCGACGAGGAGATCGACTGACGATGCACGCCGTCACCTTCCAGGCCCCCGGCGAGGTCGCGGTCGAGGAGGTTCCCGACCCGGTCCTGCAGGCGCCCGACGACGTGATCGTGCGCGTCGAGGCGAGCGGCATCTGCGGCTCGGACCTGCACATCTACCACGGCCGCGTGCCGGTCGGGAAGGGCTTCACGATCGGCCACGAGTTCGTCGGGACCGTCACCGACGCGGGCGACGCAGTCGAGCGCGTCGCCGTCGGCGACCGGGTGCTCGGCACGTTCGTCACCGCCTGCGCCACCTGCACGCCGTGCATCCGCGGCGACTACCACCGCTGCTCGCACGGCCGCACGTTCGGCCACGGCCCCAACCTCGGCGACCTCCAGGGCGCCCAGGCCGAGCAGCTGCTGGTCCCGCACGCGAACCTCACGCTGCGCAGAGTCCCCGAGGGCATGTCGTCCGACGTCGCGCTGTTCGCCGGCGACGTGATGGGGACCGGCTACCACTCGATCGCCCACGCAGGCGTCAGAGCAGGCGACACGGTCGCCGTCCTTGGCCTCGGCCCGGTCGGGCTGTGCGCCGTGCAGGCCGCGAAGGCCTCCGGCGCCGCGCAGGTCTACGCGATCGACACCATCGCCGACCGCCTCGCGATGGCGGAGCGCTTCGGCGCGACGCCGCTGCACCTCACGGAGGACGACCCCAAACGCGCGGTCCGCGCCGCCACCGGCGGCGGCGTCGACGTCACGGTCGACGCCGTCGGCGACCCCGGCCCGCTCGCACTCGCGGTGAGCCTCACCCGCGACGCCGGCATCGTGTCGGGCATCGGCGCCTACGCCGGCAAGGGCGAGGTCCCCCTCGGCCTCGCCTGGCTCAAGGGCCTCCAGCTCCGCCTCGGCCTCGCCAACGTCATCGCCCACGTCGACCGCGTCCTCGCCCTCATGCAGGCCGGCATCCTCGACCCCACCCCCCTCGTCACCCACCACATGAAGCTCGCCGACGCCGCCGAGGCCTACCGCATCTACGACGCGCGCGAGGCCTTGAAGATCGTCCTGACGCCGTAGCCGACCGACAAGCAGCGCACGTCGCAGCATTCCAGACTGACTACTAACAGCAGTTTGGTGCTATATCGTGCTCCTTCCCGGCATACCGGCCAGCACGGCCCATCTGCACGACGCGCAGCGCTCTCTTGGTCACCGCCACCAGACAGGACCTTGTCGCGACAGGCGCTGACCGGCTCCGGATCTGGCGCGAGGCCGTACGAGCCGCGGCGGCGAGCACGACCGGGGTCCGCGACGCGATCTGCCCATTTGGGTTCGAGGCGACCGCGGACCGGCGCTACCTCCGCAACCGCCTGACGCGCTTCTACGTCTACCTCGACCTCGACCCGGCAGCGAGTCGCGGAGCCGCCGAGACAACTCTCGTCGACGCGTTCTGCGCCCGTCTGCTGGCGATCGGTGGCCCGTCGACCGTCTCGATTCGCGTGGTCGTCACCGACGCCGACACCACGGTGCTCGATCGGCCGGCCGCCGACTCGGTCCTGTACGTCCGTAGCGTCCGAGCGTCTGAGGAGCTGCTCGACGCATACGCCCTCTACCTCGCGCTCGCGGCGCCGCTCGTAGCGGAGCACAAGCTGCACGAAGCGCGCCTGTCCGACACCTCGCCCGCGGCCCGCAGCTACGTCTGCCAGCTCGCGGTGATAGGGCTCGCGATACATGGCGATCGGTCGCTGAATGAAGCACGGCAGGTCGAGGCGCTCAAGGGACTCATACGCACGACGCCGAACCGCGACATGCACACCGGCGAAGCGGTCACGAGACCGCCGAGCGGCAGCGAGCGCGCGGTGTTGCGCGACGTGGCGTTTCCGCTCCACCACAGCCTTGCCGCCACGCTCCGGTCATGCGGAGACGAGTGCCTGCATCATGTCGTCGACTTCCACTCGAGTCGGTCGCACACGATCGAGGCCTCTGCGTCCGCCCTCGCCGCCTGCCGCAAGCTCGTGCGCAAGCGCTACCTCGCCTATCCGGAGGCGCTGTGCAGGCCGAGCTGATCGCGACGCTCGCGGTGGCGGGCACGACGGTCGTCGGCGGAAGCATCGCCAGCTTGACGGGGGTCGTGGATCTGCAGGACCGCTTCCGCAGGCGCAACTCTGGGGAGCTGGCGCTCGCCGTGGCCGGGGCCGCCCGGGTTGAGGCGGCCGCGGTCGCCGCGCCCACCCACGTCGCCCCGATTCCGCTCGAGCTGTCGCGAACGGAGCGCGTCCTGCGCGACGGAGTTCTGCGCTGCGGCTGCGTGAAGCACCCCCCGCTGGCGGACTTCTCGCTCGGTGCCGAGGAATGGGAGTTCGAGGGCCTGTATGTCGAGATGGCGTACGCAGTGCAGACGCTCGAGCAGATCGAGGTCGCGCTGACGCCGATCGACTGGTCCGAGCTCAACCGCGCGTTCGACGAGAAGGAGCTCGACCTCGTCCTGTCGGTCTTCGAGACACGGCAGCGGGCGAGCTTCGGGGACTTCGTGTGTCCGTTCTATCGGATCGGCGTCAGCGGCGTCACCCAGTCGCTCTCGGACAAGGTGGTCGAGCCGATCGATCTGCAGCGCAGCGACGTGACGGTGGTCGTGACCCGCGGCGAGGCCGGCTGGGAGAGCGCGGTCGTCGACCTGCGCATCCCGCGCCACCGGCTGCTCGTGATCGAGAGCTCGGACCTCGGAGACATGATGGACTACGTCGTGACCGGCCGGGCCGACGTGGCGATCTGCGACGACGTCACGTGCAACGGCTGCGTCACGACGCGACCAGGGCTGCGGCGGGTGTTTGCCGATCAGCCGCTCAATCTCTGCTCGAACTCGATCATGGTCCCGAAGGGCGATCCCGTGTTCGCGTCGTGGATCGACGACCGCTTCTCGAAGGCCCGGCATCACCCGGACGTGTTGCACCGGGAAGCCACCGTGCTCGAGATGTCCGATCGCTTGATCAGGAGGTTCCGATGACCGAGTCCCCCCTCCCCTCCGCGACGCCGATCGCGCGCGTCGTCGGGTTGTGCCACGCGATCCGAGACGTCACGTTCGCCCTCACGGCGGAGGAGATCTCTGATGCGCGTCGGCTCGGCCTGGTCGACAGCGGCGTGAGCTTCCTCGCGCCGCCGCAGTTTCGCGACCGCGTCGAGCGCATGTCAGCGCGCTACCCGCGACGCCGGACGATCTGTCCGGGCGGCCCGGTCAGCAACAGCCTGTATGCGATCGGCGCACGGCTGCCGCGCTATCCGCGGACGCTGGCCCTTGCCTGGTCCGGCCCGTACCGCGTCGGCGTCGACCACCTCGCCGGCGATCCGCTCGCCGCACTGCGCAGCGTCGGCGTCGCGACATATGCCACGCCGCCGGAGGAAGGGACGGGTCTGCTGGAGTCGGCCTGCGTCGTCTCGTCGGAGACCGGCGAGACGGTTTCGATCCTCGTCGGCCCGCGGCCGGCGCGGCGCTGCGAGCTGCCGCCGCTGCGTGGTGACGATCTCCTCTTGGCGAAGCTCGCGGAGCTGAGAGACGTTCTGGCGCTGCTTCCAGACGAAGCATGCTCGGGCGTCGCATTCGTCACCGCCGACCACGACGCGCTGGCGCACGAGGATCGCCTCGCCTTGGAGGAGTTGGCCGAGCGCGGTCTGCTGCGTTTCGCCTTCGGACGCCGCGCCGAGCTCGAGGCGCTCGGCCTGCTCGCCGCCGAGGGTCCCGACGCCGTGCTGCGCACCGCCGAGGTCGTCGCGACCTCGGACGCCGGCCCGGTCGCCGTCTATGCGCCGGGCGATCCCGAGCCGAGCCTCCTGCCGGTGGCGCCCATGCCCGCACTGGGCGGCGCAAGCTTCCTCGGCGCCGGCGATGCGTATGCCGGCGCGTTCTTGTGCGCGCGCCTGCTCGGACACCACGTGACCTCGGCGCACGAATGGGGCGTCTCCGAGGCGCGGCTCGTGAGCTACACGCCGCCGGCGCGGCGCAGGTACTCCGCCAACCTGACGGAGCTGTTCGGCCGCTACATCGAGCGCCGCAGCTCGACACCCGACTGGGACGTCATGGATCGCGTGCGGCAGACCTCCGGGCTCACCGTCGTCACGTGCGGCCAGACCGGGGTGGACCAGCTCGCGCTGCGCAGCGCACGAGAACGCGGTCTTGCGACCTTCGCGATCCTGCCGGAGGGGCGCCGGACCGAGCGCGCCGACGGCGTCACCGAAATGCCGGACGACTTCGCCGACGCGTGCGTGCTCGAGCTCGGCAGTCAGCGCTACCGGTATTGCACCTGGGCGAACGTGTTCGTCGCCGACGGAACGCTGCTGCTCGACCTCGCCGCGAGCGAGGGCAGCGAGGAGACCCGTCGTGCCTGCCGCATTCTCGACCGCCCGCTCATGGAGCTGACGGACGTCGACCCCGCGACGCTGGAGCTCGAGATCGCCGACTGGGTCCGCCGCCACGCAGTGCGCGTGATGCATGTCGCGGGGACGCGCCGCAGCGCGATCCCCGCCGAACGCCGCGGCGAGGCGAGATCGCTCATCGAGCGCGCGGTGGCCGCCGCCGCCGCGGCGCTGGTCCCACCGCCGCGCTGGGAGCGGTCGGACCAGCCGGCGCCGCCCGCCCGCACCGCCCCCGCGACGAGCGCTCGCATCGGCTTTCCCGCCTTGCCAGAGACGCGCGCGCTCGTGCAGCGGTTCCTCTTCGAGACGCAAGGGCTGGAGGCACGCTCGAACGCGCTCGTCGTCGAGCTCGACGAGGGCGAGGTGTGCTTCGGCCGCTCGCGCGACCTCGTCGCGATGGTCGACACCGGTGTGCTCGACGTGGCGTACGTCGGCTCTGACGCGGTGGCCGAGATGGGCGCCGGCGATTACGACGTCGTCGGCCTCACAGGCTTCTTCAACTGCCTGCTGGCCGTCGTCGCGCCATCTGCCGCCGAGTTCGCGCCGCGCCGGCTGGTTCCGCAGTACCCGCGCGTCGCAGCGGAGCGCTTCGCCGCGGACGGGGTCGAGATCCATCCGATCGCTGGCGCCGCCGAGTGCTGGGTCGCCACGGGCGAGTTCGACGGAGCGGTGGACACGTGGCGCACTGGGCAGACGGCATCGGAGAACGGCCTCGAGTTCGTCGACAGCGTCACCTCGACCTCGCTCGCGCTCCTGCGCCGGGGCGATGCCGCCCCATGGGCGCAGCGCATCGCGCGCGAGTTCTGGCATTGGCTTCGCCTCGAGGCTCCGCCGCACTCCGCACCTGTGCTCGAAAGGATCGAGGATGGCTCGGGACTACGCTGAGATCACGCCGACGCTGCGTGCGTTCATCGCGCGCCAGTCGCTGTTCTTCGTCGCCACGGCTCCGACTGACGAGGAGGGGCATGTCAACGTGTCGCCGAAGGGCCTCGACAGCCTGCGTGTGCTGGGCCCGCGGAGCGTCGTCTACCGCGATCTCACTGGCAGCGGGAACGAGACCGCGGCGCACCTCAGCGCCAATGGGCGCATCACCCTCATGCTCTGCTCGTTCGATGCTCAGCCGCGCGTGCTGCGGCTCTACGGCCGCGGCCGGGTGATTGGGCAGGCGAGCGCCGAGGGCCGCGAGCTGGCCGAGCTGTTCGACCCGATTCCAGGCGTACGGCAGTTCGTCGCGGTGGACGTCCAGCGCCTGCGCACATCGTGTGGCTTCGGAGTGCCGATCGCGGAGCAGATGACGCAACGCGATGCACTGCGGCGCTGGGCGACGGCCGTCGGCGACGACGGGCTCGAGCTGTACCGCGAGCGCCACAACCGCTGCAGCCTCGACGGCGTCGCGATCAGCCCAGCCGATGAGTGAGCCCTACTCGAGCGAAGGCTCGCGGGCGCGCACACCCCAGTCGCTTATCTCACGGAGGCGGTCGGTGGCCAGGGTCGACCCGACGCAGAGCCGCCGGTCTGCCAGCGCCTGCCGTGCCGCCTCCCATTCGTCAGGCTCGCCCGCGGCGAGCAGCGGGTCGGGGTCGATCGTCGCGACGAGCGTCAGCGAGTCCAGCCGGCCGACGACGAGGCGCCGCAGCGCGCCCGTAAACAGCCCGATCGCCTCCAGCGACTCGCCTAGCACGATGACGTGCTGCGATGCGTCCAGGAGATGCTGCCGGGCAGCCTGCCGGGCGTGGGCCGAGGCGAGCCCATCGGCGCCTTCGTGCTCGGGTGCGAGCTCGATGACGCGGACAGTGGCGTCCAACTCGGACCGAACTGATGCGAGCTGGGCGGCGTTCGTACCGTAGACACCGACGATCATCGGGCTCCTCGTCTCGTGGCGGATCGGAAAGAGGCGCACGCTATCGACTCTTGGCGCCCGATTCTAGATTCATATGACCCCAGAAGCCGGTTTCCGGAGGATTCGCGCGTGACTCAGGCGCGCCTGCCGCCCAGCGCCGCCGGCAGCAGCTTCAGCGCCGACAGCCGCGCCCGCGGCTTCAGCTTGCCGCGCATGACCGCGTGGCCAGGATTCACACGCCCGCCGGCGACGTCGAGCCAGTCGTCCCAGCTCGTGCGCAGCGTCACGTCGGCCTTCGCGTCGGTGCCGCGCTCGACCGTCGGCTGGCCGCCGTTGAGCCGCAGCACCCACGGCTCGACGTCGGTGAAGGCGAACTGGACCGTCAGCTTCGTGCCGTTCGTGTCGGGCAGCTGGCGGCGGACCGTGTCCATCACCAGCTCGATCGACGCGGCCTCCTTCGGCGCGCTCGGCTGTCTCTCGCCCAGCAGCCCGGCCATCGTCAGCAGCGGCCCGCGCGTCGCCGTCTCGCGCGGCGTCAGGTCGGCCGGGACGATCGGCGGGCCGGGCAGCTCCTCCATCGGCATGCCGGCGCTGCGCAGCTTCGTCTGCAGCGAGGTGATGCCCTCCTCGCCGATGTCCTCGAGCGTGAAGCCGAACACCTCGGTGTAGTTGCGGTCCCAGCCGGGCGGCTGGAGCACCGCGGCGCCCCACGGGGTGACCTCGCGCAGCGTGTCGGCGACGGCGCGCCGGCAGCGCGGATCCCCGGAGGCGACGTCGGCCAGCAGCTTCACGCCGAAGGCGATGTGGCGCTGCTCGTCGCGCGCGATCTGCGTCATCCCCTCGCGGAACGCGGGCATCAGGTTGCGGGTCTCCAGGTACGACGTGATGAAGTGCTGGCCCGGCTGCGCGAGCGTCGCCTCGATCACCATGTGGTAGAGCGTCACGGCCGCCGACAGCTTCGCCGGCGAGCGATCCTTCCGCAGCTCGTCGGCCATCGTGTCGAGGCGGTCGAAGACCTTGCGGAAGCCCCACGTCAGCTCGGGCTTGATCGCGTTCAGCCCGCCCGCGGCGGTGCCGTCGCCGAGGCCGCAGACCTCGTGCATGAAGCGCTTGAAGAAGACCGCGTGGCGCGCCTCGTCGACCTGCTGCGTCGTCAGGAAGTACTTCTGCTCCTCCAGCGGCGCGGCGTCGATGTACGGCGACAGGTTGTCGGCCACCGCGTCCTCGCCCCAGAAGAACAGCGCGTAGTTCCACAGCGCGGCCTTGCGCTCGAAGTCGGTCAGCTCCTCGCGCCACTGGCGCGCGTCCTCGGTGAAGTCGAGGCCCATCGCGCTCCAGTTGCCCTGCTCCCAGCGCGTGTAGAGATCCTCGTAGGAGATCAGGTCCGCGGCGGTGCGCGGCGGCGCCGTTTGAACATCGTTCAAGCTCATGCCGGCTACGATAGACACCACCTTGAACGCAAGTCAAGACACAGTCGCGGCTCCCGTCGCCGACCGCCGCGCGGAGCTGCTCGCGATCGGTCGCCAGCTGTTCGCCAAGCACGCCTACGACGAGCTGTCGATCGACGACGTCGCGGCGGCGGCGGGCGTCGCCAAGGGGCTGCTCTACTACTACTTCAGAAGCAAGCGCGGCTTCTACCTCGCGACGATCCGCGCGGAGGCCGACGAGCTGCTCGAGCTCGCCCAGCCCGATCCCGCGCTGCCGCCCGCCGAGCGCCTGCGCCGCACGCTCGACGCCTACCTCGCGTTCGTCGACGAGGCGTCGGACCGCTTCCGCGCGCTCTACCTCGCCGGCCTCGGCTCCGATCCCGAGGTGCGCGCGATCCGCGACCGCGACCGCGCGGAGTTCCTGCGCCTGATCGCCGAGGGCGTCGCGCACCAGCCCGAGCCCTCCCCCTCACTGCGCACCGCGCTGGTCGGCTGGCTGAGCTTCATCGAGGGCGTCAGCCTCGACTGGCTCGACCACCGCGACCTCGGCCCCGAGCAGCTGCGCGAGCTGCTCGTCGCAGCGCTCGCCGGCTCGCTGCAAGCGGCGCTCGCCGTCGACCCGACGCTCGAGATCGACTTCAGCGTCTTCTGAAGCTCAGCGCCGCCGGCCAGTCCGGCGCGCTCATCTGCTCGTCGCGCCGCCCGCGCTCAGCAGGTCGCTCGCGCGTCTGTCGACGAACTGCGTCAGCAGCTGCTGCGAGAAGCCGAACAGTGCCGCGTACGCGAGCAGCACCGCGGTCGAGCGCCCGCCGGCCGGCGCGACGATCAGCTCGGACTCGACCAGCAGGACCCCGATCAGGGCCGTCGCCGCACCGCCCACCGCCTTCAGCGCGATCTGCGGCGCGAGCAGGTTGTAGCGCGACGGCGCCTGCTCCAGTCTGCCCAGCAGGAAGGCGGTGCCGAGCAGCCCACCGACCATCCCTACCAGCTCGATCTCGAAGATCACGCGCGCGGGCGACGTCGCCCCGCTCGTGCCGAAGCAGGTCGGTCTGCTGTCCGACGAGCACAGCGGCACGACGCTCGCGTTGAGCACATGCCAGACGCCGAGGCCGACGAGCAGCAGCGCCAGCAGCGCGCCGAGGCAGAAGAGCGTGTTGCGGAACGCGCGCAGGCTGGCGTGCCAGTCGACGTTCGAGGTGATCGCGTCCTGGTAGGCCTGGCGCAGCGTCGAGCGATCGGGCGCTCTGTGCGCTCTGACCGCGTCGTCGAACGTTTGCTCATAGCTGCTGAGCAGGTCGCGGTCGCTCATCACCTGGCTCATCCACGAGCGCAGCTGCGGCAGCGCCGCCAGCGCCTCGGCGTCGGTCTCGATCGCCGCCAGCTCGCGCTCCGCCTGGTGGACGGACTCCCACGCGGCGGTGATCGCCTCGCCCGACGCCCACTCGCGCACGCGCCGCCACAGCCGGTGCCGGGCGGTGATCGTCTCGACCGCGTCACAGAGCGCGCGCTGCGTCGCGGCGGCGTGCTGGTCGCGCACGGCCGCGGCCAGCGGCGGCGCGGCTGCCGCAGCGGGGGGATTGGCGGCATCCGGCACTCTGCTCGCCGGTGACGCGAAGCCGACGCCGCCGACCGCGCCGGCCACTCTCGCCAGCGTCAGGAAGCCGACGTCGGGGCGTCTGCGCCCGCGCCAGAGCCCGCGGCGCCCGGCGCCGGCTCTGTCAGCGGCGTCTCTGTCAACGCCATCCTGTGCGTCGGGCGCGGGCGCGGCCGCCCGTGCGAGCGCCAGCCGCGCGCCCAGGTCGCTCACGCGCAGCGCGATCTCCGTGCGCCACAGTCCGCGCATCGAGCCGGGTCTCGCGGCGTCCAACGTGGCGGCCAAACTGGCGGCCGCGTTCGCGTCCGGCGCAGCGTCAGCGGCGGCCGGCGGCGCAGCAGCTACGGCTGCTTCCCCGGCTGCGGCCGCCTCCCGGCGACGCCGTCGCCAGCGTCCGATCGTCGACTCCGCCGCCGGATGCCCTTGCCCCTGCGCCACGCCCACTCCCTCCCTGCCGGGAAACCGCCTTGCGCGCAGCAGTATTCAAGGTCGCGCAGACGGCGACGCCGCTCAGGCCTCGATCGTCTGCTGCGACTCGCCGCGCGCGGCGACCGCCGGCGGCGTGTCGCGCAGGTACCACTCGGCGTCGAGCGCGGCCTTGCAGCCGGAGCCGGCGGCCGTGATCGCCTGGCGGTACGTGTGGTCGACGAGGTCGCCGGCGGCGAACACTCCTGAGATGTTCGTGCGCGTCGACAGCCCGGTCGTCTTGACGTAGCCGTTGTCGTCGAGCTCGACCTGCCCGGCGACCAACTCGGACTGCGGCTCGTGGCCGATCGCGACGAACGCGCCGGTCGCCGGCACGTCGCGCAGCTCGCCCGTCTCGGCGTGCCGCGTGCGCACGCTCCCGAGCGCGCCTCTCTCGCCGGCGACGAACTCCTCCGGCACGTAGGGCGTCACGAACTCGATGTTGCCGACCGCTCTCGCGCGGTCGAGCATGATCGCCGAGGCGCGGAACTCGTCGCGGCGGTGGATCACGTGCACTCTCGCGGCGAACTTCGCGAGGAAGATCGCCTCCTCCATCGCCGAGTCGCCGCCGCCGACGATCACCGTGTCGTGCTCCTTGAAGAAGGCGGCGTCGCAGGTGGCGCAGTACGACACGCCGCGGCCCGACAGCGACTCCTCGCCGTCGATCCCGAGCTTCTTGTGCTGGGCGCCCATCGCGAGCACGACCGCCTTCGCGCGGTGCGCCTCGTCGCCGATCCAGACGGTCTGGATGCCGCCGTCGACCAGCTCGACTCTCGTCGCGTCGTCGGTGATGAAGCGCGTGCCGAAGCGCTCGGCCTGGTCGCGCAGCTCCTGCATCATCTCCGGCCCCATGATCCCGTTCGGGTAGCCGGGGTAGTTCTCGACGTCGGTCGTCTGCTGCAGCAGCCCGCCCCACGCGAAGCCCTCGATCACGAGCGGTCTGAGGTCGGCGCGCGCGGTGTAGAGCGCAGCGGTGTAGCCGGCCGGTCCGCTGCCGATGATGATCACGTTCTCGACGTCGTCAGCCATGCCCGCTCCGTTCGAAAGTCCTAATACTTCACAAAGTATAGCGCCAGGTCACACCGGCGACAGCCGGTGCCGCCACTGCTGGACGCGCCGCCGCAGCTGGAAGTAGGCGATCACGCCCGGCACGGTCGGCAGCCAGAACGCGAACAGACGATACGAGAGCACGGCCAGCACGGCGACGCCGGCGTCGACCCCGAAGGCCGCCAGCGCGCCGATCATGCCGCCGTCGACCCCGCCGATCCCGCCGGGGATCGGCAGCAGGTTGGCGAGCATCCCGACGAAGAACGCCTGCACGAGCACGGCGATCGGCGGCGAGGAGCCGAACGCGCGGAACGACGCCCACAGCACCGCGATGTTGAAGGTCCACCACGTGACCGAGCCGATCATCGCGAGGTCGGGATGGATGACCTTGTGCAGCGCGAAGCGGACGCCGCCGCGCATCGAGGCGGGCGCGAGCGCGAAGCGGCGCAGCCAGCGCGCGACGCGCGGCCGCCGCGGCGCCATCCGCTCGATCCGCCGCTCGAAGTCCTCCGGCACGAGCGCGAGCGCGCCGACCACGACGATCACCGTGCCCGCGATGATCGCCGGCACGACCGTCAGGCCGAACGGCGCCTCGCCGGACAGCAGGCCGGTGCGCAGCCCGATCCCGCACACGAGCATCGCCGTCACGTAGACGCCGTACAGCACGACGAGGAACGCGATCATCCGCTCGGCCACCTCGCGCCGCTCCATGCCGGAGCGGCGCAGCGCCCACGCCGTCAGCGCGACGCCGCCCGCGCCGCCGGCCGCGAACAGCCGCGTCGCCGCCAGGCCGGCCATCGTGATCAGGTAGCTGTCGCGGTGTCTGAGCGGCGAGCCCGGCGGCACGTGGATGCCGTGGAACAGCGCCACGTAGCTGGCGATCGACAGCAGCTCGAACCCCAGCGCCGCCGCGAGCCACGCGTGGTCGCCGTCGGAGACTCTCTCGTAGGCCGCCTTCACGCCGCTGATCTGCGGCAGCACGAAGTACAGGAAGGCGATCGAGGCGAGCACGAAGACGACGAGCGCGATCACGCGCCGGCGCGTCAGCGCGACGCGCGGCATCTCCTCGTCGTCGTGGGCCGGCGCGACGGGCGGGACCTCGACCGGCGGCGCGGCGGACGCGTCGTGCAGTCGTGCGCGTGCGGCCGGCTCGACGGCGTCCTCGGCCATGGGCCTATGAATGCGCCCGCGCCTCGAGCGCCTGCACCACGCCGGCGGCCCGCTCGAGCCGGGGCCCGAGCGCGGGCGCGAGCGCGCGCACGCCCTCGGTCAGCGCGAGCCCCGCGAGCAGGTCGGCGACGTAGTGCTCGCCGAGGTAGACGAGCGCGAGGCCGAGCGTCAGCGCGTAGGTCCAGCCGAGCGCGCCCTCGACCGGCCCGGACTCGGCGAGCAGGTGCGCGGCGTTGACGGACGTGGCGAAGTGCAGGGAGGGCATGGCGGCGAGGGGATTGCCTCCCAGAACAGAGTAGAGCGGCCCCCAGCGGTGCTTCCAGAACTGCTCGCCGTACTCGACCATCATGCGGCGCACGGGCGGCGTGTGCGGATCGCCGAGCCGGCCTCTCTCGGCCGCGTACCAGGGCGGCGCCGTCGGCAGCAGCCAGTAGACGACGGCGCCGAGGTCGAAGACGGCGTAGGTCGTGGCGGCGGCGCGGCCGAAGCGCTCGCGATGGCGCACGAGCACGTAGGCGGTCGCCGCGTGCGGCACCGCGAACCACAGCCAGTGGGTCCACACGAGCAGCTTCTCGATCGCGCGCGTCTGGCCCGGCGGGCGCAGCAGCCGCTGCAGCCGCAGCGTCGGCGGCACGCCGAGCCCGATCGCCCGGTCGATGTTCACCGGGTAGTCGATCCGCACGCGTGCGTGCAGCGCCTCCGGGTCGTCGTGCGGCATCTCGTACGCCGCCAGGTACGCCCACATCTGCAGCGCGCAGGTGGCGACGTCGCGGGCGCGCGTGCGCGGCAGCGCGACGCAGATCGCGACGGGCGCCGCTGCGGCGGTCGCGAGGACGACGGGCCTCGGCAGGCGCATCCGCCGTCGCACGAGCGGTGCGGCCACGCCGGCGGCGACGACCGACCACGCCGCGACTCGGATGGCCTGGGACTTCCGCAAAGCGCGGGGAGTATATGAGGGGCGTCTCATGCCGGACGGTCGCGCGGTCCGCGCAGGTGCGCCGCCGCGGCGCAGCCGGCCGTAGCATCACCGCGCATGAGCGACTACGAGCTGGTGCACGCCTACGGAACCGTCAACCTCCAGCGCGCGGGCGGCGCCGCGCGGATCGAGCTGAACCGGCCCGAGAAGATGAACGCGTGGGAGGCGACGCTCACGCGCGACCTGCTCGCGGCGCTGCAGCGCGTGGCCGGGGACGACACGCTGCGCGCCGTGCTGCTGACCGGCGCGGGCCGCGGCTTCTGCTCGGGCGCCGACCTGTCGGCCGGCTTCGACCCGACGCCGAGCGGCCACCCCGACCTGCAGACGTCGCTGCGCGAGCGCTACCACCCGGTCATCACGACGATCCGCGAGCTGCCCAAGCCGGTCGTCGCGGCCGTCAACGGCGGCGCCGTCGGCGTCGGCTGCTCGCTCGCGCTCGCCTGCGACCTGATCCTCGCGGCCGAGTCGTCCTACTTCCTGCTGGCGTTCGTGAACATCGGGCTCGTGCCCGACGGCGGCTCCTCCGCCTTCATCCCGGCGCGCGTCGGGCTCACGCGCGCGCTCGAGATGGCGATGCTCGGCGAGCGGGTCCACGGGCCGAAGGCGCTCGAGTGGGGGCTGGTCAACGCCGTCCACCCGGACGACGAGCTGCAGGCCGCGGCCGACGCGCTCGTCGCGCGCCTGGCGACCGGGCCGACGCTGTCCTACGCGGGCGCCAAGCGCCAGCTCAACGCGTGGGCCTACCGGACGCTGGCGGAGCAGCTCGAGCTGGAGGCGGCGATCCAGCAGGAGCAGGCGGTGACGGCCGACTTCGTCGAGGGCGTCACGGCCTTCCTGCAGAAGCGCCCGGCGGCGTTCGAAGGCCGGTAGGAAGGGATGTCACCCACCTTCGCGACGACCTGACGCGGCACTCCGCCGCTCCATGAGTAGAATCCGCGCCGCCTTGCGACCTGAATCCACCTTCCGCCGCCGCCTCGTCGCGGCCCTGCTGCTCGCGACGATCGCTTCGCTCGTCTTCGCCAGCGGCGCGTTCGCCGACTTCTTCACCCCCGAATCGGGTGGCTCGCCGAACGCCGACCAGATCCACTCGCTGTACAAGATCATCCTCTACGTCGCGATCGTCGTGTTCGTCGTCGTCGAGGGTGCGCTCCTCTACTCCGTCATCAAGTTCCGCGCCAGAAGAGGCCGCGTCGCCGCCCAGATCCACGGCAACACCCGCCTGGAGATCACCTGGACCGTCGGCGCCGCGCTGATCCTCGTCGTGCTCGCGGCCGTCACCTTCTCGAAGCTGGGCTCGATCCAGAACCCGCCGAACAGCGGCCCCAACGGCCTCCAGTTCGCGTCCACCACGGAGCCGACGCCGCCCAACGGCAAGAAGCTCACCATCTGCGTGACCGGCCGCCAGTACATCTGGCGCTACACGTACGGCGCGAGACTGCAAGTCCAACGCGTTCGGGCTGCCCTACTCCTACCAGGAGATGGTCGTCCCGGCCGACACCACGGTCGTGCTCGACCTGCAGTCGACCGACGTCATCCACTCCTGGTGGATCCCCAAGCTCGGCGGCAAGTTCGACGCCTTCCCGGGGTACCGCAACTTCACCTGGTTCAAGGCGCCGACCGCCGGCGCGCTGTACAGAGGCCAGTGCGCCGAGCTGTGCGGCCGCAACCACGCCGACATGACGGCGCGCGTGAAGGTCGTCACGCCCGACCAGTACCTCACCTGGATCGCCGGCCAGAAGGCCGCCATCGCGGCCGCCAACAGACAGGTCATCCAGCTGCACCAGCAGTTGAGAACCTACGGCATCCTCTAGCGCCCCTCCTCACTCCAGCAGACAAAGGAATCCCGAACCGATCATGGCCACCACCGCTCCCGCACTGCGCCCAGTGCCCCAGGTGATCGCCCACGAGGTCACGGCCGAGCCCACGCGCGCGCGGTGGACCGAGTGGTTCACCACGACCGACCACAAGAAGATCGGGATCCTCTACATCGTCACGACGTTCGCCTTCTTCCTGATCGGCGGCGTCGAGGCGCTCCTCATCCGTCTGCAGCTGGGTGAGCCGAACAACAACCTGCTGACGCCCGAGCACTACAACGAGCTGTTCACGCTCCACGGCACGACGATGATCTTCCTGTTCGTCGTGCCGATGATGGCGGGCTTCGCGAACTACTTCCTGCCGCTGATGATCGGCGCGCGCGACATGGCGTTCCCGCGCCTCAACGCGCTCTCCTACTGGCTGCTGCTGTTCGGCGGCATCGTCTTCTACAGCTCGCTGTTCTGGCAGCCGCCGGAGGCGGGCTGGTTCTCCTACACGCCGCTCTCCAGCTCCATCTACACCCCGAGCGGCGGCCAGGACGCGTGGATCTACCTGATCCACATCACCGGCATCTCCTCGCTCGTCGGCGCGATCAACTTCTACGCGACGATCGTGAACATGCGCGCGCCCGGCATGGGCTGGGGCCGCCTGCCGCTGTTCGTGTGGGCGATCCTGATCTACGCGCTGCTGCTGATCCTCGCGCTGCCGGTGATCGCCGGCGCCGTCACGATGCTGCTGACGGATCGCAACTTCGGCACGCACTTCTTCGACCCGACGCAGGGCGGCTCGCCGCTCTTGTGGCAGCACCTGTTCTGGTTCTTCGGGCACCCAGAGGTCTACATCATGATCTTGCCGGGCTTCGGGATCGTCTCCGAGATCCTCCCGGTCTTCGCGCGCAAGCCGATCTTCGGCTACAAGGCGATCGCCGCCTCGACGGTCGTGATCGCCTTCCTGGCGGCGCTCGTGTGGGCCCACCACATGTTCCAGACGCCGGTGCCGACCGTCGTGCTCGGCTTCTTCATGCTCTCGTCGTTCCTGATCGCGGTGCCGACGGGCGTGAAGATCTTCAACTGGATCGCGACCCTGTGGCGCGGCAACATCGAGTTCAAGACGCCGCTGTACTTCTGCGTCGGCTTCATCTCGATCTTCGTCGTCGGCGGCATCACGGGCGTCTTCCTGGCCGTCTTCCCCGTCGACTGGCAGCTGACCGACACGTACTTCGTCGTCGCGCACTTCCACTACGTGCTGATGGGCGGCGCGGTCTTCACGATCTTCGCCGGCCTCTACTACTGGTACCCGAAGATGACGGGCCGGATGCTGAGCGAGCCGCTCGGCAAGGCCTCCTTCTGGCTCATGTTCGTCGGCTTCAACGTCACGTTCCTGGTCCAGCACGCCGCCGGCCTCTCCGGCATGCCGCGCCGCGTGTACCAGTACCCGGCCGACGCCGGCCTGACGCTCTACAACCAGATCTCGACGGTCGGCGCGTTCATCCTCGGCTTCGGGATCCTGCTGTCGGTGATCAACTTCGTGCGCAGCCTCAAGAAGGGCGCGATCGCCGGGCCCGACCCGTGGAAGGCGAACACGCTCGAGTGGTTCACGACGTCGCCGCCGCCGGTCAACAACTTCGACGTCGTGCCGCGCGTCCGCTCGGTCGAGCCGATGAAGGACATCCGCCGCCAGGTGGAGCGTCAGTCCGGCATCGAGCACGAGTCGGCACCGCAGCCCGCCGTCACCGTCTGACGATGCCGGCCCGGCCGGCCCGGCCCACCCGCTAGGCTGCCCTGCGCGTGGAAGCGTCGCGACTCACCTCCCCCACGCCGGTCGAGCGGCCCACGGCCGTCGCCGAGCGTCCGGCGCGCGCCCACGGCGTGCGCCAGCTCGTCGCGGACTACGTCACGCTGACGAAGCCGCGCGTCCAGCTGCTGCTGCTGCTCACCACCGTCGCGACGATGGAGGTCGCGGGCAGCCCCTCGTTCGGCCTGATCCTGCTGACGCTGCTCGGCGGCGCACTGTCGGCCGGCGGCGCCGGCGCCGTCAACCACTGGTACGACCGCGACATCGACGTGCGCATGGCGCGCACGGCGACGCGGCCGGTCCCGTCCGGGCGGATCTCCCCGCGCGCGGCGCTGACGTTCGGGATCGCGCTGGCGGTCCTGTCGTTCGCCGAGCTGAGCCTCTGCGTCAACGTGCTGGCCGCCTGCCTGGCGCTGTCGGGCTTCCTCGGCTACGTGTTCGTCTACACGCTGTGGCTCAAGCGCTCGACGCCGCAGAACATCGTCATCGGCGGCGCCGCCGGCGCCGTCCCCCCGCTCGTCGGCTGGGCTGCGGTCACCGGCTCGCTCGACCCGGCCGCGCTCTACCTGTTCGCGATCGTCTTCTACTGGACGCCGCCCCACTTCTGGGCGCTGTCGCTGCTGATGAAGGACGAGTACGCGAAGGTCGACATCCCGATGCTGCCGGTCGTGCGCGGCGAGGACGAGACGCGCCGCCAGATCACGCTCTACAGCGTGCTGCTCGTCGCGATCACGTTCCTGCCGTTCGCGGGCCGCCTGTTCGACGGCCTCTACGCGGTCGCCGCCGGCGTTCTCGGCGCGATCTTCCTGACCTTCGCGGTGCGCCTGCAGCGCAACCCGGACCGCCGCGCGGCGCTGCGCCTGTACCTGTACTCGCTGCTCTACCTCGCGCTGCTGTTCGCCGCGATGGTGGCTGACGTCAAGCTCTGACCCGACGAAGTAGGATTCCCGACACCATGGACCGTCGACTCGCCCGCAAGAACATCCGCTCCGCGCTGATCGCCACGGCGGTCTGCATCTTCATGTTCGGCGCCTCCTTCCTGGCCGCCGCGATCTACATCTCGTAATGACGAATCCCGAGCAGACCCCGCCGCCCGCCGGCGAGGAGATCCACCTCCCCGGCCCGAGCCTGCTGCCGATCCTGTGCGCAGCCGGCATCACGCTGGGCATCATCGGCATCACGCTCGGCTGGATCCTCAGCGCCGTCGGCATCGTGCTGTTCGTCGTGACGACGTGGAAGTGGATCGCGTCGACGCGCCGCGACATCCAGGCGCTCCCGCCAGAGCACAGCAGCCACTGATCTGAGCGGGCGCTCTCGCCCGCTCAGCCGGCTGACGCGCTCCCCGCGAGGGGAACCGCGCACACCGCGCCGTCCTCAGTCCAGCAGCGCACGACGTCGCGCATCGACAGGACGCCGACGAGCTCGGCGCCTTCGACGACGATCAGGTGGCGGAAGCCGCCGCGGACCATCTCGCAGGCGGCCTGCTCGAGCGACCAGTCGGGCGCCGCGAACACGAGGTCGCTCGTGAGGTGATCGCCGACCAGCTCCACGTCCGGGTCGAGCCCGCGGCCGATCGCGGCGAGCAGGTCGCGCTCGGTCAGCAGCCCCGGGCCGGGCTGATCGCCGTCGAGCACGATCGCCGAGCCGACGCGCCGCTCGTGCATGAGCTGCGCCGCCTCGCGCAGCGTGTGCCCCGGGCCGACCGTGAGCGACGTGGCCGACATCCCCTCGCGAACCTGCATCGTCGTCCCTCCCGTTTGGCTTGCAACGATTGCCTCAAGCATACTCGACGGCGAAGCGCCCGCCGAAACGTGGCATCCGGCGGCTTTCGTACCCAAAGCGCGCCGGTGCGCCAGCTTCCGGACATTCTCGACGTAATCGCAAACCAAACCCGCCCCAACGACGTATCTGCTGCACATGCAACGACCCGGCACCGTCCGCCACCGCACGCAGCTCTACTCGGAGGCCATCCGGATCGTCGAAGCCGAGTACGCGTCAGACCTCGAGCTCGACGACATCGCCCGCCGAGTCGCCAGCTCGCGCCGCCAGCTCCAGCGCGCCTACGCCGAGATCGGCCACACGACGTTCCGCGAGCACCTCACGCGCGTGCGCATGGAGCGCGCCGCCGGGCTGCTCGCGAACGGCTCGCTGACGGTGCGCGAGGTCGCGCGCCGCGTCGGCTACCGCCAGCCGGCGCAGTTCGCCAAGACGTTCCGCCGCCACCTCGGCGCCGTTCCGTCGGCGTACCGCACCCGCGTGCGGGACCGTGGCGAGCACCTGCAGCGCGCCGCCTGAGCGGCTTTCGCCCTCCGGTCATCGCAAGCGACGACCTTCGGGCGACGTCACTATTTGCGGTCCATCCCACCTGTCGCATAGGATCGGCACCGGAGAGTTGTGAGGGTGCTCGCGACAGGACAAGCCGGTGCGTAAGCACCCCATCATCCAGATGGTCGCCATCGGTGCGATCGCCTCTGCGATCGGCATCGCGCTGTCCTACTGGATCCACTGGTTCCCGGCCGACGCCGCGAAGCAGGACAAGCCGATCGACACGCTCTACCACGTGCTGATGATCGTCTCGATCCCGATCTTCGTGCTCGTGCTGACGGTCATCCTCTACTCGGTCTGGGCCTTCCGCATGCGCCCCGGCCAGGAGAACGAGGACGGGCCGCCGATCCACGGCAACACGCGCCTCGAGGTCTTCTGGACCGCGATCCCGGCGATCATCCTCGTGTCGCTCTGCAGCTACGCCTACGGCGTGCTGACCGACATCGAGAAGACGCACAAGGACGAGCTGGTCGTGAAGGTCCACGCGGTCCAGTTCGCCTGGACCTTCGGCTATCCGCAGGCCGGCGGCAGAACGGTCGTCTCCGACCAGCTCTACCTGCCGCAGGACCGCCCCGTGCGCTTCGACATCGACACCCAGGACGTGATCCACGACTTCTGGGTGCCGGCCTTCCGCGTGAAGATCGACACGGTTCCGGGCATCGTCACCCACCTGCGCGTGACGCCCACCAAGCTCGGCAGCTACCCGGTCGTGTGCGCCGAGCTGTGCGGCCTCGGCCACTCGGTGATGCGCTCGACCGCCCACGTGCTCCCGCCTGCCGCGTTCAGCAGATGGCTCGCGCAGAAGCAGGCGCCGGTCACGATCGCCGCCGGCGGCAGAGGCGGCGGTGGCGGCCAGCCGTCGCAGGCACAGCTGATCGCGCTCGGCAGACAGACCTTCACCGGCGACGGCGGCTGCGGCGCCTGTCACACGCTCGCCGACGCGGGCACGACCGGGACGACCGGCCCGGACCTCGGCAGAGCCCTGAGAGGCCAGAGCCAGGCCGAGATCCGCACCGACATCGTCAGCCCGAACGCGAGAATCACGCCCGGGTACCCGGCGAACGTCATGCCGCCCACGTTCGCGCAGACCCTCTCGGCGCAGCAGCTCGACGGGCTGGTCGCCTACCTGGCTACCGTGTCGAAGTGATGGAGGAGATCTGATGCTCGCCAAGCTCCGCGCTCCCGGCTGGTACCGCGCAGGCCTGTTCGTCGTGCTCGCCGTCGCGTTCGCGTACGCGATCGTCGGGGTCGTGCGGACGGCGATGCACTTCCCGAACGCGTGGAGCGACGGCGACGCGATCACGATCGTCTCGCTGCTCGCGGTCCCGCTCTTCTTCCTCGTCGGCCTCGGCTGCTTCGACTACTGGTTCTACTGGGTCTCCGGCCGCCCGACGCGGCCCGAGGACCACTCCTCGCACGGCGCAACGTCGTGGAAGGACTACTTCCGCGTCAACACCGACCACAAGGTGATCGGGATCCAGTACATCTGCGTCTCGGTCTTCTTCCTGTTCGTCGGCGGCCTGATGGCGATGCTGATGCGCGCCGAGCTCGCGCAGCCCGGCATGCAGTTCGTCAGCAGCGAGCAGTTCAACGGGCTCTTCTCGGTCCACGCGGCGCTGCTGATCTTCCTGTTCGTGATCCCGATCTTCGCCGGCATCGCGAACTTCGTGCTGCCGCTGATGATCGGCGCGCCGGACATGGCGTTCCCGCGCCTCAACGCGCTGTCGTTCTGGATGCTGCCGATGGCCGGCCTGCTGATGGTGGCGAGCTTCCTCGCCCCCGGCGGCTCGTTCGCGACCGGTTGGACGGCCTACGCGCCGCTGTCGACGACGATGCCGCTCGGGCAGCTGTTCTTCACGATCGGCGTGCAGTTCGCGGGCGCCTCCTCGATCGCGACCGCGCTGAACTTCCTCGTGACCATCATCACGATGCGCGCGCCGGGGATGAGCTTCTTCCGCATGCCGCTGCTCGTGTGGGCGAACTTCTCGACCTCGCTGCTGGTCGTGATCGCGACGCCGTTCATCGCCGCCTCGCAGTTCTTCGTGCTGCTCGACCGCGCGCTCGGCTTCCAGTTCTTCAACGCCTTCGTCGGCGCCGGCAAGGACGGGAGCGTGCTGATGTACCAGCACGTCTTCTGGTTCTACTCCCACCCAGCCGTCTACATCATGATGCTGCCGGGCTTCGGGATCATCAGCGAGGTCCTCTCGGTCAAGGCGCGCAAGCCGATCTTCGGCTACCGCATGATGGCGTTCTCGCTGATCGCGATCGTGATCCTCGGCTTCACCGTGTGGGCGCACCACATGTTCGTCTCGGGCATGCAGAGCTGGATCCGCATCCCGATGATGATCACGACGGCGATCATCGCCGTGCCGACCGGGATCAAGATCTTCTCGTGGCTGGCGACGCTGTGGCGCGGGGTACTGCATCTCGACACGCCGATGCTGTTCGCGCTCGGCTTCCTGACGACGTTCACGCTCGGCGGCATCAGCGGCGTGATGCTCGCGATGGTGCCGTTCGACATCCACGTGTCGGACACGTACTTCATCGTCGCCCACATCCACTACGTGCTGTTCGGCGGCTCGCTGTTCACGATCTTCGCCGGGCTCTACTACTGGTTCCCGAAGATGACCGGGCGGATGTACGACGAGCGCCTGGGGAAGATCCACTTCTGGTGCACGTTCGTCTTCTTCAACCTGACGTTCGGGCCGATGCACGTGATCGGCATCCAGGGCATGCCGCGCCGCGTCGCCGACTACGCGCAGCAGTGGGCCGGCATGAACCTGGCGATCTCGATCGCGAGCTTCGCGCTCGGCCTGAGCATGCTCGTGTTCCTCTACAACATGGTCGTGAGCTGGCGCCTCGGGCCGCGCGCCGCCGCCAACCCGTGGCGCGCGCTGACGCTCGAGTGGCAGGTCTCCTCACCACCCCCGATCTTCAACTTCGACGCGGTGCCGACGGTGGTGGGCGGTCCCTACGAGTACGGGATCCCCGGCGCCGTCCACGGCATCTTCCAGTCGCCGGCGGAGGCGAAGCCGGTCGGCAGCAGCGTCGCGACATCACCGACCACGGAGTGAGGTGAAGCGCATGGCCAACGTCCTCGTCGTCGCGAACGACACCCATGGCGGACGCAGCCTGATCGAGGCGATCAAGGCGCGTGCCGCGAGAGGCGATGCGCGCTTCGTCGTGATCGCACCGCAGAACAAGCCGCAGTCGGGCCTCGTGATCTACGACGAGGCGGTGCGCGACGCCGCGCAGCACCGCGTCGAGGCGACGCTGTCCGCGCTGCGCGACCTCGGCATCGAGGCACGCGGCGACGTGATGGACCCCGATCCCTTCAACGCGACGCTCGACGCCGTGCGCGAGTACGCGATCGACGAGATCATCGTCTCGACCCACCCGGAGACGCGCTCCGGCTGGATGCGCCGCGACCTGATCGAGCGCGTGCAGGAGGCGACGAGCCTGCCCGTCGAGCACGTCGTCGTCGACCTCGACGCCGACCGCGCGGAGGCCGACCAGACGCTCGTGATCGCGAACCAGACGGCCGGCGGCGAGCCGCTGTTCGAGGAGCTCAAGCGGCGCGCGTCCGACGGGCACCACCGCTTCACGGTGATCGTGCCGCAGGACGGCGGCGAGGGCCACCACGCCGCCGAGGCGCGCGAGCGCCTGAAGGCCCTGCTCGCGCGGCTGCACAGCGAGGGCATCCCGGCGACGGGCGGCATCGGCGACCCCGATCCGTTCACCGCGGTGATGAACGCGCTGCAGTACTACCGCGTCGACGAGATCGTCATATCGACGCTGCCGAGAATGCGCTCGCGCTGGCTGCGCAGCGACCTCGTCGAGCGCGTCAAGCGGGCGACAGCCTGCCCCGTCGAGCACGTCGTCGTCGACCTCGCCGCCGCCGGCGAGAGCGGAGCGCAGGCCGCCTGATGGAGGCGTCAGCGGCATCCCTGCACGCCGGCGCCGGCGCTCACGCGGAGCACGAGCACCACGGCCCGCCGGAGGCGCATCGCAGCTCGCGCGTCGAGCCCCAGCTGCTGGGGATGCTGCTGTTCATCATCTCCGAGGTGATGGTCTTCGGGGCCTTCTTCACGGCCTACTTCTTCATCCGGGTCGTGAACGACAACCCGTGGCCGGCTGCCGGCACCGAGCTGCCGAAGCTGATCGCCGGCTTCAACACGGCGATCCTGCTGTCGTCCTCGGTGACGATCCACTGGGCGCTCGAGTCGGTCAAGCGCGGCAACCGCTTCGGCCTCAAGGCCGGGATGCTGACGACGTTCTTCCTCGGCGCGACGTTCCTGTTCGTGCAGATCAACGAGTACATCCACATCGGCTTCGCGCCGCACAACAGCGCGCAGGCGTCGATCTTCTTCGGTTCTCACCGGCCTGCACGGCGCGCACGTCTTCATCGGCCTGTGCCTGCTGGCGATGGTCACCGTGCGGGCGTTCCGCGGGCACTTCTCCCCCGAGGAGCATCGCGGCGTCGAGGTGCCCGGCATCTACTGGCACTTCGTCGACGTGATGTGGGTGATCGTCTACACGACGGTCTACCTCCTCTAGATGCTCAACCCGCTGCGCTCCGAGCAGGAGGCGTTCCGCTTCCTGCTGTACGTCGCCGGGATCGTGATCGCGATCACCGCCGTCGTGCTGGTCGTGCGCGCGCTGACGTGAGCGCCGCACGCGCTCGGCGCGCGCGGGACGATTGAGCGACGATGACGCTCGTGGCCTTCGATCCCGTGATCGCGGCGATGCTGCTGCTCTCGGGCGGCCTCTACGTGCGCGCGCTGCGCGTCCTGCGCCGGCGCAACCTGCACGTGTCGAGCTGGCAGCAGACGGCCTGGTGGATCGGCATCGCGCTGCTGACGATCGGCCTGCTCGGGCCGCCCGACGCGTACGACAACCGCCTGCTGAGCCTGCACATGGCGCAGCACCTGCTGATCGGCGACATCGCGGCGCCGTTCCTGCTGCTGGGGATCCGCTCGCCGCTGCTGCTGTTCTACCTCCCCCGCTCCGCGCTCGTGCTGCTCGCGCGGCGGCGGTGGCTGCGGCGCGCGTTCGCGGTGCTGCGGCGCCCGCTCGTCGCGCTGCCGGTGTACGTGCTGACCGTCTACGCCTGGCACCAGTCGACGCTGTTCGAGGGCGCGCTGCGCCATCCGCTGCTCCACGCCGTGCAGCACATGTCCTTCATGGCGGCGAACGTGCTGCTGTGGTGGCCGGTGATCGAGCCGCAGCGGCGCCGCATGGGCGGCCAGCTGTGGAAGATCGGCTACCTGTTCGCGGCGCGCATGGCGACGATGTTCCTCGGCATGGTCTTCCTGTTCGCCAGAGGCGTCCTCTACGCCGATGTCTACGGCCGCGGCATGCGCGAGGGGATCACCGCCCACGCCGACCAGCAGGCCGCCGGCGGCATGATGATGACGCTCGACATCGTGATCATGACGATCACCGCGTGCTGGTTCTTCTGGCTTGCCTCGAACGAGCACGACGCGACCGGCGCGCACGTGTCCGAGCAGCCGCCGGCGACGCGCTCGCGCGCGGCTATCTGACGGTCAGCGTGCCCTGCATGCCTGCCTGGCGATGGCCCGGCAGCGTGCAGTAGAACGTGTAGGTGCCCGGTTTCAGGGTGACCGAGACGGTCGAGACGCCGCCGTTGGAGACGGTTCTGCCGGTCGCGAGCACGGGGCCGTTGGTGCCCTGCTGGATCGCGATGTCGTGCGGCGTCGCCGAGGCATTTCTGGAGTCGATCGTCAGCGCGCCGGCGGTCGCGGTCGCGCTGCTCACCTGGTAGGCGAGCTGGCCGTCGGGGTTGGCGTCGATCTGCAGCTTGCCGCCCTGCGCCGTCGCCGTTCTCTTCGTCGCGGACGGGACGGCGCTCGCGAGCGCGCCCGTGTCCTGCCCCGGGGCCGCGACGGAGGCCGCGACGTAGGCGGCGACGTCGGTCGCGCTCTGGCCGGTCACGAGCTTGCCGGGCATCTTCCCCATCACGTTCGGATAGAGGACCTGCTGCTTGACGACGCCCTTGACGACGCTGCGCTTGAAGCCCTCCCCGAGCGACTGCACGAAGGCCTGGTCGAGGTTCGGGCCGACGGTCCCTCTCGTGCCCGCGCGCGCCATCGTGTGGCAGGCGCCGCATCTCTGCACGAACAGCTGCTTGCCGTGGACGAGGTCGGCCTGGTCGCCCTTGACGTCGGTGCCGCAGCCGGCCAGCACCACCGCGCCGGTCGCCGCAATCGCGGCGAGCGCCGCCCCTCTCCTCAGAAGCCCGAACATCGTGCGGGGACGATGCTATCCGGAACACCGGCCGGTATGCCAGTGCCTACTGCACGACTTCGTTCGCGGTCGCGCCCGGCGCGTCGGCGCTCCCCGCTGCGGCGGCGATCACGCCGCGCGCCACGCCCTCCCACGACCAGCGCTCTCGCACCGTCTCCACGAGCGCCGCGCGGGTCGCGTCGCGCAGGTCGGCGGGCGCCTCGAGCCAGGCGACGAGCCGCTCGGCGATCGCCCGCACGGGATCGGCCGCGGGGTCCTCGACCGGGAACGCAAGCCACGGGCGCACCGGAGCCGGCACCGCCTGCGCGAGCGCCGCGGCGACCTCCGCCAGGCCCGAGTGCGCGGCGCAGACCGGCAGCGCGCCGCAGGCGGCGCCCTCCGCGGCGACCATCCCGAACGCCTCCGGGAACGTGCTCGGGACGACGAGCGCCTCGCACGCGGGCAGCAGGTCGACGAGCTCCTCGTGGTCGAGGCGCCCCGTCAGCACGACGCGCTCGCGCAGACCGGCGGCGGCCGCGAAGTAGCGCTCGCGCTCGACCGGATCGAGTCCGTCGAGGAACGCGCGCAGGTGCCGCAGCGACGCCGTCGGGCCGCCCTCCTCCGCGCGGCCGGCCGCCGCGAGCGCGTCGAGCGCCGCCTCGTCTCGATCGGCGAGCGCGGCCAGCATGCGCTCGAGGGCGGCGCGGTAGGCGCCGAAGCCGACGACGACGAGCCGCGCGCGCGGCTCGCGCTGCAGCACGAGCGGCCAGGCGGCGAGCAGCAGGTCGATCCCCTTGGAGACGATCAGCTTGCCGACGAACGCGACGAGGCGGTCGTCCGTCCCCTGCGCCACGTCCGCGAGCGCGACCGCGGCCTCGCCGGCGTCGCGGGCGAAGGCGGACGTGTCCTGCGCCGCCGCAGTCGCGGCGTCGTCGGTGTCCGCACTCAGCGCGAGCCGCGACGCGAGCGCCTGCAGCCCGGCGCGCGCGGCCTCGGGCGGGCGCGGAGCGAAGCGCGCGACGTCGACGCCGGGCGGCCCCAGCCTGATGCGCTCGCGCAGCGCCGGGTCGGCGAGCGTCGTCACGAGCCGGTCGGCGATGTGCTCGGAGCCGACGAGCACCGTGCGGGCGCGCGCGAGGCCCTCGCGCGCCGCCGGCAGGAAGCGCTCGGGGTGCGGCGCGACGACGTACTCGAGCGCGCTGCCGTGGATCTTCACCGCGTAGGGAACGTCCTCGCCCAGCGCACGCGCGAGCACGAGCGGGCCCATCACGAGGTGGTTGGCGAGCGCGACGTCCGGTCGCGCCCGCGCGGCGACCTCGCGCACGGCGCGCACGTTCGCGGCGACGTAGGCGCCGACCTCCGCATCGCTGCAGTCCGGGAACGGCCGCGCCGCGATTCCCGCGTACCGGTCGGCCACGTAGACCGGCAGCAGGCCCGCGAGCGCGGGCCGGTACACGGTGCAGCGGACCGGCTCGCGCAGCACGCGGACGGCGAGCTCGCCGCCGTCCCAGTCGCCGACCGCGTCGACGAACGGCAGCTCCTCCGGCGCGCGGTCCTGGCACAGCAGGTGGACCTCGTGGCCGAGCCCCACGAGGGCAGCCGCGAGGTTCGCGTTGTAGACGTTCGAGCCGGTCCCCTGGAGCAGGTAGCCGTGGAAGATCAGCACGCGCACGCGCCCAAGCGTACGGTCGCGGCCGGCGCGGGGCCTTCCCGCGAGCGCGTTGGTAGGATGCCGTCGCGTGAGGACCCATCAGCGCTACCGCATGCGGACCCCTTCGACGGGCCGCGAAGTCGTCATCCAGGCCGAGGCCGGCCGCACCTACGTCGATCGCGAGACGGGCGAGCCGCTCGAGGTCGTGGCGACGCTGGTCCCGCTCGCGCCGACGCCGTCGGAACTGCCCTGGGCCGTCGAGAACCTGCGCATGTGCAACTGGTGCGACCAGTTCGCGCAGAAGGATCTCAACGACTGCCCGAACTGCGGTCGCCGCATGGCGCCGATCGCCCAAGCCAGCTAAGGCTCCCCCAGCTTCGTGCCTCGTCGCACGCACCCCCTCCTGCTCGCCGCGTCCCTCGCGGCCGGGCTGCTGCTGGCCATCGGGATCGCGGCCTGCGGCGGCGGAAGCAGCTCGTCGGCCGCCAAGCTCGACCCGCCGCCGCTGACGGTCGGCACGAACGCGACGCTGCCCAGCACCACCGCGACGACGACCACCACCACCGGCACGACGACCACGTCCACCACGGACACGACGAGCAGCAGCGGCGGCGGAGCGCCGGCCTCGAGCGGCAGCGGCGCAGCGACCGGCGGAGGCACCGGCGCTGGAACGACCGGCGGCACCGGCAACGGGACAGGCGGCGGCACGGGCGGCGGTGGAGCCGGCACAGGCGGCGGCGGGACGACCACCCCAGCCCAGCCGTCCAACCCCGGCGGCGCGTCGCCGAACTACCAGAGCTTCTGCAACCAAAACCCCGGAGCCTGCTGAACCGGGCGTTGGCGCCTGGGCCGCTCTCCGGCGTCTCCGGTACGCCGGGCGCTGCGTGCTCCCTCGTCGGGATCCGCCGGCGAAACCACACAGCCGAAGTGTCAACGCCTACACGGGGTCCAGGCCACCCTGCTGTCAGCCCGTGAAAGCCTCGGGCTGGTCGCTACGGGTGCGGGTGCGGTGGTGGCGGTGGCGGCGCTGACGGGACGTCGAGCGCGAAGGATCCGTGATCGGAGGTCTGGAAGGTCAGCGTGCGGGCGCTTGTCGGGAGCAGCGTCGAGTAGGCGCTCTGGTCTATCGGGATGTCCCTCGTGGACCCGTCGGCAAGCGTGGCGGTCACGCTCTGGACGTCATCGGCCGCGATCCCCGAGACGGCGACCGTGTTGGGCGGGTTCGCTTGCGAGGATCCGAAGAGCACGTAGGCGCGCGGGTCAACGCCGAGTTTCGACGTCGGACCGCAACCGATCCCGCCCGCAGCGACTTGGCAGAGCTGCCCGTTTCCGGGAACGATGTAGAAGGTTCCCGTCGAGGTCGCGATCTCGCGCGCGAGGCTCGGGTTCGCGCCCGTCGCTGGCGTGATGCGCTGGTTGAAGATCTGCGCGAGGGACCCGGGGAGTCCGGTTTCAGCGGCGCTTGTTCGCGCGGCTCGGAAGATGCGCAGATCGCGCGAGATTCTCTGATCGACCGTCCTGACCGGCGGGTTGTTGCGGGCTGGATGCAGCGTCTGGAGCTGGCGGACATGCGCCCGGTGCGCAACGTCCGGATGTCGCGCGAACGCGAGCGCGAGCCCGCTGGCTGTGAGCACCAGCGTCACGATCCCAGTCGTGATGGCAATTCGCGTGCGCATCGTGCCTCCTCCGCTCCCTAGAAGGCGTCGTCGCCGTAGACGGTGTGACTTGACGTGTGCTCGTTCTCCACCTCGCCTACTCCGAGGTGCGGCGAGTCGCTGTTGCACGAGGAGTAGCAGGCCACAACGAAGTTGTAGGAGCCGTACTGGGCGGAGTCGATCGAGAAGATCCAGCTCGGCGGGTTGCAGCCCGATTCGACGCAGTCCGACCCGGCGAAGACCGGCAGGGACCCCGACCCGTAGTAGGCCGCCTGTACAAACGCTTCGTGGTGGTAGTACGCGTTCCCGCAGAAGGTGCCCAGCGTCGACAGGCAGTGCCATTCGTCGTTACCGGCCGAAGCCGGACCCGCGGCAAGAGCCAGCGCCGTGAGAACGATCAGCGCAACTGCGCTGATCGACGCGGCGAAGTCAGCAGGCGCGGCGCGCAAGCACCTCGGAGCGCGCTGGATGCGTGAGTTGACGCGTGTCACACGAGGGCCAGATCAAGGTTTGCTCAGTAAGTCTTGAGCATCGACGATGCTACCAAAGCTCCCGATGCGTGCGCGACGGCCTTCGTTACGCGACCGGTCGCGTCACGCCAGAGGACGATCTTCCTGGGAAGCGGCAATGGGCAGCGCCGATCGGGATCGCGAACGCTTTCTCGACCACCTTGCAGCGGAAGAAGAGATAGATCGTGCAGACGCTTGGGAGACCATCGGGAGCAGCTGCGACCAGCTCTTCGCGAGTCGGCGCGCGGCGCAGAACACCGAGCACGTTCAGCACCGCCGGCGCCCGGGGTCGTGCCGGTCAGCCGGGCGCGCGATGTCCTCCGCGAGAGGCTTCTGCGGATCCCACGGCATGGAGCACGACGTCGCGGCCCCACGACGGGCCTCTCGCGGGGGAGCATCGCGCGCCCGGGCGTACCGCAAACGCCAAAGGCGCGACGAGGCCGCCAAACAGCCCCGCCGCGCCCGAACGGCTACTTCTTTCTCGTCGTTCTCTTAGCCGGCGGCTTCGGCGGGACGGGCGTCGGGATCAACGTCGATGTGTAGGTGACGCGCGCCGTCTGGTAGAGGCACTTGTACTGCGTCGTGTTGCCGACGGTCATCTGGGCCGTCTGCGTGAGCAGGTCGGTGCAGCTCGCCGCGCGGCTGGCGCGCCAGCCGTCCTGGGTGGGCAGGTTGACGGCCAGCACCGGCGCCCACGTCGGCACCGTGAGGGCGATCACGTCGCCCTTTCTGACGGCCAGCGTCGTGTCGAGCGGGAACTGCACGGTCGTGCCGAAGAACGGCTGGATGCGGAAGACCGGGGTCGTCGCGACGACCTGGAAGCTGCGCTTCGGTTTCGCCTGCGAGCGCAGCACCGCGATCTGCACGCGCGAGGTGCCGCCGTAGGTCGAGTTGAAGAAGTGGATCTGTCTGTCGCTGAGCGAGCCGAGCTGGAGCGTGAACGCGACGATCCGGCCGTCCTTCGGGACCGTCGTCGGGTATCTCACCGTCCCGGTCTCGACCTGCAGCGCCGTCGTGCGCGTCACGACGAAGCAGTTGTTCGGGCAGCTGACGGATGCTCCGTCGCTGCTCGCGCCGAGCTCGTACATCTTGGCCGAAGCCGTGGAGGCAGCGGCGCCCAGCAGGCATACGGCCAGGGCGGCGCCAAGGGGGATGCGCTTCATATCCCCATTCAACACGAGTCGGAGACGGAAGGACCGCTCCGCAACGCCCCGTGCAAGGCGGCCGGGGCGGTGGGCGGGCCCGCGCTCCCTACAGTCTCGTGACGTTGACGGCCTTCGGGCCCTTGTCCCCCTGCTCCTCTTCGTAGTTGACCTTCGCGCCCTCGGCGAGCGAGCGATAGCCGTCGCCGGAGATGCCGCTGTAGTGGACGAAGAGGTCGCGACCGCCGTCATCCGGCGTGATGAAGCCGAAGCCCTTGTCGTCGCTGAACCACTTCACCGTTCCCGTTGCCATTGCGTCCCCCGAGGAGCAAGCATGCCGGCCGGGGCGGCCGGCGGGGTTCCATCGAGCGAAAGGCTCGATCTGTCGGGAAAAACCTAACAGGATCCGGTGCGCCGGCTGCAAGTACCGGACACCGCGACGTTAGCCGCGGAGGAGCACGCCGGTGGCGGCGATCTCGTCCATGTCGCCCGGCGCCGGCACCCACGGCAGCTCGAGCGGGTCGCCGACGTAGCGGGGCACGACGTGCATGTGGAAGTGCCCGACCGTCTGCCACGCGGCCGCGCCGCACGAGTTGATCAGGTTGATCCCGTCCGCCCCCAGCCGCGCTCTCATGCGCCCTGCGAGCCGCTGGGCCGCGAGCGCGCAGGCCTGCAGGTCCTCGGGGTCGATCGCGTGCAGGTCGTCGGCGTGCGCGCGCGGGATCACGAGCGCGTGGCCGCGCGTCGCCGGGTTGATGTCCATGAAGGCGATCGTGCGCGCGTCCTCGGCGACGATCGTCGACGGCAGCTCGCCCGCGACGATCTTGCAGAAGAGGCAGCCGTCGGAACCGGTGAGCATGGCGCGAGCATATCGGTAGCCTGCGAACGGTCGTGGCCGACCGCGCACACCTGCGCCGGGCGATCGCCCATCTCGCGGCGATCGACCGTCCTTCCGCCTCTCCCGGAGAGCGCGAGGCGGCCGAGTGGATCGCCGCGCAGCTCGCCGAGTTCGGCTGCGACGTGCGGATCGAGGAGGAGCGAGCGCACGGCGGCTACTGGTTCCCGCTCGGCGTGCCGAACGCGCTCGCCGGCGCGGCGGGGCTGCTCGCGCGCCGCGGCGGCCGGCGCAACCGAGCTTTGGCGGCCGCCGTCGGCGCATTCGCAGCAGCCGCGATCTGGGACGACGTCGGCGGCGGGCGGCTGTGGTTCCGGCGCGGCTTCCTGCCCAGAAGACCGACGTGGAACGTCGTCGCCGAGACGGGCGACGCGAGCGCCGAGCGGACGCTCGTGTTCGTCGCCCACCACGACGCCGCACACTGGGGGCTGCTGTTCCACCCCGGCGTGCTGCCGTTGGTCGACCGCCTCGCGCCGGGCCTGCTGGAGCGCAGCAACACCTCTCCCCCGCTGATGGCGCCGGTGATCGCCGGCCCGCTGCTGGTCGCGCTCGGCGCCCTGATCGGGCGGCGCCGCCCGCTGACCGCCGGCACGGTGCTGGCGCTCGGCTCGGCCGCGACGTTCGCCGAGATCGGCGCGCGCGACGCGGTGCCCGGCGCGAACGACAACCTCACCGGCGTCGCGACGCTGATCGGGCTCGCGACGGAGCTGGCCGAGCAGCCGGTCGAGGGCCTGCGCGTGCTGCTCGTCTCGACCGGCTCCGAGGAGGGCTTCATGGAGGGCATGCAGGCGTTTGCGCGCCGCCACTTCCCGCAGCTCCCGCGCGACCGCACGCACGTCGTGTGCGTCGACACGGTCGGCTCCCCGCACCTCGCGCTGATCGAGGGCGAGGGGATGCTGCGGATGCGCGACTACCCGGACGACTTCAAGGACCTCGTCGAGGAGTGCGCAGACGAGAGCGGCGTCGAGCTGTGGCGCGGCCTGCGGCTGCGCAACGCGACCGACGGCCTGATCGCGCTGCGCGCCGGCTACCCGGCCGCGGCGCTCGGCTCCGTCACGAGGCTGAAGGTGCCGGCCAACTACCACTGGCCGACCGACACCGCCGAGAACGTCGACCACGGCAGCGTCAGCGACGCGGTCACGCTCTGCACCGCGATCGCGCGGCGGCTCGCGGCCCGCTACGCGTCCGCGGCGCCCGGCTCCAGCAGCGTCCGCGCGTAGGCGACCGCCTGCTCGCGCGTCGCGACCTCGCCCGCGTACGTCGCCTCCTCCAGCCCGGCGAGCAGCGTGCCGAGCTGCGGCCCGCGCGCGATCCCCAGCGCGTCGGCCAGCTCGTCGCCGCGCAGCAGCGGAGCCGGCGGGCCGTGCTCGCGCCATGCCAGCGCAGGGCCGAGCAGCTCGCGCGCGAGCTGGAGGTGCTTGGCGATCGCCTCCTCCGATCTGCGCCCGCGCGTCGCGAGGCGGTCGGCGACCGACAGCAGCGTCACGTCGACCTCGACGGGCTCGCACGCCTTCAGGTAGCGGTACTCGACGCGCGGCGCCAGCGGCCGCTCTCTGACGAGGAACCCGGGCCGCAGGTGGTGGCGCGTGAGCGCGGCGACGTGCGCGCGCAGCCGCTCGCTCGCGTGCAGCCGCGCGAGGATCGCGCGCGCGACGTCCGCGCCCTGGCTGTCGTGGTGCCAGAACGAGACGCGCCCCTCGGGCGTGACGGCGCGCGTCTGCGGCTTGGCGACGTCGTGGAGCAGGGCGCCGAAGCGCAGCGCCGTGCCGCGCGTGATCTCGTCGGCGAGCGGCTCGGCCAGCAGCGCGGCGACGGCGGCGCCCTGCTCCGCCCCGAAGACCGCGGCCGGGTCGCACTCGAGCGCGACCGCCTCGGCCAGCACGGCGAGCGTGTGCTGGTAGACGTCGAGGTGGTGGTAGGCGCTCTGCTCCACGCCCGCGAGCGCGGCCAGCTCCGGCAGCACGGCGTCGACCGCGCCGACGCGCTCCATCAGCTCGATCCCCGCGAGCGGGTCGGGCGAGGCGACGATTCGCTTCAGCTCGGCGAAGACGCGCTCGGCGGCGACCTGCTCGAGCCCGGCGGCGTGGTCGGCGGCGGCCGCGACCGTCGCCGGATCGGCTTGCAACGTCAGCTCGCAGGCGAAGCGCGGCAGCCGCAGGACGCGCAGCGGGTCGGCCGCGAACGCCTGCGGTGAGACCATCCGCAGGCGGCCGGCGGCGAGGTCTGCGCGCCCACCGGTTGGGTCGACCGGGTCGCCGCCGGCCAGCGGCTCGGCGATCGCGTTGAGCGTGAAGTCGCGCTGGGCGAGGTCCTGCTCGATCGTCTCGCCGTACAGCGGCGAGAGGTCTGCCTGCCAGGCGCCGCCGCGCGCGACGACGCGCCAGGCGCCGAAGTCCTCCGACAGCGGGAAGACGGCCGCCCGCGCGGCGCGCGCGAGCGTGCGCGCGGGCGCCTCCACGTCGCCCGCGACGGCGAGGTCGAGGTCGGCGGTCGCGCGCCCCAGCAGCCGGTCGCGCACGGCGCCGCCGACGAGCCACGCCTGCGCGCCGGCGAGCGCCTGGCGCGCGATCGCGAGCGCGTCCTCGCTCATGCGTAGACGCGCGTGGGGCGTGCCGTCAGCGCGGTCGTGATCTCGTAGTTGATCGTGCCGATGCGGCGCGCGAGCTGCTCTGCGGTGATCTGCTCGGCGCCCTGACGGCCGAGCAGCACCGCCTCGTCGCCCTCGCGGATCCCGGCCGGGTCGGGCCCGACGTCGACCGTCACGTACTCCATGCTCACGCGCCCGACGAGCGGATGGCGCCGGCCGCCGATCAGCACCTCGGCGTTGTTCGAGAAGGCGCGCCGCCAGCCGTCGCCGTAGCCGATCGGCAGCGTCGCGATCCAGGTCGGCTCGGCCGCCGTGAAGGTCGAGCCGTAGCCGACGCTCTCCCCCGGCGCGAGCGGCTTCAGCGCGGCGACGTACGACTGCAGAGCGAGCGCCGGCTCGAGCCCGTGCGCGGCCGGATCGGCGCCGAACGGGTCCAGCCCGTAGATCGCGACGCCGCAGCGCACCAGGTCGAGCCGGCTCTCCGGCACCGCGAGCGTCGCCGCGCTGTTGGCGGCGTGCAGCACGAGGCCGGGCTGCAGCGCCCGCAGCCGCTCGCCGAACGCGCGGAGGCGCTCGGCCTGCGCGCGCGTCCCGGCCGCGTCCTCGTCGGCGCACGGCAGGTGCGTCATCGCGCCGGCCAGCTCCAGCTCCGGGGCGGCATGGACCTGCTCGGCGATGCGCAGCAGCTCGTCCGCGTCGCGGATCCCCAGCCGGCCCATGCCGACGTCGAGCTTCACGTGCACGCGCAGCGGCCGCCCGCGGGCGCCGCGGCGCAGCGCCTCGACGAACGAGGCGCGCCAGGCGACGAGGTCCGCGTCCGCGTCGAGCGCGATGGGCAGCTCCTCGGCGGTCAGCGCGCCCATCAGCAGCAGGCGCGCGCCGATGCCGGCGGCGCGCAGCTCTGCGGCCTCGTCCGCCGTCGCGACCGCGAGCCAGCTCGCGCCGCCGGCGAGCGCCGCGCGCGCGACGGGGACGGCGCCGTGGCCGTACGCGTTCGCCTTCACGACCGCGCACAGCGCCGAGTCCGGACCGGCGGCGGCGCGCAGTCGCGCGCAGTTGCGCTCGATCGCGGCGAGGTCGACCCGCGCCTGCGCGCGCAGCATGCGGTTAATCCGAGACGAGCGCCTCGAGCACGTCGAGACGCGTGACGACGCCGACGAGGCGGCCGTGCTCCACGACGGGGAGGCGGTTGTGGCGGTGCTCGGAGATCAGGCGCGCGGCGGCGTGCACGTCCGTGTCCGGCGCGACCGTCAGCGGATCGGCCGTCATCATGTCCGCGACGGTCGACGCGATCGCCTTTCTGACGCGGTCCTCGAACGGCTTCAGGCGACCGAGGAAGACCGTCCCGCCGAACAGGTCGATGTGCAGCGGCAGGCGCAGGTCCTCCTCCTCGTCGCGCAGCACGAGGTCGGACTCCGTCACGATCCCGATGCAGCGGCCGCCGCCGTTGACGACGGGGACGCCCGGCAGCTCGTTCTCGCGCAGCGTGCGCAGCAGCGACTCGACGCTGTCCTCCGGGCTGACGGTCACCGGATCGCGGTCCATGATGTCGGCGACGGTCGGCATTGCGGCTCGGAGCCTAGCGGGTGCCGGCGACGGCCGACGTGGCCGTCGCGGGCGGGTCCCGCACCTCAGTCGTCGCGGCGGGCGTACGGCAGCGCGGCGATCACGTCGCGCGCCATCGCTCCCTCGACGCCGATGCGCGCGCCGACGATGCGCCCCGCGCGGCGGTGCAGCTCGACGCCGGCGCAGGCTGCGCGGAACGGCTCGACGCCGCGCGCCAGCAGCGCGCCCATCACGCCCGACAGGACGTCGCCGGTGCCGGCGGTCGCGAGCGCGGGCGCGCCGCCGCGGCTCACGCCCACGCGCCCGTCGGGCGCGACGACGAGCGTGTCGTCGCCCTTCAGCACGACGATCGCGCCGGCGCGACGGACCGCCTCGCGGGCGCAGTGAAGGCGCCGCGCGCGCACGTCGTCGCCGGAGCAGCCGAGCAGCCGCGCCAGCTCTCCCCCGTGCGGGGTCAGGACGGTCGGCGCGGCGCGACCGGCGAGCCGTTCGAGCGCACCCTCGGCGGCGTGCGCGTTCAATCCGTCGGCGTCGAGCAGCAGCGGCAGCGGGGCGCGCGCCGCCAGCTCGCGGGCGAACGCCGCGGCCCCCTCCGCGCGGCCGAGCCCCGGCCCGAGCACGAGCGCGTCGGCGCGCTCGCAGCGCGCGAACGCCTCCCCGAGCGCGTCCGGGACGAACGACCCGCCGTCGTCGGGCAGCGGCACGCTCATCACCTCCGCGTCGCGCAGCTCGAAGACGAGGTTGAGCGACGCCGGCACGAGCGCGGTGACGTAGCCGGCGCCGGCGCGCGCCGCGCCCTCCGCCGCCATCGACGGCGCGCCCGTGAGCCCGAGCGATCCACCGCACACGAGCACGCTGCCGCCGTCGAACTTCGTCGCCTCGGCGCCGCGCTCGGGCAGCCCGGCGAGCACGCCGTCGCCGATCAGCCCGATCTCGGCCGCGCCCTCGTCCGGCCGCCCGTCGGCCGGGATGCCGATCTCGACGACCGCGACCTCGCCCGCGTGCTGCTTGCCCGGCGCGATCCACAGCCCCGGCTTGCCGGCGTGGAAGGTCGCCGTCGCGACCGCGCGTACGGCCGGCCCTGCGACCTCGCCGGTCGAGGCGTCGACGCCGCTCGGCACGTCGCACGCGACGACGGGGATCCCCCACTCGACCGCGGCGGCCATCGTCTCGACCGCGGCGAGCGCCCCGCCGCGCGGCGCCCCGTGCGAGCCGGTGCCGAGGACCGCGTCGACGATCCCGGCGACCTCCGTCAGCGAGCCGGGGTTGAACGGCCGCGGCGGCGCGCCCGGCAGCCGCTCGCAGTTCGCGCGCGCGTCGCCGTCCAGCTCGCTCGGCGCGCACAGCAGCTGCACGTCGACCTCGCGGCCCATCTCGCGCAGCAGGCGCGCAGCGACGAAGCCGTCGCCGCCGTTGTTGCCGCGCCCGCAGACGACCGCGATCACGCCCTGCGGTACCCGCTGCGCGACCAGCTCGGCAAGCCCGTGCCCCGCGCGCTCCATCAGCTCCAGGCCGGGGATGCGGCGCTGCTCGATCGCCCACGCGTCGAGCGCGCGCTGAGCTTCGGCATCCGGCAGCGGCTCCAGCCAAGCTGGCAACCCCGTCATGCCGGCGAGGCTACTCGACGGTGACGGTCTTGGCGAGGTTGCGCGGCTGGTCGACGTTCAGGCCGCGCAGGCGGGCTATGTGGTAGGCGAGCAGCTGCAGCGGGACGACCGCCAGCAGCGGCGCGAGCATCCAGTCGGTCGCCGGGATCGCGATCGCCTGCTCGGCGTGGGCGGCGATCTCCTCGTTGCCCTCGGTCACGATCGCGATCACGTGCGCGCCGCGCACGCGCACCTCCTGCATGTTCGAGACGACCTTGTCGAGCACCGGCGAGTCGGTCGCCACGCAGACGACCGGCGTCTGCTCGTCGAGCAGCGCGATCGGGCCGTGCTTCATCTCGCCGGCCGCGTAGGCGTCCGTCGCGATGTAGGAGATCTCCTTCAGCTTCAGCGCGCCCTCGAGCGCGACCGGCAGCCCGACGTGGCGCCCGAGGTAGAGGAAGAACTCCGCCTGGTGGTGCTGGCGCGCGATCCGCTCGATCTGCTCGCTGCCCGCGTCCAGCAGCTCGGCGATGTGGTGCGGCAGGTGCTTGAGCGCGCCGACCAGCTCGGTCAGCCGCGCCGGCGGCAGCGTCCCGCGCAGCTCGGCGAGCCGCAGCCCGAGCAGGTACATCGCCGCGACCTGGCTGACGAACGTCTTCGTCGCGGCGACGCCGATCTCGAGGCCCGCGCGCGTGAAGAGGACGCCGTCGGCGTCGCGCACGATCTGCGAGCCCATCACGTTCGTTATGCCGAGCACGGTCGCGCCGCGCGAGCGCGCGAGCCGCATCGCCGCGAGCGTGTCGGCCGTCTCGCCCGACTGCGAGATGCCGATCACGAGGTCGCCCTTGCCGACGACCGGGTTGCGGTAGCGGTACTCGGACGCGACGTCCATCTCGACCGGCACGCGCGCCCACTCCTCGATCGCGTAGCGGCCGATCAGGCCGGCGTGGTAGGAGGTGCCGCAGGCGACGACGACGATCCGCCGCACGTCGCGCAGGAACGCGTCGTCGATCGCTCCGAGGTCGCCGAGGTCCACGCCCGTGCCGCGCGCCGCGCGGTCGGCGACCGTCTCGGCGACGGCGTCGGCCTGCTCGTGGATCTCCTTCAGCATGAACGTCTCGTAGCCGGCCTTCTCGGCGGTTTCGGCGTCCCAGTCGATCTCGACGACCTCGCGCTCGACCGGCGTGCCGTCGGCCGTCATGAAGTCGACCCCGGACGGGCGCAGCACGACGATCTCACCGTCCTCGATGTACTGCACGTTGCGCGTGCGGGCGAGGAAGGCCGGCACCGCCGACGCGAGGAACTGCTCGTCCTCGCCGCGGCCGACGACGAGCGGGCACTCGCGCCGCGCGCCGACGAGCACGCCCGGCTCGGCGACGTTCATCGCGACGAACGCGAAGTGGCCGACCAGCTCGCCGTAGGCGGCGCGCACGGCGGCGGCGAGGTCGTCGTCGTAGTGCTTGGCTATCAGGTGGGCGATCACCTCGGCGTCCGTCTCGGACGAGAAGACCGCGCCTTCGGCTTCGAGTCTGCGCTGGAGCGAGACGTAGTTCTCGACGATCCCGTTGACGACGACGTGGACGCGGTCCTCGTCGTCGGTGTGCGGATGGGCGTTGCGCTCGCTCACGCGGCCGTGCGTCGCCCAGCGCGTGTGGCCGATGCCGGTGCCGGGCTCGGCGAGCGCGACGCTCGTGGCCGTCTCCGCGGCCGCTGCGACAGGCTGCGCGGCGAGCGCCGTGCGCAGCGCGTCGAGGTTCCCGACCGCGCGCACGGATTCGATCGCCTCGCCGTTGAGGACGGAGATGCCGGCGCTGTCGTAGCCGCGGTATTCGAGCTTTTCGAGGCCGGCGAGCAGCTGCTCGCGGACCGGTCGTGCGCCGACGTAGCCGACGATGCCGCACATAGGGGGAACCTCCGTTGGGTCTCCGAGAGCCTAGTACACGCTCTCGGAAGCGCCTATAGGCCTAAGGAGCCATTTCGACGGCTGCGGCGCGCGCCCTCTCGGCGAGCCGCTCGCAGACCGCGTCGGCTTCGCCGGCGCTCGGCGCCTCGACCATCACGCGCAGCAGCGGCTCGGTGCCGGACGCGCGCACCAGCACGCGCCCGCGCCCCGCCAGCGCGTCCTGCTCGTGCTCGACGGCCGCGACCATCTCCTCGCCGGCGGCCGCGCGCTCGACCGCCGCACGGTCGGGCAGGCGCACGTTGACGAGCTTCTGCGGCAGCTTCTCCATCGCGTGGCGCTGCGCCAGGTCCCCGCCCTCCAGCGCCTCCAGCGTCAGCAGCGCGCTGGCGATCCCGTCGCCCGAGGGCGCGAAGCCGAGCTCGATGATGTGGCCGGACTGCTCGCCGCCCAGCGCCCAGCCGCGCTCGCGCAGCGCCTCGAGCACGTAGCGGTCGCCGACGCCGGTCGTGGCGACCTCGATCCCGGCCGACGCCATCGCGGTGTGGAAGCCGTAGTTCGTCATCACCGTCACGGCGACGCCGTTGCCGGCCAGGCGGTCGTGCCTGCGCAGGTGCAGCGCCGCGAGCGCGATCAGCTCGTCGCCGTCGACGACCGTCCCCTCGCGGTCGACCGCCAGCACGCGGTCGCCGTCGCCGTCGAACGCGAAGCCGGCGTCGTGGCCGTCGCGCCGCACCGCCTCGGCGAGCGCCTCGACGTGCGTCGAGCCGCAGCCGTCGTTGATGTTGCGGCCGTCGGGCGCGTCGGCGATCACGTCGACGTGCGCGCCGAGGCGGCGGAAGATCTCCGGGGCGGCGCGGTGCGTCGCGCCGTTGGCGCAGTCGAGCAGGATCCGCCGGCCGCTCAGGTCGAGCGCGGCGAAGCGCGTGTGCAGCTCGCGCAGGTAGTCCTCCAGCGTGCCGTGCAGCGCGGCGACGCCGCCGGGCTCGGGCCGGGTCCCGGCTCCCTGCGGCTCGTCGAGCAGCGCCTCGATCTGCTCCTCGACCGCGTCCGACAGCTTGTCGCCGTCGGCGCCGAAGAACTTCACGCCGTTGTCGCGCCACGGGTTGTGCGAGGCCGACAGCACGACGCCGAGGTCGAAGCCGTAGCGGCGGATCAGCAGCGGCGTGGCCGGCGTCGGCAGCACGCCGCCGAGCAGCGCGACCCCGCCGGCGGCGGCGATCCCCGCCGCGACGGCCGCCTCGAGCATCTCGCCGGACGCGCGCGTGTCGCGGATGACGAGCACGCGGGGCCGTTCTGTACCGTTGCCGGCGGCGCTTGCGCGTGTGGTGGCTGCCCGACCGAGCGCGAGCGTCAACTCCGCCGTGAGGAACTCGCCCGCGACGCCGCGGACACCGTCCGTGCCGAACAAACGCCGGGCCACGGAAGGAGAAGCTAGCGCTTCGAGAACTGCGGCCGCTTGCGGGCCTTCTTGAGGCCGGCCTTCTTGCGCTCCTTCGCGCGTGCGTCGCGCGTGAGGAAGCCGCGGCGCTTGAGCTCGCCGCGCAGGTTCGGGTCGGCCTCCAGCAGCGCGCGCGAGATGCCGTGACGCAGTGCGCCGGCCTGCGCCGAGACGCCGCCGCCGTGCAGCTTCGCGATCACGTCCATGCGCGCCTCGTAGCCGACCGTCTCGAGCGGCTGACGGATGTTGCGCTGGAGCGTCGGGCGCGGGAAGAAGTCGTTGAGCGCCTTGCCGTTGACGATGTACTCGCCCGTGCCCGGCTTCAGCGTGACGCGCGCGACGGCCGTCTTGCGCTTGCCGGTGGCGTTGTAGCGCGCGCCGGTGGCGAGCGAGATCGCCGCGTCGGCGATCGGCTGCACGTCCGGCTCCTCGTCGCCGTCGGCGGCCTGAGCGGACGGCTCCCCGTCCTCGTCATACGGGGACGTCTCGCTGAGCGCGTCGCCGCCCTCCGGGACGATGTCCGGTACGAGGTCGGCGCCGGGGATCTCCGGCTTGACGCGCGGCGTCTCCTCGATCAGCTCCTCCTCGACGACAGCCTCGGCCTGCGGCTCCGCCGCAGCGGGCTGCTCGGCCTCGGGGGCCGCGGGTGCATCAGGCTCGGGAGCCGCAGGCGCCTCGGCCTCTGGGGACGCAGCCTCCGCGGCCTCGACCTCCGGCGCGGGCGCGTCGCTCGCGGCCTCGGCGGCAGGCGACTCCTCGGCGGCGACGGGCTCCTCGGCGGGCGCGTCCGTCTCCGGGGTGCGCTGCTCGTCCTCAGGCTGCTCGACGTCGGTCACGAGGAAATCTCCATGGGTTGCGGCTGCTGGGCTGCGTGCGGGTGCTCCGGGCCGGCGTACACCTTGAGCTTCGTGAGCTGCTTGCGCGCGAGGCGGTTGCGAGGCAGCATGCCCTTGACGGCGAGCCGGATGACCTCTTCGGGCCGGCGGTCGAGCATCTCCTCGAGCGTCCGCGAGCGCAGGCCGCCCGGGTAGCCCGAGTGGCGGTAGTAGCGCTTGTCGGCGCGCTTGTTCCCCGACACCGAGATCTTCTCGGCGTTGACGACGACGACGAAGTCGCCGGTGTCGACGTGGGGCGTGTACGTGGGCTTGTTCTTCCCGCGGAGGGCGTCGGCGATCTGGGTGGCGAGCCGGCCGAGCGTGAGCCCGTTGGCATCGACGAGCACCCAGTTGCGCTCGCGGTCGGCAGGAGTGGCGACGTAGGTCTTCATGGCATGAGAGATGCCACGCCTCGTTGGCGCGGCGGTCGCCCATGATAGGGAAATCGGCGCCGCCGTGGTCGCTCATCGGTGCGAGGCGGGCGGCGGCCCGCCGCGGGGCGTCCGTCCGAGGGGCCTGGCTATACTGCGCGCGTTCCATAAGCAAGAGCCGAGTCCCTCCGATCCCCGGAGGGAGCGGGGAACCCAATGACGACGGCGCCATGACGTCGTCAGGGGCGAATCCGAGCACTGCCGCTCGGTAGCGCGGACCTTTCAAGCGCGAGCCCGTCAGCTAACCCCGTAGGCCGAGACGAAAGGGCATCGCATCACGATGCTGCTCGGAATGCGGGGCCGCCCCGCGACGTTGACGACGCTTGCCGCCACCGCGCTCCTCGGCCTGTCCGCGGGGACCGCCGCGGCCGCGACCGGCGGCGCCGGCCTGGCGACGCCGACCCCGAAGCAGGCCGCGTCGGCTCCCGCCGCCGCGCCGGCCCCGACGCTCTCGCCGCTCGCCTCGCTCCCGCAGCTCGCCGCCGGCGTCACGCTGCGCAAGGTCTCGCGCAGAGCCGTGAGCGCTGCCACGCTCGCCTACTCCTCGTACGCAAGCGGCCCGCTCACGGTGCGGGTCGACGTCGTGCGCCTCGCCGACGGCCTGTCGGTCTTCACCGACCAGCGCACCGCCGCGCCGGGCGTGACGCAGACGATCACGTGGAGCGGCCGCGCCAGACGCGGGCTCGCGCTCAACGGGCGCTACCAGTTGCGGATCGCGCTCGCCGCCCAGGCCGGCACCAGCCGCACGACCGGCGTCGCGCCCGGCGGCGCCGCCCCGCAGGCGGCCGCGCCGCCGCCGGGCTCGACCGGCGTGCGGACCTTCACGTTCGTCGGCGCGATCTTCCCCGTGCGCGGTCCGCACACGTTCGGCACCGGCGGCGACGCCTTCGGCGCCGGCCGCGCCGGCCACATCCACCAGGGCCAGGACGTGCTGGCGAGATGCGGGACGCCGCTCGTCGCGGCGCGCGGCGGCACCGTGATCCAGCGCGCCTTCCAGTCGCTCGCCGGCAACTACCTCGTGATCCAGGACCCGATCACCGGCCAGAGCAACGTCTACGCGCACCTGCGCACGCCGGCGATCGTGAAGAGAGGCCAGCACGTCGGAACCGGCCAGCCGATCGGCGTCGTCGGCGAGAACCGGCGACGCGACCGCCTGCCACCTCCACTTCGAGCTGTGGACCGCGCCCGGCTGGTACCAGGGCGGCTCCCCGATCGACCCCCTCCCCACGCTCAAGGCGTGGGACAAGCTCAGCTGAGCGCCCGGCGCTAGCCTGCGGTCATGTCCGCGCTCGGCATCGCCGGCCTCGTCGTGCTCGCCGGCGCCCTGATCGTCCTGCTCGTCTCGCTGCTGCACCCCGAGGGCCGCAAGCGACCCGGCGGCTACCTCGACGGCGAGGAGCCGCGCCCGCGCGACGACGACAGCGCGTAGACAGCGCCGGCGGCGCGCTGGCGGATGCCGGCGCCCGCCAGGGGAGGACGCAGCCTGTGTGGCGTACTTCGTACGCGAACAGGCGAGGACGATGCCTGGCGGGATGCCGGCGCCGCCAGCGCGCCGCCGGTCACTCCCACTCGATGGTCCCGGGGGGCTTGGACGTGATGTCCAAGACCACCCGGTTGACCTCGCGGATCTCGTTGATCATGCGCGAGGCGATCTGCTCCAGCAGGTCGTACGGGAGGCGTGCCCAGTCGGCGGTCATCGCGTCGTCGCTGGTGACGGCGCGGATCACGACGACGTAGCCGTAGGTGCGCTCGTCGCCCTGGACGCCGACGGTGCGGACGTCGGGCAGCACGCAGAAGGACTGCCACAGCTCGCGGTAGAGCCCTGCTCTGCGGATCTCGTCCTGGAGGATCGCGTCGGCGTCGCGCAGCGTGTCGAGCCGCGCCTTCGTCGCCTCGCCGCCGACGACGCGGATCGCGAGGCCGGGGCCGGGGAACGGCTGGCGCCAGACGAGCCGCTCGGGCAGGCCGAGCTCGGCGCCGACGGCGCGCACCTCGTCCTTGAACAGCGCGCGCAGCGGCTCGACGAGGTCGAACTCGAGGTCGTCGGGCAGGCCGCCGACGTTGTGATGCGACTTGATCGTCGCCGCGCCGGTGCCGCCGCCGGACTCGATCACGTCGGAGTAGAGCGTGCCCTGGACGAGGAAGCGCGCGCCGCCGCCGTCCTCGGAAGCGAGCTTCGCGGCCTCCTCCTCGAAGACGCGGATGAACTCCGCGCCGATCGCCTTGCGCTTCGCCTCGGGCTCGGTGACACCCTGCAGGCGTCTGAGGAAGCGGTCCTCGGCGTCGACCGCGACGAGCGGCACTCTGTAGTTGTCGCGGAAGGCGGCGATCACCTGGTCGCCCTCGTTCTTGCGCATCAGGCCATGGTCGACGAACACGCACGTGAGCTGGTCGCCGATCGCGCGGTGCACGAGCAGCGCGGCGACGGACGAGTCGACGCCGCCGGAGAGGCCGCAGATGACGCGGCCGTCGCCGACCTGGGCGCGGATGCGCGCGATCTGGTCCTCGATCACCGAGCCGGCGCTCCACGTGCGCTCGCAGCCGCAGATGTCCTCGAGGAAGCGCGTGAGGATCTCCTGCCCGTACGGCGTGTGGACGACCTCCGGGTGGAACTGGATCCCGTAGATGCCGCGCTCGACCGACTCGAGCGCCGCGACCGGGGACTCGCTCGACGACGCGAGCGCGGTGAAGCCGGGCGGCGGCGCGAAGACGGTGTCGCGGTGCGACATCCAGCAGGTCTGCTCGCGCGGCAGGCCGGCGAGCAGCCGGCCGGGCTCGTTGACGGTGAGCTGGGAGCGGCCGAACTCGCCCACCTCCGCGCCCTGCACGTCGCCGCCCAGCTCGCTTGTGAGGAGCTGCATGCCGTAACAGATGCCGAGCACCGGGATGCCGAGCTCGAGCAGCGCCGGGTCGAGTCTCGGCGCGTCCGGGGCGTACACGGACGCGGGACCGCCGGACAGGATCAGGCCGCGCGGTCTGCGGCGCGCGACCTCGGCGGCGCCGACGTGGTGCGGCAGCAGCTCGGAGAAGACGCCGCACTCGCGCACGCGCCGGGCGATCAGCTGCGAGTACTGGCCGCCATAGTCGAGGACCACAACCTCTTCGGCAGCGACATGCCTCGACGCGTCTGGCGGCGTCCTCGCCGGTTCGCGTACGGAGTACGCCACACCGGCTGCGTCCTTGCCAGACACGACGATGCCCGCCGCTGGGCCGTCGCTAGTCATTTACGAGCGCGACCGCCCGGCCGTTCGACCCCATCCCCACCTGCTGGTCGCGCTGGAGGTGCTTGCCCTCCGTCTGCAGCGCGGGCGCGACCATCAGCTCGGCGCGGTTGAACTCCGCTATGTCGCGGTAGCCGCACGTCGCCATCGAGGTCTTCAGCGCGCCCATCAGGTTGAACATGCCGTCGTTCTCGCGCGCGGGGCCGAGCAGGATCTCCTCCAGCGACGCGTTCTGCACCGTCTTGACGCGCGTGCCGCGCGGCAGCGTCGGGTGGAACGTCGCCATGCCCCAGTTGTAGCCGCGGCCGGGCGCCTCGTAGGCGCGCGCGAGCGCCGAGCCGAGCATGACCGCGTCCGCCCCGCAGGCGATCGCCTTCGCGATGTCGCCGCCGTTCTTCAGCCCGCCGTCGGCGATCACGCGGACGTAGTCGCCCGTCTCGAGCATGTGCTGCGACCGCGCGGCCGCGACGTCGGCGATCGCCGTCGCCTGCGGGACGCCGATCCCGAGCACGCCGCGCGTGGTGCAGATCGCGCCGGGCCCGACGCCGACGAGCACGCCGGCCGCGCCGGTCCGCATCAGGTGCAGGCCCGTGTGGTAGGAGGCGCAGCCGCCGACGACGACCGGCACCGGGACCTCGCGGATGAACTCCTTCAGGTTCAGCGGCTCGGCGACCGTCGAGACGTGCTCGGCGGAGACGACCGTGCCCTGGATCACGAGGATGTCGAGCCCCGCCTCCAGCGCGACCTCGTAGTGCTCGCGCACGCGCTGCGGCGTGAGCGAGGCGGCGACGACGACGCCCTGCTCCTTGATCTCGCGGATGCGCTGGGCGATCAGCTCGGGCTTGACCGGCTCCCGGTAGATCTCCTGCATCTCGCGCGTCGCCTCGTCGCGGTCGAGCGACGCGATCCGCTCGAGCTGCGCGTCGACGTCCTCGTAGCGACAGAAGATGCCCTCGAGGTTGAGCACGGCGAGCCCGCCGAGTCTGCCGATGATGCCCGCCGTCTCCGGCGAGACGACGCCGTCGAGCGCGGCGCCGAGCAGCGGCAGCTCGAAGCGGTAGGGGCCGAGCGTCCAGGAGATGTCGACGTCTTCGGGGTCGCGGGTGCGGCGCGAGGGCACGATGGCGACGTCGTCGAAGCCGTAGGCGCGACGGGCCTTCTTACCGCGGCCGATCTCTATCTCCATGTGTGCGTCACCCTAAGGGTCGAGGTGGACGAAAGGCGCCCGCCGGGGAGGCGGGCTCGGGGAAGCTGCTGTGGCGGGGGCGGCGACCACCGACTGCGTTCGATAGTAGCGCAGCGCCCCGGCGGATCGGGGGCCGGCCAGGCACACACGGCATCGGCCGGCACTCCGGTCAGGAGAACCTCGGCCGGCAGCGCGAGCGGCACCGCCTCGACGGTGCCGAGCAGCCGCTCGACCGCCTGCGGGTCGATCACGCCGGCGCCGAAGTGCTGCGTCGACTCGGCCCCGCAGGCGACGCCGAAGCGCAGGCAGTCCTCCGGCGTCCCGCCGTCGTAGCGCGCCGCGACGTAGCCGGCCAGGAACGCGTCGCCCGAGCCGACGGCCGCGCGCGCCTCCTGCTCGGCGACGCGCACGCGGAACAGCTGCGGCCCGGTTTCCCCCGCGACGTGCGCGAAGCAGCCGTCGGGGACCGTCATGATCGCCTCGCGCGGCCCCAGCTCGACGACCTCGGCGATCCCGAGCGCGCGCTCTTCGTCGTCGTTGAACTCGTGACCGACCAGCTCCTCGGCCTCGCCGACGTTCGGCGAGACGACGTCCGGCTCGGCGCGCACCGCGTGCCGCAGCGGCTCGCCGTCGGTGTCGACGATCGTCGTGACGCCGAGCTTGCGCAGCTCCCTGATCAGGCCGCCGTAGACGTCCGGCTCGACGGCGCGCGGCAGGCTGCCGGCGATCACGCACAGCTTCGCGCCCTGCGCGAGGTAGAGCAGCTTGTCGCGGAACAGCTCCATCTCGCGCTCGGTGATCGCGGGACCGCGCTCGTTGATCTCCGTCTGGATGCCCGTCGTCGGGTCCAGCACGGCGGTGTTCGTGCGCGATTCCTCGCCGATGCGGACGAAGTCGGTCAGGACGGATTCGGCCGTCAGCGCGTCGACGATGCGGGTGCCGGTCGAGCCGCCCGCGAAGCCGGTCGCGATCACGGGCCGGCCGAGCAGCTTGATCGCGCGCGCGACGTTGACGCCCTTCCCGCCCGGCATCGTCGCCTGCGCCACGGAGCGGTGGCGGCGCCCGATGCGGAAGTTCGGCACCTCGAGCGTCTTGTCGATCGCCGTGTTGAGGGTGACCGTGATGATCATGCTGCCTCCATGTCCGCCCGCCGCCGCTCGCGGCGACGCACGCCGCGTCCCCGCGCGAGCAGGACGGCCACGCCTCCGAGCAGCGCCACGATGGCTATCAGGCTACCCGGACCGTCCAATCCGCGCCCGATCTGCTCCAGCAGGCCGACCTTCGGCACCGTGCCGCGCGTGACGAGCGGCACGCGCGCGACCGTCCGCCCGTTCGCGAGCACGGTGACGCTGCCGACGATCGCCCGCGCGGGGATCGGGCCGGCGAGCTGTCTCGGCACGTCGACGACGAGCCGCACGCGCGCGTCGCGCGCCAATACGTCGCGCACCGAGCGCGCCGCGACGACGTCGACGTGCTGATCCGGGCGCAGCTTCACCGCCGGCCGCGCGTAGACGGCGCCGCGCGTGACCGGCGTCGCGACGCGGAAGCTCGCGAACGCCCACTTCAGCAGCGCCAGCGCGTCGGCATCGGACGCGCCCTCGCTCGGGTCCCCGAGCACCGTCGCGACGAACGTCTCCCCATGCTGCGTGCCGGACGCAGCGAGGATGAAGCCGGCGGCGTTCGTGTGGCCGGTCTTGACGCCGTCAGCCCACGGCACGTCCTGCACGAGCCCGTTGCGGTTGACGACGACGCGCACGTGGTCGCCGCTGTGCAGCACGGCGCGTCGGAGGTTCATCGTCTGGCGCAGGAACGCGTCCTGACGCGCCGCGATCGCGAGCCGGGCGAGGTCGTCCGCGGTCGAGTAGTTGCCGGGCACGTCGAGGCCGACCGGCGTGGCGAAGTGGGTGTGCCGCAATCCCAGCTGGCGTGCGCGGGCGTTCATGCGCGCGACGAACGCCGCGCGCGAGCCGCCGACGCAGACCGCGACCGTCGCCGCCGCGTCGTTCGCGCTCGGCAGCATCGTCGCGCGCAGCAGATCGCGCAGGCGCATGCGCTCGCCGGGGCGCAGGTGGATGACGACCTCGAGCGGCCCGGCCGTATATGCCGGCGCCGTGCAGACGCGGTCGAGCGGGACCGAGGAGACCGCGACGAGCGCGGTCATGATCTTCGTCGTGGAGGCGATCAGCCGCCGCTGGCCGGCGGCGCGGCCGAACAACGCCGTCCCCGTCGAGCTCTCGAGCACGGCGGCGGCCGGCGCCGACAGCGGCGGGGGCGGAGCGATCCGCGCCGCCGCCGCGGCGCTCGCGACCGCGCACAGGCCGATCGCGAGCAGCAGCGCGACGATCGCTCGGCGCAGGATCACGGGGACAGCTTGAGGCTCTGGCCCGTCTGCAGCGCCTGCGGGTCGATGCCGGGGTTGAGGCGCTGGATCGTCGCCAGCGAGACGCCCGTCTTGGCGGCGATCGTGCTGAGCGTGTCGCCGGCCTGCACGCTGTAGCTGCGCGGTGGCGCTCTGGCGTGCCTGACGCGGTGCGTCAGCGCCGTGCGCGTCACCGCCGGAGGGTGGCTCGAGGAGCCGGAGCCGGACGCCTGGATCACGACGACGACGGCGACGACGGCCATGAGCAGCGCGAGCAGCGCCGCCAGGCGCGCGGGATTCCGGTCTGCCATCGCGCGCCGATGTTAGCTGCGCGCTCGGCGCGCCACGACAGGTCCCGTCACCGCACGCGGCGACGGGACCGGCCGAGGGCACGGTACGCAGCAGATGCGGCTGCGCTAGCCCTTGACGGACTTCTTGAGCCCGGACCCCGGCGTGAAGCGGGGCACGCGCGAGGCGGCGATCTGGATCTTCTCGCCGGTGCTCGGGTTGCGGCCCTCGCGAGCGCTGCGCTCGGCGACGTGGAACTTCCCGAAGCCGGAGAACGTCACCTCGCTGCCACGCTTCAGCGCGTCCTCGATCGTCTGGAGGACCGCGTCGACGGCATCGCCTGCATCCTTCTTGCTGAGCCCGCTGTTCGCGGAAACCTGGTCGACGAACTCGGATTTCGTCACGTCTTCCTCCTTCGAGGGTGTTCGGGGGATGGCCGAAGCTAACAACCATCGCGGACGGGAACAAACGCGAATTGCCCGTCCTGACGGGCGATCTCACCCTCCCGGGAGGTCGGGAGCCGTCGTCGCGAGCGCAGCGGCGGCCGCGCGCAGGTCGTGCTCGAGCACGGGAAGGAGGGCGAATTTCCCTGCAATTGCCGCAATTGCGCCGCCGTCGGGGGCGCGCGCCACGAGCAGATCCCCCGCGGCAGCGGGGCTCGCCGCGGCTTCCGCCAGCAGCGCCCGGGCGCGCGGCGCGAGCGCCTCGTCGCCGGCCAGGACGGCGCCCGCGCGGTCGAGCACGACCGCGGCGCGCACGTCGACCGACAGCTCGCGCAGGTAGGCGAGCGCCAGCGCGGGCGTCAGCGGAGCCGTCATGCCGGCACGCGAGAATACGCGCGTGCCGCTGTCACGCATCGCATGGCTGGTCACGGTCGGGGCCTGCCTGATCGGCGTCGTGCTGCTGCTCGCCAGCGGCTACGTCGGCTACGCGGGCGTCGTCTTCGCGGTCGCCTGCTCGGCCGCGATCAACCTGCGGTAGACCCGTCGGCCCGGCCGCGCCGCCGCCCTCGGTGCGCGTCCACTCCGTCCCCGGCCGCACGCGATCGGCCGGCTCCAGGTGGATCAGCACGTCGGCGCCCTGCAGCCGCGCCGCGATCGCGTCCTGGATCGCGTGCGCGATCTCGTGCGCCTGCTCGAGCGACGTGCCCGCCTCGAACTGCAGGTGCAGGTCGACGTAGCGCCGCGCGCCCGCGCGGCGCGTGCGCAGCTGGTGGTAGCCGACGACGCCGCGGTCGCCGAACGCGACGACCTCGTCGTGGATCGCGGCGCGCTCGGGCTCCGGCAGCGCCTCGTCCACGAGCACGCGCGAGGAGCCCATCAGCAGCCGCACGCCCGCCGTCACGATCGCGCCCGCGACGAGCAGCGCGACGACCGGGTCGAGCCACTGGGCGCCGGTGATCTGCACGAGCGCGAGCCCGACCAGCACCGCCAGCGACGTGTACGCGTCGGTGCGCAGGTGCGCCGCGTCGCCGGCGAGCGCCGGCGAGTCGGTCGCGCGGGCGGTCCGCGCGATCAGCGCCGAGACGGCGAGGTTCGCCGCCGCCGAGACGCCGACGACGACGATGCCGAAGCCGAGATGGTCGACGCTGCCGCCGACGATCAGCCGCCGCACCGACGCGAACACGATGATCCCGGAGCCGACGAGGATCAGCATCCCCTCGATCGCGGCCGCGAGGTTCTCGATCTTCTCGTGGCCGTAGCGGTGCGTCTCGTCGGCCGGCTCGCCCGCCTTGCGGACCGAGAAGTAGGCGACGACCGAGGCGATCAGGTCGATCCCCGAGTGGATCGCCTCGGTCAGCGATCGCGACCGAGCCCGTCACCGCGCCGGCGACGAGCTTGAGCAGGATCAGCGTCGGGTTCGAGGCGATCGACAGCGCGGCCGCGCGCCGCTTGCGCGGCGTGTCCCCCTGCTGGACGGCGCCGGCGCCCATCGCGTCAGTCCGGCAGCCAGGCGAGCAGGGCGCGGACGGCGCGGCCGCGGTGGCTGATCGCGTCCTTCTCGGCGTCGCTCAGCTCGGCCATCGTGCGGTCGGGCACGCCGTCGTCGGGCAGGAACGCCGGGTCGTAGCCGAAGCCGCCGATCGCCGCGCGGGGCCGCCGCGAGCGTGCCCGTGCAGCGCTCCTCGAAGACCTCGCTCGGTCCCGTCCGCCGGGTCGACGTAGGCGAGCGCGCAGACGTAGGCGAGCGGACTGCCCGCCGGCGCCTCGCGCAGCAGCTTCGCGAGGTTCTCGCTCGTCGCTCGCGTGCTCGCCGGCGTAGCGCGCGGAGCGGACCCCGGGCGCGCCGCCGAGCGCGGCCGCCTCGATCCCCGAGTCGTCGGCGATCGCGACGCGCCCGGTCGCGGCCGCCGCGGCGCGTGCCTTGCCGAGCGCGTTCTCGGCGAACGTCTCGCCGTCCTCGGGCGGCAGCTCGACGTCGTCGGGCAGCGGGTCGATCGAGATCGGCCCCCGACCCGACCCTCGGCCAGCCGCGCGAACTCGCGCAGCTTGTGCGGCGTTGCGCGTGGCGAGCAGCAGCCGCACGTCAGGCGAGGCCGACCGCCGCGTCCTGCTGGCGGCGCAGGCGGGCGATGCCGTCGGCCGCGAGCGCCAGCAGCTCGTCGAGATGCGCGCGCGAGAGCGGCGTGCGCTCGGCCGTCGCCTGCACCTCGACCAGACCGCCGTCGCCGGTCATCACGACGTTCGCGTCGACCTCGGCGCTCGAGTCCTCGGGGTAGTCGAGGTCGAGCAGCGGCGCCCCGCCGACGATCCCGACCGACACGGCCGCGACGCTGCCGGTGAGCGGGATCCGCTCGAGCTTGCCGTCGAGCACGAGCTGCACGCACGCGAGGTGCAGCGCGACCATGCCGCCGGTGATCGAGGCGCAGCGCGTGCCGCCGTCGGCCTGGAGCACGTCGCAGTCGACGTAGATCGTGCGCTCGCCGAGCGCCGCGAAGTCGACGACGCCGCGCAGCGAGCGGCCGATCAGCCGCTGGATCTCGACCGTGCGCCCGTCCGCGCGCCCCTTGCTGATGTCGCGCGCCTTGCGCTGGCCCGTCGAGGCGGGCAGCATCCCGTACTCGGCGGTGACCCAGCCGCGGCCGCTGCCGACCATCCAGCGCGGGACGCTCTCCTCGACCGAGGCCGTGCAGATCACGCGCGTCTCGCCGACCGAGATCAGCGCCGAGCCGGTCGCGCTGCGCACGAAGCCGGGCTCGATCTCGACCGGCCGAAGCTCGCCGGGCGCGCGCCCGTAGCTGCGTTCCAGGCTCGTCGCACCGCTCGTCACACCGGCACCTCCACGGGGGTCAGGACGACCCGCTCGACCTCGCCGAGCGGCATCTGCAGGAAGCGCGTCCCGAGCGTGCGGAACGCCTCGACGTCGCCGGTGCAGTGGAAGCGGTAGTCGCCCTCCACCCGCCGGGGGTTCAGCAGGTCGCGGTGCTCGAGCGTGCGCTCGACCGCGCGCGCGACGCCCTCGCCGGAGCTGACGAGCCGCACGCCGCGCCCGAGCATCCGCTGCAGCATCGGCGCGACGAGCGGGTAGTGCGTGCAGCCGAGGATCACGGTGTCGACGTCCGCCTCGCGCAGCGGCGCGCAGTAGCGCGCGCACGGTCTCGACGACGCGCTCGTCGAACGGGAAGCCGCTCTGGATGATCGGCGCGAGGTCCGGGCAGGGGACGCTCTCGACGTGGGCGCGCGCGTCGCCGGCCGCGATCGCGCTCGCGTACGCGCCGCTGGCGACGGTCGCGGGCGTCGCCAGCAGGCCGATGCGGCCGCTGCGCGTCGCCTCGACGGCGAGCGCGGCTGCCGGCTCGATCACGCCGAGCACCTCGACGTCGCCGCCCGCGAGGCGCTCCTGCAACAGCGGGAGCGCGGCGGCCGTCGCGGAGCTGCAGGCGACGACGAGCAGCTTCGCGTCCGTCGCCAGCAGGTGCTCCGCGATCTCGAGCGCGAACGCGCGCAGCTCGGTACTGCGTCTGTCGCCGTAGGGGAAGCGGGCCGTGTCGCCGAGGTAGACGAAGTCCTCCGCCGGCAGCGCGACGAGCAGCTCGTGCAGCACCGTCAGCCCGCCGACGCCCGAGTCGAAGACGGCGATCGGTCGCTCGCGGTCGGTCGCGGACATCCGCGACATGGTGTCAGAGGCGGCCCCGGAAGCGGATCCGCGGCGCGTGCGCGACGCGCCGCGGATCGCGCCCGTCACTTCAGCTTCGAGAGCGCGGCTCTGATCTGCTCGACGATCGCCTCGGCGATGCCGCCGGTGCCGAAGCTCTTGCTCTTCGTCGCCGCGACGACGCCGGCCAGCAGCGCGGCGACGAGCAGGATCAGGGCGACGTACTCGACCGTCCCCTGTCCGCGCTCGCCGCCCCACGCCGCCACGACGCGCATGTGGACCCAACCCATCAGGCGGTAGACCATCCCGTCCTCCTTCTGTCGCTGGACATCGCGGTCGAGTCTTGGGCCGCTCGCTGTCACAGCGCTACGCGCATCTGCGACAAAAGGCGCGCACGAGTACGCTGGCGCAGCCGATGCGTGCGCTCGTCGTCACGAACATGCATCCGACGTCCGCACGACCTGCGCTCGGGCGCTTCGTCGCCGACCAGGTCGCGGCGCTGCGGCGGATCGAGGGCGTCGAGGTCGAGCTGTTCGCGTTCCCGCCCGGCTTGCGCTCCTACCCGCGCGCGGCGCGCGCGCTGCGGCGGCGCTATCGCGGCGAGCGCTTCGACGTCGTCCACGCGCACTTCGGCCTGACCGCCTGGCCCGCGCTGGTCGTGCGCGGCGCGCCGCACGTCGTCACGTTCCACGGCACCGACCTCGCGCACCCGCGCAGCGGCCGGCTGAGCCGCGCCGCGCTGCGCTTCGTCGACCTCGCCGCGACCGTCTCCGCGTCGCTCGCGCGCGAGCGGATCGCCGGCGCCGGCGTGCGCCGGCGCGTCGCCGTGCTGCCGTGCGGCGTCGACCTCGCGCGCTTCCGGCCGCTGCCGCGCGCCGAGGCGCGGGCGCGGCTGGGCCTCGACCCCGGCGCGCCCTGCCTGCTGTTCCCAGCCGATCCGGCGCGCGCGGAGAAGCGCTTCGACCGCGCGCGCGAGCTGGCCGGCGAGGTGCAGTTGCTGACGCTCGGCGACGTCCACCCGGACGAGGTGCCGCTGTGGGTCAACGCGGCGAACGCCGTGCTCGTGCCGTCCGAGCGCGAGGGCTTCGGCCTCGCCGTGCTGGAGGCGCTCGCGTGCGACGTGCCGGTGCTGGCGACACCGGTCGGCGTCGCGCCGCTCGCGCTCGCGGGGATCGACGGCGCCCACTGCGGACCGTTCGACGCAGATGCGTGGCAGGCCGCGCTGGCGCCGCACCTCGCGGCCGCGGACCCGCGCGTCGCGGGCCGCGCGCGCGCCGAGCTGTTCTCGGCGGACCGGATGGCGGAGCGGGTCGTCGTCGCGTGGCGGGCGCTCGCGGCCGAGAGCGGCGAGGCGAGCCGGACCCGTGGCTATACTCGCCGCCGAGGCGCCGTCCGTGCAGGGAATGCGGCGTCCCCCGATCGATGAGCGGCATGTTCCAACGCATCGCGCGCCGGCACGCGGACCGCTCCGACGAGCCGGTCGCGTCGGAGACCGCCGACACGCCCGGGGCGGCGACGGCCGATGCGGCCAGTCCCGCGCCCGAGCCGCAGCCGGCGCCGCCCACCGACGAGGCTGCCGCGGCGAGCGCACTGCCTGACGCGACGCAGGCCGGCGGCGCACCCGCGGACGGGCCGCCCGAGGTCGACGCCCCGACCGAGCGGATCGAGGCGGTCGCGCCGGCGCCGAGCGTCGACCAGCCGACCGTCTTCCAGCCCGTCGTCCCGGCGCCGGACCCGCCCGAGAAGTACCGGCTGAGCGCCCCGCCGCCGGCCGTCGACCTGACGACGCGGATCCCGGCCGTGCCGGCGCCTGCGGCCGGACAGCCTGCCGCCCCCGCTCCGGCAGCGGCGCCGCCCGCGCCCGTCGCGGCTGCGGCGGCCGCCCCCGCCGGCGGACCGCACCGCCGGCCGAGGCCGCACCGCGCCGCCCGGGCTTCCGCGCGCGTGGGCGGATGCGGCGCCGGCTGCGCTACCTGCGCCGGCTGCGCGAGCTGCAGGTGCGCGACCTCGGCGGCCTGGTCTTCGACCTGCGCCGCTTCGAGCGCAAGCGCGACGACCTCGTGGCGCAGAAGCTCGACCAGATCCGCGCGTGCGACGACGAGCTGCACGCGCTCGAGCGGGCGCTCGACGAGCGCCGCGACCTGCGCGACGTGCGCGAGCCGGGCATCGGCGGCACCTGCCCGCGCTGCTTCGCGATCTTCGGCAGCGCCGACCGCTTCTGCGCGAACTGCGGCGCCGCGCTCGGCGGCGCCGTGCAGGGCCCGGCCCAGGTGCCGCCCGCGCCGCCGGCCCCGCCGCAGGCGACCGGCGGCGGCCCGCAGCCGTGAGCGCGCTCCACCGTCCCGACCTGCCGCCGGGCGCGCTGCTGTGCCCGCGCTGCGGCAGCGCCCTGCGCGACGATCAGAGCTGGTGCGTCGAATGCGGGCTGGCGGCGCGCACGCGGATCCATCCGCCGCCGAGCTGGCGCATGCCGGTGCTGCTGGCGTGCCTCGTGCTCGCGCTGCTCGCGGCGGGGATCGCCGTCGCGCTCGTGACGCTGCTCGACAAGCCGCAGACGACCCCGCCGGCCGCGACGGTGACCGTGCCCGCGACGGCACCGGCGGCGACGACGCCCGCCACCACCGTCCCGACCGCGACGACACCGCTCACGACGGCGACGACGACCGTCCCCACGACCACCACGCCGGCTGTCACCACGCCGACCACGACGACGCCGACGACGCCCACCGGCGGCGCCACGCAGAGAACGCTCACGATCCCGGGCACCAGAGTCACCGTGCCCACGGGCGCGGTGAAGTAGGCGCTCAGGCGCCGGCGAGCGCCGGCCAGTGCTCCGCGAGCCGCGCCGCGGCGGCGCGCGCCTCGGGCGCGACCGGCACGTCGAGCGGCGGCGGAGGATCGGCTGCCGTCAGCACGCGCAGCATCGCGGCCGTCGAGGCGGCCAGCGCGCGCAGGTCGTAGCCGCCCTCGAGCACGGCGCCGACGGGGACTTCCAGCTCGGCCGCGAGCCGCCGCACGCTCCCGGCCAGCGCCGCGAAGCCGCCGTCGGTCAGCTCCACGTCCGCGAGCGGATCGTCGCGGTGTGCGTCGAAGCCCGCCGACAGCAGCACGAGCTGCGGCGCGTAGGCGCGCGCGAGCGGCGCGACGACGTGCTCCAGCAGCGACAGGTACAGCGCGTCGCCGGCGCCGGCGGCGACCGGCAGGTTGACGGTGTAGCCGGTGCCCGCGCCGCTGCCGGCGTCGCCGGCGGCGCCCGTCCCCGGATACAGCGGCCACTCGTGCAGCGAGACGAACAGGACCGCGGGCGTCGCGTGGAAGGCCGCGTTCGTGCCGTTGCCGTGGTGGACGTCCCAGTCGAGCACGAGCACGCGCTCGAGCCCGTGCGCGTCGAGCGCGTGCTGCGCCGCGACGGCGACGTTGTCGAACAGGCAGAAGCCCATCGCGCGCGCCGGCTCGGCGTGGTGACCGGGCGGGCGCAGCGCGCTCATGCCGGTCGGAGCCTCGCCGCTCAGCAGCAGGTCGACGAGCCGCACCGCGCCGCCGGCCGCGCGCAGGGCCGCCTCGTAGGACGCCTCGACGACGAACGTGTCGGAGTCGATCGCACCGCCGCCGCCCAGGCACAGCTCCTCGATCCCGCGCACGTAGCGCGCCGGGTGGATCGCGGTCAGCGTCTCGGCCGCGACGCGCGGCGCCTCCTGCCGCTCCATCCCGAGCCAGTCGTGACGCGCCAGCTCCTGCTCGATCGCGACGATGCGCGCGGCCCGCTCCGGATGCGCCCCCGTGTCGTGCGCCAGCGACGCCGGGTGCGACAGGTAGACGGGGCGCCCCATACGAGTACGGTACTTGCCCGAATGGCGTCCCCCGCAACGATCGAGGCCGACGTCGCCGTCGTCGGCGCCGGCGCCGCAGGGCTCTACGCCGCCCTCACCGCCGCGTCCGCGGGCGGCCGCGTCGCGCTCGTCTCGGCGACCCCGCTCGCCCAGTCGGCGAGCTATTGGGCCCAGGGCGGCCTCGCGGCCGTGCTGGCGCTCGACGACACGCGCGAGCAGCACCTGGAGGACACGCTGCGCGCGGGTCGCGGAACCGTCCGGCGCAGCGCCGCCGAGATCCTCACGAGCGAGGCGCCGGCGGCCGTGCGCGAGCTCGAACGGCTCGGCGTGCGCTTCGACGCCGACCGGCACGGGCGGCTCTCGCTCGGGCTCGAGGGCGGCCATTCGGTCCGGCGGATCGTGCACGCCGGCGGCGCGGCGACAGGCCGCCGCATCACGCGCCAGCTCTCCGCGCTCGTCGCCGAGCACCCGCGCATCGACGTGATGGAGGACTGCCGCGCGACCGCGCTGCCGACGCGCGCCGGGCGCTGCGCCGGCGTGCGGCTGCACGACGGGCGGGTCGTCGTCGCGCGCGCCGTCGTGCTCGCGACCGGCGGCGCGGCGGCGCTGTGGGCGCGCACGACCAACCCGGTCGGCGCGGTCGGCGCCGGGATGGTGCTCGCGCATGCCGCCGGGGCGGCGCTCGCCGACCTCGAGATGATGCAGTTCCACCCGACGGCGGTCGCGGGCGCGAACGGCGCCGACGGCTTCCTCGTGACCGAGGCTGTCCGCGGCGAGGGCGCGCTGCTGCTCGACGCGCACGGCGAGCGCTTCGTCGACGAGCTGGCCCCGCGCGACGAGGTCGCCCTCGCCGTCGCCCGCCGCATGCGCGACACCGGCGCGCCGTCGGTCGGGCTCGACATGCGCGCCATCGACCCGGCGCTGTTCCCGAACGTCGTCTCCGTCCTGCGCCGCAGCGGGATCGACCCGGCGCGCGAGCTGGTGCCGGTCGCGCCCGCCGCCCACTACACGATGGGCGGGATCGCGACCGACCTCGAAGGACGCGCGTCGCTGCCAGGCCTCTATGCAGTCGGCGAGTGCGCCTGCACCGGCCTGCACGGCGCGAACCGGCTCGCCTCCAACAGCTTGAGCGAGTGCTTCGTGTTCGGCCGCCGCGCCGCGCTCGCCGCGCTCGCCGAGCCGCTCCCGAGCGCGGCGCCGGAGCCCGGCCCCGGGCTGCCGCGACCCGAGCTGACGCCGGCGAGCCGCGAGGCGCTGTGGCACCACGCCGGCATCGAGCGCGACGCCGACGGCCTGCGCCTGCTGCTGGACGACCCGCACCCGCTCGTGCGTCTCGTCGCGGCTTGCGCGCTCGCGCGCGAGGAGAGCCGCGGCGCGCACCTGCGGCGCGACTTCCCCGAGCGCGACGCCGCGCTCGACGAGCACCACACGGTCGTCCGCGCGGCCGACCAGCCGGTGCTCGAGCACTGGGCCTGAGCCAGCACGACGCAAGCAGATGAACGACGTCGTCTGTCAGCTTCCTGACAAACGAACGCAAACGTTTCAACTTAACGCGGTGTTAATAGTCCAGAGGCCTGAGCTTCACAACGCGGCGAGATACTGCCCCCGCCACAGGGGAGTCCGGCACGGGGAAAGCGAAGGAGAGGGCAGAGCCGTCATGTACCGCTTCAGTCGAGCGATCTATCGCGAGCTTGCGAGCGAGATCGTCGAAGACAGCCCGGGCAGCATCACGGGCGTCACGAACCACGAGCGCGTCCTGCGCGCATGCGAGGCCGCGATCGAGCGGCTCGCGACCGACAGGCACTACTTCGCGCGACCCGCGCGGACGCTGTTCAACGACATCCGGCCCTATTTCCCCATGTCCTCCCAGGCCCGGATATACCGCGTCATCGAGCAGTACATCGCGTGCGCCGACGAGTTCCTCGCGCGCCAGCCGATGACCGGCTACGACCTCGCGGGCAATCCCCTGCAGTGCCGCGCGACGACGCGCAAGGGCACGCCGTGCCAGCGCATGCCGCTGCCGCACAACGGCTACTGCCCCTCGCACCAGCACCTCGCCGAGACCGAGGAACTGGCCGAGCGGGAACTGGCCGCGCGCGAACTCGCGGCAGCCTGAGGGGCGCACTGCTGGAGGGATAGCCTCCCGGCATGCTGCTGGGAGTCGACGTCGGCGGGACGTTCACGGACGCCGTGCTGCTCGGCGACGGGCTGCTCGTCACGGCGAAGGCGCCGACGACGCCGGAGGATCAGTCGCTCGGCGTGATGGCGGCCGTCGAGGCGGCGCTCGCGCGCGCCGGCCGCGAGCCGCGCGACGTGACCGCGTTCGCGCACGGCATGACGGTCGCGACGAACGCCCTGCTGGAGGGCAGAGCGGCGCGCACGGCGCTCGTCGCCACCGAGGGCTTCACCGACCTCATCGAGCTGGGCCGCCAGGCGCGCGCCGACCTCTACCGCCTGTGCGCTGCCCGCCCGGCCCCGCTCGCGCCGCCGCAGCTGCGCTTCGCCGCCCCGGAGCGGATGACCCCCGAGGGCCCGCTGCGCCCGCTCGACCCCGCCGCTGCCGGCGCGCTCGCGCGCGAGGTCGCAGCCGCCGCGCCCGAGGCGGTCGCGGTCGTGCTGCTGCACGCCTACCGCCATCCGCAGCACGAGCAGCAGATCCGCGACGCGCTCGCGGCCGAGCTTCCGGACGTCCACGTGTCGCTCTCGCACGAGGTGGTCGGGACGTTCCGCGAGTACGAGCGCGCCGCGACGACCGAGATCGACGCCGCGCTCTCCCCCCTGCTCGCCCGCTACCTGCGCCGGCTCGCCGAGCGGGCGCGCGCGGCGGGCCTGCCCGAGCCGGCGATCATGCAGTCCAACGGCGGCCTCGCCGACGTCGCCAGCGCCGCCGCGCACGCCGCCCTGACCGTGCTGTCCGGGCCGGCCGGCGGCGCCGCCGGCGCCGCCTTCGCCGCGCGGGCGGCGGGCGCCGAGCGCGCGCTCTGCCTCGACATGGGCGGCACGTCCGCCGACGTGTGCGTCGTGCACGACGGCGCCGTCGCGGAGACGGGCGCGAGCGAGATCGCCGGGCGCCCGATCGCGCTGCCGACGCTCGACGTCCACACCGTCGGCGCCGGCGGCGGCTCGATCGCGTGGCGCGACGCCGGCGGCGCGCTGCGCGTCGGCCCGCGCTCGGCGGGCGCCGTGCCCGGCCCGGCCTGCTACGGCCGCGGCGGCGAGGAGCCGACCGTCACCGACGCGAACCTGCTGCTCGGCCACCTGCGCGACGACGTGCCGCTGGCAGGCGGGATCGTGCTCGACCGCGCCGCCGCCGAGCGCGCGGTCGGCGCGCTCGCCGACGAGCTGGGGCTCGACCCGCTCGCCTGCGCCGAGGGGATCGTGCGCGTCGCGAACGCCGAGATGACGCGCGCGCTGCGCGTCGTGACGGTCGAGCGCGGGATCGACCCGCGCGACCACGCGCTGCTCGCCTTCGGCGGCGCCGGGCCGCTGCACGCCGTCGCGATCGCCGAGGAGCTGGGGATCGCGCGCGTGATCGCCCCGCGCACCTCCGGCGTGCTGGCCGCGCTCGGGCTCGTCGTCGCCCCGCGCCGGCGCGACGCGCAGCGCAGCGTGCTGCGCACGGGCGCGTCGCTGACGGCCGACGCGGTCGCCGCCGACGTGGCGCAGCTGGCCGCCGCCGCGCGCGGCGCGCTCGGCGAGCCGGACGCGGAGATCGCTGCGACCTACGAGCTGCGCTACCGCGGCCAGGCGTTCGAGCTGGCGGTCTCCACCCCCGCCGGCGCACCCGCGGCCACGCCCGCGGCGCTGCGCGCGGCGTTCGAGGCCGCGCACGAGGAGCGCTACGGCTACCGCGATCCGGACGAGGAGGTCGAGCTGGTGACCGTGCGCGTGAGCGCCGCGACGCCGGCGCCCGCGCCGCCGGCCGCGGCCCCCGCCGGCGGCGGGCCGGAGGCCGGCACGACGATCGCCGGCCCGGCCGTCGTCCCGCTGCCCGAGTCGACGCTCGTGATCCCGCGCGGCTGGCACGGCACCGTGCTCGCCGACGGGGCGATCGACGTGCGCCGCGACGCGGAGGGCGACGAGCGGTGAGCGTCGACCCGATCCAGCTGCAGGTGATCCTCGGCGCGCTGCGCGCGACCTGCGAGGAGATGGGCGCGGTGCTGATCCGCTCCGCGCATTCGGCCAACATCAAGGAGCGCCGCGACGCCTCGACCGCGCTGTTCGACGCCGCCGGCGAGATGGTGATGCAGGCCGAGCACATCCCCGTCCACCTCGGCGCGATGCCGGCGGCCGTCGCCGCCGTGCGCGACGAGGCGCACGCGCCCGGCCGCGCATGGGTGCTCAACGACCCCTACCGCGGCGGCACCCACCTGCCCGACATCACCGTGATCACGCCGATCTTCACGAGCGACGACGGCGCCGGGGAGCTGCTCGGCTTCGCCGCCTGCCGCGCGCACCACGCCGACGTCGGCGGCCCGACGCCCGGCTCGATGCCGGCCGACAGCCGGACCCTCGCCGACGAGGGCGTCGTGATCGAGCCGCAGCCGCTCGACGAGGCCGCGATCGCCCGGCTCGCGTCGCAGATGCGCCAGCCGGCCCAGCGGCGCGCCGACCTGCGCGCCCAGCTCGCGGCCAACCGCACCGGCGCGCGGCGGCTCGAGCAGCTCGCCGCGCGGATCGGCACGGCCACGCTGCGCGCCGCGATGATGGAGGTGCTCGACTACGCCGAGCGCCGCACGCGCGCGTGCATCGCCGCGCTGCCCGACGGGACCCGCACCGCGACCGACCTGCTGGAGGCGGCCGAGGGCGACCTCGAGCTGCGGCTGAGCGCCACGGTCGAGGGCGAGCGGATCGTGCTCGACTTCGCCGGCAGCGCCGCGCAACACGACGGCAACCTCAACTGCCCCCTGGCCGTGACACGCTCCGCCTGCTACTTCGCCATGCGCGTGCTGACCGACCCCGACATCCCGCCGAGCGCCGGCACGTACCGGCCGATCGAGGTGCGCGCGCCCGCGGGCTCGCTGCTCAACGCGCGGCCTCCCGCGGCCGTCGTGGCCGGCAACGTCGAGACCTCCTCGCGCGTGGCCGACCTCGTGCTGGCCGCCTTCGGCCGCGCGCTCGGCCAGGGCACGATGAACAACCTCACGCTCGGCGACGAGCGCTTCACGTACTACGAGACGCTCGGCGGCGGGCAGGGAGCGTGCCCGGACGCCGACGGTCCCAGCGGCGTGCACGTCGCGATGAGCAACACGCTCAACACCCCGGTCGAGGCGCTCGAGCTGGAGTTCCCGCTGCGGGTGACGGAGTACGCGCTGCGGCGCGGATCGGGCGGCGCCGGCCGCTTCCGCGGCGGCGACGGCGTCGTGCGCGAGCTGGAGGCGCTCGCGCCGATGACGTACTCGCTGCTGACCGAGCGCCGCCGCCATGCGCCGCCCGGCGCGGACGGCGGCGAGCCCGGCGCCCGCGGACGCAACCTGCTCGACGGAGAGCCGCTGGCGCCGAAGGCGCGCGGGACGCTGACGCCGGGGCAGCGGCTGCGGATCGAGACGCCCGGAGGCGGCGCGCAAGGCTAGCGGAACCGGTCGCGCAGATCGCGGCGAAAAGCCGCAAATAGCAGGGAAATTATGGAAATCCTAGGGTTTCGCCTAGAATGGCGTTCCCGTGCGCGGGTTGGTTGCATTCCCGCGGGCACACGGTTAATACGCTCCTTCTCCCGTCCGGAATCCAATGCCGATTGCTTTCAAAGAATGGGCCGTCACCGTACGTGCGCTCGCCGAAGGCGAGCAGTTGGTCACGTTGCGCAAAGGCGGCATTCGCGAGCCTGACAAGCATTTCGAGCTCGAGCACGAGCGCTTCTTCCTGTACCCGACGTTCGATCACCAGCGCGAAGACCTCGTGCGCGAGTCGCATCAGCCCGAGCTGCTGCGCGCGCTCGAGGAGGGCGTCTGGCCCGAGGGCGACCCGCCGATGCATGCGCTCACGCGCGACGGCGACATCCCTCAGCCGGACCGCGTGCGCATCCGCGCATGGGCCGAGGTCGCCGACCACTGGACGATCACGGACCGCCGTGCGGTCGACGCGCTGTCGCCGTTCTACGTGTGGACGACCGACTACGCCGAAAAGCGCCTCGCTTGGAAGCGCCGTCATCCGCTGCACGTCGTGCTGCTGCGCACCTACCGCATCCCGCGCCCCGTCACAGTCAAGGTGCGCGACGAGTTCGGTGGCTGTCGCTCCTGGCTCGAGATCACGCGCGACCTCCCGTTCGAGGGCACCCCGGTGCTGTCCGACGAGGAGTTCGAGCGTGCCCGTGAGGAAATCGCGGCGATCGTCGCCGGCAGGACCCCCGCGCTCGTCTAGAGCGCGGGCCGTCGGCCTGCGGCCGGGGCGTCATGGCCTGGGTCGAGACCGTCACGCAGTCGTTCCGCGCGCGCCACGAGTCCGCTGACACGGACGACGTCGCGCGCGCGCTCGACTCGCTCGAGGCGACGCGCGCGCGGCTCGACATCGTCTTCCCGAGAACGACCGCCGACGTCACGGTCGTCTTCCACCGCTCTGCCCCGCTACTCGACCTCGCGCACCCGCTCGTGCTCGTCGAGCGACTGCTGACCGCCCCCGCCGCGCGCCGCTACGTCGTCGGCTCGACGACCGGCGCGCACACGATCCACGTGCTCGCGCCGCGCGCGCTGCGCGCACGCGCCTCCGCCGTCGACGGGTCGCGTGAGATGCTCGAGCGCGCACCCGACGTGCTCTACGCGCGCCTCGTCGTCGGCCTCAACAACCGCCGCCTGCCGCCGCCGTCCACCCCTCCGCGCCTGCGGCAACGCCTGCGCTGGGCGTGGCTCGTGGAGGGCACCGCGCGCTACTTCGCCGGCCAGGTCGAGCACGCCCGCCCGGCGATCGCCCGCCGCCTGCGCGAGGGCGAGCGTCCCGCCTTTCCCCCGAGCCTGCGCGACGCGGCCCTGCTCGGCCCGACGCTGATCGACCTGCTCGCGCGCGAGCAGGGCCCGGAGGCGGCGATGCGGCTCGCCTGCTATCTCGACCCGGCAGGCCCCGAGCGGGCGCTGCGCGAGGCCTTCTCCGGCCGCTCGCTCGTGCACACCGAGGGCGCCTGGCGCTCACACCTCGCCCGCATCGCCTCCGCCTGAGAGCACGTCGCGCGCCGCGTCGGCGCCCGACTGCGGCACGAGCACGTCGCGCGGCCCGGCGGCGAGGAAGTCCGGCACGTCGAAGCCGCCGCTGCGCTTGGTCATGCTGGGGATACCCTCTTCCAGCAGCATGCCCTGGATCAGCTCCGCCTCGGCCTGGTGCTGGGCTCGCGCGACGCGCACCAGCTCGCCCTCGGCGTACTGCGGCTTGATCTTGCGCGCCCGCTCCTGGCGCGCGCTCACCGGCGCCGGCGTCGCATCGACCGGCACGAGCGGCACGCCGCAGCGCGGGCAGAAGCGCTCCTCGTCGCCGAAGACCTCGCCGCAGGTCGGGCAGAGGAGCGGGCCGGGCACCGCTACTCGACGATCAGCTCAACCTGCGTGACGCGGCCGTCCTCGATCGCCCACGTGCGCACGTCCGCCTCGCCGTCGTCGCCGGCGAGGCCGACGATCACCCACAGCGCGCCGGGCCACTGCGCGGCGCCGTTGACGTCCGTCTGCGAGGGCTCGGGCGGGGTGCGCGTGTGCGAGTGGTAGATCGCGCCGATCTCCAAGCCCGCCTCGTCGACCGCGTTGTTGATGCGCAGCAGGTCCAGGCCCTCGATCTCGAAGCGGAGAGGGCTGGCGTGCTTGTTCGTTGCGGGAAAGACCTGCTGGGCGCTGCCGTCACCGTTCGTGGCGACGACGCCGCAGCACTCGTTCGGCGCCTCGGCCCGAGCGTGCGCGACGATCTGCTCGTACAGCTCGCGACCGATGCGCATCAGGCGGGAACGGCTAGACGGTCTCGCGCTCGCGCGCGGCGGCCGGGAGGTCCTGCTTGAGTTCTCGTCCCCGGAGATGCCGGAGACCGAGTCCTTGAACTCGCGGATCCCCTTGCCGATCGAGCGGCCGGCCTCCGGGAGGCGCTTGGGGCCGAGCACGAGCAGGGCGATCACGAGGACGAGAACGATCTCCATCGGTCCTACCTGGGAGAACATGGCTGGCGCTGCTCCTTTGCTCGAAAGATGAGTGAGCCGATGGTAGCGGCCAACAGAGAGTGCGCGAACGGCCGGTAACCGGATCACCACCACACGGTCGAGTCGAGGTTCTCGATCTCGTCGACCGGCAGCGTGTAGATCCCGCTCGAAAGGTACTTCCAGCCGTCGTCGGCGACGATGAAGACGACGTTGCCCTCGTCCAGCTCGCCCGCGATGCGCACCGCCACGCGCGCGATCGCGCCCGAGGAGACGCCGGCGAACAGGCCCTCCTCGTCGAGCAGCTTGCGCGTCCACAGGATCGCGTCGCGGTTGGTCACGAAGATCTTGCGGTCGAGCAGCGACAGGTCGATGATCGGCGGGATGAAGCCGTCGTCGAGCGAGCGCAGACCCTGCACCGGCTCGCCCTGCATCGGCTCGGCGGCGACGATCTTGCACGGCGTCGCCGAGCTCCTCCTTGAAGCGTCGGCCGTTGCCCATCAGCGTGCCGCCGGTGCCGAGGCCGGCGACGAACGCGGAGATCTCGTCGAGCTCCTCGAGGATCTCGAGCGCCGTGCCGTTGTAGTGGGCGAGCGGGTTCGCCTCGTTGCCGTACTGGTAGGGCATGTAGTACGACGAGTCGGCGGCCGCCATCTCCAGCGCCAGCTCGACGGCGCCGTTGGAGCCCTTCGAGCCGTCGGAGTAGACGATCTCGGCGCCGTACATCTGCAGCAGCTGCGTGCGCTCCGGCGTGACGTTGTCCGGCATCACGACCTTCAGCGGGTAGCCCTTGCGCGTGCAGATCATCGCGAGCGAGATGCCGGTGTTGCCGGACGTCGGCTCGAGGATCGTCTGGCCGGGCGTGATCGCGCCCTCTCTCCTCGGCGTCCTCGATCAGCGAGCGCGCGACGCGGTCCTTGACCGAGCCCGTCGGGTTGCGCGACTCGAGCTTGGCCCAGATGCGCACGCCCGGCTTCGGCGACAGCCGCTTGAGCTCGACGAGCGGCGTGTTGCCGATCGACTGCGACGATGTCGCCGTAGCGACCCCCGCAGGGCTTGTTCTGAAGGCGCTCCCCGTCCATAGCTTCAGGAAGTATAGCTAGGGACGGCGAAGCGGCGAAACGCGTCGCGTCAGCGAGCCGCCGCCCGCCATCGCCGGGAGGATGACGAGCGTGTCGCCCTCCCCGACCGCCGTCTCCAGCCCGTCCAGCACGCGCACGTCCTCGTCGTTGAGGTAGACGTTGACGTAGCGGTTGAGCTCGCCGTCGGCGCCGAACAGCTGCGACTGCGTGTCCGGGTGCGCGGCGACGAGCGCGCTGAGCACCTCGCCGACGTTCGCGCCCTCGGCGCTGACCTCGCTTCTCGCCGCCGACGGAGGCGCGCAGGACCGGTGGGATCTTCACGGTCGCCATCGTGGCGCGGACCCTACCCGGCCGCGGCGCAGAACGCCTCGTAGTCGGGGAACACGCCCATCTCCTCGTCGGTGATCGCGTCCGGCTCGCGCGAGCAGATCGGGCAGTCGGGGTCGCGGCGGACCTTCACCTCCGTGAACGTCGCGCCGAGCGCGTCGTACAGCAGCAGGCGCCCGATCAGCGGCTCGCCCTCGCCGAGGATCAGCTTGACGACCTCGGTCGCCTGCAGCAGGCCCATCGTCCCCGGCAGCACGCCGAGCACGCCGTTCGCGCCGCAGGAGGGCGCCAGCTCGGCCGGCGGCGGCGTCGGGAAGAGGCAGCGGTAGCACGGGCCCTCGTAGGGCGTGAAGACCGACAGCTGGCCGTCGAAGCCGAGGATCGAGGCCGACACGACCGGGATCTGCAGCCGCACGGACGCGTCGTTGAGCAGGTAGCGCGTCGGGAAGTTGTCGAGCCCGTCGACGATCACGTCGTAGCCCTCGATGATCTCCATGATGTTGGAGGCGTCGAGGCGGACCGGGTACTTGACGACGCTCACGTCGGGGTTGAGCGCCGCGATCGTCGCCTCCGCAGAGTCGACCTTCGGCACGCCGACACGGTCGGTCGTAGTGGATGACCTGGCGCTGGAGGTTCGACAGGTCGACCACGTCGTTGTCGACGATCCCGAGCGTGCCGACGCCGGCTGCCGCGAGGTAGAGCGCCGTCGGCGAGCCAAGCCCGCCAGCGCCCAGCAGCAGCACTCTCGCGTCGAGCAGCTTGCGCTGGCCCTCGACGCCGACCTCGTGCATCAGCAGGTGGCGCGAGTAGCGGTCGCGCTGCTCGGCCGTGAGCGCTCTCGGCGTCGCGACCTCGTAGCCGCGGTCCTTCCACAGCGTGATCCCGCCGGTCATCGACGCGACGTGCTCGTAGCCGAGGTCCTCGGTCAGCGTGCGCGCCGCCCAGCGCCAGCGGTTGCCCGAGGCGCAGTAGAGGACGACCCGCTGCGTCCGTGTCAGGCGCGGCCGCCTCGATGCGCGACTCGAGGTAGGACTGCGCGGCACGTGCTTGGCGCCGGGGATGTGCGCGACGCCGAACTCGTCGGTCTCGCGCACGTCGACGAGCGACCATGCCGTTGCCCAGGTGCTCGTGCGACGACGGCGCGGGTCGACCTCGTCGATCTGGCTCTTGACCTGGCGGAGCAGCTCCGCGCCGGACGGACTCATTCGGGAAAACTCCTCAAAGGGGGTCGGCTTTTGCTGACTTCAGAAAGGATAGCGTGTCCGATCGCGCGTGCGCGAAGTCGCGGAAACGGAGCCGCCCGCCGATATGGGGTGAAGACCCGATGGGGCCCGGGCGCCCGCGCGCCGATGGCGTGAGCGGGACCGGATTCGCCGACGATGAGTAGACATTCGCCGCTTGCGCGCCTGCTGCTGCGCCGCCATATCGCCGAGCTCGCGCAGGAGCGGGAGGCCGTCGACCAGCTCCGCACGCGCCTGGAGGCGGAGCGCCGTGCGGCCGGGGTGGCGGCGATCCGCGCGCAGGAGCAGGAGCGCCAGCGGCTCGCGCAGGACCTCCACGACGAGGTCAACCAGGCGCTGACGGCGATCCTGCTGCGGCTCGAGGCGACGATCCAGGAGTCGCCGCCGGCGCTCCAGGAGGAGCTGCGCGACACCAAGCGTCTCGCCGCGCAGGCGATGGAGGAGCTGCTGCGTCTCTCGCGGCGTCTGCGCCCCGCCGTGCTCGACGACCACGGCCTGATGCCGGCGCTGCACACGCAGGTGCGCGACTTCAGCGAGCAGACGGGCATCCGCGCGACGTTCCACCCGCAGGGCGCGCCGACGCGCCTCTCGCAGGAGCAGCAGCTGGCGATCTACCGCGTCACGCAGGAGGGGCTCTCGAACATCGCGCGCCACGCCTCCGCGCAGCGCGTGAAGGTCGAGCTGTCGTTCGTCGGGCGCACCGTGCTGCGCATCTCCGACGACGGACGCGGCTTCAGCGAGCCGCGCGCCGGCGGCAGCGGCCTCGGCGGCATGCGCGAGCGGGCGATGCTGGCCGGAGGACATCTGTCCGTCTGGTCCGGCGACGGCACCGGAACGCGCGTCGAGCTGACGATCTAGGTCGGATCACGTACTTCGCCCCCACCAGCATGCGCACGCTCATCGCCGACGACCACGGGATCGTCCGCAGCGGCCTCCGGCTGCTGCTGGAGCGCCAGCCCGGCATGGAGGTCGTGGCGGAGGCCGCCGACGGCGTCGAGGCGTTCGAGCTGGCGCGCGCGACGCGGCCGGACCTGTGCGTGCTCGACGTCGGGATGCCGCGCATGACGGGACTGCAGGCGACGCGCGAGATCCGCGCGCACCTGCCCGGGACGCACGTGCTGATCGTCTCGATGCACGACGACGAGCGCTACCTGTTCGAGGCGCTGAAGGCCGGCGCCGCCGGCTACGTGCTCAAGCGCGAGGCCGACCAGGTGCTCGTCGCCGCGCTGCACGCGATCGCGCGCGGCGAGCCGTTCCTCACCAACGCCGCCGAGCGCACGCTGATCCGGCGCTGGATGGAGGAGGGCGCGCGCGGGCCCGACGAGCCGCTGACCGCGCGCGAGCAGCAGATCGTCAAGCTGATCGCGGAGGCGCACACGAACGCGCAGATCGCCCAGACGCTCTACGTCTCCGAGAAGACGGTCGAGTCGCACCGCGCCAACGTGCTGCGCAAGCTCGGGATGCGCGACCGCGTCGAGCTCGTGCGCTACGCGATCCGGCGGGGATTGGTCGAGGCGTAATCCGTACCCTGGGGCGTCGTGCCCGCCCGCCTGCGCCTCACGCTCGTCGTCGTCGCCGTCTGCGCGCTCGCCGCGCTCGCCGGCGTCGTGCTGCTCGGCGGCAGCGGTGACGACGGCGCGACCGCCGGCGCCGACGACCCGACCGGCCTGCACGGCGCGGTCCGCCCGCCGCAGGCGCGCGCGACCGACTTCCGCCTGCACGACCAGCACGGCCGGCTCGCGACGATGCGCGAGTACCGCGGGCGGATCGTGGTCCTCACGTTCATGTACTCGACCTGCAAGGACACCTGCCCGCTCACCGCGCAGCAGATCCGCGGCGCGCTCGACCAGCTCGGGCACGACGTGCCGGTGCTCGCGATCAGCGTCGACCCGGCCGGGGACACGCCGGCACACGTGCGGCGCTTCCTCGCCGAGCAGCACATGACGCAGCGCATGCGCTACCTCACCGGCACGCGCGCACAGCTCGCGCCGGTGTGGCGCGCGTACGGGATCCAGCCGCAGAGCGCCGGGTCCGAGCACACCGCCTCGACCGTGATCGACGACGGAGCGGGCCGCCAGCGCGTCGGCTACCTGACCGACCAGCTCACGCCCGAGGGGCTCGCGGGCGATCTCCGCGCGCTCTCCGACGACGCTCCCGCCATGCGCTGACGCCCAGCCCGCCGCCGAGCAGCAACGCCGGCGCGGCGTAGATCATCGACACGTACCAGTGGCCGAAGTGAGCGAGCACGAGCATCGGCCGAAGGCTACCCTTGCCGGGCGATGCGCCCCCCCGCCGACTTCGACGTGCTCGCACCGCCGTTCCCGCGCCAGGCCGAGTGGGTCAACGTCGCGACGCTGCGGATGGACCAGCAGCGCGGCCGCCCGGTGCTCGTCGAGTTCTGGGACTTCTGCCGCGTCAACTCGCTGCGCACGCTGCCCTACCTGAAGGCGTGGCACGAGCACTACGCGGCCGACGGCCTGCGCGTCGTGGGGATCCACAGCGCCGGCTTCGAGCCCTCGCGCGATCCCGGCGCGGTGCGCGCGGCCGTCGCCCGGCTGGGGCTCGAGTACCCGGTGCTGATCGACGCCGAGCTGGAGAGCTGGGACCTGTACGGCATCCAGGGCTGGCCGAGCCGCTACCTGTGGGACGGCGAGCAGCAGCTCGCCGACTTCCACGTCGGCGAGGGCGGCTACGCCGAGGCCGAGCGCGCGATCCAGCGGCTGCTCGGGGTCGAGCGCGAGCTGGTCGCGCCGATGCGCCCGGAGGACGCCGAGGACGTGCTGCTGCAGGCGCAGACCGAGGACCAGCCGGGGCCGTACAGCGGCCCCTACGAGGCCGGCGGCGTGTGGGCCGTGCTGTCGGGCGAGGGCGTCGTGACCGCCAACGGCCGCGAGATCGCGGTCGAGCACCCCGGCGCCTACCCGCTGATCGAGCACGAGCGGCACACGGCCGGCGTGCTCGACCTGCAGGTCGGCGAGGACGTCTACTGCCACGCCGTCTGCTTCACCCCAGGGCTCGGTTGAGTTCCACGGCGCCGATGCCGTCGAGCACGCGCAGCGCGACCGGCGGGCCGGTGTCCTCGACGCGGATCGCGGTGCCGGGCCAGTACGGGCTCTCGTAGGGCGTCGCGGACAGGAACTGCCGCTCGTAGACCCAGCAGCCGCTGTTGTGCAGGCGCACGCCGGCGGGCGTCGTCCACTCGCCCGGCGCGTCGGCCGGGCGCGGGCCGGCGCGGTGCGTGTGCCCGAACAGCACGTGGCGTGCCCCCGCTGCGCCGAGCCCCAGCCGGTCGACCGCCTCGGCCATGGCGCGCGCGCCCGCCCGCCCCAGCTCCGCGCCGGAGATGTCGGCGCGCACCGGCCCCAGCCCGCCGCGGTTGACGGCCGCGACCGCGAGCGGGAACAGCGCGACGAGCGCGCGGCGGCGCAGCGGGCGATGGCCGTTGCCGGACAGCATCTGCCAGGCGCGCACAGAGACGCCGAACGTCCCCATCGCACCCTCCTCGGCGTGCTGGGCGATCGCCGTCGACCAGGCGTATATCGGCGCGAGCGCGCGCTCGTAGTCGTCCGGCCCGGCGGCGCCCGGCGGCAGCGGCCCGACGATCCGCCCCATCGCGCCGGCGCTCAGCCGCTCGAGCGTCGGGACGGTGATGTGACGGTCGAGGTAGTGGCCGTGCAGCGCGTAGACGTCGTCGCGCAGCCACACGCCCGGATAGGCGAGCGTCAGCCGCGCCGGCGCCGCCGCCTCGGCGAGGACCGCGATCGCGTCGGTCTCCAGCCACGTCGCCGTCTCGGCGAGGCCGAGCGGCGGCGGCACGCCGTCGCGGTGGCGGCGCTCGAGCCACGGCGCGACGAGCGCGTGGTCGTGGTTGCCCGGCGCGAGCACGATCTCGCCGCCGGCGCCGAGCGCCGCTCCCGCTTCGGCGAAGAACGGCCGCGCCGCGGCGAGCGCCTCGCGCAGCGGCCCCTGGCGCAGCTCGAGCGCGTCGCCGAGCAGCACGAGCCGTCGCACGCCGTCGCGCAGCGCCGCGATCAGCGGCTCGCGCATCGCCGGGCTGCGCAGCAGATCGGCCCGCGCGCGCGAGCCGAGGTGGAGATCGGAGACGACGAGCGTGCTCAGGACGCGGCAGCCAGAGCCTGGCGGATCGTCTTCGGCAGCATGAAGCGGACGTCCTCCTGGATCACTTCCAGCTCCTCGACGACCTCCGTGCCGCGCGCGCGGAAGAACTCCACGAGCCGCTGGACCAGCTCCTCGGGGGCGCTCGCACCGCTCGTGATGCCGACGACGCTGCGGCCCTCGAGCCACGCCTCCTGCACCTGGCCCTCGTGGTCGATCAGGTAGGCGTCGGTGCCCAGCTCGCGCGTGACGTCGACGAGGCGGTTCGAGTTCGACGAGTTCTGCGAGCCGATCACGAGCACGAGGTCGCACGCCTGCGCGAGCTGCTTGACGGCCGCCTGGCGGTTCGTCGTCGCGTAGCAGATGTCGTCGGTGCGCGGACCGACGATCGCGGGGAACTTCTCGCGCAGCTTCAGGATGATCGCGCGCGTCTCGTCGACCGACAGCGTCGTCTGCGAGATGTACGCCACGCGCTCGGGGTTCTCGACCTCGAGGCGGTCGACGTCGTCCTCGGTCTCGATCAGCACGATGTGGTCGGGCGCCTCGCCCATCGTGCCCTCGACCTCCTCGTGGCCTTCGTGGCCGACGAGCACGATCGTGTAGCCCTCGGCGGCGAATTTCTTCGCCTCGACGTGGACCTTCGTCACGAGCGGACAGGTCGCGTCGATCGTCTGCAGGCCGCGCGCGAGCGCGTTCGCGTGCACGCTCGGGGCGACGCCGTGGGCGGAGAAGACGACCGTCGAGCCCTCGGGCACCTCGGTCTCTTCGTCGACGAAGATCGCCCCGCGCGCGCGCAGCTGCTCGACGACGTGCTTGTTGTGGACGATCTCCTTGCGCACGTAGACCGGCGCCCCGTGCAGGTCGAGCGCGCGCTCGACCGTCTGCACCGCGCGGTCGACGCCGGCGCAGTAGCCGCGCGGCTTGGCCAGCAGCAGCTTGATCGGGGCGTTATCCATGCTCGCCACAGTGTAGGCGCGCGCAGGCGGGCGGGTCCGAACGGGAACGGTCGCGCCCGCAAGCCGAACCGTCTACCGTCCCAGCCTGTGGCCAGAGCCGCCGACACCCGCAACGCGCAGAAGAAGCGCAACCCAGTCGTCGAGATCGTCACGATCGTCGTCGCCGCGCTGCTGATCGCGTTCGTCGTGCAGCTGCTGCTCGTCAAGACCTACCGCATCCCGAGCGGGTCGATGGAGCCGACGCTCGCCATCGGCCAGCGCGTGCTCGTGAACCGCATCGGCATGCGCTTCGGCGACCCGTCGGTGGGCGACAGCGTCGTCTTCCACCCGCCCAAGGGGGCCGACAACGCGAGCGGTCCGGTGTGCGGGAACCCCACGCAAGGGCTCGGCAGCAGCCAGGCCTGCTCGGCACCGACGCCGCAGCGGTCGGACCAGACGTTCATCAAGCGGGTCGTCGGCGTCGGCGGGGACCGCATCCAGATACGCGACGGGCACGTGTACCGCAACGGCAGACTCGAGCCCGACGCGTTCACGAACCCGTGCGGGAGCGGCCAGGGCTGCACCTTCGCCGGCACGATCACCGTGCCTGACGGCAGCTTCTTCATGATGGGCGACAACCGCGGCCAGTCCGACGACAGCCGCTTCTGGGGGCCGGTGCCGAAGGGCTGGCTGATCGGCACCACGATCGCCACGTACTGGCCGCTGAAGCGGATCGGGTTCTTCTAGCGAGCGCTCAGGGCAGCGGGAATCCGCTCGCCGCCCAGATCGCGAAGGCACCCGCGAGCAGCAGCTGCAGCACCAGGGCGACGACGAGCACGCGGACCGACACGGCCGCAAGGATTGCACCGCCAGGCAGGAAGCGTGACTTGCATGGCGCATGTGGGGATATACGCTTGAAAGCAGAGCACGGGCACTGACAACGGGAGACGCGCGCCATGGCGCAAGAGCACCTCGATCGACTGACCGCCGTGGACGCCTCGTTCCTCCACCAGGAGGACGCCGACTCCCACATGCACATCGGCGCGGTCACGCTGTTCGAGGGCCCGCCGCCGCCGTTCGTCGAGGTCGCCGAGCACATCCGCTCGCGCCTGCACCTCGTCCCGCGCTACCGCCAGAAGCTCGCCTACCCGCCGTTCGAGACCGGCCGGCCGCTGTGGATCGACGACCCGAGCTTCAACCTCGAGTACCACGTGCGCCACAGCGCGCTGCCGGCGCCGGGCACCGAGCAGCAGCTGCACCGTCTCGCGGCGCGGATCGCCTCCCAGCAGCTCGACCGCTCCAAGCCGCTGTGGGAGAGCTGGTTCGTCGAGGGGCTCGAGGACAACCGCTACGCGCTGATCTTCAAGACGCACCACGCGCTCGTCGACGGCGTCTCGGGCGTCGACCTGGCGACCGTGCTGTTCGACCTCGCGCCCTCCCCGCCGCCCCAGCCGGAGCAGGAGCCGTGGCAGCCGCGCCCCGAGCCGACGAGCGCCGAGCTGCTGGCGGCCGGCATCGCCGGCTTCGCGAAGACGACGCTCAGCGTCGCCGAGAGAACGATCGTCGCGGCGACGAACCCGGCCGCCGCGGTCGACGCGCTGCGCGATGCCGCCGAGGGCATCGGCGAGGTGCTGTGGGCCGGCCTGAACCCCGCCCCCGAGACGCCGCTCAACGTGCCGATCGGCCCGCACCGCCGCTACGCGGTCGTGCGCAACCAGCTCGACGACTTCAGCTAGGTCAAGGACGTGCTCGGCGGCACCGTCAACGACGTCGTGCTGACGGTCGTCTCCGGCGCGCTCGCGCGCTGGCTGCGCTCGCGCGGGGTGCGCACGGAGGGGCTCGAGCTGCGCGCGCTCGTGCCCGTCTCGATCCGCCCGAAGGACCAGGGCCGCGCGCTCGGCAACCAGATCGTGCTGATGCGCGGGCCGCTGCCCGTCTACATCCGCGACCCGCTCGCGCGCCTGCGCTTCGTCAAGCAGCAGATGGACGGGCTGAAGGAGTCCAAGCAGGCGCTCGGCGCGAGAGTGATCGCCGACGTCCAGCAGCCTGGCGCCGCCGACGATCCTCGCGCAGGCGTCGCGCCTGCAGTTCTCGACGCGGCTGTTCAACCTGATCGTCACGAACATCCCCGGCCCGCAGTTCCCGATCTACATGCTCGGCCGGCAGATGCTCGACTTCTTCCCGATCGCCTTCCTGCCCAAGAGCCACGCGCTCGCGATCGCGATCATGTCCTACAACGGCGCGATCGACTTCGGGCTGCTCGGCGACTACGACGCGCTGCCCGACATCGAGACGATCGCCGACGGGATCGAGGACGGCCTCGCGCAGCTCAGAGTCGCGGCCAGAGCGAAAGAGGCGCGCGCCGCCGGCGCACGCGCGGCCGTGGACGGCGCACACGCCCCCGCCGCCGCGAGAACCCGTCCGCCGCAGACGCCCGGCGACGCGGCCGGCGAAGACGCCCCGCACCCCCGCGGCGGCGAGGAGCACGGCCGGCGCCGACGACGGGCCGCAGCTGCTGCCGAGCGGTCCCTCGGTTCGCGCCGACGGCCCGGCGGCCTCGATGCGCAAGCGCGCCCGCAACAGGCCGGCGCACAACGGCGGCACCCCCTCCTAGCGAGCGGCGCTCAGAAGCCGAGCGCGAACTTCGCGTCCTCGCTCATGCGGTCGGGCGACCACGGCGGCGAGAAGACCATCTTCGGGTTGACCTCGGTGACGTCCTCGAGCTCGCCCACGAACTCGATCATCTGCTCCGTCACCTGCGGGCCGATCGGGCAGGCGGGCGTCGTGAGGGTGAAGGTGACGTCGACCTTGCCGCCGTCGATCTCGACATCGTAGACGAGGCCCAGCTCGACGAAGTCGAGCCCCAGCTCCGGGTCGATCACGTTCGACAGCGCGTCGTTGACGTCTTCGAGCGTCGGCATGGGCGTGAGTCTAGCGTGAGAGTTGCTTCATCTTGGCTTGCGCGTCACCCGACACGTTGGTTAGGTTCGCCGGCATCGTCGAGTACGCGCCACATCCGCCCACGCTGCGTTGCTCCGGCGACGAGGACCGGTCCACGCAGGCACGCCGCCGGCAGGCGCTCGTCCGCGCGATGAAGGCGAGCACCGACATCGCGGTCGAGCTCGGCGAGCTGACGTGGGCGGACGTCTCGCTGATGCTCGACTTCGTCACGCTCGCCCGGCGCCTGCGCGTGCAGGGCTTCACGCTCTCGCTGCGCGATCCGCAGCCGCCGATCTCCGCGCTGCTGGAGCTGGTCGGCCTCGACCGCGTGCCCGGCGTGCGGATCGAGCGCTCCGCGCCCGTCCTCGTATAGCGGCAAGCCCCGTTGGCCGGCGCTCGGCGCGAGTAGCCTGTGAGGCGATGCTTGCGCTGCTGATCCTGCTGCTGATCGTCGTGCCGCTCGCCGAGCTGTATGTGATCGTCCAGGTCGGCGAGGCGATCGGCGTGCTGTGGACGGTCTGCCTGCTGTTGCTCAGCTCGCTGATCGGAGCCGCGCTGCTGCGGTCGCAGGGGCGCAGCGTCTGGCGCCGCTTCCGCGACACGCTGGCGAGCGGACGGCCGCCGGCGCGCGAGACGGTCGACGGCGCGCTCGTGATCGTCGGCGGGGCGCTGATGCTCGTGCCGGGCTTCATCACCGACGCGCTCGGCGCGCTGCTGCTGCTGCCGCCGTCGCGGGCGACCGTGCGCCGCGGCATCCTGCGCCGTGCGGGCGGCCGGCTGTTTGCGAGCTTCGGCCAGTTCGGCGCCGCGGCCGGCGCCGCGTCGCGCGCGCGAACGCGACAGGATTACGACGTGGACGCGACCGCCCGCGAGATCGACCCGCCCATCCTGCCGCGATGATCGGCCCCGAGCACGAGGCGGCGCGGGCCGGCGAGCCCGGCGCCGCCGGCTTCGGCGACGCGGTCACGTTCGCCTTCGGCGATCCGGATCACGGCATCTACGGCAGCGCACGGCTCGGGCTCGTGCCGGGCGAGCCGCTGCGTGCGAGCGCGCTCGGCCTGCTGTTCCGCGGCGGCGAGCTGGTCGCGGTCGACGCGGTCGGCGCGGTCGAGCTGCCCGAGGCCGACTGGACCGCGCTCGAGGTCGGCGACGTGCGCGCGACGGTCGAGCGGCCGCTGGAGACGTGGACGGTCGCCTACGACGGCGACGACGGCGGCTTCGAGCTGCGCTTCCAGGCGCTCGGCGAGCCGGCGGAGCTCGGGTCCGGCGCGGTCGCGGCAAGCGCCGCCGGCCTACATGGCTACGAGCAGCTGTGCACCGTCACGGGGACCGTCCGCTGCGGCGAGGAGCGCACGCAGGTCCAGTGCCTCGGCCAGCGCGGCCACCAGTGGGGCGCGCCCGACTGGGAGCGGATCGCGCTCGCGCGCACCGTCGCGGCGTGGTTCGACGACGGCTCGGGCGTCGCGCTCGCGAGCGTGCGCCCGGACGACGCGGCCAGCCATGCCGACGAGGCCGTCACCGCCTGCCTGATCCGCGAGGGGCTCGTCACGACGGTCGCGGACCCGCGGCTGTCCACGACGCTCGACGAGGCCGGCCGCCAGCGCCGCGCGAGCCTCGAGCTGTGGGACGAGCAGGACGACCGTTCCTTCGTGCACCGCGCGGCCGGCGAGGCGGTCTGCGGGACGACGCTCGACCTCGGGCGCCTGCGGCTCGACTGCGCGTTCTTCACCTGGCGCATGGACGGGTTCGAGGGCGTCGGCCGCTACGACGTGCTGCGGCGCGCATGAGCCGGGTCGAGGCGATCGTCAGCGACTTCGGCGGCGTCCTCACGACGCCGCTGCTCGACGCGTTCCTCGGCCTGCAGGAGCGCCGCGGCATCCCGCTCGAGGCGTTCGGCGCCGCGATCGCGCGCGCGGCCGCCGACAACGGCGGCGCGAACCCGCTGTTCGAGCTGGAGACGGGCAGACTGACGGAGGCGCGCTTCGTCGCGCAGCTCGGCGACGCGCTGACGCGCGGAGCTGGGCCGCGACGTCGACCTCGCGCGGCTTCGGCGAGACGTTACTTCGAGCACCTGCACCCGAACGACGAGCTGTTCGCGTTCATGCGCCAGCTGCACGGGCGCGGCTACCGGATGGCGATCCTGCACGAACAACGTGCGCGAGTGGGAGCCGCTGTGGCGCTCGATGCTGCCGATCGACGAGATGTTCGAGCTGGTCGTCGACTCCGGCTTCGTAGGGCGTGCGCAAGCCCGACCCGCGCATCTACGAGGTGACGCTCGAGCGCCTCGGCGTCGCCGCCGACGCGACGCTGTTCGTCGACGACATCGAGGTCAACTGCGACGCCGCGCGGGCGCTCGGCATGCAGGCCGTGTGGTTTCGCTCCAACGCCCAGGCGATCGGGGAGATCGAGCAGGCGCTCGCGGCGTGAGGCCGCGGTCAGTTCTCGGAGCCGAGGCGGTCCCAGCAGTACAGCTCGAGGCACTCGCGCGCGAGCTCGCGACAGCGGTCCTCGGACAGCCACGGCAGCACCGTTCGAGCGCCTGCTCCTCGCCGACGCCCGCCTCGAACGCCTCCTCGCCGCGGAAGCCGGCGGCGATCTTGAGCGCCTCGCGGCGGTTCTCGCCGAGCGAGGGGAAGACGTTGACGAGGAACTCCTTGTTCGGGATCGGATGGCCGACCTCGAGCGAGGCATGCCAGGCGGCGAGCATCGAGAGATCGTGCTCGTCGAGATCGGCGACCGCCTTCGCGTAGTGCGAGACTCGAGCTCGGCCTCCGGGATCTCGTCGACCCACGCGCGCACGACTTCGCCGAGGATCTGCCGCCGCGCCTCGCGACCGACGGAGTCGGCGATCACGCGGATCGCGTTCTGAGGTTCGATGAAGCAGAGGGACATCGTGGCTCCCGCACGGGCGAGGGATCGGATCGAGCAGGACTCTACGACCCGGTGTGGACGGCACCGCGCGGGAGCGCGGTCGCGCCACCGTCGCCGGCGCGATGAACGACGTAAACGACGTTGCGCATATGGCCATCGCCGATGAGGGTGGCGCGGTGCCAGATACAGCCAACTTCCTCCGCGCGCTGGGCGTCGCCCTGCGCGAACGGCGAGACGAGCTTCAGCTCACGCAGGAAGCTCTCTCGCTCCGCACGGGGGTCCCGCAGCGCCGCATCTGGGAGCTCGAAGCCGGGGCGGGAAACCCGACGGCGCGCACGCTGCTGCGCCTCGTCTCGGGCCTCGACGCGCCCTGCTCCCAGATCGTCGCCCGCGCCGAGCAGCTCGAGGCCGAGCAGCTCCCCGCAGGGCGCCCCACCTGACCCACCGCGAATGCCCCGCTTTCAGGCGTACGACGTTTGCGTCGTAACCCGCCGCCTGCAAGGATGATGAACGCCGGCGTTCCCGGGTGGGGTTCGCCGGCATCTCTCATTCGCAGGAGGCACGAGCGTGACGCGCGACGAGAACCGCGACGAGACCGCCGCCGGCAACGGCGCGAGCGACGATGTCGGCGAGGCGGACTGGACGCCCGTCGAGCAGGCGCTGCTGGACGCGGCGCTGCAGTTCTACGGCGCCGCCGAGGGCGTGATCGACTACGCCGGCCGCGAGCGCCCGCAGCTGCGCCAGGACGCGGCCGGCTTCGAGGCCGTACGGCGCGCGATGGCCGCGCTCGAGCAGTGCGTCGTGGACGCCCGTGCGGCCGGCGCGTCGCCCGAGCGCATCGCGCAGGTCGCGCGCATGGAGCCGGAGATGGTCACGCTGATCCTGCAGCGCCGGGGCGCCGCGCCCACCCCCTCCGAGGGCTGAGCGCGGCGCCGCCCGGAGCGGCTCACGAGACGACGACGTAGACGCCGCCGGAGCGGCTGGTGGCGTAGGGGAAGTCGCCCTGATGCGGGACGAGCGCGCGGAAGCCGAAGCGGCCGCGGCTGAGGCGGAAGCGGTAGCGCGTGCTCCAACGTCCCTGCCGGTCGGTCCGCACGGTGCGGAAGGCGCGCCACCCCCAGCCGCGCTGGAAGCCCTCCAGCGTCACCAGCAGGCCGGCGCGCGGGATCGGCCCGCCGCCGACGCGCCCGCTCAGCCGCACGACGCGCGACCCGCTGACGCGCCGCGGGTCGGCGCGGATCGACAGCGGCGCGAGCACGTCGGCATGCGCGACGTTCGACAGCTGCGCGCCGTGGCTGTCGGAGTAGGGGAAGTACGTGAAGCGCACGTCGCGGCTGGGGCCGGCGGCCAGCACGTAGACGAAGCGCCCGTCGGGGCCGGTGCGCACGCCGGGACGCGCGACCCAACCGTGTCCGGGCAGGCGCCACGCGGCGCCGAGGCGCGCCCCGCCGATCCCCGCGCCGGACGCGTCGGTGAGACGGCCGACGAGCGTGGCGCGGCGACCGTGCGGGATGCGGATCGAGCGGGTCGTGCTGCCGTCGGCGCGCTGGAACGAGACGTCGAGGCGCACATGCGTCGTCGCGTCGCTGCCGTTCGCGACGTGGCCCGGAACCTGCCCGAGCGGGTTGGAGATCCCCTGGATCCCGCCGGGGGCGGGATCGGGGGTGCTGCCGGAGCCGCCGCCGCCCGTCCCGCCGCCGGTGCCCGAGGGCGGTGGCGGCGCGGTCCGACCGGCGGCATCGGCGACCAGCGCGCTCGGCGCGCTGCGGGCGACGGCCGTCCCGCTGCCGTTGGCGGCCGTCACCTCGACGCGCATGCGGTGGTAGGCGTCGGCGTCGCCGAGCGGGTACGTGACGCCCGTCGCGCCCGCGACGGGGGCGCAGTCGGCGCCGTCCGCGTCGCAGCGCAGCCAGCGCTGGTCGTAGCCGGTCGGCGCGCCGTCCCATTGCCCGGGCGCGGCCGTCAGCTGGCCGCCCGCGCTCGCGTCGCCCGACAGCGCCGGGGCGCCGAGGTTGATCGGCGCGTTGTGCGTCTCGACGGTGCCGTCGAAGACGACCGCCGTGTTGCCGCCGACGTCCTCGACGGTGGCGTGCACGTTGTGCTGCCCGTCTCTGAGCGTGGCGGTGTCGAGTTGCACGCTGCCGTCGACGGCGAGCGGGCACGGCTGCGACGTCCCGAACTCGTACGGGTCGTCGTTCGCCGGCTCGACGTCGGCGCACGACCCGCCCGCGCCGTCGACGACTCTGCGCGAGACCTCGTCTCCGTCGACGGCGAGCGCCACGCGGTACACCCCTCCCCCGCTGTCGGTCGCGTGCACCGCCAGGCTCGCGACGCCGCGCACCGGATCCGAGCCCGCAAGCGCCCCGCCGGTCGCGAACCCCTCCGGCGCCTCGTCGTCCGTCAACCCGATCGCCGCCCGCGAGATCGTCACCTGCGCCGGAAACGGCCCGCAGTCCAGGCTGCCGACGAGCGCCCAGCAGCTGAGGCGAACGCTAATCGAGCCCCACCAGACTCTGTCGACGTCCAGAGACGGCGGAAACTCCATTCCTGCCGTGTCACCGCTCCAGGGCGGAAGCTCCGACTCCACCTGGTTCTCGTCTACGTCGTCGTCGTGCCAGACGTCGTAGAGGTAAGGACGTGCATATCTCGATGCCACAACGGGCCAACCAAGCTGCAGCGTTCTGAAGAGCGAGATGGAGTTGATGTGCGTGCCAGTTGGAGCCGCAAACGTCCAGCGCACGGCGCCAGCGGGCGCAACCGGAAGCTGCGCAACACCGAATTCGAGTCTCAGGCCCTGGGTCTGCGCGCTGCAGGTGGTCGCGACACCAGGATCGTGGCCGCCGCCGGCGGCGCTGCTGGAACTGCTCCAACCACCCGCCCCCGTGAACGTGCCGGTGGGGGTTTGGCAGGTGTGGACGGTGTAGGTCCCGGCGAAGGCGATCGGTGGGCGGGTGAAGAGGGCGGCGACGGCGGCGAGCGCGACGATCGTCGCGGCGCGGGCGAGGCGGCGGAAGCGGGTGGCGTGCGGGGTGGACATCGAGGGGTGACCTCCTGCTGCGGTTTGACGAGGGCGTCAGGGCCCGGCGAACTCGGACGCCGAGCCCGATCTCGGCGGTGACGACGGCGCGGGCCGTGGAGACGAGGCGACGACTGCGGCGGCCGGCGCCGGCGGGGCGGCGAACTCCGCGGCCGGGGCGGCGTGCGGCGCGAACTCCGGCGGTCCGGTGCGCGAAGGCGCGAACTCGCCGCCTGGGTCCGCCGCCGCCCGGCGGCGGCGCGTGGTGCCGGCCGTGGTCGACGGGAAGGCGATCGGCACGAGCTGCGCGTGGCGCCCCGCCGACGCGACGGGCACGTCCGCGGTCCGCACGGCGGGCCGGCCGTGCGCCGCCTGCTCGAGCGCGACGCCGCCGCCCGCGAGCGCCGCGGTCGACGCGGCGACGGCGGCCAGCTTCGTGCCGGGCACGGCCTCGAACGCGCCCTGCACGCGCGCCGCCAGCAGCGTCGCGCGCTCGGCGAGCGCGTGCAGCGCGACGCCGGCGTGGTCCACCAGCGAGGCGTGCGGCGCAGCGACGAGCGCCGGCGGCACGAGCGCGGCCACGCGGGCCGGCATCGCGTGGCAGTCGCGCAGCGTCGCGCGGCACGCGGAGCATGCGCGCAGATGCGGGCGCAGCTCGGCGAGCTCGGACGCGCTCGCCTCCCCGTCGGCCAGCGCCGACAGCAGCGGCAGCCAGCGGTCGCACTCGGCGCCGGTCTCGATCGCGCCGAGCCGCTCGATCAGCGCGCGGCGGCCCTCGGTCACCGTGCGGTTCGTTCTCGTGTAGGTCCAGCCGGTGCGCGCGCAGATCTCGCGGTAGGTGAGGCCCTCGGCGCGCAGGACGAGGGCCGTCAGCTCCTGCGGCTTCAGGCGCCCGAGCGCCTCCGCCGTGTGACGCAGCCGCTCGTGGCCGACGACGCGCTCGACGGGATCGTCGGAGAGGCGATCCTCGTGGCGGTCGAGGTCGACCTCGACGCGGCCGACGAGCTGCTCGCGCTCGGTGCGAAGCGCCAGCGCCTCATGGCGCAGGACCGTGCGCACCCACGAGAGCAGGTGCGCCGGCGGGTCGCTGCGGATCCGCCGCACGAGGATCTCGGTCGTGCGCTGGTAGGCGTCGTGCGCGTCGTCGGCACAGTGCGAGAAGCGGCGCGCGAAGCGCAGCAGCTCGGCCGCGTGGTCCTGCACGAGCCGCAGCGCCGCCTCCTCGGCGCTCTCGTCCCTTCGTTCCCTGCTCCGCATCCTTGCTCCTCTTGCACCGGCGACCGTGCCCGGCGAGCGCGAACGCGCCAGGCGACCCTGCTATCGGTCGGCTGAGGTGCGCGGCGACAGAGCTTCGCCCCGGGGCGGAAGGTAAAAACTTCGCTAAGTGCATGGAAAAACACATCTGTCTCTCGACCAGATGTCCAGTGCGTTTCGCCACTGCCGCCTTTGGCAGGCGGTGCCCCGCGGAGATGACCGCGACGTCCTGACCTAGAAGCTTCAAGCCTTGACTACCTTCCTGCTTGCTGTCACACCTCGCGGCAGCTAGCGTCGCACCGGTCATGGCGCCTCCGCAGCCGCTCCGCGCCGCGCTCGTCGCCTCCCACCGAGGTCACGGATGAGCACACCGCTCCGTATCCGCTCGCGGGTGAGCTGGGCCGTCCTCGGGCTGCTGCTGGAGCGTCCGAGCTACGGCTATGAGGTGCATCAGCGCATGGCGCGCCGCTTTCCCGCGGAGCTGCTCGACCCGGTGCCGTCCCATGTGTACTCGGCGCTCGACGTGTTGGAGCGGGCGGGCTTCGTCGAGGCGCTCCCGGTAGGCGATGCCGAGGAGGCGACCACCGCCTCGCACGGAAGCCTCCGCAAGCGGCAGCCGAAGGTGCACTATCGAGTGACCGCGGACGGCGCGCATGCGTTCCGGTCGTGGCTCGCGGAGCAGATGCGTTCAGATCCGGAGCATGGCGAGTTCGTTCAGCGCCTCGCGCTGGCGGCCGGCACGCGGCGGCTCTCGCTGATGCACGAGTTGGTGGACGAATACGAGCAAGCCTGCGCGCGCGAGGCGCAGGCGCTCCCGCTCGCTGGTGCCGACGGTCTGCCGGCAGGTTCGCCGGACGTGCTCGTGCGGCGGCTGACCGTCGCCGCTCGCCGCACTGCGCTGGAGGGCCAGATGGCCTGGATCCGGTACGCGCGCAAGGAGATCAAGGCGTTCGAGCGCGGCGAGGAGACGGCGGAATGAGCCTGCTCATGCTGGATCGCGTTCACAAGGCCTACCGGCGTGGCTCGCGCACCGTCACGGCGCTGGAGGACGTCTCGCTGGTCGTGGAGCCGGGCGAGCACGTCTCGGTGTGGGGCGGCCGGCGCTCGGGGAGGACGACGCTGCTGCGCATCGCGGCGGGCTTGGATGCGCCCGACCATGGCACGGTCCGCTTCGCGCGCGACGCAACCGGCGGACCCGGCTTCGTGCACGTCTCGGCGGTCACGGCACACCAGGCGATCGTGGACTACGTCGCGATGCCGTTGCTCGCCCGGGGCGTAAATCCTGCGGAGGCACGTGAGCGAGCCCATGACGGGCTCGCGCGCGTCGGCGCGAGCTCGTGCGCCGGATTGCGCGCAGGCGAGCTGGACGCATCGGATCGTCTGCGCGTCGGCCTCGCCCAAGTCTTGGTCGCCGAGCCGCGACTGGTCGTCGTGGACGAGCCGACCCGAGACGTCGACCTGCTGGAGCGGGAGCCGCTGATGATGCTCCTGCGGCGGATCGCCGACGACGGGATAGCCGTGCTGATGACCACCGCGGAAGCGATCGGGGTCGCGGGCGTGGATCGGGTGCTGACGATCGCCGATGGCCGGTTGCGTGCTGACGTCGCCAAGCAGCCGGGGACCGTGATCCCGTTCCGGCGCTCATGCGGCACCGGATAGTCGCGCGGTCTCGTGCTGCTTGATCCGGCCTCGGCGCCGGCGAGCCGGACGGTCTTCCTAATCCTGAAAGGTCAGTCCCGGCGGCACACGCGCGGCGAGGTATCCGGGCGCAGCCACGAGAAGCATGGCGACGACAACCACTGACCCCACGCTCCCAAACGCGACACCGAGCTGCGGCGAGAACGGCGCAGGAAACCCGGTCGTCAACTTCAGCCAGCGGTCGCACAACAAATGACCGACGAGCCCGGTGATCGCGCCGAGCACAGCGCCGAGACTCACGACGGTGAGTGCCTCCAGGAGCAGGACGCGCCGCAACTGCCGGTCCTTGAACCCCTGCACCTTGTACGCGGCGAGACGGTGGCGACGATGCCACGTCGATGCGCCGAGCGCGGCCGAGAGCGCCAGCGCCGCGAACCCGAGCACCAGCATCGAGATCTGCTGAAGGCGAGCCACCCCCTCGACCAGCACCCCGCGAAACTCGCCCTCGAGCGTCGCCGCCGTCTGGACGTCGTAGCCCGAGTCTCGGCCAAGCACCTCCTCGACGGCACGCCGCCCAGCTGCCGCCGTCACCCCTGGGCGCGTGTTGATCTCGACCGCGGAAGGAGCGGTGGAGTCCCACGCCCGCTGGTAGTCGTGGGTGTTGATGATGATCGCGCCCGGCCCCCAGCTGAGGTTCGTCGTCACCGCGGCGACGCGGAAGCGACGCGGCCCAGTCGGTGTCGGGAGCACGAACGCGTCGCCGACCGCTGCGTGGTACTGCTGAGAGAGCGCGGTTGACAGGGACACCCAGCCCGTCCCTCGCAGCCGTGCCGTCGCTTGCGCGAGGTTCCCCCGGAGGAGCTGGCTCGCCGGGATGATCTCGCGGTCGTCGCGCGGTCGTGCGATCACCCAGATGCGCCGCTCCCCGATGTCGTACATCCCACCTTGGTAGATGCGCACCGACGCAAGCGCGTGGTCGCGCCGCAGGCGTGCGAGCTTGCCGGGCGATATCTGGAAGCTGTCGGTCGTCAAGCTGCGGCCCGCGGTGGTGACCCACACATCGGCAGTGTCGAGATGATCCGCGTAGCCGGCGAACAGCCCGTGGATCAGGTCGTCGCGCGCCCCACCGAGTGTGACGCTGCCGAACACCGCGGCGGTGGCGATGGCGGCGACAGCGATCGAGCGCGTCATCGTGGACTGCGCGCCGATAAGCGCGACGACGAGCATGTTCTGCTTGAGCCGGCGCGCGAGGACCTCGATCAGCCGCGTGACGATCGCGAACAGAGTCGGCACGGTGCACAACACCGCCGCAGCCAGAGCGGCCACGGCAACCATGGTCGCTGCCGGGGCGGTCACAGCAAGGCCTGCCGCCAGCGCCGCAAGCACACCCGATGCGAGAAGCAGCCGGTGGCGCAGGCTGCCGCCGAGTCCTTCTCCGATCTCCCCGTGCTCCTGGTAGACGGCGTCGATCGCCCGCCCCCGGTGGAGATCCGCGAATGAGCGCGCGGCAGCGAGCACGGAGGCTCCGACGCCTGCGCCCACCGCGACCAGAACGGCGCTCAGCGGGACGATGCGCTGCGTGCCGACCGGGAACGTGAACGACAAGTACGTCGGAATCGATCCGAACAGGCTCCGCGAAAGGATGTCCCCGACCACCAACCCGACGCCGGACGCCGCCAACCCGAGCACCGCGGCTTGAAACAAAAGCGTGGCGATGACCTGAGCCGGCGTGAACCCCTGCGTGCGCAGCTCGACGATGAAGCGACGGCGCTCAGGAATCGTCAGCAACATCGCGTTGAACGCAAACAGCATCACGCTGATCGCCGCGAACAGCTCGGTGGACTGGTCGTTCGGGGACGTCACTCCCTCCAGGCGCCTCACCGTCGAGTCGGCTGGTCCAACGTTGAGGCGCCCCGCCGAGATCCGGTCGAGCTGCTTGACGACACTCGCCTCCCGGCCCGGCTGCGCCCACACGAAGATGCGCGAGATGCGACCGGGGGCGCCGACCAACTCCTGCACCCATGCGAGCGGAGCGAACGCAACGCCGTTTCCGGTGAGGGAGCCGATCTGGTCGGAGCCGAGCGCCGCTATGAGCCGTGTCCGATGCGACCGGCCGGCGACTTGAAGCGTAATCGCGTCCGCCGAGTACACGCCGATGCGGTGGGCAACGCCATCTGGCAGCAGGAGACCGCCCTGAGGCAGAAGCGGGCTATCTGAAGGGAATCTGCGCGCGAGCGTCCCGCCAAGGCTTGCGAGGCTCGAATCGGTCCCGATCAGCACCACGCTGGCGCGACCCAGCGGCCCTTGGACCGTCGCACGCCGCTCCAACGACGGCGCCGCAGCGCGCACGCCAGGAATGCCGCGGACGGCGATGAGCAGCCGCGCGTCGAAGCCCTGATCGTCGCGGGCTGCAAGCTCAAGCTGTGCACGACCGGTGATCGCACCTATGAGCTGCTCGGCCGATCCGATGATGCTGGCGTTCGACACCTGCACGGCGAACAGCAGCGCCACGCCAACCGCGATCCCAGCGCCCGCGAGCAGCTCTTGCAACGGGTGGGCCCGGAGCCGCCAGCCATAGAGGAAGACCAGGGAACGCAGTCTCACTTCAGCGCACACGAGCCGGCAACGGGATCACGCGCCCGAACGGCGTCGCACTCGTCAACAGCCCGTCGCTAAGCGTCAGCACGCGCGTCGCACCCGCGCTTCCGGCATCGTCTCGTGCGGTGAGCACGAGGCAGAGATCGGCGCTCTCGCTGGCGAGCGACCGCAGCAGACGGAGGATGTGGTCGCGATCCTCTGCCTGCGCTGTCGCACCCGGCTCATCAGCGAGCAGCAGCGCAGGACGGCGCACCAGTGCCCGCGCAAGCGCGACGAGCGCCTGCTGTCCGGCGGTCAGATCATGCGGCACTGCCTCGGCCAAGTCCATCGCGCCGACCCGGCCAAGCGCCTCATGTGCTCGCGCTGACGCCGTGCTCAACGGGACGCGTTCCGCGAGCAGGGGCAGCGCGAGGTGATCGGCCACCCGCTTCCCCTCCGCAAGCTGCAGCGTCTTCGGCATGTAGCCGACCACACGGGTGGCACGCGACCGCACGCCGCCGGAGACGCCGGTGATCCGACGCCCGCAAACCCGCACCACGCCGGCCCGTGGCGACTCCAGACCGGCGGCCAAGCGCAGGAGCGCTGTCTTCCCTGAGTGCCGTTCGCCCGTGATCGCGACGAACTCGCCGGGCTCGACATCGAGCGAGACGCCGTCGAGCACGGTGACCAGCGCGCCGTCGATCCATCGCCTCGCGGTCACGCCCTCGAGCGACAAGAGCGCCGCCGGTGTGGAAGGCTGATGTGAGGTCCTGCTCCCCGCCACATCCTGCGTCATCGCTCCCACTGGCGCGCGTCCCTCCCGTACCGCGTTCTCCAGAAATGCGTGCGTTTTGCAGACTAGTGAACGGACACGGACGCTCGCAACTCCGTAGGCGCCTGTAGTCAAGCCTTGAACGATCCTCGCCTTGCCTAGCAGCAGCGTCAGGCGGGCGTCAACCTCCGGTCGATGGTGCTGCGAGAGCCCCGCCGGGCAGGTGGTTCCCCCTCTCTGCCCGCTGAGCGTGCCGCGCGCTCCGCGTCTCCCCCAAGACGCGGAGGCAATGGCCGTGGCCGCTGGGGGCATCGCGGGCGTTCTGCGGCCCCGGCACCCAACCCCCCGTCGGGTGTCCGGGGTCGCGTGCGTCCGTTCCCATGCTCGCGTCCCCATCCGGTCGTGCACTCCCCCATCCCGGTGCACGACGCCCGCCGGACCGGCCCCTTGCCTCCCGCTGCGGGGCCCGGTTCCGGCGGGCACCGGCTACTCGTCCCGATCGCCGCGACAGCGGCCTGCCGCCTGTGACCAGAAGACCCGTCGAGACGGACTGGGCGCAAGCCGTCGCCCATCCCTTGCGCCTCAAGATCCTGCGCCGCTTCATCGCAACCGGCACCGCAACGCCGATCGACTTCACAGAAGCCTTCGCGCTGCCGCTCGGGACCGTCAGCTACCACGTCCGCTTCCTGGCCAAGCACGGCATCCTCAGACTCGCGGGCCTGACCCAACGCCGTGGTGCCTCCGTCCACCACTACCAACTCGCCGATCGCGAACGGGCCGCCTCCGTGCTGTGGGGGATCCGCGCCAAGCTGCTGGTGACCGACTTCGAACGCCAGAACGGCAGAGGCGACGCGACCGTCACCCTCGACGCCGAAGCGCTCACGGAGCTGCAACCGCTCACGGACGCCTACCTCGCCCGGCTCGGCGAGCTCGGGCTCCAGACACGCGAGCGGCACAGCACCGACGACGCGCAGCAGCCTGCCCTGACCCACGTCGCCGTGCTGCTCACGACCGGCGAAGCACACGCCACGACAGCGTGACCAACCGACCCACCCACCTCTCGCCGGACACCCAGAGCCTGTTCGTCGGACTCGCCGCCGTGACGCGCATGATCCGCGCCCGCGACCGCCTCTCCCAAGCCGACGTCGCCCGCAGGGCAGGACTGAGCGCCAACTTCGTCGGCGCCGTCGAGCACGGCAGAGCGAACCCGAACGTCACCCACCTGGGCCAGCTCGCGCACGGCCTCGGCCTCGCCGGAGCCCGCGAGCTGCTCAGCAGAGCCGAAGACGCCGCCCGCCGAATCGGCGACGGCACGATCTCGACTCCGTAGGACGCATCGCAGTCCCGCACGCGGTGTCGCGTCGAGCCTCCAAGCAGGAGTCTCGACGGGGCCTCGCGGCAGCCGGCCCCCGGCGGCGCCCATGATCACGGGCGCCGCCGCAGTCGGCGGGCGCGTCGGAAAGGCGGCCGAAGCCGGTCAGGCAGTCGTCTCGCGGCGCCGCTACAAACCGAGCGCGGCGGCGACGCGAGCGTAGACGCTCGCATCGGGCTCGACGTCCGGGGTGCCGAGCGTCGCGCGATCGCGCTGGCCGGCGGAGCCGGGGCGCGGCGGGCGGTTCCAGTTCCACAGCGCGAGGTCCAGCGCCGCCAGCGGCACCTCGCCGGCGTCCGCCAGCTCGCTCGCGCGGCGCTCCAGGAGCAGCGTGTCGGCGATGCCGAACACGCGCTTGGCGGCAACCGTCGTGTCGTCGGCGCCGCCGAGCTGGAGCGTCCCCGCGCTCAGCTCGTGCAGCCCGAGCTGGCCGAGCGTCACGAGCAGGTCGAAGCGCGCGTCGCGGTGCAGGCCGGGCAGCGCGAGCCGCTCGTAGGCGCGCGCGAAGCGGCGCTCCGGGCTCCACGCCGCCTCGCCCGCGAAGGCCGCGTCCTGCGAGCCGGACCGCTCCGCCCACGCGCGGTAGGCGGCCAGCGTCGCGTCGCCGCGAGCCGGATCGTGCGCAGTGCGCGGCCCGAGCGGGACGTCCTCGAGCCGGGCCGGCTCCCCGCCGGCCCAGGGCGTGCGCGCGGCGCGCACGCCGGCGAACGGGTCCTCCTCGTCGAGCGGGCAGAGGTAGGCGATCAGGAAGGCGAGCCACAGCGCCTCCTCGCGGTCGGCGGCCGTCGCGACCTCGCCGTACAGGCCCGGCGGCCCCTCGGCGAGCAGCTCCAGGCGCGCGCACGCGAACGCGATCTCCTCCGCCAGCCGCTCCGCCGCGGCGCTCGCCTTGACGCCCGGCACCAGCGGCGAGCGGAAGCCGTCCTCCTGTTCGCGCGCCACCTGGCGGATGCGCACCGCGCCGCCCGAGCGGTTCCCGCGCGTGGACGACGCGCTGCGCGCGCGCGGCGTGCTCGCAGCCGTCCGGGCGGGGCTCTCGCCGCGGCGCGGCGCGACGACCTCCACCTGGTCGGGCGAGCAGATCGGGCAGTTCGCGAGGAAGCGGTTGTGGCGGCAGAACGTCGGCACGGGCTGAGCCCAGTGTAGGCACGGCGCGGCCGCGGCGGCGGCTGCCCTCAGCGGGACGCGCGCCTGCGGAAGAGCCCGCGCCGCGGCTTCGCTCCCAACCCGTCGCCGGACGGCGACGGCGGCGGAGCGAGCGGACGCGGGACGACCGTGCGGGCGCGCGCGCCGCCGGCGCCTGCGACGACGCCGCCGCCGGCCGCGGGCGACCCCGAACGCGAGGGCGAGACGCCCGTGACGACCCTGCCGGCGCGCTCGGCCGCCTCGGCGAAGACCGCCTCCCACTCCGCCGCGTTGGCGTTCACCGTCTGCGTCCGCCCCCACGCCTGCGCGCGCTCGGCCAGCCCCGCGCGCGCCTCGTGGTCGGTGACGAGGTCCGTGAGCGCCTCCGCCCAGCCGTAGTCCACGACGAGCCGCCCACCCTGCTGCTCCCCGAGGCCCTTGTAGGGGCCTATCGGCGACGCGAGCCACGGCACGCCGCCGGCGGCGTACTCCTTGACCTTGATGTTCGAGCGCACGCGGTTGAACGACACGTCCGCGATCGGCGCGATCGCGAGGTCGAACTGCGCGATCGCGTCCGGCAGCTCGGGGAACGGCACGAACGGGCGGTGGGTGTAGCGGTCGCTGCGCACGCCGAGGTCGACGCCGACGCTCACCAGCGAGACGTGCGGGTGCGCCTCCAGCAGCTGTTCGAGCGTGCGTCTGAGTCTCAGCTCTCTGAGGTCGCCGCGATGCTCGGCGCCCGCGACCCAGCCGATCGTGACGCTCTCCCCGCCAACCCGGCGCTCGCGCAGGAAGCCCGCTTCGACGTAGTTCTCGACGACGCGCACCTCGGGCGCGCCGAGTCTGCGCAGGCGTCCGGCCAGCTCGCCGCAGGTCGTCGAGACGAGGTCCGTCAGGCGCAGCATCGCGCTCAGCTCCTTGGCGACCTGCTCTCTGGCGGCCTTCATTTCGTTGTAGGCAGGGCTGCCCTTGGGGATGCGCGTCATGTCGTCGTCGTTGTCGAACATGACCGCCACACCGGCCTCTCTGAGCGCGGTCGCGAGCCTCCGCGCCGGGGCGCGGAAGTGCCGCCACAGCAGCACGACGTCCGCCTGGCGCGCCCGCTCGAACTGCGGCGGATCGCGGTGATCCCACTCGATGTACTCGGCGCGATGCCCGCGCTCGGCGAGCGCGCGCATCGGCAGTTCGGCACGGTACGCAGCACCCCCCGTGCCGTCGGTCCCCATCGCGACGACGTGCATGGCCGTCTACTCTGCCGCAGCGGACCGGCCAAAGTCAACGATCAGGTGCAGCGAAGAACCTGTTTGAGAATGAGGGCGAGTCGGATGGTGCCGGATCGTGGATGCCGGGCGCCGCACGCGATGTGAAGGCGCAGCAGAGCTGCGTCGAACATCGCGGGTGGCGAACCGGCGCCGCGAGACGGCGCCAGCCGGCCGGCAGTCATTCTCAAACAGGTTCATTCCCCGCGAGCCGGTCCATCCCGCCGAGGAACAGCTCGCTCGCGAAGCGGGCCGCGCGCTCGACGTCGGGCGGGTCCTGCTCGCTGAGGCGGATGCCCAGCTCGAAGGCGACGCCGCCCATCGCGGCCGCGAGCGCGTCGAGGTCGAGCGAGGCCGGCAGCTCCCCGCACGCCGCGAGCGCGCGCAGGTCCTCCAGCAGCTCGAGGATCCCGCTCTCGAGCGCCGGCGTGTCGAACAGCTCGCGCACCGTGCCGGCGTTGCGCCGCAGCATCTCGAACAGCGGCCGGTCCTCGACGATGAACGAGAAGTAGACGTGGAAGCCCTCGCGCACGATCGCCTCGGCGTCGCGGGCGTGGGCGCGCGCCTCGCGCAGGCGGCCGCGCAGCTCCGTCGTGCGCTCGTCGAGCACCGCGCGGAAGACCGACTGCTTGTCGGGGAAGTAGTTGTAGAAGGTGCCCGAGGCGAGGTCGGTGCGGCGGATCACGTCGCGGATCGACGCCGCGTCGTAGCCCATCTCGGTGAAGACCTCCGTCGCGGCGTCGAGGATCGCCTGGCGGTTGTGGGCCTTCGTGCGCTCGCGGCGGCCGGGGGCTGCGACCTGCGTCACGCCGCGGCCTCGGCGGCGGCCTGCGCCCGCGCCTCGATCGGCAGCCGGAAGCCGTGCTCGCGCACGCGCCGCGCGCCGGCGCGGCGCTCGCGCCCGAGCGCGTAGAGGTAGTTGTCGAAGTCGACCTGCATCGTGTGACGCTTGGAGGCGACGTAGCGCTTGAACATCTTCGCGCGCTCGCGCTCGATGTCCTGCCGCAGGGCGGCTGGCGCGGGCAGCGCGTACTCGCCGCGCAGGTAGGCGGCGATCCACTGCCCCTGCGCCTCCGACAGCGGCATGATCGCGCCGAGCGGCTGCAGCAGGCCGACGAAGAAGACGTTGTCGATGTCCGGGTGGAAGACGCGGCGGAACAGCGGCAGGTCGTTGTCGGGCGCGCTGATCAGCTCGGGGTCGAAGAACGGGAACGTGACCTTGTAGCCGGTGCACCACACGATCGTGTCGACCTGCTCGACCGAGCCGTCCTCGAAGCGGACGCGGTCCCCCATCAGCTCCGCGATGTTCGGCTTGTAGCCGATCTCGCCGTGGGCGACGCGGTTGAGGAAGTCGGCCGAGATCGTCGGGTGCGCGTCGCCGAGGTCGTGATCCGGTCTCGGCAGGCCGTAGTCCTCCATCTGCCCGACGCCGACGCGGTAGAAGGTCGTGAAGATCGCCTTGCGGAACGCCCACGGCAGCGCGCCGGTGAGTCTGTTGACGCCGATCTGGTCGAGCGGGCGGCCGAACAGGTACTTGGGGATGATGTGGGCGCCGCGGCGGGAGCTGAGCCACGTCGCGTCGGCCACGAAGCTCGACTCCACCGCGATGTCCATCGCGCTGTTGCCGATCCCCACGACGACGACGCGTCTGCCCTTGAACGGCTCGTTGTCGACGTAGTGGTGCGCATGCGTCTGCGTCCCGTCGAAGGTGCCGGGGAACGGCGGCTCGGGCCAGCGCGGATCCCAGTGGTGGCCGTTGGCGACGACGAGCGCGTCGTAGCGGCGGGTCTCCCCCGTGTCGAGCCGGATCGCCCAGGTGCCATCGGCCTCGCGCTCGGCGTGCTCGACGCCCGTCTCGAAGCGGATGCGGTCGCGGAAGCCGAAGTGGTCGACGTAGTCGTCGAAGTAGGCGGCGATCTGGCTGTGGTGCGGGAAGTCGGGATACGACTTCGGCATCGGGAAGTCGGTGTACTCCATCCGCTCTCGCGAAGTGTTGATGTGCAGCGAGCGGTAGGCCGACGACATCCCGTTCGTGTTGCCGAAGACCCAGTTGCCGCCGACGCGGTCGGACTTCTCGAAGCAGTCGAACGGGATCCCGCGCTCGTGCAGCGCCTTCGCGGCCGCGATGCCCGAGGAGCCGGCGCCGATGACGCAGACGGACGGCAGCTGGGACATGCGGAGCCTCCTCGGAGCAAAAGTGACGGGGGCGTCACGTTAGGCGGCGCCGCGCCGCGCGTCAAGGCCGGGGCGCGGCGGCCAGGTCCTCGGTCCGCCGGTGCTCGCGCCCGCGGCGCACGACCTCGCCGAAGCTGCGGAAGCGGAAGATCAGCACGAGCGCGCCGAAGCCCATCCCGACCGCGGCCGCCGCGAGCGCGATCTGCTGCCCGACCGAGAAGGCAGCCACCTGCGAGGCGCTCGCCGAGCCGGCGAAGACGGTCAGCAGCAGCGCCTGCTGCACCCCCGCCCCGCCGGGCGTGAACGGCACCAGCAGCGCCAGCACCTGCACGCCGAGCACGAGCAGCACGTTGCGAACCGAGCCGCCGATGTGGAACGCGTCGAGCAGGAACCAGTACGCCGCGAAGCGCGCCAGCCACGCGACCGACTGCCAGCTCGCCATCTCGCGCATGTAGCGACGGCGATCGGCGAGGATCGTGAAGCCCTGGCGCACGCGCGCCCAGAACGCCTTCACCCTCGCCGACAGCAACGCGAAGGCGACGAGCACCCCGATCGCGAGCGCGGTGATCGCGAACAGCGTGAAGCGCGGGTGCGAGGCGAAGAACGCGAGGTCGAACGCCGGCAGCTTCGAGAAGTCCGGCGGCTTCGGGAAGACCCCCTGCGTGAACGCGAACGCGAGCACGAGCAGGTTCATCCCCCAGTCGAACACGAGCCCCGTCCAGATCGCCGCGATGATCGCCGGGTAGCTGGACGCCGGGATCGAGATGCGCGTGAGGAAGTACTGCACGAGCGAGCCGCCGCCGAGCGGGAAGACCTGGTTGATGCCGACGCCGGCGACGTAGGCGCCCCACACGTCGCGCCAGCGCACGTGCTCGGCCGGGTAGGCGGCCTGCACGGCGTTGTAGAGCGCGCGCGAGCGCAGCGTGAGGTAGGCGGCGTAACACACCAGCGCGAGCAGCAGCGGCCCCCAGCTGAGGCTCGCGAGGTTCGAGAAGAACGTCCCGACGGAGCTGAGGAATTGGCTGACGTCGCTGCCGATCGACGCGCGGACGGGGGTCATCGCGGCACAGTTTGCCCCTTAACGCGCGGAAGGGCCCGAATCCATCCGGGCCCTCCGCAGCCGGGAATCGTGGGGGAGACGATTCCGGCGGAGCGGGACGCTAGGCGCCCCGCAGCTTGAGAATACCTCGCAAATCCGCAGATCGCGGCGCCACCGGCACGAGAGCGCACAGGATTCCCTGCCCGAGTTCGTGCACGATGCGACGTTTTCGTCAGATTCTCCCGCCCGGGCCGGTGAAGAACTCGTCGCCCAGGCGCACGCTTCCGGCCGCCTCCGCCTCATGCCGGAGCGTGTGATCTTCGACGCCGCTCCACGCGCCGATCGCGAGCTGCTCACGGTCGGCGTCCATCGGGCTGCCGCCGAGATCCTTGTTGACGATGCGCGCGCAGCGGCGCCCCTCGGCGATCGCGGTGACGACGAGCGACTGCCCGACGCGCGCGTCGCCGCAGGCGTAGACGCCCGGGAGCGAGGCGCGGTAGGTCTGGCGGGTGCGGACGTTGCCGCGCGGGTCGAGCTCCAGCTCGAGCTGCTCGATCGCGCCCGCGTGCTCGGGGCCGGTGAAGCCGATCGCGATCAGCACGAGGTCGGCCTCGACGGTGAACTCGCTGCCCGGGATCGGGTGCAGGTCGCGCGAGGAGGTGCCGGTGACGCGGCGCGCGTGCACGTGCGTGACGCGGCCGTCCTCGCCGGCGAAGCCGGTCACCTCGGTGCCCCACCAGCGGTCGCCGCCCTCTTCGAGCGCATACGTCGTCGGCGTGCGCTTGGGCGGCAGCGGCCACGGCGTGCGCGCGTCGCGCCCGCTCGAGTCGAGCTCCTGGTAGACGTCGAGGATCGTCGCTTCGACGGCGCCCTCGCGGTTCGCGTTCGAGATGCAGTCCATGCCGGTGTCGCCGCCGCCGATCACGACGACGCGCTTGCCCGCCGCGACGATCTCCGCGCCCGGCTCGGGCGCGCGCGAGGGCCGCCCCTCCTGCTCGGCCACGAAGCGGTTGCGCTGGTAGAGGTAGTCCATCGCGTAGTGGACCCCGTCCAGCTCGCGCCCTTCGACCTCGACGTCGCGGTGCACGCGCGAGCCGATCGCGACGACGAGCGCGTCGTGGCGCTCGCGCAGCTCGGCGGCGCTCACGCTCACGCCGACGTCGACGCCGTACTCGAAGCGCACGCCCTCGGCCTCGAGCAGCCCGACGCGGCGGTCGATGACCGACTTCGGCAGCTTCGCGTCGGGGACGCCGAAGCGCATCAGGCCGCCGGGGCCCTCGTCGCGCTCGTAGACGGTGACGGTGTGGCCGCTCTTGTTCAGCTCGGCAGCGACCGCCAGGCCGGCGGGGCCGGAGCCGATCACGCCGACCGTCTTGCCGGTGCGGCGGTCGGGCGGCTCGGGCACGACCCAGCCCTCGTCGAAGGCGCGCTCGGCGATCGCCATCTCGATCTGCTCGATCGCGACCGCGTCGTCGTTGATCGCCAGCACGCAGGCCGACTCGCACGGCGCCGGGCAGATGCGGCCGGTGAACTCGGGGAAGTTGTTCGTCGCGTGCAGCTGGACGATCGCGTCCTGCCACTTGTCGCGGTAGACGAGGTCGTTCCAGTCGGGGATCAGGTTCCCGAGCGGGCAGCCCTCGTGGCAGAACGGCACGCCGCAGTCCATGCAGCGGGCGCCCTGTCTGCGCAGCTCCTCCTCCGGCTGGAGGCTGAAGTACTGCCCGTAGTCTCTGACCCGCTGCGTGGGGTCGCGCTTGTCGAAGCCGACCCGATGGATCTTGAGGAAGCCGCCCAGTTGTCCCATGGTCTAGGCCTCCGCAGGCTCAGCGGTCTGCTCTGCGGCCGCGGCTTCGGCGGCGGCTCGCTCGGCGAGAGCGCGCTTGTAGTCGCGGGGCATCACCTTCACGAAGCGTCGCACGGACGCGTCCCAGTCGTCGAGCATCCGCTCGGCGACCGGCGAGCCGGTGCGCTCGGCGTGCTCGGCGATCAGGTCCTTCAGCTCCGCCTCGTCGTGCTCGCTCAGGCTCTCCAGCTCGACCAGCTCGGGGTTGCAGCGGCCGGGGAAGTCGTGGTGCTCGTCGTAGACGTAGGCGATCCCGCCGCTCATGCCGGCGCCGAAGTTGCGCCCGGTCGGGCCGAGGACGGCCACGCGGCCGCCGGTCATGTACTCGCAGCCGTGGTCGCCGACGCCCTCGACGACGGCGTTGGCGCCCGAGTTGCGCACGGCGAAGCGCTCGCCCGCGAGCCCGCGGAAGAACGCGCGCCCGGCCGTCGCGCCGTAGAGCACGGTGTTGCCGACGATCACGTTCTCCTCGGCGGCGAAGCCGGCGTCCTCCGGCGGGCGCACGGTCAGGACGCCGCCGGCGAGGCCCTTGCCGGTGTAGTCGTTCGTCTCGCCCGCGAGCGTGAACGTCACGCCCGGCATCAGCCAGGCGCCGAAGCTCTGGCCGGCCGAGCCCGTCAGCTCCACCTCGATCGTCCCCTCCGGCAGCCCGTCGGGGCCGTAGCGGCGGGCGATCTCGCTCGACAGCAGGCCGCCGACGGTGCGGTTGACGTTGCGCACGGTGGTGGCGAGCGCGACGCGCTCGCCGCGCTCCAGCGCGGCCTCCGAGTCGCGGATCAGCTCCCAGTCGAGCGCGTCGTCGAGCACCGGATCCGGCGCGCGCGTGCGGTGGCGCGGCTCGCCGTCGGCGACGTCGGGCATCGTGAAGACGCTCGTGAGGTCGACGCCGCGGGCCTTCCAGTGCTCGATCGCCGCGTCCATCTCCAGCAGGTCGGTGCGGCCGATCAGCTCGCCGAACGTGCGCACGCCGAGCTGCGCCATCAGCTCGCGCGCCTCCTCGGCGACGAAGAAGAGGTACTTGACGACGTGCTCGGGCGTCCCCTCGAAGCGCTTGCGCAGCTCCGGGTTCTGCGTCGCGATGCCGACCGGGCACGTGTTGAGGTGGCAGACGCGCATCATGATGCAGCCCATCGCGATCAACGGGGCGGTCGAGAAGCCGACCTCGTCGGCGCCGAGCAGCGCGGCGATCACGACGTCGCGGCCGGTCTTCATCTGGCCGTCGGCCTCGACCGTGATGCGCGAGCGCAGGTCGTTGAGCAGCAGCGTCTGCTGCGTCTCGGCGACGCCGATCTCCCACGGGATGCCGGCGGCCTGGATCGACGACTGCGGCGAGGCGCCGGTGCCGCCGTCGTGGCCGGAGATCACGACGTGGTCGGCGTTCGCCTTCGCGACGCCGGCGGCGACCGTCCCGACGCCGACCTCTGAGACGAGCTTGACCGACACTTCCGCGCGCGGGTTGCTGCAGCGCAGGTCGTAGATCAGCTGCTTGAGGTCCTCGATCGAGTAGATGTCGTGGTGCGGCGGCGGCGAGATCAGGCCGACGCCCGGCGTCGAGTTGCGCAGCCAGGCGATGTAGTCGTCGACCTTGTGGCCGGGCAGCTGGCCGCCCTCGCCGGGCTTCGCGCCCTGCGCCATCTTGATCTGCAGGCGGTCGGCGTTGACGAGGTAGTGCGGCGTCACGCCGAAGCGCCCGGAGGCGATCTGCTTGATCGACGAACGGCGCTCGTCGCCGAAGCGCGCCGGGTCCTCCCCGCCCTCGCCGGTGTTGGACTTCGCGCCGAGGCGGTTCATCGCGATCGCGAGCGCCTCGTGCGACTCGCGCGAGATCGCGCCGAGGCTCATCGCGCCGGTCGAGAAGCGCTTGACGATCTCCTCCGCCGGCTCGACCTCGTCGAGCGGGATCGGCTCGTCGAGCGTCTTGAGCTTCATCAGCCCGCGCAGCGACGCCTTGCGGGCCGACTCGTCGTTGACCGACTTCGCGAACTCCTTGTAGGTCTGCAGGCCCTCGCCGTTCTGCGAGCGCACCGAATGCTGCAGCAGCGCGACCGTGTCGGGGTTCCAGATGTGCAGCTCGCCGTCGCGGCGCCACTGCAGCACGCCGCCGACGGGCAGCACTTCGCGGCCGGTGCGCGGGTAGGCGCGGAAGTGGCGCTCGAGCGCCTCCTTCGCGAGCACGTCCATGCCGATCCCGCCGATGCGCGAGGCGGTGCCGGTGAAGTGCTGCTCGACCAGCTCGGGCGCGAGCCCGACCGCCTCGAAGATCTGCGCGCCGCAGTAGGACTGGATCGTCGAGATCCCCATCTTCGAGAACGTCTTCAGCAGGCCCTTGCCGATCGCCTTGACGATCCGCTGCTCGGCCGTCTCCCTGTCGAGGTCGACCGGCAGCAGGCCGCGGTCGGCCAGCTCGTCGAGCGACTCGAACATCAGGTACGGGTTTATCGCCGCGCTGCCGAAGCCGATCAGCGTCGCCATGTGGTGGATCTCGCGCGGCTCGCCCGTCTCGATCACCAGGCCGCAGCGCAGGCGCGTGCCGGCGCGCACGAGGTGGTGGTGGACGGCGGCGACGGCCAGCAGCGACGGGATCGCGACGCGCTCGGGGCCGAGGTTGCGGTCCGACAGGATCAGGATGTTCGCGCCGCGCTCGATCCACGCCGACGCCTCGGCGCAGATCGCCTCGACGCGCCATTCCATCCCCTCCGCGCCCAGCTCGATCGGCCATGTCAGGTCGATCGTCGCCGCGTGGAAGACGTCGTGCGAGACCTGGCGCAGCTTCTCCAGCTCGTGGTTGCGCAGGATCGGCTGGCGCATGAACAGCTGGTGCGCGTGCGCGGGCGACTCCGTCAGCAGGTTGACCTCGCCGCCGACCGACGTCGCGAGGCTCATCACGACCGACTCGCGGATCGGGTCGATCGGCGGGTTCGTGACCTGCGCGAACAGCTGCTTGAAGTAGGCGAACAGCGGTGGCTGGCGGTCGGACAGGACCGCGAGCGCGGCGTCGTTGCCCATCGAGGCGGTCGGCTCCTCGCCGTTGGCCGCCATCGGGGCGATCACCAGGCGCAGATCCTCCTGCGAGTAGCCGAACGCGAGCTGCTTGGAGCGCAGCGGCTCGACGCGCGGCGCGCGCGGGGCGCGCTCGGGCAGCTCGTCGAGGTGCACGACGCGCTCGTTGTGCCACTCGCCGTACGGGCGCTGGCCGGCGATCTGCGCCTTGACCTCCTCGTCCTCGACGATGCGGCCCTGCTCGAGGTCGACGAGGAAGATCTTGCCCGGCTGCAGGCGGCCCTTGCGCACGATCTCGCTCGGCGCGGCCTTCACGACGCCCGTCTCGGACGCGAGCACGACGTAGCCGTCGGCCGTCTGGACCCAGCGGCCGGGGCGCAGGCCGTTGCGGTCGAGCGTCGCCCCGACCTGGCGGCCGTCCGTGAAGGCGACGACGGCAGGGCCGTCCCACGGCTCCATGACGCACGAGTGGTAGTCGTAGAAGCCGCGCACCGCGGGCGGCAGGTCGGTCCGGTCGCGGTAGGCCTCGGGCACCATCATCATCACCGCGTGGGTGATCGGGCGGCCCGCGAGCACGAGCAGCTCGAGCACGTTGTCGAACGTCGCCGAGTCCGACCCGCCCTGGCGCACGACCGGCATCAGCTTCTGCAGGTCGTCGCCGAACAGCTCGGACGCGAGCTGCGACTCGCGCGCCCGCATCCAGTTGACGTTGCCGCGCAGCGTGTTGATCTCGCCGTTGTGGGCGATCATGCGGTACGGGTGCGCCAGCTCCCAGCTCGGGAACGTGTTCGTCGAGAAGCGCGAGTGCACGAGCGCGAGGCGCGTCGTGAAGCGCGGATCCTTGAGGTCGGGGAAGTAGCCCGACATCTGCGGCGCCGTCAGCATGCCCTTGTAGACGATCGTGCGCGAGGACAGGCTCGGCATCGCGAGGTCCGGACCGGCCGCCTTCTCGATCAGGCGGCGGATCACGTACAGCTTGCGCTCGAAGGCGTCCTGGTCGGCCAGCTCGTCGCTCGCGCCGACGAGCACGTGGCGGATGCGCGGCGCGGCCTTGCCGGCGACGACGCCGACGTGCGCGTCGTCGACGGGCACGTCGCGCCAGCCGAGCACGCGCTGGCCCTCGCGCACGACGACGCCCTCGACCAGCGCCACCAGCTCGTCCTGGCGCGCCTGGTCGTGCGGCAGGAAGCAGACGCCGACGCCGAAACGGCCGGCCGGCGGCAGCTCGACGTCCATCACCGCGCGCAGGAACGCGTCGGGCAGCTGGAGCAGTATGCCCGCGCCGTCGCCGGTCGTCGGGTCGGCCCCGGCGGCCCCGCGGTGCTCGAGGTTCTCGAGCGCGTAGAGCGCGCGGTCGACGACGCCGTGGTCGGGCCCCTCGGTCAGCTTGGCGACAAACGCGACGCCACAGGCATCGTGCTCGTTTTCGGGGTGGTAGAGGCCAACGGCCTGTGGCGGCTTCATCTCGTGCATGGATCTGGTGTTCCCGATGGGCGGCGCGAACACTGAGAAGAGGCCACAGGGTACCAGTGGAGGCCGCCTGCGCATTGCGCCAGCGAATGGTACGGCGGACGGCTCTGCGTCAGCCGCGCGACTTCGCTCTGGCTCTGGCTCTCGCGGGCGCGGCGGAGGCCTTCGCGCGGCGTCTTCTCGCCGGTGCCGCAGCGCCGTTTCCGCGCACCGCTGCGACGCTCGCCTCGAGCGCCGCCATCAGGTCCGGGACCGCCACCGGCGCGCTCTCCGCGGGCTGGACCGCGACCTCCTCGCCGGCCGCCTTGCGGTCGATCAGGTCGAGCACGCGCTCGCGGTATTCGTCGCGGTAGGCCTTCGGGTCGAACGGCGTCGAGAGCGACTCGATCAGCTGGCCCGCCATCGCGACCTCGCGCGCGTTGGCCTCGACGTCGGCGAGCCCGTCGAGCTCGTCGAGCCGGTCGGGCGCGTTGACCTCGTCGCCGTAGAGCATCGTCGAGAGCACGAGCACGCCGCCGGCGGGGCGCAGCGCGCACAGCTGCTGGCGCGTGCGCAGGACGAAGCGTCCGATCGCGACCTTGCCGGCCTCCTCCATCGCTCTCAGCAGCAGCGCGTAGGGCTTCGCGCCGCCGGTCGCCGGGGCGACGTGGTAGGCGCTGTCGTAGTAGACGGGGTCGATGTCGGCCAGCTCGACGAACGCCTCGATGTCGATCGTCTTCGTGTGGCGCGGATCGAGCGCGTCGAGCTCGTCCTGTCTGACGATCACGTAGCGGTCGGGCGCGATCTCGAAGCCCTTGACGACGTCGTCGTAGGAGACCTCCTCGCCGTCCGCCGGGCAGACGCGCTTCTGCTGTATGCGCACGCCGTCTCTCGCGTGCAGCTGGTGGAAGCGCACCGTCTTCTGCGACGTGGCGCTGTACAGCTTGATCGGCACGTTGACCAGCCCGAAGCTGATCGCGCCGCTCCAGATCGCGCGAGGCATGAGGCGTTTCTACTACCCGCGGGCGGCCGCGGCAACCCGCGAACGCGGTCTTGCGCGGCGGCGGACGCGCCGCCGCCGCGGCGTCAGGCGCCCAGCGCCGACGGCCCGAGCGTGTCCGCCATCCGCTCGAGCGAGCGGCGCAGCAGGCGCGAGACGTGCATCTGCGAGATGCCCACACGCTCGGCGATCTCGCGCTGCGTGAGGCCGGCGAAGAAGCGCAGCAGCAGGATCCGGCGCTCGCGCTCGCTCAGCAGGCGCAGCCCGCGGCTCAGCTCGACGCGCTGCTCGGCGGCCAGGAAGCCCGGGTCCTCGGCGCCGATGCGCGCGACCGGCTCGCCGTCGTCGCCGAGCGGCTCGTCGAGCGGGACCGTGCTGTAGGCCTGGGCGCCCTGGAGCGCTTCGAGCACCTGCTCGGGCGTGACGCCGGTCGCCTCGGCGATGTCCTCGATCGTCGGCGAGCGTCCGAGCTTCGTGGACAGGCGGTCGACTTCGCGCGTGACCTTCGCGCTCAGCTCCTGCAGGCCGCGCGAGACGCGCACCGACCAGGCGCGATCGCGGAAGTGGCGCTTGATCTCGCCGAGGATCGTCGGCACCGCGAACGTCGAGAAGCGCAGCTCGCGGTCGAGGTCGAAGCGGTCGACGGCCTTGATCAGGCCGACGCAGCCGACCTGCTCCAGATCGTCCAGCGGCTCGCCGCGGTTCGCGTAGCGGCGGGCGAGCGAGCGCACCAGCGGCATCATGCGCTCGATCAGGAGGCGGCGAGCCTGCTCGTCGCCGTCCTCGTGCCAGCGACGCAGCAGCTCGTGCTCGTCGACCAGTGGATCGACAGGCAGGCGGACGACCGTGGCGGACATGCCGTGCCTCCTTCGTGGCGGAACCGGTTTCCTGGCGGGGACCGGTGTCGTCATCCTCTACGGACAACGGGGGATGACAAGGTGGACAGACACGGTCACTGGTGCAGACGCGTCCGCTGCGATACAACACGCGGGTGGACAAGGGCGGTCAGACCGTCAGCGCCACCGAGTTCGCGGAGCTGACGGGCGTCTCGCGAGAGCGCCTGCGCACGTGGGAGCGGCGCTTCGACTTCCCGCGCCCGGCGCGGATCGCGCACGGACCGCGCCGCTATGCGCTCGCCGACGCGGCGCGCGTCGTCGCCGTGCGCCGCGCCGCCGAGCAGGGCGTCCCGCTGCCGCGCGCGATCGCCGAGGCGACCGGCGGGACGGCCTCCGGCGTCTCGGACGCGACGCTCGCGACGATCGCCGCCGTCGCCCCGATCCCGGTCGTGATGGTGTCCGGCCCGGAGCCGCTGCGCGTCGCGTACGTGAACGGGCCGCTGCAGGCGGTCGACGGCGCGATCGCGCCGGGCGCGCGGCTCGACGCGCTCCCCTGGTTCATGGGCAGCGACCTGGAACGCACGCTGCGGACGCTGTTCGCCGGCGACACCGCCGCGCTCGAGTGCGCCCATCCGGCGTGGACCGGCGGCGGGGCGATCGAGCGCTCGGTCGCCTACCGCCTGCCCGGCCGCGCCGGCGAGCCGCCAGCCGTGGCGCTCGTCGGGATCGACCGCGACGAGGAGCGGCGGGCGCGCCGCGAGCTCGGCGAGGTGCAGCAGGAGCTGACGCGCGTGCGCGTGCGCGAACAGCGCCGCCAGCGCTGGCTCGCGCTCGCCGCGTCGCTCGCCGAGCGCTTCCAGCGCGACGCCGGCGAGGCGCTGCTCGGCGCGACCGTCGACACGATCGTGCGCCGGCTCGGCGCGGTCGACGCGGGCGTCGCGCTCTACGTCGCCGGCCAGCTCGCGCTCGGCTCGACGAGCCGCGGCCTGCTGGGGCCGCACATGGTCACCGTCACCCGCTACGACGACCTCGCCGCGCTGATGCAGCGCAGCGCACCGGAGTGGCTCGCGCCGTCGACCGCGAGCGCCTTCGGCGTGCACGCCGGGCTCCACTGCCTGGCGGTGCCGATCGGCGTCGTCGGCGAGCGCCTCGGCGTCCTGCTGATCGTCTTCGACGAGCTTGCCGCCTTGGACGAGGACATCCGCCACCTGCTGACCGTCGTCGCCGCCGGAATCGGCTTCACGGTGCTGCGCGACCGGCTGGTCACGTCGGCGCGGGACAGCGAGCCGCCGGGCACCTGAGGCCGGGCGCGGGTCTGCGCCTCCTTCAGAAGAGGCGGCCCTCCGGCACGTCGAGCGTTCGCTCCAGCGGCCACGAGCAGAGCGAGCCGCGGCCGGGGCAGCCGTCGCAGATGCGGGGGCCGGGGTCGGTGGCGACGGGGAAGCTGCGTTGGAGGACGGCGCCGGCGCGGGCGGCCAGCTCGGCGGTGAGGGCCGGGACGTCCTGCGGGCGGAAGGTGGCGGCGGCCGGCTGGCCGGGGCGTTCGAGGAAGACGTGGACCACCTCGACCTCGGTCGCGCCGTCGCGCAGCGCGGCGAGCGCGTAGGCGGCGCGCTGGATCCCGTACTCGTGCGCGACGAGCGCGTCGAGGTCCGCCGCCGGCCCGACGCGGTCGCTCTTGTAGTCGACGACGACCACGCGCTCCCCCTCGCGCCCGATCGCGTCGAGCACGCCCACGAGCGGGATCGACTCCTCCCCCGCCTCCAGCCGCAGCGAGAACGGCTGCTCGCGACGGAGGTCGGTGAGCGAAGCGAGGCGCGGCGGGACGTCGCTCGCGAGGAAGCCGCCGACGAGCTGCGCGATCTCGCGGGCGTCGGCGTCGGCGAGGCGGGCCCCGCCGCGAGCGGCCTCCGCCAGCACGGCCGCCGCATCGGGCGGATCGGACTTCGCGAAGTCGAGCCGCTCCAGCAGCCAGTGCACCACGCGGCCGCGGACGCGCGGGTCGAGATCGGCGGAGCCGGCGCGGCCCGCGCCGCGCAGCGGCTCGTCGGTCGGCGGCAGGCTCAGCACCCGCTCCAGGTAGAAGCGATAGCCGCACTGGGCGTGCTGCTGGAGGCTCGTGTAGCTGAGCGTCGCGACCGGCGGCGGCAGGACGGGGCCTGCCGGCACGGCCGAGCGGACGGGTGGTGACGAGCGCGCCGGCGGGGTCGGTTCGGTAGGCCTCGCCCGCAGCTCGGCGGGACCCGAGGGCAGCGCGGCCAGCACCGCCGGCCGGGCGATCGCGACGGCGACGTCGATCCCGTCGTGCGACGCGACCGTGCGCGGCTCGGCGTCGGGGGCGACCCGCTTCGCGATGTCGGGCACGAACGCCGGCCCTATCCAGGTCAAAGGGGCGGCGCCCGGTCTCGCCTCCGGCCACGTCTCGCATCTCGCCGCGCCGCTGAGGATCAGGTGCTCGCGCGCGCGGGTCATCGCGACGTAGAACAGCCGCGCCTCCTCCTCCGCCTCCGCACGCAGCCGCTCGTCGCCCAGCGCGCGGTATGCGAGCGCCGCGCGGGGTCTGGAGCCGTCGAGCGTCTTGAGCCGGATCCCGACGCGGCCGTCGCGGCCGACGCGGACGATGTCGCGGCCGGCCGACGGCGACTCGCGGCCGAGGTCGGCGACGCAGACGACCGGGAACTCGAGGCCCTTGGCGCGGTGGATCGTCATCAGCCGCACGGCGTCGAGCGCCTCGCCCTCGACGGGCGCTTCGCTCTCGCGGTCCTCGCTCGCACGCGGATCGGTCGCGGCCGCGACGAGCCGCCCGACGAGGTCGACGAAGCCGCGCAGGTCGCGGCCGTGCTGCGCCTCGTGCTCGCGCGCGAGCCGCATCAGCTTGCGCACGTTCGCCATCCGCCGCGCGCCGCCCTCCATCCGCAGCAGCGTCAGGTCGTAGCCGGTGCGGGCGAGGACGCGGTCGAGCAGCGTCTCGAGGCCGTGGCGCGCGGCCGTGCGGCGCTCGTGCGGCAGCCAGCCGCGCAGCGTCTCGACGCGCTCGCGGTCGGCTTCGCCCAGCCGGTCGAGCAGCGTGTCGTCGCCGGTCAGCGTCCACCACGGGTCGCGGCCGTCGCCGCCGGCGCGCGTGGCCGCCGCGAGCTGGACGAGCGCGTCGCCGGTGAGGCCGACGAGCGGCGAGGCGAGCAGCGTCCACAGCGCGACGCCGTCGCGCGGATTCGCGAGCACCGACAGGTAGGCGGCGAGGTCGCGCACCTGCTGCTGGGCCCAGTAGCCGCGGCCGCCGATCACGTACGTCGGGATCGCCAGCTCCACGAGCGCGCGCTCGTAGGTGGCGAGATCGCCGGTGGCGCGCAACAGCAGCACGACGTCGCCGGGTGCGCGGCCCGCGTCGAGCAGGGTGCGCACGCGCGCCGCCAGCAGTTTCGCCTCGGCGATCCGCCACAGCGGCGCCGGCGGGACGGTTCCCGGCGGCACGAGCCCGGCCTCGGACCAGTCGGCGGCGCTGTCGGTGACGAGCAGCTCGACGCGCGGCGCGTCCGGCTCGCGCGGGTCGGCGTGCTCGGGCTCGGTGCGCCCCGCGACGAGCGGGACGAAGCTCGCGTCGAAGCGCGGAGCGAAGGCGACGTTGAAGGCGTCGAGCAGCTCGCGGTGGCTGCGGAAGTTCGTCGCGAGCGTCGCAGTCGCGCCGCGCTCCGCGAGCGCCGCGCGCCGGGCGCGGAACTGGCGCACGTCGGCGTGGCGGAAGCCGTAGATCGACTGCAGCTCGTCGCCGACGGCGAACAGCCGCTCGCCGGCGATCCGCTCGAGCAGCTCGAGCTGGAGCGGGTTCGTGTCCTGGAACTCGTCGACCATCACGTGCTGGAAGCGCTCCGCGTAGCGGGCGCGCAGCGGCTCGTGCTCGCGCAGCAGACGGTTGGCGCGCAGCTCGAGGTCTTCGAAGTCGAGCGCCGACGCAGTGTGCTTGGCCTCGGCGTAGCGGCGCGCGAAGGATTGGAGGAGCGTGTCGAGCAGTGCGTGGACCGGCACGGCGGCGTGGTCGGCGCAAGCGTCGGCATAGGCGTCGAGCGCGGCGCGGTAGGCGGCGCAGCCCGGGCCGGCGAGCGCGGCGCCGTTGCGCGGCAGCGCGAGCGCCGCGACCTCGCCGTAGGGCGGCGGCGGGTCGAGCGGGCGGTCGAGCAACTCGGCGCAGACGGCGACGACCTCGCGCGCGCGGGCGACCGTCTTGCCGTCTCTGGCGACCTCCAGCTCCGCTGCCGTCTGCGCGCGCGCGAGCGCGAGCGCGCTGTGGGCCGGGCCGAGCGGCGCCGGGCGCGCGAGCGGGAGCGCGGGCTGCTCCTCCCCGCGGCTGCGCAGCTCGCCGTGCAGGTCGACGATCGCGGCGCGCAGCTCGGCCGGGCGATAGGCGGCGATCAGAGCCAGCGCCGCCGTCCCGTGGGCGTCGGCCAGCTCGTCGAGCGCCGTGTCGAAGGCGGCCGCGGCCAATCGCTCCGCCGCGCGCTCGTCGAGCACTGCGAAGCGCGGGTCGATCCCGGCGGCGAGCGCATGCGTGCGCAGCAGCCGCGCGCAGAAGGAGTGGATCGTCGAGATCCAGGCGCCCTCCGTCGCACGGGCGCGCTCGTCGTCGCCGAGCTGCTCGAAGCGGTCGCGGACGCGCGTCTTCAGCTCGGCGGCCGCCTTCTCGGTGAAGGTGATCGCGAGGATCCGCGCGACGTCGCCGCCCTCCGCACGGGCGGCGAGCACGAAGCGCTCCGCCATCACCGACGTCTTGCCGCTGCCGGCGTTGGCGGTCAGCAGCAGCCCGCCCTGGTGCTCGATCGCGGCCTGCTGCTCAGATGTGAACGGGACGCTCATGCGTCGACCGCCCGGCAGATGCCCGGGTAGGCGCAGCCGCCCTGCCCGCACGTCTCGGGCGTGGCGCCGAGCGTGCCGGCACGCAGGCGCGCCGCCAGCTCGCAGGCGCGGGCGGCGGCCGCGTCGAGCTCGGCGGCCAGCTCCTCGCTCGTGCGGCGGTCGGTGTCGACGACGACGTCGCCGGCGTCGGCGTCGTCGCGCACGACGCCGCGCGCGCGCAGGTCGTCGCCGCGCAGCGGCTGGTAGACGCCGCCGGCCGGCTCGCGGCCCAGCAGCTCGCGCACGGCGATCATGTAGAGCGCGACCTGGAGCTGGTCCTCCGCCTGCCACTTCGCGACCGGCCACGAGGGCCGCCGCACGCCGCTCTTGTAGTCGCGCACGAGCGCGCGGCCGGCGCGGTCGAGGTCGACGCGGTCGATCACGCCGCGCAGGCGCAGCGCGCCGTCCTCGCCGAGCGCGAGCGCCGGCAGCGTGTCCTCCCCCATGCCGAAGCGCAGCTCCAGCTCGGCCGGGCGGAACGCGCCGCCGCCGTGCGCCTCGTGCGCCAGCAGCCGCTTGACGTCGCTGGCGATCTCGTGCGCCGCGGCCGCCTGCGCAGCGGCGCCGCGGCCGAGCACGAAGCGCGTCGCCTCCTCGGAAACGATCCGCTCGACGACCGCCTCGGCGACAACCAGCCTGTCGGGCGTCAGCGGCCACTCCAGCTCGCCGAGCGCCCGCTCCAGCACGCGGTGGATGCAGCTCCCGCGCACCATCGCCTCCGGGTCCGGCTCGAAGCGCTCGGGCGCGAGCTCCTTCTCGATCAGCCAGCGCACGGGACAGCGCGCGTACGTCTCCAGCGAACCGGCCGACAGCACCTCGCGCTGGCGCAGCGCCGCCTGCGCCTCCGGCCCGAGCGAGCCGAGCGGCGCCGGCGTCTCGCGCGGCCCGGCGAGCGCCTCGGCGCGGGCGCGTTCGGTCTCGGTCGGGGCGGCGTCGAGCGGCCAGGTCAGCGCCGACAGCGGCCGGTGGACCTCCGGCAGCTCGGTCAGCAGCGCCTGCACGTCGGCGACGAAGAACGAGCGGATCGCCGGGTTGCCCTCCTCGTCGGCGTCGCGGCAGCTCAGCACGAGGCGCCGCAGCGGCCGCGAGGCGGCCGCGTAGAAGAGGTAGCGCTCCGCCGCCAGCGCGTCCTCGCGCGGCGCGAGGAACAGGCCGGTCGCGGTCGCCAGCTCGCGGCGCTGGTCGTCGGACAGGAACGGCTCGGCGACGGCCGGGCGCGGGAACTCCCCCTCCTGCAGGCCGCACACGATCACGGTGTCGAAGCGGCGCGCGCGGATCGCGAGCGGGTCGGTCACGAGCACCGCGCCGGCGCGCGGCGGCTCCCCGAGCGGGATCTCCAGCTCGCCGAGCGCCGCCAGCAGCTCCTCGGCGTCGGCGACGCGATGCGGGGCGGTCGCGGCCAGCTCGGCGAGGTCGTCGAGCGCGCGCAGCAGCACGACGAGCGCGCGCGCGTCGACCTCCTCCGCCGGGTCGAGCAGGCGCGCCTGGCCGCGGTGCGGCGCGGCGAACAGGGCGCGCGCCTCGCGCGCGAGCGCGGCCAGCAGCGGCGCGGAGCCGTCGGCGGCGGCGCCGCGCAGGCGGTCGAGCTCGCGCAGCGGCCATCTGGGGTTCGCCTCCTCCCAGGCCGCCCGCGCGCCCGCGACGCCGGCGATCGCCGCGCGTCGCACGTCCAGCTCGAGCCGGTCCGCCAGCTCCAGCCGCCGCAGGCGACCGGGCGTGCGCAGGTAGGCGAGCAGGTCGGCCGCGGTCGCCTGGTCGGGCAGCAGCGCGCAGCGGGCGAGCGCGAGCAGTCCGCGCCCGAGCGCGGTGTGGGCGAACGGCTCGCGCCGGTCGAAGGCGTGGGGGATCCCGTAGGCGCCGAAGACCTGCTCGACGAGCGAGGCGACGCGTGCTGGCGTGCGGTAGACGACGGCGATCTGCTCGCCGGGGACGCCGTCCGCGAGCAGCCGCAGCACCTCCGCCGCGACCAGCTCGGCCTCGGCGCGCTCGCCGCCGGCGACCAGCAGCTTGACGGCGTCGCCCGGATCGACGCGCGTGGGGAACGGCTCGAACAGGCCGCGCTCGAGGTGGTGCAGCACGTCGCGCGCCGGCGGGTCGTAATGGTCGGCGAGCGCCGGCAGCTCCTGCACGTCGGTCGCGAACTGGCGCAGCTCCTCGACCGTCGACGCGCGCCCGGCGAACGCCGCGCGCCCCGGCTCGTACGTGAGCGAGACGGTCACCTCCGCGCCGGCGACGCGCGCGAGCGTCTCGACCGCGTCGCGCTGCAGCGGCGTGAGGTCGTCGAAGCCGTAGAGCAGGACGGGCGTCGCGCCCCACGCGCCGGGCTGCGCGCGCAGCGCGTCGAGCGCGCGCCAGGCGAACAGGTCGGAATCGACGGTGCCGAGCCGCTCCAGCGCGCGGGCGTAGCGGTCGTAGATCGCCGCCCCCTCGTGCAGCGCGGGCGGTGCGCCGGGCCATGCGCGCGCGGCGGCCGTGAGCCGCTGCGGCGTGACGAGCGCCCGCTCCAGCTCGGCCGTGAACGCCACGGCCGCCGCGAGCAGGCCGCGCGAGCGGGCGATCGGCGCGAGCGCCTGCAGGTGGGCGCCGGCGACCGCCTCGGCGACGAGCTGCTCGCGCTGCAGCGGGCCGATCGTGCGGGCCGCGTAGCCGGCGCGGGTCGCGATCTCGCGCACGAAGCGCCCGAAGGTGGCGACGGTGCCCCCGCGGAGCATGCCGTCCGGTGCCAGCTCGCCCTCGTAGTGCGCGCAGTCGGCCGCGGTCGGCACCACGAGCCACGGGTCGCGCCGCGCGCTGGCGCGGAAGGCGTCCAGCACGGCGCCGGCTTTCGCCGAGTTCGCGGGACCGATGACGAGCTTCAGGGGCACGGGCTCGACATGGTGGCGCGCGCCGGGGACGCCTCAGCGCGCGAGCAGCTCGCGCAACGTCTCCACGACGTGCGGCCGTCTGTCGACGACGTCGGCGTGCGTGAAGCGGACGACCGTCCAGCCGGCGCGAGTCAGCGTCACGTCCCGAGCGCGATCCGCCTGGAACGCGGCGCGGTCGTGGTGGTAGGCCCAGCTGTCCAGCTCCACCGCGAGGCGGGCCTGCGGCCATGCGGCGTCGAGCTTGAAGCCGGCGACGGGGTGGTTCGTCAACGGCCGCGGCAGGTCCTCGGCATCGAGGAGGGCGAGGAAGCGGTCCTCGAGCTCGGAGAGGGTGAGGGACGTGGCGAGGCGCTGGTGCTGGGCGAGGGCGGCGCGCAGCGCTCTCGCGCCCGCGTCCCGTCGCGTGGCGACCCGCTCGTGCGCCGCCCAGACGGTCTGTGCTCCGAGCCGCCCGGCGCGATCGGCCTCGCGCAGCAGCTTGGCGAGCTGGTCCGGGGCGAGGGTCCCGGCGAGGTCCACGAGCGTGCGGGCGATGGTGGTCGTCCGGATGCCGCTGCGGGTCGTGAGGTCTTGGCCATCGAGGGCGGTCGTCCGGTGGAGCACGACGCCTCGCGTGGCGACTCGGCGCGTCGTCGTCACGTCGATTGCGCCGTTCGACTCACGGATCCCGTGCAGCGCCGCGGCGGAGCGGTGACTCAGCGCGGCGCCCGGCCCCGCCGCCAGCACCGCCGCGAGCCACCGCCCCTCGCGGCGGAGCTGGGCATGGCCGACGGCGTAGACGCCCGGATGGAGTCTCAGGAGGAGGCCGGAGCGGATCCGGCGGTGGACCATCCGCGCGGTCACTCCTGCATCGAGGAGCTGGCGCCGGGTGACCACGCCGTGCTGGCGCGCTGCCAGCGCTCCTATTGCTCTCTCTCGATGACTGTCAGTTTGGGTACCGCTGCGGTACCCGGATTGCAGGTCGGCGGGCATGCCAGCGATGGTGGCAGCCGCGGGCGCGCGTGTGGGACGCGGAGTGTGCCGATTCTGCGGAGGAGTGGCGGGGAATCCGCCGCTATGCGACGGCGGATTCGGCGGGGGCCTCGGCGGCCGGGGCGGCGGCGCCGTCCGCAGCGGCCGCGTCGGCCTCGGCCTCGGGGGGCTTCGCCCCCTCGCGGGCCCAGGGCTCGTCGAACTCGACGCGCCAACGGCCCTCGTCGGTCTGCTCGAGCGCGAGGCGGGCGCGGAAGGAGCGGCCGCTACGGCCTCTGAAGCCGGTGACGGCTCTCTCGGTGCGGCCGGTGCGGATCAGCTCGCGCACGATCGCGGCGGTCAGCGTCTTGCCGGCCTTCGCCTTCCAGATCACGAAGCCGCAGCCGGGGTCCTCGCGCGACCAGCAGGAGTAGCCCTTGCGGTTCTCGACGATGTCGTGGCCGCAGACCGGGCACGGGCCGAGGTTCGCGCGCGGGATCCGCACGTCTCTGAGCTTCTCGTCGAGCGTCGCGACCGTCGCCTCGGCGAACTTGACGATGTCGCCCATGAACGCCTTGCGCGAGTCCTCGCCCGTCTCGATCTTCGCCAGCCGGTGCTCCCAGTCGCCCGTCAGTGAGGGCGACGTCAGCTGGTGCCCGTCGAGCAGCCGCACGACGTTCAGCCCCTTCTCGGTGACGACCAGCGCGCGCGCGTCGCGCTCGATGTAGCCGACCGCGAGCAGGCGCTCGATGATCGCCGCGCGCGTCGCCGGGGTGCCGATGCCGGAGTCCTTCATCGCCTCGCGCAGCTCCTCGTCGTCGACGAGTCTGCCGGCCGTCTCCATCGCGCCCAGCAGGGAGCCCTCGGAGTAGCGCCGCGGCGGTTTCGTCTCCTTCTCCTCGGAGCGGATGTCGCGCGTCTCGACGGCCTCGCCCTGCTCGAGTCTCGGCAGCCGCTGCTCGCGGCCCTCGTCCTCGTCGCCCTCTCTCGGCTCGGCGTCGGCCTCCTCGCCGTAGACGCCGCGCCAGCCCGGCACGAGCATCACCTTGCCGCGCGTGCGGAAGACGTGGCCGGCGACCTCGGTCTCGACCTTCGTGTTCTCGAACACGGCCTCGGGGTGGAAGACGGCGAGGAAGCGCCGTGCGACGAGGTCGTAGATGCGGACGTCGTCGTCGCTCATCTTGTCGACCGGGTGCGGCGCGTTCGTCGGGATGATCGCGTGGTGGTCGGTGACCTTCTCGTTGTTGACCACGCGGCCGAGCGGCAGCATGTCGAGCCCGGTCACGAACGCCGCGCCGGCCGCGTACTCGCGCCGGCCGCCGACGATCGCGGCGATCGGCTTGATCTCGGGGATCATGTCGCTCGGCAGGTAGCGCGAGCTGGTGCGCGGATACGTGAGCGCCTTGTGCTCCTCGTACAGGCGCTGCGCGGCGGCGAGCGTGCGCCGCGCCGAGAAGCCGAAGCGCGAGTTGGCGTCGCGCTGCAGGGAGGTGAGGTCGTAGAGCAGCGGCGCGCGCTCTCTGCGCTTGGTCTTCTCAAGCTTGGAGATCGTCCCCTCGATGCCCCGGCAGGCCGCGACGATTGCGGAAGCCTCGTCAGCAGATGCGACCCGGGGCTGTGCGCCCGCGTGGTACCGACCCTCGTACAGCCGCTCCCCAACAGCCGCGAACGACGCGTCGACGATCCAGTACGGCTCCGGTCTGAAGGCGCGGATCTCCTCCTCGCGGCGGGCGAGGATCGCCAGCGTCGGCGTCTGCACGCGGCCGAGCGACACGGCCCCGTCGAACGACGAGCGCAGGCGAATCGTCGCCGCGCGCGTCGCGTTCATGCCGACGATCCAGTCCGCCTCGCTGCGCGAGCGGGCGGCATCCTCCAGCGACGCCAGCTCCGAGCCCGGCCGCAGGTGCGAGAACGCGTCCTCGATCGCCGCCTTCGTCATCGACGACAGCCACAGGCGCTGGACGGGCAGCTTCGAGCCGGCCTTCTCGTACAGGTAGGCGAAGATCAGCTCGCCCTCGCGGCCGGCGTCGCAGGCGTTGATGACCAGCTCGACGTCGTCGCGCCCCAGCGCGCGCTTGACGACGTTCATCTGTCTTCTCGAGCGCTCGTCGCGCACGACGAGCTTGAACTTGTCGGGCACGATCGGCAGATCGGCCATGCGCCATCTCTTGAACTTGTCGTCGTACTCGTCCGGCTCGGCGAGCTGCACGAGATGGCCGACCGCCCAGGTGATGACGTGCTGCGGGCCCTCGAGCACGCCCTCGCCTCTCTGGAACGGGCCGGGCAGGACGCGGGCGAGGTCTCTGCCGACGGACGGCTTCTCGGCGATGACGAGGGTCTTGACGCTCATGAGCCCGTGGAGGGTAGCGGTCTGGTCAGCCGGCGCATTCGCCGCTCGGCACCCGGCCGCTCGTGCGCGCCGCGGCGAGCGCGTCGCCGACGACCGCGTTCGGGACCCCGTAGCCACCCGGCTGGGTGGGCGGGGACCCGGTTCTGGCGGCGAAGACGGTCGCCAGCACCTGCCCCTGCGCGTCGACGACCGGCCCGCCGGAGTTGCCGCTGCGCACCCGCCCGCGCAGCGGCGTGACGTCGCGGCGCACCGGCCCGCGCCCGTAGGCGTCCTGCGAGATGACGGCGCGCGTGGCGCCGATCCGCCCCGCCTCGACGTCGAACGGGCCGTCGAGCGGATAGCCGAGGATCGCGCCCGCGGTGCCGGACGCCGGGTCGGGCGCGAGCGCGAGCGGCGCCGCGTCGAGCCCGTCGACGCGCAGCACGGCGACGTCGTCGCGCACGTCGAGCCGGACGAGCGTCGCCGGGCGGCTGCCGGCCCCGTCGCCCGGCGCCTGCACGACCGTGTCCTGCTCGCCGGCGACGACGTGCGCGTTCGTGACGACGAGCCCGGGCGCGCCGACCCAGCCGCTGCCCTCGATGCCGAGGCCGCAGGCGGTCCCGAGGATCCGCACGACGCTCGGCGCGGCGGCGCGCACGCCGGGCGTGCCCAGCACGGTCCGCGACGGCGGCGCGACCGCCGCGCCCGGCCCGGCGATCGACGGCAGCGGGTCGAAGCGCGCGAGCGCGTTGAGGAGCGGCCCCGACGGCGGCAGCACGGCGTTGAGCTGGCGCAGCACGAACGAGCGCTGCACGTCGACGCGCAGCGCGCCCAGACCCGGCGTCTGCAGCACGACCGCGCCCGCCAGCCACGCGAGGCCCAGCGCGATCGCCGCGCTCAGCAGCCCGCCGAGGACGCCGTCGAGCGCGCCCAAGCCGGGGATCCACAGGCCGTTGCGCAGCCGCGCGCCGAGCCGCTCCAGCGCGCCGGCCAGCAGCCCGCCGAGCAGCAGCGCGCCGGCGAGCGCGAACAGCGGCGCGTAGGGCGAGCGCGCGCCGTCGGGCAGCAGCCGCGGAGCGAGGTGCGCGCCCAGGATCGCGCCCGCGGCGAACCCGCCGAGCGCCAGCGCGCCGACGATGAAGCCGCGCCGGAAGCCCGCGAGGCCGAACACCACCACGAGCACGACGATGATCCAGTCCAGCGTCGTCATCTGAAGGACAGGATGCAGGACGCGCCGGGTGGGGCCGCGCGCCGCCGCATGATCTACGCTCCGCAGGCGTGGAGGCAGGTGCCAGCAGGGACGCGCAGCCCGCGCCGCGCTATTCCCCTTCCGACGTCGAGCGGCGCCGGCGCCTGCTGCGCCGCGGACTGCCGGCGCTCGGCGCGCTCGCACTGCTCGCGCTGGTCGTCGGGCTGCTGCTGGGCGGCGGCCCCGGCGGCGCCGAGCGCGCAACCGCGAAGCGCTACGCGACGCTGTGGGCGCAGGGCGACTACGGGCGCATGTACGCGCTGCTCGACGGCGCCGCGAGAGCGCGCACCTCCTTCCAGGACTTCGCCGCCGCCTACCGCGACGCGGCCGAGACGGCGACGCTCGGGTCGCTCGTCGTGGGGAAGGTCGGGAACCGCTCGGGCGACGCGATCCCGGTGACGCTGCTGCTGCGCACGCGCGTGTTCGGGCTCGTCCACGGGACGCTGGAGCTGCCGGTCAGCGGCAGCGGCGACGCGATGCGCGTCGCGTGGCGACCGAACGCGGTCTTCCCCGGGCTGGGTCCGGGACAGCAGCTCACGCGCCAGACCGCGCTGCCGACGCGCGCCACGCTGCTCGCGCGCGACGGGACCGTGCTCGCGGCCGGCAGCGATCGCCACTCCGACGCACCGGTCGTCTCGGCCGAGATCGTCGGCAGCCTCCAGCCGGCGCCGGCGGACGAGGCGAGCCAGCTGCGCGCGCTCGGCTATCCGCCCGGCGCGCTCGTCGGCTCCTCGGGGCTCGAGCGCGTGTTCGAGACCCAGCTGGCCGGGCAGCCCGGCGGCACGCTGACGGCCGGGGACCGCGTCGTCGCGCGCAGCGTGCCGCGGGCGGCGCAGCCGATCCACACGACGATCTCCCCCGCGCTCGAGCAGGCCGCGATCACGGCGCTGGCCGGCCGCTACGGCGGCGTCGCGGCGCTCGACCCGCGCAGCGGCGAGGTGCTGGCGCTCGCCGGCGTCGCCTTCTCGGCGCTCCAGCCGCCGGGCTCGACGTTCAAGATCGTCACCCTCACCGGCACGCTCGAGTCGCACGTCGCGCAGCCGCAGACGACGTTCCCGGTGGAGGACGCGGCGTTCCTGGCGGGCGTGAGACTCGAGAACGCCAACGGCGAGTACTGCGGCGGCACGCTCGTGAACGCGTTCGCGAACTCGTGCAACTCCGTCTTCGCGCCGCTCGGCGCGAGACTCGGCGCCAGACGGCTCGTCGACGTCGCCCAGCGCTACGGCTTCAACGAGCAGCCGACGATCCCCGGCGCGCAGGAGAGCACGATCCCGAGCGCGGGCGCGATCGGCGACGACCTCGCCGTCGGCTCCTCGGCGATCGGGCAGGGGCTGGTGCAGGCGACGACGCTGGAGATGACGACCGTCGCCGCGACGATCGCCGACGACGGCCTGCGGCCGATCCCGACGCTGCAGCTCGGCCAGCGACCGCGCTTCGTGCGCGTGACGCGGCCGCCCGTCGCGCGCGAGGTCGCGCGCATGATGCGCGCGGTGGTCGCCTACGGGACCGGCACCGCCGCGGCGATCCCGGGCGCGCAGGTCGCGGGCAAGACGGGCACCGCCGAGATCGCCGACACCGTGCCGCCCGCCGGCCAGGACCAGCAGCAGGCCGCCAACGCCCCGCCGATCCCGAGAACGGACGCCTGGTTCGTCGCGTTCGCGCCGTCGAAGCGCCCACGCATCGCGGTCGGGCTGCTGTTCCCCGAAGCCGGCGCGGGCGGCGACGTCGCGGCGCCGGCGGCGCGCGGCGTGCTCGCCGCCGCGCTCCAGCACCCGACCAGCGGCTGAGGTCTTAGAGGTCGAGGACGACCGTCGACGGCGCGCCGCCGCCGGGGGGCGTGATCACGAGGTTCAGCGGGCGGTTCGCGTAGACCGACGTTCTCAGCTTGAACAGCAGCATCGAGCCGTTGATCGGGCCCGAGCCGGCGGCGCTCTCCGGATCCGGCTCGACCGGCTGGCCGTTCTGGCTCTGCACGCCGACCGGCTGGTAGGCGAAGACGTTGCTCCGCGGCAGCGCGATCGGGTAGTACGTCGTCCCGGTCGTGTCGACGATCTTGAACTGGCTCGCGCTCACGTGCGGCTGGTTCGTCGCGTTCTGGACGCGCAGCCACACGCCGAACCACTCCTCGTCGCCGGCGAGTCTGGGCGTGCCGGCCGGCAGCCCGGCGAGGTACTGGGCGTCCTCGACGTTGCTCGGGTTGAGCGCCCGCGAGATCTCGACCTGGTAGACGAGCGGGCCGGCCTGGATGTAGGAGCCCTCGTCGATGCCGTGGTGGGTCGGCTCGCTCTCGCCGCCGCAGGCGGCGAGCGTGAGGGCGGCGACCAGCGTGAGGGCGAGCAGCAGTGGGAGTCGGAGGAGTCGATTCGTCATGAGGGGCGGGAAGTGTATTGGTCTAGCGGGCGGCGATCGTCGCTCGTCTGCCGCGCGAGCGATCCTCCTCGAGGATCGCCTGGAGGCGCCGGACGGAGCGCGACAGCTTGCGCTTCCACCAGCCGCGGCCGGCGACCAGCTCCATCATGCGATCGCTCGGCTTGGCCGGCTGCGTCTCGTAGCGGTACTCGACGCGCGTCATGCCGCCGGGGGCGTCGTGCAGCGTCCACTCGCCGAGCGCGCGCACGCGGTTGAACTTGCCGCTGCGGCCGCGCTCGAGGATGCGGTACGGCGGATCGACCTCGACCAGCGTGTAGTCGCCCCAGCCGAAGCGGTTGAACGGCAGCCGCTCGCGGAAGCGCGCGCCGGCGCCGCGGCCGGCGCTCTCCTCGCGCGTCAGGTGCCAGTCGCTGAGGTAGTGGTCCTTGAACTCCGGGTGGTTCGCGACGTCGGACAGGTAGGCGAACAGCTCCGCGCGCGGGCGGGCGATGTTGACGCTGACGACGACGGGGTCCACGGCGGGCCGGAGTGTAGTGAACGGCCGCCGAGATCGGCCTGCCGCCCGCCGGCCGTCAGGCCGCGCGGCGGACCGTGAGGCCGTGCTCGCTGCCGTGCACCGGCTGGGAGCGCACCGGCGCCTCGCGGCGCTCGCGACGGCACAGCTCGCACAGCACGCGGCCGCCGTCGTAGACGTGCATCCGCTCGCCGACGAGCGGCGTGCGGTGGCAGCCGTCGCAGTGGTCGCGACCGGCCGCGAGCGCCATCACGCTGCGACGCAGGAGATGGCGTTCGAGCTCGGGCGCGTGGTGGACCGTCTGCGACATGCCTATCGGTTCGCCGGCGGACGCGCCGCTCCTCCCGCGTGCGCCAGGTTGGCGCACGTCAGGTACGCGTACGTACCGCTCGCCGACGTTTCGGCGCAGCGCGTGGTTGGGTAGGAGGAGCCCGGGCCGCCCCCGCGGCCAGGCGAGCGCACCGCGCCTGGTTCGTTCGTCATCACATCTGTTACCTGCGTCGTCGCCCCCTCTCGTGGCGGTGCAGTGGAGGTTGGGGACATGGAGTCACACACGTCAGGAACCCTCGTCGGCACCGGCACGTTCCGTTGCGCGGCCTGCGACTACGTCGTGTCTCTCGCGGCGGCCGACATGCTGCCGCCCTGCCCGAGCTGTGGCGGGGAGGCGTTCGTGCGCGCGTCGCTGTTCACGACCGCGAGCGTGCCGGCCCCGTCGCTGCCCGACGCGTCGAGCGACGACGAGCTGCGCCTGGCGGAGCTGCGCGCCGAGGTCGAGGCGCCCGGCCAGTACCTCGTCTATGTGGAGGGCGACGAGGCGGTCGTGCACGAGCTGACGCGCGAGTGGACGCGCATCGGCCGCAGCCTCGCGGCCGACGTGCGCTTCGACGACCCGACCGTCTCGCGCCGCCATGCGCTCGTCGTGCGCCAGCCCGACGGCGTGCGCGTGCTCGACGACCGCAGCCTCAACGGCGTGTTCGTCAACGGCGAGCGGATCGAGTGGCATCCGCTGCGCGACGGCGACGAGCTCGTCGTCGGCCGCCACCGCCTGTCGTTCGTCGACGTCCCGGTCGTCACCGCCGAGCACGACGAGCTGTTCGCGCCCGAGCGCGGCTCGCTCGTCGGCTGAGACGCGACGCAGACCGGCGGGTCGCCCGCGCCGCGGCGCTATCGTCCGCGGCGCGCATGGCGGTCACGATCGCAGTCCTCTCGCAGAAGGGCGGCACCGGAAAGACGACGATGGTGCGCACGCTCACCGACGTCTTCCGGCGCATCGGCCTCTCGACGCTCGCGGTCGACCTCGATCCCCAGGGCAACCTGTCGGACTACCTCGACGTCGATCCCGAGGCCAGCCCGACCGTCGGCGACGTGCTGAGCGGCCGCGCGAGAGCGGCCGACGCGGTCCACGACGGGATCATCCCGGCGAACCTCGGGCTGGCCGAGTCGGAGCTCGCGATGAGCGGCAAGATGGGCCGCGAGCTGACGCTGCGCCGCGCGCTGCGCGAGGTCCACGACGGCTACGACGTCGTGCTGATCGACTGCCCGCCCGCGCTCGGCCTGCTGACCGTCAACGCGCTCGTCGCGGCCGAGTACGCGCTGCTGTCGGCCGAGGCGCAGTACTTCGCGATGCAGGGCGTCGAGCAGGCGCTCGAGGTGATCGAGCTGGCGCGCGAGAACCTCAACCCCGACCTCGAGTGGCTCGGCGTCGTGCTGAACATCGCCGACATGCGCACGCGCCACTCGCGCGAGGCGTTCGACTCGCTCAGAGAGCACTTCGGCGAGAAGCTCGTCGAGCAGACGATCCGCCAGTCGATCGCGTACGCGGAGTCGGCCGAGCGCGCGCAGTCGATCGTCGACTACCGCCCGGACCTCGGCGCCGACTACCTGCGCGTCGCGGACGAGCTGCTGACGCGGCTCGGGTTGGAGGACGCCCGCGCGCGTCTGCAACCCTTGCTGGATGACGTGGCGGCGTAGCGCCGGACTGCTCGCGCTCCTCGCGCTGACGCTCGGCGGCTGCGGCGGGGGGAGCATCGCCCCGCGAGCCACGACGCTCGTGGTCGTGCCGCAGGCGCCCGCGACCGGCACGGCCCCACCGCCCGCAACCGCCGCGGCGGCCGCCCCGCGTCCGGCGCGCACGGCGCCCGGCCAGCTCACCGTCCAGGTGACGCGCCCCGTGCGGCTGCACGCCTCCCCCGGCGGCCCCGTCGTCGGCGGCGTCGTGCCGCACACGCAGTTCGGCTCCGCGACGGTGCTGCCGGTCGTGCGGCAGCGCGGCTCGTGGCTGGGCGTGATCAGCTCCGCGCTGCCGAACGGGCGGATCGGCTGGGTCGCCGTGAACACGGCGCTCGTGCCGTACCGCTCGGACTACGGCATCGTCGCCTCGCTGCGCCGCCGCCAGATCGTCGTGCGGCGCGCCGGCCGCGTCGTGATGCGCTTTCCCGTCGCGATCGGCGGGTCCTCGACGCCGACGCCGACCGGCAGCTTCGCCGTCACCGACAAGCTGCTGACGAACGACCCCAGCTCGCCGTACGGCTGCTGCATCCTCGCGCTCAGCGCCCGCCAGCCGCACACGCCGCAGGGCTGGGGCGGCGGGGACCGGATCGCGATCCACGCCACCGACCTGCCCGGGACGATCGGCTCCGCGGCGAGCCTCGGCTGCCTGCGCGCGCCGGCCGCCGACGTGCGCCGCCTCGTCCACGCGATCCCGCTCGGGACGGTCGTGACGATCAGCGCGTGACGCGGCGCCGCGAGCTGCTCAGACGTCGACCACGTCGGCGCCCTGGGACTCGAACGGCACGCGCAGCACGTCCGCCCAGCCCTCGGCGCGCTCGCGCAGCCGCTCGGCGACGGCCGCGGTCTGCTCGTAATGGCTCCACACGAGCACGGTCGGGCCGGCGCCGGAGATCGTCGCGCCGAGCGCGCCGAGCGCGCGCGCGTCGCGCACCAGCTCGGCCGAGCGCGGGTAGAGGTGCGCGCGATGCGGCTGGTGCAGACGGTCGTCGAGGCCGCGACCGACGAGCTCCCAGTCGCCGCGGGCGAGGCCGAGCGTCAGCAGCGCGACGTGCGCGACGTTGTGGACCGCGTCCGCCATCGGCACCTCGGCGGGCAGCGCCGCGCGCGCCTCGGCCGTGCGCACGGCCTCGCGCGGGACGACGAGCAGCCCCTCCAGCCCGGTCGGCGGGTCGAAGCGCGTGACGGCCCCGTCGGCGCAGATCACGAACCCGCCGTGGACGGCGGCCGCGACGTTGTCGGGATGCCCCTCGACGTCGCAGGCGAGCGCGAACACGTCGGCGTCGAGCTCGAACAGGTGGTCGGCGGCCGTCAGCCCCGCGACGATCGCCGCCGCGCTCGACCCGAGCCCGCCCGACAGCGGGATGTCCGAGTGGATGCGGAAGGTGAAGTCGTCGGCCGGGTGCAGCCGCTCGAACGCGCGCACGACGAGGTTGCGACGGTCGGTCGCGATCTGCAGGTCCGTCTCGATCGCGAAGCTGCCGGTCTCGAGCACCTCCACCTCGAGGTGGAGCGAGAGCGCCGCCGCGAGTGCGTCGAAGCCCGGGCCGAGGTTGGCCGACGAGGCGGGGACGCGAACGAGGCGGCGGCGGACCACGGGCGGATCCTGCCGTTATCCGAGGACGGCTTCCTCGACGGCCGCCAGCTCCGGCTCGCACGGCACGACCGCGCCTGCCTGGTCGAGCGCGGTGCCCGGGTCCTTCAGGCCGTGGCCGGTGAGCACGCAGGCGATCCGCTCCGCGCCGCCGGCGCCGTGCACCATCAGCCCGGCGACGCTCGCCGCCGAGGCCGGCTCGCAGAAGACGCCCTCGCGGGCGGCGAGGAAGCGGTAGGCGTCGAGGATCTGCGCGTCGGTCACCGCTCTCACCGCGCCGTGCGAGGAGGTCATCGCCTCCATCGCCTCCTCCCAGCGGGCCGGGTTGCCGATGCGGATCGCGCTCGCGACCGTCTCCGGGTTCGCGACCGGTTGCCCCTCCACCAGCGGCGCGGCGCCCGCGGCCTGAAAGCCGAACATGCGCGGCGCGAGGCCCAGCTCGCGGAAGCCCTTCCAGTACGCGGTGATGTTGCCGGCGTTGCCGACCGGGATGCAGAGCGCGTCGAGCGGACGCTCCTCGCCGAGCGCCTCGACGACCTCGAACGAGGCCGTCTTCTGCCCCTCCAGCCGGTATCTGTTGACGGAGTTGACGAGCGAGATCGGGTGGCGGTCGGCCAGCTCGCGCACGAGCTTGAGCGCCTCGTCGAAGTTGCCGCGCAGCACGATCACGCGCGCGCCGTGCATCAGCGCCTGCGCGAGCTTGCCCGTCGCGATCTTGCCGTCGGGCACGAGCACCGCGCAGCGGATCCCCGCGCGCGCCGCGTAGGCGGCGGCGGACGCGGAGGTGTTGCCGGTCGACGCGCAGATGACCGCCTTGGCGCCCTCGCGCACCGCGGCCGATACCGCGCACGTCATGCCGCGGTCCTTGAACGAGCCGGTCGGGTTGAGCCCCTCCAGCTTCAGCCACACCTCGGCCCCGACGCGCTCCGACAGCGCCGGGGCGTGCACGAGCGGCGTCGAGCCCTCGCCGAGCGTGATCACGGGATCGCCGTCGGCGAACGGCAGCCGCTCGCGGTAGCGCTCGATCAGCCCCAGCCCGCGACTCACGAGAACTGCTCCTCGATCACGCGGATCGAGCGCGGCGGCGTGCGCACGTCGCCCATCTCCCCCAGCTGCGCGAGCGCGGCGAAGAAGCGCGATTCGAGCACCGGGTGCACGACCATCACGAGCCGCGCGTTGTCGCCGAGGCCCTTCTGCACGACCGACTTGACGGAGATGCCGTGGTCGCCGAGCACGCCGGCGATGCTCGCGAGCACGCCGGGCGTGTCGGGCACCTCCAGGTGCAGGTAGAAGGCCGAGACGACGTCGGCGACGATCTCGAGGCGCCCGCTCGTCGGCGGCGTCGAGGCCGGCGGGATCATCGCGCTGACGACGTCGCCGAGCACCGCGCTGGCGGTCTGAGGGCCGCCGGCACCCGGGCCCGACATCGTGATCTCCGTGATCGCCTCGGATTCGACGGTCACCGCGTTGAACGGCCCGTTGACGGACGCGAGCGGATGGCCCGGGTACAGGAACGCCGGGTGCACGCGCACGGACAGGCCGCCGTCGACCCGCTCGGCGGTGCCGATCAGCTTCAGGCCGAGCCCGAGGTCGCGCGCGTACTCGAGGTCGTCGGGCGCGAGCTGCTCGATCCCCTCGTAGACGACCTGGTCGAGGTGGACCGGCGTGTCGAACGCGAGGCGCGCGAGGATCGCCATCTTCGCGGCCGCGTCCTTGCCGTTGACGTCGTCGCTCGGGTCGGCCTCGGCGTAGCCGAGCCGCTGCGCTTCTGCGAGCGCATCGGCGTAGGTCGCGCCCGTTCTCGCCATCTCGCTCAGGATGAAGTTCGTCGTCCCGTTGACGATCCCGTGGATGCGCTCGACGTGCGCGGCCGCGAGCGACTCCTGCAGCACGCGGATCACCGGCACGACGCCGGCGACGGCGGCCTCGAAGCGCAGCTGCACGTTCTGCTCGCGCGCGACCGCCCACAGCTCCTCGCCGTGCTGGGACAGCAGCTGCTTGTTGGCCGTCACGACGTGCTTGCCGGCGCGCATCGCGCGCATCACGTAGTCGCGCGCCGGCTCGATCCCGCCGATCAGCTCGACGATCAGGTCGCTGTCGGCGAGCAGCGCCTCGAAGTCGCCTCTCGAACGCGTCAGCACGCCCGTGATCTCGGGGCGCAGCCCGGTGACCGCGGCGACGGCGTCGGCACGCTGCGGCAGCAGCGCCGCGAACGCCGCGCCGACCGTCCCGTGCCCGAGCAGGCCGACGCGAAAGCGGGCGTCAGGAGACGTCACGAGCAGCCAGGTCGTCGTAGGTCTCGCGCCGCACGGCGACGCGCGCGTCGCCGTCCTTGCAGAAGATCACCGGCGGGCGCGGGATGCCGTTGTAGTTGTTCGCCATGGCGTGGCCGTAGGCGCCGGTCGCGGGCGTCACCAGGACGTCCCCCGGCCGCGGATCGTCCAGCGGCACGTCGCGCACGATCACGTCGCCCGACTCGCAGTGCTTGCCCGCGACGTGGCAGCGCTCGCCGGTGCCGGCCGCGTCGGCTCGGTCCGCGAAGAACGCCTCGTAGACCGAGCCGTAGAGCATCGGGCGCAGGTTGTCGGACATGCCGCCGTCGACGCCGACCCAGGTCGAGACGTTGCGCTTGACGGTCTGCACCGTGTAGAGCGTCACGCACGCGTTCGCGACGAGCGAGCGCCCCGGCTCGATCAGCAGCTTCTTGCCCGTGCCGAGCAGCTCGTTCGCCGCGCGCACCTGCACGTCGACGTAGTCCTCGATCGATGGCGGCTGCTGGTCGGCCGTGTAGGCGACGCCGAGGCCGCCGCCGAGGTTGTAGACGGGGAAGTCGCCGAGCGTCGCGATCGCCTCGACGGCCGGGCGGTAGGCGTCGAGCGACAGCAGCTGCGAGCCGATGTGCATGTGCAGGCCCTGCAGGTCGAGGTGCGCGCAGCCGCGCACGCGCTCGATCGCGACGCGTGCGTCGTCCATCCCGAAGCCGAACTTCGAGTCCGCCTGGCCGGTCGAGATCGACGCGTGCGTTCTGCCGGCGACGCCGGGCGTGACGCGGATCAGCACCGCCTGGCGCACGCCGCGCTCGCCCGCCACGCGCTTGAGCCGCTCGACGTCGTCGAACGAGTCGAGCACGACGTGGCCGACGCCCGCGTCGATCGCCTCCTCCAGCTCGCCCAGCGACTTCGCGTTGCCGTGCAGGTAGATGCGCGCCGGGTCGAAGCCGCCGCGCAGCGCCAGCGCCAGCTCCCCGCCGGAGGCGACGTCGCAGGCGATCCCCTCCGCGGCGAACAGCTTGTACGCGGCCGTGCACGGGAACGCCTTGGAGGCGAACAGCACGTCGAAGTCGTCATGGCGCGTTCGCATCGCCTCGACGTAGGCGCGGGCGCGGGCGCGCAGGTCGTCCTCGGCGTACACGTAGGCGGGCGTGCCGTACTCGCGCGCCAGCTCGACCGTGTCGCAGCCGCCCACCTCGAGGTGGCCGCGCGCATTCACGCGGCTGCCGAGCGGCAGGACGTGGGCGAGCCGTTGCAGCTCGTGGTGCTCGGTGGCGGCCATGCGGGCGTGATTATGCCCGCTCGCCGTCGATCGCCGGGGCCGCAGCCCGGCGCCGGCCCGCCGCGCTCAGCCGGCTCTGCCTCTGCCGAGGCCGCCGAGCAGCCCGCCGACCACCGTTCCCGCACCCGCGACGACCTGGCCGGCCGCTCTCGTGGCACCGCCGACGACGCCGCCGGCGACCTGGCCGGTCTGCGTCACGACCTGCCCGGCGGCGGGGCTGACCTGGCCGACCGCGCCGCCGAGCTGCTGCGTGGTCCCCTGCACGGTCCCGCCGAGCTGCTGGCCGGTCTGGGTCACCGTCCCGCCGAGGCCGCCCGTGACCTGCGTGACCGCGCCGCCGAGGCCGGAGCCCCCGTTCGCACCCGAGCCGGGGCTCGAGACCGGCGGCGTCGAGGATCCGCCGGCGCCCGTGCCTCCGCCCTGCGGGCCGGGCTGGCCCGGCTGGCCGGGCGACGGAACCGGTTGCGGGCCGGGAACGGGCGCAGGCGCAGGGCTCGCCGCGCTCGCGCCGGGACCGGCCCCAGGCACCTGCCCGCGGGGCCGGGAGCCGCTCGTCCCGCGGCCGCCGAGGGCCGGAGCGAGGACCGGGGCCTGCGGTTCGCCGGCGAGCGCGACGGGACCGCCGGGCTCGCCCTGCGCGACCAGCTGCGCGAGGGGCGCGCCGGCGGCTGCCGCCGGATCCGCGGCGACGCCGAACGCGGCGGCGGGCGCCAGGAGCGCCGCCCCGGCCGGCGGAGCGCCGCCGTCGTCGAACGTCGCGACCCCCGGCGCGCCCAGCGACAGCGGCCAGCCGTGCACCGCCACCACCGCCGACAGCACCGCGAACGCACAGCCGATCGCCGCGATCAGCGCACTCGTCGTGCCCACACCAGCCACGTATCCCTTGCTCGCGCGCATGCGCAGCCCCCTGCGTCGATCTCCCCCGCCGCATCCCCCGGCGGCTCACGTGTGCGCCGCGTCCTTGCGGCGGTCCGGCACGCGGCATCCTTGCCGATGCACCGGACGCATGCCAAGCGCGAAGCGCGTCAGAAGACGCAAAGTGGGCGCTTTGGCCCTCGAAGCTGCGCGAAGGAGCTAAGCGGTCGCCGCGCGCGAGCGGCCGGCGGCGGGTCGCGCGGGCGCTCCCTCGGCGCGCAGCGTCCCGTGTCTGCGCCACAGCACGAACAGCCAGACGACGCCGGCGACGACCAGCAGCAGGCTCTCGATCTGCGCCGCCGTGAGCACGCCGAGCACGTGCTCGTTGCGCCGCCAGAACTCGACGACGAAGCGCTCGAGCCCGGAGCCGACGAGGTAGATGCCGAACAGCGCCCCGGGGCGCAGCGCGTCGCGCAGCCGCCACAGCGCGAGCGCGAGCAGCCCCATCGAGAGCGTCTCGTAGAGCGGCGTCGGCTGGACCTTCACCCCGGGCCCCGTCGGCACGGCCCCATGCGCGTACGGCATCGCCCACGGCAGGTTGGACGCCTTGCCGTAGTCGCCGTCGCCGGAGAACCTGGCAGCCGAGCCGCCCGACCGCGTAGCCGAGCGCGAGTGCGATGCCGGACATGTCGAGCAGCGCGAGTCTGACGAAGTCGCGCCAGCGCGCCCACGCGAGCACCGCGACGACGCCGCCGAGCAGGCCGCCGTACCAGATGAGCCCCGACCCGGAGAAGACGTTGCCGATCAGGTTGCCCTTGACCTCGTCGTAGTTCTGGATCAGGTAGTAGCCGCGCGCACCGACGAGGCCGCCGATCAGCGCCGCGAACAGCATCTCGTACGCCCAGTCGACCGGCTTGCCCAGCTCCTTCAGCCGCCGCGCGACGACCGCTGCCCAGCAGAGGAAGTTGAGCGCGAAGAAGATGCCGAACGTCTGCAGGTGCAGGCCCAGGACGTCGATCTGCTTCAGCACGGAAGGAAGGCTACCGCCGCGTCAGCCGAGGTAGTCGACCGGGTTCGTGACGGCCCCGTTTATGCGGACCTCGAAGTGCACGTGCGGGCCGAAGCAGAGCCCGGTGCAGCCGGACAGGCCGATGACCTGGCCCTGCGTGACGTGCTGGCCGACACGCACCTCGAGCCGCGACTGGTGGCCGTAACAGGTCGAGAAGCCGCCGCCGTGGTCGATGCAGGTGTAGTTGCCGTAGCCGCTGACCCAGCCGGCGATCACGACGTCGCCGGTGCCGGCCGCGCGGATCGGCGTGCCGGACGGGACGCCGATGTCGATGCCGGGATGGCACGCCTCCCACGCCCGCCGCTCGCAGAAGGGCGACGTGATCGGGCCGTTGACCGGCCAGATGAAGCGCCCGCCGCCTCTGATCGGCCCGGCGGGCAGCGAGCTGCCGCCCTGCGCGGAGCGGATCGTCGCCGCGATCTTCGACTGCTGGGCCTGCAGCGCCTTGATGTCCTCGTCGAGCTTGTGCGCGTGCGCGCGGACCGAGCCCAGCAGCGCGCGCTTGCGCCCGCGCACCTGGTCGATCGCGTCGCGCTTGCCCTGGACCGCGACCCGCACGCGCGCGACGGCGTCGCGCCGCGCGGCGATCTGCGCCGCGACCGCCTGCTGGCGCTGCTCGAGGCCGCCGAGGCGTCTCGCCGCGGCGGACATCGCGGCCTTCGCGTCGCGCACCGCGACGATGATCTCGCGGTCCTGCCGGCCGATCCGCTGCAAGTAGGTGGTGTTCTCGAGCAGGTCGGCGAAACCGTGCGAGTCGAGCACGACGGTGACGATGTCCGGCTGGTCGGACTTGTACAGCTCGACGAGGCGGGCGGCGAGCACGGCTCTCGCGTGCGCGAGCCGCGCGCGCAGCAGCACGAGGCGGGCGCGCACGCCGCGCAGCTGGTCCTGCGTGCGCGACAGCACGGCGCGCTTGGCGTCGAGGTCGGCCTGGATTCCGCCCTCGCGCTGCTGGAGCGTCGCGATCGTGCCCTGCAGCGCGTCGATCCTGCCGCTCAGCGCCGAGATGTCGCTCGTCAGCACCTGCGCGCGGCCGTTGACGTGGGCGAGCTGGCTGCGCTTCGTGCCGATCTTGCCCTGGAGCGAGCTGACGCTCGCCTCCGGGCTCGCGCTCGAGACGAGCGGCAGCGCCCCCCACAGCGCCAGCGGGGCGAAGAGGGCGAGCAGCAGGATGCTGCGAAGGCGCATGCGCGGCGTGCGTCGGGCGTTCTTCATGGCGTCGGTCGCCTGCGGGGTTAGCTGTCGGGCTCGCGCGATGCGCTACGCAGCCACCAGGCTGCGATTCGCCCCAAAGGGACTCGTGGGTCCCCCGCTCTCCTGCGCGCACGCAGGAGATTCGGCGAGGGCAGCCTACCAGGGCAGCGCAAGCCGCCGCACGGCGAAACAGCGGGAACGCTGGGCTTTTCGCACGAGCGCTGCCATACTCCGGCGCGAACGGCATGGGCGCCTTCCCCCCCGACAGCACCGCCGGACCGGCAGGAAGCCGGCTCGGAGCGGACCTCGCGGAGCACGTCGAGGCGATCGTGCACGCCGCCGAGCGCGAGGCGCGCGCGGCCGAGCAGGCGATCGCCGCGCACCGGCGCAGCGCCGAGGAGGAGGTGCGCCGCTACCTCGCCGCCGCGCGGCTCCACGTCGACGCCGAGACCGCCGCCCGCGCGGCCCGCATCGAGACGCTGAGCGCCGCCGCCCGCCGCCTCGCCGACGAGCTGACCGACGCCGTCGCCGCGCTCACGCGCGAGCTGCACGCCGACGAGCGCGACATGCCGGCGCGCCTGCCGCGGACGCCGTGGCCGGCGGCGTCACCAGAGCCGCCCGCCGCGCAGCCGGTCGCCGCCGCGCCAGCGCCCGTAGCTCCCGAGCCAGCAGCGCCCCAGCCGACCTGGAGCCGCATCGAGGAGCCGGCAGCGGCGGTGCCCACGCCGTCCGCCGCCGACGCCGATCGGGCGGGTGGCGCGGGTGAGGACGATTCCGCGACCCCGCTCGCGGAATCGACTGGGTGGGCGGGATCCGAGATCAGACCCGCCCGCCACGCGGCCGAGCCCGAGCCGGGCGAGCCCGCAGCGAACGGCAACGGCGAGGCGCACCACGTCCCCAGCGCCGCGCGCCTCGTCGCGATCGAGATGGCCGTCGGCGGCTCCTCGCGCGCGGAAGTCGAGGCGCACCTGCGCGAGCGCATCGGCGTCGCCGATCCCGCGCCGCTGCTCGACGACGTCTTCGGCGCCGCCTCCACGGCGGGCAGCCGCCTGGCGTGGGGCGAGCCCTGACCCGCCGCGCCCCGGCAGCGCCCGCGCCACCGCATGCTTAGGAAGCGCTCATCCCGTCTGCCATGATGAATCCTGGAATCTGAATCCCAGGAGGATCGCCGCATCATGGCCCGCCCCACGTCGTTCGGTCGCGACACCGGACTCCAGCTCCGGATGACGCTGACGATGTTCCTGCTCGGCCTCGTCTACGCCGTGCTGATCGGCGTCGTGATCGCGGCGAAGCTGCCGGGCCTGCTGGTGATCGTCGGCGGCATGTTCGCGTTGCAGCTGTTCGCCTCCGACAAGCTCGCGCTGCACGCGATGGGCGCGCGCGAGGTGGAACCCAGCGAGGCGCCGCAGCTGCACGCGATGATCGAGCGGCTGTGCGTGCAAGCGAACCTGCCGAAGCCGAGGGTCGCGGTCGCCAACACGCCGATGCCGAACGCGTTCGCGATCGGCCGCTCGCCCAAGAAGGCGACCGTCTGCGCGACGACCGGGATCATGGAGCTGCTGACGCCCGCCGAGCTGGAGGGCGTGATGGCGCACGAGCTGACGCACGTGCAGAACCGCGACGTGATGGTGATGACGATCGCCAGCTTCTTCGCGGCGATCGCCGCCTACATCGTGCAGTTCGGCTTCCTCTTCGGCCCGATGTTCGGCGGTGGCGGCTACGGCGGCAACAACAACGACAACGAAGGCCCGGGCGCGGCCGTCGTGATCCTCGTCTCGCTGCTCGTCTACGCGATCTCGTTCCTGCTGCTGCAGGCGCTCTCGCGCTACCGCGAGTTCGCCGCCGACCGCGGCTCGGCGATCATCACCGGCCGCCCGAGCGCGCTCGCCTCGGCGCTGATGAAGATCAGCGGCACGATGGAGCGCATCCCCCAGCGCGACCTGCGCTCCGCCGAGGGCATGGCGGCCTTCTACATCTTCCCGCCGAAGGCGAAGGCCGCCGCGGCGAGCCTGTTCTCGACGCACCCGCCGCTGGAGAAGCGGATCGCGGCGCTCAACCGGCTCGAGTCGCAGCTCCAGGGCGTCGCTTAGCGGCAACGATGGGCCTGTTCGACATCATCGCCGGCAAGCGCAAGCTCGCCAGACCGGCGCCCGACCGCCTGTTCGCGCTCAGCACCGCGTACGTCACGTTCGAGACGGAGCTGTCGATCACGACGCGCGGCGTCGCCGGCATCGTCTTCCAGCCGCTCGAGACGGCCGACTTCGAGCAGATCGCCAGAGAGATGGTCGAGGTGCTCGAAGGCACCTCGCAGGACAGCGGCACGACCGTCGAGACGCGCGACGACGACTACGACTACCGCTGGATGATCCTGCGCGACCCCGACTTCGACGACCTCGTCGTCGGCGTCAACGCCGTCAGCGGCGCGCTCGAGGCGGGCGGCTACGGCGAGCGGATCCTCTGCGCGGTGTTCGCGTTCACAGACGGCAGAGGCCGTCCGCTGTACTGGATCTACAACTACAAGCGCGGCGCCTTCTACCCGTTCGCCCCCGGCGCCGGCGACCACGAGCGCGACACCGAGCGCGAGCTGCGGGTCAAGGCGCAGGTCGGCGCCGAGCTGCCGGTCGAGCCCGAGCTGGAGCGCTGGTTCCCGCTCTGGGGCATCCCGATCTAGCGGTCGCTGCGACTGCGGGTCCACCGCAGTCGCCCTGCGGTTCGCCGCACTTGGCGCAACGCAGATGTCCGCGCCGATCGCACGGCCGCACACGGACGACGGCGGCGCCCGTCTGCCAGAGACTCCTCCCATCAACCCGGCGCCATGACCGGACCCTTCGAGGAGGAGGCCCTCTCTCATGCGAAGCATCTTCCGTTACGGCGGCGTGGCCGCCAGCATCGTCCTGATCGCGCTCGGCATCGGCACGATCGTGGTCGGCCTGAACGGCCGCTCGACCGTCAACGACAACCTCAAGCAGGAGGCGATCGTCGGCACGCCCGACATGACGCCCGCCGCGATCGCCAGAGAGGCGAAGGCCGCCGGCCTGACGAACGTCTCGCTGCCGACCTGCTCGGTCGCCAACCAGCCGGTCACCGACGGCACCAGCGCCCGCTGCTTCGCCCAGTACATGCGCATCCACGCGCTCGAGGCGAGCGGCGGGCTGACCTACGCGCAGATGCCGCACTACGCGACCGCCGACGGCAAGGGCACGAACGACGCGACGAAGGCGCTCACGAGAGGCGGCCAGCCGGTCGACAACCCTGCCCGCGCCGTGTGGGTCACCGAGACCGCGCTCAGCACCGCGCTCAACACGTCGTACTTCGCCCAGTCGGTCGGCCTGTTCGCGATCGTGATGGGCGCCGCGCTGCTGCTGACGGGCATCGGCTTCCTGCTGCTCACGACGGGCCTGCTCGCCGCCACCGGCGAGGCGATCCGCGTGCGGCGCACGGCGCCCGGCCACACGCCGGCGCATCCCGCCGCCAGCTGAGACGCGCAGCCGCCGAGACGGAAGACGAGAGCGCCCCGGTCTGCCGGCCGGGGCGTTCTCGCGCGTGCGGTCAGTCGGGGATCAGCCCGTCGCCGCTGAAGTCGAGCTGCGCCTCCTCGAAGGAGGTGTCGGGCGGCGGGACGATCACGTCGGAGCCGCGCAAGTCGTCGTCGGCGAGGCGCGTGCCGTTGTCGCGCACGAACGCGACGATCTGGGCGAAGAGGTCGGCGAAGCGCGCCTCGTCGCCGGCCTCGACGGCGGCGACGGCCTCGTTGTCGAGCGCGTTGAGGCGCCCGGCGACGTCGTCGTCGGGCAGCTCGTACTGCCCCTCGGTCGCGATCCGGACGATCATGCGGACTGCCCTTCGCCCGCGGCCGGCGCGTCGCCGCTGCCCAGCTCGCCCGCGCTCTTGCCGCCGCCGGCGGCCAGCTCGGCCTTCATTCTCTCCAGCTCGCTGTCGACCTGCGTGCCGCTGCTGAGCTGTCTGAGCTGGCGGTCGATGTCGTCCTCGCCGCCGCCGAGTTGCGTGAGGTCCTCGAACGCGCCGGCCTGCTCCAGCTCGTCGACCGCCTGCGCGCGGGCGCGCATGTTCTCGGTCTTGTCGAGCGCGCGCTGCATCGCGAGGCCGACGTCGGCCATCTCCTCGCCGACGCCCGTCGCCGCCTCGGAGATCCGCACCTGCGCCTCGGCCGCCGAGTACTGCGCCTTGATGACCTCCTTCTTGGAGCGGAAGGCCTCGATCTTGGCCTGCAGCTTCTGCTGGTTCTCGGTCATCGACTGTTGCTGGCCCTCGAGCTCGGTCACCTGCGCGTCGAGGCCCTGCAGCTCGGTCTGCACCGCGCTCTTGCGCTCGAGCGCCGTGCGGGCGAGATCCTCGTTGCCGGCGGCGAGCGCCTGGCGCGCCTGCGTGTCGAGCTTGACGACCTGGTCCTCGAGTCTTCTCGACTGGAGCTGGAGCCGCTTCTTCGCGGTCACGACGTCCGCGAGACCCTTCTTGACGTTCTGCAGCAGCTCGATCTGCTTCTGGTAGCTGTACTCCAGCGTCTCGGAGGGATCCTCGGCGCGGTCGAGCAGCTTCGAGATCTTCGCCTTCACGACGGTGGAGAAACGCCCGGTCAACCCGGCCATCGGATCCTCCTTGAGACAGCTTCGAGGGGCAGGTCGGTCAAGCCTATCGAGCGACGGACCGCCGGCCGGAGGCGGCCGTCAGTAGCCGACGGGATGGCGGACGCGGAACCCGCGCGTCGAGCCGGGCACGGTGCGCCAGCGGGGGCCTGACTCGCCGGGGCCGGCCGTGTCGAGCCGCAGGCCGGCGATCACGGCCCAGGCGTGGCCCGGGTTCGTGTAGATCGTGATCCACTGGCCTCTGCCGCGCTGGCCCCAGTGCATGAAGTCGCTCGAGTCGAGCGGCGCTCTCAGCAGGCCGGCCCCGTGCAGCGCGAACGAGACGGTGGCCGAACAGTCGTAGCCGCGCGACTTGAAGCTCTGGTGCCCGCCGCCGTAGATGTACGGCTTGTTGCGCAGCGTGTTGGCGGCCCAGATCGCCTGCTGCACTTGCAGCGGCGCGGCCGCCGGGGCGTACGCGAGCCCGTTTCTGATCACGCCGACGGAGCCCGGGACGGTCGGGTGCAGGATCGCCGGCACGGAGCCGAACGCCGCGCCGCCGGCCTGGTCCTGCGGCGTCGCAGGCGCCGGCGCGGGGGCCGCAGCCTGGTCGCCGGACGACTTCGCCGGCGCCGACGAGCCGGGTGCGCCCGCGCCGCCCGTCGCCGCCGCGGAGACCGCGGGGGCACAGGCGATGCCGACCATCGTCAGACCCAACGCGACAAGGGTCCTTGCGCGCAACAGCTTCCTCTTTCGTCGGCCTCCGGGGTTAGCTGTCGGGCTGGCGCGGAAAGAGCCGGCGCCTCTCGTGGATGCACCACGGGATTAGCCCCATACTTCTGGGTCCCCCGGTCCACGGCTTCGGGCCATGGATTCGGCGTTGCGCGGCATCTTAGACAACGCGGCGGCGGATATGTCAAGTCGCTGGCCGAACCGGCCCAAACACCCCGCACCCTCCGTAGGATTCGCGCCGATGTCCCGCCGCCTCCCCCACGGCTCGCGACTCGTCGTGCTGCTTGCGCTGCTCGCAGCGCTCTTCGCGACCGGCTGCGGCGGCAGCGGCACGACCTCGGCGGGCGCCGGCCCCGACCCGGCCACCGTCGCGCCCACCGGCGCAGCGGTCTACGGGCAGGCGACGGTGCGCCCGAGCGGCGACATGAAGGCCGGCGTGCTCGCGGCCGCGAGAAAGGTGCTGCGCGTGCAGGACCCCGGCGCGGCGCTGGGCAGACTGCTCGACAAGAGCACCCGCTCAGACCACGTCGTCTTCTCGCGCGACGTCGAGCCGTGGCTCGGCCAGCGCATCGGCGCCTTCCTGCTGATGCCGGCCGCCGGATCGGGCAAGCCGGATTGGGCAGCGGCGTTCGCGATCGCCGATCGCAGCGCCTTCGACGCCGCGCTGCCGCGCCTGCGCACGAGCGGCCACGAGCAGGCGGCAGGCAGCTACCGCGGCGTCGGCTACGCCCGCGACACTTCCGACGGCACGACCTACGACGCACCCGTCGGCGACTTCTACGTCGTCGGCACGCTCACCGGCTTGAGAGCCGCGATCGACGCCTCGAAGGGCTCGAGCCTCGCCGCCAGCTCGCGCTTCAAGGACGCCGTCGGCGGCGTCCCCGGCGACGCGCTCGCGTTCGTCTACGCCGACCCGAGAGCGATCGTCGCCGGGATCGGGAGCCTGCCCAAGGCGTCGCCCGCCGCCCAGCGGGCGCTCGCGAGATACGCGAACGCCGGTCCCGTCGTCGCCAGCCTGACCGCAACGGCCGACCAGATCGCGATCCAGGGCTCGGCCGACCAGCAGCTCGCCGGCGCGCTGGACGGCGGCGGCTCCAGCGCGCAGGTGAGCGTCGGCCAGATGCCCTCCGACGCCTGGCTCGCGCTGGCGACGCCGCCGCTGGGGCCGCTCGTGAGACAGGCGCTCGAGGCGGCCGGCGTGCACGACCAGGCGGCGGCGCAGGTGCGCCGCCGCACGGGGCTCGACCTCGACGCGGACCTGCTCGGCCCGCTCGGCGGCCTCGGCCTGTTCGTGCGCGGCGAGTCGCCGCTCGACATCGGCGGCGGCGTGCTGCTGCAGATGACCGACGCCGCGGCCGCGCAGCGCCTGCTGACGCGCCTCGAGGCGATCGTCGCCGCCGGGCTGCACGTCGCGCCCCAGCCGGTCGCCGTCTCGGGCGCGCGCGGCTTCCAGCTTGCGATTCCCCAGCTCCCGCAGCCGCTCGTCGTGCTGGCGAAGGGCGACAGACTCGCGGCCGGCTACGCCGCCTCCTCGGCGCAGGACCTGCTGGACCCGCAGCAGCGCTTCGACGCCGGCGCCGGCGGCAAGGCGGCGATCGCCACGCTCGGCGACGGCTACACGCCGTCGTTCGTGCTGATCGTCCCGCCGCTCGCGGCGCTGCTGAGATCGCTCGCCGACCTGCAGGTCGCCAACGTCTCCCCCGTGCTGCCGTACCTCGACGCCTACCGCTCGCTCGCGATCGGCACGAAGCGCGACGGCGACCGCACGACGCTGCGGATCGTCGCCGCGCTGCGCTGAGGCGCTGGACCCGCCGGCTCGGCGACGGAGGCGCCTGGCTATCGTGCCGCGCATGCTCCGCCGCCTCACCCCCGGAGGCCCGGCGTCCCTGCCGGCGCTCGCCGCCGTGCTCGCGCTGGTCGTCCTGGCGGCCGGCTGCGGGAGCCAGCCGCGCCGGCTGGAGGCGCCCAAGCTCGGCAGCGCCGGCAGCCAGCCGAACGCGCCGCAGCAGCTCGGCTTCCCCGGTTTCGCGACGAAGAACACGACCCGCGTCGGCGGCGCCGACGCGGTCGCCAACGCGGCGGCGGTGGCGCGTGCGGTGTACCCAGGCGGTGCGCCGGGCACGCGCCCGCGCGCAGTCGCGCTCGTCGACCAGCACGTGTGGCAGGCGGCGCTCGCCGCCTCCGTGCTGATGAGCGCCCCGCTGCGCGCCCCGCTGCTGCTGTCCGACGGCGGCAGCCTTCCGGGGGCGAGCAGCGATGCGCTCGGCGCGCTCGCACCGACCGGGGCCACGGAGCTGGGCGGCGCCCAGGTCGTCAACGTCGGCGGCGCGCCCGCCCCCGCCGGCTACCGCTCGACCACGATCGCGGGAACGGACCCGAGCGCGCTCGCCGCCGCGATCGACCGCTTCCAGAGTGCGGCGGTCGGCCACGCGAGCCGCGCGGTCGCGATCGTCTCCGCCGACGCGCCCGCGTACGCGATGCCCGCCGCCGGCTGGGCCGCGAAGACCGGCGACCCGCTGCTGTTCGTGCACCGCGACACGATCCCCGGCCCGACGTTCGCGGCGCTGCAGGCGCACCGCAAGCCGCGCATCTACCTGCTCGCGCCGCCGTCGGTCGTGGGAACCAGAGTCGAGCAGGCGCTGAGAGCGATCGGCAGCGTCACGCGGATCGCGGCCCCCGACCCCGTGCGCTCGGCGATCGCGTTCGCGCGCCTGCGCGGGCTCGACGGCTGGGGCGTCGACGACCCAGGGCACGGGCTCGTGTTCGCCAACGCGCACGACACGCTCGACGCCGCCGCGGCCGCGCCGCTGTCGGCGAGCGGCGCGTACGGCCCGCTGCTGCTGGTCGACCGGGCGGACACGCTGCCGCTGCCGGTCGGGCAGTACCTGCTCGACATCCAGCCGGGCTACACGCAGGATCCGGCCCGCGGCGTCTACAATCACGGCTGGCTGATCGGCGACGAGAACGCGATCTCGCTTCCCGTCCAGTCCCGCATCGACAGCCTGCTCGAGATCGCCCCCATCCAGACGAGCGCCAGCCCATGAGCCAAGCCGAGCACCCCGACCGCCTGTCCCCCGCCCACGACGTGACCGTCGAGGACGTGCGCCAGCTGATGGGCGCCTCCACGCCGCACTTCGCGCTGCAGCTGCGCGAGCGCATCCGGCGCCTGATCCGCGACCTGCCCGCCGAGCATCCCGCGCGCGCCGAGGGCGAGCGCGAGATCGCCCGGCTCGACGCGCTCGCGCTGGCCGGCGAGGTGCGCGGCGAGCCGGCCGACATGGCGACGCTCGCCAGCGTCGCCGACAGCGCCTGAGCGGCGTCGTCGCGGCCGCCGGCTACGCTCGGCGTCGATGAGCGAGACGGACGCAGCTCGCCCCACCCCGGCTGGGATCCCCGGCAGCGCGCTCCCTGGCCCCTTCCCCGTCGGCGCCTACGCCGACCGGCTGCGCGAGCGGCTGCGCGCGTTCGCCCACGTGCAGATCTTCGGCGAGCTGTGGAACCTGCGGATGAGCAGAGCGTCGGTGTACTTCGAGCTGCGCGACGGCCGCGGCGCGCTGCCGTGCTCGATGTGGCGCAGCGACTTCGACAGACTCGGCGTCGACCCGGCCGACGGCGCGCAGGTCGTGATCGCCGGCGGCTGCGACTACTACCCCGGCAGCGCGACCTCCTCCCCGTCGTTCTCGTTCCGTGCGAACGACCTGCGCGTCGCCGGCGAGGGCGACCTGCTCGCGCAGGTCGAGCGGCTGCGGCGGCAGTTCGCGCAGGAGGGCCTGCTGGAGCCGCAGAAGCGACTGCCGCGCCCGCTGCTGCCGCACACGATCGGCGTCGTCACGGGCGAGGGCGGCAAGGCGCGCGACGACGTGCTCGCCGGCCTGCGCCGCCGCGGCTGGGGCGGCCGGCTGGTGTGGGCGTTCGCGCCCGTGCAGGACCGCCACGCCGCGCCGGCGATCGCCCAGGCGCTGCGCGACCTCGCCGCGATCGAGCAGGTCGAGACGATCGTCGTCGCGCGCGGCGGCGGCTCGCTCGCCGACCTGTTCGCCTTCTGCGACGAGGCGCTGTGCCGCACGGTCGCGCTGCTGCGCGTGCCGGTGATCGCCTCAGTCGGGCACCACACCGATCGCACGCTGATCGACGACGTCGCCGCCGTCTCCTGCTCGACGCCGACGCACGCCGCGGAGACGGCGGTGCGGCTCGACGTCGGCGAGGCGCGCGCGACGCTGCTGCGCGAGGCGCGCCGGCTCGACCAGCACGGCCGCCGCGCGGTCGTCTCGCGCGCGCGCACGCTGGCGGCGCTCGCGCGGGCGCCGGCCGAGCACGTCGCGCGCCACCGCCGTCAGCTGCACCAGCTGCTGCGCGAGCTGCGCGCGAGCGCGCGGCGCGGCGTCGCGCGCGAGCGCGCGTCGAACGCCACGCGGCTGCTCGTGCTGCGCCGCAAGGCGGAGGCCGCGACGGTCGACCGCGCTCGGCGCCACGGCGAGCTGGAGCGGCTGCTGCTGGCGCTCGCCGCGCACGACCCCGAGCGCACGCTCGCGCGCGGGTACGCGCTCGTGGAGGATCCCGCCGGCGAGCTGGTCACGACCGCCGCGCAGGCGCGCGCCACGGGCGCGCTGGCGCTGCGCTTCCACGACGGACGCGTCCGGGCGAACGTCGAGGATGCGCCGTCATGAGCAGCGAGCAGCAGCCGACACCCGAGCCCGCCAGCTACGAGGCCGCGAGCGCGCGCATCGAGGAGATCGTGCGGCGGCTCGACTCGGGCGAGGCCGGCCTGCGCGAGACGCTCGAGCTGGTCGCCGAGGGGCGCCGGCTCGTCGAGTGGTGCGCCGGCGAGCTGGAGGCGGTCGGCAGAGGGCTCGAGGAGCTGCGGCTCGAGGAGCTGGTGGCGCGGCTCGAGCGCGGCGGCGAGCCGGAGCGCTAGGCTCAGCGCCGATGGGGACGTACGACCTGCTCGCCGGCCTGCCGCTCGCCGTCGACTCCTACGCGCTCGAGGCGCTGCAGCGCGACGTCTCCAGCGGCTTCCGCCGCCAGTCGACGGTGATCCACCTGCAGGGCGGCGGCGAGGAGGGCATCGGCGAGGACGTCGTCTACGACGGCGAGGACCACGACCGCCTGCAGGCCGCCGGCCCATACCTCGACCTCGCCACGGGCGGCGAGACGACGCTCGGCGACTTCTGCGCGCGGATCGACGCGCTCGACCTGTTCCCCGTCGAGCCCGTCCGCGGCGAGGTCTCACGCCTGTACCGCCGCTGGGCCTTCCACTCCGCGGCGCTCGACCTCGCGCTGCGCCAGGCCGGCAAGCCGCTGCACGCGGTCGTCGGGCGCACGCCGCAGCCGGTCACGTTCGTCAACTCGCGGCGGCTGCCGGAGGAGGACGGGACCGCCTCGCTCGCCGAGCTGGAGGGCCTGCTGGAGCGCTACCCGACGCTGCGCTTCAAGCTCGACCCGACGCCCGCCTGGGACGACGCGCTGGTGGCCGCGCTCGCCGCCACCGGCGCGGTCGACTCGGCCGACTTCAAGGGCCTCTACAGAGGCACCGTCGTCGACAACCCGGCCGACCCGGCGCTCTACCGCCGCGTCGCGGAGGGCTTCCCCGACGCGTGGCTGGAGGACCCGGACCTGACCGCGCCCGGCATCGACGAGGTGCTGCTCCCCCACCGCTCCCGCGTCACGTGGGACGCGCCGATCCACTCGATCGCCGACATCGAGGCGCTGCCGTTCGCGCCGCGCATGGTCAACATCAAGCCGTCGCGCTTCGGCGGCCTGGAGCGCCTCTGCGCCGGCTACGACTACTGCGCCGCGCACGGCATCGGCGCCTACGGCGGCGGTCAGTTCGAGATCGGGCCGGGGCGCGGGCAGGCGCAGTACCTCGCGTCGCTGTTCCACCCGGACACGCCGAACGACCTCGCCCCGGGCGGCTACAACCTGCCGGACCCGCCCGACGGCCTGCCGGCCAGCCCGCTCGCGCCGCGCCCGTCGGCGACCGGCTTCCGCTGGGACGACTGACCGGGGGCGAATCCCGGGCCGCGCCGGCCTCAGGTGCGCGTGGACACGCTCCCGCGCCGCCTGCGCCGCCTCCCACCCGCACCGCTTCCGCCGCCGCTCGAACGCTGCGACGTGCGCCGCGCGCGCGGCCCGCTCGCGCGCCTGCTCGGCCTCGCCGGCCTGCGCCGCCTGCCGGCACACGCCGGGCTGCTGCTGCCGCGCACCCGCTCGATCCACACGTGCGCGATGCGCTTCGCGCTCGACCTCGTGTGGCTCGACGGCGACGGGCGGGTCGTGGGCGTCGACCGCGCCGTGCGGCCGTGGCGCGTGCGCAGCTGCCGCGCCGCGCGCGCCGTGGTGGAGCTGCCTGCCCGCACCGATCCCTAGTGTTCGGTTGACTGACGAGTCAACACGAGGAGCATTCGGTGGAGGAACGGCTGGGAATCGCTGGGTCGGGCGCGATCGCCTGCGGGTTGGCCGCAACGGCGGCGCAGCAGGGCGAGGTGCTGCTGTGGGCCCGCTCCGAGGGCTCGGCGGAACGCGCGCGCGGCGCCGTCGCGAAGTGGTGCGGCAAGCTGAGCGAGGAGCCGATCGCCGATCGCGTGACGGTCGTCTCCGACATCGCCGAGCTCGCGTCCGCGACGTTCCTCGTCGAGGCGACGGCGGAGGACTACGACGTCAAGGGCGGCGTGCTGGCGGAGCTCGGTCGCGTGTCCTCCGAGGACGCGGCGATCGCGACGACGACCTCCTCGCTGTCGGTGACGAAGCTCGCGCAGGCCTCGGGCCGCCCGGATCGCTTCGTCGGCCTGCACGTCTTCAACCCGGTGCCGAAGATGGCGCTCGTCGAGCTGGCCTACGCGCCGGAGGCGGTCGAGCCGGTGCGCGAGCGCGCCCGCGCGCTGTGCGCGGCGCTCGGCAAGACGGCCGTCGAGGTGCCCGACATCGCCGGCTTCGTCGTCAACCGCCTGCTGTTCCCGTACCTCTTCAGCGCGGTCGAGCTGATGGAGCAGACGGGCCTCGCGCCGCGCGCGATCGACGAGTGCATGCGACTCGGCGCCGGGCATCCCATGGGGCCGCTCGCGCTGCTCGACTACGTCGGGCTCGACGTCTCGAAGGCGATCGGCGAGGCGATCGAGTCGCCCGTGCCGCAGACCGTCGAGCAGCTCGTCGCCGCCGGGCATCTCGGCAAGAAGACCGGCAGAGGGCTGCACGACTACGCCCGATGAGAGGACTCTCAGGGGCTGCTTAGGGTCGCTTCACGTCGCACGCGCATACTGCTCCGTGCGACGTACCTCACAGCAGCACCTCCTCCTAGAAGCACGAAGCCGGCCCGCGCGAGCGGGCCGGCTTCGTTGCGAGGCGGACCCACCAGTCCACCACTCTCTCTCCTCCTCCAACCGCCGGCGAGCCGGACGATCGTTCCGGCAAGGTAGCGCGTTGTGAGCTTTGTTGCGTTCTGAGGAGCTTTAAGGCCGGCGCTCGGAGATCCGCACCGCCTCGATGCGGTTCTCGCGCACCGATTCGACGCGGATCGAGAAGCCGTTGGCGGCGATCGTGTCGCCGCGCTTCGGCAGCCGGCCCAGCTCGGCGAAGACGAAGCCGCCGACCGAGTTGTAGGCGTCGGTGTCGACCGGCAGCTCGAGGCCGTAGTCCTCGAGGTCCGTGACCGCGACGTGGCCGCGCACGAACCAGTCGCCGTTCGGCAGGCGGCGCACGCCGCCGGCCGTCGGGTCGGTCTCGTCGGCGATCTCGCCGACGACCTCCTCGACGATGTCCTCGACCGTCACGACGCCGGCCGTGCGGCCGTACTCGTCGACGACGACCGCGAGCGAGCTGCGCTGGCGCTGCAGGTCGGCGAGCAGGTCGTCGAGCGGCTTCGTCTCCGGGACGATCGGCGCGTCGCGCACGAGCCCCTCGATCGAGGCGTCGGGACCCTGCTCCATCAGCACGCGCGCGAGCGAGTTCGCGTGCACGAGCCCCTTGATGCGGTCGGTGTTCTCGTCCTCGGTCACGACGAGGCGCGTGTGGCCCGACGCGACGCAGCGCCGCAGCGCCGCTTCCGCCGACTCCGAGACGTCGCAGGTCACGACGGCCGGGATCGGCGTCATCACCTGGCGCGCCTCCTGCTCGTGCAGGTGGAAGACGCCGGCGAGCATCCCCGCCTCCCCCTCGTCGAGCTTGCCGCCGGTGTAGGACTCGGCGATCAGCTGCTTCAGCTCCTCCGGCGTGCCGCCGGCCTCCTGCCCGACGAGCGGCTCGACGCGCAGCAGCCGCAGGATCCCGTTCGAGGCGCGGTTGAGCAGCACGACGAACGGATGGAACGCGCGGGCGAAGAGGTGCAGCGGCCGCGCGATCCGCCGCACGGTGCTGTCGGGCCGCTGGATCGCCCACACCTTCGGCACCTGCTCGCCGACCGTGATGTGGACGGCCGTCACGATCACGTACGCGATGAAGATCGAGATCGCGGCCGCGACGCCGTGCGAGAGCCCGCCGAAGGCCGGCTCGAACAGATGCGCGATCGCCGGCTCGCCGAGGAAGCCGATGCCGATCGAGGCGAGCGTGACGCCGAGCTGGCAGGCCGACAGGTACTCCGTGATCTCCGCCAGCTCGGCGAGCGCAACTCTCGCGCCCGATTCGCCCTGCGCGGCCGCCTCCTCGATGCGCGAGCGGCGCGCGCGCACCAGCGCGAACTCGGCCGCGACGAAGAACCCGTTGATCGCGACGAGCACGAGCAGGGCGACGAGCAGCAGCGCGGTCATCGCGCCACGGCGGCGTGTCGGCCGCTACTTCGGGACAGGTCGTCGTCGCTCATCGACTGGAGCCGGGAACCGTAGCAGTCGCCCCCGGCGTCAGCCGACGGTGTCGAGGCGCTGCGCGAGCGCGAGGTCGGCGGCCGTGATGCCGCCCTCCGAGTGGGTCGAGAGCGTCAGCCGCACCTTGTTCCAGCCGTGCACCAGGATGTCAGGGTGGTGGTTCGCCGCCTCGGCGCACTCCGCCACGCGCTCGACGAACGCGATCGCCGCCGCGAAGTCCGCGAAGCGCCACTCGCGCACGAGCGCGTCCCCCTCGCGCGCCCAGGCGCTGTCCTCCAGCGCGACCGTGACCTGCTCGTCGTCCAGCAGTGGCATATCGTCTCTCCCGTGATCGAGCTCGACCTGAGATGGCCGCCATGCGGATCGTGAGCCTCGTCCCGTCCGCGACGGAGATCCTCTTCGCGCTGGGACTCGGCGACGACGTCGTCGCCGTCACCCACGAGTGCGATTATCCGCCTGCGGCGCAGTCGCTGCCGAAGGTCACGCGCGACGCGCTGCCGCCCGACCTCACGGCCGGGCAGATCGACGCCGCCGTGCGCGCCCGCACCGACCAGGGCGAGGCGATCTACGAGCTCGACGCGGAGGCGCTGCGCGAGCTGGCGCCGGACCTGATCGTCACGCAGGCGCTGTGCGCCGTGTGCGCGGTGTCGTTCGACGACGTGCAGGCGGTCGCGGAGCGGCTGCCGTCGCAGCCGCACGTGATCTCGCTCGACCCGCACACGCTCGGCGAGGTGCTCGGGGACATCCGCACGCTCGCCGAGGCGACCGGCCGCAGAGACGCGGGCGTCGACCTCGTGCAGGAATACGCCGCGCGGATCGACCGCGTGCGGCTCGCGGTGCGCGACCGCCGGCGACCGCGCGTCGCCGCGCTCGAGTGGCTCGAGCCCGTCTACGTCGCCGGCCACTGGACCCCCCAGATGATCGAGTACGCAGGCGGGCTCGACGTGCTCGGCATGCCGGGCGAGCACTCCGAGCGATGCTCCTGGGAGCAGGTCGCCGCGGCCGAGCCGGACGTCGTCGTGGTGATGCCGTGCGGCTACGACGCCGAGCGCGCGCACGCCGAGGCACTGCATTTCGGCGCAAAGCTCGCGAGACTCGGCGCCGGCGAGGTCGTGGCGGTCGACGCGGCCGCCTACTTCTCCCGTCCGGGGCCACGGCTGATCGACGGGCTGGAGCTGCTCGGGCACCTGCTGCAACCCGAGTCCGTACCCGAAGTTGCGGCCGCGAATCCCCTGGTAGTCGAGCTCTGACGACTTAACACGTTCCCCCTGGACGAGCCGGTACAGGCACGTTTACCATCGGGGGATGCAATCCATCCGCGCAGGACGAATCGCGGCCGTCGCGGCCGCCGCAACCCTCATCTCCGCCGCCGCCGCGACGGCGGCGTCGGCACCGGGGCTGACCACCTCGCTGAAGGCGAGCGTCTCCCCGAACCACCTCGTCGGCGGTCCCTACACGCCGAACCGCGGGATGCCGATCACGCTCACATACGACGCGAAGATCAACCATCCGGCGGGCAGCCGCTACCAGCTGCAGAGAGTGGTCGTGAAGTTCCCGGCAGGCGTCGGCAAGCCGAACGGCAACCTCTTCCCGTCGTGCAGCGCCTCGAAGCTCCGAGCGGCCGGCGGCAACCTCAACGTTTGCCCGAAGGGCTCTAAGATCGGCTCGGGCATCGCGACCGGCACGGCCGTCGACATCGGCGTCACGTCGACCGGCAGACTGACGCTGTTCAACGGCCCGCACGGGAAGAGCATCGTCTTCAACGTCAGCATCATCCAGCCGGCCCTCATCAACGACACGTTCGACGCGCCGATCGTCAAGACCGGCGGCAAGTACGGCTACATGCTGACGAACAACATCCCGGCGGATCTCCAGACGATCCTCGACGGTCCGATCATCGTGAGAGAGATCAAAGTCAAGACCGGCCTGACGCGCGTCGTCCACGGCGTCAAGCGCGGCTTCATCGAGGCCTACAAGTGCCCGCGGGGCGGGAAGGCGCCGATCCACAGCGACTTCTTCTTCTCGGGCGGCGTGAGCTCCTCGGCGGATTCGAGCATCAGCTGCCACTAGCGTAGACGGAAGTCCGTCACCGACGACGGCGGCGCGCGAGCGCGCCGCCGTCGCTCGTTAAGCGACGGCGATGGCGGCGAGGAACGCGGCGACGGTCAGCACGGCGCAGGCCGCGAGCGAGGCGGAGCGCGGCAGCCGGCGGCGGTCGAACTGGTCGAAGACCACGCCGACGAGGATCCCGCCGGCGAAGCCGAACACGTGCGCGCCGACAGCGATGCCGGGCGCCGCGAAGGTGAAGACGAAGTTCAGCAGCGCGATCTGGATCAGACCGGTCGACCACAGGTTGATCCCGCGCCGGCGCGCCTCGACGATGAGGGTCCCGAGCAGGCCGAAGATCGCGCCGGAGGCCCCGAGCGCCGGGGCGTGGGGCTCCAGCAGAAGCACACCGAGCGATCCGAACACCAGCGCGGTCATGTAGGCGGCGACGAAGCGCGCGCTGCCGATCGCCTGCTCGAGCGAGCGTCCGATGAACCACAGGAACACCATGTTCAAGCCGACGTGCACGATGCTCTCGTGCAGGAAGCCGCTGGTGACGATCCGCCAGTACTCGTGCAGCTGGGAGACGAACGGCGCGTACAGGATCCCGTGGTCGACGACGGTGCCGCTTGCATTGCTGATGCCTCCGCCGCCCGTCGCCAGCTCGGCGAGGTAGACGATCACGTTGATCGCGATGATCACCTGTGTCGCGATCGGCGCCGCGATCTCGTTCGCGCGCACGCGGTGCACGCGCGTGGTCTGGCGGGCGCACTCCGGGCAGCGCATGCCGACCGTCGTCGGCGTCATGCAGTCGGGGCAGATCGGCCGGCCGCAGTTCGAGCAGGCGACGCCCGTCTCGCGCGTCGGATGGCGGTAGCAGGTGGGCATCGCGGCGCGGACGGTAGCAGTCGGCGCTAACGCCACCCTGAAGCTACAGGGACGCGCTGATGAACGGTCTCGAGGTCGGCGCCAGGCTGCCGCCGACGGGCTCAGCCGTCACGAGCACCGTCGTCACGTTCTGCACGCTCGGCAGCGCGACGCGGCCGCTGCCGCCGTGGCTGACGCTGAAGAGCGCGTCGGTCGGCGCCGGGGCGGCCACGCCGCGGCGCACCAGCCACACCTCGTAGACCTTGCCGGGCGGCGGCAGCGGCAGGCCGCGCACCTGCAGCGTCGCGACGCCGCCGCTCTCGACGACCGTCGCCGCTCCGCGCGGCGCCGCAGGATCGCTGACGGCCGCCTGCACCGTGCGCACCTGCACGACCGTGCGCGTGGTCCCGCCGTTCGTCGCGCTGCCGACGCCGAAGCCGACCGCGATGCCGACGACCGCCGCCGCGGCGCCCGCGGCGAGTGCGAACGAGCGGCCGAACGGGAACGTGAAGCGGCGCCGCGGAGCCGGGCTCGGTCTGTCGGCCGCAGGTCCGGCGGCGCGCAGCACCTCGGCCTCCGCGCGCACCGTCTCGAACAGGCGATCGCGCAGCGGCGCAGGCGGCGCGACGGGCGGCACCGCGAGCGGCAGCGCATCGGTCACGAGACGCAGGTCGGCGACGTCCTCGCGGCACTGCGCGCAGGTCGCGAGATGCGCCTCGAACTCGCGCCGCTCCACGTCGGAGAGCGCGCCGAGCAGGAAGGCGGCGACGGTGTCGGCGTGGTTGCAGCGCTCGCTCATGGCAGCACCTCGGCGGGCGGCGCCAGCTGCCCGCGCATCTTCTCCATGCCGAGCCGCATGCGGCCCTTGACCGTGCCGATCGGCACGCCCAGCATCTCGGCGATCTCGCTCTGCGTGAAGCCACCGTAGTAGGCCAGCTCGATCGCGCGGCGCTGGTCGTCCGGCAGGACGTCGAGCGCGCCGCGCACCTCGTGCATCTCTTCGCGCCGGGCGACCTCCAGGTCGGTCCGGTCGCTCGACTCGAAGCGCTCCTCGATCCCCTCGTCCGAGGCGCGGTGGCGATCCTGCACGACGCCCCGCCGCAGCGCGTCGATCGCACGATGGTGCGTGATGCCGAGGATCCACGTGCGCACGCTGCCGCGGCGGCGGTCGTAGCGCGCCCCGCTGCGCCAGATCGACAGGAACGCCTCCTGCACGACCTCCTCGGCGAGCTGGCGCGCGCCGCACATGCGGTAGGCGAGCGAGAAGGCGGCGCCGGCGTGGCGGTCGTAGACGACCTCGAACGCGGCCGCCTCGGCGCGCTGCACGAGCTGCATCAGATCCTCGTCGGCGAGGTCGCGAAAGGAGGGGCGATGGGCGGCGCGTCGGTCGGGCATCGGTCACTCGGTTTACGCGGTCCGTCGCCGCGCGGATCAAACCGCGCCGAACCGGTGGCCGGCTGATCGCCCTTCGTCGCCCGGCGACGTCGCAGCTCAGTCGGAACCGGGCAGCAGCCTACGAGCCTCGTCGGCCAGATCCCGCACCGTGCGCTCGGCGAGGTCGAGCACGTTGGCCGACTGGTCGCGCCGGCGGCGATGACGGCCGCGCACGCGCAGCACGACGAGGGCGGCGCCGGCGCCCGCGCCGACCACCGCCGCGGCCGCCGGGCGCGCCCAGTTGCGCGGGTCGCGCATCGCCGACAGCTCCCACGCCTCCAGCTCGTCCGCGGCCAGCTCGGTCAGATTCACGAGCGTGCGCTCGAACCGCACGGCCATGTCCTCCGGCGGGTCGACCGGATGCAGCGCCGCGCGCAGGCGCGCCTCGAAGTCGGTCGTGCTCATCGCTTCGCGACCTCCGCGGCCGGACCGGACCTGTTCTCGCCGACGATCCCTTCCAGCTGCTTGATCGCGCGGTGCAGCAGCACCTTCGTCGCGCCGTCGCTGCGGCCGAGGGCGCGCGCGATCTCGCGGTTGTCCATGCCGAGCGCGAAGCGCATGATCAGCGCCTCGCGGCGATCGTCGGGCAGCTGCTGGACGCCGGCCAGGATCTCCTCCAGCTCCTCGCGATCCTCGACCAGCCGCTCGGTCGTGTGCGGTGCGCTGATCACGGCCGCGTCCTCGATCGCGGACTCGGGCCGGCGGGCGCGGTCGCGGTAGTAGTTGGCGGCGAGGTTGTGCGCGATGCGGATGAGCCACGGGCGCAGCGGGCGGCCGTCGGACTCGCGCAGCGCGCGCTCGTAGTGGCGGTAGGCCTGCAGGAACGTCTGCTCGGTGAGGTCCTCGGCGTCGTGGTGGTTGCCGACGCGGTAATAGGCGTAGGAGTAGACGTCGCGCAGGTGGGTGCGGTACAGCTCGGAGAAGCTGCGGTCGAGCTCCGACTTCGAGAGGGGCTGAGGATCGGGCACCGCATGCGCAGTATCCCCGTTCGCGGGCGCGTGCGGTGATCGGCCGCGGCGCGCATCGGCTCAGGCGGCGCGGGCCCTTCGCGGGCGGCGGGTCGGCTTGGTGATGGCCGCGGTCCAGTCCTCCGGCTCGACGCGGCCCTCGACGAGCTCGGCGAGGCCGAGCGTCGCCGGCGCGGCGAGCTGCGCCTCGCGCAGGCGCGCCGCGAGCAGCGGCACCGTGTCGACCGCCTCGACGGCGTGGCCGAGCGCGGGGCCGATCTCGCCGGCCGGGACGCCCCGGCCGAGCAGCTCCCCGGCGCGCCGGTTGCGGCTGCCGTCGGCGACGACGGTGGCGACGAGGTCCCCCGCCCCGGCGAGCCCGGCGAACGTGTCGGGCGCCGCGCCGAGGCGGCGCGCGAGCCCGTCGATCTCGGCGAAGACCTTGCCGGCAGCGGCGCCGGCGACGTTCGGGCCGGCGGTCGCGTTCGCGGCCGCCGCGGCGAGCACCGCGGCGTTCTTCGCGCAGCCGGCCAGCTCGACGCCGGCGACGTCGCGCGTGGTCTGGACGTCGAAGCCGGCGCTGGCGAGCACGCTCGCCAGCTCGTGCGCGAACGCGTCGTCGGGCGTGGCGAGCACGACCGAGGCGCCGGACGTGAGCGCGTCGGCCGCGTGCGACGGCCCGGCGAGCGCGGCGACGGTGCGCGCCTGCACGCGCTCGGCCGCGTAGGCCGACGGGAGCGTGCCGAGCGGCGGCACGAGCCCCTTGGAGACGACCAGCACCCCGGCGCGCTGGGGGATCTCGCTGCCGTGGGCGGCGAGCACGGCCGGCAGGTCGCGCGCCGCGACGGCGAGCACGACGACGTCGTGGACGGCCAGCTCCAGCTCGGCGGCATGGCAGGGCCTGACCCGCTCGGGCAGCGCGACGCCGGGGAGGTAGCGCGCGTTCTCGCGCGCGACGCTCAGCGCCTCGGCCTGCTCGCGCGAGCGGCAGCCGAGGTCGACGTCGAGCCCGGCGCGCGCGAACGCGACGGCGAGCGCGGTGCCCCACGCGCCGGCGCCGACGACGGCCGCGCGGCGCAGCGGCGAGATCCCGCCGAGCCATTCCCACTGCAGCATCACGCACGGCCAGATGCGGTCGGTGACGGCCTGCGCGAGATCGCGCGAGGGCGCCTCGACCTGCGGGAAGGTGAGCGGGCGCCCGGCGCGGATGCGCACCTTGTGCGGGCGGATCCGCCAGCCGCGGCGGATCTCGGTCGTGCCGATCACCGCGACCGGGACGATCGGGGCGCCGGACTCCAGCGCGATCCGGCCGACGCCGCGCTTGGCGGGGCCGGGCGGCCCGGGCCGCACGCGCGTGCCCTCGGGGAAGATCAGCACGCAGTCGCCGCGCGCGAGGAGCGCCTTGGCGGTCTCGACCATGTCCTGGTCGGCGTTGCCGCGGTCGACGGGGAAGGCGCCGAGCGCGTTCAGCAGCCATCCCTGGACGCGGTTGGCGAACAGCTCCTTCTTGGCGACGTAGTAGATCGGACGGCGCGTCATCGTGCCGATCACGAACGGGTCGAGGAAGCTGCGGTGGTTGGCCGCGAAGATCACCGGCCCGTCGGCCGGGATGTGCTCGCGCCCGATCCGCGAGAGGCGGAAGTAGAGATGGAAGAACGGCTGGAGGACCGCGCGCACCAGCCAGTACACGATCGGGTTCACGCCACGCTCGCGTGCACGCCGATGCAGTCGCTCCAGATCCATTCCGCCGTTACGTACCCTTGCGCCGGAGGCTCGTTACAGTCGCGGGCATGGCGCTCGAGCGGCCGGACCGCGGAAGGATCCTGCGAGGCGCGCTGGCCGGCGCGGTCGCGGCTGGCGCGTGGGCGCTGCAGCAGCCGCTCGACAAGCGCGCGTTCGGGAGTGGCTACGACGACGTCGAGCTGCTCGGGCGAGCGCTGCTGCCGCGCGCGCCGCGACGCCGCTGGTATCCGGTCGGGCTCGCGCTGCACGTGCAGAACGGGGCGCTGTTCGGAGCGGTCTACACGGGCGTGCTGGCGCCGCGGATGCGCGGCGCGGTGCCGCCGGCGCTGCGCGGGCCGCTCGTCGCGCAGGTGGAGAACTTCGGGCTGTGGCCGCTGGGGCGGCTGAGCGACCGCTTCCATCCGGCGCGCGACGAGCTGCCGCGGCTGGCCGGCAACCGCCGCGCGCTCGCGCAAGCCACGTGGCGGCACCTGCTGTTCGGGGTCGTGCTCGGCGAGCTGGTGCGGCGGCGCGACCGGCGGTAGCCGGGGCCGGGCGCCGCGGAGAGGCGCCCCGACCCGGAGGCCGGGGCGCCGCCCGTGACGGCGTCCGTTGGGGGTGACGGACTCGTCGACAGGGATCCACTCGGCGCGCCGGGTCAGACCTGGGGGACGCCTCCCGGACCCCTTCGACAGGGGAAAATACCCCCTGCACGACACATTTTGACCGCTCTGGCGGGTGGAAAGCAAACGGGAACCGCACAAGAGTTCCCGCGGTGCCTCCCACCATCGACGTCGAGCTGCGCGCGCTCGCCGCGGCGATCCGCGAGATCCGCGCCCGCCACCAGCTCTCGCAGGAGCGCGTCGCGGCGAGGGGCGGCGTCGGCCGCAAGTACGTCGGCGAGCTCGAGCGCGCCGAGATCACGCCCTCCTTCGCCTCGCTCGTCGCCATCGCCGCCGGCCTCGACGTGCCGCTGTCCGAGCTGATCCGCGTCTACGAGGACCGGCTGCGGGCGCTGCGCGCGGCCGGCGCGAACGGGTCGGGAGCGCCGGGCGGCGGCTGAGGCGCCCGCGGAGCGATGCGGGCAGCCGATCTCGCCCCATCCACTACGCTGACCCGGTTCGCCGGGGTAGCTCAGCTGGCCAGAGCAGCCGCCTTGTAAGCGGCAGGTCACGGGTTCGAATCCCGTCCCCGGCTCTCGGTGTTGACTGCTATCGGCGGCTGTCGGGCAGCTCGCCGTGGGCGGCCTCAAGCTCACTCAGGTCAGCGAGGTCACGCTCGCGACTGGCGATCCGCTTAAGCGCGACGAGGTCCGCCAACGAGCAGATCGGCGCTTCGATGCCATCGACTCTTCTGACGTCGGAGCGTGCGAGCAGTTCAGCGAATGTGAGTGGCGATACCTGCTCGGCGAGCAGGTCGATGTGGCCGTGCGGCGTGGCGAGATGGACCGACTTGCCGGCGGCGATGCTGCCGTCCGGGATCGGCGAGCCGTCTGGGCGCGTCGCGCCCCATTCCTCGACCAGTCCTCGAACACGCTCGATGTTGTCTTCCCCAGGTTCAAGGACTACATCGATGTCGCGGGTCATGCGCACGACACCGTGGCGGATGAGCGCGATGCCACCGATGAGGACATAGCGAACGCCGAACCGGTTGAGGTCGGAGAGGATCTGGCCGAAGCCCGTCACGCGTGCGGGCGCTTGGACGTGGCGAGCTCGATCCCGATCTGGCTCAGCGCAATGCCCTCGGCGAGCAGCTCGTCGGGGTCGCGTGCCGCGTCGCTGATGAGCCGATAGCGGCGCCATGCCTCGTTGGCGGCTGCGTCGTCGCCGCACGCCTCCGCGGCGTGAGCGTCCCGGGCAGCCTCGCGGAGGCGCTGCTCGTGTCGCACTTCCGACATGCCGCCGAGCATAGCCGGCAGGCCAGCGCGTGGCGACTTGGCCAGCGACTCTCCTCGCACCCGGGGGCTGGCTGTGCGGCGCAGTATCGTGTTCTCAAGATCCCCCCAGTTGCTTCGGTGGCTGGGTGCGAGGCCCGGCTTCGGTCGGGCCTCAGCGTTTCTCGTGGCGGGTGAGGTCCGACGCCAAGCGTGATCGCCGAGCAACACGTCGACGTCGACGAGTCTCGCCGCGCGCTCGAGTCCGCACCGCTGTCGGGCGAGCCGGTCGGGTGGGCGACGACGCTTCGTGCGAAGCCATGCAAACGCTGATGAACACCGGCGACCGTCCGACATGCCGAAAGCGTCGCGGTGCGGGCCGCCGTGCGCAACACCAACGATGTGGCATCTCGACCCGCCGCACGGATGGGAGTCGGATCCGCCCGAGCGTGCGGGCAGAGAGCACGCGCGGTCCGCTCAGACGCCCGGGTAGTACGCGCGCAGGCCGTCGAGCTGGCCTGCGGGGATGACGGCGGCTCTGACGGAGTCGAAGTAGGCGGCGTCGTGGGTGAGCGTGTCGGGCTCGGGGATCGTGACGGGCTGCGTCTGGACCGCGTGCGTCAGCTCAGGGTGCAGGGTCGGGTCGTCCCACGGCTTGTCGGGCCGGAGGCCGAGGAGGGCGTGCTCGCCGCCGGCGCGTGCGATCGCCGCGGTGCGCGCCGCGCTCGGGGCTCTGCGCGCGGCCGCGAGCGCGTCGACGACGTCTCTCCAGCTCATGTCGGCGTCTCTGATGCGCGAATCGCGCAGGTTGATCGTGCGTCTCAGTCTCGGGCTGACGTCGATCGGCTCGGGGTTGACAGCCTTCGAGGCGGTCATCAAGTCCTCGGTCCCGTACAGCGGGTAGCCGTTGACGGCGACGAGCAGGACGTCGGGCTCGGTGCTCTCGATCAGCGTGCGGTGGACGTCCTCCCCCGGCCGCGCTCTCATCGCGACGAAGTCGCCGCGCAGGCCGGCTCTCAGCCGCCCGAGTCTGTCTCTCCAGTCGAGCGCGTCCGCCGGGTTGCACGTGACCATCGCGCACAGCTCGGGGTCGCTGAACGCGCCTCTGAGCGCGTTTCTGTTGTAGAGGTCGGCGACCTTCAGCTCGCCGAGCAGGTGCTTGGAGCCCGACGGCGACCAGTCGGCGCCGAGGCAGATGCGCATGCCGGCGGCGCGCGCGGCGACGATGTCGGTCGTTCTCCCGTAGAGCCAGAGGTTCGAGAACGGCGACCAGATCACCGCGCCGCCGTGCGGGCTCCACTCGGCGAACTGCGGCGGGTGCAGCGCGGTCGCGTGGATGCCGAGGAACTTCGGCGCGAGCACGCCGTGGCCTCTCAGCCCCTCGAAGTCGGCGATCAGTCTGTCCGAGGTGCCCTCGGCGAGGTGGTAGAGGAACGCGTGCCCCTCGGCGAGGTCTCTCTTGGCGGCGGCGTACTGGGCGTCCTCGGTGAAGGCGCGCACCGACTGGTTGACGGTCGGTCTGCCGGTCTGGAATGTCTCGAACTCGACGTGGCGGATCATCGAGCCCTCGACCGGGCGCGCGACCTTCGCGCTGCCCTGGATCGCGGTGACGCCGCCGACGACCGCCTTGACCTCGACGTACTTGAGCACGGCCTTGCCGTCGGCCTGACAGAGCGCGTTGGCCGGCAGCGAGATCGCCGGCTTGTAGTCGGGGTCGTTCGGCCACTGATCGCGCGAGGTCCAAGGTCTCGTGCGGTCGGGCGCGATCCACAGCGGCAGGCAGTTGTACGCGATGTGGTTGTGGAGGTCGATCATGCCTGGGTACACGACGCCCTCCGTGTCCACCCTCGTCGCACTGTCGAAGCCGGCCGGCGCCGGATCTCTGCGCGCCTGCACCGCGACGATGACTCCGTCGCGGTCGACGTAGAGCGCCCCATCGGGGATCTCCGGCTGGGCGTCGTCGAACGTGACGAGGTGGCCGGTCACGACGAGCGGCGCTCTCAGCAGCGGCTCCGCTGGCCTCGGTCCTCTCGGCGGCATGCGCAGGACCCTATCTACTTAAAAACTGTCTGACTACTCCTTGATTTTCGTGCGATGAAACGCATAGGGTCCGGTGCGATGGTGCATCCGTTCGACCCCGGACCCGTCGCCGAGCCGTTCAGATCGCTCGCGCAGGCCTACCCCGGCGCCGACATCTACCCCGCCGACAGCTTCCGCGTCGAGTGGGGGCCGATCTTCCACCGCGGCCGGCTCGACGGCAGCGCGCGCGTGCTCGTGATCGGCCAGGACCCGGCCGCCTCCGAGGACATCACCCGCCGCATCCTCGTCGGCGCCGCCGGCCACCGCATCCAGGGCTTCCTCGCCAAGCTCGGGATCGACACGAGCTACGTGATGGTCAACACGTTCCTCTACTCCGTCTACGGCCAGCAGGGCGGCGAGAGACACAAGGACGACGCGGCGATCGTCGCCTACCGCAACCAGTGGCTCGACGGGCTGCTCGCGAGAGGCGCGATCGAGGCGGTCGTCGCCCTCGGCGCGCTCGCCGACCACGCCTGGACGCAGTACCTCAGACACCCCGGCGCGGCCGCCGGCGCGGCGAGACTCCCCTACGCCCACATCACCCACCCGACGCAGCCGGAGAGCAGCTCCGGCAACGACCCGAGAAGACTCGCCGCCGCCACCAGAGCGCTGCTGCAGAGCTGGAACGCCGCGCTGCAGCAGCTCCACCCGCAGATCGCCCACCCCGACGCGAGCCGGCCGCTCGTCCTCTACGGCGACACGTGGACCGCCGGCGACCTCGCCGACATCCCCGAGCAGGACCTCCCGGCCGGCGTGCCCGCGTGGATGCGCTCGCCGGCCGCCTGGGCGCAGCGCACCGGCACGACCGCCGCGCAGAAGCGCGCGACGATCACGGTCACGATCCCGGCCGGCAGCTGAGCGCTCGCCGGCCGGCCGGCCCTACGGCCAGGCGACGGCCGCTCTGAGTCTCGTCGTGCCTTCCGCCAGTTCGTCCCAGCCGGATCTCGTTCCGCCGTAGGACGAGCCGACTTCGGTGCCGGAGACGGGCACGGCCTCGGCGGTCCTTTCGCCGTTCCTCAGCACGACTTCTTCCCTTTCGATGTAGCCGGTGACCGTGCTGGCGTTCGCGGTCGCCCACGCCGACTGCCTGCCGAGCAGTTCGCCGATCTGCGAGTGCGTGAGCTGCTGGATCGGCTCGCTCGTGCTCGAGAAGTATCTTTCGTACAGGCCCGCCGTCGCGTCGATCACCGGGTAGAGGACCGCGCCTTCGCCCCTGCCCGACTCGGCGAGGTTCGTTTGGTGGAAGTAATGCGGGCGCGGGTCGTTGCCCATGATGTGGCTGAATATCAGCTGCGATTCGAGTTCGACGATGTCTTCCCACCTCGCCGCGCTCGAGCGGCAGGTCGTCACTTCGGTGTTGACGCACACGCCCCCCAATTCAGGCGGCAGATACAGGTGGTTGTACTCGTCGACGAGCTGTTCTCTCGTCGCGACGTTGTAATAGACGTTCGTCGGGTAGCGCGGGATCGCGCGCGCCGGCCCGTCGACCCACGTCGCCCCCGCCGCGTACGTCGGGCCTCTCGATTCGGTCGGCGTCACCGGGTAGGGCTTGGACGCGTCGGTCGCCATGTATTCGACTCTCGCGCCTCTGAGCGCTTCGACGAAGACCGGGTTCTGGCCGTAGGGCGAGAGCACGGCGCCGTTGACGCTCGGCGGCGTCGCGGCGCCTTCTTCGCCGCCTCTGTCGGTGTAAGCGATCCTCACCGGACCTTCGTCCCTGAACGCTCTTTCGGGCTGCGAAACCGTCGCGAGCAGCGACCAGCTCCCGCCCGATCTGCGGCGGTAGACCTTGTACGTTCTGGCGTGGCAGATCGCTTCCCAGGTGAGTCTCACTTCGCTCGTGCTGCCGCTCGTCGTCACGTTCGTCGTCGAGGCGACCGTCTCGCCGCCTTCGTCGGTGCCGGTGACGCCGTATTCCCAGGTTCCCGCCGCGAGCGTGCCGCCGGTCGCGCTGACGACGGCTTCGTCGAACTCCGGCGGGTCGATCGTGCCCGGGTTGCCGGGGATCAGGTTCGCGAGCCCCGAGTGCTCGCCGGTGACGAGCTCGGCGCCGTTGACCGTCAGGCCCGCTTCCGTGGCCCATCTGACGTTGTCCCTTATCTCTTCTTCGATGAATCTCTGCGTCGAGCAGTCGAGGTTCGGGTGGTCGTAGGTGTGGTCGATCCAGTCGAACGTGGAGGCTCTTTCCCTGAACGTCGTGAGCAGCGGGTCGCTGCCGGCGTGTTCTTCTCTGTACGCGACGCTGCCGCCGCCGTTGAAGACCATGTCGAGCCGCAGGCCCCTCGCGTTGGACCATTCGACCGCCCTCGTGACGTCTTCCGATCTCATCCGGACGGCGTCTTCGGGGTTGTAGTCGGTCGTGTGCGTCGTCGTGTCCCAGACGTCGTCCGGCAGGAATATGTCGTCGACCTGCATCTCGAGGTAGTTGCGCTGCGAGCCGAGGTAGGTGCCGCGCGTGACCCACGCGAGCTCGCCGTGGCGCAGGAGCTGCGACTGGACCTGGTACTGGTTGCCGTCGAAGGTGCCGACCAGCTCTTCGCGCCCTTCGGCGTGTCTGTAGACGCCGAGCAGCGAGTCGCCTTCGCCGTCGGTGACGAGCGTCGTGAAGTTGCCGACTTCCAGCGGCGTCGAGTGGTAGCCCCACGTGCCGCTGCCTATCGAGACCGGCCCTCTCAGGTACGGGAAGACGCCTTCGCCGGCGGCGGTGACGCTGCCCGCGACGCCTTCGAACGCGCCGCCGGAGCTGGGCCAGTTGAGGCCGAATTCGGGGGCCGGGTAGACGTACTGGCTGATCTGCCGGACGTGGAACGTCCTCTCGTATTCGGCGATCGCGGTCCACTCTTCCGAAGCGAGCGCGGAGAAGCAGCCGCCTTCTTCGCACACCGGCAGGTTGCCGACCGCGACGACGATCGCCTGGTACCTGCCCTCTTCGACCCCGCCTTCGGTCCTCGACAGCGTTTCGGCTGTGATCGGCGTGTGGCCTCTTCTGGCGACGATCTCGTCGAACGGCACGCCCTCGCGCCTGAGCTGCGCCTCCCATGCCTGGAAGGTCGGTTCGGTACCGGACGCGCCGAGCAGCAGGACGCGCAGATCCACGCGCTGGGAGGCGCCGGCCGGCGCGCTCGCGAGCGCGAGCAGCGCGCAGCACGCGAACAGGACGATGACGGCGACGGTCGGCTTGGATCGCATGTACGACGCTCCCCCGGTGCGAGTTTGGACGGCGCATCCAGTCTCGCGGCGTACGAGCCGCCCACCAATGGGCCAGGTGACCCGTTGTCGCGTTCAATCGACTGAACAGCGCGCGGCCGGCGCGCGGCCGTCTGTTACGGTCGCCGCCGTGACGCGTCGCGCAGCGCCCCTGCTCGCCGTGCTGGCGATGCTCGCCGCCTGCGGCGCCGTCGCCCCCGGCGCCGACCCGCCGCGGCGCCCGCCGGCGCACGCAGCATGGCAGTGGCAACTCGACGGGCGGCTCGACACGAGCGTCCGCGCGCGCGTCTACGACATCGACGGCGTCGACACGAGCCGCGCCGCCGTCGCGCGATTGCACCGCGGCGGCCGCTACGTCGTCTGCTACGTCGACGTCGGTACCTGGGAGCAGTGGCGCCCGGACGCCGGCCGCTTCCCGCGCTCGCTGCTCGGCGCCTCCAACGGCTGGCCGGGCGAGCGCTGGCTCGACGTGCGCCGGATCGCGGCGCTCGCGCCGCTGCTGCGCGCCCGCTTCGCGAACTGCCGCGCGAAGGGCTTCGACGCCGTCGAGCCCGACAACGTCGACGGCTATGCGAACGACACGGGCTTCCCGCTGACCGCGGCCGACCAGCTGCGCTTCGACCGCTGGGTCGCGCGCGCGGTCCACGCGCAGCACCTGACGGTGGCGCTGAAGAACGACCTCGACCAGGCGCCAGCCCTCGCGCCCAGCTTCGACTTCGCGATCCTCGAGCAGTGCTTCCAGTACCGCGAATGCGCGAAGGCGCGCCCGTTCCTGCGCGCCGGCAAGGGCGTCTACGACGCGGAGTACGCGCTCGCGCCCGCGGCCTTCTGCGCGCAGGCGCGCCGGCTCGGGATCAACGCGATGCGCAAGCGCCTGAGCCTCGGCGCCTGGCGCCAGCCCTGCTGATCCAAGGCGTCACCTGATCCACAGCGCCGTCGCGAGCATCCGCCCCGGCGAGCGCAGCCGCCCGATCAGCGGCGCGAGCGCGAGCAGCGTGCCGAACGCGCTGGCGACGCTGAGCGCGAGTCCCGGGATCGCCAGATGCACCCAGCGGTCGATCGCCAGCTCGACGGCGAGGCTGGCGGCCGCCACGAAGAACGCCCAGCGCACGTAGCCGAGCGACTCGTGCAGGCTGACGAACAGGCACACGAGTGCGGCGCAGCCGAACGCGACGAACAGACCGAGGCGGTCGGTCCCCTGCGTCCGCGCGCCGGCCGCGAGCACGAGCAGCGACAGCAGCGTCGTGACGCCGGCGAAGCGCGCGAGCGCGCCGAGCAGGATCTGCGTCGCCGGCCCGCGCGGGATCCGCCCGCCCGCCTGCGCGAGCGGCACGCCGCGCAGGCCCCGCGGGACGGCCGCGTGGAACTGCCACAGGTGGTAGCCGCCCCACAGGCTGCCGATCACCGACGGCACGAGCGCGAGGCCGGGGAAGGCGCCGTGCACGCCCCAGCCGAGGCTCTGGTCGCCGACGAGCAGGCCGCCGAGCAGCGTGCCGATCGCCCCGGCCGCGAGCGCGCGCCGCATCCGGCCGGGAGCCTCGGGCAGCGGACCGCGGGCGGTGGCGACGGCGACCACGCAGCCGAGCGCGACCACGCTCGCGAGCCACAGGAGCGAGCGCGCGGCCGGCACGTGGCTCGCCAGCGCAGCCGACTCTCCGGCGACGAGCGCGGCGTATGCGAGCCCCCAGCCGCGCCGCGACAGCAGCGTCCCGCCGACCCAGATCAGCACGAGCACGGCGGCGAGCGGGCCGATGCGCGGCACGAGCACGAGCGACAGGAAGAGCCCGACGGTCCCGAGCAGCACGCGCCCGCGCTCCTCCGCGAGACAGCGCAGGCCGCTGGGGCGCCCGAGGTAGCGGCTGCGCAGCGTCCACTGCAGCCCGAGCGTCAGCGGCAGCGCGACGCACAGCGCGTGCTCGAGCGTGACCGCGCCGAACTGCCGGCTCAGCGGCCCGGCCCAGGTGGCGACCGCGACGATCGCGACGAGCAGCGCGACGCCCTCCGCGACGACGCTCTGGCGACCTTCCTCTTCCGCGGCCTCCCGGCGGGGCGTCGCGGACGCGGGCTGTGCGCGCGCCGGCAGCACCGCGGGATCGAGCGCGAGCGCGGCCTCGCTCGGCACGCCGCCCCATGCCTCGAGCACGACGGCCGCCTCCAGCAGGTCCTGCGGCGGCCGGCCCAGGCGGGCGCTGACGATCCCGCCGTTGGCGCGAGAAGGGGTCATGCCGTCGCCGCGGCGACGGCGCCGCCGGTCATCTCACCGAGCAGCTCCCGGTAGCCGTCGAGGCAGCCGCGCTGGGTGTAGCGCTCGCGCACGCGCGCATGCGCCCGCCTTCCGAGCCGCTCCGCGAAGCGCGGGTTGCGCAGCAGCATCGCGACGCCGGTCGCGAGGCGGGCGACGTCGCCCGAGGGCACCACGACGCCGCAGCCGCGCAGCACGTCCGGCACCCCGCCGACGCCCGTCGCGACGACCGGCCGGCCCTGCGCCATCGCCTCCAGCACGGCCATCGGCAGGCCCTCGGAGATGCTCGTCATCAGTACGACGTCGGCGCCGCGCACGACCTCCAGCGGCTCCCTCGTCGAACCCATGAAGCGGAAGCGGTCGCCGAGGCCGAGCCGGCGCCGCAGCTCCTCGCAGGCGCGCGCGTACGCCTCCTGGCCGTTCGTCGCCGGCCCCCAGTACTCGAACTGCGCGTCGGGCACCTGCCGCGTCACCTCGACCGCGGCGTGCAGCATCGTCTGCACGTCCTTGAGCGGATCGATGCGCCCGACCGCGACGACCTTGCGGTTGCCCGGCGGCGGCGTGCAGTCGCCGGACGGTTCGATGCCGTTGTGGATCACGCGGATCCGCTCCGGCGCGACGCCGAGCTTGCGCTCCCAGTGCGCGTTGGCCGCGGTCACCGGCGAGACCACGTCGGCGGCGGCGTACGTCGCCAGGCTGAGGCCGCGCGCGAGCCGGCTGGCGACGAAGCGCTCGGCCGCCGGATCCCTGCCGCGAGCGGCCGCGAGGTACGCCTCGCGCACGTAGACGCCGTGCTCGGTCAGCAGCAGCGGCGTGCCGTGGAGCCGTCTGTGGACGATCGCGGGGATCGCTGCCCAGCCGGCGGCGGTCGTGTGCAGCAGGTCGGCGGGCGGCGTCGCGACGGCCGCGACGCGCGCGACCCAGTAGAGCCGCTGGTAGAGCCCGGCCGCGTCGACCGCGTCGAGCTCCGGCACCGGCCCCGCCTCGGGAGCGCCTTCGCACAGCACGTCGCACAGCTCCTCCACGTACGCGCTCCACGCCTGCGGCGAGCGGAACGTCGCGCGCAGCTCGCCGGGATGCCTGCGGCACCACACGAGCGCGTCGCCGAGCGCCTCGCGGTCGGCGTGCCAGCCGATCAGCGCGCGCGCCAGCTCGGCGGGCAGCGACGGCCGGCCGCCGCGCAGGCGGTCGCGGATCCAGCGCCGGCGCGGCAGCTCCTCGCTCCACACCTCGATCCGTCCCGCGAGCGAGGCGTGAGGCGGCAGTGCGAACAACTGCCGCGGCCGGCGGCCGCCCGCGCAGATGGGAAGGATCCTCCACGCGAACTCCGGAAGGCCGCCGACCACGAGATGACACCACGAGCTCACTCCGCCGACGGCGTAGGGGTAGGTGGCCTCGGTTGTCAGAAGAATCGAGGGTGCGCTCACGCGACCTCTTCGAGGTCGTCGCTCATCACCGCAGCGGGGGTCGCGTCTTCGGCTCCGGGGAGGATCGACTCCAGGCGCAGGCGCAGCTCGCGCGCGCCGTGCTCGAGCTCCCGGCAGGCGTCGGCGAGCCCGTCGCGCAGCAGCATGCACTCCGTCAGCAGCTCCCACGGCTCGTCGCCGACGTCGCCTCCCGGCTCGCGCAGGAGGGGCAGCGCCGCGCGCACCCGCTCGTTGACGGGCCGCTCGGCCGCCCGCTCGCGCGCGACCCTGAGGCGGGCGTTCTCCTCGCGCAACAGCGCGACCTCGGACTCCAGCTCCTCGACGGCGGTCGCCGGCTCCGCGCGGCGCATGCCGCCGCCGGCGGCCCTCAGCCACCGGCGCAGCCCAGGTCGCCGCGACGGCTTTCCCGCCTCCCGCGGCGCCGCGGCGGCGTCCGCCCCATCGGTCCTGCTGGTCCCCATCACACGCCCCCGTGCAATCGTCGTCATGACCTTGCGCCGGTCAGTCTGTCGCGGGCGGCCCTGGATCCCAATAGGTCGATTGCCTCATCTTGCGCGTTCAATCGACTGAACGAACGCATGAGAATTCGCTCATGGGAGAGCGCCGACGAGCCGCATCGCGGCGCGCCGGTAGATCGACTGCTAGGGTTCGGCCCGCATCATCACACCGGATATAGGTTTCTAAACGGGGCTTTCGCAGGCCTCAGCAGTCAACGACGACGGGGGAAGGACGGACGTTGACCGAATTGCGAAACCCTGGACGCGCCGGGAGCGCGTCCAGCAGAGAGAGCGACAGCAGCGCCGACGCCTGCGCCGGGGAGCGCCGCCCGTGACGGGCGACGCCTCTGCGGTGCTCGCCGACGCCCACCCGGTCGCGCGCCTGGCGATGCGCCACGCGCTCCTGCGCGTGCGGGTGCGCGTCGTCGACGAAGCCGCCAGCGCGGCCGACGCCCTGCGCGCCGTGCGCGCCCGGCGGCCGAGCATCTGCCTGCTCGACGCGCACCTGCCGGGCGGCGGGATCGCCACCGCCGACCGGATCGCCAACGCCGCGCCCGAGACGCGCGTCATCGTCCTGCTCGAATCGAGCGCGGACGAGCGGCTGATCGACGCGCTGCAGGCGGGCGCGGCAGGCTGCCTGCTGAAGGACATCGACCCGGAGGCGCTCGGCCGCGCGGTGCGGGCGACGCTCGCCGGCGAGGCGCCGCTCCCGCGCGCCGCCGCCGGTCGCGTGATCGCGGAGCTGCGCGCACGCTCGCGCGACCGGCGGGTGCGCACCGCGGCCGGTACCTGGACGCAGCTCTCGCAGCGCGAGTCGCAGGTGCTCGAGCTGATGCAGCGCCAGCTCACGACGGGCGAGATCGCGACGCAGCTCGGCATCTCGGCCGTGACCGTGCGGCGGCACCTGTCGGGCACGATGAGACGACTCGGCGCGCCGGACCGCGACGCGGCGCTGCGCCTCGCCGAGTGGCGCGGCGACGAGAGCGGAGCGTGAGGCAATGCCGACGCAGGAGATCGCCACGCAGCAGATCACCGTCGTGCTCGTCGACGCCAACGTGCTGTTCCGCGCCGGCCTGCGGGGGCTGCTCGAGCGCGACGGCATCGCGGTCGTGGGCGAGGCGCCGGGCGTCGACTCGGGCCTGGGGCTGATCGAGCGCCACCAGCCGGACGTGGTCGTCGTGGACCCGGACACGCCCACACACCCGGACGGCGCAGGCCGCGGGGTGATCCGCCGCATCAAGGCGAGCGCGCCCGCCGCGCACGTGCTCGCGCTGGCGGGCACGACCGACGACCACGACGCCGTCGACATCGTCTGCAGGGGCGGCTCGTGCGTCCTGCTCAAGGACGCTCCGGCCGAGACGATCCTCGCCGGCGTGCGCGCCGCCGCCGCGGGCGAGGCGCTGATAGCGCCGAAGCTGGCGGCGTCGCTGGTGCTCCGGCTGCGCGCGAGCGGCGCCGGCGAACGGCCGCCGCCGAGCTCGGTGCTGTCCCAGCGCGAGCAGCAGGTCCTGCGGCTGCTGGCGGCGGGCAAGGAGAACGACGAGATCGCCACGGAGCTGTTCATCAGCCGCCACACCGTCAAGAACCACATCTCGAGCATCCTGCTCAAGCTCGAGGTCACCAACCGCGTGCAGGCCGCCGTCCTGGCGGTGCGCGCGGCGATGGTCTGACACGGTCACGAAGCCCGATCAGCGCCTCGACGGACCGCTTCGTGGCACGCTCCCTGCATGTCGGATCCTTCGCGCCCCGAGGTCGCGTGAGACGCCCTGTGTCAACCCTTGGTGGTGTTGAGGCGGTTGAGGTTGCCGTGTTTGGTGGGGTTGTAGGGGGTGTGGTCTTGCCAGCAGCGCCAGAGGATGCGGGTCCAGGCGCGGCCGAGGATGCGGATGGCGTGGGGGTGGTCGCAGCCGCGGGCGCGGGCGCGGGTGTAGACGTCGTGGGCCCAGGGGTGCCAGTGGCGGGTGCTGTCGGCGAGGACGGCCATGTGGGTTCGGAGGCGGTGGTCGCAGCCGCGGCGGAAGGTCGCGGTGCGGCGTTTGCCGGATTCGATCGCGACGGGGGCCATGCCGGCGTCGGCGGCGAGCGTGTCGGGGTGGGGGTAGCGGTGGCGGTTGTCGCCGATTTCGGCGAGCAGGCCGGCGGCGCAGAGCGTCGACTTGGGGTCGCGGAAGAGGCTGAGGAAGATGGGGCCGTCGGGGTGGGCGCGGAGCGCGCCGGCGATCTGGCTGGTGAGCAGCTTGATCTGCTCGACGAGCGGTCCGAGGGTGGCGAGGAGGGCGAGGACCGCGGCGCGGCGGGCTTCGGTCTCGATCTCGTCGCAGACGGCGTTTGGGGCTTCGCGCAGCCGGTCGATCAGCTGTTCGGGGGTCTTGCGGCCGCAGTAGCCGTTGCGGGCCAGGAACGCTTGCATGCGCTTGGGGCCCAGGGTGCGTGCGTCGGTGGGGCTGGGGTAGCGCTCCAGGAACGCGAGCGCGATCGGCGAGTCGATGTCAGCGAACAGGCTCGCGGCGCCGGGCCAGAACGCGTCGAGCTGGGAGCGCAGCCGGTTGGCCAGCTCGACGCGGCTGGCGACGAGGTCTTCGCGGGTGCGGGTCAGGACACGCAGCGCGATCGTCTCGTCGCCCGAGGGCGCCAGCGCGGGGAAGCGGTGGTGGTCGGTGCGGGCGAGCTCGCAGAGGACCATCGCGTCGTAGCGGTCGGACTTGCCGGCATTGGGACGGAACCGGTCGCGGGCGGCCTTGACCTGGTTGGGATGGATCGCCAGCACCTGGATCCCGGCGGCGAGCAGCCGGCCGACCAAGAGCCCGTCGGGGCGCTCGATCGCGAGCCGCTCGACCTGCTGCTGCAGCAGCAGGTCGACCAGCTCGCCGATCCCCTGCTCGTCATGGACGATCGTCTGCTCGCAGAGCAGTGCGCCGTGCTCGTCAGCGATGCAGACGTCATGCTTCTCGCTGGCCCAGTCCAGGCCCGCCACCGCACTCATGCGCGTTCCTCCTCGGTCGAGGTTCTCACCGTTGGTGCCGCCGACCGGGGTACCGTTGCGGGTGCTCATAGGCAGGCCCTCGAGGGGCAACGCCCTGTCGCCGCTTGGGGTGCCTCTCACCGCCGGGAGGCGCGGGTCTCACGCGGGCCGTCACAGCGGCAAGCGCGACTGGCGCTCTCCCGGCGGTGGTCGTCAGCTCCATCGACCAAGCAGCCTCCAAGCGTCCCCGGACACCACCCAATCACCGGGAAGGTTGCGCTATGAGCGCACCGCTGCTCGAGCGCGAGCGCGAGCTGGCCGAGCTCGACGCGCTGGTCGCCGAGGCGAGCGCGGGCGCCGGTCGCCTCGCGGCGATCGAGGCGGTCGCCGGCCTCGGCAAGACGCGGCTGCTGCAGGCGGCGCGCGAGGCCGGCCAGGCCGCCGGCATGCAGGTGCTGGCAGCGCGCGCGACCGAGCTGGAGCGCGACTTCCCGTTCGCGCTCGTGCGCCAGCTGTTCGAGCCGCGACTCGCCGCGCTGGGAGCCTCCGCGCGCGACGCGCTGCTCGACGGCGCCGCCGGCACGGCGCGCAGCGCGCTCGGCCTCGCGGCCGACGGCGCCCGCGCGGACACGTTCGCGGTCCTCCACAGCCTCTACTGGCTGACCGCCGCGCTCGCCGAGCAGCAGCCGCTGCTGCTCGCGATCGACGACGCGCACTGGTCCGACGCGGCCTCGCTCGACTTCCTCGCCTTCCTGCTGCCGCGGCTGGAGGAGCTGCCGCTGCTGCTCGTGCTCGCCTGCCGGCCCGACGAGGCCGGTGCGGAGAGCAGCCTCGCGCGCATCGCGACGGACGCGCAGACGCGGCGGCTCACCCCGCGCGCGCTCAGCCCCGGGGCGGCCGGCGCGCTGCTCGCCGGGGAGCTCGAGCGTGAGCCCGAGGAGGCGTTCACCGCGACCTGCCACGAGGTCAGCGGCGGCAATCCCTTCCTGCTCTGCGAGCTGGCGCGCACGCTCGCGGTCGAGCGGATCGTCCCCGACGCGGCACAGGCGCCGCGCGTGCGGGAGCTGGCCCCCGAGCGCGTGACGCGCACCGTGCTCGTGCGGCTCGCGCGCCTCTCGCCCACGGCGCGCGCCGTCGCGCGCGCGGTCGTCGTGCTCGGCGACGACGCCGACCACCGGCTCGTCGCGGAGCTTGCCGAGCTCGATCCCGGCGCCGTGTCGGCCGGCGCCGACGAGCTGCGCGGCGCGGCGATCCTCGACTCGGACCGATCCCTGCGCTTCATCCATCCGCTCGTGCGCACCGCCCTGCACGCCGACCTGCCCGCCGGCGAGCGCGCGGCCGCGCACGCGCGGGCGGCGCAGCTGCTGCACGCGCGCGGGGCGAGCGCGCAGCGGCTCGCCACCCACCTCGTCGCGACGGACGCCAGCGGCGAGCGCGCAACCGCCGAGCTGCTGCTCGAGGCCGGCCGGCAGGCGCTCGCGAGCGGCGCGCCGCGCTCGGCGATCGCGTACCTGACGCGCGCGCTCCGCGAGCCGGCGCCGGACGACCTGCGCGCCGCGATCCTCCACCCGCTCGTCGCCGCGGGCATCCGCGCGCCGGACCCCATCCTGTTCGAGGCGCTCCTGCCCGAGGTGCTGGAGGAGCTGGAGCGCGATCCCCGGCTGCGCGTCCGCTGGGGCATCAACGTGAGCACGTGGATGCTGCTCCACGGTCGCATCGGCGAGTCGGCGGCCGTCCTGCGGCGGGCGGTCGACGTCGCCGTGGCGCTCGACGACTTCGACGGCGCTTACTGCCTCGAGGCGCAGCTGAACACGCTCTCGGAGCAGTCGCTCGCCGTCGCGCACGAGCGGCTGACGCGCTACGCGAGCCGGATCGAACCGGACAGCCCGACCGGACGCCTCGCCGCGGCGCTCGAGTCGGAGTGGCACGCCTCCGGCGGGACCGCCGCCGACGCGGTCGCAGCAGCCCGGCGCGCGCTGTCGCGCGACGGCCTCATCTTCGCCGAGCAGCGCGAGTTCCTCGCTCCCGGGCGGCCGGTCATGGCGCTGATCCTCGCCGACGAGTTGGACGCGGCGCAGCGCGCCGTCGAGCGGGCGATGGCGCTCGCGCGCGAGCGCGGCGCGATGCCGGAGCTGCTCGCGGCCTGGTGGATGACGGGCGGGGTCGCGTGGGCCCGCGGCGACCTCGTCGCCGCCGAGGCGGACGCCCGCCAGGCGCTCGAGGTCGCGCGCCTCGGCAGGCTGCGCCCGGCCGAGCTCCCGTTGCAGGCGGTGCTCGTGAGCCTGCTCGTCGCGCGCGGCGAGCTCGACGCCGCCGAGGCCGAGCTCGAGGCGGGCGGCATGATGGGCGAGCTGCCCGAGGTCATCTGGTTCGCGCTCTCGCTGTGGGCGCGCGGGCTGCTTCGCCAGGCGCAGGGACACCACGAGCAGGCAGCCGACGACCTGCTCGCGGTCGGGCGCCTCGCGTCGCGCTGGGGCGTGATCGGGATGCCGACGCCGCCGGCCGACATCTGCGCGGCGCGCGCCGTCGCCGCGCTCGGCGAGCGGGAGCGCGCGCACGCGATGGCGCAGGCGGCGCTGGCCCGCGCGCGTCGCTGGGGTGCCCCGACGCTGCTCTCGCAGGCGCTGCGCACGCTGGCGATGACGTGCGACGGCGCCGATCGCGTGGCCGTGCTCGAGCAGGCGCTCGCCGCGCTCGACGGCACGCAGACCCGGCTGGCACGCGCAGAGGCGCTCACCGAGCTCGGCGCCGCGCTGCGCCGCGCCGGGCGCCGCGCCGACGCCCGCGCACCGCTGCGCGAGGGGCTCGAGCTGGCACGACGCTGCGGCGCCGCCGGCCTCGCCAAGCACGCGTTCGACGAGCTCAGCGCCACGGGCGAGAAGGTGCGCCGCTACACGCCGATCGGCGTCGAGTCGCTCACGCCGAGCGAGCGCCGCGTCGCGGAGATGGCGGCGGGCGGGCTGACGAACCGCCAGATCGCGCAGACGCTCTTCCTCACCGTCAAGACGATCGAGACGCACCTCGCGGCGGCGTACGACAAGCTCGGCATCCGCTCGCGCCGGGAGCTTCCGGAGGCGCTGCACGGGCCGCCCGGGCAGCCGCTCTCGGCCGTCCGCTGACGCTCAGCGCTTGGCCGCGAGCGCGATGCCGTCGCCGACCGGCGTGATCGTCGCGACGAGCTGCGGGTGCGCGAGCAGGCGCTCGTTGAATGCGCGCGCGATCGCGATCTGCTCGTCGCTCCAGTGGCCGTCGGTGCGGTTCTCGGCAACCGTGCCGGACATCAGCACATTGTCGACCGCGACGAGCCCGCCGGGCCGCAGCAGCGGCACGACGAGCGCCAGGTAGTCCTCGTACTCGGCCTTGACGCCGTCGAGGAACGCGAGGTCGAACGGGCCGTCCAGCTCCGCCAGCCCCTCGCGCGCGTCCTGCAGCCGCAGCAGCAGGCGGGCGTCCAGGCCGGCGCGTCTCAGGTATCCCGCGGCGGCGGCGTGACGCTGCGGGTCGATCTCGAACGACACCAGCTCTCCCCCGGCCGGCAGCACCCGCGCGAGGTGCAAGGTCGAGACCCCGATCGCGGTGCCGACCTCGACGACGCGGCGCGCACCGGTCGCGCGCGCGAGCACGTGGAGCAGCGCGCCGCTCTGCGCGTCGAGGATCGGGATGCGCTCGCGCGCGCCGTGCGCCTGCATCTCGGCCAGCAGTTCGTCGGCGGGCGGGCGGGTCGCGTCGAGGTAACCGCGCACGGCGTCGGTGACGATCATGCGCCTGAGCCTAGCTCGCGCCGGCTGCCGCACGCCCCGGGGGGCGAAAAATCCGGCCGAGGACCTCAGGACGTCCATGACCGCACTCGCAACCGCTCATGACCATGCTAACGTGACCATGGTCATGCAACTCATCTCCGCCAGCAACTTCAAGGCCCACTGCCTCGCCCTGCTCGACGACGTCGCCCTCACCGGCGAGGAGGTCGTCGTGACGAAGCGGGGGCGGCCTGTCGCGCGGCTCGTCGCGATCGACGCGCCGCAGCCGCTCGCCGGCTCGGTGACGTTCCATGCATCCGACGACGAGCTGGTCGCTCCGCTCGACGTCGCGTGGGACGCGCTGTCGTGATCGTCCTCGACACGCACGTCTGGCTCTGGTGGATCGCCGATCCGTCGCGGCTCTCGCCCGCCGCCCGCCGCGCGATCGACGAAGCCGCGGCGGTCGGCGTGTCCGCCGTCAGCGCCTGGGAGGTCACGATGCTCGTCGCGCGCAGACGCATCTCGCTCGACCGCGACGTCGCGACGTGGGTGAGACAGGCGCTCGCGCACGCGCGCGTGCGTCAGCAGCCGCTCACGGCCGACGTCGCGGTCGCGGCAGGTCAGCTCGACGGACGGGGCTTCCCAGGCGACCCGGCGGACCGCTTCATCTACGCGACCGCGCTGGCGATGCGCGCGATCCTCGTCACCCGCGACGAGGCGATCCGCGACTACGACGCGCGCAGCACCGTCTGGTGAGGGCCGGGGCGCGCGGGGCGGCAGGGCAGGCCGGCGCCGCTCAGCCGCCGATCGGGGCGCGCGGGTTGGCGCCCCAGAACAGCTGCGTGCCGAGCATGCCGATGATGTGGACGTAGACGATGTTCAGCACCATCGACTTCGCCGTCGCGGTGCCCACGCCCACCGGTCCCCCCCGCGCCGTGTAGCCGTAATAGCAGCCGACGCACACGATCCCGGTCGCCATGAAGGCGCCCTTGAGCATGCTGTAGAGCAGGTCGGTCGGGTTCTGGAACGCCCAGAAGATGAGGTCGTACCCGCCCGGGGACACCTCGTGGATCTGGATCACCACCGCCAGGTAGGAGGCGATGAACGCCGCCGCCACACCGCCGATGTAGACGAACGGCAGCACCATCCACGACGCCAGCAGGCGCGTGCCGCAGAGGAACGTCATCGAGCTGATCCCCATCACCTCGAGCGCGTCGATCTCCTCGGTGATCCGCATCGAGCCGATCTCCGCGACGATCCCGGTCCCGACCTTCGCGGCCATCATGTAGCCGAACGCGTACGGCACCAGCTCGCGCAGGTCGCACCAGGCCGTGAAGACGCCCGCGTACGCGGGCGTGCCGGCCGCGCGCGTGAAGTACGCGCCCTCGATCCCGCACTCGAGGCCGATGATGAAGACGAGGCCCCAGATGACGATCGTCGAGGACAGGATCAGCAGCCCCGACTGGCGCAGCACCTCGCCGAAGAAGCGGAAGACGCGGCCGCCGTACACCTCGCGGAAGCACTCCGCGGTGAAACGGGCGATGTCGCCGAAGCTCTCGACCCAGCCGCGTGGAACCGCCATCCAGCTCACGGGGCGGAGTCTAGACCTGGCCGCAGCGGGTTGCGCCGGCTCGGTGGGCGCCGATTCGGGCGGCGCGGGCGCGCGTGCCATGATGCAGCTATGAGCGATGTCGAGCGCCGTCCCCCCTCCCGCCTCTCGCGCCGCCAGCGGGAGCAGCGCGCCTACCGCCTGATGCTCGCGACCGGCGGCCTCGGCGTCGTCGCCGTCGTCGGCATCGTGCTGGCGATCGCGGGCGTGATCGGCGGCTTCGTGCCGTTCCTCGCAGCGGTGCTGGCGGTCGTCTGCGGCCTGCTGCTGCGGCGCACGCTCAGCGGTCGCTGACGCGCGCGCCGCGCACGTAGCCGAGCACCAGCGCGACGATCCCGGCGAGCGCGAAGCACGTCGCCCCCAGCGCCCAGCCGCCCGCCACGTCGGAGAACCAGTGCACGCGCAGGTAGATGCGCGTGAGCCCGACGACGAGCGCGATCGCGACGCCCGCGACCAGCAGGCCGGCGCGCGCGGCGAGCTGCGGAACCGCGTGCCGCAGCGCCACCGCGACGGCGACCCAGCAGACGGAGTAGGCGGCGTGGCCGGACGGGTACGCCGATCCGCTCGCCGCGACGAGCCGGTCAGGCGGCCGCTCGCGCCCGACGGCGCCCTTCGTGACGTGCACGGCCGCGAACGTCAGCGCCAGCCCGCCGAGCAGCGCGAGCCCCTCGAGCCGGTGCCGGCGCCACAGCAGCACAGCGGCCGCCGCCGCGAGCGCCCCGCCGGCGACCGGCAGCGTGCCGAGCAGCGTGAGCGCCTTCGCGAGGTGCGTGAGCCACGGCGCCTCGAGCACCTGCGCCCAGCGCTGCCCACGACGATCGCCGGGCGTGAGCGTCGTGGCCGGATCCAGCACGATCAGGTAGCCGAAGAAGACGAAGCTGCCGACCGCGGCCACCGCCAGCAGCGTCGTCAGCTCGAGCCCCAGCTCGCCGGGCGTGAGGCGGTCCCAGGCGAAGCGCGCGGGCCGCGCGAGCCGGCGGCCGGCGGCGCGCCCGCCGCGGATCGCGAGGCCGAGCAGCGGCGTGCGCTCGTGCGCGGCGAGCCATGCCGCGAGCCGGGCGCGGTTGCGCTCGTCGCGCAGCCACTGCACGGCGGCGACGATCCCGACGACGACGGCGATCGTGACGCCGAGCGCGAGCAGGCCCTCTCTCGCGAGCGCGAGCACCTTGTCGAGCGAGCGCCAGAAGACGTAGCCGAGCAGCGCGAAGACCGTCACCATCCCACCCGCGGCGAGCACGTCGTAGGGCAGGAAGCGCCGCAGCCGCATGCCGGAGGAGGCGGCGAGGAACGGCGAGACGGCGCGCACGAGCCCGACCCAGCGGCCGAGGAAGACGGCCTTGCCGCCGTGGCGGTCGTAGAAGCGCTCGACGTGCTCGATCCGCTGCTCGGTGATCTGCACCTTCGGGCCGTGCTCGACGAGGAACTCGCGCCCGAGGCGCCGGCCGAGGCCGAAGCTGACGAGGTCGCCGGCGACCGCGGCGAACCACGCGATCGCGATCAGCACGACGACGTCGATCTTCCCCTGGCCGGCGACGAAGCCGCCGATCACGATCGCCGTCTCCCCCGGCACCAGCAGCCCGACGAACGCGCCGCTCTCGAGGAAGCACAGCACGCCGACGAGCAGGTAGGTCCACGCGCCGAGTGTCGAGCCGACGTCCTTCAGCAGCTGGTCGAGGTTCGGCAGGTGGACGAGGCCGAAGCCGTAGACCGCCATCGCCGCCGCGGCGATCGTCCCCCCGACCAGCATCGTCGGCTCCAGCCGGCGCTGGTGCCGGCGCCAGGCCAGGTAGGCCAGCAGCAGCGCCGCGACGGCGAGCCAGACGGGTCTCACGCCTCGGGGTCTTCCCCGAATGCCTCTTGCGCCGCACGACGCTCGACCTTCGCCTGCGCCTGCGCCTGCGCCTGCGCGTAGAGATCGAAGTGATACGTCGTCAGGCGGCCGTCGCGGCGCACGTAGCGGCCGCGCTCCTCCCAGCCGTCGGGGACCGGGACGAAGTCGCTCGGGGAGGCCAGCTCGACGTTCACCTCCAGCTCCTCCTTGAGACGCGCGATCGCGCGCAGGAGGTCGTCGCGCTCCGGCTCGATGCGGAGATCGACGTCGACCGTCGTCCCGCGGAGCCCATTGAGCACCATCGTCGCGCCGCCCACGAGATAGAGCCGCGTCTCCTCGCGCGCCTCCTTTCCGAGCGCACGAAGCAGCTTGTCGATGCGCGCGGCGTCCGCCAGTCTGCGCACGTCAGCGAGCGCCGCTCGCGGCGGCGCGCTCGAAGCTCGTCAAGCGCCGCACGAGTGCGTTGTAGCGGCCGTGAGCCGCATCGGCATTCTCGCGGGCGAGCAACTCGTAGAGACGATGCTCGGGCTTGGCAACCGGCTCCGGGACGTCGATCCCGAGCATCCGCAAGCGTGGCCAGCCGATCGACACGAGCAGCGCCTCCTGCGTCTCACGATGTTCGCGCAGATCGGCGATCCCCTGCTCGACGAGGTCTGCACCCGGAAGCTGCATGGACAGATGCTATCGGCGGGTCAGGCCGTGCTCGCATCCGCCCGCGCCTCCTCGACCGCCGTGCGCACGTAGCGCGCGAGGCGGCGCGAGCAGGCCTTCGGCGACTCGGCGTAGACGCGGCGGCCGAGCTGGGCGGCGGCGGTGCGCAGCTCGCCGCTGCGGTGCTCGACGAGCGCGAGCAGGGCGGCGCGCTCGGCGTCCACCGCGGGCGTGAGCGGGGCGGCGCCGTCGGCCAGCCGCGCGGCGAGCACGGCGAGGTCGTGGTCGTCGCCGAGCAGCTCGCTCAGCACGTGCGCCTCCTCCGCCTGCGCGCCGAGCACGCCGGGCCATGCGGGCGCGAGCAGCCGCTGGTGGTACCAGAGATCCTTCGCACGCTTGCGCCAGGCGTGGAGCAGCTCGGGTGTCGGCTCGGCGCGCGCATCGGCGAACGCGTCGCGGCCGCGCGCATAGGCGCGCGCGACGCCTTCCAGCACCTGCTCCCAGCCGGTGTCGCCGAGCGGCCACGCCTCGACGCGCAGCTCGGCCGCGCGCAGGGTCTCGATCACGGCCGCGAGCTGCGGGGCGCCGCCCTCGCCGGCGCGGCCGTCCGCCGCCTCGGCCGCGAGCGCCGCGCCGAGCTGCTCGAACGTGTCGGCCGGCAGCTGTCCGGCGGCGTGCTCGGCGAGCGCCTCCGCCGTCTGCACGAGCACGTCGGCGTCGCGCGTGCCCGACAGCGCGAGCCCGGCGTCGCGCAGCGCGTCGTTCTCGCGCCGGTAGGCCTTCCCCCCGAGCGCCGGGCGCACGAGCCGCAGCAGCGCGCGCGCCTTCTTCAGGTGCTTGCGCGCCTCGTGGACGGCGACGACCGGGTCCTGGTCGAAGCGCTCGAGCCGCCCGATCGCGCCCGCGAGCTGCTCGCGCGCGCACGCCCTCACGCTCGTCGCGACGTCGTCGTCGATGCTCAGCCGGTAGGCCATCGCACCGTCAATGGTGCCCGATCAGAAGACGACCGTGCGATTCTCGTGCACGAGCACGCGGTCCTCGAGGTGGCGCTGGACCGCGCGGGCGAGCACCGCGCGCTCGACGTCGCGGCCGAGCCGCACGAGCGCGCCGAGGTCGTCGCGGTGGCTGACGCGCACGACGTCCTGCTCGATGATCGGGCCGGCGTCCAGCTCCTCGGTCACGTAGTGGGCGGTCGCGCCGATGATCTTCACGCCGCGCTCGCTCGCGCGGCGGTACGGGTCCGCGCCCGCGAACGCCGGCAGGAACGAGTGGTGGATGTTGACGATCGGCGCGCCGACCGCGCGCAGGAAGTCGCCGGAGAGGATCTGCATGTAGCGCGCGAGCACGAGCAGGTCGAAGCGGCCGCCGCCGAGCTGCTCGAGCATCGCCGCCTCGGCGGCGGGCTTCGTGTCTTGCGTGACGGGCACGTGCGCGAACGGCACGCCGAAGCGCGCGACGTCCTCCTCGACCGCGCGGTGGTTGGAGAGCACGAGCCCGACGTCGGCGTCCAGCTCGCCGCTGCGCCAGCGCCACAGCAGGTCGAGCAGGCAGTGGTCCTCGCGCGAGACGAGGATCGCGACGCGCTTGCGCTCGGCCGCGTAGGCGATCGACCACTCCATCGCGAACGGCTCGGCGACCTGTGCCGCGAACGCTCGCTCCAACTCGGCGCGGCTGAGGTCCAGGCCCTCGAGGTGGAACGCCATGCGCATGAAGAACATGCCGCCCTGCGGGTCGGTCGAGTGCTGGTCGGCGTCGAGGATGTTGGCGCCGTGCTCGAACAGGAAGCGCGAGACGGCCGCGACGATCCCCGGTCGGTCGGGGCAGGAGATCAGCAGCCGCGCGACGTGCGGGGCCGGGTCCGGCGGGCTGGCCTGCTCCCCCATCGCCTCGCCTCCGGGCCGCGCTACTCGTCCTCGAGCGCCGCGGCGTACCAGTCGCCGTCGCGGCGGCCGAGCGTCAGGCGGCTGGCCGTGTCGCCGGCGAGCACGCGGAAGATCGCCTGGTCGTCGTCGGTGCCGGGCTCGTCGACGACCTGCACGAGCTCGAGCTGGGCGACCGCCGTGCCCGGCCGGCGCTCCGCGAACGCGCTGCGAGCGGCCGTCTCGAGCGTGCCGCGCTCCCAGCCGCGATCCAGCGCGATGGCGTGCGCGAGCTGGCGGTCGACGGCGGCGAGGCTCGCGTCGAACGCGGCTGCGCCGGCGCGGTTGCGCCGCGTGGCCAGCGCCGCGCCGACGAGCGCAAGCAGCAGCAGCACGCCGAGCACCACCAGCACGACCACGAGGACGACGGACATGCTGGAGATCCTAGTGCGCGGCCTACAGCAGCACGTTGCGTGCCGCGAGGTGCGTGCCGACCTTGCGCTTCACGCGCTGCAGCGCGTTGTCGACCGTCTTCGTGTCGCAGTCGAGCCGCTTGCCGACGTCCTCGTAGGAGTGGCCGTCGAGGTAGAGCGACAGCACGCGCGACTCGAGCTCCGAGAGCACGGTCGAGAGGCAGGCGACGAGCGCCTGCAGTTCTTCGGTGCTGATCACCTGGTTGACCGGGTCGTGGACGGTCGGGCCGGGGATCATCTCGTCGAGCGTCGGCTCGCCCTCGCCCGCCGAGTTGGACGGCGAGGAGGAGAACGACAGGTACTGGTTCAGCGGCGTGTGCTTGTTGCGCGTGGCGGTCTTCACGGCCGTGATGATCTGGCGCGTGATGCACAGCTCGGCGAAGTTGCGGAAGCTCGACTCGCGGTCCGTGCGGTAGTCGCGGATCGCCTTGTAGAGGCCGACCAGCCCTTCCTGGATCAGGTCGTCGCTGTCGCCGCCGGCGAGGAAGTAGGACGAGGCCTTGAGCCGCACGAACCCGTAGTAGCGGCGCACGAGGCGGTCGTACGCGTCGGGGTTGCCCTGCTTGGCAAGGGCGATCAGGAACCCATCGTCAACCTGAAGCTGAGAATGAGAGTTCTGGGAGATTCGAGCCACGAGATGTCCTTTCGAGGGGTCGCGGAGACCGCGAACCCACCGCTTCGTGACGCTTTACCTCCCCAGGCGCCGCACCGATCACGTATATGGGGGTCGGATGGTGAGCCTCAAGCTCAAGTCCACCCTTATGAGGCGGGCAGCTTGCCAAGTTATGGACCCCGTGTCAAGCGGGATCTGCAACTTCGCTTGCGGCGGAAGGATCAGCCGCGTTGGCGGGTGATCTCGTACAGCAGCGCCGCCGCTGCGGCGCTCACGTTGAGCGACTCGATCCTGCCGCGCAGCGGCAGCGCGATCAGCTCGTCGCACGATCTCGCCACGCGCGGGCGCAGCCCGCTGCCCTCCGAGCCCATCACGAGCACGACCTTGCCGCGGTAGTCCGGCTGCGCGTAGCCGGTGCGCGCCTCGCCGTCGGCGCCGTAGGACCAGGCGCCGGCTCTGCGCGCGTCGAGCAGGAAGTCGGCGAGGTTGCGCACGCGTGCGATCGCGAGGTGCTCGACCGCACCCGCCGACGCCTTGCAGACGGCCGGCGTGACCTCCGCGCTGCGGCGCTCGGGAATGACGACGCCGGTCGCGCCCGCGCACTCGGCCGTGCGGCAGATCGCGCCGAGGTTCTGCGGGTCCTGGATCTCGTCGAGCGCGACGATCAGCGCGTCGGGCGCGGCCAGCAGCGCGTCGGCGTCGGCGTAGCGGTACTCGGCGACCTCGGCGCAGATCCCCTGGTGGTCGGGCGAGCCGCAGCGGCGCTCGATCTCCTCGGCCTCCGCCGTGCGCACCTTCGCGGCGGCGAGCCACGGCTCGCGCGCCGCCCGCTCCGTCGCCCACACCTGCCGCACGGCGCGCGGCCCGCGCAGCGCCTCGTGCACGGCGTTGCGGCCGTAGAGGACCGGCGGTCCGGGCGGCGGGCCGGCTGCGGACTCGCGGCGCGGGCGGTCGCGGTCGGGACGCGGGCGGCCGGGGTGCGGGGCCGGCTTCGCCATCAGCTGCGTGGGACGAGCGTCGGGCCGGCCGCGCCGTCGCGGACCTCCCAGCCGAGCGCGGCCAGCTCGTCGCGCAGGCGGTCGGCGGCGGCGAAGTCGTGCGCGGCGCGCGCAGCCTCGCGCTGGTCGAGCAGCGCCTGCGCCGCAGCGTCGGGCCCGCCGGCGTCGGCGTCGGCGTCGAGCAACGCGTCGAGTGCGAAGACGCCGAGCATCTCGCGCAGGTCGGCGTCCCCCACCGGCTCCCCCGCCTCGGCGCGGCGGTTCGCCTCGCGCACCCACTCGAACACCGTCGCGAGCGCTCTCGGGGTGTTGAAGTCCTCGGCGAGCGCGTCGAAGAACGCCTCGCGCAGCGGCGCCAGCTCGGCCGGCGACGGCCCGCCGACGAGCCGCCGGCCCGCGTCGCGGATCCGCTCGACGCTGCGCGCCGCCTCGCTCAGGCGCTCCTCCGAGTAGGCGATCGGCTGGCGGTAGTGGCCGCCGCAGAAGTAGAGGATCAGTGCGTCGCGGCCGTGCGCCGCGAGCGCCTCGTGCAGCAGGAAGATGTTGCCGACCGACTTCGCCATCTTCTCGCCCTCGAGCCGCACCATCCCGTTGTGGACCCACAGGCGCGTGAGCGGCGCGCCGCGCGCGGCGGCCGTCTGCGCGGCCTCGTTCTCGTGGTGCGGGAAGACGAGGTCCGAGCCGCCGCCGTGGATGTCGAAGCCGACGCCGAGCAGCGTCTCCGCCATCGCCGAGCACTCGATGTGCCAGCCGGGCCGGCCGCGGCCCCATGGCGCGTCCCAGGCGGTGTCCTCCCCGGGCTTCTGTGCTTTCCAGAGGGCGAAGTCGAGCGGGTCGCGCTTCAGCGACGCGCCCTCGACTCCCTCCCCCTGGTCCATGTCGTCGACGTGCCGGTGCGACAGCTCGCCGTACGCGGGATAGGAGCGCACGTCGAAGTAGACGTCGCCGTCGGCCGCGTAGGCGTGGCCGCGGTCGATCAGCGCCTGGATCAGCTCGACGATCTCGTCGATCGTCTCGCTCGCGAGCGGCTCATGGTCGGGCCGGCCGAGCCCGAGGCCGTCCGTGTCGGCGACGTAGGCGGCCGTCATCTCGCGCGCGAGCTGCTCGCTCCCCACGTCCGCCGCGCGCGCCGCGTCGTAGATCTTGTCGTTGACGTCGGTCACGTTCGCGACGAACGTGACGTCGTAGCCCTCGTGCGCGAGGAAGCGCTTCAGCAGCGAGAAGGCGACGTAGGGCCGCGCGTTGCCGACGTGGATGCGCCCGTAGACCGTCGGCCCGCAGGCGTACATCGACACGCGCCCGGGGTCGCGCGGTTGCAGCGGCTGCAGCCGCCCGCTTCTCGTGTCGTGGAGCGTGATCTGGCGCACGGCGGAAGACCCTACCGCGCCGGTATATCTGGCCGCGACCGGACGGCGCTCAGGCCGCGACGCCCGGCAGCTCGATCGTCGCGATCGCGAGCGCGGCGGCGCCCTCGACGCGGCCGACGAAGCCCATCCCCTCGCCGCGCGTGGCCTTCACGTTGACGCGGCCGGGGTCGAGCGCGAGCACGTCGGCGAGGTTGGCGCGCATCGCCGGCTTGTGCTCGAGCAGCTTCGGCCGCTCCAGCATGATCGTCGCGTCGACGTTCACGACGGCCGCGCCGCGCTCGGCCAGCAGCGCGTCGACGTGGCGCAGCAGCAACAGCGAGTCCGCCCCGCGCCACTCCTCGTCGGTGTCGGGGAAGTGCTCGCCGATGTCGCCGGCGCCGATCGCGCCGAGCAGCGCGTCGATCACGGCGTGCGTGAGCACGTCGGCGTCGGAGTGCCCGTCGAGCCCCAGCTCGCCCGGCACCGTCACGCCGCCGAGGATCAGCGGGCGGCCGGGGACGAGTCTGTGGACGTCCCAGCCGATGCCCGTCGCGATCACCGCGTCACCCGATCGGCTCCAGCCGCCGCGTGCGCCCGTCGAACACGCACAGCTCGCGCACGCCCCGCTCGGCGAGCCACGCGACCGTCGACTCGTACTCGTAGCCCACGTGTCTCGGGTAGTGCGCGTCGCTGTCGAGCGCGATCGGGCAGCCCGCGTCGAGGCACATCGCGAGGAACACGTCGGCCGGGTAGCGCTCGCCGACCGGCTTGCGCAGGCCGGCGGTCGACACCTCGACGGCGATCCCGCTGTCGGCGATCCCCTCGATCGCCAGCTCGTAGAAGCGGCGCAGGTCACCCTCCGGCCGCGGCCGGTCGGCGCCCCACACCTTCACGAGGTCCGGGTGGGCGAGGATGTCGAACAGGCCGCTGCGCGCCGCCTCGCCGAGCCACTCGAAGTAGCGCTTCCAGACCTTCTCGGGGTCGACCGAGCGGGTCGACCAGATGTCCCAGTCGGGATGGTCGACGGCCTCGTCGCCGACGAAGTGGACCGAGCCGATCACGTAGTCCCACGGGCGGCCGTCGAGCAGGTTCGCCATGCGGTCCTCGCGGCCGGGGACGAAGTCGGCCTCGATGCCGACCTTCAGGCCCTGCTCGCCGACGAACTCGCAGTAGGCGTCGATGTCGTCGACGGCGTTCTCGCGCCAGAACGGGTGCTGCCAGACGTCGAGCGCCTGCGTGAAGCGGTAGACGTGCTCGGAGGCGCCCAGCTCCGCGATCCCGCGCTCGTCGGCCGCCGCCCGGTAGCGCTCGACGTTCGCCGGCGTGAAGTAGTCGGCGGCCAGCGTTCCGGCGCCGTCGGGACGGAGGTGCACGTGGTAGTCGGTCAGCATGGCGGTCGTTCGGACAGCAGCAGCTCGGCGAGCCGCAGGTCGGTCGGGGTCGTCACCTTCAGGTTTCCGGCCGGGGACTCTACGACGTGGACCCGACCGCCCGCCTGCTCGACCAGCCCGGCGTCGTCGGTGGCCGCGGCGAGCACCGCGTCGGGCTGCGCGAGCGCGCGCGCGAGCGCGCCGCGGCGGAAGACCTGCGGCGTCTGCACGGCCCACAGCGCGCCGCGATCGAGCGTCTCGAGCACGCGCAGGTCCTCTCCCGCGCGCTTGATCGTGTCCGTCACCCGCGCCGCGGCGACGACCGCGTCGGCGCCGGAGGCCGCCAGCGCGCCGAGCGCGCGCTCGAACAGCTCCGGCGTGGCGAGCGGGCGCGCCGCGTCGTGCACGATCACCGGCTCGTCGTCGGGCAGCGCGCCCGCGGCCTCCAGCGCGGCGCGCACCGAGTGCGAGCGCTCCGCGCCGCCGACGACGCCGACCGTCCCCGCAGGCGCGGCGACGCCGGGCGGCAGCGCCACCACGATCCGCGCGACGGCCGGCACCAGGCGCAGCGCGTCGAGGCTCCACTCGAGCATCGGACGACCCGCCAGCACGACGAACGCCTTGGGCCCTTCGGCGCCAAGGCGTTCGCCACGACCGGCGGCCACGAGCAGCGCGACCGGCATCTTTCGCTTCCGACCGTCCGGCGGCTACTTCGCGGCGACCGCCACCTTGGCGTCGGCGGAGTTGGCGAGCAGATCGTCGAGGTGCTCCTCGGCCTGCTCCTCCTCCATCTCCAGCGCGTACATCAGCTCCGAGGCGAGGATCTTCTTCGCCCGCGTGAACATCTGCTTCTCACCAGTCGACAGGCCCTTCTCCGCCTCTCGGATGGCGAGGTTCCGCACGACCTCGGCGAGCTCGTAGATGTCGCCCGTCTTGATCTTGTCGCGGTTGTGCTTGAAGCGGCGGTTCCAGTTCTTCGGCATGTCCGAGCACTCGTCCTGGAGGACGGCGAGCACTCTCTTCACGGTCTCCTCGTCGATCACGCGCCGCAGCCCGGCTATCGCCGCGTTCTCGGTCGGGACCATGACGGTCATGTCGTTGTGGAGGATCTTGATCGTGAGGTACTCGCGCACCTCGCCGAGCACGTCCTTCTGCTCCTTCTTGAGAACCTGTCCAGCCCCGTGGTGGGGGTACACGACGTTGTCGCCGATCTCGAACTCGATGTGCTCGAGCTCTACGACGATCTCCAGGTCCTCGATCTGCTCTTCGGTCAAGTCGGTGATGATGGCCTCCTTCTCCAAGCGGGCCGCCCTGCAGCCCCCGATGGTCAGGTCTGCAAGTAGCGGTCCACGAGGTTGATCTCCTGCTGTCGGCGAAGGCCCTCGCGGATGTCCTTCGCCCGAATCTCGCCTACTCCCTCGACCGTCTCCAACTCCCCGTCGCCGGCGGCCAGCAGCTCCTCCAGCCCGCCGAACTCCTCGACGATGCGCTGCACCACGAGCCGCGGCAGGCGCGGGATGCGTCCGAGGATCCGGTAGCCGCGCGGCGAGATCGGGAAGTCGAGCGTGTTGACCTTGCGGTCGTAGCCGAGCAGCTCCGAGAGGCGGCCGAAGTCGAGCAGATCCTGGTGCGGCAGGCGCACGAGCTGGTCGAGCGACTCGGCGAAGCGCTCGTCGGTGTCGTCGGCCAGGTAGTCGCGCACGAGCGCGGCCTTGTCGCCGGCGACGCCGACCATCGTCTCGTCGAGCTGCATCTCGATCAGGCGCCCCTCGGTGCCGAGCTCGACGATGTAGCGCTCGATCTCGACGCCCATGCGCGTGACGAGCTCGGCGCGCTGCAGGACCGTGAGCACGTCGTGCAGCGTCGTGCCGCCCTCGAACTCGAGCGCAGTCAGGCGCGTGGAGACCTGGTCGAGGCGGCTGCGGTACTTGTCGAGCGTCGCGAGCGCCTGGTTGGCCTTCGCCAGCACGACCGGGATGTCCTCGAGGATGTACTTCGCGCCGTCGACGTAGAGCGAGACGACCTCGCGGCGCTGCGAGATCGCGATCACGAGCGCCTCGGTCTGCTTCGAGATGCGCTCCGCCGTGCGGTGGCGCGTGCCGGTCTCGAGCGTGAGGATCGTCGGGTCGGGCGTGAGCTGGACGTTGGCCCAGATGATCTTCGTCGCGTTCGCGCTCAGGACGAGCGCGCCGTCCATCTTCGCCAGCTGGTAGAGGAAGGCCGGCGTGTAGTCGATGTCGAGCTTGAGCCCGCCTGAGAAGAGGAACGCGAGGTCGTCCGCCTCGCCCACGACGATCAGGCCGCCGGTGCGCGCGTGGACGATGTTGTCGATCCCCTCCCGCAGCGCGGTGCCCGGGGCGACCATCTCGAGTGCCTTGACGAGCCGGGGCTCTTGGCGAGACTCGAGCTCGTCTTTGAGCTCTTCCCCGGTACGTGGCGCCATACCGACGCCATTCTACCGGGTTTTCCTGTGTTTTTCGGCAACCGCGCAGGGATCTTTCAGCAGAGCGCGACGCGCGCTGCGCGATCAGCCGAACGGACCTGTTCAGACTGCGGCAACCGACGGCGCGGCCTGTGGCCGCTGGCGCGCGCGCAGCGGTCGCAGTGCCGCCCGCAGCGTGCCCGCCTCCGGCGAGATGATCGTCGCCAGGCCGAACTTGCGCGCCTCCGCGACGCGCCGCTCCGCGTGCGCGACCGTGCGCAACTCGCCTGTCAGCCCCAGCTCGCCGAAGCAGGCGAGCGGCGGCCCGTCCTCGTCGCCGAGCGCGATCCCGCGCGCCGCGCTCGCGACCGCCAGCGCGACCGCCAGGTCGGCGCCCGGCTCGTCGACGCGCACGCCGCCGACGACGTTGACGAACACGTCCGCGCTGCCGACGCCGACGCCGCCGTGGCGCGCCAGCACCGCCAGCACGAGCGCGAGGCGGTTGCGGTCGATGCCGCTGACGACGCGCCGCGGGATCTCGAGGTCGGACTCGGACACGAGCGCCTGCACCTCCACCAGCAGCGGGCGCGATCCCTCCATCGCCGCGAGCACGACCGAGCCGGGCGCCTTCGTCGCCTCGCCGACGAAGCGTGCAGAGGCGTCGAGCACCTCCACGAGCCCGTCCTGGCGCATCTCGAAGACGCCCGCCTCGCTGGTGGAGCCGAAGCGGTTCTTGAGCGCGCGCAGCGTGCGGTAGGTGCGCTCGCGCTCGCCCTCGAACTGCAGCACGCAGTCGACGAGGTGCTCGAGCACGCGCGGGCCGGCGAGCGCGCCCTCCTTCGTCACATGCCCGACGAGCAGGACCGCGATCGCGTTCTGCTTGGCGACGCGCATGATCTCCCCGGCGACCTCGCGCACCTGCCCGACCGAGCCGGGGGCGCCGCTCAGCCCGGAGCTGTGGATCGTCTGCACCGAGTCGACGACGCAGACGTCGGGCCGCTCGCGCTCGAGCGTCGCCAGCACGGTGGCGAGGTCCGTCTCGGCGATCGTCGGGATCCGCAGCGCGTGGGCGGCCGAGCAGAGCCGCTCGGCGCGCAGCTTGATCTGCGCGGCCGACTCCTCCGCCGAGACGTAGAGCGTTCTGCGGCCGGCCGCCGCGAGGTTCGCGAGCGCCATCGTCGTGAGCGTCGACTTGCCGATCCCCGGCGAGCCGCCGATCAGCACGAGCGAGCCGGGCACGACCCCGCCACCGAGCACGCGATCTAGCTCGCCGATGCCGGTCGACAGGCGCGCCACGTCGGCCGCCTGCACGCTGCCGAGCGCGACAGGCGTCACCGCCTGCCCGGCGGCTGCGGCCCCGCCGGCGCCGCGCCGGCCTCTCGCCGCCGGCCGCGCGACCGCCTCCTCCACGAGCGTGTTCCACGCTCCGCAGCCGGGGCACTGGCCGTGCCAGCGCGGGGTCTCGTGCCCGCAGTCGGAGCAGACGTGAATCGAGCTGGCGCGGGCCATGCGGCCAGCGTACGCGGTCAGCCCGACGCGTCCGGGCGCGCGACCGCCGCCGCCCGCACGCACGACGCGAAGCCCGTCTCGCGGTGCGCCTTGTCGCAGAACGGCTTCGTGCGCGACTGCCCGCAACGGCACAGCACGAGCGGCCGCTCGCGGTCGTAGGCGATCTCGTTCCCGTCCGGATCGACCAGCCGCACCGGGCCCGTCACCTTGTACGGCCCGTCGTCGCGCACTCTGATCTCGACCGGCTCGTCCACGCGCGGGAATGTACCGCGCAGCAGGGCGACCCCCGCAAGGGCCGCCCTGCGTGCGGTCAGACGTTGAGTAGGACCAGGTTCTGTGCGGGTTCGATCTGGAAGGTGCCTTCCACTCTGATGTTGAGCGGACACGGCATGACTCCGAATAGCTGGAGCGACAGCGGAACGAACTGGTTCCTCTGGATTATTAGCCTGCTGAGCCTGTTCACCCCGCCGCCGGTGTCGAAGCCCACCGGGCCTGAGAATAGGCAGCCTATGGTGTTCAGCGGCATCAACACTTCCTTGTAGCGGACTAGTATCCGCAGCGGGTTGGCGATGAATAGTATCGACGTTATGTTCGGTAGCAGACCCCTGAAGGACTGGTAGAGCTTTGGCGTGTTCTGCCCTAGCTGGAGTATCACGGCTTCGACTTCGACGAGAACCGTTCCCGCCGACGCATCCTTCGGCCACGCCTTCCCTGATGACCGCACCTGCCGTTCCCACGACCTTTTCTATGCGCGGCGCCCACGTCTCGTTGTAGACGACTTCGCACGTTATGACGACGCCGTTGCTGTCGGTTATGACCATCGGCGCACCCGGCAGCGTGAATTTTGTGACCATGCCGGCAGGTGCGACGCCTATCGCCCTGCTCGCGAGTGCCGCGGACGGGACCGCCGCGAGACACGCGACAGCCGCGAGCGCGAGCACCGCTCCTCGCTTGCCCATGCTGTTCCCCCTGACGTTGAGGCCGTGAACCCCCATTCACAGCCGGTACGTCTAGAGGGTAATGGTGCTGACACGTCCTGTAAAGCGCTCCGAGGCGACCAGTTTGGCCGCCTCGGAGTCGTCAGCAGTGCGATGTGACTCGAGCGCTACTCGTCCGGCGTTTCGGACGGGGCGCCGTCCGAGTCGTCGTGCTCGTCGTCGGAGTCGGACTTGGCCGCCCCGACGCCCACCGGCGTCTTCGGCTGGATGACCTCGATCGAGACCTCGCGGTCGTCGCCATCGGGTGCCTTGTCGACCAGCACCGTTCCGCCCGGCGTCAGCTCCGAGCGCAGCACGAAGTCCGCCAAAGGATCCTCGATGTAGCGCTGGATCGCCCGGCGCAGCGGACGGGCGCCCATCGACGGGTCCCAGCCCTTGTCGACGAGCAGGTCCTTCGCCTCGTCCGTCAGCTCCAGCTGCAGCTCGCGCTCCGCCAGCGACTCGCGGATCCGCAGCAGCAGCAGCTCGACGATCTGCTTGATCTCGTCCTTGGCCAGCTTGTGGAAGACGATCACGTCGTCGATGCGGTTGAGGAACTCGGGCCGGAAGACCTTCTTCAGCTCGCCCATGATCCGGTTCTTCATGTCGTCGTACGTGATGCCGGTCTCGTCGTCGGAGACGGCGAAGCCCAGCGGCGTGTTCCGAGCGATCTCGGACGCGCCGATGTTCGACGTCATGATCACGATCGCGTGGCGGAAGTCGACGGTGCGACCCTGCGCATCCGTCAGCCGCCCGTCCTCGAGGATCTGGAGCAGGATGTTGAAGACGTCCGGGTGCGCCTTCTCGATCTCGTCGAGCAGGAGCACGCTGTACGGCTTGCGCCGCACGGCCTCGGTCAGCTGACCGCCCTCGTCGTAGCCGATGTAGCCCGGAGGCGAGCCGACGAGCCGCGAGACGGCGTGCTTCTCCATGTACTCCGACATGTCGATGCGCACCATCGCGTCCTCGTCGCCGAACAGGAACTCGGCGAGCGTCCGTGCCAGCTCGGTCTTCCCGACGCCCGAGGGGCCGAGGAAGATGAACGAGCCGGTCGGCCGCTTCGGGTCCTTCAGGCCCGCGCGCGAGCGGCGGATCGCCTTCGAGATGACCTCGACCGCGGCGTGCTGCCCGATGACGCGCTTGTGCAGCTCGTCCTCCATGCGCATGAGCTTCGCCGTCTCGGCCTCGGTGAGCTTGAAGACCGGGATCCCCGTCCACATCGAGACGATGTCCGCGATCTCCTCCTCGCCGATCGAGGGGCGCTCGCCGGACTCGCCGGACTCCCACGCTTCCTCGAGCTCGCGCTTTCTCTGCGTCAGCTGGCGCTCCTGGTCGCGCAGGTTCGCGGCCTTCTCGAACTCCTGCGCCTCGATCGCGGACTCCTTGTTGCGCCGCGTCTCCTCGATCTCGTCCTCCAGCTCCCTGTAGACGGGCGGGGACGTCATCGACTTGATGCGCATGCGCGAGGCGGCCTCGTCGATCAGGTCGATCGCCTTGTCCGGCAGGAAGCGGTCGGAGATGTAGCGGTCGGCCAGGTCGGCGGCGGCCTGCAGCGCCTCGTCGGTGATGTTCACCTTGTGGTGCTGCTCGTAGCGGTCGCGCAGGCCCTGGAGGATCTGCACCGTCTCGTCGGTCGACGGCTGGTCGACGCGGATCTGCTGGAAGCGCCGCTCCAGCGCGGAGTCGCGCTCGAGGTACTTGCGGTACTCGTCGAGCGTCGTCGCGCCGATCGTCTGCAGCTCGCCGCGCGCCAGCGCCGGCTTGAGGATCGAGGCCGCGTCGATCGCGCCCTCGGCCGCGCCGGCACCGACGAGGTTGTGGAGCTCGTCGATGAACAGGATGATGTCGCCGCGCTGGGTGATCTCCTTCATCACCTTCTTGAGGCGCTCCTCGAACTCGCCGCGGTACTTCGAGCCGGCGACGAGCGCCGCCAGGTCGAGCGTGTAGATCTGCTTGTTCTTCAGCAGCTCCGGCACGTCCGCGTTCGTGATGCGCTGCGCGAGACCCTCCACGACTGCTGTCTTACCGACGCCCGGCTCGCCGATCAGCACCGGGTTGTTCTTCGTGCGGCGCGAGAGGATCTGCATGATCCGCTCGATCTCCGTCTCGCGGCCCACGACCGGATCGAGCTTGCCGTCGGCGGCCAGCTTCGTGAGGTTGCGGCCGAACTGGTCGAGCAGCTTCGAGGACTTCTTGCCCTCGCCCTGCGCGCCCTGCGCGCCGGACGCGCCGCTGCCGCCGCTGCCCTGGCGGCGCCCGCCGGGGCCGGACAGCATGCGGATGACCTCGTTGCGGATCTTCTCCGAGTCGGCGTCGAAGTCGAGCAGGATGCGCGCTGCGACGCCCTCGTTCTCGCGCACGAGGCCGAGCAGGATGTGCTCGGTGCCGATGTAGTTGTGCCCGAGGCTCAGCGCCTCGCGCAGGGCCAGCTCCAGCACCTTCTTCGCGCGCGGCGTGAAGGGGATCTGACCGGAGGTGACCTCCTCGCCCGAGCCGACGATGCGCACGACCTGCGCGCGCACGCGCTCCACGGTGATGTCGAGGCTCTCCAGCACGCGAGCTGCCAGGCCCTCCTCCTCCCGCAGGAGGCCGAGGAGGATGTGCTCGGTGCCGATGTAGTTGTGCTTGAGCGTCCGGGCCTCCTCTTGGGCGAGGACGACCACCTGGCGGGCTCGCTCTGTGAATCGCTCGAACATGGGTGCGTCGTTCCTTCCCTACTGGGCGATGAAGCGGGATGGTCGAGAGGGACGCGGACGGCTCCGCTCGCTCATGTCATCGGCCGCAGTGGGCCTCAGGCTGAGCGGTCGGGTTCGTTCGCCGGGCATACGCCAGTCTACCAACAGGGTGCACAGCACTTCGGTGCAGACCGCGGTTGGTTCTCCGCCAAACCGGCGCACGTAGCTGCCACGTGCCAGCCGCGGCGGACCACGGGGGTGCGCGAGGTCAGTCGCGCATCGCCGGGAACAGCACGACCTCGCGGATCGATCTGCGCCCGGTGAGGACCATCACGAGCCGGTCGATCCCGATGCCGACGCCGCCGGTCGGCGGCATCCCCTGCTCCAGCGCCTGCACGAACGCCTCGTCGTAGGGCTGCGCCTCCTCGTCGCCGGCCTCGGCGTGCGCACGCTGCTGCTCGAAGCGGCGGCGCTGCTCGTCGGGGTCGTTGAGCTCCGTGAAGGCGTTCGCGATCTCCATGCCCTGGCAGTAGGCCTCCCAGCGCTCGGCGAGGCGCGGGTCGTCGCGGTGGCCCTTCGCGAACGGCGACAGCTCGACCGGGTAGTCGAACAGGAACGTCGGCTCGATCAGCGTCGGCTCGACGTGCTTCGTGACCAACTCGTCGACGAGCTGCGCCCACGTGTCTCTCGGCGGTGCGTGCAGGCCCTTCGCCTCCATCGCGGCGGCGAGCTGGTCACGCTCGCGCGCCTCGAGGATGTCGATCCCGGTGCGGTCCCGGATCGCGCCGGCGAGCGTCTCGCGTCTCCACGGCGGCTTCAGGTTCAGCGGGCCGTCGTAGCCCATCCGTTCGGCGGCGGCCGCGACGAGCTGCTCGGTGCGGGCGGCCACGTCTCTGTAGTCCGCGTAGGCCTCGTAGAACTCGACCATCGTGAACTCGGGGTTGTGCTTCTGCGAGATCCCCTCGTTGCGGAAGTCCTTGCCGAGCTCGTAGACGCGCTCGAGGCCGCCGACGATGCAGCGCTTGAGATAGAGCTCCGTCGCGATTCGCAGGAACAGCTGGCGGTCGAGCGCGTTGTGGTGGGTCGTGAACGGCCGCGCCGCGGCGCCGCCGTAGAGCGGCTGCAGCACCGGCGTCTCGACCTCGACGAAGCCGGCCTCGTCGAGATGCCGGCGCACGCCGGCGACGATCGAGGCGCGCGCGAGGAACAGCGCCCGCGTCTCCTCGGAGGCGATCAGGTCCAGCTCGCGGTGGCGGAAGCGCGTCTCGACGTCCTGCAGCCCGTGGTGCTTCTCCGGCGGCGGGCGCAGCGACTTCGCCAGCAGCGTCCAGTCGTCGACGCGCAGCGACAGCTCCCCGCGGCGCGAGCAGAAGACCGTGCCGTCGATCCCGATCAGGTCGCCGAGGTCGAGCCCGACGAGCCGCTCGAACGACGCCTGCGGCAGCACGTCGACGCGGGCGTGCAGCTGGATGCGCCCCGAGCGGTCGACGAGGTCGACGAACGCGGCCTTGCCCTGCCCGCGGCGTGCCGCGATGCGCCCGGCGACGCGGTACTGCGCGTCGGTTCTCGGCTCCGGCCTCCAGCTCCGCATGGGCCGCACGCACGTCGGCGATCGGGACGACGCCCTCGAACGCGTGCGGGAACGGCTCGACGCCTTCGCCACGCAGCCGCTCGAGCTTGGCGCGGCGCGCCGCCAGCACCTGCGGCAGCTCCTCGGCTTCCGAGACCTCGGCGAGCGGCTCCTCGTCAGTGGCAGCCATCGCGGCCGGAGGCTACTTCAGCCCGATGTCGATCTTCGTGATCTTGAGCTCGCGCTGCTTGCCGTTGGGCAGCGTCACGGCGACGACCTCGTTGCGCTTGGCGCCGATCAGCGCCTTGCCGACGGGCGACTCGTTCGACAGCTTGCGCTCGGCCGGGTTCGCCTCGGAGGAGCCGACGATCGTGTAGGTTCTCGCTTCTGCCGCTGCCCTGGTCCTTGACGTGGACCGTCGTGCCGATCCCGACGACGTCGGTGCCGACCGCTCTCGCGTCGATCACCGTCGCGGCGCGCAGCTTCTCCTCGAGTTGGGCGATCTTCGACTCGAGCATCGCCTGCTCGTTCTTCGCGTCGTCGTACTCGGCGTTCTCGGAGATGTCGCCGAACTCGCGCGCCTCCTTGATGCGCGCGGCGACCTCGCGCCGCTTCTCCGTCGAGAGGTGCTCGAGCTCGCTCTTGAGCTTCTCGAGACCGTCCGGCGTGAGGATGACGTCCTTGGGCATGAGCGTGACCTTGAGCGTGCGAGGGTGGGCGTGACGGACCGACTGGCCGGAGAAAGCACAAACCCCGCTCGGGGCGGGGAGATTCCGGCGAGTCGGGCTCGGCGGCGGGCAAGTATAGCGACCGCTCGGCGGGGTTCCCGGTTGCAGGCGCGCAGGCGTCTCGGTCATGCTGGACGCCCATGGGGGACGGGGCATCAGGGGGCGGGACCGCGTGCGCGTAGCTGTCGTGACGAGTCAACGCGTCGTGAATTCGGTGTATCGCGCGCTGCCGCTGCTGGAGCTGCGCCGCGACGGCGCGGACGTGCAGCTCGACGACGAAGGCACCGGGATGGTCGCCGGGCGGCTGCGGGGCTGCGACGTCGTGCACGTCTTCCGCTACCACGAACGCGAGACGCGGCGGGCGATCCGCGCCCTGCGCGATGCCGGTGTCGCGATCGTGTGGGACAACGACGACGACCTCAGCAGCCCGAACAAGCTGCGTTCGCAGCAGACGCACGCGCAGCTCGTCGAGATGCTGCAGCTCGCGCACGTCGTGACGACGACCTCGCCCGTGCTGGCCGAGCAGTATCGCGCGTGGGGCGCCGCCGAGGTGCACGTCGTCGAGAACTACCTGCCCGCCTACTACGCCGCCGAGCGGCCGCCGCGCGGCGACGGGCTGACGATCGGCTGGACGGCCGCAGGCGAGCACGCGTACGACCTCAGGGCGCTCGGCATCCGCGAGGCGCTCGAGCGGCTGCTCGACACGCACCCGCACGTGCGCGTCGTCAGCGCCGGGCTGCAGCTCGGGCTCCCGCGCGAGCGCTACACGTACACGGAGGTCGTGCAGTACCAGGAGCTGGCGCGGTACGTGGGGGCGTTCGACGTCGGCATCGCGCCGATCGCCGACATCCCGTTCAACCGCGCCAAGTCGAACGTCAAGGTCAAGGAGTACGCCGCGATGGGCGTGCCCTGGCTCGCCTCGCCGATAGGCCCCTACGCCGGGCTCGGCGAGAAGCAGGGCGGCCGGCTCGTGCCCGACGGCCGCTGGCTCGATGAGCTGGAGCGGCTCGTCGGCGACGAGCGCGCGCGCCGCAAGCTCGCCAGGCGCGGCGTCAAGTGGGGCGACAGCCAGCGCCTGCGTCGCAACATGGACGGCTGGGCGGCGGCGCTGCGGCGCGCCGTCGAGCGCGCTAAGCGGCCGCAGCCAGCGACGGCGTGATCCCGAGCGCCTCGCGCGCCTCGGCGATCGACTGCGTGCGCTGGAGGCGGTCCTGCAGCACCTTGCCCTCCCCCAGCCGCGTGACGTACCAGGGGTAGAACTTGCGCAGGTAGCGGGCGGCCCGCGGCTCGCCCATGTGCTCGACGGCGCGGTCGAGCACCCAGTCCAGCTCGGCGAGGATCTCCTCGCGGCTCGGCTCGTCCTCGCGGGCGCCGAGCACCTGCTCGAAGATCCACGGGTTGCCGAGCGAGCCGCGCGCGAGCAGGACCGCCTCGGCGCCCGTGCGCTCGAACACCTCGTGCACCTTCGCGGCGTCTCTGAGGCCGCCGGAGATCAGCACCGGCACCGGCAGCTCCTCCACCAGCTGGCGCACGAGGTCGTAGTCGGCTCTGCCGGTGTGGCGCTGCTTGGCGACGCGCGGATGCATGCAGAGGCCGGCGATCCCGGCCTCCTCGACGAGCCGGTGCGCCAGCTCGACGCCCGTGCGCTGGCCCGGCTTGAGGCCCGGCCGCAGCTTCACCGTCACCGGCAGGCCGCTGCCCTCGCGCGCCGCGCGCGCCACGGCGACCGCGCGGTCGGGATCGTCGAGCAACGCCGCGCCGGCGCCCGTCTTGCAGACCTTCGGCACCGGGCAGCCCATGTTGAGGTCGATCACGTCGACGCCGCCGACCTGCGCGACGTGCTCGGCGGCGCTGCGCATCACGTCCGGGTCGCCGCCGAACAGCTGGACCGCGGTCGGCCCGCTCGTGCGCTCGTCGGGGTGGATCCGCAGCAGCTCGCTGCACGTGCGCTCGTTGCCGTGGTGAATCGCGTGGCTGGAGACCATCTCGGAGATCGCGTAGCCGGCGCCGTGGCGCTTGGCCTGCAGGCGCACGAACCAGTTGCCGATCCCGGCCAGCGGCGCGAGCACGACCCGGTTGGGGATCGTCACGCCGCCGAGCGTCCAGCTGTCGTGGAGGGAGCGCGTCATCGCAGGCAATGGTAGGCGTAGCGTTCGCGCGATGGGCGACCTGCGTGCGGCGGACCTCGACGTCGAGCGCATCGGCGCCGGGCCGCCGGTGGTGTTCGTGCACGGCAGCGTCGTCGGGCGAGAGCGCACGTGGAGCGGGCAACGGGCGCTGTCGGCGCGCTGGACGCTGGTCCTCCCCAACCGCCCCGGCTTCGGCGCCTCGCCGCCGCTGGAGCGCGGCGACTTCGAGGCCGAGGCGCCGCTGGTCGCGGACCTGCTCGGCGGCGGCGCGCACCTCGTCGGGCACTCCTACGGCGCGGTGATCGCGCTGTGCGCGGCGGGATTGCGGCCCGAGGCGGTGCTCTCGCTGACCGTCTCCGAGCCGGGCGCGCTGCGACTGGCCGCCGGCGACCCGCAGGTCGACGAGACGATCGCGAACGGCGAGCGCCTCTACGCCGCCGGGCAGGGATCGCTGTCGCCGCGCGACTTCGTCGCCCTGTTCCGCGCCGGCGCCAGATCGGCGCGCGCGACGCCGGAGCAGCTGCCGGACTGGCTGGAGCGCGGCGCGCTCCACGCGATGGCGGAGCGACCCGCGTGGGAGGTCGACCCGCCCTTGGACGCGCTCGCGGCGGCGGACTTCCCGAAGCTGGTGATCTCCGGCGCCCACTCGCCCGTCTTCGAGGCCGTCTGCGACGCGCTCACCCAGCGGATCGGCGCCGAGCGCGCCAGCATCCCCGGCCGCGGCCACTCGGTCCCGGCGACGGGCGAGCCCTACAACGCCGTGCTGGAGACGTTCCTCAGGCGGGCGGGGAATTCCGCTCGTGCAGCAACCGCAGGCCAGTCAGGGTGAGGAGGTCGTCGACCTCGTCGATCTCGTCCGTGTAGGGGACGATCGCGCTGGCCAGGCCGCCGGTGGCGATCGTGGCGGTCTCGGCGCCGAGCTCGGCGCGCAGGCGGCGCACGATCCCGTCGACCTGGCCGGCGAAGCCGTAGATCACGCCTGAGCGGATCGCGTCGACGGTCGTCTTGCCGATCACCGAGCGCGGCGGCACGAGGTCGATCTTCGGCAGCGCGGCGGCGCGTTCGGTCAGCGCCTCCATCGAGATCTCGACGCCGGGCGCGATCACGCCGCCGAGGTACTCGCCCTCCGCGGAGACGGGGTCGAACGTGATCGCGGTGCCGAAGTCGACGACGACGCACGCGTCGCCGACCTTGTCGTAGGCCGCGACCGCGTTCACGAGCCGGTCCGCCCCGATCTCGCGCGGGTTCTCGTAGCGGATCGGCATGCCGCTTCTGATTCCCGGTCCGACGACGAGCGTCTCGTGGCCGAGGTAGCGCTCGCCCACCTGCCGCCACTCGGCGCCGAGCTGCGGCACCGTCGAGGAGACGATCGAGCCCTGCAGGTCGGCGAAGCCGAGGCCGCGCAGCGCGAGCAGGTTCGCGAGCTTCGCGCCCAACTCGTCGGCGGTCGACTCGCGCACGGTCGCGAAGCGCCAGTGCTGGGTCAGCTCGGTGCCCTCGAACGTGCCGAAGTGGGTCTGCGTGTTGCCGACGTCGACGACCAGAAGCATGTGAGCGGAAGTATCGCGGGTGCGGCAGACCGGAGCGATCAAGCGGCGCGCCGGCCGGCCAGCCGACCCTATGCTCGACCGCATGCCGCACACGCTCTACGTCATCCACAACTCGCATCCGTGCGTCACCGCCGAGCGGGCGCTGCAGCTCAAGGGCCAGCCCTACCGGCTCCACGAGATGGCGCCGGCGCTGCACGTGCCCGAGCAGTGGCTGCGCTTCCGCAGGCTGACCGTGCCGGCGCTCGTGCTCGGCAGCGGCGAGCGGATCGTCGGCTCGCGCGCGATCGTGCACCGGCTCGACCAGCTCGTGCCGGAGCCGCGGCTGCTGCCCGAGGATGCGACCGCGCGCGCCCGCGTCGTGGAGGCCGAGCAGTGGGGCGACGAGGTCCTGCAGCCGGTGCCGCGGCGGCTCGTGTGGACCGGCGTGTGCGAGCGACCGGATGCCCTCGGGAGCTACTCCGAGGGATCGAGAATCCCGCTTCCCGGCTTCGTCCGGCGGCTGGTCGCGCCGCGGATCGCGCGCGTGGCGCGCCGGCGCAACAGAGGCGGCGCCGAGCAGGCGCGCAAGGACCTCGCGGCGCTGCCCGCGCAGCTCGACCGGGTCGACGCCTGGATCGCCGAGGGCGTGATGGGCGGCGCCGAGCCGAACGCCGCCGACCTGCAGATCGCGCCGAGCGTCCGCCTGCTGGCGACGATGGACGACGTGCTGCCGCTGCTGGAGGGCCGCCCCTGCCTCGCGCTCGCGCAGCGGCTGTTCCCCTCCTACGGCGGGCATCTGCCCGCCGGCGCGCTGCCGATTTAGACCAGCGGGTCGCCGGCGCGCGAGACGCGCACCGCCGGGTCGAGCGCCGCGAGCGCGTCGTCGAGGCGACGGCCGTCGGGCGTCGCGAGCTGCGGGTCGAGCTCGAGCAGCGGCACGAGCACGAAGCGGCGGCTCGTGACCTCCGCGTGCGGCAGGCGCAGGCGGTCGGAGGCGAAGGTCAGGTCGCCGAGCAGCAGCACGTCGACGTCGATCGGGCGCGGCGCGTGGCGCACGCCGCCGGCCTCGCGGCCCAGCTCGCGCTCGACCGCCTTGCAGGCGCCGAGCAGCGCCTCGGGGTCGTGCGCCGTCGCGATCCGCAGGCAGGCGTTGAGGAAGTCGGGCTGGTCGAGGATCTCCCCGACCGGCTCCGTCTCGTAGGTGCTCGACGATGCGAGCACGCGCACGCCGTAGCGGGGAAGCGCGGCGACGGCGGCGGACAGCTGGGCGCGGCGATCGCCGACGTTCGAGCCGAGTCCGAGGTAGCCGACCCGCTCCGCGGGCGCGGACGCCGGCGCGTCACTCATCCGCGTCGCGCACGACCTCGACGGAGACTTCCTGCACGGGCAGCGGGATCGGCGGCTCGGGCTTCGCCGCTCTGACCCACACCGATTCGGCCTCGTAGTCGCTCAGCAGCCGGTCGGCGATCGCCGTGCAGAGGCGCTCGAGCGTCTTGTACGAGCGCTGCTGGGCGACGAGCGCGACCGTCTGGCAGACCTCGGCGTAGTCGACCGTGTCCTCGACGCGGTCGGTGACGGTGGCATCGCAGGCCCCGACCTCGATCCGCAGGTCGAGCACGAGCCGCTGGCCGATCTCGCGCTCCGCCTCGCTGACGCCGTGGTGCGTGTAGAGCGAGAGGCCGGTGATCTCGATCGTGACGAGCGGCTCGGAGGGCTCGTCGTCCTCGTCCACCTCGTCGATGTCGTCGTCCTCGAACTCGTCGTGCTCGTCGCTCATCGGCCGCGCACCGTAGCAGCCGTCACCGCGAGCGCGTCGGCGACCGGCCCGACGTCGTGCACGCGGAAGACCGACGCCCCGCGCTCGAACGCCAGCACGTTCGTGGCGATCGTGCCGGCGAGGCGGTCGCCGGTGGCGCGGCCGGTGATGCGGCCGAGGAACGTCTTGCGCGAGGTGCCGATCACGACCGGCCGGCCGAGCGCGACCAGCTCGTCGAGCCGCCGCAGCAGCTCGAGGTTGTGCTCGACCGTCTTGCCGAAGCCGATGCCCGGGTCGAGCATGATCCGGTCCTCCGCGATCCCGGCGGCGACGGCGGCCCTGAGGCGCTCCTCCAGGAACGCCTTGACGTCGGCGACGACGTCGTCGTAGACCGGGTCGGCCTGCATCGAGCGCGGCTCGCCGCGCATGTGCATGAGGCAGCAGTCGAGCCCGCGCTCGGCGACGAGGCCGGCCAGCTCGGGCTCCTGGCGGAAGGCGGTCACGTCGTTGACGTACGTCGCGCCCGCGGCGACCGCCGCCTCCGCGACGACCAACCGCGTCGTGTCGATCGAGATCTGCGCGCGCACGCCGCGCGCCACCAGCCCCTCGATCGCCGGCAAGACGCGCCGGATCTGCTCGTCCGGCGGGACCGCCTCGGCGCCGGGCCGCGTCGACTCGCCGCCGACGTCGAGGATGTCCGCACCCTCGGCCTCGAGCACGAGCCCGTGGGCGACGGCCGCGTCCGCGTCGAGAAAGCGGCCGCCGTCCGAGAACGAGTCCGGCGTGACGTTGAGCACGCCCATGATCCGATACGGCCGCTGCACGGCCGCATCGTCGCACGAGTCCTGCGCAGGCGCGGCGCGGCGAGCGCCCGGCGGGTCAGCCCGCCGTCATGTGGTTGTGGACGTCGTGGTACTGCGTGCTGGGCGGGTTGGGGATCCCGGCCTGTTGCGAGAACGGGCCGATCTGCTCAGCCGCGAACTGCTCGAACTGCTCGCGCGTCTCCCACACGTCCGTGACGCGTATCCCGTCGTCGGTCTGCACCACGAAGTGCAGCACCGCCCCGTCGGGAAGGCCTCGGGCCTCGAGGCCCATCAGCTCCATCACCCGGTCGTACTGCTCCAGCGTCCCGCCCTCGAAGTCCATCACCACGGCAACCGGCATCGTCGTCCTCCTCGTCGGAAACGGTCGGCGCGACTCTAGCCCGGCGCGTCACCCCAGAGGTGACAGGAGCGTTACGCCAGCTCGGGCTTCTCGGGGAAGTCGAGCGAACGCGTCTCGGCGGCGGTGCCGCCGGCCAGGCCGGGCCGCGGGAGCGGGCGCGGGGCGTCGCGACCGGCGCGCTCGGGCGTGCCGGGCGGGAGCGGGACCTCGGGCGGCGGCGACGCCTCGGCGCCGAAGACCTCTTCCTCGGTCTGCCCCTCCAGCAGCGCCTCGAACTGCTCGCGCTCGAGCGTCTCGCGCTTGATCAGGATCTCGGAGATCGTCTCGAGCGAGGCACGGTGCTCGCCGAGGATGTCCTTCGCGGACTGGTGGGCGGTCTCGACGATGCGGCGGATCTCGTCGTCGATCTCGCGCGCGATCTCGTCGGAGTAGTCGGGCTCGGAGCTGAACTCGCGGCCGAGGAACGGCTGCGCGTGCTCGTGGCCGAAGACGCGCGGCCCGAGCTTCTCGCTCATGCCGAAGCGCATCACCATCTGCTTGGCCGTCGCCGTGACCTTCTCGAGGTCGTTGGAGGCGCCGGTCGTGATCTCGCTGAAGACGATCTCCTCCGCGGCGCGGCCGCCAAGCGTCATCGCCATCGTGTCGGCCAGCTCCGCACGCGTCGTGAGGAACTTGTCCTCGGCCGGCAGCGAGATCGTGTAGCCGAGCGCCTGCCCGCGCGAGATGACGGAGATCTTGTGGACCGGGTCGGAGTGCTCGAGGTAGTGGCCGACGATCGCGTGGCCCATCTCGTGGTAGGCCGTGATGCGCCGCTCCTTCTCGCTCATCACGCGCGTCTTCTTCTCGGGGCCGGCGATCACGCGCATGATCCCCTCCTCCAGCTCGACCTGCGTGATCTCGCGCTTGCCCGTGCGGGCGGCCAGCAGCGCCGCCTCGTTGACGAGGTTCGCGAGGTCCGCGCCGGTGAAGCCGGGGGTCTGGCCGGCGAGCGCGTCGACGTCGATGCCGCGCGCGAGCGGCTTGCCGCGCGTGTGCACCTCGAGGATCTTCGCGCGGCCCTTGCGGTCGGGCCGGTCGACGGTGATCTGGCGGTCGAAGCGGCCCGGGCGCAGGAGGGCGGGATCGAGGATGTCGGGCCGGTTGGTGGCCGCGATCATGATGATGTTGTCCTTCGCCTCGAAGCCGTCCATCTCGACGAGCAGCTGGTTGAGCGTCTGCTCGCGCTCGTCGTGGCCGCCGCCGAGGCCGGCGCCGCGATGGCGGCCGACGGCGTCGATCTCGTCCATGAAGATGATGCAGGGCGAGTTCTGCTTCGCCTGCTCGAACAGGTCGCGCACGCGCGAGGCGCCGACGCCGACGAACATCTCGACGAAGTCCGAGCCGGAGATCGAGAAGAACGGCACGCCCGCCTCGCCCGCGACCGCGCGCGCGAGCAGCGTCTTGCCGGTGCCCGGAGGTCCGTAGAGCAGCACGCCCTTCGGGATGCGCGCCCCGAGCGCCTGGAACTTCTTCGGGTTCTCGAGGAACTCCTTGATCTCGTGCAGCTCCTCGACCGCCTCGTCGACGCCCGCGACGTCGCGGAAGGTGATCTTCGGCGAGTCGACCGACAGCCGCTTCGCGCGCGACTTGCCGAACGACATGACCTTCGAGCCCCCGCCCTGGACCTGGTTCATCAGGAACAGCCAGAAGCCGATGAAGATGAAGATCGGAAGGATGTACGTCAGCAGCGAGAGCCAGCCGTTCGTCTTCGAGCCCTCGACGTTGAAGTCGACTCTCGCGGCTCTCAGCTCGTTGACGAGCGAGTTGCCGTTGTCGGGCACGAAGCCGAGCTCGTGCTGCTGCTTCGCCGGCTGTCTCAGCGTGACGACGAGCGTGTTGTCCTTCGTCTTGATGTCGGCGGACTGGACGTTCCCGCTCGCGAGATCCGACTGGAAGTTCGCGTACGTGTAGGGCTGGCCCTGATGACTCGGGTTGATGAGCCGCTGGGCGAAGAACGCGAGCACGACCACGACGAGGATCGGGAATGCGGCGCTCTTGAAGAACCTGCTCATGAAGTCATTCCGGGCGCACAGGCGCCATGCCGACGATGGACGGAACCCAAGCCTAGCACCGCGTCGTCGGCGCTCAGGCCTCTTTCAACGCCGCGACGTACGGCAAGTTGCGGTAGCGCTCGGCGTGGTCGAGGCCGTAGCCAACGGCGAAGCGATCGGGAATCTCGAAGCCGACGTAGCGCGGCGACAGGTCGACCTTGAGGCGCTCGGGCTTCGTCAGCAGCGCGCAGACGGACAGCGACGCGGGGTCGCGCGCCGTCAGGTTGCGCAGCAGGTACTGGAGCGTCAGGCCGGAGTCGACGATGTCCTCGACGATGATCACGTCGCGGCCGGCGATCACCGCGTCGAGGTCCTTGAGGATCCGCACCACGCCCGAGGACTGCGTCGCCGAGCCGTACGAGGCGACCGCCATGAAGTCGACTTCGCACGGCAGGTCGATCGCGCGCATCAGATCGGACAGGAAGAAGACGGCGCCCTTCAGCACGCACACCAGCAGCGGCTCTCTGCCTGTGTAGTCGCGCGTGATCTCCACCCCCAGCTCGCGGACGCGATGCTGCAAGTCGTCCGGCTGGACCAGGATCTCGCCGATCGCCGCGTCGCCCATGTGGGCGCGCAGTCTACGGCGAGCGCCGCCGCGCCGCGGCCTCAGCCGCGCTCGGCGTGCAGCACGCCGCGCTCGGCGACCGCGCGCACGCCGCCGCCGAGGTCGAGCATCGCGCGGCCGGTGCGGCGCAGCGCAGCGACCTCCTCGGCGTGCTTCGCCGCCCCCGGCACGAGCTTGCCGGCGGCGCCGTCGGCGAGCCGCTGCACGACGAGCCGCCGCAGCGCGGGCGGCAGCGCGCCGAGCCGCTCGAGCGGGATCTCCAGGCGCCCGGCGCGTTCGTCGAGCTGCTCGGTCACGAGCGCGTCGAGCACCTCTCCCTCGTCGCGCAACAGCGCGGCGGTGCGCAGGACGTTGGCCGCCGCGGCCGGATGGATCTGCTCGAGCGCGGGCACGAGCCCATGGCGCACGCGGTTGCGCGCGTATCTGACGCCGCCGTTGCTCGCGTCGTCGCGCCAGGCGAGCCCGCGCTGCTCGCAGTAGGCGGTCGTGTCCGCGCGCGTGACGGCGAGCAGCGGGCGCACGAGCAGGCCGTCGCGCGGGCGCATGCCGAGCAGCGCGCGGCGGCTGGGCGAGGAGGCGAGCCGGTAGAGGATCGTCTCGACCTGGTCGTCGGCGGTGTGGCCTGCGGCGACCGACGCGTCCGTCCCGCGCGCGAGCGCAAGCCTCGTGGCCACCGCGTAGCGCACGTCGCGGGCCCACGCTTGGATGTTCCCCCCGGCCTCCGGCCGCCGCGGGCGCTCGATCGTCAGCGCGACGCCCAGCCGCTCGCACAGCGCCGCGCAGTGGTCCTCGTCGTCGAGGGCCTCGTCGCGCAGCCCGTAGTTGACGTGCACGGCGCCGACGCGATCCCGCTCCTCGCCGGCGAGCCGCACCGCGACGTCCAGCAGGCAGACGGAGTCGCGCCCGCCCGACAGCAGCACGACGACGGACCCGCCGGCGGGAAGCAGCCCCCCGGCGCGCACCTGCTCGAGCACGCGATCGGCCTCCATCGCATCCGCAGTGTAGGCGCGCGCCGCACCGGCGCACGCGGCAGGCGCAGCGGCGCTCAGACCGCGAGATGCGGGTACTCGCGCTCGACCAGCTCGTGGTAGTGCGCGAAGACGGGCTTCGTGATCGGGATCAGCGCGAGCGCCGCCTTCACGTCGCCGCCGGTCTTGATGCGCCGGCGCGCGATCGCCAGGGCGATGTTCTCCTTGCCCTGGAAGTAGCGGTTCGCCGTCTCGGCCGACATCTTCATCCAGACCTTCGGCTCCCACGCGACGTCGTCGCTCCAGACCCACACGAGGTTGGCGTCCTCCGCGGGCGTCGCGGCGCGGATGTTGACGACGAGGTCGACGTCCTCGAACTCGAAGCGCTGCGGCACGTCGGCGTCGCGCAGGCGCGGGCCCATGTCCGGGTCCTCGTCCATCAGCCCGAAGACGCGGTCCATCACCTCGCGGAACTCCTTGGACGACTTGAACGCGCTCATCGTGCGCCGCAGCGTACCTCTATCCTCGCCGCCCGTGACCGCCGCGCTGCACGTCCACCCGACCGCCGAGCTGGCCGAGCGCGTGCTGCTGCCGGGCGACCCGGGGCGCGCGCTGCTGCTCGCGCAGTCGCTGCTCGAGCAACCGAAGATGTTCAACCACAACCGCGGCCTGTGGGGCTACACGGGTACGGCCGCCGACGGTGCGCCGCTGACGATCCAGAGCACCGGGATGGGCGGGCCGAGCGCGGCGATCGTGATCGAGGAGCTGATCCAGCTGGGCGCGCGGCGGCTCGTGCGCGTGGGCACCTGCGGCGCGCTCGTCGGCGGCTTCGCGCTCGGCGACGCGATCGTCGCGACCGAGGCGGTCTGCGCGGACGGCACGAGCCGCGCGCTCGGCGCCGGCGAGCGGGCCGCGGCCGACGAGGTGCTGACGGCGGCGCTCGCCGCGGCGGCGGCGGCCGACGGCGGCGCGCGCAGCGGTGCGGTCGTCACGACCGACCTCTTCTACGACGCCGACGGGAACCACGCGGACCCGCCCCCGGGCGACGCGCTCGCGATCGAGATGGAGACGGCGACCGTCTTCCGCCTCGCGGCGCTGCGCGGCGTGCGGGCCGGCTGCGTGCTGGCGGTCAGCGACCTGCTCGGCCCGGCGCGCGGCCGCATCGACGCCGAGGCGATGGAGGCCGCCGCACAGCGGATCGGCCGGATCGCCGTGGCGGCGCTCTCAGCCTGACGCTGAGCGTCAGGCTCTTCTGGCGGCGGCTGCTCGCTTGCTCGCCGCGGCCGCGCGCGTGCGCGTGGGTCTGCCGGTCGCGGGAGCGACGGGCGCGGAGCCCGCGGGCGCCGGCGTGCCGAGCTGCCCCGCGACGTCGGCCAGCTGCGCGGCGAGCGCGGACAGCTGCCCCTCGATCGCGGTCAGGCGCTGGTCGAACGCGCTCGCCCCGCCCATCGCGCCGACGCGCTCGTCGACGCGGTCGAGCGCGTCCTCGACGCCCTCGAGCCGCTGCGAGACGGAGCGCACGCGGCGCGTGAGCCGCTCGAGGTCGCCCGCGGAGGGCAGGTTGAGCGCGCCCATCGCGACCTCCTGCGCCTGCGCCGCCTTCTCGCGCGCGTCGAACGCCCTCGAGATCGCGCCGCTCACGAACGGGCTCTCGAGCAGCTCCTGCGCGAGGCGGCCGAGCGCGTCCTCGCTCTGACGTGAGATGCGGGCGCGGAGCCCGTCGTTGGCGGTGGTGTCGCTGGTCATCGTTCCCCCTCGCGGGGTCGGGGTCGCGGGCGCGGCGGACCATAGCGCAGCCATTCCGCCACGACCGCCGGCAGCCGTGCGCGGCCGACCGCAGCCTTCACGGCAGCTTCACGGCGGCTTTAAACGGCTCGTTTACGGTCCCAGCCGAACGGGTGTGGTACTCAAGGGCTGCGTCGGTTGCGCCGATGGTCTGTGGACCTGTGCAACGCGCTGGTCCAGCCATCTGCAAACACGCGGGTTCTTCTTTGCATACGTCAAGGTCACTCGGTAGCTTCCAGGGAGATCGCCGACGCGGCGGTCGTTCGACCGGGCCGCGCAGGGCGGCCGTGCGTGAGGAGCTCAAGAGCCGTATGAGGAGCAAGCCGTTTCGCATCGCCGCGCCGATCTGCACGATCGCGCTGCTGCTGCTGGCGCTCCTGTCCGGCCCCGCGACCGCCGAGCCGCGGCGCCTGCTCGTGACGCTGATGGGCGGCAGGCAGGTGACGCTGACGGTCGACGCGCCGGCCGGCACGCCCGTCTCCAGCATCCCGCTGCCGGACCTCGGGATGCCCGTCGTGAGCGTCTCCGAGCTGGCGAGCGCGGCGCCGCCCGTGACGACGGTCGCGCCCACGACGGCGAGCACCGGCACCACGATCACGGGCCCGCCGACGACGATCGCCGGCCCGGCGACCACCGGCGCGACCACGCCCACGACGACGACCGGCCCCGATGTCGGCGGCGTCGTCAAGCCGAAGGGTCAGCCTAAGGGTGAGACTTCTGGATCGGCGGTCGCCGTCCCGCCGACGTCGACGCAGTCCGCCGCCGGCGGCCAGGGCACGCTCCGGGACGCGAGCGGCTCGACCACCACGACGCAGACCCAGACCGGTGCCGCGCCGACCCCGTCCGCGCCCGGCTTCACGGTCGCGCCGCTCGGGCCCGCGCCGATCGGCGTGCCGAACTTCTTCATCGACAACTTCCGCATCCCGCCGTTCCTGCTGCCGATCTACCAGGCCGCCGGCATCCAGTACTCGGTGCCGTGGCAGGTGCTGGCGGCGATCAACGAGATCGAGACGGACTACGGGCGCAACCTGTCGGTCTCCAGCGCGGGCGCGCTGGGCTGGATGCAGTTCATGCCGTCGAGCTGGGCGACCTACGGCGTCGACGCCAACGGCGACGGCGTGAAGGACCCCTACAACCCGGTCGACGCGATCTTCGCCGCCGCCCGCTACCTGAAGGCCGCCGGCGCCGACACGAACCTCTCGCGCGCCATCTTCTCCTACAACCACGCCGACTGGTACGTCCAGTCGGTGCTGCTGCGGGCGCGCGTCATCGGCGGCATGCCGGCCGACCTCGTCGGCTCGCTGACCGGCCTGACGGAGGGCCACTTCCCCGTCGCCGCCCGCGCGACCTACGCGGACGGGCTGAACACGAAGGCGGCGACGCGCCGCGTGCGCAGCGGCAACGCGGCCGTGCCGGTCGACGGGAACCCCTCGCGCCGCTCGATCAACATCTTCGCGAGAGCCGGCGCCCCCGTGATCGCCGTCAACGACGGCAAGATCGTGAAGCTCGGCCAGAACCCGCAGCTCGGCAACTTCGTCGTGCTCGAGGACGTCTACGGCAACCGCTACACGTACAGCCACCTCGCCTCGCTCGCGACCCGGTACCCGGTGCCGAAGCCGGAGTCGCAGGCGGCGAGCGCGGCGAAGAGCACGGAGCTGGAGCTGCCGAAGCCCGACGCGAAGCCGACCGTCCCGGCCACCGCCGGCGCGCAGCCGGCCACTGCGAGAGCCCCGGCCACCCCGCAGGCGAGCGGGTCGGGCGGACAGGCCGGCGCCACCGGCACGACCGCGTCGGCGTCCTCCACCAAGGAGCGCCTGTTCGCGCATCCCGAACGGCCCGCGGCCTACTCCGCCGGCGGCAAGCAGCAGCTCGCCGAGCTCGGCCAGCCGCTGCAGAGCTTCAACGGCTACTTCACCGGGGCGCTCCAGCTCGACCCGCGCGACTACGTGCTGAAGCCGCTGCAGGCCGGCTCGTCGGTGATCGCGGGCACGATCCTCGGCCGCATCGGCAAGACCGACCCGGCGCTCGCACCGCACGTCGAGTTCTCGATCCGCCCCGCCGGGCGCGGCGCGCCGCTGGTGGACCCGAAGCCGATCCTCGACGGCTGGAAGCTGCTCGAGTCGACCGCGATCTACCGCGCGAACGGCAAGAACGCGTTCGCCGCCGCCAACGGCGCGGGCCCGTCGATCGGCCAGGTGCTGCTGATGAGCAAGGAGCAGCTCCAGCAGCGCGTGCTCGCCGACCCGAACGTCGACATCTACGCCTGCGGCCGCCAGGACATCGCGGCCGGCCGGATCGACCGGCGCGTGCTGGCGACGCTCGAGTTCCTCGTCGCGAGCGGGCTCAAGCCGACGGTCAGCGCGCTCGAGTGCGGCCACAGCTACCTGACGACGTCCGGCAACGTCTCCGAGCACTCGACCGGCGACGCCGTCGACATCGCGGCCGTGAACGGCATCCCGATCGCCGGCCATCAGGGCTCCGGCTCGATCACGGACATCACGATCCGCCGGCTGCTGACGCTCCAGGGCGCGATGAAGCCGCACCAGATCATCAGCCTGATGACCTACCCCGGGGCCGACAACACGCTTGCGCTGCCCGACCACTGGAATCACATCCACGTCGGCTTCCACCCCGCGGGCAGCCTGCTCGGCGACCAGAAGCTGCAGACGATCCTCAAGCCGAGCCAGTGGACGAAGCTGGTCCAGCAGCTCGCGACGATCCCGAACCCCGTCGTCCCGCAGCAGGCCTCGAAGTACGCGATCAAGGACGGCCCCGGCGACTGACGCGGCCGCCGTGCCCGCCGCCGCGGACCCTGCGGACGAGCGGCGCGCCTTCCGCTTCGTGCAGTTCGAGTTCCCGTGGGCGCTCGGTCCTGCGGACGGGCGCTACGTCGTGCGCGCGGCGGCGGACGCGCCCCCGTCGCACGTGCTCGTGCTTGCGACGCTCGGCGCACCCGAGCGACGGCGGCTGCGCGATCGCCGCGCCCGCGCCCGCGCCGTCGCGCCGGAGCCCCCTCCCACGCCCGTGACGACGGCGCGCGCAACGGTCGTCGACGCCGCGCCGGTGAGCGCAGCCGAGGCCGAGCGCTGGCTCGCCGGTGCGGGCCAGGAAGACGCCGAGCGGGCGCTCGCGCATGTGGCGCGCGCGGTGCGCGCCCATCGACTCGCGGACGCGGATGCCGCCGTGCACGAGCCGGCGCTCGCACAGGCGCTCGCCATGCGGGCCGGCTACGGCGCCGGGGAGCAGGTCGCCGACGGCCGCTGGACGGCCGCCCGCGAGCTGCCGCCGGCGCGCCCGGGCCGGCGCCGGCGCGTCGCCGGGCTGCGACCGCAGGAGCGGCTCGCCGCCTTGCTGGGCGGGCACGCGGAGCCGCTCGCCTGCGAGGAGCTGGCGCTGCGCGCACGGCACGACCTCGACCACGGCCAGCTGCGCGAGGCGGCCCTGCAGCTGCGGACGGCGCTCGACGCGGCGCTCGCCGAGCTGGCGCCCGCGGCGGGCTCCTCCGCCGACATGGCGAGACGGCTCGAGGAGCTGCGCGAGCTGCGGCCGGCGGTCGCGGCGCTCGCCGACGACGCGCTCGGCGGGGTCCTGCCGCCCGCGACGAGCGAGACGCTCGCGACTGCCCTGCAACGTCTGGAAGCGGCGCTGCGGTCGCGAATCGCGAGCGATCTCTCACCCTCAGGCTCAACCTGAGGGTAGGTGCTCAGCGGCCGGTGAAGGCGGGCGGGCGCTTCTCGAGGAAGGCCGCGATGCCCTCGCTCGCATCCGCGGAGGCGAACACCTCCGCGAAGGCCGCCTGCTCGGCGGCGATCCCGGCGTCGAGGTCGGCGTTCGCCGACACGCGCTTGATCTGCGCGACGGCGAGCGGCGCCTGCGCGGCGAGCGTCTCCGCCAGCGCGAGCGCGGTCTCGAGCAGCTCCTCGTCGGGCACGACGCGGTTCGCGAGCCCCAAGGCCGCGGCGTCCTGCGCGGAGATCGGATCGCCGACGAGGTTGAGCTCGAGCGCCTTCGCCGGGCCGACGAGGCGGGCCAAGCGCTGGGTCCCGCCGAAGCCGGGGATGATCCCGAGCTTGATCTCCGGCTGGCCGAAGCGCGCCGAGGCGGCGGCGATGCGCAGGTCGCACGCCATCGCGAGCTCGCAGCCGCCGCCGAGCGCGAGGCCGTTGACCGCCGCGATCGTGACGATCGAGCTGCGCTCGAACGCGCGCAGCAGCTCGTGCGTGCCGGCGACGTAGGCACGACCCGTCGCCTCGTCCATCGCCGTGAAGGCCTTGATGTCGGCGCCTGCGCAGAACAGCCGCGCGTTCGCGGAGGCGATCACGAGCGCCCGCACCGCGCTGCCGTCGAGCGCGTCCCAGGCGCGGCGCAGCGCGTCCACCGTCTCGGGCGAGAGCGCGTTCGCCGGCCGGTGGTCGAGCCAGGCGATCGCGACCGGGCCGCGTGTCTCGAGCTTGACGAGCGCGTCCTCCCAGCCGGCATCCGGGCGCGGGACGATCGGGGGGTCAGGACCAGTCACGGCCAAGGATTGTACGTCCCGGCGAACCTTCGCGGCCCACCGGCCATCGCGCCGGGCAGTTGGCGCACAGACGTTTAGGTACGCAGACGTACCGGCTTGACCCGGTCCCCGGTCAGCCGGTACTCATCATCGCTCGCTCGCCTTCGACAAGGGGAAACACCATGGTTCCGGCCGCCATGGGTCGCAAGGCGATGGTCGCCGCCATGTGCGCCGTCGCCCTGTGTCCATTCGCAGTGCTTATGTCAAGCCAAGTCGCTCATGCCGACGAACCGGTGCCGCTCGGGCAGGTTCCGCAAAGCGACTCCCAGCCGCCCGCGGACACGGGCTCGGCGAGCGCGGATGCCTCCACCTGGGGACAGGACCAGGTGTCCTGGGGCGACTGGCTCGACAACGCATCGGCGTCGGACTGGTCATGGAACGACTGGTACCCGGAAGACGAATCCGTGACGCCATCCGACGGAACGCTGCCGGACGCGACCCCATGGGAAGCGACGCCGCCGGCGGAAGCGGCGCCGGCAGAAGCCGCACCCGTGGACGCCGCGCCGGCCGACGCGAGCGTGTCCGCGGACGCGCTGCTCGCCGCCCCACTCGCGGCTGTGACGACCGTCGCGACCGACGTGCTGGCAGCGCCGGCGTTGACGGTTCCGGGGACGACGCTCTCGTGGACCCCGACCACGGGGGTCAGCTCGTACGTCTTCGTGCGCAAGGTCCCGGGCCAGGCGGACCAGTACTCGGTCGTCTCAGGGACGTCGATCGTGCCGCCGGCCGTGCCGGGACAGACGGTCAAGTACAGCGTGCGCACGAACGTCAGCGGCAGCAGCTGGGCGCCCGAGGTCTCGATCGCGTACCCCGCACCGCCGCCCCCCACGCCCACCCCGACGCCGACGCCGACACCCACGGTCAACGTGCTCGCGGCCCCGAGCCTGAGCGTCTCGGGCACGGCGGTGACGTGGAGCGCGACCGCGACGGTCAGCTCGTACATCTTCGTGCGCAAGGTCCCGGGGCTCGCGGACCAGTACACGCTCGTCACAGGAACCTCGATCGTGCCGCCGGCCGTGCCGGGACAGACGGTCAAGTACAGCGTGCGCACGAACGTCAGCGGCAGCAGCTGGGCGCCCGAGGTCTCGATCGCGTATCCGGCATCGCCGGCCCCCACGCCGGCGCCGACGCCCACACCCACCCCGACGCCCACGCCGTCCCCGACCCCGCAGCCGGTCGACGGCACGTTCCAGATGGGCGTCGTCGCAGGCTCGGCGCTGTCCTACGAGCTGAGCTTCGTCAAGACGCTCGGCGCCCACACCGCGCGGCTCGACTACGACATCGGCACGTCCGCCGCGAGCATGGCGTCGGTGATCGACGCCTACGCGAGAGCAGGCATCCGGCCGCTGCTGCTGGCGACCTTCTCCGGCCTGCCGACGACGGCGCAGGCGCAGAACCTCGGCAGCTGGGCCGCCGCCTACGGTCCCGGCGGCACGTTCTGGGCGGGCAAGAGCTACCCCGCGAACACGGCGGTCACGGACATCGAGTTCGGCAACGAGACGAGCTACAGCTACCAGTTCTCCGACAACTCGCTGTCGACGTACACGAGCCGTGCGCAGACGTACGCGCTGCGGGCGCTCGACGCCGCGAACGCGATCCGCGCGGCCAACTCCCGCGTCGGCCTGCTCGCGCAGGGCGACAACGCCGTGAACGGGACCGCCTGGGTAGCGAGCATGCTCAAGGCCGTGCCGAACCTCGCCGACCTGCTCGCCGGCTGGACGATCCACCCCTACGGCCCCAACTGGGCCACGCGCATCGACTCGACGATCAACTCGGCGAAGGCGGCCGGTGCGCGGGACCTGCCGATCTGGATCACCGAGTGGGGCCTCTCGAGCGACAACGGCCGCTGCCTCGACGACAACTACGGCTTCGACGCGTGCATGACGTACGCCTCCGCCGCGACGACGCTGCACAGCGCGCTGGCGGGCCTGCAGAGCCGCTACGGCAGCAGGCTCGGCGCGTTCTTCCTCTACCAGGCGCACGACCAGTACGCGTCCGGCACGCAGAGCGGCCGCGAGGCGTACTTCGGCGCGCTGCAGAGCAACGGCGCGACCAAGGGCGCCTACACGACCGAGGTCAAGGCGGACTTGGCCGTGAACTGACCTGGCGCATGGCAACTCGAGGGTCGGGGGAGTGTTCCTGCAGGCAGAGCCACCACGAACCCGGAGCGCGAACGATGAGATCCCTGAAGGTCGCCCTGCTGGCGAGCGCCGTCCTGAGCCTCGCCGGGGCGAGCGCCGCGCAGGCGGCGAGCCCCACCGTCACGACGGGCAGCGCCTCCTCGATCGCCACCACCGCGGGGACGGTCCACGCCGACGTGAACCCCAACGGCGCCGAGACGACGTACGCGTTCCAGTACGGGACGAGCGCCGCCTACGGCATCCAGACGAGCGGGCACAGCGCCGGCAGCGGGACGAGAGCGGTGGCCGTCTCCGTGCGGATCACGGGGCTGACGCCCGGCGTCCGCTACCACTACCGCGTGATCGCCTCCAACGCCAGCGGCACGACGGTCGGGTCCGACCATTCGTTCAGAACGACGCTGCCGCCGGCCAAGCCGCCGACGGTGCTCGGCACCGCGCCGTTCGCGCCGAGCGCCACCGGCGTGACGTTCACCGCGCTGCTGAACCCGGGCGGCGCCACGACGACCTACCGCTTCCAGTACGGCACCTCGACGGCGTATGGCCTGGAGACGTTCGGCAAGTCGCTGAGCGCGGGCGTCAGGCCGGAGTCGGTGAGCTTCGGCATCAACTCGCTCGCGTCGCACACGACCTACCACTTCCGCGTCGTCGCCTCCAACCGCGCCGGCACGACGTACGGTCCCGACACGCTCGCGCAGACGGGCCCGTTCCCGCCGGGGCAGCTCGTCGTCACGGCCGGCCCGCATCGCCAGCGCCGCTCGCACCCGTACTACGTCGCGAAGGGGCACCTCGTGCTCGGCTCCGGCGTCTCCCCCGCGGTCGGCTGCGGCGGCGGGCGCGTGAGCGTCTGGCTCACCTCCGGCCGCCACACGGTCGGGCACACGCACACGGACCTGAGCGCCGGCCACTGCAGCTTCCGCGTGCGGCTGCGCGTCAGCGTCCCATCGAGCGTGACGCGCCTGCGCGTGCACGTGCGCTTCGGCGGCAACGCGATCCTGACGCCGGTCGACGCGCGCACGTTCCTCGTCGGGATCGGCTGACGGGCAGGACGCACGGCCGCGAACGCACGACGGCCCCGGTGGGGGAACCGGGGCCGTCGTCGCGCGCGGGGGGCTTGCGTCGCGCCGGGAGCGCGACGGGAAGGCCTAGACGCCGGCGGTCGCCGGCTCCTCGATGCGGCGCGGGAGCAGCGTCTCGCGGGCGATCACGAGGCGCTGGATCTGCGCCGTGCCCTCGTACAGCTGCATGATCTTGGCGTCGCGCATCAGCTTCTCGACGGGGTACTCCTTGATGAAGCCGTAGCCGCCGTAGACCTGCACGGCGTCGGTCGCGATCTTCATCGCGGCGTCGGCGGCGAAGCGCTTCGCATGCGAGGAGACGAGCGTGTTGCGCTGGCCCTGGTCGAGCATCACGGCCGCCTTCCAGGTCAGCAGGCGCGCCGCCTCGATGTCGGTCGCCATGTCGGCGATGATGAACTGGATCGCCTGGTGCATCGCGATCGGCACGCCGAACTGGACGCGCTCCTTCGAGTAGTCGACGGCGAACTCCATCGCCGCGCGCGCGATGCCGGTCGCCATCGCCGCCACGCCGGGGCGCGTGCGGTCGAGCGTCATCATCGCGATCTTGAAGCCCTTGTTCTCCTCGCCGATCAGGTGGTCGGCAGGGATCTCGACGTCGTTGAAGGAGACGGTCGCCGTGTTCGACGCCCGCTGGCCCATCTTGTCCTCCTTCTTGTCCACCACGACGCCGGCGTCGCGGGGGACGATGAAGGCGGAGATGCCGCGGTGGCCGGCCTCCTTGTCGGTCTTCGCGTAGACCGTGTACCAGTTGGCGTACCCGCCGTTGGTGATGAAGCACTTCGAGCCGTTGATGACCCACTTGTCGCCCTTCTTGACGGCAGTGGTCTTCATGCCGGAGACGTCGGAGCCGGCATCGGGCTCGGTGAGGCAGAAGGAGGCGAGCAGCGGCGCCTCGGTGAGGCGGCCGAGGTACTCCTTCTTGAGCTCCTCGGAGGCGGCGATCACGACCGGGGCGGTCGCGAGGCCGTTGCAGCCGAGCGAGGTCTGGATGCCGGAGCAGCCCCACGACAGCTCCTCCTCGATCAGGCAGCCGTCGAGGTAGCCGGCGCCGGGTCCACCGTACGCCTCGGGGATGTGGGTGTTCATGAGCCCCACCTCCCATGCCTTCTCGATGATCTTCTCCGGCCAGGTGCCGTCCTTGTCGTACTCCCAGGCGACCGGGCGGATCTCCTTCTCGGCGAAGTCGTGCGCCATCTCGCGCAGGTTCTTCTGCTCGTCGGTCAGTGTGAAATCGACCACCGTCTTCTCCTTGTGGCGCAGACAGATTGACTGGTCAGTCAATACCTGCCCCCAAGGGTAGCGAAGGTCCCCCGCGCCTCACAAGCGAGAGCCGGGGGAGCCCGTCGTCGCGGTTGGATAGGGTGCCCGCATGGCCCGCCCGCGCCGCTACGAGATCGACGAGCTGCTCGTCCGTCCCGGGACCTACCTCAACCCGCAGACCGAGGTGCTGATCGTCGTCGACGACTCCGCCGACATCGACCAGGCGACGCTCGAGGGAGACAGCGGGACCGGCGAGGGCGACTGGGTGCTCGTCTCCGACGAGACCCCGATCGACGAGGCCACCCGCGACGAGCTGCTGGAGGGCTTCCAGGCGACCTACCACGAGGGCGGCCCCAGCGCGGTGCTCGACGACGAGGACGAAGAGGACCTCGACGACGAGGAAGACGAGCTGGAGCCCGACGAAGAGCCCGAAGAGCTCTAGCGTCTACGCAAAAGCAAACGCGAGTGCGAGGACTGCGTAGACGGCGAGGAGCTGCACGCCCTCGAACCAGGTCGACTCGCCCTCGTCGGTGACGTGGGTGGCGATCAGGACGGCGAGGAACAGCCCGCCCAGCTCGAAGCCGTTGAAGACGAGCGCCATCGGGGCCGGGCCGACGAAGAACGAGACGAGCACGAGCACGGGCGCGACGAACAGCGCGATCTGGGCGCTCGAGCCGATCGAGATGTTGACGGCGAGGTCCATCTTGTCCTTGCGCGCGACGAGCACGGCGACCCAGTGCTCGGCCGCGTTGCCGACGATCGCGACGACGATCGCGCCGACGAAGAACTCGGTCAGGCCGATCGACTTGGCCGCCGCCGAGATCGAGCCGACGAGGATCTCCGACATGCCGGCGACGGCGACGCCGGCCAGCGCGAGCATCGCGATCGAGCGCCGCACGCTCCACCCCGCCCCGCCGTGCTCGTCGCGGTCCTCGGGCGGGTTGAAGAGGTCGCGGTGGGTGCGCAGCGAGAAGATCAGCCCCGCGCCGTAGGAGAGGATCAGCACGATCGCGACCGCGAGCGACAGGTGCTCGACGGTCGAGCCGTAGGAGACGCGCGCGGCGCCCGGGCTCGGCAGCCCCGTGCCCTCGACCAGCTCGAAGATCGCCGGCATCGCCATCGCGGCGACCGCGAGCAGCAGCATCGAGGACTGCGCGACCGCGCTGACGCGGTTGAAGTACTGGCGGTCACGTCCCAGTCCGCCGGCGAACATCGACGCGCCCATCACGAGCAGGACGTTGCCGATCACCGAGCCGATCAGCGACGCCTTGACGACCTCCTGCAGCCCGGCGCCGAGCGCGAACAGCGCGATGATCAGCTCGGGCGCGTTGCCGAAGGTGACGTTCAGCAGGCCGCCGATGCCCGGCCCGGAGCGCGCCGCCAGCTCCTCCGTCGCGCGGCCCATGAGCGCGGCCGTCGGGATCACGCCGAGCGCCGAGCTGACGAAGATCGCGACCGCGGAGGCGCCCGCGACGTCGAGCGCGATCGCCAGCGGGATGAACGGGACGAGCAGGTAGGGCCAGCCGTCGCCGCCGAGCAGGAACCGCCGCCGGTCCGGCCGCTGTGTGGGCTCGACGCTCACGGGTGCGGAACGATACGCGAGGCGGCCCCGCGAACCGTCGCGGCGGAGCCCGCGACCCGCCCGCGCCGCCGGGCGCGGACGGGGTCGCGAGGACCGCGCGAAGCGGCTATCTCGTCAGCAGGGCGGCGCACTGCTGCGCCGCGGTGACGTTCGAGCCGGCTCTCTGGACGCACTGGGCGTACGCGTTCAGCTGCGCCGAGCTGGCGCCGCCGGAGCTGCTCCCCGAGCTGCCGCCGAGCGCACCGCCGCCGAGCGCACCGCCGAGCAGGCCCTGGAGCTGGCCGAGCAGCTCGTTGAGCGGACGGCTGTTGGCCGGCGCCTGGATCGTCTGCGGCTGGTTGAGGTCCGACAGCTCGATCGAGAGGCTGACGTCGACCGATCTCGTCGCGCCTCTCGGCGGGACGACGCTGAGCGCGAGCGCCAGCTTGCGCAGCGTGTGGTCGCTCTGGCCGCTCCACACGTCGATCGTGGCGCTCTTGACGGCCTGCTCGATCTGCGTGCGAGCGGACGCCGGCAGGCTGCTCGGCACTCTGCCGCCGGGGACGCCCGGTATGCCCCCGGAGCTGACTCTCGCGAGCAGCTTGTCGATGTCGTCGAGCAGCGCGCTGACGTTCACCTTGGCGCTGATGTGATCGGTCTGCACGCCGCCGACCGACTCCGTCCCGACGACGGTCGGGTCCTGCAGCCAGCCGAGCGGCTCGATCCCGAGCGCGGACAGGCTCGAATGCTGCGAGGAGCCCTGCTGCTGGGATCTTCTGAACGACTGCTTGAGCTGGTCGAGCATCTGCGCCGGCACCTCGTAGGAGGTCCCGCCGAAGTTCACGAACAGCTGATCGCTCGTGGACAGCAGCCCGGCTCTGAGGCCCTGGCCCTGCGCGCTCGCGTCGAGCGCGAGGTCGAACTTCGGCAGCTGGCCGGAGCCGGCGCTCTGGAACGGCCCGGATATCGTCGCCTGGATCGGGCCTCTGATCGACGTGCCGCCCGTCACGTCGACTCTCAGCTGGACGTTCGCCTTGCCGCTTCTGATCTGGTGAGTGCCGGTGAAGGTCTCTCTCAGCAGCGTCTCGGCGTTCGCCGAGCTCCCCCCGGAGCTGCTACTTCCGCCGCACGCGGCGAGCGTCAGCGCGACGACCGCGAGCGCGAGCAGCGCGACGATCGCGCGTGCCCTGTGTTGCACGAACCGATGGGTGAAAAGCACCTGCAAATCTCCTTGAGCGACGTGGCGGCCGAGCGCGCGAGCGTAGCATCCGTCTGCATGCGCTCCGTGCGCCTCCTCCTTTGCATCTCCATCGTTGCAGGTGCGTTGGTCGGGACCGTTCAGACGACCGTCGCCGCGGCCGCGAGCCGCGTGCTGGTGATGGATCGCGCGGGCCACGTGCACGCGCGCGTCGACCCCTCCCTGCCGGCCGGATCGGCGTGGCCGCAGCCGCCCGCCGGCGCCGTCGCGGCGGCCGCCCCGAGCCGCGGCACGACGAGACGCCCGCCCGAGCGGACCGTGCGCGGCGAGCTGCAGCGGCTGCTCGCCGCGCACGCGATCGACGCCGCGGCGCAGGCGCGCTACCGGCGCGCGTTTGACGACGCCGTCCGCACGGCGCGGCGGCTGACCGGCACGCGCCGCAGCGAGCTGCAGGCCGTGATCGACATCCTCCACGGCATCGCCGCGCGCGGGCAGCTGACGGCCGCACGGCTGCCGGTGCTGTTCGAGACGCTCGAGCGCAACCGCCAGTGGTGGACGACGGGCAGCCTGCTGAGCTACGGCCAGCGCGTCGAGTTCTCCGACAGCGAGCTGGTGTGGGAGTCCTATCCCGGCCAGGGGATCCAGCTGCAGGTGCTCGGTACGTTCGGCAAGGCCAACGGCCTGTGGATGGCGAAGGACGACGCCAAGCTGCGCGCGCTGCTCGACGAGATGCTGCCGCTCGCTGCCCAGCGCGGCGGGGCGCTCGCGTGGGAGTACTACTTCGGCTTCGGCGGCGGCGTGCCGCCGTGGACGAGCGCGATGTCGCAGGCGACGGGCATCCAGGCGCTCGCGCGCGCGTCGCAGGAGCTGCACGACCCGGCGTACCTCGCCGTGGCGGGCAGAGCGCTGAAGCTCTTCTCGCTGCGCCCGCCGGTCGGCGTGCGCGTGCCGACGCGCGCCGGCGTGCGTTACCTGCTCTATTCGTTTGCGCCGGGCGAAATCGTGATCAACGCGTTCGTGCAGACGCTCGTCGGGCTCTACGACTACGCGCAGATCGCGCACAGCGCCGCCGCAGGGCGGCTGTTCCGTGCGGGCGACCGCCAGGCGCGGCTCGACGTGCGCGCAGACGACACGGGCGCCTGGTCGCTCTACCAGCTCGGCGGTCCGGAGTCGGACCTCTCCTACCACCAGCTGCTCACGGGCTTCCTGCAGAACCTCTGCCAGCGCACGAGAACACCGGTGTACTGCACGACCGGCGCGGCGTTCGCGAGAGACATGAAGACCCCGCCCGCGATGACGCTGGTGACCAGACGCGTGCGCGCCGGCAGCTCCGCGCTCGTGCACTTCACGTTGGCGAAGGTCGCGCGCGTGGGCATGACGATCAGACGCGACGCCGACGGCAAGACGGTCCTCAGCACGAGCGCCAGCGTCGCGCGCGGCGCGCACGCCTACGGCTGGACCGTCCCCTCCACCCCCGGCACGTACGACGTCACGCTGACCGGCACCGACCTGGCTGGCAACGGCGGGCGCACGACCGGCACGATCGCGGTGCTGGGCGGCAGACCGCGCGCGTAGAATCGAGCGCGTGGCCGCACCGCCGACGAGAACCTGGATCCTCACCGGCTCGCCGGAGAACTACGCGGCCACGCGCGAGCACGGCTACCGCGTGATCGGGCTGAAGGAGCGCAACCGCAACCGCGCGCTGGAGATCGTCCCCGGCGACCGGATCGTGCTGTATCTGACGCGCGTGATGGCGTTCGCCGCCTCGATCGTCGTGACCGGCGAGCTGTACGAGGACCGCGAGAAGATCTGGCCGGGCAAGCCGGGCAAGGCCGACCCGTACCCGTGGCGCTTCGAGACGGAGCCCGAGCTGGTGCTGGCGGAGGACGCGTGGGTGCGCGCCGAGACGCTCGTGGACGAGCTGGAGCACATCGGCAAGTGGCCGCGCGAGCACTGGAAGCTCGCGTTCCAGGGCCAGATGCGGGCGGTCTCCGCGCACGACGCGGACGTCCTGATGCGCAGCCTGCACGCCGCCGATCCGGCGCGCGCATGAGCGAGCGGCACGGCGGAGCGCTCGCGCGCCTGGTCGCGGCCTGGCGGGCGCTGACGCCCGAGGGGCGGCTCGCGGCCGTCGCCGCGCTCGCGCTGTTCGTGACGATGCTGCTGCCGTGGTACACGCTGCAGGGCAGAAACGTCAGCAAGAGCGTCACGGCGTTCGGTGCCTTCTCGTTCGTCGAGGCTGCGGTCCTGCTCGTCGCGATCGCGGTGCTCGCGCTGCTGTTCCTGCGCACCGAGCAGGCGACGTTCCACCTGCCGGGCGGCGACGGCTCGGTCGTGATGGCCGCCGGGCTGTGGGTGATGGTGCTGCTCGTCTGGCGGCTGTTCGACAAGCCGCACGCCGACGCGCTCGTCGGCGTCGACTGGGGGATCTTCTTCGCGCTGGGAGCCGCCGGCGCGCTCGCCTACGCCGGCTCGCGCATGCGCCGGGCACAGCGTCCCCCGGCGCCCCAGGTCCGCCGGCGCACCCGCCCGCGCCCGGCGACGGAGTCGCCCCCGCCGCCGCCCGGCACGAGCGTCACGCAGGTGCTGCCGCCGGAGCGCCCGCGCCGCCGCGCGCGGCCGGCGGCCTCCGACGACCAGCTGACGATCCCGCTGCCGCCGGCCGACGACGAGCTGGCCTGAGTTCTCGAGCAGCCGGCGGACGGCGCGGTCCCCGTCGCTATCGTTCGCCGTCCGATGCCCCCCGTCGAGCCCACATCCGTCGAGCAGGTCTCCGACGGCCTGCGCTCCGTCGGCTACCTGCCCGGCGAGTCGACCGCGCTCGTCTCCTACCTCGCCGCCAAGCTCGGCAAGCCGGTCCTCGTCGAGGGCCCGGCCGGCGTCGGCAAGACGGAGCTGGCGAAGGCGCTCGCCAAGTTCCTCGGCCGCGAGCTGGTGCGCCTGCAGTGCTACGAGGGCCTCGACGAGGCGAAGGCGCTGTACGAGTGGAACTACCGCAAGCAGCTGCTGCGGATCCAGGCGGAGGCGTCCGGCACCGGCTGGGACGCGGTGCAGGAGGACATCTTCGGCGAGGAGTTCCTGCTCGCGCGGCCGCTGATGACGGCGATCGCCTCGGAGCAGCCGGTCGTCCTGCTGATCGACGAGATCGACAAGACCGACCAGGAGTTCGAGGCGATGCTGCTCGAGCTGCTGAGCGACTTCCAGATCTCGATCCCCGAGCTGGGGCGCGTCGAGGCGCGCACGCAGCCGGTCGTGCTGCTGACGTCGAACAACTCGCGCGAGCTGACCGAGGCTTTGAAGCGCCGCTGCCTGTACCTGTGGCTCGACTACCCGGGCGTCGAGCACGAGCTGGAGATCGTGCGGCTGCACACGCCGGAGCTGAGCGAGACGATCGCGCGCAAGCTCGTCGCGATCGTGCAGGAGGTGCGCGAGCTGGACCTCAAGAAGCCGCCGTCGATCGCCGAGTCGATCGACTGGGCGCGTGCGCTGCTGCTGCTGGGCGCCGAGGACCTCGACGCGCAGACCTTCCGCCAGACGATGTCGGTGATCGTCAAGCACCGCACCGACCTCGACACGGTCGCCGCGCGCGTCGGCGTGCGGCTCGAGGGAGCGCCGGACGGTGCGCCCTCGCGCTGAGCGGCCGCCCGGCCTCGACGCGAGGCTGATCGGCTTCACCGAGGAGCTGCGCGGCGAGGGCGTCGCGATCGGCACGTCGGAGCTGCTCGACGCGTTCGCGGCGCTGGGCGAGGTGCCGTGGACGGCGCGGCGGGACTTCAAGGAGGCGCTCGCCGCGACGCTCGCGAAATCGCCCGAGGACCGGCGCGTGTTCGAGCTGGTGTTCGACCGCTTCTTCTTCCGCGCAGCCGAGGCGGAGGCGGCCGTGCAGGGCGTCACGGAGGGCGAGGGCTTCGAGGACGCCGCCCAGATCGACGTCGACGCGCTGCGCGAGCAGATCGCCCAGGCGCTGCAGGAGGGCGGCTCGGAGGGCGAGATGCGCGACCTCGCGCGGCTCGCGATCGCCGCCTTCGGCGAGCGCGGCGAGGGGTCGGGCGTGATCGGCGTCGACGTGCAGCGGATCCGCCGCTCGCTCGGCCTGCGCGCCGAGCCGCAGCCGGAGTTCCCGGAGGGCGACCCGCGCCGCGAGGGCGTCCCGCGCGACCAGCTGCGCAAGTTCGAGCAGCAGCTGCGGCGAGAGCTGGAGCGCGGCCAGATCGAGCGCACGAGACAGCTGCCGCCGGCGCGACCGCTGTCCGAGCTCGACCGTTCGCTGCCGGGGGGGCCGATCCAGGACCTCGCAGCAGTGCACCGGGTGGTGGCGCAGCTCAAGCGGCGGCTGGCGACGCAGGGCAAGGAGCTGCGCGGGCGCAGACGCCATGCGCACGTGGACGTGCGGCGCACGATGCGCGCCTCGCTGCAGACCGGCGGCGTGCCGGTGGAGCTGAAGTACCGCCCGCTGCGGCCGCGGCGCCCGGAGCTGTTCGTGCTGTGCGACGTCTCGACGTCCGTCACCTCGGCGAGCGTCTTCTTCCTCAGCGTGCTGCACGCGCTGCACGACTCGTTCCGCAAGCTGCGCTCGTTCGTCTTCATCGAGCGGATCTCCGAGGTGACGGAGGTGTTCGAGCGCGAGCGCGACTTCCGCAGAGCGAGCGAGGCGATCTCGCGCGACGCCGGCGTCGCCGACATCTCCGGCTACACCGACTACGGGCGCGTGTGGCTCGAGTTCCTGGCCGCCGTCGAGGACGACCTGCACCCGCGCGCGACCGTGATCGTGCTCGGCGACGCGCGCACCAACGGCCGCCCGCCGCGCGACGACGTGTTCGCCGCGATCGCCGCGAAGGCCGGCCGCACCTTCTGGCTCAACCCCGAGCCGCGCCTCTATTGGAACTACGGCGACTCCGTGATCGCCGCCTACGAGCGCCACTGCACCGCGTTCGAGTGCTGGACGGCGAACCAGCTGGAGGAGTTCGTGAAGGCGCTGACGAGCCCGGGGCGGGCGGTGACGCCACGCTGACTCCCGGAATGTACGCTGTTTTCGGATTATGGGCGGACGCGGGCATGAGACACCACGGATGGTGTGGCGGACGGCGTGCTGCACGGTCACTGCGCTGGTCGCCGCGGGCGGCTTGGCGACCGCCGCCGGCGCTCAGGCCGACCAGATCACGCTGATCGTCTCGGGCGTCCAGGGAGTCATTGGAGCGGACTACCACGTGTACGGACCGTCCTCGGTCGTCGGCCCGGGCGACGGCGCAGTCGTGCCGGACCCGGTCGACCTCGACGGGATCGAGCTGGCGTCTGAGCTGACGACCGACTGGAACTGCGAGACGATCCCGCTGCTGCCTGACGGCCAGACCTACACGCTGGTGGCGACCACCGGCGGCCTCACAGGCACGCTGAGAAACCTGCCCGAGGGAGCCGTGGCCTCGCTGACGCGCTACGGGCACGGGCTGTGTCGTCCGCGGTCCCCGATGGGGCTGCAGATCCACTACGACACCGGTGGGGCGTTGCAAACGGTCACGGCCACCGTCGTGAACGGCTCGCCCATACCGGTGAGCTACACGGACGTCCACGCCGAGCCGTGGTACCGCCTGCAGGTCAACCAGCCGTCGACCGTGACCGCGACCGTCGACGTCAGCTCCGGAGCTACCGCCGGCACGGTGAGCTTCACCGCCGCCAGCTCGCCGGTGGGTGGCCGCCCACTCGGCTGTCCGGATGAGTACGTCGCCGTCGCGGGCGGCGCACCCGCCACCGCCACATGCGAGGCGAGCTTCTCGCTCGCGGACATGTGGATCTTCCCCGGGACGCCCGCGCCGACCGCCACCTTCACGCCGGACGATCCGAGCACCGCGACGGGATCGCTCGGCTACGACCTCGTCGGCGTCCACAGAGGGACGACCACGACCACACTGAGCGCGTCCCGCCCCCACAAGATCCTCGCGAAGGTGACGCCGGCGTACCTCGGCCCGACCTCCCCGACCGGCACCGTGACGTTCCTCGCCGACGGCGCGCCGATCACGGGCTGCTCCGCGCAACCCCTGCGCGGCGACGGTTCGCCGACCGCGACGTGCAGCGCGTTCCGGCTCAACCCGGGCATTCACGAGCTGACGGCGTCGTACCTCGGCGACGACGAGTTCGACGCGTCGCTGTCCGACCCGCTGGCGTTCACGGCCAGGCGTCGGCCACACGCGCCGGCCCCGCCGCACACGCCGAACCCTCCGGCGCCACCGGACCCGCCGGTTCCGGGCCACACCGCTCCGGTGCCGAGGGCGCACCCGAGACCGGGGCACGCACCGCCGCCCCATGCTCGCAGGAGACGGCCGCATCGCAGATCGCACCGCACGCGCGCGCATCGCCACGCGCGTGGTCACCGCGGCAGCCGCCGCCGATGAGGCCGCCGCGGCGCATCGACGTCCGGCACGTCGCGCAGCGGCTCGAGAACGGCGACCCGCTGTGGCCGCCGCAGGTCGCCGTCGCGCTTGCGATCGCGCTGAACTTCGGGCTCGCGAAGGAGGTGACGGTCGGGCCGCGCTGGGTGCTGCCGGGCGTCGAGGCCGTGCTGCTCGCCTGGCTCGTCTACATGGCGCCGAGCCGTGCCACGAAGCATTCGAAGCGCAATCGGCGCTACTCGCTGGTCGTGATCGGGCTCGTCTCGCTGACGAACGTCGTCACGCTCGGGCTGCTCGTGCACTTCCTCGTCAACGGCGGCAAGGTCGACGGCCACCAGCTGATCCTCTCGGGCACGCTGGCGTGGGTCACGAACGTGCTGCTGTTCGCCGTCTGGTACTGGGAGCTCGACCGCGGCGGCCCGGCCGCCCGCTTCCTCGAGCCCGACCGGCTGCCCGACTTCCAGTTCCCGCAGATGGAGAACCCGCACCTCGCGCCGGAAGGATGGCGGCCGGGCTTCGTCGACTACCTCTACACGTCGATGACGAACGCGACCGCGTTCAGCCCGACCGACACGATGCCGCTCACGCCGATCGCGAAGACGCTGATGGGCATCCAGTCCCTGTCAGCGCTCGTGACGGTCGGCCTGGTCGTCGCCCGCGCCGTGAACATCCTGGGGTAGCATTCGCAGCGACAACCAGGGGTGCTGGCGGACGAGCCGGCTGAGATAGCGCCTCCCTCCTCGCGGATCCGGCGCTGACCCTTCGAACCTGTGGGGTAATGCCCGCGGAGGGAGCGATGACGGGCGTACGGGTCGACGGAGTTGAGCGGGTCTTCCGTGGCCGGCGCGGCGATGAGGTGGTCGCGCTGCGCGGGATGGACCTGCGCGCCGCGCAGGGCGAGATCGTCGCTGTCGTGGGCGCGAGCGGCTGCGGCAAGTCCACCCTGCTGGAGCTGATCTGCGGGCTGCAGGAGCCGGACGCCGGCTCCGTGCAGGCCGATCCGGCGGTGCTGATGCCGCAGCGCGACCTGCTGCTGCCGTGGGCGAGCGCGCTCGACAACGCGGCGCTCGCGCTGCGCGTGCGGGGCGTGCCGGCGGCGGCCGCACGCGAGCGGGCGCGCCCGTGGTTCGAGCGCTTCGGCCTCGCCGGCTTCGAGGACGCGCGACCGCGCGCGCTGTCGGGCGGGATGCGCCAGCGCGTCGCGTTCGTGCGCACGCTGCTCGCCGGCAAGCCGGTGCTCGCGCTCGACGAGCCGTTCGCGGCGCTCGACGCGCTCACGCGCCAGGAGATGCAGGCGTGGCTCTCCCATGCGCTGATCGCGGAGCCGCGCACCGTCGTGCTCGTCACGCACGACGTCGAGGAGGCGGTCGTGCTGGGCGATCGCGTGGTCGTGATGTCGCCGCGGCCGGGGCGCGCGGTGGCGGAGCTGGACGTCGCCCTCCCCCGCCCGCGCCACCGCACCGACGCCGCGGTGGTGGCGCTGCGCGAGCGGGCGCTCGAGGCGCTGGGAGCGACGGCGTGAGAGCGTTCGGCCGTATCGCCGACCCGCCGGCCACGCTGCCGCCGCGCCCCGCGCAGCCGCGCGCGCGACGCCGGCAGGCCGGCCGGGTGGTGGGCGCGCTGGGCGCCGCGGCGATCGTGCTCGCGCTCGTCGGCGCATGGGAGTTGTACGCGGACCTCAGCGGGATCGACCCGGCGATCCTCCCGCCGCCGCACGCAGTCGCTCAGAGCCTTTGGGTGGACCGTGGCCTGCTGTGGGACAACCTGCGCGTCACCGGCGACGAGATCGTGCTCGGGATCCTCGTCGCCGGAACGGCCGGATTCCTGCTGCCGATCGCGCTGCATCTCTCGCTGCCGCTGCGGCGCTCCGTCTATCCGCTGCTCGTCGTCTCGCAGGTGATCCCGGTCGTGTTGATCGCGCCGCTGCTCGTCACGTGGCTCGGCTTCGGCATCGCGCCGAAGCTGCTGATCATCGGGCTCGTCTGCTTCTTCCCGATCGTCGTCACGACGCTTGACGCGCTCGCGCGCGTAGACCCCGAGCTGCCGAAGCTGATGCGCACGCTCGACGCGCCGCGCCTGCGCGTGCTGCGCCACGTCGAGCTGCCGGCCGCGCTGCCGGGCCTCTTCAGCGGCGCGAAGGTCGCCGTCACGTTCGCCCCGATCGCCGCCGTGTTCGCCGAGTGGACCGGCTCCGACGCGGGCCTCGGCCACCTCGTCCAACAGGCGATCCCCCAACTGCTCACGGCACGCGCCTTCGCGGCCGTCATGATCCTGTCCGCGTTCGCGATCGCGCTGTTCGGCCTGCTGACGCTGGCCGAGCGCCTGCTCGTCCCGTGGGCGAAAGACCCCCCAGGAGGCAATTCCCGATGAAGCGACTGCTCGCCACCGCCGCCGCGCTGCTCGCGCTGCTGGCGCTCGGCGCCTGCGGCGAGAAGAAGGACACGACGACGCCGAGCGCGGAGACCAGATCGCTCACGCTGATGCTCGACTACCTGCCGAACCCGGACCACGTCGGGCTCTACGAGGCGCTCGCCGCGGGCGACTTCGCGAAGGCGGGGCTGAGCGTGAACGTGCAGACGCCGTCCGACCCGGCCGCGCCGCTGAAGCTGCTGGAGGCCGGCAAGGTCGACCTGGCGATCTCCTACGAGCCGGAGCTGCTGATCGCGCGTGACAAGGGCGAGCAGCTCGTGTCCGTCGGCGCGATCTCGCAGGTGCCGCTGACGACGCTGATGTCGCTGAAGAAGGGCGTGCACGGCCCGGCCGACCTCAGAGGCGGCCGCGTCGGCACCGCCGGGATCCCGTACCAGAGCGCCTACCTGACGACGATCCTCCAGCACGCCGGCGTGCCGCGCGACTCCGTGAAGGAAACGAACGTCGGCTTCGACCTCGTGCCGGCGATGCTGTCGAAGAAGGTCGACGCGACGCTCGGCGCCTACTGGAACGTCGAGGGCGTCCAGCTCAGACGCGCCCACAAGCACCCGACGATCATCCGCATGGAGCAGGTCGGCGTGCCGACGTACGACGAGCTCGTGCTCGTCGCGCGCAAGGACACGCTCTCCAACCGCGGCGACGACGTGCGCGCGTTCGTGCAGGCGCTCGCGCGCGGCTACGCGGCGGCCAGAGCCGATCCGCAGGCGGCGACCGACGCGCTGGTGAGAGCCGCGCCCGACCTCGACAAGGGCTTCGCGCTCGCGAGCGTCAGGGCCTCCCTGCCGGCGTTCTTCCCGGCGAGCGCGAGCAAGCCGTGGGGTTGGCAGGACCCGGCCGCGTGGCAGGCGTACGGCAGATGGATGTTCGCGAACAACCTGCTCGGCGTGCTGCCGAGCGCCGGCGCCCCCGCCTTCACGAACGAGTTCCTGGCGGGCCAGGGCTCGTAGCTACGCCGCCGCCGCGACCGCGCGCAGCTCCGGCGCGGTCGCGCGCAGCGCGTAGGCGGCGGCGAGGCCGGCCCACTCGCCGTAGGGCGCGAAGAAGTCGCGCACCTCGTCCTCGGTCGCCCGCACGCGTGGGTCTCCCCCGCTCTGCAGCCGGCCCACCAGCTTCACGTAGGCGAGGTCACCCGCGGGCAGCGCGTCGTAGCGGCCCTGGCCGAGCAGCGCGAGCAGCGACAGCGTCCAGGTGCCGACCTCGGGGATCGCGCGCAGGCGGCGCCAGCCGGGCGCGGGATCCTCGGCGTGCAGGTCGGCGCGGCCGCTCGCGACCTCCTCGGCGACGCGCCGCAGCGCGAGCGCGCGCTTGGGCGCGAGGTCGAACGCGCACAGCTGTGCGGGCGCCTGCGCGGCGACGGTCGCGGCGCTCGGCACGTCGCGCAGGCCGCTGCGCTCGCAGCGGCGGCCGAGCCGCCCGACGATCCGCCGCTGGATCGCGGCCGCGCGCACGTACTCGATCAGCTGCTCGGTGACCGCCCACGCGAGCACCTCGAACGGCACGGGCCGCCGTCGCAGGCGCACAGCCGGGTCGGCGCGTACGGCGGCGCCGATCAGCGGGTCGTCGCAGAAGCGGTCGTGGAACGGGCGCAGGTCGTCGTCGACGCCGAGCGCGAAGCGCATCCGCTCGATCCCCCACGCGGCCGCGGCCGGGTCCTCGGCCGCCGCGCCGAGCAGCACGCGATCGCGCGCCGTCTGCGCGACGCGCACGACGACCGGCGTGCCAGCCTCGCCGTGGTGCAGCAGGCGGTGCACGACGCCCGCACGCACCTTCAGGACGCCGTCGGGCCCGCTCGCGCGCGAGAGGCGGAACGGCCACGCCGGTCTGACCTCGACGCGCAGCTCGCGGGTTCCGGGAGCGGGCTCCACCGGGCGAGGTCGCGGACGGGTGCGGCGGAGCGTGCCGGCCGCGACGCTCACTCGCCGCGACCGAGCAGGTGCACGTCGAGCAGGAACGAGCGCGTGCCGAGCACCGACAGCGTCTCCGGGCCGGCGGCGCGCTTGCGGCGCCGCGGCGTGCGCGGCGATCTGCGGGCGACGTGCCGGCTGATCGCCACGACCGTCGCGGCACCGGCGACGAAGCCCGTGGCGGCGACCGCGGCCGCCTGCACGGCGGGAAGCTGGCGGCGCTCCACGCGCTCCAGCGCGCGCACCTCGGCGGCGAGCACGGGCACGCCGTCGACCGTCTCCTCGGGCTCGACGAGGTCCGGCGCGGGCTCGGCGACAGGCGGGCTGGGCTCGGTCATCGCGACCGGAGCATCGTGACAGCGCCGTCGGTCAGACGGCGCCGGCGCCGACGGGCACGGCCTCGAACTCGCTCGCCTCGTCCGGCAGCGCGTCCTCGAACAGCCGCTCGTAGAGGCGGTAGCGGCGCACGACCGTGCCGCCCATCCCCTCCATCGCGCGGTTCATCGACTTGTTCGACTCGAGGATCCAGCCCATCTCGCCGTACGTCTGCGGCGTGATCTCGGCCGAGTCGAAGTGCAGCTCGTAGAAGCGCGCGGCGACGCCGGCGTGCTGCCACTCGCGTCTGACGCCGAGCGCGAACACGCGCACGCGGTCGATCTTTCTGCGGTTCCAGAGGAACTTCGCCCAGCCGATCGGCAGCAGCCGGCCGTTCATGCGCTTGAGCACCTGGTTGTAGTCGGGCAGCGACAGCGCGGCGCCGACCGTCTCGCCGTCCTTCTCCGCGATGAACGCCCAGTGCTCGTCGAGCAGCGGCTTGAGCGTCTTCGCGTAGTGGCGGACCTCTCTCTCGGTCAGCGGCGAGAAGCCCCAGTTTCTCTCCCAGGCGGCGTTGTAGACCTCGAGGAAGCGGTTGATCTCGGCCTGCATGTCCTTCTTGCGCATCGGCCGCACCGTGATCCCGTGCTTGCTCTCGACGGCTTCGGCCATTCTCCAGATCGCCGGATGGACTCTCTCGCGCCCCTGGATTCTCAGCTCCCACATGAGCGTGTCCATCGCCTTCGCCATCCCGGCGCCCTCCAGCAGCGCCGGGTAGTAGCGGTGCGTCCAGTTCGTGAGGATGATCGGCGGGCGCTCGTAGCCGTCGACCAACACGCCGCACTCGTCGTTCATCGTGAAGTCCATCGGCCCGACCATGCGGTCGCGGCCGCGGGCGCGCAGCCAGCGCTCCGCGGCGGACAGCAGCGCGGCGGCAGCCTCCGGGTCGTCCTCGCACTCGAAGAAGCCGAACAGGCCCCAGGTGTTGTCCTGGAACTCGTTGAGGATGCGATCGACCTGGGCGGTGATGCGGCCGACCGCGCGACCGTCGCGCCACGCGAGGAAATACTCGGCCTCGCCGTGCTCGAACCAGGGGTTCTTGGCGCGGTCGAGGAACTGGCGCCGCTCGGAGATGAGCGGCGGCACCCAGTTCGGCTCGTTACGATAGAGCTGCCAGGGCAGTTTGATGAAGGTCGTGAGGTCGCGCTTGGACGCGACAGGCCGGACGTCGAGACCCATTGGCGCCGCACTGTATATGCCCACCACGATCGACGTCTTCAGCAAGGCACGCACGCACGAGCGCGTCGCGCAGCTCCAGGCCGCGCGCGAGCTCGACGCGGTGCCCTATTTCCGGCGCCTGGAGTCGGCTGCGGCGCCCGTCGTGGAGATGGAGGGCGAGCGCCGGATCATGCTCGGCTCCAACAACTACCTGGGGCTGACGGCCGACCCGCGCGTGATCGAGGCGGCGCACGACGCGATCCGCCGCTACGGCACCGGCGTGACCGGCTCGCGGCTGCTGAACGGCACGCTCGACCTGCACCTCGAGCTGGAGGCGGAGCTGGCCGGCTGGATGGGGACGGAGGACGCTCTGGTGTTCTCGACCGGCCACCAGGCCAATCTCGGCGCGATCGGGACGATCCTCGGCCCCGAGGACACGGTCGTCGTCGACTCCGGCGACCACGCCTCGATCCTCGACGGCGTGCTGCTGTCGCGGGCCAAGATGCGCGCCTTCCGCCACAACCGGCTCGACCTGCTGGAGAAGCGCCTCGGGCAGGCGGAGGCCGACGGCGGCGGCATCCTCGTCGTCGTCGACGGCGTCTTCTCGATGGAGGGCGACGTCGCGCCGCTGCCGGAGATCGCGGACCTGTGCGATCGCTTCGGCGCGCGCCTGATGGTCGACGAGGCGCACGGGCTCGGCGTGCTCGGCGAGCGCGGCGCGGGCGCGAGCGAGCTGCTCGGCGTCGAGGAGCGCGTCGACCTGCGGATGGCGACGTTCTCGAAGTCGCTCGCCTCCTGCGGCGGCGTGATCGCCGGCCCGGCCGACGTGATCGACTTCCTGCGGATCCAGTCGCGGCCGTTCCTGTTCACCGCCGCGGGCGTGCCGGCCGCCGTCGGCGCCGCTTTGGCGGCGACGCGCATCTGCCGCTCGGACGAGGGCCGCGAGCTGTTCGCGCGCGTGCTGGCCAACGGCGAGTACCTCAACGCCGGCCTGCGCGAGCTCGGCTTCCACGTCGTGGACCCGGTCGCGCTGCCCGACGGGACGCGCGTCGCGACGCCGATCGTGCCGGTGCTCGTCGCCGACGACTGGAAGGCCGCGCTGCTGTGGAAGGCGCTCTACGACGCCGGCGTCTACGTCAACGTCGCGCTGCATCCGGCGGTGCCGCCGGGCGGCGCGCTGCTGCGCACCAGCGTGATGGCGACGCACGAGCGCTCCACCCTCGACGGCGCGCTCGACGTGTTCGCCGAGGTCAAGCGCGCGTTCGAGGCCGAGCACGGGCCGCTGCCGTCGGCGGGCTGACAACAGCTTGACGCACCGGCAACAGGTGCGCCCACGAAAAGCCCGCTCCTAGCGCACGTCCCGGACGGTTCGGGATTGACCGCGCACCACCTGCTCGCATAGCTTCTCCTGAGCCGCCGGGTCGACTCGTCTCAGGCACACGGCACCGCCAGCCGCCGCCAGGGAAAGAGGCCGAGATCGCGCACGACGGCGTCCCCCCAAGGCGTCCGAGCCCCCGCTCGGCGCGCTGATCCACGGCCTACGTACGGAGGCAAGAAGAGTGCAGATGGACGGGTTGCCGACGACGTCCCCAGGGCCGCAGCACCTGCAGGCCCTCCAACGTGCCAACCGCGTGCGCCTCGCACGCGCGGAGCTGAAGCGCAGGATCGCCGACGGCGAGGTGACCGCCGCGGAGGTGATCGTCACCTCCCCGTGGGAAGCGGCGAGCATGGCCATCGGGGACGTGCTGATGAGCCAGCGGCGGTGGGGCGGGACGCGCTGCCGCAAGTTCCTCGCGATGTTCCGCATCTCCGAGACGAAGACGATCGGGTCCCTCACCGAGCGCCAGCGTCACGCGCTCGCGGCGCAGCTCGACGCGCACGCGACGATCGAGCACGAGTGCGTTCCGGCGGTCGTGACGACCGTCGCGCGCGAGCTCGTCACCGTCTGACGACGGCGGTCGCCACGCGCGAATCGGGGCTCAGAAACCCGGTCCGCGCGTGGCGATCTCGACGATGTGGTCGTCGGGATCGCGCAGGTAGAGCGAGCGGAACGCGCCTCGGTCCAGCACCTCGCTGCACGCGACGCCTCTGTCGCGCAGGTAGTCGCGCCAGGCGAGTTGCTCGTCGGCCGACTCGACCGTGAACGCGACGTGGTGCAGCGAGCCGGCGCCGATCGTGCCCTCCTCCATCTGCGGATACTCGAGGAACGTGATCAGCGTGCCGGGGGCGCCCTGCGCGTCGCCGAACCAGAAGTGGCGCGTGCCGGGGTCGTCGTCGTTGACGCCGCGCTCCACCAGCGCGAGGCCGAGCACGTCGCGGTAGAAGGCGGTCGTGCGGTCGAGGTCGCGGCAGATCGCCGTGACGTGGTGCAGGCCCGTCAGGCGCATGCGGCGGGGCTCTTCGTCGGCCATCGCGCGGGAGGCTAACGGACGCGCATGCCGACGCCGCCGCTGCGGCGCTTGAACAGCCGGCGGAAGAGCGGGACGCCGACGAGCAGGCCGCCGGCGGCGCCCGCGATCAGGACGGTGCGCTGCGCGCCCGCGAAGTACAGGATCGCCATGGCCGTGATCGCGACGATCCCCGACAGCACGAGCGTGTGCGAGCGGTAGCCGCCGAAGTGCTCGCGGATTGCGACCTCCAGGCCGGCGACCGAGCCGAGCAGCATCGCCCCGAACACGAGCGGAAGCTTGCCCCCGAGGATCCCCCAGAGGCCGAGCACGATCGCCGACAGCGCGCACAGCTCGACGAGCGGGAAGCTGCCCCATGGGGGCTTGGGCGCGGCGTCGCGGCGGCTGCGGCGCGCGGCGGTGGTGGTGGCCGGCGGCGGAGCGGGCTTGGGCGCGGGCGTGCGCTCGCGCGGCGGCGGAGCGCTTGCGCGCTGGCGACTGCGGCGGCCCATGACGGCGTTCGTCCTCGGGGTCAGGGCCGGCTCAGCCGGCCTGGGCTAGCGGACATCCGGAGGACAGCTTGACGTGCCACCAGCCCGCCAGCATCCCGATCACGCCGAGGCGCGGGCGCACGTGCCAGACGCCGCAGCCGGGCTGGCCGACGTCGGCCGCGCTGACGCGCACGAAGCGGTGGCGGCCCGGGTCGCGCAGCATCCGCTCCAGCAGCTCGCGGTTGCGCGCCTCGCGCGCGGCGCGCGCGGCGAGCGTCTCGCGCACCTCGTGCAGGCGCTCTGCGAGGTCGTCGCGCACACGCTCCAGCTCGCCGATGCCGAGCAGGCGCGGGCCACCCTCGCCGCCGATCGTCCAGGCGATCCCGTCGCGCGGCGAGGCGTGCACGGCGAGCGTCGCCAGCTCGTGCTCGAGCCGGGCGATCTGGGCGCGCAGCGTACGGCGCGCGGGCGCCTCCTCGACGACGCCGTCGAGCGCAGGTGCTGCCTGACGATCCGCGATGACGACCATCCCGATGCACCTCCAGTTCGCGCTTGCACCGAGTCTACCCGGGTCGCACCGCAATCGAGCCCGCTGCGCCACGCCGCGCGCCTCGGCTTCGTTGCGGAGCCGCTGCTCGAGCGCCATCCGAAACGCATCGGCATCGGCGTACCTCACCGGATGCCCGCCTGCTCGATGGCGCGCTGGATGACGTCTCGCACGCGCTCGCCCCGGTGCGCGGCCTCGCGCTCGAGCTGCTCGACATCGACGAGCGCCTGATCGAGTGCCTGACCCACCGCCATCTCGATCTGCTCAGGTGAGGTCCCCGCGGCGGCGGCGTCGAGGATGGCGCGCGAAGGCGTCGTCGTGCGGATGCCGTCGATCGTCGTGACCTCTCCCGGTCCCCAGGGCGTGCTCGTCGTGTGGATCACGACCCCCGCCGGCGGCTTGACTCCGCGATCCGATCGCGCCACCAGCAGATGCACCGCGTTTGGGAAGACGTCAGAGAGTCCGTGCAGCTCAAGCGCGCTCTCGTGCGAGACGAGCGCTCGGTCGGCGCCCACCGCCATCCACTTCGCACGAACCTCCTCGCTGCTCGACCCGGGGAACCCGGTCAGCCGATAGAGCCCGCGCCGCACCCGCTCATAGCGGCCCGAGCGCAGGTGATGGGCGACCAGCTGACGGCTGAACCCGAACTCACGCGCCTGCTCGGTGGTGAAGTAGCCATCCTGGCTGTACGCGCGCCGATGGAGCGCCACAGGATCCGGCTTGATGTCATCCATAGGTAAAGCATAGCTTGACCAGTATCGGACTCGTCCGCCACTCAAGCTGCCGCGAGCGTCTCGGCGCAGCGCCACAGCGCCTCCTCCACGTGCAGCCGCGGCACGCCGTCGACGCGCAGCGCGAACAGCAGCAGGCGCGTCGTGCCCTTGCCGGCGACATGGCCCGGCGCCGGCTCCCCGAACAGCGGCGCGAGCGGGGCGTGGGAGTCCGCCACGACGATCTGTCCCGTTGGCAGCGGCGGCGCCTGCTCGTCGCCGCCGAGGCGCTCGCCGGCGCGCGCGAGGCGCAGCCACAGCTCCCCGTGGACGGCGCCGGCGTCGAGCGCCCACAGCGGCACGCCCGTCTCCACGAGCGCGATCGTGAGCGCGTCGTCGAGCAGCCCGCGCGAGACGAAGCCGCCCTGCACGAGCCGCGCGATCGTGGCTTCCTCGACGAGCGTGCGCGTCACGTCGGGGTCGAGCCCGATGTGGCGGAAGCCGACGCGGTAGGCGTGCGGGACCGGGCGCTGGCGCAGCGCGAGCGCCTCGGCGCCGCGGAAGCGCGCCGACAGCACGGCGAGGTGCTCGCGCACGCCGGCTGGGCTCTTGCGCGCGGCCGGCGCGGGCAGCTCGAGCGACACGACGCCGAGGCCGGGCAGCTCGGCGCGCAGCTCCTCGGCGACGAAGCCGTCGCGCGGCGCGGGCTGTCCGGCGAGCCGGTCGGCGTCGGGCCGCTCGCTCATCGGGCCGCCCTCCCCCGGGGCCCGGGTCCGGTTTCGAGCCGCCGCGCGTCGCGTTCGAGCGCGGCCGGCGTCGTCTCGCCGGAACCGAGCGCGGTGCGCATCACGACGCCGCCGCGGTAGGCGAGCACGACCGTCGGGCAGATCGCGACGCCGTAGAGGTCGGCGACCGCGCCGTCGCGATCCTGCGCGACCGGGAAGCGCCAGCCGTGCTGGCGCACGAGCGCGCGCAGGTCGCCGCGGTCGCCGCGGACCGCGACCGCCGCGAAGCCCACGCGCGGATGGCGGGGCGCGACCTGCTCGAACGCGTCGAGCGCGGCGACGCAGCGGCCGGAGCTGTCGGTGAAGAAGGCGAGCAGCAGCGGCCCGCGGCGCGTCAGCGTGCAGCTGTTGAGCGCGCGCGGGTCCGTCACGTCGCAGGCCGGGCGCGCGCCGGCGGCGCCCTGATCGGCGCGGCGCGCGACGTTTGCGTCGCCGACGAGGTCGCTGGTCACGAGCGGCGCCGCGAACGGCGGCATCTGCGTCCCCGCCGCCAGCCCGGTCGAGCTGCTCGCAGGCGTCGTGAACGTGTTGTAGGTGATGTACGCGAGGATCGCGACCGCCGCCGCGATCGCGATCCAGGTCGGCTTGCCGCTCACGCGACCGGCGCCGAGCCGCGTCGGGCGCGACCGCCGGCGCCGCGCGCCGCCATCCGCGGCAGGCGCGCGATGCGCCGCCGCAGCACGCTGCGCTCCGCCAGCACGAGCACCGACGGCAGCACGACCAGCACGCCGAGCAGCGAGACGGTCAGGTCCACGACGGTCACGATGCCGAAGTCGCGCAGCATGCGGAAGTCCGAGACCGCGAGCACGCCGAAGCCGGCGATCGCCGTCACGCCGGACGCGAGCACGGCGCGGCCGGTCGAGCGGTAGGTGCGCACGAGCGCCTCCTCGAGCGGATGGCCTTCGCGCTCCTGGCGGAAGCGCTCGGACAGCAGCACGGAGAACTCGGTCGAGATCGCGATCACGAGCGCGCCGAGCACCGCCGACATCGGGTTCAGCGGCACGCGCGTCGCGAACAGCACAAGCGCGGACCAGCCGGTCGCGAGCGCGATCGGCACGAGCGGCACGAGCGCGCGCTCGGCGCGGCGGAACACCGCGAGCAGCGCGACGCCGACCGCCAGCAGGCCGGCGACGAGCGTCAGCAGCCGCCGCCACGGCGAGGCCAGCTCGGCGTTGGCCTGCGCGGCCAGCACCGGCAGCCCGCCGAGGCGCGCGCGCACGCCGGCCGGCGGGTGCAGCTCGGCGCGCATCGCGTCGATCACGTCCTGCTGGCGGCCGAGATCCATCAAGCGGATCCCGAACGCGAGCGTCGCGGCGTCGTGTCTGGGCGTCAGGACGCCCTGAGAGAAGTACGGCGGCACCGACGCGAGCAGCGCGTCGATCGCTCTCTGCGAGCCGGCGTCGGAGCCCTGCAACAGGTCCGGCAGCGAGAAGGCCGGGCACAGCGTGGCGCTCGCGCAGCCGCGCGACTCGTCGTAGCCGAAGCGTCTGAGGATGCGCTGCTCGTAGCCGGCCATCCAGCCGATGACGGCGGGCTTGGCGACGTCGGGGGCCTGCACGAGCACGTCGATCTCGCCGGAGGAGGCCGTTCTGTCCTGCAGGTGGTTGAGGTCGCGCAGGGCCGGCATGCCGGCCGGCACGAGCTGGCGGATGTCGGACACGACGCGCGTCTGCGTGTCGGCGACCCAGCCGGCGAGCGCGAGCGCCGCGGCGACGGCGAGCACGCGCCCGGGCCGGCGCAGCGCCGCGCCGATCACCGCCCCCGGCGCCGCGAGCGCACCGCGGCCGAGCGCGCGCAGCGGAGCGAGGCGCGCGAGCGCGCGGCCGGCGTCGGCGAGCAGCTCGCGGGCGCCCGCCAGCGCGGCGGCGAGCGCCTGCCAGGCGGCGACGAGCGGCTCCGGCGCGGAGCCGGCGCGCGAGCGGGCACCGCCGGCGCGGCGCGGCTGGAGCGCCAGCGCAGCGGAGCCGGCCGTCAGCGCACAGGCGAACGCGAACGCGATCCCGGCCACGAGCAACAGGCCGAAGCCGCGCACCATCGGGATCGGCGACAACAGCAGGACGAGGAAGCCGACGGCGGTCGCGAGCGCGGCGGTGGCGATCGCCGGCGCGCCGGCACGCGCGGCGCGGGCGACCGCCTCGGAGCGGTCCACGCCCGCCTGCTCGTGCTCGGCGACGCGCGACTGGAACTGGATCGCGTAGTCGACCGCAAGCCCGATCAGCACCGGCAGCACGGCGATCGAGGCCATCGTCAGGCCGGCCCCCACGAGCGACATCGCGCCGAACGTCAACGCGGCGGCGGCGAGCGCGACGAGCAGCGGCAGCAGCCGCAGGCGCGCGCGGAACAGCAGCAGGAGCGCGAGCGCCATCGCCGCCACCGCGACGGCGAGCAGCACGCCGATCTGGCCGGTGACGCTGCTGGCGAGCGCGTCGGTCACGACCGGCACGCCGGAGACCGTGTAGCTGCCGCCGTGCTTGAGCGCGAACAGCGGCATCCGCACCGCCTGGCGGATCAGCGCGATCGCCCGCGAGCGCTGGGCCGCCGTCAGGTCGGGCCGCAGGCGCAGCTGGATCAGCGCCGCGTTCTTGTTCGGGAAGAGCGCCGCGAAGCGCGCCTTCGGCACGTCCGCGCCGCGCGCCGGGTCGAAGACGATCTGCGAGATGAACGCCTTGTTGTCGATCTGCGGGATGCCCTGGAGGCCGGAGCTGAGGACGAGCTGGCGCAGCGTCTCGGTCGCCTGCGCCTGCGCCTGCGCTCTGGCGGCGTCGGCCGCCTGCTGCTGGGCGGTCGCGTCGAGGCCGGCTCTGGCGGCCTGCGCCTTGGCGGCGGCGACCGCGGCGGTGACGCCCTGCTGGATCTGCGCGAGCTCGGCCTGGACCTGCGCCTGCACGGCGTTCACCGACTCGTTGAGGAACGTGCCCGGGCCGTAGACGAGCTTCACCGGCTTCAGCTTCGCGAGCCCGGCGCAGGCGCTCTGCGCGCCGCCGTACGGTCTGGCGCCGTGCGGGACGTTGCCGCCGAGGCAGCCCTCGAGCCGCAGCACGCGACCGAGGTCGGGCGTCAGCACGAGGTTGGAGACATGCTCGTCGATCAGCACGATCACGGCGTCGTCGCCGAAGCGGCTGTGCAGCGCGTCGGTCGCCTGGAAGGCGCTCGACGAACGGCTCGCGAGCGTGTCGGCGCCGGTGCTCGGCTCCAGCCGCAGCGCGAGCAGCCCGCCGCCGAGCGCGAGCAGCGCGACCGTCAGCAGCACGGGGATCGGCCGGGCCGCGGCGGCCCGCGCGACGCGCTCGAGCCCGTCCCGGACGCTCATCTCACGGCCCGGCGTTCGCCCCCGGCGGCTCCGCGACGACGTGCGGGAAGTCCGTGCCGTAGCCGGGCGCCGGGCCCTGCTGGGTGCAGGCGGGGGCGGGAACGTTGGAGGGGTCGTTGCGGAAGGCGAACTCGAGCAGAAGGCTCGCTGCGTCCGGCGACACGCCGCCGATCGTCTGCGCGAACGTGTTCGGGTCGCCGATGTCCGGCACGGGCCGCGGGCCGCTCGCGCATTGGCGCCCCTCGAAGACCGGCAGGCCGGTGCTGAGCTGCTGCATCTGACCGGGGAAGCGGTAGGGGTTCGGACGGTTCGTCGCCAGCCGTTGCGGATACGTCGTCATGCCCTCGGGACTGAACACGGAAGCCGTGCGCAGATAGTGCAGCGGAACCGTGTTGGGTCCTGTCGGGATGAACGCCTGCGTCGAAGCCGTGATGTTCCCCACGAACCCGTCCAGCTCGGGCAGGAACGCCGCGATGTATCCGAGGAACGGGTTCAGGCTGCGCGTGAACGGGTCGAGCTGGCCGAACGCCGGGCGCGCGTCGGCGAGGAACTGGCGGAACGCCGGCAGCCCCGGCCCCGCGGCCGTGATCAGCGGCCCGAGGTTGACGAAGAAGTCGCGGAACGACGGCGCAAATCTCCCCGCCGCCTGCAACGTCGGCGTCAGCGCGCGCGCGACCGGCCGCAGCTGCGTGATGATCGGGTTCGCCGTCTTCGTGAACGCGTTGAGGCGGTTGAGCGTCAGCGTCGACTCGCGCTCGAACGTCGGGAACGCCTGGAAGATCTGCTCCAGCTCCTGGTTGCGCGCCGCGACGGTGCCGAAGACGACGCTCGAGTTGCGGATCAGGCCGGTGAGGTCGCTGCTGCGCTGGCTGAGCGCGCCGAAGACGGTGCCGGTGTTGACGACGAGCTGCTGCAGCGCCTGTCTCTGGTCGTCGAGCTGCTGCAGCAGCGTGTTCGTGTCCTGCGCGAACGGCGCGAGGTCGCCGAACGCGGCGTTGATGTCCTGGCCGCGGCCGTAGATCCCCTGTGCGAGCGACTGCATCCAGACCTGGAACGCGCGCTGTGTCTCGGGATCGAACGAGCGCAGGATCTCGTCGAGCTGGACCGATCTCTCCACCTGCGCGTCGGGCAGCGTGCCGCCCTCTCTGAGCGTGCCGGCGGTCTTGTGGCCGGGCGTGAGGTCGACGAACGTCTCGCCGAGCAGCGTCTTGTAGCGCAGCGTCGCGCGCACGTCCTTGGGGATCGGCGCGTAGCGCTCGTCGAGCTGGATCGTCGCGTCGGTCGTGTTGTTCGGCCCGAGCGCGATGTTGACGACCTTGCCGACGGGCACGCCGGAGATGCGCACGTCCGCCTGGTCGGCGAGCTGCGTCGCCTCCGTGAAGTGCACGTGGAAGCGGTAGCCCTGCGGCTTGAGCGGGAAGCCACCGCCGAACGCGACCCACAAGTAGAGCAGCAGGCCGAAGCAGGAGAGCGCGAAGCCCGCCATGACGAGGACGCGTCCGAGTGTGGGTGCTTGCTTCTGCATGCGTCAGCCTCCCCCGTTGAAGTCGGAGGATCTGCAGAACGGTCCCGGATTTCTCGGCGTGTAGTCAGATCCAGGAATGTTGACCAACTGCGACAGCAGTCGCACCGTGGCGAACTTGAGGTTGCCGAAGCCCTTGATCGCATTGACGCCGAGCACTTGTCCACAGGGAACCACGACGATTCCTCGGCGAATGGGCCCCTCGGCGTCTTGCGCCGTGAAGATCGAGTTCGAGATGTGGTTCAACCACGCGAGATAGAAGAGGTAGCCCTCGCTCGGACCCGACGGGTTGTAGGCAAGTCCATTCAGGAACGCATTGAGCACCTTGAACGAGGTCGTGAGATTCGGCGTCGCTGCGGCGAAGTCGGCCGCGGCCGGGCGCAGCTCCTTGACGACCGGCGTCGCGACCTGCGTGAACGGCCGCAGCTGGTTCTGGATGATCGGCGTCGTCTCTCTCAGGAACGGGCGCAGCTCGACGAGCGAGGGGCCGAGCGCCCGCGCGCCCGGGCGCAGCGCGCCGAGCGCCGGGCCAGCCTGGTCGGCGAACGCCTTCGCCTGCGCGAGCGCCGCGTTCGTGTCGCGCAGCGCGGCCGGCAGCAGCGTGACCGTGCGCTCGAGGTTCGCGCTTTGGTTGGCGAAGTGCTGGAAGACCTGGTTGGAGCTGTCGACGAACGTCCCGAGCTCGTCGTCGCGTGCGGCGAGCGCGTTCACGAACACGCCGAAGTTGTGGATCGAACGGGCGATGTAGCGGTGCCGCAGCGCGAGCTGCTGCGTGATCTCCGCCGCGTCGTGCGCGGTCGGCTCGAAGCGGCGGAAGACCTGCGCGAGCGTCGTCCCGTTGTTTCTCAAGCCGGTCGCCCCGCCGTTGAGCAGCAGCTGGAGGTACGTGCGCGTGTCGCCGTCGAGCACCGACAGGAACTCGTCGAGGTTGACGTCCGGCAGCGTGTTCGAGACGGGCACCGTGTAGCCGTCCTTGACCGCTGGCCCGCCCGCAGCCGTGCCGGGGTTCAGCTCGACGATCATGTCCTTCAGGCCCGTCTTCGGGCGCAGCAGCATCGTCGCGTTCGGGTGGACGCGATGCGAGTACTTCGGGTCGAGCTGCATCGTCACGACCGCGCGGCCGTTGACGAGGTCGACGTTCGTGATCTCGCCGACCTGCACGCCGGCGATGTCGACCGTCTGCCCCTGCCCCGGCGTGATCGCCTGCGCGGTCGAGAACTCGCCCTTGAGCACGAAGACCTGCTTGCCGACGAGCGGCACCCACGAGGGCAGCGTCGTGCGCTGGTGGGCGAGCACGTAGAGGCCGACGAAGCCGGCGATCAGGACGAGCACGACGATCGCCGCGAAGTCGCGCAGATGCTTGCGGATCGCGGTTGTCATCTCGTGCTCCCCGACGGCGGAGTGGTGGTTGTGAGCGACTGGGCGCTTGCGTCACTGACGTTCGCGGTGGCGCTTCCCGGCGTCGCTCTCGGGTTGGGCAGTGGCGGCGGCGTCGGCGAAACGATGCTGGCGGGTGCCGCCGCCGGACCTGCCTGGGGCCCGTTGACGTTCGGAAGTGGCTGCTGGTAGCACGTCGCACTCGGCTTGTACGGCGGCGGCTGCGACGGATAAAGCGGGCTCGAGCCCAGGGGTCTGACGTTCGCATTACCGATGACCGTGGAGCCATCTGTCCGCGATACACCGAAGTTCGTTGTATAAGAGCCCCCGCCGAGTGGGGTACGGATCGAACTCCCGTTGCCATCGGAGCTCGATCCCTCGCCGGCGAGCCCGACCATCGCGTACCAGAACTCCTTGTAGTTCTCGACGATCGAGCCGTCCGGACGGCGCGTCGTGAGCGCGCCGTCTCTGACGCCGATGTTGCCGGCGGGGATGATCGTTCTCGCGAAGCAGCGGTTCGCGAGGTCGAGCTGCGGCAGGAAGTCGAGCGACGCGCCCTCGAGCTGGGCAAGATCCGCCGTCGCCGGCTGAAGCTGCGCAAGCAGGCCGCCCAGCTCGCTCGGCGCCAGCAGCGCGCGCGTCTGGGCGATCCACGGATAAGACGCCTCGACCGTCGCGGGCGTCTCCTGCACCGCCGGCAGGAAGTCGCGCGCGAAGCCGCGCGTCGGCGGGAACGAGGCGTCGAGGCTCTTGAACGCGGCGTCGGCGGTCGTGACCGTCGGGCCGAGCAGGCCGACGGCCGTCGTCAGCGAGCCGCTCTGCGCGGCGAGCGCGCCCGCGGTCGTGTTGAAATTGACGATCAGGCTCTGCAGCGCGCCCTCGTGCGTCCGGAGGTTGGTCGAGAGCTTCGCGATCGCGGCGATCATGCGCGAGAGGTCGTGCGTCTGCGTGCCGAGCAGCGCCGTGTTGACGATCGCGGTGCCCTTGAACGCGGCCGGCCCGTACGTGTAGCTCAAGTTGATCCCCTGCGCACCCGATCTGTCCTGCACCTCGGGAGGGAGCGTCGCGTTCTGCGCCGCCGTCGGCTTCGAAGTGAGGGCGAGCCCGAACTGCTGCAGCAGCACCTGCAGGTCGGCGCGCTGGTCGGCCTGCAGTGCGGTCAGCACCTGGTCGAGCTGGACGGGCGTCGCGGTCTGCGCCGGGCCGATCGTGCCGTTCTCGGGCACCTCTGGGGCGGACGGCGAGCCGGGTCTGAGGTCGACGAAGAAGTTGCCCTCGAGGAAGATGCGCGGACGGATCTTGAGGACTGCGTCGCGGTGGATCGGCAGGCCCTGCCCGCTGATCTCCATCGTCACGTCGGTGAGGTTCGTGTTCTTGTAGCGGTCGACGCTCTCGACTCTGCCGACGTTCACGCCCGCGATCCGCACCGGCGAGCCCGGTCGCAGGTTGTTCGAGGAGACGAAGACCGCGTGCAGGCGGTAGCCGTGCGTGAACGGCACGTGCTTCGTGAAGCCGAAGTACACCGCGATCGAGATCAGCACGATCGCGAGCAGGCCCACGCGGAAGCGCGTCCAGAAGGGGGGCTTGCCGTCAGGCTGTCGTGTGCGCGGCGCCATCAGAAGCCGTTCAGCTTTCTCGGCAGCTTGGGCTTCGATCTCGGCGTACCCGGAGGATTGCCGATCAACGATTGGCCAGCTACGTAACGCTCGTTTCCGGCCATGCATACGCCGTGCTGCCCGACTGCTCCGACGAGCGGATACGGGTTGGCGTGCAGGTGGTTGGCGTTTGTCGTCGCTGCCTCGAGCGTCGTCGGCGAGTTGGCCGGAGCAGATGCCGGACCGACCTCGCTGTTCGCGCCGCCCGGGAGCCCGACAGGGAGGACGCGCAGCCACGTGCCTTGGTTGCCGATGCTGCCATCGTTCTCCGCGCTTGCGACGTTGTAGAGCAGCGCCGCGAGGTAGTTGCAGTTCGTCTGGGCCCCGCCGAGGTTGTCGATCGTCGGCGTCAGCTGCTCGACCGTGCCCCGCAGCCCGTGGATGCCGAGCGGCACCTGCGGGTCCTGCGCGAAGTCCTGCAGCGATCTGAGCGTGAGCGCGAGCTGGTCGTTGAGCGACGCGGCGCGGCGGACCTGCGTCGTGCCGACGGCGAACGCCTCGGCGAGCGCGGGTGCCGAGGTGCGCAGGGCGGCGGCGCCCGGCTGCAGGTCGCGGAAGAAGCCGGCGGCGTTCGCGAGCAGCGGGCGCTGGATCGGGAACGAGCGAATCGCCGTGTCGAGCGCGGCCGGGCCGCCGCTGATCGTGTCCTGCAGGTAGGGGATCGCGATCGCGTCGAACGCGTCGAACGTCGTCGCGAGGCTGCGGTACAGCTGGCCCTGCTGCTGGGCGACGGGCGCGATGGCGGCGGCCGTCTGCTCGAGCGAGCGGAACAGGCGGCCGAGCTGCGTCTGCGGGTCAGCCAGCATGCGGAACACCGGGATCGCGTTTCTCGTGAGCGGGTCGAGCGCGACGATCGCCTCGTTGATGCTCGAGCCGCGGCCGGCGAGCGCGTCGCCGAACTCGACGAGGTTGACCTGGTTGGCCGCGCGCGTTCTCGCGTCGAACATGTTGAAGAACTCGTCGAACTCGACCGGTCTCGGCGTCGCGTTCGCGAGCGCCAGCTCGCCGCCCTCGGGCACGCCTCTGGAGGAGTGGCCGACGGTCACCTGGATGTACTTCAGGCCGAGCGTCGAGCGCGGCCGCACCTGGACCGTCGAGTCGGCCGGCAGTGGCTTGACCTTCGTCTCCAGCTTGACATGGAGTCTCGCCGTGACGCTGCCGTTTCTGTGCGACTGCGGCACGATCTTGTCGATGATCCCGACGCGGTCGCCGCCGATCCGCACCTCGTCGCCTTGCACGAGATTCGCCGCGTCCGGCAGCTGGACCCACACGTCGTAGGTCGGCACGAACGGCAGGCCGTTGTTCGCGTTGTACGCGAGGAAGACGGCGACGATCACCACGAGCACCGTCGCCGCGCCGATCAGCACGGGGTTCGCCGCCACGGATGTGCTGCGCCGGTTCATCTCGCCCCGCTCCCGCCCAGCAGGTAGCCCAGCAGACCGCTGCTCGTCGGTGCGCCGCTTGACGCCGGCGCGCCGACGCCGCCGCTGGTCGCAGCCGGCGGCGTGCCAGAAGTCGTCGCCGGCGCGTCGACGAGCGAAGCTGAGCCGTTGTTGGCACCCGTCGACGAGGTCAGCGCACCAGCCGGCGGCGTGGTCGTCGTAGCACTCGCGCCCTTCGCCGACGACTGGTCGGTGAAGGTCGCGGCGCAGCCGGACGTTGGAGCAACCGCGTATGGGATGCAGGGCACGTCAGGCACGATCAACGAGCGCAGGAAATGCCCGATCGAGTCGAATCCTGTCGTCGTTCCCGTCGTCTCGAGGATCACATCCAGCAGCCACTGGATGCCTCCCTGCGACTGCAAGCTCGTCAACGCCGGCGCCAGCACCGCCGCGAACGGCTTCGCCTCCTGCGCGAACGCGTGGATGTCTCTGATGACCGGCTCGGCGGCGGGCAGCGCGGCTCTGCCGGTGTCGGCGAGGTTGCCGAGCGTGCGGAAGGTCGGCAGCGCCGCCTGGCTGAACGGGCCGAGCTGCTCGAAGATCGTGTTGATCGACGGCGCCGCCGCGCGCAGGTCCGTCATCACCGGCGTGCCGGCCGCCGCGAACTCGCCGAGCTTCTTGACCGTCGGGTCGAGCTGCTGCAGGAACTCCGGCAGCTTCGCGAAGCTCTGCTCCATCGCGTCGCCGCGAGCGGCGGTCGCCGCCGCGGTCGCGCCCGCCTTGTCGATGAAGTCGCTGATCGACTGGCTCTGCGCGGCGACCGGCGCGAGCGCCGCGTCCGACTCCGTCGCCAGGTTGGCGAGCGTTCTGTTCTCGGCGGCGAGGATCTCCAGCACTCTGTCGAACTGGTAGAGCGCCGGGTCCGCGCGGCGGATCACGACGTTGAGCTCCTGGCCATTGCCCGCCAGCCCCACGCCCAGCTCGTTGATGATGATCGCGAAGCGCTGGCGCTCCGGCAGCCGCATGATGTTGCCGAGCAGGTCGATGTCGACCGGCGAGGAGGTGTTCGTCACCGGCAGCAGGTACTCGCCCTTCCCGTCCCCGTGCTTGATCTGGTGCAGCGGCGGCGCCGGCTCCGTGTCGGCGCCCTTCGGCAGCGTCGGATCGCACGCGACGAACTTCTCGCCGATCAGCGACTGCAGGCGGATCGTGCAGTGCGCGTCCTGCTTGAAGTCCTGGAAGGCCGGGTCGTCGATCCGCAGCACGATCGCCGCCTTGTTGTCGGGCGTCACGTCGAGCGACTCGATCGTGCCGACCTTCACGCCCGCGACCTTCACGTCCTCGCCCGTCACGACGAAGCTCGCGCTGTCGAAGATCGCGCGCACGCGGTAGCCGCCCCCGCCGCCGGAGGCGCCCGTGCCGAGCACCAGCACGACGAGCGCGGCCAGCGCCAGCAGGCCGCCGGCCAGCGCGCGCTTCAGCGTGGGTGAGACGCGGGAGATCATGGGCCGGGCGGCACGTTCGAGGTGTTGCAGTCGAAGCCGGCGGGCGCGTACGGGTTCGAGCCGTCGGGCCGCGGCTGGCTGGCGGAGCCGGGGCAGCGTTGCGTGTAGCCGGATCTGAGGCCGGCGAGACGCTGCGACGGCGGGACCGGCTCGAGCGAGCCGCCCGAGCTGTTCGGCACGTAGTTGAAGGCGCCGAAGATCGGCATGACGCGCGCGTAGTGGCCGTTGGCGTCGTAGTTGGCGGCCGACTGGCCGAAGTCGCGGAACCAGCCGACGAGGTCGGGCGAGTAGGGCCGCAGGAAGTCGATCACCGGCTGGCCCGCGCGCATCGCCGTGATCGAGCTCGACAGCGCCGGGCCGCCGACCTTCAGCAGCTGCGGCAGGTGCTGGACCGCATCCGTCGCGTCGTTGAACGCGCCCGGCTGGTGGATCAGCTTGCTGAACAGCTGGAAGTTCGGCGTCGCCTCGTCGAGCAGCGGCGTCAGCTGGCCGAAGAATCTCGGCAGCACCGCCGCGGCCGGCTTCGACGCCTGCAGCAGCGGGTCGAGGTCGTCGAGCGTCGAGCGCAGGTCGACGAACGTCGAGCTGCCCTGGCGCAGCGTGTCCGGCAGCACGCCGAGCGCCTGCGAGAGCGAGGCGTTCTGCGACGCGATCGCGCCCATCGTCGTGTTGAGGTTCGAGACGAGCGAGGTCAGCTGCGGCGCCCGCTGCGCGATCGCCCCCGTGACGCTCGCGCCCGCGACGATCGCGCGCTCGAGCGTCGTCTGGTCGAACGCGACCTCCTTCACGAGCTGGTCGGTCGACGACAGGAACGGGCCGAAGTACTTGGCCGACTGGTTGACGTTCGGGCCCTGGCCCTCGTACTGCGTCGCCGAGCCCTGGATGAAGTTCTGCAGCCCCTTGCGCGTTCTCGCGTCGAGCGTGTCGAAGACCTGGTCGAGGTCGACCACCGAGGTCGTCTTCTCGACGCCGAGCTGCCCGCCGACCGGGATCTTAGGCGCGTTGTTGGGCCCCGGCGTGAGCGCGATGTAGCGGTTCGCGACGCCGGACAGCGAGGTCAGGCGGATCGTCGCCGTCGTGCCTACGTGCAGCGGCGCGTAGGGCGAGTCGACGGTGACGATCACCTCGGCCTGGTTGTCGTTCGTCAGCAGGATGTCGTCGACCCCGCCGATGCGGCGGCCGCCGATCTGCACGTCGTCGCCCTTCACGAGCTGACCCGCGTTCTGGAAGATCAGCTTGTACTGGGCGCCGCCGCCGCTGGACAGCAGCAGGATCGCGACGACCGCGACCACGGCGATCAACGCGCCCAGGACGGCGCCGCGGGCGATCGTCATCGAACGGTCACTCCATCCCGAGCGGGCCGCTGGACTCCCCCGTGAGGAACTGCCGCACGAACGGGTTGTCGGAGTTGAACAGCTCCGACGCCGGGCCCGACTCGACGATCCGCCCGCGCCACAGCACCGCGATGAACTCGGCGACGCGGCGCGCGCTCATGATGTCGTGCGTGATGACGACGTAGGAGCCGCCGTTCTCCTGGTGGACCTCCTTGATCAGCTCGCACAGCAGCGCCGTGCGGACCGGGTCGAGGCCGGAGTCGGGCTCGTCGAACAGGACGATTTCCGGGTCGAGCACGAGCGCGCGCGCGAAGCCGGCGCGCTTGCGCATCCCGCCCGACAGCTCGTTCGGCATCTTGTCGCCGGAGTCGCCGAGGCCGACCTCGTTGAGGCGGCGGCTGACGATCTCGAGGATCTCGTCCTCGCCCTTGTCGGTGTGCTGCCGCAGGGGGAAGGCGACGTTGTCGTAGAGGTTCATCGAGCCGAACAGCGCGCCGTCCTGGAACAGCACGCCGAACTTCTTGCGCATCTCGAACAGCTCGACGTCGGGCAGGCTCGGGACCGACTCGCCGTGCACGAGGATGTCGCCGCTGTCGGGGTAGAGCAGCCCGACCATGTGCTTGATGCAGACCGACTTGCCGGTGCCCGACGGCCCGAGGATCATCGAGATCTTGCCCTCCGGGATGCCGAGGTTCAGGCCGCGCAGCACGCGGTTGCGGCCGAACGCCTTGTGCACGTCTATGAACTGGATCGCGTCGGCGACGCCTTCGACGGCGTGGTGCGCCTCCGTGTGGTACTGGAACTCGTCCTCGTCGGCGGCCGACGCGCGCCGGTCCGCCTCGGAGACGACCGACACGTGCGGCGCCTCGTCCTCCAGCGGCTCGTCCTCGTACAGCTCGTCCTCGTAGGGACCGTCGTCGAGCGGCTCGCCGCCGTCCGCCGCCGGGTCGAGCGAGCCGTCCGGGCCGGCTTGCGCCTGGGCCGCCGCCTCTTCGTCCTCGAGCCGGTCGCGGTCGTAGTCCGAGGGGGTCACGTCGTCCTCCTAGGCATCAGCGGATCACGTTGATCTCGGGATGGGTGGCGAGCAGTGTCTGCGTGAAGACGTAGTTGAAGGCGAAGACGCCCATGAACGCGATCACGACGGCCTGGTTGACCGCGCGCCCGACCCCCTCCGCCCCACCCGAGGCGGTCATGCCCTTGTAACAGCAGACGATCGCGATGATCGCCCCGAACAGCGTCGTCTTCAGGACCGATCCCCACAGGTCGGTCGTCGAGGCGTTCGTGAAGAAGGTGGCCCAGAAGGGGCCGAGCGGCGCGCCGTTGACGAGCGTCGCGACGATGCCGCCGAAGATGCCGAACAGCAGCGCGTAGATGTCGAACAGGCCGGTCACGAGCATCAGCGCGAGGAAGCGCGGCACGACGAGGTTCTTGACCGGGTCGACGCCGAGCACCTGCAGCGCGTCCAGCTCCTCGCGGATCTTGCGCGCTCCGAGGTCCGCGGTGATCGCGGTGCCGGCGACGCCGGCGAGCACGATCGCCGTCACGAACGGCGCGAACTCGCGGATCGAGGCGAGCACGAAGAAGCCGCCGAGGCGGTCGAGCGCGCCGAACAGCACGAGGAAGTTCGCCGCCTGCAGGCCGGGCGCGCCGTAGCCGAACGCGACCGTCGACACGAGCAGGGGAAACCAGCACAGCTTCAGCGCGAAGAGGAACTGCGAGACGAACTCACCGCCGTAGGGGTACGGTGGACGGATCGCCGAGACGATCGTCTTGCCCGTCAGGATCATCATGTCGCCGATCTCCTCGAGGGCGTTCCTCGTCGGCAAGAACGCTCGGTCGGCGACTGCTCGGACCATCTCCTCTAGTCCTCCTGTAGGACATCCACCGGGGGCGCCCCTTGTGGCGCTCCCGAACGGACAGGGTATGGCACCAATATGACGCTTGCCAAACGTGAACTGTTGAGCGTCTGTGAAGGGAACACGCAGGTCTATATACCGACGGGACGGGGATCGAGCGCATTTCGGCCTACCGGCGGACCCCCATCCGGCCCGTGCTATGTTCGCGCCGCTGTGCCCAGCCGCAGAGCCACGCTGCGAAGCGCCACGGCAGCCGTCGCGGCTGTCGCGCTGGCGCTCGCCGGCTGCGGCGGGGGAAGCGCCCCGAAACCGGAGGCGTCGGCCACCTACACGGTCGACACGCACGCGTCCTTCCCTGCGCGCCAGAGCCTCGCCGAGCGGGTCGAGCTGCGGCTGACCGTGCACAACGCCGGCACGCGCACGATCCCGAACGTCGCCGCCACGATCGAGGCCGGCGGCGGACCCGACGGCACGGCCGTGCAGGCGTTCGGCGCGAACATCACGGGCACGGACCTGTCGTCGCACTCGCGGCCGGTGTGGGTCGTCGACGGCGGCCCGATCGGCGGCGACACGGCGTTTGCGAACACGTGGGCGCTCGGCCCGATCCGTCCGAACCACGCGCGCACGTTCGTGTGGCACGTAGTCCCCGTCAGAGCCGGGAGCTACACGATCCGCTACCGCCTGACCGGCTCCACCACCGGCCGCTCCCAGCTGCGCGAGCGCAACGGCGACGCCGCCGCCGGCTCCTTGACGGTCTACGTGAGCAGCAAGCCGCCGACGGTGCGCATCACCGCCGACGGCAGAGTCGTCAGCGTGCCGCAGTAGCGAGGCGCCGTGTGAGGGCTCGCGGCGCTTGCGCCACGAGCCCTCACGGTGCACGGACCGGCGCCGCCCGTCATTACGGCGCCGGAACCGAGTCTGCGGTGCGGTGACCCGCGCGCCCGAGGGCGCAGGCACCGCACGCGGTGACGGCGAGTCTGCGCGAGCGCGGGCGCCCGTTCTTTGGCCCGGTGGCGAAAGATCGCGGCGGGGCTTTCGCCACGCCCGGCCGCGCGCCGCGCGGCGACCCGGCGGTGGCATCGGAGCGTGTCGGGCCCTTATAGTCCCGCGCGAGGGAACCGCCCGCCTCGCTGCGTGCATCGCCGCTCGGCGCACCCCGCGGGCGTTCCTTTGGACATGCGGATAGTGTCGGAGCATCGCCGGCTACGTACGCTCGCCGCCGCACGGAAATTCACGAGAGGGAACACCCGTCCAATGGCCAAGATCCGTCAGCAGAACGTCAGCGCAGCGCAGTGGTCGCCGAACGGCGCGGCCCTCGGCGCAATCGACCTGACCCACCCCGACAACCAGGTCTTCGGGGAGAACGTCTTCAGCCTCGCCGAGCAGCGCCAGCGGCTGCCGAAGCCGATCTTCAAGCAGCTGCAGGCGACGCTCGAGCAGGGCGAGGCGCTCGACAGCTCGCTCGCCGACGCCGTCGCGCTCGCGATGAAGGAGTGGGCGCTGGAGAAGGGCGCCACGCACTACGCGCACTGGTTCCAGCCGCTGACGGGCTCGACCGCCGAGAAGCACGACTCCTTCTTCAACCCGGTCGGCGACGGCACCGCGATCGCCGAGTTCTCCGGCAAGGAGCTGATCCAGGGCGAGCCCGACGCGTCCTCGTTCCCGTCCGGCGGCATCCGCGCCACGTTCGAGGCGCGCGGCTACACCGCGTGGGATCCGACGAGCCCCGCCTTCATCCTCGAGAACCCGAACGGCGCGCTGCTCTGCATCCCGACGGCATTCACGTCGTGGACGGGCGAGGCGCTCGACCACAAGATCCCGCTGCTGCGCTCGATGGAGGCGCTCTCCGGCGCCGCCGTGCGCGCGCTCAAGCTGCTCGGCGACGACGTCACGCAGCGCGTCTTCACGACGGTCGGCCCGGAGCAGGAGTACTTCCTGATCGACGAGCAGTACTACTTCGAGCGCCCCGACCTCGTGACGACCGGGCGCACGCTGTTCGGCGCCAAGCCGCCGAAGGGCCAGGAGCTCGAGGACCACTACTTCGGCTCGATCCCCGAGCGCGTGCTCGCGTTCATGCTCGACATCGAGCGCGAGCTGTAGAAGCTCGGCGTGCCGGTCAAGACGCGCCACAACGAGGTCGCGCCGGCGCAGTTCGAGATCGCGCCGATGTTCGAGAACTCGAACGTCGGCTCCGACCACCAGCAGATCACGATGCAGGTGCTGCAGAACGTCGCGCGCCGCTACGGCCTCGTGTGCCTGCTGCACGAGAAGCCGTTCGCCGGCGTGAACGGGTCGGGCAAGCACAACAACTGGTCGATGGGCACCGACGGCGGCTCGAACCTGCTCGAGCCGGGCGCGACGCCGCACGACAACCTGTCGTTCCTGTTCTTCTGCACGGCCGTCATCCAGGCGGTCGACAAGCACCAGGGGCTGCTGCGCGCGACGGCCGCGGGCGCCGGCAACGACCACCGCCTCGGCGCGAACGAGGCGCCGCCGGCGATCATCTCGATCTTCCTCGGCCAGGAGCTGGCCGACGTCTACGACGCGATCGAGAGCGGCGCCGCCGGCGAGTCGAAGCCAGGCGGGATCCTCGGCCTCGGCTCCCCGGTGCTGCCGCCGCTGCCGCTGCACGGCGGCGACCGCAACCGCACCTCGCCGTTCGCCTTCACCGGCAACAAGTTCGAGTTCCGCGCGGTCGGCTCGACGCAGCCGGTGGCGCTGCCGAACACGGTGCTGAACACGATCGTCGCCGAGGCGATCGACGACCTCGCCGGCCAGCTGCAGGACGCTTTGAACGGCGGAGCCTCGCTGGAGGACGCGCTGCGGCCGGTGCTGCAGAAGAGCTGGGCCGCGCACAAGCGGATCGTCTTCGACGGCGACGGCTACTCGGAGGAGTGGCACAAGGAGGCCGAGGAGCAGCGCGGCCTGCTGAACCTGCGCACGACGCCGGACGCCCTCCCCTACTTCGTCAAGCCCGAGACGATCGCGGTCTTCGAGAAGTACGAGGTGCTCAACGAGCGCGAGCTCGACGCCCGCTACGAGGTCTTCACCGAGCAGTACGCGGTGAAGCTCAACATCGAGGCCGAGACCGCGGCCGCGATCGCCCGGACGCTGCTGCTGCCGGCGGCGGTGCGCCACCTCGCGCTCGTCGCGGAGGCCGGCGTCGACTCGCTCGTCGCCGAGACGCGCGGCCTGGTCGACGAGTTCGTCACGGCGATCAGAGCGCTCGAGACGGTCAACGCCGCCGAGAACCAGGAGGACGAGCCGGCCGCCACCTGGGCCGCGTTCATGCGCGACCGCGTCATCCCCGCGATGAACGACGTCCGCGCGGTCGCCGACAAGCTCGAGAAGATCGTCGCCGACGATCTCTGGCCGCTGCCGAAGTACAGCGAGGTGCTGTTCATCAAGTAGCACCCCGCTGGACCCAGGATGTGCTCGGAAGCCCCGTGTTCACGGGGCTTCCGGCGTTATCGGCTGGCGCACCGGCGCTTTTTGGCAGCACGGCGGATCTGCCGTCGTGACAGGCGATCCGAGTGGCTAGGTTGGCGTAGCGACCTGGTCGACGCCAAGGGAGAGAGCGGCTCGGCACGTCTCGCGATGCTCGACGGCGACCCCGGCATCGTCCATCAGACGGTCGAGATCCTCGACCGTCCACGACGCACTGGAGCGCTCGGCAAGCGCGGCTCTCATTTGCGGCAATGGGGTGCCAATCTGCCAGAAGCCATCCTCGAAGCGGTAGGGGCCGGCATGCTCGAGCACGATGTCGCGACACAGCATCGGGTGCCGTGCGCCGGATGGCAGGAGTGGCTGAAGCGATGCCTCAAGCGCCGCAGATGGGACGAACGTCCCGAGCGTCCGACGCATCCGCGCAGCGTGGTGCATGAGCACAACACAGTCGCTGCTCTCGAGACGAGCAGCGATCCGTCCCCGGCGGTTTCTGTCGATCTGGCCGACACGTCCGGGCGTCACATCGAACTCGCGACCGAGAGCCGAAAGCGGGATCCGTTCAGGATGCGTCGGACAACGCGCCTCGAGAATCCGCAGATCCCGCTCGGTGAACGCCAAGAGGCTCGTCCACGCATGCTCAAGCCGGCAATCGACCTTGATCAGCTCCTCGATCGCGATCGAGGAGAGACCGCGCCAAGCGTGAGCCAGCCAGTCGCGCGAGGCTTCGTCGTCCTCGGTCACGTCGATGGCAAGTGCGATGGCTTCCCCTACGTCCTTCGCACCCTGCGAATACGCCGCCCGGCAGAGCAACTCGAGCCGGAACCGCGCCTCGCGACTCGCGTCCCAGCGCCAGCCGCTCGACGGCCTTGCGCTGGCCTGCGGTGACCCACCTTCGGGAGGACTCGGCGCATCAGGCCAGCTGGCCGTGAACCATTGGTCGACCGTTACTTCGATGATCTCAGCGACCGTTCGCTCCCCGCAACCAGGCCAGGCGCTCAAGTCAAGCACCGAGCGCTGCGCGAGGTCTCCCCACGTATCCTCAGAACAGCACTGCAGGGTTCGAGAGGCACGTACAGCCGTCCAGTAGGACGGCGTGCCGGGAAGCTCTCCCAGCCCCTCCAGCAGGCTCCCGAGAGAACCGGCCGCGCAAGACGTCGAACTCGCGAATGGCCTTGGCGGTCGCCGCCACGAGCGCACGCTGGTCGGTCGGCACCTGCACACTGGGAGCGACCTCGCTTCGCCACCACTCCAACTGCGACAGGAACTCCCACGGACTCCGCCCACGCCCAGCCATCTCCCGCCCACCCCTTCAGAACCCTGGTGCATCGACCAACCGCACAAATGGTGTCAGGAAACCCGTCACGAGGTGTAGGTCGTAAACGGGCACCGGTCGGAACGGCGTGCCTCTAATAGCTCGAACCGCCAACCGTGACGAGGTTGCTCACGACCCGTAGGACTCGCGAGCACACCGGGGCTGCGCCCGACCCGAAAAGTCGGGTTGGGGCATGACCCCGTCGTCCATAGGCTCGCCCCGTGCGAGGTGCCGAAGCGCGTGCGGGCCTGCCGCCGAGCCCGCCGCTTCCGAGCGCGTTACAGACGTGGCTGTTGTGGCGCTGGCCGTTCCAGTTCTTGAGCGGGTTGCGCGAGCGGTACGGCAGTCGCTTCACGATTCACGCGCTCGCGCGGCCGCCGCTCGTGTTCCTCTCGGACCTCGCCGAGGCGAGGGAGATGTTCGCGGCCTCGCCGGAGGTGCTGCGGCCGGGCGAGGGTGGTGCGACGATCATGCCGATCGTCGGCGAGCAGTCGTTCATGCTGGCCGACGGCGCGGAGCACTGGCACGGTCGCAGCATGCTGTCCCCCGCGTTCGCGCAGCTGGCGATCGAGGAGCACCGCTCGACGGTGCGCGACCTGGCGGAGCGGGAGATCGCCTCCTGGCCACGCGACGTCCCGTTCGCGCCTCATGACCGGCTCCGCGCGTTGACGCTGCGGGTGGTCCTCCACACGCTGTTCGGCGCCGACCTCGAACACGTCCCGCACTTGCACGCTCGGCTGCTCTCGATGCTGTCGATGACTGCCGGCGTCGGGCTCACGCTGCCAGCGAGCCACTCGCTGCCGGGCGGTCGTAGCTCGTGGCGGCGCTTCCTCGTGGACCGGGCCGCGGTCGATGCGATGTTGCTGCGCCTCGTCGAGGCGCGCCGCTGCGATCCGGTCGAGCGGAACGATGCGCTCGCGACGCTTCTCCAAGCGCGCGACGCCGAAGGACGCCCGCTGTCGGCCGGCTACGCCCGCGACAGTCTGATGTCGCTGATCCTCGCCGGCCACGAGACGACGGCGGCCGAGCTGTGCTGGGCGTTCCAGTTGCTCGCCCACCACCCCCGCGTTCAGGACCGGCTTGCGAGCGAGGTCGCCACCGGCGCCGGCGAGTACCTGACCGCGACGGTGCTGGAGGTGCTGCGCCATCGCCCGGTCTTTCTCTTCGCGATCCCGCGCGCGGTCGCCGCGCCGATCGTGATCGGCGGCTGGACGTACGAGCCGCCGACGCAGTTGCTCGTCTGCATCTACCTGCTCCACCACGATCCGGTGGCGTTCCCGCAGCCGGACGAGTTCCGGCCTGAGCGATTCCTCGGCGAGCGTGCCGGCGCGTCGTGGCTGCCCTGGGGCGGTGGGCGCAAGCGCTGCCCCGGCCGCCGGCTCGCGCTGCTTGAGCTGGAGACCGTGCTCGAGGTGGCGCTCTCGCGCGTCTCTGTCCAACCCGCTGCATCGAGGCCCGAGCGACCGCGCTGGCGCAGCGTGATCGTCACGCCGCATGCCGGCTCGCGCGTCATCCTGCGAAGCCGTTCGCGCCGGAGCCGTTGACGCTCACTCCACCAGCGCGGTCCGTGCCGGGACGCGTGCCGCGAGGTAGCTGGCGGTGGCGGCGATCGCGAAGGCGGTGAGCGCGAGGAGCGTGTAGGCCGTCACCGCGACGGGGATCGCGAGGGAGGATTGGACGGGGAAACCGGTGACCGTCGTCAGCGTGCGGTCCAGCAGCTGGGCGCCGTAGATGCCGAAGACCGCGCCGAGCGTGCAGCCGACCGTCAGCAGGATCACGGTCTCGAGCAGCAGCGCGTGCCAGACGCGGCGGGTGGGGATTCCGAGCAGCTTGACGCCGGCGATGCGTTGGCGGCGCTGCCAGACCATCGCGCCCATCGCGGCGGCCATCGCCAGGGCGGCGGCGCCGAGCATCAGCGCGGCGATCTGCGTGAGGCGTGCGAGTCCTTGGCGGGATGTCTGACGTTGGCGCTGTTCGCGCTCCGCAGCGGTCTCGACCGTCAACCCGGACGCGGGTCCGAGCGCGCGCTGCACGAGCGCTCTGCCTGCGGCCGGCGAGATGCCGGCGTCGAGTGTGACGCGCAGCGCGCTCGCGTCGGTGCTGGCCCACGCGCGTGCGTAGTCGGTGGCGTTGAGCACGATCGTGCCGGGCGTCCAGCCGAGGTTGGAGATGATCGCGGCGACCCGCACGCGCATCGGCTTGGGCGCCTGCAGGGTGAACGCCTCGCCGACCGACAGATGCCGCTCCTGCGCGAGCGCTTGGGAGAGCGCGACCCATCCATGCCCGCGCAACCGAGCCATCGCTCGAGCAGGATCGCCGGCGAGCACCTGCTCGGCAGGCACCGGCGCGGCCGCGCTGGCCGGCGGCGCCAGCACCCACACGCGCCGATCCCCGATGTCCAAGAACCCGCCGCGCTGGACCTCGACGCGCCGGACCCCCGCCACCCCACGCAAGTGTCCTTCCGCATCGACCCTGAACGGCGTCGTCGCCAGCGCGTTCGCCGCGCCCGCGGCGGTCACCCACACGTCCGTGCCCGCGTTCAGCTCGTGCACGTCTCGATCCAAGCCGCGCTGCAGATCGCGGTGCGACCCCTCGATCGCGACGGCCCCGAGCAGCGCGATCCCCGCGATCGCCGCGACCGCGACCGACCGAGCCCCGCTGGCTCGCAACTCCCCGACGGCGAGCAGCGGCGCGGAGCCGCGCGTCAGCTCGCGCGTGCGGTCGATCGCCGAGAGCACCGCCCGCAGAATCCACGGGAGGCACAGCACCATGGCCGCGATCAAGGTCACGATCCCGAGCGCGGCCGCTTCGGGTGCCGTCATGCGCACGAGCGTGGAGGCACCGAGGCATGCGACCCCGGCCCCGAACGCCCACCGTGCAGGCGCTCTCGCAACGCCGCCAGGGCGGTGTGCGGCGCCGTTCGACCGTCGCGGCCAGAGCGTCGGCAGCAGCGGCACGAGCGTCGCGAGCAGCGACGCGAGCAGTCCTCCCGCAACCGCGAATACGACCGTGCGGAACTCGACGATGCGTCCGACGCCGACCGGGAAGGCCAGTGCGAGATACCCGGCGCTGGGCGGGAAGACGGTCCGCGAGAGGAGATCGCCGAGCGCCAGTCCGAGCGCCGATGCGACGACGCCCAGCACGAGCGCGTCGGTCACCAGCACCTTTGTGATCGTCCAGCGGCTCAGGCCGAGGCTTCGCAGTGCCTCGATCAGCTCACGGCGTTGGCCGGCGACGAGCAGCAGCGCGTTGAACGCGAACAGGAACCCGACGAACGCGCTGATCGCCGCGAACAGCCCCGTCGACTGATCGTTCGGTGCGGCGGCCTGGGCGAACACGCGCGCCTCGAAGTCGACCGGCCGCACGTCCAACCGACCCCCGGCCACCCGCCGCAACAACCCCTCGACCGCTCTCTCACGACCAGGACGCGCCGCCACGTACACACGCGAGACGCGGCCCTCGAGGCCGGCCAAGTCCTGCGCGTAGGCGAACGGGAGCAGCACGCCGGTGATCTCGCTCAGGCCGCCGACATCGGCCTGGCCGACGATCGCGCCGATCGAGATCGGCGTCGCGCGGCCCTCGACGTCGAGCGTCACGCGGTCGCCGAAGCGTGCCCCGACGGTGTCGGCGACGGCGCGCGGCAGCATCGCCGCGCGCACGCCGCGGTAGACGGTCTCGTAGCGGGCGATGCTCCCGCCGAGGGAGTGGAGTCCAGGACCCGCAGCGAACATCGTCACGGAGGCGCTGCCGCTGCGGCCGGTGACGCTTGCCGGCTCCTCGATCACCGGCACCGCCGCGCGCACGTCCGCGCTCCGCGCGAGGGACCGGACGATGCGTTGGTCGAGCCCCTGGGGGCTGCGGGCGACGAGCTGCCACTGCGCCCGGCCGAACAGGCCCTCCGTCAGCTGCTCGACAGATCCGGAGAGGCTCGTGCTGGAAACCTGCACCGAGTACAGGAGGGCAACGCCGACCGCGATCCCGACGAGCGCCAGCAGCTCCTGCACCCGGCGTGCGCGCAGGCGCCGCCGGTAGAAGAAGACGAGGTTCGACAGGCTCACGGCGACGAGGCCGCGACGCGGGCTGGCGTCCCTTGAGCGGCCTCGCGGGCACGGGACTGGACATGCGCCGCCTCGGCGACCGCCAGCCTCGTGCCGGCTCCGAGCAGCTCGGCGGCTTCAGGACCACGCACGGTGCGCCGCTGGTCGATCACGACTGGCCGCCTTCGGTCCGCAGCTGCTCGGCGCCGTGGCGCAACGCGACGATCAGCGGTCCGGCCGCGCTCGGCTCGAGCTCGTCGAGGCGGCTGTCCACGTCGACCGCCGCCTCGTCGCCGATGCGATCCACGAGCTGCGCCGGGAAGTCCCGAAACGCTCCGAGCAGGTCGCGCAGCGTCGCCTCCGAGATCCATGGCTCCCCGACGGATTCGAGCGCGTCGGCGAGCGCCAGGAGCCCTTCTCGCGCAGGGAGCAGACGCGCCGCGAGCCGGAGCTGTCGCGCGTCGGCGATGCCTGCGCGCAGCCAGTCAGCGGCCGCGCGTTCGACCACGTCGGCCTCGACGTCGAGCGACTGGAAGTCGCGCTGCACCAGGGTCTCGCGGATCATGTGCGCGAGCTCGGCCACGTCGAGCAGCTCCTCGATCTCGCGGGCGATGCTGCGCTGCCGTTCGATGGACGCTTCGATGTCCTCGCCAGCGCAGATCACGCTGGGCGCATAGTCCTCGAGATCGCGCGTCAACTGCTCCATCGCCCGCCGCCCGAACGTGACGAGGTCATGCAAACGGATCAGCGCCAACGCGTCCGCTGCGTCCTCCACCGCCGCCTCTCCTCACCGCCTGGTGGTTCCCCTGCTGATCACGGTCCCGCCCATCCCGTTGGCGAGTCGTCCTGAGTACATCTAAGGGAGGCGGGCCTGGGGGATAGCCCGCCTCCCGCACCGGCGTGGGATCACGCCGGCGTTCGCAGGGCGCTGACGCTTGGGGGACCGCGCCCTGCGCAGCGCACGGTATGTCCGGGTCCGGAACTCGGTCAACCCCAAAAAGCGGAATACACAGGCACTACGGGCTTCCGCGCTGGTTCCGTGCTCGAGTTGCGACGCGCCTGGTGCTGACGCCATCGGCGCGCGGGTTCGCCTGCCCCGGTACGTTTCGCTCACGCAGGTCTTGGAGGCAGGTCTGCCAGCGACAGGGGGCGACCCGATGGGCATGAAGGAGGCGATGCTCGGTGAGGTGGCGGACCGCCCGCTGCGTCGGACTGCGCTGGCTCGCCGGATCCGGCGCAGACACCCACTCGCGCGCTGGCAGGGCCTCGACACGATGGTCGACACCATGCGGCGAGAAGGCCTGCTGAGCACCGTCGTCATCGCGCCGAGCCCCGGCGAGAAAGGCGATCGTGCGACCACCGATCCCGCGCTTCATGGTGACGACGCGCACGATCCGCGCGAAGACCCGACGCCCGTCGGACTGTCGGCCGCCGGGCAATCTCGCCTGCGGGCATGGCTCGGCAGATCGACCGCGCCGGGGACGTTCCGCGACGACCTCCTGCTGCAGATCGCCGCGTCCGAGGAGGACGAGCTTCCGGCGCTCGCGGCGATGGTGCGCGACCGCTTGGCGACGGTCACAGACCTCGCCACAGAGGTCGGGGACGTGGCTGGCGCAGTAACGGTAAAACCGGAGGACTGGCATCGGCGACGGATGCGCGTGGCGCACGCCCTCGACTTGAGCGTCCTCGACGCTGTCGCGCGCGGTCTGCGACGCGCGCATGCCGAGATGGTCAACGCTCTCGAACAGCATCCCCCGGAAGAGCGATGACGATCCTCGCGCTGGAGCACGTCAGCAAGACCTACTACCGCGGAGGCCGCCACCGCCTCGCCGTCCTGCGCGACATCACGCTCACCGTCGAGGCCGGCGAGCTGGTCGCGATCGTCGCCGATCCCACAGCTGGGAAGACGACGCTCCTGCGGATCGCCGCAGGGCTCGAGCCGCCCGACGCCGGCACCGTCCATCTCGACCACCGGCCGCTTCCGGCCACGAGCGACCCTGACCCGCGCATCGCTCTCGTGACGCGCACGCCGCCCCCGCGCGAGACCATGACGATGCGGATGCTCGACCTCGTCGCGATCCCGCTCTTGGAGCAAATGTCGCTCGGCAAGGCGCATCGGCGCGTCACGCCGATGCTCGACGCGCTCGGCGTCGGCGATCTCGCGAGCGCGACGTGGGGCGAGCTGTCCGATGCCGAGCGCACGGCGATCCAGATCGCGCAGGCCGCGGTGCGCAGACCGCTGCTCCTGCTCGTCGACAACGTGACCACCGGGCTCGGCATCGCGCACGTCGACGCCGTGCTGGGCTGCCTGCGCCACGCTGCCGACATCGACCGAACGGCGGTCCTGATGACCGCCGGCAGCCTCGACGAGGCAGCGCACGTCGACTCGATCTACTCGCTGAGCGCGGGGTCGCTCATCGCGATGACGACGACGCGCCAGCGTGGACGGGTGCTCGACTTCCCCGCGGAGCGCCGCTGATGCTCGAGATCCGCCAGCTCGTCAAGGAGTACCGCCCAGCGGCCGGCGAGCCGGTGCGTGCGGTCGACGAGGTGTCGCTGAACGTCGCGGGCGGCGAGCTGGTCGCGCTCTACGGTCCGAGCGGCTCGGGCAAGACGACGCTGCTGGAGCTGATCGCCGGCGTGCAGCGGCCCGACCGCGGCGCCGTGGTCGTCGACGGTCGCGAGGTCGCCGCCTTCGAGCAACGCGAGCTGGACCGCTACCGGCTCTCGACGCTCGGCATCGTGCCGCAGTCGCTGCGGCTCGTGGAGGGTCCGACGGCGCTCGATCTCGCGGCACTGCGCCTGACCGAGCAGGGCCTGTCGTGGAAGGCCGCCCACAAGCGCGCGATGCCGCTGCTCGAACGGCTCGGGCTGCGGTCGCGTGCCGATCATCAGGCGAACGAGCTGTCCAAGGGCGAGCGTCAGCGCGTCGCGATCGCGATGGCGCTCATCACCCAGCCGCGCCTCGTGCTCGCCGACGAGCCGACCGGCAACCTCGACACCAGACGCGGACAGGACGTCCTCTCACTGCTCGCCGAGTACAGCGACCAGGAGAGCGCGGCCGTGCTGCTCGTCACCCACGACCCGCAGGCGACCCACTACGCGCACCGCACGCTCACGCTCAGAGACGGCAGGCTCGACGCTTCCACGCCGGCGCCGGCTGACGCGGTGCCCGGGCCGGTGCCGTGAGTCTCTCGAACCTCGTCTTCTTCTACCGGCGGCGCCTGCGCGCACGCCGGGTGCAAGAGCTGCTGGCGCTCGTCGGGATCGCCGTCGGCGTGGCCCTTCTCTACTCAGTGCAGGTTCTCCAGCACGAGCCTCTCAGGGTCGGTCGAGCAACTGACCCAAGGCCTGTTCGGCCGCGCGCAGTGGCAGCTCGTCGCCCGTGGCCCGCGCGGCTTCGACGAGCGCGTGGCGTCGCAGCTCGAGGCGTCGAGCGACGTGCGGGTCGCCGTGCCAGTCCTTGAGGCGGCTGCGAGCGTCGAAGGTCCGTCGGGCTCGCGCTCTGTCTCGTTGATCGGCGTCGACCCGCGCATCGGCCAGCTCGGCGAGGGAAGCCTGCCGACGGGCTACGGCGCGGTCCTCGCCGACCTGCGCGCGCTCGCGCTCCCGCCGGCCGTCGCCAGCGCCATCGGAGCGAGATTCGGCGACTCCGTGACGCTCGACATCGGCGGCCGAGCGCAGCCGGTCCACGCCGGGGTGATCCTGAGCCGCGACCAGTTCGGCGCGCTCGCCGACGCGCCCATCGTGGCAGCCCCGCTCGCGTACGCCCAAGAGCTCGCGCACATGCCCGGCCGTGTCTTGCGTGTGTACGTGGCGGCGCGTCCGGGTCGTGAGAGAGAGGTCGGAGGGCTGCTGCGGCGGGTGGCCGGGGGTCGGTTGGACGTGCGGCCGGTCGACTTCGAGGCGCGCGTGTTCGCGCAGGCCGCGGCGCCGAACGATCAGTCGACGGGGCTGTTCGCGGCGATCAGCGCGTTCGTTGGGTTCCTGTTCGCGTTCAACGCGCTCCTGTTGGTTGCCGGCCAACGCCGCGAGCTGATCGAGGCACTGCGGCTGTGGGGCTTTCGCACCGGCAGCATCGTGCGGATCCTCGTCTTCGACGCCGCCGTCCTCGGCCTCGTCGCCTCAGGGCTCGGACTCGCGCTGGGAACGCTGCTCTCGCGGACCGTCTTCCCGCCCACTCCGGGCTATCTCGGGCTCGCGTTCCCGGTCGGCGTCGGACGCATCGTGCGCTGGGAGACCGTCGCGATCTCACTCGCCAGCGGCGTGCTCGCCGCCGTGCTCGCGACGCTCGTCCCGCTGGCGCTCGACGTCTCCGGACGCTCCGCGCCGGAGAGCGCAGAACCGACCGCCGGCAGGATGACGCGGGCGCTTCGCTCGGGTTGGACGCTCGTCGCGAGCGTCGCTCTGCTCGTCGTGACGGTGGTCGTGCTGGTCGCGGCACCCGGAGCCGCCGTCGTGGGCATGCTGGCGCTGATCGCGGCGATGCTCCTGCTCACGCCACGGCTCCTGTCCGCCGTCTTGAGCGTCGGCGCGCGCGTGCAGCATCGCGTCCGAGGCTCCGTCGTGATGCTCGCGGTCGGCGAGCTGCGTGCCAGCGGGTTCCGGTCGGTGGCGATCGCGGCCATCGCGGGGATCGCGTTGCTGGGCAGCGTGGCGGTGGAGGGGTCGCATCGTGACCTGCAGCGGGGCTTGGATCGCGACGTGCACGAGCTGACCGCGGTCACCGACGTATGGGTGACAGCGGCCGGGTCCGCCAACGCGCTGTCGACGACGCCGTTCGGGATCGACGCCGCCCGACGGCTCGAGCAGACCGCCGGCGTCAAGGCGGTCGGGGTCCAGCGCGGCGGGTTCTTCGACATCGGCGATCGGCGGGTGTGGGTACTGGCGCCGCCGGCGAGCGCTTCGGAGCTGGTGCCGGCCGGGCAGGTGCTCGAAGGCGATCCGGTCCGGGCGACAGCCCGCTTGCGCGGGCATGGGTGGGTCGCGCTCTCCCAAGCGCTCGCGCGCGAGCAAGGCGTCTCGGTCGGGGACGCCTTCACGCTCAGAGCACCGCAGCCGATGCGCGTCCGGGTCGCGGCGATCATCTCCAACCTCGGCTGGACGCCGGGCACGATCGTGCTCAACGCCGACGACTACGCGCGCGCCTGGCGGACCACGGACGCCAGCGCGCTGCGCGTCACGCTCGCCCCCGGCATATCGCCGGCCGCCGGCAGAGCCCTGGTCGAGCGGGCGCTCGGCCCCGCCTCCGGACTCACGGTCGCGACCGCCGCCGAGCGCGAGCAGCTCCAGCGCCAGACCTCCCGTCAAGGTCTCGCGCGCCTGACGCAGATCGCCGCGCTGATGCTCGGCGCCGCCGGCTTGGCGATGGCCGCCGCGATGGGAGCGATGGTCTGGCAGCGCCGCCAGCGTCTCGCCGCCGTCAAGCTGCTCGGCATCCCGACCCGCCGCCTCTGGCACGCGCTGCTGCTCGAGGCCGCGATCCTGCTGGTGGTCGGCTGCACGATCGGCACCCTGGCCGGCATCTACGGCGCCCAACTGCTCAACCGCACCCTGACGACCGTCACCGGCTTCCCCGTCCAGTCCTCCCTGCCGATCCCCGTCGCCCTGACCGCCTACGCCAGCCTCGCCCTCGTCGCCTTCACCATCGCCGCCGCCACCAGCTACCTCGCCGCGCAAGTCCCAACGCGAACCGCACTCCAAGACTGACCGGCGAGGACGTCCGCATGGTCCTCGCCGATGAACGAACGCCGACGTACGCCGAACGAGGCCGTCGCGCTGCTCGGCGTCGCATGGCGCGGCGTCACCTGGACGATCCCGAGCGTCAGGCGGGAGCTGAACGGGTGGCGCGAGCGCGCGCTGCTCATCCCTGACCCGGCGCTGCGCGCCGACGCGCTCGAGACGCTGCGTCGCGAGCACATGAACGCGCACGGCGCCGCCCTCTTCGCGGTGCTGCCGCGCACGCGCAGCCGGGCGCTGCTGCGCCTGCTCGTCGCCTACCAGGTCGCGCTCGACTACCTCGACACGGTGACCGAGCGGCCCGCTCCGGACGAGCTCGCCTACGGCAACCGGCTCCACCGCTCGCTCGTCGACGCGCTCGACCCGGGCTCGAGACCGACGGACTACTACGGCGAGCGGCCGTGGGAGGACGACGGCGGCTACCTCCGCGCGCTCATCGAGGCGTGCCAGCGCGGCTGCGCGGCGCTTCCCGGCTACCCGGCGGTGCGCCCCTACGCGCTCACCGCAGCATCAGATCTCTCAGTCCAGGTCCTCAATCACCTCACAGGCGCCGCCGACCGCGACGCCGCGCTCCGCGCGTGGGCTGACGACGACGGACGCCGCTACGGCGAGCTGCGGTGGTTCGAGCGCTCCGGCGCCGCCAGCTCGACGCTCGGGATCTACGCGCTGCTCGCCGCCGCCTCGCGCCGACGACTGCGTGCGGAGCAGGCTCGCGCGATCGACGCCGCATACCACCCCACGATCTGCCTGCTGTGCACGCTGATGGACAGCCTCGCCGACCGCGACGAGGACCGTGCCTCCGGAGCCCACAGCTACGTCGCGCACTACAGAAGCACTGCCATCGCGACCAAGCGGATCGCCGACCTGATCCCGGAGGCGCTCGCCGACGTACGACGGTTGCCGAACGGCGCGCGGCACGCCGTGATCGTGAGCGGGATGGTCGCCATGTACCTCGCCGCGCAGGGCGGTCCGGCCGGCGCTCGACTCGGCAGCGACTCCCGGCGAATTCGCGCACGAACCGGCTGGCTCGCAACCGCGGCGTTCCCCGTCACGCGCATCATGGACCGGACGCACGACCGCTCGATCTGCCGCCGTCGACTACCCCAAAACACGGAATAAAGGGGTTCCCGTCAGAGCGAGCCGCTCCTATAGTGGCCGCGCCAAGAAGCCGGTAACGATCCCTCCGGACCAAGCGGGTCCGCAACCGAGCAGGTGGCGGACCCGCAAGTACGAGATGACCCTTCAACAGCACGACAGCAGCGATCTACCGACGATGGCGGACCAAGTCCGCCTCGCGACCCTGCCGCCGCTCGAGGAGCGGGACAGGCTCTGCGACGCGCTCGGCAAGACCGTTCGCCGGCTGCGCCGGTATCAGGGGCACTCGCAAGCCGAGTTCGCCGAGCGCGCCGGCCTCGCACGCAACCACATCGGCGAGATCGAGCGTTCAAGGCGCGATCCGAAGCTCCAAACGATCGTGTCACTTGCCAGCGCACTCGGCATAGATGCCTCCGAACTGCTCGCGAGGGCGGAGGCATTCGCTCGTGAACAAGCCCTCGTGCCGCCGAAGCCATGACTGCTCCGCAGCGCCGGAGCGTTCCTGTACGTTGAGGTTCATTCGACGGCCCTCGACCGTCGCGGTGCGGAGGCGAACGAGCAATGGGTATGACGCATGCCGTGCTGGGAGCCGCAAAGGAAGGGCCCGCTTCCCGCTACGAGCTGCTCATGCGGCTGCGCCGCGACTTCCCACTGTGGAACTTCTCCAGCGGCGGCGTCTACCACGCCGTCGACAGGATGACCCCTCACCTGCTGCGCCCCTGCGACGGCGACCGGACCACAGGGGACTACGAGCTGACGCCGGCCGGGAGCGCCCGCTTGCGCGCGTGGGTGCGCAGACCCTCCCGTCCCGGACCGTTCCGCGACGACCTGCGCCTGCAGATCGCCTACTCCGAGCCAGAGGACCTCCCCTGGATCGAACAGCAGATCCGCGAACGCCTCAGATGGATCGGCCAGCAGCAGGAGGCGCTTCGCGACGTCAGCCACCTCCGTGAGCTGCGCCGCCTCCAGAAGTCATGGAGCGTCACGCGCCTGCTGATCGCTCGCGCCATCCAGCTCGCGGTCCTCGACGGCCTGGCGCGCGGTCTGCGACGCGCGCACGCCGAGATTGTCGACGCGATCGCCCAGAACGCCGAGCCTCAGAACCCATGACGCTGCTGGCCCTCGAGCACGTCAGCAAGACCTACTACCGCGGAGGCCGCCACCGCCTCCCGATCCTGCGCGACGTCAATCTCCGCGTCGACGCCGGAGAGATCGCCGCGATCGTCGCCGACCCGACCGCCGGCAAGACCACCCTCCTGCGCATCGCAGCAGGACTCGAGCCGCCCGACACCGGCACCGTCCAGCTCTCAGGCCAGCCGCTCCCGGCCACGAACGACCCCGACCCACGCATCGCACTCGTCACCCGCACCCCGCCCCCACGCGGAACCCGCCGGCCTGCCCATCGTCGACTTCGTCGCGCTGGGACTGCTGGACCGCCTGCCGACCCGCGAAGCCCGCCAGCGCACCGACACGATCCTCGAAGCCTTCGATCTCCTCCCGCTCGCGCGCGCAACATGGCCGGAGCTGTCAGACGTGGAGCGAACGCTGATCCGCACCGCGCAGGCGGTCGTCCGCCGCCCGGCGCTGCTGCTCCTCGACGACCCCGTCCTCGGCCTCGGAATCGCCCACGCCGAAACGGTCCTGGCACAGCTCCGCAACGCCGCCCGAACACACGCGACCGCCACCCTCATGACCGTCGCGCATCCGTCCGAGGCCCTGCACGCCGGCACCGTGCTCACGCTGAACGCCGGCGCGCTGATCGAGAACCCGACATCCGACCCATGGGCAGGTACTCGACTTCCCGACGAGCCGGCCCTTCTGAGCGTGCGGCTCAGGGAGCGGACCGTGCGCGCATCGCATCGCGCGTGCGCGTCTCGGCCCGGGCGATCATCTCCGTCGGGGTGATGCGAAGCACCCCGCAGACGAGAAAGAGGCGATCCCAGCGCAGGACGTGACGGCCGTTCTCCCACTCCCAAATACGGCTCGGACGGATATCGAGACTCTCAGCCATAGCGCTCTGCGACAGACCGAGCTCCTCGCGACGCTCACGCAGAACCGCACCGAGAGCGATTCGGAAGTCGCCGGGATCGAGGCGGTAGAAGTCGATATCGGCGTCAGGCATCACGGGCGCCTCGGCGCCAGCCCTGCGCAGGCGCCCTCACGCGATGAGCGTATCCCTCAGCCGCACGAGGTGGCGCAGCCGACCTGGGTGGGCCGGCAGGCTGAGGAGTGAGAATGCCTCGGGGCCGGTCAGGCCAACCAGTACTCGACTTCGGGCGGAAGCGCATGAGCGACGTCGACGTGCGTGTCGTGGCGAGGTTCGTCGCGCGGATGGCGACGGCTGAGTACCGCCGCTCGGTCCAGCGCCGAACCAGACAGGCCGTGAACGCGTCGGGCGGCTACAGCGTGCAGACGATCAAGTCGACGCTGATCCCGCTCTCCCGCACGTTCGCCTACGCGCGCCGGCACCTCGACTTCCCCGGCGACAACGCCGTGACCTCGCTGGACGACGAGCGGCCCGGCTACCGCCAGCACAAGCCCACCAAGCGCAAGCTCAACCGCGCCCAGCTCGACCGCCTTGTCGAAACGGCGCCGTCGCCGTGGCGCGAGATCATCGCCACCGCCCTCGCTGAGCCCGTTCCCGCCGGCTGCCGATCGGTATGACCTGGTGATACTGCGCAGTGTGAGAACCGCGATCTCAGTCCCCGACGAGACCTTCCGACGTGTCGACCATGCCGCCAAGCGGCTGGGCGTCTCACGCAGCGAGTTCTTCTCACGCGCGGCAGAGCAGGCGCTCGATGCGCTGGAGGACGACGGCACGACCGACGCGATCAACCGCGCGATCGCCGGCCTCCCCACCGACCATGCATTCACGGACGCGGCCGCGGCCGCGTTGGCCGCCGGCGATCAGCGCTGATGCTGCGAAGTGAGCTGTGGTGGGCCGATCTCGGCCTGCCTCGATGCTCGGCTCCCGCCGCACTCCGCCGACCGGTCCTGATCGTCAGCTCCGACAAGTACAACCGCTCCAACCTGCGCACCGTCACGGTGGCGACCGTCACCACCAACGCGCAGCTCGCCGCGCTGCCCGGCAACGTCGCGATGCCAGCCGACGTCGCCGGCCTCGAAGCAGACTCGGTCCTCAACGTCACACAGATCGCGACCGTCGACCGCGGCGCCCTCGAAGAGCGCATCGGGGCGGTGCCCGACTGGCTCATGGCCCAGATCGACACCGGCCTCGCCGCGCGCTCGCGCTCGCTCACCACTGACGAGCTGCCTGCACAGCGGGTCGCCCCGCCTGACAAGAGCAGCGCCGCCTGACCAGCGCGAGCACTCGCGAGACACAAGTCATGCGCTGTTGAGTCGACGCCGCCGACGCGCCACGGTCTGGTCATTGTCGGAGGACAACACAACGCTAGGGTTGGGTCAGGATCCCGGCATTTGATGCCGGGGCAACCTCCCGCCGGGGATCCACCCCGCGAGCTGGGACGAGGTCATGACCCGCTACGCCATCAACACCCGCCGCCGCGAGTTGCTCGACGGCCTCCTCGACGCGCTGCGCTCGCTCAAGCACGCCGGCTGTCGAACCGCGTATCTCGACGGCAGCTTCGTGACCGCCTGCTGGGAGATCGCTGGCGTTGATCCTGCGCGGCGCGCCGATTGCTGAAGTCGAGCAGCTCGCGGTCGAGACGGCCGGGAAGGCCCGCTACGGCGGCGAGCTGTTCCCCGCCGGAGACCGCCGCCGAACCGGCCGGCACGACGTTCCTCGACTACTTCCAACGCAACCGCGACACCGGCAAGCCGAAAGGCATCATCGCGATCGACCTCGGAGGGCTCTCGTGATCACCAACGAGCGCCAATACCGCATCACCAAGGCGCAGCTCAAGCGCTTCGAAGACGACCTCGCAGCCCACGACGCCCGAACGCCGGGCGACGACGTCGACCCGCGCATCCACCACGCGATGCGCGATGCGCTCGCCAGCGAGGCCGACGAGCTGCGCGCACAGCTCGAGCACGACGAGCACCTGCGCAACGGCGCAATCACCGGCCGCACTTCCGCGCGGGCGTGAGAAGTTCTATATTCCTCAAGGTTGAATATCTATTTTCTTCAAGCTATCCTTCCGATGAAATGCCGACTGGGACATCTACGAACTACCGGCCGCGGATCGTCGACCGGGAGCTGACCGAGCGCCTTGCCGCGACCGGGGCGGTCGTTGTCGAGGGTCCGAAAGCCTGCGGCAAGACGGCGACAGCACGGCAGGTCGCAGTCAGTGAGGTGTTGCTCGACGTGGACGAGAACGCGCGCGCGGCGATCGGCGTGGACCCGGCGCTCGTGCTCGCCGGCGCGACCCCGCGCCTGATCGACGAGTGGCAGCTCGAGCCCGCGATCTGGAACCACGTCCGGCGCGCGGTGGACGACCGCAGTACCGCTGGCCAGTTCGTCCTCACGGGCTCCGCCGTTCCGGCCGACGACATCACGCGCCATACCGGCGCAGGCCGGATCACGCGCCTGCGGATGCGGCCGATGAGCCTGCACGAGTGCGGCGTGAGCACCGGCGCGGTGTCGCTCGCTGCACTGCTCGCCGGCGAGCCCGCGCGCAGCGCTGACCCCGGCACGACCGTCGCCGAGCTAGCGCACGAGATCGCCGTCGGCGGCTGGCCCGGCTTCCGCGACCTTTCGTGTGTGCGCGCGCAGCGCGGCGTGCGCGACTACCTGGAAGAGATCCGCCGGGTAGACGTGGCGCGTGTCGGCAACGCGCGCCGCGATCCGGCACGCGTCGGCGCGCTGCTGCGCAGCCTCGCCCGCAACGTCGCCACACATGCCGGCCGGGCGACGCTCGCGCGCGACGCCGGCGGCGCAGACGGGCCGCTGTCGGACGAGGCGACGAGCGCGTATCTCGCGGCGCTTGCCCGGCTCATGATCGTCGAGGATCAGCCCGCCTGGGCGCCGCACCTGCGCTCGAGCTACGTCTTGCGCAGCGCTCCCAAGCGCCACTTCGTCGATCCGTCGCTCGCCGTCGCTGCGCTGCGCGCCACACCGGATCGGCTGCTGGGAGACCTGCGATTGCTCGGCTTCCTGTTCGAGTCGCTCGTCATCCGCGATCTGCGCGTCTACGCGCAGGCGAGCGATGCCGACGTGCTCCAGTACCGCGACAGCAACGGCCACGAGGTCGATGCGATCGTCCAAGCGCACGACGGGCGTTGGGCCGCCTTCGAGGTCAAGCTTGGCGCCGGGCAGGTCGACGACGCGGTGCTCAGCCTGCAGCGCTTCATCCGCCAGATCGACACCGAGCGATGCGGCCAGCCGGCGGCGCTCGGTGTGATCGTCGCGACCGGGTTCGGCTACGTGCGCGACGACGGGATCCAGGTCGTCCCGATCGGCGCACTCGGCCCTTGAGTGGGGCCGGCTACGCACGAAGTGCCACCGCGGGCGTCGGCCTCGACCGCGTCCAGGGACGTCGCCGACGCCCTTGGCAGCCGCATCCGCGAGAACGTCACCTCCAGCAGCGCCGTCCGACCGACCAGATCAGGACCAGATCTCGTCGTAGGCGTACTGGTCGTGCGGGAGCACCCAGCACGCGGCGATCGTCCCCGCGACGATGCGAAAGACGCTCACGAGATCCCACCCGACGGTCCCGCCGTCGCGCTCGAGCTCGCCCCCGGCGAAGATCACGACATGCTCATCGTCAGAGAGCACACGGCGCACATCGATCCGGAACGTCGCGTGCGCCAGCCTGCGTCTGGCGGCGAAGTAGCGCAGGACCTCGTCCCGGCCCACGTGGTCACCTGCGAATGCGCTTCGCCCCGGCACATGCCACGCGACGTCCGGCGCGAGCAGCGCGCGCACCGGCTCCTGGTCCCCCCCGGCGTAGAAGCGATTCTGCGCGGCGTGAAAGTCGCGGACCAACCGCGCGTTCGGGTGCTCCTCAGCCATCGCTCGCAGTATCTCGCCTCCGTCTGTCAGCGACGGATCGTGAGCGTCACGCCGCTGCCGATGCGTCGCGCGAGCCATGTGATGGCGGGGGTGCTGAGGCGGATGCAGCCGTGGGAGGCTGCGCTTCCGAGCGCGCCGGCGAGGTACTCGGTCCCGTGGATCGCGATCTGCCCCGGTCCTCCCTCGAACTCCTGCAGCACGTCCGATCGCGCGCTGGTCGCCAGCGCGAACGGGCCGCCGACCTGCCCGGAGATCGCGAGGACCTCTTCGACGAAGAAGCTGCCGGTCGGGGTCGGCGTCGAGGGCTTGCCCACGACCGCCCGGAAGCGGCGTGCGACGCGACCGTAGCGGTAGACGGCGATCTGGCGATCCGAGAGCGTGAGCACGAGGCGCCAGCGGGTGGCGGTGGGGCGGGTCCGGCTGGCGGCGATCCAGCCGGTGTGTCCGTTGGGCCGTCCCGGCAGGCGCACGTGCACCCAGCGCTTGCCGTCGCGGCTGCGCGCGCGGCCGAGCACGGGCAGGACGGTGCGCACGCGCGTCAGCGGGCGCAGCGCGCTGACGTACCCGACGCGGCGCGCCCACGGCCTCGGCCTGGTCTGCACGACGTGACCGTGCAGCAGCACCGCCAGCGGCTGGACGGACCCCGCCCTCGCGCCGGCGCCACGCGCCGGGCCGGGCGCGACGCCGCCGAGGCCGACCGCGACCGTCGCGAGCGCCGGCACCATCGCCGCGGCGCCCCGGCGCGAGCCGGGACGCCGCGTGCGATCGGGGGAGCAGAACGCCGGACAGACGATCGCCACCTTCGCCGCCGGCGACGTCCTGGCGCTCAGGAACCACACCTCAGCCGCAGCCGTCGGCCTCGCGACGCCGATCGGTGGAACGCAGCCGAGCACGAACGCCTCCATCACGATCGAGAAGCTCGACTAGCGTTGCCGTCAACGCCGGGGACGTCAGCCCGCCGCTGCCGGCTGCATCACGGTGAACGACGCGCCCTGCGGATCGATCAGGCCGGCGAAGCGGCCGATCGGCATGTCCATCGGCTCGTTCGTGACGGTCGCGCCGAGCTCGCGCGCCCTCGCGACGATCCCGTCGCAGTCGGCGACCGCGAAGCAGACGCTCCAGTGCGGCGGGATCTCGGGCGGGAACCACGGCTCGCTCATCTCCATCATGCCGCCGACCGGTCTGCCGCCCAACTCCCACACCGTGTAGCTCTCGGGGGCGCCCTCGAACTGCGGTCTGCGCGGGTCCCAGCCGAACACGGCCGGGTAGAACGCCGTGCCGGTGGCCGCGTCGCGCGTGAGCACCTCGTTCCAGCAGAGCGAGTTGGGCTCGTTGACGAGGTCGGCGCCGGCGAACGCCTTCGGCTGCCAGACGCCGAACGCCGCGCCGGCCGGGTCGAGGAAGAACGCCATCCGCCCGATATCCATCACGTCCATCGGCTCCACGAGCACGCTGCCGCCGGTGGCCGTGACCTTCGCCGCCGTCTCGTCGGCGTCGGCGACGCTGATGTACGTCGACCACGCCGTCGGCTGCTGCTCCTGCATCTTGCCCATCAGGCCGCCGACGCTCTGGCCGTCCTGCTGGAACATGCGGTAGCCGCCGGTCTCCTCCACCGATCCGGGCTCGGTCGCCGACCAGCCCATCAGCGCGCCGTAGAACGCCGCGGAGGCGTCCACGTCGGGCGAGGACAGCTCGACCCACGATGGGGTTCCGGGCGCATACTCAGGCATCGCTGCTCCTCTGCTCGGCGGTGGGGGCCGTCATCGTCGCACGGCCTGCCGGCCGTGCGCGTGAGGATGTCGTGACGGCTACTTCGTGACGACGATCGTCCCGTCCATCCCCGGATGGATCGTGCAGACGTACTTGATCGTGCCGGCTCTCGTCGGCGTGAACGAGAAGGTGCCGCCCTGGCCGAAGTTCTGCGAGGCGATCTGCTCGCCCGACTGCGACGTCACGTTGTGGTCGACGCTGTCCTGGTTGGTCCAGGTGATCTTCTCGCCGACCTTGACGTGGATCGTCGTGGGCGAGAACGCGATGTTCTTCATCGTCACCGCGACGCCGCCCGTGCTCGCGCCGCCGGTCGGCGTGCTGGCGGGCGCCGGCGTGCTGGCGGGGGTCGACGAGCTGGTCGCGTTGCTCGAGGACTTCGACCCGCCGCAGCCGGCGAGCGCGAGCGCTCCGGCTGCCAGCACGAGAAGAATCGGAAACGGTCGTCGCATCGGAGCTGCCCCTTTGTCGCGGGTCGAACGCCTAAGTCTTCCCCACCAGACTCCGGCGTGATGCAGATCTTCCGCGCCTAGGCGATCGAGCGGGCGGGAGCGGGGTGCGGCACGCGGTGCGTGGTGGACGGCAACGCGAGCGACACGCGCTGGCCGATCTCGGGCGTGTCGCTGCCCGTCGTGCGGGCGATCAGCGGCGGGGCGTCCGGCGGGTCCTCGCAGCGCAACTGGACGCGGGCGTCGTGGCCGTAGAACTCGACGGACGTGACGATCGCCGTCCGCCAGGCGGCGCCGTCCGGCGGGCCGAGCCGCAGGTCCTCGGGGCGCACGAGCATCAGCCCGTCGCCGTCCGGCAGCAGGTTGGCGTCGCCGAGGAAGCGGGCGGTCTCCGCGTCCGCGGGCGTGCGGTAGAGATCGCGCGGCGTCCCGGACTGGGCGATGCGGCCGTCGCGCAGCAGCGCGACGTGGTCGGCGAGCGAGAGCGCCTCGTCCTGGTCGTGGGTGACGAGGATCGCGGTCGTGCCGAGCGTGCGCAGCGCGGCGCGGATGTCCGTGCGCGTCTTGTCGCGCAGGTCCGGGTCGAGCGCGCTGAACGGCTCGTCGAGCAGCACGACGGTCGGGCGCGGGGCGAGCGCGCGCGCGAGCGCGACGCGCTGCTGCTGGCCGCCGGACAGCTCGTGCGGCCGGCGGCGCTCGAGCCCGTCGAGCCCGAGCGAGGCGATCAGCTCCGCGACGCGCGCGCCGCCGCGCCGCCGCTCCCCGCGCGGCAGCCCGAAGGCGATGTTGCCGGCCACGTCGAGGTGCGGGAACAGCGCGCCCTCCTGCGGCACGTGCCCGACGCGCCGGCGGCTCGCCGCGACCCGCCGCACGCCGTCGTCGACGACCGCCTCGCCGATCCGCACGCAGCCGCGGTCGGCGGCCTCGAAGCCGGCCAGCACGCGCAGCAGCGTGCTCTTGCCGCAGCCGGAGGCTCCGAGCACCGCGAAGAAGGCGCCGGCCGGGACCTCCAGCTCGAGTCCCTCGAGCACGCGCGTCGCGCCGAACGACTTCGACAGTCCGCTGATGCTGACGGCGTTCATGACGTGCGCGCGTCGAGCTGGCGGACGAGCAGGTAGGTAGGGATCGCGGAGACGCCGACCATCACCGCCGCGTACGGGGCCGCGGCGCCGTAGGACAACGCGGACGCGTAGGTCCAGAAGTGCGTCGCAAGCGTCTCGGTGCCGGTCGGGCGCAGCAGCAGCGTCGCCGTCAGCTCGGTCACGGTCGAGAGGAAGACGAGCGACGCGGCGGCGGCGAGCCCGGGCGCGAGCAGCGGCAGCGTCGTGCGGGCGAAGGCGCGCGACGGCCGGTCACCGAGGCTCTGCGCGACCTCCTCCAGGCGCGGGGGGATCTGCGCGAGCGCGGCGCGCACGGTCGCCAGCGCGAGCGGCAGGAACAGGATCGTGTAGGCGAGCACCAGCAGTGCCGGCGTCTGGTAGATGGCGCGCGCCGCGCGCACGCTGAACGACACGAGCGCGAGCCCGATCACGACGCCCGGCAGCGCGCGCGCGAGGTAGCTGCAGCGCTCCAGCAGCGCGCTCAGCGGGGTCGGGTAGCGGACCGCCAGCAGCGCGATCGGCAGCGCGATCGCGATCGTCGCGAGCGCGGCGAGGGCCGCGAGGCCGAACGTCGTGCCGGCCGCGCCGGCGATCGAACCCGGCGGCAGCGTCGAGGAGCTACCCTGCGCGATCCAGTAGACGAGCGCGGTCAGCGGCAGCCCGAGCGCGAGCGCAGCGAGCGCGCCGAGCCCGGCGAGCGCGAGCGGGCGGCTGCGGCCGAGCTGGATGCGCGTGTGGCGCCGCGCCGCGCCGCCGCCGACGCGCGCGTAGCGCGCCCGCCCGCGCAATCCCAGCTCGCCGCCGAGCACGACGACCGAGATCGCGACGACGACGAGCGACAGCAGCGCCGCGCTCGCCCCGTCGAAGCCGAGCTGGTACTCGGAGTAGATCTCGACCGCGAACGTCGGGAAGCGCAGCTGCGCGAACGCGCCGTACTCCGCCAGCAGGTGCAGCGCGATGATCAGCGCGCCGCCGAGCGCGGCGAGCCGCACCTGCGGCACGTTCACGCGCCAGAAGGTGCGCCCGCGCCCGAGGCCGAGGCTCTGCGCCGTCTCCTCCAGCGCCGGGTCGCCGGCGCGCAGCATCGCGGCGGCCGGCAGGTAGACGAACGGGTAGTAGGCGAGCGTGGTGACGAGCAGCGCCGCCCAGAAGCCCTGCATCGAGGGGAAGAACGAGAACCCACCCGAAGCTGCTGACGAACTCCGGCACCGCGAGCGGCAGCACGAGCACGACTGTCCAGATGTGCCGCCCCGGGATGTCCGTGCGCTCGACGCACCACGCCGCCGCGACGCCGACGACCGAGCAGGTGACGGTCGCGGCCGCCAGCAGCCCGAGCGTGTTGGCGAGCAGGCCGCCGACGCGCGGGCGCACGAGCAGGTGCCACGCCGCGCTCGCGCTCACGCCGCGCGCCTCGAGCACGACGAACACGATCGGCAGGATCGCCAGCGCGGCGCCGAGCAGGCCAGCCAGCAGCAGCGCGCGCGGGGTCCGCGGCGAGCGCCGTGCGCGCCGAGTCAGGACCCCGGGTGCGTCGAGCACGCTCATCGCGCCTGCGCTACAGCAGCCCGACCTGTTGCAGGTCCTGCAGCGCGTCTCTGCCGTCGCCGAGCTGCTCGACGGTCAGCTTCGGCGGCTGCAGCTGGACGAACGGCTTCAGCGGCCGCCGCGTCGTCACGCCCGAGCCGAGCGGGTACTCGTAGCTCTCGCTCGTCGCGACGATCTCCTGCGCGGGGCGGCTCACGAGGTAGGCGAGGAAGCGCTGGGCCGCGGCGCCGTGCGCGCTGGACTTCAGCACCGCGGCGCCGGAGACGTCGACGAGCGCGCCCGGGTCGCCGCCGCCGAAGTAGTGCAGCGCCGAGTCCGTCTTGGCCGCGCCGACCTCGTCGCGCAGCCGGTACCAGTAGTAGTGGTCCACCAGACCGGTCGCGACCTCGCCGCGGTTGACGGCCGCGATCAGCGCCTCGTTGTCGTCGTAGACCTTCGCGTTGTCCTTCAGGCCCTGCAGCCATCTCAGCGCGGCCGCCTTGCCGTCGAGGATCCCGACCGCGGTGATCAGCGGCTGGAAGTCCGTCTCGGTCGGCGCGAAGCCGACGCGGCCCTTCCATGCCGGGGCCGCAAGGTCGAGCAGCGACGCCGGCAACTGGCCGGCCTTCACCTGCTTCGTGTTGTAGGCGAGCACAGCCGAGCGCGCGGACAGCGCGACCCAGTCGCCCTTCGGGGCGTTGAAGCGCGCCGGCACCTTGGCGAGCGTCGCGGAGGCGACGGGGGCCAGCAGCCCTTGCTGCTCGAGGACGGTGAGCGCCGGCGGGTTCTCCGCGACGAACACGTCGGCGGGCGAGGCGGAGCCCTCGCGCAGGATCTGGTTCGCGAGGCTCGCCTCGTCGTTGGAGCGCAGGTCGACGTGCACGCCCGTGCGCCGCTCGAAGTCCGCCACGAGCCTGCTCATCGTCTGCTCGTGCTGGCCGCTGTAGACCGTGATCGAGCCCTTTGCCGCCGTGCTCGCGCCGCCGCCCGCGGACGCGCCGCCGCAGCCGCTCAACAGCGCGACCGCGCCGACCACCGCACACAGACTCACTGCGACCCGACCACCACTCGACGACGACAAGACCGAACGACCTCCTGAGCACGACTGCATTAGGGCTACCGAACAGCGCGTAAGGGTAGCCTAATTCGTGCGGCAGAGACCCGCTCAGCCGGGAACGTCGATCCAGCGCACCACGCGACCGTCCCGCAGCTCGTGGTAGGCCGGAGGCGCCGGCGGCGGATCCCGCGACAGCCGCGCGATCACCTCCGCCGGGCCGCGCAGGTGCTCCTCCACCGCCGTCGTCCAGTGGACGTCCGGATCGAGCAGCCGCTCGAGCCCCGCCCAGTCGCGCCGCTCGATCGCGGCAAGGACCATGCCGACCGCCGGAACCTGCTCAGCCATGCTCGGAGCCGCCCGCCGCGAGCTCGAGGAGGACGCGGTCGACGAGCGCCTCGAGATCGCCCCACGCGCCCTCGGCGGGATGACTTCCGACCGGGAGGGCGGCGTGCTCGAAGTCGCGCCGCACCTCCTCCAGCAGATCGCGTGCCCGGCTCGCGCACATGTACTCCGACAGCTCGCCGAGACCGGGGTCGTGCAGCCAGCGCCGCACCTTGCGCAGGCCGGCGAGCAGCTGCGGCCAGGCGCGCTCCTGGGGCAGGCCGTCGCTGTCGATGGCGAGCAGCTGCGTCCAGGTCGAGCGATCGATCTGGTAGCGCTGCTCGTTCCCGACCGTCCACAGCGAGACGACGCCAGCGGCGTGCAACGACGCGAGCGCATCGTGCACGTTGCGCTTGGCGAACCCTGCCGAGCGCGCGACCGCCTGTGCGCTCACGACCGGCGCCGCGACCGTCAGCAGGAAGCGGACGACCTCTGCGCGCGCGCCGACCCCGAGCAGCTCGCGCAACCGGAAGGCGAGGTTGATCCCGGCGCGCAGGTCCGGGCGGACGGCCTTCTCCGTCGGCTTCGCCTCTGAGCGCAACAGCCCGACGGCTGCGAACGCGGGGTCGGGATCGCCCATGCTCACCGTCAGGTTGCGGAAGAGCGGCTCCGGATCGCCCGCAGGCTCCGGGGCGGCCCGCGACGTCAAGCGCGCGCGCGGCCGGTGTCGTGCCAGCCAACCGAGCGCGCCGGCGAGCAGCCGCTCGTCGTCCGGCCCGTCGCACACCGCGCGCAGCCGGCGAACGCTCAACAGCCCCTCGTTGACCAGCAGCCAGTCGAGCAACTCGTCGAACAGGCGCGGATCGTCGCGCGCGACCTCCAACGTGAAGACGACGAGCGCCTCCGGATCCTGCGCCCAGGGACTGCGGCGATGCGGCAACGCCAGTACGCCCATCTGCGCCCACTCGTCCCAGGCGAACGCGAGCAGCGCCTCGTCGAGCCGCCGGCTAAGGGCCGAGGGGCGCATCGTCGACTCCCAGCGCCGCGAGCACCTGGCCCAGCGACGTCCGGTAGCCCTCCGAGGGATCATGCGTGCGGGTCCAGCGCGCCGCCGCGAGCAGCTCCTCATGGGTCGGATCCATCGCGCGCAGGTCGGCCTCGTGCTTGCCCGCCCCCTGGTCGACCGTTGCGTAGAGCTTGAAGTGGATCTGATCGACGCGCGACGCGTACCAGACCGTCAGCGCCGTCCCGTGGTCACGGCGCTGCGCGCGGCCGAGGAACCCTTCGGGGAGGCCGAAGTCCAGCAGCGAAGCCGGCCCGGCGTTGAGCCAGTCGTCAGGCAGCGCGAAGTCGCGGGCGACGCGGTCGCGCGCGATGCGCAGTGCCTCCGGCAAGGGATCGACAGTCCGCAGCGTGTCCCCCTCGCGCAGCGCGACGACATCGACGTCGCGCGTCGGACGCGTCACCAATCCGAGCGCGAGCAGACCGGAGCCGCCGACCACCACGAACTCGTACGAGGCGCCCGCGTGCGCCAGCTGCTCAGCGAGAGCATCCAGAAGGCGAGCGGCATCGCCCGATGTCATGATGTTCATCATCTCGATACAGGATGATGGACATCACGGATCGAGATGTCAACCGTCACCGACCCGTCGGCACCGCCACCCAACCGTAGAGTCCCGCTCGTGGACATCGGCTTGGTCGTGGCGATCCTGCTGGCGGTCGCGTTCGCGGTGACGAACGGGCTGCACGACGCGTCGAACGCGATCGCCGCGCTCGTGGCGACGCGGGCCGCGACGCCGCGGCAGGCGATCGTGCTGGCGGCGGTCTTCAACCTGCTCGGCCCGCTGCTGCTCGGCGCCGCGGTCGCCGACACGATCGGCGGCATCGTGATGACGTCGGCGTCGAGCACGGTCGAGGTGATCGCGGCGGGGCTGGCGGCGGCGGTCAGCTGGAACCTCGTCACCTGGCGGCTCGGGCTGCCGTCCAGCTCGGGCCACGCGCTCGTCGGCGGCCTCGTCGGCGCGAGCCTGCTCGAGGGCGGGATCCACGCGGTCAACTGGGGCGGGATCGAGGGCTGGCGCCCGGTCGGCGTCTTCGGCGTGCTGATCGCGCTCGCCGTCGCCCCGCCGCTCGGGGCGCTCGCCGGCCTGCTGCTGATCCGCGCGCTGCGACGGCTCGCCCGCCGCGCGACGCGACGCTGGCGCACGCCCGTCCGCGCCGGCGAGTGGGGGATGTCGTCCGCGCTCGCGTTCAGCCACGGCGCCAACGACGCGCAGAAGTCGGTCGGCGTGATCGCCGCGCTGCTGCTCGCCGGCGGGAAGATCGACAGCCTGTCCGCCGCGCCGACGTGGACGAAGGTCGCCTGCTCGATCGCGCTCACCGCCGGCACCGCGCTTGGCGGATGGCGGATCATTCGCACCGTGGGCCGGCGCATCTACCGCATCCAGCCGATCGAGGGCCTCGTGAGCCAGACCGCCTCCACGGGCGTGATCCTCGGCGCCTCGCTCGTCGGCGCGCCCGTCGCGACGACCCAGGTGGTCGCCTCCTCGATGGTCGGGATCGGCCTGGGCCGGCGGCGCTGGCATCACGTGCACTGGGCGGTCGTGCGCCAGATGGGGATCGCCTGGATCGTGACGATGCCCGTCACCGCCGCGCTCGCCGCGGCCGCGCTCGCGATCTGGCAGGCGGCGACGTGAGACCTGGCTGGTTCCTGCCCGAGACGCCCGACGTGCTCGGGCTGCTGCGCCGGCAGGTCGCGGTCACGATCGAGGGCGTCGACGCGTTCGCGGCCTGGGCGGCCGGCGACGCCGCGGCGGCAGGCGCTCTGCGGGACGCCGGGGGCGCCGGGGACGTCGCCAAGCGCGATCTGCTGGGCGCGCTGCGCGCCGCGTTCGTGCTCCCGCTCGAGCCGGAGGACGTGTTCGCGCTCTCGCGCGCGATCGACCGGATCCTCAGCGAAACACGCGGCGTCGTCAACGAGTCGGACGCGATGGCCAGCCCGCCGGATCCCGGCATCGCGCAGATGGCGAAGCTGCTCGGCGACGCGCTGCGGCACCTCGACGCGGCGATCGCGCACCTCGGCTCCGACGGCGACGCCGCGACCGCCGCGGCCGACGCCGCGATCGCCGCGGAGCGGGAGCTGGAGGACGCCTACTACAAGGGCATGGCGACGCTGCTCGCGGTCGGGGACCGCACCGAGCGCATCGCCCGCCGCGAGCTCTACCGGCGCTGCGCCCGCATCGGCGAGACCGTCATCGAGGCCGCCGAACGCGTCGTCTACGCGGTCGTGAAGCAGACCTGAGAAGCGGCGTCCGCTCGGCGGGCCGCGGCGCTACGCCTCCGAGTAGACCGGCTCCGCGCCCGGAACCGGCTCGCCCTCGGGTGCGTGGCCGTGCGCCATCGCCGGGTGCGCGACCGGCTGGAGCACCGTCAGCGCGACGACGATCGCGACGAGCACGAGCGCGGCGCCGACGAGGTAGGCGAGGTGGAAGCCGCCGTTGAGCGCCGAGGCCTGCGAGTGGCCCTGGGCGAGCAGCGTGTTCGTGCGGTTCGACGCGAGCGTCGCGAGCACCGCGAGGCCGATCGCGCCGCCGACCTGCGGCGTCGTGTTCGCGAGGCCCGACGCGAGCCCCGCGTCGCTCGGCGTGGCGCCCGACATCGCGAGCTGCATCAGCACGGGGAACGCGAGCCCGGCGCCGAAGCCGAAGATCAGCATGATCGGCAGCAGGTCGACGACGTAGTGCCCGGCGACCGGCGTGCGCGCGAACAGCAGCATCGCCACGCCGATCGCGGCGAGGCACACGACGACGATCTTGCGCGCGCCGAAGCGCATGCTGACCGGCCCCGAGACGCGCAGCGACATCGTGCCCATCACGATCGTCCCGGGCAGGAAGGCGAAGCCGACCTCGAGCGGTGAGTATGCGAGAACGCGCTGCATGTAGAGCGCGCCGAGGAAGAACATCCCGAACATGCCGACGACGAGCAGGCCGAGCACGAGATTCGCTCCGCTGACGTTGCGCGAGCGGAACAGCCGCAGCGGCATCAGCGGGTTCTCGATGCGCGCCTGGCGCAGCACGAACGCCGTCAGCAGCAGCAGCGACGCGGCGCCGAAGCCGAGCACCTGCCACGAGCCGAAGCCCTTCCCGCTCACCTGCAGGATCGCGTAGACGCCGAGCATCAGGCCGCTCGTCATCATCACCGCGCCGGGCAGGTCCGCACCGGCGGACAGGCCGATCCCCGGGCGCGCGGCAACCAGCCGGCGCGCGAGCAGCGCGGTCGCGATGCCGATCGGCACGTTGATGAAGAAGATCCAGTGCCAGTTGATCGACTGCGTGATCACGCCGCCGAGCAGCAGACCGATCGAGCCGCCGGCCGAGGCGACGAAGCCGTAGACGCCGATCGCCTTCGCCTGGTCGCGCGGCTCGGGGAACATCGTGACGATCATCCCCAGCACGACCGCGGAGGCGAACGCGCCGCCGATCCCCTGCACGAAGCGCGCGCCGATCAGCAGGGCCTGGCTCTGCGAGAGCGCGCACAGCAGCGACGCGCTCGTGAAGACGCCGAGGCCGATCAGGAAGATGCGCCGATGGCCGAGCAGGTCGCCGATGCGGCCGCCGAGCAGCAGCAGGCCCCCGAACGCGATCAGGTAGGCGTTGACGACCCACGCGAGGTTGGTCTGCGTGAAGTGGAGGTCGTCCTGGATCGAGGGCAGCGCGACGTTCACGACGGTCGCGTCGAGCACGATCATCAGCACGCCCGTGCACAGCACGTAGAGCGCCAGCCAGCGCGTCCGGTCGGTCTTCGGCGGCGATCACGGCGGCTCCTTGGGTCGACGTCATGCTCGGAGTCATATCACAGGATTGGAATTTCCAACCATCTGATTGGTTCTTCCTCATACATGGTAGTCTTGGCCTATGTCAGGCAAGCGCAGCTACGGCGACGCCTGCGGCATCGCCCGCGCGCTCGACGTCGTCGGCGAGCGTTGGGCGCTGATGGTCGTGCGCGAGCTGCTGCTCGGGCCCAAGCGCTTCACCGACGTGCGGTCGGGCCTGCCGCACGTAAGCCCCGACGTGCTCGCCCAGCGCCTGCGCGATCTCGAGCAGGCGGGCATCGTCGAGCATCGCCGGTTGCCGCCGCCATATGCATCGCGGGTCTACGAGCTGACCGCCCGCGGCCGCGCACTCGAACCAGTGCTGATCGAGCTGGGTCGCTGGGGCGGCGCGAACGCACCGGAGCCGACCGCGGACATGCGCACGAGCCCCGACGCCCACGTCGTCTCGCTGCAGACGCTGTTCGACGCCGAGAACGCCAAGGGCTTCGCTGCCCGCATCGAGCTGCGGCTCGGCGAAGAGCGCTTCGCCGTGACGGTCGCCGACGGCCTTGTGCAGAAGGAGCGCGGCGAACTGCCGGACGCCGACGCGGTGATCCAGGCCGACCCGCCGACGACACTGCTCGACGTCATGCACGGGCGCCGCCCGCTCGCCGACGCGCTCGCCGACGGCACGTTGCGCTTCTCCGGCGACAAGCGCAAGGCGAAGCGCTTCACGCAGCTGTTCCCGCCGCCGACGCCGGCAGCCGCCTGAGCGCCGGGACGTCGGCGGCAGATCGCAAGAAGAATCACCGCTCTTTGCGGTGGCGGAGCAGCGACCAGCGTCGTATCGTGGCTGAGCCGACATCTCCTGCCTCGTCGGCTTAACGAAGAAGCCCGGCACGGGGCCGGGCTTCAAGGTCAGGGGCAAGAGGTTCCGGTGGAACGTCAGGCCCCTTTTAGATCGTGGTCGCATCGCGACCTGAGGTGAGTGTAGCGCCAATGGCTGCGCAAAACGACTACGTCAACGACGTCCTGGCTCGGATCGACGACTTCGTCGGGCCCGGCGTCCAATGGCAACGAACCTTGTGGGATGTCGGCCTGCCGTTTGCGCTTCGCGAGCTGAAGGAGGCCAGCGACGGAGTGCAAAGCGGCGCGCTCAGCGTCACAGCGCTCAGACGCTTCTCCCAAGCTGTCGCGAGTCTCGCCGCGCGGGATCCTGCCGCTGGTGAAAGAGAGCCTCGGCGGCGTCTCAAGACGCTCCTGACCCAGGATCTCACCGCTGGCGGGGCGAACTACCACGAGCTCTGCACATGGATCGACGATGTCGAGACTCACGGTCTGAGCCGGTGGCAGACCGCAGTGCGTTCCCCGGACCCGCCAAGCCGGGAGCAGGTTGCCCGTGCACTCACAAACGAGCTGCTCCGACATGGGTTCTCAACGACCCGCATTCGCGACTGGGTCAGAACCTCCGCAACACCGCCTCGATGATCGACGTCGATCGCGTCATGGGCGAAGCTGCACAGCTCGTCGAGGCAAGGCCCCGCGTCTACTCGACGATGATCGTGTGCACCCGTCCTCCAAGCAGACGGCTGATCCCGCCGGTCGAATGGCGCGATGCCAGAGCCGTCAGCGAATGGCTCAGATATCACGACTTTCCGGCGGTGCGACAGCACGGCGGCTTCGCCATCGCAATCACCGCTCGAGACGCGCATTCAGCTGCGGCTGTCGCCGCCGATGCCGCGGACCGCCTTCGCGCACGAGCAGCTGTCGGCAGCCGGAACAGCACCGAGATCCTTGCCGAGGTCTTCGTCGCAGGCCATCCCGTGCCGATCGCGACCGAGCGGTCGCGACGTGCGGAGGTGCGCGCGCTCGAACGAGAGAGAAAGCTGCTCGACATCACCGCCTTCGACTCCGTGGACCAGGCTCTCGAATTGCTCTCACATCTGAACACTGCCCCGGCCCCAGTCGCAGCGGCCGCCGGCTGGGCTGCCGTGGAGTCTCTCCTGTCAGGTCCAGGCGACGTCGGCAAGGTCGTCACGGCAGAACGTCTCGCAAATCTCGTCGCCTGCTCGTGGCCGCGCGCCGAACTGACGACGATCGCCTGGGCACGCGTCTACCAGGCCGCAGACTTGCCGGATGCTCTCGCCGAGGAGTTGCGTCACTACACGACCAACAAGGAACGAGCAGAACGAGTCCTCCGAGCGATACGTCAGCGCGAGGACCTTCAACTCGTCCGTCCAGCCGACCAGATGGCGGCTCGGCGCATGGAGCGGTTGGTGCGTGCGCCGCGCGATGAGCTGATCGCCGTCCGTGAGCGAGCCGGCGAAGCCCTGCGCCGGCTCTATCGTCAGCGCAATCTCGTCGTACATGGCGGGCAGACGGCGGGTTTCGGCCTTGTAGCCGCGCTCCGAACCGCCGCCCCTCTGGTGGGAGCTGGGCTCGATCGAGTGACGCATGCGGCCTTCGTTGCCGGAACGCGACCGCTGGAACTGGTCGCACGCGCACAGGTCGAGATCGAGCGCGCAGGGACGAACGACGCGCCGTCGCTGACAAGCATGCTGGACTGACCGTCGCGAGACAGGGTCCGCAACCGCTTTCCCAGGACCCCGGGCAACCTTCCCACGCCCGTGTCAAGGTTGCCCGCCCCGCTGCTAGGATCGCCGCAATGCGCGACTACCTCGATGCGATCCGCCGCAGAATCGTCGTCTTCGACGGCGGCATGGGCGCCACCCTGGAGCAGTTCGACCTGACGCAGGCCGACTACGGCGGGCTGGAGGGCAAGTGTCACGAGGCGCTCGTGCTGCACCGTCCTGACGTGATCGAGGGCGTCCACACGGCGATGCTCGACGCCGGCGCGCAGGTCGTCGAGAACCGACACCTTCCAGGCGTCCAGACTGAAGCTCGACGAGTGGGGCCTCGGCGACCATACGCACGAGATCAACGTCAGAGCCGCACAGATCGCGCGCAGAGCGGCCGGCGAGACGCGCTTCGTCGCCGGCTCGATCGGACCGACCGGCTTCCTGCCCGCCTCCGACGACCCGACGCTCGGCAACATCTCCTTCCGCGCGCTCGTCGACGTGTTCGCCGAGCAGGCGAGAGGGCTCGTCGAGGGCGGCGCCGACCTGCTGATCATCGAGACCGCGCAGGACATCCTCGAGGTCAAGGCCGCGATCTTCGGCGCGCGCGAGGCGTTCAAGGCGACCGGCACCACTCTGCCGATCCAGTGCTCCGTCTCGCTGCTGCCCAACGGCGGCAAGATGCTGCTCGGCACCGACATCAGCGCCGTCCTCACGACGCTGACGGCGCTCGACATCCAGGTGATCGGGCTCAACTGCTCGACCGGCCCCGAGGACATGCGCGACGCGATCCGCTTCCTCGGCGAGCTCTCCCCCATCCCCGTCCACTGCATCCCGAACGCGGGCCTGCCGCTGCAGGGTCCCGACGGCGAGACGATCTTCCCCGAGAAGCCCGAGCCGCTCGCCGCCTCGCTCGGCGAGTTCGTCGAGCGCTACGGCGTGAACGTCGTCGGCGGCTGCTGCGGCACGACGCCCGACCACATCCGCGCGATCGCGGAGCGCGTGAAGGACCTGACGCCGAGCGAGCGACCGCAAGCCCGTCCGCCGCACGTCTCCTCAATGATCGCCGCCACGCAGCTCGCCCAGGAGCCGCGCCCGACGATCGTCGGCGAGCGCGTCAACTCGCAGGGCTCGCGCAAGGCGAAGGCGATGCTGCTGGCAGACGACTACGACGGCCTGCTGCAGATCGCCGAGGGCCAAGTCGAGGGCGGCGCGCACATCCTCGACCTCTGCGTAGCGCTGACCGAGCGCCAGGACGAGGCCGAGCAGATGGCAACGCTCGTCAAGAAGGTCTCGCTGTCCCTCCCCGCCCCGATCCAGGTCGACTCGACCGAGCCTGACGTGATGAAGGCCGCACTGGAGCAGATCCCCGGTCGCGCCGTCGTCAACTCGGTCAACCTCGAGGCCGGCCGCGACAAGCTCGACCACGTCGTCCCGCTCTGCATCGAGCACGGCGCCGCGCTGATCGCGCTCACCATCGACGAAGAGTCGATGGCGAAGACGCGCCAGCGCAAGGTCGACGTCGCCAAGCGCATCCACGGCTACGTCTGCGACGAGCACGGGATGGATCCGCAGACGCTGATCTTCGACGCGCTCACGTTCACGCTCGCGACCGGCTCGGACGAGTTCAAGGACTCGGCGATCGAGACGATCGAGGGGATCCGCGAGATCAAGGCCGCCCTGCCCGGCGTGCTCACCTCGCTCGGCGTCTCGAACGTCAGCTTCGGCTTCGGCAGAGCCGCGCGCGAGGTCCTCAACTCCGTCTTCCTGCACCACTGCGTCGAAGCGGGCCTCGACCTCGCGATGGTCCACCCCGCCGACATCACGCCCTACTCCGAGATCCCACAGGTCGAGCGCGACCTCGCCGACGACCTCGTCTTCAACCGCCGCGACGACGCGACGCAGCGCTTCATCGAGCACTTCGAGGAGAAGGGCGAGTCCGCCGAGGACGAGAAGGCCGACCCGACCGCCGGCATGGAGCCGGAGGAGGCGCTGCACTTCCACATCCTGCGGCGCAAGAAGGACGGCGTCGAGGACTGGATCGACAAGTCGGTCGAGAAGATCGGTGCGGTGCCCACGCTGAACGACGTGCTGCTGCCGGCGATGAAGGAGGTCGGCGACAAGTTCGGCGCGGGCGAGCTGATCCTCCCCTTCGTGCTCCAGAGCGCCGAGGTGATGAAGAAGGCCGTCGCGCGCCTGGAGAACTACCTCGACCGCATCGAGGGCTACACGAAGGGCACGGTCGTGATCGCGACCGTCTTCGGCGACGTGCACGACATCGGCAAGTCGCTCGTCAACACGATCCTGACGAACAACGGCTACACGGTCGTCGACCTCGGCAAGCAGGTGCCGATCTCGACGATCCTCGATGCCGCGCAGGAGCACAGAGCGGACGCGATCGGCCTCTCCGCCCTGCTCGTCTCGACCTCGAAGCAGATGCCGCTGTGCGTGCAGGAGCTGCACGAGCGCGCGCTGCCGTTCCCGGTGCTGATCGGCGGCGCCGCGATCAACCGCGACTTCGGCCTGCGCATCCTCTACCCGCACGGCAGAGAGGACGACGCCGTCTACGAGCCCGGCGTCTTCTACTGCAAGGACGCGTTCGAGGGCCTGGCGAAGATGGACGAGCTGGTCGACGAGGAGGCGCGTGCCGCGCTCGTCGAGAAGACGCGCGCAGCCGCCAGAACGCTGCGCGAGAAGCCGGTCGTCGTGGACGACGGCCCGCCGGTCACCGACAGCTCGGTGCGCAGCGCAGCGCGCACCGACACCCCCGTGCCGACCCCGCCGTGGTGGGGCGTGCGCGAGGTCGAGGTGCCGCTGGACGAGGTCTACCCGCACCTCGACACGCACGTCCTCTTCAAGCTCCACTGGGGCGGGCGCGGCGTGAAGGGCGACGCCTGGAAGGAGCTCGTCAGCGATAACTTCCAGCCGCGCCTGGAGCGCATGTGGGCCGAGCAGAGATACCTGCACCCGCGCGCGAAGCTCGGCTACTTCCCGGTCGCCTCGGAGGGCAACGAGGTCGTGATCTTCGACCCCGAGGACCACGACAAGGAGATCAACCGGCTCGTCTTCCCGCGCCAGCCGAAGCACGACCGCATCTGCCTCGCGGACTTCTACCGCCCGCTCGACAGCGGCGAGCGCGATGTCGTCGCGCTCCAGGTCGTCACCGCCGGCGACGAGGTCACCGAGCTGATGGCGCAGTTGGAGAAGGACGGCGAGTTCGCCGAGCAGCTGTTCGTCCACGGCCTCGGCGTGCAGACGGCCGAGGGCATGGCCGAGTGGCTGCACGCGAAGGTCCGCTCCGACCTCGGGATCGAGCTCGACCAGGGCCGCCGCTACTCGTGGGGCTACCCCGCCTGCCCGGACCAGTCCGAGCACGAGAAGGTCTTCGCCCTGCTCGACGCGCCCTCGATCGGCATGCGCCTGTCCGGCGGCTACGCCGTCGAGCCGGAGCAGTCGACGGTCGCGATCGTCGCCCACCACCCGCAGGCCGTCTACTTCGGCATGAGAAGCGGCTTCCTGCCGAAGGACAAGGCGCCGGACGACATCATCGCCGGCTCCGACCGCGACCCCACGCTGCTCGACGAGGACCCGCGCGAGGGCGCCGTCGAGGCCGAGGTCGAGCGCGCGGCGGACGCCGCCGGCGTCGACTGACCCGACAGCTCCGCTCCGGCATCAACGCCCCTTCGGTTGGGCATACGTCGCTCTACGGCGACCAACCGAAGGAGAAGTCGCATGGCAGACGACGCGCTGTTCATCGGATGGGGCGAGGTGGTCCGCGGACGCGAGCAGCAAGCGCTGGAGGTGTTCGGCGAGACCGTGGCGTTCTGGCAGGAGGCGCAGGCCAACGGCCGCGTGGACGGCTTCGAGCCGTGCCTGCTGCAGCCGCACGGCGGCGGCCTCGCGGGCTTCATGCTCGTGCACGGCCAGCGCGCGCAGCTCGACGCGCTGAGCGCCAGCCCCGAGTTCGCGCGGCTGATGGCGCGCGCCAACGCGATCGTGGAGGAGCTGGGCGTCGTGCGCGCCTACTGCGGCGAGTCGCTCGCGCAGCAGATGGGCCTCTTCCAAGAGGCTTCTTCGGCGCTCGCGGCCGCGTAGCCGGAACCGCCCCCGCCGGCCGCGGGAGGCCGGCGGCGGGCCTGGGGGCCTACGCCTCGGAGGGAGCGGGCTTGGGCGCGTGGGGGCGCGCCCGCAGCTCGACGGGCGCCGTCTGGATCGCGCGCAGGCGCACGTCCTTCCACGACAGGCCCTCCTGCACGAGCGCCGGCATGCCCATGATCACGGCCGTCGCGATCTCGACCGCCTGCAGGATGATCCCGTAGCCGAGCGCGTCGGCCTGCGAGACGCCGTAGCCGCCGCTCAGCACGACGACGCACGCCGCCTGGAAGATGCCGAGGTTCGACGGCGTCGCCGGCAGCACGGCCGTCACGTTCACCGCGAACAGGACGGCCGCGGCGGCGCCGATGCCGGCCTGATGGTCGAGCCCGAGCGCGACGAGCAACGTGTAGCAGGACAGCCACTGCAGCCCCCACGCCGCGAGCTGCGCCGCGACCGCCGTGCCGCCGAGCTTCGGCTGGCGGAAGACCGCGAGCCCGGCACGCACACGCGCGAGCGCGTCGCGCGCCTGCCCGGTCAGCTCCTGCAGCTTCGCGAAGCGCGAGCGGCGCGCGGCGCTCAGCAGCGGCGGAGCCAGCAGCACGAGCGCGAGCAGCATCAGCGGCGTCACGGCCACGAGGACGAGCGCGCTGCGATGGCTGCTGAACAGTCTCACGCTCGAGAACGTGACGACCCCCAGCACCATCAGCGCGAGGATGTTCAGCAGCGTCTGCGAGACGATCGTGCCGAGCACGACCGGCAGGTTCTCGCGCGGCCGGCCGCTGCGGCGCGCGACGATCAGCGCGCGCGACGGCTCGCCGAGGCGCGCCGGCAGCGTCGCGCTCATCAGCACGCCGATGAAGGTGCCCTGCATCGCGTCGCGCAGGCGCACGCGCCCGCCGGGGATCGCGGCCTTGAGGATCGCGTGCCACGAGATCGCGCGCACGGCCATCGCGGAGCACATCACGCCGAGGCCGACCAGCACCCAGGCGGGGCTGGAGCTCAGCAGCGTCGAGACGATCTCGTGGACGCCGATGCGGCGGAAGGCGAGCACCGTGCCGGCGAGCGCGAGCAGCGCGAACGCGGCCATCGCCGCGCGCCGCGCGAACGCGACCGCCGGGCGCCGACTGCCCGCGGGCAGCGGCGGTTCGAGGCTCGGCAGGCGCTGCGGGCGCACGCGCGGCTGGAGGTCGGCGGGCTGCGCGCCGATCCGCACCGCGGCGCGCTGGAGCGCGCCCTGCGGCGCCGGCGTCGCGATCGCGTCCTCGTAGGCGCCCAGCACCTCGCGCGCGACGTGCGGCCAGGCGAAGCGCTCGGCGCGCTGCCCGGCGGCCTCCCCCATCGCGACGCGCCGCTCGGGCGCGTGCCACAGGTCGCGCAGCGTCTCGGCGAGCGCGGTCGCATCGCCGCGCGGGACGAGCAGCCCGTCGACGCCGTCGCGCACGACGTCGCGGTAGCCGGCGATGTCGGAGGCGACGACCGGCGTGCCGGCCGCGAAGCCCTCCGTCAGCACCATCCCGAAGCTCTCGCCGCCGAGCGACGGCGCGCACAGCACGTCGGCCGACTCGAGCACGCGCTGCTTCTCGGCGTCATCGACGCGGCCGAGCACGGTCACGCCGCGGTCGTCGAGCAGCAGCGGCTCGACCTCGTCGCGGTTGGCGCCGACGACCGTCAGCTCGACCGGGATGTGCTCGCGCAGCGCCTCGAACGCGCGCAGCAGCACCGGCAGGCCCTTGCGCTCGACCGCCTGGCCGACGAACGCGAGTCGCAGCGACTCGGCCCCGCCCACCCCGCGCGGCGCGGGCGCGCCCGCCTCCGGGACGGCGACGCCGTTGGGGACGATCCGGTAGCGGCCGCCGAAGAAGCGCTGCGCCGTCCAGGCCGCGGCCTCGGAGACGGCGATGCGCACGTGCAGGTGGTTGAACAGCCGCCGTGCGCCCATCGCGCTCGCGAGGTTGTTCGTGAGGCGGTTCGTCGAGTAGGCGTGGAACGTGCCGACGAGCGGCAGCCGCGTCGAGACGCACGCGTCCCAGCACAGCATCGGCACGATCGGCTCGTGCAGGTGCACGACGTCGAAGCCGCCCGCGCGCAGCTCGCGCCGCATCTGGCTGAGGCCCGCGGTGCGCGAGCAGAGGTTCGAGACGGCGCCGTTGGCTCTGAAGCCCATCGAGCGCCCGAGCGGGATCAGGTAGTCCGGCACGGGACGGCGCTGCGGCGCGGCGCCGCGATGCAGCACGGCGGACAGCCGATCGTCGGGATCGTACGGCGCCAGCACCCGCACGTCGTGACCCTCGGCGAGGAAGCGCTCCGCCAGCGCCTCGATGTGCCGGGTCACGCCGCCTGGGTACGTCCACGAGTATGGCGAAACCAACGCAACGCGCATACGCCCCGAATCCTAGCGCGGACTCCGGCCTCTCTCCGCAAATGCGGGCGACGCGCTGACTCCCGCGTAACATGCCGGCGCATGTCGCCCGAGTCCCACCTGCGCGCGGCCGACCCGATCCTCGGCGCGCTGCTCGACGCGGTCGGCATCGACGGGCTCGGCGACGCGCGCGCCGGGCGGCCCGACGACCACTACGGCGCGCTCGTGCGCGCGATCGTCGGCCAGCAGCTCTCGACCAAGGCCGCGCGCACGATCTACCTGCGCCTGACGGAGCGCTACGGCGGCCGCACCCCGACGCCGGCGGAGCTGATCGCCGACGACCTCGACGAGCTGCGGACCGCGGCCGGCCTGTCGAGAGCGAAGGCGTCGTACCTGCGCTCGCTCGCCGAGCACGTCGTCGGCGGCGAACTGGAGCTGGAGCGGCTGGACGAGATGCCCGACGACGAGGTCGCCGCGGAGCTGGTCGCCGTGAAGGGGCTCGGCCAGTGGACGGCCGACATGTTCCTGATGTTCCATCTGCAGCGACCGGACGTGCTGCCGGTCGGCGACCTCGGCATCAGACGCGCCGTCGAGCGCGCCTACGAGCTGCCCGCGATGCCGAACCCCGCCGAGCTGACCGAGATCGCCGAGCCATGGCGCCCGCACCGGACGCTGGCGTGCCGCTACCTGTGGCGCAGCCTCGACAACGAACCCACCTGAGCGGCGGGCGGCGGCGTCAGACCGCGCTGACCTCTTGCTCGTCGGCGACCCGGAAGGACGAGCCGCAGCCGCAGGCGGCGATGACGTTCGGGTTCTCGACCTTGAAGCCGGCGCCCTGGAGGTCGTCGACGTAGTCGATCACCGAGCCCTGCACGTACGGAAGGCTCGGCTCGTCCACCAGCAGGCGGATGCCCTGCTGCTCGAAGACCTGGTCGCCGTCGCGCTGCTGGTCGAACGCGAGCGCGTACTGGAAGCCCGAGCAGCCTCCGCCGCGCACGCCGACGCGCAGGCCGGCGGTCTCGACCTCGCTCCCCTGAGAGGAGAGGAACTCGCGGACCTTCTCGGCGCCTTTGTCGGTGAGCGTGATCATCGGGGTCGTCTCCGTCGCGTCGGGCTGCATCACTTCATTCAGTGTAGCGACCCCCGCGCAGCGCTACCCTAAGCCGCGATGGCAACCAAGGAAGAGCTGAAAGAGCGCATCGAGGCCGGCATCCCCGGCGCGCGCGCGGAGGTCCACGGCGACGACGGGCACCACTTCGAGGCCGTCGTCATCGCCCCCGCGTTCGCCGGCCTCTCGCGGATCGCCCAGCACCGCCTCGTCTACGACGTGTTCGACGGCGAGCTGGGCGGCAGCATCCACGCCCTGTCCCTGAAGACCAAGGCCGAATGAGGACCCCACCGTGAGCGACGAGACGCAGAACCCCCTCCGCGACGCGATCGAGGACGCGATCAAGTCCAACCCCGTGATCCTGTTCATGAAGGGGACGCCCGAGCAGCCGATGTGCGGCTTCTCCGCCCGCACCGCCGGCGCGCTGCAGACGCTCGAGGCGCCGTTCGCGGCGGTCGACATCCTGCCCGACCCGCGCATCCGCGAGGAGCTGTCGGCGCTGTCGAACTGGCCGACGATCCCGCAGCTGTTCGTCAACGGCGAGCTGGTCGGCGGCGCCGACATCGTCGCCGAGATGTACGAGAGCGGCGAGCTGGCGGAGCTGCTCGGCGTCGAGCAGCCCGACGAGGCGGAAGCGCCCGCCGAGGCGACGTCCGCGGCACCGCTGTCGATCGAGAACCGGCTCGGCTGAGAACCGCTGGGGCGCGGCTCAGCCGCGCCTGAGGATCCGCCCGATCGCGGGCGGAGGCTTGTGGCCGTCGTGCCGCGGCGGCGCGACGATCACGACGGCGCTCGCGCGCCCGTCGATCCGCACCTGCTTGTTCAGGTAGGCGTTCCACGTCTGGCCGTCGAGCGACGCGTGGACGCCGTCGTAGCGCGACGTGCCGAGGAAGCCGGCGACCACCTGGCCCATCGACTGCGGGCCGGTGGCCCCTCCCCCGCCGCCGCCGAGCAGCGCGGTCAGGATCGCGAGCGCGTCGCTGCTGGGGGAGCTGGCGTCCTCCAGCGGCGTGCCGATCAACCGCAGCGCGTGCGGCCCGGGCGAGATCCCGTGCGGGATCCGCAGCGTGAAGCGGACCGTCTGCAGCGGGCCGCGCAGCAGCCGCACGCGCAGCGCGACGCGCACGCGCTGCCCCGGGCGCACGAGCGGCCGCGCGACGCTCGCGCCGAGGATCGTCGCGAGCCGCGCGCCGCGCACGATGCGCGCCGTCGCGTCGACCTGCGTCACGTGCAGCGCGCGGAAGCGGGCGCTCGCGAAGATCCCGAGCGCGTTGCCCGCGTCGCCGCCCATCGCGAGCGCGAGCGGAGCCGGCGACGTGTCGTCCGTCGTGCCCTGCACGACGTAGCGGTTGCAGAAGCGCAGCGGCGTCGACAGCTCGCGCAGGTGGGCCGTGAGGCACATGCGCCCCGTCTCCTGCGCGGGCGCGCCGTCGAACGCGCTCGTGACCCCCTGCGCGACCGCCAGCGAGGCGACGGCGGACAGCGCGCTCTGGCCGTCGGGGTTGCCGAGGTCGATCTCGTCGGCGACGTCGGTGCGCTGCTGCACGAACGCGCCGGTGTCGAGGTCCTTCACGCGCACCGTCAGCGGCACCGTTCTCGGCGCCGCGCCGACCGTGCCGACGACGCCGGTCAGCGCGTCGTTCGTGAGCGTGCCGAGCGTGTGGCCCGGCGCGGCGAGCTTGTAGGAGGTCGCGTCGCTCGTGTCGAGCGGGTTGCCGATGACCGCGAAGACGTAGGCGTCCTGCAGTGGCAGCGAACGACGGCCGGCGCTCTCGAACGGATGCCCGAAGCCGTAGACGTTGTTGCCGTCGCGATACGTGACGGTGCCGATCGCGCCGGCGCCGACCGCGCCGCTGGAGAGCGCGACGGCCATCGAGGCGCCCGGCACGAGCGGCTGCGGCGCGAACGTCCCGAGCGGGCCGGCGGGCGCGGCGACGAGCGCGTGCCCGTGCGTGAGCGCGGTCTGCTCGAGCAGGTCCCCGAGCGCCGGCGACAGGCCGGACAGCACGAGCGGCGAGGCGACCGGGCGAGCCTCGTGCAGCAGCTTCGGCGCGTGGACCGTGCCGCTCGGCGGCGTCACGGGCAGGCTCAGCATCTGCTCGATCGGCGTCACGAGCCCGACGTCCTCGCCGTACTGGCCGACCGTCGCGGAGATCGCGCCGGCGTTGCCGATCACGCCGTTGGCGTCGGGGCAGTAGACCGGCGAGCCGGAGAAGCCCTCCGCGATGCCGGTGCCGTCGACAGCGGGTCCCGACACGCGCACGAGGATCCGTGCGCCCGTGCCGTCCGCGTCGGCGACGACGTCGAGCACGTCGACGTCGAAGCTGCTGATGGCGGTCCCCTGCACGACCGTGTCGGCCGTGCATCTCAACCCGCGGTGGATGTCGCTCAGCGGGGTGATCGGGTCGCGCGCCCAGGCGCTCGGCGCCGCGAGCACGAACAGGAAGAGTGCACACGCAAACGCCCGCCGCATCGGCCGGACTCTAGTAGGGATTGGCGAAGCCCGCGTGAGTGGCTGGCGGATGGGCGACCAAGCGGGGCAAGGACGCAGGGAGGAAGCAATAGCAGCGCTATTGCGACGACCGAGGACGCAGCATCCGCGCAGCGTCGCCCGCCGCCAGACGCCGCGGGGGTTTCGCCAATCCCTACTGGTGACCCGCGCCGCCTGACGCATCGATAGGGTGCGCCGGGAATGGGCTCGGTCGCCGTCGTCACGGACACGTGTCATTACCTCCCGCGCCAGCTCGTCGCCGCGCGCGGCATCCACGAGGTCAGCCTCTACGTGCACTGGGATCACCGCGAGGACCGCGAGTCCGACCTGCCGGACTTCGACGCCTACTACGACCACCTGCGCACGGCGAAGCAGCTCCCGACGACCTCGCAGCCGTCGATCGGCGACTTCCTCGCCGTCTACGAGCCGCTGCTGGCCGACGGGCGCGAGATCGTCTCGCTGCACCTGTCGGGCGCGATCTCCGGCACGTTCGCATCGGCTGAGCAGGCGCGCGAGCAGCTGCTCGGGCGCGGCGGCGAGCGGATCCACGTGCTCGACACGCAGAGCGCCTGCGGCGGCCAGGGGCTCGTCGTGCTCGCCGCGCACGCGGCGGCCGCGCGCGGCCTCGACGCCGAGGCCGTCGTCGCGCACACGCGCGAGGCGCGCGCGGCGCTGCAGATGTGGTTCGCCGTCGACACGCTCGAGTACCTGCGCCGCGGCGGCCGCATCGGCGCCGCGCAGGCCTATCTCGGCTCGGCGCTGAAGATCAAGCCGATCCTCACGCTCGAGGAGCAGATCACGCCGATCGAGCGCGTCCGCACGTCGGGCCGCGCGTTCGAGCGGATGGTCGACTACCTGCGCTCGCGCCACGACGACGGCGCCGACGCCTGGGTCGTCCAGCACATCCAGGCGCCCACGGAAGCGGCACGGCTCGTCGAGCGCGGCCGCGAGATCTTCGGCACCGACCCCTGCTTCGTCTCCGAGGTCGGCCCCGTCATCGGCACGCACGTCGGCCCCGGACTCCTCGGAGTCGGCGGGATCCCCTCGTCGTACGTGTCCTGAGCGTACGTTCCGGCGCCGCCGCTGACGGATGTCGGCGCCCGCCAGGGGAGGACGCAGCCTGTGTGGCGTACTTCGTACGCGAACAGGCGAGGACGATGCCTGGCGGGATGCCGGCGCCGTCAGCGGCGGCGACGGCGGCGGCCGAACAGGACTCCGGTCACGCCGGCGATCCCGCCGCCGATCACGAAGCCGGCGACCGCGGCGGCGATCAGCGCTTCTCTTCTGTGATCGCGCAGCTGCTGGCGCCAGTCGGTCAGCGCGGTCACCTCGGCGCGCAGCACCTCGAGCGAGGAGCCCAGCTCCTGGCGGTTCTGCTCGATCGAGGCGCGGATCTGCTCCGGCGTGCGGGTCGGCATCAGGCGGTGCCCTCCGAGGCGGTGACGGTCTCGCGAATCTTCTTCGCCTCGTCGATCGCCATCGTCGGCGCCGGCGGCGAGCCCTTGCGCAGCGCGCGATAGGCGAGCCCGCCGGCGAGCGCGCCGAGCACGAACAGGGCGCCCGCGACGATCATGAAGCCGGCCCAGTAGGCGGTCCCGCCGAAGATCAGGTAGGCGCCCCAGGCGGCCGAGTTGAGCAGGAAGAAGAGGCCGGTCAGCACGAACACGCCCGCCACGATCCCGACGACGGCGCCGATCGCGAGCTTGCGCGCCTTCGCGGTCATCTCCGCCTTCGCCAGCTCGATCTCCTCGCGCACGAGCAGCGCGGCGCGCTCGGACACCTGCGTGACCGCGTCGGCGATGGTCGCTTGTCTGGGATCAGCGGGCAAGGCGCTTGAGGAAGAGGGCGAGGACGAGTCCGCCGGCGAAGGCGGCGCCGACGACGAGCTCGGGGCGCTCGTCGGCGATCGCGGGAGGCGAGGCGGGAACGGCGACGGGCGTGGGCGCGGCGGCGCTCGCCGATTCCGGGACGGCGTCGGCGGCGAGCGCGGCGGCCTCGACCGTCGGCTGGCCGTCGTTCGCCGGTTCGGCGGCGGCGTCCGTCATTCCGGCGGCTCCTCGCCGAAGGCGCGCATCCAGATCATCGCCGCGACCCGCTGCGTCGCGATGCTGGCGAGCGCGCCGATGCCGGCGAGCAGGCCAGACCAGACGAGTCGCTTGACAAGGTCGCTTTCAGCCATCAGCTCCGGCATTCAATCAGCTCTCCCGGCGGTCGGGGGACGATCGCTCCACGCGATCGAGCCCGCCGCAGATCGTCTCGACGATGTGGGTCTTGGCCTGCTCGTATTCCCGTTCGCCCGTCGGCAGCAACGCGAAGATCCATCCGGTCAGCACCTGCTCGACCGCACCGTAGAAGGCCAGCGCGGCGAAGTCGGGCGTGATGTCGGCGCGGAAGACGCCGCCTCTCTGCGCTCTCTCGACGATCGACGCGATCCCGATGTACGCCTCGCGGATGTGCGCGAGATGCGTGCGGCCGAAGGTGTTCGCCGCGCGCGTGACCTCGACGATGATGACCTTCATCAGGTCCGGGTCGTGGCGGTAGGAGTCGACGATGAAGGACGTGATCGCGTAGAGCTTCTCGCGCGGCGGGATCTCCTCGCCGTCGACCTCCTGGATCGCGCGCAGGAGGATGTCCCAGCGCTCGAGGAAGAGCGTGTCGAGGATCTGGTCCTTCGAGTCGAAGTAGTGGTAGACGAGGCCGTAGGCGACGCCCGCCTCGTCCGCGATGTCGGACACGCGGCACGTGTGGAAGCCCGTGCGCGCGAACACGCGCACGGCCGCGTCGAGGATCATGCGCCGCTTGTCGACGGCGGGCTCGGCGTTGGTGCGGGCCATCAGGCTGCCGCCTCCAGCGCGGCGTCCGGCCATGCGTAGGCCTGCGGGCGGCGATGTTGGAGCGTCGGCAGGCTCGCGCGGATCGCGTCCTGGCGGGCGAAGTCCAGCTCGGCGAGCGCGTAGCCCTCGCCGTCGGGCGCGGTCGCGAGCACCGTCCCCCACGGGTCGACGACCATCGAGCGCCCGCCGGAGACCTTGCCCGGAGCGTGCTCGCCGATCTGGTTGGCGGCGACGACGAAGCACTGGTCCTCGATCGCGCGGGCGCGCAGCAGGATCTCCCAGTGGTCGCGCGTCGTCGCGAGCGTGAAGGCGGACGGCAGCGCGAGCACGCGCGCGCCGCGCAGCGTGAGGATGCGGAACAGCTCCGGGAAGCGCAGGTCGTAGCAGACGGCCATGCCGAGGAGGCTGCCGTCGTGCAGCGCCGTCGTGACGATCTCCTCGCCCGGATCCTCGCCGTCGGACTCGCGGTAGACGGTGCCCGCGACCTCGACGTCGAACAGGTGCAGCTTGCGGTAGACGCCGCGCAGCTCGCCGTCGGGCCCGGCGTGCACGGAGGTGTTGAAGCGGCGCCCGTCCTCGCGCAGCTCGACGATCGAGCCGGCGACCAGGTCGATCCGCAGCTCGCACGCCAGCTCGCGTGCCCACGTCGTCGAGGGCCCGTCGAGCGGCTCCGCGCCGGCCGCGAGCTGCTCGGGCGTGCCGAGCACGTTCCACTTCTCGGGCAGCACGACGAACGTCGCGCCGTCGGCGACGGCGGCGCGCACGAGGCGCTCGGCGACTGCGCGGTTGCGGGGACGATCCCCGGTAGAGTTCATCTGGATCGCCGCGGCGCGCATGCGGTGGTCGGTTCTCCAAGGCAGGACAGATTGACTGGTCAGTCAACCGGTCAGCAAGCATACCGCCCCCGCGCATGCCGTCAGTCCTTCCCTCAAACCGCCAGATCACGGCATATCGTGGCACCTTCGGCCTCTTCCGCCCGGCCGCCTTCGACCGCCTGCCGCTCCCGCCTGTGCGCATGCCCGCCTGGCGCGGGACGCGCCCGCTGAAGCGCTGGCGCTACGTCGGCGTCTACGGGCCCGAGCTGATGCTGTGCGTCGGCCTCGCCCGCGTCGGGCCCGGCCGCCAGTCGTTCTGGGCCGTGTGGGACCGCGCGACCGGCCGCCTGCGCGAGCGCACGCGGCGCACGGGCGGCGGCGTGCGGCTGGGGATGGACCGGCCCGGCCGCGTGCTGGTGGTCGACGACGGGATGGAGATCGACCTGACGCTCGACGAGGTCGACGGCGTCGAGACGATCTGCCCCAACGGCGACGCGTATGCATGGACGCGCAAGCAGGGCGGCGTGCGGGCGCGCGGCACGGTCGTGCTGGACGGCGTCGTGCGCACGGTCGACGCGTGCGCCGTGATCGACGACAGCGCCGGCTACCACGAGCGCCACACCGCGTGGCGCTGGTGCGCCGGCGTCGGGCGCGCGGAGGACGGCCGCAGCCTCGCCTGGAACCTCGTCGCCGGCGTCAACGACCCGGAGCGCGCCAGCGAGCGGACCGTGTGGCTCGGCGGCGTGCCCGTCGAGGTCGGTCCGGCCGCCCACTTCGCCGACGACCTCGGCACGGTCGAGACCGACGACGGCGTCGACCTGCGCTTCGCCACCGAGGCCGTGCGCGAGCACCGCGACAACCTGCTGCTCGTCCGCAGCGAGTACCGCCAGCCGTTCGGCACCTTCGCCGGCGTCCTCCCCACCTCCACCGGCCCGATCGCCCTCGCCGAGGGCTGGGGCGTGATGGAGGAACACAAAGCTGTGTGGTAATCGACGCAATCGCGTGTAGATCCGTCACAGGTCGCTCCCTAGCCTTCGGTGAGCGATGTCCCGCGCGATAGAGATCATCATGCCCGACTCCGTATACGGCTGGCTCCAGCGACGCGCCGAGGCGACCGGCGTCAGCGTGTCCGAACTGGCCCGGCGAGTGCTGGTCGAGAACGCGCCCGAGCCGGGACAGCTCGAGTTCCCTGAATGGATCAAGTGGCTTGGCACACTGGAGCCCCTCGGTGTCGACGTGTCGACGAGCGACATTCTCGAGGCCCTGCACGCCGGTCGCGCCGAGCGGTTCTGACCATGCCGGTGCTCGACGCCTCCTGCGCGATCGAGCTCGTGCTCGATGGAGACGCGAAGGCCGCGGTGCTCACGGCGCTTCGAGGCGAGATCCCGGACGCTCCCGAGCTCCTCCAGTTGGAGGCACTTCAGACGCTGCGCGGGCTCGTGCGGGGTGGCAAGGTGCCGCTCATGCACGCGGCCGTTGCAGTCCGCCGTCTTGGCACGCTGAGACTCAGCTCGCATCGACACAGCCCACTCCGCTCGCGCGTCTGGGATCTGCGCGACCGCTGCTCCGCATATGACGCGGCCTACGTCGCGCTCGCCGAGCGACTCGACACGCGGCTGGTCACCGCCGACGGTCGACTCGCACGCGGCGTCGAAAACCTCGTCCGCCTCGTCGTCGTGGACTGCTGAGCGCGCCGCTCAGCCGCCGCGGCGCTGCTCGCGCTCGTGGCGCAGGGCGGCGAGGAGGAGCTTGGAGTGCATCGCGGCGATCAGGTGCTCGAGCGGCTCGGCGCCGGAGGCGATGATCTCGACGGCGCGGTCCTCGTCGACGGTGCCGGCGAGGCGGCCGAGCAGGACGCGCACCTCCTCCTCGACGAGCGGCGCGAGCGCCTCGCGGTAGCGGATCGTGTCGTAGACGGTGAAGCCGATCGCCTCGTCGTAGCCGCCGGCGCGAAAGCGCGAGATCGCCTCGATGATCTTCACGTCGTCGGCGTCGTAGCCGCGCGCGTTCGGCGTCAGCACCGCGAGCTGCTCGAGCCGCTCGAGCACGTTGCGCGGCACGTCGTACGCCTCTTCGACGGCGCGGCGCGAGGTGCGCGTGCGCTCGCCGGCGGCCGCCGCGGCGCGCTCGAGGATGCGGTCCTCCAGCTCGATCAGCGCCTCGAGCCGCTGCGGCTCGTCGCGCAAGAGCTGCCCGATCACGCGCAGCGGCATGAAGCGCTCCTCCTGGAGCCGCTTCACGAGCCGGATCCGCTCGACGAAGTCGGGCGGGTACCAGGCCATGTTGCGGCTCGTGCGGCGGATCTCGTCGTCGCCGCCGAGCACGCCCTCGCGCAGGTAGTGCTTGATCGTGCCCGCGCTGACGCCGGAGCGCTCGGCCAGCTCGCTCATCTTCAGCAAGCCGTCGGGGCGCGCCGAGGACGGCGCCGCCGCGCCGGCAGTGCGCGGGTCAGCCGCCAAGGAACGATCCCTGCGGCGCGCCGGCCGGTCCGGCGACCGCGCCGCTCGCCTTGAGCCGCTCGATCTCCTCGGCGCCGTAGCCGGCGGCCGCGAGCACCTCGTCGGTGTGCTCGCCGAGTCCCGGGCCGGGCGCGCGCGCCGGATCGCCGGGCGTGCGGTCGAGCTTGATCGGCAGGCCGAGCAGCTTGACGGGCGCGCTCGCGCCCGGCTGGTCGACCGTGACGACCATCTCGCGCGCTCTGACCAGCTCCGACTCGAGCGCCTCCGGCAGGTCGAGCACCGGCTCCAGGCAGCAGTCGTGCTCGGCTGCGAACGCCTCCCACTCGGCGCGCGTGCGCTCGCGGAAGGCCGCCTCGACGGCGCGCACGCCGTCGGAGCCGGGCGCGGCGAACTGCTGCTCGATCAGGTCCTCGCGGCCGGCGCCGCGGCACCACGCCTGCCAGAACTTCGGCTCCAGCGCGCCGCAGGCGACCCAGCCGCCATCCCTGCACTCGTACGGGCGGTAGCAGGCGAACTGGCCCGAGAGCGGCATCTGGCCGCGCTTCGGCGTCGTGCCGTCGAGCAGCGTCTGCGCGGCGGTCATCGCGAGGAAGGAGAGCGCGCCGTCGAACATCGAGACGTCGACCACCTGGCCCTCGCCGGAGCGCTCGCGCTCGCGCAGCGCGGCGAGGATCCCGACCGCCGCCATCAGCGCGCCGCCGCCGACGTCGGCGATCTGCACCGCCGCCTGCACCGGCGCGCCGCCCGGCTCGCCGGTGAGGCCGAGCAGGCCGCCGAGCGCGAGGTAGTTCTGGTCGTGGCCGGCGGCGTCGCGCTTCGGCCCGTCCTGGCCGTAGCCGGTGATCGCGCAGTAGACGAGGCCGGGGTTCTCCTGCTTGAGGCGCTCGTAGCCGACGCCGAGGCGGTCGAGCACGCCGGGGCGGAAGGACTCCAACAGCACGTCGTGCTCGCGCGCGAGCCGCAGCAGCACCTCCTTGCCGGCCTCCGACTTGAGGTCGACGCGGATCGAGCGCTTGTTGCGGTTGAGGCTCAGGAACAGCGCCGATCTGGCGGAGTCCTCCGCGCCCTCGACGTACGGCGGCGACCAGCGCACGTAGTCGCCCATGCCGGTGTCCTCGACCTTGAGGACCTCGGCGCCGAGGTCGGCGAGCAGCAGCGAGCAGAAGCCGCCGGGCAGCAGGCGCGAGAGGTCGAGGACTCTCAGGCCCGCGAGCGGCCCGGCGCTCATGCTCCGACTCCGGCGACCGCGCGCTTCGGCGTCCCCAGCATCGCGCGCGCCTCGGCGACGGTCGCCGGGCGGCGGCCGATCTCCTCGGCGAGCTTGCGCGCGGCGGCGATCAGGTCGCCGTTCCCGCGCGCCATCGAGCCGTCGGGCAGGTAGAAGTTGTCCTCCACCCCGGCGCGCACGTTGCCGCCGAGCGTGAGCGCCGTGGCGATCAGCCGCCACTGGTCGCGCGAGATGCCGATCACGCCCCAGTTGTTGGGACCGTCGGGGCCGCCCGGCACGTTCTCGGCCATGTGGGCGAGGTTGCGCGAGGTCGGGCGGATGCCGCCGTTGACGCCCATCACGCAGGAGATCTGCAGCGGCTCGCGCAGCAGCCCCATGTCGATGAAGGGATCGAGGTTGCCGAGGTGGCCGAGGTCGAAGCACTCGTGCTCGGGCTTGATGCCCAGCTCGTTCATCGCTCTCAGCAGCGTGTCGATCGTCTCGAAGCTGTTCTCGAAGACGGTCGCGAAGACGAAGTCTCTGCGTCTGGCGGAGTACTTCGCGTAGTTCATCGAGCCCATGTTGAGCGCGGCGACGTCGGGGCGCAGCTCGCGCAGGTACTCGATCCGCTTCTCGAGCGAGATGCCGATCGCGCCGGTCGAGAAGTTGACGATCACGTCGTCGACCTCGGCGAGGATCGCCTGCGTGATCGCGCGGAAGTCCTTGACCTCGTAGGAGGGCGTGCCGTCCGGTCTGCGCGCGTGGATGTGGATCATCGACGCGCCCTCGTCGACCGCGCGGCGCGCCTCGGCCGCGTACTCCTCGGGCGTGTACGGGATCCCCGGGCACTGGTCGCGGTTGGCGACCACACCGGAGATGGAGTTGGTGATGATGACGGGGTCGTCGAGGCTCATACCGGCACCACTCCATGTCGTTTCCAGGGTCGCTCGACGCGCTTGCCCTCGGCCATCTCGAGCGCGCGGCAGATCGTCGGGCGCGTGTCACGCGGGTCGATGATGTCGTCGATCAGCGCGCTTCTCGCCGGGACGTAGACGTCGATCAGTCTTCTGTAGGCGGCGATCAGCTGGGCTCTCATCGCGGCCGGGTCCTCCGCCTCTTCGACCTGTCTGCGCATCACGATCTCGACGGCGCCCTCGGCGCCCATCACGGAGATCTCGGCGGACGGCCAGGCGACGATCAGGTCCGGCTCGTACGCCTTGCCGTTCATCACGTAGTAGCCGGCGCCGTAGGCCTTGCGGATCACGACGGTGATCTTCGGCACCGTCGCGTTCGCGACCGCGTAGAGCATCTTCGCGCCGTGGCGGATGATGCCGGCCTCCTCCACCTTCGTGCCGACCATGAAGCCGGGGACGTCCTGCAGGAACAGCAGCGGGATGTCGAACGCGTTGCAGAGGTTGACGAAGCGCGCGGCCTTGTCGGCCGAGTCGTTGTCGAGGATCCCGCCGAGCTGCTTGGGCTGGTTGGCGACGATCCCGCACGGCCGCCCGCCGAAGCGCGCGAAGCAGGTGATGATCGTCTTCGCCCACTGCGGCTTGAGGTCGAAGTACTCGCCGTCGTCGACGATCCGTCTGATCACCTCGTACATGTCGTACGGCTTGCGGTTGGACTCCGGCAGGACGTCGAGCAGCGACTCCTCGCGGCGGTCGATCGGATCGCTCACCGGGCGAATCGGCGGCTTCTGCTCGCAGTGCTGCGGCATGAACGAGAGGTACTGCTTGATCCGCTCGATGCACTCCTCGTCGTCCTTGACCTCGAGGTCGCCGACGCCCGACTTGCGGCAGTGCACGCGCGAGCCGCCGAGCTCCTCCTGCGTGACGTCCTCCCCCACCGCGGCGCGCACGAGGTGCGGGCCGGCGAGCGCCATCGAGCCGCGGCCCTTGACCATCGGCACGAAGTCGGCGAGGCCGGGGATGTAGGCGGTGCCGGCGGCGCACGGGCCCATCAGCGCGGCGACTTGCGGGATCACGCCGCTCATCACGACCTCCTCGCGGAACAGGAAGCCGGAGCCGGCGAACATCGAGCCGACCGCCTCCTGGATGCGCGCGCCGGCCGAGTCGAGCAGCCAGATGAAGGGGATCCGCTTCGTCAGCGCCAGCTCGCGCAGGCGCGTGACCTTCATCTCGCCGGACATGCCCATCGAGCCCGCCATGACGGTGAAGTCGTAGGCGCAGACGGCGACCAGGCGCCCGTCGACCTTGCCGTAGCCGGTGATGACGCCGTCGGCCGGCGCCTCCTTGCCCTCCAGGCCGCGGACGGCGAAGTGGATGCCGGCGTGGATGCCGAGCTCGGTGAACGTGCCCTCGTCGATCAGCAGCGCGAGCCGCTCGCGGGCGGTGAGCTTGTCGGCGGCGTGCTGTCTGTCGATCTTCTCCTGCCCGCCGCCGAGCAGGTTCTTCGCGCGGCGCGCGTTCAGCTCCTCGACGAGCGGCCGCAGGATCGACTGCGGCGCCTCGGTGCTTACCGACCCGTCCATTGCGGCTCCCGTCTCTCGAAGAACGCTCTGACGCCCTCGACGATGTCGTCGGTCGAGAAGGCGATCGTCAGCTGCGAGCGCAGGAAGTCGAGCGCATCCTCGTAGGCCATGTCCTGCTGGCGGTAGATCGCGTCCTTGCCGAGCTTCATCAGCACCGGCGACTTGGACGCGAGGCGGCCGGCCCAGTCGGCGACGGCAGCGTCGAACTCGTCCGCCGCGACGACCTTGTTGACCAGGCCGATCCGCTCGGCCTCGTGCGCGTCGACGCGGTCGCCGAGCAGCAGCAGCTCGTTCGTCTTCTTGCGCCCGAGGTTGCGGTAGATCAGCGCCATGATCATGAACGGGAAAGCGCCGACATTGATCTCCGGCGTGCCGAACGTGACGCCCTCCTTCGCGACGATCAGGTCGCAAGCGAGTGCGATCCCGAGAGCGCCGGCGAGCACGTGGCCGTTGGCGGCGCAGAGGGTCGGCTTGCCGAGTTGGCCGATCGTCGTGAACAGAGCCGGGAATCGCTCGATACCGAAGTGCTTGTGCACGAGCGGCACGTCCATCGCGAAACCGGCGAGATTCGCGCCCGAGCTGAAGACTCTGTCGTGCGTGGACGTCAACACGACGCAGCGCACCGCCGCGTCGTCGCGGGCCGCCTCAAAGGCGGCCTGCAGGTCAGCGAACAGCTGGTCTGAGAGCGCATTGCGCGTTTCCGGCTGATCCAAAGCGATCGTCGCCACGCCGTCGGCGACGTCGTAGCGCAGGGTGTCGTAGGCCATGGTGCGCACGCTACCGGGTGCAGCGGGTAGTGGGAAGCACTACTGTCTACTTTCACCAGCCTTGCTGGCCAGCCAGCCCCGCGCACGAGGAGACGCTATTCGCATGGCCGCCACCGCAGACGTGCTGAAGCCGGACTTCGGCTCCCAGCGCAAGCACTTCATCTTCAACGAGCACCACGACCAGCTGCGCGAGTCGATCGCCCGCTTCGTCGCGAAGGAGCTCGCGCCGCACGCCGAGGAGTGGGAGGAGACGACCTTCCCCGACTCGGTCTTCCATCGCATGGGCGAGCTCGGCTTCCTCGGCCTGCACGTGCCGGAGCAGTACGGCGGCCAGGGCGGCGACTACTTCTCGAGCCTCGTGCTCGCGGAGGAGATGGGCGGCTCGCTGTCCGGCGGCCTGACGATGGGCGTCGCGGTCCACACCGACATGGCGATGCCGCCGATCCTCAAGTTCGGCACCGAGGAGCAGAAGCAGGAGTGGGTCGTGCCCGCCGTCGCGGGGAGAAAGATCCTCTGCCTCGGCATCACCGAGCCGGACGCCGGCTCCGACGTCGCGGGCATCAAGACGCGCGCGGTGAAGGACGGGGACGAGTACGTCATCAACGGCTCGAAGACCTACATCACCAACGGCCACCGCGCCGACGTGATCGTCCTCGTCACGAAGACCGACCCGGACGCCGGCTACGACGGCTTCACGCTCTTCCTCGTGCCGATGGACGCACCCGGCGTGATCCGCGAGAAGAAGCTCGAGAAGCTCGGCATGCACGCCTCCGACACCGCGCTGCTCGCGTTCCAGGACGTGCGCGTGCCGGAATCGGCGGTGCTCGGCCAAGTCGGCAAGGGCTTCTACCACATCATGTGGGAGCTTCAGGGCGAGCGCCTGATCGGCGCCGCGGGCTGCGTCTCCGGTGCCCAGCGCTGCATGGAGCGCACCCTCCAGTACGCGCTGGAGCGGACCGCGTTCGGCCGTCAGATCGGCAAGTTCCAGGTGATCCGCCACAAGTTCGCCGAGATGGCGACGAAGATCGAGTCGGCGCGCCAGATGACCTACGTGACCGCCTGGCGCGTCGCAAACGGCGAGTACCCGGTGCGCGAGATCTCGATGGCGAAGCTGCACGCCGCGCGGATCGCGGTCGAGGTCGCCGACGAGTGCATCCAGATCCACGGCGGCGCCGGCTACATGAAGGAGTACGGCGTCGAGCGCGTGTGGCGCGACATGCGCCTGAACCGGATCGGCGCCGGCACGGACGAGATCATGCTCGACGTCATCGGACGCTCCTACGGCCTCTAGGAGGCACGGCATGCCCAAGGACATCGTGAACGGCCCTGGCTACGCCGTCGGGGACCTCGAGCTGCTCGGCGAGGGCTACGGCTTCCGCAAGATCCGCAAGGGGCTCGACGTGAAGGAGCTCGGCGTCAACGCCATCGTGATGCCGCCCGGCTACGAGACGGCCGGGCACTACCACGACGAGCAGGAGGAGCTGTACTTCGTGCACCGCGGCCGCATCGCCATCTCGTTCGGCGACGGCACGACGCACGAGCTGGGCGCGGGCGGCCTCGCGCGCGTCGACGCCCCGACGGTGCGCTCCGTCAAGAACGTCGGCGAGGGCGACGCGATCTACGTGATCGTCGGGGCCAAGGGCGGCTACGTCGGCCGCGACGGCCGCACGGCCGAGGGCCTGACCGCCGAGGACGCACCGCCCGGCGCGAAGCGGTGAGCGCGACCCCGGGTCATCTGGCCGACCGCGCCGGGATCGGGGCTGCCGCCCCGGCCCGGCCGCTGCCGCCGTTCACCGAGGAGTACGAGCGGCTGCGGCTGGAGATGCGGGCGTTCGTGGAGTCCGAGCTGGCGCCGCACGCGGCCGAGTGGGAGGAGGCCCAGTGGTTCGCCGACTGGGTCATCCCGCGCGTCGCGGAGCAGGGCTACGTCGGGCTGAAGTTCCCGAGAGAGCTGGGCGGCGGCGGCGATCCGCTGGCGGCGGCCGTGTGGGCGCAGGAGCTGGCGCGCTGCGGGTCCGGCGGCCTGGGCGCGGGGATCGGCGCGCACACCGGCATCGCGCTGCCGCCGGTGTGGAAGTTCGGCACGCCCGACCAGCACGAGCGCTACCTCGTGCCGGGGATCCGCGGCGAGAAGGTCGCGGCGCTCGGGATCACCGAGCCGGACGCGGGCTCGGACGTCGCCGGCATCAAGACGCGCGCGCGGCGCGTCGAGGGCGGCTTCGTCGTCAACGGCTCGAAGATGTTCATCACGAACGGGGTGCGCGCGGACTTCATCGTCACCGCGGTCAAGACGACCGAGGAGGGCGGCCATCACGGCATCTCGTTCCTGATCGTCGACAGAGGCGAGGGCGTCTCGGCGTCGCCGATCGAGAAGATGGGCTGGCATGCCTCCGACACGGCGCTGATCGCGTTCGACGATGTGTTCGTGCCGGAGGAGAACCTGCTCGGCGCCGAGCACGAGGGCTTCAAGCTGATCATGGCCAACTTCCAGTGGGAGCGCGTGATGATGGCGCTCGGCGCCGTCGGCGCGATGGAGGTCGTGTTCGAGCGCACGCTCGCGTTCGCGAAGCAGCGCGTGCAGTTCGGCCGGCCGATCGGCAAGAACCAGGCGATCCGCCACAAGCTCGCCGAGGTCGCCGTCGCGCTGGAGACGGGCCGGGCGATCACGTACAACGCGCTGCGCATGCACCTCGCCGGCATGAACGCCGTCCAGGAGGTGACGATGGCGAAGCTCGCCACGCAGCGAGCCGCCTTCGACGCCGCCGACGCCTGCCTGCAGATCCACGGCGGCGCCGGCTACCTGGAGGAGACCGGCATCGCGCGCGCGGCGCGCGACCTGCGCCTCGGCCCGATCGGCGGCGGCACCGACGAGATCATGCGCGAGATCCTCGGCAAGACGCTCGGGCTGTAGCCGACGCAGCCGTTCAACTGACCGCCTAGAGTCCGCCTCCGCACCACCGCAACCGTCACCAAGGAGAAGTGCATGGGAGTCCTCGACGACAAGGTCGCGATCGTCACCGGCAGCGCGCGCGGCATCGGCCGTGCGACCGCAGAGCTGCTCGCCTCGCAGGGCGCGAAGGTCGTGATCAACGACCTCGACGGCGACGTCGCGCAGCAGACCGCCTCCGAGATCCAGGGCGAGACCGCCGTCTTCGCCGGGGACCTCACCGCCGGCGATGCGCCGGAGAAGCTCGTCCAGACGGCGATCGACGCCTGGGGCCGGATCGACATCATCGTCAACAACGCCGGCTACACGCTCGACGCGCCGATCCACAAGATGAGCGACGAGTGGTTCCAGCGGATGCTCGACATCCACCTGATCGTCCCGTTCAGAGTGATCCGCGCCGCCGCGCCGCACCTGCGCGAGCCGGCCAAGAAGGAGCGCGAGGAGGGCCGCGAGGTCTTCCGCAAGATCGTCAACGTCTCCTCCATCTCGGGCACGATGGGCAACGCCGGGCAGGCGAACTACTCCTCCGGCAAGGCCGGCGTCGTCGGGCTGACGAAGACGCTCGCGAAGGAGTGGGGCCAGTTCAAGGTCAACGTCAACGCGGTCGCCTTCGGCTACATCGAGACGCGCCTCACCGCCTCGAAGGTCGAGGACAACGTGATGGAGATCGGCGGCGAGAGAGTCCAGCTCGGCATCCCGGACCAGCTGCGCGGGATGGCGGCGATGCTGATCCCGCTCGGCCGGCCCGGCACGCCGGAGGAGGCCGCCGGCGGCGTCTTCTTCCTCTGCTCGCCGTGGTCGAACTACGTGCACGGGCAGACGCTGAACATCACCGGTGGCCAGTTCACCGGTATGACGACCTGAGCATCGGCATGCGCTGAGCGCCGCGGCGTACGGGAGGACCGTGCGCCGCGGGCTCATGCAGCGCGGTCCTCCTCCCGCTCCTCGTAGAGGCGGATCAGCGAGGACAGCTCGACGTCGAGACCCTCGGCGAGCGTGCGGAGAGTTCTGAAGGTCGGGTTGATCTCGCCGCGCTCGAGCGCGCCGACGTAGTTGCGATGGAGCTTGGCACGGAAGCCGAGCTCCTCCTGGGAGATGACGCGACAGCCGCGCAGCTCGCGCACGGCCGCGCCGAGGGTTACCGAGGACGTGGAGTGCTTCCGCGAAGAAGTACGCTGGTGCGGCATGGGAGCAGGCCTCCTGTGCGTGGCCGGGGCGCTGTGCCAGCAGCGCCCCGGCCGTCTTGATGGGGACGGAGGCGAACGTTAGTTCGGGTGGCGGACGGCTCCAGGGGTGAATTGGCCGCGGTGCGGAGAGAATTTACAGGCGCTGCGCTGAATTGATGCAAAGCGCGCGAGACTTGTTACAGGTTGGTCGTCAGGATTGCCATGCTGGTCATCGACCGGCTGGCGAAGCTCAGCGCGGCAGCGCGGCGAGCAGGCGGTCGAGGTCGTCGGTGCTACTCCAGCCGCCGAACGAGGCGCGCACGAGATCCTCGCCGGGCAGCGAGCGGACGACGACGCCGGCCGCGGCGAGCCGCTCGACGGCCGCTTCCGCGTTCGGCTCGCGCCACGTGACGAGCGTCGTGCGGTCGCGCGCGAGCACCTCGCGGCCGTGCTCGCGCAGCGCGTCGGCGGCGGTCGCAGCGAGGTCGGCCGCGTGCGCGTGCACGGCGTCCCAGCCCGCCCCGCCGAGCACGCCGAGCGCCGCCTGCGCCTGTGCGAGCGAGGCGGCCGGCAAGGCGGGCGTGTCGTACGCGCGTGCGTCCTCCCACGGGACCGCGTCGAGCCCGGCGCCCGCGTCGGCGAGGTTCACGTAGCCGGGCGCGGGCGGGCGCATCCGCTCGCGCAGCGCCGCGGAGACGAACAGCAGCCCGGTCCCCTCCGGCCCACACAGCCACTTCTGCCCGGCGGCCGCGTACGCGGTGGCGCCCAGGGCAGCCACGTCGACCGGCACCGCCCCCGCGCCCTGGGCGCCGTCGAGCAGCACCGGCACGTCCACCGACGCCAGCGCATCCGGCGCATAGCGCCCGCTGCGCCAGCTGACGTGCGAGCAGGCCACGAGCCGCGTGCGCGGCCCGACCGCGTCGGCCACGTCGGCCCACGGCGCGATCTGCACGCGCACGCCGCGCGCACGCTGTGCCGCCAACGGCCCGAGCAGCCCCGGATGCTCCTCGTCGCTGGTGACGACCTCGTCCCCCGGGCGCAGGTCGAGCGCGAGCAGCACCCGCGCGATCCCCTCGGTGGTGGAGGTCGTGAGCGCGAGGTCGGCGGGCGCGCAGCCGACGCGTCCGGCGTAGCCCGCGCGCAGCGCGTCCGCGAGCGCCGTGCGCCGCTCGAAGTGCGCCATGCCGGCGCGCCCGCCGGCCTGCTCGCGCTCGAGCTGCTCGCAGGCGGCGACGGTCCCGGCCGACGGCAACGGCCCGTTCGTGCCGGCGTTCAGATAGGCGATGCGTTCGAGGACCGGGAACTGCGCCCGCAGTGCGGGGAGCGAAGTCCCCGCCGTGCTCATCCGCGCTCGAGCGCGTGCCCGTCGATCGTCTGCTGCTGCTCGCGCCAGCGCGCGTGCGACTGGTCGATCACGGCGATCGCCGCCTCGCGCGAGAACCAGCCGTCGACCTTCACGACCTTGCCCTCGGGCGTCTTGTAGATCGAGAAGAAGTGCGAGATCTCGTCGCGCAGCGGCAGCGGCAGGTCGTCGAGCTCTTCGATCGAGTTCCAGTTCGGGTCCTCGAGCGGGACGCACAGGACCTTGTCGTCGACGCCCTTGTCGTCGCGCATCTTGAACAGCGCGATCGGCTTGACGGGGATGACGCAGCCGGGGAAGGTCGGCTCCGAGACGGTGACCATCGCGTCGAGCGGGTCGCCGTCCTCCCCCAGCGTCTGCGGGATGAAGCCGTAGTCGGTCGGATAGACGACGGACGAGAAGAGGAAGCGATCGAACTTGATCGCCTGCAGTTGCTCGTCCCACTCGTACTTGTTGCGCGAGCCCTTCGGGATCTCGACGAGGCAGTGCAGGTGGCGATCGTTCATGGCCAGCACGATACGCGAGGAAGGTCGTCGGGCGCGGTGCGGCGTACGATTGCGGCAGATGTCACACGGACACGAGCACGGTCACGAGGGGCACGCGCACGCCCACGGTCCCGGCGGTCACACGCACATCCGCGAGGGCACCGACGCGCGCGCACTGACGATCGCGCTCGGGCTGATCCTCGCGTTCATGGCCGGCGAGGTGGTCGCCGGCATCGTCGCCTCCTCTCTCGCGCTGCTGTCCGACGCCGCGCACATGCTGACCGACGCGGCTGCGCTCGCGCTCGCGCTGTTCGCGCTGCGGATCGCGCGCCGCCCGCCGCGCGGCGCGATGACGTACGGCTTCGGCCGCGTGGAGATCCTCAGCGCGCAGGCGAACGGGATCACGCTCGTGCTGCTCGGCCTGTGGATAACGTTCGAGGCGATTCACCGGCTCGTCTCGCCGTCCGGCGTGCACGGCGCGATCGTCGTGGTCGTCGCGCTCGTGGGGATCGTCGTTAACCTCGCGGCGACGTTCGTGCTGGCCGGCGCGAGCCGCGAGAGCCTCAACGTCGAGGGCAGCTTCCAGCACATCCTCACGGACCTGTTCGCGTTCGTCGCGACGGCGATCGCCGGCGGGATCATCCTCGCGACCGGCTTCGTGCGGGCCGACGCGATCGCGTCCCTGCTGGTCGCTGCGTCGATGCTGTATGCCGGCACGCGCCTCGCGATCGCGTCCGGGCGCGTCTTCCTCGAGGCGGCCCCCGAGGGACTCGACCCGCAGCAGATCGGGCGCACGCTGGCCGCCCAGCCGGGCGTGGTGGAGGTGCACGACCTGCACGTGTGGGAGGTGACGTCGGGCTTCCCGTCGCTGTCCGCGCACGTCGTCGTGGGCGCCGGGCGCGACTGCCACGAGCTGCGGCGGGCGCTGCAGCAGGAGCTGGTCGAGCGCTACGGGCTGCGGCACACGACGCTGCAGGTCGACCACGAGGCCGCGTCGCAGGCGCCGCTGCAGATCGAGATCGCGGGCGAGCGGCGGACGTGAGCGAGAGCGCGATGCGTGCCACGATGGCGCGCCAGCCCGAGGTCCTGCGGCGGCTGCTGGCCGACCGCGCGCCGGCGGCGCGCGCGGCCGAGCTGCTCGCCGGGCGGCGCGTGCTGCTCGCCGGCACCGGCACGAGCTGGCACGCCGCCAACCACGGTGCCTGGATGCTGCGCGCGGCGGGCGCCGAGGCGTGGGCGATCCAGCCGATGGATGCGGCGATCGGCGGCGTCGCGCCCGGCCCGGACGACGCCCTGATCCTGCTGTCCCACACCGGCATCAAGCGCTACAGCGCGCAACTGCGCGAGGCCGCGCGCGCGGCAGGGGTGCCGACGCTCGCGATCGGCGGGATCGGACAGCCCGGCGTCGACCTGCCGACCGTCGAGCGCGAGAGATCGTCCGCGTACACGGCGAGCCACCTCGGCGCGCTCATGCGCCTCGCGCAGATCGCGGGCGAGCTGGGCGCGCGGCTCGGCGAGCTGGACGCCGTGCCGGACGCCGTCGCGGCGGAGCTGGAGCGGCCGAGCCGCGGCGTCGCACCGCCCAAGCGCCTGCTCGAGTACGGCGGCGCCGGCACGAACGCGTGGACGGCCGAGGAGGGCGCGCTGAAGGTGCGCGAGACGGCGCGGCTGGCATCGGAGGGGCTGATGGTCGAGCAGCTGCTGCACGGGCCTGCCGTCGCGCTCGACGCGCGCGACGCGCTCGTCTGCCTCGACGGCGGCGGGCCCGGCGCCGAGCGGCTGGAGGACGTCGCGCGCACGGTCGAGGCGGGCGGCGCTCGCGTGCACCGCATCGCCGCACGCGAGCTGGGCGAGCAGCTGTCGATCTTCCCGCTGACCGTCGCCGTGCAGCGGATCGCGCTCGAGGCGGCCGAGGCGCTCGGCACCGACCCTGACGCGTTCGGCTACGACGTGCCCGGGCGCGAGGCGGTGTGGGAGCGGCTCACGCTGTGAGCGGCAGCTCGTCGAGCGACAGCCGACAGCCGGACCAGTAGTCGCCGGCCGGCGAGGCGAGAAAGGCCGCGAGCGCGGCCAGCTCGGCGTCGGTCGTCGCCGCGCCAGGTGCGATCGCGACGGTCACGATCCCATGGCGCGCCCACTCGATCGAGAGCGTGCGGGCGAGGTTCTCGGCCGCGGCGCGCACGCCCGCCGCCGCCGGGTCGGCCTCGTCCGCGGGCGGCGCGACAAGCGTCACCTTGCCGCCGCTGCGGGTGCCGGAGGCGGCCACGTGGCCGCCGGAGGCGGGTCCCGCACCCGATCCGGGGATGAAGGCGGCGTTGGCGACCGCGCGTACGGTCACCCACGCGAGGTCGAGCGTCGCGCGCAGCCGGTCCTCCCCGCCGTCTGCGAAAGCCGGGCGCAGGTCGTGCACGAGCACGTCGGTCTGCGGATCGACGGCGGCGGCCAGCGCGTCCTCGTCGGGCGTGGCCGGCAGCGATGCGGTCGCCGCCCCGAGCGCGGCGAGCGCCGCGCCGAGCGCATTCGCCCCGCCGCCGCCGAGCGCGACGACGACGCCGTCGAGCAGGTGCGGGCGGAGCAGCGCGGTCGCGTCCATCGGCGCGTCAGCTTAGGGCGCCGCCCGCGGGGCAGCGCCACTTCGGGACAGCGCCTCGCGCTATGACTGCGCGCCGGCGGCGCTCGCCGGCGCGGTGCCGCGGCGCTTGGCGCGCACGCGGCTGCGCACCTGCTTCTCGCCGAGCTGCTCGAGGTCGGCGTAGAGCGCCTTGATCGCGCCGAGGATCTGGTCGGCGGCCGCCTGCTGCTGCTCGCGTGACGGGTTCTCGACCTGCGCGAAGGGGATCGGATCGCCGTACTGGACGAGCACCTTCGGGAACTGCAGCTTCTTCCAGTTGCGCACGCGCTGCGAGCCGTAGATGGCGATCGGCACGACCGGCGTGCCCGACTCGAGCGCGAGGCGGCCGATGCCGGGGCGGGCGCGGTCGCTGACTCTGCCGCTGCGCGAGCGGCCGCCCTCGCAGTACATGACGATCGCGCCCTGGCGCTCCAGGATCGCGTGGGCGGTGACGAAGGCGTCCTCGTCGACGTAGCCACGCCGCACCGGGAAGACCCCGCCGGGCGAGTAGACCCACTGCATCGGCTTCGCGAACAGCTGCGACTTCGCCATGAAGTTCACGCGCCGGCGCGTGAAGGCGCCGGTGAAGAAGTGGTCCATGAAGGAGAAGTGGTTCGGGGCGAGGATCACTCTCCCGCCGGCCGGCACGTTGTCCGAGCCGATGCAGCGCATGCGGAAGAAGATCAGGCCGTAGAGGACGGTGATGACGCGCACGACCTCGTAGACCCAGTTCGGCTCGTGCTCGCGCACGCGCTTGTGGAACTTGTCGAAGTACTCTGCGGGGCGCGGGTCCTTGTAGACCTGCGCCTTCATCGCGGCAAGCTGCTCGTCGGCCATACGGGCTGGAGCTTACCCGCGCGGCCGGAAACTGCGCCGGTCGCGGTATAAGTCCGGGCCGATGCCCGCGCCGACCGCACCGCGCATCCTCCTCGTCAGCGCCTCGATCGGCGAGGGCCACGACCTGCCGGCGCGCTTCCTCCTTGCCGACCTGCTGGCCCGGCGCCCCGACGCCGTCGCGTCGATCGAGGACGGCCTGAGAGCCGCCGGCGCGCTCGTCGAGCGGATCATCCTCGGCGGCTCCGCGTTCCACTCGCCCGTCGGCAATCTCCTCTACGACGCCGAGTACGCGCTGATCACACACGTCGCGCCGGTGCGCCGTGGCTTCAGCCGGATGTGCGAGGCGCTCGCCGCGCGCGGGCTGCTGCGGCTCGTCGACGCGCACCGGCCCGACGTCGTCGTCTCGACCTACCCGGGCACGACCGAGGTGTACGGGCGGCTGCGGCTGCAGGGCCGCCTGAGCGTGCCGCTCGTCTCGGCGATCACCGACCTCGCGGGGCTGCGCTACTGGTCGCACCCGGGCGTCGACCTGCACCTGATCACGCATCCCGAGTCGGAGGAGGAGGTGCGCGCGATCGCCGGGCCGCGCACGCGGATCGTCGCCGCGCGCGGCATGAACGACCCGCGCTTCGCGAGCCCGCCGTCGCCGGCGGAGGGGCGCCGCACGCTCGGCCTGCCGGCCGGCGGCAAGCTCGTCGTCGTCTCCGGCGGCGGCTGGGGCGTCGGCGACGTCGAGGGCGCGATCGCGACGGCGCTCGCGCTCGACGGGACGCACGTCGTCGTGATGTGCGGGCGCAACGAGGAGCTGCGCCGCCGGCTCGCGGTCCGCTTCGGGCGCGTGCCGCGGGTGACGCTGCTGGGCTTCACGACCGAGGTGCCGTCGCTGTTCGCGGGCGCCGACGCGCTGATCCACTCGACCGCCGGGCTGACGGTGCTGGAGGCGTGGGCCGTCGGCTGCCCGACGATCTCCTACGGCTGGGGGCGCGGCCACATCCGCGCGAACAATCGCGCCTACGCGCGCTTCGGGATCGCCGACGTCGCGCGCGACCGCGACGCACTGGCGGGCTCGCTGCGACGCGCGCTCGCGCGCCGCGGCTCACCCGTCGAGGCGTTCGCGCAGCTCCCCATCGCGGCTGACGTCGTGCTCGACCTGATCGGCGCCGGGGCCGGCTCCGAGGGCTCCGTCCCCGCCGCCGTCGCTCCCGTGCTGCTCGCCGGCGATCACGTCGGCGACGGCGGTTGAGCCGCCGAGCAGCGCCGCGCCGCCAGCGACGGCGGCGATCGCGACGCCGAGCAGGATCCGCTCCGGCACCGTGTCGGCCCACGGCTCGTCGAACACGAGCGGGCCGGCGATCACCGGCACGAGCACCTGGGCGGAGACGACGACCGGCGCCACGCGCGTCGCGGCGATCCGCTGCAGCGCGCTCATCTCCGCGGTCAGCGCGAGGAAGCCCGCGAGCCCGGCGCTCGCCGCCCAGGCGGCGGCCACGAGCCAGTTGCCCGAGTCGAGCGCGTCGGCGACGAGCTTGAGGCCGATCGCCGCCCACGCATCGCCCGCCGCGGCCGCGATCACGCGCACCCGCGCGTCCTGCACGCGGGTGCGCAGCGCGAACGGCAGCGCGACGGCGGTGCCGAGCAGCAGCGCGAGCACGGCGACGCCGACGGGGTCGCCCGAGCCGCCGACGCCCGGGTCGGCGACGAGCGTGACGACCACGACGCCGCTGACGATCGCCGCCACGCCGGCCAGCTCCCGCCGTCCGACGCGCTCGTGCAGCACGATGCTCGACAGCACGAGCAGCAGCACGAGCCCGAGCGCGAGCACCGGCTGGACGATCGTCAGCGGCGCGAGCGTGAGCGCGTAGACCTGGAGCAGCGCGCCGGCGCCGGACAGCGCCGTCCCCCCCACCCAGCGCGGCCGCTTGATCAGTCTGCCGAGCAGCCCCGCGCGCAGGCGCTCGCCGCCGCCGGCGCGGCGCGTCTCGAGCGCCTGCAGCACGTACGCGCCCTCGTAGCAGCAGGCCGCCGCGAACGCGACCGCGATCCCGCCGATCATCGGCGCGCGCCCCTGTGGCAGGATCCGCCGCGTGCGCGCCCGAGTCCCCGCAGCCGCGGCCGGAACAGCGCTCGCGGCGGGCGCCGCGTGGTCGCTGCCCGCGCTCGCTCCGCTCGTGCCGTCATTGTGCCGCCCGCTCGGGATCCCGCGAACGCTGCCCGGCGAGCAGCCGGTCGTCGCGCTGACGTTCGACGACGGCCCGCATCCGCGCGGCACGCCGGCCGTGCTCGACGCGCTCGCCACGGCGGGCGCGCATGCGACGTTCTTCCTCGTCGGCGAGCAGGTGCGGCGCGAGCCGGCGCTCGCGGCGGAGGTCGTCGCCGCCGGGCACGCGGTCGCCCTGCACGGCGACCGTCACCGCCTCCAGCTGCGCTTCACGCCGCGCGCGCTGGCGGACGACCTCGACCGCGGACACGCGACGATCGCCGAGGCGACCGGCGTCGCGCCGCGCCACTACCGGCCGCCGTTCGGGATCTTCAGCCCGGCCGGGCTGGCGCTCGTGCGCAGGCGCGGCTGGGCGCCGCTGCTGTGGTCGCGCTGGGGGCACGACTGGCGCCTGCACCGCACGCCGGCGCAGATCGCCGGCGAGCTGACCGAGCGGCTCGCTCCGGGGGACGTGCTGCTGCTGCACGACGCGGACGATTACAGCCAGCCGGGGTCGTGGCAACGCACGGTCGCCGCGCTGCCCGCGGTGCTCGCCGAGGTCGAGCGCCGCGGACTCACGACGATCGCGCTCTGACCGGTTCTCAGGCCCGCTGCGCCGAGCGCCGCCGCGCACCGACGGCCGTCACCGCCGTCGCCGCGACCACGCCGACGAGCACGACCGCTACCAGAGCGTGCTCGCGCGCGTAGTGCGAGACGTCCGTCGTTCCGTCGAGCAGCGCGGAACCGATCGTGCCGGCGAGCGCCGCCAGCAGCGCGGCGAACACGCCGACGAGGATCAGCCCCGTGTCGCGGGCGACACGCCGCGCCGACACGCGGCGCCGCGGCCGCGTCGCGACCGCGACGGGAGACGCCTCGGGCTCCGGAGCCGCCACCGCGGCGACCGCGGGCGCAGCCGGCGCGAGATCCGCCACCGGCTCGACGGCGTAATGCTCGCGGTGCCAGGCGACGTAGCGCCGCAGGCCCTCGGCGAACGGCGTGCGCGCCTCCCAGCCCAGCTCGGACGACGCGCGCGCGCCCGACACCTCGGCGCCCTTGAAGTCGCCCGCGCGGCCCTCGGTCAGCACCAGCTCGACGTCGCCGATCTCGTCGCGCACGCGCTCGGCGATCTCGCGGATCGTGACCTCCTCGTCGCCGACGAGGTTGTAGGTGCGGTCGGCCGCCTGCGGCGCGAGCCCGGCGACGACGCCCTCGGCGATGTCCTCGACGTAGACGAAGCGACGCGTCTGCAGCCCGCCGCCGGCGAGCGTCAGCGGCTCCCCGGCCAGCGCCTTGCGCACGAAGATCGGGATCACGGCCGCCGGCCGCGCGCGCGGGCCGTACGGAATGCCGAAGCGCAGGATGGTCGACTCGACTCTGTACAGCTCCCGGTACGAGCGGCAGTACAGCTCGCCCGCGAGCTTCGTCGCGGTGTAGAGATGCGCCGGCGGCGCCAGCAGCGTCGCCTCGTCGACGTGCTCGGCGTCGACGTCCGAGTAGACCCAGATCGTCGAGGCGTAGACGACGCGGTCGATCTCCAGCTGACGGGCGGCCTCGAGCACGTTGACCGTGCCGCGCGCGTTGAGCTGCTCGGAGCCGACCGGGTCCTGCTGGACCTCGCCGACGTCGGCGGCGGCCGCGAGGTGCGCGATCGCGTCGCAGCCGTCGGCCGCGCGCACCATGTCCTCGAGCACGCACATGTCGCCGATGACCGTGTCGACGTCGGGGTGGTAGGGCGACGGACGCACGTCGAGGATCCGCGGCTCGTGGCCGGCGGCGATCAGCTTGTCGACGACGTGCGAGCCGATGAATCCGGCACCGCCGGTGACGAGGACGCGGCTCATGCGGGGTCGACCTCCGGTCGGTAGTAGAGCGGGACGCACCAGTGGCCTTCCGCCACCCAGTCGCTGTTCGGCAGGTCGTCGCCCGTGCCCATGATGCGATGGCAGGGCTGGTCGTAGACCTTGCCGCTGGACTTCTCGATCGGGTCGAAGACGACGTACTTGTAGAGACCCGAGGTCATGCCGTCCGGCAACTGCAAGCGGCCGGGGTGCAGCGCGTCGAGATGCTCGCGCGCGGCGGCGTTCTTCCAGGCGACGATCTCGGGCATGCGCTCGGTCTGGATCAGCGCCATCGCGGCGGTGAACTCGCTCATGCGGAAGTTCACGCCCGGCACGTCGTAGTCCGGCTTGCCGTAGTCGCGGAAGGCGCGCGCGTACGTGATCAGGTCTTCGTCGTCGGAGACGAGCACCCCTCCCTCGCCCGTCGACACCGTCTTGGTGGCGTAGAAGGAGTAGACGCCCGCGTCGCCGAACGTGCCGGGCTTCTTGCCGTTCCAGTCGGCGCCGTGCGCATGCGCGCAGTCCTCCAGCAGGAAGACGCCGTTGGCGCGGCAGGCCGCGGCGATCGCCTCGCTCTCGAAGGCGATGTGCCCGCCGATGTGCACGAGCACGCACGCGCGCGGCTTGTGCTCGGCGATCGCCGCCTCGATCGCGGTGAGCGAGGCGCACAGGTCGTCTCTGCTGCAGTCGACGAACACGGGCTTGCCACCCGCCGCCATGATCGCGAGCGGCGTCGCCATGAAGGTGTTGGAGGGGCACAGCACGGCCTCGCCGCGCACGCCCGCGTACTCGAGCGCGGCGATCGCGCCGCCGGCCCACGAGCCCATCGCGACCGCGGGCGCGCCGTTCCAAGCGGACCACGCCTCCTCGAAGCGGCGATTCATCGCCCCGTGCGACCACTGGCCGGAGTCGATCACCTCGTCGATCAGGGCGTGGAAACGGGGGCGATCGCGCTCGTCGAAGCCGATCGCGAAGCGGTGGAGGTCGGTTTGGATGGTTGACACGAGGCGGAACGCTAATGGTCCGAGCGGCGATCGGTCGCCACCGTCACGGTGCGCATCGTCGGGCGTCGCGCCAGATACACCGCTGCGAAGTCCAGCAGCTGACGTCCCCGATGCAGGAATCCTCGCAGTGTTCGGCCCGTCGCGCGATGCGCGAGCGGCAGTTCGACCTCCTCGACGCGGAACCCGGCGCGCACGGCGTCGATCGTCATGCCGATCTCCATCCCGAAGCGCGGCGCGAACGGCACGACCGCCGGCAGCACCGCGGCGCGCAGCGCGCGCTGGCCGGAGATCGGCGCCTGCGCCTCGTAGCCGCAGCGGCGCCGGATCGCCCAGCGGGCGAAGCCGAGCGCCCAGCCGAAGCCGCCGCCGACGCGCCGCTGAAAGGCCGCGACGGCGAGGTCGGCGCGGCCGGCGCGGACCTCCTCGACAAGCTGCTTGAGCGCCTCGGCGCTCGCGGCCAGGTCGCCGTCGCACAGCAGGACCACGGGCTGCGGCTCGGGTCCGCCGGCGAGCGGCAGCAGCCGCTGCGCGGCGAGCGTCGCCGCTCCCCCCTTGCCGATGTTGCGCTCGGAGCGCACGACCTCAGCGCCATGCGCCGCCGCGACCTCGGCGCCGCCGTCGGTCGAGCCGTCGTCGGCGACGAGGATGCGCGCGCCCGGGAACGCGGCGGCGAGCGCTCGGAGCGTCGCCGGCAGGCGGTCCGCCTCGTTGTGGGCGGTGACGATGACGGCAGTGGCGGGGGCCATCGGGGGCGGCGGCTATTCTGGCGATCCGCGGGCCCGGCTGCGGCGCCCTCACCCCTTTCGAGCGAACCCTGGAGGTCGAGCGTGCCTGACGTCGAGGCCCACATCACGGGCACGGTCTGGAGAGTCGAGGTGTCCGTCGGCGACTCGGTCGACGAGGGCGACACGGTCGTGATCCTCGAGTCGATGAAGATGGAGATGCCGGTCGAGGCGGAGGATCCGGGGGTCGTGAAGGAGATCCGCTGCGAGGAGGGCCAAGCCGTCTCCGAGGGCGACACGCTCGTCGTGCTCGAGTAGTCCGTGGGGACCGTCCACGTCGAGGAGCCGGCGCCCGGCGTCGCGCGCCTGACGATCTCCAACCCCGAGAAGCGCGGCGCGCTGGACCGCGCGCTGCTCGAAGCGATGATGGCCGCTTTGGCCTCGTTGGACGCCCGCTGCGTCGTCCTGACCGGCGAGGGCCGCGCCTTCTGCGCCGGCTACGACATCGGCGAGCTGATGCGCGAGGGCTATGACGACGGGGTCGAGTCGAACCACCCCTTCCCCGCCGCGCTGGCGGCGATCGAGGCGTACCCGTATCCGGTCCTGGCGGCGCTCAACGGCGCGACGATCGGCGGCGGGCTCGAGCTGGCGATCGCCTGCGACCTGCGGATCGCCGCCGACACCGTGCAGCTCGGGATGCCGCCGGCGAAGCTCGGCGTCGTCTACGCGACCGCGGGCCTGAACCGCTTCCTGACGACGATCGGCGGCGCGCGCACGCGCGAGCTGTTCCTCACCGGCCGCCGGATCGACGCGGCGACGGCCGAGCGCTGGGGGCTCGTGAACGAGGTCGTCGAGGCCGAGGCGCTGCCGGACGCCGCGCTCGCACTCGCATCCGAGATCGCCGGCAACGCGCCGCTGTCGCTGCGCGGCAACAAGGCAGGGATCCGCGAGCTGGTCGCCGCCCGCGGCGCGCTCGACCCCGCAGTCGCCGCCGCGCTCGACACCGACCGCCGCACCGCCTTCGAGTCCGAGGACCTGCGCGAGGGCCTGCGCGCCTTCGGCGAGAAGCGCCAGCCCGTGTGGCGCGGATACTAGGCTAACAAGCGTTCGTTTATAGACGAATGGGTGGTGCCGCTCCCCGGCACAGGCCGGACGCCGCCGTCCGGTCGCGCAGTGAGATAGGTGGTGTGTCACCCTTCTTCGCGCCCGGCGGCGCCGCATACCGGTGCCGTCCGGCAACCGCCCTATCGTGACCAGATCCCGCCTCGGAGGTTGCCGTCGCCATGCCGCCGTTGATCACTCGTGAGGAAGCGCTGCGCCTCGGCGAGCTGGAGGACCATGCCGAGATCGAGGCGCTGATCGAGCGCGCGTGGAAGGCCCGCGTCGAGCGCTTCGACACCTCCACCGACATGTGCTCGCTCGTGAACGCGAAGTCGGGTGGCTGCGCGGAGGACTGCGGCTTTTGCGCGCAGTCGCGCTACGCCGAGGCGGACACGCCGCTGCACGCGATGATGGAGCCGGAGCAGATCCTCGAGCACGCGCGCGCCGCGGAGGCGGCCGGCGCGCACCGCTTCTGCATGGTCACGCAGGGCCAGGGGCTCTCCAAGCGCGACTTCGAGAAGGTGCTCGAGGGCACGCGGCTCGTCGCCGAGCACACGAACCTCAAGCGCTGCGCCTCGATCGGTCACATGTCGCCCGCCCGCGCGAAGGCGCTCAAGGAGGCCGGCGTCCAGCGCGTGCACCACAACGTCGAGACGGCCGAGTCCTACTACCCGGAGGTCTCCTCGACGGTCCGCTACGAGGGCCGGCTGCGCACGATCGACGCGGTCAAGGAGGCCGGGCTGGAGACGTGCGTCGGCGGGATCCTCAACCTCGGCGAGTCGCGCGAGCAGCGCGTCGAGATGGCCTTCCAGCTCGCCGAGATCAACCCGACGAGCGTGCCGATCAACCTGTTGAACCCGCGCCCGGGCACGAAGTTCGGCGACCGCGACTACATGGACCCGTGGGAGGCGGTCAAGTGGATCGCGATCTTCCGCCTGATCCTCCCGGAGGCGCTGTTCCGCCTCTGCGGCGGGCGCGTCGAGAACATCGGCGACCTGCAGCGGATGGCCGTCCGCGCCGGCATCAACGGCGTAATGATGGGCAACTTCCTCACCACCCTCGGCAACACGCCCGAGGAGGACCGCGCGATGTTCGAGGAGCAGGGCCTCAACGTCGCGCGCCAGCCCGACAACGGCGCGAACCCGCGTCCGGACAACCGCTCCGGCTGGCTGGAGGGCGAGACGCCGGACGTCGTCGAGATGCACCTCGACACGGCGACGCCCTCCGATGCGATCGAGATCCGCCTGTGGGATCCCGCATCGCAGCTGAGATTCGAGAGCAAGCGGGTGATCCCGCCGCGTCCCGACGGGGCGCCCAACACCGGCAAGGGACGACCGACTCGGGAGGCAGCGGCGCGGCGATGATCGAGATCGAGGCACGACTGGACGAGCTGGAGCAGCTGGGGCTCGCGCGCCGCACCCGTCTCGTCAGCGGCCCGCAGGGGCCGCGCGTCGTGCTCGACGGCAAGCCCGTCCTGCTGCTCTGCAGCAACAACTACCTCGGCCTCGCCGACCATCCCTCGGTACGCGAGTCGGCCGCCGAGGCGGCGATGCGCTGGGGCGTCGGCTCCGGCGCCTCGCGGCTCGTGTCCGGCACGATGACGATCCACAGGCGCTTGGAGGAGCGGCTCGCGACGTTCGAGCGCCGCCAGGCGGCGCTGCTGTTCGGCTCCGGCTACCTCGCGAACGGCGGGGTCGTCTCGGCGCTCGCCCGCCGCGGCGAGGTGGTCTTCTCCGACGAGCTGAACCACGCCTCGATCGTGGACGGCTGCCGCCTCTCGCGGGCGGACGTGTTCGTCTACGACCATGGCGACATGGAGCACCTCGAGTGGGGCCTGCGCGAGGCCGGCTCACGCGGCGCGCTGATCGTGACCGACGGCGTCTTCTCGATGGACGGCGATGTCGCGCCGCTGGTGGACCTCGCGGAGCTGGCCGGCCGCTACGACGTGCGGCTCGTCGTCGACGAGGCGCACGGCACGGGCACGATGGGGCCCGGCGGGCGCGGCGCGGTCGCCGACGCGGGCGTCGAGGACGGCGTCGACGTGATCGTCGGCACGCTCGGCAAGGCGCTCGGCTCCTACGGCGCGTATGCCGCCTGCGACCAGCGGATGGCGAGATACCTGACGAACGCCGCCCGCTCGTTCGTCTTCTCGACCGCGCCGCCGCCGCCCGCGATCGCCGGCGCACTCGCCGCGCTGACGCTGCTCGAAGAGGAGCCGCGCCGCGTCGAGAAGCTGCAGTGCAACGTGCGCGAGCTGCGCGGCGCGCTCGCCGAGGAGGGCTTCGCGCTCGGCGAGGAGGACCGCACGCCGATCGTCCCGCTCGTGCTCGGCGACGCGAAGGCGACCATGCGCGCCTGCGAGCTGGCCTTGGAGCGCGGCGTCTTCGCGCAGGGCATCCGCCCGCCGACGGTCCCCGTCGGCAGCTCGCGGCTGCGCCTCGCGGTGATGGCGACGCACGGCAAGGGCGAGTTGCGCGACGCGGCGAGAACCCTCGCGGCTGCGGTGCGCGGTGCGGGCATGCGCCCCGAGGACCTGCAGCCGCCGGTCACCGCCCCGCTCGCCGCCGAGCCGCGGGAGGCCGAGCCGGAGCCGGCCGCGCACTGGGACGGGGACGCTCCTCCCCCGCCCCGCAGTCGCGGCCGCCTGTTCGACGGCGAGCGCGACGACCTCGAGCGCGCCGCGTAGCGCCGCGTGCGCGGCCTCTTCGTCACGGCGACCGACACGGGCGTCGGCAAGACTGTCGTCGCCGCTTCGATCCTCGCCGCGCTGCGCGCGCGGGGCGAGCGTGTCGCGGCGTTCAAGCCCGTCCTGACCGGCACCGACGAGCCGCCCGATCCCGCCTGGCCGCCCGACGACGCGCTGCTCGCGGCGGCGGCCGGCATGCGCGCCGAGGACGTCGCGCCTGCCCGCTTCGGCCCGCCCGTCTCCCCGCATCTCGCCGCTGCGCTCGCCGGAGCACCGCTCGACCCGGACGCGCTGCGCACCGCCTTCGCGGAGCGCGCTGCCGAGGCGGACGTCGTGATCGCCGAGGGCGTCGGCGGCCTGCTCGTCCCGCTCGCGCCCGACTACCTCGTGCGCGACCTCGCGCGCGACCTGGCGCTGCCGCTGGTCATCGTCGCGCGGCCGGGGCTCGGCACGATCAACCACACGCTGCTGACGCTGGAGGCCGCACGGGCGGTTGGCCTGGCGGTCGCGGGCATCGTGATCACGCCGTGGCCGGATGCGCCGAGCGCGATGGAGGAGGACAACCGCGCGACGATCGCCCACCTCGGCGACATCGACGTGGCGACCCTCCCCCACATGCCGCGCGCCGATCCGGCGCTGATGGTCGCCGCGGTGGCCGCGCTGCCGCTGGATCGGTGGCTCGGCTGAGCCGCGGCGCTGCTCCAGCGCGCACCCGGCGAGCCCTTGATTCGACGCTGGGCTCGTCGATCTGATGAGCTCACGGTCGCTGTGGCGACCGAATACCCCACATGGAAGTTCTATCCCTCGCGCTCTGAGCCCGCGTCCTGGGTCGCTGGGGTCGTCGCTGCCTTCGCTGCCACAACCGCGCAGATCGATTCGCGGATCAATCACGGCGTCACCAGCGATGCCGCGCTGGCGGCGCTCCGGCCTGGCTTGGTTCCGCTTGGATTCGAGATCGAGTCGGGCAAGACGAAGGCCGGGAAGATCAAACGGCCGGTGCTCTTCGGAGAGATGGGCCGACCACGAGTCGCATATGAGATCGACGGCTTCCACCCTGAGCACCGCATCGTCCTCGAGGTGGAGGCCGGTCGCGGTGCCGCCGGAAATGCCGACTATCGCGACCTCATCCGCACGAGTCTCATCGTCGATGCGGACTACCTCATCCTCGCAATGATGCTGCAGTACAAGACTGGCGCGACCGTCGTACGCAGTTACGAGCGCACCCGCGAGCAGGTAGACGCCATCTACGAGAGCGAGCGCCTGCGGTTGCCATTCAGAGGCGTGCTCCTGATCGGCTACTGATCACCGTCGACACAGTGCGAGGCCGCAGTGGCGCTGACGATCCAAGAACGACATCGACCCGCTCCGGCGAGCGGGTCGAGCGCGGGTGGTTAGCCCGGAGCACCTGATAAGCGCTATTCAGTCTATCCACGTCCCGCGGAGACGCAACCTTGCTTCTGGCCGGCGACGCGAGGAAGGCATGGTGGGCGGTGACCCCACGGGCGCCTGATCGTCGCGCCTCCTTCGCAGCCGGTCGCCGGCCAGCAAGGCTTGGCGGAGGGCGGGAGACTCGAACTCCATCCGAGGGACCACCCCGGACTCACACTTATCAGGTGCTCACGCCGCCTTGGCGCATCACCCTCCGTCCTGGCGAACGTTACGACGACCGCAGTGCCTCGTCTACACAGTAGATATGGCATCGCACTCGGTGACAGAGCCACCCGGCAAGCGGGGCGCTCAGCTCGGCCCGCCGCCATCCAGCGCCCGCTCGATGTACGGCCCGAGCAGCGCGGCGGCGTCGCGGGCGGTTGCGCGCGGCGCACCCTTCGGGACCGTCACATACGAGATCGCCAGCCGCACGAGCGTCTCGGCGAGCAGCTGCGCGTCGTGCTCCGATGCGTTCTCCCAGCCGTCGCGCATGACGGCCGCGATGCGGGCGCTGGCCCACGTCACGACCGGCATCGACTGCGTCGTCACGAGCGGCAGCATCCCGCCGGTGCCGTCGTCGCTCAGCAGGATCCGCATGAGCGGGTCCTCGCCGGCCGTCGTGAGGAACACCTCCAGCGCTGCGGCGACGGCCGCGCGCGGGTCGTCGAGATGCTCGCGCACTGCGGCCTCCACGGCGTCGAGGAAGCGCTCGCCCTCGCGGATCACGAACGCGGCCGAGAACTCGTCGCGCGTGCCGAACTCCTTGTAGAGCGTCTGCCGGCTCACGCCCGCCGCGCGCGCGATGTCCGCCATCGTGATGTCCGCCCAGGCGCGCTGCTGCACCTCGTCGCGCGCGGCGTCGAACAGCGTGTCGCGCAGCAGTTGGCGCGCGGCGACGGCGTACGGGGTGCGTTCGCGGGTCGGAGCCACTGCCTCCATGGTCGCAGCCGCGGCAGCCGGCATCGTCAGTCCGCCGCGACCGCGGCCGGCTCGAAGTCGACCTTGTCGCGCACGCCGCAGTCCGGGCACGCCCAGTCGTCCGGCACCTCCGCCCACGGCGTCCCGGCCGGGAAGCCCTCGCGCGGGTGGCCCTTCTCCTCGTCGTAGACGTACCCGCACGCCGGGCACACGAAGGCGGCCATCAGACCGCCGCCCCGGGGCGCCCGTAGCGCGCCAGCACGCGCCGGCGCGCCCGCGGCTGGATGTTCGCGCGCTCCACGTCGTTGCCGTAGTGCTCCAGCAGCCGATGGTCCATCACGCGCCGCCACACCGGCGGGAACAGCGCCAGCACGATCATCCCCGCGTAGCCGGTCGGCAGCTGCGGCGCGTCGTCCATGTGGCGCAGCGCCTGGTAGCGGCGCGTCGGGTTGGCGTGATGGTCGCTGTGGCGCTGCAGGTGGTAGAGCAGCACGTTGGAGGCGACGTTGTTCGAGTTCCACGAATGCTCGGGGGCAGTGCGCTCGTAGCGGCCGTCGTCGCGCTTCTGGCGCAGCAGCCCGTAGTGCTCGAGATAGTTGACGACCTCCAGCAGCGAGGCGCCGACGACCGACTGGATCAGCAGGTACGGCAGCACGACCCAGCCGAAGACGGCGGTCAGCACGATGTACAGGCCGACCGTCATCGCCCACGCGTTGAGGATGTCGTTCTTGTAGGTCCACGGCCCGCTCCCGGTGCGGCGCAGGCGCTCGACCTCCAGCTCCCACGAGGAGCGCAGCGATCCCCACGCGGTGCGCGGCAGGAACGCCCAGAAGCTCTCGCCGAGGCGCGCGCTGGCGGGGTCCTCCGGCGTCGCGACGCGCACGTGATGGCCGCGGTTGTGCTCGATGAAGAAGTGGCCGTAGCCGCTCTGCGCCAGCGCGACCTTCGACAGCCAGCGCTCCAGCGAGGCGCGCTTGTGGCCAAGCTCGTGCGCGGTGTTGATCGCGATCCCGCTGACCATCGCCATCGTGAACGCGAGGCCGATCTTCTCGACCGTCGAGAGGCCGCCGTGCGCCCACTGCCAGCAGGCGAACACGAGGCCGGCGTACTGGACGGGGATGAAGACGTAGGTGCACCAGCGGTAGTAGCGGTCCTGCTCCAGCCACTTGATGACGCTGTCGGGCGGGTTCTCCGCGTCCATCCCGACGATCACGTCGAGCAGCGCGAAGATCCCGAAGACGAGGATCGGCCCGTACCACCAGAAGAGGCCGAGCCCCGTCAGCTCGACCAGGCCCCAGGCGACGAACGGCAGCATGGGAACGATGAGGCCGAGCAGCCACGCATAGCGCTTGCCGTCGCGCCATGTCGCGGGGTTGACGTCATCGACAGCAGCTGCGCTCATGTCTTCTCCAGCGTCGCGGATGGCCGGTGCGTCGCTTAGATTTACATGAGTGCCTTCTTGTGTCAACCAGAAGGACGGTTCTCCCAGTTGTGTCGCCGAGCGCCGAAGCGCGCAGCGGGGTCCCTACTGGTCCCCGCCGTCGCCCTGATCGCCCGACGTGTCGAGCAGCTCGACGTCGTTCGCCGTGCCGTCCGGGTCGAGCGTGACGGCCACGTCGTCGCCGAGCGAGATCCCGTCGAGCAGCGTCGGATCGTCGACCGGGATCGTCGTCACGGCGCTGCCGTCGTCGGGCTGGACCGTGAGCGATGAGCCGTCGCCGGCGAGCGCCGTCACGATGCCATCGACCTCGGTCGTATCGGAGCTGCCGGCGCAGTCGCCCTGGCTGCTCTGCCCGGTCACTCTCAAGGTGTCGGCGACCAGCCGGTGGCCGGCTTTGTGGTAGCCGACCTCGACCTCGTCGCACAGCGACGCGTTCGCCGCCTCGAACAGATGCTGCGGGTCGCCGAAGTGCAGGCCGCTGCCGTCGGCGGTGGCGATCCCGAACGAGCCGTCGCCGGTGTCGTCGGTCACGACGCCGGTGACGTCCAGCTCGCCGTCGCCGATGTTCGTCCCGCCCGGCAGCACCTTGACGGTGATCGCGACGTTGCCCTGCTGGTCGGTCGCGATCGTGACGAGCAGCGCCTGCCCGGGCGCGAGCCCCTGGAAGTCGATCGTGACGCTCGCGGCGGAGGCGGACGCGTGGTGTGCGCGCGGCTTGCCGCCGCCGACGCTGACGGTCGAGCCGTCGCCGAGGCGCACGACCGCGCCTCTGCCCGAGCTGCGCACGACGCGCCCGAGGAAGGCGACCTTGCCGACGTGCCCGCTGACGTGCGCGTGGCCTCTGCGCACCGTCACGATGTCGCCGCGGCGCAGGCCGCGCGTCGAGCTCGCGTGGACGTCGCTCACGCGGTGGGAGCGGTCGACGAGGCGCACCGTGTGGCCCGACGCCGACAGCAGCGTGCCCTGCCCGCTCGACGGAGCGCTCTGCGAGGCGAGCGCGGCGGGGGCGCTCAGCGCGCATGCGCCCGCGGCGCACGCGAGCACGGTGAGAAGACGGCGGGGTCGGGACATGCGGGCATCGGCTCCTGTGAGGCGGACGTGTGCGCCGGATCGATCCGGCGCACACCGCTTCTCGGCAGGTCAGCCTGCGGACTTGCGCCCGCGCCCGCGGCGCTGGACGCCTGCGTCAGTCCTCGTGCGGCACGAAGTCGCGCTTGCGCGCCCCGCAGACCGGACAGAACCAGGTCTCGGGGATGTCCTCGAACGCGGTTCCGGGCGGGATTCCGCCGTCGGGGTCGCCGTCGATCGGGTCGTAGATGAATCCACAGGACTCGCAGATCCACTTCTGCGTCGTTTGCGTAGCGCTCATGCCCGGAACGGTACCGGCATCCACGCGAGATGGCTGTACTACTGTGGAACGTCGATGGAGCCCGCGCAGCCCGGACCCGGCGAGGAGCTCAACACCGGAGCGGTCACGACGCCGCGCCTGGCGACGAGCGTCATCGTCCTGCGCGGCGAGGACCGCGGGCTGGAGGTGCTGCTGGTCCAGCGCAACCCCGCCTCCCGCTTCATGGGCGGCGCGTGGGTCTTCCCCGGCGGGGCGGTCGACGCCGCCGACGGCGAGGGCGAGGCGGCGCTGCGCGCAGCCGGCGTGCGCGAGGTCGCCGAGGAGGCGGGCGTTGCGATCGCCGACCCGGCGGAGCTGGTGCCGTTCTCGCGCTGGATCACGCCGGCCGTCGTGAAGATCCGCTTCGACACGTGGTTCTTCCTCTCGCACGTGCCGCACGACACCGCCCCTCGCGTCGACGGCGGCGAGTGCGTCGACTGGCGCTGGAGCACGCCGCAGGCGGCGCTCGACGCGCACGCGGCGGACGAGCTGATGCTCGTCTTCCCGACGATCAAGCACCTCGAGCAGCTCGCCGCCTTCCCGCACGCGGACGCGCTCGTGGAGCATGCGCGCGGGCGCCCGGTGGAGCCGGTCGAGCCGCGCGTCGTGCTCGAGGGCGAGGTCGCGCGCGTGCTGCTGCCGGGCGATCCGGGCTACGCGGCCGTCGAGGCGCCGGCGGAGGCGTGACAGTGGCGACCGCCGGCGCGAGAGCGAGAGCCAGAGCGCCGGCGCGGCCGCGCAGAGCGGCCGCGAGAGCGAGCGCACGCGAGGGGGCAAGCGCGAGCGCCGGCATCACCGTCGCGGTGACGGGGCCGACCGGCGACGTCGGCCGCGCTCTGATGCGCGCGCTCGAGCGCAGCAGCGACGTCGCGGGGATCCGCGCGATGGGCCGGCGCGAGCTCGACCCGGCCGCCGAGGGCTGGCGCAAGGCGACCTACCGGCGCGGCGACGTGCTCGACCGTGCGGCGGTCGACGAGCTGGTCGCGGGCGCCGACGCGGTCATCCACCTCGCCTTCGCGATCATGGGCGCCGGCGGCACCGAAGGCCACCGCGTGAACCTCGAGGGCTCGCGCAACGTGTTCGCCGCGACGGTCGCGGCCGGCGTGCCGCGGCTCGTCTACACCTCCTCCGTCGCCGCCTACGGCTTCCACCCCGACAACCCGCCGCTGCTGAGCGAGGAGGTGCGCCCGCGCGGCACCGGCGCGCACGCCTACTCGGCCGAGAAGGCGGAGGTCGAGAAGCTGCTGTGGGACGTGACGCGCGGCAGCGCGACGGCCGTCTACGTCTTCCGCCCCTGCATCGTCGCCGGCCCCGACGCGCTGATGATGATCTCCTCGATCCCGTACGTGCAGCTCGGCGAGCGAATGCCGGGCGCCGTGTGGCGGCTGCTCGACGCCGCGCCGGTGCTCAAGCCGGTGATCCCCGACAACGGCGTGAGCTTCCAGCTCGTGCACCACGACGACGTCGCGAGCGCGCTGCGCGCGGCCGTGCTCGGCCGCGGCAGACCGGGCATCTACAACCTCGCCGGCCCCGGGACGCTGACGATGCGCACGCTTGCGGAGGATCTCGGCTGGTACGCGATCCCGGTACCGGAGCTGGCGGTCGACGCGGCCGCCGAGCTGGCCGGCCGCCTGCCGTTCGTGCCCGAGAAGGCGCAGTGGATCAACGCGCTGCGCGTGCCCGTGCTGATGGACACCGCGAAGGCCGAGCGCGAGCTGAGATGGCGCCCGAGATACGGCGCGCGAGAGACGCTGCGCGCCACGATCGCCGAAGCGCGCGTGGCCGAGCTGCTGCGCTGAGCAGCGGCGTTCAGAGGCCGAGGAGCCTGCGCCAGCGGCCGATGCCGCCGGTACGGCTCGCGGCGGAGTAGAGGGCGTCCTCGCCGGCCGCGCGGAACTCGGCGAAGGTCGGCCAACGCGACCGTCCGGCGACGAACGTGCGCAACTCGCGCTCGATTCGCGCCTCGGTCCACTGCTGGGGGCGACCCCGGCTCGACGCCGCCCGCGTCGCCGTCGCGAAGACGTACCGACTGCCGGGACCACCGCCGCGCGCCCTCAGGACTCCGTGTCGCACGAGCTCCCGCAGATCGTCGCCGGCCAGCGAACGCCCCACCCCGGCAGCCTCCTCGTAGTCGCGCCGGACGAACTCGCGGCGCCCCTGCGCCCGGAGGCTTGCGAGTGCTCGCTGCTGACCCGTCGAGAGCTGCAGCGGTTCCGCCCCGCCCGGAAGCAGCGCGCCGAGGTCCACCACCTGCTCCGCGACGCGGTCGTACTCCTCGGCAAGGCCGGCCAGGAAGTAGCCGAGCCATTCCTCCATATTGAGCGTGTTGCGGCGCACCGAGTGCAGCGCCGCGTAGTAGGCGGGGCGATCGTCGGCGTAGTAGCGCTCGAACGAGAACATGCGTCCCGGCAGGAGGTCGGCCTCCATCAGCAGCGCGGTCTGGAACAGGCGCGCCGCGCGCCCGTTGCCGTCCGCGAACGGGTGCACGTCCGTGATCCCGTAGTGCATGACGCCGGCGAGGACGAACGGCGGCTCTCCCGCAGCACGCCTCCGGTCGAGCCAGTCGAACATGCTGCTCATCCGCGGCGCGACCTCGTCCGCCGGCGGCGCCTCGTGCATGATCCGGCCGGTGAGGCGATCGACGACGACGGCGATCCCGTCGCGCCACGCGCCTTCGTGCCTCGGCTTGAAGTGCGGATCGCTCTCACGACCGAGGCCTCTCGTGGTCGCCCGATGCAACTCGCGGAGCAGCACCGGCGTGAGCTCGAGCTCGTCGGCTTCGAGGCGCCGGTCGATCAGGTCGAGCGCCTCGACGTAGTTGATCAGCTCGATCTTCGCCCGTGTCGCCGGCTCCAGCTCGCCTCGTGCGGCGCGTTCCGCTTCCACGCGCGGAAGCTCGTTGCCCTCGATCAGGTTCGAGTAGTGGACCGTCCCGACGCGCGCCGACGCCCGCAGCTCGTCGGCCACCGCCGGCAGGACGCGCGCGCCGCGGATGGTCCCCAGCGCTCCGGCGATGCGCGCGAGCGACGCCGCCAGGTCCGGCGTGTAGCGCCGGAAGTTCGCCGAGAAGGAAAGGGCCGGCGGGATTGCGCTCATCGCAGAAAGTCTACCGGGATATTCACAAAAATAATCACTTCTATATATGTGATCCCGGACTCTTCTACCGCAGATTCCCAAAAGATCTACCGGCAGCTTCGTCCGACCCTGACGCGGGTTTCCGCGTCGCGCGCTCACTGTCGTATCGTTCGCCCCATGGCGCACCCCACGCAGACGGCGGTCGGGACTTGGAGCGGTGGGCGCTTCATGCACTTCGGCGAGCCGCTGGACGACGAGCGGCTGCTGGCGCTGCTGACGCCGGACGCCGCAATCCGCACGGCGATCACGGCCGACGCGTACGGCGCCGGCGACGCCGACCGGATGCTCGGGCGCGCGATCGCGGGCTTGCCACGCGAGGACTACGTGCTGGTCGGCGCGGTCGGCCACGACTTCTACGAGGGCGAGCGCCAGGGCGCGAAGGGCTTTCCGCGCTTCACCGACCCCGCGCTGCGCGGGCCGGACGCGTATGCCGACTACCTGCGCCGCGCGACGGAGGCGTCGCTGGAGCGCTGCGGGGTCGACCGCTTCGACCTGCTGCTGCTGCACAACCCCGACCGCGCCGGCTACACGAGCGAGGCCGTGTGGGACGGGATGGCGGCGCTGCGCGACGCCGGCCTGACGGACCTGATCGGCGTGGCCCCCGGCCCGGCGAACGGCTTCACGCTCGACCTGATCGACTGCTTCGAGCGCTTCGGCGACCGCATCGACTGGGCGATGATCATCCTCAACCCGCTCGAGCCGTGGCCGGGCGAGCTGGCGCTGCCAGCCGCCGAGCGCCACGACGTCAAGCTGATCACGCGCGTCGTCGACTACGGCGGGCTGTTCGGCGGGGACCTGACCGATCCGGCCGCGCTCGGCCCGCGCGACCACCGCGCCTTCCGCCCCGCCGGCTGGATCGAGGCGGGCCTGGAGCGGATCGAGCGGATGGGCCCGATCGCCGACCGCCACGAGCTCACGCTCCTCCAGCTCGCCTGCCAGTGGAACCTCGCGCACGCCCCGGTGGGCTGTGTCGCGCCGACGCTGCTGCAGGAGGCCGGCCCCGACGCCCGCCTCGTCGAGGACAAGCGTGCCGAGCTGGCCGCGCTGCCCACCGAGGTCCTGCTCACGGACGACGAGGTCGCCGAGCTGCGCGCGATCGGCGACAACAGCAACTGCATGGCGCTCAAGGGCGGCGTCCCGGACCACGACGGGCCCGCCCTGGCCGACCGCTGGAGCCTCGACGAGGCGCTCGAGGCGCTCGCAGCGCGCTGGCAGATCGACCCGGCCCGCGATCTCGTGAAAACCCACGTGGCGTAAGGGATCACGGGCTACTCCTAACCTTCGACTTGAGGGTTAGATCCTGCGCTATCGTCGCGACTCGGCTGCCGCGTAGCCTTCCAACGCGAAGGGATGCAGGAACTGCCGGCCCCACATCCGCTGGCGCTCGACCTGCGGCAGCCGCGCCTGGTCGCAGACCTCGTCCCACTGCGTGCGGATGACGTCGATCTGGCGATCCACGATCTCGCGCGCCGCGGCCTCGGTCAGCTGGTAGAGGTGCGCGCGGCGAACGCAGCCGGCGACCTGGCTCAGCTTGAACGAGTCACTGTCGTCCCCGATGACCATCGCCTGAGCAGCCTCGCCGCCGCTCCGCAACTGCGGGCAGATGTCGTATGCCGGCGTGAGCGCAAGCATCTCCCCGTCCCAGAACGCGGTGTGATTGCGGGCATGGTCGTCTGTGTTCCCGACAAGGACGTTGAAGGTGATGCGCGCGAACAGCTCGCGCAGCGTCGCGGCAGGCGCCGTGAAGCGCGCGCGCATGACCTGCACAAGCTCGGCGTAGCTGGCCCAGCGCGCGGCCAGCTCGTTGAGCTCGAGGATCGTCAGCGCCGAGACGATCGCGCGCCGCGTCGCGGTGCCGGGCTCGCGATCGAAGCGCTCGATCAACAGGACGTTCTTGCCGAGCGATCTCGTCAGCTCGACGCGGGCGACGTCGAGGCCGGCTCGGTGTGCGAGCTCCATCGCGACGAATTCGCCCTGCACCACCGGGAACGTGTCCGTGCTGGAGGAGAACTTGGCGATCAGCTTGCGCGGACCGTCGTCGAGCAGCGCCTTTGGACGCGCGCCGCCGACCGCGGTGCCGCGCAGCAGCGCGACGTCGAGCTCCGGCGAGAGCGGCACGCCGGCCTCGACGCGCTCAGCGGCGGTGGCGAGCTCTCTCAGCGTCGCTGCCGCGCCGCCGCGCGGCACGTAGCGCTCAGACGACAGCTGGAAGTCGAGCGCGCCGATCCGGTCGGAGTCCGACTCCAGCAGGTAGGTGAGCACGCCGAGGTCGGCGGGATCGGCGTCGGCCGCCCGGCCGCCGAGCAGCCGGCTCATGATCACCCGCTGCCCCCATGCGTCGGGGCGCGCGTCGAGAATGCAGCCGGGCGCGTCGAGGCCCGGCAGCGGCCGGATCGTCCCGGAGCGCAGCGGCAGCTCCGGCGTGTACAGCGGGATGGCGTCCTCACGAGCGAGGTAGCTCCTGCCGTAGACGAAGCTGAGCGCGCCGCCGGCCTCGTCGAGCCGGCCGGCGACGACCGGCTCCGTCGCGCCCGGAAGCCACATCCACGCGAACGCCTCGCGCGGCCGCTCAGAAGTCATCGTCGGCGACCTTGCGCTCGCGGATTCGCTGCGGCAGCAACGTGACGCGCTCGCGGACCCGCGACAGCTCGCCGGCGAGCCGCGAGCGATCCTCGAAGTACAGCGGTACGCCGACGAGCGATGCCACGTCGAAGGCGACCCCGAGGCTCACCGTCGGGTCGCCGCGCTCGACCCGCAGCAGCGTGCCGGTGCTGATCCCGGCGCGCTCCGCGAGTTCGCGCGTGGACCAGCGGCGCTCCACGCGTGCCTGTCTCACCTGTGCGCCGAGCAGCGCCGCCGCTTCTCTGACGACGCGCGAGTACGCGCGGGTTCGCTTCGCCATAAGATCAATATATCGATCTTAGCGACGTTTACAAGCTATATATCGATACGGTCCTCCTCGCCCTCGATCACGTGCATGACGGCGTTGATCAGGGCGAGGTGGGTGAAGGCCTGCGGGTAGTTGCCGAGCTGGCGGCCGGAGAGGCAGTCGAGCTCCTCGGCGAACAGCAGCAGCGGCGAGGCGTGGGCGAGCAGCTTCTCCAGCAGCATCTTCGCGCGGCGGTGCTCGCCGATCTCCTCGAGCGCGGCGACGAGCCAGAAGGAGCAGATCAGGAACGTGCCCTCCTCGCCGTGCAGGCCGTCGTCGGTTTCCTCGACGCGGTAGCGCAGCACGAAGCCGTGGTCGGTCAGGTCTCTCGCGATCGCCTTGACCGTGGCGACGACGCGTCTGTCGTCCGGCGGCAGGAAGCGCACGAGCGGGATCAGCAGCGTCGAGGCGTCGAGCGCGTCGGTGTCGTAGTGCTGGCGGAAGACGCCGTCCTCGCGCACGCCGTGTCTGAGGATGTCGCGCTTGATCTCGTCGGCGAGATCCTGCCATCCGACCGCCAGCTCCGGCTCGCCGTGGATCTCAGCCAGGCGCGCGCCGCGGTCCATCGCAACCCAGCACATCAGCTTCGAAGAGACGTAGTGCCGCGGCTCGCCGCGCGCCTCCCAGATCCCCTGGTCGGGCTGCTGCCAGACCTCGATCGCGCCTCTGACCTGGTCCTCGAGCACGGGCCACAGCCGCTGCGGCAGGCGACCGCCGTGCTTGGTGTGCAGGTAGACGGAGTCGAGCACGGCGCCGTAGACGTCGTTCTGGCGCTGGTTGTATGCGCCGTTGCCGATCCGCACCGGCTTCGCGCCGTCGTAGCCGGTGAGGTGGTCGAGCGTCTGCTCGGTCAGGTCCGTCTCGCCGTCGATCCCGTACATGATCTGCAGCGAGCCGTCGCCGTTGCGGTTCACGTCGGCGACGAACTGCATGAAGTCGTCGGCCTCCCAGTCGAGTCCGAGCGCGTGCAGACCCCACAGCGTGAACGTCGCGTCGCGCATCCACGTGTAGCGGTAGTCCCAGTTGCGCTCGCCGCCCGGCGTCTCCGGCAGCGAGGTCGTCAGCGCGGCGACCATCGCGCCGGTCGGCGAGTACGTCAGCCCCTTCAGCACGAGCGCCGAGCGCTGCAGGTAGACGCGCCAGGGGTGGTCGGGGAAGCGACCGTCGTCGACCCAGCCGCGCCAGAAGTGCGACGTGCGGTCGAGCATCGTCGTCGCCTCCTCGGCCGTGCGCGGGCCGTGCAGGTCGGTTCCCCACGACAGCGCGCAGAAACGCCGCTCGCCCTCCTGCAGCGTGTGCCGCGCGCGCACGCGATTGCCCTCGATCCCGAGCAGCAGGTCGCTCGTGAGACGGACCGTCGTCTCGCCGCCGGTCGCGTCGGCGACCGCGTTGCCGTCGACCGCCTGCCACGTCGTCTCGGCGCGCGCGTAGTCGAACGCCGGCTCGCACACCAGCTCGATCTGCACGCTGCCCTGAATGCACTCGATCGTGCGCACGAGCACGCGATCGGCGTCCATGTCGGTCGGCGGGCGCGTGTGAGCGGCGGGGTCGCTGCTGTCGCGCCACGGGCCGATCGTCAACGCGTCGCGCACGACGACCCAGCCGGACGGCGTCATCCACGTCGTCTCGACGATGTTCGTGCCGGGCTCGTAGCGGCGCGAGCCGGGGACGGAGATGCCGTAGGGGCCGAGGCGGAAGCCGCCGGCGCCGCGGTCCAACAGGCAGCCGAAGACGGACGGCGCGTCGAAGCGCGGCACGCACAGCCACTCGATCGTCCCGTTCGGCGCGAGCAGCGCGCCCGTGTGGCAGTCCGACAGGAACGCGTAGTCGGCGATCGGCGGGAACGGCGAGCGCGCCGGCTGGCGCACGTGGCCGCGAGGGTTCGCGCGGGGGCGCGTCCGTCTGGTGGCGGTCATGCCTGCGAATGGTCGCAGGCACGGTGGCGGCTGGCGAGCGGCCTCAGACCGGCAGGATCGCGACGCGCGGCCCGAGCAGCCGCCACATGTCGTCTAGATCTGAGACCGCGATCGCATCGCCGCGCTCGCACGCGGTCAGTGCACCGACGTCGAGCGTCAGTCCGGCCACAGTGCCTCGATCTCCGCGATGGCTTCCTCGGGAGGAAGCGCCCTCAGACGCTGTTCCAGACGTCCAATCCGAGGTTGTTCATGAGGTTCTGGGCCTCGACGTTGAGGCGGAAGAACTCGCCGGTCCACAGCAGGACGCCCATCGCGATCAGGACGACGCCGCCGGCTCCGATGACGACGCCGTAGTGACGCTTCACGACGCCGAAGGCCGACGTCATCGAGCCGAACGCGAGCGAGGTCAGCAGGAACGGGATCGCGAGGCCGGCGGAGTAGAACGCCAGCAGGATCGCGCCGTGCGAGGCCGAGCTGGACAGCGCCGCGGCGCTGAGGATCGCGCCGAGCGTCGGCCCGATGCACGGCGTCCAGGCGATCGCGAAGGCGGCGCCGGCGATGATCGGGCCGCCCCTGCCGGCGCGCTGCATCAGGCCGCTGACGTGGAACTCTCGGTTCAGGCGCGTGACGAACGGCGTCGCGAGGAAGAAGACGCCCATCGCGACGATCAGCACGGCGGAGACCTTCTGCAGCGTCTGCTTGTGGTCCTCGAGCGTCGCGCCGACGGCGGTCGCGCCGAGACCGAGCAGGATGAAGATCGTGCTGAAGCTGAGGACGAACAGCAGGCTCGGCACGAGCACGCGCCGCGCGCCCAGGCCGCCCGCCCCGCGCGCTTGCTCCGGCGTGACGCCGGCGACCGCCGAGATGTAGCCCGGCACGAGCGGCAGCACGCACGGCGACAGGAACGACACGAGCCCCGCGACGAGCGCGAGCGGGATGCCGACGCCATTGGCGGGGTCCATGCTTGCGAAGGGTACCGGCGGGCGGTGGAACCTTCCCGGCTTGCGCTGTCGGCGCAATAGACTTGAAGGACGGTTATCAGTCGCTCCGGGGTGACTCCCCGCTTCACAGCCCGCCTCCCAGGCGGGTTGTGTCGTTTCGGGGCGTCCTCTACTCCCCTGTCAGGTCCCGCCGCGCGAACAGCCACGAGGCGGCGGGGAGCGCGGCAGCCGCGAGCGCGAGCATGATCGCGGCGGCGAGGCCCTTGAACGACTGCGCCGGGACGAGCCCGACGTGGTGGAAGGGCGAGACGCCGAGCAGCCATGCCGGCACGCCCAGCGCGGCGCCGAACAGCTGCCAGACGAACGCCAGGCTCACGAGCCCGTAGGCGATCCCGCTCGTCGCGCGCGGCCAGGCGGCGAACGTGAGGGCGCTCAGGCCGAGGAACAGGAGCGCGGTCGGGAGGCAGTTGGCGCCCGCGCCCAGCATGTCGGGCAGCGACACGTCGGCGCCCTGCGAGCGCGCGCCCGCCCAGGCCAGCAGCGCCGCCGCGAGCGCGAGCACCACCGACCCGCCCACGGCGATCGCGAGGCGGCCCGCGAGCCAGCGCCGCCGGCCGAGCGGCAGCGCGAGCAGCGTCTCGAGCTGCTGGCCGGCCTCCTCGCGGCGCGCGGCGACGACCTGCGCGCACGCGAACAGGCTGATCGCGAGCACGAAGAAGAGGAAGTAGAAGCCGAGGATGCCGCTCGGCGTGAGGATGTTCGCGCCGAAGCGCGCGAGCTCTCTTCTGATGCTCTCCGACAGTCTCACCGTCTGGAACGTCGTCGAGATCACGCCGACGACGAACGCGAACAGGCCGACGCCGACAAGCCAGCCGATCAGGCTGCCGAGCTCGCCGCGCAGCGCCTGCGCGGTCGGCGAGCCCAGCGACCCCAGCCGCGGCGCGCGGCGGTCGTGGGAGGCGAGCAGCCCGCTGCCGACGTCGCGCCGCAGCGCGATCCATCCGGCGAGCGCCAGCAAGCCGCCGGTCGCGGCCAGCGGCAGCAGCAGCACGAGCGGCTGGGGATCGGCAAACGCGCGCAGCTCCTCCGCCCACCCGAGCGGCGTCGCCCAGCGCAGCCAGCCTGCGCCCGACGACGTGTCGGCGACGACGCGCAGCACGAACGCCAGCGCGAGCACGGCCATGCCCAGCTCCAGCGCGATCCGCCGCGTCGGCGCGACCTGGCTGATCACCGCGCCGATCCCGGCGAACACGAGCGCCTGCGTGACGACCGCGAGCGCGAGGTACGCCGAGCCGCCGGCCGCGAGGCCGCCGCCCACCAGCCCGAGCCACAGCCCCGCCCACAGGACCGCGGCGCCGCCGGCGATCGCGGCGAGCACCGCGACGAACGCGCGCCGCCGGTCGATCGCGCCGGCGAGCAGCAGCTCCCAGCGGCCGGCGTCCTCCTCGGCGCGCAGCGCGCGCACGGCCGCCAGCACCCCCCAGGCGGCCGCCAGGAGGACGCCGAAGCCGCCGACGCGCCAGGCGACGTAGCCGCCGGCGTGCAGCAGGTCGTACGGCTGCCCGTAGAACAACTTCACGGAGGCGTCGTTGCCGAACGAGCGCACGAAGCTGATGCGGTCCTGCACCGTCGGGAAGCTGTGCTCGTAGCCGTTGACGTTGACGTACGCCATGAACGCGAACAGGGCCGCGAACGACAGCGTGCGGACGCGGCCGTCGAGGAACGCACGGCGCGCGATCGCGCCCGTCGCTCCGCGTGCGGGCCTCGTCGCCGCGACCGGCGGCGCGACCGGCGCGCTAGCCGCCGACGCGCCCATCGGCCGCGTCGTAGTGGTGCAGGAAGATCTCCTCGAGCGACGGCTCGCGGCTCGTGAGCGCGACGACCGGCAGCTCGGCGAGGGCGGCCAGGACGGGTCTCAGCGCGCCCGTCACCTCGAGCCGCAGCGCGCTCTCGCCCGCCTCCGCCACCGCCACGCCTGCCAGCGGCGGCAGCTGCGGCGGCGCCCCGTCGAACGTCACCTCGACCGTGTGCGCGCTGAGGTGGCGCAGCTGCTGCAGCGTGCCCTCGTCCACCAAGCGGCCGCCGCGCAGGATGCCGACGCGATCGCACACCGCCTCGACCTCGCTGAGGATGTGCGAGGACAGGAAGATCGTCTGCCCGCGCTCCTTCGCCTCGCGCACCGTCTCGCGGAAGGCGACCTCCATCAGCGGGTCGAGCCCGGCCGTCGGCTCGTCGAGGATCAGCAGGTCGGCGCGGCTCGCGAACGCGGCCACGAGCTGCACCTTCTGGCGGTTGCCCTTCGACAGCGCGCGCACCTTCTTGTCCGGGTCGACGCGGAAGCGCTCGATCAGCACGTCGCGGTAGGCGGGGTCGTCGCTTCCGCGCACGCGCGCGAGGAAGTCGAACGTCTCGGCGCTCGTCAGCGACGGCCACAGGAACGGCTCGCCGGCGACGTAGGCGACGTGGCGGTGAGCGGCGACCGAGTCGCTCCAGGCGTCGAGCCCGAACAGCGACGCCTGTCCGGCACTCGCCCGGTGCAGGCCCAGCAGCAGGCGGATCGTCGTCGTCTTGCCGGCGCCGTTGGGGCCGAGGTAGCCGTACACCTCGCCCGGCGCGACGCTCAGGTCGAGGCGGTCGAGCGCGAGCGTGGCGCCGTAGCGCTTCGTCAGCCCCTCGGCGTGGATCGCGTCCATGGGGCGAAACCTATCGGCGCCGTGCCAGCGCGCAAATCCGCATTCGCCACGCGGACCTCTGCGGTGCGCTACGGATCGGCGCAGGCGTCGGGTGGGAATCCTCCATATGGGATTTCGTCCTCCGGCGACCGCAAGCGGCCGCCTTTGGACGACGTCACAGCGGTGGTACGTTCCGGACAAGTCACCCAAAGGAGAGCGATCCGCCATGGCGACCGTCACCCGCACGCTGCGCAACTTCGTCGACGGCGAGCACGTCGACCCGGTCGAGGGCCGCAGCGAGCCGATCCTCAACCCGGCGACCGGCGAGCAGATCGCCAGCGCTCCGCTGTCCGACGCGACCGACGTCGACCGCGCCGTGAGAGCAGCCCGCCGCGCCTTCGGCGGCTGGGCCAACGCCACGCCCGGCGAGCGCTCGTATGCGCTGCTGAAGATCGCCGACGCGGTCGAGGCGCACGGCGACGAGCTGGCCGAGCTGGAGGCGCTCGACGCCGGCAAGCCGATCGAGAACGTGAAGGCGGACGAGATCCCCGTCGCGGTCGACAACCTGCGCTTCTTCGCCGGCGCCGCGCGGATGCTCGAGGGCGTGGCGGCCGGCGAGTACATGGCCGACCACACGTCGATCATCCGGCGCGAGCCGATCGGCGTCGTCGGCCAGATCGCGCCGTGGAACTACCCGCTGATGATGGCGATCTGGAAGATCGCTCCCGCGCTCGCCGCCGGCAACACGGTCGTGTTGAAGCCCGCCGAGACGACGCCGCTGACGACGCTGCGGCTCGCCGAGCTGGCGGCGGAGTTCCTGCCGAGAGGCGTCCTCAACGCGATCGCCGGCCATGGCGACCCGGCCGGGCAGGCGCTCGTGACGCATCCGGAGGTCGACATGGTGTCGCTGACCGGCAGCGTCGAGACGGGCAAGTGGATCGCACGCGCGGCGGCCGACACGCTCAAGCGCGTGCATCTGGAGCTGGGCGGCAAGGCGCCGGTCGTCGTGTTCGACGACGCCGACCTCGACGTCGCGCTGGAGACGATCGCCGGCACCGGCTACTACAACGCCGGCCAGGACTGCACGGCCGCGACGCGCGTGCTCGCCGGGCCCGGCGTGCACGACGACGTCGTCGCGGGGCTCGCGACGCAGGCGCAGGGGCTCGTGCTCGGCGACACGCTCTCGCCCGACACGACGCTCGGCCCGGTCAACTCGGCGCGCCAGCGCGAGCGCGTCGGCGGCTTCCTCGAGCGGCGCCCCGACAACGCCGAGATCGTGACCGGCGGGCGCAACGCCGACCTGCCCGGCTTCTACTACGAGCCGACCGTCGTCGCCGGCCTGCGCCAGGACGACGAGATGATCCAGCGCGAGATCTTTGGCCCGGTCATCACCGTGCAGCGCTTCTCCGACGAGGCGGAGGCGATCGCGTGGGCCAACGGGACCCCGTACGGACTCGCCTCCTCGGTCTGGACCCAGAACGTCGGCCGCGCGCTGCGGATGGCGAAGGCGCTGCGCTTCGGCGCGGTCTGGATCAACGACCACATCCCGCTCGTGTCCGAGATGCCGCACGGCGGCTTCAAGCAGTCCGGCTACGGGAAGGACCTGTCGAAGTACGGCTTCGAGGACTACACGCAGATCAAGCATGTAATGGCCAACCTGAGTTGAGCCGGGAGTAATCCGCAACTCCACGCGATAGGCTCCGTTGAGCGGTCAAGGAGGCAGCGTGGAGGCGTCAACCATCCCAGCAACCGCAGCACTCGCGCCCGGACGAGCGTCCGGAGCACGGATCACAGCCGGCCCACTGCTGCGCCTGCGCTCGGACGAGCAGCTCGTGCGGCTGTTCCGCACCGGCAGCGACGAGGCGTTCCGCGTCATCCACGACCGCTACCGCACGCGCCTGTTCGCGTACGCGCGGCAGATGCTCGGCGGCTCGCGCGCCGACGCCGAGGACGTGCTGCAGGACGTGTTCGTGCGCGCGTACGGCGCGCTGCGCGCGAACGACCGCGACGTGTCGCTGCGCGCATGGCTCTACCGCATCGCGCACAACCGCTGCATCGACGAGCTGCGCCGCGCGGCGGGGATCGGCCCCGCCCACCCGGCGCCGTCGGAGGTGCTCGAGCTGGTGCAGGCGCCGGCTTCGGACCCGATGGACGCGGTCGAGCGGCGCGAGTCGCTGCGGCGCCTCGTCGCCGACGTGCAGCGGCTGCCCGAGCAGCAGCGCTCCGCCCTGCTGATGCGCGAGATCTCCGGGATGGCCTACCAGGACCTCGCGACCGCGTTGGACGTGACCGTGCCCGCCGTCAAGTCGCTGCTCGTGCGCGCGCGCATCGGGCTCGCGCAGGCGGCGGAGGCGCGCGACACCGCCTGCGACGCGATCCGCGCCGACCTCGCCGACGCGCACGAGCGCGGCGTGCGCGCGAGCGGGCTCGTGCGCCGGCATCTGCACGACTGCAAGGCCTGCGGCGCCTACCGCAGAGAGCTGCGCACGCTCGACGCGCGCCTCGCGGCGCTCGTGCCGGCGGTCGGCCCGGCCGCGCTCGTCGCGAAGCTGCTCGGCGTTGTGGGCGGTGGCGGCAGCACGGGCGCCGGCGTGGCCGGCGGCGGCGCGGGCGGGACGGCGGTGGGCGGCGCGGCTGCCGCGACCGCGGCCGGCGGCGGCGCAGCGGCTGCGACGGCCGGCATCGGCACCGCGGGCATCGGCATCACGCACGTCGCGGCGGCGGTCGCGGTCGCGGTCGTGAGCGCCGGCGGAGCGGTCGAGGTGCACCAGTCGCTCGTCGCGCAGGCCCCGCCGGCCGCAGTCCGGCACGTCCTCGTGCTTCCGCGCACCCCCTTCGCAAGCGGCGCACCCGCCGCTCAACTGCGGCGTGACGCCGCGATGCGACTCAAGCTGCGGATCGCGCCAGGCGTCTCCGGCACTGCGATCGCCGTGCCCCCGCCCACGCTCGACCCGGCCACGACCGGTCCCGCCAACGGCGGTGCGGCGGCGCCGCCCGATCCCCCCGCCAGCTCGACCGAACCGGTGACGCCCGCGCCCGACGCCGGCACCGCACCGGACGGAAGCGGAACCGTCGTCGGCGCGACGAGCGGCTCCTCGAGCGCGTCACCGCCGCCGGCCCCCGCGCCCGCAGACGACAGCGCGCCCGCGACTGCACCGCCGCCGGATCCCGCCCCGCCCGCGACGAGCGTCGCCCCGCCGGCTGCCCCGACGACGCCGCCGACGTCCGCGAGCACCGGCGGCGCGACGTACCAGCCGCGCCACTGAGCGGCGCGGCCCGGCGCGGCAGCCTGAGCTGGCGCACGCGCGCTGATAACGTCGCGCCGCCATCGACCGCCTGCTGCCCCCACTCGACCACGAGGAACTGTACGTCCGCCGCGGGCGGCGCTCCGGCCTGCCGGTGATGGTCGCGATCCACTCGACCGCGCGCGGCCCGTCGCTGGGCGGCTGCCGCATGTGGTCGTATGACGACGTGCGCGCCGCCACGCTCGACGTGCTGCGCCTCTCGCGCGCGATGACATACAAGGCGGCGTGCGCCGGGCTCCCGCTCGGCGGCGGCAAGGGCGTGATCGCGCTGCCGGCGGGCACGCGCCTGACGGGCGCGCGGCGCCGCGACGCGCTGCTCGACTTCGCCGACGCGGTGCAGACGCTCGGCGGCCGCTACCTGACCGCGGAGGACGTCGGCATCGGCAGCCGCGACATGCCGGTGATGGCCGAGCGGACGAGATTCGTGACGGGCCTGGCGACCGCGCGCGGCGGCTCGGGCGATCCGAGCCCGTTCACCGCGATCGGCGTCGAGGCGGCGATCCGCACCGTCTGCGAGCGGCTGTTCGGCTCGTCGTCGCTGAAAGGCGTGTCGATCGCGGTCCTCGGGCTCGGTCACGTCGGCTCGCGCGTCGCGAGACTCTGTGCCCGCGCCGGCGCGCAGTTGGTCGTGACGGACGTGGACCCCGTGAAGCGCGCGCTCGCCGAGGCGCTCGGAGCCCGCTGGACGACCCCGGGCCGCGCGCTCACCGCGAAGGTCGACGTGCTCTCCCCCTGCGCGCTCGGCGCCGTCTTCACGAGCGAGTCGGTGCCGCGGCTGCGCTGCCGCGCGATCGCCGGCGCGGCGAACAACCAGCTCGCCGACGAGCGCGTCGCCGAGCTGCTCGCCTCGCGCGGAATCCTCTGGGCGCCCGACTTCGTCGTCAACGCCGGCGGGATCGTCAACATCGCCGTCGAGCTGCGCCGCGAGGGCTACGACCCCGCCGTCGCCCGCCGCGACTGCCGCGCGATCGGCGCCACGCTCGCCCGCGTTCTCGACGACGCGGACGCCGCCGGCACGACGCCGCTCACCGCCGCCAACGCGCTGGCGCAGCGGCGGCTGCGCAGACGGACGGCATCCCGATTGCCCCAGTCAGTATCTGAGGTCCCACCAGACGACCGACGCTAAGCTCCAGATCTCGGTATAGCATCTCGCTCAGGGAGGAAGCGGCATGCCAAACGAGGTCGATAGACAGCCGGAACACGATCACTCTCCGGGCTCGCGATCTGAAACGTATTCGGAGACCAAGGTCCCGCTCTTCGGAGCCCGTCGACGCGTGCGCGAACTGGCCCGTGAGCTTGAGGCGCTTCGGAGAAGCACCGACGAGTTGGGGCTGCTGTCCGCTGCCGAACTGCAGGAACGGTGCGACGCGCTCTCAGCAGAGATCGACGTACAGCAGCAGCGACTGCAGGCAGAAAGAGCTGCGGCGGAAGAAACGATGCGGCAAGAAGCGGAGCAGCATCGCGAGAGCCTTGAACAGCAGAGCGCAGATGCAAGAAGACAGCTCTCAGAAATCGAAGAGCACTTGCAGGAGTTGCAAGCTCGCATCACGGTGACCGAGGAAGTCGCACTCCTGCAGGAGGTCGGTGTGTTCGAGTACCGCCATCCCCTGAGTGATGCGGTCGAGTATCAGGGAGAACTCAAGCGGCTCAAAGATCAGATCAGAGTGATGACGCGCAAGGACGGCGGGGCGATCTCAGCAACGACCAATTGGACTGTGAATGGGTCCGTTGCCCAGGGACGCAGAATGGTGCGCGAGACTTCGAAGCTCATGCTCCGCGCATACAACGCAGAGGCCGACAACCTCGTGCGCGGCATGAAGCCCTACAAACTCGATTCCGCAGTCGACAGGCTCACGAAGGCAGCCGCGACGATCGAACGTCTCGGGACCACGATGCAGATCCAAGTGAGCGCGCCCTATCACCGCCTGCGTGTCCGCGAGCTTGAGCTGACCGCCGACTATCTCGCCAGACGCGAGGAGGAGAAGGAGCGCGAACGCGCCGAGCGTCAGCGCCTCCGTGAGGAACAGCAGGCTCAGCGGGAGTTGGAGGCCGAACGTAGACGCCTCGAGAAGGAGCGTCAGCACTATACGACGGCCCTGGATGCGCTGATCGCGAAGGGCGACGACGAGGCGGCCACGCGCCTGCGCGAGTTGCTCGCGGACGTCCAGCGCGCGATCGAAGAGGTCGATTACCGGGCCGCCAACGTCCGTGCCGGGTACGTATACGTCATCTCGAACATCGGCGCGTTCGGCGAGCGCATGGTCAAGATTGGCATGACCCGCCGGCTCGATCCCATGGACCGTGTCCGTGAGCTCGGCGACGCGTCGGTCCCGTTCAGGTTCGACGTGCACGCCGTCTTCTTCTCCGCGGATGCCGTGGGCATCGAGGCCAAGCTCCACGAGCGACTCGCGGACCATCGAGTGAACCGGGTCAACGTCCGCCGGGAGTTCTTCTACACCACACCACCGGAAGTCAAAGCGCATCTCGCGGACCTCACCGGGGAGCTGTTGACCTTCGAGGAGCTGCCGGAGGCGCTCGAGTACCGCCAGAGCGTCAACCTGGCAATGACTCCGCCCTCGGTGACCGAGGCTGACTCAGCTACGAGCTGATCCCGGCACCACGCGCTAGGCGGGTGCCAACACGCGAAGCCGGTATCGGGCAGCCGCGTGCCGCATGCGCAGGTCATAGGTGACAACGGCAGCGAGATCGGTGCCAAGCGCGAGCGCGCTTGCAACGTGAATCGCGTCGAGCGTTCGCAACTCGGGAGGAGTCAGCCTCGACGCTGTCAGGCGGACGCGGTCGGTCAGCACCATCTCGACCGTCGTCGAGAGAAGTGCATTGACATCGCGTGGCGGAAGCACGTCGCGCTGCTGCTCGCGTGCGCGCTCTGCGGCACGACTCACTTCGATCGTCGTGATCGAGCTCGTGGCGCACACCGGCCAGCGCATCAGCTCGGCTTCGAGCGCCGCGGTCTCCGACTCGCGCACGGCGAGCTTTACGAGGGCGGAGCTGTCGAGGTAGAGGACTCCGCCGGCCCGGCTACGCACGGTCACCACGCTGCTCCTGCAGCGCGCGCGTACCGGCGTTGGTGATCGGACCATGGCGCGGCCCGATCTGAGCCAGGACCTCGCCCAGTCTCTGCCGCGCCGAGCGCGCGTCCCCTCGGGCGATCATCGCTCGCGTACGAGATGGGTACTGCTGGATCAACGTCGGCTTCGCGGCCATACCGAGCACCTTAGCGCCGGTATGCCACTCCGTCGACACCACTTGAGTGTCATCAACCCCGCCCCAACGGGAATTGGGACCTCAACTTCCCTCTCGACAGCGGTTGCCCGTGATCTCTTCGCGCCTTACGGCAGCCAAGGCGGCCGTGCGGGCCGCTCCACGCCCTCCGGCAGCCGCCCTTCGTCCGCGAGCTTGTCGAGGTGGGCGGCGAGCGTGACGGTGGCGGCGGGTCGCAGGAACGAGGGCGCGTCGGACCAGGCGGCGTCGAGTAGCTCGTCGACCGTGCGGGCGCCGGATGCGAGCGCGGCGAGCAGCGCGCGCTCGCGGGCGAGGCGGTGCTCGACGTACTCCGCGATCTTCGCCTGCGGGTCCTCGACGAGCGGGCCGTGGCCGGGGCAGATGAGCGCGGGCGCGCGCTCGCGCAGGCGCTCCAGGCCGGCGAGGTAGCCGGCGAGCGCGCCCGGGTCGGGCGCGACGAAGACGCTGCCCTCGCCGAGCACGGCGTCGCCGGTGAAGGCGAGGTCGGCGAACAGGTACGTCAGATGGTCGGGCGCGTGGCCTGGCGTCGCGAGCGCCTCGAGCGGGCCGGCACGGTCGCCGTCGGCGAGGCGCAGGTCGACCGCGCCGCGCATCCCCGCGAGCGGCGCGCCGCCGCCGAGCCGCTCCCGCAGCGCCGGCACCGCCTCGGCGTGGTCGGGGTGGTCGTGCGTCAGCGCGATGCCGGCGAGGCCGCCGCGCCGCTCGACCTCGGCCGCGACCGCCTCCACATGGTCCGGCAGCGCCGGCCCCGGGTCGATCACCCACGCGCGCTCGCGGCCGACGACGTACGTGTTCGTACCGGTCAGCGTGAACGGGCTCGCGTTGTCGGCGCGGATCGCGGCGACGTCGTGGCGCTCCAGCGCGCTCATCGCGGATCGAGCCGGTAGAGCGGGCCGTTCAGCGACACGGCGTAGATCCGCCCGGCGTCGTCCTCGCCGAACGACGACAGCGACGCGACGTGCAGGCCGAGCGCGTGGTGCGCGCTCGAGCCGTGCTGCGAGAGCTTCGCGCTCAGCAGGTTCCCCGCGCAGAAGTCGCCGTAGACGTAGCGGCCGGCGAGCGCCGGCAGCCGCGGGTCGCGCACGACGTAGCCGCCGGTGACGGCGCAGCCGCCGGCGGCGTGCGTGTACTCCAGCACCGGCTTGACGTCGCCGCGGACGTGCAGCGACGGGTCTTCCACCCGCGTCCCCTCGTACGTGCGCCAGCCGAAGTTGACGCCGCGGGCGGTCCCGCGCTGGCGGAAGTCGACCTCCTCGAGCGTGTCCTGACCGACATCGCCGATGACCATGTCCCCGGTCGCGCGGTCGAACGAGAAGCGCCACGGGTTGCGCAGCCCGTAGGCGTAGATCGTCGGCACGGCACCGCGGCGGCCGGCGAACGGGTTGTCGCGCGGGACGCGGTAGCCGCCGTTCGGCTGCGGATCGATCCGCAGGATCTTGCCGAGCTGCGTCGCGAGGCTCTGGCCGTTGCCGATCCGCCCGTGCGGATCGCCCTCCGAGCCGCCGTCGCCGAACCCGACGTACAGGAAGCCGTCAGGCCCGAACTGCAGCTGCCCGCCGTTGTGGTTCGGCTGTGGCTGGCGCTGGAACAGCACGAGCCGCGCGCTGCGCGCGTTCGCGCGGTCGGGCGAGGAGCCGCGCCGGTACTCGACCACGCGCGTGTTCCCGCTGACGTCGGTGTAGTCGACGTAGAAGCGGCGGCTCGTCGCGTAGTCGGGCGCGAACGCGATCGACAGCAGCCCCTGCTCCCCGCCGCTCACGACCAGCCGCGTGAGGTCGAGGAACGGCGCCGGCAGCACGTGCCCGTCGCGCACGACGCGCACCTTCCCGCCCTGCTCCACGACGAACAGCCGGCGCGGATCGCCCGGCGCCTGTGCGACGTACACCGGTGAGGAGAACGTGCCGATCCGTGTCAGCTTCACGCCCGTCGCGCGGGCGACGGTGGCGCCGCCGGTGCCGGCCGGCGCGCTCCCGCACGCGCCGAGCGCCGCGAACATGACGGCTAGGACGGCCAGGACCGCTGAGGGACGCGAAGCCACGCCCCCCAGCATGCCACGCGGCTAGGACTGCGAAGCGGCGCCGGCCGGCCAGGCGGCGTTGGCCACCAAGCCCTCCTGCCCGGCCGCCGACCACAGCTCCTCCGCGATGTGCGGGGCGAGCGGGGCGAGCATGATGACCGCGTCCAAGAGCGCCCGCTGGACGGCCGCCTGATCGGACGGCGTCAGCGAGTCCTGCACTCTGAGCACGCGCTTCTCGAAGTCTCTGACCCGCTCCACGAGCGTCATCACGTTGCGCGCCGCGCGGTGCGTCTCGAGCCCCTCCATGTTTTCGGTGATGCGCCGCACCGCGACGGCGTGCCAGTTGTCGAGGCGCCTGCGCAGCTTCGCCGCGCCCTCCCCCTCGTCCGGCTCGGGCACCGCGCCCGCGCCCTCCAGCCGCGGCAGCGCGTACTCCCAGAAGTTGTGCAGCCACTTGTGGCAGTACTGCAGCGCCTGGTCGGTCCAGGTGAGGATGTTCGTCGGCGCCGCCGCGTACAGGACCGCCAACCGCACGGTGTCGGCACCGACCCGCTCCAGCAGCGCATCGGGGTCCACGACGTTGCCGAGGTGCTTGGACATCTTGCGCCCGTCGAGGTGGACCATCTCGTGCATCAGGACCCTCTGATGCGGCTCGCCCTCGGTCAGGTGCGGCAGCACGTCCGCGTCGCGCAGGACCTTCGCCGTCATGCGCTGGTCGAACATCGAGCCGCCGCCGTCGGCGCCCCAGATGACGATGTGGACCGGCAGCCAGCGTCTCAGTTCCTCGCTCGTGAACATCGAGGACTCGCGCTCGGCGGCCGGCACGGAGAACGGCAGCCACTGCCACAGGCCGTCCACGTGGCAGTCGAGCGTGTCCGTCTCACGGCGAGCCGCGGCCCCGCACTGCGGGCACGTCGTCGCGATGAAGTCCTCGCGCTCGGCGAGCGCGTTGCCCTCGCCGGTCGGGCGCAGGTCGTCGGGCAGGCGCACCGGCAGCTGCTCCTCGGGGACGGGCACCGTCCCGCAGGCGTCGCAGTGCACGAGCGGGATCGGCGCGCCCCACGCGCGCTGGCGCGAGACGGGGAAGTCGCGTGCGCGGTAGCGGGCCGCGTCGCGCACCTTCGGCCTGCCGGACGGCAGCTTCCAGCCCAGCGAGGCGGCCGCTCTCACGCGCGGGGCGAGGCGCGCGTCGACCTTGTCGGCGTCCGGGATCCCGAGCACCGCCGTGTGGCCGAAGCGGTCGTCGACCGCCGGCGTGATGACGACCGGCAACGGCTTCGAGAAGCCGGGGATCGCCAGCGCGCGGCCGGTCTGGATCAGCGGCGCGGCCTCGGCGCTGCGGTCGTCGCGCTGCACGCCGGCGCGCCGCACGCGCTCGAGCTGCGCGCGGATCTCGTCGTCGATCGCCCACGCGTCGATGTCCGGATGGCTCGGCGACAGCATCACGAACTCGGCTCTGTCGACCGCGTCCTTGTAGGGCGTGAAGACCGTCAGCGGCACGCCGTCGAGCGTCGAGGCGTCGAGCTCGACGCCGTCCACGCGCCCGAGCATCGTGCGCTGCGCCGCCACCCCGGCCGCGTTCCAGCCGGTCAGCAGCTCGATCCCGCGCTCGTTCTCCGGCAGGTACTCGCTCACGCCGAGGTACCACTGCGAGCGGCGTATGAGTCTCACCGGCTCGTGGCAGCGCCAGCAGGCGCCGTCCTCGACCTGCAGCGACGCGAGCACGGTTCTGCAGTTGTCGCACCAGTCGACCTGGCCCTCGGCGTGGTAGACGAGGCCGCGTCTGAGCAGCAGCAGGAACAGCCACTGCGTCCACTTGTAGAGCTCCGGATACGAGGTCACCCACTCGCGCTCCCAGTCGAACGAGTAGCCGAGCCGGTCGAACTGCGCGTGCATGCGCGCGCGGCACTGCTCGACCCACTCGACCGGCGTCAGCTCGTTCTTGATCGCGCCGATCTCGCTCGGCAGGCCGAACGCGTCGAAGCCGATCGAGAAGAGGACGTCGCGTCCGCTCATCCGCAGGTAGCGCGCGTAGGCGTCGCTTATCGAGTAGCTGCGGATGTGGCCCATGTGGGCGCTGCCGGACGTGAACGGGCACGCCGAGAAGATGTACGCCGCCCGCTCGCGCGAGCCCGAGGTGGGCGTCTTGAACGCCTCCGCCTCCTGCCATGCGCGCTGCCAGCGCTCCTCGATCGTCGCCGGCACGTAGTCCGGTGTCACGCTTTGAGAGGCCATGCTTCCCCCGTTCGGCCTGGTTGGTGTGGTGCTGCCGTCGTCACTCCCAGTGGGTCGCCGGGCGCTCGGAGTCCCGACGACGGTGACCTGTCTGTTCTTCTCCGTTGCAGTGCGCCCGACGGGATTCGAACCCGCAACCTTCGGCCCCTAAAACCGATGCTCTTGGGCTGACGTTCGACACGAGGCTCTGAACGAGGGCCGCCGAAGCGACAAGAGCCACCGAGAAATCAAGTCCCCCAGCTAGAAAGGCTCACGCCCGCCATCGCAGTACGCGTCTATTTATTCGGCCGTTGACCAGTTGAGCTACGGACGCTCGCAACTGCCTCGAGCCGCCACCCCCTGGCCGGCTCGCGACCGATCATAGCGAGGCCCGAGGGGCCCGGTCAACGTGTGGCCAGCGTGCGCTGTACGGCGACAGGGGCCGCCGCATCTGGTTTGCATTCGCTCGCGACGGCGGTGTAGGCTGGCTCCCAGGTCGCCTTCGCCTTGGGGGATGCGGCGGCCGCCAATCGGGGATGCATGCCGCAGCAGCGGCCTCGTACGAGGTGCGATGAACTGTGCCATCAATTAATGCTTCGGGGCCGCAGCAGCTGTCCTCGCGCACGACCGTGCGCGTCGTCGAGCTGCACGGGCCCGGCTCGGTGCGGGCCGCCGAGCGCGCCGTGCCGAGCGCCGGCGCGCTGCTGCAGGTCGAGACGACCGGCGTCTGCGGGACCGACCACCACATCTACGCCGGGCGCCTGTCCGTCCCGACGCCGCAGCTGCTCGGGCACGAGGTGATAGGCCGTCTGATGCGCCTGCCGGACGACCACGGGCTCGTGGCGGACGACGCGCCGAGACTCGGCGACCGCGTGCTCGTCGCGCCCGGCGTGCCGTGCGGCGACTGCGAGGGCTGCGCACGCGCCGGCCGCTGCCTCGACCGCCCGTGCTACGGCCTCACGATGGCCGGCGACGGCCTCACCGGCGGCTTCGCGCCGCTGATGGAACTGCGCGCCGGCTCGCGCGTGTACCTGGTGCCGGGAGACCACGCCGCGCGAGCGCGCGGTCTTCGCCGAGCCGCTCGCGTGCGTGCTGAGCGCGCTGCGCAAGGCGTTCGGCCCGCAGTACGTCCCGCAGGGGATGGACGGGCTCGTACTCGGCTTCGGCGCGATCGGCATCGTCGCCGCCGTCGCGATCCACGCCTCGGGTGGGCGCGCCACGGTCGTCGAGCGCGATACCGGGCGCCGCGCGCTCGCCGCCGAGCTCGGCTTCGCGACGGTGCCCGACACGAGCGAGGTCGCGCATCAGGCGCCGCTCGTGGTCGACGCCGCCGGCACGCCGACCGCGTTCGCCGCCGGGCTGCGGCTGCTCGCCTGGAGCGGCACGCTGATCGAGATCGGCAACTTCGCCGACCTCGGTCCGATCCCGGTCAAGCCGAGCGAGATCTGCCTGCGCGACCTGCGCATCGTCGGTAGCGGCGAGACCTTCTACGAGGACTTCGCGCCGGCGATCGCGATGGTCTCCGACACGCCGATCGACCTGCCGCGCGCGATCACCGACGTGCACGACTTCGCCGCGCTCGCCGACCCGAGCGACCTCTTCACCGCCCCGGCCGCGGGCAAGGCGCTGGTGGCGTTCGCATGAGCGGGTCCAACGGCCACCGCGCCCTGACCGGCGCCCAGCTGCTGCTGCTCACCCCGTTCGACGAGGACGGGGAGGTCGACGAGCGCTCGCTCGCCGCGCTGCTGGAGTACGTGATCGGCGCCGGAATAGACGGCATCGTCGGCGGCGGGACGACGGGCGAGTGCTTCACGCTCTCGGTCGACGAGCAGGCGCGGCTGATGACGCTGATCGCCGAGCAGGTGCGCGGACGCGTGCCGCTCACGTACGGGATCGGCAACAGCGCGACGAGCGTCTCGATCGAACTGGCGCGCCACGCGCAGGAGCTCGGCGCCGACTGCGTGATGCTGCAGCCGCCCTACTACTTCGCGCACGCGCCGGAGGCGATCGACGCGCACTTCCTCGCCGTCGCCAACGCCGTCGACGTGCCGCTGATGGTCTACGACGGCGGCGCCGGGATCGAGCTGAGCGTCGAGCGCGTCCGCTCGCTCAACGAGCGCGCGGCGAACATCCGCTACGTGAAGATGTCGATCCCCGACCCGGCGAAGGTCGGCGCGATGCGCGCGGGCGCGCCGGTGGTCGAGCCGCTCGCGGGCGACGAGCTGATGATGCTGATGGGGCTGCGCCACGGCGCGGTCGGCTCGACGGTCGGCTGGGGCAACGTCGACCCCGAGGCGATCGTAGGGATCCACCGCGCGTTCGAGGCCGGCGACCTGCCGGCGGCGCGCTCGCTGCAGCTCGGCAAGGTCGTGCCGGCGGTCGGCGTCTGCATCACCGCCAAGAACGCCTACATACGCTGCTACAAGGAGATCCTCGCGGCCAAGGGCGTGATCGCCTCGCCGACGACGCGCCTGCCGCTGACGCCGCTCGACGAGATCCGCAGAGACGAGGTTCTCTCCGTCATGCGGGAACTGTCGGTCCTCTGAGGGGGCGATCGCGGTTCCCGAGCCCGCGCTCGTTCTACTGGATCTCGACGGCGTCCTGGTGGACTCGCGGGACGCAATGGAGACGGCGTGGCGGGCGGTCCAGCACGACTGCGGCGTCAGCACGCCGTTCGCCGCCTACTTCCGCGAGATCGGGCGCCCGTTCCGCGACATCCTCGAGCGGCTGGAGCTGAGCGCCCGGGCCGACGAGATCGAGCGCGTCTACCGCGCGACCGCGCTGCGCGAGGCACCACGTGTGCCGGCCTTCCCGGGGATCCACACCGCGCTCGCGCGGCTCGACAAGCGCGGCGTGAAGCTCGGCGTCGTGACCTCGAAGGCACGCTCGCAGACGGCCTGGACGCTGGCGCAGTTCGACGTCGACTTCGCAACCGTGCAGACGCCGGAGCAGGGCTGCCCCGGCAAGCCGGCGCCGTACCCGCTGCTGGTCGCCGCGAGCGAGGCGGGGGTCGGCGTGCGCGAGAGCGTGTTCGTGGGCGACATGGACGTCGACGGGCTCGCCGCCCGCGCCGCCGGGATGCGCTTCCTGCACGCCGGCTGGGGCTACGGCGCGCGGCCGCCGGGCGCCGAGCAGCTGCGCGCCCCGCGCGAGCTGGGCGAGGTCGGGCTGCAGGCGCTCGCCGCGTAGCTGCGTCAGGCGGAGAGCGTCACCGCGTCGCCGACGCGCACGCGCCCCGGCTCCAGCACCCGCGCGTGCACCCCGAACGGCAGCGGCTCGGTCGTCTGCACCGCGCCGTCGCCGCGGTAGGCCTGCAGGTGGTGGAGCGTCGGAAAGTCGACGACGCCGCTGTCCGCGTCGCGCGTCGTCACGACGCAGCGCCCGACGTTGCCCGTCACGCGCAGCAGCGCCGCGCCGATCCGCAGCTCGCGCCCGCGCCAGGCGTCCTCCGCGTGCGCCGCGACGCCGTCGATCCCGAACGTCATGCGGAAACGCCGCGGGTCGACCGGCTCGCGCGCACCGGCCTGCGCGCGCAGCCGCTCGAGCGAAGCCTGCGACAGCAGCGTGACGGCGCCGTCGCGGCCGCGGTCGACGCCCGGGCGCTCCGGCGGTGCGGCGACGAGCCGCAGCGCCGCGCCGGCGTGCTCGGACAGCGCCGCCGAGATCGGGCCGGCGACGGGGCGGGCCCGCAGGCTCAGCCCGAAGAAGCGCACGTCGACGGGATCCTCCAGCTCGACCGGTCCGGCGACCGAGCGGCCGTCGGGGAAGCGCAGCTCCAGGCGCCCGGCGGCGGCGTCGTGGTCGGCGAGCACGCTCACGAGCGCGCCGATCCGCTTCGCGTTCACCATCGTGCCGGTCGCGTCGACGAGGAAGAACGCGCGGTCGCCCGCGATCCCGTCGGCCGTCAGCTCGGCCTCCGCCAGCTCGCGCACGCGCAGCCCCTTCACGGGCGTGAAGGAGATCCACGAGACGCGAGCCGGCACGGCCGCCATGCTAGCCGCGGGGCGGGCGCCCAGCCGCTGTCTGCCACGGCGCTGGCACACCGCGCGCCGGCAGCGCTACGGTATCGGCGTGGCCTCCGGCACCAGCGACACGCTCGAGATCGCGCTCGACCGGGACGCCGACGTCCCGCTGGGCGTGCAGCTCGCGTGGGCGCTGCGCGCGCGGATCCTCGCCGGGACGCTCGCCGCCGGCGACCGCCTGCCGGCGCTGCACCGGCTCGCGGCCGAGACGGGCGTGAACGCGAACACCGTGCGCGCCGTGTACCAGCGGCTGGAGCACGACGGGCTCGTCTCCACCCGCCACGGCAGCGGCACGTTCGTGACCGGCGGCGGCGAGACGGGCGGCCGCGGCGCGCTCGCGCAGCTGACCGCCGACGCCGCCCGCGCGGCGCGCGCAGCCGGGCTGGACCCGCGCGAGCTGGCGGCCGCGCTCTACGTCGGCGGCGAGACGCCGGCGTCCTCCGCCGCGCCCGCGAGGCCCGCCAAGGCCGACGACGAGGCCGCGACGCGCCGCCGCCTGCGCGCGCAGATCGCGGCACTCGAGCACGCGCTGTCCGGGCTGACGGCGCGCGACGCGACGCCCGCCGGCGCCGCCGCCGAGCCCCGTCCGCGCACGCCACGACCACGGCTGCCGGGCGCGGCCGAGCTGGCCGAGCAGCGCGACGAGCTGCTGCGCCGGCTCGCCGAGGCGCATCGCCGGGCATAAGCGCCGACGCGCCGGCTTTTCGCCAGATCCTCGCCACGGCCGCTCCCGCCGCGATACTGCGGCTCGTTGCGCCTCGTTTCGGCGCAACAGCCCTCGGACAAAGGAGGAGCAGTGAACGAGCAAGAGGGCAGTGGCTGGATCCTCTTCGCGGGGATCATGATCCTGATCGCCGGGATCCTCAACATCGTCTACGGCATCGCGGCGATCGACAACTCGAAGTTCTTCGCGGGTCACACCGAGTTCGTGGTCAGCTCGCTGAAGACATGGGGCTGGATCACGCTGATCATCGGCATCCTCGAGGTGCTCGCCGCCTTCTCGATCTGGGCCGGCGGCGCCTTCGGCGCGATCTTCGGCATCTTCGCCGCAAGCATCAGCGCGATCGGCGCGCTGCTGTCGATCCCCGCCTATCCGTTCCTGTCGCTGGCGATCTTCGCCATCGACATCCTCATCATCTACGGCCTCGCCGCGTACGGCGCCCGCGGCCGGCCGTCGGCGACGGCGTAGAACCCCCGGCATCCAGCCGGCGGCGGTCGCGCTTGGTCGGGCGCGGGCCGCCGCCGGGGCCGCCGGGCAGGCCGTCCCCGATCGCCCGCTCGATCCGCCGCTGCTCGGCGAGCCGCTCGCGCTCGGCGACGCTCTCCGGCGTCTCCTCGTAGAGCGTCGCGGCGACGCTCGCAGGCCCGCGTCGCTCGGCCGTCCCGCGCACGACGACGACCCGCTTCACGCCGCCGATCGTCGCCTCCACGCGGTCGCCGACGGCGACTCTCCTGCCGGGCGGAACGCGCCGTCCGTTGACCTCGACGTGCCCGCCTCTGACCGCCTCGGCCGCGAGCGGGCGCGTCTTCGCGAGCCGCGCCGCCCACAGCCACTTGTCGATCCGAACGGGCGGTGCGGTGTCGGGCGACTCGGCCATGTCGCAACGGTAATCGCCCGCGCGTGCCGCCGCGCGCGGTACATTCGGCGCGTCGATGGACGACACGTCCCAAGGATCCCCGCGTCCCTCCGGGTTTCCCACAGGGTCATCCGCCGTCGTCTCGGGGTTGGGGTTCGCGAGCAGCCAGTGCAGCGGCGGCGCGTCGCCTTCGGGCTCGCCCAGTCTCACGAGCTTCGGCCAGGTGCCCCGACCGCTGGGCGTGGTGCCGGCGCGTGCAAGACGCTCGGCAGTCTCCCATGAGAGGAACGGCTTGATGCGGACAGCCGGGCCACCGTCGAAGGCGGGGCGCCCATCCTGCTCGCCGGCCCACTGGGTGGGGGTCAGCTCGAAGGCAGTGAACAAGCTCCGCAACGCCTGGTTGACCTTGACCAGCGACGCACTGGGATCGACGCGCCCTCTGATCGCTTCGCGCAGAGCGTTCGCGAAGTCGAGCATCGCATCGGTGGGCGCCTCGGTCGGGACGGAGGCCAGCGCATCGCGAGCAGCGGTCAGGCGTCGCTCGCTTTGCACGAGGGCCTCGCGCTCGCGCTCAACCATCGGCAGCACAGCGTCGGCTCTGGCGTCGTCGTCAGCCGCGATGTAGGCGGTCCACTTTGCCTCGACCTTGGCCATCTGGCTCGCCTGCGCGTCGTGGTCGCGCTCGGCGCGCTGCACTTCGTGGGCGATCCGCTCGCGCTCGGCGGCGTGACCGCTGGTCAACTGGGCACGCCAGGCGTCGAAGTCCACGAGCAGGCCGTCAAGGCCCTCGATGACGGCGGCGTCCACGATCTCGGCGTCGAAGGGCTCGACATCGCACGTACCCGTTCTCAGCAGGGCGGCGTTGCAGGTGTAGGTGCGTCTGCGGGTGCCGTCCTTGCGGACGTGGGTGGACGTTTTGGCGCGCATCGGCTGACCACAGCGACAGCGGGCGAGTCTCGCAATCGCGTGGTTCTCGGGCGGGCGCCCTCCTGCCGGTGACTTGTCCGAACCGGGCGTAAGGTCGCGCAGCGCGCGCGCGGCCATGTTCGCGAAGTACTGCTCGGGCTCGATCATCCGGGGGTGTCTGCCGGGGTAGATTCTCATTTCGGGCGTGTTGCGCTTGTGCGCGATCAGGCCGGCGTAGTACGGGTTGGTCGCAATGTTGCCAATAGCCTTCGCGTCGTACAGGTTTCCCCGCTGCGTGCGGTAGCCCCTCGTGTTCGCCCGCTGGGCGATCTCAAGATCCTTGAGGCCCTCCCCGATCATGCGCAGCAGCTCGCGCATCTGCGGCTCGCGGTTCGGATCGAACTCGGGCTCGCGTTCGATCACGCGACCCTCGGCGTCGTGACGACGGAGCATCCGGTAGCCGTCAGCGAGCGGGCCGCCAAGATGCTCGCCGGCCGCAAGCGCGCGCTGCTTGGCGCGGTTGACCGACTCGCTGAGATCCTCGGCGTACTTGGCCGACATCCGGCTCAGCATCCCGATCAGCTCCTCGCGCCCCAGCATCTCGTCGTCGGACGGGTGCGCGGCGCGGAGTCTTACCCCGGCGCGTTTCATCTGCGCGTACAGCTCAAGCAGCGAACGGGCGCGGTCCTTCGTGCCGTCGCCTCGTGCGAAACGCGCCGCCGTGTTGACCCACAGCTCGACGGGGGCACTGCCGTTGTTCGCCGCATCCACAGCGGCGCGGATCGCGCGCTCAAGCGCAGGCCCACGGTCGCGCTTGGAGCCGCTGTAGCCGTCGTCGGCGAAGAACTCGCGCGCTCCGTCTCTGAGCAGCGTGTAGCCGGCGGGGTACTCGGCCTCGGCCTTGGCGCGCACTCTGGCGATCTGAGACTCGATCGACTCTTGATCGCTGTCGCCGCTCGCCTTCGACAGCGCGGCGTAGAAGATGAGCCGTGGCAGCTCTGGCTTCGCGTTCTGCGGCTGGCTAGGCACCTCGCGCACTCTCGCTTTCGATAGAGCAGGTGAACACAACCAGTATACCAAATCGGCTAGGCTGCCCAGTGGCGGCGCCCTCTCGGCGAGCAGGTGAACACTCCTCGCATTCACGGGAGAGGCGCCGCCTTTTGCTCGGGACTGAGGCGTACGAAGTAACGAAGTTGACGAAGAAAGCCCTCCACCCTTACTTCGTTTCCTTCGTTACTTCGTAGACCGTGCGGCTACGGCCTCGCGTCGGCTCGGAGCGGGAACGGATCAACCCTTCCGCCTGCAACCGCTGCAACGCGTCGGCCAGCACGTCAGCCCTCGTGTTCCGTCTGAACACGTCGGCGATGAGCTGCTCGCGGCTGAGTTGCCCGGCCTCGGCGATGGCATCAAGCGCGCGGTCAGCCACGGGGTCACCGGTCCGCTCGCCGAAGACGTACGCCGCCGACTGCTCGCAATAGCGCCAGAGCGCGAGGCCGGCGCGCAGATGCTCGACTCGGATCATCCTGCGCTCTCCATCGAGCAGTGCGTACAGCACGGCGAGCCGCATCGTCTGCGCCTCAGCTCGGGCGGTCACCGCGCCGTACAGGCCGGGCTTGCCTTCGCTGAGGCGGCCGTAGATCGCGTGCCACAGGTCGCGTGCCTTCGGTTCCCGTTGAAGGTCACCGCAGCCGGAAGCGTTGTGAACCGCTCTGTTAACGGCAAGAGCAAGTCTGGACAGCAAGCTGTCAGACAAAGCTCCTCCATCTGGAAGCACCTTGGAACGTCTCGCGCAGACGATCAAGAAGCGGTTCGCGAAGCCGTTAGCCAGCTCGCTCGCCGAAAGAAGGCGGCACAGCTCCTCCCCGGTGATGTGCCCGATGATAGCGATGTGCGGGTCGGTTGCCCTGACGGGGCTCGTCTTCGTCATCGTGCGCAGCGTGCGGCCGTCCCACGCCTCGCGCACCAACGGCGACAGCGTGTTGCCCTCCCGCTGCAACACCTTGAGCGGTTGTGCGAACTCGCTCTCGTGCACGAGCAGCCGTTTATCGGTAACGCCGGGATCGATGACTTGTTCGGTGTATTCGCCGGTCGGCTTGCCCTTAACGACGACGGGGACGTGTCTCGTGATCTCGTCGCGCACCTCCGATATCAGCCCCTCGCCGGTTGCCAGCCCGGCCTTGAGCCGGTCCCCGAACGTGGGATCGACCAGCATGAAGAGGCGTCGTACGTAACCCCAGCTCGTGCCCTTCCGGCCCTTCGCGGAGTCGGCGACGATGACGGCGAACAAGTTGGTGCCGTGGTGGTCAGCCTCAGCGCGGAAGCCTGGGCCGCGCCCGACCGTGCAGCCGAACGCCGTAAGGAACTGCACGAGCAGTGCAGCAGCGTCGGCCTCCGTGTGTGGGTCCACCGTTGCCACGAAGTCGCCAGCCAATCCGTAGAGGGCTTCGGACGGCAACTCAGGCCAGCTAGGCAACGAAGTAGACGAAGTAAACGAAGAAAGCCATGCACTGTCTCTGCTCTGCGAAGAAAGCGAAGTATGCGAAGTAAGTCCATCGCCCTCGACCAGTTCCAAGAGATCGTCGTTGCACGCTTCACACGTCATGCGTCCGCCGCGCAACCGCACATCGCCGGTTGCCCTCTCACAGCGGAAGCACGCTTCGCTCGACCCCTCGGGTTCGGGCATGACGACGTGATCGGCGTCGCCGCTCCCGTTCTGCTGACTCATGAAGGAGGTCCTCCGCGTATCGACAGGTCGCCTAACCGGGGGGAGGCTGCCGTTCTACGCGGCACTGAGGCGAAGCATCACAGTAGCACTCCGGTGAATAAACGAAGACGCCGCACCCCTCGGATACGCGACGAAGGGGCGGCGTCAAACGCGGCACAGGCGCACGGTGTAGAAAGTCGTGCGACCGACACGATGGTAACAGCGCAAGAGGCACGCCGCCCGGAAGCCCCACGGCAAATGGGAAGCGACGCGCCTCCTACCTGATCCAGCACGCGCAGAAGTGCGCGGTATCACTGAGGGTAGCGCTTGGAAGTTGCCCAATTCAGAGCTGGTGCATTCTGGTCAGGAACGGCTTGCCCGTCCCAACGATGAGACTAAGCGCCGAGATACGCCTACGGCTCGGGCACGCCCGTTGCATCGAATACCGCCGTCACGACCGCAGCGACGGTCACGCCCTCGGGGATCGATGCTCTGCGGCATCCGTCGCACCATTCCCTCGCATGCGCGAGGCCGGCGCGAGCATCCGACTTGAGCGCGTACATGCGCTCGCTCTCGTGGTCCAGACAGGCGACGACGAAGCGAGTTGCGAAGCCGTCGCGGCTGTAGGCGACGAGCAGCGAGCCAGCGTCGCGGTCCGTGGCGATGGCAAGGACCGACTTCCAACCGCGCGGGAAGTTGTACAGGCGCGATCTGCTGCTCTGCACGCCAAACAGACCGCAGCTCGCGCGCCAGTCGCGCTGGCTCTGACTTCTGCGGTGCGCTTCCACGACCCCGCGCGTCGCCCAAGCCTCGATGACGTGGAACACCCCGCGCTCGTCAGGGTCGGCGACGTGGCGATAGAGGCGGCAGCCCAGCTCATTCCGGGTCGCCTCGACCATCGCACGCATGTACGGGCGGAACCGCTCGACGTTCCGAGGCGGCACTTTGAAGGTTCCGGCGACGATCACGGCTGCTGGCGGCTTCCCCTGGTCCTAGCCGTGGAAGATGCCGCCACATGGCGGGTAATCCCGGCCGGATGCGGGAGACTCGCGCATCCCGCCGCTTGGCGTCAAGCGGGAACCGCTCAAGGATTCCCGCTAATGGCACAGCAGCAGCCCCGCGAGCGACGCGCGCTTGCCGTAGCCGTTCGCGAGTTGCGCGCCCGCGAGCGCATCAGCCAAGAGGATCTGAGCCTCGCCGCCGGCCTTCATCGGGGCTTCGTCGGCGAGTTGGAGACAGGCCGGCGGCGCGTCAGCTTCGAGGCGGTCGTGCTGATCGCCGACGCTCTGCAAGACTCATCGCTGGCGGATGTAGTCGAGCGCTTCGACGCCGCGCGGAGACGAGCGGAGCGCGCCGGACGGTAGGTAAGCGGGGGCGGGGCGGCCGGACCGTGGGGGTAGGTCCGACCGCCCGCGCCCTGGGATCCAGGGGTCGGCGTCGAGGCAGGGGAACCGACGCCTTAGAGCGAGCGCTGGGAAGGTCCGCGCTCGTGTCCACCCCCGGCTGCATACCGGTGGAGCGCCGTTCTAGGCGGTCACATTCCGGCTGCATGCGGGAATCTCCTTCATCTGCACGCTGGTGTCAACCGGGAACCGGTTCGATGCTGCGGGGGTGCCAGCACCGAAGCCCCTTGAGCGCCGTGCGCTCGCCACGGCTGTACGCGAGATTCGGTCCCGCGAGCGGATGAGCCAGGAGGCGGTCGCGGAGGCTGCTGGGCTCGGGCGGGGGTTCGTCTCAGAGCTTGAGACTGGGCGCCGTCGCACGAGCTTCGAGGCGCTCGTAGCCATCGCCGATGTGCTTGGCGTGACGATGGCCGAGATCGGCGAAGCATTCGACCGCGCACGCGAGCGTGCCCGCAGACGAGCTGGCGGAAGAACCGACGCGAGCGACGCAGCAGAACGCGCCTAAGCCGGCGGGCGACCCTTCTCCGGCGCCTTCGCCGGGAGACGGGCGAGGCGGACGCTGTTCTTGCAAGAACAATCGGCCGTAAGTGGCCGTTCGTCTCGAAGCTGCTCAAGTGGCGCGAGACGGGCTACACAGAGCGGTCATTTCAGCATCGATCCGTCAACGTAGCGCGATGCCGCCGGGGCGATGATCGTTGTGGCGCGCTGATCCTCGGGCCGTTCTCCATCCTCGAACACCTGCGGCACCATCCAGGGCAGCATCGCGACGACGCGGACAGTCGGCTTCGCTCCACCGTTTTCGTACACGAGCCTCTCCGCAATCGCATTCAAGGCTCCATCGGTCGGGGGGTTGACTTCGTGCCAGGGCACGATCAACCGCGCTCCCGTCCACATCGTCGCAACGATAACTCGCCGCTGCATTAGCTCATTCCGGTTGCAGGACGTAGCCCGCCTTTACGTCCGACCACCCGTAGTCACAGCGCATCGTAATCCGGGCGAGGACAGCATCCTGAGAGAAGCCCGCATCCGGTGAGAAGTCAACTCTGCCGTCACGGCGGACGCCCACAACGACGTAGTTCATATCCGCAACGAGAACTTCGTTTGCTCTCAGTGCGGGCGTTGGGTACAGCGTTGCCCCAGCGATGCGCTCAACCCCCGGTGCCTGCGGGTCAGCGGTCAAGATGAAGCCGCCAGTCAGCGCCTCCAAACGGAGCGCCGTGAGGTCAGTTGAGCTGAGGATGATCGCGTTCGGCACCCCACCGTAACCAGCAATGCTGCCAACCGCTCTGACGAGGGTTTCAATTCTGACGGCTCTCGTTCTCGTACCAGGGACTCTCAATTCCGCTTCGAACAGACCAGCGGGCGCTCTTTCGTCAGCTCTTGACGTTGAGAAAGCCCGTGCATCGAGCTTCGTCGCGCAGCCTCGAACCATCGCGCGCCCAACACCGTTCAGCGTTTCGATTGAACTGTCTTGAATCGACTCTGTGCTGAGCGAAACGACGTTGCCCAGCTTCTTCATGAGCAAGTCGAGCGTGTCGGCTTCGCCTTCGTCGGAAGGGAGTTCTCTCAACTCTTCCACCCAGTCCGACGCCGGGTCGAGCAACTGGCGGGGGACGTGGATCTCACGCCCCGTCGTATCGATGCGGCGGGCTCCTGCACGCAGCAGGACAGCCTCGACCGCGAGCGCCTCAAGGAGAGTTCTTCCCCACTCCTCCGCGCCCCATGTGGTGGTGAGTCCAGGTGACGCCGGCATGGCGTTCGCCTCCAATTCCAGTGTGTGGAACGGATGACGCGCCGGGCCTGCCGGTCTGCGTGTGCCGCATCTGCGGCTTATGAGCGGTGACCGGGGAGTCGCCTTCTAGACGATGAATCCCCCCCGGTCTGTCCGTCGCTATGTTAGCGCTGCCCAGTGATTGACCGCTTGAGCTGCGCGCCGAAGCCTTGCGCAGGCTCAGCCGGCGCACGAGCCCCGCCAGCGAAGTCGGGCACACCCTGCCCCCACTTGGGATGCTCAGCGATCACGCGCTCAAGCTCAGCCTTCACCTTCGCGTCGTCCAGCTCCCCGTCAGCGGTGCGGAGTCTGTCCAGCTCGACGCCGGCAAGCCAGAGGTCTTCCGGCGAGTGCATCATCGCGGCGGCGGTCGCCTCGACGGCTGCTCTGTCGGTTCTCTCAAGGCGCGCGGCAAGCCTGTCCCGTGCAGCTTCGGCGTCTCTCGCTCTATGGCGGTGCCCGGCGTTCTCCTGCCGCAACTGGGCAACGTAGGCGGCATCGAAGGTCGGGCCGGTCGGCTCTGCGCCATTCTCGGGCGTTCTAAGCGGCTCTGTGCCCTCAGAGGCGGTACCCACCGGGTCAGTGGCGCCCGTGGGCGCAGGAGGCTGCGCGCTGCCCTGTGCTGCGGGATTCGCCTGGGTGGTGTCGGCGCTCATCGCCTCACCCCCCGGTAGAACTCGTGGCACGCGCCATCCTCGGCGATCTCCACACGGTCCGGTCTGCCCGGCGTGTAGGCGAAGCTCGCGCCAGGGAACTGCTCGCGGATCAGCTCGTCCGGGACGCCTTCGCGTTGCGCTTCGACAGCCGCCATGAATTCCTGTGCCTGCTCTGGCGTCGTCGCGATAGTGACGGTGCTGCCGTCAGCATCGGTGATCCTGTACTCGTACCCCATCATTCCCCCATTCACCTACCTGAGCGACTCCTGGTCGCTCGATTGCGTCGAGCGTAACGGACTGCACGGCTGAGACTCGTTCCAAAGCGGAACTCCCTCCGCTTTTTCCCCAAAATCGCGAAGTTGTCCGGGTCGGAGCCCTCGACAAACATCCCACGCCTTCGCACTGGTCCCCCCGGTGGGTAGGGTCGGGGTGCCATGACACGCGCAACGCTCTCGCCGGGCAACGAATCCGCATTTGAGGATTCACCCTCAATGGCGGTCAGCACGCGACCCATTGCAGCTCACCTTCACCGCTGCGCGTGGTTGGGCTGCGCGAGCAGTTGCCGCAGCCCCGCATCCGCTGCGTGGCAGTCGTCTACGAGGTGCGCCTTCGACCATGCCTGCACGTACGTTCTGCCGTCGAGCATGAAGCGTGCGGCGATGGTGTACGCATCCTCGGCGAGCGTGAAGGTCAACGTCCCATCGGTCAGGCGACGGATCGCATCCTCGACCAGTTGGCGCGGCGTCATCGCGTTGCCCGTGTCGAGATCGGTGGCGCTCGCATAGCGATGGCGGTTGGACTCGATCACCGAACGTCGCACGATAGAGGCGCGCGCTTGCCACTGAGCCACTGCGCTGGGTGGCGGGGTCGCGCAGTAGCTCGGGAGCATCGTCGTGGCTCAGACGGGCTTCTTCGCGGCGGCTCCACAGCGGTCCGCTCTGGTCGCTCTCGGCTTCGCGGGGATGGGACGTCTCGCGGTCAGCGGTCGGCGGGGCGTGTCCGGCCGTATGCTGGGCACCGTGAAGGCCGGCAGCTCGACGCCTGAGCGAAACTCGGCAGGATTCCCGGGGACGGACCTCGTGCCGCTTGCCGGCGCGCGCGGCCTGCCGCGCGAGTTGGCGGTGGCGGCGGACCTCGCGCTGGGCGCCGGATCGCGGGCGCTGCGCACGGCGCTGGGCGCCGGCGCCGCCGGCCTCGCGGTCACCCGCGCCGGCGGCCGGCTCGTCGCGCGGCTGCCCGGCGCCGGGCTCGCCGTGCGCACCGCCTCGGCGGCGGCGCGACCGCTGGCGGCCGAGGGCGCGCGCGTACGCGGCGACGTGATGGCCCAGGCGCAGCGGGCGCTGGAGGAGGTCGTGCCGGCGGTCGTCGCGCTGCTCGACGTCGACGCGATCGTCGGCGGCGTGGACCCCGACGCCCTCCTCGCGCGCGTCGACGCGGACGCGCTGCTGGCGCGGATCGACGTGGACGCGTTCCTCGCCACGGTCGACGTCGATGCGCTGCTCGCGCAGGTCGACGTGGACGCGTTCCTCGCGGGCGTCGACATCGACACGGTGATCGCGCGCGTGGACGTGGACGCGATCGCCGCGCGGATCGACGTCAACGCGATCGTGCAGCAGGTCGACGTCGACGCGATCGTCGAGGAGAACCGAGCTGGGCACGATCGTCGCGCGCTCGACGAGCGGCTTCGCGAGCGAGGCGCTCGACGCCGCCCGCGCACAGACGGTCGGCGTCGACACGCTCGTGACGCGGCTCGTGGAGCGCGTGCTGCGGCGCCGCAGCGAGGCGCCGCTCGGGCCGCCGCTGCTCGTGCCCGAGGAGGGCGAGCCGCCCGCCGCCGATCCCGAGCCGCCGCCGGATACGGCCGCCCCATGACCCGCGCGCGCGACGCGATGGAGCACCAGGGCCACTACGCCGGTCCCGTCAGCCGGCTGCTCGCCTACGCGGCCGACACGTTCATCATCGGGATCCTCTACACGGCGGGACTCGCGCTGCTGCGCTTCGCCGTCCAGGCGGCGACGCCGTGGACGCTGAACGTCGAGGGCGCATGGTTCGCGGTCGGCGCGTTCGCCTGGGCCGCGCTCTACTTCGGCGCCGCGTGGGTCGGCTTCGCGCGCAGCCCGGGCATGTCGCTGCTCGGCCTGCGGATCGTGCGCGGCGACGGCGCGTCGCTCGACCGCCGCCACGCGCTCATCCGCCTGATCGCCTTCCCGCTCGGATACCTGACGCTCGGCCTCGGCTTCCTCGGGATCGTCGTCGGCCGCACGCGCCAGGCGATCTACGACCGCATCGCCGACACGGCCGTCGTCTACGACTGGGACGCCGAGGCGGCGAAGCTGCGCGAACTGGCGACCCGCGGCGGGCATCGCCGCACGCGCGCCGCGGCGCCTCCGGCCGACGCCTGATCGCGACGGCTCAGCGCCCGAACCAGCGCGCGCTGCGGGTCGCGCCGAAGGCGACCTTCTCCGCGACGAGCGCGTCGGACGGCGCCTGGAACGTGCCGGTCGGTTCCGGCCCGCCGAGGAAGTCGACGTCCACGCGGCCGACCCGGCCGGCGCCGAACTCGATGTAGCAGGAGCCCCGGCCCGCATAGCCGTCGGCGTCCTCCCCGCCGCGCACGCGCGCGATGAGCTGCTCGGCGACGACGCGCGCCGCGCCCTCGGCGAACACGCCCGCCTTCGGCACGCCGACGGTCGCGACGTCGCCGACCGCGTACACGCCCGGGTATCTCGTCGCGAGCGTCGCCGACTCGACCGGCACGTAGCCGTCGACCGTCATGCCGGACGCGATCACGACGTCGGGAGCGCGGTGCTTCGGGACGCCGAGGAAGAGGTCGTAGGGCAGCTCGCCGCCGTCGCCGTCGAGCACGGCGACCTTGCGCGCGGGGTCGAGCGAGGCGACACGGTTGCCGCCGACGAAGCGGATGCCGCGCGCCTCGAACGCTTCCAGCAGCGCGGCCGAGGTGTCCGGCGAGGGCGGCACCGGCGTGCCGAATGGGATCGCGAACGCGATCTCGCAGTCGCCGCGGACGCCGCGCGCGGTGAGCTGGTCGTGCAGCAGCAGCGCACACTCGCTCGGCGCCGGCGGGCACTTGAACGGCGCCCCGCAGACGCCGATCACCACGCGGCCGGACGAGAAGCCGGGCAGCAGCTCGCCCGCCCGCCGGGCGCCCTCGACCGAGTAGAACTCGTTGCCGCCCTCGGCGAGCCCGGGCGTCGCGTCGAGGTCGTAGTCGGCGCCGAGCGCGACGACCAGCACGTCCGCCTCGTGGACGCCCGCGTCGGTCGTCACGCGCCGCGCCTCGGGATCGATCGCCGTGATCGTCTCCTGCACGAAGCGCACGCCCGGCTTGACGACGTCGCGATACGGAAGCCGGACCGCGTCGAGCGTCGCGCGCCCGAACATCACGTCGAGCTTCGAGTAGCCGAAGACGAACGCATCGCCCTTGTCGACCAGCGTCACCGCGACCTCGTCGCCGAGCGCCTCCGACAGCGTCGTGCTCAGCTCGAGCCCGCCGAAGCCGGCACCAAGGACGAGGACACTCAGCATCGCGCGAGCATACCCTGCCGGTGCGCACCATTTCCGAAGCGAGCCAGCAGATGCTGATCCGCGCCCCGCATGAGCGGGAGAACTGATCCCCGATGGATCCGTCGAGCGGGCTGCGCCCGCACATCGGCAAGTGGGTCGCGGTCAAGGACGACGACGTGCTCGTCGCCGCCGAGACGCCCACGGCCGTCCTCGCCTGGCTCTCCCAACACGACCAGACAGCTGACTCGATGTTCCGCGTCCCAGCGAACGAAGCTGCCGTCGGCGGCGCCGCACCAGCGTGACCGCAGATCAGCGGACAGGCCACGACCGCCGCTCCAGCTCGTGGCGCCCCTCCCGAACCACGGCGACGGCGTCGAGTCCTCCTCCGCACAAACGCGCCCGCACACCGGCCAGGTCTTCCAGGATGTCCTCCAGGTCATTGCCGTGCGGCACAGCGTGCTTTGTCAGGATCGCCGCGCTCCCCTCCACGCGGACGAGGATCTCGTCGCCCGGCTGCCACCCGAGCGCTTCACGCACGGGCTTCGGCACCGTGATCCGTCCGCGCGTCGTCATCCGGACCCGAAAGCACTCCTGACCTGGCGCGTAGCGGGCCACAGCGCCCATCGTGCCGCCTCCCGCCGCACTGCCCACATCCCTGCTGCGCTCGCACATCAGAACTGTGAGGCCGCTCGCTTTCCGTGGTGGTGTGCGAACCGAGGCGCCGACACCCGCCTACGGTTAGCAGCCGTGCCCCGCGTCACCGTCCACATGACCGCTGAGCAGAAGGCGTTGGTTTCGCGAGCAGCCGCACTCGTCGGCGAGCCGATCTCGAGCTTCGTGCTCGTCGGCGCGCGGGAGCGCGCCGACGCCGTCGTCAGCGAACGAGCAGTCACCGTCGTCCCCGCCGACTACTTCGACCGGCTCCTCTCCACGCTCGACGAAGCCGACGCGACCCCGCGACTCGCACGAGCCGCTCGCACCGTGCAGAAGCACCAGCGGGCCACGGCGGCGTGAGCCGCCACATCGAGCCGCTCACAGACGGCCACCACGTCGACGCCTTCAACTGCAGCCGCCCCGCGCTCGGCGCGTCGCTACGCGAACACGCCGACCGAGCCAGCCGCCACACGGACCTACCTCCTAATCGAGGTCGCCACGGAGACCGTCGCCGCTACGTCGCGATCGCCGCACCTCGTCGAGCGCGACGCCGCGCACCGTCGTGTCAGCCGCGGGGCACCCAAGCAGATCCCGGCGATCCTCCTCGCCGAGCTCGCCCTCCACGAACGCCTCCACGGCCAAGGCATCGGCGCCGAGTTCCTCATCCACGCACTGGCGACCATCATCACCGCCGCCCGCTCAGCCGGCGGGCGCCGAGATCCCGCTGGAACCACGAGTCCCCTCCAGAACGACGGAAGCCCCGCACTTTGCAGGGAATCCGACATATCGGGGCGCCGGGCTTTGAACGCTTACCCGATGCTTTTTCCCAGGCATTTCCGCTGCTCTCAGGCGGTTTCAGGTGTCCTGAGATCGCCTCAGATTCGCTCAGCGTGGAACCACGTTGGCACCACGGGCTAGCGCGACCCCAGCCTGTGGCACCTTCTCCGCTAGTGCTCGCGGTCTCGCGGCGGGTCGGGATCCCGGCGATCGATGGTGTCTGAGCTCCGGATGCGGTTGTTGTCGCCACGGTGCGTCACAACCTCCGCGCCTCCGGGAGTGTTTCGCGCCACCTGCTTCGAGGCCGCCTCGGCCTCAGCCTGAGTTCGATGGAGCGATGCGGCACGCTGGGCTCCAGCAGCCTTGTCCTGCCAAAGACCGTCGGGACGTTTGGTCACATGCCGTCTATGCGGATCAGTCATCTAGCCTCCTGACACGAACATATGTACGTAGCCAAACGAGGCAACTGTGTAGGGACAGCACGTAGAACGTCTGTTCGTGCCGTAATCGCCCGTGGGACGGGTGATTGCGGAATCAGCCCGAAGCCGATGCGGTACGATTGGGCGGACTCGTCAACCACCGATCACGGAGGATCGACATGACGAACAGACCCATAAGCACCGTCTACCAGCAGGTCCCAGGAAGCGACCTCTGGAACTGGGTGGCAGCCGGGCCGGGCGGCCGCCAAGAGGGAACGGCGCCGACAAAAGAAGAGGCCGCTCGCAGGGCGGCGGCCGCCGAGCACGAGCTGGCCTAAAGCGGCATCGGCGAGCCCCGCCGCGACGGCGCTGGCGGGACGTAATGACTACTTCACACACGTACGTGTGTCTGGTATCATGTGCGCATGGCGCGCTCTCGCGATTCGGTAGACCGCTCGCCTACGAGCGAGAGCACTTTCACGTACAACGAGTTCCTGGAGATATTCCCGGACAACGAAGCGTGCCTCGCGTACCTGAAGGAGCAGTTCTTCGCGGACGGGACGGAGTGCCCGAAGTGCGGCAAGGCGAGCAAGTTCCACCGGATCACGGGCCGCTCGGCGTACTCCTGCCAGTACTGCGGCTACCACGCCTACCCGACCGCCGGGACGATCTTCCACAAGAGCACGGTGAGCTTGCAGCTCTGGTTCTTCGCGATCTACCTGATGTCCTCGACGCGCTGCGGTATCTCAGCGAAGCAGCTTGAGCGCGAGATCGGCGTCACGTACAAGACCGCACACCGCATGTTCAAGCAGATCCGCTCGCTGCTCTCCGACGAGGGCGAGACGCCGCTGTCCGGTGACGTCGAGGTGGACGAGAGCGCCTATGGCGGCAAGCCACGCGCCTACGAGCAGCGCCACCACCTCGGCAACCTGCGCAGAAGCTACCGGCCGACGATGTTCGCGATGGTCGAACGGCAAGGGCGCGTGCGGCCCCGCGTCATCAAAAGCCGCAGCGCCCCAGACATCCACCGGGCAGTCAGAACCCACGTCCTCGGCGACTCCATGCTGTTCACGGACGAATGGCGGGCGTACCTGGGACTCGCCGACCACTACAAGGGCCACAGACGCATCAAGCACAGCGCCCGGATCTACGTCGACGGCGACGTCCACACCAACACCGTCGAGGGCTTCTTCGGCCTGTTCAAGAACGGCGTGCGCGGCGTCTACCACGCGATCAGCGTCCAGTACCTCCAGAACTACCTGGACGAGTACGCGTTTCGCTACAACCGCCGCAACAGCCCCACGCCCATGTTCTGGGCGATGATGGAGCAGATCAGGAAGACCGAGCCGGCCGCATCGGCAACGGCTTAGCTCTGTTCGAGCTGGCCCGTCTGAGATCCCGCAGGAAGTCGGCCTTCCGGTAGCCCGGCGTCTGCTTGTCCCGCACGTCGCGCTCCGGTGATGTTGGACCGGGCTTCTGCGGGCGCTTGCGGACCGGGCTCATCTGGTCACGCGGCTCGGTTGCTGCTCGCGGCAAACGTGCTCGCCATAGCAGGTAAGGCTACCCCTTCAAGCGGGCCGGTCCAACCGGCTCTCACAGCCCAGGTGCGTCTGTAGGGTGCCGAACCCGGATGGACGATGCACAGGTGCAACGATTCCTCGACTGCGAGAAGGAGGCAGACGGGCTCGCGAGATGGAAGGCGCGGGCCGGCAGCTCACATGTCGCGCGCGTTCGGCTCCTGGGCTGCGGTGGGGGCCACGTCACGCTCGTGGTTGCGGCGAACCTTGAGCGGGTGTGGACGCTCAAGGTGGAACACGACGGGGAAGAGATCCTCATGTGGCATTTCACGGAGCCACACTCCCACAGACGCCACTCGAACCCTTCGCGGTGCCCCGCCGACTACGCTGGAAACGTGACGGCATCGGTGCATGAGCACCGGTGGTGCGAGGGATGCGGCTCGCGGTGCAGTAGACCGCTCTTCGGGCTCGATGACGCCCCGCTCGATCAAGCAGTGGAGGCGTTTTGCCGACGTGCGAACATAGCACCTGGTTTCTACACGCCACCGCCGCTCGGACAAGTCGGACTCACGCCATGATGGACGCACAAATCCTCAGCAAGCGACTGGCCGACTACCTCGGCAGCGAGGTGCGCGCGTCTGAGCACGCCCGCCGTATCTCGGTTCTCACGCCGGTTGACTACCCGGATCGTGATGGGGTCGTCGTCTACGTGGAGGCCAAGGTCGGCGGCTACTCCGTCTCAGACATGGGCCTGACCGATGCGATGCTGGCCCCGCTCCCCGAGCGCAGAATCCTCAGACCGGCGCGTGCCATCGCTTCGCGCTTCGAGGTCGACTTCAAAGACGGCCAGGTGATCGCGGAGGTTGCGGACGAGGATGGCCTTCCCGACGCCTGCTGGCGCGTCGCACAGGCGGCCGCCGCGATTGCGGCCGCGCCGGAGTTCCTGGCGCCGCCGCGCCCACAGTCGGAGCGCTCCGAGATCGCGGAGGCACTCGCGGATGCCCTCATTGAGCGGGGCGTCGCCGTGGAGCGCGGTAAGCAGATCCCCGGAATTTCTGGACATGTCTACCGGACAAGCATCGTCCTCCCCGACAGCCACTTGGTGGTCGAGCCTGTCGAGGCGCGTCAGCCTCAGCACATCTTTGATCGTGCTCGGCGCGTTGCCTCCGAGTTCCTCGACCTGCGCTCCGTCAACGGTTTCAAGTTCCTCGCGGTACTCGATGACAGCGACGACGACCTCGGCGGAGAGGAGCTGCTGCTGCGAAGCGTCGCGGAGGTGGAGCGCTGGTCAGCCCACGAAGACTGGATCCCGAAACTCGGGGATCCAAGTTCGTCCTGACGCCCGTCCCTCGTCGGATCTGAGCATCTACCTGCTCGCCTCTCCGATGTTCCGTTCGTAGACCGCCACGAGCGACGAGAGCGGCAGCCCCAGCCCGTCCCGGAGCCGCAGCAGCGTTCGGAACGTGGGGTTCAGCTCGCCCCGCTCGACAGCGCCCACGTAGTTGCGGTGCAGCCCGCCACGGGCGCCCAACTCTTCCTGCGACAGCCGCCGCCGAGCGCGCAGCTCGTACACGGCAGCGCCCAGCGCGTCATGGTCCCGCGACAGACGCGGGGTACGCTTCTCCGGCATCGGAAGGCCAACCCTTTCGGTGCAGGCCCCGGTGTCGGCTGCAATCCGCGCCGGGGCCGATTCGTTCGACCCCCCGAACGCTACGGTCGCCAACGCCCGAAACGGTACGTGGCACGGCTACATAGTTGCCCCAAACGAAACGTACCAGACGGCGAGGCGGCTTTACGACCCGTTCGATCGGCACCTCGAGGGCGGCATAGGAACATCGAGCCGCGGAGGCAGCGACTGGCCGACGAACGACCCGCACACCAAGCGGGTCGTCCCCGTCGTGCGGGTTCGACCTCAGGTTCTTTTGCTCTCGCGAGAGGTGCGCCCCGCCGAGCGCACCGAAGTCCGCGCCCCCACCGCGGACTGGTGGCTGGTCGACGCGCGCTTCGCATAGGCCGGCTGCCGGTGAGCAGCCCACGCGTCAACCTCAGCGCTCTTGCGCTGCACATGGCGTCCAAGACTTCCCCTCTGCGACATCACGGTTCTCCTCTCGTCTCGTTCGCTCTCGTCATCTTCGGTGATCAAGCGCAGTCCGGTTTGCGCCTGCAGGTGGGTCAGCAGCTTCGGAACCAGCGCCTCTCGTACCAGATAGGGCGGACTGTCCCCGACCAGCTCGTCGGGGTCCAGGTCTCCAAGCCGAGGCGTAGCCCTTCTCGGCTCAAATCTGATGATCTTCCCTGCGCTGTCCTTACGCTTCCCGTCCCACTTGAATATCTCCATGTAGCGACGGGGTGCAATTCCAACGAACGGTTCGAAGCTGACCTTATTTCTAGGAGGTCTGGGCTCCGCAACCGCGATAGCGTCGCCATGGAGCCGAAGGGCGAGGCTCTTCGCATATGGCGCGACATACACAACCCGCCTTATACCCGCACTAATGATGTGCCGAGTACAGTTGTGACAGGGAAAGGTCGTGGTGTAGAGCGTGGCGGCTCTGATGGAAATTCCTTCCCGAGCAGCATCAGCGATAGCGGCCATCTCTGCATGAGTCGCACGTCCGAACTCGATGAGATCGCCGAGCCTCGTCTCCGAGATCTCGTCGATCACGGCGGGCATCTTCGCCGCTTGCTTGAGCCATCCTTTCTCTCTAAGCCGTCCGGCAACAGCCTCGGCCAACTCAAGCTTCATTACGTCGTTGGCGTCCTCGCCCGTGGAAATCTCGCGGCCATCAGGAACGTCTTGATCGTCAGTCCAATACGCCCCGCCTCCGAAGCGCGGCACCTCGTTGGTCCCGACCGCGAGAATCTGCCCGCGGTCGTTCGCCAGTGCTGCACCAACCTGACGGCCCATTTCCGCTGAGCGCAAACCGGCTGCCTCAGCCTGGAACAAGCCGAACTCGTCCTTTCGCGGGGTCACTCTCGGATCGCCGAACAGACCTCGGAAGAACCGCTCCAGCGATCTTCTTACCTGCAAATTTGTTCGGACGAAGACATCGGCGCGGTGATACGTGTCTCGCACGTTCTGCCCTCCGTCGCCATCCTCTGCCTCGTCCCGTTCAATGAGTGCGCCGGGCGTGTGGCTCCAAGCTGACTCGTCCGGATTTTGATGAGAACGAGCGATCTGCTTGGCGAGCCCCTCGATCCGATGCTGACGCGAGCTATAAGCACCGATAAGGACGAAGCGGGACCCGTAAACACCTCGCAGGAACTCGACTTCCTCGGGTCGTTTCAAGGATCGCAGAATGAAAGCAGTTCGATGCAACGGCCGCTCATCAAGACTCACTGCCGCTCGACACTCAGTTATCCGAGCTACTGCGAGCAACGCGAGGGCGTCGCTGCGTCCCCACCGCCGACAAAGCTCGTTTCCCGCCTCCATATACGTCCAAATGTGGTCGTCGTAGGGCTCAGCCGCGAGGTTCATCTCCCAGTCGAGTTCCTCAAGAAGCGAGGACAGGCCGATCATGTTCGAGTGATAGCCGAACGCTCCGAGCACAACACCGATCTCGTCGGCGACATGGTGGAGATCCGTTCCCACAGCTCCTACCAAGCCGATGACAAGCTCGTCGTGCTGGGTGCCCTGTCTCGGCGTGTACCCCGTTGCTCTCGCCGATCCCGTGGCCGTCTGCGCAGGCAACGGCATCAGGCAGCATGCGAGGGGCGCATAGCAAGCATAGGAGAACACGCTAGTTCCTAGACCGGACGAAAACGTCAGGGTTTCCGGAGTATGCCCCGGAGGCATCGCACCGAACGCGTGTCGTGCTACGGAATGAGAGATGAATGCGGGGGCCGGCGCGGACATGCTCGGAGCTTGCCCGCAGGCGACCAGAGTCTCAACCCCTTCAAGCTGGGATCGCCTCCTCGACCTACGAAACTGCTGCGAGCTCGGGGTCGCCCGTCCGCGTAGTCGGCGTAGGCTGGGTGGTGGTGATGTCGCGATGGCCCACCCACTCTCGGAGGATGCGGAGCGGGACGCCGGCGGCGGCCGCGGGCAGCTCAATCCCCTCGCACGGGTTCACGGTCGCCCACCGCTGATAGGACGCCTTCGCGAAGACGAACAGCACCGAGAGCGTCGCGAGGACGACACGGACGGTCGCGGATGCGCGGCCCTTGCGCTTCGACACCACGAAGCCCCGAGAACGACGAAAGCCCCGCGATGTGCAGGGCTTTCGACATATCGGGGCGCCGAGATTTGAACTCGGGACCTCACCGACCCGAACGGTGCGCGCTACCAGGCTGCGCCACGCCCCGATGGAGCCATCCAGTATTCCACAGCGGCGGCGCGATGGTACGTTGGCGGCCGCCGCACGGCCCGCCATGCCCGCCAAGACCGCCGACATCATCGCCTTCCTCGACGAGCTGCTCGAGATCGAGCGCTTCCAGGATCTCGGCCCGAACGGGCTGCAGGTGCCGGGCGCGACCGAGGTGACGACCGTCGTCACCGGCGTCTCCGCCCAGCGCGAGCTGTTCGAGCGGGCGATCGCCGAGCAAGCCCAGCTCGTGCTCGCCCACCACGGGATCCTGTGGGACTTCGAGCCGCGCCGCATCGGCCGCGTGCAGGCGGCCCGCCTGAGACTGCTGCTCGCGAACGACGTCGCGCTCGCCGGCTACCACCTGCCGCTCGACGCGCACCCGCTGCACGGCAACAACGCGATCCTCGCGGAGCGGCTCGGCGCCGCCGGCCACAAGCGCGCCTTCGGCGTCAAGGGCGAGCCGATCGGGACGATCGCCTGGTTCGGCCCCGACGGCGTCCCCGCCGCCGACCTGTTCGCCCGCATCGCGGACGTCACGCAGCGCGAGCCGCTCGTCTTCGACGCCGGCCCGCCGACGATCCGCACGCTCGGGATCGTCTCCGGCGCCGCCGCCAACACGCTCAGCGAGGCGATCGACCTCGGGCTCGACGCGTTCCTCACGGGCGAGCCGAAGGAGCACGTGATGGCGCAGGCGCGCGAGGCCGGCATCCACTTCGTCGCGGCGGGCCACTACGCGACCGAGACGTTCGGGATCCGGCGCCTCGGCGAGCTGGTCGCCGAGCGCTTCGGCGTGCAGCACGTGTTCGCGGACATCCCGAACCCGGTCTGACCGCGCTTCCGGCGCCCAGAGCTGACGAAACCTCCAAGACTGCGGACAGGCACCGTTGCGCTCCGTCCCATGGCGGGGGTATAAGTGACGCATGTAGCGTTCTTCCCCAAGAGGAGGTTCCGTCCGATGGCCAATCACCTGACGCCCACGGAGCTCGCGCGCGAGGCCGGACTCGAACGCCGCGACGTCATCAGCAAGTGCCTGGAGATGGGGGTGCCGATCTTCCAGGGACGCATCGACAAGACCCTCTTCATGACGAGCCTCACGCACGAGCGCCCGTCCGCCGCGCCGCCGCGCCTCGCGACCGGATAGCGCCGCCCGCCTTCGCAGCCGCACGCGCTCGAAGTTGACACAGAGGCGCTCGCCCCCCTAGCCTGGGCGAGACGGGTCGCGGTGGGTCGCACCGGGTTTCGTCGCAGGTCGCAGAGGGGGAGCCGACGCGCCAGCGCGTCGTGCACGGTCGCGCTCCGGGCACCCGCCCGGTCGGTCGACGATCGCGCATGTCGTCGCATGCACCCGCCGGTTCGGACGCTGGCCGCGTGCGCCGTGCGCGCGGGGCGTCATGACCTGCGCGCACCCCATGCGCGCGGGAAGGGGGAAACCCATGAAGGTCAATCGCGTGGTCGCGCTCGGCGTGGCGACGGTGGTCGTCGCGTGGTGCGCGATGGGAGGGCTTGCGCTCGCAGCCTTCCCCAACTTCTCCGGCTGCCCGATCTCGTCGGGCGGCATATGCCTGGACGTGCAGTCCCAGAGCGGCGAAATCGTCATCAAGGGCTTCAGGGTCCCGCTCGACCATTCGCTCGAGATCCGCGGAGCGCTCACGGAAGCGGGATTCGTGCCGCCCGCAGGCACGAACGGCTTCTTCGCGCAGCCGGTCAACGTGCCGGGCGGCGTGCTCGGGATCGAACTCCCGATCAGCCTCAACCTAGTGACGGCCACCGCGGAGCTCGCCGGCCCGGCGTCGGCGATCCACTTCGAACCGGGCGAAGGCGGCATCTCGATGCCGATCAAGCTGCACCTCAGCAATCCGCTGATCGGCTCGTCCTGCTACATCGGCTCGAACAGCCACCCGGTGAACGTCAACCTCATCACGGGGACGACGAGCCCGCCGCCGCCGAACAGACCGATCTCCGGTCGCACCGGCACGGGCTCTTTCATCCCGCCGAACATCGCGGTCGCGAGCGGGAACCTCGACGTCGACAACTCGTTCGCGATCCCGGGAGCGTCGGGCTGCGGACTGTTCGGCATCCTCAACCCGCTGATCAACCTCAAGCTCGGCCTGCCGTCGGCGGCCGGCAACAACAGCTTGGCGATCGAAAACAACGTGGCGATCGAGTTCCTCAGCTAGGCGTACTCGCGCCGGCACGTTCTGCCGCGCCCTGGACCCCGGTCCAGGGCGCGGTCGACCGCCGATCGGCCGCCGGCCAACCCGCGCACCTGGCCATCCTCGCCCTTAGAATCGGAAACCTGCGCATTTCCGGCACGCGAGGAGGACGCCACAGATGGACGCCAGCGCCACGAGCGGCATGAGCGGCACCAAGGCATCGACCGGCTCGAAGACGATCGCCGACCTGCTGCCGCTGGCGGCCGAGCGCTACGGCGACCGCGTCGCCGTGCAGTACAAGCAGGACGGCGCCTGGCACGACGTCACCGTCGGCGAGGTGGCCGCGATCTCCCAGGAGATCGGGCTCGGGCTCGTCGACCTCGGGATACAGCCGGGCGACCGCGTCTCGATCCTCTGCCGCACGCGGCCCGAGTGGACCTACTGCGACTTCGGCGCGACCGAGGCGGGCGCCTGCGTCGTCCCGATCTACCCGACCAACTCGCCGGAGGAGTGCGAGTGGGTGCTGGCCGACTCCGGCGCCCGCGCCGTCATCTGCGAGAACGCGGCGCAGGTCGCGAAGATCGCCGAGGTGCGCGCGCGACTCCCCCAGCTCGAGCACGTGATCGTGATCGACGCCGACGGCGCGCCCGCGGATGCGATCCCGCTCGCCGACCTGCGCGCCCGCGGCGCCCACGGGGACCGCACGGAGCTCGACCGCCGCATCGCGGCCGTCGAGCACGACGACCCCTTCACGATCATCTACACGTCCGGCACGACCGGCCCGCCGAAGGGCTGCGTGCTGACGCACGGCAACTACCGCGCGATCCTCACGATGGCGCAGAGCACGCGCGCGGTCGACGGCGACGAGGTCACGTACCTCTACCTGCCGCTCGCGCACTCGTTCGCGCTGCTGATCCAGCTGCTCAGCTTCGACGTCGGCGCGACGCTCGCGTACTGGAGCAACGACCCGCAGCAGATCATCGTCGAGCTCAACGAGGTCCACCCGACGAACTTCCCGTCGGTGCCGCGGATCTTCGAGAAGATCTACACGCTCGTCACGTCCAACGGCGACCCCGAGCTGATCGCGAAGGCGGTCACGGTCGGGATCGCGGTGCGCGAGCTGGAGCTCGCCGGCCAGCCCGTCCCTGAGGAGCTGCAGCAGCACTTCGCGCACGCGGAGGAGGAGCTGTTCTCCAAGGTGCGCGCGGCGTTCGGCGGGAACATGCGCCAGGCGATCTCCGGCGCGGCGCCGATCTCGAAGGAGATCCTCGAGTTCTTCTTCGCCTGCGGCGTGCCCGTGTTCGAGGGCTACGGCATGACCGAGACGGCGACCGCCGCGACGTTCCAGTCGCTCGACGCCTACAAGTTCGGCACCGTCGGGCGCCCGTTCCCCGGCGTGGAGCTGAAGATCGCCGACGACGGCGAGGTGCTGATCAAGGGCGAGAACATCTTCGCCGGCTACCACAACAACGCCGACGCCTCGTTCGGCGCCGTCACCGACGGCTGGCTGCACACCGGCGACCTCGGCTCGATCGACGCGGACGGGTTCCTGAGCATCACCGGCCGCAAGAAGGACATCATCATCACCGCCGGCGGCAAGAACCTCACCCCGGCGAACATCGAGAACGACATGAAGCAGTGCCGCTGGGTCTCGCAGGCGGTCATGTACGGCGACCGCCGCCCGTACCCGGTGATGCTCGTCACGCTCGACGCCGAGGAGATCGTGCCGTGGGCCCAGCAGCAGGGTCTGCCCGCGGACCTCGAGCAGCTCGCGAGACATCCCGACGTTCACGCGCTCGTGCAAGCGCACCTCGACAGGGCGAACGACAAGTACGCCCAGGTCGAGAAGGTCAAGAAGATCGCGATCCTCGGCCACGACCTGTCGCAGGAGACGGGGGAGCTGACGCCGACGCTGAAGGTCAAGCGCAACGTCGTCAACGAGAAGTACAGAAATCTGTTCGACGAGCTGTACGCGAGCTGAGCTTCAGGGTCGATCTCAGGGTCCGAGCCGCGACACACCGCCGAGCGCAGCCTCTACCCTCTGGAGCAACGTGCGCACCGACCCATCCGACACCGGCGGCCTGTTCGTCACCCGTCGCCCGGGGACGCGCCCGGTCCAGTACCGCACGCCGCCCAGACGCGGCGACGACAGACGGCAGCGCTACGACGGGCTCGTGGGCGTCGCGCTGCTGGCCGCGATGGTCGTCGTCAACCTGTGCTTCTGGGGGCCGCTGCCGCTCGCGTGCCTGTGGGTCGGCGGCCGCACGCAGTACCTCACGGGCAGCATCTTCGGCGGCCTGACGGTCGCCTTCGCGACGATGATCGGCGGCCTGCTGCTCGGGCTGATGGCGCTGAAGCGGCTCGACTACGCCTGGATCCTCGTGCGCCGCGCCGCCGGGCACGACCAGCGCCAGGGCGTGATCGGCAAGATCTTCATGATCTGCTGCATGATCGGCGTGCCGATCTTCAGCGTCTGGTTCCTGTTCTTCAGCGGCGCGTCGCTCTCGGGCGTGAACGTGCAGGGACTCACCGGCGGCTGACGCCGCGCGCGATGGGCCTGCTCGACTACTACCGGCAGTTCGCCGGCATGAGCGACGAGGAGATCACCGAGCAGCTGCGCGAACAGGCGGACGAGCAGCGCCGCCGCGCACTCGCGCGGATCGACGTGCTCGACCTCTCGCGCACGACGTGGCACGAGCTGCCGCACCCGGACGTCGTCAACGCCGTCACGTACGCCGCGCGCGGAGCGCTGAACGTCGCGGCCGACCCGACGGCGGACGAGCTGCGCCGCGAGCTGGGCCGCCGCAACGGCGTCGAGCCCGATCGCGTCGCCGTCGGCCACGGCGCCGCGCAGCTGCTCGCGAGCGCCGCGCGCGCGCTGCTCGGCCCCGGCGACGAGCTGCTGACGCCGTGGCCGTCCTACGGCCTCTACCCGGTGATGGCGCAGCGCGCCGGCGCGCGCGCCGTGCCGGTGCCCGGCGGCTTCGACGCCGAGCGGCTGCTGGCCGCCGTCACGCCGAGCACGCGCGCGGTCGCGCTCTGCAACCCGAACGACCCGACCGGCGAGCACCTCGGCAGCGCCGCGCTGCGCGGGCTGCTCGACGCGCTGCCCGAGCACGTCTCGCTGCTGCTCGACGAGGCGCTGGCGGACTTCGTCACCGCCGAGCGCGACGGCACGAACGGCGCCGGGGCCGGCGCGGGGACGCTCGCACTGCTCGACGAGTACCCGCGGCTGCTGATCTTCCGCACCTTCTCGAAGATCTACGGGCTCGCCGGCCTGCGCGCCGGCTACGCGCTCGGCGGCCAGGGCTCCGAGGAGCTGCTGGCACGGATCGCGCCCGAGCTGGGCGTCGGCCTGCCTGTGCAGATCGGCGCGCTGGAGGCGCTCAGAAGATGCGACGGCCAGATCGCGCAGCGGCGCGCCGCCGTCGCCGTCGAGCGCGAGCGGCTGCTGGACGCACTCGGCGACCTGCCGATCGACGCGGCGCCGAGCGAGGCGAACGTGCTGTGGCTGCGCCCGACCGGGCTGACCGGCGGCGAGCTGGCGCTGCGCCTGCAGCGCAGCGGCGTGCTCGTGCAGAGCGGCATCGCCGTCGGCGACGAGCACCACGTGCGCGTCGCGCTGCAGAGCCCGGCCGCGACGGACCGCCTGCTCGATGCGCTGCGCACCGCGCTCGGCGCGGGCTGAGCTCGGCCGAGAGCGCCTACTCGGACGCCGACTGGCGCACGAGCGCGCCCGTCGTCTGCTCGAGGATCTTGCGCCAGCGGGCCGTCTGCTCCGGCTCGGCGGCGAAGTGCTTGACGACCTTGCGCACGCGCGTGGCGGAGATCTCGATCCCGTGTCTGGCGGCGATCTGCTTGAGGCGCGGGTAGTCCTCCGCCAGCTTCACCGTCACCGAGCGGAAGCCGTGGCTGGCGATCCGCACACGCGAGCCGTAGTCCATCACGCTCGTGCGGAACATCAGCTCGTCGGAGGCGTCGGGCTCGATCAGGATGAAGTCAACGCCCGGGTAGCGCTCCTCCCACATCGTGCGGATCTCGTGCAGGCGGCGGTAGGTCATCACCTTGAACGCCTGGTAGCCGATCTGCGGGAAGCCCATGTCGGAGACGCGCGGGTGCAGCGGGTTCGCGCGGCGCGCCTCGTTCACGTACGGCACGAGCGGGTTGACGACGACGACGAGTCTCGCGCCGGCCTCGACGGCGAGGTCGAGGTTCGTCGTCGAGACCAGTCCGCCGTCGACCAGGTCGCGGTCGCCGACGCGGACCGGCTCGTAGACCATCGGCAGCGCCGTAGAGGCGCTCACGGCCGTGGAGATCGGCACGTCGTCGAAGCCGTCGCTGCCGAACACGACGCGTTCGCACGTGTCGAGGTCGGTCGCGGTGATGTAGAGCTGGCGCTCGAGGCGGCGGAAGTCGTCCGTGCGGCTGTCGTCGTCGAGCACGCGGCGCACGTAGTCCTCGATCCCGCGGCCCGAGTAGAGCCCGGACGGCAGGCCCTCGGCGATGCCGAGCACGACGTCGAGCGCGGAGACCTGCCCGACGTGGCGGGCGAGCGTCCAGCCGAGCCTCGCCAGCCGCCACGGGAACGCGACCGCCTTGCCGGCCAGCTCGCGCACGTTGAGCGACAGCAGCGTGCCGAGCGCGATCTCCGGGAACGGCGTCGGCGCCTGGCGGTCGAGCACGCGCATCATCTCCTCCGGCGTGACCCCGTTCGCGGTCATCGCCGCGACGAAGGAGCCGGCGCTCGTGCCGACGAAGATGTCGAAGTCGGTCACCGAGCGGTTGACCGACAGCAGGTCGAGCGCGCGCAGCGCGCCGATCTCGTAGACGGCGCCGGTGAAGCCGCCGCCGCCGAGCACGAGCGCGGTCTTCGAAGGCCGACGCTGGCGCGTGGCAGCCCTGCGACCCTGCGACGATGTCGCCGCGCTCCGCGCTCTGGCGGATGTCTCCAGGCTGACAACCTTGCCCATGGCACCTTCATTGTACGTCGCTGTTCGGGCGCCACATCCGCGACTATCGCTCTGGAGCGCTGTTGTGAGCCACGTGCGCCGCCCCGTACTCCTCCTCGCACTGCTCGCGCTTGCCGCCGGGTCGGCCCCGGCTGCGGCCGCCCCGCTCGACCGGGCCGTGGCGGGCGGCCTGGCGAGGGCAGGTGGCGCCTCCGGCGGCTACGTGGTCGACACGACGACCGGCAGCGTGCTCGCGGCGGTGCGCGCCGACACGCCGCGCAGCCCCGCCTCCGTCGAGAAGCTCTACACGGCCTCGGCGGCGCTGCTGCGCTTCGGCCCGAGCGCCACTCTGCAGACGACGGTGCTCGGCGCCGGGACGCTCGACGACGCCGGCACCTGGCACGGCGACCTCTACCTGCGCGGCGGCGGCGATCCCACGTTCGGCAGCACGCGCTTCGATCGCGGCGCGTACGGCACCGGCGCCACGATCTCCGCGCTCGCCGCGCGCGTGCACGCGGCCGGGATCGTCAGCGTGACCGGCCGCGTGCTCGGCGACGAATCGTGGCTGGACCACCTGCGCGGCGGCCCGGCGAGCGGCTACGGCCTCGACCTCGACATCGGCGGCCCGCTCAGCGGCCTGCTGTACGACCGCGGCCTGGCGAAGGAGGACGGCAGCGCGCTGCAGCGCCAGCCCGCGCTGTTCGCCGCCCAGCAGCTCACGCTCGCGCTGCGCAGCGCCGGCGTGAGCGTCGCGCGCGGCGCCACCGCGACCGGCACCGCGCCCGCGGCCGCCACCCAGCTTGCCGCCGTCGACTCGCCGCCGCTCGCGACGCTCGTGCGGCTCACGCTCGTCCCGTCGGACAACCTGTTCGCGGAGATGCTGCTGAAGGATCTCGGCGCCCGCTTCGGCGGTGCGGGATCGACCGCCGCCGGCGTCGCCGTCGTCCGGCGCACGATCGCGAGCGCCTTCCACGTCCACCCGCGGATCGTCGACGGCTCGGGCCTCTCGCGCGCCGACCACACCTCCCCGCACCAGATCGTCCTGCTGCTGAGCGCGCTGCGCGCCAACGCCCAGCTGCGCGCGGCGCTGCCGGTCGCCGGCCGCACCGGCACGCTCGCGTACCGCATGCGCGGCACGGCCGCCCAGGACCGCTGCCAGGCGAAGACCGGCACGCTGTCGAACGTCTCCGCGCTCGCCGGCTACTGCACGACGCCCAACGGGCACCTGCTCGCGTTCGCCTTCGTCGAGAACGGCGTCTACACGCCGATCGCCAAGGCCGCCGAGGACAGGCTCGCGATCGCCCTCGCGCGCTACCGCCCCGCCGGCGTCGTGCCGACGGCGCCCGTCGCGACGCCGCCGGCGTCAGGCGGCGGCGGGGCGACGCCCGCCGCGCGCTGAGCCGTCAGGACAGCGTCATCTGGTGCGCTTGACGAAGACCGCGACGTCCTGCACGTAGTCGATCGAGAACGTCTTGCCCTCGAACTTCTTGAAGTCCGAGTAGCCGATCGCGCCCTTCTTGATGTGGACTCTGATCGTCTCTCTGCCGTTGCTCGCGGTCGAGCCTCTCTGGCGCCCGGACGTGTAGCCGATCTCCCCCAGCAGCTCGCTGTCGACCGTCGGGTTCGCCATCACGACGGCCGCCTCGACGCCGCAGATCGTCCAGCCTCTCTTGACCTGCCACGAGATGTAGGGCGACGTGCCGAGGCTCGTTCTGAACGTCACCGCGCCCTGGCGGCTGCCCTTGTAGTTCGGCGGCGCGCCGGGGACGCGCTCGAACTGCGACGACTGCGTCGCGGTCGCCTTGCAGCCGTGCCACTCGTACGTCGGCGTCGGGTAGCCGAGCAGGTAGCCGGGGTTGGCCGTCGGCGGCAGCGACTTGGTCTCGGGGTTGACGGGCGCCTTGGCGGCGACGACCGCCGGGGCGAGCAGCGACACGAGGGCGAGCGCGCCGACCGCAGCCGGGCGGGAGATGCTGCGAGGAAGGCTCATGGCGCGGACTCTACGCGGAGTCGCCGGCCGCGGCGACCGGCTCGCCCGCCAGCAGCGCCTCCAGCCCCGCCTCGTCGAGCACGGGAACTCTGAGCCGCTCGGCCTTCTCCAGCTTCGACCCGGCCGCCTCCCCCGCGACGACGTAGTCGGTTCTTCTCGACACCGACGTCGTCACGCGCCCGCCGGCGGCGAGGATCCGCTCGGTCGCCTGCTCGCGCGTGAGCGTCGGCAGCGTGCCCGTCAGCACGAGCGCCTTGCCGTTCAGCGGTCCCTCCTCCGGCGGCGGGCCCTCCTCCTCCAGCCGCAGGCCCAGCTCGCGCAGGTCCGCGATCAGCGCGCGCATCCGCTCGTCCTGCAGCTGCTCGTGGATCTGCGCGCCGACGATCGGCCCGATCCCCGGCGTGTCGGCGATCTGCTCGGCGCTCGCGGCCGTCAGCGCCTCGATCGAGCGGAACCGCTGGGCGATGTTGCGCCCCGTGATCGCTCCGATCCCCTCGATCCCGATCGCGAACAGCAGGCGCCCGAACGGCCGCGCCTTCGACGCCTCGATCGCGGCGACCGCGTTGCGCGCGGAGACCTCGCCGAAGCGATCCAGCTCCACGAGCTGCGCCTCCGTGAGGCGGTAGAAGTCGGCGGCCGTTCTCACCAGCCCGCGCTCCATCAGCAGCGTCACCTGCTTCTCGCCGATCCCGTCGACGTCCATCGCCCCGCGCGAGACGAAGTGGCTCAGCAGCTGCCAGCGGCGCCCCGGGCAGTCGCGGTTCGGGCAGCACGTGAAGACGCCCTCGTCCTTGACCGTCGGCGTGTCGCAGATCGGGCATCTGGCCGGCGGCGCGGGCGCGGGCGCACGGTCCGCGCGCTCGGCGACGTGCGGCGCCGGCGAGACGACCTGCGGGATCACGTCGCCGGCGCGCAGCACGATCACCTCGTCGCCGGGGCGCACGTCCTTGCGCGCGAGGTCCTCCTCGTTGTGCAGCGTCGCCTGCTTGACCGTCACGCCGCCGACGTGCACCGGCTCCAGCTCGGCGTACGGGTGCAGCGAGCCGAACTTGCCGACGCTCCACTTCACGTCGAGCAGTCTCGTGACGGCTGTCGTCGGCGGGAACTTCCACGCGATCGCCCAGCGCGGGTCGCGCCCGACCACGCCGAGCCGCCGCTGCAGCTCGTAGTCGCTCACCTTCACGACCGCGCCGTCGATCTCGAACGCGAGCGACCCGCGGCGCCGCTCCCAGTCGCGGCAGCGTTCGATCACCGCGGCGTCGTCGCCGAGCTGCTCGATGTCTGGGTTGACGCGGAAGCCGTGGCGCTTCAGCCACTCGAGCGCCTCCCAGTGGCTCGCGAGGCCCAGCCCGTCGCTCACGCCGACGCCGTAGGCCCACATCGACAGCGGCCGCTCGGCCGACTGTCTCGGGTCGAGCTGGCGGATCGCCCCCGCGGCCGAGTTGCGCGGGTTCATGAAGGTGGAGAGGCCCGCCTCGGCGCGTCTGAGGTTGACCTGCTCGAAGTCGGCGAGCGAGATGTAGATCTCGCCGCGCACCTCGACGCGCCGCGGCGCGTCCTCGATCGACAGCGGAATCGAGCCGACCGTCCGCAGGTTGTGCGTGACGTCCTCGCCGACCTCGCCGTTGCCGCGCGTCGCGCCGCGAACGAGCACGCCGTCCTCGTACAGCAGCGAGATCGCGAGCCCGTCGACCTTCGGCTCGACGACGTACTCGAAGACCGGGTCCTCGATCCCTTCGCGGGCCAGATGGCCGCGCATCCGCTCGATCCAGCCCTGCAGCTCCTCGTCGCTGCGCGCGTTGGCGAGCGACAGCATCGGCTGCAGGTGTCTGACCTTCTCCAGGTGCGGAACCGGCTCGCCGCCGACGCGCTGCGTCGGCGAGTCGGGCGTCAGCAGCTCGGGATGCGCCGCCTCGAGCGCGCGCAGCTCGTCGAGCAGCGCGTCGTATCTGTCGTCGCCGATGACCGGGTCGTCGAGGACGTAGTAGCGGTGGCCGTGGTAGGCCAGCTCTCTGCGCAGCTCGGCCGCGCGCGCGGCCGGATCCGCCGCCGCCCCCGCGGCCGGCCCGCTGCCCCGCGTCCCGCTCACTCCACCTCGCGCGCGGCCGGCGCGATCAGCCGCGCGAGGTCGTGCTGCTCGAGTGCGCCGATCCCCGCGCGGTGCGTGAGGTCGAAGTGGACCGGCGTGACCGCGATCCGTCCCGCGGCGACGGCCGCGATGTCGGTCCCCTCCTCGTCGCCCGTCTGGACGGCGTCGCCGTAGATGCGGAACAGGCGGCGGTTCGGGTGCTCCTCGTCCTGCAGCTGGAGCACGTCGTCGTAGATGCGCTTGCCGAGGCGTGTGACCTCGACGCCCGCCGGGGCGTCGCCGGGGACGTTGACGTTGAGCAGCGTCCCGGCCGCGAGCGGGACCTCCTCCAGCTCGGTCACGAGCCGGGCGGTGAACGCCGCCGCCGCGTCGAAGCCGAACGTGCGGCCGAGGCGGAAGTCCAGCTCGCGCGCGTGCGACTGCTGCGAGACGGCGATCCCCGGCAGCCCCAGCAGCAGCGCCTCGAAGGCCGCGGCGACCGTGCCGGAGTAGGTGATGTCGTCACCGAGGTTGAGCCCGTGGTTGATGCCGGAGACGACCAGCTCGGGCTTGAAGTCCTCGATCAGGCCGAGCTGCGTGAGCCGCACGCAGTCGACGGGGGTTCCGTCGGTGGCGAAGCCGTGCGTGCCGTCGCCGAAGTCGACCCGCTCGACCCACAGCGGCCGCCGCGTCGTGATCGAGCGCGCCGTCGCGGAGCGGTTGCCGTCGGGCGCGACGACCACCAGCTCGACCCCTGGCACGTCCAGCAGCGCGCGCCGCAGCACCTGGAGGCCCTCGGCCTCGATCCCGTCGTCGTTCGTCAGCAGGACGCGCATCGGCCTGGGATGGTAGAGGGCGGGTCCCCGGCGATGACCGCCCGGCCGTCGTAGCCGACGCCCGCGAGGTACAGGCCCTCCGGCGGCGCGGTCTTGCCGGCCCGCGCGCGCGGCGCGCCGTCGAGCAGCGCGGCGAAGTCCGCGACCGAGCGCCGCCCGCCGGCGACCTCGAGCATCGTGCCGACGAGGATGCGGTTCATGTTGCGCATGAACGCGTCGGCCTCGATCCAGAACGCGAGCACGTCGCGGTGGACGGGATCGGGTCGCCAGCCCGCACACCGCACGTCGCGCTCGAAGCGCACGTGCTCGGTCTCGGCCGGCGTGAAGGCGGTGAAGTCGTGCGTGCCGGGCAGCGCGGCCGCGCACGCGTCGAGCGCCTCGCGGTCGAGCGGGTGCGGCCACCACAGCGCCCGCCCGCGCTCGAACGCGCTGCGGGTGCGGCGTGCGAGCACGCGATAGCAGTACGCGCGGCTCGTCGCGTCGTGGCGAGCGCTGAAGCCGGGCACGACCGCCTCGCTCGCCAGCACCGCGACGTCGTCGGGCAGCAGCGCGTTGAGCTTGTGTGGCGGCGCCGGCGGGCCCTCGTACGACGCCACCTGCCCCCACGCGTGGACACCGGCGTCGGTGCGGCCCGCGACCGTCAGCGGGACCGCATCGCGCCGCAGCACGACCGCGAGCGCCCGCTCCAGCTCCTCCTGCACGGTGCGCCGGCCGGGCTGGCGCGCCCAGCCGGCGAACTCACGCCCGTCATATTCGAGCGTGAGCTTCGTGACCAACGGCGCGCCCATCGCGCGCCAGAGTCAGACCAGCTCGAGGAAGACCATCTCGGTCGCGTCGGAGCGACGCGGGCCGAGCTTGAGGATGCGGGTGTAGCCGCCAGGCCGCTCGCTGTAGCGCGGCGCGATCTCCTCGAACAGCTTGTAGACCATGAACTTGTCCTGCCCGAGCGCAGACAGCGCCTGCCGGCGCGCGTGCAGGTCGCCGCGCTTGGCGAGCGTGATCAGCTTCTCCAGCTCGGGCTTGACGGCCTTCGCCTTCGTCTCCGACGTTCTGATCCGCTCGTGCTCGATGACCTCCTTGCAGAGGTTCTGCAGCAGCGCCTTGCGGTGCGAGGCGCTGCGCGAGAGCTGGTAGCGGTTGCGTTGGTGGCGCATGAGCGTAGGTGAGGGTACCGGACGGTCAGTCCTGGCGCAGCGAGAGGCCGCGGCCCTCGAGCGTCTCGATGACCTCGTCGATCGACTTCTTGCCGAAGTTCGGGATCGCGTTCAGCTCGTTCTCGGTCTTCGAGATGAGGTCGCCGACGGTCTGGATGCCCGCGCGCTTGAGGCAGTTGTACGAGCGCACGCCCAGCTCCAGCTCCTCGATCAGGATGTCGTCCATCGCGTTCGCGGGACGACCGCCCGGCTGGCCCGGACCGCCGACGCCGCCCGCCCCACCGACGAGGCCCGGCTCGAGCACGCCCAGGCCGCCCGTGTCGCGCAGCTCGACGACGCGGTCCGCGTCGGTGAAGATCGCCAGCTGGGAGATCAGGATCTCGGCCGCCTCGCGCAGCGCGGCGTGCGGGTCGATCGAGCCGTCCGTCTCGATGTCGAGCGTCAGCTTGTCGAAGTCGGTCTTCTGGCCGACGCGGGCCTGCTCGACGGCGTAGGCCACGCGGCGCACCGGCGAGAAGATCGAGTCGATCGGGATCACGCCGATCGGCTGGTCGGCGGACTTGTTCTCCTCCGCCGGCCGGTAGCCGCGGCCGCGGCCGATCGTCAGGTAGACCTCGAGCTTGGTTCTTCTCTCGAGCGTCGCGACGTGCGCGTCCGGGTTGAGGATCTCGACGCCGGAGGGCAGGTCGATGTCCTTCGCCGTGATCTCGCCGGGGCCCGTGACGACGAGCGGCGCCTCGATCTCGGTCGCGTCGGAGTGCATGCGGCAGACGATGCCCTTGAGGTTGAGGACGATGTCGGTCACGTCCTCCTTGACGCCCGCGATCGTCGAGAACTCGTGCGCGACGCCCTCGATGCGGACGCTCGTGACGGCCGCGCCCGCAAGCGACGACAGCAGCACACGCCGCAGCGAGTTGCCGAACGTGTAGCCGAACCCGCGGTCGAGCGGCTCGATCGTGAAGGAACCGCGGTTCTCCTCGACGGTCTCGGTCGTGATTCGGGGGACTTGGAAATCGAGCATCGGGGTCGGTCCTAACGTCGTCGTGTCATGAGCGCCGCCCGCGGGCGGTCATGGGCGCGTCGCACGGCCGAGGGCGGGTCGGCCGGCGCACGCGGGGGCGTGGCGTTACTTCGAGTAGAGCTCGACGATGAGCTGCTCCAGCACCGGCGCGGCGATCTCGCGCCGCTCCGGCTTGCGCAGCACCTTCGCCGTCAGCGCGTCGTGGTCGGCCTGCAGCCAGGCCGGCACCTGGCCGGTCAGCTCCGTCGCCTCGCGGATCGTCTGCGACGCGCCGCTGGAAGCCTTGACGGCGATCACGTCGCCGTCGCGCAGCTGGTAGCTGGGGATGTCGACGCGGCGGCCGTTGATCGTCCAATGGCCGTGCCGGATCAGCTGGCGCGCCTGGCGGCGCGACGCGGCGAAGCCGAGCCGCACGAGCACGTTGTCGAAGCGGCACTCGAGCATGCGCAGCAGGTTCTCGCCGGTGATCCCGGGCTGACGGCTGGCCTTCTCGTAGTAGGCGCGGAACTGGCGCTCGAGCACGCCGTAGTAGCGGCGCGCCTTCTGCTTCTCGCGCAGCTGGACGCGGTACTCGCTCTGTCTCTGACGCCCGCGGCCGTGGTCGCCCGGCGGGTACGCGCGGCGCTCGACGCCGCACTTGTCGGTGAGGCAGCGCTCGCCCTTGAGGAAGAGCTTCTGGCCCTCTCGCCGGCACTGCTTGCACTGGGGGCTGGTGTCACGTGCCATGGCGGCGACTCCTAGACGCGCCGCCGCTTGCGCGGCCGGCAGCCGTTGTGGGCCTGCGGGGTCACGTCGCGAACCGCGGTCACCTCGAGGCCGGCGGCCTGGAGCGAGCGGATCGCGGTCTCGCGGCCGGAGCCGGGACCCTTGACGAAGACCTCGACCTTCTGCAGGCCGTGCTCGATGCCCTTGCGGGCGGCCGCGTCGGCGGTCACCTGAGCGGCGAAGGGCGTCGACTTGCGCGAGCCCTTGAAGCCGGCGCCGCCGGCGGACTCCCACGCGATCACGTTCCCCTCGCGGTCGGTCAGCGAGACGATCGTGTTGTTGAAGCTGGTCTTGATGTGCGCCTGGCCGACCGGGATGTTCTTGCGGACTCTGCGACGGCCGCGCTGCGGGCGCTTCGGTGCTGGGCTCACTTACTTCTTCCCCGCCTTCTTCTTGCCGGCGACCTGCATGCGCTTGGGACCCTTGCGCGTGCGGGCGTTCGTCTTGGTCTTCTGACCGCGCACCGGCAGGCCGCGGCGGTGGCGCAGGCCGCGGTAGCAGCCGATCTCCATCAGGCGCTTGACGTTCTGCGAGCGCTCGCGGCGCAGGTCGCCCTCGACGACGAGATCTCTGTCGATCTGGTCGCGGAGCTTGGAGACCTCGTCCTCGGTGAGGTCGCGCACGTAGGTGTCCGGCGAGATGCTCAGCTCGGACAGAAGCTTGTTCGACTGCGACCGGCCGATCCCGTAGATGTACGTCAGCCCGATCTCGACGCGCTTGTTCAGCGGGATGTTGATGCCTGCTATGCGAGCCATGCGTCGCCCTACCCCTGCCGCTGCTTGTGGCGGGGATTCGAGCAGATGACCAGCACGCGCCCGTGGCGGCGGATGATCTTGCACTTCTCGCACATCGGCTTGACCGACGGTCGTACCTTCATGATCCCTTTCGGCTGATTCCGGTCGACTCGGCTCTGGCTGCCGGGGCGGCTGCCGCTACCACGTCGAGGACTTCACGCGCACGCAAGCCAAGCGGCTTCGAGCGCGACGATGAAGAGTAGCAAAGCAGGAACGCACAGCGCTGCGTACTACGCCGCCGCGCGCTTGCCGTGCTCGTGCCACGGCGTCAGCACGCGCGGCCCGTCGACCGTGATCGCGATCGTGAACTCGAAATGGGCGGCGAGCGAGCCGTCCTGCGTGAAGATCGACCAGTGGTCGTCGGCCATCCGCACCTGATGGCGCCCGGCCGTGACCATCGGCTCGATCGCCAGCACCATCCCCTCCTCCAGCCGCGGGCCGCGCCCGGGCGGGCCGTAGTTGGGGATCTGCGGGTCCTCGTGCATCTCCTGGCCGATCCCGTGCCCGACGAGCGAGCGGATGATCGAGAAGCCCTCCGCCTCGACGTGCTGCTGAATCGCATGCGAGATGTCGCCCAGCCGATTGCCCGCTACGCACTGCGGCACCGCCGCGAACAGCGACCCTTCGGTCGTGTCGAGCAGCTTCTGCGCGACCGGCGTGATCGGGCCGACCGGGAAGGTCCGCGCGGCGTCCGCGACCCAGCCGTCGAGCACGACGCCGACGTCGACCGACAGGATGTCGCCGCGCTCCAGTCTGTATCTGCCCGGGATCCCGTGCACGACCATCGCGTTCGGCGAGGCGCAGATCGAGCCGGGGAAGCCGCGGTAGCCCTTGAACGCGGGCGTCGCGCCCTGCGAGCGGATGAAGCGCTCGGCGGCGTCGTCGAGCTCCTGCGTCGTGACGCCCGGGCGGATCTTGCCCTCGACCAGCTCCAGCGTGCGGACGAGGATGTCCCCCGCCGCGGCCATCTTGTCGATCTGCTCCGGCGTCTTCTTGACGATCACAGCGTCTCTTCGAGGCGCAGCGTCGCGAGCACCGCGCGGACGTGGTCGTGGACCTCGGTCGGCGGCCGCGTGCCGTCGATGCGCCGCAGCAGGCCGCGCTCGTCGTAGTAGGAGACGAGCGGCTCGGTCTCGACGTGGTAGACCTCGAGTCGCTTCAGCACGACCTCCGGCTTGTCGTCGTCGCGCTGGACGAGGCGCGAGCCGTCGACGTCGCAGCGGCCTTCGTGCTTGGGCGGGTCGCTCTCGACGTGGTAGACGCGGCCCGTCTTGACGCTCACGCGCCGCCCGGAGATGCGCGACACGAGGTCCTCGTCGGGCACGTCGAACAGCAGCACCGCGGTGATCCGGCGACCCAGCTTGTCGAACGCCTCGCCGAGCGCGTCGGCCTGCGCGCGCGTGCGCGGGAAGCCGTCGAGGATGAAGCCGTCGCGCGCGTCCTCGGCGCTGATGCGGTCGACGACGAGGTCGATCAGCAGGTCGTCGGGCACGAGCGCGCCGGCGTCCATGAAGCCCTTCGCCTTGACGCCCAGCTCGGTGCCGTCCTTGACGGCCGCGCGCAGCATGTCGCCCGTCGCGACGTACGGCAGGCGGAAGTCTTCCTGCAGGCGAGCGGCCTGCGTGCCCTTGCCGGCCCCGGGCGGTCCGAAGAGGATGAGGTTCAGCTCGCTCACGAAGGCCGAAACGTACTAGACCGAGGGGCCCGCGGTCATCCCCGCGTGTCGATGCGCCAGACGCACCGGCGCGACCGCAGGCGCGCCTACTTCAGGAAGCCCTCGTAGTTGCGCATCATCAGCTGCGCCTCGAGCTGCTTCATCGTGTCCAGCGCGACCGCCACCACGATCAGCAGCGACGTGCCGCCGAAGAAGAAGTTCGCGCTCGTGGAGTTGATCAGGAGCGTCGGCAGCGCGGCGACCGCGGCCAGGAACAGCGCCCCGGGGAACGTCAGCCGCGCGAGGATGCGGTCGAGGAACTCGGCCGTCGGGCGGCCCGGGCGCACGCCCGGGATGAAGCCGCCGTAGCGCTTGAGGTTGTCCGCCTGCTCGACGGGGTTGAACGTGACCGCCGTGTAGAAGTAGGTGAAGGCGATGATCAGCAGCGTCTCGCCGATCAGGTACGGCGTGTTCCCCGGGTTGAAGAAGTTCGCGACGCTGTGCGCCCACGGCTGGTTGATCAGCTGGCCGACCGTCGGCGGGAAGGCCATCAGGCTCGCCGCGAAGATGACCGGGATCACGCCGGCCATGTTCACGCGCAGCGGCAGGTAGGTCTGCCCGCCCTGCGTCATGCGCTGGCCGATCACGCGCCGCGCGTACTGGACCGGGATGCGGCGCTGGCCCTCCTGCACGAACACGACGGCCGCGATCACGCCTATCGCGAGGAACGGCATCATCACCTTGAAGACCGGGTCCGGGCTCGTCCACCACGCCTGCAGGCCGTGCGGCAGGCGCGAGACGATCGAGGCGAAGATCATCAGCGAGATGCCGTTGCCGATTCCCCTCTGCGTGATCAGCTCGCCCATCCACATCACGAGCATGCAACCGGCGGTGAGCGAGACGGCGATCAGGATCAGCTTCGGGAGGCCGAAGTTCGTGACGACCGGCAGCCCCGCCTGCGCCTGCAGCGAGCGGAACAGGAAGACGTACGCTATGGACTGCGCGCCGGCGAGGCCGACCGTCAGGTAGCGCGTGTACTGCGTGATCCGCTGCGTGCCGATCTCGCCCTCTCTCTGGAGCTGCTCGAGCGACGGCACGACGACCGTCAGCAGCTGCATGATGATCGAGGCCGTGATGTACGGCATGATCCCGAGCGCGAACAGCGCGACGCGCGCCAGGCTCCCGCCCGAGAACGTGTTGAGCAGGTTGAGGATCCCGCCGGAGAAGTTCTGCTGGAGCTCCTTGACCGCCTCCGTGTTGATGCCGGGGGCCGGTATGTGCGCGCCCAGCCGGTAGAGCGCCAGCAGGGCAGCGGTGAACGCGAGCTTCTTGCGGATGTCCGCGACTGTGAAGGCGCTCAGGATCGTCGCGAGCATGCTCGAGTCCCCCTACTCGAGTGTCTGGCAGGTTCCCCCGGCGGCCTCGATGCGCTCGCGCGCGGCCGCACTGAAGGCGTGGGCGTGGACGGTCAGCGGCTTGGTGATCTCGCCCTTCGCGAGCACCTTCACCGGGATGCCTCTGCGCGTCGCGAGGTTCTTCGCGTTGAGCGCCTCGAGCGTGACCTCGGCGCCGGACTCGAAGCGCGCCTCGAGGTCGAGCAGGTTCACCGGCTGCGTGTGCGTGCGGAACGGCTCGAACGGCATCGACTTCTTCATGTGCGGACCGCGCAGCTTGCGCATCCGCATGTGGATCGGCATCTGGCCGCCCTCGAAGCGGGCGCGGTCCTTCGCGCCGGAGCGCGAGCCCGCACCCTTCTGGCCGCGACCGGCCGTCTTGCCGGTGCCGGAGCCCTCGCCACGGCCGACGCGCTTGCGCGGACGGCGGCTGCCGGGGGCCGGCTTCAGGTTGTGCAGGCCGATCCGCTCCTCGGCGGTCTCCTCGGCCTTCGCTCTCGCTGCAGGACTCATGCGGCCTCCTCGACCTTCACGAGATGACGGACCGAATGGACCATGCCGCGCAGGGCGGGCGTGTCTCTCTGCTCGACCGTGTGGCCGATCTTGCGCAGGCCGATCGAGCGCAGCGTGTCGAGCTGTCTCTTGTCCGAGCCGTTGCGCGACTTGACCTGCGTGATCTTCAGCGTGCTCACGACGCGTCCTCCGCGTCGGGCGCGCCGACGGCGACGGGCTCGGGCGCGTCGCCTTCAGCGGGCGCCTCCGCGTCGTCGGCGGTCAGCTCGGCCGTGGGCGCGTTGCGGTTCGGGTCGAGCCCGAGCACCATGTCGATCGAGACGCCGCGCAGGTCAGCGACCTCCTCCGGGCGACGCAGGCCCTCGAGGCCCGCCATCGTCGCCTTCACGAGGTTGATCGGGTTCTGCGTGCCGAGGCTCTTGGAGAGGATGTCGTGGATCCCCGCCAGCTCGAGCACCGCGCGCACGCCGCCGCCGGCGATCACGCCGGTACCGGGCGAGGCCGGCTTCAGCAGCACGCGGCCGGCACCGAAGATGCCGAGCGTCTGGTGCGTGATCGTGGAGCCGTGCTTCGGCACCCGGATGAGGTTCTTCTTCGCGCGCTCCACGCCCTTCTGGATCGCGACGGGCACCTCGTTCGCCTTGCCGTAGCCGACGCCGACGATCTCGCGCTCGTCGCCGACCACCACGAGGGCGGTGAACGAGAAGCGACGGCCGCCCTTGACGACCTTCGCGACGCGGTTGATCTCCACGACCCGCTCTTGCAGGTCGAGGCCGGCGCCAGATACAGATCGGTCGAGTCCGAGAGCCATGAAGTTCCTGAGGGTAGCGGTTCGAAGCGGGTCGGTCGGTGGTTAGACGATGCCTAGAAGGCGAGGCCGCCCTCGCGGGCGCCCTCCGCGAGTGCGCGCACCCGGCCGTGGTACTGGTAGCCGCCACGGTCGAAGACGGCCTCCGAGATGCCGGCCGCCTTGGCGCGCTCGGCGAGCAGCTCGCCGACGCGCTTGGGCTGGTCTGCGCGCGCAAGGCCGCGCAGCTCACCCTCGGTCCAGTTGACCGCGGTGATGGTGCGCCCGGCATCGTCGTCGATCAGCTGGGCGCTGATGCCACGATTCGAGCGGAACACCGAGATGCGCGGCCGCTCGGCCGTGCCGTTGATCTTCGCGCGAACGCGGCGGCGGCGCTTGAGGCGCCGCGCAGGAGCAGTGAGAACGGTCATGCGCGCTTCCCGACCTTTCGGGCGACGTACTCGCCCTCGTAGCGAATGCCCTTGCCCTTGTAGGGCTCCGGCTTGCGCTGCTTGCGGATGTTTGCGGCGGTCTCGCCGACGAGCTGCTTGGAGATCCCGCGCACGACGATGCGGGTCGGCTGCGGCACCTCGAACTCGATTCCGTCCGGCGCCTTGATCGGCACCGGGTGCGAGTAGCCGAGCGCCAGCTCGAGGTCCTTGCCCTTGAGCTGGGCGCGGTAGCCGACGCCCTGGATCTCGAGGCGCTTCTCGAAGCCGGAGGTGACGCCCTCGACCATGTTGGCCACGAGCGAGCGCGTGAGGCCGTGCAGCGCACGGTGCTCGCCGCGGTCGGTCGGGCGCGTGACGACGAGCTCCTCGCCATCCTGCGCGACCGTGATGTCGCGGTGGATGCGCTCGGAGAGCTCGCCCTTGGGGCCGTTGACGGTCACGAGCTCGGGCTCGATCGCGACGTTGACGCCGGCGGGGACGGGGATGGGCTTGCGGCCGATGCGACTCATCGCCGATTCACCAGACCTTCGCCACGACCTCGCCGCCGAGACCCGCTCTGCGCGCCTCGTGACCGGTCATGACGCCATGGGACGTCGAGATGATCGCCGTGCCGAGCCCACCCTGGATCTTCGGGATGTGGGCGTGATCGACGTAGGTCCGCTGGCCGGGACGGGACACCCGCTGGATGCCCTGGATCACCGGCTTGCGGTTGCCCGAGTACTTGAGTCTGACGTTGATGATCTCGCCGGGGTGCTCGGCGTTCGGCGCCTCGATCTCCCAGCTATCGATGTAGCCCTGCTCCTTGAGGATGCGGGCCAGCTCCTTCTTGAGCTTCGAGGAGGGGATCGGCACGACGTCCTTCGACGCGTGCGCGCCGTTGCGCACCCGCGTGAGGAAGTCGGCGATGGGATCGGTCATCGACATGCGATCACCAAGAGCTCTTGGTCATGCCGGGGATGTAGCCGTTGTGCGCGAGCTCGCGCAGGCAGATGCGGCACAGCCCGAACTTTCTGAACACGGAGCGCGGCCGGCCGCAGCGGCGGCAGCGCGTGTATCCGCGGGTTCTGTATTTGGGGGTCCGCTGCTGGCGGACACGCAATGAGGTCTTGGCCATAGCGGTTCCTTAGTTTCCGTTGGTCGCCGCGCCGGGCGCGCCGCGGCGGTCTCTCGAGAACGGCATCCCGAACGCCTGGAGCAGCGCGAAGGACTCCTCGTCCGTCTTGGCGCTCGTCGTGATCGCGATGTCGAGCCCCCGGACCTGATCGACCTTGTCGTAGTCGATCTCCGGGAAGATGATCTGCTCCTTGACGCCCATGTTGTAGTTACCGCGACCGTCGAACGAGCGCGGGCTGAGGCCGCGGAAGTCGCGGATCCGCGGGATCGCGATCGACAGCAGGCGGTCGAGGAACTCGTACGCGCGCTCGCCGCGCAGCGTGACGCTGACGCCGACGGCCATCCCTTCGCGCAGCTTGAAGTTGGCGATCGACTTGCGCGATCTGCGGATGCTCGGCTGCTGCCCGGCGATGCGGGCGAGCTGCGTCGTCGCCTCCTGCAGGAGTCTCGAGTCGGTCTTCGCCTCGCCGACGCCCATGTTGATCGTGATCTTCTCGATCTTCGGCGCCTGCATCGGCGTCGAGTAGCCGAACTGCTCGATCAGCGACGGACGGATCTCGTCGGCGTATTTGGTCTTGAGTCGTGCGGACATGTGGAAGCTCAGTCGATGCTCGTGCCGGAGCGGCGGGCGATGCGGAAGCGTCTTCCCTCGCGAACCTCGACGCCGACGCGCGTCGGCTTGTGGTCCTTGGGGTCGAGCAGCATCACGTTGGAGACGTGGATGGGGCCCTCGCGCTCGATCACGCCGGCGACCGCGTCGGGCCGGCCGGGCGTCGGGCGCTGGTGGCGCTTGACGATGTTGAGGCCTTCGACGAACACCTTGTCCTTGGCGGGGTCGACCCGCAGGACGCGGCCGGTCTTGCCGCGGTCCTTGCCGGAGATCACGATCACCTCGTCGTCTCTGCGAATGCGCGCGGGCATCAGAGGACCTCCGGGGCGAGCGAGACGATCTTCATGAAGTTGCGCTCGCGCAGCTCGCGCGCGACGGGACCGAAGATGCGCGTCCCGCGCGGGTTGTTCTGCGCGTCGATGATCACGGCCGCGTTCTCGTCGAAGCCGATGTAGGTGCCGTCCTCGCGCCCGTAGGACTTCTTCGTGCGCACGACGACGGCCGTCACGACCTCGCCCTTCTTGACCGAGCCCTGCGGGGCGGCCTGCTTGACGGTCGCGACGATCACGTCGCCGACGCCGGCGTAGCGCCGGCGCGAGCCGCCGCGCACGCGGATGCAGAGGATCTCGCGGGCGCCGGTGTTGTCGGCGACCTTCAGGCGCGTCTCGTTCTGGATCATCGGGCGCGCTCCACGACCTCGACAAGGCGCCAGCGCTTGAGGCGCGACAGCGGACGCGACTCGCGCACGATGACGGTGTCGCCCGCGTGCGCGTCGTTGCTCTCGTCGTGCGCGTGCAGCGTCGTCGAGCTGCGCACGATCTTGTGGTAGCGGCGGTGCTGACGAGCGGTGTCGATGCGCACGGTGATCGTCTTGTCGGCCTTGTCGGAGATGACGATGCCCTGGCGCTCCTTCTGGCGGCCCTCGCCGTGCTCGCGCGGCGGCGTCGCCTCGCCCGGCGCGGCGGCGCGAGCGGCCTTCGCCTTCTCGCGCAGCTTCGCGCGGGACGTGCGGCGCGCGGCGGCGCGCGCCTTGCGGGCGGCGTCGCGCTCGGCCTGGCGCTCCTCCGGCGTGCGCGACGGGCGCGAGCCGGCCTCCTTGGCGACCTTCGCGGCGCGCGCCTCGCGGCGCTGCTCCTTCGGGCTCGCGCCGGCAGCCGGCCTGGCCGCAGCGGCGTCGTCGCTCGCCTCGGCGGCGGCAGCCTCGGGCGCCGCGACAGCCTCCTCGGCGGCCTCGGGCGCCTCGGCCTCGGCCGGCGCGGTCGTCTCCTCGACGTTCTCGTTCTGCTCTTCGTCGGCCATCGGTTACCGGCTCAGTTCCTTGTTGACATCGACTTCCCGCTCACGCAGGACGGTCAGCGCACGTGCGACGTCGCGCTTCGCGTCGCTCAGACGCGAGGTGTTCTCCAGCTCGCCCGTGGCGTGCTGGAAGCGCAGCCCGAACAGCTCGCGCCGCGCGGTCCGCAGGTGCTCGACGAGGACGGCGTCGTCCATGTCGCGCAGCTCGATCGCCTTCGTCCCGGCCATCACCCGTCCTCCCGCAGCACGAATCTCGTCTTGACCGGGAGCTTGTGCCCGGCGAGGCGCATCGCCTCGCGGGCGAGCGGCTCCGGCACGCCGGCCAGCTCGAACATCACGCGGCCGGGCTTCACGACGGCGACCCACCCTTCGGGCGAGCCCTTGCCGGAGCCCATGCGCGTCTCGGCCGGCTTCTTCGTATACGGCTTGTCGGGATAGACGTTTATCCAGACCTTGCCGCCACGCTTGATCTTGCGCGTCATCGCGATACGAGCGGCCTCGATCTGACGGTTCGTCAGCCAGCCCTCCTCGACGGTCTTCAGCCCGTACTCGCCGAACTGGACCTTGACCTGCCCGCGCGAGAGCCCGCGGCGCCGACCGCGGTGCTGCTTGCGGAACTTCACACGCTTGGGAGAGAGCATCAGCGAGTCACCTCGGGAGCACGGGGTCCACTGCGACCGGGGCCACCGGGACCGCGACCGCCGCCGGGACCGCCCGGCCCACGCCCGCCGCCGGGGCCGCCACCGCGACCACCGGGACCGCCACGGCCGGGACCGCCCGGGCCGCCACCGCGACCACCGGGACCGCCGCGACCGGGACCGCCCGGACCGCCACCACGCCCGCCGCGACCACCCGGACCGCCGGGTCCACCGGGACCGCCCGGTCCACCAGGTCCACGACCGCCGGGGCCGCCACCGCGACCGCCACGACCGCCACCGCCACCGCCACCCGGACCGCCGCCGCGACCACCGCGGCCACGGCCGTCGCCGCGCTCGCCGCGGCGTCCGCGGTCAGGCTGCGCCGGCGGCTCGTCCATCTGCGTGAGGTCGGCGCCGGTGTAGCCCTCGGGCATGATCTCGCCCTTGTTGATCCAGCACTTGACGCCGATGCGGCCGAAGGTCGTTCTGGCCTCGTGGAAGCCGTAGTCGATGTCCGCGCGCAGCGTGTGCAGCGGGACGCGACCGTCGGAGTAGCCCTCGGTGCGGGCCATCTCGGCGCCGCCGAGACGACCGGAGACCTGGACCTTGACGCCCTTCGCGCCGGAGCGCATGGCGCTGGTCAGCGCGCGCTTCATCGCGCGACGGAAGGCGACGCGGTTCTGCAGCTGCTCGGCGATCGACTGCGCGACGAGGCGCGCGTCGAGCTCCGGGCGCTTGATCTCGAGGATGTTGACCTTGACCTGCTTGTTGGTGATCTTGTGCAGATCACGCCGCAGGGCGTCGACCTCGGAGCCGGACTTGCCGATCACGATGCCCGGGCGGGCCGTGTTGATGTTGACCTCGACCTCGTTCGCGTTCTTGCGAATCGTGATGTCGGACAGCCCGGCGTGCGAGAGACGGCCGATGATGTGTCTGCGGATCTGGATGTCCTCGAACAGGTAGTCCGAGAAGTCCTTCTCGTTGAACCAGTTCGCCTTCCAGTCGTGGATGTAGCCCACGCGGAGGCCCTCGGGATGAACCTTTTGTCCCATGGTCTCGTTACCCCTTCGGCGTGAGCAGGATCGTCAGATGACTGGTGCGCTTGCGGATCGGCGTGGCGCGGCCCATGGCGCGCGGCCGGAAGCGCTTGAGCGTCGGACCTTCGTCGGCGTGCGCCGCCTTGATGAAGAGGTCCTCGCCGTCGAGCTCGTGGTTGTGCTCAGCGTTCGCGACGGCCGACTCGAGCACCTTGCTCCAGTCGCGCGCCACGGCACGCGGCGTGAACTGCAGGATCGCGCGCGCCTCCTCGACCGACTTGCCGCGGATGTGGTCGCAGACGAGACGCGCCTTGCGAGCGGACGAGCGGACGTACTTGGCCTGCGCGCGGACGACCAGCTCCGGCTGGGCGTCGCGCTTGCGCGGCTTGGCCTCTGCTCTTCTCGCGCTCGCTCTCGCGGCTCTTCTGGCCGCCGCTCTCGCTCTCGGCGATCTTCTCGCTCTCGGCGCAGGGGCCTCCGCGGCCGGCGTCTCCGCGGCCTCGGCCTCAGGGGCCGGCGTCGTCTCCTCGACCGTGGCCTCGGGGGCCTCGGCGTCGGCGTTCTCGGTGATGTCCTTCTCGTCTGCCATGAAGATTCGTTCTTGCCTTAGCGGCGCTTGCCGGTCTGAGCGTGGCCGCGGTAGAGACGCGTCGGCGCGAACTCGCCGAGCTTGTGCCCCACCATCGACTCGCTGATGAAGACGGGCACGTGTCTGCGACCGTCGTGCACGGCGATCGTGTGCCCGACCATGTCGGGGAAGATCGTCGACGTGCGCGACCAGGTCTTGATCATCTGCTTCGTGTTCGCGGCGTTCATTCTCTCGATTCGCGCCATCAGGCGCTCTTCGACGAACGGGCCCTTCTTGCTCGAGCGGCTCATCTAATCGTCCCTCAGCGCTTCTTCCCGCGGCGTCGGCCACGGACGATGTAGCGGTCGGATGCCTTGCCCTTCTTGCGCGTGCGATACCCGAGCGTCGGCACGCCCCACGGCGTCACCGGGTGACGACCGGGCGTGGTCGAGCCCTCGCCGCCACCGTGCGGGTGGTCGACCGGGTTCATCGCGGTGCCGCGCGTCTGCGGGCGCACGCCGAGGTGGCGCTTGCGTCCCGCCTTGCCGATCTTGACGTTCTGATGGTCGGCGTTGCCGATCGTACCGATCGTCGCCCGGCACTCCGCGCGCACCAGCCGCATCTCGCCGGAGGGCAGACGCAGCGTGACCATCTCGCCATCCTTCGCCAGCAACTGGATGCTGGTGCCGGCGGAGCGGCCGAGCTGACCTCCGCGACCGGGCGTCAGCTCGACGTTGTGGACGACCGTACCCGCGGGGATGTTCTCGAGCGGGAGGCAGTTGCCGACGCGGATCTCCGCGTCCGGGCCGCTCGCGACCATCGCTCCGACGGCGAGTCTGTTCGGCGCAAGGATGTAGCGCTTCTCGCCGTCGACGTAGTGCAGCAGCGCGATGTAGGCGGAGCGGTTCGGGTCGTACTCGATGTGAGCGACCTTCGCCGGCACCCCGTCCTTGCGGCGCTTGAAGTCGATGCGGCGGTAGAGGCGCTTGGCGCCGCCGCCGCGGTGACGGGAGGTCTTGCGGCCGCGCGCGTTGCGCCCGCCGGACTTCGTCAGGCCCTCGACGAGCGACTTCTCCGGCTCACTGCGGGTCAGCTCGGCGAAGTCGGGATAGGTGACGAAGCGCCGTCCGGGGCTCGTCGGCTTCGGCTTGCGGATCGGCATTACTCGGTGCCCTCCAGACCCTGGAAGATCGGAATCGTGTCGCCCGGTGCGAGCTGCACGATCGCCTTCTTCCACGTGCGTGTGCGACCGGAGTAGACGCCGCGGCGCTTCGGCTTGCTCTTGACCGACACCGTGCGCACGTCGCGCACCTTCACGTCGAAGAGCTGCTCGACGGCCTGCCGGATCTGCGTCTTGTGCGCGTCGGGGTGGACGCGGAACGTGTACTTGCCGATCTCCGCCTGCACGAACGACTTCTCCGAGACGACGGGACGGATGATGACCTGGCTCGCGTCCATGACTAGGCGACCTCCTCCGCGACGAGCGACTCGCCCTTGGCGCGGGCGGTGATCTGCTCGAGCGCGGCCTCGGAGATCAGCACCGACGCGGCGCCGATCAGATCGGCGACGCCGGCGTCCTCCACCGGCATCACGAGCACGCGCCAGAGGTTGCGGAACGACAGGCCCGCGTTGGCCTCCTCGGCGTCGAGCAGCACGAGCGTCGCCAGCGGCTGACCCCAGTCGTTGAGCAGCTGCGAGGCCTGCTTGCTCGAGGGCGTGTCGAAGCTCGCCGCGTCGAAGACGGCGATCGAGCCACGGTCGGCGTGGACCGACAGCGCGCTGCGCAGCGCGGCGCGGCGCGCCTTGCGGTTGACCTTGAAGGTGTAGTGACGCGGGCTCGGACCGAAGACCGTGCCGCCGCCCTTCCAGATCGGCGAGCGCGAGGACCCGGCGCGGGCGCGGCCGGTGCCCTTCTGGCGCCACGGCTTGGCGCCGCCGCCGCTGACGTTGCCGCGCGTCTTCGTCGCAGCGGTGCCCTGGCGCAGCGCGTTCAGCTCGGCGCGCACGACCTCGTGCACGAGCGGACCGTTGAACTTGACCGCGAAGACCGCGTCGTCCAGCGTCACGTCGCCGCCGCCGATTCTCGGAGCCTTAGGCATCGGTGCGAACCTCCACCGTGCCGCCCTTCGGGCCGGGAACGGCGCCGCGGACGAGCAGCAGATTGTCTCTCGCGATGACCTCGACGACCTCGAGGCCCTTCTGCGTGATGCGCTTGTTGCCCATCTGGCCCGGGCCGCGGATGCCCTTCATCACGCGTGCCGGCCAGGCGGAGGCGCCGATCGAGCCGGGGGCGCGCACGTTGTGCGAGCCGTGCGACTTCGGGCCGGCGGCGAATCTGTGGCGCTTGATCGTTCCCTGGAAGCCCTTGCCCTTCGAGGTCCCGGAGATCTTGACCTTCTGGCCGGCCTCGAAAGCCTCGACGGTGACCGTCTCGCCGACCTGCAGCTCGCCGGCCTCGTCGCGGAACTCGACGAGGTGGCGGTGCGCGGAGGCGTCGGCCTTCTTCAGGTGCCCGAGCTCGGCGCGCGTGAGCTGCTTCTCGCGACAGGCGCCGAAGGCGAGCTGCACGGCCTCGTAGCCGTCGCGCTCATGCGTGCGAATGCCGGTGACCGGGCACGGCCCGGCCTCGAGCACGGTGACGCGCTCGACACGGCCGTCGTCGAGGAAGCGCTGGGTCATGCCGAGCTTCTTGGCGAGGATCGCAGCCATGACTAGGACGCCAGCCGGATCTCGATGTCGACGCCGGCGGGCAGGTGGTCGAGTCGCTGGAGCGAGTCGACCGTCTTCGGCGTCGGCTGGTGGATGTCGATCAGCCGCTTGTGCGTGCGGATCTCGAAGTGCTCCCGCGAGTCCTTGTCCTTGAAGGGCGAGCGGATCACGCAGTAGACGTTCTTCTCGGTCGGAAGCGGAACCGGTCCGGACACGGTCGCGCCGGTGCGGGTCGCCGTCTCGACGATCTCTCTCGCCGCCGTCTCGATCGCGGAGTGATCGTAGGACTTGAGGCGAATGCGGATCTTGTTCTGGGCCAGGGTTGCCACGGGAGCCTTTGGGTTCTTTCCGTCCGGTGTCTGGTGTGTCGTGTTGACTGGTTCTCTGCGTGCGTGAGGCGAGTCCCCGGGTGTGCTGCGGGACCCGCCCCTGTGATCGTATGGCTTGACTTCGTGATGGCGGCGGGCCGAGCCCGCCGCCAGTTACTGCTGGATCGCTACTGGATGACCTCGGTCACCACGCCCGAGCCGACCGTGCGGCCACCCTCGCGGATCGCGAAGCGCAGGCCCTGGTCCATGGCAATCGGCTGGATCAGCTCGATCTCCATCTGGACGTTGTCGCCCGGCATGACCATCTCGGTCCCCTCGGGGAGGTTCGCGACGCCCGTCACGTCCGTCGTGCGGAAGTAGAACTGCGGGCGGTAGCCGGTGAAGAACGGCGTGTGACGGCCGCCCTCCTCCTTCTTGAGGACGTAGACCTCAGCCTTGTACTTCGTGTGCGGCGTGATCGAGCCCGGTCTGCAGAGCACCTGCCCGCGCTCGATCTCCTCGCGCTTGGTGCCGCGCAGGAGGCAGCCGACGTTGTCGCCCGCGCGACCCTCGTCGAGGATCTTGCGGAACATCTCGACGCCGGTCACGACCGTCGTGGTCGTGTCCTTGATGCCGACGATCTCGACCGTGTCGCCCGTTCTGACGATGCCCTGCTCGATGCGACCGGTCGCGACGGTGCCGCGGCCGGTGATCGAGAAGACGTCCTCGACCGGCATCAGGAACGGCTTGTCGAGCTCGCGGACCGGCTCCGGGATGTAGGAGTCGAGCGCCGCGGCGAGGTCGACGATCTTCTGCTTGTACTCCTCGTCGCCCTCGAGCGCCTTCAGCGCCGAGCCCGTGATGAACGGGATGTCGTCGCCCGGGAAGTCGTAGGCGCTGAGCAGCTCGCGCACCTCGACCTCGACGAGCTCGAGGAGCTCCTCGTCGTCGACCATGTCGGCCTTGTTGAGGAACACGACGATGTAGGGCACGCCGACCTGACGGGCGAGCAGGATGTGCTCGCGCGTCTGCGGCATCGGGCCGTCGGCGGCCGACACGACCAGGATCGCGCCGTCCATCTGCGCGGCGCCCGTGATCATGTTCTTGACGTAGTCGGCGTGACCCGGGCAGTCGACGTGGGCGTAGTGCCGGTTCTCCGTCTGGTACTCGACGTGCGAGGTGGCGATCGTGATCCCGCGCTCCTTCTCCTCCGGAGCGTTGTCGATCTCTTCGAAGCTCCGGGCCTCGCCGCCCATCTTCTCCGCCAGCACGGTGGTGATGGCAGCAGTCAGCGTCGTCTTGCCATGGTCGATGTGACCGATGGTGCCGACGTTGACGTGCGGCTTGTCGCGCTCGAACTTCTCCTTCGCCACTTTGGGTTCGCTCCTTGTGAAGTCGGGGTGGTCCGCCTCGCCGGGCGAACCTCGGAAATCTATCTCAACCGCCGCGCTCGCGCCGATTCAACGGCGCTGCGGGGCGAATTCCCTGCTCAGGCGGCCTGCTCGCCCCCTGAGCGGGACTCGACGACCTTCTCCGCGATGTTCGGCGGCACCTCTTCGTAGCTCTCGAACACCATCGTGTACGTCGCACGCCCCTGCGTGTTGGAGCGCAGGTCGGTCGAATAGCCGAACATCTCCGACAGCGGCACGCTGCCGGTCACGACCTGGGCGTTGCCGCGCGGCTCCATTCCGTGGACGCGGCCGCGGCGGCGGTTGAGGTCGCCGATCACATCGCCCATGAACTCCTCGGGCACCACGACCTCGACGGCGAAGATCGGCTCGAGCAGGACGGGCTTCGCGCGACGCGCGGCCTCCTTGAAGGCGAGCGATCCGGCGACCTTGAAGGCGATTTCCGACGAGTCCGTGTCGTGGTACTTCCCGTCCACGAGCGTCACGCGGATGTCCACCATCGGGTAGCCGGCCTTGACGCCCGTGTCGAGCGCCTCCTCGATGCCCTTCTCGACGGCCGGGATGAACTCCGACGGGATCGAGCCGCCCTTGATTCTGTTGACGAAGTCGAAGCCCTCGCCGGGGGCCGGCTCCATGTCGATGTAGACGATGCCGTACTGGCCCGAGCCGCCGGTCTGGCGCACGAAGCGGCCCTCGACTCTCTTGGCCTCGCCGCGCACCGTCTCGCGGTAGGAGACCTGCGGCCGGCCGACGTTCGCGTCGACTCTGAACTCGCGCAGCATCCGGTCGACGAGCACCTCGAGGTGCAACTCGCCCATGCCGGAGATCTCCGTCTGTCCCGTCTCCTCGTTCGTGCGGACCTGGAACGTCGGGTCCTCCTCGGCGAGGCGGCCGAGCGCGACGCCCATCTTCTCCTGGTCGACCTTCGTCTTCGGCTCGATCGCCACCTTGATGACCGGCTCGGGGAAGTCGATCATCTCGAGCTTGATCGGTCTGTCGGGGGCGCACAGCGTGTCACCGGTGGTGACCTGCTTGATGCCGACCGCAGCGGCGATGTCGCCGGCCGAGACGTCCTCGAGGTCGACGCGTTCGTTCGCGTGCATCTCGAGGATGCGACCGACGCGCTCCGTGCGGCCGCTCGAGACGTTCAGGACGCGCGAGCCCGCCTCGAGCTTGCCCGAGTAGACGCGGAAGTAGGTGAGCTTGCCGACGTAGGGGTCGGCGGCGATCTTGAAGGCGAGTGCCGAGAACGGCGCGTCGTCGGAGGCGTCGCGCGTGGCGGTGCGACCCTCGTCCTCGCCCTTGACCGGCTCGATGCCCTCGACCGGCGGCACGTCCAGCGGCGACGGCAGGTAGTCGATGATCGCGTCGAGCAGCGGCTGCACGCCCTTGTTCTTGAACGAGGAACCGCACAGCACCGGGGTCATCTTGAGCTCGAGGCTCGCCTTGCGGATCGCCTGCTTGAGGCGCTCGGCCGGAATCTCGGCGTCCTCGAGGATCAGCTCGACGAGCTCGTCGTCGTAGTGGGAGACCTCCTCGAGCAGGTGCTCGCGGGCCGCAGCGGCCGCATCGACCAGCTCGGCGGGGATCTCGACGACCTCCTGCTCTCTGCCGAGGTCGTCCTTGTAGACGATCGCGTTGTTCTCGACCAGGTCGATGATGCCTCTGAAGTCGCCCTCGGCGCCGATCGGCAGCTGGATCGGCACGGGGTGTGCGCCGAGGCGATCGATCATCGTCTGCACGCCGCGCGCGAAGTCAGCGCCGATGCGGTCCATCTTGTTGATGTAGGCGATGCGCGGGACGTGGTACTTGTCGGCCTGGCGCCAGACGTTCTCCGACTGCGGCTCGACGCCGGCGACGGAGTCGAAGAGCGCGACGGAGCCGTCGAGCACGCGCAGCGAGCGCTCGACCTCGACGGTGAAGTCGACGTGGCCCGGGGTGTCGATGATGTTGATGCGGTGGCCGTTCCACTCGCAGGCGGTCGCGGCCGACGTGATCGTGATGCCGCGCTCCTGCTCCTGCTCCATCCAGTCCATCGTCGCCGCGCCCTCGTGCACCTCGCCGAGCTTGTGGGTGCGCCCGGTGTAGAAGAGGATGCGCTCCGTCGTCGTCGTCTTGCCGGCGTCGATGTGAGCCATGATCCCGATGTTCCGGGTTCTGTCGAGGGCGTACTTGCGGGGCATGTGCGTGAGGTCTCTTGTTCTCGGTCTGCGGTCGGTCGTGGCGGCGGCGGGCACAAAAACGGGCCCACTGGGCCCGGTCGTGACGTGGAATGTCGTCCCGGGGCTCGCGTGTTATCGAGTGGAAGTCTCCATGGCTCGTGACCTCCCTGTGGCGAGGCGCGCACGGTCTGCGCACACTCCCCGGAGGCGGCGAGGGAATATAGCAGAGCCGGCGCGATCTGCTCGGCCGCTCATCGCCCGCCGCGACAGCCGTCCCACAACGACGAAGCGCCGCTCGGCGGCGGCGCTCCAAGGCGATGCAGCGAGGCTCGGACGAGCGCTACCAGCGGTAGTGGGCGAAGGCCTTGTTGGCCTGCGCCATGCGGTAGATGTCGTCCTTGCGCTTGTACGCGGCGCCCTGCTGGGACTGCGCGTCGAGCAGCTCGTTCGCGAGCCGCTGCGCCATCGTCTTCTCGCGGCGCTGGCGGGCGAACTGGACGAGCCAGCGGACGGCGAGCGTGCGGGCGCGACGCGCCGGCACCTCGACGGGCACCTGGTAGGTCGCGCCGCCGACGCGGCGGGAGCGCACCTCGAGCTGCGGCGTGAGCGTCTTGATCGACGCCTCGAGCTGCTCGACGGGGTCCTTGCCGGTGCGCTCGCCGATGATCGCGAGCGCGTCGTAGACGATCCGCTCGGCGGTCGACTTCTTGCCGTCGAGCATGACGCGGTTGACGACCTGCTGGACGAGGCGGGAGCGGTGGATCGCGTCCGGCTCGATCGTCCGGATGGAGGCTGCTGCGCGGCGCGGCATTACTTGGCCTTCACGCCGTACTGGGAGCGGGCCTTCTTGCGGTCGCTGACGCCGGCGGCGTCGAGCGTCCCGCGCACGACCTTGTAGCGCACGCCCGGCAGGTCCTTGACGCGGCCGCCGCGAACGAGCACGACGGAGTGCTCCTGCAGGTTGTGGCCCTCGCCCGGGATGTAGACCGTGACCTCCATGCCGTGCGTGAGCCGCACGCGCGCGACCTTGCGCAGCGCCGAGTTCGGCTTCTTCGGCGTGGTGGTGTAGACGCGCGTGCAGACGCCGCGGCGCTGCGGGGCAGCGACCTTCTTCTTGCGGCCCTTGCCGGACTTGAGGCCCGGAGTGGCAAGCTTCTTCTTCGGCGTCTTGCGTCCCTTGCGGACGAGCTGGCTGGTCGTAGGCATGTGGCGCGAGATCGTAGCAGCGGGCGGCGGTTCGCGACGCGCGAGGCGGTTCGAGCGCGAACGGCGCCGCTCAGTGCACCAGCTCGCGCCCGCGCAGGGCGAGCCAGAACTCGATCCGGTCGCGCGCGTTTCCGAGGCTGCGGCCGGTCAGCTCCTCGACGCGGCGCATGCGGTAGCGCAGCGTGTGGCGGTGGCAGTACAGGCGCTTCGCCGCCCGCTCCCACTGGCCGTTCTCCTCGATGAACGCCTCCAGCGAGCGCATCAGCTCGCCGCCGTAGGCGCCCTCGCTCTGCTCGATCGGCGCGAGGATCGAATCGCAGAAGAGACGCAGTGCGTCGTCGTCCTGCAACGCGAGCAGCAGCTGGAAGGAGCCGAGGTCGCGATAGGTGGCGACGACCGCGCCGACCGCCTCGCCGCCGGTGTGGGCGCCGGCCGCGGCCGCGCCGTTGCCGGCAGGCCCGTCGCCGCCGATCCCCGCGAGCGCGCGCGCCTCCAGCGCGCAGCGCGCCTCGTGGAACGAGCGGCGCGCCTGCGCGCCGCCGACGGCGCGGCCGGCGCCGAGGCGCACGCGCGCGTCGAGCGAGCGCGCCACGCGTGCGCCGACGCGCTCGGCGAGCGCGAACAGCTCCTCCTCGTCGAGGCCCGGCAGCAGCGCGCACGCGAGCCCTTCCGAGCGCGCCACGAGCCCGTGCGACGCCTCGCCGCGCAGCGCAGCCGCGAGCGCGACCTCCGCCTCGGCCAGCGCCGTGCCGCCCGGCCGGGGCGCGGCCAGCACGATCGCGCCGACCCGCTCGGACAGCCCGAACGGCTCGAGCCGCCGGACCAGCTCGGGCCCGGCCAGGTCGCCGCTGACGATCGCGTTCAAGACGTCCCCGGCGAGCCGCCGTTCGGTGTCCTCGGCGATGCGCCGGCGCAGCAGCTCGAGCGCGACGATCGTGACCGCCTGGTGCAGCGTCAGCCGGTCCAGCTCGGAGAAGCCGTCCTCGTCCTTGACCGCGACGAGCCACGCCTGCAGCGGCGCGCCGCCCTCCGTCTCGCCCAGCTCGCGCGCTCCGCTCGCGCGCACGGGCAGCACCAGCGCACGGCCGGCCAGCGCGGGAACGCTCGGCGCGAAGCTCTGGCGCTCGCCCGCCCGCGCGCGCTCGGCCAGCTCGGCGCCGAGCTGGGCCAGGGCCGCGTCGTCGAGCTCCTGGCGGAAGGCACGCCGCACGAGCAGCATGCCGCGCGCGTCGTAGGCGAGCACGCTGCCGCCGATCAGCGTCGCGAGCGCGGCGACGACGGCGTCGAGCCCGCGCTCGGCGAGCACGATCCGCTCGAGCCGCTCGTGCGCGGAGATCGCGCGCCGCAGGACGGCGTACTGCTCGTTCACGAGCCGGCTGAAGGCCGCCTCGGTGACGGCGATGAACGGAACCTCGTAGGGCACTTCGACGAGGGGCAGGTCGCGCTCGCGGGCCGCCGCGACGATCGCCTCCGGCACGGCTCTGTGCGAGAAGCCGGTGCCGAAGCCGAGGCCGGCGAGATGGTGGTCGGCGAGCCGGTCGACGAACGCGCGCTGGCGCTTGGGGGTGTCGAGCTGGAGGCCCGTCGTCAGCAGCAGCTCGCCGCCGGACATCCACGGCGTCGGGTCCTCCAGCTCGGAGATGTGGACCCAGCGCACGGGCACCTCGAGCGCCGCCTCGCCCGCCAGCAGGCGCAGGTCGAGGCTGCGCAGCAGCTCGCCGATCGTCAGCACGTGCGGGCCCCCGCGCTCATGCTCTCCGCACGCCCACGCGTCCGGTGCCGTCCTTCACGTGCATGCGACGGGTGGCCTCCTCGAGCACGGGACGCAGCACCGCCTCGATCTCCTCGAACTGCTCGGGTCCGGCGATCAGCGGCGGCGACAGCTGGATCACCGGGTCGCCGCGGTCGTCGGCGCGGCAGATCAGGCCGCGGCGGAACAGCTCGCCCGAGAGGAAGCCGCGCAGCAGCGTCTCGGCCTCGTCGTCGTCGAACGTCGCCTTCGTGTCGCGGTCCTTGACCAGCTCGATCGCGTGGAAGTAGCCCGCCCCGCGCACGTCGCCGACGATCGGGATGTCGCGCAGCGACTCGAGCATGGCGCGGAACGGCGCCTCGTTCGCGCGCACATGCTCGAGGATCCCCTCCCGCTCGTAGGCGTCGATCGCCGCCAGCGCGACCGTCGAGGAGATCGGGTGGCCGGCGAAGGTGAAGCCGTGCAGGAAGGTGTCGTCGCCCTCCGTGAAGGGCTCCGCGACGCGGTCGGAGACGATCATCGCGCCGAGCGGGGCGATCGCGCCGGTGATGCCCTTCGCGGTCGTGATGACGTCGGGCTGGTAGTCGTAGCGCTGCGCGCCGAACCACGTGCCGAGGCGGCCCCACGAGCAGATCACCTCGTCGGAGATCATCAGCACGTCGAACTCGTCGCAGATCTCGCGGATCCGCTGGAAGTAGCCGTCGGGCGGGGTGAAGCAGCCGCCGGCGTTCTGGACCGGCTCCATGATCACGGCGCCGACCGTCTCCGGCCCCTCGAACAGGATGCGGTCGCGCACCGTCTCCGCGAGCGACGCCGGGTCGACGCCGTCGGGCAGCCGGTAGAGGTTCGTGTTGGGCACGTGGCAGCCGCCCGGCGTGAGCGGCTCGAACGGCGTGCGCAGCGCCGTGATCCCGGTCGCCGACAGCGCCCCGAGCGACGTGCCGTGGTAGGCGACCTCGCGCGCGATGACCTTCGTCTTGTGCGGGTTGCCGGTGGCCTTGTGGTAGGCGCGCGAGAGCTTCAGCGCCGACTCGACGGCCTCGCTGCCGCCGGTCGTGAAGAAGACGCGGTTGAGGTCGCCGGGCGTGAGCGAGGCGATCTTCGCGGCCAGCTCGATCGCGGGCGGGTGGGCGTAGGACCAGGTCGAGAAGTAGTCGAGCTGCTCGGCCTGCTCGGCGCCGGCGCGCGCGATGTCGGCGCGGCCGTGGCCGAGGTTCACGCAGAACAGCGAGGAGAGGCCGTCGAGGTAGCGGTTGCCGTGCTCGTCCCACACGTAGCAGCCGTCGCCGCGGACGATGATCGGCACGTCCGCGTCGGCGTAGGCGCCCATGCGCGTGAAGTGCATCCACAGATGCCGCTTCGCCAGCTCCTGCAGCGTGGCCGCGGCTGTCGCCGGTTGCCCCGTCGTCGCCATCGCCTGGTCTCCTCGTCGTGTACGCCTAGACGTACAACGGTACTGCCCATCTGCGCGCCGCAGCAACCATCCGGTCGGCCGAGGGAACCGCCGGCCGTTGTACGGCGTGGACAGATCAGCTGGCGGCGGCGGGAGCCGCGACAGCCCGCACGGGCCCTGGCGTGAGCGCGGCGGCGGCGATCACCAGCGCGAACGCGAACGCCTGCACCACGATCCCGAAGGCGCTGCCGGGCATCGGATCGCCGAAGACGATGATCCCGCCGGCGATGCCGGACACGTTGGCCGCAACGCCGGTGAGCGCGATCACGGGGACCGCCTCGCCCTCCTGCAGGCCCTTCGCGGAGGCGTAGAAGCCGGCGACCGAGGCGGCGACGGTGATGAGGGTCCACGGCGTCAGCAGCGCGCCGAGCAGCCCGTGCGCGCCGACGAGGCCGGTTATCGCCTTGATCGAGACGTCCGAGACGCCGAACATCACGCCGGCGGCGGCGCCGAGCATGACGCCGTGATGGTGGTCGGGGGCGCCGATCCGCTTGCCCATGATCAGCAGCGCGCCGACCGCGATGAAGCCGGCCTCGAAGGCGATCAGGCCCGGAAGCGAGAACTGCGAGTGCGCGCTGTGGACGGCCGGAAGCGTGACGCCGAGCAGCACGAGCCCGAGCGCGGTGAGGCCGAGCCCGGCCCACTGGCGGGGGCCGACGGCGAAACCGAAGAAGCGCTCGGCCATCACGGCGAGCAGCACCACGCCGCCCGCCAGCACGGCCTGCACGACGGACATCGGCGCGAGCGCGAGCGCGACGACGTGCAAGCCCCAGGCAACCGTCGCGACGAGCATGCCTATGGCGAACCAGCGCGAGCGGAAGAGGTCGCGCGCCGAGCGCAGCGGGTGACCGACGTGGACGGCCGGAGCCGCGCACGCGCCGCGGTGCTTGTACAGGAACCCGAGGTTCGTGGTGAAGGCGCAGGCGAGCGCGAACAGGATGCCGAGGTAGATGGTCATGGGTTCAGTGGTCGTCCGCGTCGAGCGGTGCGAGCGGACGACTCCTCACCACGATGGTCGGCAAGCCGGAGCCCCCGCTTGAGTTCGTCCCCTGGATCGGGACAGGGTACCGGTACCGCTTCACGGGGGATAAAGGTCCCCCGGCGGCGGCGCCGGAGATGCGCGCGTCGCGCGACACTGTGCGCGTGAGCATGCCGCGCGAGAAGCCGCTCCTGCTCGTCGACGTCGACGGCGTCATCTCGCTGTTCGGCTTCCCGCCGCACGCACGGCCGGCGGGGCGATTCGAGATGGTGGACGGCATCGCCCACTTCCTTTCGGCCAGCGCCGGCGAACACCTGCGTCGGCTCGCGCACGCATACGAGCCTGCGTGGTGCACCGGCTGGGAGGAGAAGGCGAACGACTATCTCCCCCGCGCGCTCGGCCTCGACGGGCCGTGGCCGCACCTGTCGTTCGACCGCGCCGCCGGCCCGGGGCGCTCGGTCCAGGGCCACTGGAAGCTCGACGCGATCGACGCCTACGCCGGCGCGCGAGCGCTGGCCTGGATCGACGACGCGCACGGCGACGCGTGCGAGGCGTGGGCCGCCACGCGCGAGCGCACCGGCTCCCCCACCCTGCTCGTCACGACCGAGCCGGCGGTGGGGATGACGGAGCGGCACGTCGGGCTGCTGTTGGGATGGGCGGCCGAGCCGCGCGCGGCCGCAGCGCGCTAGGACTCGGCGGCAAGCTCAGCAGCTCTGCGCTGCCAGCCGGGCAGGCCGCGCTTGGCCTGTGGGCCGAGGATGGCGGCCCAGAGGCGGGCGAGGGGGCCGCAGATGTAGATCGTGTTGACGAGGCGGACGCCGTCGGCGGTCGGCTCGAGCTCGTGACGGTGGCCCATGCGGGCGCCGGGCAGGCGGCTCTCGTCGGTGAACACGCGCTCGGGATCGACCTCCACGAGCGTGAAGCGCAGGCGCAAGCCGGTGCGGAAGCGGACGCGGGCGCGCGAGCCGACCTGAAACGGCTCGTCGAGGGAGGCCGCCGCGAGCGCGTCGTTCCACGCGGGCCAAGCGGAGGCGTCGGCGTAGGCGCGCGACCAGACCGCCGCGGCGGTCAGGCCAGGAGCGTCATACGTGCTCGACGTGCTCCACATCGAGCCCGAACGCTAGAGAACAGCGTCGGCCACCAGCGCCGATCGGGCGGGTGGCGCGGGTGAGGACGATTCCGCGAGCCTGCTCGCGGAACGCCTCACCGGCGACAGGACCCGCCCGCAGCAGCGCTGGGGCGGGTCCGTCGCAGGCGTCAGTCCTTCGAGTCGTCCGGGACGTCGAGCTCGGCGAGCTCCTCGGCGAAGCCGTGGCCCGGGTCGCCGCCGCCGTTGCCGATCGCCTCGAGGTCGGCGAGGTCGGCCTCGAGCCCGGGGCCGAAGCCCTGCAGGCCCTCGCCGTCGGTGAGGCCCAGCTCGGCCGCGAGGTCGTCGTGGTCGAGCAGGCCGACGTCGTCGATGCCGCGGGGGAGCGGCTCGGCCGGCTCGATCTCGATCCGCCGGTAGCGCTTCAGACCGGTGGCAGCCGGGATCAGCTTGCCGATGATGACGTTCTCCTTGAGGCCGTTGAGGCGGTCGATCTTGCCTTCGAGCGCCGCGTCGGTCAGGACCTTCGTCGTCTCCTGGAAGGAGGCCGCCGACAGGAACGAGTCGGTGTTGAGCGAGGCCTTCGTGATGCCGAGGATGATCTCCTCGGCCTGGGCCGGCTCGCCACCCGCGTCGATCACGACCTGGTTGATTCTCGCGTAGTCGTGCCGGTCGACGAAGACGCCGGGGAGCAGGTCGGTGTCGCCCTTCTGGTCGACCCGGACCTTCTTCAGCATCTGGCGCACGATCAGCTCGATGTGCTTGTCGTTGATGTCCACGCCCTGCGACTTGTAGACCTCCTGCACCTCCTTGACGAGGTACAGCTCGGTCTCGGTGCGGCCGCGGATCGCGAGCAGCTCGTGCGGGTACAGCGACCCCTCGTTGAGCTGCTTGCCCGGCTCGACCTTCTCGCCGTTCTCGACGAACAGGCGCGTGCGGCGCGGGAACGCGTGACGGTGCTCGTCGCCGCCGTCGTCGGTGATGACGACGGTGAGCGCCTTGTCCGTCTCCTCGATCGTGACGCTGCCGCCGACCTCGGCGATCTTCGCCAGGCCCTTCGGCTTGCGCGCCTCGAACAGCTCCACGACGCGCGGCAGGCCGTGCGTGATGTCCGCGCCGGCGATGCCGCCGGTGTGGAACGTGCGCATGGTCAGCTGCGTGCCCGGCTCGCCGATCGACTGGGCGGCGACGATGCCGACCGCGTCGCCGATCTGCGCGAGGTTGCCGGTCGCCATCGAGCGGCCGTAGCAGGCCTGGCACACGCCGGTCGGCGCCTCGCACTTCAGCACCGAGCGGACGGGGACCTTGATCCCCTTCTCCTCGCCGAGCGCCTCGTACAGCGCCGCGAGGTCGGCCCGCTCGATCTCCTGCCCGGCCGTGAGCAGCGCTCTTCTGGCCGGCGTTCTTCTGCCGAAGTCGAGCGCGGCGATGCGCCCGACCAGGTTGTCGTTCGGCTCGTCGCCCGCCTTGTGCAGGAACAGCTCGACGTACTCCTCGGTGCCGCAGTCCTCCTGGCGGATGATCACGTCCTGCGCGACGTCGACGAGACGGCGCGTCAGGTAGCCGGAGTCGGCCGTACGGAGGGCGGTGTCCGCGAGGCCCTTACGAGCGCCGTGGGTCGAGATGAAGTACTCGAGGACCGTCAACCCCTCCATGAAGTTGGCGCGGATCGGACGCTCGATGATCTCGCCCTTCGGATTCGCCATCAGGCCGCGCATGCCGGCCAGCTGGCGGATCTGCTTGAACGAGCCACGGGCGCCCGAGTTGGCCATCATGTAGATCGGGTTGAGGACGTCGAGGTTGTCCTCCATCGCCTGGGCGACCTCCTCGGTCGCCGCCGTCCACTGCTCGACGACGGCTTCCTTGCGCTCCTCCTCGGTGATCAGGCCCATGTCGTACTGGTCCTGGATCTCCGCGACCTGCGCCTCGTACTTGGCGAGGATCTCCTGCTTGCTCGGCGGCACGATCACGTCGTTCTTGGAGATCGTGATGCCGGCCTGCGTCGCGTAGCGGAAGCCGAGGTCCTTGAAGGCGTCGAGCACCTGCGAGATCGTCGGGGCCCCGTACGCCTGCACGAGGTCGTCGACGAACTGCGTCGTGTCGCGCTTCTTCATCGAGCGGTTGACGAACTCGTAGGAGCTGGGGTCGAAGTCCTCGCCCAGCGTCTCCTGGATCGAGCGCTCGATCTTGTCGTTGTAGATGATGCGGCCGACCGTCGTGAGGATGTGGCCGCCCTCACGGCCCAGCGGACGGAACTCCGCGAGGTCGTGGAGTCTCACGACGCCGTGCTCGTAGGACCACTCCGCCTCCTGCGCCGTGCGATAGCGGTGCGGGCGCGGCGTGTGTCTGGTGAGGTCGATCGCGTCCAGCTCGTCCTGCTCCGGCCCGTACGTGAGGTAGTACGCGCCGAGGATCATGTCCTGCGTCGGCGTGGCCAGCGGCGCGCCGTGCGCCGGCGAGAGGATGTTGTTCGCCGACAGCATCAGGATGCGCGCCTCCGCCTGCGCCTCCGCGGAGAGCGGCAGGTGGACGGCCATCTGGTCGCCGTCGAAGTCCGCGTTGAACGCGTGGCAGACGAGCGGGTGGACCTGGATCGCCTTGCCCTCGACGAGGACCGGCTCGAACGCCTGGATGCCGAGGCGGTGGAGCGTCGGGGCGCGGTTGAGCAGGACCGGGTGCTCGTGGATGACCTCCTCGAGCACGTCCCACACCTCCGGGATCATCGAGTCGACCATCTTCTTGGCCGCCTTGATGTTCTGCGCCGCCTTGCGCTCGACGAGCCGCGCCATGATGAACGGCTTGAACAGCTCGAGCGCCATCAGCTTCGGCAGGCCGCACTGGTGCAGCCGCAGGTACGGACCGGACACGATGACCGAGCGGCCCGAGTAGTCGACGCGCTTGCCGAGCAGGTTCTGGCGGAAGCGGCCCTGCTTGCCCTTGAGCATGTCCGAGAGCGACTTGAGCGGACGGTTGCCCGGACCCGTGACGGGCCGGCCGCGGCGGCCGTTGTCGAACAGCGCGTCGACGGCCTCCTGCAGCATGCGCTTCTCGTTGTTGACGATGATCTCCGGCGCGCCGAGGTCGAGCAGCCGCTTGAGGCGGTTGTTGCGGTTGATGACGCGGCGGTAGAGGTCGTTGAGGTCCGACGTCGCGAAGCGGCCGCCGTCGAGCTGAACCATCGGGCGCAGCTCCGGCGGGATCACCGGGACGGCTTCGAGGATCATCATCTCCGGGCGGTTGCCGGAGCTGATGAAGGCCGAGACGACTCTCAGGCGCTTGACCGCGCGGGACTGCTTCTGCCCCTTCGCCGTCTTGACCATCTCCTGCAGCTCGTCTCTCTCCTCGTCGAGATTGACCTGCTCCAGGAGGTCGCGGATCGACTCCGCGCCCATGCCGCCGCGGAAGTACTCGCCGAAGCCGAACGGGCTGCCGAAGCGGTCCTTCAGCTCGCGGAAGAGCGTCTCGTCGTTGACGACGTCCTTCGGCTTCATCGACTGGAACGTGTCCCACACCTGACGCATGCGCTCGGCCGCGTCCTCGATGTAGGCCTCCGTGTCGTCCATGTCGGCCTGGAACGTTCTGCGCAGCTCCTTGAGGAGTCTCTCGCGCTCCTCGTCGGACAGCTTGGCGACGTTGACGTCGAGCGCCTCCGCCCACAGGTGGTCCTCGTCGGAGAAGTCGCGCGACTGCTTGCCGCTCTCGAGGTACTCGACGCGGCGCTCGAGCGACTCTCTCAGCTCGAGCAGGCGCTCCTCCTTCTCGGCCGCGTAGGAGTCGAGCACCTTGTTGACCTCGTCCTGCAGCGAGTCCACGTCGCGGGCGCGCGCCTCGTCGTCGATCCACGTCACGATCGACGCGGCGAAGTAGAGGACCTTCTCGAGCTCCTTGGGAGCCATGTCGAGCAGGTAGCCGATGCGGCTCGGGACGCCCTTGAAGAACCAGATGTGGCTCACCGGGGCGGCGAGGTCGATGTGGCCCATGCGCTCACGGCGCACCTTGGACCGCGTGACCTCGACGCCGCAGCGCTCGCAGACGATGCCCTTGTAGCGGACGCGCTTGTACTTGCCGCAGTAGCACTCCCAGTCCTTCGTCGGACCGAAGATGCGCTCGCAGAAGAGGCCGTCCTTCTCCGGCTTGAGCGTGCGGTAGTTGATCGTCTCCGGCTTCGTGACCTCGCCCGAGCTCCACGAGCGAATCTGCTTCGAGGAGGCGAGCCCGATCTCAATCGCGTCGAAATTGTTGATGTCGATCACGGTTAGGCCTCGATCTCGTCGGTCGTGTCGTCGTCGCCGACGGGAGCGAGCTCCTCGTCGGCCTCAGCGGCGGGCTCGCCGGCGTCGTCGCCGGAGCCGTCCTCCTCGCCGTCCGTCGACTCGTCGGCCGCCTGGCCGTCGGTCGCGCGGACGCCGGAGAGGTCGATCCCGAGCTCCTCGGCCGCCCGCAGGAGGTCGTCGTCCTCTTCGCGCATCTCCGCGCGGGTGCCCTCCTCGGAGACGACGTTCACGTCGAGCGCGAGCGACTGCATCTCCTTCAGGAGCACCTTGAACGACTCGGGGATGCTCGGCTCGGCGATGTTCTCGCCCTTCACGATCGCCTCGTAGGCCTTCACGCGGCCGACCGTGTCGTCGGACTTGATCGTGAGCATCTCCTGGAGCGTGTAGGCGGCGCCGTACGCCTCCAGCGCCCACACCTCCATCTCGCCGAAGCGCTGGCCGCCGAACTGCGCCTTGCCGCCCAGCGGCTGCTGGGTGACGAGCGAGTACGGGCCGGTCGAGCGCGCGTGGATCTTGTCGTCGACGAGGTGGAGCAGCTTCAGGATGTACATGTAGCCGACCGTCACCTGCGTCTCGAACGGCTCGCCGGTGCGCCCGTTGAAGAGCGTGAACTTGCCGCTCGCCTGCTCTCCGACCCGTCGCTTCGGCTCGGTGTGCATCTGGATGCGGCCCTCGTGCTCCTGCTGCCACTTCAGCAGCGCGGTGTCGACGTCCTCGACCGTCGCGCCGTCGAAGACGGGCGTCGAGACGTAGACGCGGCGCTGGCCGTTGCCGCCGTTCTTGGCCTTCGCGTCGGCCTGCTTGTAGGCCTCCGAGCCGTCGTCGTACCAGCCCTGCGCCGCGGCCCAGCCGAGGTGCGTCTCGAGGATCTGGCCGATGTTCATGCGGCTCGGCACGCCGAGCGGGTTGAGGATCACGTCGACCGGCGTGCCGTCCTCGAGGAACGGCATGTCCTGCTCGTCGACGATCTTCGAGATGACGCCCTTGTTGCCGTGGCGCCCGGCGAGCTTGTCGCCCTCGGAGATCTTGCGCTTCTTGGCGACGAACACGCGCACGAGGTCGTTGACGCCCGGCGGCAGGTCGTCGCCGGCGTCGCGCGAGAAGGTCTTGACGTCGATCACGACGCCGCCCTCGCCGTGCGGCACCTTCAGCGAGGTGTCGCGGACCTCGCGCGCCTTCTCCTTGAAGATCGCGCGGATCAGCTTCTCCTCGGCCGTCAGCTCGGTCTCGCCCTTCGGCGTGACCTTGCCGACGAGCAGGTCGCCCGAGCCGACCTCGGCGCCGACGCGGACGATGCCGCGGTCGTCGAGGTTGCGCAGCGACTCCTCCGAGCGGTTCGGGATGTCGCGCGTGATCTCCTCGTCGCCGAGCTTCGTCGTGCGCGCGTCGATCTCGTACTCCTCGATGTGGATCGACGTCAGCTCGTCGTCCTTGACGAGGCGCTTGCTCAGGATGATCGCGTCCTCGAAGTTGTAGCCCTCCCAGGACATGAAGGCGACCATCAGGTTCTTGCCGAGCGCCATCTCGCCGTTGTCGGTCGCGGAGCCGTCGGCGAGCACGTCGCCCTCCTTGACCGCCTGGCCGTTGCGGATCAGCGGCTTCTGGTGGATCAGCGTGCCCTGGTTGGAGCGCATGAACTTCTGCAGCAGGTACTCGTCCTTGGCGCCGTCTCTCGTCTCGATGACGATCTGGTCGGCGTCGACGTAGGCGATCGTGCCCGCGCGCTTGGCGAGGATCACGTCACCGGTGTCGACGGCGGCGCGGCGCTCCATGCCGGTGCCGATCAGCGGCGCGTCCGTCTTCAGGAGCGGCACCGCCTGGCGCTGCATGTTCGAGCCCATCAGCGCGCGGTTGGCGTCGTCGTGCTCGAGGAACGGGATCATCGCCGTCGCGACGGACCAGATCTGCTCCGGCGAGACGTCCATCAGGTCGACGTCTCTCGGCGCGACCGTCACGTACTGACCGGCCTGCGTGCGGCAGACGATCTCGGTGCCGGTGAGTCTGCCGTTGGCGTCGAGCGGCGTGTTCGCCTGCGCGATCCGCTGCTCCTCCTCCTGCGTGGCGTCGAGGCGGATGACCTCGTCGGTCACCTTGCCGTCCTTCACGACGCGGTAGGGCGTCGTGACGAAGCCGTGCTCGGAGATCTCCGCGTAGGAGGAGAGCGAGCCGATCAGGCCGATGTTCGGACCCTCGGGGGTCTCGATCGGGCACATGCGGCCGTAGTGGGTCGGGTGGACGTCGCGCACCTCGATCGGTGCGCGCTCGCGCGTGAGGCCGCCGGCGCCGAGCGCCGACAGGCGGCGGCGGTGCGTGAGGCCCGCGAGCGAGTTCGTCTGGTCCATGAACTGCGACAGCTGCGAGGAGCCGAAGAACTCCTTCAGCGCGGCCACGACCGGGCGGATGTTGACGATCGTCTGCGGCGTGATCGTGTCGGCGTCCTCGGTCGTGAGGCGCTCGCGCACCACGCGCTCCATGCGGTAGAGGCCGATCCGGAAGGCCTCCTGGATCAGCTCGCCGACGGTGCGCAGGCGGCGGTTGCCAAAGTGCTCGTACTCGTCGAGGTGGTCGAGGACCGGCTCGCGCGGGTAGCTGACGGCCTCCGCGGCGTAGTCTCTGATCTCGACCTCGGGCTGCTCCGGCATCCCGAGGATGCGCGGCAGCGAGACGAGCTCCTTGACGAGCGCGATGATGTCGTCGTGCGTCAGGGTGCGCGTCTCGAGGTCGATGTCGAGGCGCAGGCGGCTGTTGAGCTTGTAGCGACCGACGCGCGTGAGGTCGTAGCGCTTGGGGTCGAAGAACAGCTGGTGCAGCAGCGAGCGTGCGGCGTCGACCGACGGCGGCTCGCCCGGGCGCTGCTTCTTGAACAGCTCGATCAGCGCGCCCTCCTCGGTCTTCGTGACCTCGGGGTCGGCTTCGATCGTGTTGCGGATGTAGTGCGAGTCCTCGAACAGGGCGAGGATCTCCTCGTCCGTCGCGTAGCCCATCGCGCGCAGCAGGACCGTGACCGGCAGCTTGCGCTTGCGGTCGATGCGGACGTAGACCTTGCCCTTCTTGTCGATTTCCAGCTCGAGCCAGGACCCGCGGGCCGGCATCAGGTTCGCGATGAAGACCTGCTTCTCGCGGTCCTTCGCCTCCATCAGGTAGGCGCCCGGCGAGCGCACGAGCTGCGTGACGACGACGCGCTCGGTGCCGTTGATGATGAAGGTGCCGCGCTCGGTCATCCACGGGAAGTCGCCCATGAAGACCGACTGCTCGCGGATCTCGCCCGTCTCGCGGTTGACGAAGGCGACCGTGACGGTCAGCGGACGCGCGTACGTGAGGTCCTTCTCGCGACACTCGTCGAGCGATGCGACCGGCTCGTCGAAGACGAACTCGCCGAACTGGACGGCGAGGTTGCCGGTGTAGTCCTCGATCGGCGAGATGTCGTCGATCGTCTCGCGCAGGCCACCGTTCTCGGTGTCGGTGAGCCAGGCGAAGGACTTCTTCTGGATGTCGATCAGGTTGGGAACATCAAGGGCCTTGGAAAGGCGCGCAAAGCTACGGCGCGTCCGGGGGGCGTCAACAGGTGCCAAGACGGCGACTCCTCGAGCGATGGAGAGCGAGCAGAGAGGCGGCGCGAAAGCGCGACCAGCGAAGATAGCACACGGCATCGCTGCCCTGTGCGGGGGGCTGTCAGCGCTCACGGACCCCGCCCTGGAAGCCCGCGTATGTGGCGCGGTCTTCGGCCTATGGGCGGCTGCGACTATCGGCCGACCGGCGGATTGTACCCCCGAGCGGCGATTTCGGCCAGGGCGGCGGCCGGACGTGCGAGGATGCCGCGCCATGCCGGCCAGCTTCAGCGTCGCGATCCCGACGCACGACCGGCGCGAGCTGGTGACGCTCGCGGTGCGCAGCGCGCTCGCGCAGAGCCGCGCGCCGCTCGAGGTCATCGTGCTCGCGGACGGCTGCACCGACGGCACGGCGGAGGCGCTGCGGGCGCTCGGCGACGAGCGCGTCCGCGTGGTCGAGCTGCCGAAGGGGCCGGGCTACGCCTACGCCCATCGCAACGTCGCGCTGCGGGAGGCGCGCGGCGACGTCGTCGCGTGGCTCGGCGACGACGATCTCTGCTTCCGCGACCACCTCGCGACGATCGGCGAGGCGTGGGACGCCGGCGAGGTCGAGCTGGTGCAGGCGAGCGCGGTGCTCGTCGACGAGGCCGGGGAGCTGAGGGCGATGTGCTCGGACTGGGCCGTCGAGCGCTTCCGCGCCGAGGCGCTGCGCGGCTACAACCGCACGCCGATGGCGGCCGTGAGCCACCTGCCGGCGCCCGCCCTCGCGGTCGGCGGCTGGGACGGCGCGCTCGAGCGCTGCGCCGACATCGACCTGTGGCGGCGGATGATCGTCGCCGGCGCGCGGACGCGCATGTGCGCGACGCCGACGATCCTGCACCCGCGCGGCAGCGGGCGGGAGCAGACGCGCGAGGAGCGGATCGCGCAGAACGAGGCGCTCGCCGCCGCGCTCGGCGATCCGCACACCGCCGCGCGGCTGCGCGCCGGCGCCGTGCGGGCGGCGCAGCGCGAGCTGGCCGCGCGCGAGCATGAGCTGGAGCTGGCGGCTGCCGAGCGCGACCAGCTCGCCGCCGAGTTCGAGCGGCTCACCGCCGCGCACGAGCAGCTCGCGGCCGAGCACGAGCTGAGCCGCGGGGAGCTCGACGAGGCATATGGCGAGACGGCGCGGCAGCGGCACCTGCTCGCCGCGATCTACGGCGGCGGCTGGTGGCGGCTGCGCGACCGGCTGCTCGGGCTGCCCGGCGCCGCGCGGACCGCACGAGCGCTCAGCCGTCGCGCAGGCTGAAGTCGAACGGGATCGTCCCGCTGTGCGGGTCGATCCGGTACTTGTCGGGCCGCTCGCGGTCGTAGGGATGCGTCGGGAAGTTGACGACGCGCGCCTCCGTCTCGCCCCAGTTCTGGTCGGCGTGCCAGACCCCGGGCGGGATCCGCAGCAGACCGGGCGTGGCGTCGGTGAAGTGGAACTCGGCGAAGCGCCCGTGCGAGCGCGAGCCGACGCGGCCGTCGTGCAGCACCACGCGCAGCGAGCCGGACAGGACCGCGTAGCGGTCGGCCTGCAGCTTGTGCATCCCCCACCCCTTGATGCGGCCGGGCCGGATCGTGAACGTGTACGCGAACACCACCGGCTCGGACCAGAACGGCTTCGAGCAGTCGATCAGCTCCGCCAGCGAACCGCGATGGTCGTGGTGCGCGACCAGCCGCTCGAGCACGACGCCCTCGATCCCGGCATCCAGCCGTCTCCCCGCCGCATCGACCGTCGGCTCGTCGCGCGGCGCCTCCGGGACCACCTCGATCGTCATCGCGCGGCATCGTAACGCCGCCGGAACGACGAAGGGCCGGCGCTGGGCCGGCCCTTCGGCAACTTGCAGATGACGGATCGTCGTGCCTGGCAAGGAAGCAGGGGTGAAGGTGTACCGGAGGTACTCCGAACCCCGATGACGCCGCCAGGCGCGGCGAGGCGTTATCTGAGCTCGACGGTGGCTCCAGCCTCCTCGAGCTCCGCCTTGAGCTTGTCGGCCTCGTCGCGCTCGATGCCCTCCTTGACCGGCTTGGGGGCCTCGTCGACGAGCGCCTTGGCCTCCTTGAGAACCGAGGCCGGTCGCCGCGCGGACGACCTTGATGACCTGGATCTTCTTGTCGCCGGCGCCGGTGAGGACGACGTCGACGGTCGAGGACTCCTCCTCGGCCGCACCGCCGTCGCCGCCGGCGGCGCCGCCGCCGGCCGGGGCCGCAGCCGCGACGGCCGCCGCGGACACGCCGAACTCCTCCTCGAGCGCTCTGATGCGCTCGGCGAGCTCGAGCACCGTGATGGCCTTCAGCTCGTCGATCCACTCCTGGGTGGTCGCCATGTCTAGTCCTCCTTCGCGTCGGAAGCGTCGTCGGCTTCCGCCGTCGCGTCCGTCTGGTTCTCAGTGGTGGTGTCGTCTGCAGCCTCGGCGGCCGGGGCCTCCTCGGCGGGCGCCTCCTCGGCGGGGGCCTCGGCCTCAGCGGCCGGCTCCTCCGTGGTCTCCAGCGGCAGCCTCGGCCTCGGCCGGAGCGGCTGCCTCCGGCTCGGGTGCGGCCTCGGCCTCCGCCGGAGCGGCGGCCTCGGGCTCGGCCGGCGCGGCGCTGCCGCCGACGAGGCCCTGGTCGCGGATCTGGCCGAGCTGGACGGCGATGCCGGAGATCAGCGCGTTCAGCGTCCGCGCGAGGCCGTTGAGCGGCGCCGCGACGGTGCCGACGAGCTGCGCGTAGAGCACCTCGCGCGACGGCAGCTTCGCTATCGCTCTGATGTCGTCCGGCGAGAACCGCCTGGCCATCCATGAGCCCGCCCTTGAAGGCGAGCACTTCGGTGACTCTCTGGGCGTCGCTGAGCGCCTTCGCCGCCGCGGCGGCGTCGCCGCGCACGAACGTCAGCGCGGTCGGGCCCTCGAGCACGGCCTTCAGCGCCTCGGCGCCCGCCTTGTCGGCGGCGCGCTCGGTCAGCGAGTTCTTCACGACCGCGAAGGTCGCGTCGGCCGCGCGCAGCTTCGCGCGCAGGTCGGCGACCTGGCTGACCGTGATCCCGCGATAGTCGACCGCGAAGACCGCCTGGGAGGACTCGAGCTCCCCGGCGATGCGATCGATGACCGCTGCCTTCTCGTCTCTGTTCATGGTCTTTGGTTCGCTCTCTTCTTGAAATGCGAACGCCCGCACAGGGCGGGCGTCGAGAGAGCGGACCGCAGCCGGTCCGACCTTCGAGGCACCGCCTGCCCCGGACTTACAGCCGCCGGGGGTCTCGGGCAGGGCGCTCTTGGAACGAGGCTACGCCGCGAGCGGCGCCTCCTCCACGATGTCGCGCGTGCGCGACGGGTCGACCTTCACGCCCGGCCCCATCGTCGAGGCGAGCGTGATCGAGTGGATGTACTTGCCCTTCGCCACGGCCGGCTTGGCGCGGACGATCTCCTCGACCACCGCCGCGTAGTTCTCGAGCAGCAGCTGCTCGTCGAAGCTGGACTTGCCGATCACGAGGTGGACGATCGCGGTGCGGTCGGTGCGGTACTCGACCTTGCCGGCCTTCGACTCCTCGACGGCCTTCTTGACGTCCATCGTGACGGTGCCGACCTTCGGGTTCGGCATCTTGCCCGACGGGCCGAGGATGCGGCCGAGGCGGCCGACGACGGGCATCAGGTCGGGCGTTGCGATCGCGACGTCGAAGTCGTCGAAGCCCTCCTCGATCTGTCTCGCGAGGTCGTCCGCGCCGACGAAGTCGGCGCCGGCGTCGATCGCCTCCTGCTGCTTGTCGCCCTGCGCGAAGACGGCGACCTTGACGTTCTTGCCGAGGCCGTTGGGCAGCGCGATCGTGCCGCGCAGCTGCTCGTCCGCGTGGCGGACGTTGAGGCCGGTGCGGATGTGCACCTCGACCGACTCGTCGAACTTGGCGGTCTTGAGCTGCTTGACGAGCGCGATCGCCTCGGCGGGCGCGTACTCGTGTTCGCGGTCGTAGCGCTGGCGCGCCTCGAGGTACGCCTTGCCGTGCTTGGCCATCAGTCGCTCACCTCCACGCCCATCGAGCGGGCGGTGCCGGCGATGATCTTCGCCGCCTGGTCGAGATCGTTCGCGTTGAGATCCTCGAACTTCGTCTGCGCGATCTCGCGCAGCTGCGCCTGCGTGATCTTCGCGACCTTGTTGCGGTTCGGCTCGGCGGACCCCTTGTCGAGGTTGAGCGCCTTCTTGATCAGCACGGCGGCCGGCGGGCTCTTCGTGATGAACGTGAAGGAGCGGTCCTCGAAGACCGTGATCTCGATCGGGATGACGGTGCCCTGCTGCGAGGCCGTCTGGGCGTTGAACGCCTTGACGAACTCCATGATGTTCACGCCGTGCTGACCCAGGGCGGGGCCGACCGGCGGCGCCGGGCTCGCCTGACCTGCAGGCGCCTGGAGCTTGATGACTGTCATTACCTTCTTGGCCATTAGATCTTCTTCACCTGGTCGAAGCCGACCTCGACGGGGGTCTCGCGGCCGAAGATTGATACCAGCACCTTGAGGCGCGCGCCGTCCTCGTTGATCTCCGAGATCTCCCCGGAGAAGTCGGACAGCGGCCCGGAGACGACCTTGACGGCCTCGCCGATCGAGAACTGCGCACGGGTGCGCGGGCGCTCGGCCGTCTCGCGATGGAGCAGCCGGTCGACCTCCGCCTGCGTCAGCGGGACGGGCTCGTTCGACGCGCCGACGAAGCCCGTGACGCCCGGTGTCCCCTTCACCAGCGCCCACGAGTCCTCGTTGAGGTCCATGTTGACGAGCACGTAGCCCGGCATCGTGCGCTTCTCCGTCACGACCTTCTGGTTGTCCTTCATCTCCGACACGGTCTCGGTCGGCACGACGACCTGTCGCACGGCGCGCTTCTGTCCCAGCGAGACGACGCGGTGCTCGAGGTTGTGCTTGACCTTGTTCTCGTGACCGGAGTAGGTGTTGACGACGTACCAGCGGAACATGCGGGGGAATCCTTCGGGGTCGGACGAACGGGGGTCGGCTTAGATGATGAGATCGACGATCTTGCCGGCGACGTAGTCCGCCAGGCCGAGGAAGGCGCCGGCGACGATCACGAAGCCTATGACGACCGCTGTGGCCTGGCCGACCTGCCGGCGATCCGGCCACTGTACTCGTTGCAGCTCGCGCCAGCTTCCTCGCAGGAACGTGACGAGGCGGTTGCCCTCGCGCGGCTCGCGCGCGGTGACCGATCGCCCACCCGCCCGGCGGCGCGTGCGCACGACCTCGGCGCCGTCGCCGGCGTGGCCGTTGGCGCCCCGCGCGACGTCCTCCTCCTCTTCGTAGGAGGCGCCTTCCTCGAACGCCTCCTCGGCCTCGTCGACGCGATCCTCGAGCTCCTCGAACGCAGCCTCTTCGCCCTCGACCTCGGCTTCGCCGGCGGACCCGGCGAGCTCCTCGGGACGGGGCTGGGTCGCGTCGATCAGCTCGGGACGGCCGAGCGCGAGCTGCGCGTCGGCGAGGTCGACCTCGCCGCTGGCGAGCTCGGCGGGCTCGCGCTCGTGCAGCCGCTCGAGCTCGTTCTCCGAGTCAGCCGCGTGCGCGACGCCGTTGTCCGCAGGGCGTGGCTGAGCGCCGCCGGCACGTGCCTGGCGATCTCGGCGCTGCTTCGCTCGTCTGCGGTCGCGGGCCATGACGGAAGGTCGCGCTAGCGCGTCTCCCGATGCGCCGTGTGCGACTTGCACCAACGGCAGTACTTGCGCAGCTGGATCCGCTCGGGATCGTTGCGCTTGCTCTTGTTCGTCTGGTAGTTGCGTCGCTTGCAGTCCTCGCACGCGAGCGTGACTGCGATGCGAACGTCTCCGCGGGCCATTGGCGTTCCAAGGTCGGTGTGGGCACGTGTCCGCGACCGGGTGGCGGACAGACAACCGACCGCCAGCCGGCGCGAGCCACGGAGTGTAGCGCGGAACGGGTGCCGGCGGGCCGGTCGGGCGGCGCGTGCAGGCGTCATCCCGTCCCGATATTTCCTATAAATACCAGCACCTGCTCGGCAGACCCCTGATCGCCGAGCTGGCGCGCCGCAGACAAGCCCCCTGTCGAGCGCGCTCGGGATCGAGTCGCTGCCCGCCGAGGAGGCGGTGCCGCTGCTCGACGCCTACCACCGCGGTGTCGACGCGCTGCCGGCGCGCTTCGGCGCGTGGGGCGCCGTGCAGCTCGAGGCGCCCGACCCCGCCGACGTCGACGCGCTCGTCGCGCGCGGCTGCTCCGGCCTCGGGCACGCGCTGCTGCGCGTCGCATGAGCGCGCCGCTCGAACGCCCGCTCGGCCGCGGCCTCGACCGCGACGAGCTGCTCGCGGTCGCGCGGCAGGTCGCGAGCCGCCCGGAGCTGTGGTCTGCGCACGTGCACCACGATCAGCGTCAGCGCACGTACGAACAGCTCGTCCGCGACGCGCATCTCGACGTGTGGCTGATCTGCTGGTCGGAGGACCACGACACGGGCTTCCACGACCACGACCTGTCGGCAGGGGCGGTCGCCGTGATCGCCGGCGCCGTGCGCGAGGAGCGGCTCGCGCTCGGGCGCGGCGCCGGCGCGCCGATCGCGCGCACGGTCGGCGCCGGATCGTCCTTCTCCTTCGGCGCGAGCGACATCCACCGCGTGCTGCACGCGGGCGACGAGCCGGCCGTGACGATCCACGCCTACTCGCCGCCGCTCGTGCGGATGGGCGCCTACGTGGTCGAGTCCGACGGCCAGCTGCGACGGCACGCGATCTCCTACGAGGAGGAGCTTCGCCCGCTCGACGCGGCGGCTCGGTGACGCCCCGCGACATGGCGGGCGTGCGTCGTGGGCACGCGCTAGGGTTTTTTGGGATGGGGCTTGCGGTCACGGGTCCGCTGCGCAGGGAAGTCGAGCGCGCTTTGCCGTCGCGCCCCTTCGTCCTGCGCTTCTGGGACGGCAGCGAGCTGCCTGCGACCGATCCCGCGAGCGCCGGGAACGGCTCCGGGCCGGCGCCGACGTTCACGGTCCGCTCGCCCCGCGCGATCGCGCACGCGCTGCGGGCGCCGGGGCAGCTGGGCCTCGGGCGCGCGTACGTCTCGGGCGAGCTGGCGGTCGACGACATCGACGCCGTCATGCGGCTGCTCGACGCGTGGCAGGCGCCGCCGATCGACGGCCGCGAGCGCGTGCGGCTGATGCTCGCCGCCGTCGCCGCCATGGGGCTGACGCGGCCGCCGAAGCCGCCGGAGTCGGAGCTGGTGCCGCGCGGGACGCGCCACTCGCGCGAGCGCGACGCGCGCGCCGTGCGCCACCACTACGACGTCTCGAACGACTTCTTCAGACTGTTCCTCGGACCGACGATGACGTACTCGTGCGGGGTCTGGGCACGCTCGGGCGCGACCACGCTGGAGGAGGCGCAGGAGGCGAAGCTGGAGCTGGTCTGCACGAAGCTCGGGCTGTCGGCCGGCGAGCGCGTACTCGACGTCGGCTGCGGCTGGGGCGCGTTCGCGCTGCACGCGGCGGCGCGCCACGGCGTGCACGTGACCGGCATCACGCTCTCCCCCGCGCAGGCGGAGCTGGCGCGGGCGCGGGTGGCGGAGGCGGGGCTCTCCGAGCAGGTCGACATCCGGCTCGCCGACTACCGCGAGCTGCAGGCCGAGCCGTTCGACGCGATCGCCTCGATCGGGATGGTCGAGCACGTCGGCGAGGCGCAGATCGACGTCTACGCCGCGCGCCTGGCGGAGCTGCTGAAGCCGGGCGGGCGGCTGCTCAACCACGGCATCGCGCGTCAGCGCCACTCGGATCCCGAGGCCGGCGACTTCTCCGAGCGCTACGTCTTCCCCGACGCGGAGCCGCTGCATCTGTCGCGCGTGCTGCTCAGCCTGGAGCGGGCAGGCTTCGTGACGCAGCACGTCGAGGGCTTCGGCGCCGACTACGCGGAGACGCTGCGGCACTGGGCCGAGCGGCTCGACGCCTCGCTGGAGGAGGCGACGCGGCTCGTCGGCGAGGAGCGGATCCGCGTGTGGCGCCTGTATCTGCGTGCGGCGCGCAACGGCTTCCTGTCCGGGTTCATGGGGATCTACCAGGTGCGCGCCGCGCTGCCCGGCGGGCCGGCGCCGGCGGAGGCGCCGGGCGGGCCGGCGCTCGTGCGCGGCGCCGCGTAGGCCGCTCAAGCGCTGGAAGCGCCGCGTCCGCGGCCGCCGAGGCGCGGCTCGTCGCTCGCAATCTTGTGTGTTAGCGTGTGGCCATGCGTTTGCACATCAGCCTCGAAGATGACCTCGTCGCACGCCTCGATCGCCGGGTCGGGCGTCGGCGCCGCAGCACGTTCATCGCCGAGACGGTCCGGCACGCGCTCGACGACGAGGCGCGGTGGGACGACATCGAGGCGGGCATCGCCACGTTGGCTGCGCATGGACACGAGTGGGACGCCGATCCCGCCGCGTGGGTGCACGAGCAGCGCACGGCCGACGCGCGACGCGTCGGCTGACCGACCTGTGCGGTTGTTGCTCGACACGAGCGTCCTGATCGACGCACTGCGAGGGCGTGACGCAGGTCGTCGGCTGCGCGAGCTGCGCTCAGACGGCGCGGCAGTACCGTGGATCTGCGCGATCAACGTCGAGGAGCTGTACCGCGGCGTCCGCGAAGCCGAGGAGGCGACGCTCAGCCGCTTCCTCGACGGGTTGCGACTCGCGCCGCTCGGCCGAGCCGAAGCCGAGCTGGCCGGCCGCTGGCGGCGCGACTTCGCCCGCCGCGGCGTGACGCTCGGCCAAGCGGACTGCCTGATCGCGGCGGCCGCCGTCGGCGTCGGGGCGCGACTCGCGACCGGCAACCCGAAGCACTTCCCGATGAGCGAGCTCGTCATGGAGCACTGGCCGGCCGGCGCGTAGGCCGGGCTCACGTGGCGCGGACGTCGCCGCGCAGCTCGGCGAGCAGGCCGGCGCAGGCGGCCTCGACGAGGTCGAGCACGCGGTCGAAGCCGTCGGGGCCGCCGTAGTACGGGTCGGGCACGTCGAGGCTGGCCGCCGCGGCGCTCGCGGGGTCGAACTCGCGCAGCAGGCGGACCTTCGCGGCTGCCGCTTGGTGCGGCGCGAGCGCACGCAGGTTGCGGTGGTTCTCGGCGTCCATCGCGAGCAGCAGGTCGAACGCGTCGAAGTCGGCGACGGTGACCTGGCGCGCGGTGCCGCGCATCGCAAAGCCGCGCGCAGCCGCCGCCTGCGTCGCGCGCTCGTCGGGCGGGCAGCCGACGTGCCACGCGCCCGTGCCGGCGCGGCTTGGCCGCTGGAGCACGCGGGGCGGACCGCTACCAGCAGATCGTCGCGGTTCGAGCACGGGTTGGAGGAGATTCGGAGCGTCTCTCGTGTGGAGATGCTGCTCGCGGAGCGGCCAGAGGAGCGGTCAGGCGGAGAGGCTTGATGCGATCGACCCGTCGAGCGCTGCGGCGAGGGCGTCGGCGGTGGCGGCCGGGGTGCGGTCGGCGCGGAGGCGGTGGTGGCTCGGGGCGGGGACCTCGTCGAGCGGCTCCCAGGCGGCGAGCTGGTGGAGCGCGAGCTCGGGCGTCGCGTCGGAGATGCGGTCGGGGTCGGCGAGGCGGCGGGCGGCGCGTTCGGCGAGGACGGCTGCGGGGACGACGCACTCGGCGAAGAGGGGGTTGGCGGCGCGCGGCGTGAGCGCGGCGTGGAAGGCGTCGCGGTCGGCGCGGTGGCGGAAGGTGGCGTCGACGATCGCGCCACCATGCTCGGCGGCGGCCGCGGTGGCGAGGCGGCCGAGCTCCGCGTAGGTGCGGCGGTTGACGCCGGGTGCGTAGTCCTCCTCGCGGCCGCGATGCGTCGGCGGCAGGCCCGCGAGCCGCTTGCGCACGACGTCGGCTTGCAGCAGCGGGCGGCCGGTGCGCTCGGCCAGCTCGGCGGCGAGCGAGGACTTGCCGCTCGCCGCCGGCCCGCAGACGACGAGCAGCGGTGGGAGTCGCAGCAGCCAGGCGCAGCGGTCGGCGAGGCGCAGGAGGGCGGCGCCGGCGGGCGCGCGTGCGGCGAGGAGCGCGACCTTGGCGCGCACCTGGGCGCGGTGCAGCATGTGCCAGGCGATCAGCGCATCGTCGCCGGGGTCGCCGCCGGCGGTGCGGTAGGCGGCGACGAAGCGTCCGGCCGCGTCGGGCCGGCCGAGCGCGGTGAGGTCCATCGCGAGGAAGGCGACCTCGTCGCCCGTGTCGACCTCGCGCAGCGAGCGGTCGAACTCGAGCCGGTCGACGATCCGCACCGGCGGGCCCGGCAGCACGTGCTCGGCGCGCAGGTCGCCGTGCAGCTCGCGCACGCAGCCGGACGCGGCGCGCGCGGCGAGCTGCTCCGCGCGCGCGGTCGCGAAGGCGGCGGCGCAGCGCAGCTGGGCGACGACGCGCTCGCGCTCGGCGGGATCCGGCAGCAGCGCGAGCAGCTCCTCGCCGTTGCGGTCGATGCGGGCGAGGGCGGCGGCGAGGGCCGTGGGCGGCGTGGCCGGCGCCGCGACGCGGCGGGCGGTCGCGTGGAAGGCGACGAGGCGCTCGGCGACGGCGTCGAGCTGCTCGTCGCGCAGCGTGCCGGCGCGGGCGAGTGCGGCGAGCGTCGCGTGCTCGTCGAAGCGGCGCATCTCGACGGCGTAGTCGACGGCGTCCGGGGCGTCCTCTTCGGCGAGCCGCAGGAGGCCGTCGTCGCCGGACGGCACGAGCGCGCGGACCGCCGCGTAGATACCGGGCGCGAGCGGCTGGTTCAGCTCCAGCTCCGCCCGGCACAGCTCGCGCCGGCGCGCGAGCGAGGACTGGTCGAGGAACGGCAGGCGGACCGGCTTCTTGACCTTGTACGCGCGCTCGCCGCTCAGCAGGACCCACGAGGAGTTGGTCTCGCGCAGCTCGGCGCCGGGCGCCTCGACCAGCGCGGGCGCGCCGCTCATGGCCGCAGCGCGCGCAGGGCGTTGAGGATCACGGCGACGTCGATGGCCTCCTGCAGCAGCGCGCCGGCGACGGGCGCGAGGTGGCCGGTGGCGGCGACGCCCATCGCGGCGATGCTCAGCGTCATCCCGGCGATCACGCTCTGGCGGGCGATGCGCATCGTGCGGCGGCCGATCCGCACCGCCTCCGCGACGCGGTCGATGCGGTCGACGGTGATGACGGCGTCGGCCGCCTCGCTGGAGACGGTCTCGCTGTCGCCCGCGATCGCGATGCCGACGTCGGCGAGCGCGAGCGCGGGCGCGTCGTTGACGCCGTCCCCCACCATCACGACCGGCCGCAGCTCCGGCCGCGCGCGCACGGCGCGGACGACCTCGAGCTTCTGCTCCGGCGTGCACTCGGCGTAGACGCGGTCGAGGCCGGCCTCCGCGGCGATCGCCTGCGCGACCGCGTCGCGGTCGCCGGTGACCATCGCGACCTGGCGCACGCCCGCCGCGCGCAGAGCGGCGGCGAGCTGCGCCGCGTCGGGCCGCAGCCGGTCTGCCATCACGAGCGCGCCGACGATCGCGCCGTCGACGCCGACGTGCACGAGCGCTCGGCCCGGCGCGGCCCCGTCGAGCGCCGTGCCGGCGCCGTCCGCGGTCGCGAAGCCGAGCGCGTGCAGCCAGCGCTCGGCGCCGACCGCGACGTGCCGGCCGCCGACCGTCGCCTCGATCCCGTCGCCCGGCGCCTCGTGCGCGTCGTGCGGGCGCTCGAGCCGCAGGCCGCGCGCCTCCGCGTCGTGCACGATCGCCTCCGCCAGCACGTGCGCGGAGAGCTGCTCGGCCGAGGCGGCGAGGCGCAGCACCTCCTCGCCGGCGAGACCGTCGAACGGGACGACCAGCTCGACCGCCGGGCGCCCGCGCGTGAGCGTGCCGGTCTTGTCGAACAGCACCGTGCGCGCCGCCGCGAGGCCCTCGAGCGCGGTGCCGCCCTTCAGCACGATCCCCTCCCGCGCGCAGCGCGAGAGGCCGGACACGAGCGCGACCGGCGCGGCGAGGATCAGCGGGCACGGCGTCGCCACCACGAGCACCGCGACCGCGCGCACGTACTCGCCGCTCGCCGCCCACGCGCCGCCCGCGACGAGCAGCGTGACCGGCAGGAAGATCGCGGCGTAGCGGTCGGCGAGCCGCGTGAACGGCGGGCGCTCGCTCTGGGCCGCCGCGACGAGCGCGACGAGCGCCGCGTAGGAGCTGTCGGCGGCGGCGCGCGTGGCGCGCAACTCGAACGGGGCGCCGGCGTTCGCGACGCCGCTGCGCAGCGCGTCGCCGCGCCGCTGCTCGACCGGCAGCGGCTCGCCGGTGACGGCGGAGGCGTCGATCGCCGCGCGCTCGCTCGCGAGCGTCCCGTCGACCGGCACGACGTCGCCGCTGCGCACGAGCACGAGATCCCCGGGGACGACCGCGTCGACCGACACCTCCTCCCACGTGTGGTCGGTGCGGCGGTGGGCGATCCGCGGCGCGCGGCGCAGCAGCGCCGTCAGCTCGCGCTCGGCGCGGCCGGCGGCGTAGGCCTCGAGCGCGTTGCCGCCGAGCAGCATCACCGCGACGACGGAGCCCGCGAGCAGCTCGCCGCCGGCGAGCGCGGCGGCCATCGCCAGCAGCGCGATCACGTCGACGCCGACGTCGCCGTGCGCGAGCGTGCGCGCGACCGACCAGCCGACCGGCACGAGCGTGCCGGCGATCACGGCGATCCACAGCACGTCGCCGGCGGACGGCGCCCCGGCCAGGTGGCAGGCGCCGCCGGCGAGCGTGCCGAGCAGCGCGGCGGCGGCCGCGAGCATGGGCGTGCGGCCGCGCAGCGCGGCGCGCAGGCGGGCGAGGCGCCCCGCGCGAGCGGGAGCGGGCGTGCGCTGCGGGGCGATCGGCGCGGTCGCGGCCATCGCTGACGATTCTGCCCGCCTGCGCGCCCCGCGCCACCGGGGGTTGGACGGGCGCCGCTCCGTGGCGGCTACGGATGAGCCGCGTGGCGCTGCTCGTATGCTCGCCGGCATGGGCCGATCCGGCGACGACCGCGCGCGGGCCGCGCCCCTCACGCTGGAACGGGCGGCCGCGCTGGAGACGGACGCGGCGCTGGCGGCGCTCGGCGGGGCGCCGGAGGGCCTGAGCGACGCGGAGGCGGCGCGGCGGCTGGCGGCGCACGGGCGCAACGCGCTGCGCGTGCACGACGTGCGCGCGTGGACGATCTTCCTGCGCCAGCTCAACAACCCGATCCTGCTGCTGCTGGTGGCGGCGGCGCTCACGTCGCTGCTCGTCGGCCAGAGCACCGACGCGCTGCTCGTGCTGGCGATCATGACGCTGAGCGTCGTGCTCGGGTTCGTGAACGAGTACCGCTCGGCGCGCACGGTCGCGGCGCTGCGCGCGCAGGTGCGTCACACGGCGATCGCGCTGCGCGGCGGGCGCGCGGAGCGGGTGGCCGTGACCGACCTCGTGCCGGGCGACGTCGTGCGGCTCGCCGTCGGCGACGTCGTGCCGGCCGACGTGCGGCTGCTCGCAGCCGACGGGCTGGAGCTCGACGAGGCGGTGCTGACGGGCGAGTCGCTGCCGGTCGCCAAGACGGCCGCGGCGCTCGCAGACGACCCGAGCCGCGGGCCGCTGGAGCTGCCGTCGTGCGCGTTCATGGGGACCGTCGTCCGAGGTGGGTCGGGGCGCGCGCTCGTCGTCGGCACCGGCCCGGACACGGCGCTCGGCGGGATCGCCGCGTCGCTCGGCGAGCACGCCGAGGAGACGGGCTTCCAGCGCGGGCTGCGGCAGTTCAGCGGCCTGTTGATCCGCGTGACGGCCGCGCTGACGATCTCGATCTTCGCGATCAACGGGCTGCTCGGGCGCCCGCTGCTGGAGTCGGCGCTGTTCGCGCTCGCGATCGCGGTCGGGCTGGCGCCGCAGCTGCTGCCGGCGATCGTGACGATCTCGCTCGCGCGCGGGGCGGCGCTGCTGGCGCAGCACGAGGTCGTCGTCAAGCGGCTGATCGCGATCGAGGACCTCGGCAACGTCGCGACGCTGTTCACCGACAAGACGGGGACGCTGACGGAGGGCAGCGTGCGCTTCGCGGGCGCGCTCGACGGCGCGGGCCACGACGCGCCGGGCGTGCTGGCGCTCGGGCTGCTGTGCGCGGACGTGGTCGTGGAGGGCGGCAAGGCGGTCGGCGGCAACCAGCTCGACCTGGCGCTGTGGGAGGCGGGCGGCGGCGCGGCGCGCCCGCCCGACGGCGTGCGCGTGGCGGCCGCGCCGTTCGACTACGAGCGCCAGCGGATGTCGGTGGTGGCGGACATGGGCGGCGCCCGCGTGCTGATCGTCAAGGGCGCGCCGGAGGCGGTGCTGGAGCGCTGCGCGGAGGTCGACCCGGCCGCGCAGGCGACGCTCGATCGGCAGTTCGCGGCCGGCGCGCGGGTCGTGGCGGTCGCGACGCGCGCGGCGCCGGGGATGGCCGCCGTCAGCGCCGGCGACGAGCGCGACCTGACGCTCGCCGGCTTCCTCTCCTTCGCCGACCCGCCGAAGGCCGACGCGCGCGCGGCGCTCGAGCGCCTGGCCAAGCTCGACGTCGAGGTCAAGCTCGTGACCGGCGACAACGGGCGCGTCGCGGAGAACCGTCTGCGCCGCGCTCGGAGTCCCCGTGCGCGGCACGCTCACCGGCGCCGAGCTGGAGGCGATGGACGACGCCGCACTGCAGGCTGCCGTCGATGCCACGACGATCTTCGCGCGCGTGACGCCGGAGCAGAAGGCGCGCGTGATCCGCGCGGGGCGCGCGGGCGGGGAGACGGTCGGCTTCCTCGGCGACGGCGTCAACGACGCGGTCGCGCTGCACGCGGCCGACGTCGGGATCTCGGTGGAGGGCGCGAGCGACGTCGCCAAGGACGCCGCCGACATCGTGCTGACGACCAAGTCGCTCGGGCTGCTGGCCGAGGGGATCGTGCAGGGGCGGCGGATCTTCGCCAACACGATCAAGTACGTGCTGATGGCGACCTCGTCGAACTTCGGGAACATGTTCAGCGCCGCCGGCGCGTCGCTGTTCCTGTCGTTCCTGCCGATGCTGCCGACGCAGATCCTGCTCAACAACTTCCTCTACGACGTCGGCGAGCTGACGATCCCGACCGACAACGTCGACGAGGAGATGCTCGAGCGCCCGGCGCGCTGGGACATCGACCTGATCCGCCGCTTCATGCGCCTGTTCGGGCCGATCTCCTCGGCGTTCGACTTCGTCACCTTCGGCGTGATGCTGTGGGTCTTCCACGCCGGGCCGGCGCTGTTCCGCAGCGGCTGGTTCGTCGAGTCGCTCGCGACGCAGGCGCTCGTCGTGTTCGTGATCCGCACGCGCCGCGTGCCGTTCTGGCGCAGCCGCCCGAGCCGGCCGCTGCTGGCGACGACGCTGGCGGTCGTCGCGATCGGCGCGGCGCTGCCCTACTCCCCCGCCGCGCACCTGCTCGGCTTCACGCCGCTGCCGTGGGACTTCTTCCTGATCCTCGCGGGGATGATCGCCGTCTACCTCGTGCTGGTGGAGCTGGGCAAGGCGTGGTTCTTCCGCGCCGCGGCGCAGCCGCCGCGCACGCGCGAGCACCGGCGCGCGCGGCGCGTCGCGCGGCGGGCGGCGCGCTGGCACGCCTGGCATCCCGCGCCGGCGCGCCGCGGCCCGCCACGGTGAGCGATCCGTAGTCCCGCACGGCGGGCGTGCGGCGGCGCACGGCTGTCGCCGCGGCGGGCGCGCGGCATCGTGGAGGTCACAGACCTGACGAGGAGCCAGCGATGACCAGCTTCCACGCCTTCATGAATCCAGCGACGCACCGCGACACGACGGCGGCGCCGCTGCTGTTCCTGTTCCTGATCCCGATGCTGGCCGTCGTCGGCCTGATCGTGTGGCTCGCGTCCGGGCCGACGTGGGGCTTCGTCGCCGCCGCGATCGTCGCCGTCGCGGTCTTCACCGCGGCGATCGTCGTCGTCTTCACGCGCCGCCTCAACGACGAGGACGACGACCGCTGAGCGCGGCCGTCCTGGCGGATCGGCGGGCTTGACCGCACCCCGGCGCAGCGTACGATCGGTCCGATGCACGCACGTGCCACGGGAGGGCTCGTGTCCGCGCCGCCGAGCGATGCCGCGCTCGCCGCGCGTGAGGTCGACGTCGCGCTGCGCGACGGCGCGCCCGTGCACGTGCGGCCGGTCCGCGGCGATGACCTGCCGGCGCTGCGCGCGTTCCTCGGCGACCTCTCCCCCTCCTCGCAGCGGCTGCGCTGGTTCACCGGCGCGGCCGACGTCGACGCCGCCGCGCGCTGGGCGGCCGACGTCGACCGGCGCGAGCGCGACGGGCTGATCGCGCTCACCGGCGACGGTGCGAGCGCGATCGTCGGCCACGCCGCGTGGGTGCGGATCGACCCCGAGCGCGCCGAGGTCGCGTTCGAGACGGCCGACGCGATGCACGGGCGCGGCCTGGCGACGATCCTGCTCGCGCACCTCGCGTTCGGCGCCCGCGCGCAGGGGATCGACACGTTCGTCGCGGAGGTGCTGCCGGAGAACCACGCGATGCTCGGCGTCTTCCGCGACAGCGGCCTGCCGCTGCACGTGCGCCCGGAGCCGGGCGTGCTGCACGTGGAGATGCCGACGGCGCTGACGGAGGAGGCGCGCGAGCGCTTCGCCCAGCGCGAGTCGATCGCCGCCGTCGCCGCGATGAACAGCGTGCTGCGCCCGCGCTCGCTGGCGGTCGTCGGCGCCTCGCCGGAGCCCGGCACGATCGGCGGCGCGGTCTTCGGCAAGCTCGTCGCCGGCGGCTACGCGGGCGCGCTCTACCCCGTCAACCGCAGAGGGCGCGAGGTGCTCGGGCACCACTGCTACACGTCGGTGGACGAGATCCCCGGCGAGCTGGAGGCAGCCGTGCTGGCGGTCCCCGCGCACCAGTGCATCCCCGTCGCCCGCGCGTGCGCGGAGCGCGGCGTGCGGGCGCTCGTGGTGCTCGCCGCCGGCTTCGCGGAGATGGGCGAGACCGGCGTCGCCCTGCAGCACGAACTGCTGGCGACCTGCCGCGCCGGGCGCATGCGGCTCGTCGGCCCCAACTGCCTCGGCGTGATCGACACCGACCCCGACGTGCGGCTCGACGCGAGCTTCGCGCCGACGGCGCCGCCGTCCGGCCACCTCGGCCTGCTGTCGCAGAGCGGCGGCGTCGGGATCGCGCTGCTGGAGCAGGCGCACGCGCTCGGGATCGGGCTGTCCGCGTTCGTCTCCGTCGGCAACAAGGCGGACCTGTCCGGCAACGACTTCCTCGAGTGGTGCGAGCAGGACGAGCGCACGCGGGCGATCCTCCTGTACCTGGAGTCGTTCGGGAACCCGCGCAAGTTCGCGCGGATCGCGCGGCGCGTGGGCCGCACGAAGCCGATCGTCGCCGTCAAGGCCGGGCGCTCGGCCGCCGGCGCACGCGCCGCCGCCTCGCACACCGGCGCGCTGCTGGCCGGCTCGGAGGCCGCAGTGGAGGCGCTCTTCCGCCAGGCGGGCGTGCTGCGCGCCGACACGCTCGGCGAGCTGTTCGACCTCGCCGCGCTGCTGGAGCACCAGCCACTGCCGGCGGGCAACCGCGTCGCGATCGTGACGAACGCGGGCGGCCCGGGGATCCTCTGCGCCGACGCGTGCATCGCCGCCGGGCTGGAGCTGCCGGAGCTGCCCGACGAGGTGCAGGAGGCGGTCGCGCAGGTCGTGCCCGCGGGCGCGTCGCTGCGCAACCCGGTGGACCTGCTGGCGGCGGCCTCGCCGGAGGCGTTCGGCGCGGCGATCGAGGCGATCGGCGCGTCGGGCGCGGTCGACGCGATCGTCGTGGTGTTCGTGCCGCCGCTTGTGACGGAGGCCGGCGACGTGGCGGCGGCGGTCCGCGCCGCGAGCCGCGCGCTCGCCGGCCGCCTGCCGCTGCTGACCTGCTTCATGACCGCGGAGAGAGCGCCTGAGGTGCTGCACGAGCGGCCCGAGGAGACGCCGCCGCTGCCGGCCTTCCGCTACCCCGAGGACGCCGCGCGGGCGCTCGGGCGCGCCGTCGCGCACGCGCGCTGGCGCGAAGAGCCGCGCGGGACCGTGCCCACGATCGCCGACGCGCGCCCGGACGAGGCGGCGGCGATCGTCGCGCGCGCGCTCGGGGTCAGCGGCACGGCGGCGACGAACGGCGCGCCGCCCAGCGCGTGGCTGGAGCCGCATGACGTGCACGCGCTGCTCGACTGCTACGGCGTGCCGCTCGCGCCGCAGCGGATCGCGCGCAGCCCGACGGCGGTCGCCCGCGCGGCCGCCGAGATCGGCGGACCGGTGGCGCTGAAGGCGATCGCGCCGGGGCTGCTGCACAAGAGCGACGCCGGCGGCGTCGCGCTCGGGCTCGCCTCACCGGCGGCCGCCCGGCGGGCGGCGCAGCAGATGCGCGAGCGGCTCGCGAGCGCCGGCTACGCACTCGACGGCTGGGTCGTGCAGGCGATGGCGCCGGCCGGGCAGGAGCTGCTCGTCGGCGCGACCGCCGACCCGCTGTTCGGCCCCGTCGTCGCATGCGGCGCCGGCGGGCGCGCGGTCGAGCTGCTGCACGACGTGGCCGTGCGGCTGACGCCCGTGACCGACCGCGACGCGCGCGCGATGGTCGACTCGCTGTCGATCGCGCCGCTGCTGCGCGGAGCGCGCGGCGAGCCGCCGGTCGACCTGCCCGCGCTCGAGCAGGTCGTGCTGCGCATCGGCGCGCTCGTCGACGCGCATCCCGAGATCGTCGAGCTGGACTGCAACCCGGTGATCGCCCACCCGGGCGGCGCGATGGTCGTGGACGCGCGCGTGCGCGTCACTCCCGCCCGCCCCGCGGCGCCGGCGCCGGCGCTGCGGGACTGAGCGGACGACGTCAGCCGCCGTGCCGCACGGAGATGCGCGGCGGCGGGCTGTTCTGGAACGTGCGCTGCAGGCCGGCCGCGAGCGCTGCGCGCTGCGCGGACGACAGGCGCGCCTCGGAATGGATCGCCTTGTACTGCAGCGGCGGCATGCGACCGGACAGGACCGCCTGCGCGACGCGGTCCGCGGCCGGCTGCGCCTGCTGGCGCCACTCGGAGACGTCGAAGCGCGCGCGGCCATCGTCGACGTCGTGCTGGACCAGCCACGGAACCGGCGCGACGTTGCTGTACCACGGCCACGTCGTGAGGTTGCTGTGGCAGGCGCCGCACGCCTGCGCGAACAGCGCCTTCGTGCGCGCGCTGTCCCAGCGCGGCTGCGAGCGGACGGGCGGGTTGGCGTGCGCGCGCCCGTACGGCACGAGCTGGATCAGCGCGAAGGCGGCAAGTGCTGCGAGCACGACGCGCGGCGCCCAGTGGCGCAGACGGGCACGCCGGCGTGCGGCGACGGTCGGATCGCTCATCGACTCCGCCTACCCGCGTCGAGGTTTCCCCAATGCTCAAGCCACTTATGCCAGGATCTGGACCAATGGCTCGCATCCTGCTGGTCGAGGGGGAGCAGGACGTCGCGGACGCGCTCGTCCGCGCGCTCGCGCGCGCCGGCCACACGACGACCACCGTCGCCACCGGCGCCGAAGCGCTCACGCGCGCCGACGACGCGCCGTTCGACATCGCGCTCGTCGACGAGACGCTGCCCGACGGCGACGGCCTCGCGCTCGTCCACTCGCTGCACCGGCTCGCGCACGCGCCGGTCGTCGTGCTCGCCGAGAGCCGCGGCGGAGCGGACCTGGACGCCTGGCGCGACGGCGCCGAGGACTACGTCGTCAAGCCCGTCGGCCAGGCCGAGACGGTCGCGCTCGTGCGCGCCGTGCTGCGCCGCTGGCGGGCGGACGGCGGCGGCGAGGTGCTGCGCGTCGGCCCGCTCGAGCTCGACCGGCTCACGCGCTCCGTGCGGCTGGCCGGCAAGGAGCTGAAGCTGCCGCCGAAGGAGATCGCGCTGCTGACGCGGCTGATGCGCGAAGCCGGCCACCCCGTCTCGCGCGAGGAGCTGATGCACGACGTGTGGGGCGACGACTCGTCCGACGCCTCGCGAACGCTCGACGTGCACGTCGGGACGCTGCGCAGCCGGCTCGGCGACGATCCCGCCGCGCCGCGCTTCATCCACACGGTGCGCGGCGTCGGCTTCCGCTTCAGCGCACCCGAGGAGCTGCTGGGAGCGGACGACGGCGCGGGGCCGGGGCCTGGATCGGACGGTCATCGATAGGGACTCCCTTGCTGGTTGAACGATCGCGGCGCGCGACGCGCACCGCGAGCAGGACGAGCACGAGCGCGGCCGACCCGAGCAGCGGCCAGCGCAGCCACGCCGAGCCGGCGTCGGTGCCGGCGCCGAGCGTGTGCACGACCGCGAGCGCGTAGGCCGCGAGCGTGAAGCGGTGCAGCACGCGCCAGCGGTTCACGCCGACGAAGCGGCGCAGGTAGTAGGACAGGCCGAGCAGCGCCGCCAGCCAGCCGGCGACCACCCCGAGCGACGTGAACAGCGGCCGGTAGGCCATCGCGCCGGGCAGCGCGATGCCGGCCAGGCCCGGTTCCAGCCACGGGTCGCCGAGCAGCGTGATGCCGTGGACGGCGATCGCGACGAGGCCCGTGAGCGCGAGCTGCTCGTGCAGCGTGAGCAGCCGCGGCGCGAGGCGTCTGCCCCGGCGCGAGTCTCGTCGCCATCGCGAGCCCGAGCAGCGTCGAGCCGGTCACGAGCAGCAGCGCGACGACGCCGGCGGCGCGGCTCGCGAGCCACCAGCCGTGCGCGAGCGGGTCCGGTGCGACGGCGAGGATCATGCGGGGCGACCTCCTGGCGTCGGTGCGGGCAGTGCGATCCGCAGGCGCGGCGGCTGCCGCTCGGTCGGCGTGCGGCGCTGCGGCCGCGCCGGGCCGATCCACTCGGGCGTGCCGTCGTCGTGGACGACGACGCCGCCGTGCTCGGCGAGCCAGCGGCGCGCGCCGAGCGGGCCGCTCAGCAGCGCCGCCTTCGCGAGCGTCTCTGCCTCCAGTGCGGTCGGCGCAAGCGCGGTCGCGGCGACGAGCCCCGTCCACGCCGGCTCGCCGCTGGACGGGTCGATCAGGTGGTGCGCGTGGCCGCCGCCGGACGTCGCCCACAGGCGCGAGCCGATGCCGGAGGTGGCGATCGCGCCGGAGGCGATCCGCAGCGTGCCGATCGGCTCGTCCTCCCACGGGTGCGCGACGTCGACCTCGTGCGGGCGCGCGGCGGTGCGCGCGCCGCCGACGCGCACGTCGCCGGCGGCGTCGACGGCGAAGCGCGTGTGGCCGGCGAGCCGCTCTGCGAGCAGGTCGGCCGCGAGCCCCTTGCCGACGCCGCCGCTGTCGAGCGCCAGCCCCGGCGGGCGCGCGATCGTGGCGACCTGCTCGTCGACGCGCACCGCGCGCCAGCGGGCGCTGGGGTCGGGGCGCGCGGGCCGGCGCGGCGGCGCGTCGAGCAGCGCCTGGCGCACCGGCCCGGCGGTCGCTCCCGCGAGCGATCTGTCGTAGCCGGCGCGCACGAGCGCGCCGGTGAGCGTGGGGTCGACGAGGCCGCCGGTGCGCTGCGCCGCCCACAGCCCGGCGCGCACGGTCGCCAGCAGCAGCGGCGAGGCCGGGACGGCCGGGCGCGGGTCGGCGTTGAGGCGGCTCAGCTCGCTGTCGGGACGGAAGCGCGAGAGGCGCGCGTCCATCTCCGTGAGCTGCGCCTGCGCCGCGACGACCGCGGCGGCGGCGTCCGGCGCGCCGACGAGCAGCCGGAACGTGCAGCCCATGCAGGCGAACGTCACGTCGTGCTCGGCGGCGAGGCGGACGCCCGGCTGCGCGGGCGCGCCGAGCGCGCCGTCGTGCGGTCGGCGCAGGCTCATGAGGACCGTGTGACGACCGGAGCCGGCGGGGGCGCGGGGGCCGGGGCGGGCGCCGGCGCGGGGGCGGCCGGGGCGGGCGCCGGGGCCGGCGCCTGTGAGACGGGCGCGGACGCAGACGGAGCCGACGCGACCGCACCCGACGACACCGGCGTCGCGCTCGCGACGAGCGCCGGCCGGTGCTTGTGCACGATCACGACCTTGCGCACGACGCGGTGGATGAGCACGATCTGCACCGGCCGCCGCAGCCGCACGACCGGTCTGCCGGCGCCGAGCGCCGGGTCGCCGCCGCCGCGCATCTGCCACGCGAGCAGCGCGAGCAGCGCGAGGAACAGCGCGAGCGATCCGCCGAGGACCGCGCCGGGGGACGGCCGGCGGCGCCGCGGCCGCGCGCCGGCGCGCGCGTCGAAGTCGCCCGCGGCGGCGCGCGCGCGGCCGCGGGATCGGTTGTCAGTCGTCCTGGCCATCGCTCTCGTGCTCCTTTCGACGGCCGCCCTCGGATCCATCGTCGCCATGGCTCGTGCCCGCCCCGCCGCTCGCGCGGGTGCGCAGCGGCGCCGGGGCGGGCGTCCGCTGCACGACCGGCGTCGCCCGCGCGGGGACGGGCGCCGCGGGCGCGGGTGCCGACACGGGCGTCACCGCCACGTGCGGCGCCGGCCCCGAGGGCTGCACCGTCTTCGGCTGCAGCGGCGGCAGGTCGCGGCGCACGCGCGTGACCGTGTGCACCTCGACCTGCGTGCGCACGACGCGCAGCGGCGTCAGCGCGGTCTTCGTGGTGGTGCCGTGTCTGTCCGGCTGCGAGCCGAGCGCGATCGCGGTCAGCCCGCCGAGGCCGGCGACGACCGCTGCGCTGGCAAGGGCTCTGCTGCTGCGCTGCACGGGGGAAGCTCCTTCGACGGAGGGAACCTGCGACGTGGGCAGAGTTGCGACACGGGCGCCAAGCCACCGTCAACGGCGGGTAAGGGGCTGGCAAAACCACACCGTGAATGCGGTCTGTCACCGTGGTGACAGGTGCCGCGAGCGCTAGCCTCCGCTGCATGACGGAAGGCGCCGGTCCCCGCATCCTGTTCGTCGAGGACGAGCCGTCGATCGCCGAGCCGTTCACGCGCGCGCTCGTGCGCGCCGGCTTCGAGACGACGACCGTCGGGACGGCCGCCGGCGCGCTCGAGACGGCGGCGCAGATCGACCCCGACCTCGTGCTGCTCGACCTGACGCTGCCCGACGGCGACGGGCGCGAGGTCTGCCGCGAGCTGCGCCGGCGCGGCGACGTGCCGATCGTGATGCTGACCGCGCGCGGCACCGAGAACCGACCGCATCGTCGGGCTGGAGCTGGGCGCCGACGACTACGTCGTCAAGCCGTTCAGCGGCGCCGAGGTGATCGCCCGCATCCGCGCCGTCCTGCGGCGCACCGGCGCCGCCGCCACTGGCGCCGCGGGCGGCCAGCGCGGCAACGCCGAGACCGACGACGTGCTGCGCGCCGGCCCGCTCGAGGTCGACGCGGGCGCGCGCCGCGTGTGGCTCGACGGCGAGGAGCTGCAGCTCGCGCGCAAGGAGCTGGACCTGCTCGTGCGGCTGATGCGCGAGGCCGGCCGCGTCGTCTCGCGCGAGGACCTGATGGCGGACGTGTGGGACGTCAACTGGTTCGGCTCGACGAAGACGCTCGACGTGCACGTCGGCTGGCTGCGCCGCAAGCTCGGCGACGACCCCGCCGCACCGCGCTTCATCCACACGGTGCGCGGCGTCGGCTTCCGCTTCGCCTCGGACGAGGAGCTGACGGCATAGGGCTGCGGACGCGCCTGCTGCTCGCGCTCGCGTACGTGCTGCTGCTCGCGGTCGTCGCGCTGGAGGTTCCGCTGATCTTCAGCCTCAACGGCCGCGTGCAGGCGGAGGTGCGCACGCAGGCGCGCGGGCAGACGGACGTCGTCGCCGCCTCGGTGGCGGATCTCGTGCTGCCCGCGCAGCCGGTCGCGCTGGCGCAGCTGGCCGACTCGGCGGCGCACTCGGTGCGCGGTCGCGTGATCGTGCTCGACGCGCGCGGGCGCCTGCTCGCCGACTCGGCCGGCGGCCCGCTCGGCACGAGCTACGCGGACCGCCCCGAGGTCGCCGCCGCGCTGCACGGCCGCGCGATCCAGAGCCAGCGCGACAGCCAGACGCTCGGCCAGAACATCCTCGCGACGGCCGCGCCGGTGCTGCACGGCACGCGCGGCCACGTCGTCGGCGTCGTGCGGATCACGCAGAGCGTCGCCGCCGTGCGCCGCGCGGTGCGCCGCTCGACCGCCGGACTGCTGCTGGTCGGCGCGATCGTGCTCGCGCTGGGGCTGCTCGCCGGTGCCGCGATCGCCGGCCAGTTCGTGCGGCCGATCCGCCACATGCGCGCCGCCGCCGCGCGCGTCGCTGCCGGCGATCTCGACACGCGCGTCGCGCTCGAGGGCTCGACCGAGGAGCGCTCGCTGGCGCACTCGTTCAACGACATGACCGACCGCATCCGCGACATGCTCGCGCGCCAGCAGGCGTTCGTCGCCGACGCCTCGCACCAGCTGCGCACGCCGCTGGCGGGGCTGCGGCTGCGGCTCGAGGAGGCGGAGGCGGCGGGCGTCTCGCCGGAGGCGGCGGTCGAGCTGGCGGCCGGCGAGCGCGAGGTCGACCGCATCGCCCAGCTCGTCGAAGAGCTGCTCGTGCTGTCGAGCGCGGGCGAGCCGGACGCCTCGGCCGAGCCGATCGACCTCGCCGGCGCGGCCGCGGCGGCGCACCGCCGCTGGGAGCCGCTCGCGCGCGAGCAGGGGCGCGAGGTCGTGCTCGCGCGTCCGCAGTCGCCGGCGCTCGCCTCGGCCGCGCGCGCCGACGTCGACCGCGTGCTCGACGCGCTCGTCGAGAACGCGCTGCGCTACGCGCCGGAGGGCTCGACCGTCGCGCTGCGCGCCTCCGGCGAGACGATCGAGGTGCTCGACGAGGGGCCGGGCCTCGCTGCGGGCGAGGCGGAGGCGGTCTTCGAGCGCTTCCACCGCGGCGCGGCCGGCCGCCGGGCGCCCGGCGGGACCGGCCTCGGCCTGACGATCGCGCGCACGCTCGCGCGCCGCTGGGCCGGCGAGGTGACGATCGCGAACCGCACCGACGTCGCCGTCGGCGCGCGCGCCGTGCTGCGGCTGCCGCCCTTGGCTGTCGCTTTGCAGGAAGGCCGTTAGCGTCATGTCGATGCGCGTACGCACGCTGCTGGTGTGGATCGCCGTGGGCCTGATCGGGCTCGCGCTGGCGGCCGGCGTGACGTACGCCGCGACACAGCTCTCGAGCCAGCGCATCGGCCTCTCCGCCGAGCCGCCGTCGGCCGGCGAGGAGCTGGCGCCGCGCGTGACGCACGCGCAGGGATCGCGCACCACCACCGCGCCGTCTCAGCCCGCCACCACGAGCACGACGACGTCCGGCGGCGACGACCAGGGCGGCGACGCACACGACCACGGCGAAGAGCGCGGCGAGGGCGTCACCCGCCACAGCGACTGGGACGACTGACCGATCACGGCGCGCGGCGTCGAATTCACATATCTAGCCGGTTGAACTCAGCGAGGGGCGACGTAAGCTGCTCGCATGCCCGGAACCGCACAGGCAGCGCTCGTCTTCCTCGTCGTCGTCGTGCCCGGCTTCCTGGCCATCTCCGGGTACCGCTCGGGACGCGCGGTCCCGGATCACCCGGAAGGCCTGGTGGCGACCGCGCGGGTGATCACCGTCAGCGCACTCATCGCCGTCATCGCGTGGAAGCTCGGCGGACGGCAGCTCTACGAGCGCGTGCGCGTGGGAACGGCACTGGGGACGCACGAAGCGCAGACCTACCGATTCGCGGTCGAGCTGCTGGTCATTCCCGGCGCCGTGGGCTTCGTGCTCGGCCAACTCGTGGACTGGACCACCGACCGGGTCTGGACGGCCCGGAACGAGCTTCCAACTCCGCCACCGGCCGAGGCCCCACAGGAGTCGGTGGGACGACGGATCCGGCGCAAGAGCCTGATGACCGTGTCAGCCCGCCTGCTGCACGACAGTCCGACCACGTGGGACCGCACGTGGAAGCAGATCCGGCGCAACGAGCCATATGTCTTCGTCCGCGTCATCACCAAGGGCGGACGCGAGATCGCGGGAACGGTCGCCGACGACTCGCGCATCGCGCTCTCTCCTCAACCGCGAGATCTCTACATCCAGGAGACGTTGCGCCAAGCCGACGACGGGAGGTTCTATCCCACCGCCGGCGGGCTCGGCGCGTTCATCGCGGGGAGCGAGATCGAGGCGGTAGAGTGGGTTTCTCAGCAAGGAGCTGTGACAGATGACTGACCCTCAGATCGCCCAGATCACCAAGCGCGAACTGCGTGAGTCGGAGTTGCGGATGACCGGCCGGCCTCCGGCCGGGGCCACGGGCTTCATCGGCTTCGTGCCGGCTGTGCCCTCGACGCCTTCCGCACCGGCAGCTCCGTCGCCCACATCCCCCGGGGACGGATCGCGGGGCGCTGCGTAGCGTCCCGCCGCTCTCGCCGCTCGCCGAGCCTCAGCGGACCGGCGCGGCCCAGGGGTCGAGCAGGTCGAGGCCGGCGGCGTCGAAGTCGCGCACGTTGCGGGTGGCGAGCGTCGCGCCGTGGTGGCGGCAGATCGCCGCGATCTGGCCGTCGGCGACGCTGACAGGCCGCCCGTCGCGCTCGCGCGCGGCGACCAGCTCGGCGTAGTGGACTGCGGCGGCGCCGTCGAACGGCAGCACGCGACCGGCGAAGTCCTCCGTCAGCAGCCCGTCGACCGCAGCCGTGAGCTTGCGCCTGCGGGCGCCGTGCGGCAGGCGCGCCACGCCGTGCAGCAGCTCCGCGGCGGTGACGGCCGTGATCGCGAGCGTGCGCGGGTCCTCCTCGTCGATCCAGCTCAGCACGTCCTCCGACGGCCGTCTGCGCATCAGCTCGGAGAGGACGTTCGTGTCGAGGACGATCATGCGCCGAGGTCGGCGGCGCGCGGCAGCTCGCTGCGCGGCGGCAGGTCGAGCGCGTCCCCGCGCAGCCCCGCGAAGCGATCGTGGATGCGGCTGCCGAGACGCGCCTCGGAGGCGCCCGGCCCGAGCAGCGCGTCGCGCAGGATCGCGCGCGCCTCGGCCTCCATCGAGCGGCCGTTCTGCGCCGCGCGCATCCGCAGCCGCGCCTTGACGATGTCGTCGAGGTTGCGGACCGTGATGGTGGAGCCGTGTGCGCTATGTGCTTGCACTGCTGTCATTGCAAGCAATGCTACCAGAGCGGTCGGGCCGGTCGCGCAGCAGCCGCTCGGCGAGGTAGGGCGCGAGGTGGTGGGCGACGATCTTCGCGGGCGGCCACCACAGCGGCTCGTCGGCGACCTCCTCCCCGTCGCGCTCGCCGCCGCCGCGCGCGAGGTGCGCGCGCAGGAAGCGCGACGGGCCGCCGGTCAGCAGCACGGCACGCAGCACCGGGTCGAACGGCGCCGGCAGTGGACCGCCGAGCAGGCGATGGATCGCGTCGGCGGCGACGACGTCCGCCATCTGCGCGGCGAGCCCGCCCTGCTTGATCGGGAAGTCGGTCGCGTCGCCGGCCGCGTGCACGTCCGCATCGCCGCGCACGCGGCCGAAGCCGTCGACCGGCAGGAAGCCGTCCGCGTCCGCCCGCAGCCCGGGGATCGCGGGGCCGTGCAGGCGCGGCAGCGCGATGGCCGCGTCGACCTCGGCCGCGCCCTCCAGCTCGATCCACAGCAGGCCGTCCTCGAACGCCTCGACCGCGCTCGCGGTCCGCAGCTGGACGCCGTGCGCCTGCAGCGCCTCGCGTGCGGCGGCGGCGACGTCGGGGCCGAACGCGTCCAGCGGGGCGCGCTCCGGCGTGACGAGCAGCAGCTCGGGCGCGCGCCCCTGCGGGTCGCGCTCGCCGCCGAGCTGCAGCGCCAGCTCGTAGATCGGCAGCGTCCAGGCGACCCCGCCCGGCACCGCGAGCGCGACGCGCCGCACCGTCCCGGCGCGCACGCCGCGCACGACCTCCGCGATCGCCGTCGCGTCCTGCGGCGCGCCGAACGTCAGCGCGCCCTCGACGGCCGCCTCCGCGCGCGCCCCGACGGCGACGACGAGGTCGTCGTAGAAGATCCGCTCGCCGGCCGCCGTGACCGCCATGCCGGCGTCGACGTCGACCGCCGCGAGCGCGCCGTGGAGGAGCGTCGCGCCGTGCTCGGCGACGACTGCGGCGAGCGGCAGCGACGGCACCGCGCCGGGCGCGAACGGCGCGAGCACTTCGAGCGGGCGGTAGACGAACCGCTGCGCCGGCGCCAGCAGGACGATCTCGAGCCCGTCCGCGCTCCGGTCGTGCAGCGCCAGCAGCGTCTCGAGCGCCGCGACGCCGCCTCCGGCGATCAGGACGCGCGGGCGACGGGACCCGCCGCGGGCTCCGGCACCGGCAACGTGATCTCGCATGGGATCGCCCCCTCCAGCCAGCGTTCGTCGGGTTGCGGCGCGGCGGGCATGCGCGCGCCGAAGCGCTCTGCCAGGAACGGCGCGAGGTGCTGTCCGGCGACCTTCATCGGCGGCCACCACAGCGGCGTCTCGGCGACCCGCGCGCCGCCGGGCCCGGCCACGTCGGACTCCAGGTAGCGCGGCAGCTCGCTCGTCAGCAGCATCCCGCGCAGCACCGGGCGGAACGGCGCCGGCGTCAGCGGCGCGCCGGCGCGCGCGGCGAGCGTCTCGGCGATCGCGTCCGCCTGCTGCGTCGCGAGCCCGCCCTGCTTGATCGGGTAGTCGGTCGCGTCGCCGGCCGCGTAGACGTCGGGCACGCCGCGCACCGCACCGTGCGCGTCGATCGGGACGAAGCCGCCGGCGTCGTGCGGCAGGCCCTCGATCCGCGGGCCGTGCAGCACCGGGACGGTCACGACGCGGTCGGCGCGCCGCATGCGACCGCCGGCGAGCAGGACCTCGCCGGGGCGGACCTGCTCCACGCGCGTGCCGGGCAGGAAAGCGATCCCGAGCTGCTCGAGGTACTCGAGCAGGCCGCCGCTCGCGCGCCCGCCGAACAGCTCCAGCGGCGCGCGCTCCGTGGTCGCGATCGCGATCCGCGGCACGCTGCGGCCGGCACCCGGCGCGGCCGCCAGCCTCCGCGCCGTCATCACCGCCAGCTCGTAGAGCGGCAGTGGCCAGCTCACCCCTTCCGGCACGACGAACAGCAGCTGGCCGCCGAGGCCCGCGTGCGGCCCGCGATCGGCGGCCGCCAACAGGCGCGCGAAGTCCTCGCGCGAGCGTGGGTCGCCGTAGACGAGCGCGCCGGGGAAGGGTGCCGCCGGGCGCGCGCCGATCGCCAGCACGAGCGCCTCGTAGTGCAGCACCGCACCACCCGCGGTGTGGACCCAGTGCTCGCGCGTGTCGACGTCGTCGACCATGTCGCGCCGCTGGCGCACGCCAAGCGGCGCGAGCGCGTCGGCGAGGTCGAGCCGCGGCGGCGCGAGCCCGAACGGCTCGAGCACGTCGAGCGGCGGGTAGCTCAGCTCGCGCCGCGGCGCGATCAGCTCGATCTCGACGCGCATGCCCGCGTGGGCGCGCAGCGCGAGGACCGCCTCGAGCGCGGCGACCCCGCCGCCGACGATCAGCACGCGCGGCGGCGCTCCGCTTCCGCCCGCCCGCCGCAGCAGGTCGGACATCGCCTACCGCCGCTCGTGCCCGAGCAGCTCGATGCCGCCGGGGTCGTCGTCGTGGTGGACGACCGCCGTGGCCGCGCCGGGCGCCGGCACGGCGCGCAGGTGGCGGCCGGCGGTACTGCGATCGCTCTCGTCGCGGTCGGCCAGGTAGGGCGCGAGGTAGCGCGCCGCGACCTTGTGCGGCGGCCACCACGGGCAGTGCCGCGAGGCGCTGGAGACGACGCTCTCGCCACCGGTGATCGTCGCGCGCAGGTAGAGCGGGCCGTCGCCGGAGAACAGCACCGCGCGCAGCAGCGGGCGCGTCGAGGGCTGGGGCACGCGTGCGCCGGCCGCGCGCGCGATCAGCGTCGCGACACCGTCGGCCTGCTGGGCGGCGATCCCGCCCTGCTTGATCGCGAAGGTCGTCGCGTCGCCGGCCGCGTAGACGTCGTCGAGCCCCGGCACGCGGCCGCGCTCGTCGACGTGGACGAAGCCGTCGGCGTCGCACGGCACGCCCGCGATCGCCGGGCCGGAGAGCACCGGCAGGGCGACGACGCGCTCGGCCGCGAGCATCCGGTCGCCCGGCGTCAGCGTCAGCGTCCCGCCGTCGTAGTCGTGCGCGTAGGCGTCGCCGACGAACGCGATCCCGGACTGCGCGAGCCGTTCGGCGACGGCCGTGCTGCCGGCGCCGTGGAACAGGCCCAGCGGCGCGCCCTCGGGCGTCACGAGCGTCAGCTCGGCGTCCTCGACGCCGGCCTCGCGCGCCCGTGCGGCGGTCATCAGAGCCAGCTCGTACAGCGGCAGCGGCCACGTGTGGCCGGGCGGCACGACGAACGCGACGCGCCGCACGACGCCCTGCTCGAGCTCGCGCACGACCCAGTGCAGACTCCCGGGGTCCGCCTCGGCGAGGAACGTGTGCGCGTGCGGGAGGGCGGCGCTCGCGCGCGCACCGGGGGCGAGCACGAGCGCGTCGTAGGCGATCCGCTCGCCGCGCTCGGTCACGATCGTGCGCGCCGCCGCGTCGACCGCGGCGAGCGCGTCGAGGCGGTGCACGACGCCGAGGTCATGGCAGATCTCGCCGAGGTCGTAGTGGCGCGTCGCGCGCCCGTCGAACGGCTCGCGCACGGCGAACGGGCGGTAGTGGAGCTGCGCCTGCGGGCTCACGAGCGTGAGCGAGAGCGCGTCACCGGCGAGCGTGCGCAGCGCCAGCAAGGTCTCGACGCCGGCGATGCCGCCGCCGGCGACGACGACGTTCAGGCGTTGGAGCGGGGAGCGCGGGGAACGGGTCATATGCTCAGGCTACGAAGCGAGGTCGGACGCGCCATCGGGGGAGCGCCCCGATGACGCACACGGACGACTACGGAATCCGCGCTCACGCGCCCGCGCCCGCGCGCTCGGTCGCAGCCGCATCTGCGGCCGGAGCCTCCGCCCCGTGCGGCAGCAGCAGCAGCGGGCAGGCGGCGTGGCGCACGACGTGCGCGCTGACGCTGCCGAGCAGCAGCCGCCGCAGCGGTCCGTGCCCGCGCGAGCCGAGCACGAGCAGGTCGAGCCCGGCGCTCGCGCCGACGAGCTCGCGGACCGGATCGCCGTCGCGGCGGTCGAGCTCGACGTGCGCGACGCCGGCCAGCGCCGCGGCGGCGTCGCGCAGATGCGCGTCGCCGATCGCCTGCAGGTCGACGACCCAGCTCGGGTAGTCGTAGGGGATCGCGAACGGTCGCGCGAGGTCGACGACGTCGATCGCGACGACCGTCACGTCGTCGCGGCGGCCGGCGAGCCGCCGCACCGCCTCGAGCGCGTTGCGCGCCTCCTGCGAGCCGTCGTAGGCGATGCCGACCCGCCGCAGCGGCCGCGCCGCGGCGGCGTAGCCGGGCGGGGCGACGAGCACCGCGCAGGGCGAGCCGTGCAGCGTCTGCTCGGTCGCGCTGCCGGGGAAGACGCGCCCGGCGGCGGCGCGGTGGCTGGCGCCGAGGACGAGCGCGTCGGCGTCGCGCTCCTGCGCGAGCCGGTGCAGGCCCGCCGAGACGGAGCCGGCCTGCACGACGTGGAACGCGCCGGGCGGCAGCTCGGGCCAGGCGCGGCGGGCAGCGTCGAGGATGTGGTCGGCTCCGCGGCGGTGGTCGCCGTCGAGCGTGCGCTCCCCACTCGCCCCGACCGCGCCGTCCGGGAAGACGAGCGCGACCTCGACGTCGGGCGGCTCGCCGTCGGCGGCCGCGCCCAGCAGCTCGGCGAGCGAGCGGCCGAGCGCGAGCGCGTCGTGCCCGCGGTCGGAGCCGTCGTAGCCGATGACGATGTCGCGCATGGAGTCGTACGCTAGGCCGGCGGCCCACCCTGCTCATCAGAGGCGCGCCCCACCGCGCATCCGTGGAAACGACGGATCCCGGCCCCGTGCCTCCTGCGGTGGCGTCGCGTCGCCGCGGGCCGGTATCGTCGCCCGCCATGAGCGCAGCCGAGCAGCCCGAGTCCGCCGTGCCCGCGATCGAGCCGGCGACGCGGGTCGTGATCGCCGACGACCACGCGGTCGTCCGCACCGGCCTGAAGATGGTGCTCGACGCCGAGGAGGGGATCGAGGTCGTCGCCGAGGCGGGCGACGTCGAAGCGGCGCTGCGCGCCGTGCGCGCCTACCACCCGGACGTGCTCGTGCTCGACCTCAACATGCCCGGCGAGCCGAGCCTGCAGGCGATCCCGCGCTTCGTCGAGCAGGCGCCGGAGACCGCGATCGTCGTGCTGACGATGCAGCAGGACCCGGCCTTCGCGCGCGAGGCGCTGCGCTCCGGCGCACGCGGCTACGTGCTCAAGGAGGCGGCCGACGCCGAGCTCGTGCAGGCCGTGCGGATGGCGACCCAGGGCCGCACGTACCTCAACCCCGAGCTGGGCGCGCGGATGGCGGCCGAGCCGCCGCCGAGCGGCCCGCCCGACGACCTGACCGAGCGCGAGCTGGAGGTCCTGAGACTGATCGCGCTCGGGCACACGAACAGCGAGATCGCCTCGCAGCTCTACCTCAGCGTCCGCACGGTCGAGTCGCATCGCGCGCACATCCAGCAGAAGGTGCGCCGCTCCTCGCGCGCCGAGCTCGTGCGCTACGCGCTCGACCACGGCCTGATCGAGTCCGGCGGAGACTGACGGACGCGGCCGTCAGGCGACGGCCGCGCGGCCGCCGCCCGGCTCCGCCGCCCGCTGCAGCGACGCGACGACGGTCGTGCCCTCGCCGGGACTGCTCTCGATCGTCAGCGTCCCCGCGGCCAGCCCGACGCGCTCGCGCATCCCGGTGATGCCGAAGCCCTCGCGGGGCGCGTGGGGGTCGAAGCCGGCGCCGTCGTCGCGGACCGTCACGTCGACGTGCCCGTCGTGCGCCACGATCTCGATCGCGACGCTGCTGGCGCCGGCGTGCTTGACGACGTTCGTGAGCGCCTCCTGCACGAGCCGGTAGACGGCCGTCTCCAGCTCCGGCGCGAGCCGCTCCCCCTCGCCGCCGAGGCTGACCTCGGTCTCGACCTCCAGCCCCTCGACCGCGGCGACGCGGCTCGCGAGCGACTCGATCGCCGGCTGCAGGCCGAGCTCGTCGAGCGCCGCCGGGCGCAGCTCGGTGATCAGCATCCGCAGCTTCTCGATCTCCGTGCCGATCTGCTCGACGGCGGTGCGGACCGCCAGCTCGAGCGACTCGCCCTTGCTGTGACGCAGTGCGGAGCTGAGCAGCACCTGGAAGCCGGCGAGGCCCTGCAGCGTCTCGTCGTGCAGCTCGCGCGCCCAGCGGCGGCGCTCCTGCTCGGCGGACGCCATCGACTCGCGCAGGCGTTCGTGCTCGACCGTCTGCGCGGTCGCGACCGCGGTCGCGGCGCTGGCGGCGAACGCGAGCAGCAGCTTCTCCTGCTCGGCGCCGAACTCCGGCTCGGTGCCGATGCGGTCGAACGCGACGAGCACCCCGAGCCCCCGCCCGCGGAACTCGAGCGGCACGAGCAGCGCCGTGTGCGCGTCGCGGACGCCGAGCCGGTCGGAGGAGATGCGCAGGCGCGCCGCGACGTCGCGGATGCGCTCCGGGCGCGTGCCGCGCAGGATCTCGCCGGAGGTCGAGCCCTCCACGGGAATGCGCCGGCCGACGACGTCGGGCTCGGCCTCGCCGGCGCAGGCGGCGACCTCCATCTCGTCGCCTTCGCGCAGCAGGATCACCATCGCGCGCGCGTCGACGAGCGCGCGGCCGCGCTTGACGATCAGCTCGAGCACGCGGTCGAGCTGCGTCTCGGCGCCGACGGCACGGGCGATCGCGGTCGTCGCCTCGAGCCCCTGCACGACCTGCTCGAGCTCGTCGCGCCGCGCCTGCAGGCGCAGGTAGAGGTTGGCGTTCTCGATCGCGACCGCCGCCCAGTCGGCGAGGATCACCGCCGTCTGCTCGTCGGTCGCGTCGAAGTCGCCGTCCTGCTTGTCGGTCAGGTACAGGTTCCCCCACGCGTTGCCGCGGATCAGCACCGGCACGCCCAGGAAGCTGTGCATCGGCGGGTGGTTGGCGGGGAAGCCGTAGGAGCGCGGGTGCGTGTGCAGATCGTGCAGGCGCAGGGGCGCCGGCTCCTGGATCAGCAGGCCGAGGATGCCGCGGCCGTGCGGCAGGTCGCCGATCGCGCGGTGCGTGGCGGCGTCGATCCCGCGCGTGACGAAGCGGTCGAGCGAGCGGCGCGACTCGTCCAGCACGCCGAGCGCCGCGTAGCGCGCGCCGGTCAGCTCGCGCGCGACGTCGAGCACCTGCGTCAGGAGCGTCTCGAGGTCGCGCTCGGAGACGAGCGAGCGGCCGACCTCGATCAGGCGGCGCAGCCGCTGCTCGTCGAGGTCCTCGCTGGCGATCGTCCGTTCCCTTCCCATACGGCTTCTCGGCCCGCCGGGCCGCTGAGCGCGGGACGCATGGCCCGTTCGCCCTTGAAATCGCACACCTGCAGCGCATTGCTCAGGAGATTCGGCGCGCGAGCAGGCGATTGCGGGCGCGCCGATTACGGCCTCGCTGGGTAGACCCCCGCGAGCGCGATGATGAAGACGATCGGCGGCGGCGATCTCGGCGCGGCGTCCTCGCGCAGGTCGGGCAGCGCGAACGTCTCGACGCCGTCGCCGCCGTAGGTCGTGCCGATCAGGCTGTACAGCGGCGCGTGCTCCGCGATCGGCAGCAGCTGCCCGTGGCAGCGCGCCCAGCCGCGCGGTGCGAAGTCCCCTCCGAACATCCGAATCTCTCCCAGGAAGGGCTCTGCCATACGTGTCTGCCTCCGCTCGTTCTCAAACCCTGCCAAATGGTGCACAGAAGTTTGCGCAATCGCGCGGACGGGACCGGGCGCCGCGGCGCTCGCGAGGCCCCTCAGGGTCGGCGTGGCGACAGCACGACGAGCGGGATCGTGCGCCCCGCGCGCTTCTGGTAGCCGGCGAAGCCGGCGTAGGTCGCGACGCACAGCGGCCACAGCCGCTCGCGCTCCTCGTCGCTCGCGACGTGCGCGTGGACCGCGAGCTTGCGCGTGCCGGCCTGGATCGTCGTGTCGGGATGCGCGCGCAGGTTGTGCAGCCACGCCGGGTTTCTCGGATAGCCGCCCTTGGAGGCGACGAGCACGTAGTCCTCGCCGTCGCGTGTATAGACGAGCGGGCTCGTGCGTCTGACCCCGCTGCGCGCGCCGACGTGGTCGAGCAGCAGCATCTGCGGCAGACCGGGCGGCTTGTGGCCGAGCCGGCCGCCGCTCGCGCGGTAGAGCGCGACGTGCGCGCGCATGAGGCGCGTCAGCAGCGGCCAGGAGCGATCGACGAGCGTGTTGGGCATCGCGCCGGCACTCTACGCGGCGGCGCCGGAGAGGGCGCCGCCTCCGAGAGCGTCTACCTGAACGAGTCGCTGGAGCTCGAGCTGGTGGGGGCGCCGGAGCCCTGGTTCGCGTATCTGGCTTCGAGGTCCTTCGCCTGCTGGGACGACCACTTTTCGCCCGAGGAGCGCAGCGTCATCTGCCAGGACCAGTTGGTTTCGCCCGGCGTGTTCTTGGCGACGGTCGTGACGTAGGCGACGAGTTCTTCGTATTCGCGCTTCGACAGGACGCCGGCCCACGCCGGCATGCCGGGTTCGCCGTGTTCGATCGCGTAGCGCGCGTGCTGCGCTTCGATGACACCGGAGTGGTCGAGGTTGTAGCGCCGGCCGTGGGTGCCCGCGTCGGCGAGCGTGTGGCAGCCGCCGCACGTTTCGCGAAAGCGTTCACGTGCGTAGGTCCAGCGGTCCCTCTGCACGTGCTGGATCTGCACGACCGTCCTCACCGGGGCGCTCGCCTTCTTGGCGCCGCCGCAGCCGGCCGCGAACGCCGCCGCCGCGACCACAGCCGCAATGCACGCGAACAGCGGCAGCGAGCGGCGCCTCAGCCGTCGACCGCCGATCCACTTCGCCATCGTGTCCCCCTCGCTTCCGATCGATCCCCCGTCATCGGGCCGGAGCTCGCCGCCGCCGCATGCCGGCACTGCACGGCGAGCCCGACGCCCAGGATCTCAGTTTCTCGGCGGCGATGCAGGATCAACCGTCGGCCGGCGCCTCCTCCGCCGGCCGCGGCACGAGCAGCAGCGAGCAGGGCGCCTCGCGCACGAGCCCCTCGCCGGTGCTGCCGACGACGAGGCGCGCGAGCGGCCCCCAGCGGCGCGAGCCGATCACGAGCAGGTCCGTGTGCTCGGCGACGGCGGCCAGCTCCTCGGCCGGTTCGCCGACGCGCAGCTCGGTCGCGAGCCCGGGGATCCGCTCGACCAGCTCGGCCAGCAGCCGCTCGGCCTGCTCGCGGTGGGCGCCGACGAGGTCGTCCCACTGCACCAGCTCGACCGCCATCCCGGCGGGTGCGACCGTCGCCGGCAGGCGGTCGTCGACGACCGCGACCGCCGTCAGCTGCGCGCCGGCAGCCGCGGCGAGCGGACGCGCGAGCGCCAGCGCCGCCTCCGCCTCCGGCGAGCGGTCGACGCCGACGACGACGCGGCGGAGCGCGAACGGCTCGGCGCCGGCGGCGATGCCGTGCGCCGCGAGCGCGACCGCGCAGGCGGCCCCGTGCAGGACCTGGCGGCCGGTGCGACCGACGCCCGCCTGCCCGTCGCCCACGCGGCGCGTGGAGCCGAGCACGAGCAGGTCGGCGTGCTCGTCGGCGACCTCGTGGCACAGCGCGCGCCCCGGCGAGAGGTCGGCCTTGACGTGCGTGCGCGCCGCCGGCGCCAGCTCTCCGCGCACCTCCAGCAGCAGCTGCTCGACGTCGCGGCCGAGGTGCAGGTCGCGACGCAAACCCGGCGGGAACGGCAACAGCGGGTCGGTGTAGGCGCCGACGAGCACCACGTCCGGGTCGTCGGCCGCGGCGAGCGCGCGCGCCAGCACGACGGCGTCGCGCGCGCTCGGCGTGCCGTCGACTCCCACGAGGACCTTGCGCAGCATCGGATCTCCTTCGGTCGGCGCTTGTGGCCGTGAATCTAGATGGCACCGCGGCATTCGCGCCTCCGTGGCCGCGGCGCTGCCGCCTCCGTGGTTCCCCGCGAACGGTGCGCGGCCAAACGCTGATGCCCGCCCCGCCACCTCGTTGCATCATCGTCGTGGCAGTGCCGGCTCCGGGGTCCGGCTCCCCGCCTCTCCTCCCCGGTCGACCGACACGACGCCGCCGCCGGTGACCGCCGCCCCCCTCGGCCCCATGTCACCGGCGGCGGCGCAGCCGGTCTGCCGCGAACCTCCAACCGGCACGCCGGCCGCCGTCGCCCGGGTAGCGTCGTGGCGATGCCCGAGCCCCGCCGCGCGACCGCCGCCGACCTCCCCGCGCTCACGCGCACGCTCGCCGAGGCGTTCGCCGACGACCCCGTCGCCGGCTGGGCCTGCCCGCCGGCGCGGGTGCGGCCGCGCATGCTCGAGCGCTTCCACGGCGCGCGCCTGCGGCAGCTGCTGCGCGACGACGAGGTGTGGACGAACGCCGAGTGCACCGCCGCGGCGCTGTGGGCGCCGCCCAAGCGCTGGCGCACGACGCCGCGCGACGAGCTGGAGCTGACCCGCGGACTGCTCTCCCCGCGGCTGCTGCCGCGCCTGCCGCTCGTCGCCTACGGCATGACGGGGATCGAGCGGCGCCATCCGGCCACGCCGCCGCACTGGTACCTCGCGGTGCTCGGGACCGCGCCGGAGGCGCAGGGCCGCGGACACGGCTCGGCGGTGCTCGCACCGGTGCTGGCGCGCTGCGACGAGGACGGCGTCGGCGCCTACCTGGAGTCCTCCAAGGAGCACAACATCGCCTTCTACGCCCGCCACGGCTTCCGCGTCACGCGCGAGCTGCGGCTGCCGCGCGGCCCGCGCATGTGGGCGATGTGGCGCGACCCGCGCTGAGCGGCGTCGCACGCCTCTCGACTTGCGGCCCCGGCGGCCGAGGGGGGTACGGCGACGCCGGGGCGCGCAAGCGGCCCGCACGCTTCACGCAGCTCCCGCAGTCGGATGCCGACGAGCGCGCGTGCAGCGGTGCGATGCCGTACAGCGTCCCACGTCTATAGCACCACAATCTAGTCTTATAGTGAAAGTTCAACTGGTTGAATGGGGCGCCCGGCGTCGTTACGCTGGGTCGGGAAACGTAGGCGTTTCGGGGAGCGACAGCGCATGAAGGCAAGCGCCAAATACGCAGTGCTGGGCCTGCTGCTCGAGCGGCCGAGCTACGGCTATGAGGTGCTCGTGCGCTTCCGGCGCGCGTTCGGCGTGGTCCACTGGGCGGTCTCCCCGCAGGGCCTCTACTCGTCGCTCGACCGGCTCGAGCGCGACGGGCTGATCGAGCCGCTCGGCGAGGCCGCGGACGACGCGAGCCGCCGCCAGCCGAAGCGTCCCTACCGCGTGACGCCCGCCGGCGTCGCCGAGCTGCACCGCTTCCTCGCCGCGCCGATGGGCGCCGACGCCCCGCGCGCCGAGCTGCTCGTGCGCCTGCGCTGCGGCGCCGCGGGCGACGCCGGCGCGCTGCCGCGGATGCTCGACGACCACGAGCGCGCCTGCCACGACGAGCTCGGTCAGATCGGCGCCGAGGCCGCCCGCGGCGGCGACGCGCTGCTCGAGCGGCTCGCACGCGAGCAGCGGCGGCTCGGCGTCGAGGCGCGACTGGCGTGGATCGCGTACGCGCGCGAGCAGCTCCGCGAGGCCGGGGCCGTCGGCGAGCCGCGACGGGAGCGGGTGCCGGCCGCATGAGCCTGCTCGCGCTCGAGCACGTCTCGAAGACCTACCGGCGCGGTCGCCGCGAGCTGCGCGCGCTGCACGACGTCTCGCTCGAGGTCGGCGCCGGCGAGATCGTCGGCGTGTGGGGCCGGCGCTTCTCCGGCCGCACGACGCTGCTGCGCGTCGCCGCCGGCCTGGAGACGCCCGACGAGGGGCGCGTGCTGGTGGACGGGATCGACGTCGCCGCGCATCCGGAGGGCGCCCTGCGCCGCCGCATCGCCTACTGCCACACGAGCTTCGCGCCGGCGCACGCCGAACTCGTCGTCGAGCACGTGGCCGTGCCGCTGCTGGCGGTCGGCACGCGCATCGACCGCGCCTGCACGCGCGCGCAGGCGATGCTCGACCGCCTCGGGGCGGGCGCCTGTGCCGAGCTGCGCCCGCACGAGCTGGCGCAGGGCGAGCTGGTGCGCGTCGTGCTCGCGCGCGCGCTGCTGCAGCAGCCGCAGCTGCTGCTGGTCGACGAGCCGGCGAGCGGCGTCGACCTGCTCGAGCGCGACGACCTGCTGACGACGCTGCGCGTGATCGCCAAGGACGAGCACGTCGCGGTGCTGCTGACCGCGTCGGAGGCGCCCGGGCTCGCCGGCGCCGACCGCGCCCTGTCGCTGAGCGGCGGCGCGCTGCACGGGGACGCCGTGCCACACGCCGCCGAGGTCGTGCCGTTCAGGCGCCCGCGCGCGGAGCCGTCGGCGTGAGCCGGCTCGAGCTGCGCAAGGTCGTCAAGCACTACCGCGGCTCGGACGAGCCGGTGCGCGCCGTCGACGGCATCTCGCTGCGCGTCGCGCCGGGCGAGCTGGTCGCGCTGTACGGGCCCAGCGGCGCGGGCAAGTCGACGCTGCTGCTGCTCGCCGCGGCGATCGAGCGGCCCGACGCGGGCGAGGTGCGCTTCGACGGCCGGTCGCTCGCAGCGCTGTCGCCCGGCGAGCTGGCGCTGCACCAGCGCCGCAACGTCGGCTTCGTCACGCAGGACCCGCATCTGCTGCCGGGCGTGCCGGCGGTCGAGAACGCCGCGCTCAAGCTGCTCGCCGACCGCGTCTCGCTGCGCGAGGCGCGGCGCCATGCCGGCATCTGGCTCGACCGCGTCGGGCTCGGGCACCGCCTCGACCACGAGCCGGCCCGCCTCTCCGGCGGGGAGCGCCAGCGCGTCGCGATCGCGCGGGCGCTCGTGAACGAGCCCGCGCTCGTGCTCGCCGACGAGCCGACGGGCAACCTCGACAGCCGCGCCGGCGGCGAGGTGCTGGCGCTGCTCGCGAGCGTCTGCCGCGAACGCGGCGCGGGCGCCCTCCTCGTCACGCACGACCCGCAGGCGGCCGACGTCGCCGACCGCGTGCTGGTGCTGCGCGACGGACGCGTCGGCGCGCGCGACGCCGCGCCCGCGGACGCGCCTTCCGGCGCAGCGAACGGCGAAGCGGCGGCGGCCGCGACGGCGCGGAGCGCGCTGCCGTGAGACTCGGCGCGCTGCTCTACCTGTACGGGCGGCGCATCCGCACGCACCCGGTCCAGGAGCTGCTCGCCGCGACCGGCATCGCGATCGGCGTCGCGCTCGTGCTCGCGGTGATCGTGGCGAACGCGAGCATCGGCGGCTCGGTCACCCAGCTCGTCGACGGGATCGCCGGCGACGCGCAGATGCAGGTCGTCGCGCGCGACGACCACGGCCTCGACGCGAGCCTGACCGATGTCGTGCGCGGCCTGCCGGGCGTCGCCCACGCGGCGCCGCTGCTCGAGCAGCGCGCGCAGCTCGTCGGCGCGCGCGGGCGGGCGAGCGTCCTGCTCGTCGGCGTCGACCCGGCGCTCGCGACGCTCGGGGGCGCACTCACGCGCGGCATAGGACCGTCGGCGGGGATCGTCTTCCGCAACGGCCTGCTGCTGCCGAGCGCGACCGCGGCGCAGGTGGGAACGCGGCGCCTGCCGCTCGGCGGCCTCGTCGCCGACGCACCCAGCCGCGAGCTGGTCGTGCGCCTGCGCGGGCGCGCCACGCGCGTGCACATCGCCGCGGTGCTCGGACCGGAGCTGATCGGCCCGCTGTCGCAGTCGGCCGTCGCGGTCGCGCGGCTCGCGCAGGTGCAGGCGCTCGCGCAGCAGCGGGGTCGCGTCGGGCGGATCCTCGTCGAGGCGGCGCCCCACCGCGAGGCGGCGGTGCGGCGCGAGCTGAGCGCGCTCGTGCAGGGACGCGCGGCGGTCGTCCCGATCGACGAGGAGTCGCGCGTGCTCGCGCAGGCGTCGGCCCCGAACGACCAGTCGACCGGTCTGTTCGCCGCGATCAGCGCGATCGTCGGCCTGCTGCTGGCCTTCAACGCGATGCTGCTGACGGTCCCCGAGCGCCGCCGCAGCGTCGCCGACCTGCGCCTGCAGGGCTTCTCGCCGCGACAGGTCGTCGCCGTGCTCGGCTTCCAGGCGCTGGTGCTCGGGATCGTCGCGTCCGCCGCCGGGGTCGCGCTCGGGGAGCTGCTCGCGCGCACGCTGTTCGCGGCGGTGCCGACCTACCTGTCGTTCGCGTTCCCGACCGGCTCGCAGCGCGTCGTGCCGCCGGGGGTCGTGCCGCTCGCGTTCGCGGGCGGCGTCGCCGCGACCTGCCTCGCCGCGCTGCAGCCGCTCGCCGACCTGCGCGCCGGCCGCCCGCTCGACGCCGTCTACCGCGAGGGCGGCGAGCCGGGGCAGGCGCTCCCGGCGCGCACGCGCCGGATCGCGCTCGCGACGGCGCTGGCGCTGGTGGCGGCGACGACCGTGCTGCTCGCGCTCGACCCCGGGGCGACGGTCGCGGGGATCGCCGCGCTCGGGCTCGCGACGCTGCTGGCGATGCCGGCGCTGTTCGCGCTCGTCGTCGAGGCCGGCGGCTGGCTGTCGCGCACCCTGCGGCTCAACATGTTGGCGGTCGCGACGATGGCGCTGCGCTCGACGACGCTGCGCTCGATCGCGCTCGCCGCCAGCGGCGCGATCGCCGTCTTCGGCAGCGTCGCGATCGAGGGTGCGCACAGCGACCTCGTGCGCGGGCTCGACCGCAACTTCGGCGAGTTCCTCTCGACCGCCGACCTGTGGGTGACGACCGGCGGCAACGACCTCACGACCGAGAGCTTCCCCACGCGCGGCGCGATCGCCCGGCTGCGCGCGCAGCCGGGCGTCGCCGCCGTGCGCCCGTACTACGGCGGCCTGCTCGACGTCGGCGACCGCCGCGCGTGGATGATCGCGCGCCCGCCGCAGGACGCGACGCCGTTCCCGCCGAGCCAGCTCGTCGCCGGCAACGCCGACGTCGCGGCGACGCTGCTGCGCCACGGCGGCGCGATCGCCGTCTCGGAGGCGATCGCGCGCGAGCAGGGCGCGCGCGTCGGCGGCCCGATCGCGCTGCCGACGCCGACCGGCGTGCACCGCTACCTGCTGGCCGCCACGCTCACGAACCTCGGCTGGGGACCCGGCGCGATCGTGCTCGGGGCGCGCGACTACCGCCGCGCATGGGCGACGCGCGACCCGACCGCGCTCGAGGTCGACCTGCGGCCGGGCGCCGATCCGGCGCGCGCGCAGGCGGCGCTGCAGCGCGCGCTGGCGCCCGGCTGGGCGCTGACGGTGCAGACGAGCGCCCAGCGCCACGCGCAGTACGAGCGGCTCGCGCGGCAGGGGCTCGACCGCCTGACGCTGATCTCGCGGCTGCTGCTGGCGGCCGCCGCGCTCGCGCTCGCGGCCGCGACGGGCGCGGCGATCTGGCAGCGACGGCGCGCGATCGCGGCGCACCGGCTGCAGGGCTTCGCACGCGGGCAGCTGCGGCGCGCGCTGCTGCTGGAGGCGGCGATCGTGCTCGGCGCCGGCTGCCTGGCCGGTGCGCTCGCGGGCGTCTACGGGCACCTGCTGCTCGACCGCTGGCTGCGCCTCACGACCGGCTTCCCGGCGCCCTTCTCGATCGCCGGCTGGCAGGTGCTCGAGACGTTCGCGCTCGTGGCAACCGCGTCGCTCGCGCTCGTGCTCGTGCCAAGCTGGTTGGCGACACGGGTTCCGGCGCGCGTCGCTCTCCAAGACTAGGTCGCAAGTCAGGAGCGGCGGGCGCCGCCCACAGATGACGACGCATGCCTGCTTGCAAGCTCGGGCCCCGGGGGCCGAGCCGGCGCGGCACGGTCGCGCCGGCGACGCTGTGGCGCTACGGCGCCACCGTCCTCCCCTGCGCGCGGCGCGAGCTGCACGGCTGGGAGCGGCGCGCGCGGAGGATCCCCGACCGGTCGCTGCGCGCCCACGCCCGCGCGACGCTGCGCGACGAGGGCGCGAACGCCGAGGGCGCCGCGCTGCTGGCGCTGGCGGCGCCGCGCCTACGCCGCGCGACGGTCGTGCGGCTGCTCGTCGCCGTGCAGGTGCTCTACGACTACCTCGACACGCTCTCCGAGCAGCCGGCCCCCGAACCGCTGGCGGCGAGCCGGCGGCTGCACGGCGCGCTGCTCGCGGCGCTCGCCGACGCGGCGGCGGCCGACTGGTACGCCGGCTACGGCCGCCGCGACGACGGCGGCTACCTCGCGGCGCTCGTCGCGCGCTGCCGCACGCTGCGCGCAGGTCTGCCGGCGGGCGCGCTCGTCGCCGGCGGCGTGCGCCGCGCGGCCGAGCGCGCGAGCGAGTGCCAGAGCCGCAACCACGCCGCGATGCTCGGCGCGCTCCCGCTCGCCGCATTCGCGCAGTGGGCCGGCGCGCTGCCGGCCGGCGCCGGACCGTCGCTGCGCTGGTGGGAGCTGGCGGCGGCGGCCGGCTCGTCGCTGGCGCTGCACGCGCTGCTGGCGGCCGCCGCCGACGCGCGCCTCACGCCCGCCGCGGCGACGCAGATCGAGGCCGCCTACTGGCCGTGGGTCTGCGGCCTCAACACGCTGCTGGAGAGCGTCGCCGACGCGCCGGCCGACGCGCGCAGCGGCAACCACAGCTACGCCGGCCGCTACCCGGCTCCGCAGGACGCCGCCGCGCGGCTCGCCGCGATCGCCGCGCAGGCCTCGGCGGCGGTGCGCGAGCTGCCGGACGCGACCCACCACGCGACCGTGCTGGCGGCGATGACGAGCTTCTACCTGGAGGCGGGGAGCGCACGCCCGGACCCGGCGCTGCGCCGCGGCGTGCTCGCGCAGCTCGACCTCGGCACGCGCCCCGTGCGCGTCGCGCTGCGGTTGCGGCGCGGGCTCGTGGTGAGCGACTGACCGGCCGCTGCGGCGAACTACGGACGCCGGACGGGGGCGCGCGGCGGATGGCGCCGCTCCACTACGGCCATACGGTGCGGCGATGTCCACGTTCGACGCGCCGCCGCCCGCGGGTCCACCGCCGGCGAGCCCGCCTCCCCCACCGCCCGGCGACGCCTATCCCGTGACGTTCGCGGTCGACTATCCCGACCGCCTGCTCAACCGGCTCACGACGTTCTTCCGCATCTTCACGGTCATCCCGATCGCGATCGTGCTCGGCACCGTCGCCGGCGGGTCGTTCCACGTCGGCACCGGCTCGAACCAGGCGACGGTCGTCGCGGCGGGCGGGCTGCTGTTCGGCGGTCCGCTGCTGATGATCCTGTTCCGCCAGAAGTACCCGCTGTGGTGGCAGGACTGGAACCGCGAGCTGCTGCGCTTCCTCAACCGCGTCGGCGTCTACGTCGCGCTGCTCGACGACACCTATCCGTCGACCGACGAGCAGCAGGCAGTCCACCTGGAGCTGCCGCGGCCGAACGCCGAGACGGACCTCAACCGCTGGCTGCCGCTCGTCAAGTGGTTCCTCGCGATCCCCCACTACGTCGTGCTGTTCTTCCTCTCGATCGGCGCGTTCTTCGCGGTCGTCGCGGCCTGGTTCGCGATCCTCTTCACCGGCCGCTATCCGCGCGGGCTGTTCGACTACGTCGTCGGCGTCGGGCGCTGGCACAACCGCGTGACGGCGTACGCGCTGATCCTCGTGACCGACGCGTACCCGCCGTTCCGGCTGGCGCCCTGACGGGGATCCGGCCGGAGAACGCGAACGGAGCCCGGGCGCGCCGCCCGGGCTCCGTCGCGCCGCAGCTTCCGGTGCCTATGCCCCAGCAGGCGGCGGGCCCGCCGGGCGGAAGCCGTGGATCTCGGGCGTGTGCTCCCACTCGGCGTCCGTCTCGCGCAGGACGAACAGGCCGGTCGCGCCGAGGCCGACGAGCAGCACGGCGGCGGCGATGATCAGCAGCGTCACGCTGGAGATCGCGTAGCCGACGATCACGCCGATCGAGCCGAGGCCGATCAACGCGGCCATCACCGGGTTGGCGGCCCTGGAGGCGGCGAGGCCGACGGACAGCACGACCATGCCGAGCGCGAACGCCATCGGCAGGATCAGGAACGGGACCTGCATGCCGGTCGTGTGCTTGAGGTCGTGGACCACTGCGGCGGCGACGGTGATCGGCACGCCGAAGCGCATCATCTCCCACTGCACGAGGCTGAGCGCGACCGTGCCGGCTGCGAACACGACGCCGAGCAGCGCGAGCCCTCCGCCGACCGTGCCGGCGGCCCACTGGCGCTCGCGCAGCATGTGCATCAAGCCGAGGATCGCGGGCACGGCGACTGCGAGCGCGGCCAGCGCGATCGCCTGGCTGGCGTACCAGTCGTTGAGGTTCGTGCCGATGACGGCGAGCTGGTTCAGCTCACCGGACTTCAGCGTCGGCTGGACGATCGCCGAGACGAGCAGCAGCAGCGGGGCGAGCACCATCCCCACGCCGGCGATCCACCGATGGGTGCGATGTGCGGATGTCATTGCGACACCTCCATGGAGCCTGTTGTTGGACGGACGGACATGTCAGCCACCGTACGTCCGCAGTCGCCGCGCGCCATCCGTGCCGTCATGCACGCGACGGCCGTAGTCCCCACGGTCCCGTCACCGCATTTGCGCCGCAGGCCGCACGGCCCACAGCGCGAGCAGCGGCAGCGCGGCGAGCGACGGGGACCTCACCGCGCCGCCAGCCACTGCGCGAACGTCGGCCCGCCGGCGGCCGCGGCCGGGTCGGTCAGGTTCCCGGCGGCCATCTCGCGCGCACCCTTGCCGAGAGCGCGCGGCGGGAGCCGCAGCGGCAGCAACCGCCGGTCGCCGTGCGCGGCCCACGCGCGTGCAAGCGCCTCGAGCTGCTCGACCTGGGGGCCGGCGACGTCCGGCAGGCGGCCGGCGGGCTCGCCGCGGACGGCGTCCGCCAGCCGGCGCGCGACGACGGCGGTGTCGATCGGCTGCAGCGGGATGCGCACGAGCGGCAGCACGCGCAGGCGCGCGACGGGCGCGAGCATCTGGCCGACGAGCGTGTGGAACTGCGTCGCGCGCAGCACGCTCCACGGCACCGTCCCGCTCGCGAGCGCCTGCTCCTGGGCGACCTTCGCGTCGTAGTAGGCGTTCGGGACGCGGTCGCAGCCGACGATCGAGATCAGCACGTGATGGCGAACGCCGGCCTCGGCGCCGGCCGCGACGAGCCGCAGCGTCCCGTCGACGAGCACCGTGCGCGCGGCTCTGCGCTCGTTGGCGGCGTCGACCACGGCGTCGACACCCTCGAGCGCGGCGCGCACGCCGTCGCCGCTTGCGAGGTCGGCGCGGGCATGTTCGACGCCTGGCGGCAGCGTCCCCTGCAGCGGCGCTCTGCGGCTGACCGCGCGCACCGCATCCCCGCGCGCCGCCAGCTCCGCGACGACGAGCGAGCCGAGTCCCCCGGTCCCACCGATCACCGCGACGCGCATGGTGGCCGTCAGGCTATCGCCGCTGCCTCCGCCCGCGCGCCGGGCCGCAGGCGATCCCAGCGCTCGACGCGCTCGAGCTGCGCCGCGAGCGACAGCAGCCGGCCCTCCGTGTTCGCCGGGCCGAGCAGCTGCGCGCCGACGGGCAGGCCGCCGGCGGTGACGCCGGCCGGCACGTTGACGCCCGGCCAGCCGAGCACGTTCCACGGCCAGGTGTAGGGGCAGTAGCCGACCATCAGCTTGTCGGTCGGCCACGCCTCGAGCCCGTCGATCGAGCCGATCGGCGCGGGCGGCTTGGCGGTCGTCGGCATCAGCACGACGTCGTAGCGCTGGAAGATCCGCCCGACGTAATGGTGCAGCGGCCGCTCGATCGCGTGCGCGAGCCGCAGCAGCGGGCTGAGCATGCGCCCGACCTGCATCGTGCCGCGGGTGCGCGGGTCGAGCTGCGCGTGATCCGACACGTGCAGCTCGACCCACTCGCGTACCCCGCCCGTCGATCGAGGCATGAAGCTGAGGCCGACGAGGCCGTAGCGGGGGTCGGCCTCCTCGACGTGGTGGCCGAGCCCTTCGAGCGTGCGCGCGAGCCGCTGCACCTGCGCGCGCACGGCCGGGTCCAGCGCCGCCGGCGCGATCGACCACGGCACCTTCGTCGAGAGCGCGATCCGCAGCCGGCCGGGCTCCCGCCTTGCGCCCTCGGCGAACGGCTCGGGCGGGGGCGGCGGCTGGTGGAGGTCCTCCGGGCGGTTGCCCGACAGCACGTCGAGCATGAGTGCCGCGTCGTCGACCGTGCGCGCGAGCGGGCCGATGCAGGTGAGGCCGTTGAAGGCGCTCAGGAACGGCCAGGTGGAGACGCGGCCGCGCTGCGGCTTGACGCCGACGAGGTGCGTCCAGGCGGCCGGGATCCGCACCGAGCCGGCGCCGTCGGAGCCGGCGGCGGCGGGGATCAGGCCGGCGGCGACCGCCGCAGCCGAGCCGCCGGACGAGCCGCCGGGGCTGTGCTCGAGCGACCACGGGTTGCGCGTGGCGCCGAAGGCGGGCCCCTCCGTGAACGGCCACTGGCCGACCTCGGGGGTGGTCGTCTTGCCGACGATCACCGCGCCGGCGGCGCGCAGCTTGCGCGCGACCTCGCTGTCGCCGTGGCGCGGGTGGAAGGTGCCGGGGCAGCCGAACTCCGTCGTCTCGCCGGCGAGGTCGGTGTCGTCCTTGATCGCGACGGGGACGCCGAGCAGCGGCAGCTTGTCGCCCTGTGCGCGGCGGCGGTCGGCCTCGTCGGCCTCGGCGCGCGCGGCGTCGGCGCGGACGCAGCGGAAGGCGTTCAGCTCGGGCTGGCTTGCCTCGATGCGCGCGAGCGCCGCGTCGACCAGCTCGCGCGCGGACGCCTGGCCGGAGGCGACGAGCGCGGCCTGCGCGCGCAGGCCCGTGAAGGCGAGGTCGTCGTCGGTCGCGTCCATGGCACCGGCTCCCGTTCGGTCGTTCGAACGAACGATACCGGGTCGGCGACTATGCTTCGCCGATACCCGCCCCGCCGACCCCATCGCCCGCCGGCGCGCCGGTTCCCGCCACCACGGACACGCGCGCGCGGATCCTCCACGCGACGCTGCGCGTGATCGCAGCCGGCGGCATCGGCGCCGTCAGCAACCGCCGCGTCGCGGCCGAGGCGGGCGTCGCGCTCGGCTCGCTGACCTACCACTTCCCCTCGCAGACCGACCTGCTGCGCGACAGCCTGCTGCTGTACGCGGCCGAGGAGGTCGCGCGGCTGGAGGCGCTCGCGGCCGAGCTGCGGGCGGGGGCGGGCGCCGGCGACGAGGGCGGCGGGCCGAGCGCGGAGCAGGCCGCGATCGTCGTCGAGCAGGTCGCCGCGCGCAACACGGGCCGGCCGGAGGAGATCGCCGAGCTGGAGCTGCACCTGCACGCCTCCCGCGACCCCGCGCTGCACGACGCCTCGCGCCGCTGCTTCGGCGCCTACGAGGACTTCGCCACCGCCGCGCTCGAGGCCCTCGGCGTGCCCGAGCCGGCCCGCCACGCGCGCACCGTCGTCGCCCTCCTCTGCGGCCTCGGCGTCCGCCGCCTCGGCACCGGCGAGCACGCCGCCGAGGGCACCGCCGACGCGCTGCTGACGGTCATTCGCGGGGCGACTTCCGCGTAGCGCCACGCCCAAGGGGGCGAATCTCTCGGCCACCTGACATCAGGGCGGTCGATGAGTCCAAAAGATCGCGACGGCTGGCGCAGACTGGCCCCCGACGTGTGGATGCGCACGCTGCGGTCGAGCACCCACCCGATCGAGTACGCGACCATCCTCGTGGTCCTCCGTGAGGGCCGGCTGCACAACGTGCGCGTCTTCGACAACTCCCACGGCCCGGAGGAGCACCACGAGCACCGTTTCCGCAGCGGCGAGAAGCTGCCGCCGACTATCACATACGGACCTGTGAATTCCGCACTTAACGCGGCGGAGGCGAAGATCATGCGCCATTGGCGCGCTATGGTCCTCAGCTGGGAGCGTACGCGATGACCTATACGTCAGACACCCCGATTCAGAAGAAGACGCACGAGCTGTTCTGGCGCACGCCGGCCGAGGGCGAAGACGACGGCTACCCCGACAGAGTGACGTTCGTCGCCAGCGACGAGGACTGGGCCGAGGCGTCCGTCTGGCGCGCACTGCATGCCGAACGGCGCGCAGCGGTCGTCGTCGACCTGGAGCGCGAGACGCTGCTCGTGTCGCGCCGCCGCAACTCGCTGCTGCACCGGCTCGACGGCCTCGTCGGCCGCATCCCGGCGCTCGTCTCCTCGCGCGCCCACGACGCCGACGAGTTCGGACCGGCGGTTCGCGCGCGCTTCCGCCGTCCCCCGGGCGAGCAGCTTCCCTCCATGCCGCGCTCGCTCCTGGCGGATCTGGAGAGCTGCCGCACCAACGGCGCTTAGGGAATAGTTTGCGCAGCATGCGCGCCATCCAGATCGCCGAGCTGACCGGGCCCGACAGCGCGCTGCGCTACGTCGAGCTGCCGGAGCCGGAGCCGAGCCACCCGCTGAGCCCGCCCGGCGAGGCGGCCGTCGTCGTCGAGGTGCACGCCGCGGGCGTGTCGTTCCCGGAGGTGCTGCAGACGCGCGGCGAGTACCAGTTCAGACCGCCGCTGCCGTTCGTGCCGGGCAGCGAGGTCGGTGGGATCGTGCGCAGCGCGCCGCCGAACACCGGCCTGCAGCCAGGCGACCGGGTCGCCGCCTTCACCGCGCTCGGAGCGTTCGCCGAGACGGCGGTCGCGCCCGCGTTCTTCACCTTCAAGCTGCCGGACGCGCTCGACTTCGCGCAGGGAGCGAGCCTCGTCCTTAATTACCACACCGCCTACTTCGCGCTGAGAACGCGTGGGCGCCTCGCGGAAGGCGAGACCGTGCTCGTGCACGGCGCCGCCGGCGGCGTCGGCACGGCCGCGCTGCAGGTCGCGCGCGGGCTCGGCGCGCGCACGATCGCGGTCGTCTCCACCGACGCGAAGGAGCGCGTCGCGCGCGAGGCGGGCGCCGACGAGGTGGTGCGATCCGACGGCGCTTGGAAGGACGACGTGAAGGCGCTCGGCGGCGCCGATCTCGTGCTCGACCCGGTCGGCGGCGACCGCTTCACCGACAGCCTGCGCTCGCTGCGCGAGGGCGGGCGCGTGGTCGTCGTCGGCTTCACCGGCGGCTCGATCCCGGAGGTCAAGGTGAATCGGCTGCTGCTGAACAACACCGAGGTGATCGGCGCCGGCTGGGGCGCCTACGCGATGCCCAAGCCGCAGTTCAACCGCGATGTCGGCGCCGCGCTCGACCGCCTGATCGAGCGCGGCTACGTGGAACCGCTCGTCGGCGCGCATTTCGACTGGGAGAACGCCGCCGGCGCGCTCAACTGCATCGACTCGCGTCAGGCGACCGGCAAGGTCGTGCTGGACGTGCGAGCGGGGTAGGACGAGCGCCATGGACCTCACGTTCAACGCCGGCGAGAACCGCCTTCCGCGACGAGCTGCGCACGTGGCTCGCGGCCAACGAGCCGGGCGAGGCGCCGCACGGAGACGAGGACGCCCACTACGCCTGGCGCCGCGACTGGCAGCGCCGCCTCGCCGACGGCGGCTGGGCGGCGGTCCACTGGCCGGCCGAGCACGGCGGCCGCGGCGCGACGCTGACGCAGTCGGCGATCTTCTACGAGGAGCTGGCGGCCGCCGGCGCGCCGCTCCCCGCGAACGTCCTCGGCCTCCTGCTCGCCGGCCCGACGATCATGACGTGGGGCACGCCCGAGCAGCAGGAGCGCCACCTCGTCCCGATCCTCACGGCGGAGGAGGTGTGGTGCCAGGGCTTCTCCGAGCCCGACGCCGGCTCGGACCTCGCCGCGCTCAAGACCCGCGCGGTGAAGGACGGCGACGAGTGGATCGTCACCGGCCAGAAGGTGTGGACCTCGATGGCGCAGTACGCGAAGTGGTGCATGCTCGTCGCGCGCACCGACGCCGACGCGCCGAAGAAGCACCAGGGCCTCACGTACTTCCTGATGGACATGGAGCAGGACGGCGTCGAGATCGTGCCGTTGAAGCAGATCACCGGCGAGTCGGAGTTCAACGAGCTGTTCCTCGACGGCGCGCGCGTGCCGGACGCCAACGTGCTCGGCGGCGTCGGCAACGGCTGGAAGGTCGCGCTGACGACGTTGATGAACGAGCGCTCCGGGCTCGCGTTCTTCCTGCAGGTGCGGATGCGGCAGCTGCTCGACGCGCTGATCGGCGAGGCGGCCGGGCGCGGCCTGATGGACGACCCGGTCGTCGCCGACAAGCTCGGCGAGCTGCACCTGCGCTGCGAGGTGCTGAGACTGACGGCCTACCGCGGCCTGACGGCGATCGAGACCTATGGCCAGCCCGGCCCCGAGGGCTCGCTGACGAAGTGGATGTGGTCGGACACCAATCAGCAGCTCACGCAGCTCGCGGCCGACATCCTCGGCCCCGAGGCGCTGACGGCCGGCGCGCCGTGGGCGTTCGAGCTGCTGCGGGCGCGCGGCAACTCGATCGAGGGCGGCACGACCGAGGTACTGAAGAACATCGTCGCGGAGCGGGTGCTGGGACTCCCGCGGCTGAAGTAGAGGATCCCCTGTGCACTTCGACCTGACCGAGGACCAGAAGGAGATCAAGCGCGTCGCGCGCGAGCTGCTCGCCGCGCGCTCCTCGTGGGCGCGCGTGCGCGAGGCGGCCGAGGCCGGCGCGGCCTACGACCAGGCGCTGTGGGACGAGCTGTGCGCGCTCGGCTGGCCGGGGATCGCGGTCGGCGATGAGCACGGCGGCCAGGGCCTCGGCGCGGTCGAGCTGGCGGTGCTGCTGGAGGAGCTGGGCTACGCCTGCGCCGCGACGCCGTTCCTGTCGGTCGCGGCGGCGGCCGCGGCGATCCAGGCGTGCGGCTCGGACGCGCAGCGCGCGCGCTGGCTGCCGCGGCTGGCGTCCGGCGAGGCGACGGCGGGGATCGGCACGCGCGCGCTGTGCGCGGACGGCGTCGGCGCCGAGGTGCTCGTGCTGCTCGAACGGCCGTCCGGCGAGGCGATGCTCGTGACCGGCGCCGACTGCGCGCACCTGGAGACGATCGACCCGACGCGCCGCTACGCGACCGTCGACGGCGGCGCCGCCGAGCCGCTCGGCACCGGCGGCGGGGCCGGCGCGGTCGCGGCGGCGGACCGGATCCGCGCCGCGATCTCCGCCGAGGTCGTCGGGATCGCGCAGCGGGCGCTCGAGATGACGCTCGCGTACGTCAAGGAGCGCAGGCAGTTCGGCGTGCCGGTCGGCGCCTTCCAGGCGGTCCAGAACCGCTGCGCGCAGATGCTGCTCGACACCGAGTCGGCGCGCTCGACGGCGCTGTACGCCGCCTGGGCCGCGGACGCCGCGCCAGAGCGCCTGCCGGAAGCAGCGGCGCTGGCGGCCGCGGCGGCGGCCGACGGCGGACGCGCCGTCACGGCCAGCGCGATCCAGGCGCACGGCGGCATCGGCTTCACATGGGAGGCCGACGTCCACTGGCTCTACAAGCGCGCCCAGTTGGACGCCGCCCTGCTCGGCGGCGCCCGCCGCCACCGCGCGACGCTCGCCGCGCTGGCGGCGTCGCGCGTGGCACGCGCCACGGGCTGAATCCCACATACATATTGGATGGTTTTCCGTCCATATAGACGGTAAACTGTCCATATGGACGTTGCCCAACCGCACACCGCCGTCAGCCCCACGCTCGGCACCGCCGTCCTCATGGTGCTTGCACGCACAACCCGGCCGCTGACCGGGCGAGAGATCGCGCGCCTGACCGGACGCAGCTCGCACAGCGGGGTGCTCGACGTCCTCAACCGCCTCGCGACGCAAGGAGTGGTCGACCGCCGGGAGGCCGGCCGGGCATGGCTGTACACACTCAACCGCGAGCACGTCGCAGCCCCCGCCGTCGAGCTGCTCGCGAACATGCGCGGCACGCTGTTCGCTCGCATCAAGGCCGCAGTCGACGCATGGCAGATCGCACCAGTGCACGTCTCCCTCTTCGGTTCGGCCGCGCGGGGAGACGGCGACGCAGACAGCGACATCGACCTCTTCCTCGTGCGCCCGAGAGGAGTCGACGAGGACGACCGAGCCTGGCTCGAGCAGCGAGACGCACTCGCCACGTCGGTGCGACGCTGGACCGGCAATCGAGCTGGCCTCGTGGAAGTCGGCGAGGCGGAGCTGCTCCGCCTTCGAGAGCACGCACCGCCGATCGTCGCCGAGCTGCGAGCGGACGCGATCCCGCTGCACGGCTCACCGGTCGCCGACCTGCTCGGAGCCGGGCGATGAGCGGCCGCACCGGTCGCACGCAGGACTGCTCGGCAGCGGAGGCGCGCGGTCGGCTCGCGAAGGCACGCAAGTTCCTCGAAGTCGGCGAGCTGGTCCAGGAGATCGCGGAGGACGGCGACGAGGAGTCGGCAAGCGTGTCGTCGGCGCTGTTCGTGCTCGCCGGGATCGCCGCGGCCGACGCCGCCTGCTGCCATGCGCTCGGGCGCCGCTCGCGTGCCCAGGACCATCACGACGCCGAGGCACTCGTCAGCGAGATCGCTGCGGACGGATCGCACCTCCGTCGCCTCCTGAACCTCAAGGACGAAGCGCACTATGGCTTCTACGCCGTGGGCGGCGGCAAGCTCCGTGCTGCCAGCCGGCAGGCGCAGGCGGTCGTCGACTTCGCCGACGCCGTGATGCGCGACTGATCGATGCGGCGAACTCTTAACCGGAGCAATGGCATGATGGTGCCGTGGGGAAGCTCGGCGGGAAGGATCCGGACCGCGCGGGCATCTGACTGTTCGAACCGATTCGTCTGACGCCGCCGGGTCCGGCGCGCGTCCGAGAGGAGCTCCGATGTCCATGCGCCTGCCGATACCGACCCGCACCTTCCGCCGACTCGCCCTCGTCGGGCTCGCACTCGCCGCGCTGGCGATCGCCGGCTGTGGCGGCAGCTCCGGCTCGTCCAGCTCCACGTCGTCCACGCCGCCCGCGAGCAGCCAGCCCGCCGAATCGACCCCGTCGAGCTCCGGCTCCGGGTCGGGCTCGTCGTCCTCCTCGTCGTCGTCCAGCATCCCGCAGAACAACGGCGGCGACCAGGACTCCGACAACAACGGCGGCCCCGACGACGGGGACGGCAACCTCTAGGACACGGTGTCACGCGCGCTCGCCGCGGGACTGCTGACGCTCGGCGTCGCGCTCGCGGCGAGCGGGTGCGGCTCCGGCGCCTCGCACGAGGCGTCCACGACGACCACGCCCGGCGCCGCCGCGACCGGCTCCTTCCCTGTGCTGCGACCGGCGGCCCCGCCGGCTGACTGGCGCAGCGCGACGCTGCCGAGCGGCGCCGTGCTCGCCTACCCCGCGAGCTGGCACGCGATCCGCAGCGACAGCGGGTCCGCGAGCGCCGCGCTGCTCGACGCCCACGGCAGCTTCCTCGGATTCCTCAACCTGACGCCGCGCCAGGGCGGCGAGACGCTCGCGAACTGGCCGCGCTTCCGCGTCGCGCACAACCGCGAGGAGGGCAACCTCGTCGTCACGCCGCAGGGCTCGGCGCGCGGCGTGCGCTTGCGCGACGGCGCACGCGGCACCTGCGTGCGCGACGACTACACGACCAAGACGCATCTGCGCTTCGCCGAGATCGCCTGCCTCGTCCAGGGGCCCCGCACGAGCTCGGTGATCGTCGCCGCGGCGCCACCGGCGCAGTGGGCGACACAGTGGCCGACGCTGAAGCGGGCGCTCGAGGCCGTGCGCATCTGACGCTTCCGGCGCACGGCCGGCGCGAGAGGAATCCGCTAAACGACCGGCGTAAATCTGCCAAGAACCGGCGTTACTTAGCGGATTTGACGGGCGCACGCGGGTCAGCTGGCTTGCTCCAATAGCCGTGCGCCGCCGAGTCGGCGTCCGGCGTCGTGGCGGCGGATACAGTGCGCCTCGTGCTGATCGAGTCGCCGTTGACGGGCGTGGTCGCCGAGGTGCTCGCGGGCGAGGGGGCCGGCGTGCGGGCCGGGGCGGCGGTGCTGGTGGTGGAGGCGATGAAGATGCACCACGAGGTGGTCGCGCCGGAGGCCGGCGTGGTGCGGGAGCTGGCGGTCGCTGTCGGGGAGCAGGTGGCGGAGGGGCAGGCGCTGTTCCGCGTCGAGGCGGCCGCGCACGGCGCCGCGGCGGGCGCCGAGGAGGCGGGCGCGGAGGCCGGCGATGCCGACGGGGTCCGCCCCGACCTCGCCGAGGTGCTCGAGCGCCGGCGCCGGGCGCAAGAGGACGCCGCGCGGCCGGCGGCCGTCGCCAAGCGCCACGCGACCGGCCTGCGCACCGCGCGCGAGAACGTCGCGGACCTGTGCGACTCCGGCTCGTTCTCCGAGTACGGCGCGCTCACGCTCGCGGCCCAGCGCGCGCGCCGCTCCGAGCAGGAGCTGATCGAGAAGACGCCGGGCGACGGGATCGTGACCGGCGTCGGCAGCGTCGGCGGACGGCGCACCGCCATCCTCGCCTACGACTACACGGTCCTCGCCGGCACGCAGGGGATCCGCAACCACCGCAAGACGGACCGCCTGCTGGAGCTGGCGGAGCGCCACCGGCTGCCGGTCGTGCTGTTCGCCGAGGGCGGCGGCGGGCGGCCGGGCGACACCGACTCGTCCGAGCTGTTCCACCTGGTCGTGCCGAGCTTCCACACGTTCGCGCGCCTCAGCGGGCTCGTGCCGCGCGTGGGGATCGTCTCCGGCCGCTGCTTCGCCGGCAACGCCGCGCTGCTCGGCTGCTGCGACGTCGTGATCGCAACGCCGGAGGCCAGCATCGGGATGGGCGGCCCGGCGATGATCGAGGGCGGCGGGCTCGGCTCGTTCTCGCCCGAAGAGGTCGGCCCGGTGAGCGTGCAGGAGCCCAACGGCGTCATCGACGTCGTCGCAGAGGACGAGGCGGAGGCGGTCGCGGTCGCCCAGCGCTTCCTCTCCTACTTTCAGGACCCCACCCACCCACGAGACGACTGGTCGTGCGCGGATCAGTCGCTGCTGCGCACCGCCGTCCCCGCCGACCCCAAGCGCGTCCACGACGCGCGCGCCCTGCTCGGCACGCTCGCCGACACCGGCTCCGTGCTGGAGCTGCGTCCCGCCTTCGGCCGCACCGTCATCACGGCGCTCGCGCGAATCGAGGGCCGGCCGGTCGGCGTGATCGCGAACGACCCGAGACACCTGTCCGGCGCACTCGACGCCGACGGCTCCGACAAGGCCGCGCGCTTCATGCAGCTGTGCGACGCGTTCGGGCTGCCGCTGCTCAGCCTCGTCGACACGCCCGGCTTCATGGTCGGCCCCGACTCCGAGCGGACCGCCACGGTCCGCCACACGTCGCGCATGTTCCTGACCGCCGCGACCCTCACCGTCCCGTTCCTGTGCGTGATCGTGCGGCGCGCGTTCGGGCTCGGCGCGCAGGCGATGGCCGGCGGCTCGCTGCACGCACCCGCGATCACGCTCGCGTGGCCGAGCGGCGAGCTGGGCGCGATGGGCGTCGAGGGCGCGGTGCGGCTCGCGCTGCGCGGCGAGCTGGCGGCGATCGAAGACGAGGCCGAGCGCGAGCAGCGCGTGCGGGACCTCGTCGCGGCCGTGCGCGCGAACAGCAGCGCGCTCAACGCCGCCACCTACTTCGAGCTGGACGACGTGATCGACCCGGCCGACACGCGCGCGCGGCTCGTGCAGACGCTCGCCGCCACGCCGGTCCCGCCGCCGGACCCGGCGACCGGCCGCCGCCGCACGATGGTCGACGCGTGGTGAAGCCGCTCAGCCGCCGCCGCGCGCCAGCTCGACCGCCTCGCGGTAGGCCGCCTGCCAGCGCGCCGCGCCCGCTCTGATCGTCTGGGTCTGCGCCCATGCGCGCGCTCTGTCCGTCAGCGCGCGTCGGCGATCCGCGTCGGCGAGCAGCGCTTCGAGCGTCGCCAGCCAGCCGCCGTCCTCGACCAGCAGCCCGCCCTGCTCCTCCCCCATCCCGGTGAACGGGCCGACCGGCGAGGCGACCCACATCGCGCCGGCGGCGGCGTACTCCTTCAGCTTGATGTTCGAGCGCGCGCGGTTGAAGCGCGTGTCGAGCAGCGGCGCGAGCCCGATGTCGAACTCGCACTCGGCCGGGATCAGCTCCTCGATCTCGACGCCTCTGACATGCGTGTAGCGGTGCTCGCTGCGGAGTCTCAGATCGGCGCCGATCGCGACGACGCGCACGCCGTCGTGCCGCTCCAGCAGCCGTTCGAGCAGCTCGGCGAACCTCATCTTGCGCAGATCGGGCTCGTGCTCGCCGGCGGCCGTGATGCCGATCACGACGCCCCGATGCCGCGTGCGCGGATGCTGGAGATCCTGCGGCGCGAGGTAGTTCTCGACTGCGACGACGTGCTCGACGCCGTGTTCGCGGTAGACCTGCGCGAGGTGCTCGTTCGTGGTCGTCACGAGGTGCGCGGTGCGCGCAGCCTGGACGGCCGCCTTGAAATGGCGGCGGATGCCGCGCCGGCCGCCCTGCCGGTGCCACGCTTCGCTGCCGCGCGTGACGGCGCTGATGTCGTCGTCGGTGTCCCACACGACGGCGACCCCGGCGCGCCGCAGCCGCGCCATGATCTCCAGCGACTCCTCGTCGTGCATCTGCTGTATGTGCATCGCGTCCCACGCAGGCGCGCCGCCGTCGCGCAGCGCCATGAAGGTGCGATCGCCCGGCCAGTGGACGGTGTGCCCGCGCCGCGCCATCTCCTGCAGCGGCACGATCACGCGATAGCGGCCGTTGGCCGTCATCGTGGCGACGCATGCGAGCCGCAGCGTCCGTCCGTTTGCCGATCCCCCACGCGCCATGATTCCCCCAGAGCGATCTTCTCACAAGCGGTGCATGGAGATGGCGCCTACGAACCTCGCCTACTGGCGTTGACCGCGTCCGCCGGGAGTGCTTTCGTCGCAGCCACACCGACCGAGAGGAACCGTTCCGCATGACGTCACGCCGCATCGCCGCCCTCGCGGGCACCGGGAGCGTCGCCGCGCTCGCCGCTACGCTTGCGCTGGTGCCGGGAGCGCCCGCCGCGCCGAGCTCGCCGGCCGCGCTCGCCGCCGCGAGCTGCACTCCGGTGCCGAACATCGAGGCGATCGTCGACGACTCCGGCTCGATGATGATCACCGACAGAGACAAGCTGCGCGTGTCCGCGCTCGAGCTGCTGATCGACACGCCCGGCAACGAGAAGATCACGCTCGGGGCCGTCGAGTTCGGCGGCCAGCTGGGCACCTTCCCCGGCCAGCCGCCGGCCGCCGACACGGTCTTCCCGCCGGAGGCGATCGGACCGAACGCCGGTGCGATGAAGGCCGCGCTGCAGGCGAAGATCGACGCCGACAACGGCCTGACCGACTACAACGCCGCGTTCGCGCAGGCGCAGGCCGACGACCCGGGCGCGAAGGCGCGCATCTTCCTGACCGACGGCGGCCACGACGCCGGCACCTACAACAACGGCCACCGCGGCGGGCCGCCGACGTACGTGATCGGCTTCGGCACCGCGATCGCCGGCGGCGACGGGGCGCGCCTGAAGCAGATCGCCTCGGACACCGGCGGCAAGTACTTCCCGCAGACGGATTCGAGCAACCTGCAGGCGGTGATGAACGAGATCGGCACGACGCTCACGTGCCAGTCGCCGCCGCGGTCGTTCAGAGACGCCTTCGCAAGCGCGGGCCAGTCGAGAGCGCACGCGGTCACGATCGGCAGCGCGGCGAGAAGCGCGCAGCTGACGCTGTCGTGGTCGAGCCCGCTCGACGCGTTCACGATCTCCGGCCTGCGGGTCGTCTACAGAGGCAGAGTCGTCGCGCTCGCCTCCCGCGCCCGCAAGCTGAGACTGACGACGCGCCACGGCGCCACCTTCCTCGTCGTGAAGGTCGGCAACCTCACGCACGGCACGCTGCAGTTCCGCGTGCGCGCGACGAGAGTCGGGTCCGGCGCGCCGAGAGTGCGCCTGACCACGCAGGTCACGCAGAGCCGGCGCAGATAGCTACGTTGGCCGCGGCGCCGCCCCTCGGTGGTGGCGCCGCGGCCGCGTTCCTTGCGTGCGGAACGAAAAAAGGCATCCTCCACGCCACAAACAGGGCATGATAAGTTTCTGGGCGTGCCCGATGTGGTTTTCAGCCGTCCGCACCCTCCGGGGGACGTCGCCCGCAACGCGATCGCACGCGTGCTCGTGGGCGAACGTGCGGCCGATGTCGAGACCGAGACGCTCGACTGCAAGGAGGACCCGACCACTCGCGCGCGCAACGGCGACCGCCAGCCGGGAGCGGAGCGGGACGACGCGGCCGCGCGCCTGCTGGCCGACGCTGCGGCCTGCATGGCGAACCACGAGGGCGGAGCGCTCCTGGTCGGACTCGACGACAAGCGCGGTGGCCCGGACGCGTTCAGGGGCACGAGCTTGGAGCCGGGATGGCTGCGTGACCGCATTCGCCAGCTCACCGCGCCCCCGCTCGTCGTCGGCATCGACGAGCAGCATGCGGCAGGCGCTCGTCTGCTGGTCCTGAGCATTCCCCGCAACCCCGGCCCGGAGCCGCACGTCGCGACCGTCTCGAACCGCGGTCGGCGGGTCGCCCGGCGCGTCGGCACCGGGTGCCACGAGCTGGTCGGGATGGCCGAGCTGCTCGCATGGGCGCAGGAGCGCAGCGGCTACGACTGGTCCGCCGGGGCGAGCGACCTGCCGCTCGGCGCCGCACGACCGGCGGCGATAGACGCGCTGCGCGACATCCTGCGCGAGAGCGCCGAGCCGGCACGCGTCGAGCTGGCAGAGCTCGACGACGCGGCCCTGCTGCGACGTATCCAACTGCTGCGCGCCGACGGGACGCTCACGCGGGCGGGCGCCCTGCTCACGTGTCCGGCCGAGGTGGCGAGCATCGTGTACCTCGGCCGCGCGGAAGCCGGCGCGCCGAGCGCGCAACGAGTCGAGCGATCCGGCCGCGGGCTCGTCGAGGAGCTGCTGCTCGTCCTCGACGCGATCGCCGCGCGCAACCGGCAGATCGCCGCCGGCACGACGACGGCCCGCGGCGTGATCCACGCGCTTCCGCCGGAGGCCATACGCGAGGTGATCGTCAACGCCGTCATGCACCGCGACTGGGAGCGTCCGGACCCGATCGTCGTCGATCACGCCGACGACCAGCTGGTCGTCTTCTCGCCGGGCGCGTTCGTCGGCGGCGTGACTGCGCAGACCGTCCTCACGACCGCGTCGCGCACGCGGAACCGGCTGCTCGGGGACGCCCTGCGCTCGCTGCGCCTGGCAGAGCGCGAAGGCACGGGCGTCGACCGCATGTACGTGGAGATGATCCGCCTCGGCCACCGGCCACCGACCTTCCACGAGCGCGACGGAGGAGTGCGCGTCGTGCTGAACGGCGGGGATCCCGTCGGGTCGGTGCTGCAAGCGCACGCCGCCCTGCCGGGGAAGCTGCGCGACAGCGCCCGCATGGCGGTGGCGATCCATCTCCTGCGCTCACGGCCCTCGATCTCGCTCGGCGAGCTGGCCGAGGCCGCGCAGGAGGCTCCCGGCGATCTCGAGGCGTTCGTCGGCGCGGCCGTCGCCGCCGGTGTCTTGAAGCGGACCGCCGACCCGCGCCCCGGCGGCGTGCGTGCCTGGCGACTCTCCGACGAGCTGCGAACGGCGATCGGAGCGGTGCTGCCGTACTTCGCCCGTCCGGCGGAGGAGTCCGTGCGCCTGATCGAGCGCCTCGCGCGGGAGCAGGGCAGCATCCGCAATCGGGACGTGCAGGATCTGCTGGGCGTCGCGTCTCCGCGTGCGAGCCAGCTGCTGCGCCGGGCGGAGGCCGACGGTCTCATCCGGCTCGCCCCCCGTGCACGGCCGACCGGGCGAGGGACGTTCTACGTGCCGGCGAGCAAGTAGGAGGGCGGGCGCGGTGAGGCACGGCCTGCCTCACCGCCGCGCCTGCCACGCCTCCGCCATCGCGATCCGCTGCATGATCGTCGGGTGGTTCTCGTCGAGTGCGTAGATCCAGGCCGGCGGGTCGGGGTCGGCGAGGCTCGTCGTCGCGAGGTCATGGAAGAGCGCGCGGGCGGCGGCCGGGTCGTGCGTCGCCTGCAGCGCCGACCAGTCGGCCTCCGCCTCGAGCCGCCGGGTCACGATGTTCTGGAGCGGCTGCGCGAGCACGCTCATGCCGACGAGCACGAGCAGCGCGACCGGCACCGCCTCGGGGCGCGCGAGCCCTCCGCGCCGGCGCGTCGCGACGACGATCAGGCCGGTGACCGGCAGCAGGAAGAGCGCGAGCCAGCCGACGCTCTCGAGCGTGTGGCGGTGGGCGAGGTGGCCGAGCTCGTGGGCGAGCACGGCGCGGATCTCGCGGCGGTCGAAGCGGCCGTCGAGCAGCGTGTCCCACAGGATCACGCGCCGCGTCGCGCCGAAGCCGGCCGCCTCGGCGTTGGGGGCGGTCGTGTAGCGCGCGACGCGCTGCACCTCCACGCGCGTGCCCGGCACGCCCTCGATCCGCCCGAGCGTGCGCGCGTCGGCGAGCGCGGCCGGCTGGCGCAGCGGGTGCGTGTCCGGCACCAGATACGGCGAGACGTATGCCATCAGCAGCGCGAGCGCGACGAAGAACGGCGCCGCCGCCAGCCACCACCAGCCGCGCAACAGGCGCGCGAGGAACATCGTCACCAGCAGCGCGAAGGAGATCGCGAGGAACGTCCCGCCGAGCTGGAGAAAGCTCTGCACCACGGCCGTCACGTAGCCCTGGTGCGAGACGCCGTGGCGGCGCTCCCACCACACGGCCGCGACGCCGAACGGGACCTCGGCGATCCACACGATCCCGAGCCCCAGCATCCCGAGCATCATCCCCGTGCCGATCGGCCCGGCGGCCGACTCGCGCATCAGCCGCGCACCGTGGCGGGCGTAGAGCGCGAGCACGACGAGCAGCACGACCGCCGCGAGCAGCGCGTCGATCGCGAGGAAGCGCTCGTAGGAGGCGCTGTGCGCGAGGAACGCCGCGCTGAAGTACGCGTGCGGGTCGCGGCCGGAGAGCGGCAGCCCGGACGGCACCGTCGTGCGCCACAGTCGTTGTGCCGCCAGGAACCACAGCGGCACGCCGACGACGAGCGCGACCAGCACGAGCGGGCGCCGCAGCCCGGCGCCCGCTCGCGTGCCGGTCTCCTCCACGCTCACCTCACGCCGGCGTGACGAGCGCGTCCGGCGGGAACGCGGGCGGCGGCACGTCCGCGACCGCGGCGGGAGCGGCGGCGACCGGCCCGCCGTACGGATAGCTGGGCGTCAACAGGTAGACGTAGGCGTCGAGCTGCCGCTGGTAGCGCAGCGCGAGCGCCATCGCGTTGCGCAGGCCGACCGGCATCCGCCCGCGCACGAGCGCGGAGAACCAGCCGAGCAACGCGGCGACGATCAGCAGCCCGTTGTACGCGGTCGCCACGAACACGGCCGGCAGCGCCAGCAGCACGCGGAAGAGGACGGTCCAGCGGTTCTGGCGCTCGCGCGGCGCGATCTGCAGGTCGACCGGATAGGTCCCCGGCTGCCCGAGGAAGCCGGGGAACGGGTTGGCGACGAGGAACAGGTAGGCGTAGACGTGCGTCTGGTAGCGCACGTAGGCGCCGATGAAGCGGTGCAGCGCGTCGGGCGACTGGCCGGCGAACAGCGTCGCGACCCAGTTCGCGACGATCGCGAAGAAGGTCACGATCCCCCACAGGTAGAGCCACACGATGTGCGGGATCGCCAGCAGCAGGCGGAAGAAGACGGTCAGGCGCGAGCGGCGCAGGTCGTCCTCGACGTCGAGCCGGATCGGGTCCTCGCGCGCGGGGAGCGCGCCGAGCGCGGTCTGCGGATCGCTGCTCGGGTAGCGGTCGGTGAGCACGAACAGGTAGGCCGACAGCTGCACGCTGTACGACAGGCCGTAGGCGCCCGCGTCGCGCAGGCCGCGCGGCATGCGCGCGCGGACGAGGCCGACGAACCAGCCGAGGAAGGCGACGGTGACGAGCAGCCCGCCCGTGGAGCGCTGCCCGATCCCGCCCGTGAGTGTCGCTACGAGCAGGAACGCCGGCCACGCGAGCAGCAAGCGGAAGAAGACGCTCCAGCGGTTCTGCGGCGCCGGCTCCGGCAGCTCGACGTCGACCTCGTAGCCCGGCTCGCCGGTGAAGCCGGGGAAGCGGTTCGCGAGCAGGTACAGGTAGGCGCCGACGTGGATCTCGTAGCGCAGGTAGCGGCAGATGAAGCCGTGCAGGCCCTGCGGCGGAGTCCCCCGCACGAGCGTTGCGAACCAGTTCGCGACCACCGCGAAGAACGCCACGACGCCCCACAGGAACAGCCACACCAGGTGCGGCAACACCAGCAGGACGCGGAAGAAGACGGTCAGGCGACTGCGCTGGAGATCGTCGGCGACGATCAGCTTGACGGGGGAGCTCATGTGCGGATTCGTATTCGATGGCGCGGACGCGGTTGGGACGCTGTCTCGTCGCCGGCGCTCGCCACCCCGCACCGCCAGACCACCTACAATGCCCATCCGCGCCGACGTAGCTCAGTTGGTAGAGCACCTCCATGGTAAGGAGGGGGTCCGGGGTTCGAGTCCCCGCGTCGGCTCTGGCGATCGGCCATCTCGGTGGAACCGCTTGGGGCGTTTTTTGGGCCTTCCGTGGTGACCTCGGACCCCATCACGCCGCCCTTCTCGCGCGCTCGGCTCGGGCCTGGGCGATCTGCTGCTCAACCGGGACGTTAGGCAGCCCTCGAAGGTCCGCGATGACGTGGGTGTAGTCGTTGAGCAGCGTCTGGACGCTGTGACCGTTCTCCTCGGGCGGGCGGTGCACCCGCTCCGGGCGGCCGCGGGCGGCTGTCGTGATCGCCCGGATAGGGCGCCTCCGGCATCGGGGCCGCGTCGGCCTGTGGGGCTGCAGTGTCGGCTCGGCCGGTGAACATCGGAGCCCCCAGGCGGATCGGTCGGAAACGGCGTGCTCCGACGCTACGTGCCCTGCGTGCCCGGACGATCGGCCGCCATTGCGGTCGGGAGTCGGGGCGTTCTACGGACTGTGGGCCGCACGGGGGGCGGATGACGCACGTGGAGGGCGCCGGAAGGATGAGCGGAGTCCTGCGTTCGAGGAAGGGAGTCGGCCATGCCGGTCGCGAAGGTGATCGAGATCAGCGCGTCGTCCGGGCAGAGCTTCGAGGACGCGATCCGTGCCGGGCTCGCGAAGGCGGGCACCAGCGTGCACGGCATCCAGGGCGCATGGATCAACGAGCAGAGCGTGCGCGTCGACGGCAACGGCGCGATCAGCGAGTTTCGCGTGAACATGCGCGTCACGTTCGTCCTGGACTGAGTGGCGCGATAACCACGACCACCCATGTCGCCGTCGCTTCAGGACCCGGTCGTCCGCGGCCGCGGGCTTCGTGCGGCGCGTGTGAACCAAGGAGGCCATCCGTGACCCCGCCGCAGCCCATCAGCCCCACCTCCGCCGTCCAGCCGTATCAGGGCAGCTACCTGACCCCGGCGTTCGAGCACGCGACGGTGCTCGACGCGATGCATCCGGGGATCTTGACCTGTGCGCCCGAGGCGTCGCTCGTCGAGGTCGCGCGGATGATGGCGACCCATCACGTGCACGGCGTCGCGGTCCTCGGCATCGAGCCGGGCGCGCAGGCGCGGCTCGTGTGGGGGATCGTCTCCGACCTCGACGTCGTGCGCGCCGCGCAGGCGCCGGGGGCCGACACGGCGAGCGCGGGCGAGATCGCCGCGACCGAGCCGGTCACCGTCGATGCGGGCGAGTCGCTTGTGACCGCCGCGGGCGTGATGCAGGAGCACGACGTCCATCACCTCGTCGTCGTGAGCGGTCGCGACCCGCGGCCGATCGGCATCCTCTCCTCGCTCGACGTCGCCGGGGTCGTCGCCTGGGGGCGCGGCTGAGCATGGCGCAGGTGTTCCGGGATCGCCGCGACGCCGGCCGCCGGCTCGGCGAGCGGCTCGCACCGCTCGCGCGCGAGCGTCCGGTCGTGATCGGGTTGCCGCGCGGCGGGGTGCCGGTCGCATTCGAGGTCGCGCGGGCACTCGGGGCGCCGCTCGACGTGCTCGTGGCGCGCAAGATCGGCGCGCCGGGGAACCCGGAGCTGGGGATCGGCGCGATCGCAGAGGGCGGCGTGCGGGTGCTCAACGACTTCGCGCTGCGTGCGCTGCAGTTGAGTCCGGAGGAGATCGAGCATTCGGCGGCTCGCGCGGAGCGGGAGCTGGACGAGCGCCTGGCGCGCTATCGCGGCCCGGAGCGCGCGCCGGTCGCGGTGGAGGGCCGAACCGCGATCCTCGTCGACGACGGCATCGCGACGGGCGGCACGGTGCGTGCCGCGTTGCGGGCGCTGCGAGCGCGTGACCCGCTGCGGCTCGTGCTCGCGGTGCCGGTCGCCGCGCAGGAGTCGCTCGACGCGCTCGCGGCCGAGTGCGACGAGATCGTCTGCCTGCAGGCGCCCGAGCCGATGTGGGCGATCGGCTACTGGTACGAGCAGTTCGGCCAGACCTCCGACGACGAGGTGCGGGCGCTGCTGGCGCAGGCCGCGACGGGCTCGGCGCCTGCCGAGGCGGCGAGGGTGTCCGTGTCGGCCGCGGACGATCCGCCAAGCCGCCGGCAGGTGCGGATCGCGGTCCCCGGCGAACAGGAGATCGCCGGCGACCTGACCGTCCCCGAGGGCGCCGGCGGGATCGTCGTCTTCGCGCACGGCAGCGGCTCCTCGCGCCACAGCCCGCGCAACCGCGACGTCGCCGCCGCCCTGAACGGCGCAGGGCTCGCGACGCTGCTGATCGACCTGCTCACGGTCGCAGAGGAGCAGCAGCGCGCGAACGTCTTCGACATCGAGCTGCTGGCCGAGCGGCTCGCTGCGGCCAGCGCCTGGGTCCGGGCGCAGCCCGAGCTCTCCGGCCTTCAGCTCGGCTCCTTCGGCGCGAGCACCGGAGCCGGCGCGGCGCTGTGGGCCGCCGCCGACCTCGGCGACCAAGTGCGGGCGGTCGTCTCGCGCGGCGGCCGGCCCGACCTCGCCGCTCCGCGCCTCGGAGCGGTGCGCGCGCCGACGCTGCTGATCGTCGGCGGCCACGACCGCGTCGTGATCGAGCTGAACCGCGAGGCGCTCGCGCAGTTGCGCTGCGAGGCCGAGCTGGAGATCGTGCCCGGCGCGACCCACCTGTTCGAGGAGCCGGGCACGCTCGAGCAGGTCGCTCAGCTCGCGATCGACTGGTTCACCCGTCACCTCGCAACGCCCGTTCGCTGAGGACCTCCAAGGACCCAGATGGTCCCGCCGCCCACGGAGCGCGCGGCGCGGCTCTGCCCCGTAGGGGGCATCCTTCCCCCAGCCGCGTCCGCGCGCTCCCTTCGGGCCGGTGCAACGTCGGGAGGCATGCACCGGTCCGACCTTTCGGGCCCACAGCGCCCGCCCTGCCCGCTCGCTCGTCCCAGCCCCAGCACGCAAAGGCCGGGACGACGACATCGCCTCCATGGCAGGGGGAGCCGGAGGCGCCCGCTGCGACGCGGTCGGCGTGGTCGTCGCACTCGTCATGTCGGCATTGCGCCTGCACGGCGGCACGGCTCGCATGACCGTCGGCGAGCCCCAAGGGCTCGCCGACGTGAGAGTCGGGGCTCTACGCGTCGCCGTCTGTTCGGCCCAGCGACTTCCCGGCGCTGTGCACGACCTTGCGGACGAAGTCGTATTGCGTGTGCACGAGCCGGTCGGCCATCTCCATCGCCGCGTCGACGATCTCCTGGCGCCGCGACGGACCCTCGCCGCGCGGCGGCAGCACCCGGTCGACGGTCTCGACGAACGTGCGCACCGCCTGGATCGCCGCGCGCTGGCCCGCCTCGACCTCCGCGAGCACCTCCTCAGAGAGGGTGGCAGTCGTGTCGGCCGTTGTCTTCGGCGGGCGCTCGGGTGTCGTGTCCCTCCGACCTGCCGGTGTCGTTCTCGGCTGCGTCTTCGTCGCGGCCATCGCGATCACTTCCTTCCAAGTCTTCGTTGAGCGTCACTGCATCTATGGCAACGTACGCGCGATCGGAGGGCGGGCCATCCGTGTAACGCACTACGTGCGCCGCACGGAGCCCGCACCCCGCACGGTGTCAGGCGGCTCCAGTCGGGGCTGCGGGCGTGGCGGGCAAGGACGTGCAGCGGGCCGCCTTCGTATTGGATCGTGACGACGTCAGATCGCTTGGGGCGCTTCGGGCCGTGTTCGACGGCGCCCGCCGAGCGGCCGGCGAGGCGGGACGCGCGAGTTGCCGCTGCCGCGCGTCCCGCTCTCGCCGCTTCCGGTCAGTCGTCGCGCTCGCGTGGGGGACCGGTGCGAGCGTTTGACCTCCCGGAAGGCTTCGGGTCGACCGTCGCTCGTACGTCGGCGAGCGTCGTCTCTCCGGTGAAGGTCTGTGCGAGCAGCGCCAGCAGCGGCTCCTCGGCGGTGCGCTGAAGGCCTCGGGCGATGCGGGCGATCGACGCGATGCCGGGGTTCTGCTTCTCGCCTGCTTCGATGCTGCCGAGGTAGCTGCGGTGGATGCCGGTGTCCAGCGCGACCTGCTCCTGCGTGAGTCCGCGCGCGCGCCGGACGAAGCGGATCGCTCTGCCGAGCGCTTCGGCGTCGACGGTCGGGCCCTGGGGCGCTGGCGGCCATCTGCTCGAGTCGACGCGCAGCGCGTCGTCAGACAGGGGAGCGGCGTAGCTGTCGGCGAGCACGGCGATGCTCACGTCGAGACCGCGGGCGATGCGAGCGAGCGGCTCGAGCCCCGGACTCGACGTCTCCGCGCGCTCGATCGCGCCGAGGTAGTTCTGGTGGATCCCGGCGCGTCTGCCGAGCGCTTCCTGGCTGAGGTGGGCGTAGCCGCGCAGCGCGCGGATCGTCGCCCCCAGAGCGCGCGCACGGCGCAGGCGTTCGTTCGAGCTGTCAGGTCTCGGTGCCCCCATCGCGGCGCGGATCCTTCCGCGCGCAGCACCGTCGGACTAGATCGGCTCCAACTATTCCTGACTGGAAGTCGGCGCATCGCGTGGGCACGAGGTTCGCGATGGCGAATGCCACTTTTCGCTGTGAGTTGCAGGGGGTTTGCGTTTCACATACGGTCACGTTTCCTTGAGCGGTGGCGAGGTGACATGCGAGGTGGACCGGTGTCGATGAAGAACGCCGTGCTCGGCTTGATCGTCGAGCGCAGGAGCTACGGCTACGAGTTGATCCGCCGCTTCGACGATCGCTTCGGCGCGGCGTGGAACCTCAACCAGAGCACGGTCTACGCGTCGATCGACTCGCTCTACGACAGAGGCTTCATCGTGGCCCGCGACGCGAGCGGAGCGGTGCGCACCACGCCGCGGGGGCGACCGAGCCGCTCCCCGAAGGTGATCTACGAAGCGACGCCCTCGGGGACCGAATCGTTCGCGACGTGGCTGACCGCTCCGATCGGCAAGGTGGACCCGGTCCGGTCCGAGGTCATCCTGAAGGTCGCGCTCGCGACGCAGGAGCACGCGCTCGCGCTGCTGCAGGTGATCGACGCGCACATCGACACGTGCACGAGCGCGCTCGCCGAGCAGCTCGCGGGCTACGAGCTCGACGCCCGCGGCGCCCGCGAGGTCAGCTGGGCGGTCGCCTCCGGCTACTACGTCAACGACGCCGGCATCGGCCGGATGCAGGCCGACCTCGCGTGGCTGCGTCGCGTGCGCGCCGGCGTCGAGGCGCTGCGCGTCCACGGGGCGGTGCCCGTCTCGATGTTGATGCCCGCGACGGCGCTGCCGCCGGGCTGGCAATGACGGCGCTCCTCTCGCTCAGCGGCGTCAGCAAGCGCCACTGGCGCAGCTCGCGGCCGATCCCCGTCCTGCAGGACGTGTCGTTCGCGCTGCACGCGGGCGACTTCGCGGCGATCCTCGGCGACCGTCGGATGGGCAAGACGACGCTGCTGCGGATCGCGGCCGGGATCGACGCGCCGGACGAGGGCGAGGTCACGTTCGCGGGCCGGCCGCTGCGGGGCATGTCGGATGCCCAGCGCGCGAATCTGTGGGCGAGCGAGCTGGCCTGTGTGTGGAACGGGATTGCGTGGCCGGCGCGCAAGGTGCTCGACACCGTGACGGTGCCGCTGCTGGGACGCGGCATGACGCGGCGCGACGCCCGGCGCCGAGCAAGCGAGGAGCTGGCCCGCTGGGACAGCGGCGACGTCGCCGGCGCGATGCCGCACGAGCTGTCCGACGCCGAGCTGCTGCGGGTCGCGTTCGCCGAGGCGCTCGTACGCAGACCGCGCGTGCTGCTGGCCGACGACCCGACCGAGACGCTCAACCTGATGGAGCGCAACCACGTGCTCGCCAACCTCCAGCGCGTCGTCCGCGAGGAGCGGATCGCGGTCCTCATCAGCGCGACCGACGCGAGCGGCGCGGCCGGGATCAACCGCCTGCTCGTGCTCGTCGGCAACGGCGAGCTGCGCGAGGCCCAGGCGCCGCACTCCGCGCCCGTGGTCCCGCTGCCGAAACGCGCCCGGGCTCGCAGCGGCGATGCTTGAGCTGCGCGAGGTCGTCAAGACCTACGTCGCCGGCGACGAGCGCGTCCGCGCTGCAGCCGGGATCTCGCTCACCGTCGAAGCCGGCGAGCTGGTCGCGCTCTACGGTCCGAGCGGCTCCGGCAAGACGACGCTGCTGCTGCTCGCGGCGGGCATCCTGCATCCCGACAGCGGCGAGGTGCGCTTCGACGGTCGCGACGTCGCCGCGATGTCCGAGCGCGACGCCGCCGCGTACCGGATGCGCGACGTCGGGATCGTCTTCCAGTCCTTCCACCTGATCCCGGGCGCGAGCGCGCTCGACAACGCGACGGTGAAGCTGCTCGGACGCGGCACGGCCCGCCGCGACGCGCGCCGCAGAGCGCAGCCGTGGCTCGACCGCGTCGGGATCGGCGCGAAGGCCGCGCGCCACCCGGCGAGACTGTCCGCCGGCGAGCGCCAGCGGGTCGCGGTCGCGCGGGCGCTCGCGAACGAGCCGCGGCTGCTGCTCGCCGACGAGCCGACCGGCAGCCTCGACAGCGAGAGCGGCCGTGCGGTGCTCTCGCTGCTGTCCGAGATCTGCCACGGCAACGGGCTCGCCGTCCTGCTCGCCACGCACGACCCGGCCGCGCTGGACTTCGCCGACCGCGCGCTGCAGCTGCGCGACGGCGCGCTCAGCGACCACGCCGTCTCGGGGGCGCCGTGAGGCTCTCCGCAGTCGTCCTCTTCTACTGGTGGCGGCTGCGGGTCCAGCCGCTGCAGGAGCTGCTCGCCGCGACCGGGATCGCCGCCGGCGTCGCTTTGCTGTTCGCCGTCCAGGTCGCGAACTCGAGCATCGGCGGGTCCGTCGAGCAGCTCGTGCACGGCATCACGGGCCAGTTCAGCCTCCAGGTCGCATCGCACGACTCTCGCGGCTTCACCGAAGCGCTCACCGCGGAGGTCAGCCGGATCGACGGCGTGCGGCTCGCCTCTCCCGTCCTGGAGCAACGCGTCGGGATCGCCGGCTCGCGCGGCCACGGGAACGTCGACCTCGTCGGCGTCACCGACTCGATCTCAGACGCGGGCGGCCCGCTCGTCGACGGCTTCGGCGGCCGCTTCGGCCCGCGCCTGGCCGACGCGCTGCTGATCCCCCAGCCGCTCGCGGCGCGGCTCGGCGCGCAGCGCGGCCGGTTCGTGACGCTCGCGACGCGCCTGCCGAGCACGCAGCACGTCGCCGTCTCCGCCGTCCTCGACCGCAGCCAGATCGGCACCGCGATCGACAGCCCGCTCGTCGTCGCCCCGCTCGCCTACGTGCAACGCCTCGCGGGCCTGCCCGGCCGCGTGACGCGCATCCTGATCGCGGTGCGACCGGGGAGCGAGCAGCGCGTGCGCGCGGCGCTGACGACGCTCGTCGGCGGCCGGCTCGCGGTCGAACCCAGCGACGTGGAGGTCGGTTACGTCGAGCAGGCGGCCACGCCGAACAACCAGTCGACGGGGCTGTTCGCGGGCATCTGCGTCGTCGTCGGGATCCTGCTGACGTTCGCCGCGGTGCTGATGACGATCCCCGAGCGCCAGCACGTCGCTCAACTGCGCATCCAGGGCTACAAACGCCGACAGATCCTCGTCTCCATCCTGTTCGAAGCCGCCGTTCTCGGCGTCGTAGCCTCACTCGCCGGCCTGCTGCTCGGCGACCTGCTCTCCCGCTACGTCTTCCACTCGTCGCCCGGCTATCTCAGCTTCGCGTTCCCGGTCGGCGGCCAGCGCGTCATCGGTTCCGAGAGCATCGTGTTCGCTTTCGTGAGCGGAATCGGCGCGACGTTCGTCGCAACCGCTCCGCTGTTGCGTGACCTGTGCTCGCGCACGCCGCTCGACGCCATCCACCGAACCGACGAGGAGCCCAGCGAGTCGCTCGGGCCGCATACCCGCGCCACGCTTGCGATCGCCGGCACCTTGTTGCTCGCTGTGACGGCGGGGATCGTCGCCCGTGCCCCGCACCTGACTCTGCTGGTCATCGGCCTGCTCGCGATCGCAATGCTGGCGCTCGTGCCAGCGCTGCTCGCGGGCATGCTCGCCGTCCTCGACCGCCTGATCGATGGCGTGCGCGGCAGCGCACTGCCGCTCGCGGTCATGGAGCTGCGCGCCTCGCTCACCCGCGCGACTGCGCTCGCGGCCACCGCCAGTCTCGCAGTGTTCGGAACCGTGGCGGTCCAAGGCGCGCACCGCGACCTGCTGCACGGGCTGGACGTCACGGCGGCGGCCATGCTGGACACGACCGACGTGTGGGTCACGGCCGCCGGTGACGAGAACATCCTGATGACCACCCCGTTCGCGGAGCCGGACCGCAGAGCGCTGCTCGCGACTGGCGCGGTCGCGAGCGTGCGCGCATATCGCGGCGAGTTCCTCGACATGGCCGGCCGGCGCGTGTGGGTGATGGCTCGCCCGCCGCAGGACCGCCCGATCGTCTCGCCGACCGACATCCAACGTGGCGGTGTCGCCCGCACGATGAGACTGCTGCGCGGCGGCGGCGGATGGGCCGCCGTGTCCGCCTCGATCGCCAGCCAACTGCACGTCGGCGTCGGCGACCGCTTCACGATCCCCACCCCGACCGGGCCGCAGACGCTGCGTGTGGCGGCGATCGTGTCCAACCTCGGATGGGCACCCGGTTCGCTCGTCCTCAACGGCGAGGACTACCGCCACTGGTGGCCCGGAACCGACGTCACGGCGCTCGAGGTCGACCTCAAGCCCGGCGTCCCACCGGCCGCCGGCAAGGCCGCGATCCAGCGAGCGCTCCCGGCCGGCTCGCCGCTGCTCGTCGAGACGCAGACCGAGCGCAAGGCGCGCTTCGGGCGGCTCGAGCGACAGGGACTGAACCGCCTCAGCCAGATCTCGACCCTGCTGCTGATCGCGGCCGTGCTGGCGATGGGCGCCGCGATGGCGGGCACGGTGTGGCAGCAGCGCCGCCGTCTCGCTGCGTTGCGGATGCAGGGATACAGCGTCGGACGCGTCCTGCGGTTGCTGCTCACACAAGCGTCTCTCGTCCTCGCGCCCGGAGCGGCCCTCGGCGCCGCGTTTGGCCTGCTCGGCCAGAAGCTCGCGACGCGCTGGCTGGCACAAACGACTGGCTTCCCGACGAGCTTCGACCTCTCGATTCCACTTGCGCTTCTCACACTCGCGAGCGTCGCGCTGCTCGGGTTGCTGTTCGTGCTGGCCCCCGTGTGGCTGGCGGCACGCACCGAGCCCTCGCTCGCGCTGCGCAGCGACTGACGCCACGACGACCCCGTCTGTCCCGCCAGGGCCCGCCCTCACGCCCGCTCACCATGCGCCCGGCGCAGCGCAGCGACCAGCCGCGCCAACTGCTTGTTCGTCAGCTCTGAGAACATCGTGTCGACCACGCCCGCATCGACCGCGACCGCCCGCGCGATCTGACGATCGGCACCACGAAACGCCGCCACGAACCGCTCGACCCGCACCTCCCAGAAGCGATACGAGTCGCTCGTCGTCAGCGATCTCGCGAGCGCGTCGAGACCGACCCCCACGTCGATCCACTGCGCCGCGTGCAGCGCCCGCTCCGAGTCGAGGATGCCGTACTCCAACGCAGACCGCGCCGCAGCCGCAACGTCGTCGCTCGTCGCCAGCACGCCCTTCGACGGCAAGTCCGCCACGCGATGCACGAACGACATCACCAGCAACTCGAGCTCGTCCATCGCCACCCGCACGCGTGCGACCAGCTCCGGCCCCGCCTCCGCAGCCCCGTCCGCCATCGCATCCGCGAACGCCGACAGCTCGACACAGCTCAACTGCACCAGCAACCGCGTCCGCATCCACTCCAGCTCACACAACGCGAACGCCGCCGGACCCGCCTCCATCTCGCTCGCAATCGACATGGCGCGGGAGCCTGAAGCCAGCGGCCGCCGGCCACAACCTCAGCCGCAAGGCTTCCAGTTTGGAACGCCACGGTCGCCGTGTCGCATACCGCACGGTTGCAGTGCAATCGTTGCCAGGCGCGATCGGGTCTCGATTCAGAGGCAACAGGAACCGGCGCAAGCCGCTCGAATGCTCCCTAGCCTCGCCTCGGAGATGCCCATGGAATCAATCGACTTCCTCCCCCTCGTCAAGGCATATCCGGCGCAAGACTGATCGGCGACCAGATTACGCCTGCCGACGCCTGGCAACAGCGTCGACGCTATGTCGAGCCGCTGATGCGACGTTCCATGTGTGAGATCCAGCGCCAGCAGGCTACGGACGGGACATCGCTAGGCGTCTTCCGGCCGAGACGCGTGCTCGGGCTGGACATCGAGAAGGCAAACGTGAGAGCCGAGAAGACAGCGATCGCGCGCGCTTGGGCGGCGCAGGGATCACTGCTCGACAGCGTTGGAAGAGGTGAGCAAGCTCACCAGCTGAAGGCTCTTGAAACGATCCCTTGGACCTTTAAGCTTCGGTACGAGTGCGACGATCCGAGATGCTCGACTACACACGCCCAGTCGATCATCGACTGGGAGATCGCAGAGTTCTACCGCCGCGTGCAACACGCTGACGACTGGAGAGCGCGGGTTCAAGCCAAGTGGCTCGACGAACTGTGCGCCCCCGATCGAGACACCGCGCTGTTCGTTGGCAACCAGCATCAGCATCCAAGATCGTTCTTGATCCTCGGGGTCTGGTGGCCGCCGAGACGCCCCGAACAGTTGGCGCTCGAAGGCCTCGGATAGGTCTGCGATGCGGGTCCTGCTAGACGATGTCAGCGACCTCGAGCGCGAGACCGCACTCGGCCTGGAGGGCATCGAGGATCACTCTGCGATGGCACGACCCGGCGTCGTGCTCGACGCACATCAGCGCGGTTCGCTTCTCACTGAGAAGCTCGACAAGCTCGTCCAGCGCATCACGCTGGTCCTGCAGCAGATACCGCTCGTAAAGCTCGCGTCCCTCTGCTGCCCGCCCTGACTTGTAGAGATCGCGGTAGGGCTTTGGGTTGCCCAGTGCGCGCACGTGAACGTACTCGATACCGACAGCCGCCATTGCCTCGTTGAGCGCGGTCTTCGCGTAACCGCGGCGACGTGAGATCGGCAGCTCGCGCACGTCAATCAGACGTTGAACGCCGGCCTCGCGGAGTCGAAGCGCGAACTCCTGGTTTTGCTTGTAGCGCTCGTATCCGATGGAGCCGACCCAGACAGCCGAGGCCGTAGCGACAGGCGGACCGAGCGAGATTGCGTCGCCCATCACCAGCGCCAGCGTCGCGTCGACTGTCATGGACTCGCCGAAAACCGCGTGCGTCAGCTCCGTGAAGGAGCGATCCTTGCAGGGTCGCATCGCGGTGCTCATAGGCGACATCGTCGCACGAGGCCCAGCCCACCAGCACCGGTGGGCGTCGCAGACTCCTGATCGCCAGGATCGAGCCCCGGCTGGACCCCGACGCGAAGACGACGATCGTCGTCGGCGTCGAGGACGCCGAGCAGCTCCAGCGGCTGGCTTCGGCGCGCGGGCAACGTCCCGGCGAGGCCATCTCCTCGCTGCTGCGAAGCGCCTGACGGCGAGCTCGACGCGCGCTCGTATAGCTGCGGGGTGTTCGAGCGGCAGGCCCCGTTACCCGTCGCTATCAGGACCTATGTGGCCGTATAAGAAAAAGGCAATACCGTGACATAGATCTTGATAAGGCCGCGACGAGCTCGACATCGCGGGCGTTGCCGCCGTCGGCGACTGACACCCGGAACCCGCGCCTACGGACCCGGCTTGCGGCACAGCGTCGGCTCGGCGCCGGTGACCGCGCGCACGGCGCGGGCGACCTCGTAGCGCTGGCCGGCGACGAGCTGGACGAGCGTCGTGCACTCCTCGCGCCCCGTCAGGTGGACCGAGCCGGTGGCGGCGGTGGCGTTCTGCTTGAGCTTCGGGAAGGGGACGCCGTCGGCTCTGATGTGCGCGCGGCCGCAGACGGCGAGCGGGCGCAGGTTCTCGACGCGCGCGATCACCTCCACCCCGCCGCTCTTGTCGCGCACGGCACGCGCGGTGACGACTCTCGGGCCGCCCTCGACGGGCGCGCTCGTGGCGGCGCCCGCCGTCCCCTCGGTGAGGGTCGCTCTGATCGTCGAGACGCAGCTGCGCGCGCCGCTCAGCCGCACGCTGCCCGTCGCGGTGTCGCCGCTGCGCTTCAGCTTCGTCACGTGCGTGCGGCTGCCGACGAGGATGCGGGCGCTGCCGCACTGGCTCGCCGGCCCCAGCCCGCGCGCGATCAGCTTGACCTCGACCTGCTCGCCGTTGCGGACCACACGCGCGGTCGCGGCGATCCGCGGCGCGGCGCAGCAGGCCGGCTCGGCGGCGGCGGCATGTGCCGCGGCGGAGCAGCCGGCCGCCCCGCCGGCGCGGAAGTCGGCGATCCCGTTGCCCTGCGTCAGGTCGATCGTGCAGGTGTCGCCGGGGAAGTTGTGCCAGGTGGCGGTGGAACCCGGCGAGCAGGTGGTCACGGACGCTGCGATCGCGGTGCGGACCTCGTAGCGGCCGGCCGCCAGCGTCGTCGAGTATCTGCCGGCACCGTCGGCGGCGATGCAGTGGCCGCCGACGCAGACGCGCGCGCCGGCCACGCCCGCGCCGGAGGAGTCCAGCACCGTGCCGCTGAGCGTCGCCGCGCCGGCGGGAGCGGCGCCGAGCGCCAGCAGCACCAACGCGAGGACGAGCACGGCGCGCCTCGGCCGCCGGATCCGCCGCGCTGCTGCGCATGCGCTCATCGTGCGGGTTCTATCAGGCCGCGGCGGCTCTGCGCGAGCGTGGTCGCACGTCCATGCACCTATTCCGACTGTAGACGCGCCTCGTACGCTCGATTTGATGTCCGCCGCTATCGCAAGCTTTCAAGGACCGAACCGGATCGTCGTCGTGCCAGTGCTCGAAGACGTCGAGCTGTTTCGGGTCGTGAACGTCGATCGGCCTCATCACCCTGGACTCGTGCTGGATCTCACGTCGAACTACGAGCGCCAGGCGCGTCCCCGACGGATCGAGCGCTACTACTCGGTCGTGCACATGGCAGTGTCGACGTTCACGACGGTGGGGCGGGGTTCTGCATCGACCTTCCGCCACAAGGCGCACATCGCTCCCTGTGGGGTGCACCGGTTCAGCTCGCAGCCTGCGTAGTCGATGTTGATCCTGCGTAGACGACATGCGCTTCGCCCACTACCCTGAGCACGGAGCACCATGACGCACGGCATCTTCACAAGCACCGGAAACCTCGTCGCGTGGTTTGACAGCAAGGAGGACGCGCTGGCCGCGCTTTCCGAGCTTGCACGCGACGAGCCTGAGGCGGCCGACGAGGTCGCCGCGATCCCGTTTGATGACGACGGGAAGGCGTGCGGACCCGCTGTAAAGGGTTCGACGCTGCTCACGCACGCCGCCTGAGGTAGTTCTGTCCGCCCCGCCGTCGCGGACGGATGGCTGCATCGCTCTGATTATCTATGGCGTCGTTCCCGCCCCCGGATCGAGGTCAGCTCCCGATGGAATCCACACCGCGCCGCGCGTCGTCCACCGCCCAGCGGCTCTCGAAGGTGCCGGAGGTGACGGCCTTCTTCTGGATCGTCAAAGCGCTGACGACCGCGATGGGCGAGTCGACGTCGGACTTCCTCGTGCACAAGCTCGTGCCCGAGATCGCGGTCGTGCTCGGCGGGATCGGGCTCGTGGTCGCGCTGGTCCTGCAGTTCCGCGCCAGCGGCTACGTCGCCTGGCGCTACTGGCTCGCGGTCGCGATGGTCGGCGTCTTCGGGACGATGGCCGCCGACGCGCTGCACGTCGGCCTCGGCGTCCCCTACGTCGCCTCGAGCATCTTCTACGCGGTCGCGCTCGCGGCGGTCTTCGCGGCCTGGTACGCGAGCGAGCGGACGCTCTCGATCCACAGCATCCGCACCCCGCGGCGCGAGCTGTTCTACTGGGCGGCCGTGCTGGCGACGTTCGCGCTCGGCACCGCCGTCGGCGACCTGACGGCCGTCACGTTCGGGCTCGGCTACCTCGCCTCCGCCGGGCTGTTCGCCGCCGCGATCATGGTCCCGGCGATCGGCTACTGGAGATTCGGCCTCAACGCGATCCTCGCGTTCTGGAGCGCCTACGTCCTCACCCGCCCGCTCGGCGCCTCGATCGCCGACTGGCTCGCCGTCAGCCACGCCCGCGGCGGCCTCGACCTCGGCACCGGACCGGTCAGCCTCGCGCTCGCGGCGCTGATCGCGCTGTTCGTCGTCTACCTCAGCGTCACCCGCGTGGACGCGCCGGCGCCGGCGCCGGCGCTGGAGGGCGCGACCGCCTGACCGCCGGCCTCACCCGCCGTGCGGGTACTGGATCCCGAGCCGCAGCGCGTAGCGGGTGAAGGCGATGAAGGCGATCGCGATCAGCAGGGCGTGGCTCGCGCGCCGCACGCGGCGGTCGCCGCTGAGCGCGGCCAGCGGGATCAGCCAGACCGCGTACCACGGCTCCAGGCGCGTGGACGTGACGAGCACCGCGAGGATGCTCCAGCAGGCCGCCGTCAGCCACGGCAGGCGCCCGCGCAGCGCAGACCAGAAGGCGACGCCGATCGCGCTCAGGCAGACGACCGCGAGCACCGTCCGCCCGGCCGAGGAGATCGGCCCGACGCCCGCATAGCCGGCGATGAAGCCCGGGACGCTCTTCAGCTCGCCGACGTGCCGCGTCGTCCCGGCGCTCAGCGTGCCGACGAGGTGGAACGACGCCGCGCCGTAGAGCGCCAGCGCGCTGATCGCCAGCGCGGCGAACGCCAGCAGCGCCGCCGCGATCGCGCCGGGCCAGCGCCGCCGGCCGGCGCCGACGACGATGAACGGCAGGATCAGCGCCGCCGTCAGCTTCACGGCGATCGCGACGACGACCGCGACGACGGCCGGGCGCGTGCGCTCTCCCAGCGCGAGCCACACCCCGAGCAGCATCAGCGCGACCATCAGCAGGTCGTTGTGCGCGCCGCCGACGGCCGCCAGCAGCACGATCGGGTTGAGCGCGAAGAACAGCACCGCCTGCAGCGGCGGGCGGCCCAGCCGCCGCGCGCACGCCCACACGAGCCCCGTGCACGCGAGGCTCGAGAGCGCGGCGAGCGCCTTCAGCGCCCACAGCTGCCCGGCCATCCCCAGCGGCGCGAGCGCGCCGCTGAGCAGCGTGAAGCCCGGCCCGTAGACGCTCGGCGTGTCGGCCCACGCCATGCCCGTGAACTGGAACGCCCCGTCGCCCGGGTGCGCGAGCGGCGTCGCGACATACGGATTCAGGTGGTAGAGCGCGTCGAGCCGCCCCGAGTCGATGTAGTTGAAGACGTCGCTCGACAGCAGCGGCGGCGCGAGCATGAAGAGGACGTGCAGCAGCAGGATCGCCCCGATCGCCATCCGCGCCGAGATCGTCGCGCTCCAGCGCAGCACCGCGAAGTAGGCGATCACCATCGTCACGAGCAGCGCGCACATCAGCTCGGGCTGCGCGCGCCAGCCGATGTCCTGCAACGGCCCGCCGACCCATTCCGGGATGGGCGGGCCGACGCCCGCGAGCACCAGGTAGCGCGTGCCGGCGGCGCCCAGCACGACCGCGACCGCGGCGGCGACGAGCGCCGCCAGCGCCGCCGGCCCGCGGTCCACGCGCCAGCGCGGAACCACGCGCGGCGCGAGCCGCACGACGGCGGCGGCCTGGCCTTGGGGGCTGGCTTCCAGCTCGATCTGCGAGGACATCGAGCCCGGAACCCTAAGGGTCCGGCCCGCCGGTGTCGCCGTGACCGGCGCAGCGGCGCTCCGCACGACTTGCCGATCCCCCGCGTCCATTAGGCTCCGGCCGTGGCCGCCGACGCAGCCCAGCCCGACGTCGACCTGCTCGCCGCGGCGCTGCGGGCCGATGCCGCGGACCTCTCGCAGTTCGCCGATCTCGTCGCGGGCAAGCTGGAGGCGATGCTGCCGGCGCGCACGCGCGTGGAGCGGCGGCGCGCCGGCTTGATGGGCCCGAAGGTGGTGCGACGGGTCGTGCTGAGACTCGACGACGCGCAGTTCGAGCTGGGCGCCGACCGCGGTGCGGTCGAGGCGCTCGTCGCGAGCGTGTCCGGTGGGATCGTGCTCAAGCGCGAGCGCGTCGAGCTGGACGACTGGCTCGGGCGCCTGTCGGCCGCACTGACGGCCGAGGCGGGCCGCAGCGAGCGGGCGCGGCAGACGCTCGAGCAGTGGCTGACCTGAACGACCGACGAAAGGGACGAACCGTGGGCTTCCTCAAGCGCGACCAGGACGACGAGCCGGACGACGACGCGGGCGCAGACGGCGCGCCCGAGGCGGCGGCGCAGGATCCCACCGCCGGCGACGCCGCTCCGGAGGAGGCCCCGGCTCCCGGCGAGTACGCCCCCGGCTCGCTGGAGGGCGTGCCGGAGGCCGGTCGCGCGCGCGTGGAGCGGATGAAGCGCGACGCGGCGGCGGGCTTCTTCACCTGCGACCTGTCCCCCAACGAGCTGCTGGTCGTGCGCGAGGCCGGCTTCGACCCGCTCGGACTGGTTCTCGGTAGCTCGATCTACCACATCGGGTTCCAGCAGGCCAACTGGAGCAAGAACCAGGAGATGGGCGTCCTCACGCAGGCGATGTACCACGCGCGCGAGCTGGCGATGACGCGCATGGAGGAGGAGGCCGACCAGCTCGGCGCCGACGGCGTCGTCGGCGTTCGCCTCACGATCGGCCGCTACGAGTGGGGCGCGGAGCTGGCCGAGTTCATCGCGATCGGCACCGCCGTCAAGCACCGCGAGGGCGCCCTGCACCGCGCGCCGAACGGGCGGCCGTTCACGAGCGACCTGTCGGGCCAGGACTTCACGACGCTGCTGCGCTCCGGCCACCGGCCGGTCGGCCTCGTGATGGGCAACTGCGTCTACCACGTCGCCCACCAGGGGCTGCGCGCGTCGTGGAAGCAGTTCGGCCGCAACCAGGAGATGCCGAACTTCACGCAGGCGCTGTACGAGGCGCGCGAGCTCGCCCAGGAGCGCATGCAGCGCGAGGCGCAGGCGCTGCAGGCGCAGGGGATCGTCGGCGCGCGCATCGCCGAGGGCAGCCACGGCTGGGGCTCGCACGTGATCGAGTTCTTCGCGATCGGCACGGCGGTCGTGCCGTCGGAGGGGCAGGTCGAGGGGCCGGCGCTGGTGCTGCCGCTGAACGGGTAGCGACTGCGCCGCGCGCGCGGCGGCGGGGCGGGCGTCCATGCCCGCCCCGCCGCGTCGCTCATGCGATGCGCTCAGCGGTCCCCGTCGCCGCCGTGGCAGCGCGTGCTGCCGGCGTCGCCGTAGCTGGCCGGGAGGGTCGGGTCGGCGCTGGGGTCCTTCATCGCCGACTCGTAGTCCCAGTGGTAGCTGCCGTGATCCAGCGTCAGCGCCATCGCGCCGTAGTAGGCGCCCGTGGCCGCCTGCAGGTTCGGCGTGTTGGCGTTCGCGATCGGCTGGTCGAGCGACTCGCCGCCCGTGCCGACGATGAACTCGCGGATGCCGTGCTTCGGGTCCGCTCTGCCGCTGGGGTCCATCGGCGCGTAGCGGGCGTACGTGTGGTCGTGCCCGTTGAGGACGAGGTCCGCACGGTGCTGGTAGAGCAGTCTCCACCACACGTCGGCGGCGTTGCCCTCGTCGCTGGCCGTCGTGCCGGCGACCGAGAACGTCGGCTGGTGCCAGTAGGCGAGCGTGCACTGCGCGTGGTCGAGCGCGAGATCCTGCGCGAGCCATCTCGTCTCGCCGGCGAACCACGCGCCGTTCGGGTCGCAGCCGCCCGGCTGCACGGCGCACTCGACGTTGAGCGAGATGACGTGCCACGAGCCGAGGTTGTACGAGTACCAGCCGTCGCCGTTCGTCCCGACGTGGCCGGCCTGGCCGTCCTGGCGCGGGCGCGGCTGCGTGAACGTGCCGACGCCCGGCGCGTCCTGCGTGAAGCTGTCGGTCACGACGCTGCCGTCGGCGTTGTGCTGGTAGCCGTTGTAGTAGTCGAAGTAGCCGTCGCCGTGGACGCCCGTCTCGCCGTGGCTCGAGTAGAACTCGTGGTTGCCAGGGGCGGGGCGCTGGAGGAACTTGAAGGCGCCGTAGGTCGTGTCGAACGAGCCCATGAAGTCCTCGTAACGACCGACCTGGTACTGCTCGTCGCCGAGGATCGCGACGAGCGCCGGGTGCATCGCCTCGATCTGGTCGGCGGTCGCCGACTGCGCCTGCATGCGCGTCGTGCTGCCTCTGCCGGTCTGGTCGCAGACGTCCTTCTGCTTCTCGGCCTCGAGCGGGGCGCCCGGCTGGCAGGAGACGTCGCCGATCGCGGCGAGCACCGGCGCATGGCCGACGGGCGCGTAGGGCCACGGATTGTCGGCCGCCGAGAACACGCCGCCGGCGGCGAGCACGGTGCCGGTGAGCGCGGCGAGCGCTACGACCGCGGCGAGCGCGAGCCGCAGCGACAGGCGCCGTCTGAAGATCCTCTTCATCGTCGTTACCCCTTCATTCGGATATGGGCGGGACGACGCTAAGCGCGCGGTTGCGCGATCTCGTTGCGGAGATGGGATCGAGGCGTGAAGAGTCGGTGACCGCTCAGCCGCCGGCGGCCTGCGCGAACGCCGCCAGCGCGAGCGCGGCCGCGTCGTCGGACGGCTCGACGCTCGGCGACGCCTCGACGCTGTCGACGTAGCGCGCGCCGTGGCCGTCGAACGCGGCGAAGCGGTTCCCGCCGCCCACCGGGCAGCGGCGCGCGCCCTGCGGCATCCCGCCGAGGTTGCCGAGCGCGGCCGGGCTGGCGGGGCCCGAGACGGTCGCGCCGAGCAGGATCGCGCCGCTGCCGGTGAGCGACCCGGCGAGGTTGGCGACCTGGTGGTGGAGGCAGTGCGGGAACGTCGTCCCCGCGCCGACGACGAACGAGCTGCCCCAGGCGTTGGCGCCGAGCGCGACGTCGAGCTGGTGCTGCGCGAAGGCGGCGAAGGCTGTCGTGCCGGCCATCGCGTCGTACGCGCGCGCCTCCCACGCGAGCCCGAAGGCGTGCTGCGCGACGTCGCCGTCGCCGTAGTCGTCGCCGAGGCCGAAGGGATCTCTGCGCGCGACGCGCTGCCACAGCGCGAGCTGGTCGCGCAGGTCCCGCACCAGCTCGAAGCGGCCGATGCCGAGGTCGGTGTCGTTCCAGCGGTCGATCGTCCAGGCCAGCTCGGCGTGCGCGAGCGCGCCGACGTCGAACGTGTTGAGCGTGTCGGTGCCGGCGAGCGGGCTGCTCATGTACGCGTCGGCCCAGTGCCCGGCGAGGCGGCGGTAGACGGCCGACGCGTGCGTGTAGACGCCGCCCGCGTCGGCCGCGAGCGCGCGCGACAGCTCGACCGCGCCCAGCTCGAGGTCGTCGCGCCATTCGGTCCTCGGGGTAGTAGTCGTACGGCGCGGCGGTCGTGAGCCGCCCGACGTGCGCGGTGCGCGCGTGCGCGAACAGCGACTCGGCCGCCGTCAGGCAGCGGTCGGCGAGCGCCGGGTCGCTGGCGCGGAAGACCTGGTCGCAGAGCGCGAACGCGGCCGCCCCGCGGCCGGCGAGGTTCGGGCTGATCGGCGTCCGCGGGCCGCCGGTGACGAAGACCGGGCGGTGGACGATGTACCAGGCGCCGCGCCCGCGCCGCGGAGCGCGCAGCCGGTCGTCGGCCTGCGGCAGCCGCCAGCTCGCGTCGTGCGCGCCGAGCACGCGCGCGTTGCCGCTCCCGATCCCCACCTGATAGGCGAGCCGGCCGCTCGCGGGATCCCACATCCGCAGCAGCCAGTCGATCCCGAAGCGCGCCTCGGCCTGCGCGGCGGCGAGGTCGGGGAAGGCGGCGGGATGGTCGCGCAGCGACTGCAGCAGCAGCACGTCGGTGAACGAGGCGGTCTCGAAGAACTTGAGGTAGTCGCCCGCGTCGAACCAGCCGCCGCTCGCGTCGAGCGTGCCGCCGGCCGGGGTGAGCGTGCTCGTGAGGACGTCGTTGCGGTAGGCCGGCGGCTTGAACAGCGTCGCGTGCGCGTCGAGCAGGTGCGCGGGGCGGCGGTGCAGCAGCGACGGGTCGACGTCCGGGCCGTCGCGCTGGGCGCGCAGGAAGCGGATCGCGTTGCCGGCGAGCGGGTCGTAGAGCGCGGCGGGCGCGTCGATCCTGAACGGCGGCGACGTCGCCACGGTGGCGCCGGCGCGCGTGACGACGACGTGGTCGGTCGCGGGACCCGGCAGCGCGCCGAGGTCGAGGGCGCTCACGACCGAGAAGCGCGCGCTCCAGCGCCCGAGCGACGGCCCCGCCGGGCCGCTGCGCACGACGGCGCCATCGGCGCTGACGACGGCGAAGGCGGCGCCGGGCAGCGGTCCGCCCGCCAGCAGCAGCGCGCGCGCCGGCGCGCCGGCCGCGAAACCGGCCTGGTCGACGCGCACGTACGCGCGCGCCGGCGCCGCCGCGCTGCTGCGCGCCGCCAGCGCCGGCGCGAAGGCGAGCGCGGTTGCGAGCCCGGCCGCGGCCGCCGCGAGCACGCCGGCCCGGATGCGAAGGTCCGCGATCCGCGCCATCGATCGCACGCTAGCAGCGGCGATCTCGCCCGCCGGCGCGGCCCGCACCCTCCTAACAGAACCGACATCGAATCCCCATGTCGGTCGGTGCGCACGTCCGGACAATCGATCGTCGGGATGCGACTCGTGCGCGACGATCAGGACGGGGCAGCGTCGCCCTGGGACGCCGCCGGCCGCGAGCGGCCCGTCTTCCTCGACGAGGCGGGGCGCCGCCACCGGCTGCTGCGGCCGTTCGGCCTGCTCGCCGTGCTCGGTGCGGCGCTGTGGGTCGTCGGCCTCGGCGTCGGCGCGACCGGCTTCGCGAGCCTGACGCCGCTGCACGTCGTCGTCGCGGGGCGGGAGCCGCTCCGCTACGTCATGCCGGAGCGACGGCATGCGGCCGCGAGCCACCCGCGCACGCGCCTGATCGCGGAGCGCACGCGGCTGCGGCCGGACGGGCGGCCCGCGCGCGCCAGCGCACCCCCGACCGCCGACCGCTCGTGAGCCGGCGCGGACCCGCCGGCGCCGCTCCCCTCCCCCGCTCCGGCAACCCGCCGGGCCACCGCCTGATCCTCGGCTTCTGCCTCGGCGTGCTCGTGCTGCTGCTGCTGGTCGAGGGCTTCACGACGAAGACGGTCGGCCAGAGCGGGACGGGCAACGGCTCCGCGGTCGCTTCCCCGATCGCGGGCCAGCGGCCGGTGCTGGAGGCCGGGCCGGGCGGGACGCTGCGCTCGGCGATGCCGCCGTTCGGCAAGCGCGTCGCGCTGACGTTCGACGACGGCCCGAGCGCCGACTGGACGCCGAAGATCGTCGCCGTGCTGCGGCGCTTCCACGTGCCGGCGACGTTCTTCCTCGTCGGCAGCCAGGCGGTCCACAACCCCGGCCTTGTGCGGATGGAGCACCGCGACGGCTTCGAGCTCGGCAACCACTCCTTCACCCACCCCGACCTCGCGGCGCTGCCGGGCTGGGAGCGCGACGAGCAGATCGCGATGACGGAGGCCGCGATCTCCGGGATCGCCGGCGTGCGCCCGCGGCTCGTGCGCCCGCCCTACTCGGCGACGCCGGCCGACGCGCTGCCATCCGAGGTGCGCGCCTGGGCCGACGTCGCGCGGCACGGCTATTCGATCGCGCTGTCGACGTTCAACACCGAGGACTGGAGCCAGCCGGGCGTCGGCGCGATCGTCGCGGCGGCCACGCCGCACGGCGACCAGGGCGGGATCGTGATGATGCACGACGCCGGCGGGCGCCGCGCGCAGACGGTCGCGGCGCTGGAGGAGCTGATCCCGCGGCTGCGGGCGCGCGGCTTCCGCTTCGTCACCGTCTCGGACCTCGCCGGGATCCCGCGCGAGGACGCCGAGGTGCCCGTGTCCGGCTGGGCGCGCACGCGCGGCGAGCTGCTCGTCGCGATGCTGCGGATCGCCGGCTGGGTCACGCGCGCGCTGACGCTCGTCGTCTTCGCGATCACCGCGCTGGCCGCCCTGCGGATGCTGTTCGTGCTGGTCGTCGCGCACGTGCACGTGCGCCGCGTCCGGCGGCGCGCGGCGGAGGCGTCGCCGTTCCTGCCGGGCGTCTCGATCGTCGTGCCGGCGCACGACGAGGCGGTCGGGATCGAGCGCGCGGTGCGCTCGCTGGCGGGCAGCGACTACCCCGCCGGCTGCTTCGAGGTGATCGTCGTCGACGACGGCTCGAGCGACGGCACCGGCGACATCGTCGAGCGGCTCGCGCTGCCGCACGTGCGCGTGCTGCGCCAGGCCAACCAGGGCAAGCCGGCCGCCTTGAACCGCGGCGCGGCGGCGGCACGGCACGCGTTCATCGTCACGGTCGACGGCGACACGGTGTTCGAGCCGGGCACGCTGCGCGCGCTCGTGGCGCCGTTCCGCGACCCCGGCGTCGGCGCGATCTCGGGCAACACGAAGGTCGGCAACCGCGGCTCGCTGCTCGGCCGCTGGCAGCACGTCGAGTACGTGATGGGCTTCAACCTCGACCGCCGCGTCTACGAGCTGCTCGACTGCATGCCGACCGTCCCCGGCGCGATCGGCGCGTTCCGCCGCCAGGCGCTGATCGACGCCGGCGGGATCTCCGGCGCGACGCTCGCGGAGGACACCGACGTGACGCTCGCGATCGGCCGCGCCGGCTGGCACGTCGTCTACGCGCAGGACGCGCGCGCCTGGACGGAGGTGCCCTCGACGCTGCGCGGCCTGTGGCGCCAGCGCTACCGCTGGGCGTACGGGACGATCCAGTCGGCGTGGAAGCACCGCGCCGCCCTGCTGGACCCGCGCGGCCGCCGCGCCGGCCGCCGCGCGATCCCCTACCTCGCGCTGTTCCAGGTGCTGTTCCCGCTGGCGGCGCCGCTGATCGACCTGTTCGCGATCTACAGCATCGTGTTCCTCGACCCGATGCCGATCCTCGCCTTCTGGCTCGCCTTCAACGGCCTCCAGCTCGTGCTCGCCTGGGTCGCGTTCGGCTACGACGGCGAGTCGCGGCGGCCGCTGTGGACGCTGCCGCTGCAGCAGCTCGTCTACCGCCAGCTGATGTACCTCGTCGTGATCGAGTCGCTCGTCACCGCGCTGCTCGGCAGCCACCTCGCCTGGCACCGCATCGCCCGCACGGGCGATGTCGAGGTCGGCGAGGGCGTGGCGGGCTGACGCGCCGCCGGCCCCTGTGGCGATCGGGTGATCGCGGGGTAAAGCTTCGGTGCATTCACCGGATCGCCACACACGCGCGCACGCCCCTGCCCGACAGTCCGCGCCGACACGACGGTGAAACCGAGACTGGGAGGCACGGAGTGCGTGACCTGAGGTTGATCGCCGGCGCCGCGATTGCGGCGGCCGGTCTGTCACTTGCGACGGCGGCGGGCGCGAGCGCGCACGACGAGCACGGCGGGCGCGGCTTCGAGCCGGGCAACCTGGTCGTCAGCCGCAGCGTCTACGACACGGCCACGGCGCTGCAGGCCGGCAGAACGCAGCTGCCGCCCGGCTGCGTCAGAGGCTGCGTCACGGCGACGAACGACGGCACCTACCCGACCGTGTTCGACAACGACCTCGCCGACGCGAGCTTCGGCGTCACGTCGCGGATCTTCCTCGACCAGCTGCGCCCCTGGGGCGGCGTCGTCAGCTCGCTCGAGGTGCCCGGCGACCAGCTCGTGACGAGCTTCCCGTCGAAGTCCGAGTTGGCGCTCAACCGCTCGACGGACGGGCGCGAGATCACGTTCATGGGCTACGAGGCGCCGGTCGACGCGATCGACGTCTCGAACTCGAACACGCCCGCCGTGATCGACCCGACGAACCCGGTCCCCGGCACGAACTACCGCGTCGTGGCCTCGGTCGACGCCCACGGCAGATTCCACTTCACCGAGACGAACGCGTACAGCGGCAACAACGGCCGCGCCGCGATCCTCAACGCCAGAGACGACGTCATCTACACGGCCGGCAACGCCGGCAATGGCGGCAGAGCTGCAGCCCGACGGCGTGATCGCCGGCGCCGGCGCGCAGCTCGTCACGCCCTCGCCGCTGCCCGAGTCGGCGCAGACGCCGGGCTTCCCGACGCCGCTCGGCAGCTTCAACATCACCGAGCTGGGCGACAGAGCGGACAAGATCGGCAAGGACACGAACTTCCGCGGCCTGACGGTCTTCCACGACGTCGTCTACTACACGAAGGGCAGCGGCGGCAACGGCGTCAACACGGTCTACTTCGTCGACACGACCGGGACCGCGTGCCCGAACGGCGTCGGCCTGCCGGTGCCCGGCGCGCCGCTGCCGACCTCGCCGCTCGCCTACGACCCCTCGAAGCTGCAGACGCAGGGGCTCACGCCGAACAACATGTGCATCCTGAAGGGCTTCCCGACCGACCTGAAGTCGACGACGTCCTTCCCATTCGGGATCTGGTTCGCGAACGCGAACACGCTGTACGTCGCCGACGAGGGCAACGGCGACACGACGTTCGCGGACGGGTCGTTCACGGGCGCCGCGGCGCAGACCGGCGCGGGCCTGCAGAAGTGGGTCTTCGACGGCGTCGCCTGGAGACTCGCCTACACGCTCCAGGCGGGCCTCGACCTCGGCCAGCCGTACACGGTGCCCGGCTACCCGACCGGCGACAACGCCGCGACGGGGCTGCCGTGGGCGCCGGCGACGGACGGGCTGCGCAACGTCACCGGCCGCGTGAACCGTCACGGCAGCGTGACGATCTGGGCCATCACCTCGACGGTGAGCGGCGGCGGCGACCAGGGCGCGGACCCGAACAAGCTCGTCGCGATCGTCGACCGGCCGGGCGCGTCCGCGCCTGCGGCGTCGGAGCGCTTCCGCACGCTGCGCACCGCGCGCTCGGGCGAGGTGCTGCGCGGCGTCTCGCTGACGCCGGCGGGCGGCGACTCGTCGCACGACGACCGCTGACGCACCGCCCCGCGCGCTGGCGGCGCGCGGGCTCTCGCGGGCCGGGACGACGGGCAGCATTCGCCGTCGTCCCGGCCCGCTCTCGTTGCCGCCCGGCGCATCTCCTAGTCCCGCACTCGGTCTTTGTGTTAGGCTCACCTAACCGATGGGTGCCTTCGTCATCGTCCTCCGCGAGGCCTTCGAGGCCAGCCTCGTCCTGGGGCTCGTCTTCGCCTTCCTCGACAAGACCGGCCAGCGGGGCCGGCACGGCGCCGCCGTGTGGTGGGGCACCGGGCTGGCGGTGCTGCTGAGCGTGCTGATGGGCGCGCTGCTGTTCGCCACCGTCGGCGAGCTGCACGGGACCGCCGAGCAGGTCTACGAGGGCACCGCGATGCTCGTCGCGGCCGCCGTCCTGACGTGGATGGTGTTCTGGATGCGCAAGCAGTCGAGAACGATCGGCGGCGCGCTGCGCGCCCAGGTCGGCGATGCGGTCGCCTCCGGCGGCGGGATGGCGCTCGCGCTGGTCGCGTTCGTCGCGGTCGCGCGCGAGGGCTTCGAGACCGCGCTCTTCCTGTTCGTCTCCGTCGGCAACTCGGGGCTCGTGCCGACCGTCGCCGGCGGCGCCCTCGGCCTCGTCGCCGCGGTCGTGCTCGGCGCCGCCTTCTACCGCGGATCGGTGAAGCTCGACCTGCGCCGCTTCTTCCTCGTCACGGGCCTGCTCGTGATCGCGTTCGCCGCCTACCTGATCGTCGGCGGCCTGCACGAGCTGGCCGAGGCCGGCGGCGGCGACGCGCTCGAGATCGCCGGCCCGCTCGCCGCGCTCACGTTCGCGGGCGTGTGCGGCTGGCTGTACGTGCGCGGCTCGCGCGCTCCGCAGGTCGCGCGGCAGCACGCCTGAACGCGCGGTTGCGCGCCGCGCGCGGTTGACGCGCCTGCGCGTGAGCGGGACGATGCGGCTCGGTCCCTACGAGAGGAGCGCACGATGGCCCGCAAGATGGCCGACTGCCGGCGCTGGCCGAGCGAGTCGAACTGCTCGCTCGTGATCATCGGCGAGGAGGACGAGGTGATCCGCGCCGCGACCGAGCACGCCGTCTCCGTGCACGGGCATGAGGACAGCGCCGAGCTGCGCGAGACGACGAAGCAGTTGCTCGAGCCGGCCGACGCGTACGACCCCGCGCCGCGCGCGAAGGAGCCGCTGCCGGGCTGAGCCCGGTCATGCTGCGGGGCCGTGCGCGCGGCGCGTGCGCGGCCCCGGCGCGACGTCACGGCCCAGAACGACGACCGGCCGGCTGCGCTGCACCGGGATCCCCGGGAGCTGCAAACCGACCGCCTTCGGCCGGACCAAGGCATAGCCGAAGATCCAACCGCACCCGCGAGTCTACCAGCGCCGCTGTGCGCGCGACAGGCGCCGCGCGGATCGCAGCATATAACTGTGCAAGTCACATACAAAACGTGACCACATAACTGCTGTTGAGTTCTGAGCGCTTCAGTTCTAGCCTGTTCGATCGATGAGAACCTTCAACATCCGATCAACCGGCGCGCACGATCACGACCTTGACGGCCGTCGTGCTGTCCCTCACAGCCACAGGCGCGGCGACGCTGTGCGTCGCGCTCTTCCCGCACCATGTGCCCACGCCGCGGGATCCACACGTGGTCGACCTCGTCTTCGACAGCGGGCCCGTCGTCTGGGCGACCCGTCTGCTGCTCGTATCCGGCGCATTCGTGCTCGCCGTCGGCGGCGTCTACATCGTCGCCTCGACCGTCGCGCGCATGAGGAACGGCGACTGGCTCAAGCGCGCCGGGCCTTTCGAGGTTCTCGGAAACAGCGGTCGCAAAGCTGAAAGATCAAGTTCACTACTGGCAAAGCGCCGCACGTGACTGTTCCGACGAGCTCGACCGAATGTACGAGCTGGACGACGAAGCCGACAAACTCGAGGAAGCGGCGGTTTTCAACGATGATTACGATACGCTCTGAATCGATGAATCAGCAGATGAGCAGAGAGGAACGTGAGGAGCGCCTCGCCGCCATTCGCGAAGAGCGGCGCATGATCATGAGGCGCGCCCGGCAGCGCAGCTTCGAGCTTGCGGTTCGCCTGTCCGATCTCCACGTCGAGCAGGCAGTGCGCATGCTGCGCGGCGTGAGATAGCGCCGCGCGCCGTCAGGCGTGCAGCAGGCCGAGCGCGGCGATGCGTGCGAGGGCGGAGTCGAGATCCTCGGCGGTGGGCTCGCCGGGGACGGCGGCAGCGAGCGCGGCGGGGTCGCGGGTGCCGTCGAGCAGCGGCAGCAGTGCGAGGTCGAGCGGCTCGTCGAGCTTGACGTTGGTGTGCAGCAGCGAGCTCAGCACCGGCGCGCCGGCGGCGTGTTGGGCGCGGGCGAGGGCGCTCGCGCGGGGGTGCTCGCCCGGCCCGGCCGTGCCGCTTGCCACCGGCGGCGGGCAGCCGTGCAGGCCGACGACGCGGGCGAGGTGGGCCTGGAGCAGCACGTCGCGCAGGCGCTCGGCGACGAGCTCGCGCGGGACGTCCGGACCGACGGACTCGAGCGCGCACTCGAGCAGCTGCGGGAACGCGACGGCCGCCGGCCACGCCTCCGCGAGTGCGTGCATCGGGGCCAGCACGTGCGGCTCGGACGTCGTCATCGTGAAGCCGTCGGGCGTGGTGAGCGTCTCCCCCTCGTCCGAGGCGCTCTCCACCCGCGCCGCCGACGACAGCCACATCCGCCCCAGCGCCGTCTCGTCCAGCGCGCGCCGCACCGTCACCTCGCCGTGGCACAGCAGCGTCTGGCGGAACATGCGGTTCTTGAAGAAGTCGAGGTACTGCTCGCGCACGACCGCGTCGTCGGGCCGGCCGGCCAGCAGCCGCTCGGCGCTCTGCGGCACGTCGCGCATGAGGCTCTCCGACAGGTCCGCCTCGGCGAGGAAGCCCAGCCCGTGCCCGGCCGCGTGCTCGACGAACTCGTGCAGGTAGAAGGGCGTGCTGATCTCCGCCAGGTCGTCGTGGAACAGCAGCGCGTCGCTCGCGCGCAGCATCCGCCCGAGGTGCTCGCGCAGCACGCGCGCGTACGGCGACGGCTCGTCGATCGCGACGATCGTCTCCATCAGCTCGTGCGCGCCCGCCAGCCGCGCGGCCGGGTCGGTCACGTCGCGCAGGTGGTAGCGGAGCATGTCGCGCGCCATGTCGCGCAGGTACGACCCCGGGTAGGCGTTGTAGCTGACGAACGCGATCCCGTGCGGCGCGAGGCAGCGCCGCACGCACGCGAGCAGCGCGACGCGCGCGGCCGGCGGGATCCACGAGTAGACGCCGTGGGCGATCGCGTAGTCGACGCGGCCGATCTCGTCGGGCGACAGCGACTCGAACGAGCCGGCGCGCAGCTCGACGTTCTCCAACCCGGCCGCACCCGCCAGCTCGCTTCCGCGCGCGACGGCGGCCGCCGCGGCGTCGACGCCAACTACCCGCGCTCCCGGCAACGTCTGCGCGATCGACAGCGCGTTGCCGCCGTCGCCGCAGCCCAGCTCCAGCACGCGGCAGGACGCCGCCGGCGCGGGGTCGAGCCCGAGCAGCCGGCCGACCGCCTCCAGCCGCGCGGGATGCGTCGCGGCGTAGGCGTAGCCGGGATACGCGAACTGCTCGTAGGCGCTGCCCGCGGCCGCGGGCGCCTGCTCGGTCAATTAAGCTTGTTCTGCAGGTTGATGCTGACCTGCTGGACCGGCTTGCCGTTGGATCCGAGGAAGACCTCCTCGATCTTGGCGAAGTTGAAGCTGACCTGCTCGGTCGGGCGGCCGCTGCCCGAGGTGCCGTCCTGGATGCTCGAGATGAGCACCTGCGACAGCTTGTACTCGAGGTAGTCCTGCTGCCCTCTGCCGGCCTTGCGCGCGAAGGCGACGGTGACCTTGGCGAAGTGCTTGCCGGTCGCGGCGGCTTTGAACAGCACCGGCGAGGCCTTGTCGATCGTCTTCGTGATCGTGAAGCTCGAGAAGCTGACCTTGCCGGCGCCGCCTCCGCCGCCGGAGGTGCGCGGGGCGCTGGTGCCGATCGAGAACGAGCTGAGCTCGATCTCGCCCTTGTGTCTGCTGTCGGCCGACTCGCCGTCGACGCCGTCGATCTTGAGGAACGTCCGGCCGGCGCCGCCGAGGCTGAACGAGGTCGAGCCGATCAGGTTTCTGCCGGCGGGCCCCTGCGCGCCGGCGGGGCCCTGGACGCCCTGCGGACCCTGCGGGCCGCTCTGGTTCCAGGTGATCGTCTTCTCGTCCGAGAGGCAGGCGGCCTGCGGGTTCGGACCCGGCGTGCCGGGCAGCGTCGCGGGCTGGCTCGGGTCGATGACCCGCAGCTCGCCCCAGCGGGCGCCGTCGGGGTTCGTGATGTAGCACCCCGTGATCGTCCCGTCGCCGCCCGGGATCGCGCCGATCGCGATCGCGGCGCCGGCGCCGAACGCGGCCGCCGTCGGGATCGCGACCTTCAGGGCGGCGCGGCGGGAGCGCCGTGCGCGCTCGACCGCACGGGCGATCCGGTTCGCTTCTTCCCGGCTCATCGTGCCCGAGCCAACCAGACGCCCACGCCGCTGTCAAGCGCCGTGGACGTCTGGTCCAGCGAACGCGGCGCTACTGCGCGGTCGCGCCCTGGACGGGGCCACCCTGATAGCGAGCGCGTCGCGCCCACGCAGGCGCGGGCCGCTACCGCCCGGCCACGAGCGCCCGCAGCTTCCCCGTCGCATCCGCCGCCTCCAGCGGCTTGGCGAAGTGGAAGCCCTGCGCGAGCGGGCAGCCGTGCTCGACGAGGAAGCGGCGCTGCGCCTCGCTCGTGACGCCCTCGGCGACGGTCAGCATCCCCAGCGCCGCGCCCAGCTCGATGATCGCTCTCGTCATCGCCGCCGCCTGTGGGTCGTCGGGGACGCCGCGCAGGAACGACTGGTCGATCTTCAGCACCTCGACCGGCACGTCGCGCAGGCGCGACAGCGACGAGTGCCCGGAGCCGAAGTCGTCGATCGCGAGCCGCACGCCCATCTCGTGCAGCGCCCTCACGATCGGGTTCGCGCGCTCGGCGTCGAGCATCGCGGCCGACTCGGTGATCTCCAGCGTCAGCGCGCTCGGCGCGAGGCCCTCGGCCGCCAGCGCCTCCCGCACCGTCGTCGGGAAGTCCGGCCGCCGCAGCTGGCGCGGCGAGACGTTCACGTGCACGTGCGCGTCGAGCCCGGCCGACTGCCACTCGCGCAGCTGCGCGCAGACCGCGTTCAGCACCCAGCCGCCGATCGCCTCGATCAGGCCGGCGTCCTCGGCCAGCGGGATGAACTCGTTGGGGCCGACGATGCCGCGCTCGGCGTCCTGCCAGCGCACCAGCGCCTCGAACGCCGCCAGCTCGCCCGTCGCCGGCACCACCAGCGGCTGGTAGTGGACGACGAAGTCGTCGCGCTGCAAGGCGCGCCGCAGCTTCGACGTCAGCGACAGCCGCGCGAGCGTGTGGCGCGAGTCGCCGCCGTAGGAGGCGATCCCGCCGCGTCCCGCCTGCTTGACCTCGTACATCGCGGCGTCGGCGTGGCGCAGCAGCGTGTCGGCGTCGTTGGCGTCGTGCGGGGAGATCGAGATGCCGATCGAGGAGCCGATCTCGAACTCCGCGTCGGCGATCGAGAACGGCTCCAACAGTGCTGCCTCCACCTGCTTGGCGACCGCCTCGGCAGCCATCCGGGGGTCGCTCTCCAGGTCGGTCAGGAGGATCAGGAACTCGTCGCCGCCCTGGCGCGCGAGCAGGTCGGTCGAGCGCACGACGCCGCGCAGCCGCACGGCGATCCGCCGCAGCAGCTCGTCGCCGGCGGCGTGGCCGAGCGAGTCGTTGACGGCCTTGAAGTCGTCGAGGTCGACGTACAGCAGCGCGACCGAATGGCCCGAGCGCCGTGCGCGCGCGAGACCCAAGGCGAGGTGCTCGTCCAGCAGCGCACGGTTCGGCAGCTTCGTCAACGGGTCGTGGTAGGCGAGGAACGCGATCTGCTCCTGCGCGCGGCGGCGCTCCGTGATGTCGCTGAACGCCGTCACCGCGCCGTACGGGCGCGATTCGCCCTCGCGCATCAGCGGGTGCGACGAAACCGACGTCCACACCTCGCTGCCGTCCTGGCGCACGATCCGCAGCACGACGTCGCGCTGCGGCAGGCTGCTCTGCAGCGCGCGCTGCGACGGCATCGCGCCATCCGGGAGCGGCTCGCCGTCCTCCAGCAGGATCTGCAGCGGCCACTCGCTGCCGGTGCGGTACAGCAGCTCCTCCTCGCGCGCGCCGAGAATCCTCGTCGCGGCCGCGTTGCACGACAGCACGCGACCGTCGGCGCCGTAGATCAGCAGCCCCTCCTCCAGCGCGTGCACGACGCCGCGGTTGCGCTCCTCGCTCTCCGCCAGCGCCGCCTCGGCGATCCGCGTGGCGGTGACGTCGGTGATGATCCCCTGCGTCAGGTGCGGCTCGCCGGCCTCGTCGCGAATCACGGTGTCGCGCTCCCACACCCACACGACGCGGCCGTCGGCGGCGATCATGCGGTACTCGCAGTCGAACGCCTTCTGCTGGCGGAAGGCGTAGCGCGTCTCGGCGATCACGCGGTCGCGGTCGTCGGGGTGGATGTGCTCCTCCCACACGCCGGTGTCGCCGAGCCAGCGCTCGGCGGGGAAGCCGAGCAGCTCCTCGATCTGCGGCGAGACGTAGCGGAAGGAGCCCAGCTCGTCCCAGTCGGCGATGTAGGTGACGGCGGGGATCGTCTCGATCAGCGTGCGGTAGCGCGCCTCCGCCTCCTCCAGCTCGACCGCGGAGGTGACGCGCGCGGTCACGTCGTGGAGGACGCCGATGTAGCGCCGCGCGACACCGTCGGCGTCGTGCACGGGCGTGAGGAAGACCTCGTTCCAGAACGACGAGCCGTCGCGGCGGTAGTTGCGCAGCGTGACCCAGCACTCCTCGCCGGCGCGCATCGCGGCGCCCATCTCGGCGACCGGCTCGGGGTCGGTCTCCTCGCCCTGGAGGATCCCGAGCGAGCGGCCGACGACCTCCTCGGCGCGGTAGCCGGTCAGCAGCTCGAACGCCTCGTTCACATAGGAGACGGGCCAGCCGCCCGTGTCCGGGTCGGCGTCGGCGATCACGATGCCGTTGTTGGTGGCGGCGAGCGCGCGCTCGTGCAGGTCGAGCATCGCGGCGCCGCGGCGGTAGCGCAGGTGCAGCGCGACCTGGCTGGCGAGCGCGGCGATGTCGGCCATCAGCCGCTCGTCGGGGCGCGCGCCGGGCGCGAGGCGCAGCTCCAGCACGCCCTCGCAGGCGCCGCCGGCCACGAGCGGCACGGCGACGTGCGGGCCGTCGGCGATCGTCGCCTGCGCGAGCGCGGCGCGGCCGGCGAGGTGCTCGTCGGGGAAGGGGACGGTGCCGCTCGCGGGCAGCGTGGCGTCGCCGCGGGCGGCGCGCGGGATCAGCTCGCCGCGGTCGGCCGGAAGCTCCCAGGCGATCCCGCCGGCGGCGCCGAAGAGGTCCGCGATCGTGTCGAGCGCCTCGCCCAGCAGGCCCTCGGGCGGCAGGTCGGCGGCGAGGTGGTCGGCGATCGTCTGCTGGGCGGACAGCAGCCGCTGGGCGGTGGCGGCGGCGCAGCGGTCCTGCGCGCTCGTGTGCTCGCGCAGGACGGCGGCCAGCAGGCGCTCGGGGTCCGGCTCGTGGGCGGCGTGGCTGTCGGCCGCAGCTGCGACGGGGCCGGCGGCCGGGTCGGTCAGCACGAGCGCGACGCCGGCGTCGTCGCATGCGCGGCGGATCGCGTCCAGCTCGGCGTCGGACGGCGCCAGCGCGCAGACGACCGCGTCGGCCTCGCCGCGGGCGAGCATCCCGGCGAGCTGTGCCGGGTCCGGCAGCGCGGTCGCGGCGACGGTGCCGGGCGTGCCATTGGCCGTGCCGAGGACGTCCACCAGCACGGTGGCGACTTCGGGATCTCGATGGACGACGAGCGCGCGCAAGGGGCGTGGTTCCCGGTCGACGCCGGGCAGGTTCACGACGGTATCCCTCTGATCGTCAGAACAGCGCGATCGCATGAGGGTTGCATGGAGGATTGCCGCAAAACTCGTGCACTGGTGGAGGGTCTGCGCGCCAAAGCGGGTGCGCAGGCGGCCGGGGCCGGCGGGCGCGGCGGCGGCCTCGCGCGTGCGCGCGTATCGTTGTGCCCGCCCTGGCCCGTCCGATCCCGCCCCCGGAGGACTCCGCATGACCCGCACGATCGTCGTCGGCTACGACGGCACCGACCACGGCGACGACGCGCTCGCGCTGGGGCGCCTGCTCGCCGGGATCGCCGGCGCCGAGCTGGTCGTGGCGTGCGCGTATCCGGACGATCCGCTGGGCGAGAGCGCCGCGGCGCACGAGCTGGCGCAGGGGATGCGCGGGGACGCGTTGGGGAAGCTGGAGCGGGCGCGGGAGTGGCTGGACGGTGCCGGCGGTGCGGGCGCGGCCGCCGCTGACCTGCGCGCCGTCGCGGGCGCGACGCCGGCGCACGTGCTGCACGACCTCGCCGAGGAGCTGCACGCCGACGCGATCGTCATCGGCGCGACGCACCACGGCCGCGCGCTGCGGCTGCTGACCGGCTCGACGCCGGAGGCGGTGCTCAACCACGCGCCGTGCCCGGTCGCGGTCGCGCCCGACGGCTTCCGCACCGCGCGCGCGAGCGGCCTGCGCCAGGTGGCGGTCGCCTTCGACGGCTCGCCCGAGGCCGAGCACGCGGCGGCGATCGCGGCCGGCTACGCGCGCAGCGCGGGCGCGCGACTGCGGCTCGTGACGGCGGTCAACAGCGCGGCCGCCGGGGTCTATCCCCCGCCGCCGCTCGACGTGGCCGCGTACGAGGAGATGGGCGAGATCGCGCGCGCGCAGGCGCGCGGGCGCCTCGACGACGCGCTCGAGGCGCTCGGCCCCGGGCTCGTCGCCGAGGCCGCGGTGCTCGACGGCGACATCGTCGGATCGCTGCTGGAGGACGCCAAGACCGACGACCTGCTGTTCACCGGCTCGCGCGCACAGGGCCCGTTCCGGCGCGTGCTCGTCGGCTCGGTCTCGACGCACCTGCTGCGCGACGCGCCGTGCCCGGTGGTCGTCGTGCCGCGCGGGAGCGGGGACGGCGCGGGCGACGACCAGCCGTCCACATGAGGGGCGGCTCGCTCGCCTGGGCCGTCCGCTACGCCCTGCCCGGCGCGATCTGCCTCGTCGGCCTCGGCTTCCTGATCGCCGACCCGGGCGCCAACTTCGAGGGCGCGATGGCGCTGCTCGGCGCCGGCCTCTCCGTCCTGCTCGTCAACATCCTCTTCCGCTTCGGCGTCACCAGCGACCAAGACCGCGCCGAGGAGGACGCCGCCCGCAGGGAGTTCGATCGGACGGGGCGGTGGCCGGACGAGGGGGCGTGAGCAGCCTCTCGTCGCGCGATGCGCGCACGAGGTCGGCCGACTCGAACGGCCCGGCGTCGGCGCACGCCGCACGCGCTCGCGCGATCAGCGCGTCGAGATCTCCGGGGCCCGGCATCTAGTCGCCAAGCGGAGCAGCGAACTCGCTGACGTACTTCCACGCCTCGCGGACAGCGTCTTTGAAGGACATGACGCGCGAGGGCGACGCCTCGTGGTCCTTCTGGCCTGAGCAGTGCTTGTGGACGGCCGGATCATGCGTCGCGTGCCGCTCGTAGCCACCGACCTCGCAGTCATCGATCACGAGGAAATACGCGTAGCGGGGCCGCGTGAAGCCGGTCCCCTTTGCTACGACGTCCTCGTGCACGGCCAGGTAGACGCTCGGCGGGTAGCCGTCGAATAGCACCTTCCCGAAGATCTTGCCCCGTCTCTCATCCTCCTCTGCCGCGAACAACACGGCGTCATCGGGGATGTGAAGCGAGCACTCGCGAAGCTCCCGCTCGCGATCCGCGAAGTACTTCCAGATGCTCACGCCAAGCTAGCGGCAGGCGAAAGCTTCGTGGGCGCGGGTGGTCACGGGTCGTCGGTCGATGCCGGAGCCACCAGTCATCCGCAGGATGTCCTCGTAGAAGGACGCCCAGGTGTGTTGGGCGAACTCGGGCAGCTCAAGGCGCTCGCCGGAGGCATAGCGCTCGTAGAAGGCGGCGGTGGCCATCCCGTACTCGCTCTCGTACTCGCGGAGAGCGCGGTCGAGGGACTCGGCGTTGTAGTAGTGGCGCGTGCTCATGCCTACCTCATCCCAGCTCTTCGGCCGATCAACGCGCTTGCTTGAGCGCGTGACCCGTTGCCAAGACCATACACCAGCTTCTAGCGTTTCCGCGCTGGCTCAGCTGCAAGCGTGCGACCGTCGCGACCAGGCTTGGACGAGTCTACCGACGCCTCGATCGGTCAGTCGAGCAGGCCGGCGCTATCGGCGGGCGCCCAACGCCGATCGGTCACGCCGGCCGCTTGCATGGGGTGCATCCGAGCGTTCGGTGGACGACCCGCAAGGGCGCGGTTCCGTCTCGCCCACAAGGTACGGTGGCTCACGTGTCCATCACCGCAGAAGTCCTTCCCGCGATGACCGCCGTCGGCGAGCTGTTGGAGCTGAACGACGGGCTCGTGGGGCCGTCGACCGGCTACATGGTCGGCGCGCGCGGGGACTGGCCGCGGCTGGTGGCGGCGGCGGAGAGCTGCTCGCTCGACGTCGTGGAGCTGTCGGCGCTGTCGGCGCGCGAGCTGCCGGGGCTGCTGCAGTTCCTGCGCGAGGACGGCGAGCTGCCGTTCGGCCACGTCTCCGTGCACGGCCCGTCGAAGGGCTGGGACGGCACGCCGGCTGCGCTCGCGACCGCGCTCGGCGCGATCCCCGCGCAGGTCGACGGGATCGTCCTGCACCCCGAGACGCTCGGCGACCCGGCCGCGTTCGCCGACCTCGGCGCCCGGCTGCGGCTGGAGAACATGGACACGCGCAAGCCCGACGCCCGCACCGTCGCCGAGCTGGAGCGCTACTTCGGGCTGCTGCCCGACGCGCGCTTCTGCTTCGACGTCGCCCACGCCCAGCTTCACGACGCGAGCATGGGCCTCGCCCACGAGCTGCTCGACGCCTTCGCCGACCGCCTCGCCGAGGTCCACATCTCCTCGATCGAGCCCGGCGGCGAGCACGTCCCCTTGCGGGCCGCGGACGCCGAGGCGTTCCTGCCCGTGCTCGAGCGCTGCGCGGGCGTGCCGTGGGTGCTCGAGGCACCGGCGGCGTAGGCCCGAAGTTGTAGCGTAGGGTCGCCCGAAGTTGTAGCGTAAGGCGGCCCGAAACTGTAGCGTTGAGAGACCCGTGATGGTAGCCTCCGGGTCATGGACGCAGCCGTAGCGACCTACGAGCGCCGCATCCTCGACGACGAGCTCGACGAGCTGATCGAGGCGCTGCCGGCGATCGCCGTGCAGGGAGCGAAGGGCGTCGGCAAGACGGCGACCGCCTTGCAGCGGGCGGCCAGCGTCCATCAGCTCGACGATCCGCGCGAGAGCAGCATCGCCAGCGCGGACCTCGACCGCCTGCTGACCGCTGCTCGCCCGGTGCTGTTCGACGAGTGGCAGTACGTGCCCCCGGTGTGGGACAAGGTGCGCCGCGCCGTGGACGCGGGCGCCCCGGCCGGAAGCTTCCTGCTCACCGGCTCGGCGTCGCCGCGTGACTCCGGGACGCACTCCGGCGGCGGCCGCATCGTCAGCCTGCGGATGCGGCCGCTGTCGCTCGCCGAGCGCCTTCCGGGCGCGGCGACGGTGAGCCTCGCCGCGCTCCTGACCGGCCAGCGGCCCGCCGTCGAAGGCCTCACCGACGTCACACTCGCCGACTACACCGAGGAGATCCTGCGCTCGGGCTTCCCGGGAATGCGCGGGCTCAGCGGCCGCCCGCTGCGCGCCCAGCTCGACGGCTACCTCGAGCGGATCGTCGACCGCGAGTTCCCCGAGCTCGGCCACCAGGTGCGCAACCCCAGCGCGCTGCGGCGGTGGATGGCCGCCTACGCCGCGGCAACGGCGACGACGACGTCGTTCGAGAAGATCCGCGACGCCTCCACCGGCGGCCACGAGTCGAAGCCGGCCCGCAGCACCGTGCTGCCCTACCGCGACGTGCTGGAGCGCCTGTTTGTGCTCGACGAGGTGCCCGGCTGGAAGCCGTCTCGGAACCACATCGCCGAGCTCGCGCTGCCGCCCAAGCACCACCTGGCCGACCCGGCGCTCGTGGCGCGCCTCCTCAACGCCACGGCCGACGCGCTCCTGCAGGGCGAGGCACCCGGGCCGGCGATCCCGCGCGACGACACGCTGCTGGGCGCGCTGTTCGAGTCGCTCGTGACGCTGTCGGTGCGCGTCTACGCGCAGGCGTCGGAGGCGAGCGTCGGCCACCTGCGCACCCACCGCGGGGATCGCGAGATCGACCTCGTCGTCGAACACGGCGACGGCCGCATCGTCGCGATCGAGGTGAAGCTGACGGCGGCCCCGCGCGACGACGACGTCAAGCACCTCGTCTGGCTCAAAGACCGGATCGGCGACGACCTGCTCGACGCCGTCGTCGTCACGACCGGCCGCGAGGCCTACCGCCGCCCCGACGGGATCGCGGTCGTCCCGGCGGCGCTGCTGGGGCCGTAAGGCCGGAGTCGCGACAGCGATGCCTCACAGCACCGCATAGCGCTGCGTGACCGGGCCCAGCTCGGTCTCGAACAGCAGCTCCAGCATGCGCCGCTCGATCGTCGCGCCCAGCTCGGCGACCTCGCGCCAGCGCGGCGAGTCGGCGGCGGCGGCGCGCGAGCCGAGCGCGCCCAGCTCGGCGCGCACCGTCTCGTCGTCGAGCAGCGCGAGGAACGCGTCGTAGGCGGCGAGCGCGTCGGCGCCCTGCGCGACGGCGCCGTAGCGCAGGAACGCGTCGGCGATGCGGTCGGTCGGCGGCATCGCGAACTGCTCGGCGAGGAACGGCGCGATCGCCTCGGCGCGCAGCTCGTGGCAGCGCAGCACGGGCAGCAGGCCGCTGGCGAACAGCAGCTTGCGCGAGGTCCGCAGCTTCGCGTTGCGCAGCCCCCAGCCGGCGCCGGCGCGCTCGCGGTCCTTGGCGACGAAGTCGACGCCGATCGTGCGCCAGTAGCGCACGAGGTCGTTGAGCAGGAAGCGCGGCGGGCGGTGGTCGCGCAGCGCGTCGCGCAGGTAGTCGACGATCAGGTCGCGCCGCACCCCGTCGAGCACGTCCGCGTGGCAGGCGGCGACCGACTCGAGCACGAGCAGCATGCGGCGCGTGAGGTTGGTGTTCGTGTCGTCGTCGAGGCCGACGCGCATCAGGTCGGCCGAGTAGACGACCTCGGCGAACACGCCCTGCCGCCCCGGCGCGCTGAAGCCGCCGGGATCCCGCGCGAAGCGATCGGCGATGCGCGCCGCGGTGGACTGCTCGGCGCCCCAGCCATCCGCCGGCGCGAAGCCGCGCACGAGCACGACGTAGTCGTCGTCCGATCCGCCGGTCAGCTCGTGCCGCCCCCACGAGCCCATCAGCACGACGGCGGCGTTCGCCTCGATCGCGATGCCGTCGAGCAGCGCGGCGCGCTCGGCGAGGCGGCGCGCGGTGCGCTCGCGAGCGCCGAGCAGCGCCGGGAACGGGCGTCCCGCCTGCTGCTGCAGGCGCTCCAGCGGCGTGGCGTCAGACGGCATGGGCCCGGCGATGCTAGTACGCGCCCGCAGAAAGCGGGCCGGCGTCCGCAGTGGACGCCGGCCCGCTCCCATCCCGCGCGAGAGTCCTGGGCTCTGCGCGCGGTCTACCCGGCTCAAGCACCCGATCGGGGGCGGGTGCCGTGCACGGCACCCGCCCCCGAGGTCCCCAACGGGCGCCCCCGACTTGCTGTCAGTGTCTCTTGGCCTTCTTTCTCACCTTCGTCTTCGGGAGCTTGATCGAGAAGCTGCCGGCTCTCGCCGTCAAGCCGCCCGACTTCAGAGCCCTCTTCGCGGCCGAGGTGAGCTTGAGCTTCATGCTCGCCGTGCCGCCGGCGGCGACGCTGTAGTGCACGGTCGCCACAGTGATCGTCTTCTTGACGACCTTCGTCTTCTTGCCGTGCTTGACGCGCACCTTGATGACGGCCTTGTACGCCAGGCTGCCACTGCACGCCGGCTGGCCGGCGTAGCCCGTGCAGCCGAGTCTCAGCAGCAGGGTCTTGCCAGTGAAGCCGACGACCTTGAACGTGGGCGGCGGGCACTTCGTGAGGTCGGTCGGGCAGGTGGGCGGCGAACAGAGCGACGCGTCGGTCTGACACGTCGGAGTCGGAGCCGTAGCGAAGTTCGCATCGGCCCCGGTGCCGGGACCTCCGCTGTTCGTCGCCACGAGCCGGTAGTGATAGGTGGTGCCGGCGACCAGACCCGACAGGGTCGCCGAGAACCGCCACGTCACTCGTCCCGCCACCAGGGGCTGGCGAGCACGGCGCCTGCGACCCGTAGGCCGTCGTGGTGCCGTAGTCGAAGTGGCAGTCGGTCACGTTCGCGCCGTTGGGATTGACGGTCCCGGCCACTGTGGCCGATGTCTGACCAATTCCGGAGGACCCGCCCGTCGTGGCGGTCGGAGCTGCCTGCGAGAACGTCGCGCTGACCGGCACGTCCGAGCCGCTCAGCGTCACCTGGCAAGTCGTGCCGGAGCCCGAGCAGCCGCCACCCGACCATGTGACCACGGAGCCCACGGCGGGCGTCGCGGTCAGTCTGACGAGCCGGCCATCCTTGTAGCTGTCGGAGCAGACGCCACCAGAGCTCGAGCAATCGATGATCTGGCCAGCGTCAGCATTGACTCTGCCTGAGCCCGTGCCGGCGGGAGTCACCGTGAGTCTGTGGGCCGGCCATGTGTAGACATGCACGTTGGAGTTCGTCGGGTCGCTGACGTACACCAGGCCATGCACACCGTCGACCGCCACGCCCAGCGGCGTGCCGTCGGCGAACTCGCCGACCGAGCTGCCCGACGAGTCGTAGATGAGGACTCTGTCGCTGTGCGCCGTGTACGCGTCGTCGTTCGACCGGTCGGTCGCGACGGCGAAGTTCGTGCCGCTGTCGACCGTGCTCGACGCACCGTTGTACGGCGACGGAGGCGCAAAGTTGCTGAGCAGACCCTGCCACGCCGCCACGTACAGCGCGCTCGTGGAGTCGATCGCCATGTGGCAGGTGTGAACCGGGACCGAAGTGGTCTGGAGCACCGACCCGTCGGCAACCGAGCGCTGCTGGACGCCGTTGTAGTAGTCGTTCGTCCACAGATTCCCCGAAGCGTCGACAGCGACGCCGCAGGTGTCGTTGAACAGAGCGATCCCGATCGGGATCACCTGCCACATGAAGGTGCCGGAGGCGTCGAAGGCGGACACCTCGCTGCCTGAGGTGGCGCCGTTGTTGTCCCCCACCACGTAGACGTTGCCCTGCGTCGAGCCACCCGAGTTGTCGACGGCGATGTCGTCGTCGGCGCCACCGAACGCGAATCTGCTGGTGCCGGGCGTGGTCTGCGAGCCTCTGAGCTGCCCGAGATAGGTGCCAGACGAGTTGAACTCGTCGACGGCATCATGCGCCGAGTCGATCACGTAGACAACGCCGGTCCGCTCGTTGACAGCGACTCGGTTCGGGGTCATCGAACCGTCGGGAGTGGTGCTGCCGTCGAAGCTGGATACGAACGCAGGAGCAGCCGCGCGCGCCGTTCCCGCAAGCAGAAGCGCGCCCAGCAGCGCGCACATCGCGACCAGCAGCGCAGCATGCAGCATCGGCCTCGTCTGACCGACGCGCGGGGACACCGGCGCGCCATCGAGCGCGACACGGCTCCCGGTGTACCTCTGAGACGAATCGCGTCTCACCCTTGTCTCCTCTCTCTCCTGTGACCGCTCAGAGCGCCGCGACCTCGCCTCGGCCGACACCGTCCTGACGGCATTCCTGCTTCACACTATAAACAGGTACATTTGCGAACGCAATACCGGAGTATCGGATCGGGCCGTAGTCTCTCGCGTCCTTCGAACCCCTGTGGCGCCGCACGAGGCCGGGCGCCGCGACGACGCCCGGCCTTCGAGGGCACCCCAGGCTCTCAGCCTCTCCGGCGAGCTCTGCGGGCCTTCGGCTTGGGCTTCGGGCAGCCGGCGACCTTGAGCGCCTGGTCGACCTGAAGCACCTTGCCGTTCTGGCCGATGTAGTCCAGCGCGGCGGTGGCCTTTCTGCTCGAGGCCGAGCAGAGGTTCGCGGCAGCGCCCACCGACCCGTTCTTCCGGTCGCCGAGCAGCTTCAGCGTGAAGGATCTGAGCGGCACGTCCGGCGTGGCGTTGAACGTCGTCGCCAGGTGCGTCCCGCCCGGGATCGTCACGCGGCCGATCAGGTCGAACGCGACTTGGCCGCGCAGCGCGATGAACAGGTCGGGGATCGGGTGCCCGTTCTTGACGAAGTACACGCTTCCGCGCAGCGGGTCCCTGAGCAGCGGCGTGACCGCCGTGGCCGTCCCCGCCTTCGCATGCGCGCACTGCGCGATGTTCGACTCGAACTGCGCCCGCGTGCACGCGTCGTTGATCACGGTGAGCCGCGCGTTGATCGTCTTCGGCAACGTCACCCGCACGTATCTGAGGTTCGCGTCGCCCTTGGGCATCGTCACCGTCGTCGAGAGCGGCGTCGGCTGACCGGCCCGCGTGTGCCCTCTGCCACCGACGGTGAGCACCATTCTCGGCTTGAAGCCGAGGTTCGCGCACTCGGCCGCCTGGAAGCGGTCCGACACATTCGCGCTCATGCCGCCGGTCGACGTCAGCGTCCCGGTGATCGTCTTGACCGCACAGCTCGTCGGATTGACGAAGAAGTCCGGCTTGTCGACGTTCACCCGCACGTCGCGGACCTGGAGGGGGATGCCCTGCAGGATCGTCGGCAGCGGATCGCTCACGACTCTCACGTCCGCCGTGTGCTTGTCGACGAACAGCGCCGAGCGCACGACCACGTTGCCGAGGTTGAACGGCCCCGCAACCGCCGGCACGACGATCGACACGCCGAACGGCGCGCCCTTGTACGGACCGGTCAGGTACGCCCGTCCGTTCGTGATGAAGAACGGGTTCGAGCCCGCGCCCGCGCCGACCGTCACGTCGCCGATCTTCGAGCCGGCGGGGCACGTGCCGTTTGCGGCATCCGCAGCACTGCACAGCACCGCATTCGCGATCTTCCCCGTCAACCCGCTCGGCAGGTTCACCGTGAGCGCGCCGAGTTCCTGGTCGAGATCGTCGCGCGTGAAGCGCAACAGCAGCGACGACGTCGACCCGGCGCGGTTGCTGGCCGTGCCCCCGCTCATGACCGGGGCGAACCGCGGAGCCGGGCACGGAGCGCCGTTGCCGTCGCCGCTGATCGTGAACGGGCTGTCCGTCTCGACCTGTCTGCCGTTCCAGCCGGTGAACACCGCGTGCGTCGTGTAGGTGGCGCACCCCGGAGGCGTCACGAGCTGCGCCCGCGGGCCGCCGTCGAACTGCAGATGCAGGTCGCTGAACGGCGTCTGCGGGTTGTCGTCGAACGTGGTCGTGAGCTGGCCCGTGACCGGGTCGGCGTCGACTCTGCCCGCGAGCTTGACGACGACGCCCGAGCCCTCCGCCACGACGTAGATCGACAGCAGCGTCCCGAACGGGTTGTCGCCCGGCGTCGCGAGGTAGATCGAACCCTGCAGCGGATCTCTCAGCAGCGGCGTCGTGACGGTCACCGCACCGACCTTCGACGCGTCCGGGCAGTCGGGCGAGCTCGTGTCGTGCAGATGGATCTGCGCCGAGGAGCAGCCCTGCAGCCCGTCTGCCGCGGACGGGTTCACACGAACCCCGGATGGCAGCGTCACGACCGCGCTTCTCAGGTCGGACTCGCCGACCACATCAGGATCGCTCGACTGCGGCAGCGCGACATCAAACGCGAACCCAGACGGCGCGTTCGGCGTCGCCACCGCCGGCTGCCCTCTCAGCGTCGGGTCGAACGGCACTCTGTCGCAGCCGGTCGGGCCGACCTGCGCGCCCCAGCTCGACGGGGCGGCCGGATAGCCGGGCAGCTGATGGCTGACGAACGTCGCCGTGTCGAACACCCCCGGGTTGAACCACGAGTCGACACGGGCGGTCGTCGGCAGCCCCACACCCGCCGCCGTGCACGACGTCGGGTTGCGCAGGAACGCTGCGCGCGGCGCGCCGCTCGGACACGTCGGGCCGCCGAAGCCCGGCGGGACGCCCCCCGAGCAAGCCCGCTGGCTGTCATGCGAGGAGTCCGACGGGACGCCCCAGAACGTGAACTGCGTGCCCGCGATGCCGAGCGCCTCGGAGATGTCCTTCGAGTCGATCGACAGGCCGTAGTCCCCATCGCTGCGCAGTCGCGCGTCGAGCGCGACGATCGTGCCGGCGACGTTGAGCCCGAAGCGCGCCGGCACGTTCGGCGGCGGGACGACGTTGTAGACGGGGATCGGCCCGTAGATGACCATCCCGAAGGGCCGGTTGTCCATGTGCAGGATCACCGTGCCGACCTGCGTGTTCGGGGCGCAGAGCGGCACGCCCTGCTGATTGATCGTGTGCGACAGATCCGCCTCGGTGCACTGGTCGACGACCGTCGGATCGCCGACGAGGCCGGGCGGCAGGTCGACGGTGACGTCCTTCGCGGGCTCGACCGGCGAGTCCGGCCCGGCCTGCGGATCGGGCTTCGTCAGCGTGTTGAAGTCGATCGAGACCGTGTCGTTCGCCGGATGGGCGCCGGCCTGCGTCGAGATCGCGCCACTCGCGTCGGTGAGCTGGCCGTCGAACGCGTCGATGCCGAACACCGGCGCCGCCGCCGTGACGCGCGTCGGATCGACCGTCTGCGCGTCGGGCGCTCCCGCGCCGCTGACCGTGAACGTGCTGTTCAGCGTTCCCGAGGCGTTCGGGGCGAGTCTCACGTCCAAGTTGAGCATCTGGAAGTTGAGCGTGTTCGACCCGGGCGTCGGCGCGAGCGCCTCCGACGGGATGACGCATTGCACGACGGTGGCGCCCAACACCGGCGACGACCCGTCACCGGCGGTGCAGGCCACCTCCGTGTCGGGCGCGTTGAACGCGTCCGGCAGCACCGTCGCGTCGACCGCCGTCATGCCTGACGGAAGTCTCGCCACGAGCGTCTCCTGGCCGCCGTTGGTCGGCGCGTCGCCGACGTTCTCGACCTGCACGAGATACTGCAGCGTGCTCCCCGGCGCCGTCGTCGAGTTCGACAGCGAGTCGATCCGCCACACCGGGCCCGCATAAGCCGGCGCAGCGAACGCGAGGCAGAGCCCCGCGGCCAGCACGATCATCGCAAAGCGCTTCATGACGCCCTCCTCTTCGCACGCGCCCGGCGCGCTCTCGGCGCTCTGCGCTTCACGCACTTGACCTTGCCCTTCACCGTTCTGCGCACGTATCCGCGCTTGCATCTCAGCGCCTGTATGCGCGCCTTGAGCTTTCCGGCCGCGTTGCCGGCGCCGCTGTAGCCCTCGCTCGCCGGCGATCCGACCGCAGGCGGCGCGGTGAGCGCTCCCTGGCAGGTGCCAGCCGAGCAGCCGAGCAGCTGGATCGGCGGCTCCGGAAGCCCACCCCCGATGCGGGCGTCGTACAGGTCGTACGAGGTGTCCGTGTCCCAGCCGGAGAGCTGCTGGCGCGTGACGAAGAACGCGTCCCCACCGCTCGCGCTGGCATCGAGGAACCACGAGTCCGCCGTGCTCGTCCCAGTCGAGAGCAACGAAACGCACCCTCTGTCCTGGCCGCAACCGTCGACCCCGCTCGCGCGCCACTCATACGCGTCGCTCTTCCCGTTCGTGTCCCCCGGCACGAGCCCCTCCGCGGTGCTGAAGAACACGTAGTTCCCGTCATCGGAGATCCCACGGTTCTCATGTCCGGAGTCGAGCGTTCCGCCGTGCAGCTCATTCGTCGCAACCGACGCCATCACTCTCGCCGGACCGGAGGCACACGACGCGCACACAAGCCGGTTCGTCACCGCGCTGTAGGCGTAGACCTCACGACACCCGGGCCCGACAGCGTTCGAGCAGGCGCGCTGGTCGTAGCCGTTGATCCCGGTCAGGCTCGTGAACTCGAGATGCTTGCCGTCGGGCGCGAGGCGAGCCTGTCGCAGGAAGAACCGGTAGCTGCTCGGCCCACCGTGGAGCAGCTCTGACAGCGAGCTGGACGTCGACACCGGCGCGATGTCCGTGATCGCGCCGTCGTGCCACAGGAAGATCCGCGTCTGGCCTCTCGGGTGTCCGGCCAGCAGCTGGCCCGAGATGACCATGTAGACGTAATGACCATCGGTGCTGATCCCGGCCAGGCCGTCCGCGTCGGCGGTCTCTCCAGGCGCGGCCTTCGAGACGAGCGTGAGGTTGTCCGGCGCACCGTCAGGCTTGGAGGCGTCGTACATGTAGACCTTCACCGTGCCGTCCGCCGGCGCGTCGTCCGTCAGCGCCTGCTTGGTCATGAAGAAGACCCGCTCGCCGTTGTCGCTCGCGTCGAGATACTGTGCGGGCGCAAATGCATCCGCACCGATCGTGCGCTCTGACGTGTTCAACTGAACCGTCTGAGCATGATCGACGCGCATGAACAGCTTGCCCTGATCAGCGCGCGTCGAGTTGTGCACGGCAAGCGCCGACGTCGGGTCGAGCTGCGACAACGTGTTCCCGGAGCCATCGGTCGGCTGCACGAAGAAGATCCGCGAGTGCCCATCCGACCCGTCCGAGACCACGTGCGGCGTGACATCGAAATGCAGCGAGCTTGTCCCACCCACCGACGCGTCCGCGGGCGTCCCGTCCGGCAGGATCCCGGCCAACCGGACCGTCCCATGATCCCACTCATACAGCCGCGGGCGGCAATACTGCGGCGACGGCGGCGTCGCGATGTTCGCGGAGCCACACTCCGCCGGCTGCGCCGGCGCGTTCGCCGTGAGATTCTCGATCGACTCGAACGTCACATGCCCCATGTCCGGCGTGGCCGCATCCACGATGGGCAAGAAGAACTCGGCGATTCCGGGCTGGTCCGACAGCGGCTCAAGCGGCGAGCTCGTGCACAGCGGACACGCGGTCAGCAGCTGGTAGCTCCCCGCCCCCGCGCTCTGCAGATCGTCGCGCAGATACAGGTTTGCGACGTGCGCGACACCCGGATCGTCGGTCACCGGTTCCGCCGAAAGCAGCAGCCCCTTCTCAAAGTCGGGGGAAAAGTCGCCCTGGTAGGAGAGATCGGAGGTCGCAAGCAAGCTCTTCAGCGTGTTGTTGCTCGCCAACGGCGTGATCGCATGCGACACCCACCTCTCGGGCGTGCGCTGCGCCATGTACTCCACCGCGGTGCCCGTGCCTCGCGCATCCCCGAACGCGAGCAGCGCCCCGTAGGCAATCGCGTTCCCGTCCTCCGAGGTATGCGTCCGCGGCGAGTACGGCATGATGTCCCCGCCGTTCTTGTCTACCGGCGAGACCATCTCGAACACCCGTCCCGGCGACGTTCCCATCGCCGCAGCCGGCATCCCAAGGGCAGCCACAGCCACACCCATGCCCACGGCCACCCTCGCCCGCCAGCGCGCAGATCGCACCACAACCCTCCTGTTTCCGGTGTCACGTTGCACCGTAAACGCTGCCGGCTCCTAACGCAACCCGCCACCCGCACACCCCGGATCGCAGCCTTGACACACTACTCTTTGGTGTATTAGACTCGTTACCGTCGCTGCACCTCTCCGGCCCGGCGCCGCTCGGACGTCGCTGCAATGTCGTGGAGGTGCGCGCATCCACGCGAGAAGGGGGGATACGAATGCGGACCGACCTCACTGCGTCCGCAGCTCCGAGCGACAGCGCACGCGGTCGGAAGACCGCTCGCGCATACACCTAAACGACAGGAAGGTACGCACCCATGCGTAAACGCAGCATACTCGCGCTCGCCGGTTTCGCGGCCATGCTCGTCATGGCGCTCGGCGTCACCAGCGCATCAGCCAATCGGCTTAGCCTCAGCCACCTCACAAACCGCGCAATATTCAACCCGCTTGAATTCAGGGGAGGCGTCGGCGCCGCGAGGTGTAGGGTAACGCTCGAACAGAGCTTCCACAGCGCCACGCTCACCAAGACGGTCGGCGCCCTAGTCGGCTACGTCACCGGCGTCACAGTCGCCAGGCCATGCGCGGCCGGCGAAGCCACTGCACTAACCGAAACGCTGCCCTGGCATCTCCAATACGGCGGCTTCACCGGCACTCTACCCCAGTTCAGGGGCCTCATTCTCAACATGGTCGGCGCAGCCTTCAGAGTGAACGAATCCGTCTTCGGAATCTCATGCCTAGCAAGGTCGACGCAGGAAAGACCGTCCGTCGGCATAGTCGAAGGCATAGAATGGGAAAGAGGCAACAACGGCATCGTCAGGACGCTCGTTGCCGATGAAAGCAGAGAAATACCGTGCGGCTCCTTCGCCGGAAGATTCGGAGGCACCGCGACAGTTACCGAAAGCGCCGGCAGCACAAACGTCTTAATCAGACTAATATAAGCACACTACTCGCTTCTCTAGAAGATCCCGCGGGGCCGGCCAAAAGCCGGCCCCGCGGCTACCACGCCACTGCGCGGAGAACGCGCGGCCCAGGAGACCCAACCCCATGCGTCCGAGCGCCACTCCGCCACCGACAGGGGACACGCACCTATGCACAACCGGATCATGCTCACCCTCGCCGGCATCGCCGCCATCCTCGCCATGGCCCTCAGCATCAACACCGCCTCAGCCAACCGACTCAGCCTCAGCCACCTCACAACCCGCGCAATATTCAACCCAATCGAATTCAGGGGCGGCGTCGGCGCCTGGAGTTGCAGGCTCACGCTCGAACAGAGTTTCCACAGCGCGACCATTACCAAGACCGTCGGCGCCCTACTCGGCTACGTCACCGGCGCCACCATCCAGAGGCCATGCTCAGCCGGAGAAATCACCATCCTAAGCGAAACACTGCCCTGGCACCTCCAATACGGCGGCTTCACCGGCACGCTACCCCAGTTCAGGGGCCTCATTCTCAACATGCTCGGCCTGGCCTTCAGAGTCAACGAATCCGTCTTCGGCATCTCATGCCTAGCCAGGTCGACACAGGAAAGACCGTTCGTCAGCATAGCCGAAGGCATAGAATGGGAAAGACATGGCAACGGCATCATCAGGACGCTCGTGGCCGATCAGAGCAAAGAAATCCCGTGCGGCTCCTTCGCCGGAAGATTCGGCGGAACCGCGACAGTCACCGAAAGCGCCGGCAGCACAAACGTCTTAATCAGACTAATATAGGCGCTACCACAACAACCATAACCCTGGGGCCGGCCCAAAGCCGGTCCCACCCTCTAAACCAGCCACGGATGACGCGAGCGGCCCAACAAGCCAACCGTCCCGCCCGCGCACACACATCCGTCATCGACAAGGGGCACCGAACATGCACACCCGCATCACACTCACCCTCGCCGCCCTCACCGCAATCCTCACCATGATCCTCGGCGTCAACACCGCCTCAGCCAACCGACTCAGCCTCAGCCACCTCACAAACCGCGCAATATTCAACCCAATCGAATTCAGGGGCGGCATCGGCGCCTCGAGATGCAGGCTCACACTCGAACAGAGCTTCCACAGCGCCACCATCACTAAGACCGTTGGGGCCCTAATCGGCTACGTCACCGGTGCCACATTCCACAGGCCATGCGAAGCCGGGGAATACACCGTCCTAACAGAAACACTGCCTTGGCATCTCCAATACGGCGGCTTCACCGGCACGCTACCCCAGTTGAGGGGTCTCATTCTCAACATGATCGGCCTCGCCTTCAGAGTCAACGAATCTGTCTTCGGCATCTCATGCCTAGCAAGGTCCACACAAGAAAGACCGTTCGTCGACATAGTCGAAGGCATAGAATACGAAAGAAGAGGCAACGGCATCGTCAGGACGCTCGTGGCCGATGAAAGCAAAGAAGCAGCGTGCGGCTCCTTCACCGGTAGATTCGGCGGAACCGCGTCGGTCACCGAAAGCGCCGGCAGCACAAACGTCTTAATCAGACTAATATAGGCCACACTACTCGCATCTCTAGAAGACCCCGCGGGGCCGGCCAAAAGCCGGCCCCGCCGCTTCGGTCCACCCCGACAACTAACAGCGCACGCTCGGGCGCGGGCTCTCCGCCCAACTCGCACCGTTCTGGGCTGCGAGCCGCGCCGAAGCGATGGCATCGCGGGTGCTCTGGTGCCGACAAAGGTCGGCTGCCAGCCCGATGACCGCGCGCGGTCCGGCCCAGAACCGCAACACCACCCGTCTGATCGGCACATCCGGCACCGCCCCAAAGGTCGCCGCCAATCGCCTCCCACCGGGGATCGACACCCGCCCCACGAGATCCACCGACACCTGTCCGCGCAGCGCGATCACGATGTTCGGCAGCGGCTGGCCCGCTCTTCTGACGAGATAGATGCCGCCCTGCAGCGGGTCGCGCAGCAGCGGGGTCGTCGCGACGGCGCTCCCGGCACGGGCCTGCTCGCAGTGCCCGGCGTCGAACTCGGCTTGCGTGCACGCCGCTTCCACGACCGGCAGCCGGGCACTCAGGTACCCCGGCAGCGTCACGCTCACGCGGCTGATGCCGGCTTCGCCCGGGGCCTGCGTCAGGACGGCCGTCAGCGGTACGGAGTCGCCGACGTGCGTGTGCCCTCGAGCGCCGACGTACAGCTTCAGCCGGGGGTGGAACGGCAGCTCACGGCACTCCGCCGCCGCGAACCGCTCGGACACGCCCACCACGCGCCCCGGCACCGACGTCACGACCGCCCGCACGATCTTCGCCGCGCAGCTCGTCGGGTTGAGCATGAACCCGGACCGGTCGACGGCCACGCGCACGTCGCGCAGCTGCAGAGGGATCCCGTCGAGCTCGCGCGGCAGCGGATCCGTCACGACGCGCAGCGCAGCCGTCGTGCGGTCGACGAACACCGCGGCGCGCACGACGACGGTCCCGAGGTCGAACGGGCCGGCCACCGCGGGCACGACCACGGACAGCCCGAACGGCGCGCCGCCGTACGGGCCCGTCACGTACACGCGCCCGCCGCTCAGATAGAACGGCAGCGGCCCGGCCCCCGCGCCTGCCACGACGCTCCCGATCAAGGACCCGGAGGGACACGTCCCGCGCGCGGCGTCGGCGGAGGAGCACAGCACGACGTCCGCCAGATGCCCCAGCAGTCCTTGCGGCAGCCGCACGGTCAGCCCGCCGAGCTCCTCGTCGGCGTCCCCCCGCGTCAGGCGCAGGTGGAAGGGGGAGCTTCTGCCGGCGCCGTTGCTCTCCACCCCCGTGCTGAAGCCCGGGGCGAACGGTCGCGCTCCCGGCACCGGACACGCGGACCCCGGACCGGCGAAGCCGGAGCCGACGGAGAAGCCTGCCGACACGCTGCGCACCGCCCCGCTCCACGACGTCAGCACCGCCGACGCCGCATACGCCCCGCACCACGGCGGGTTCACCAGCACCGCCCGCGCACCCCCGTCGAACGCCAGCCGAACCGACGAGAACGGCAGCTGCGGCACGTCGTCGAACGTCGCCGTCACCTGCCCGCTCAGCGGGTCCGACTCGACCCGCCCGGCCAGCTTCACGATCAGTCCCGGCCCCTTCGCCACCAGGTACACCGCCAGCAGCGTCCCGAACGGGTTCGCATTCGGCGAGGCGAGGTACACCGAGCCCGTCAGGGACTCAGGCAGCAGCGGCGTCGTCACCGTCAGCGAGCCCACGCGCGAGCCGTCCGGGCACGACGCGTCGTCGGCCGATCTGAGGTCCACCTGATCCGCCGAGCAGCCCTGCAGCCCGTCGGCGGCGCTCGGGTTCACGCGCACGCCCACCGGCAGCGCGATCGCGGCCTGTCTGAGGTCGCTCTCCCCCACCGGCCCCGGCTCGCTGCTCTGCGGCAGCGTCAGCTCGAACGCGTAGCCGGACGGCGCGCCCGCCGTGCTCGAGTCGGGCGCGATCGACAGCCCCGGGTCGAACGGGACCGCGTCGCAGCCGGTCGTCCCCTGCTGCGCGCCCCAGTCCGCCGGCGGGAACGGATAGCCCGGCGGCAGGTGGCTGACGAACGACGCCGGCGACCACACCCCCGGCCGCACCCACGAGTCCACCGACAACGACACCGGCAGCCCCACGCCCGGCGCCGTGCACGACGTCGGGTTGCGCAGGAACGCCTGCGCCGCGTCGCCGCTCGGGCACGTCGCCCCCCCCGCCCACGGCGCGAGCTGGCCCTGGCAGGCGCGCTGCGGGGTGTGCGCGGGATCGGCCGGCGTGCCCCAGAAGGTCAGCGTCGTGCCCGCGATCGCCAGCCCCTGCGGGACGTCGCGGGCGCGCACCGACAGGCCGTAGTCGCCGCCGCTGCGCAGCTCGCCGTCGAGCGTGACGATCGTCCCCGCGACGTTGAAGCCGAAGCGCGCCGGCACGCCCGGCGGCGGCACGAGGTTGAAGACGGGCAGCGGGCCGAGCACGTCGCGCGCCGTGTGCCCGTTGAGCCGCACGAGCGCCGTGCCGACCTGGGAGTCCGGCGGGCACTGCGTTCTCGCCAGCACCCCGCCGCTCGCGAGCTGCGCGGCCGTGCACTGCGCGGCCGCCGTCGGGTTGCCGACGAGGCCCGGCGGCAGGTCGGCGAGCACGTCCTTCACCGGCTCGACCGGCCACAGGTCGCCGCGCAGCGGCGCCGGGTCGTTGAGCGTGTCGAAGTCGATCGAGACGGTCGCCGAGTACGGATGCCCGCCCGCCTGCGTGTAGGGCGTGCCGGCCGCGTCGGCGCTGACCGTGCCGTCGAACGCGGCGACGCCGAAACCGGGCGGCGCCGCCGCGACGAGCAGCGGGTCGACCGTGCTCGCCGCCGCCCCGTCCACCGCCCCGCCGCCGGTGATCGCGAAGCTGCTGGTGAGCGTCGAGCCGGGCACGGCGCCGGAGCCGACGCTCGCCTGCAGCGTCAGCGTCGTGAAGCCCTGCGCGCCGACCGTGTCGACCGCGTCGCTGCAGCTGAACGCCTGGGAGCCGGGGACGGTCGCCGAGCAGTCCCAGTTGCCGCCCGACCCGCCGAGCGCCGTCAGCCCGCCCGGCAGCGTGCCGCTCACGACGAGCGGGTCGCTCGCGCCGCTCGCCGCGGTGTCGCCCGTGTTCGCCGCCTGCACGTAGAACGTCAGCGTCGCGCCGGGCGGGGCGGTCGTGTTGGCGAGCACGTCGAGGCGCCAGGCGGGCGGCGAGGCGGCGGACGACGACGCCGGCAGCGCGGCGGCGGCGAGCGCGACCGCCAGGAGCGCGACGACCCGCATCACCGGCGTCTCCGCTTGGGCTTCTTCTTCGGGACCCTCACGCAGCGCCGCTTGCCGTGAACCCTGCGCAGGACCGTCCCGCGCTTGCAGCGCGGCGCGGCCGCTCTTCTTCTCGCCGCCGGCTTCGGCGCCGGCCAGTTCCCGACCCCCGCATAGCCCGGGCTCGCCAGCGCGACGACCGGCGGCGGCGCCTGCGGCACGCCATGGCACGCATCCCCCGCGCACCCCGGCGGCGCGGGCGGCGGGTCGGGGAAGCCGCCGCCGACGCGCGCGTCGTAGAGGTCGTAGGACTGGTCGGTGTCCCACCCGGCGAGCTGCTCGCGCGTCGTGAAGAAGGCGTCGTCGCCGCTCGCGCTCGCGTCGAGGAACCACGAGTCCGCGCCGTCGCGGCCGCTCGAGATCAGCTGCACGGTGCCGCTCGCCACGTCGTACTCGTAAGCGTCGACGCGGCCGTTGACGTCTTCCCGCACGAGCGGCTGCGCGGTGCTGAAGAACACGCGCCGCCCGTCGTCGCCGAGCGCCCGGCTGAGGTGCCAGGTCACCTGCGAGGCGCCCGCGCCTTCGTGCACGTTGACGAACGCGCTGGCCGTCGCGGGCCCGCCCGCCGGGTCGCACGAGACGCACACGACGTCCGGCAGGAGCGGGGTGGAGCGGTCCGTGCGGTAGACGTACAGCTCCGAGCACTTGCCGTTGCTCGTGTTGTTCGGGTTCTTCGTCGTGCAGTGACCGTGGTCGGCCTGCGGCGCGAGGCCGCTGCCGTCGGAGACCTCGAACAGCAGCTCGCGCCCGTCCGGCGTCACGCGCGCGACGTCGGGCGTCCCGTTGTACGTGAAGTTCGTGTTGTCGTTCGCGTTCGCGTCGCCGAACGAGATCCCGCCGGCGAACGACAGCGAGCCCGCCGGCGACCCGTCGTCCTGCCACAGGTAGAGGCCGTCCTCTCTGACCGCCGGCCCACCGGGGACGAGCTGCCCGAGGGCGACGAAGTAGACGCGGCGCCCGTCGGCGGAGGCGCCCACCACGGCGGCGTTGGCCCCGTCGCCGATCAGCGTCAGGTGCCCGGAGCCGGGCGCCGGCGCGCGGCGCCAGAGGTAGAGGCCGGAGCCGGGCGTGCTCGTGAGCTGCTCGGTGCTCGTGAAGAAGACGCGTTCGCCGTCCGTGCTCGCCGTCGCGTAGCGCGCCGCCTGCGGCGGGTCGGGCGGCGTCTTCTCCGACGCGTTCACCTGGGTGTAGGTGTCGTCCGCGGTGCTCGCCGTGCCGCGGTCGTCGAGCTGGTAGAGCGCGGTCGGGGCGGCCGGGTCGGTCGAGACGCTGTTCGTGAACTGGGAGACGGGCGAGGAGATCTCCACGCGCGAGCCGTCGTCGGAGATCGCGTGGCCGGTGTAGCGCAGCGCGGTCGCGCCGGCGCCGGCGATCGAGCAGGGCGCGCTCGGCACGAGTCCGCCGGGGCAGCCGGCGGCAGGCGCGAGCAGCCGCACGACGCCGTCGTCCACCTTGTAGAGCATCGGGTTGCCGGGCGCGGCGTCGGGCGTGAGCGCGAGCTGCGACTCGAAGATCGCGTGTCGCAGGTCGGCCGAGGCGCCGGCCAGGTAGGGGCGCTGGCCGCCGTCGGAGAGCGGCGCGAGCGGAGCGGCGGCGCCGGTCAGCAGCTGCCAGGCGCCGTAGCCGGGCTGGCGCAGATCCTCGCGCAGGTAGAGGTTCTCGACGCCGCTCACGTTCGGGTCGGCGGTCAGCGGCGACCAGGCGCGGAAGATCGCCTGCGTGAGGTCTGCCGACATGTCGCCCTCGTAGAGCGGGTCGAGGACCTGTGCCGCGGCGAGGATCGACAGCGGCGCCTGCGGCGGCGTGATCGCGTGCGTGCTCCAGCCGCTCGTGCCGGGCTGGCCGGTGCGCTGGGCGAGGTACTCGGTCGAGATGCCCATCCCCTGCACGTCGGCGAAGCCGCCGAGCGAGGCGAACGTGACCGCCATCGGCAGGCCCGGCGTCTCGGCGGCGGCCGCGCGCGTGCGGGAGCTGTCGGAGACGACGTCGTTGCCGAGCTTGGCGGCGGGCGAGACGAGCTCGTAGCCGCGGCCGTCGGGCGGCTGGGCGTGTGCGACGGCCGGCAGCGCGGCGAGCAGCGCCGCGGCGATGAGCATCCTCTTAGCAGTTCGTCGCCACACCTCTTAACTGTAAACAGGAGTGGCTCCCGATGCAAGGGCGCAAGCGCGTTGGCCACACTGTCCAATGCTTTGCTAGAAAGTTGGTTGTTGACACTCTATATATCAGTGTGTAGAGTGTTCGCACGCCTCTCGAGACCACCGGCCGGCAGAGGAGAAAGGGGGATCGGCGCCGGGGAACATGCCGGCACGCCTTGCCTTCCCAGCCCTCGCGGGCACCCGCTCGCGACCGAGTCAAAGGACACATCGTCATGCGAAATCGCACCAGAGCCGCGTGCGTGGCGCTCGCGGCAGCCTTCAGCTTGGCGCTCGCCGTCGGCCCGGCATCGGCCAACCGGCTCAGCTACAGCAGCCAGGGCTTCAGAATAATATGGACGAGCTTGACGTTCTCTGGATCGGGCGGTGGCTTCGTCATAACGTGCCCCGTTACGCTCGAAGGTAGCTTCCATTCAGCGACCATTGCGAAGGTGAGAGAAGCGAGAGTCGCCTCGATCACCAGAGCGACAGTCAACAACATGGGCTGCGCCGAAGGCCAGGCGACGATCCTAGCCGAATCGCTGCCGTGGACCGTTACGTACCAGAGCTTCACCGGCACGCTACCGTCGATAGCGACCGTGCGTCACAACCTGATCGGCGCGGCGTTCCAGATCGAAGCGGGGCTCGGCGTCATATGCCTAGCGAGGTCGACGGCGGAAAGGCCCGCGGCCGGCGAAGCGGCCCGCGAAGCGGGCGGCGCGATCACGTCGCTCACGCCGGACGGCTCGCTCGCGATCCCCGTCACCGGCACCGCCTGCCCCAGGGCCGGCATCTTCTCCGGGTCGGGCGAAGTGTTCGTGCAGGGCAGCAGCGAAAGACGCGTCAGACTCTCCCTAATATAGAGCGATGGCCGAGCAGCCGTGCAGCGGGGTCAAGTCCGCTGCACGGCGGCCGATCATCCGGGGCGTGAGCATCGTCAACGTCCTGCTGCTGATCGCCCTCGCCGCGAGCCTGCTGGCACTGCTCGCGCTGCGCCGTCGCGCCGCTCGCACGCGGCGCGACCTGCGTTCGCTGCTGGCCACCACGAGCGAGCTGCGCCACCTCGCCGACCACGACGCGCTCACCGGGCTCCCCAACCGCCGCCGCTTCGAGCAGGACCTCGCGCGGCACCTCGCGCACGTGCGCCGCTACGGCCCCGAGGGCGCCGCGCTCGTGCTCGACCTCGACTGCTTCAAGCCCGTCAACGACACCTTCGGGCACGCCGCCGGCGACCGCCTGCTGGCGCGCGTGGCGAGCGTGCTGCGCGAGCGCCTGCGCGCGACCGACGTCGTCGCCCGCCTCGGCGGCGACGAGTTCGCCGTGCTGCTGCCGCGCGTGGACCGCGCCGGCGCCGCCGCCGTCGCCCGCAGCCTCGTCGAGACCGTGCGCGCCGAGGCGCTCACGGCCGACGCGCGCGGCGTGACGATCAGCGTCGGGGTGATCGCCTTCGCGGACTGCGAGGCGACCGTGCCGGCGAGCGTGCTGGCCGCCGCCGACCTCGCGATGTACGACGCGAAGGCCGCCGGCGGCGACGGCTGGGCCTTCTACGCCGAGGCGCGGGTGACGGCCTCAGCCGCGCCGGCGCCGCGCGCGGTCGCGGCGCGCGCGGGTCATCTGCCCGCCGTGGCGGTCACGTAGACGGCGACGGCGTGGATCTGCGCCGCGGTGAGCCTGCGGCGGAACGAGGGCATCTCTTCGTTTATCCCGCTCGTCACGCGGTCGATCACCATCTGCTGGCTCGGCTTCACCTTCTCGAAGTCGGTGCCGGGGAACGACGCCGGCGGCCTGTTCGTGGCCGGATGACCGGCGAGCGTGTGGCAGCGCGTGCAGTTGGCGGCGAAGACCTGCTGACCCAGCGCCAGCGCGCTCGCTTCGCTGGCGCTCGTGTCGTGGACGCTGCTGCCGCTCACGCTGGCCACGTACGCGACGACCTCGGCGATCTGCGCGGGTCCGAGTTCGCTGCTGAGCGTCGGCATGTCGAAGCCGCCTTGTTCGACCCGGTCTCTCACGTATTCCGCTCTCGGCTTCACTTCGTCGAGGTTCGGGATCGGCGACTCTATGAACGTCGGGTGCGCGACGTGGCCCTCGATCGTGTGACAGGACGCGCAGTGCTTGTCGAAGACGCCGCGGCCCGCGGCGACCTGTCGCGCCACCAGCGCCGCGTGTGCGCGCGCCCGCGCCTCCGCTTGCTGCTGCCTCCTCTTCGCCGCGTCGCTGCCGCAGCCGGCCGCGAGCAGCGCCACGCTCAGCACCAGCAGCCCCCATGCGGTTGCCCGTCTCACCGGATCCTTCCCCCTTGATCGCGATCGCGTCGCTTCGCCGCCCGTGCCTCCCCCGGCCCGGCCGACGGCGCGAGCCTACCAATTTCAGGCGCGGCGAAGGCGCCGTACCTGCGCGCGCGCGAGCGCGACGAGGTCCTGCGGTGCGAGCTCCAGCGCGCGGGGGAGCTTAGTGCGCCTGCCGCAGCCGCCGCTCCAAGTCCGCCGGAACGGTGAAGCGATGCGGCTTGCCGCTCCGCACCCGATGGAGCAGGTCACGCTCCGCCAGCACGGCGAGATCCGTGCGGGCCGTCTCGTGCGTCACGCGGTAGTGCGAGGCATGCGCGCCGATCGTGTACTGGCGATCAGGGTGGCGCAGCGCGTCTCCGAGCAGCGCGATCTGCCGGTGGTTGAAGTCCGGCGCATCGGCGATCAGATGCTCGACAGCACGGATCTGTTCCGTCTTGTGTCGCAGGTAGCCGTAGAACTCGCGAATCGCACGCTCGATCACCTCGAGTTGATAGAGCAGGAAGTACGTCGCGTCGTTGTCGTCCACCTCACTATGGAGATACGAGCGGTTGTACTTGCTGGGCGCGTCGCGAAGGATGCGCGAGATCGAGAGGTACTCGACGAGCCAATAGCGACGCCGACGCATGTACCAATAGAAGAGAGCGCGCGCCGTCCGGCCGTTGCCGTCGACAAACGGATGGTCGTAGCCCAGCCAGAAGTGGAGCAGGATCGCGCGCACCACCGGGTGGACGAACCGGTCGCCGTCATCAGGCTCGTTTGCGAAGTCGCACATCGCCTGCAGCCGGTCGGGCAGCTCAACCGCCGGCGGTGGCACATGCAGCACTTTGCCGTCGTCGCGATTCACCACGACGACTCGCTCCTCGGCAGGGCGCTGGAGCCGGCCAGCGGTGTCGGGCTCGTCGAGCGTTCCCTCTGTCAGGATCCGCTGGAGTTCGAGCACGAGCCCCGGCGTGAGCGGCTCCCCGGCCTGCTCGCGCATGAAGGTGAGCGCGCGGTAGTTGTTGAGAATCATCCGCTCACTGCGATCGCGCGGCTCCCGCCCGCTGCGCAGCAACTCCTTCGCGACCTGGCGAGACGTGACCGCTCCCTCGAGCTGGCTCGAGCGAATCGCCTCCTCCATGAGCGAGTTCACGAGGTACTGCTGCATCGCCTGGCCGTCCGTCGTGACGACCTCGTCCATCGCCACCTCGCCGCTGCAGCGCTGGTCGATCACCTGCAGGAGACGGAGCACGGCGTCTGGCAGCGCGTACGTGAAGGGCGTTCTGTCCGTGTCGGCCAACGGAAGCGCACGCAACGCAGTGCGGCGTGCGAACTTGATCCCCGCCCACCACTGCTCCGTCGTGAGGCCATCCGGCGGCTTCAGATGGCGGACTTTGTCCCAGGGCGGGTACCCAGACGGCGCCTGCTCGCTTCCCGCACGCAGGATGACCATCAGATCTCGCCCGTTTCGGTTCAGTACCTCGAGGTAGGGCGGCGGCTTGGCGACGTGCAGAGGCATATCCAAATCTTTCCAGATCTTGCCAGATAGTTGGAAACATCTCCAACCGCTGGGAAAGATTTGGCATCTCTTGGAATGCCGTGGGCCGCCGGGTCAGCTCCCTGTCCCTCCCGACGTCGCGGCGAGCGCCGCCGCCGGCGCGCGCTCGATCGCGACGTCGGGCAGCAGGCGCGCGAGCGGGCGCGGGAGCCACCAGTTCCAGTCGCCCAGCAGCTCCATCGCGGCGGGCACGAGCACGAGCCGGACGAGCGTCGCGTCGAGCGCGATCGCGACCGCGCAACCGACGCCGAGCTGCTGGATCGACGGCACGCCGGTGAGGAAGAAGACGGCGAACACGCTGCTCATGATCAGCGCGGCGCTCGTGATCGTCTTCGCGCTCGCCTGCAGGCCCTCGGCGACTGCCGTGCGCGAGTCGCCGGTGACCGACCAGCGCTCGCGGATGCGGCTGAGCAGGAACACCTCGTAGTCCATCGAGAGGCCGAACACGATCGCCAGCACGAGCGGCGGCGTGAGCGCGTCGATGTAGCCGTTGGAGTGGAAGCCGAGGAAGCCGTCGATCCAGCCGAGCTGGAAGACCGCCACCAGGACTCCGTACGCGGCGCCGACAGACAGCAGGTTCATCAGCACCGCCTTGAGCGGCAGCACCACGCTGCGCAGCAACAGCAGCAGGACGACGTAGGACAGCGCGAGTACGAACAGCGCGATCAGCCCCATGCTGCTGCCGATGCGGTCGGCGAAGTCCTTGCCGAACGACGGCGAGCCGCCGACCAGCGCCTGCGGCGGGAGCTCGTCGCGCAGCCGCTGCACGAGGTCGCGCGACGGCGCCGACTCGCCGTCGTGGCGCGGGATCCCGCGCACGAGCACGGTCTGGCCGTCGCGCGAGGTCAGCGGCGGCGCGAGGCGGACGATCTCGGGGTCGCGCTGCACGATGCGCTGGACCTGCGCCAGCTCCCCGCGCGGGGCGACGACCTCGACCGGGCTCGTCGCGCCCGCGCCGATCGCCTTCGCCGCCGCGTCGAAGCCGACGCGCGTCTCGTGGTCCTTCGGGAACTGCTGCAGCGCGCCGTTGCGCATCTCGAGCTGCAGCGCGGGGATCGCGAGCGCGAGCAGCACGGCCGCCGCGCCGACCGCCGCGATCACCGGGCGGCGCATGATCGCGCCGGTCCAGCGGGCCCAGAACTGGCCGGGCGCCGCGTCGGCGCTGCGGCGGCGCAGAAGCCGCCGCACCCCGCCCGCGAGCGCGCCCGTGACCGGCCCGACGACGCGCCCCGGCTCCCACGCGCGGCGGCCGGCGAGGCCGATCAGCGCCGGCAGCAGCGTCGTCGCGGCCAGCACCGAGACGGCGACGACCAGGATCGCGCCGAGCGCCATCGAGCGCACCGACATCGTGTCGACGATGAACAGGCCCGCGAGCGAGACGATCACGGTGAGGCCCGAGAAGGTGACGGCGACGCCGGAGGTCGCGAGCGCGATCGCGCGCGCGTCGTCGGGACCGCGGCCGGCGGCGATCTCCTCGCGGTAGCGCGCGAGCACGAACAGCGAGTAGTCGACCGCGACGCCGATCCCGATCATCGACGCCATGTTCGTGACGAACACGCTCATGCCGGTCACGAGCGACAGCGCGTAGATCAGCGCGCCGGTCACCAGCACTGCGACGAACCCCAGCGCGACCGGCATCAGCGCCGCCACGAGCGAGCCGAAGACGGCGAGCAGGATCAGCAGCACGATCGGGAAGCCGATCGACTCGGCCTTCGCGAGGTCCTTCTTCGACAGGTCCTGCATGCCGGCCCACAGCGCCCCCTGCCCGACGAGGTGGAAGGCCACAGGCGCGCTCGCCGGCTGGTCGGCGATCCCGAGCTGCTTGCGCAGGTGGATCGCGACGTCGATCGCCTGGCTGTCGCTCACGCGCGTGGCGAGCGAGACGACGAGCGTGCGCGGGCCGTCGTGCGCGAGCTGGCCGAGCGCTTGCGCACGGGCCGCGGGCGCGAGCGCGACCTGGTCGACCTGCGCGGCGGCGCCGCCGACGCGCGCGAGCGCGGCGCGCAGCTGCGCGGCCGTCGCGCCGGTGTGCGGCACGAGCACGGCCGCGAGCGTCGTGCCCTGCGCGTGCGCGAAGTCACGCTCGACCGCCTGCTGCACGGCGACCGACTGCGAGCCGGGGACATCGAACCCGCCGCCGGTGAGATGGTCCGACTGGCGCGCCGCGAACGGCAGCGCGGCGAGCACGATCAGCGCCCACGCGCCGAGGAAGATCCCGCGGCGCCGGCGAATCAGCGCGTCGAGGCGGAGCATGACGGTCTGCACGGAGCGCTCTCCTCAGGTCGACTGGCTACGCGACCAGCCGACCCTCTCGGATCCGCGCGGCCAACAGTGTGCGATCACTCACACATAGTGACGTCCGATTCCCGCGCGTGCGCCGGTTGCAGCCCGAACGCCTCCGCCATCAGCTCGTAGGAGCGGCGGCGGGCGGCGTGGTCGTGGGTGATCGTCACGACGATCGCCTCCTCGGCGCCGTAGTCGCGGGCGACCTGCTCGATCTCGGCGCGGACTCTGTCCGGCGTGCCGAGGATCGTGCGGCGGCCGTGGCCGGCCTTGTCGAGCGGGATCCCCTCGCGCTCGAGGAAGGCGATCGCCGTCTCGACCGGCGGCACCGGCACGAGCTGCCCGCGGCGCAGCAGCGTGAATGACATCTTCGCGCTGGCGCCCAGCCGCAGCGCCTCCTCGTCGGCGTCGGCGGCGATCGCCCACACGGCGACCGCGACCTGCGGGTTCTCGAGCCGCATCGAGGCCTGGAAGCGCTGGCGGTAGTCCTGCGCGAACGGCGCGCCGCCTGCGTTGATGAAGTCCGCGAACGCGTACGGCAGCCCCAGCTCGGCCGCCCACAGCCCGCTCTGGGCCGAGGAGCCGAGCAGCCACGGCTCGGGCCGCTCGGGGCGGCCGGGCAGCACGCGGGCGAGGCCGGCGAACGGATGCCCGGCGGGCAGCTCGCCGTCGAGGTAGGCGAGCAGCTCGGCGAGCTGCTGCGGGAAGTCGTCGGGCGCGGGCGTGCGGCGGTCGCGCTGGAGCGCGAGCATCGTGCGCTGGTCGGTGCCGGGCGCGCGGCCGATGCCGAGGTCGATGCGGCCCGGCGCCAGCCCGGCGAGCATGCTGAACGACTCGGCCACCTTCAGCGGGCTGTAGTGCGGCAGCATCACGCCGCCGCTGCCGACGCGGATCGCGCGCGTCGCGAGCGCGATCGGCCCGATCAGCACCTCCGGGCTCGGCGACGCGAGCATCGGCCCGCCGTGGTGCTCGGCGACCCAGTAGCGGTGGTAGCCCAGGTCGTCCGCCAGCCGCGCGAGGTCGAGCGAGTTGCGCAGCGCGTCTGCGCCGGTCGCCCCGTGCGAGATCGGCGACTGGTCGAGGACGGAGAGGCGCAGCACGCCCGTCATGGTAGTTGCACGCGCAAAGATCGCGCGGCCCAGAACGCCGGCTGCGCGCGTCCGTCAGCCGTGCTGTCTGGCCACGGAACCGGAGCCAGCCGGGTCAGGCGGCCGAAGCGGTCGTCCGGTGATCGGGTTGATCGGCTGGGATCCCCTCGGGCCCGGGGGCGTGGCCGACGGGTTCTTGACCGGCTGCAAGGCGCCCTCGCGAATGATGCGATGCTCGCTCATCGTCCCGAGCGTACCGCGTCGTCGGTCGGATCTCCATCGAGCACGTAGAGCTCGGCGATCTCCTCCTTTGCCACCCACATGCCGCGGGGCGGATCGAGCTGCTCGACCGGCCGGCCGATGGAATCGGCCGCCCACAGCTCCTGGAGGTACAGGTCATGCTCGGCCGGGCTCTGACCGGCAACCGACCCCTTCCCATACTTTCCCAGCACGACTCGAGGTGCGTCCGGCTGGTCGCCCTTGAGGTGGACGAGGACCCAGGCTCCGCCCGCGGCCGCGCGCTGGAATACGACATCCCATGCGTCGCGCGCGTCGCGACCCCCGAGCGCGTAGTGCCACCAAGAGAGCGTCCCCTTGCTCTCGGCGGCGCAGAGCACATGGTTCAGGGGAAGGCCGACCGCAATGGGCGAGAGCACGAGGACGACGACCGCCCACTCGACGACAGGCAGTAGGGCGCCGGCCCAGTCACCACGCAGCAGACCCCGGACGAGATCCCAGGTCCACCAACTCCACACGAGATGGATCAGCAATGCGTAGAACAGCGCTCGCAACACGACGCTCTGAGCGTCTCCGCCGCTCCGCACAGCCCGCTGCCGCTGCGTGAGCTCAACCGTCACGAACCCCGGCATCACAGCCGCGAGCGCGATCAACAGGGAGATGAGGGTCCCAGGCACACGCCGACGTTAGGCCGCGATTCCGGTCGGCGCGCCGCCTCTGTGTCAATTGCCGCGGCGTGCTCAGGCGCGCACCGGCTTCTTGCCGGAGCGCATCCCCAGCCACAGCCACAGCGGGTAGGTCGCGAAGATCGCGGCGGCGAGCTTGTGGGTGCGGGGGCCGGCCTTGGCGGCGTCGAATCTCGTGACGCCGGAGTTGAGCATCCAGTCGCGGCCGGACTTCGCGCGGACGGGGCGCCAGATCGGCTTCGTCCACTCCTGATCGAGATACAGGCCGACGCTGACGGCGTAGAAGAAGGCCATCGTCTGCGCGCCGACGCGCAGGTCGTTCGCGAGCGTGCGCTCCTCCGGCGGCGTCGTCGCCGCGTACGTGCGGCCGCCGGCGTAGAGCAGGGCTGGGTCGATCAGGAAGGACATGGGTTTCCTCTAGGACACGCGCTCCCGCGCGCGATCGGTCGTCGCGGCCGGCGGCACGTCGCGCCCGAGCAGCCCGAAGGCCAGGCGGGTGGCGAACGCCATGATCGTCAGCTGCGGGTTGACGCCGAGCGAGCTCGGCACGACGGAGCCGTCGGCGACGTGCACGCCCTGCACGCCGTGCAGCCGCAGGTCGCCGTCGACGACGCCGTGCTCGGCGCGCGCATCCGCACGCGCGGTGCCGAGCGGGTGGAACGCCATCAGCTTGAGATCCCGCGCCCGCGCCCGCTCGGGCGTGACGCCGCCGGGCAGCCCCAGGTACACCTCGCGCGCGCCGGCCGCGTCGAACAGCTCCTGCATCCGCCGCAGGCCCGTGCGGAAGCGCGCGACGTCCTCCTCGACCAGCTCGTAGCGGATCACCGGCCGGCCGGCGAGGGAGCGGACGGAGCCGCGCGATCTGTCGCTGACCATCAGGCCGAACATCGCGAGGTTGCGGTAGCTGGCCATCGCGGCCGCGTGGCGCTTGCCGCTCAGCGGCAGCGACATCGCGACGTACGACGGTGGCCCGGCGACGCCCTCGAACATGATCCCCTCGCTCGCGAACTCGTCGACGTAGAAGCTCTGCGGCACGCCCTTGGCCATGTCGACGATCTCGTCCATCAGCGCGAACGCGCCCGTCGCCGGGTGCAGCGCGAGGTTGCGGCCGAGCTGGCCGGACGCGCGCCCGAGGCCGCTGCGCTGCAGGAGCAGCGGCGTGTAGATCGTGCCGGCCGCGACGATCACCGTCGGCGCGCGCACCTCCAGGCGGCCGCCGCTCGCGAGCCGCGCCTCGACCCCCCGCGCAGCGCCGCGCTCGACCAGCACGTGGCGCACGTCCGCCCCGGCGATCACCTGCGCCCCGGCCGCCTCGGCGCGCGGAACGTACGTGATGCCGACGTGCTGCTTGGCCGAGGTCGGGCAGCCGAACGCGCACACGCCCGAGCCGACGCAGCCTCTCGCGTTGCGGCGCAGGTAGCCGTGCGACCACCCGAGCGCCTCCGCCCCGCGGCGGGCGACGGCGGCGTTGCGGCCCGCCAGCTCCGGGGTGACCTCGCCGATCGAGAGGGCCTGTTCGACGCGTTGGAAACACGGATCCAGGGCGCTCTCCGTCAGCGCCTCCAAGCCGAAGTCCTGCCGCCAGCGCTCCAGCACCGCAGGCGGCGTGCGGAAGCACGTGCCCGAGTTGACGAGGGTAGTGCCCCCAAGCCCACGCCCAAGCGGCAGCAGGATCGGCGGCGTGCCGAGCGTCGTCGTCTGGCCGCCGTCGCGGTAGAGGCGGGCGAGCATGTCGAGCGGGCGGGCGCTGAAGCGGTCGGCGTCGTGATGCGGTCCCTGCTCCAGCACGACGACGCGCATGCCGCCCTCGGCCAGCTCGGCGGCCGCGACGGCGCCGCCGGCCCCGGCGCCGACGACGCACACGTCGGCCTCGAGAATGCGGCCCCCACCCACCCCGCGGCGACGGCTCACGGGCGGCCTTCCTCGCGGCGCAGCGCGCGGCCGCGGGCGGCGACCGCGTCGGCGTCCCAGCCGAGCGGGAGCGCGTTGGCCGGATCCTCGTAATGGCCCATCGCGAGCAGGCCGTTCGCGAGCTGGTCGACCACGTGCGCGCGGCCGAGCAGGCGCCGGCCGCGCGGGCGGCGCTCGAGCGCGACCAGCAGGCGCAGGCTCGAGCGCGCCGGCTGCGGCGCCGCGTCGACGAAGCGGTCGAGCCCCTCGCGGCCGAGATCCGGCTTGGCGCGGCTCATGCCGCCTCCCCCACCATCGCCCGCTCCTGCGCGAGCGCCAGCTCGGCGACGGCCGCGGCGGCCGCGTCGCCGTCGCCGGCGGCGATCGCCCCGGCGGCGCGCAGGTACGTGGGCGCCCACTCGTCGCGGTGCGCGACGATCCCGCCGAACGCGCCGATGCGCGGCAGGTACAGCTCGCGCACCGAGTTCATGATCAGCTGGAAGACGATGTTGCCGGTCGCCTCGACGACGGCGGCCATGAAGTGCCAGTCGGCCAGCAGCGCGCCGTGGTCGTCGGCGGCGATCGCGACGGCGCCCGCCAGCTCGGCGATCTCCGCGGCCTGCGCGGCGTTCGCACGCTGCGCGGCGAGGCGCGCGGCCTCCGACAGCAGCAGCCGGCGCGACTCGAACAGCGAGCGCACGACGCCGGCGTCGACGCTCGTCAGCAGCGCGAGCGCGTCGAGCCCGCCGGACTGGCGCCAGTCGCGCACGCGCATCGCGTCGCCGTGGCGCACCTCGACGAGCCGCAGCTGCTCGAGCCGCTTGATCGCCTCGCGCACCGTCGCGATGTTCACGTCGAGGTCGGCCGCCAGCGCCCGCTGCGTCGGCAGCCGCTCCCCGGGCGCGTACCGCCCCCCGAGGATCGCCTCGCACAGCCGCCCGAACACCTGGTCCGGGACCGACTCGCGCGCCAGCGGCTGGGTCGAAGGCTGCTCGGCCATGACGCGCAGTGTATCGGTGTTCGGAACAATCTGAAGAACATGCCTTTGCGGTAGACGATCGCCGCGTCCGCCGTCTTACTTCTTCGATGCAGCGGCGACGGTATGATGTTGGAGTTCATACCCGCGGAGGCGAGCATGGCCCGTCGTACGATCAACCTGCCGGACAGCGTCGAGACGATTGCCCGCGAAGCGGCGGAGAGCGGCGAGTCCTTCTCGGCCACGGTCTCCCGCCTCATCGTGCAGGGCGCAGAGCACACGGTCGGCCCCAAGCCGCCGAGCTACGTGGGCGCAGGCGAGGGCCCGTCGGACCTCGGGGTCAAAGCCGAGCACTACCTCCAGACGCTGGTCTCGGCACGCTGAGAGTCGTCGCGGACACCGGGCCGCTGGTCGCAGCGATCAACCGGCGCGACCAGGCCCATGCGCTGGCGGCGGAGCTGGTCACGCGCCTCGGGCGCAACCTGGTGGTGCCCGGCCCGGTGATCGTGGAGGTCGATCAGCTCGCGCGGGCTCGGGCCGGCGCACACGCCGCGCGTCTCTTCCTCGCCGCGCTCGACGCCGGCGAGCACGCAGTCGCCTATCTGTCCCCCGGCATCCTCCGTCGCGCGATCGAGATCGACCGCCGCTACGGCGACCTCGACCTCGGCCTGGCAGACACGTCGGTCATGGCGCTCGCCGAGCGCCACAGACTGCCGATCCTCACGTTCGACTTCGCGCACTTCCGCGCCACCCGGCCGCCAATCGGCCACTGGAGACTCGTCGTCGACGAGGCGCGCTACGCCGAGTCGACCGGGCGGTAGCGCGCACCGCCATCGCTAAGCATTTGCACGATAAATCGTGTAGACGATTAGACGATCTATCGTCTAATCTGTTGCGACCATGCTGCTTCGAACGCCAAGACTCAGCCGTGTCGTTCTCCGCGATCTGCGTGAGCTCGACGAGCTGCGGTTCCGTCTGAACCGCGAGACGCACCGGCCCACCCCCTGGCTGGGAACACTGCGACGGCTGGTGAGGGCAACGACCGTCGCGCAGTCGACAGCGATCGAGGGATACAACGTCAGCCACGAGGACGCGCTCTCGCTCGTGAGCGGCGCCGCTCATGCCACCGCCGGCGAGACCGCGCGCGAGGCCGTCGAGTGCTACGGGCGAGCGATGAACCATGTCGCGGTCCTTGCGCGCGACCCCGGATTCCGCTGGCTGGATCGCGTGCTGCTCGACCTCCACTACGACGCGTGCTCCTTCCAGCTCGACCAGGATCCCGGGCTGTGGCGCACCACTCCCGTCGCAGTGGTCGACGGCCGCGGTGAGGTCGTCTACCAGGCGCCCGCAGCCGCCGACGTGGCCGAGCTGATGGCCGAGGTCGTCGAATGGCTCGATCGAGGAGACCTCGATGCGCACGTCGCGGTGCGGGCGGCGATGGCGCACCTCCACGTCGTATCGGTCCATCCCTTCAGAGACGGGAACGGGCGCGTCTCGCGCATCGTGCAGTCGCTCGTGCTCGCCCGTGACGGCCTGCTCAGTCCGGAGTTCGCCTCGATCGAGGAGTACCTCGGCACGCACACGCGGGACTACTACGACCAACTGCAGCTGGCCCACGGTGCCACCTACGACCCGAGACGCGATGCAGGAGACTGGGTCGCGTTCTGCGTACAAGCCCATCTCGATCAGGCGCGACGGCGGCTGGTGCAGGTCGACGAGGCCGCAAGGCGGTGGGAGCGCCTCGAGCGCCTCGCCGACGAGCGCAAGTGGCCCGATCGCTTCGTCATCGCGATGGAGCAGAGCCTCTTCGGCGGATGCGACCGCACGACCTACGCGCGCGAAGCCGACGTGTCCGCCGGCACGGCCAGCTCCGACCTGCGGCGGCTGGTCGAAGCTGGTCTGCTCGTCCAGACCGGCCAGGCACGCGCCACGCGCTACGCGCCCAGCGACGCGCTGCGCGCGGCCGTCGCCGGCTGAGCTACTCCGCCTCGGTCACCGGCTGCGCGCCCGCCGACGCGCGCCGCGCGTGGGAGGGCTGGACGCGCAGGAGGCGGGCGAACCAGTCGGGCAGCCACCAGTTCGCGTTGCCGAACAGGGAGACGGCGGCGGGGACGAGCAGCGCGCGGATGACCGTGGCGTCGAGCAGGATGCCGGCGGCGAGGCCGGTCGCGAGCACCTTGATCTGCGTGCCGGGGCTGGAGGCGAGCGACATGAACGCGAGGAACAGGATCAGCGCGGCGCTCGTGACGAGCCGGCCGGTGCGGCCGATGCCGCGCACGACGGCCTCGTTCGTGTCGCCGGTGTTGTCGTACTCCTCGCGCATGCGCGAGAGGATGAAGACCTCGTAGTCCATCGACAGGCCGAACAGGAAGGCGAAGACCATCAGCGGGATCCACGACTCGATCGAGCCCGAGGCGGGGATCCCCCAGATCGCCTGCGAGCCGTGGCCCTCCTGCCACACGAGCACCAGCACGCCCCACGCGGCGGCGACGCTCAGCACGTTGAGGATCACCGCCTTGAGCGGCAGCAGCACCGAGCGGAACGCCCGCGCCAGCAGCAGGAACGTGACGATCCCGACGAGCGCGAGCATCAGCGGGAAGTTGCCGTAGACGGCGTCGATGAAGTCCTTGTTCTGCGACGGCTGGCCGCCGACGCGGACCGTCCCGCCCTGCTCATGGGCGGCCGTTCGCACGTCGTCCACCACGCCGCGCCACGACTGCGTCGAGCCGTCCTCGATCGGGAACGCGAGCACGATCGCGCTGCCGCCCTGGCGCCACGACGGGTCGGCCGGCGCGGTCGCACCGGAGATCCCGCCGACGCCCGCCAACGCTCTCGCGACGCCCTCGGGCGCCGTGCCTCTGACGAGCACCTCGTTCGGCACGAGCGCGCCCGCGCCGATGCCCGAGCGCTCCATCACGCCGAGCCCGACCTTCGCGTCGCCGGCCTTCGCGAGCGTGTTGAGGTCCGACAGGCCGGGATGCATCGAGATCGCGGCGGCCACAAGCGCGCCGAGGACCAGCAGCGCGGCACCGGCCGCGAGCGCACGGTGCTTGACGACGCCGCGCGCCCAGCGCGTCCAGAAGCGCGAGGCCTCGTCGTCGGTGCGGATGTGCGGCCAGTCGAGCTTTCTGCCGGCCGAGTGCAGCACGACCGGCAGCAGCGTCAGCGCGACCGCGACGCTCATGACCGGGATCAGCAGCCCGCCGTAGCCGACCGAGCGCAGGAACGGCAGCGGCAGCGCCACCAGCGCGAACAGGCCGATCGCGACGGTCGTCCCGGAGAACAGCACCGCTCTGCCGGCCGTCTCCATCGCGCGCACGATCGCCTCGTCGCCGACGCGCCCGTGGGCGCGCTCCTCGCGCCAGCGCATCGAGATCAGCAGCGAGAAGTCGATCGCGACGCCGAGGCCGACCAAGGCGATCAGGAACTGCACGATCGGCGAGACGCCGGTGATCCGCGTCAGCCCGTAGACCGCCAGGAACGACGTCATGATCGCCGGGATCGCCATCAGGATCGGCACGAACGCGAGCAGCGAGCCGAACACGAAGCCGAGCACGACGAGCGCGCCGAGGCCGCCGAGCAGCGCCTCGAGCAGGACGCCGGGGCCGTTCGAGTCGCCGCTCTGCGCGTTGAGCGCGTCGTAGCCGGTGAGGTGGACCGGCGCCCCGCCGACCGTCACGCCCGCGAGCGCGGCGCGCGCCGCTCTCTCCGCTCTCGGGTTGTCGCCGAACGGCTGGTTCGGGTCGGGGCGCGGGAAGGCGATCGCGAACGCGGTGCGGCCGTCTCTGGAGACGAACGCCGCGTCGCCCGTCGAGCCGTAGCCGGCGATGCGCGCGCCCGGCAGCGCCGCTCTCAGCTTGTCCTCCACCCCGAGCAGCTCGGCGCGCACGGCCGCGGTCTGCACCGTTCTGCCCGCCGGCAGCTCCACGACGGGCACGAGCGGCGCGGCGTTGCCGCCGGTGCCGCCGTACAGGCGCTGGATCTGCACGTTCGCCTCCCAGCCCTCGCGGCCGGGCACGGAGAACTTCTGGTTCATGGCTCTCGACGCGGGGCCGGCGGTGGCGATCCCGACGAGCGTGACGACGATCCAGAAGGCGACGACGAGCTTGCGGTGGGCGAGGACCCAGCGAGTGAGGGAGGTCATGCGGCCGTTTGTATCACGTGCCCGGGCGTCCACCTCGGCGCTCGGACCCGTCTGCGCTCGGGCGCATCAGCGCTTGAGCACGTCGACGACGCGCAGCGCGTCGGTCGGCGACAGCATCCCGACGATCTTCCCGTCCTCGCGCACGAGCGCGCGGCGCAGCGGCGAATGCAGCAGCGTGCCGAGCTGCTCGACCAGCAGCGCGTCGGCGTCGAGCGTGCGGACACGCTCGAGCGGCACCATCGCCTCGGTCACGAGGTGCTGCGAGCGCTGCGCGCGCGGCACGCGCTGCGCGTCGCGGAAGGAGATCAGCCCGACGATGCGGCGCTCGGCGGTCGGCGTCACGACCGGGTAGACGGTGTGGCGCGTACGCACGACGTCGTCCTCGAGGAAGCGCTCGAGCGTCGTGCCCTCGGGCACGACGTCCAGCTCGCGGATCGTCACGTCGGCCACGCGCAGGCGCCCGAGCAGCCCCTCGGGCGCGGCCAGCTCCTCCTGCGCGGCGGCGGTCAGCAGGAACCAGCCGATCAGCGCGAACCACAGGCCGCCGAGGAAGCCGAACAGCGCCAGCACGAGCCCGCCGCCGATCATCGCGCGGCCGAACCCGCGCGAGACGACGACCGCGGTGCGCGTCGCGTCGGTCAGGTCGCCGCGGCGCGCCCACAGGATCGAGCGCAGCACGCGCCCGCCGTCGAGCGGCAGCGCCGGCAGCATGTTGAACACGAGCAGCAGCAGGTTCACGTAGCCGAGCCAGAAGACGACGCCGTCGATCGCGGCCGGCAGCGGCGTCAGCAGCGCGACCGCCAGCAGCACGCCGCCGATGACGAGCGAGACGAGCGGGCCGGCGATCGCGATCCGCAGCTCCGCGCGCGCCGACGGGAAGCGTCCGCCGCCGAAGCGCGCGACGCCGCCCATCAGCCACAGCGTGATGCCCTCGATCTCCATCCCCTCGCGGCGCGCGACGAGCGCGTGGCCGAGCTCGTGCAGGCCGAGCGAGACGAACAGCAGCAGCGCGGCGACGACGCCCATCGCCGCGTACGTGCCGTTGGCGAGGCCGGGGTTCGAATGGGGGAAGACGGCCGCCGCGAGCGACCAGACGATCAGCGCGACGATGAACAGCCAGCTCCAGTGCGCCTCGACGTCGATCCCGGCGATCCGCGCGATGCGGACGGTGCCGCCCATCCGCTGACCCGGGATCCCGCCCGCCCCGCCGGCCGGCGGGCGGGCGGGCGGCGGCGCGGACCCCGCCGGCTCGGCGCCGGAGCGGCGCTGGGGAGGCGGGGCGGTGGTGGACATGGTCAGCGACCGGCGGGAGCGTGGTGGCGCAGGCGCCGCTCGAGCTCGGCCAGCTCGCGGCCGAAGTCGTCGATCGCGGCGCGCAGGGGGCGCGGGGCGCCGCCGACGGTGTCGCGGGCGGCGGCGCGCTCGCGCAGCGCGTGGATCACCTTGCGCACGCGCGCTGCGCGCTGCTCGAGCCGGTCGCGCTCGAGCTGGTGGCCGAGCGAGCGGGCCGACGCGCGGGGGGCGGCGGCGGCGCGAGCCGGGCTGCTGCCGGAGCTGGCGAAGACGGCGGAGGGGGCGGGCGTCTGGGAGGCGGTGTGCATGGCGTCCATCGTCCCCGCAAGAGGGGTTTCCATGCCTCCGTAGGTCACCGCAGACGTTGCGGTCAGCTCTACCGATCCACGCTGGGTGGTCAGCCTAGGAGAGCTACGAGAGCGGCCGGCTGCTCGCGTGCTCTGCGCTGCTCCACGCCTGCTCGCGCGCGCCACCGCTTGGCGCCGCGCCAGGCGGCGAAGATCGCGAGCGCCGGCGCCAGCACGGGCTGCAGCTCGGCGGCCATCGGCGCGGTCAGGCGGCGCGCCCGCGCGCCGGCGGCGCCGGGGGCCGAGAGGTAGTAGGCGACGGCGCCGCCGACGGTCATCAGGTGATGCGGTGCGCGCGGCAGCTCGCTCACCGCCGCGACCGCCGCGCGAGCGAGCGCGCCGAGCCGCTCGGCCGCCTCGTCGTCGTCGCGGTAGTAGGCGAGGTAGGCGTGCCCGCCGCCCGCGGCGTCCGCATCGGCATCGATCAGGCTGTCGAGCAGCGTCGTCAGCGCGCACGTCGTCAGGTATGCGGCGGCGACCCGCTCGGCGTCCGCGGCGGTCGTCGCCGGGTCGCCCGCGAGCGCGACCAGCGCGTGCACGACGAGCACGGAGGCGGCCGCCCCGGCGGCCACCTCCGGCCACCGCAGCGCGCCGGCCTCCGGCTGCGCCGCCGCCCACGCGTGCAGCTGCTCGCGACCGAGGCGGGCGGCGGCGTGCGTGCGCGTCTGCGCCTCGCCGCAGCGCGCCAGGACCGTGCGCGCGACGGGCGCGACGACGGGCGCGGCGGGCAGCGCCCACAGCCCGCGGCGGAAGGCGGCCGCAAGCGCGGCGAGGTAGCCGCCGTCGTCGCGCTCGGGATGGTGGCGCCAGTGGTCGTCGAACGGGCCGGCGGGCGCGAGCGCGTCCGCGAACGCGGAGTAGAGCCGGCGCCCGCAGGCGAGCGGCTCCGGGACCGGCCGCTCGGTGAGCCCGTCGAGGTAGTCGTACATCACCTCGAGCGCGACGATCGCCTCGACGGCGTGGCGGCGCCGCACGGGCGCGACGAGCGTCGCGAGCGTCGCGGCGACCTCGGTGTTGAAGCGCTCGTCCTGCAGCTTCGCGAGCGCCTGGGCGCGCAGCGCAGCGCTCGGGATCGCCTGCGCATGCAGGTCCCAGCGGCGCAGCTCACGTCGGACGTCGGGGAGGACCGCCGGCCAGAAACGCACGTTCGCCCGTACCAGCGCGACGGTGGTCGCCGCTCGCACGCGACGACCCGGGACCTGCCGAGTCATACAGCGATACTGCGTAAGTCAATTTTCTGGAGTCAGTTGTTCTGCCTCAAATGCGAGCGTTGCAACCCTAGTTTTTGTGCATCAACGATCCTGAAGGCCGAGCTGCGGCGGCACGCGCGCGGCGAACCAGCCCGGGATCGCCACGACCGCGAGTGCCGCGAGCACGACGAGCGCGACGATCTGGACGGTCGTCCAGCCGGCGAGCGTGACGGCGACGGGAAAGCCCGTCACGACGCTCAGATAGCGGTCGATCACGACCTGGCCGTAGACGCCGGCGAGCCCGCCGGTGAGGCAGCCGGCGCCGAGCACGACGCCGGTCTCCAGCAGCAGCACGCGCCACAGCTGGGGCGGGCTGAAGCTCTGGATCCGCAGCGCCGCGAGCGACGCGCGCCGCTGCCAGATCGCCGCGCCCATCGCCGCCGCCATCGCCAGCACGGCGGCGAACAGCAGCAGCGTGGAGATCTGCCCCAGGCGGGCCAGGCCCTGACTCGCGGAGGCGTCGATCCCGGCGGCGCGCGCGGCCGCCGTCTGCACGCGCAGGCCCGCTCCGCCGGCACTGCCGGCGACCCGCTCGACGCCGCGCCGCACCGCGGCCGCGTTCGCTCCGGGCGCCACGTCCACCTCCAGCGCGGTCGGCGTCGCGGTGCCCCACGCGCGGCGATAGTCGGCCGCGCCCACGATCATCGCCCCCGGGCTCCAGCCGAGGTTCGTCGTCGTCGCGGCGACGCGCAGCCGCACGCTCCCGGTCGGCGCCGGGATCGTCAGCGAATCCCCGACGCCGACGTGCCGGGCCTGCGCGAGCTGGTCCGACAGCACGACCCAGCCGCCCGCGCGCAGGCGCGCGTTGGCGACCGCGAAGCGCCCGTGCACGAGCTGGCTGGGCGGCACGAGCGTGCGGTCCCCTGCCGAGCGCGCGATCACCCACACGCGCCGCCCGCCGAGGTCGAGGAAGCCGCCCTGGTAGTCGCGCACCGCGCCCACGCCCGGCACCGCCGCCACCCGCGCGGCGAGGCCGGAGCCTGCCACGTCGCTCGTCGCCTGGTTGTCGAGCGGGTTGACGACCCACAGGCCAGCCGTCGCGACGTAGTCCTCGGCGTAGCGGCCGATCCCGTTGAGCAGGTCGTGGCGCGCGCCGCCGATCGAGACGCTGCCGAAGACCGCCACCGCGCCGGTCGCCGCCAGCGCGAGCGAGCGCACGGTCGTCGCGCGCAGCGCCAGCAGCGCGACCGTCAGCATGTTGAGCCGGTCGAAGCGCGCCGTCAGCGCTTCGGCGAGGTGCACGACCCAGGCGAACGTCGTCGGGATCGCGAGCACCGTCGCGAGCGCCAGCAGCCCGCAGGCGAGCAGCGCGGCCGACGGCGCCGCCAGCAGCACCGCGGTCGCCAGCGCCAGCAGCGCGAGCGCCCCGGCGAACAGCCGCCGGCGCGTGCGCGGCTCGAGCGCGTGGCCGGGCGCGCCGCCGGCGTGGAAGACCGCGTCGACCGCGCGCCCGCGGCGCAGGTCGAGCAGCGGCGGCGCGGCCGCCAGGCAGCAGGCGAGCGTCCCGCCGCCGAGCGCGAGCGCGATCGGCCAGGTCCCGACGACGGTGCTCGTCCCGAGCGTGAACGCGGGCGCGAGGTAGTCCGGCGTTTCGCGGAAGAGGCCGTGCGACAGCAGGCTGCCGACGAGCAGCCCCGCGAACGAGGCGACGAGGCCGAGCGCAAGCGCCTGGAACAGCAGCAGGCCGACGAGCTGGCGCGGCTTGAAGCCCTGGATGCGCAGCTCGGCGAGCATCCGCCGGCGCTCGGGCGCCGTCAGCAGCATCGCGTTGAACGCGAGCAGGAAGCCGAGCAGCGCGCTGACGGCGGCGAAGAAGCCGGTCGCCTGGTCGCTCGGGCCGAGCGCCTGCTGCAGCAGCGAGGCGTCGGCGGTGGTGGGCGCGAGGTCGAGGTGCTCGCGCCGGGCGAGCGCGGCGAGGCCGGCGCGCGCCCGCGCCTGCTGGCCGGGCGCCGTCTCGATCAGCACGCGCGTGAGGCGCCCGGGCATCCCGGCCAGCGCCTGCATGCGCTTCAGCGGCAGCATCGCGATCCGCGCGTGCGCGACGGGACCGATCGTCTCGCCGCCGAGCACGGCGGCGACCGGCTGCGGCCGGGCGATCCCGCGCAGCGCCATCCGCACCGGCGGCAGCGGCGTCAGGATCGCCTGGTCGGCCGGGTCCGGCACGCCGAGCGCCTGTGCGGTCTCGCTCGAGAGCATGACCCCGTCGAGGAAGCGGAAGCCGCCGGTCACGAAGTTGCCCGCGAGCCGCCCCGACAGCGCCGCGAGCCGCGGGTCGAGGCTGCCGAGGTTGACCGCCACGTCGCGCCCGTTCGGACCGCGCAGCACGGCGCGCTGCTCCAGCAGCGGCGCCGCCTGCCTGACGCCGGGGACGCGCAGCGCCTCGCCGAGCACGTGCGCGTCGAAGCCGTGCGCGTCGCGCGCCTGCAGCTGCAGGTCGGCCCGGCCGACGACCGCGCGCATGATCTCGTTCGCCGAGCTGGCGACCGAGCCGTTGGCGACGAGCACGGCGAACGCGAGCGCGACGCCGATCGCGATCCCGAGGCCGGCCAGCAGCTCCTGGATCGGATGCGTGCGCAGGCGGCGGCCGTAGAAGTAGAGGAGCGTCTGGACGCGCATCGCGTCAGCTCCCCCGCGCGAGCGCGATCGCGCCGGTGCGGGCCGGCTGCTCGGGCGCGTAGGGGACGAGCTGCCCGTCGCGCAGCGTCAGCACGCGATCGGCGACCTCGGCCGCGTGCGGGTCGTGCGTGACGAGCACGACCGCGGCGCCCTGCTCGCGGCTCACGCGCAGCAGCAGCGCGAGCACCTCGCCGCCGCGGCGCGTGTCGAGGTTGCCGGTCGGCTCGTCGGCGAGCACGAGCCGCGGCCCGTTCGCGAGCGCGCGCGCGATCGCGACGCGCTGGCGCTCGCCGCCGGACAGGTGCGCGGGCAGGTGATGGACGCGGTGGCCGAGCCCGACGTGCTCGAGCCACGGCCGCGCCTCGCGCCGCGCCGCGGCCAGCGGCACGCGGTCGGCGAGCAGCTTCACGGCCGCGTTGTCGACCGCCGGCACGCCCGGCAGCAGGTCGAACGACTGCGACACGAAGCCGACGTCGCGGCGCTGGTAGGCGGCCGCCTCCGCGCCGGACAGCGCGCCGAGGTCGCGGCCGCCGAAGCTGACCGTCCCGCGGTCGGGCGCGAGCAGGCCGGCGGCCAGCAGCAGCAGCGTCGTCTTGCCCGAGCCGCTCGGACCGTAGAGCGCGACGACCTCGCCGGGCGCGACCGCGAGCGAGACGCCGTCGACGGCGCGCACGGTCTCCTCCCCGCTCGCGTAGTGCTTGACGACGCCGTTCAGCTCGAGGCCGCTCACGCGACGGGCTCCACGTGCCGGGGGCGCAGCGGGACGACCGGCGCCTGCTCGGGCACGGCGTGACCGCGCAGCCGACCGCCGTCGAGCGTGAGCACGCGGTCGGCGCCGGCGACCGGCTCGCCGACGGTCATCAGCACCGCGGCGCCCTCGTCGGCGAGCGAGCGCAGCAGCGTGAGGATCCCGTCGCGCTCCAGCACGTCGACGCCGTTGATCGGCTCGTCGAGCAGCAGCAGCCGCGGGCGCGTCACGAGCGCGCGCGCGATGCCGGCGCGCACCAGCTCGTCGGCGTGCAGCTCGCGCGGGTCGTAGCCGGCGCAGGCGCTCGCGCCGACGCGCTCCAGCGCCGCCGCGGCCTGCGCACGCGCGCGTGTGCGCCCGGCGCCGCGCGCGAGCAGCGCGACCGCGACGTGGTCGGCGACGGTGCCGCCGTGGGCGGCGTCGAACTGCGGGTTGCACCAGCCGATCTCGACGCCCAGCACGCCGGCGGCGCGCTCCGGCAGGGGCCGCCCGCCGAAGCGCAGCTCGCCCTCGTCGAGCGGCAGGATGCCGGCGGCGACCCGCAGCAGCGTCGTGCGGCCCGAGCGCCGCAGCCCGTAGACGGCGACGCACTCGCCGGCGTCCACCTCCAGCGAGACGTCGTCGAGCGCGACCTTCTCGCGCTGCCCGCTCGTGAAGCGCTTCGTCGCGTGTGCGAGCACGAGCAGCGTCATGAGGGCTCCGCCGCGGAGCGATGCGAGGCCGCCGTCTGCAGCTGGCGGCGCGCGAACAGGATCCACTTGAGCCGTGCGTCGAGCACGAGGCGCCGCTCCTCGGCCAGCAGGCGGTCGCGCACGGTCGCGGCGGCGTCGGCGGGCGCAGCGGCCGCCGCCGGCTGCGCGGCGGTGCGCAGCGCCGCCACCTCGTCGAGGCACGCCTGCTCGTAGCGGTCGACGACGTCGAGCAGCGTCGCGGCGTCGTCGGCGGCGGTCGCCAGCAGCCGGCGGTTGAGCTCGAGCCGCGCGGGGTCGCCGTGCAGCTCCTCCGCGAGCCATGCGCGGTGGGCGCGCGCGCCGTCGGCGGTCGCGCGGTAGCGCGGGCGCGGCTGGCGTCTGCTGGCGTCCGGCGCGCCGGGCAGGACCTCGATCAGGCCGTCGGCGAGCAGCGCGTCGACGGCCTGATAGATGCGCGAGGAGCCGACCTCGAAGAGTCCGCCGAAGCGCGCTTCGAAGCGCTGCCAGACCTCGTAGCCGTGGCTCGGCTGCTCGATCACGAGCGCCAGCACGGCCGCGCTCACGGGCGCGCGCTTGTGTCCTCTCCGCCTCGCCCGTCTGGTTGCCACGCCGCGACCCCCGATTGACATTAAGTTAGATCGCCAAAAACCTACCCTCCGGTGGGCTAGCGTGCAAGGGACAATCGAAGGGCAACCGGGCGCATCCCCGCTACGGCGGGGATGCGCTTCGGCGCGGGCGCGGGCCCGGAGGCCTGCGCCCTCACCACTCGCCGGTCGCGCCGGCGGCGATCCGCTCGATCCCGGCGCGCACGCCGGCGAGCGCGCGCTCGCGCACGCGCAGCTTCGTCGCCGCGTGCGCTGCGCGGTCGATCGCGGCGAGCCCGCGGGCGGTCTCGAGCGCCTCCTCGCGCAGCCGCTCGGGCGCGACGACGCGGTCGAGGAAGCCGGCGGCCCGGGCCTCCTGCGGGTCCAGCAGCGCCCCGGTCACGAGGCAGCGATCGGCGTAGGGGCGCGCGAGGCGGTGCTGCGCGAGCGCGACGCCGAAATGCGGCACGGCCAGGCCGATCGCGACCTCGTTGAGGCCGAGCTTGAAGTCGCCGGCGGCGCCGATCCGCACGTCGGCGGCGAGCAGCAGGAAGCCCGCCATCGCGATCGCGTTGCCGTTGCAGGCCGCCACGACCGGGTGCGGGAACGACAGGATCCGCTCGGCCAGCCGCGCGCCGGCGCCGACCATCGCGGGCCAGCCGGCCGGCTCGCAGCGCAGGTCGAAGCCGCCGGAGAAGGTGCGCTCGCGGCCCGTCAGGAGGACGATCGCGCCGTCGGCCTCGGCGCGCTCGAAGGCGCTGGACAGCTCCGCCAGCATCGCGGCGGAGAGGGCGTTCGCCTTGCCGTCGTCCATCGCGATCGTCGCGACCCCGCCGGCCAGGTCGTAGGAGGTGAGTCGGTTCATGCCACCGATCCTAGAACAACGTTCCGGAACAATGTTCCACTCGATCGCCGCAGCCGCTACCATCGCCGCCGTGCCGAAGCCCAAGCAGCGCACCCCCGAGCTGGGCGAGCAGGTGCTCGCGGCCGCGCTGCGGCTCGTCGCGCGCGACGGCGTCAGCGCGCTGACCGCGCGCCGGCTGGCGGCCGAGGCCGGCACCTCGCCACCGGCCGTCTACGAGCTGTTCGGCGACAAGGCCGGCGTCGTGCGGGCGCTCTTCTTCGCCGGCTTCGAGCAGCTCGCCGCCGCGCTCGCGCAGCAGGCGCCGAGCGACGATCCGCTCGCGGATCTGCTCGCGCTCGCGCAGCGCTACCGCGGCTTCATCCTCGAGCGCCCCGCGCTCGCGGCGATGATGTTCTCGCGCCCGTTCGCGAGCTTCGACCCGGCGCCCGAGGAGGCCGCCGCCGGCGCGGCCGTGCGCGAGCGGATCGTCGCGGCGGTGCGGCGCGCGATCGCCGCCGGGCGCCTGCAGGGCGATCCGACCGACGTCGCGCACGCCTGCGTTGCGCTCGTGCACGGGCTCGCGGCGGCCGAGAGCGCGAGACGCCTCGGCGGCTCGGCGGCAGCGGTCGAGCGCCGCTGGGACGTGGCGATGCGGGCGCTGCTGCGCGGGTTCGCGCCGAGCGCGCCGCCCGCCGCGCTATGACGGAGCGAGGCCGGCGATCGCGCAGCCGCGCGCGCCGCCGGTGAAGCCGCGGACCATCGCGTCGGCGTTGGCCTGCTCCATCGCGAGGTAGGTCGCGCCGCGCGAGCCGTGCGGGCCGAGCGTGTCGCCGTAGAGCCGGTAGCCGGCCGAGGCGCCCGTCTCCCCCGCGATCGCCTGCGCGAGCTTCGCGTTGACGGACGTCTCGGGGAAGACGGCCTTGACGTGCTCGCGCCGGATCGTGTCGACGAGCTGGGCGACGTCGCCGGCCGACGGCTGCGCGTCGGTCGTCTGGGAGGGGATCACGGCGCCGACGATTGCGATGCCGTAGCGCTTGGCGAAGTAGCCGAACGCGTCGTGATCGGTCACGAGCTTGCGCCGCGCCGCCGGGACGGCCGCGAAGCAGCGCGCGATGCCGGCGTCGAGCAGCCGCACCTGCCGCAGGTACGCCGCGGCGTTGGCGGCGTAGGTCGCGCGGGCGGCGGGGTTCGCGCGCGCGAGCGCGTCGCGGATCGCGGGGATCGCGGCCTCGACGTTGCGCGGGTCGTGCCACCAGTGCGGGTCGTAGCGCGACGCCTCCGGGCCGCTCGTCTCGCCGGCGACGCGGTCGACGTTGGCGTCGGCGAGCGTGACGATCGCCGGGTGGCCGCCCGCGTCGGCAAGGATCTTCGCCATCCAGCGGTCGAGTCCGTCGCCGCTCTCGAAGACGACCTTCGCACCCGCGCTCGCCTCCACGTCGCCGGGGCGCGGCTCGTACTCGTGCGGGTCGCTGTTCGGGCGCAGGATCTGCGTGACCGCCGCCCCCCGGCCGCCGACCGCGCGCACGACGTCGCCGAGCTGCGTCGTCGTCGCGACGACCTTCAGCGGGGCGGCCGACGCTTGGATCGGCGCGTCGGCGGCGCCGGTCGAGCTGCGCGGTCCGGCGCCGGAGCCGCCGCACGCGACGAGCCCGAGCGCGACGGCCGCGAGCGCCGCGGCGGACGCGACCGCAGGGCGCGGGAGGAGCAGGCGGCGGGCGCGCATGGCCGGGATCCTACAGATAACAAGACCTATTCTCTTTTGCACGCCCTCGTGCGGCCGTGCCCGTCAGCCACGCGCCGATCAGGGCGTGTTGGCGTTGAAGCCGGGCATCGTCACCGTGCGGCCGCCGGCGAGCCGTGCGGTGAGGACGATCCGGCCGGTCGGGAAGTCGCCGTCGTAGATGACCAGGAACGCGTGCGCGCGCTTGGACGGGACGATCGTGCGCACGTCGCGCGGGGTCGCGATCGTGATCGTGCGCACCCGCGGGTCGGCGATCCCCTCGACGAAGGTCCGCCCGGGCTGCGTGCGCAGCGCACTTCGGTCCGCGGCCTCGCCCGCTCCGAGCGTCATCGAGCCGTAGAACACTCTGAGCGGCTGGCGCGCGGTCGGCTGCGCCACCGGCGGCGGGCAGCCGACGTTCGGATCCGGGCCGACGTCGGCGAGCATCCCGAGCGTCGCGTCGAGCCCACCGACGCGGCCGCCGACGATGCGGCCGAAGCCCGAGACGCACCAGCGGCCGTCCTGCGCGGGGGCGGCGACCACGCCCCACGCCGGCCCACCCGCCGGGTCCGGCGTGCGGTACTCGATCGTCGGCACGACGCCGGCCAGCGGCAGCGCCGGCAGCGCGTACCCGAAGCGGGGAGCGCGCACCGACATGAGGGCCAGGTCGGCCCGCGACCGCTCGCCGTCCCCGCGAAACGAGGAGTCCACCCCGACGGGGCTGCCGTGCGCGTAGCGGACGGTCAGCCGCACGTCGGGGCGCGCCGGCGTGAACGCGAGCGGCACGACGAACGCGCCGTCCGGACTCGCGGCGAGGGCGTGCTCGCGTCCGTCCACGCGCAGGTCCGCGCGCGTGCCGGCGCCGGTGAGGCCCCAGGCGATCGACTGCAGCGCCCGCGGGGCGGCGCCGGCCGGGTCGGCGACGCGCGCGAGCACGTCCAGCGCGGGTTCGCGGCCGAGATCGGGCCGCGGCGGGGCGCAGCGCTCCGGCGTGCCCTCGAAGCCGACCGGCACCGGGCGGAAGACGTTCGCGCCGTCGACCCAGCCGAAGCGGCCGCCGAGGATCCGCCCGAGCTGCGCGCAGCGCTGCGGGCCGCTCGACGACACCTCGCGCCCGCCGGGGCCGCGCGCGAACATCTGCTCCTCGGCCACGCGGATCGCCCAGTCGGGACCGCCGAGCGGATCCGGGGTGCGCGCCTCGATCCGCGCCGCGCCGAACCGGCGGATGCGGACCCTGTTGATGCGGAACTCCTCCGACGGCGGACGCGCGGGCGCACTGCGCGGGTGGCGCGGGTCGCCGGGCGCCGCGGCGGCGTGCGTGCGCGGGATCGCGACCGCCAGCACGGCGGCGAGCAGCAGCCCGGCGGCGACGGAGGCGCCTGCGAGCGTGGCGAGCGTGCGGCGGGTCATGGCGATGGGACCTCTCTGTCGATCAGGTTCGTGTCGCCGTGGCGCAGCACGACGCGGCCGTCGGCGAAGGTGAGGCGCACGCTCAGCGCGCGCGGGTCGACGCTTGCCGGCAGCACGACGAGCAGCGTCCGGCTGGGTCGGAGCACGGGCCGCAGCGCGAGCCCGCCCGGCCCGCGGATCTCCACGCGACGGACCTCGGCGCCGAGCAGGCCCCACACGGCGGTGCGCGCGGGCTGCTCGCCCCACAGGCGCCCAGCCGCCCCGGGCTCCAGGCGCCGCACGGCGAAGAACCAGCCATGCTGGTCGCGCGCGTCGAGCAGCCCGCACGCCTGCGGACTGATCCCGCCGGCATGGACGCCTTCGCGCGCGGGCGCGAAGCTGACGCAGGTGCGGCGGTCGCCGTCGACGATCCCCGCCTGCGCGCGCCAAGCGCCGCCGCCGAGCGGATCGCGCACGATGTCCGGCGCCGCGCCGAACGCGTGCCGCTCGACGTGCCCGTCGGCGAACACGAGCGCGACGGCGAGGCCGAGATCCTCCGGATAGCCGCGCAGCGCCAGCACGAACGCGCCGCCGGCGCCGACCGCGACCCGCCGCGTCCCCGCCACGGTCGTGACGAGCACCCGGCGCAGCCGCGGCCCGCCGATGCCGTCGACGACCGTGCGCACGTCCGCGCGCCGCGGCGCGTCGAACACGCGCGCGCCCACCAGCGACGCCGTGTCGGCGCGCGCGGCCCCGCAGGAGTCCACGATCCCGGGCGACAGGATGCGGAAGCGGCCGTCGCCACCGACCAGCCCGAAGCGACCGGCGAGCAGCTGCCCGACGGTGCTGCAGAGCAGGCCGGTGCGGCTGCGCGCGACCCGCAGCGCCCATGGCGGCTGCCCCGGAGCCGGATCCGCGGCGCGCAGCGCGCCGACGTGCTCGCTCGCGACGACAGGACGCTGCTCGACCGGCACGTCGCGCACCGCAGGTGCCGGGATCACGCCCCCGCGCAGGATCAGCAGCGCCGCGCTCGCGCTCGCCGCGCACAGCAGCAGCGCGAACGCCGCCGCCAGCAGCGCCGAGCGCCGGCGGCTGCGCCGTCCGGGCACCGCAGGGCCGCGCAGCGGCAGCGGCGCGGCCTGCGCGCGCCGGCGCGCGGCGTCGACGAGGTCGCGCTCGAGCTGGTCGAGGAAGCCGCTCATCCCGTCCCCTCCGCGAGCAGCGCGCGCAGCGTCGCCAGTCCGCGGCTGACGCGCTGGCGCACGACCACTTCGGAGACCCTCAGGTCGGCGGCGATCGCCGCGTAGGAGCGCTCGTCGACGATCCGCGCCAGCAGCGCCTCGCGCTGGAACGGCGGCAGCCCGGCGACGAGCGCGGCGACGTCGGGGCCCTGTTCGGCAGCGACCAGCTCGTCGATGCGCTCGAGGTCCGCGTCGGTCAGCTCGCGCGCCGGCATCCCGAGCCGGCGCCGCGCCCGATCCTCCACGCGGCGGCGCCGCACGCTGTCGACCAGCACCGAGGAGGCGATCACGAACAGCCACACGCGCGCCGGGGCGCGTGCGGGATCGAAGCGGTCCGCCTGCTCGAGCGCCCGCGCGAACGTCTCCGCGCACATGTCGGCGGCCACCTCGGGACGGCGCGTCCGGGCCAGCAGGAAGCGCAGCACGGCGGACACGTGCCGGCGGTAGAAGAGGCCGAACGCCTCCGGGTCCGCGCGGCAGGCGGTCAGCAGGTCGGTGTCGCTGGGCTCGGCGCTCACATCTCGTACTACGCGCGGGAGCCGGACTTGTGACGCGCAACGCCCGTTGCCGCGGTCGAGGCGGGAGGCGGCGGGGCCGATAGCCCCCGCATGCGCGAACGACGACTGCCCCTGCCCGCCCTGCTGATCGCCCTTGTCGTGACCCTCTGCCTGGCGCCCGCCGCGGTCGCCGCCGGCCCGCGGGCCGGCTACGTGACGAGCGTCGTCGGCGGGACCGTCCAGCCGTTCGACGCCCTCGGCGCCACGTTCGGCACGCCGATCTTCTTCGGCAGCAATCCGTGGGGCGTGGCGATCACGCCCGACGGCGCGACCGCCTACGTCAGCAACGCGGGGACGAACGTCGTGATCCCGGTCGACACCGCGACGAACACGCTCGGCACGCCGATCCCGGTCGGGGCGAATCCGCGCACGATCGGCATCAGACCGGACGGGGCGACGGCCTACGTCGCGAACCTCGGCAGCGACAGCGTCACCCCGATCGACACGGCCACGAACACGGCGGGCACGCCGATCCCGGTCAGCTCGGGGCCGCACGGCATCGCGATCTCGCCCGACGGCTCGCGCGTGTACGTCGCCGACCTCTCCGGCGCGGTGAGCGTGATCGACACGTCGACGAACACCGTCGTCGACACGATCCTCACCGGCACCGACCCGTACACGATCGCGATCACCCCGAACGGCGCGACCGTCTACGCGACCAACCTCGGCGGCAGCGACGTCGCCGCGATCGACACGGCGACCGACACCGCCACGGCGATCCCGGTCGGCGCCCCCACCTACGGCGTCGCCGTCGCGCCCGACGGCAAGACCGTCTACGTCAGCCGCTCCAGCACCAGCAGCCTGATCCCGATCGACACGGCGACGAACACGCCCGGGACCCCGATCCAGATCGGCTCCTCGCCGGAGGGGATCGCGATCACGCCCGACGGCAGCACCGCCTGGGTGACCGACGTCGGCAGCGGCGTCGACAGCCTCCGCTCGCTCGACCTCGCGACCGGGGTCGCCGGCGCCCCGGTGTCCGTCGCGCAGGCGCCGATCGGCATCGCGATCACGCCGGACCGCGCGCCCACGGCCGCGTTCGCCGCGAGTGCCGACGGCCTGACCGCGACGCTCGACGCGTCCGCCGCCAGCGACCCCGACGGCACGATCGCCAGCTACGCCTGGAGCTTCGGCGACGGCCAGACGGCGACCGGCGCACAGCCGGCCGTCAGACACGTCTACGCGCATCCCGGCGACTACACCGCGACGCTGACCGTCACCGACGACGAGGGCTGCTCCGACGCGCTCGTCTTCACCGGCGAGACGGCGTCCTGCACCGGCTCGCCGGCCGCGCGCGTCGCGCACACGGTGAGCGTCGCCGCGCCGCCGGCGCCCGCCGCGCCGCCCGCGCCGCCGGCCCCGATCGCCCCGGCACCGGCCCCGGTCGTCCGTCAGGCGATCGAGCGCTTCACGCTCGACGCCCGCTGCGTCCGGCTCGGGCGCGACGGCAAGGCGCCGATCGGCCTGCGCCTGCTGCTCGCCAAGCCCGGATCGGTCGAGGTCCAGGTCTACCGGGCGACGAAGGCCACCAACGGAACGATCTGCCCCAAGCCGAACCCCCACGCGCACTACCCCGGGCCGCTGCGCAGGGTCACGGCGCTCCCGAACGTCGCCACGCAGCCCGCCGTCGCCGCGTCGGTGAGCCGCCGCGTCACGCGCAGCTTCGAGCTGCGCCCCGGCCTCTACCGGATCGGCGTGCGCGCGTACGACAGCGGCGGCCGGCTGACGCGCACCTCCTACCGCTGGGTCCGGGTGCTGGTGCGCGCCGGTCGCTCATGACACCTGATTAGATCTGGCGATGGCCACGAGCACGTCGGCGCGCGCGCTGAACCCGCGCGACTTCCTCGACCTGGACGCGCTGCTGTCCGACGAGGAGCAGCTGATCCGTGACACGGTGCGCAGATTCGTGGCCGAGCGGGTCACGCCCTACGTTGGCGACTGGTTCGAGGCGGGCGCGGTCCCGGCCGAGCTGGCTCCCGCCCTGGGCAGACTCGGCCTGCTGGGCATGCACCTGACCGGCTACGGCTGCGCGGGCGCGTCGGCGACGGCGTACGGCCTCGCCTGCATGGAGCTGGAGGCCGGCGACTCCGGCGTGCGCTCGCTGGTGTCGGTGCAGGGCTCGCTTGCGATGTACGCGATCTGGCGCTGGGGGTCTGAGGAGCAGAAGCAGGAGTGGCTGCCGCGGATGGCGGCGGGCGAGGCGATCGGCTGCTTCGGCCTGACCGAGCCGGACGCGGGCAGCGATCCCGGCTCGATGCGCACGCGCGCGCGGCGCGACGGCGGGGACTGGATCCTCAACGGCGCGAAGATGTGGATCACCAACGGCTCGATCGCGGACGTCGCGGTCGTGTGGGCGGCGACGGACGATGGCATCCGCGGCTTCCTGGTCCCGAGAGGGACGAAGGGCTTCAGTGCGCCGGAGATCCACAAGAAGCTGTCGCTGCGCGCCTCGGTCACGAGCGAGCTGGTGCTCGACGACGTGCGCCTGCCCGACAGCGCGCGCCTGCCGGAGGCGACGTCGCTGCGCGGGCCGCTGTCGTGCCTGAACGAGGCGCGCTACGGGATCGTGTGGGGCGCCGCCGGCGCCGCGCGCGCGTGCCTGGAGGCCGCGCTCGACTACGCCAAGGAGCGGATCGTCTTCGACAAGCCGATCGCCGCCACGCAGATCCAGCAGCAGAAGCTGGCCCACATGGCGCTGGAGGTGAACCGCGCGTCGCTCGTCGCGCTGCACCTCGGCCGCATGAAGGACGCCGGCACGCTGCGCCCCGAGCACGTCAGCATGGGCAAGCTCGGCAACGTCGACGGCGCGTTGGACGTCGCCCGCACCGCCCGCCAGATCCTCGGCGCGAACGGCGTCAGCCTCGAGTACCCGGTGATGCGCCACGCCAACAACCTCGAGTCGGTCGTCACCTACGAGGGCACCGCCGACGTCCACGCGCTCGTGATCGGCGGCGCGCTGACCGGCATCCAGGCGTTCCGCTGAGCGCCGCGTCGCGGCCGTGACTGTGCAGACAGTGATCGTCACAAGCTAGGCCGTCTCTGCGTCCGTCTCGCCAGCCCGATGCGACGACGGAAGGTCGAGAACGCTGTCCTCCATGCGGGTCGGCATGAAGCCCAAGATCACGTGGTCATTGGTCTGGTAGCCCCTCCCGCTTCTGCCGATCAGACCCGTTGCCAGGAGTGCGTTGACGTCGCGGGTGAGCGTCTTCGTGGTCTTTCCCGCATACAGCTCCGCCAACTCCGGAGTCAGGTGTCGAAGCTCGGGCTTGGTGACGACACGGTCGACGGGCATAGCCAGCACAAGGCGAAGCCGACGACGCTCGCTCTCTGTGCGGATGTGCCCGAAGGTCTGGTACACGTGCTGCTGCCAGCGTGCAGCAGCCTCATATGTCCAGATGGTGTCGAGTTGCTCCTGGAGACCGTCGACAAGGCCCCGCACGGCATAGAGAAGGAACGGCACGACATCGCCCGTCCGTCCGGCTCGCTGAAGCTGGCGGTAGTACTCGGTGCGCGTCGCGTTGTAGTGGTTTGAGAGCAACTGAGTCGTCGGAGCTGGGAAACCGGCCTTCAACAAGATCCAGTGCTCAAGGAGGCGTGCGGTACGGCCGTTCCCATCGCCAAACGGATGGATCCACGCGAGGTAGAGGTGGGCGATGACCGCCTGGATGACCGAGAACGCGGCCGCATACTCAGGCGTGTCGCTGCTCGCCTTGAAGGCGGGCCCGTTCATCCACTCGCAGAGCCTCGTCAGCAGGTACTCGCAGTCGCGGGCTGGAGCGGCTCTGTAAACCCCTCCGACCGCGACGGAATAGTCGCGGATGACGCCTGCTTTCACACCGTCTTCGAGCTCCAGCCCGTCGAGGATGATCTGGTTGTAGGCGAGAAGGTCCCCGACCTCGAACTCTCGGTTCCCAGCGGCCATCAGATCATCCTTGACGGTGTTGAACGCGCGCAGGATGTTCTCGATCTCCCTGGCCAGGTATTCCTTCGATCGAGGAAGTCTCGACCGCCCCTCGACAACGTTCCGAGCTTCGCGCTCAGAGAGTGTGTTGCCCTCGATCGCGGTAGTCGCCAGCGCACCTCTGGTCAGGTAGACCTGGAGCAGCTCTCGGCTCGTCTGCGGGCTCAGAAGGCTCCATGCGATGTGCTTCGCCTTGGACTTCGCTTCACCGAGGAGAAGCCAGAGAGCCGGGGTCGGTGCCGACAGATCGACCTGAAAAGAGATGTGTCTGTGGGTAGTTCTGTACTCACGCTCGTCCACTGCTATATGCCTTATCCTTGATACTGAAAGTATCAGATTTCCAGGATTATTTTGGTTTCTAGACAGAAAATGTCCCGTCGCTTGTCCGGTAAGTTAGCACCTGTTCTCACGCTCGCAACCCGCCTCCGGTCAGCCGTGTGGCGCTGGCGGTCGAGGTCCGGCGCCACCGGCCTCGGCCCGCCACACGATCTCCTCCCACGTCAGCAGCTACGAGGCGCGGACCGCCGCGGCGAACCGCTCGGACGCCCCGGGCGCGCCGGCGAGATAGAGCGCCGGCTCGATCGCCTCCAGCTCCAGCAGCAGCGGCGCGCCGTCGCGATCGGCGACCAGGTCGACGCGGGCGTAGAGCGGCTGGCCGAAGCGCGCGGCGACCTCCGCGAGGACGCGGCCGGCGAACGCCCGCTGGACGGCGTCGGCGGTGCCGGGCACGACGAGGTCGTGCTCCAGCATGACCTCGGCGACCCCGAGCACGCCGCTCGTCGCCGGCGCGACGCCCTCGCCGCGCAGCACCGGGCGCTTGTGCAGGACGTGCGACAGCTCGCCGCCGACGAACACGAGCGCGGTCTCGCCGCCCTCGTCGACCTGCGACATGTACGGCTGGACGAGCGCGACGCGACCGCTCGCGCGGATGCGCTCGACCAGCGCAAGCGCGTCGGCGTGGCCGGCCGGGCCGAAGCGGCCCGTGTCGCGCGCGCCGGCCGACACGCTCGGCTTCACCACGACCTCGCCGTCGAGCGCCGGCAGGTCGTCGCCCGGCGCGACGAAGGTCGTCGGCACCGACAGCGCCGACAGCTTGGCCAGGTAGCGCTTGTCGGCGTTGAAGGCGACGAGCGCCGGCGGGTTGCGCAGCCGCGCCGGCCCGACCGCCCGGCACCACGCGAGGAAGGCCTCGAGCCGGCTCGTGTAGTCCCACGTCGAGCGCAGCACGACGCGGTCGTAGGCGCTCCAGTCGACCGTCTCGTCGTCCCACGCGCGGAAGTCGGCCCCCAGCAGCCGCGCCGCGTCGCGGTCGTCGTCCGCGCCGTCGGGCAGCGCGGAGCACGTGGCGAACACGACCTTCACCTGCCGCAGCCTCGCACCGAGAACCGAGCTACCGGATCTGGCGCAGATCGAGCTCGAGGTCGAGCTTCGACCAGGCCGTGTCCGCCGTCACCGCCGGCAGCTCGAGGCGCCGTGCGAGCGCGAGGCAGGCGCGGTCGCCGAGCGACAGCCCGTGCTCGCGCGTCAGCGGCCTCAGGCGCCCGACCTCGACGGCGTCGGCGCTCGTGAACTGCTCGACCGTGATGGCTCCGTCGAGCAACCCGCGATCCGTCATCTCACGGGCCACGTCAGCGGCGTCGGCGCCGCGATCGGCCACACGGCTGAAGACCTCGCCGAGGTTCACCGTCGAGATCGACGCGCCGCCGGCGACGGCGTCTGCGACGGCATCGGCGCCCGGCTCGTCGCGCAGGTACGCCAGCAGGGCCGACGCATCCAGCACCGCGGAGGACACCTACTCGCGATCCTCGCGTGCCGCTTCGCGCCGACGCTCCGCCAGCAGCTCGTCGACCATCGACTCGCCGGCCGGCGCGAGCCCGGCCAGCATCCCCCGGCCCTGATCTGCGACCGACCGATACGGACGCAGCCGCAGCGAGCCGTCCCGCTCGGTGCTCAGCAGCATCCGGCTCCCCGCCTCGAGCCCAAGCGCAGCACGGACGTCCGCGGGCAGCACGACGCGGCCGCGATCACCGACGACGACCTGACGCTCTGCGTGGCTCATGAGGAGATCGTACCATGCAGGTCAGTATTCCCACATATACGTAGGCTCCCACGCTAGCTCGCGCCGGTGAACTAGCGCCAATCCAGAGCGCCGCGATCTACCTCAACCCTCGTCCCGCCTATCCTCGTAGGCTGGGTACCCGTCCTTTGGGGTTGCAGGACGCGGATCGCGACGATCGCCATCGCGCCGAAGCCGAAGCCGGTGCCGTACGTGCTGACCGCATAGGCGGCCCACAGCCATCCGAACGGCCGGCCCAGGGAGCGTCGTCGGCGCATGACCCCGAAGCGAATCGCGTGGAGCGGACGCGATGGGCCGCGGCCTGAAGCGAAGACCGCGGGCCGTCACTCCGTCCGCGAGAACTGCCAGATCGCGACCGCCGTCATCGCCAGGCCCAGCGCCAGCACGATCCCCACCTCGAGCAGCGTGGGCACGCGCCAGCCGAACCACGTGACGCCGGGGGCGAGCCGCTGCTGTGCGGCCGCGGAGACGTCGAGGTGGGCGAACACCAGGCGCCGCATCGCGTCGACGGCGTAGGTCAGCGGGTTGAGGCGCGTGAGCACCTGCAGCCAGGTGGGCAGGCCCGCGACCGGGTACAGCGCGCCGGACAGGAAGAACAGCGGCATCACGAGCATCTGCATGACGGTCGTGAACGTCTGGATCTGCTTGACGCGGACGGCGACCATCACGCCGAAGGCGGTGACGGTGAAGGCGATCAGCAGTTGCAGGCCGAACAGGCCGAGCAGCAGCAGCGGGTCGTAGGGCACGTCGACGAAGCCGGCGAGCGCCAGCAGGATCAGGCCCTGGAGCGAGGCGACCGTCGCGCCGCCGAGGCACTTGCCGACGACGATCGAGGAGCGCCGCACCGGCGCGACCATCATCTCGCGCAGGAAGCCGAACTCGCGGTCCATCACGAGCGAGATCGCGTTGAACATCGCGCTGAAGACGAGCGCCATGCAGATGACCCCGGGGAAGATGAACGTCTCGAGGTCGACGCCGTCGGTGGAGGCGGCCGCGAGCGTCTGCAGCCCGGCGCCGAGCACGAACAGGAACAGCAGCGGCTGGACCAGCATCGTCGCGATCCGCATGCGGTCGCTCGCGAAGCGGATCAGGTCGCGCCGCCAGACGATCCGCATCGCCCGCGCCTCCGAACGCCAGGAGCGCTCGGGCACGCGGACGGCGACGACCTCCATGACCGTGGCGCTCATCGTCTGGCCCCCGACATCACGCGCACCATGGCCCGGCTGAGATCGCTCACCGACGGGGTCTCGGCGTCGCGGATCGCCGAGCCCGTGAAGTGCATGAAGACGTCGTCGAGGCGCTCGGCCCCGACGCGCGCCTTCAGCGCCGCGGGCGTGTCGAGCACGACGATCTCGCCGCGGTCCATGATCGCGATGCGGTCGCACAGCTCCGCCTCGTCCATGTAGTGCGTGGTCATGAAGATCGTCGTGCCCTCGGCCTCCTGCAGCGCGCGGATGTAGCGCCAGATCGAGCTGCGGGTCTGCGGGTCGAGGCCGATCGTCGGCTCGTCGAGGAACAGCACGCGCGGCGAGTGCAGCAGGCCGCGCGCGATCTCCAGGCGCCGTCTCATGCCGCCGGAGAAGGTCATGACCGGGCTGTCGCGGCGGTCCCACAGGTCGACCATCTCGAGCATCTGGCGCATCCGCGCGGGGACGACACCGCGGTCGATGCCGTACAGCTCGGCGTGCATGCGCAGGTTCTGTGACTGTAATTCTACTGTCGCTATAGTGCTATACTCCATGTCAGGAGGCGCCCCTCGAGGACTGCGCGAGCGCAAGAAGGCCGCCACGTGCGACGCGATCGCCGCCACCGCGCGCCGCCTGTTCGCGCAGCGCGGCTTCGACGCCGTCACGGTCGCCGAGATCGCCGTCGCCGCCGACGTCTCGGAGAAGACGGTCTTCAACCACTTCGCCACGAAGGAGGACCTCGTCTTCGCCGGCAGCGAGGAGCGGCTGGAGCAGCTGCAGGCGGCGATCGCCCGGCGCGCGCCCGGCACCTCGGTGCTCGACGTCTTCCGCGCGAGCTCGGAGGCGATGCTCGACACGATCGCTGCCGGCGCGAGCGAGGACCGCCTCGTCGTCCCCCGCATCGTCGGCGGGAGCCCGGCGCTGCAGGAGCGGATCGCCGCAGGCTGGACGCGCGAGGCCGACACGCTCGTCGCAGCGATCGCCGAGGCGACCGGCGCGGAGGACGACGACCTCGTCCCCGCGGTCGTCGCCCGCACGCTGGCCTGGACGCTCATCACGATCTTCCGCGCCACGCTCGACGGGCTGCTGGCCGGCGAGGACCCCGCGCAGCTCGCCGCGCGCATGCGGCCCCAGGCCACCCGCGCCTACGACCGGCTCGCCGCCGGCCTCGGCGACTACGGCGTCGCCGGGCCGCCCGCGGCGCCCGCGCCGTAGGCACCGCTGCGCTCGTTCCACGTCCGCTCCATCTGCCGCATCAGCGCCGGGTAGACGATCCAGTACCGGAATGGCTTGATGAGGGCCATGTAGGCCCTGCCGAAGGCGCCGCGCGGCTTGACGTAGACGGCCATCCGGCCCTCGCAGCGGCCGTCGCCCACGTCGGCCCAGCCGAGGTGGGCGACGCCGTGGACGGTCTTGTTCGAGACCTCGGCGGCGGCCTCGCGATCGGTGCGGTAGAGCGGCACGAAGGGCAGCGAGCCGAAGGCGAAGCCGGCTGCGGAGCCGCGCAGGTCGGGTGGGACGCGGTCGCGCAGGGACGTCTCCGTGGTGCCGGGGATCGACAGCCCGCCGGGCTCCTCCCCCTCGACCGGGGCCGAGATCTCGCCGAGGCCGAACCACACGCCAAAGCGGTCGCGCAGGTTCCAGAGAAAGCGCGTCGGGCCGGACTCCGCCTTGGACGGGTCGAAGGAGCCGGCCAGCTCGAGCACGCCCTGGAAGTCCTCGGGGCCGCCGCGCATCGGCAGCGCCCAGACATCCTCGAGCGTGAAGTCGGGGACGAGCTCGTGGATGCGCCACGGGCGTCGCTCGTGCTCGGAATTCGGGAGCTTCATCGGCAGCCTCCATCCATACGCTGTCGTATGGACAGTAGGCGCGCCACTTGCATCTGTCAATACGGTGCCGTATAGATCTGTCCGTGGCCAAGGTCCGAACTCCGCGCAGCGCATGGGTCGAGGCGGCGCTGCAGGCGCTGGCGAGCGGCGGGCCGGAGGCCGTCCGGGTCGAAGCGCTTGCGGCGCGACTGGGAGTCTCGAAGGGCGGCTTCTACTGGCACTTCGAGGACCGCGCGGCGCTGCTGCAAGAGATGCTCGATCACTGGGAGCAGCGCATGGTCGGCGACGTCATCGTCGCGGTCGAGAGCGAGCCCGGCGAACCGCGAGCCAAGCTCCAGCACCTGTTCGAGCTGGCCTCCACTGCGGTCGGGCTGCTGCCCGTGGAGCTGGCGCTGCGGGACTGGTCCCGACGGGACGATGCGGTTGCGGCACGCCTGCACCGCGTCGACAACCGGCGCATGGCGTACCTGCGCACGCTGTTCGGCCCCATCTGCACCGACGAGGACGACGCAGAGGCCCGCGCCATCCTCGCCTTCTCGCTGTTCGTCGGCAGCCCCTTCATCGCCGCCGAGCACCCGGGCAGAAGCCGCTCCCAGGTCCTGCAGCTCGCACTCGACCGGCTGCTCGCAGAGTCCTGGGGCTGAGACGTCGGGCAAGAGCGCCTACGGCGGCTCGGGCAGGAGCCGGTCCACGAGCTCCGGTGCTGGACGGCCCTCGAGCATCGGCATGACGTCGGGCCGGTAGAGGATCAACGCCAGGCTCGGCGCCACCATCAAGTCCGCGGCGTTCAGCTCGGCTCCGCCGAGAACGCCGTCGGCGATCCAGGCGTCGATTCGATCGAGCATCGGGGAGAGCTGTTCGAGCAGCTCGCGCTCGTCTACGCCGGCTTGGTGGCACGCGCGCGGTAGCGGATGTGCGTGGCCAGCGGCGAATGCAGCACCTCCACCGGCTCCATGCCGAAGGACTCGACGCCGTCGAAGATCCGCTCGCCGGCCCCGAGCAGAACCGGGGCGATGTCGAGCGTGAGCTCGTCGACGACCCCGGCGACAAGCGCCTGCCGCACGGTCGAGGCGCCCCCCGCGATGTCCACGCCGCCATCGCCGGCGGTCTCGCGCGCCTGCGCGTAGGCGGCGTCGAACCCGCCGGTGACGAAATGGAAGGTCGTCCCGCCCTCCATCTCGATCGACTCGCGCGCGTGATGGGTGAGCACGAACACCGGAGCGTGGTACGGCGGCTCGGGTCCCCACCATCCGCGCCAGTCCTCCTCCCACTCACCGCGGATCGGCCCGAACATGTTGCGGCCCATCAGATAGGCGCCACGCGGACGCATCAGCCAGCCGGCCGCCGTCTCGTCGGCCTCGTTGGCGCGCTCGTCGCCCAGGTGCCAGCCGTGCAGCTCCCTCCCGCGCCTGCCCAGCGGGTGCTCGCGACTCTGCTCCGGACCGGCGACGAAGCCGTCGAGCGAAATCGACATATGGCACGTGGTGTCCTGCACCAACACCCTCCCAAGCGGTTGCGACCTGCACGCGGAACGGCCAACCCTAACCGGGCGGCGCAGCTGGAGGTAGTACCCGCACGGCGCGCCCGGGATGCCGATTCGACCGCAGCGCTTCAGGTTCGCTGCGGGATGCCGATGAGAGCGTGGGCCCGTTCAGCGTGCGGACACCCTCATGGGTGCCGATGGCCCCCGTCCCGCTTCGACCCGGAGGTCCGTCGTGTCCCAGGTACTCATGTTGGTGCGCCGCCATGCGGTGGCGTTCGCAGCGCTCTTCCTGCTGCTCGGCGGCTCGGCGTATGCCGTCACCGGCCAGACCGGCGACAGCGCGGCGCAGGGCTCGAAGAAGCTCTACGCCTGCGTCACCAGCAAGTACTCCACGCTGAACCTGACGACCGCCGGACGCGCCTGCCCCAGAGGACAGGACAAGATCTCCTGGAACGAGTCCGGCCCCCGCGGCGCGACCGGTGTCGCGGGTCCGGCCGGCTCCGCCGGCGCGCGCGGGCCGCAGGGCGAGACGGGCCCGGCCGGCCCGCAGGGCGCCGAGGGCGCGAGAGGCTCAGCCGGAGCCGACGGCGCACCGGGTCCGCAGGGCGATCCGGGCAGACCCGGCCCCGCGGGCACGACCGAGTTCGCGGAGTTTTTCGCACTGATGCCGCCCGACAACGCGGCCACGGTCGCGCCCGGCACAGACGTCGACTTCCCCCAGGACGGCCCGAGCAGCGGCACCATCACGCGCACCGGACCGGACAGCTTCAACCTGGCGGAGACCGGCACCTACCGCGTCGCGTTCGACGTCCCCGTCACAGAGGCGGGGCAGCTGATCCTGACGCTCAACGGCGCCGACCTCGCCTACACCGTCACCGGCCGCGCGACGGGCACGAGCCAGATCACGGGCGAGTCGCTCGTGCAGACGACCAGCGTCAACTCGATCCTGACGGTCCGCAATCCCGCCGGCAACAGCACCGCACTGACGATCACACCGCTGGCCGGCGGCACCCGCCCCGTCTCCGCCTCGCTGATCGTCGAGCAGCTCCAAGCCGCCCCCTGAGGATCAGCCGGTCGATCGTGCCGGCCCGGTGCTTGCCGGCCGGCGCTCGAGCGTGATGGTCGCGCCCTGGGCGGGGACGATGGTGACCGTGTGTCGGGCGATCCGCTCCGGCCGTCTGCGCGTGGGCAGGAGGTGGGCGTGGCGGAGCATCGTGCGCAGGACGATCCGCGTCTCGATCAGCGAGAACGCGGCGCCGAGGCAGCGGCGGGGTCCGCCGCCGAACGGGATCCACGTGTAGGTGCCGGCGCGGGTGTCGAGGAAGCGCTCGGGGCGAAACGCGAGCGGGTCGGGGTAGAGGTCGGGTCGGCGGTGCACGAGCGTGATGTGCGGGACGACGAGCGTGCCGGCCGGGATGGTGAGGTCCCCCAAGTCGAACGGCGCTGACGCGAGGCGGGCGGTGATCGGGAACACGGGGCGCAGGCGCATCGCCTCTTTGATGACGGCGTCGATGTAGTCGTCGTCACCGTCGAGCGCGGCTGCCTCCAGGCGCGCCAGCTCGGCCGGATGGCGGCTGACGCGCTCGAGGATCCACGCGAGCGTGGAGGCGGTCGTCTCGTGGCCGCCGAGCAGCAGCGTGCGCATCGCGTCGCAGAGCTCGGCGTCGGGCATCGGCACGCCGTCCTCGTCGCGGGCGCGCAGGAACATGCCGAGCACGTCGTCCTGGTCCAGGTCGCCCGCACGGCGGCGCTCGGCGACCTCCTCGAGCACGATCGCGTCGATCGCCGCCGTCGCGCGGCGAACCCGCGGGAACCGACCGTCCCAGCCCTTGTTGCGCGCCGTGACGACGATCGTCTGCAGCAGGAACCGGCGCGAGTTGGCGATGCGCATCAGCGCGAGCGTCGCCGCGCGAAGGCGCTCGACGCGGTCGGGGTCGGTGACGCCGAAGACGACGGCGATGATCACCTCGAGCGAGATCGCCTGCATGTGGGCGTCCGCGCGCGTCGCCCGCCCGTACGGCCAGCGCTCGAGCGTCTCCTCGGCCTTGCGCTCCATCACCGCCTGGTGCTTGACGAGTGCCTCGCCGTGGAACGGCGGCAGCTGCATCCGCCGCCCGCGCATGTGCTCGGCACCGTCGACGTTCGTCAGCCCGGTCGGGCCGAGGACAAGAGCATGCGGGGAGCCCTTGGTGAGCGCCGCGCCGAGCCGCAGCACGTCGGTATCGGCGGTGAACACTCGCTTGATGTCGTCGGGGTGGGTGAGGCACAGCCATGGCTGCCAGTTGGGCATCGCGACGAGAAAGCGGTCGCCCAGCGGCTGGCAACGACGGGCGAAGCGGTCAGGTGCCAGCCAGTACTCGGCGGCATTGGCGATCGCCGGGGTGCGCAGCCGGGGCACGTCGATCAGCGGATCTGTTACCAAGTGGCTCATTTGATAACATGCTAACAGGTGCTTTCGATAGCGCAGATCGACCGTGGGCCGGCGCCCGGCGAGGACGCGCTCGTCGACCGTGTCGCCGCGGCGGCGTTCGACTCGTTCGTCGAGTACGGCATCCGCCGGTCGACGATCGAGGACGTCGCGACCCGCGCCGGCGTCTCCAAGATGACCGTGTTCCGGCGCTTCCAGAACAAGCAGGGCCTCGTCCAGGTCGTCATCGCGCGCGAGATCCGCCATGCGATGGAGCAGCTCGACGACGTCTGGGAGCGCGAGCACACGCTCGAGCAGCGGCTCGTGCTCGGGCTCTCATTCGCCGTGAGCTTCGTCCGCGGGCACCCCCTGCTCGACCGCCTCCTGCGCAGCGAGCCCGAGCTCCTGCTGCCCCTGCTCACCGTCGACGGCGCACCGGCGCTCGCGCTCTACCGCGAGCTGATCGCGACGCGGCTCCAAGCCGAGGTACGCGCAGGCCGCGCCGCCCCCGCCGACCTCGACCAGGCAGCCGAGGTGATCGCGCGCCTCGCGATGTCGCTGCTGCTCACGCGCGAAGGGAAGATCACGCTCGACGACGACGACACGATCGTCGCACTCGTGCGCCACGCGCTGCTGCCGATGCTCCGGCCCGGTGGCGAGTGATCGCGGCGGAGTGGGAAATTCGCTCACAAGCAAATTTACAAGCCGGCGGCACACCAACGCGTCTGCGTACGTTGACGCGAGTGGCTCGGTGACGGTGTGTCGGGCGATCCGCTCCGGCCGTCTGCGCGTGGGCAGGAGGTGGGCGTGGCGGAGCATCGTGCGCAGGGCGATCCGTGTCTCGGAATATGGCCGTTGCGGCGCGTCGTTTGCACGCCCGGAGGAGACGGCCTGCAGAGGCGTCGTGCCCGTCGGTGCTCGGGTCAAGCCAACAGGCCGAGGAGTTGCTCGGCGATCACCGCGGGGGTGGGTGGGCAGCCGGGGATGCGGAGGTGGACGGGCAGGATCTGGTCGAGCGGCGGGGCGTGCTCGGCTGGGTTGCCGAGGCGGTTGCGGCCGAGCGCGCAGTCGCCGAGGGCGGCGACCAGGCGCGGCTCGGGCATCGCGTCGTAGGCGGTGCGCAGCGCGCCGGCCATGCGCGTGGTGATGGTGCCGGTGACGAGCAGGATGTCGGCGTGGCGGGGTGAGGCGACGATTTGGAGGCCGTGGCGTTCGAGGTCGTAGTGGGGTCCGGCGGTCGCGGTCAGCTCGTGCTCGCAGGCGTTGCAGGAGCCGGCGTCGACGTGGCGCAGCGCAAGCGAGCCGCGTCGTTCCGGCGGCGGGAGGGCGATGCGGCGGCGCTGGCGCTGGAGCTGGTGCAGGAGGACGAACACGCGGTGTGGTTCAGCGGTCGACGCAGGCGTAGCAGAGCTCGAAGCTCTTGTTGACGAGCGGGAAGTCGGGCAGCAGCTCGCCGACGACGGCGCGGGCGAGGACGGGCCAGTTGGCGTAGGAGCCGGTGCGCAGTCGCAGCGTGGCGAGGCGGTCGGTGACCGCGTCGAGCTCGAGCAGGCAGAGGGTCGCGCCGCGGGGGCTCTCGACACGACTTGCGCCGATGGTGCCGCGGCAGCCGGCGGGTGCCGCCGCGGCGGGCCGGATCGGCTGGCCGAGCAGGTCCGCGAGGATGCCGAAGGTCGCTGTCAGCTCGGCGCCGCGGACCTCGATGCGCGCGGCCACGTCGCCGTCGGGCGCGTCGGGTGCGGCCGGCGCGAATCCGTCGTAGCGCAGCCGGGGGCTGTGGCAGCGCACGTCCTCGGCGATGCCGGACGCGCGCGCGACCGGGCCGACGGCGCCGAGGTCGGAGGCGATCGACGGCGTGACGACGCCACAGCTGCCGAAGCGCTCTTGGGCCGAGTGGGAGAACTGGAGCTGGCGCCAGGCGCAGCGGAAGTCCTCGCGGAGCTGCCCGAGATCGGCGACGGTCGCTCGGGCGCTGACGCGGTCGATCGTCAGGTCGCTGCGGGCGATCGCGATCGTGTCGAACAGGAAGCGGTGGCCGGTGAGCGTCTCGTTGAGGCGGTGTGCGCGCTCTTTGAGTGCGGCGAACGCCATCGTGCCGGCGCTGAAACCGATGCCGGCGCAGATCGCGGCGACGTCGCCGAGGTGGTTGTAGAGGCGCTCGAGCTCGAGCAGCAGCGTGCGCGCGCGACGCAGGTCGTCGTCGGGCCACAGGCCGGCGGCGCACTCCCATGCTTGCGCGAACGCGACGCTGTTCGTGACGGTGCACGCCCCGCAGGCCCGTGCGATCTGCGCGAGCGCCCTGCTTGGCGGCTCGCCCTCGGCTGCCTGTTCGAGTCCGCGGTGCTTGTAGAACAGCTGTGGGTCGAGCTGCAGGATGCGCTCGCCGACGACGTGGAAGCGGAAGTGGCCGGACTCGATCACGCCGGCGTGGATCGGGCCGACGGCGACCTGGTGGGTGTCGCGGCCGCGCACCGGGGTGGTCCAGTCGGCGAGCCGCTCGGGGTGGCGCAGGAGCGGGCGCAGCGGCTCGTGTCCGGCGAACGCGATGCCGTGGCGGTCGTGGATCTCGCGCTCGTCCCGCTGCACCGCGGGCGCGTGGGCGAGCAGCGACGGCAGGCTGCGGGACGGCTCGTGGCAGTCGAGCAGCAGCAGACGCTCCTCGCGCGCGAGCACCACGCGGCCGCGAGCGCCGCCGTCCGCGGCCGGGCGCGCGTCGAGGCCGGCGAAGCGCCAGCCGTCGGCGAGCGCGCCGTCGGCCCGAGCAATCCAGTCGGCGGCGGACGGGAGCGTGTCGACCAGCAGCTCGCGTGCGAGCGCGTCGCGCGTGGCGCTCACGGAAGTCCTCCGACGAGGCGCACGACGAGCTGCGTGTGCGGGAGCGCGAGCGCGACGGCCGACAGGCCGGCGAGCGCGAGCCCGACACCGCTCGTCAGCGCGACGAGCCGCGGCGAGCGGCGGCGTCCGACGGCCGTGTGGCGGCGCGTCGGCGGGTCGGCGGCGAGCGCCTCGATCAGCGCGTGCGCGAGGCCGAGGAACCCGAGCGCGAGCAGCGCGGCGGCGGCGATCGTGACGGCGAGGTGGCCGGTTGCGATCCCGCCGGCGAGAATCAGCAGCTCGCTGAAGAACAGCGGCGCGGGCGGCATCCCGCCGAGCGTCGCAAGGCTCAGCCCGACCGCCCCGGCGCCGGCCGGGTTGGTCGCGGGCAGGCCGGCGGCGGGGCGGCGTGCGAGCGCGGGGTCGGTGGCGAACAGCGGGATCGTCGCGGTGAAGCCGAGCGCCTTTGCGAGCGCGTGTCCGGCGAGGTGGACGATCACGCCGGCGATCGCGAGCGGGCCGCCGAAGCCGATCCCGAGCGCGAGCACGCCCATGTGCTCGAGGCTCGAGTAGGCGAGCAGTCGCTTGAGCGCCATCGGCCACCACAGGAACGGGACGGCGACCGCGAGCGAGACGAGCCCGAAGCCGAGCAGCAGCGTCCGCACCAGGCTGGCCGCGCTACTGGGCGCGAGCGCGGTCTGCACGCGCCAGGCGACGAGCGCGACGGTCGGCAGCAGCGCCGCGGAGAGCAAGGCGCTGACCGGCGGCGGCGCCTCGCTGTGCGCGTCGGGCAGCCAGTTGTGGACGGGCGCCCAGCCGGCCTTCGCGGCCAGCCCTCCGAGCAGCAACACGGCAGCGACGGTCGCGGTCGAGGCGTGCAGCGCGTGCGCGCCGGCGCGGATCGTCGCCCAGTCGAGCGTGTGCAGCGAGCCGCTGCCGCCGCCGAGCGTGGCGTAGAGGACGACGATTCCGAGCAGCGCGATCGTCAGCCCGAACGTCGTCAGGATCAGGTACTTCCAGCCGGCCTCCAGCGCGCGGCGTCTGCCGCTCGAGGCGACGAGCAGCGCGGAGGCCGCCGTGGTGGACTCGACGAGCAGCCAGGCGACGGCGAGGTTGGCAGCGAGCGGCACGATCAGCAGCGCGCCCCAGAACAGCAGGAACGCGACGTGCACGACGCGCCGCGAGCGGTCCTCGCCGCCGCCGAGCAGATCCGGTTGCGCGTCGCGCAGATAGACCGGCAGCGTCAGCGCGCTCAACAGCCCGATCGCCGCGATCACGAGCAGGAACACGCCCGCGGTCGCGTCCGCGACGTACCAGGCGCCGCGTGCGGGCGCGACCGGGTCGAGCAGGATCCGCAGCGCGAGCGCGGTCGCGACGGCGGCCGTCGCGACCGCCGTCGCCGTGCCGAGGCGCGCGGTCGTGCGCGGCGCTGCCGGGAACGCGCACAGCAGCGCGCCGGCCAGCGGCACGGCGAGCGTGCCGAGTGCGAGCGCCTCAGTCACGCAGCGTCTCCAGCAGGCTCGTGTCGCCGCTGCCGAGTCGCTCGTGAATCTTCGTCCCGAGCGCGGCGACGACCGCGACGGTCACCACGAGGTCGCAGCAAAGCCCGAGCTCGATCGCCCCGGGCATCCCGCCGGCGACCGTGAGGCTCGCGAGGTAGACGCCGTTCTCGGCGACGAGCACGCCGATCGCCTGCAAGACGACCGGGCGCCGCAGCGCCGCGACGGCGAGCCCGAGCACGACGAGCGCGACCGCCGCCCGAGCGGTCACGGCCGGCTGGAGCCCGAGCGGCGGCGCGAGCGCGACGGTGCCGAGCACGAGCGCGACCGCCGCGACGAGCCGGCCGAGCGCGAACCGCTCGGCCGCGAGGCGCCGCGGCTCGCGCGTGCGCGCGGTGACGCGCGCGAGCACCAGCGGCAGCGCGATCGCGCGCGCGAGCAGCACGATCGCGGGCAGCAGCAGCGCCCCGGCCGTACGGGCCTGGTGCAGCGCGAGCGCGCCGAGCAGCAGCGACTGCGTCCCCAGCAGCGCGACGGCGGCTGAGCGGCGTCGCACGACGACGATCGCGAAGCCGAGCGCGACCAGCAGCCACGGCAGCGGCCCGCTCATCCGCCGCCTCCGACGAGCAGACTGCCGAGCCCGATCAGCGCCAGTGCTCCGGCACCGGCGAGGAACACCGGCACGCGCAGCAGCCGCATCTTCGCCAGCACCGACTCCGTCACCGCCAGCACCACGGCCAGTGCCGCGAGCGCGCCCGCGAACAGTGCGACTCGCACGGCGAACGGTCCCGTGCTCGGCGCCAGCAGCCCGACGCCGAGCAATGCCAGCAGCCACAGCCGCGCCGCTGCCGCCCACTGCAGGCAGGCGAGCTCGCGGCCGGCGTACTCGAGCAGCGGACCCTCGTGGATCATCGTCAGCTCGAGGTGCGTGTCGGGGTTGTCGACCGGCATCCGGCCGGCCTCCGCGAGCGCCACGAGCGCGAACGCGAGCGCCGCGCACCAATGCGCCGGCTCGCCCCACGCCGCCGGCCGCGTCCCGGCCGCAGCCATCGCGACGAGGTCGCTGCTCGGACCGGCGGCGAGCATCACGAGCAGCAGCGCGAGCAGCAGCACCGCCTCGGCGAAGACGGCGATCGTCAGGTCGCGGCTGGCGCCCATCAGCGCGAAGCCGCTGCCCGTGTCCCACGCCGCCAGCGCGAGCGCGAAGCGCCCCAGCGCGAACAGCGCGAACAGCGCCAGCGCGTCATGGCCGACGCCCCAGCCGGCCGCCTTCCCCGCGACCGGCACGAGCAGCAGCGCGACCAGCGTGCTCCCGGCCACGAGCGGCGGCGCGAGCGAATAGAGCGGCGAGACGCCGGCGGGCGCGACGCCGCTCTTGCCCCACAGGCGGCGCAGGTCGCGGTAGGGCTGCAGCGGAGACGGACCCCGCCGGCCCTGCAACCGTCCCTTCAGCCGGCTCACGATGCCGGCGAACAGCGGCGCGAGCGCCGCGCCCGCCAGCTGCAGCGCCCCGATCCCGACCGCCGCGGCGCTCATCCGAGCCACCCCGTGCGCGCGAGCGCGAGCAGCGCCACCAGCAGCGCCAACAGGTAGGCGAGGTAGGCGCGCACGCTGCCGCTCTGCAGCCGCCGCGCGAGCGCGGCGCCGCGCAGCGCGACACGGTGCACCGGCGCGTAGAGCCACGCGTCGAACAGGTGCGGCACCTCGACCGTGTGCGTCACCTGCTGGACGACGCCGTGACGGACGTCCGTCCGCACCTCGCGGCGCGGCCGGAAGCCCGTCTCGAGCATCAGCCGCAGCGGCTTCGCGAAGCCGGCCGACGTCCACGCCAGCGCGGGCTCGATGCGCTGCCCGCACGCCCACGCCGGCCGCTGCGCCGCGCGCGGGCCGCGCATCGCGAGCCGCACGGCGACGGTGACCGCGACGAGCGCGAGGGCGATCCCCACCACGGGCAGGCCGCCCGTCGAGGGCAGCGGCAGCCGCACGCCTCCGGGCACAGGCGCGGTGCCGGGCGCCAGCCCGGCGAGCAGCGGCACGAGCACACCTGCCGCGAGCCCTCCCGTGAGCGTCAGTCCGGCCAGCAGCGCGAGCGCCGCGCGCGTCGCACGCGGCTGCTCCACGGCCGTCGCGGCCGCGTCGCTGCGCGGCTGGCCGAGCAGCACCGGCCCCGCGACCTTCACGAAGCAGAAGACCGCCAAAGCCGCCGTCGCCGCCAGCCCCGCCGCCGCCAGCGCGCCCGCGAACGCGACACCTGCGAGCGGCTCGTAGGCGACGTGCAGCAGCGCCTGCAGCGTCAGCCACTCCGAGACGAACAGCCCGAACGGCACGACTCCGGCGATCCCCGCGCAGCCGGCCAGGAACGCCCACCCGCTCCACGGCATCCGCGCGAGCAGGCCGCCGAGGCGGTCGAGGTCCAGTCCGGCGCTGGTCCCGCGCGCGAACGCGCCCGCACCGAGGAACAGCAGCGCCTTCGCGACCGCGTGCCCCGCGACGTGCAGCAGCGCCGCCGCGAACGCCAGCTCGCTCCACGTCCCCGGCCCGCCCGCGCCGGCGGCGAGCACGAGCGAGGCGCCGAGCGCGAGCGCGACGATCCCGACATGCTCGATCGTCGAGAACGCGAGCAGCCGCTTGAGCTCGCGCTGCACCAGCGCGTAGAGGATCCCGCCCAGCGCCGAGAGCAGCCCGAGCGCGAGCAGCACGAGCCCGACCCAGCGCGGCGCCGGCGCGTCCCACCAGAAGAGCACGCGGATCAGCCCGTAGAGCGCGACCTTCACCATCACCCCCGACATCAGCGCCGAGAACTGCGCCGGCGCGACCGGGTGCGCCCGCGGCAGCCACGCGTGCAACGGCATCAGCCCCGCCTTCGTCCCGAACCCGACCAGCGCCGCCACGGCGACGAGCGCCTGCAATCCGCCGGTCGGCGCCGCGCCGCCGATCGCCCCGGCGTGCGCGAGCACGAGCAGCGCGACCCATACGCCGACGCCGCCGAGGTGCGTGATCGCGAGGTAGACGAACACCGCGCGGCGCACCGGCGCCTCGCGCCGCGCGACCAGGATCGCGCCCGCCGGGATCAGCGTCATCAGCTCCCAGCCGGCCAGGAACGTCGCGACGTCGCGCGCGACCAGCACGAGCACGAGCGCCATCAGGAACGCAACGGTCAACACGCCCAGGAGCCGCCGCTGCGGCGTCTCGCGCGGCGTGTCGCGCGCGAACAGCAGCGCGGGCACCGCGGCGACCGCCACGACCAGCATGAAGAACGCGCTGAGGCCGTCCAGCCCGAACGCCGGCGATCCAACGCCCGCCGGGCCGGCCATCACGCGGGCAACGGGGGACGTCCACGATCGAGCACGTCAGCGATCAAGGCGCCCCGTGCGCGCACCAGCCAGCCGACTTCCACACTCCCGGCGGCCTGCTTCCCGCGGCGCCGCAGGAACCGCTCCATCTCCGCCGCCGGGCCGACGGCGAGCACCGGCCCCGTCAACGCGTAGCGACCGTCGACGAGCGCGACCAACGCACCAGCACGATCGCCGCGCTCGCACACCCGCCGGTCGATCTCCAGGCCCAGCACGTGGACGGGAGCTCCCGGATCCCCGTAGCTGGAATGCCACGGACGCATCGTGAAGATCGCGCCCCGAACGATCACGAGACGAGGCAGTGGTTGTGCAAGCGATGGGCTGGTGACATGAGAAACCGGGCCAGCCACTGGGCTTGACGCAGCCGGAAGGAGTGCAACAATAACAAAAGCTTTCCAGTCTTGAATCTTAGGAGAATCCAAGGTATGAAGGATGCGACGAGCACCCTCAGCTACGACGAGCGGCTCGCACGGGCCGTGCTCGACGGAGACACCGACGCCGACCAGGCCGCCCAGACGCTGTTCGAGCGCTGCGGCCCAGACACGCTGAGGCAGGCCATCGACCTCGTCGTGCCCTACGGCCCCGTCCCGCCCGAGACCCTGGACCGCATCCGCCACGCCTACGACATCTACCGCCACGCCCGCAACATGCCGACCGACTGATGCACCGCCCGACGCTCGAGCGCCTCCAGCGCCAGATCGACGGCCAGCTGTCGAGTATCGTCGAGTCGTGCCCACCCGCAAGCCCGCGACACCGATGATCGAGCCCGACAGCCAGTCGCCGATCTACCGCCTCAAGGCCGACTTCTTCCGCCTCCTCGGACACCCCGTCCGCGTCCGCGTGCTCGAGCTCCTGCGCGACGGCGAGCAAACCGTCGGCGACCTCCAAGCCGCCCTCGACCTCGACTCCGGCGGCACCTCCCAACACCTCACCACCATGCGCCGCCAAGGCATCCTCGAAAGCCGCAAAGCCGGCACCAACGTCTACTACCGCGTCAAAGACCCACGCACGTTCCAACTCCTCGCCGTCGCCCGCGAGATCCTCACCACCCAACTCGAAGAGAACCCGCACCCTCCTCGGCGACCTCGCAGCAACGCCCCCCGAATCACCCAAGACGACACGCTGACTGCGCGCCGAAGACGTCGCGGCCACAGCGACGTTGCCTCCATCCGTTGCCCCACGGACGCGAGGTGGCGCCCCCAGCGAGCGCGGGCCTCGACGATCGCCTACCGAGGCGCCGACGGGCTGCGCGTCATCTCCGCCGCCGGCGGGCGCTCCAGCTCGTCTACGTGACGGCCCGCAGCCCCGACTGGAGCCGTTAGCCGGCCGCGGAGCCGGCGCCAACCGCCGCGCGATGCGCGTCGGCCTGTGGTCGGTCAGTCGGGCTCGGCGTCTCGTCTCGGCTCAACCGAGTTCGCGTGCGATGACGGCCGCGACCTCCGAATAGCCTCTTTCGATCGCTTCGATGCGCTGCTCGTCCGGAACACGACCAGTGCACGCGCCGGCCTCGACGAGCTCGAGAAGCGCAACCAGGCGGCGCGCTCCAACGATGGCGCAGGCCCCTTTCCAGGCGTGGGCCGTTCGCTCGACGGCCTCCGCGTCGGCCGCGCGCGCGGACGAAGCCAGCCGCGCGAGGCTCGCCGAGGAGTCCTCGGCGAACAGGTCGAGCAGCTCGTGCACCTCGGCGTCCGGTTGGATCCGGCGCAGGTTCGCGATGCGCGCGGGGTCGAGCACGACCTCGTCCTCGGGGGCGCCGGCGCTCGCGGGCGCAGGCACCGCGTCGTCCGTCCCCGTGCCGTCGACGATCGTGAGCAGCTGCTCGATCTCGAACGGCTTGGTCAGCACGGCGTCGGCGCCGGCGTCCCGCAGGCGGGTGCTCTGGTCCGCCGTCGCGTCCGCAGTCACGACGACGACCGGGATGCCGGCGGTGCGCGCGTCGCCGCGGACGCGCCGCAGCACCTCTTCGCCCGAGATGTCGGGCAGGTTGAGGTCGAGCAGGATGAGGGCCGGCCGGTGCTCGCGCGCGAGCTCGACCCCGGGCTCGCCCTGCCGCGCGACGAGCAGCGTGATCTCGGGCCGCTCGGCGAGGATCATCTCGACGAGCCGCACGTTCGACGCGTTGTCCTCGACGTAGAGCACCGTCCGGGCCCGACCGGGCGCCCGCGGCGCGGCCGGCGGCGACGCGGCACGCTCGCGGGCCGACTGCAGCGCCGCGGGAGCCGCGACGAGCGGGAGCTCGAACCAGAAGGTCGTGCCGCTGCCCGGCACGCTGTCGACGCCGATCCGACCCGCCATCGCCTCGATCAGCCGCTTGGTCAGCGCCAGGCCGAGGCCGGTTCCCTCGACGCCCGCCTCCTCGGCGCCGAGCCGCTCGAACGGCTCGAACACGCGCCGGACGTCGTCCGCCCCGATCCCGGTGCCGGTGTCGCTCACCTCGATCCGCCCGCGCGCTTCGCCGGTCTTCGAGGCCTCCACGCGCATCTCGCCGCCCACGCGGTTGTACTTCACGCCGTTGGAGAGGAGGTTGAGCAGCACCTGCCGGAGCCGCTGGCGATCGGCCCGGACGTGGAAGTCGAGCGCATCGCCCGGCGCAGCCGAGACGCCGACCGAGCGCTCGGCGGCGAGCGGCTCGATCATCTCCAGCGCCTCCATCACGACCTCCCCCACGTGGACCGGCTCGAGCGACAGGCGCAGCTCGCCGAGCTCCCCGTGCGAGATGTCGAGCACCTCGTTGACGAGCTCGAGCAGGTGGCGTCCGGCATGGTCGATCTGCGCGATCTGGACCTCCTGGTTCGCGCTCAGGCCCTCGAGCGCGAGCAGCTCCCCGAAGCCGAGGATCGCGTGCAGCGGCGTGCGCAGCTCGTGACTCATGCGCGACAGGAACTCGCTCTTGGCGCTGTTCGCCCGCTCGGCCTCCTCCTTCGCGCGGCGGATCGCGACTTCGGCCCGCTTGCGCTCGGAGATGTCCTGCACCTGCGCAAGCGCCACGAGCCTGCCGTCGTCGTCGCGCAGCGCGGTGACGTCGAGCTGCGCCCAGACGATCCGCCCTTCGGCGTGCAGGTAGCGCTTCTCGAGGCGGTAGGAGTCGATCTCCCCCGCGATCAGGCGCTCGAACTGCTCGGCGCTGGCCTCGATGTCGTCGGGATGGGTCAGGTCGGCTCGCGTCCGGCTCATCAACTGCTCCCGCGTCGCGCCGAGCAACTTGGCGCCCGCGGGATTGACGTCGAGGATCCTGCCCTCCGCGTCGGAGAGGAACGTGCCGAGCGGGGCCGACTCGAACAGCGCGCGGAAGCGAGCCTCCGCGGCAGCGCGCGCCTGCTCGGCCTCCCGCCGCGCCGTGATGTCGGTGACGAGCACGAAGAAGCCCCGCACGACGCCGTCGACGACGTCGGGGACGTACGACGCCTGCGTGTGGCGCAGCTGCCCCGACGGGGTCGGGATCTCACGGTCGAACAGCTGCGGCTCGCCGGCGAGCGCGCCCGCGATGTACGGCGCGTTCTCGGCGTACAGGTCCGGACCGAGCACGTCGCGGATGTGCATGCCGCGCATCTGCCGCGGCGTCAGCCCGAAGTACTCCACGTAGGCGTCGTTGGCCATCCGGTTGCGCAGCTCGGTGTCCCAGTAGCCGACCAGCGCCGGCAACCCGTTGAGGATCGCCCGCAGATCGCCGTGCCGACGCCACCGCACGCGCCAGCGGGCTGAGCGCACCCGGTGACGGAGCTGCAACGGGCGCACCTTGCCCTATGCGCAGGATGGACGCTTGGCGATGTCCACGACCTCACAAGGCTACGGAGTCGGCCGCGGCGTCGGGGAAGCACGCGATGCAGACCGCAGATCGCGGGGTTCTACTGACGCGACTCCGCGCCACCGTGGGATGACGGCGCTCGAGCGGCTCCATACGGTCCTTGCCTGATGAGCACGCGCATCGCACCCGGCCCTGGCGACGCACGGTCCACACGTGCGGCGATCCGGCCGTTCGCCGACCTCACGCGAGCCGACGTCGAGTGGGCCGGCGGCAAGGGCGCGAACCTCGGCGAGCTGACGCACGCGGGGCTGCCCGTCCCGCCGGGCTTCGTCGTCGGCGCCCCCGCGTATGCGGCGATGTGCGAGGCGAGCGAGCTGCGCGCCCATCTCACGCGGCTGCTGGACGGGCTCGACGTCGACGACACGGCGGCGCTCGAGGCGAGCGCCGAGCAAGCGCGCTGTCTCGTGCTGGGTGCGGCCGTGCCGGCGGATCTCGAGCAGGCGATCCGCGACGCCTACGCGCAGCTGTGCGCCGGCACGGACGACGCCGCGGTGGCGGTGCGCTCCTCGGCGACGGCGGAGGACACGGCGTCGGCGTCGTTCGCGGGCATGAACGAGAGCTTCCTCAACGTGCGCGGCGCGGACGCCGTGGTGAGAGCGGTCCACGAGTGCTGGGCCTCGCTGTTCGGCGCGCGCACGATCTTCTACCGCGCCAAGCGCGGGCTCGGGCAGGCGGACATGGACATCGCCGTCGTCGTCCAGCGGCAGGTCGACGCGCGCCGGGCGGGCGTGATGTTCACGATCGACCCGGCGACCGGTGCGCGCGACCGGCTCGTGATCGAGGCGTCGATCGGGCTCGGCGAGTCGGTCGTCTCGGGCTCCGTGTCGCCCGACCGCTACGTGATCGACAAGCACGACGGCGCGCTGCTCGCGCGCGAGGTGCGCCGCAAGCAGACCGCGATCGTGCCGCTCGCCGGCGGCGGCACGCAGCGGCGCGAGCTCGACGCCGAGCAGGCGCTCGCACCCGCGCTGAGCGACGAGGAGGTCAAGCGGCTCGCGGACCTGGGCGTGGAGATCGAGCGCCACTACGGCTCACCGCAGGACACCGAGTGGGCGTTCGACGCTGATGGGACCGTGTGGATGCTGCAGTCGCGGCCGGTCACGACGGGGCTCGCAGACGCTCCCGGGGCGTCGGCCGTGACCGCGCCGGCCGCCGAGTCCGCCCACCCTGCCGGCGACGTGCTCGCGAGCGGCCTCGGCGCGGCACCGGGGACCGCAAGCGGACCGGCGCGCGTGATCCGCTCGCTCGCGGGCGGCGAGCGGCTCGCCGACGGCGAGGTGCTCGTCGCGCCGATGACCGCACCGGACTGGGTCCCGCTGCTGCGCCGCGCTGCGGCGCTCGTGACCGACACCGGCGGCATGACCTGCCACGCCGCGATCGTCTCGCGCGAGCTGGGGATCCCCTGCGTCGTCGGCACCGGCGACGCGACCTCGAAGCTGCGCGACGGCGAGCTCGTCACGGTCGACGGCAGCCGCGGGCAGGTGCGCGCCGGCGGTGATGTCGCTCGCAGCTCGTCGCTTGCGATGAGCGGAGAGCGAAACCCGTCTCCGCGCGACACCGCCCCCGCCGAGCCGCCGGTCACCGGCACGCAGCTGCTCGTGAACCTGTCCGAGCCCTCGCAGGCCGAGCGCGCCGCGGCGCTGCCGGTCGACGGCGTCGGCCTGCTGCGCGCCGAGCTGATGCTGCTCGAGGCGCTCGGCGGCGACCATCCGCGCGCGCTGCTGGAGGAGGGCCGCGGCGAGCAGGTCGTCGCGCGCATGGCGGACGGCCTGACGACGTTCGCCGCCGCCTTCGCGCCGCGCCCGGTCACCTACCGCACGATCGACTTCCGCACGAACGAGTTCCGCGGCCTGCGCGGCGGCGAGCGCTTCGAGCCGGTCGAGGCGAACCCGATGATCGGCTACCGCGGCGCGCTGCGCTACCCGCGCGAGCCGGAGGTCTTCCAGCTCGAGCTCGACGCGATCGCGCGCGTGTGGGACGCGGGCCACGCGAACCTGCACGTGATGCTGCCGTTCGTGCGCAGCGCACGCGAGCTGGCGCGCTGCCTGGCGCTCGTCGAGCGCAGCGGACTGCTGGCCCGGCCCGGCTTCGAGCTGTGGATCATGGCCGAGGTGCCGTCCGTGCTGTTCGCGCTGCCGGAGTACGCGCGGATGGGCGTCGCCGGCATCTCGATCGGCTCCAACGACCTCACGCAGCTGCTGCTCGGCGCCGACCGCGACTCCGACCTCGTCGCCGAGGCGTTCGACGAGCGCGACCCGGCCGTGCGCGCCTACCTGCAGCAGCTGATCCCCGCCGCCAGAGCGCTCGGGCTGCGCACCTCGATCTGCGGCCAGGCGCCGTCCGTGCACCCCGAGTACGCCGAGCTGCTCGTGCGTGCCGGGATCGACGCGATCTCCGTCAGCGCCGACGCGGTCGCGCGCACGCGCCGACTCGTCGCCGCCGCCGAGCGGCGCTTGCTGCTCGAGGCGGCGCGGGAGCGGCGATGACCGCGCTGCGCGGCGGCGCGACCGTGCCGGCGCGGATCGCGAAGACGCTGCGCAGCGGCGACCCGCCGCCGAACCTGGCCGACTACGAGCAGGCGCGGCGCGCGTTCTCCTGGGAGCGGGCGCGCGCGCAGCTCGACGGGCTCGCGGACGGCCCCGGGCTCAACATCGCCCACGAGGCGGTCGACCGCCACGCCGCCGGCCCGCGCGCGGACACCGTGGCACTGCGCTGGCTCGCCGCGCGCGACGGCGCGCGCCGCGAGATCTCCTACGGCGAGCTGCGGGAGCTGACAAGCCGCTTCGCGAACGTGCTCGCGTCGCTCGGCGTCGCGGGCGGGGAGCGCGTCGCGTCGCTGCTCGGGCGCGTGCCGGAGCTGCACGTCGCGGCGCTCGGGACGCTGAAGCGCGGCGCCGTCTTCAGCCCGCTGTTCTCCGCCTTCGGACCGGAGCCGGTGCGCCAGCGGCTCGCGCTCGGCGACGCGCGCGTGCTGGTGACGACCCCGCGCCTGTACGCGCGCAAGGTCGCGCCGGTGCGCGAGCAGCTGCCGGGCCTGCGTCGCGTGCTGCTCGTCGGCGAGCCGGAGGAGGTCGCGGCGGCCGGCGTGCCGGGCGCGATCGATCTGCGCGTCGCGCTCGACGCCGCCGCACCTGATTGGGAGATCCCGCCGACCGATCCGGAGCAGCTCGCGCTGCTGCACTTCACGAGCGGGACGACCGGCGCGCCGAAGGGCGCGATGCACGTGCACGAGGCGGTCGTCGCCCACTACGCGACCGGGCTGCTGGCGCTGGACCTCCACCCCGGCGACATCTTCTGGTGCACCGCCGACCCCGGCTGGGTGACCGGCACCTCGTACGGGATCGTCGCCCCGCTCGTGCACGGCGTCACCGTCGTGGTGGACGAGGGCGAGCTGGACGTCGACCGCTGGTACCGGATCCTGCAGGACGAGCGCGTGAACGTCTGGTACACCGCGCCGACGGCGGTGCGGATGCTGATGCGCGCCGGCGCCGCCGTCGCGCGCGAGTACGACCTGTCCGCGCTGCGCTTCGCCGCGAGCGTCGGCGAGCCGCTGGCGCCGGAGGCGGTCGCGTGGGGCGCCGAGGCGCTCGGCCAGCCGCTGCACGACAACTGGTGGCAGACGGAGAACCGGCGGGATCATGGTCGCCAACTACCGCGCGATGGACGTCAAGCCCGGCTCGATGGGCCGGCCGCTGCCGGGGATCGATGCGGCGATCCTGCGCCGCGACGACGAGGGCCACGTGCTGCTCGACGCCGACGGCCATGCGATCGAGGCGGCCGACGGCGAGCAGGGCGAGCTGGCGCTGCGGCCCGGCTGGCCGTCGATGCTGCGCGGCTACCTCGGCGAGCCCGAGCGCTACGCGCGCTGCTTCGCCGGCGGCTGGTACCTGTCCGGCGACCTCGCGCGGCGCGACTCCGACGGGTACTTCTGGTTCGTCGGCCGCGGCGACGACGTGATCAAGTCGGCCGGGCACCTGATCGGCCCGTTCGAGGTCGAGAGCGTGCTGCTGGAGCACCCGGCGGTCGCCGAGTGCGGCGTGATCGGCGTGCCCGACGAGGTCGCGGGCCAGGTCGTGAAGGCATTCGTCGTGGTGGCCCCGCCGACCGAGGCGGACCCAGCGCTCGCGCGTGAGCTGCTCGGCTTCGCGCGCAAGCGGCTCGGCCCGGCGGTCGCCCCGCGCGACGTCGCGTTCGTCGCGTCGATCCCGAAGAACCGCTCCGGCAAGATCGTGCGGCGGCTGCTGCGCGCGCGCGAGCTGGGGCTGCCGGAGGGCGACGTCTCGACGCTGGAGCCGGAGCCGCCGTCATGAGCGCGCCGCCCGTCGACCGCGACCACGCACTGCACCTGCTGCGCGAGATGACGCGCATCCGCCGCTTCGAGGAGGCATGCATCCAGCTCTACAGCGCGACGAAGATCCGCGGCTTCCTGCACCTCTACATCGGCGAGGAGGCGGTCGGCGTCGGCGCGATGCAGGCGCTCGGCCCCGACGACGCGATCGTCGCGACCTACCGCGAGCACGGCCACGCGCTCGTGCGCGGCGTTCCGGCGAAGAGCCTGATGGCGGAGATGCTCGGCCGCGTGGAGGGCTGCTGCCGCGGGCGCGGCGGCTCGATGCACATCTTCGACGCCTCGCGGCGCTTCTACGGCGGCAACGCGATCGTCGGCGGCGGGCTGCCGCTCGCGGTCGGGCTCGCGCTCGCCGACAAGCTGGCGGGCCGGGACGAGCGCGTGACCGCCTGCTTCTTCGGCGAGGGCGCGATGGCGGAGGGCGAGTTCCACGAGTCGATCAACCTCGCGGCGCTGTGGAAGCTGCCGGTCCTGTTCCTGTGCGAGAACAACCGCTACGCGATGGGGACCGCGCTGGAGCGCTCCGAGTCCGAGACGGACCTGTCGCTGAAGGCGGCGAGCTACGAGGTTCCCGCCTGGCCGGTCGACGGGATGGACGTGCTCGCCGTCGAGCAGGCCGTGCGCCGCGCGGCCGCGATGGTGCGCGGCGGCGAGGGGCCGGTGTTCCTCGAGCTGCGCACCTACCGCTTCCGCGCGCACTCGATGTACGACCCGGACCTGTATCGCTCCAAGGAGGAGGTCGCCGGCTGGCGCGAGCGCGACCCGCTGGCGACCTTCCCGGAGCTGCTGCGCTCGCAGGGGCTGGTGGACGACGCCGCGCTGAGCGACATCGAGGAGGAGGTCGCGACGGAGGTGGCGGACGCGATCGCCTTCGCGGAGGCCGGCACGCCCGAGCCGGTGGAGGAGCTGGAGCGGTTCGTGACGATGGACGAGGTGCCGGCGGCATGAGCGGGACGACCGCGACCCGCACGCTCACCTACCGCGAGGCGCTGCGCGAGGGGCTGCGCGACGCGCTGCGCGCCGACGAGCGCGTCTTCCTGATGGGCGAGGACGTCGGCATGTACGGCGGCTCGTTCGGCGTCAGCCGCGACCTGCTCGGCGAGTTCGGCCCGGAGCGGATCCGCGACACGCCGCTGTCGGAGTCGGCCTTCACGGGCGCCGGGATCGGCGCCGCGCTCGGCGGGATGCGGCCGATCGTCGAGGTGATGACGGTCAACTTCAGCCTGCTCGCGCTCGACCAGATCGTCAACAACGCCGCCGCGATCCCGCACATGTCGGGCGGCCAGTTCAGCGTCCCGCTCGTCATCCGCATGACGACCGGCGCCGGCCGCCAACTCGCCGCCCAGCACTCGCACTCGCTGGAGGGCTGGTACGCGCACGTGCCCGGCCTGAAGGTGCTGACGCCCGCCACGCTGGAGGACGCGCGCGGGATGCTCGCGCCCGCGCTCGCCGACCCCAATCCGGTGCTGATCTTCGAGCACGGCTCGCTGTACGGGCTGGAGGGCTCGCTCGCCGACCCGCCGCCAGAGGTGCCGCTGACCGGCGCCGCGATCCGCCGCGCCGGCTCCGACGTGACGGTGGTCGCCTACGGCGGCTCGCTGCCGAAGGCGCTCGACGCCGCCGATGCGCTCGCCGCCGAGGGGATCGACGCGGAGGTGCTCGACCTGCGCGCGCTGCGCCCGCTCGACGACGCGGCCGTCCTGGAGTCGGTGGCGCGCACGCACCGCGTGGTCGTCGTCGACGAGGCGTGGCGGACCGGCTCGTTCGCCGCCGAGGTCGTCGCGCTGATCGCCGAGCGCGCGCTGTACGAGCTCGACGCGCCGCCCGAGCGCGTCTGCAGCGTCGAGGTGCCGATCCCCTACGCGAAGCACCTCGAGGACGCGGCGCTCCCGAGCGCCGAGCGGATCGCCGCCGCCGCGCGCAGGACGGTCGGCCGATGAGCGAGTTCACGATGCCCTCGCTCGGCGCCGACATGACGTCGGGCAGACTGCTGGAGTGGTACGTCAGACCCGGCGACGCCGTCAGACGGGGCGACATCGTCGCCGCCGTCGACACGAGCAAGGCCGAGATCGACATCGAGGTCTTCGAGGACGGCGTCGTCGGCGACCTGCTCGTCGAGCCCGGCACGAGAGTCGCCGTCGGCGCCCTGCTCGCGACGATCCTCCCGACCGGCGGCAACGGCGCGCCCGCGCCCACGCCCGCCCCACCCGATGCGCGACGAGTTTCGGGTCCCACAGACCCGGAAAGCGTCGAGCATCTCGCCGCACCGGCGGTCGCGAGCGCGCGAGCGCGGGTGTCGCCGCTCGCGCGGCGGGTCGCGGCGAAGCTGGGCGTGGACCCGGCGACCCTGCACGGCAGCGGCCCCGGCGGCGCCGTCACCCGCGAGGACGTGGAGCAGGCGGCGGCGGGAGCGCAGCCGGCCGCGCCGAGCCAAGCCGGGCCGTCAGCGCCACCGACCCCGCCCCCCTCGATGCGGGACGCCGGGGCTCCGCCCACGCCGGCTCCCGCCGCCGACCGCCAGTCCGCGATGCGCAAGGCGATCGGCGACCTGATGGCGCGCTCCAAGCGCGAGATCCCCCACTACCACCTGGAGACGGCGATCGACATGACCGCGGCGCTCGCCTGGCTCGCCGAGCGCAACGCGACGCTGGCACCGCCCGAGCGCGCGATCCCGGCCGCGCTGCTGCTCGCCGCCTCCGCCCGCGCGGCCGCGAGACACCCCGCGCTCAACGGGTTCTTCAGCGACGGCGCGCCGCGACCGCAAGAGCACGTCCACCTCGGCGTCGCGCTCGCACTGCGCGGCGGCGGGCTCGTCGCGCCCGCGATCCACGACGCCGACCGCCTGCCGTTCGGCGAGCTGATGGCCGCGCTGCGCGACCTCACCGCGCGCGTGCGCGCCGGCACGATGCGCGGCTCGGAGATGGCCGACCCGACGCTCACCGTCACGAGCCTCGGCGACCGCGGCGCCGACAAGGTCCTCGGCGTGATCTACCCGCCGCAGGTGGCGCTGATCGGCTTCGGAGCGATCAAGACACGTCCGTGGGCGACCCCCGACGGGCTGCTCGGCGCCCGCCCGACCGTGTTCGCCACACTCGCCGCCGACCACCGCGCCAGCGACGGCCACGACGGCAGCCGCCTGCTCGCCGAGCTCGACCGCCTGCTCCAGCACCCGGAGCAGCTCGCATGAGCACGACCGACGAGCTGCGGGCACAGGTGCTCGACGTGCTCGGCGCGGTCGCGCCCGACGCGGACCTCGCCGCGCTGCCCGACGACGCGCCGCTGCGCGACGAGCTGGACCTCGACAGCATGGACATGCAAGGCCTCGTCGTCGGCCTCTACGAGGCGACCGGCGTCGACGTGCCCGAGCGCGACTACGGCAAGCTCGACACCGTCGCCGCCTGCGTCGCCTACCTCGCGGCGCACGGCGCCGGCGCGTAGGCAGCGCGACCGATCAGGACGCGCGTCTGCGGTGCGGAGAACTACTCGGCAAGCGCCAGCGCGCGCTGCTCGACCGGCCGCATGCGCACTCGCAGATCGTCACGGTTGCGGGCAGCCTACGTTCGCGCGCTCGCCGGGCCATCGGTACGGCGCCCCATCGCGAGCGCGGGAAACAGCGCATGACGATCCGTGCCGGCGCACGTAGGCTCGCGCCGTGAGCCCCTCCGGCGCAGCCGTCGTCGTCGAGCGCGTGAGCAAGCGCTTCGGCGCGCGCGTGCAGGCGCTGCAGGACGTCGCCTTCGCGCTGGAGCCGGGCGAGCTGGTGCTGCTGAGCGGGCCGTCCGGGTCGGGCAAGAGCACGCTGCTGAACCTGATCGCCGGCCTCGACGCGCCGGACGCGGGCCGCATCCTCGTCGACGGCATGCCGCTGGCCGAGCTGCACGACCGCGCCCGCTACCGCCGCGAGACGATCGGCTTCGTCTTCCAGCTGCACCACCTGATCCTCGGCCTGACGGCGGAGGAGAACGTGGAGGTCGCGCTGATCCCGTCGCACCTGCCGCGCGCCGAGCGGCTCGCGCGCGCCCGCGCGGCGCTCGACGAGGTCGGTCTGGCGGCGCGCCGCACGCACCTGCCGGCGCAGCTGTCGGGCGGCGAGCGCCAGCGCGTCGCGCTCGCGCGGGCGCTCGTGAACCGGCCGCGGCTGCTGCTGGCCGACGAGCCGACCGGCGCGCTCGACACCGCCGCCGGCGTGCAGGTGATGGAGCTGCTCGACCGCCTGCGCCGCGTCCACGGCGTCAGGTGCGGGACGACGAGCGACGAGGCGCCGAGCGCGTGCACGACGAGCGCGACCGCCGCCGCGCCGAGCGCCAGCCCGCGCTCAGCGACAGCAGCGCGACGATCATCGCCACGCCGATCGCGACGCCGGAGGCGGTCAGCAGCGTGCGGCCGGGGTGGCGCCGCAGGTCGACGGCGACGAAGTGCAGCATCCGGTCCGCCCCTCGCCGCCGCCGCCCGAGCAGGCGCGGCTATGCCGCCTTCGGCGTGATCGTGCGCGTCTCGTGCTTGGGCGTCTCGGCGAGCGGGATCGTCACCGCGAGCACGCCGTCGTGGGTGCTCGCGTCGATCTCGTCGCGCTTGGCGTTGTCGGGGAGACCGATCGCGCGCGAGAAGGAGCCGTAGCGGCGCTCGCGCCGCACGTAGCGCTTGTCCTTCTCCTCCGTCTCCTCCGTGTGCTCGCCGGAGATCGTCAGCACGTCGTCGTCGACCTCGACCTTGATCTCGTCCGGTCTGATGCCGGGGACGTTCACGTGCACGGCGATCTTGCCGCGCTCCTCGACCACGTCGATCTCCGGGTGCCAGCCGGCAGTGCGCTCGCCGTCGCCGAAGTCGGCGAACATCTTGTCGAAGCGCGCGCGCAGGTCGTCCAGCTCGGCGAACGGCTGCCAACGCGTCAGCGTTCCGGTGCGGGCCATGAGCCACCTCCAGGGTGAGCGATCAGATACGGGCTCCTCACGCTACGAGCCCACCGTCCGGGCGCCATCCGCACCAGCGCGAACAGCCGATCCGTAGAAGCCCGCGCCCAGGCCATGAGACTGACGCGGGCGTTTCGCCGGCGGTCTCGATGTGGCAGGGTCGATCCAGTGCCAGAGACCCAGGTGGACCCGACCGAGCGTCTCGATCTGCTGCTGCGCGACCTGCGCGCCTCGCGCGCCGGCCTGAGCGCGCGCGAGGCCGAGCGCCGTCTGCTGCAGTACGGCGCCAACGTCCTCGTGCGCCGCGGCGGGCGCAGATGGCCGCGGGAGCTGGCCCGCCAGCTCGCGCACCCGCTCGCGCTGCTGCTGTGGGTCGCGGCCGGGCTCGCGTGGGCGGCGGGGATCGCGCCGGTCGCGGTCGCGATCGTCGTCGTGATCGTCCTCAACGCCGCGTTCGCGTTCGTGCAGGAGCAGCAGGCGGAGCGCTCGGTCGAGGCGCTGGCGCGCTACCTGCCCCCGCACGCGACGGTGCTGCGCGACGGGCGCGAGCAGGTCGTCGAGGCCTCCCGGCTGGTGCCGGGGGACGTGCTCGCGATCCAGGAGGGGGAGCGGATCTCGGCCGACGCGCGGCTGCTGAGCGGCGGCGTCGAGGTCGACCTCTCGACGCTCAGCGGCGAGTCGGCGCCGGCGTTCCGCGCCGCCGAGCTGATCGACGTCGGCATCCCGCTGCTGCGGGCCCGCGACCTCGTCTTCTCGGGGACGACGTGCACGGAGGGCGAGGCGCGGGCGGTCGTGTTCGCGACCGGGATGCACACGGAGCTGGGGCGGATCGCGGCGCTCTCGCAGCGCGTGGAGCGGGAGGAGAGCCCGCTGGAGGCGCAGGTGCGCCGGGTCGCCTGGCTGATCGCGCTGATCGCGGTGCTGCTGGGGATCGCGTTCGTGCCGATCGGCGTCTTCGGCGCGGGCCTGTCGCTCGCGGACTCGGTCGTGTTCGCCGTCGGCCTGCTCGTCGGCAACGTGCCCGAGGGCCTGCTGCCCGTGATCACGCTCGCGCTGGCGATCGGCGTGCGCGAGCTCGTGCGCCGCGGCGCGGTCGTCAAGCGCCTCAGCGCCGTCGAGACGCTCGGCTCAACCGACGTGATCTGCACCGACAAGACCGGCACGCTGACCGAGAACCGCATGCGCGTCGCGACGATCTGGACCGCCCCGCAGACGCTCGACCTCGAGCACGGCGACGACGGGGCGGCCGCCGGGGACGCGGTCACGCGGGTCGCGCAGGCGATCGCGGCGTGCAACACCGCCCGGGCCGCAACCTCCGGCAGCCCGGCGAGCGGCGACGCGACCGAGGTCGCGATGCTCGCCGCCGCCGCCCGGCTCGGCGCCGAGGTCGGCCTGGACGCCCGCGAGCGCGCGCGGCGGCGGGTCTTCCACTTCGACCCGGTGCAGAAGCTGATGTCGACGGTCGACGAGCGCGGCGGACGCCTGTGGGTCGACGCCAAGGGCGCGCCCGAGGCGCTGCTGCCGCGCTGCACCCACCTGCTCGCCGAGGACGGGCGGGAGCGTCTCCTCGACCCCGCCGAGCAGGCCGAGGTCGAGCGGCTCGTCGCGACCTACGCGGCCCGGGGCCTGCGCGTCCTCGCCGCCGCCCAACGGCGACTCCCCGACGGCGCGGCGGCGCCCGAGCGGCGCGAGGAGGCCGAGCGCGACCTCTGCCTGCTCGGCCTCGTCGCGCTGCTCGACCCGCCCCGCGCCGAGGTCGCCGGCGCCGTCGCCGCCTGCCACCGCGCCGGCATCCGCATCGTCGTGATCACCGGCGACAACGGCCTGACCGCCGCCGCGATCGCGCACCGCGTCGGGATCGCCGGCGAGCACCCGACGATCGTCACCGGCGAGCAGCTCGACCGTATGGACGAGCCCGCGCTCGACGAGCTGCTGCGCACGGGCCGCGAGCTGATCTTCGCGCGCAGCACCCCGGAGGCGAAGCTGCGGATCGCCGACGCGCTGCGCGCCGAGCAGCACGTCGTCGCGATGACCGGCGACGGCGTCAACGACGCGCCCGCCCTGCGCCGCGCCGACATCGGCGTCGCGATGGGCCGCTCCGGCACCGACGTCGCCCGCGAGGCCTCCACGATGGTCCTCACCGACGACAACTTCGCCACGATCGTCACCGCGATCGCCGCCGGCCGCCGCGTCTACGACAACATCCGCAAGTTCATCCTCTACATCTTCGCCCACGCCACGCCCGAGGTCGCGCCGTTCCTCGTCTTCGCGCTCGGCGGCGGCGCGATCCCGCTGCCGCTGACCGTCATGCAGCTGCTCGCCTTCGACGTCGGCACCGAGACGCTGCCCGCGCTCGCGCTCGGCCGCGAGCCGGCCGAGCCCGGCCTGATGCAGCGCCCGCCCCGGAGACGGTCGGAGAGCATCATCCAGCCGCCGATGCTGCTGCGCGCCTGGCTGTTCCTCGGACTGATCTGCGCCGTGCTGGAGCTGGCGGGATTCTTCGCCGTCCTGCTGCACGCCGGCTGGCACCCCGGCGATCCGACCGGCGCCGGGCACCCCCTGCACCACGCCTACCGGCAGGCGACGACGATGACCTTCTTCGGCATGATCGCCGGCCAGATCGGCACGGCGTTCGCCGCCCGCACCGAGCGCGCCTCGCTGCGTTCCGTCGGCGTCTTCACCAACCCGCTGCTGCTGTGGGGGATCGCGTTCGAGCTCGCGCTCGCCGCGCTGCTGATCTACGCCCCGCCGTTCCAGGCGCTGCTCGGCACCGCCGCCCTCACCCCCGCGATGCTGCTGCTCGCGCTCCCGTTCCCGTTCGTCGTCTGGGGCGCCGACGAGCTGCGCCGCTGGTTCGTGCGACGCCGCGCACCCCGCCTGCGATGATCCTCGCGACCCTGTCGGACCGATTTTCGGGGAGTTGGCGATGACTCGAGGCCGTGCACGAGCGCGCGGCTGAGCTCGATCCAGCCGTCGCCAACAAGCAGGTCGGCGGCGCCTCGGACTCCCAGCATCTCTACGCCCACTCCGGCCTCGTGCGCCACGTCGACGCCCGCCAGGTCGGCCCGAACACGACCGGCGGCACGGTCGCCGAACCGACCGTCTTCGCCGAGTGACGCACAGACGAGCCGCGCGCTACGGGAACAGCAGCTCGCGGATGTCCTGCGGCAGCGTCGCGCGGACGTCGTCGAGCTCGCCGGCGGAGACGTGCCGGCCCAGCACCGCCATCGCGGCGGCGACCGCGATCGACGCCTCCGTGTGGCCGGCGAGGGCGCCCTCGCGCGCGACGTGGTCGAGGAACTGCTCGCGGGTGCGCTCGTGCGCCGGGGTCGCGCTCGGGTTCCAGCCCTCGTAGTAGATCCCGCGCAGCAGGTCGGGCAGCTGGGCGGCGAGCTGCGCGGCCTCGTCGACCGTCAGCCGGTCGCGCAACGCGTGCAGCGTCGCGCGCAGCGTGCGATAGGCGTACTGGCGATCGACCCCGTCGAGCTCGGCGGCGACCTCGCCGAGCCAGGCGTTCGTCTGGTGGATGGAGTGCTCGAGCGTCGGCACATGAGTCGTCGTGGTCATGGCCGCCCATCCTGTCGGCGTCCGCCGCGCGCGTCATCCGCCGCCTCTGCGACACGCGATCCGTAGAACGCCACGCACCCGACCGCAATCGCGGCCGATGGCCCGGGAGCGCGGGGCACGTAGCGTCGGAGCACGCCGTCTCCCGTCCTCGCGACCCGCCACTGGGGTATCCGATGTTCACCGACCGAGCCACAGCCCCATCCCCTGGAACCAGCCGCGTCGCAGTGCCGGGCGCCCCATACCCCGGCGACCACGACACGACCCGGATGCTGGAGCTGTTCGACCTCGCCGCATCCCGCCCGCTCACGGTCGCAGAGCTGCACGACGGCGGCGTCGCGATGCCCTGCCAGGCGCTCTACGAGCTGCAGCTCGCCGGCTACCGGATCGCCCGCGTCTACAGCCGCGACGACGCGCGACGGCGGACGCTGCTCGGCTACCGGCTGGACCGCTTCGGCGCACCTCGAGCGGGCACCGACGCGCTCGCCGCCCCGGAGCCGGCGCGATGATGGCGCCCGCCGTCGGGAACGGGACCCTCGCGCGCATGAGCCGGCTGGAGACCGACGGCGAGCGGGTGCTGAGCCTCTATCTCGATCTCGACGCGTCGCGCTTCCCGACGCCCGAGGCGCGCGACACGCAGTTGCGAGCGCTGCTCGCGCAGGCGCGCCGCGAGGACGGCGCGGCCGACGCCGAGCGCGTCGAGGCGCTCGTGCGCGACGATCCCGCGCTGCTGCGCGGTGTGCCCGGACTCGCGATCTTCTCCTGCTCTGCCGCCGGGATCCTGGAGACCGTGCGCCTGCCGAGCGCGGTCGAGCCGATGGCCGTGCTCGACACGCTGCCGTGGCTGGAGCCGCTCGTGCCGCTGGTGGGCCCCGAGGCGTGGGGCGTCGCGGTCGTCAGCCGCGACGGCGCGCGGCTGCTGCGCGGCGGCCCGCGCACGCTCGTCGAGTTCGCGACCGTCCACGACGACGTCCACGGCCGCCACGACCAGGGCGGCTGGTCCCAGGCGCGCTACCAGCGCGGCATCGAGGAGCAGGTCGCCGTCCACGTCCGCCACGTCGCCGAGCGGCTCCTGCGCGCCCACCGCCGCCAGCCGTTCACGCATCTCGTGCTCGTCGCCGACGACGAGCTGGGCAAGCCGATCCGAGCGCAGCTCGATCCGCAGCTCGCCGCCGTGCTCGCCGGCTGGGTCCACGCCGACCTCGTGCACGCCACCGTGCAGGAGATCGTCGCGACGGTCGTCCCCGTGATCGAGCAGACCGACCGCGAGCGCGAGCGCGCGCTGATCGCGCAGCTCGAAGCCGGTCTCGGCACCGCCGGCCACGCCGCCGCCGGCCTCGACGAGGTGCTCGCCACCCTGCACGAAGACCGCGTCGCGACGCTCCTGCTCGCGCCCGGCGCGGAGCCGGCGCACGCCGTCGAGCAGGCGATCGAGCTGGCCGTCGGCCAAGCAGCCGACGTCGCCTACCTGCGCTACGAGACCGAGCCGCTCGCCCACCGCGGCGGCATCGCCGCGCTGCTGCGCTGGTGAGCGGCCGACCCGCGCAGACGCGAAATTGGTCATCAGCGGGCTTGCCGCGACCGGGGCGCGCCGCGGCGATCCTGCGTGTGTCAGCCGCGCCGGCCCGGCCGGCGCCTGCACGGGTCGTGGGTGGCCTGTGCGGCCCAGGCCGCGATCCAGACCTCGCGGTGGTCTCTCCACTCCTGCGGCAACTCGCCCTCGACTCTCTCGACCATGTTCAGCCACGACAGCGCGCGCTCGTAGTCGCCTTCGCGCGCGGCGCGCTCAGCCCACCGCAGCGACTGGCGGATCGCGAGCGCATGGCGCTCGGCCGCCGGGATCTTCGCGCCGGGGCCCGGCCGTCTGCGCGCTTCGTGGCGCACGATCCCGGTCTGCAGCTGGCGGTGCGCGTCAGTCAGCGAGAGCGTGACGCCGACCGACCCCGGCAGCAGATCCGCCAACGCCGACCCCGACGGCGCGACGACGACCGCCTGATAGCTCGCCGGACGCCCCGCGAACACCGCCGCGAGCAACGCGGGCGCGTCCCCGACCGGGTCGATCGCGCTCGCGTCGACGATCAACCGCCGACAGCCACGCTGGACGAGTTCTGAGATCCGCGTCCACAACCGGCCCGCCAACGCGACGTCGAGCGGACCGACGAGCGTCAAGGACCGCACCCCGTCGGCGAACGTGTGCGAACGCCAACCCGGCCGGCCGCTCTGATCGCGACCGACCCGGCGAACCTCCAGCTCCCTCGACATCACACGCTCCCTTCCCAAATTCATGTTGGGCGGACGGGAGAGCACGCGTCGCCCCAGCCGACCAGCCGGCGACGACGCCCGACCGAGCGCGCGCGCGGATCCTTCCAGCGTCCATGCCCCGCGCCTGTGCACGCTCGACGCCGCCCGGCGCGATTTAGGGAGGCACGCCAGGCCGCTTCGGGCAGGCACTCTCCCGCCCGCAGTCAGAGCCCGAGCCCCTCGCTCGAGGGGGCCGGACCCGAGACGCCGCCACCATGGGCGTCAGGGCAGACGGCGCCAGCTCAAAAACTCGTTGCTCGCAGCCCAGGCCCCGCGATGGTCCCCACGAACCCCAGACGCATCATCGCCAAATTCCGAACCTCCCACCACGCGCGGACAAGGCGTACACCAAACCCAAATACCCAAGGTCCGGTGTGACAGAAACTAGCACTCACCACGAACGCCGCGAAGCCACATTCACCCAACCGGGCGCCCGACATCCACCGGCCGCAACCACCCAACCCGCCCGCTCGCAGACGCGCCGCGCGCCGGCCGCCCCACGCGCGCGGGCCGGGTGTGGCACGAGTCGCCAGCGGCCTTCCCCTCCAGCCCCGATCAGCGGCTGGCGTTCCATCAGATGGTCACGGAGGACTTCGGCGACAAGGCCGCCGAGTTCCAGTCGCTCTCGCGGCGAGAGCGTCGGAGGTGGTCCCAGCGTCGCCCAGGCGAGAAGGCCACCGGCGGACATCGGCGGCTGCTTCGACGGACACTTCGAGTCAGTCGTCTGCCCGAGACTCCTGGGCGAGGTCAGACGCGGCCTGACGCAGCCCTACTTCCTCAAGCGCATCGACCCTGCCGACGCCGGGCGCGCCGTGCGCGAGATCGCGCGCGCGAGCATCCAGTCGCGCGATCCGCGCGAACCAGCGAGCGTCGTCCGCGATCCAAACGACGACTACCTCGTCGCCCATAGCGGGGGCGCGCTTCGTGGCGGTTGGTGACGCGGTGCGGCTGGCGTCGGTCGTGCGGCTGGCGGCATCGCGAAGACTGGCTCCGGCCGCCGCCTGATCAGGGATTCGCTTGGAGCGCCCGGCCGCGCTATCCTCCAGGTACGTACATGGAGTCGTACAACACTCGGAGACCGTCATGAGCACCATCGGCGTGCGCGAGCTGGCCCGCAATGCCAGTGCCATCATCAACGAGCTGGACGAGACGAAGGAGCCCGCGATGATCACGCGCCGCGGCCGCCCGGTCGCCTACATGCTCCCCGTCGACTCCGCGCAGTTCGAGGACTTCGTGCTCGCCAACGCCCCCGAGTTCGTCAAGGGCATGGCCGCCGCCGACCGCGAGCTGGCGCGCGGCGAGACGACCTCGCTCGCCGAGGCACGCCGCCTCCTCGACGCAGACGCGGACTGACTCGCCCGCAGCGCCCGAGCGATGAACCACATCGAGCTGTCGAAGCGCGCGCTGAAGGACCTGCGGCGCATCGACCACGCCAACCGCCGGCGGCTACTGAGCCTCCTCGAACAAGACCTCGCCGCCGAGCCCCAGCCGCCGAACCTCGACATCAAGCCGCTCGTCGGCCGCGCACCATGGCTGCGCCTACGCCGCGGCGACTACGGCATCCTCTACCGGCCACTGACCGAAACCGAGCTTCGGACGCTCCGTGCCCGTGAGTCGGCCGGCTTCCTCGTCGAGCGCGTCATCGACCGAGGCGACCTCGAACGCGCCACCGCGACGCTCCCTTCGTAGAGCGAGCGCGGTAGTGGGTCAGTTTGAAATGACCCACTACCTCTATAGGGGGAGGTACTTCGATAGCGGGAGCGGGATTCGAACCCGCGACCTTCGGGCTACGAGCCGAGAGGCTACTTCTTGATGCTTAGAACTGTGCATCACGATGCGCTACTCTGAGGACATGCGTACCACGCTCACCCTCGCCGACGATGTCGCTGCCGCCGTCGAACAGGTTCGACGTGAGCGCTCGATCGGCCTCAGCGAGGCCGTCAACGACCTCGTCCGCGCCGGCCTCGTTCAGGAGCGGTCGGCAAAGCCATTTGTGCAGAAGACGCATAGCCTCGGCGACGGCATCGACTACTCCAACGTCGCCGACGCGATCGAGACGCTCGACGGGCCCGCCGCCCGCTGATGCTGCTCGACGCCAACCTGCTCCTCTATGCCGTCCACAGAGGAGCCGACTATCACGACGCCGCCCGCGACTGGCTGACCGAGCAGCTCAACGGCTCGCGGCGCGTCGGGATCCCGTGGGCCAGCCTCGGCGCGTTCCTGCGCATCTCAACCCACCCCCGCGCGTTCCCCCGCCCGCTCTCACCGGCCACCGCCTGGGACCGCGTCACCGACTGGCTCGCCGCCCCCGTCGCCTGGATCCCCGAACCAGGTCCCGAGCACCCGCGCATCCTCGGCGACCTGATCGCCAAACACGACATCCGCGGCAACCTCGTTCCCGACGCCATGCTCGCCGCCCTCGCGATCGAACACGGCCTCACCCTCTACTCCAACGACACCGACTTCGCCCGCTTCCCCGAACTGCGCTGGGAGAACCCGCTGCAGCACCGCTGAGAACACGCCGCTTGGCTCCAAACCCCTGCCCTGCTCGCGGGTTTTCGCCGGCCCGGCCGAGCGTTATGAGGCGGCGCCGGCCTCGCCGAGCAGCGCAAGGTCGCGGGCATACGCCTTCAGCGACTCGGTATCGGCGACTGGGCGGTAGCCGTGCCGCACGGCGGCGGCGAACACCGCGACCGGCTCGTCGAGCAGCAGCGCGACGGGTTCGCTGAGCCCGGGCTGCAGACCACGGGGCCAGGCAAGATCGAGGATCGCCTCCTGTGAGCCATCGGAAGCGACGAGCTCGTGCTCTGCCGAACCGATGTCGAAGCCGTGATCGCCCATCCAGCGCTGCAGCTCGGCGAGCAGCAGCTCCTCGTCGTCAGCGCCAACCGAAGGCTCAGCCACCGCAGCGAGCGCCATCGGCTCCGACGCCCCGTCGGGCATGCCCTTGTGCAGGAGGTCGAGCAGCTCATTCGTGGCCGCGGCGAGCAGGATGCGCCGACGCTCCAAGAACTCCGGATAGCGATCGAGCTGCCACAGCCCCGGCTCCATCGGCATCCAATGCGACTCGACCGCGCCGGGGTGGCGCTCGATGTAGCCGGGGAGGTAGTCGCCCGGAGCCTTGTCGGAGATCTTGCGGTTCGTCTCGAGCGCGAGGAACGTGAAGTTCGCGAGCGCGTTCACCTCTGCACGTGGGGCCGGTCGAGATCCTCACCGGTTCCCCAGTCGCGCGCACCGTTCACCCGGGTGAGCAGGTAGAGAATCGGGTAGAAGCGCGCCCCGCGTGATCTGACCCTGGAAAAGTGGCGTCGGGATACTGGAGTCTGCTGGCAGAGAGGAAGCAGCAGATGCCGAGGAGTTACCCGCCGGAGGTTCGTCGTCAGGTGATCGAGCTGGCGCGGGCCGGCACGAAGGTCAAGCAGCTCGCCAAGGCCTTTCAGATGTCGGACGCGACGATCTATGGCTGGCTCAAGCAGGACCGCATCGATCGCGGCGAGGCCGAGGGGGCGACGACAGGCCAGCAGCTCGAGCTGGCGGCCGCCAAGCGGCGGATCCGGCAGTTGGAGACCGAGCTGGCGGTCGCCAGGAAGGTCAACGAGGTGTTCCTCGCCGAGGGGATCGCCCCAAAAGGCTCTACCCGGTGATCGAGTCTCTGACCGGGCAGGGGATCAACGTGCAGCAGGCCTGCGTGGCGCTTGGCGTCTCGCAGTCGGGCTACTACGCCTGGAAGGACCGCCCCGACGCGCCCCGCACGCTGCGTCGCATCTGGCTGGCGGGCGAGATCGCCGACGTTCACAAGGAGTCCGGAGGCACCTACGGCGCGCTGCGGGTCACGGCCGAGCTGAAGTACGGGCGCGGGATCGCCGTCGGCCACAACGCCGTCGGCGACATCATGCGCCAACTCGGCCTCAAGGGCCTGCCGCGGCGCCGGCTGCCGCGCGGCGCGAAGCTCTCCAGGGTCACGTCGCTGGACTTGGTCGGGCGCAAGTTCCGTCGTGATCGTCCCAACGAGCTGTGGGTCACCGACATCACCGAGCACCCGACCCGCGAAGGGAAGGTGTACTGCTGCGTGGTGCTCGACACGTTCAGCCGCAAGGTCGTGGGCTGGTCGATCGACTCCACCCAGACCACAAGCCTCGTGCTGGGCGCGCTCGGGATGGCCACCCTGCGGCGCCCCGACCGCGACGGGCTCGTGATGCATAGCGACCGCGGGGTGCAATTCACGTCCTGGGCCGTCAGCCACAACCTCACCCAGGCCGGCATCTCCCCGTCGATGGGAGCCGTCGGCTCGGCCTACGACAACGCGCTCATGGAGAGCTTCTGGGGCCGCATGCAGGTCGAGCTGTTGGACCGTCGCAGATGGAAGACCCGCATCGAGCTCGCCACCGCGATCCACGACTACATCGAGCTCTGGCACAACCCCCGCCGCCGCCACTCCGCGCTGGAGATGCGCACCCCCGACGAGGTCGAGACCGCGTGGCTTCAAGCAAACAGCACCTCGACCACAGCGGACCCCGCACGAGACGAGCGCACGGCTGCCGGCGCCTGCGCCCGCCTCCGGCGGGCTCCGGCACCGACAGCCGACATCACCCCAAGCCACGACGCCTCCGAGCCCATCGTCACAATCACCAACGACACCAACCACGCCGCCTGATTCCAACATCGCGACTCCGTCGAAACAGGGTCAGATCACGGTGTCCACGAAACCGGGGGAAGTCCACACCGCCTGAGGGCGGAGTCCGGCCCTCAGCAGCGCTTCAAACCCACCAGCGTTTGCGCCCACCCAGGGGCAGGCGGGGGATCGAGTCGTTCGGGCTCCTTGTGGACACAGGACCAGCGATCCACAGCGCCCTGCCCGCGGGTCAGCCGGCGAACACCAAACAGACATATAGTTCCTTGAGGCACGCGTCCTCAGCCGAAAGCGTGCGCGCGTGCCTTCGAGAGAACCGTGTCCGCCGCTGGGCCAAGCACTCCGCGAGCGGCGGGAGGAGCTTGGGTTGACGCAGGAGGCGCTCGCTCAGGCGTCCGGGCTCGCTACCAAGCGCGTTTGGCAGATCGAGCGCCAGGGCGCGAATCCGACGTACGCGACGTTGCTCTCGATCGCGACTGCGCTCCACGTACCGGCCGAGCTGCTGATGCTTCGCGCGCGGGTGATCGAGGACGACCGGGCGCGGGCGAAGAAGTCCGGGCGGCGCTGATCGTTGCCTTCAACCGCGCGGTGACCCAGGTTCTTCGACGGTATTTAGTTCCGATGCGTCGGTCCGCGCGATCCACTGTCGGGTCCGGTGCATGAGCAGCACAGGGGAGGCCAGGTCGCCGAATGCGTCGAGGATGCGGCTCGACGCCTCTGCTGCGTACGGCAGAGAGGCTGCGGGCCTCGACAAGTAGAGCCCCGCCATCGCGATGAGCAAGAGCTCGTGGTCGCGCGCTAGCGAGATTCGTCGAACGGCGTGAACGGCTGCGCCGGCGATCGCACCCATCCCGCTGGCCATTGCGGACGACGACGCATAGTGCGCGACGAGGCTGTGATGCCCGTTGGCGAGATCGCGCGGGTGGTCTATGAGGCTGTCGAGCAGGACGTGCAGCGAGCCGATCCAGGGGACGTAGGCGTGTTCGATCGCCTCTACGTCGTGCAGGGAGAGCGACGGGCGTGCGGCGGCGGCCAGGAGCGAGAACACCACCAACGACGACGCGCCGCCGGCAGCCGCCTCCCACCAGGAGAGCGTGGCCCCGCGGCACGGAGTGGACCTCGCGAATGCAGCGAGCTCGCTGGCCACGGCGGTTGTGTCGGCGTGGTTGCGTGCCTGGAACTCGATGACGAGACGCGACATCGCCCGTGTCCGCTCGGCCACTCGCGCCCAAGAGGGCAGCAGCTCGACCGTGTCGCGACAGGCGTCCACCAGCGCTCGCAGGTAGCCGCCATCGTCGGCTTGGGCGTGGTACGAGTAGTAGTCGGGGTGCGGTGTGCCGGGCGACAGCGCAGCATGGAGCGCCTCGTGCAACGCCCGTCCGTTCGCGACGCTGTCCGGCGCGGGCTGCTCCGCGAGAGAGTCCGCATAGTCGTAGGCGAGCTGGAACGCGATCGCCGCATGGATGACCGCTGCACGTGAGCGGCGAGGGGCGAACAGTGAGAATGCGGCGGCGCCCTCGTAGTTGCCGCGCTCGGTGCGCTGGGTGTCGAGCGCGATCGTTCGCAGCACAGGATCTGGGATCGCCTTCGCCCGCCGTCCCCAGCGCCGCATCTCTCGGAGCGCGAGCGGATAGATGGTCAGCCAGTAGCGCAGCGCCGCGCCCGCGAAGGCGGCGTAGAGCTGCTGACGTCTCCAGAATGTGGCCATGGAGCGACAGCTTGCCTGCGCTCCACTGGACCTTTAGGACTACTCCTGGAAGCTCGTGCGGGCTGGCACGCGCGCCGCGAGCCAGCCGGGGACGGCGACGACGAGCAGCGCGATCCCGCCGACGAGGCCGAGCGCGGCGAGCACCTGCAGCCAGGCAAGTGAGAACGGCGCCGGGAAGCCTGTCGTCAGCTGCAGGTAGCGGCTCGCGAGCGCGTGACCGTATACGCCGAGGACGGCGCCGACGGCGCAGCCGAGCGTGAGCACGATCGCGCCCTCGAGCAGCAGCGAGCGCCACAGTTGCCACTCGTCGAAGCCCTGGATCTTCAGGGCGGCCAGCCGCGCGCGCCGCTGCCAGACGGCGGCGCCGAGCGCGGCGGCGACGGCGAGTGCCGCGGCGATCAGCAGGAGCGTGGAGATCTGGGTGAGGCTCGTGAGGCCCTGGCGCGCCAGCGACTTGTACTGCGCCTTGCGCTCGGCGAGCGTCTGCACGCGCAACCCGGACGCCGGCCCGAGCGCCTGCTCGACTGCTCGCTTCGCCTCCGTCGGCGACACCCCGGGCGCGAGGTCTACCTCGAGCGCGCTCGTAGCGACGGTGCCCCAGCCGCGGCGGTAGTCGCGCAGGCTCATGATGATCCCGCCCGGCGGCCAGCCGAGGTTCGAGGTGATCGCCGCCACGCGCAGGCGCGTCTCGCCGGTTGGCGTCGGCAGCGCCAGTCCGTCGCCGACATGCAGGTCCTGGGCCTTCGCGAAGACGTCGGAGACGGCGGCCCATCCACCCGCGCGGATCCGCTCCGTGGCGGTCGTCAGGTCGCCCTCGCGCAACTGGCTCGGCGGGATGATCGTTCGGTCATCGGGGCCGCGCGCGACGATCCACAGTCGCCGCCCGTCCGCGTCGAGCAGGCTGCCCTGGTAGGCGCGGACGCCGACGACGCCCGGCGCGGAGGTGACACGGTCGAACAGGCGCGTCCCGTCGAAGCTGTTGGTCGTCAGGTCGTCGCCGCCGGTCGTGATCCACAGGTCGGCGGTCGAGAGGTACTGGCCGAAGTTGCGGTCGAGCCCATTCACGAGGTCATGGTGGGCGCCCTCGACCGCGACGCTGCCGTAGACGGCCAGCGCGCCGACGCCCGCGAGCGCGATCGAGCGCGTCGTCGTCGCGCGCAGCTCCATCACGGCGACGGGCAGCATGCTGCCGGGGATCCTGCGGCTCACACGGCCGAGGACATCGGCGGCGCCGACGAAAGCGGCCGGGATGAAGCAGACGCTCGCGAGCGCAAGCGCGACCCCGGCGAACAGCGTCAGGCTCGGCACGAGGACCGCCGTCAACGTGGAGAGGACGACGATCGCGACCGCGACGCCGAGCACGATCCGCACCGCGTGCGGGGGCATCCCCTCGCCTGCGTCGCTCTCGCCGGTTCTCGCGGAAGACGGCGTCGAACGGGCGTCCGGGCCGCAGGTCGAGTGCCGGCGGCAGCGACGCGGCGATCGTGGCGAGCAATCCGCCGCCGAATGCGAGCAACACGGCCGATGTCGTGACGATCCGCTGCGTTCCGATCGGAAATGCGAACGCGAGGTAGGCCGGCACATGGTCGAACAGCGTGCGCGAGAGCAGGTCGCCGAGCGCGAGGCCGGCAAGCGACGCAAGCGAGCCGAGCAGCAGCGCCTCGAACGCGAGGATCACGAGCACCTGTCGCGGGTCGAACCCCTGCGTGCTCAGCTCGGCGACGAAGCGCCGGCGCTCGGGGATCGTCAACAGCATCGCGTTCAGGGCCAGCAGCAGGCCGACCATCGCGCTGATCGCGGCGAAGAGCGTCGTCGACTGGTCGTTGGGCTGTGCGGTGAGGTCGAGCAGCCGCAGTTCCTGATCGGCAGGTGCGACCGTGAGCCTGCCGGCCGCGAGCGCCTGCAGCTCGCGGGCCACCTGCGCCTGCTTTCCGGGCTGCGCCTGGATGAGCAGCTGCGTCACGCGGCCGGGCTTGTGGAGCAAGGCTTGCACGACGGCGAGCGGGGCGATGCCGACCGGGCTCTGCGAGAGCGAGCCGATGGTGTTCGGCCCGAGCACCGTGCCGACTTGGACGCGCTGCTTGAGGCCATCGGCGAGCAGCGTCACATGCTGGCCGCTGCGCACGCCGACGGCCGAGGCGATGCCCGATGGAAGCGAGAGGCCGTTCGAGAGCCGCAGGCCACCCGGGCCGAAGTCGCTCGTTGACGCGCCGCCGAACTGGGCAAGCGCGTAGGTGACGCCCATCAGCTGGATCGTGCGACGGGTGCCGCTCGTCCCGACGAGGGCGGCCGTGCCGCGCAGAAGTGGCGCCGCGCGCAGGACTCCGGGCGCCGCGGCGGCCCGTGCCGCGATCGCCTCGTCGTACCCGTCGGCGGAGCGCGCTGCGAGCTGGAGGCTCGCCGAGCCCTGCACGCCGCGCAGCAACTGCGTGGCGGAGCCGGTGAGGCTCGTGTTGGCGACGAGTACGCCGAACAGCAGCGCGACGCCGACGGCGATCCCAGCCGCCGCGAGCAGCTCTTGCGCGCCGTGCTCACGCAGTCGCCATCGGTAGAAGCGGCCGAGCACCGCGAGGCGGATCCCGAAGATCTTCATCTGCTGGCCACCCTCGCCGCCTCGGCGTCGAGCCCGTGGCTGAGCCCACCGTCGCGCAACGTGTAAACGCGATCGACGTACTCCAGCGCCTCGGGGTCGTGAGTGACGAGCAGCGCCGGGATCCGCCGCTCGCTGGACAGCTCGCGCATCAGCGCGAGCACCTCGCGGCTGCGGCTCGTGTCGAGGTTCCCTGTCGGCTCGTCGGCGAGGAGCAGCCGCGGGTCGTTCGCGAGCGCACGGGCGATCGCGACGCGCTGGCACTCGCCCTTCGACAGCTCGCGCGGCGTGTGCGCGACGCGCGCGGCGAGTCCGACACGTTCGAGCCACGGTCGTGCGCGCTGCTGCGCCGCGTCGAGCGAGAGCCCCTCGGAGAGCAGCTTGAGCGCCGCGTTGTCGAGCGCCGAGGCCGCCGGCATCAGATGGAAGGACTGGAAGACGAAGCCGACGTCGCTGCGCCGATAGCGGGCCGCGTCCCGCGAGGACAGCGCGCCAAGGTCGCGCCCCTCGAACCACGTGCTGCCGTGATCCGGCCGCAGCAGCGCCGCCGCCAGCAGCAGCAGCGTCGTCTTGCCCGACCCGCTCGGCCCGAAGACGGCGACGAACTCGCCGCCCTCGACCGTGAGCGAGACGCCGTCGACCGCTCGCACGACCTCGCCGGCGGCTGGGTAGTGTTTGACGACCTCGCGCAGCTCCAGCACGTCAGTCTCCGTGACCGGCGTCGGCCTGATCGGCGCGCCGCCGCGGGAACCGCACCACCTGCCCCTGGCGCTCGGAGGACCGCAGCTGGCCGTCGCTCAACGTCAGCGCCCGCCGCGCAGTCCGTATCGCGGCCACATCCTCGGATGCGACCACAACCGTCAGCGCCGGATCCTTCGCCAGCGACCGCAGGAGCGCGTAGATCTCGTCGCGGTCGCCCGGGCTCGGCGTCGCGGCCGGCTCGTCCACGAGCACCAGCGCCGGGTTGCGCACGAGCGCTCGTGCGATCGACACACGTGTGTGCTCGCCCGGCGAGAGCTCGACCATGCGGGCGTCCGCTCGGCTCGTGACGCCGACGCGCTCGAGCACTGCACGCGCTGCGATCTGCGCGTGGTGCAAGCTCAAGCCGAGGCTGAGTGCGGGCAACGCAACGTGGTCGACGACGATCTCGTTGCGCGTCGCGTGCCACTCCATCGGTGCGAGCCCGATCTTCGTACGCAGCAGTTGTGCGACCTCTCTGCGCGACATCCGCGTGAGATCGCGGCCCTGGAAGCGCACCGCCCCCGAATCGGGGAGCTCCACGCCCGCGGCGATCCGCAGCAGTGTGGACTTGCCCGAGCGGCGCATGCCCCACAGGCCCACCGACTCGCCGGGCTCGATCTCGAACGAAACGCGGTCGAGCACTGCGGTCGAGCGGCCTCCGCCGTCCACAACATGCTTGCTGACGTCCTCGAAGGCGAGCAGCGGCATCACTGCTCCGCCACGAACTCGCGGATCCGCCGCCGGGAGACGACGACCCACTGGAACTCGCCCTGCAGGTAGCTGTCGGTGTGGTTCCGTGCGATCGCGAGCAGCAGCCCACGCCACGTGCGCACCGGCGGATCGGCGTCGTCGTTGGCCTCCAGCAACTCGAGCAGCTCCGTCTCGTAGTCGTCGAGGACGCGCAGCAGCTCGTCGGCGTCGCCCTGGGTCGCAGAGCCGACACGTGCGATCACGTCGGGACGCAGCGGCACGATGTCCAGGCCGCTCTGCATCCAGCGGCGCAACGCGTGCGGCGCTAGATCTGTGGCGTGGTAGACGACGCGCGTCTGACGGGGACGGTCCGGGTTCGGCTCTCCTTCGGCCTCCACGAGGCCGTCCTTCGCGAGGTCGTCGAGGACCGAATAGACCTGTCTGGGCTCGACCTTCCACGTCGGCCCCAGCCGCCGGTTGAGCCGGCCCGCCAGCCCGTAGCCATGCCCCGGGTGCTCGCAGATGAGCGCGAGCGTCGCGCCGCGCAGGCCGCGCAACCGTCCCCGCCCAAGCTCTATGCGCGTGGCCCCCATCCGTGACACCCGTCGTCCGAGGCGAGAAATACGCCCGTCTACTGAGGAGTTCTGGACCATACCTATAGGACGGATTCCGCTGCAAGTCGCATGGCACGCGATTACGCACCCATAAGCGGAAAAAGAACATTCCCCCGCGGTCTATCCGGTTCAGATGCGCGCGGGCAGGATGGCCCTCGATGCCGTTCCGACGCTTCACCGCCGCCCGATCCTGCCCCCCATACGGGCGGCGGCAGTCGGCGGCATCGCGCGCCGGCTGGGCGATGACGAGGCAGCTGGTCCCCCATAGCGCCTCGCGACCCGGCCGGCGCGAGCCTGCTCGCACGCTCTGCCATCGGCGCGGCGGCGCGTCGCGCGCCACGCCCACGACGCGGAGCGGCACGAGGAGAGAGCAGGAACGTGCTGGCGGCACCCTCCCGGTCTCGGCGACCTCCCGCGCAGTACGCGCCGGGACCGGGAGCGCCACCCGCGCGAGTTCGCCGGCGAGCGGCGGGAAGGCGAGCGCCGATGGCGGCGACTGACCACGGCTGGCGGCTCCTGCGCATCGCGGAGCTGCTGCGCACCGTCGAGCGCCACCAAGACCGAGCGCTGCGGATCGTCTACCAGCTCGATCCGCGCATGCCGCCGACGTTCACGACCACGCTCAAGCGCGCCGCCGTCGAGCTGCTACGGCACGAGGTCGCCGAGATCGCACAGCTCGTAGAGCAGCTCGACGCGCTCGGCGAAGGCATCCCGGACGAGGCGATCCCCGTCGCCTACGGCGAAGTTCGCGACACCGCGGAGCAGGTGCTGCGCCAGAGCACCACCGTCGATCCCGCGACGGTGCTGCTCGCCGCCCAGCTGCTCGACCGCCCGGCCGGGCTCCACGCCCTCGCCGACGGCCTGCGCTCCAGCGACGCCTACACGACCTGGGCGACCACCACCGTCGGCAGCCTGCTCGGCGCCGTCCGCGGCGTCTCCCCACAGCTCGCCCGCCGGATCGCCACCGCCGCCCGGCTCGCGCCCGGCATCGAGATCTCCGGATGCCACCCGGACGAGGTCGCGCAGCTCGCCGAGCAGCTCGACCTCCACGCCCAGGGATGAGACGAGGCGAGCCGGGGGACAGCGCACGCCGAGCCCTGGCAGCCCTCTCCCACCCGACCCGAACCCGCATCCTCGACTACCTCCAGGTCCACGACCGCGCGAGCCCCGCCGAGCTGGCCGTCGCGTTCGACATGCCGCTCGGCAGCGTCGCCTACCACGTCCGCCGCCTGCACGCCCTCGGCTACCTGCGCCTCGTCAAGAAGACACAGCGCCGCGGAGCGATCGAGCATCACTACGCAACCGCCGGCACCATCGACCCCGAACGCGTCCTCGCCCAGCTCACCGGCCGCTTCTTCGTCACGCCCGAGACGAAGCTCAGCACCAGAGCGCTCCTCGACGCGACCGCGATAGCCGAGCTGCACGCCGACCTCGAACGGCTCTTCAGACGGGCGCGCGAGCTGGAATCGCAGACGGTGGCGCGGGCGGGGCTGAGCGGTAGCCGAACGTTCCCGGTGCATGTGGTGTGCGTGGTGGATGCGGGCACCAACGCGACCCGGTGACTCGTCGGATCGCGTCGCCTCCGGATCTGCGCTCCTCCCATGAGCAAGCCACCTACGTCAGAGTCGGTCGAGGATGCCGAGCAGCTCGTGGGCGAGGTCGGCCCGCCGCAGCCGGTACTCGCTCCACTGATCCTTGGTGGCGGCTTTCATCGAGGCCGAGAAGCGATGGCGATTCTGGCTGTTGGGCTTGGTCCGGTTCGCGAAGTCCACGCTCGGGATCAACCACACCATCTGGAGCGTGCCGTCTTCGGTATCGACGGCCACGAAGAGCATGTAGAGGTCGTCGCGAGGCTGGAAGGTGCTGGCGCCGATGTTTGCGATGAACGCGATTGCCTGACGATCGTGCTCGCGCGCATCGAACGGGACTTGACCTGCACTGCGAGGGTCGTTGCCCGATCACGGCGGTGGAACACGAGGTCGACGCCCTCGTCATCGACCAGGCTCGTGGAAACGTTCAGCTCGAGTCCGCTGGCCAGGATGCATGTCGCAGCGACGAGGTGCTCGACGGCCTTGCCCATCCGTGCGGAGTCGCGATTCTCCATCCTCAGAAGATCCCGAGCAGGTCCCACCGGTCGCGCCACTCGGCGACATTCTTGGGGACGATCGCGAAGTGCTTGGAGTCCGGGTTGCGCAGGCGTGCTCCGCCGAGGTATGCGATCCGCTCGTGGTAGCGCACATGAATGTGGTTGAGCATCCACCACTCCGGAACCACCCAATAGCCCGGCGGCACCTCGGCGTCCCGTCCGATGTCGACCAACACCCAGAACCGCGTCTCGGAAGCGTCGGCGTCACGCAGCTCGCCGCGCAGGATGCTCGTATGCCAGGTCCCCGTGGTCTTGGTCTTGACCTGGATCGAGACGGTGCGCGTCTGATCGACATCGCTTGCGAGGATGTCGATATTCGGCATGTTGCCCGAGAACGTCACCGCATAGGCGCCACGGCGATGCAGCTCGGCGGCGACGAAGTGCTCTCCAGCTTGCCCGACCTGCTGAACCTTGAGCTTCACTGCAACCAGCCTACGAGCGTCCGCAGTGTCGCGTTGCGGCGAACCGCCCGCCACCTGGTACTCCCTGCGCCGACCGCGACCCGCAAGCCACCCCCAGAACGACAAAAGCCCCGCTCTCACGCAAACGCCAGGCTTCTGTTCATAGCGGGGGAGCGATTCGGTCGCATAAGCGACCGGCTGATCCCCGTGGTGGTCGAGGTTCCGTGGCCGTCGTGACGACCGCGTTGCGCGCGGGGCGGACTACGCCAGGGCCGGCAGGCGCAGCACGAAGCGTCCGCCGGGTGCTGGTGTCTCGGCTGTGACGTCTCCGCCGCACGCCCGTGCGAGTCGGCGTGCGAGCGGGAGGCCGAGGCCGGCGCCGCCGACACTGCTGTTGCCTGGCTCGAACAGCTGCTCGACGCTGTCGTCGGCGAGTCCGGCGCCGTCGTCGTCAACGTGGATCTCGACGTGGCCGTTGCGGCGCGCGAGCGTGAGGGCGACGGTGCTGGTCGCGTGGCGGATCGCGTTCTCGAGCAGCGGTTGCAGGGCATGCGCAACGGCGTCCTCGTCGGCGCCGACGCGCTGGGTGGCGGCGGGCGGATCGTAGGTGAGCGTCACGCCGGCGCGCTCGGCGGCCGGGGCGAGGCTCTCGACGGCGCGCGCGACGCTGGCGCGCGCGTCGCTGGAGCCACGTGCTGCGCGGGCCTCGTTGCGCGCGACGTTCAGCAGCGTCTCGATCACGCGTTCCATGCGCTCGGTGCCGCGCAGGATCCCCTCGAGCGACTTGCGCACCGCCTCAGCCCGCGGGGCGGGCAGGTCGAGCGCGAGCTCGGCCTCGCCGCGGACGCCTGCGAGCGGGGTTCGCAGCTCGTGCGCCATCTCGGTGGAGAAGCGCTGCTCGTGGCGCAGGCTCGCGCCGATCCGCGCGAGCAGGCCGTCGAGCGTGGCCGAGAGTGCGGTCAGCTCGTCGCGGGGCGGGCCGAGGTCGAAGCGGCGGTCGAGGTCGTGCTCGCTCCAGTCGGCTGCGCGGCGCGTCATCTCCGCGACCGGCTCCAGCGCCTTGCCGACCGCGCGACGGGCGAGCAGGACGCCGGCGACGAGCACGAACGCGTCGAGCGCGAGCGCACCGAGCAGCGCGATCCGTTCGGTGTGCTCGTAGGGCAGCAGCGAGGCGCCGACGACGACCGTGCCGATCCGGGTGCGGCGGTCGTGCGCGTATGCGGGCTCGGCGCGCAGCCGCACGGCCTCGCCGGCCGACCGCTCCGTGACTCGCGGCGTGCGGGCGAGCGCGTCGGCTGCGCGCTGGAGCGCGGGCGAGGCCGGCGGGCGGCGCTCGATCCTTCCGTCGGCGAAGACCCACGCCTGCTCGTCGAGCGCGCCGTCGCCGGCCACGTCGTGGACGATCACGCGGCCGTGCTCGACGCCGACGAGCGCGAGCTGCGCGTCGGCGCGCTCGCGCAGACGGGCTGAGAGATCCCCCTCCAGCTGATGCGACAGCAGTGCGTAGACGCCGAGCGTGAGGACGCCGAGCCCGAGTGCGAGCACGAGCGCCGTCGCGAGCGTGACGCGGTCGCGCAGATCCAGGCGGCTCATCGCAGCGCGTACCCGACACCGCGCACGGTCTCGATCTCCGTGTCCACCATGAGGGCGGCGAGCTTGCGCCGCAGCCGGCCGATGTAGGTGTCGAGCGTGTTCGCGTGCACGATCGCGCCGTCCGGCCACGCGGCGGCGGTCAGCTCGCCGCGTCGGACGACCGTTCCGGGGCGGGCGGCGAGCGCGGCGAGGATCCGGAACTCGGTCGGCGTCAGCGTCGCCGACCGCCCGCCGCAGCGCAGCGCGTGCGCCGCCGGATCGAGCCGCAGCCCGGCGCCCAGCTCCATCGGCGCCTCTACGCTGCCTGCGCGCCGCAGCAACGCCCGCACCCGCACGACCAGCTCGGCCAGCGCAAACGGCTTCGTCAGATAGTCATCGCCGCCGGCGTGGAACCCTGAGAGCCGATCGGTCAGCGCGTCGCGCGCCGTCAGGAACACGACGGGCGCGCGCACGCCGTGGGAGCGCAGCGCCTGGCAGACGTCGCGGCCGTCGGCGTCCGGCAGGCCGATGTCGAGCACGAGCAGGTCCGGTCCCGGCTCGGAGAACGCCTCGACGGCCTCGTGCCCGGTCGCGGTCGCGCGCACCTCGAAGCCTTCGGCGCGCAGGGCGCGCGTCAGCACCGAGCGCAGGTCCGCGTCGTCTTCGCAGAGCCCGATCGTCGTCACCGCTCGATCATCGCGGTTGCACGTCCAGCGGGCAGTCCTCCGCGGCCGTGTTCAGGTTCCGTTCAGGAACGTGCCCGTCACGCGTGCGCGTTCAGGCGGCTGCCATGTTCGCTTGCGCAGACTGCCGCGCCATGAGCGCGACGACAACCCTGCCGAGCCGTTCGCTCGGCCGCCAGATGCTGAACAAGGTCCCGGAGGTCACTCTCGTCTTCTGGGTCATCAAGATCATGTGCACGACGGTCGGCGAGACCGCGGCCGACTACGTCAACGACACGCTCGGGTTCGGGCTGACGAACACGACCTATGTCGCCGGCGGCCTGCTGGTGGTGCTGTTGGCGGTGCAGTTCCGGCTGCGGCGCTACGTGCCCGTCGTCTACTGGGCCGTGGTCGTGGTGATCAGCGTCTTCGGCACGTTGATCACCGACAACCTGAGCGACGGCTACAACGTGCCGCTGACGACGACCACGCCGATCTTCGCGGTCGTGCTGGCTGTGGTGTTCGGGGTCTGGTTCGCGGTCGAGCGCACGCTCTCGATGCACTCGATCGTCACGACGCGCCGCGAGGCGTTCTACTGGCTGGCGATCCTCTTCACGTTCGCGCTCGGCACCGCCGCCGGCGACCTCACGGCCGAGAAGGCCGACCTCGGCTACGCGGTCTCGATCGGCGTCTTCGGCGGCGCGATCGCACTCGTAGCGCTCGCGCACTACGGGCTGAAAGCCAACGCGATCGCCACGTTCTGGCTCGCCTACATCCTCACCCGCCCGCTCGGCGCCTCGATCGGCGACTTCATGTCCCAACACGACCCCAAGTACGGCGGGCTCGGGCTCGGGACCACCGGCACGAGCTACATCTTCCTCGGCTGCATCCTCGCGCTCGTGGCGTTCTTGACCGTCACCAAACGCGATCAGACACCGACGGACGTCGTCGCCGCCGACGTCGCCGAGCACCCGGTCCACCACCTCGGCCACGAGCACCACGCGACGCAGGAAGAGGATGACTAGCGCCCGGGACGGGGCGCGGCCGCCGCGCGCTCAGGAAATCGTCAGGCCGTGGCCGGCAGGATCGGGCCATGTTCACGAAGCGGACCCTGCTGGCGACGCTCGTGCTGGCCGTCGCGGCCGCCGGCTGCGGCGGGAGCGGCAGCGGCACGAAGCCCTCGGCCGCGTCCTCGCCGCAGAGCGCGGACGCGACGTCGGCCGCCACGGGTGACATCCCCGACAACCAGGTCTTCCTCACGTACAGCAGTGCGAGCCCCGGGTACGCGATCCGCTACCCGGAGGGCTGGACACGCGAGGGCTCAGGGGCGCGGGTGCGATTCGTCGACAAGGACAACGCGATCGGCCTGCAGGTCACGAACGGCCCGGCGCCGACTGCCGCCGCGGTGAGCGCCATGCTCGCGCAGCTGCGCGCGACGCACCCCTCGCTGAAGGTCACCGGTCCGCTGCGGGCGCTGGCGCTCCCCCACGCCCGTGCGCTCCAGCTCAGCTACTCGGTCACCGGGCCGGCGGATCCGGTGACCGGCAAGCGGCCGCTGCTGCTCGTCGACCGCTACGTCTACGCCCGCGGCGGCCGGGTCGCGACGCTCGACCTGGCGACGCCGAAGGGCGTGGACAACGTCGATGCCTACCGGATGATCTCGCGGAGCTTCGCGTGGCGCTGAGCAGCCTCTGGGTCGAGCCGGAGCAGTCGGCGGCGCCGGTGAGCTGGCCGGCGTTGGAGTGCCTCGACGTGTTCAAGATCTTCCGCTCGGGGCCGGTCGAGACGGTCGCGCTGCGCGGCCTCGACCTGCGCGTCGAGGCGGGCGAGACGGTCGCCGTCTACGGTCCGTCGGGCTCGGGCAAGAGCACCTTCCTGTCGCTCGCCGCCGGGCTCGACCAGCCGTCGGCCGGGGAGGTCCGCGTGCATGGCGGCGTGCTCACGCGGATGCGCGACGCCGAGCTGGCGGGCTACCGTGCTCGCGAGCTGGCGGTCGTCTTCCAGAGCGAGAACCTGTGGCCGGCGCTGAGCGCGCGCGAGAACGTGCTGGCGTCGCTGCGGCTCGGCGGCGTGGCGGACGCGGCCGACCGCGCGCAGGAGGCGCTCGCGACCTTCGGGCTCGCCGAGCGCGCGGGCGTGCGCGCGGGCGCGCTGTCGGGCGGGGAGCAGCAGCGGGTCGCGATCGCGGCTGCGGCGGCGCGTCGTCCGCGGCTGATGCTGGCCGACGAGCCGACCGCCGAGTTGGACGAGCGCAACGAGCGAATCGTGCTCGACGCGCTGACGCATCTGCGCGACGCGCACGAGGCGACGGTGGTCGTCGTCACGCACTCCGATCGCGTGGCCGCGGCGGTCGATCGCGTCGTGGAGCTGCGCGACGGGCGGGTGCGCGCATGAGCGCGACGGCGACCGAGCGCAGCGAGCTGGCGGCTGCGCGCGGCGTCACGGTCGCCTACGGCCGCCGCGCGGCGCGGGTCGTGGCGCTGCAGCGCGTCTCGCTCGCGATGACGGCCGGCGAGTCGCTGGCGCTGTGGGGTCGCTCGGGGTCGGGCAAGACGACGCTGCTGCACGCGCTCGGCGGGCTCGTCGAGCCGGTCGAGGGCGGCGTGTGGTGGCACGGGGAGCCGCTGTCCTCGCTCGACGCGGGCGCGCGCGGGCGCGCGCGGGCGTCGGGGATCGCCTACGTCTTCCAGGGCGCGAACCTGCTCTCGCACTTCACCGCGTATGAGAACGTCGCGTTCGCGGCCCATCATGCGGGCGCGGAGGAGGTCGACCCGGCGCAGCTGCTCGCGCTGGTGGGGCTCGAGGCCAAGCTGGACTTCCTGCCGTCCGAGCTGTCGGGCGGGGAGGCGCAGCGGGTCGCGATCGCGCGGGCGCTGGCGCAGCGCGCGGAGCTGCTGCTGTGCGACGAGCCGACGGGCCACCTCGACAGCGCGACCGGCGGGCGCGTGCTCGACCTGATCGAGCGGCTGCGCGTGCGCTACGGGTTCGCGCTCGTGCTCGCGACGCATGACCCCGACGTCGCCGCGCGCTGCGCGCGGGTGATCGAGCTGCACGACGGCCGCATCGTGGCGCAGGTATCGAGCCGGTGAGCGTCGCCGCCCGCCTCGCGCTGGCCGGGCTGGTGCGCGCCCCCGCGCGCACGGCGATCCGGGTCGGCGTGCTCGCGCTCGCCGCGGCGCTGCTCGGAGCGATGCTGCTGTTCGTGGGCCACTCGCTGCGCACGATGAGCGCCAGCGCCGTGCGCGTCGTGCCGCTCGACTGGCAGGGGCCGGTGGACTCCTACGCGAGCGTCCGTCGCGTCGCCGCCGGGGTCGCCGCACAGCCGGGCGTCGCGCAGGCGTCGGCGACCGCGACCGCGCCGCTGGCCGGCGCCACTGCGAGCGACGCGGGCGGCTCGACGAGCGCGGGCGCCGGCGCCGTGCTCGCGATCCCGCCCGGCTACGCGCGGCGGATCCACACCTTCCGCGTCCTGCAGGGCGCGCTCGCGCCGGGCGGCGTGCTGCTCGACCAGCAGATGGCGGCGACGCTGCACGCGCGCATCGGCGGGATCGTGCGCCTGCAGTCGACGCCGCGCGGTCCGGCGCTGCCCTACCGCGTCGACGGCGTCGCGCTCGTGACCGCGCCGGACGTGCTGTTCCAGCCGCTGAACGCGCTGCTCGGCCCGGCGCCGGCGCAGCCGCCCGCGAACGTCGCGCTGATGGAGCTGGCCACGTTCGCGCGCACGTACGCGCCGCAGCTGCGGACGATCACGCCCGCGACGGTCGGGGCGGCCGCGCAGCCGGGCGCGCAGGACGGCGTGCAGTGGCAGGTGCAGGCGCAGCTCGACCCCGCGCCGCTCACGGGTGGGAGCCCGGCGACGGCGCTCACGGCCGCGACGCAGGCGCGCAACCGCGTCGAGCGCGCGTTGCCCGGTCAGGTGCAGTTCGTCGACAACCTCGCCGATCAGCTCACGACCGCGGCGGGCGACGCGCTCTACGCGCAGACGCTTTACATCATGCTCGCCGTGCCGGGCGCGCTGATCGCGCTCGGGCTCGCCTACCTCGCCGCGCTCGGGACCGTCGAGCGCGACCGTCGCGAGCTGGCGCTGCTGCGGGCGCGCGGCGCGAGCCGGCGCGAGCTGCTCGCGCTCGTCGGCTGCGAATCGGTCGTGCTGGGCGTACTGGCGGGCGCTGCCGGGACCGCGCTCGCGCTGCTCGCCGTCCGCGCGCTCGTCAGCTGCGGGGGTGCCGCCGCGGGCGGGCGCGTGCTGGCGACCGCGCTCGCGTGCGTGGCGCTGGCGACCGGCGGCGCGCTCGTCGCGCGGCTGAGCGCGGGCGGCGAGCTGCTGCGCGACTCGCTCGCCGACGGACGCCGCGGCACGCGGCGCACGGGCAAGCCGCTGTGGCAGCGGCTCGGGCTCGACTGGATCGCGCTCGCGCTCAGCGGCCTGATCTACTGGCTGACCGCCCGCACCGGCTTCTCCGCCGTCGTCAACCCCGACTCCAACCCGACGCTGTCGCTGTCGGTCTACATGTTCTTCGCCCCCACGCTGCTGTGGATCGGCGCCACGCTGCTGCTCGTGCGCCTGCGCGGCCGCGGCCTCGCCTGGCTCGCGCGCCGCGCCACCGGCGGGCGCGCGCGCACGCCACGCGGGTTCCTCGCCGCCAGCGCGGCGCACCGCGGAGCGGCGATCAACCGCGGGCTCGTGCTCGTCGGGCTGCTGCTCGCCTTCGGCGTGAACCTCGGCCTCTTCACCGCCACCTACGACCAGCAGGCGAGCGTCGACGCGCAACTCACGCTCGGCGCCGACGTCGTCGCGACCGCGCCACCGGGGGTCGTCGCGCACGCCGGCCTGGCGCAGCGGATCGCGCACGTCCCCGGCGTGCAAGCGGCGACGGCGCTCGCCCACACCTACGCGTACGTCGGCCCGGACCTGCAGGACACCTACGGGATCGACGCGACAACGCTGCCGCGCGCGACGACGCTGCGCGACTCCTACTTCCTCGGCGACTCCGCCGCCTCGGCGCTCGCGCGCCTGCGCGCGACGCGCGACGGGATCCTCGTCGGGAGAGAGACGATCGCCGACTACGGCCTGCGCCGCGGTGACCTGCTCAAGCTGCGCGTGCTCGACCATCGCAGCGGCCGCTTTCGCGTCGTGCCGTTCCACGTCGCCGGGGTCGTGCAGGAGTTCCCCTCCGCCCCGCGCGACTCGTTCATGGTCGCCAACCTCGCCTACGTCCAGCAGGTCAGCCACGGCAGCGGCCCCGACGTGGTCTTCGCGAAGGCCTCCGGCGACCCGTCGGCGGTCGCGCGCCGCGTCGCGGCGGCCACCCGCGCGGACGGCACGCAGGTCAAGGACGTCCGCCGCCAGACGGCGCAGACCGTCAGCGCGATCACGACCGTGGACCTGACCGGGATCAGCCGCCTCGAGGAGGCCTTCGCGGTCGTGCTGGCCGCCGCCGCGATGGCGCTGTTCGTGACGCTCGCGCTCGCCGAGCGCCGCCGCGAGCTGGCGACGATGGCGGCCGTCGGGGCGCCGCTGCGCAGCATCGGCGCGTTCGTGTGGAGCGAGACGGCGATCGTGCTCGGCACCGGCGTCGCGCTGGCCGCCGGCCTCGGCTTCCTGCTCGCCGAGATGCTCGTCGCGATGCTCCAGCACGTCTTCGACCCTCCGCCCGACGCGCTCGCCGTCCCGTGGGCCTTCCTCAGCGAGCTGGCCGGCGGCGGCCTCGCCGGGGCGCTGCTCGCCGGCGTGCTCGCGACGCTCGCGCTGCGGCGCCTCCCGCTCGGGGCGATTCTGCGCGAGCAGTAGCCTGAGAGGCGCGATGCTCGAGCACCGCATCCTGCTCGCCGAGGACGACGCCGAGCTGCGGGACCTGCTGCTCGCCGGCCTGCGCGCAGCCGGCTTCGATCCACGCGGCGTCGGCAGCGGATCCGAGCTGCTCGCCGAGACCGAGCGCTGGACCCCGCACGCGCTGATCGTGGACATCGGGCTCCCCGACGCCGACGGCCGCGACGCCTGCCAGGCGCTGCGCGCCGCCGGCAACGACCTGCCAGTCCTGTTCCTCACCGCACGCGACACACGCGCGGACCGGCTCTCCGGCTTCGCCGCCGGCGGCGACGACTACGTCACCAAGCCGTTCGACCTCGCCGAGGTCGTCGCGCGGCTGCGCGCGCTGCTGCGCCGCGCCGACGCACCGCTCGCGCTGACCGCGCGCGGGCTGCGACTCGACCCCGCCACGCACGCCGCGCACCGCGACGACCGCAGCGTCGCGCTCACGCCGACCGAGTTCCGCCTGCTCGCCGCGCTCGCCGCCCGCCCCGGCGAGGCGGTGCGCCGCCACACGCTGGTGGGCGCCGCATGGCCCGACGGGGCGATCGTCCACGACAACACGCTCGACGTTTACATCGCACGCCTTCGCCGCAAGCTCGCCACGCTCGGCGTACAGCCCGCGATCGAGAACGTCCACGGCGTCGGCTACACGCTCGCATGAGCCGGCGGGCACGACCGCGCCGCCCCCGCGGGCTCCGGACCCGTCTGCTCGCCGCGGTCACGCTCGCGGTCGCCGCCGGCATCGCGCTCGCGCTGCTGGCCTTCAACGTCGTCCTGGACCGGCGCCTCGACGCCGACGCGCGCGACCTCGCCCGCTCGCGCGCCAGCGCCACGCTCGTCGGCGTCCAGCTGCTCGACGGGCGCCTGCAGGTGCGCGAGGCGATGGACGACGGCGTGCGCTTCGACCGCCCCGTCTGGATCTTCGCGGGAACACGCGCGCTCGAGCGGCCACAGGCCGCGCCGGCCGTGCATCGCGCGGCCGCCGCGCTCGCCGCCGGCACCTCGCCGCGCACGACGGAGGTGTCGGGCGTGGGCGTCCGGCTGCTCGCGCTGCCGGTCACGCACGCCGGGCATCGCGTCGGCACCGTCGTCGCCGGCGTCGCACTCGCTCCCTACGAGCACACCAAACGCACGGTCCTGCTCGCCTCGCTCGCGCTCGGCGCCGTTCTGCTCGCGGCGGCCGTGCTCGCGGCCCGCTGGCTGCTGGCGGCGGGGCTGAGGCCGGTCGCGCGGATGACCGCGCAGGCGGCGGACTGGAGCGAGCACGATCCCGACCGGCGCTTCGCGCTCGGGCCGCCGCACGACGAGCTCACGCAGCTCGGCGCCACGCTCGACCGCCTGCTCGAACGGCTCGCCGACGACCTCCGCCGCGAGCAGCAGTTCTCCGCCGAGCTCTCGCACGAGCTGCGCACGCCGCTCGCCCGCCTGCGCGCCCGCGCCCAGCTCGCGCTCGCCGCCGACGCCGGCCTGCGCACCACACGCGCCGCGCTCGCCGGCGCCATCCGCGACACCGACACCGTCGCCCGGACGCTCGACGCGCTCCTCACCGCCGCACGCTCCCAGACCGACCGCGCCGGCAAGGTCGCCGACATCGGCGCCGCCGCCCGCGGGGTCCTCGACGACTGCGCACCGCTCGCCGCCGAGCGGCACGTGACGCTCGACCTCGATCGCAACGGGGCACCCTGCCGCGCACGCGTCACGCACGAGCTGGCCGAGCGCGCGCTGCATCCGCTCGTCGAGAACGCCTGCCGGCACGCGACCGGCGCCGTGTGCGTCCACGTCGAGCACACCGGACAGGACGTGCGCGTCGAGATCTGCGACGACGGACCCGGTGTGCCGGCCGAGGCGCTCGAACGGATCTTCCAGCCCGGCGAGCGCGGCGCCCCGGCGCCCGAGCCCGGCGACGCGGCCAGCACGCCGGCGGTCGGCGCCGCGGGCCTCGGCCTGGCGCTCGCGCGCCGGCTCGCTCGCACCGCCGGCGGCGAGGTCACGGCCGAGCCCGGACCCGGCGGCCGCTTCGTCCTGCGCCTCCCTGCCGCCTGACCTGGCCGGGCGGTCAGCTCTCCGCCGGCTGCGCCCGCGCGGTCGCCAGCTCCTCGCGGGACGCACGCGCCGCGACCGCATCGGCGCCCACGGACGCCGGTTGCTGCACGTCGCTCCTGGCGATCGCGACATAGGCGACGAGCGCCACGAAGACCGCGAACCCGAGTGCGCTCACGAGCCCATCACCGAGGCCGAGGCCGCTGCGCGACTGCGGCTTGCCGAGCCAGTCGGCGATCGAGGCACCCAGCGGCCGCGTGATGACATACGCCGCCCAGAACGCGAGCACCGGATCCAGCCGCCCGCGCCGCCACGCCAGCCACGGAACCGCGATCGCCGCGGCGAACAGCACGATCGACCCGAAGTAGCCGAGCTTCAGCGAGATCGCCGTCAGATCGCCGGCGGCGGTCCCGAGCGCGAACGTCGCCAGCACCGCCGCCCAGTAGAAGCGCTCACGGCGCGCGGTCACGATGCTGTGAATCGACAGCGTGCCCTCGCGGCGATGCCAGGCCACGAAGATCGCCGCCACGACCGCCCCGTACAGCGGGGTCGTCGCCGCGTACGGCAGACCGGCCCCGAGGTGGACGGCGTCAGCCGCGACCGTCCCGAAGACCGCGACCATCAGCACCGCGAACCAGTACGTCGGAGCACGGTACTCACGCGCACGGAGCTGAAGGTGCAAGCCGACCGCGAGGCCCGCCAAGCCGAGCAGACCTGCCAGCGGCGCGCTCTTGTGCGCCAGGAAGTCAGACGTCGACTCGCCGAGAACCTGTCGTCAGCACCTTGATCGCCCAGAACAGCGCCGTGATCTCCGGCACCTTCGCCGCGACGATCCCGCGACCCTCATACCGAGCCAGCAGCGAACGCAACAACGACAACCCCTTCCATTCGCGAGACGACCAGCGAAGCGAGGCGACTGAGGGGGCCAGACGCGAAACCGCGGTCAGCTCACGCCCGCTCGCGCCGCCGGATGATGGCAGCCTCCGGCGCATCCACAACCGCCGCGTTCAGGCAAGCGTCAGGTTGAGCACGAGCGACGCGGCGCAGGGCGTTCAGGCGTTCGTCAGGCTCGGCCTGCCACCGTCCGGCGCGGATGCTCGCGTCGATCACGAGCCAGCTCACCGACGCCGTCGCAAGCCACGGCATCTGGGCCGTGGCACTCATCATGGCGCTCGACGCCGTCCTCCCGGCCGGTGGCGAGATCGCGATGCTGTTCGCCGGCGCGCTCGCCTCCGGCGCACTCGCACACCGCGTCGGCTTCCTCGGCGCGACGATCCCCGACGGCCTCCCCGCATACCTCACACTCGCACTCGCGGGCACGATCGGCTACACCGCGGGATCGCTCGCCGCCTGGCAGCTCGGCCGACGCGGCGGCGCCCCACTCGTCGAACGCCACGGCCGCTGGCTGCACCTCGGCCCCGAGCGCATGAGACGCGCCGAGCGCTGGTTCGCCCGCTACGGCACCCTCGCCGTCTTCCTCGGCCGCATGACCCCGCTCGTACGCTCCTTCGTCTCCATTCCCGCCGGCGTCCTCGGCAGCCCCCTGCTCCCCTACACGCTCTCAACGATCGCCGCGGCAACCCTCTGGTGCTTCGGCTTCGCCGCCGCCGGCTGGGCGCTCGGCACCCACTACGACAGCCTCCACCAACACCTCCACTACCTCGACTACGCAGGCGCAGCGATCCTGCTCGCGATCGCCGTCCTCGCCGTCTGGAGATGGCGCCGCGCACGCGCCACGGACAAGCAGCCGCGCGACTCCGATCCGGCCCCGAAGGCCTCACGCTCCTGACAGCCACGCCGAGCGATGCGTCACCATCCGAGCCGCGTACGATCTGCTCGAAATACGGGCCCCGTTTGGTACTCCCCGTTGGTACTCCCGCCCGCAGCCCCCAAGCGTCGAACGACCCCAACAACGACAAAAGCCCCGCAAACGCGAGGCTTCTGTTCATAGCGGGGGCGGGATTCGAACCCGCGACCTTCGGGTTATGAGCCCGACGAGCTACCAGACTGCTCCACCCCGCGGCGTGGACGAAGGAGTATAGCGCGTCGGGCGTGGATCTCGAAGCCGCGACGCTGCGGCCGTGGGCGCGGCTGCCGCCGCATACGATCCCCCGCATGGCCCGCGTCTTCGTCACCCGCACGCCCGTCGGCGACGGCCTGGAGCGGCTGCGCGCCGCTGGCCACGAGGTCGACGTCTGGCCGGAGCCGGAGCCGGCGCCGCAGGCCATCCTGATCGAGCGCGCGCAGCGCGCCGACGCGCTCATCTGCATGCTCAGCGACCGCATCGACGCCGCGTTCATGGACGCCAACCCGCAGCTGAAGGTGATCGCAAACTACGCCGTCGGCCTGGACAACGTCGACCTCCAGGCGGCAGCCGCGCGCGGCATCCCCGTCGGCCACACCCCCGGGGTCCTCACCGACGCGACCGCCGACCTCGCGTTCGCGCTCATGCTCGCCGCCGCGCGCCGCATCCCGCAGGGCGCCCAGGCCGTCCGCGACGGCGAGTGGGGCACCTGGCAGCCGGACGGCTACCTCGGCGCCGACGTCGTCGGCGCCACGCTCGGGATCGTCGGTGCCGGCCGCATCGGCGAGGCGGTCGCGCGCCGCGCCGCCGGCTTCGACATGCGGATCCTTCGCAGCACCAGCCGCGGCGGCACGCCCCTGACAGACCTGCTCGAGCAATCCGACTTCGTCTCCCTCCACGTCCCACTCACTCCGCAGACTCGCCACCTGATCGACGCGCAGGCGCTCCAGCGCATGAAGCCGACGGCGATCCTCGTCAACACCGCGCGCGGAGCCATCGTCGACACGCAGGCGCTCACAGACGCGCTGCACGCCGGCACGATCGCCGGCGCCGCGCTCGACGTCACCGACCCCGAGCCGCTGCCGCCCGACCACCCGCTGCTGCAGGCCCCCAACGTGCTCGTCATCCCGCACGTCGGCTCCGCGACGCCGCGCACGCGCGCAGCGATGACGGACCTCGCCGTCGACAACGTGCTCGCCGCGCTCGCCGGCAAGCCGCTCCCGCACCCGGCGCCCCGCACCCCGCCGGCCACGGCCCCGTAGCATCAGCCGCATGCGCGTCGGCGTCGTCGACATCGGGACCAACTCCACCCGCCTGCTGATCGCCGACGTCGAGGACGGCGCGATCGACGAGCTGGCCCGCCGCTCGGAGGTCACGCGGCTCGGCCAGGGGGTCGACGCCGCCGGCCGCCTCGCCGACGAGGCGATGGAGCGCGTCTTCGCGACGCTCGACGCCTACCGCGACGCGCTCGACGCCGCCGGCGTGCCGGCCGACGCGCGCGTCGCCGTGCTCACGAGCGCTGCCCGCGACGCCGCCAACGGCCGCGACTTCACCGAGCGCGTCACGCGCGACTACGGGCTCGACGCGCGCACGATCGCCGGCGAGGAGGAGGCGCGGCTGACGTTCCGCGGCGCCACCCACGGGCGCGACCCGCAGGACACGACGCCGCTGCTCGTGTGCGACATCGGCGGCGGCTCGACCGAGCTGATCGTCGGGCCCGCGGGCGGCAGCGCCCCGTCGTTCCACGTCTCGCTGCAGGCCGGCGTCGTGCGCCAGACCGAGCGTCACCTGCACCACGACCCACCCCCGCCGCACGAGCTGCAGCAGCTCGCCGACGACGTCCGCGCGACGATCGAGGCGGACGTGCCCGAGGCGGTGCGCGCGAGCGCCGCGAGCGCCGTCGGCGTCGCCGGCACCGCGACCTCGCTCGCCGCGATCGACCAGGAGCTGGACCCCTACGACCCGCGGCGCGTCCACGGCTACGTGCTCGATCGCTCCGAGGTCGAGCTGCTGCTGGCGCGCCTGGCGCAGATGCCGCTCGCGCAGCGGCGGACCGTGCGCGGCCTGCATCCGGACCGCGCGCCGACGATCGTGGCCGGTGCGGCGATCCTGCTGGAGGTGCTGCGCGCCTTCGGCCTCAGACGCGCCGAGGTCTCGGAGCACGACCTGCTGCACGGCGTCGCGCTGACGCGCGCCGAACGGCTCGCACGCTGACCGTCTGGGCGCATTCGCGCTCCCAGCAAGACACTCTGGTTATCGGGGTCTGACACGTCGTGTCTGCCCGCTTTTCGGATCACTTTGACTAATGAGCTGGACGTATGTTCGATTGTCCGGCTCATGACACCCTAGGAATATGGCCGAGTCGGGCACTGGGGCGCGTGCGAACGTCTCCCCGCTGCTCGGCTCATAGGCTCGGGCGAAGCCGTTTACGGCGCCTCCCGCCGTCCGAGCCAACCGATACGGCCCTTTCACGGCACGTACCCCTGCCCGTCCTGATGGGGCCACTTTGAGAAAGCCGCTCACATGATGTGGGCGGCTTTCTCTTTGGGGGTGTGACGTCGTCCGCAGGCCCATCGCTTGCGATGGCCGGAGGACGAAACCTCGCTCAAGCGAGGTTCGACTTCCGCGGGTACACCACGTCCGGATCCGTCAGCACGTTCACCAGCGCGGGGACGTTGGCCGCGAACGCGCGCTCCAGCGCGCCGCGCAGGTCGTCCGGCCGCTCGACCAGCTCGCCGTGGCCGCCGAGCGCCTCCACGACCTGGTCGTAGCGCGTCGCCGGACGCAGCTCGGCCGCGACCGAGTAGCCGTAGAGGAACTCCATCGGGTGCTTCTCGAGCGCCCAGATGCCGTTGTTGCCCATCAGGCCGACGACGTGCACGCCGTGGCGCGCGAGCGTGTCGAACTCCATCCCGGAGAAGCCGAAGGCGCCGTCGCCGAGCAGCAGCACGACCTGGCGCTCCGGTTCCGCGAGCTTCGCCGCGAGCGCGTAGCCGGGGCCCGAGCCCAGACAGCCGAACGGCCCCGGGTCCAGCCAGCAGCCCGGCTCGTAGGAGTCGACGACGCGGCCCGCGTAGGAGACGAAGTCGCCGCCGTCGCAGACGACGATCGCGTTGCGGTCGATCACCTCGGCCAGCCCGCGGTAGACGCGCATCGGGTGCAGCGGCGCGCGCTCGTCGTTGAGCTCGGCCGCCTCGGCGGCATGCTTCTCGGACTCGACGTTGCGCAGCTGCTCGACCCACGCGCGCGTGCGGTGCACGCCGCCGCCCTCCGAGACGGCGGCCGAGCGCAGCGCGTCGAGCGTCGCCGGCAGCGCGCCGTACAGCTCGGCGGCGACCGCGCGCGGGTGCTCGCGCAGCGGCTCGGCGACGTCGATCGCGACGATCTCCGTCTCGGACCCGAACGACTCGCCGAAGCCGAGGCGGAAGTCCATCGGCACGCCGATCACCAGCGCCACGTCGGCGTTCGTCAAGGCCGCCCCGCGCGCCCGCGAGAAGAACAGCTCGTGGTCGGCCGGCACGCAGCCGCGCGCGAGGCCGTTGAGGAAGACCGGCACGCCGAGCTGCTCCGCCAGCGCGCGCAGCGCGACCTCGCCGTGGCCCCAGTAGAGGTTCGTGCCGGCCATCACGACCGGCCGCTCGGCCTGCGCCAGCAGCTGCCCGGCGCGCTCGATCGCGCCGCCGTCCGCGCCCGCGCCGCGCCAGGCCTCCAGCAGCGAAGCGCCGCTCTCCGGCTCCTCCGCCTCGCTGAAGACGTGGTCCATCGGGAAGTCGAGGAACGTCGGCCCCGAGTGCGGCGTCATCGCGACGCGCAGCGCCTCGTCCACCATCCCGGGAATCTCGGCCGTCGAGTGGGGCGTCGCCGCGAGCTTCGTCAGCGGCCGCACGAACGGCACGTGGTCGATCTCCTGCAGCGAGCCGCGGCCCCAGCGCAGCGCCGGCGCGCGGCCGCCGAGCACGAGCACGGGCGAGTTGTTCGACTGCGCCGAGCCGACCGCGCTGAGCGCGTTCGTCACGCCCGGGCCGGCCGTCACCGCCGCCACGCCGGGCGTGCGCGTGACCTTCGCCCAGCCCTCGGCGGCGAACGCGGCCGTCTGCTCGTGGCGCACGTCGATGATGTCGACGCCCTCCTCGCGGCAGCCGTCGTAGATCGGGAAGATGTGGCCGCCCGAGAGCGTGAACAGCTTGCTCACGCCATGGGCCTTGAGGCGCCGGGCGATCAGCCGGCCGCCGTGCAGACGCGTCTGCTCCGTGGTGTCTGTGGACATGCGAGCGATGCTAGACAGCCGCGGATCTGGCCGCGCCGGACGACCGCCGCGGGCGCCGCACACCGTCCCGGCGCACGTGGCGTATGAGGCGCGTATGACGAACGACCCGCACCCTTGCGGCGGCCGCGCGGCGTGCCCCATGATGATCTCGGACGAGGAGCATTCATGGCACGAAGACCTCCTCGCTTCCCGACATAGGCCGGATGCAGCCGGTGAGAAACCGCCGGCGCCTCCCTAAGCGTCCGGCTGGCGACGCGCAGCTCCCGCGAGCGGGGACCCCCGACCCGGCTCGCCCTTCTGGAGCTGTATCCGCAGCTGGGGCCCGGCAGCGACGCCGGGCCCCACCTGCGTCAGGCGTCGGCTCCCGCTGCGGCCCCACGCGCGCTCGGAGCGGCCGGATGGTCCGCCTCCGCGGGCAGCAGGTCGACCACGCCGTCGAGCGCGCGCGGCGCCCACAGCTGCACGCGCTCGCGCTTGCCCTTCAGCGGCGCGGCCGGGCGCGGGTCGAAGCCGCCGTGGTCGAGGCACAGCAGCCGCTGCGTCGCCTCCGTCACGAGCACCGCGTCGCCCGTCTGGCGCGTCACCTGCTCGACGCGCGACGCCGTGTTGACCGGATCCCCGATGACGGTGAACTCGACGTGGCCGCCGCCGCCCACGGTCCCGGCGACGACGAGCCCCGAGTTGACGCCGATGCCGACGCGCAGGCTGCCGCGGTAGTGCTCCTGCACGGTGCGGGCGATCTCGATCGCGGCCGCGACGGCGCGGTCGGCGTGCGCGACGATCGGCTCCGGCGCGCCGAACACGCCCAGCAGCCCGTCGCCGACGTACTTGTCGGGATAGCCGCCGTGGCGCACCAGCAGCGGCACGACGAGCTCGTAGAACTCGTTGAGCCGGTCGACCACCTCGCGCGCGCTCGCCCGCTCGGAGAAGCGCGTGAAGTCGCGGATGTCGAGGCACAGGATCGAGAACCTGCAGTTCCTCGCCGTCGAGGTCGACGCCGTCGCGCAGCACCATCTCGGCGACGTTCGGCCCGACGTAGGCGCCGAACGCCTCGTGCAGGCGCTCGCGCTCCTGCAGGCCGGCGACCATGTCGTTGAAGGAGCGCGCGAGGCGGCCCGTCTCGTCGGCGGAGACGACCGGCACGCGCGTGCCGAGGTCCCCCTGGCGTACGCGCTCGGTCGCTTCGCGCAGCGCGTCGAGCGGACCGAAGATCGAGCGCGACAGCAGGATCGTCAGCTCGAGCGAGATCGTGAACGCGAGCACGACCGCCACGACGACCGCCGGCCCGAGGTCCGACAGCTGCGCGCCGTGGCGGTTGAGCTCGATCCCCGCGACGATCGCGCCCGTCAGCACGTTGATCGCCGGCAGCCCGACGAGCAGCCGCCGGCGCAGCGGCACGCCGCCGCGCCCCGGCTCGAAGTCGTCGGACAGGTGCAGCGCCACGTCCGCCAGCACCGGGCGGAGCAGCGACTCCATCGCGAAGAAGCGGAACAGCGCCCCGTACAGCAGCGTCAGCAACATCCCGGCGAAGATCGCCAGCGAGGCCCACGCCGGCAGCCCCAGCTCGACGGTCGCGAACGCGCCGAACGGCACGATCACGAGCAGGATCGGGATCGTGCGCACGCGCCGCGCGTACGTGCTCGGCATGAACGCGAGCGCGCGCCAGGCCTCGGTCGTGCTGACGCGGTCGCGCGCGCCGTTCAGCCATGCGTCGACCGGCGAGAGCAGCCGCCGCGCGAGCACGATCGAGCTCATGTTGTCGAGCGCCACCAGCAGCTCCGCGACGACGAGCAGCACGACGAAGCTCCGGTTGCTCATCGGCTGGTAGAGCCGCAGGAGCACGAGGCCGCCGAGCACGACGAGGTGCGCGAGCTGGAACTGGAGAGCGACGACCGTCAGCGGATATCGCCGGCCGAGCCGGCGATATGCATATCGCAGTGCTCGGTCCATCCCACCCGGGATTGTGACAGCGGGGCGGCCGGATGCCAGCCCGGATGAGGAAACGCTCAGCTTCCTTCGGCCGCGACGTCCGTGCCGCGGCTTCAGGACACGCTCGGCCGCGCGACCGCGCCGCCGAGCTGGGACAGCCAGGCGGTGATGTGCGGCTCGCCGCAGTACAGCCGCCGCTCGTGCTCGAGCGCCGGCAGCACGGTGCCGCCCGCGTGGCCGACGGAGCGGCCCGCCATCCCGATCTGGTGGTCGCGCTGCGGGTCGCGCGCCGCCAGGAGCGCCCCGTCCACGTCGAGGCCGGCGGCGGCCGCCGCCTCGGCGAGGATCTCGGGGTCCTCGAGGTCGAAGCCGCCGCAGAACGCGAGCCGGCCGGCGGCGATCGCGAACGCGGGGACGCAGCCCTGCTCGTTCGCGTACGTCGCGACGCGCATCGCGGTCGGGACGCGGGAGGGGAAGCGTTCGGGCCACACGAGCGGCATGCGCAGTGCGCTCGCGCGCTGCTGGGCCTCCGCCACGAGCTCCTCGCCGCGCGCCTGCGGCGTGGGCAGCATCGCCGGCCGCCAGACGGCGGACCCGACACGGCGCTCGACGCGCTCGGCGACGAGGTACGTGTACGGCGACGCGAGATCGAAGTAGAGCGTCGTCGTCGACACGCCGAGCCCTTGCGGCGCAGCCCGGTCCGGCCGCCGCTGTGTGAGCTGGATCACCTCAGCCATCTGCTTCCTCCTCCTTGGTCCCGCCGACCATATCCCCCAGCCCCCCATTTCGGGGAGCGAGAAGTGCGCAAAAAGTGTGTGTCATGACGCACATCACATCGCCCCGATCCACTGTACGGCGTGCCTGATGCACTGTACGGCACGGGGGCTCGCGCGTCGACTTGTCAAAGGAATCCCTCGGCTACCCGTCAGTCGGTTAATCTGTCCCACGGTAGGTAGGTTCAATGCACACGTAGACCGGAGGTTGCCATCCCACCCGCTCCCCCTCCCAAACGCCATCCATACGACCAGTGGTCGCCTGACGCGCGGGCGCTGGACCTCGTAGGCGACAAGTGGACGCTGCTGATCGTGCGAGACCTCGTCAGCGGTCCTCGCCGGTTCGTCGAGCTCCAGCGCACCTTGCCTGGGATCTCGACGGAGCAGCTGCGCTCGCGTCTGAATCGCATGGTCGCCGATGGCCTGTTGACCCGCCAGCGGTACCGCGAGGTCCCGCCGCGCGTCGACTACGAGCTGACGGACCGTGCCCGCGATCTCGTCCCGGTCCTCGGCGCGCTCGCGCGCTGGGGCTACGAGTGGTCGTGGACGGAGCCTCGTCGCAACGAGGCGATCGACGTCGGTGCCATCTTCCGGCTCGCGCCGGGACTCCTCACCTTGCCGCGATCGCTGCGCGGCACGGTGGAGCTGACGGTCACCGACCGTTCGAAGGACGGCGAGACGAAGCAGTACGCCGTGCTCGTCAAGCGCGGCGTCGTCACGCTCGAGGAGCGCGCCGAGCCGGAGGCCGACGCACAGGTTCTCCGGAACGGAACGCCAATGGGTCGACGCACTCGTGCCCGAGGGCGTCGCGAACGGTCTCGAGATCCGCGGCGACGCGCGTCTCGCGACTGCAGTGCTGGAAGGCCTGACACCCGCTTCGTCGCGGGCGACGGCCGTCGCGTGACGCTACGCGAGCTCGCATAGGGGGAAGACCGCGCGGCCCTACGGCTGCGCGGTCTCCTGCTCTGGTGTCAACGCGACCTCCGCACCTCACGTTCCTACGCTACGCCTGCCCGTCAAGCGTCGTTCGAACGCGGACGTTCGCGCCGTACGCTGTCACCGCAAGAGCCGAAATACGGTTCTGACGGCATCAATCTCCAGCTTCTAGACTCCCGTCGCACCCATTGCCCGGGTGGCGGAACGGCAAACGCAGCCGACTTAAAATCGGCGGTCCCCCAAGGGGCGTGTGGGTTCGACTCCCACCCCGGGCACTCGGACGGCGGGCGCGGGGTCGTGCGAGGCTGTCGGGCGTGACGCTCGGCTTCTGGCTCTCCGACGCGGCGCTCGTCGGCGTGCAGAGCGCGCTGGTCGCGATCCCGCGCGGGCGCGCGCCCGCGCGCGCCGAAGGGCTCGCGCGGCGGCTCTCCGGCCGCGGCTGGGCGCTCGTGCCGCTCGCCTCGATCGTGCTCGTGGTCGTCGCGATCGGCGCCGCGAGCGCGACCGCGGACGGGCTCGCATGGCTCGCGCTGCTCGCCGTGCCGCCGCTCGCCGCCGCCGCGCTCGGGTGGACGATGCGCGGCGGGCGCCCGTGGCTCGCGCTGCTCGCGGTCCCCCTGTTCGCGCTCGCGTGGGCGCGCCGCGACGCGCTCTCCGGCCAGGGCGCGTCCGTGCTGCTGTCGGCGCTGAGCTGCGTCACGCTCGGCGTCCTGCTGACGGCCGTCGCGCCGCGCGGCTGGCTGAAGGCGGGGATCGTGGCGATGGCCGCCGTCGACGCCTACCTCGTCGGCACGCAGCTGCTGCAGCCGGCCAACGACGTGCTCAACGCGGCCGCGCCGCCGGCCCACCTGCCGCAGCTCCAGCGCGCGCTGTTCGGCGACGCGCTGATCGGCTACGGCGACCTGTTCGTCGCGGGCGTGTTCGGCGCGATCGTGGCCGCGGAGGCACTCGAGGCGGGCGCGCACGACCCGCCGTGGCGCTGGGCGCTCGTGGTGCTCGTCCTCGCGCTCGCGTTCGACCTGCTGTTCCTCGTCGTCGACGTGCTGCCGGCGACCGTGCCCGTCGCGCTCGCGCTCCTGCTGCGCGAGTGGCTGCGCAGGCGCGAAATGCGTTGAAAAAGCGCAACTATCGCCACTGCTACGGTGTCTCTTGAGTCGAGTGGAGGCCTCAGCGCTCACAACCTCGGGGACGATCGCCCACAGCGGCCGCTCGCCGCTGCTGCGACTGCAGTCCGACGAGCGCCTGATCGCGCTCGTGCGCCGCGGCAACCACGGCGCATTCGAGGCGCTGGTCGGCCGCTACCAGTCGCGCCTGCTCGCCTTCTGCCGCCACATGCTCGGCTCGCGCGAGGACGCCGAGGACGTGCTCCAGGAGGTCTTCGCGGCGGCCTTCAACGCGATCCTCGCCGACGAGCGGCCGATCAACGCGCGCCCCTGGCTCTACCGCATCGCGCGCAACCGCAGCCTCAACCACCTGCGCCGCGCGCAGGCGATCGGCGTCGACTCGATGGACATCCACCTGTCCGAGCACGGCACGTCGACGGCCGACAAGGTCGACCAGCGGGAGCAGTTCCGCGAGCTGATCGCCGACGTTCAGGAGCTGCCCGAGACGCAGCGCACCGCGCTGCTGCTGCGCGAGATCGACGCGCTCTCCTACGAGCAGATCGCCGAGGCGATGGAGACGACGATCCCGAGCGTCAAGTCGCTGCTCGTGCGCGCGCGCGTCTCGCTCGCGGAGGCCGCCGAGGCGCGGCAGCTGAGCTGCGAGGACGTGCGGCTCGAGCTGGGCGAGGTCGCCGAGGGCCTGCGGCGCCGCACGACGCCGCCGGTGCGGCGGCACCTGCGCTCGTGCGAGCGCTGTGGCGTCTTCCGCACCGAGCTGCGCGCGACGAGCAAGGCGCTGGCGCTGATGCTGCCGGTCGGCCCGCTGCTGCTGGCGAAGAAGCTGCTGATCGCGCATCTCGGCCTGTCGTCGGTGGCGGGCGCCGGCGGCGGCGCGAGCGGCGCCGCTTCGGGCGGCGCAGCGCTCGGCGTCGGCGCCGTGGCCGGCGGCACCGGCGCGGCCAGCACCAGCGGGCTGATCTCCGCAGGGCTCGGCGCACTCGGTGCCAAGGCCGCCGCCGGGATCGCGGCCGCGGCGCTCGTGACGGCCGCGGGCGCCGCCGTCGAGATGGATCGGGTCGCGCCGCATCGCCACCACGGCCGCTCGCAGGTCGTCGCCGCCCAGCCCCACCACCCGCAGCTCGCCGCCGTCGTGCAGCCGGCGCCCGCGCGCGTGCAGGCCGCGCTCGACGCTCCCGCCGCCGTCAAGCCGGCGAGAGCCGCCAGACCGGCGGTCGACGCGCACAAGCCCCCGGTGACGACGCAGACGACGCCGGCGCCGGCCGCCGCCGTCCAGGTGCCGGATCCCGGCCGCACGCAGGTCGAGACGGGCGCCACGACGCTTCCGTCCACGCAGCCGGCCGAAGCGCCGCCGCCGACGCTCGTGCCGGTCCCGCCGCCCGACGGGGGCACGACGACCGCGACCGTGCCGTCCGCGACCACGCCGGCGCCGCCCACGACGACGAGCCCGGCACCCCCGACTTCGAGTGTCCCCGCCCCGCCGCCCGACACGACCACGCCGGCCGACGGCGGCGACCCGGGCACCACCGCTACGACGCCCGCGCCGTCGAGCGACGTCCCGCCCGCGCCGGACGACGGGCAGTAGCCCGCCGCCGCTCAGGCGGCCGCGACGAGCCCGATGACCTTCATGCGGCGCTCGAGCGCTCTGAGCGCGAACGCGCGCGTCTCGGCGATCGAGGTGCCGAACAGCTCGACGCTCTCGTCGTCGGGCGCCCACTTCGGCTTCAGCACGGCCTCGGCGATCGGCGCGACCTCTCCCAGCGCGCGCTGGATCGCGGCCGTATAGCGCGGGTCCTCGCGCGCCATGTCGCGCAGGAAGCGCGCCCCGAACGCGACGTGGCGGTGCTCGTCGCGCGCGACGTTCGTGAAGCCCTCGACGAAGCCCGGCAGCGTCCCCTCGCGCTCGTTGTAGTCGATGATGAAGTGCTGGCCCGTGAGCGCCAGCATCCCCTCGATCACCATGTGGTAGATCGTGACCGCCTCGACGAGCGTCTCGACGTCCTCCGGTTCGACGGCGAGCCGGTCGACGCGCCGCTTGAGCATGTCGTCGAACAGCACGCCGAACTCGGGGTTGAGGTGCTCGCTCGTCTCGACGAGGCGCTCGTCGAGCCCGTCGGCCTCGAGCACGCCGACCTCGCTGTAGAAGCGGTCGAAGAAGGCGACGTGACGCGCCTCGTCGGCGATCTGGGTGGAGAGGAAGATGCGCATGTCCTCGCTCGGCGCGGCGCGCATCATCGGCCCCAGCTCCGCGGTCACGCGCTGCTCGCCGATGAAGAACGACGACAGCCCGTACATGCGCGCGTAGCGCTCGTCGGCGTCGATCCGCTCGTGCCAGTCGATGCGGTCCTGCGTGAAGTCGATGTCCTGCACGGCCCAGTGCTGGCGCTCCCACAGCGAGTAGAGGTCGCGGTACGTGAGCAGGTTCGCCTCGCCGCGGTCGGCGCTCTCCAGCAACGCCGGATCGCTCGTGGCGCGGAAGTCGACGCGATCGGTGCGTGGGCTGGCGGTGCTGTCGGGCACGGCGGACCTCTCTCCTCGCGGGACTGTGCGTCGCAGCGTAGCGGGAGCCTGGCTGGCCGGCCAGCAGGAGGCGGTCGGGGTTACGGGCCGGCGTCGCCGCCGGCGACGAGCGCACCGGCGCGGCGACCGTCGAGCGTGACCCGATAGCTGCCGGCTCTGAGGCCCGCGATCCGGACCTGTGCCCGGGCGCCGGCGGCGACCTGGAGCGTGTGCGGCGTGGGGGTCTGGACGACGAGCGTGTGCGCTCTGCCGTCAGCGGAGCGGAGCGAGATCTCGACGGCGAGGAAGGGCGGGACGGTGATGGTGGGCGGGGTGAGCCGGCCGCCCGGCGCTATTACAAACGCCGCAGGGACGCGGACGGACTGCGAGCCGCCGGCCGGAGCCGTCGTGTCGCTCGGCGCTTGCGGCTGGGTCTGCGTCTGCGCGGGCGCCGTCGTCGTCGGCGTCACCGGCCCCGTGCCGGGCTGCGTGGCGTCCGTGGGAGGCGCGGTCGCGTCGGGTGCGCTCGCAGTGGGGTTGGTCGCCGCCGGTCCGACTGAGCCGCCACCGCACGCGGACAGCGCGAGCGTCGCGAGCACCGCGAGCGGGAGGCATCGAGAGGATCGCCGCATGGGCCCGAGCCTACCCGTCGTCCCTGATCGGTCTCGTGAGCTGTGCTCTTTTGGGGGTCCATACGACCCCCTATCGACCACAGCTCGCTCAGCGGACGCCGTAGACGGCCATCAGGCCGGCGTACCAGGCGTCGGGGGAGTGACGCGCGTGGGCGCGGGCGAGGGCGGCGGCGCCGGCAGCGGCGCGGGCGGCGGGGTCGGTCCAGAGGGCGGTGAGGGCGGTGCGCCAGGCGGCCGGGTCGTCGACCGGGAGCGCGGCGTCCGCGCCGACCAGCTCGGGGATCCCTCCGCGCGTGCTGCCGAGCACGGGGAGGCCGTCGGCGAGCGCCTCGACGACCGTCATCGGGCAGGGGTCGTCGCTGCGCGAGGGGGCGAGCAGGACGGCCGCTCCCCGGCGCTCGCGCACGAGCGCTTCGGGCGGGAGCTGCCCGAGGAACCTCACGTCGGCACCGTCGGCGAGCGCGCGCAGGCGCTGCTCGTCGGGGCCGACGCCGGCGATCCGCAGCGGCACGCCCGCCTCGCGCGCCGCACGAACGGCGACGTCGAAGCCCTTCTCCTCGACGAGCCGGCCGGCGGCGAGCGCGTAGGTGCCCTCGGCCGCGTGCGAGGCGTCGGCGACGCGCCGCACCGCGTTCGGCAGCACGACCATCCGCTCGCGCGCGACCCCCATCTGCGCCAGCCGTGCGGCGAGCGCCTCGCTGACCGCCACGAGCGCGTCGGCGTGGGCGAGCAGGCGCGGCTGCTGGCGCGCGAGGCCGGCGGCGTAGACGGCGCTCTCGGCGAGCGAGCCGCGGCAGCGGTGGCGCAGGCCCGGCCGCGTGTCGCGCCCGTGGCACAGGTCGCAGGGGGCGCCGTCGCGGTAGGCGACCGCGATCGCGCACACGAGCCGGTAGTTGTGCAGGTGCAGGACCGTCCGCGCGCCCGCCGCGCGCGCCGCCGCGAGCGCGCGCCAGCCGAGCAGCGGGTGGAGGTTGTGGGCGTGGACGACGTCGGCGCGGTGCAGCCGCACCGCCTTGGCGACGTCGCCCGCGTCGAGGCCGCCGTGCAGCAGGCCGCGCGCGGCCTGCGCGCGGCTCGCCTGCTCGCTGTCGCGCTCGAGCCGGGCGACCGCATGTCCCCGCGAGCGCAGCAGCGCCTCCAGCTCGTCCATGACGCGCTCCTCGCCCCCGGCGGCGCGGTAGCGGTTGTGCAGCAGCAGGACGCGCGCATGAGCGTGCGCGTCGCGCGGCGGGAGCAGGGCCGGCGGGACCATCAGCCGGCGATTCTGGCACGCTGGGAGGCCGTGGCGATCGCGCTTGTGACGAACGTGCTGGCGCCCTACCGCGTCCCCCTCTACGCGCTGCTGGCCGAGCGCTACGGCGTCGAGGTGCTGTGCTTCGGCGCCGGCGCCGGCTACGTGCCGGAGTGGTTCGGGGATCTCGAGCGCCAGCTCGCCGACGCGCCCTTCCCCGCGCGGCGGATCGCCGGCCCGCGCGCGGCGCTCGCGCTCGGGCGCCGCTACGACGCCGCGATCGCGCCGGTGGCGGGCGGCGCGATGCTGCCGGCGACGTACCTCGGCATGCGCGCGCGCGGTCGCCCATTCGTGCTGTGGGGCTCCGTCTGGGCGCATCCGCGCGGGGGCGCGAAGACCGCCCTCGGCTGGCCGCTCGTGCGCCACGTCTACCGGCACGCCGACGCGGTCGTGACCTACGGGGAGCACGTGCGCCGCTACGTCGCGCGCTACCGCGGCCACGACGACGACGTCGTGATCGCGCCGCAGTCGGTCGAGGCCGAGCTGTTCGGCCGCGCCGTCGCCGCAGACGAGATCGCCGCCTGGCGCGCGGAGGCCGGCCTGCCGGACGGCCCGCTCGTCCTCTACGCCGGCCGGCTGGTCCCGGAGAAGGGCATCGAGGAGCTGCTCGAGGCGTGGCGCCAGCTCGCCCCGGGACCGATCCCCCTCGATGCCCCCCGCCCCGCGGTGCCACCCACGCTCGCAGTCATCGGCGACGGCCCGCTCGCACAGCAGGTCGCCGAAACGCCGGGCGCGCACCTCCTCCGCCCGCTCCCACGCCACCGCCTGCCGGTCGCCTACGCCGCGGCCGACCTGCTCGTGCTGCCCTCGATCCCGACGCCGCGCTTCCGCGAGCCGTGGGGGCTCGTCTGCAACGAGGCGCTCCACCAGGGCACGCCCGTCGTCGCCACGACAGCCGTCGGCGCCGTGGCCGGCGGGCTCGTGCGCGACGGCGAGACGGGGCTCGTCGTGCCGCCCGGCGATGCGCCAGCGCTCGCAGCGGCGATCGGACGCCTGCTCCAGGATCCCGCCCTGTGCGCGCGCCTCGGCGTGGCCGGCCGCGCCGCGCTCGCCGGCCACACGTACGCGGCGATGGCCGACGCGTTCGGCGTCGCGCTCGCGCGCGCCGGCGCGCTGCGCTGAGCGCGCGGACCTACTCCCCGACCGAGAACATCGAGTCGAGGTCGTGTCTCGAGTAGACCTCGAACGCGAGCAGCGTCTGCGTCTTCACGATGCCCGGCAGCTGCGCGAGCTGCTCGGTGATGACGTGCGCGAGGTCGTCCTGCTCGTGCAGCCGCAGGATCGCGGCGAAGTCCCACTCGCCGGTGATCGAGTAGGCCTCGGCGACGCCGGGCACGTCGGCGAGCTGGCCGCCGAGGTCGGGCAGCGCGGTGCGCTCGGCCTGGATCAGGACGATCGCGTGCGTCATGGCGAAAGCGTCTCGCCCGGCGCCAACACGACGACGCGCGAGCTGGTCTGCGCCTCGACGTCGGCCTTGTAGGCCTGCGCGTCGGTCTCGATCGGCGGGAACGTGTCGTAGTGGATCGGCACGACCGTCTTGGCGCCGATCAGCCGCGCCGCGTCGACCGCGTCGTGGCGGTCCATCGTGTAGTGGCCGCCGATCGGCACGAGCGCGACGTCGATCTCGCGCCCGCGGCCGACGAGCTGCAGGTCGGAGAAGAGGCACGTGTCGCCGACGTGGTAGATCGTCGTGCCGGCGAGCTCGATCAGCAGGCCGCACGCGATGCTCGGCGTTCCGCCTGGCGATGTCGACGTGTGCCACGCCGGGACGAGCTTCACCCAGCCCCAGTCGAACGCGACGGTGCCGCCGAGGTTCGGGTCGCGCACGTCGACGCCCTGCCCGCCGAGCTCGTTCGCCAGCTCCACGACGGCGACGACCGTCGCGCCCGTGCGCTTGGCGATCGCGACCGTGTCGCCGACGTGGTCGCCGTGGCCGTGCGAGACGAGGATCGTCGTCGCGTCGAGCTCGTCGGCGCTCACCGCCGCTCTCGGGTTGCCCGTCAGGAACGGGTCGACGAGCACGGTCGTCTCGCCGTCGCTCAGCGCGAAGGCCGCGTGGCCCAGGAAGCGCAGCTCCATCGTCAGTCCCCTTCGGTCGAAGTTCCGGTCGTGTCCAGCGTGCGCGCCAGCTCGAAGCCGACGGCCACGCCGACGAGCATGCCCAGGCGCGTCTCCTCCTCCACGAGCGTGCCGATCGCCTGGCGGCGCGCCGCCGCGTCGCCGGCGTCGGCCGCCGCGCCGACGGCCTGCTCGTGCGTCTCGCCGAACCAGCCGCCGGCCGCGAGCGCCTCGTCGAGCACGCGGTGCAGCTGCGGCGCGGCACGGGCGACGAGCCGCTGCGCCTCGCGCAGCCGGCCCTCCTCGCTCAGCGCGGCCAGCGCCGCGTCCAGCTCCGCGTCGGTGTAGGCGCGCTCCACTGCGGCGGATCATACGGCGGCAGCGATGTGGCGCGTCAGCGTCCGCCCGCGAGCCGCGCGAGCGGGTAGCCGAGCGCCGCGCCGGCCACGACGCCGGTCGCGCCCGCGAGCGGGTCGGCCCAGTCGACCGCCACCGGCAGCAGCAGCAGGACGGCGGCGAACACGCCCGCGCCGAGCAGGTCGCCGTCGATCTCGCGGCCGCGGCGCAGGTCGCGCAGGTCGGGGATCGCCCACGCGACCACCAGCGCGAGCGCGGCGCCGTTGCCGCCGAGCGCCAGCGGGAACGTCTGCACGGCGGCGGCCACCGCCATGCCGCCCACGCCGCCGGCGAGGAACAGCAGCAGGACCGGTATCGGCCCGTGCCGGCGCTCGACGAGCCACCCGAACAGCGCGATCGCGAACAGCGCGACGAACGCGTAGCCGCTGTTGTCGTAGGCGAACGGGGCCGTGAAGATCTCGCGCGTGTTGTTTGCGAGCGGACCGACGACGGCGAGGCGGCCAAGCCCGATCACCCCGGCTCTCACGAGCACGAGCAGCACGATGCTGGCGCCGACGAGCAGGATCGTCGCGTAGGGGCGGCCGTCGGGGCGGATCCCCGGTATCTCGCCGCGCCTCAGCGGCCCCAGCGACGGCGCCGGCGAGCGACGCTTGGCGCGGCGCCGCTCCTTTTCGGCGAGCCGGCCGTCGCGGTCGAGCTTCGGCGCGCGCTTGCGCAGGCGGCTTCCGCAGTACGGGCACTCCGTGATGTACGGGCTGACCTCCGATCCGCAGTGCTTGCAGATCACGAACAGGTCGGGGCCGCCGCTGGTCACCCGATCGATTCTAGACCGCTGGGGGAAGCCGCCGGAGCGCCTGCCCGCCGCGCCTTTCAGCCCACGTCGACGGTGGCCGCGGCGATCTCCTCCACGACCTCGCGCAGGTCGTGGTTGGCCTCGTGCACGACGAGCTGGCGCGCGGCGCCGTTGCCGCGCTCCAGCAGGTCCTCGACGCCGGCCAGCTCGGCCGCCGAGCCCAGCTCCTCGGCGTGCGGCCGCAGGCGGTCGAGCAGCCGGCGCGCCAGCTCGCGCGTGGGCACACGCTCGCGCGAGGGCAGGTCGACCAGCTCGCCGTCGAGCCCGTGGCGGGCGGCGAGCCACTTGTTCTCGTCGACCATCTGGTGCGGGTAGCGCGTGAGCGGCGTGCCCGCCTCGAAGTGCTCGGCCAGCTCCTTGACCATCGCCTGGATCAGTGCCGTCAGCCCGAGCGTGTGCTCGACGCGCGTCTGCGCGTCCATCACGCGGATCTCGACCGTTCCGAGGCGCGGGTGGGGGCGCACGTCGTACCAGAGGTACGTGTAGTCCTCGATCACGCGGCTGTCGACCATGAAGCCGATCTTGTCGGCGTAGTCGTCCCAGTCGTCGTACGTCGGTGGGATCCCCACGCGCGGGAAGGCGCGGAAGATCGGCGTGCGCGTCGAGGCCAGGCCGGTGGCGTCGGCGCGCCAGAAGGGCGAGTTGGCGCTCAGCGCGAGCAGCACCGGCAGGTGGACGCGCATCCCGTTGGCGACGTGGATCGCCTTCTCGCGGTCGTCGAGGCCGACGTGCACGTGCTGGCCGAACAGCAGCTCCTGGCGCGCGACGAAGCGCAGGTCGCTGACGAGGTCGCGGTAGCGGTCGCGCCCGACGATGCGCTGGTCCTCCCACAGCGCGAACGGGTGCGTTCCGGCGGCGCCGATCGTCAGGCCCTTCGCGGCGGCCGCCTGCGCGACCCGGGTGCGCAGCGCGCGCAGCTCCACGCCCGCCTCCGCCGCGTTGGGCTGCGGCGAGGTCGCGATCTCCAGCACGGACTCCATCAGCTCCGGCTTGACGCGCTCCGGCGGCTGGCCCTCGAGCAGCGACTCGATCGCGTTGACGAGCTCGAGCGACTCGGCGTCGAGGATCATCAGCTCCTCCTCGATGCCGACCGTGTAGTTGGGACCGGTGAAGTTGGCGTCCACGAGCGGCCAGCGTAGCCGCCCCAGAGGCGCTGCAAACCGCGCGCCACGGGTAGACTCGCCCGGCGCAGATCCGCCAACTGCCCCCGACGAAGGACGACCTCACCATGGCTCTCGGCTACGACGGCAAGCTCTACATCCTCGCGTTCGACCACCGCGGCTCGTTCCAGAAGAAGATGTTCGGGATCGCCGGCGACCCGACGCCCGAAGAGACGGAGACGATCGCCGACGCCAAGCGGCTGATCTACGAGGGCATGGAGCTGGCGGTGGAGCGCGGCGCCGAGGCCGGCGCGACCGGCGTGCTCGTCGACGAGCAGTTCGGCAGCGACGTGCCGGGCCGCGCGAAGGCGAAGGGCCTCAAGCTCGCGATGCCGATCGAGAAGAGCGGCCAGAACGAGTTCGACTTCCAGTACGGCGACGACTTCGGCGCCCACATCGAGCAGTTCGACCCCGCCTTCAACAAGGTGCTCGTGCGTTACAACCCGGACGGCGACGCGGAGATGAACGAGCGCCAGCTCGGCCGCCTCGAGCGCCTGTCCGACTGGCTGCACGCCAACGGCCGCAAGTTCCTCTTCGAGCTGCTCGTGCCCGCCGAGGACGACCAGCTCGCCGCCGTCGGCGGGGACACCGACCGCTACGACGCCGAGCTGCGCCCCGAGCTGATGCGCCGCGCGATCGAGGACATCCAGAACGCCGGCATCGAGGTCGACATCTGGAAGATCGAGGGCGTCGACGCCCAGGCCGACGCGCAGATGCTCGCCGAGCAGGCGCGCTCGGGCGAGGGCCGCGAGAACGTCGTCTGCGTGCTGCTCGGCCGCGGCGCGAGCGACGCGAAGGTCGACCACTGGCTGCGCGAGGCGGCGCCGGTCGAGGGCTTCGTCGGCTTCGCGATCGGCCGCTCGATCTGGTGGGACGCGCTCAGAGGCTTCCTCGACGGCTCGATCGCGCGCGACGACGCCGCCTCGCAGGTGGCCGACAACTACCTGCGCTTCATCGGCGTCTACGAGCAGCAGGAAGTCGCGTAGCGCGCAGCCGCACGGCGGCGATGCGCGCGCGATTGCGCTGAATCGTCGCGAAGCCGGGCTGCGCCGCCGCAGGCGGGCGTCGTAGCCTCGGCCGATGACCTGGCCGCGCGCGCTTCCCTGGATCGTCCTGCTGCTGGCCGCCGGGCTCGTGCTCGGCGACGTGCGCGTCCCCGGCTGGCTCGGCGGCGGAGGCGGCAGTCCGTTCAGAGCGGGCGGCTCGGCGAGCGCCCGCCTCGAGCGGGTGATCGACGGCGACACGATCGTCGTGCGGGTCGGCGGGCGCGAGGAGCGCGTCCGCTACATCGGGATGGACACGCCGGAGACGGTGAAGCCGAACACGCCGGTGCAGTGCTTCGGCCCGCAGGCGCACGACCTCAACGCGCGCCTGCTGGGCGGCGCCGGCGCGCCGCTGACGCTGCGCTTCGATCGCGAGCTGCGCGACCGCTACGGCCGCCTGCTCGCGTACGTCTACCGCGCGCGGGACGGCCTGCTCGTCAACGCGCAGCTGGTGCAGGACGGCGCCGCGCGCACGCTCGAGATCGCGCCCAACACGGCCGACGCCGAGCGCTTCGGCGCGCTCCAGCAGGCGGCGCGCGCGGCCGGCGCCGGGCTCTGGGGCGCCTGCTGAGCAATGCTCGCGCGCGTTCGGCACGCTGCTAGGGTTTCCTGCCGATGAAGATGCGTCAGAGCCTCGCTCAGCTCGAGCAGGCCTTCTTCGAGGAGACGACCCAGGATCGCGTGCGACGCGAGCGACTGCGGGAGACCGCCGTCCAGCGCACGCGCCAGCGCCACCTGGAGCGCGTGCACAAGCACGGCTCCTGGCGCTTCGCGTTCCTCGTGCTCTCGATCGTCGTGACCGCCGTCGTGGTCACGGTCGCGATGTTCGAGACGCTCTACTACGCGATGGGCTGAGGGCCAGCCGCCGCGGGCGCGGCCCGGCAGGCCGCGACGACCGCCGCGTCAGCTCTCGGCGCCGATGTCCCGCAGCGCCGCGTCGACCTCCTCGCGCGCGCCTTCGGCGGCGGCCTCCTCCTGGATCTCCAGGTAGACCTCCTTGCGGAAGACCGGGACGTCTCGCGGAGCCTGGATGCCGATCCGCACCTTCTCCCCCATGATCGAGAGGACCGAGAACCTCGATGTCGTCCCCGATCATGATGCTCTGGTTGGACTTGCGCGTCAGGACCAACATTGCGGCGCTGCCTCCCTGCTGTCCATGGTGGCCGGATGAGCGTTCGGACGGCGAGGCGGTGGGATGCCGAAAGCCCGAAGACGAAGGATACCCGCAGGCTCAGCCGTGCTCCCCATTTCCCGGCGGATCGCCGGGCGCCCACATTCGCTAGTCTGCCCGGCCGATGCCACGCAGATCGCTTCGCCCCCAACTCAACCAGATTCGCACGTGGGTCCGCCAGGGCCGCACCGACGCCTGGATCGCCCACCAGCTCGAGGTCACGACGCAGCAGATCGCCGCGTTCAAGCGCGAGAACGAGCTCGTGCCCGACGAGGCGGAGCCCAACGGCGCCGTCGACTTCGACGACGAGATCGACCTGCGCGCCGAGGACGACGCGCTGATCGCCGCCGAGCTCGAGGCCGCGCAGAAGGAGCGCGAGCGCGAGGAGGCCGAGGCCGCCAAGCAGGCTGCCGCGAGAGCCCGCTCCCGCAAGGCCGCCGCTACCGACGACGAAGAGGACGAAGACGAGGACGGCGAGAAGCCGTCGCGTCGCCGCGGTCGCCGCGGCGGTCGCCGCCGCAAGGCGCGCACCGGTCCGCTCGAGGGCACGTTCGACCACGGCGACGAGGGCTACGGCCTCTGGCTCGACCCGGCCGTCCAGGACGACCCCGTCTACGCCGAGCACTGGGCCGGCCACCGCCCCGTCGAGATCACGATCGAAGAGGATCAGATCGTGATCAAGCGGGTCGAGTCAGACGACCAGTAGTCCCGGCGACTTACGGCTGGTCGAGCGGTTGTTCTTGTTGCTCGATCTCGTCGGGGTCGCGGCGGCGGCCGCCTGACCAGTCGGACGCCTCGCGGACGTAGCGGGCGAAGGCCGCGTCGCCGGCCGTCTGGGCGTCCCAGCCGCGCGGGTCGTTCGGGACCGTCGCGATCGCGACGTCGAGGCACCAGTCGGTGCCGGCGCTGTAGAGGTCCGCGAGCTCGCCGGTCGTGAAGGAGCCGCCGAGGCGCCGGCGCAGCTCGTCGACGATCCGATCGCTGACGCGCTCGAGCAGACGCCGCTCGTCCGGCTCGGCACGGCTCAGCCGGCGCTGGCCGTCGCTCCACAGCTGCAGGGCGGTGTCGACGTGCATCGCCCGGCAGGGTACCGGCGGCGCTACCCGCCCGGCAGGCCCTGCACGACGTACGCCTGCTCGCCCGGCTTGACCATCCCGAGCCGGCGCGCCTCGGCCTGCACGGTGCGCGGGTCGCGCAGGGCGCGCGCGCGCTGCAGCAGCGCCTGATGCTCGCGCTGGAGCGCGTGGAGCTGGGCCTGCTTCGCGCTCGACGTGTGCCACGTCGACAGCAGCGAGCGCGCCGGCCCCACGTATGCGAGCGCGACGAGCAGCAGCACGACGAGCAGCGCGATCCGCCCGACGCGGTCCCAGCGCACGCGCAGCGCGGCGGCGCCGATGGGGCTGACGGCGGGCGGACGGCGTGCTGAGGCGGAGCTGGCGGGCGGCATTGCGACTCCTTCGCGAGCCGCCCGCGTTCTCCTTCCCGTGCGTCAGCCGGCGCGTCTGAAGGCGCTGCGGCCCGGGAACGCGGCGTCGGCGCCCAGGGCCTCCTCGATCCGCAGCAGCTGGTTGTACTTCGCCACGCGGTCCGAGCGCGACGGCGCGCCGGTCTTGATCTGCCCGCAGCCGGTCGCCACCGCGAGGTCGGCGATCGTGACGTCCTCCGTCTCGCCGGAGCGGTGCGACATGACGGCGCTGTAGCCGGCCTCGCGCGCCATCTTGATCGCGTCGAGCGTCTCGGTCAGCGTGCCGATCTGGTTGACCTTGATGAGGATCGAGTTGCCGACTCTCTGGTCGATGCCGCGTCTGAGCCGCTGCGAGTTCGTCACGAACAGGTCGTCGCCGACGAGCTGGACCTTGTCGCCGAGCCGCTGCGTGAGCGTCGCCCAGCCGTCCCAGTCGCCCTCGTCCATGCCGTCCTCGATCGAGACGATCGGGTAGCGGGCGGCGAGGTCGGCCCAGTAGTCGGCCAGCTCGGCCGCCGACAGCGAGCGGCCCTCGTGCTCCAACACGTAACGGCCGTTGTCGTAGATCTCGCTGGTGGCCGGGTCGAGCGCGATCGCGACGTCCTCGCCGGGCACGTAGCCGGCCGCTCTGATGCCGGCCATCAGCACCTCCAGCGCCGCCTCGTTGGAGGCGAGGTCGGGTGCGAAGCCGCCCTCGTCGCCGACGGCGGTGCCGAGGCCGCGGTCGTGCAGCGTCTTCTTGAGGTGGTGGAAGACCTCGGTGCCGATCTGCAGGCACTGCGAGAACGTTCTCGCGCCGTACGGGACGACCATGAACTCCTGGAAGTCGACCTTGTTGTCGGCGTGCGCGCCGCCGTTGAGCACGTTCATCATCGGCACGGGCAGGATGTGCGCCGCGTCGCCACCGAGGTAGCGCCACAGCGGCTGGCGCTCCTCCGCCGCCGCCGCGTGCGCCGCGGCGAGCGAGACGGCGAGGATCGCGTTTGCGCCGAGGCGCGACTTGCTCGGCGTGCCGTCGAGCTCGATGAGCAGCCGGTCGATCCCCGCCTGGTTCGTGGCGTCGCGGCCGCGCACGGCGGTCGCGATCTCGCCGTTGACGTTGCCGACAGCCTTCGTCACGCCCTTGCCGAGGTACGCGTCGCCGCCGTCGCGCAGCTCGGTCGCCTCGTACTCGCCGGTCGAGGCGCCCGACGGCACCGCCGCGCGGCCCCATGCGCCCGAGCGCAGGGACAGCTCGACCTCGACGGTCGGGTTGCCCCGGCTGTCGAGGATCTGGCGGGCGTGCACGTGCTCGATCTGGCTCATTCGCTGGGCTCTCCTGGTCGGTGGGGCGCGGCGTCGCGCAGCAGGCGGCCGCGCGCGTAGTAGGCGAGTTGCTCGTCGGGCGTGAGATCCTCCCAGGCGCGGCCGTCGCGCGCGGCGACGGCGACGCCGTCCTCGACCCGGCCGCGGAAGCGCTCGCTCGCCGCGCGCAGCGCCAGCTCGGGATCGACCTTCAGCTTGCGCGCGACGTTGACGGCCGCGAACAGCACGTCGCCGAGCTCGTGGAAGCGCTCGTCGCGGGCGGCGTCGCCGTCGGCACCGGCCACGGCCTCCAGCTCGTCCAGCTCGTCGCGCACCGACTGCAGCGGGCCGTCGACGCCCTCGAAGTCGAAGCCGCTCGACGCGGCCCGCCGCTGCACCTTGCGCGCGTGCAGCAGCGACGGCAGGTTCTCCGGCACCTCGCCGAAGATCCCCGGCTCGCGGCCGTCCTCGCCCTTCTTGATCTCGTCCCAGTTGCGCAGCACCTCGCCCGAGGTGATGCTCCGCGGGCCATCCAGGCCCGCGTCCTGATGACGACTGTCGGCCTCCGGCCTCCCGTGATCCTCGACGTCCGAGAAGACGTGCGGGTGGCGGCGGATCAGCTTCTGGCGGCAGTGCTCGGCGACCGCGGCGAGGTCGCCGGCGCCGCGCTCCTCCAGCAGCAGCGCGAGGAAGTGGACTTGGAAGAGGACGTCGCCGAGCTCGTCGAGCAGCTTGCCGTCGTCGCGGCGCTGCGCGGCGTCGGCGAGCTCGTAGGCCTCCTCCAGCGTGTGCGGGACGATCGTGCGCTCGTCCTGCTCGCAATCCCACGGGCACTCCGCCCGCAGCCGGCGCGTGAGGTCGTCGAGACGCAGCAGCGCCTCCTGGATCTCCGGCCCGCTCGCGCTCACGCGCGGGATGCTAGTGGGGATCGGCGGGGCCCGCCGATCCCTACCGCTACTTGCCGCTGGTGCTTGCGCCCGAGGTCGACGTGGCGACCGTGCCGCCAGCCGTCGAGGTGGTTCTGGGCGTCGGCGCGTTGGTGCAGAGCTGGACGACGTAGCCGGTGCGGCAGTTCGTCTTGCCTCTCCAGCGGGACTGGAAGTCTCTTATGAACGAGGCCATCTTCTGCTGCTGACCCTGCTGCTGGAGCAGCGAGCTGATCTGGGCTCTGGCGGCCGCCAGCGACGTCTGCTGAGCCGGCGTGATGCCGGTCACGCGGATCACGTAGTAGCCGAACTGGCCCTTGACCGGCCCGACGATCACGCCCTTCTTGGCGGTGAAGGCGGACTGGTCGAACGCTCTGTCCTGCTGGCCCTGGCTGACGCCGTTGAGCACTCCGCCGGTCGCCTTCGAGGCGGCGTCCGTCGAGTACTTCTTCGCGGCGGCGGCCCAGCTCGTGCCACCCTGGACGGCGCTCTTGGCGGCGTTCGCCTGCGCCAGGTCTCTGGTGAGGATGAGCTGCACGTTGCGCCGCTCGGGCACCGCGAACTGCGCTCTGTTTCTTTCGTAGTAGCTCTGGATCTGCGCGTCGGTGACGGGCGCGGCGCTGTTCTGGATCTTTCTCGTCAGCTTCGCTGCCAGCGCCTGGACGCGGATCCGCTCGAGCACGTCGGCGGGCGTCATGCCGGACTGTCTGAGGAATCTCTGGTACGCCGCTTCGCTCGGGAAGGACTGTCTCTTCGTCAGCGCGAGCTGTCTCTGGACTTCGGCGTCCGTGACCGAGACGCCCTGGGCCTTCGCCTCCTTCTCTATCCAGACGTTCTGGATCAGAGTGCCCATCGTCTGCTGGACGAGCTGGTCGTTGACCTGTCTGCACTGGGCGCGCAGGGTGACGTCCGTCGGGGCCGGCTGGCCTCTGACCGGTTCCGTCTGTCTGCGCAGCGTGGCGATGCAGGCCGTGTACGCCGGCGGGTCCGGGACCACGACCACGCCGCCCTGGGCGGCGCCCTTCGCGGTGATGGCCGCCCACTTGGCGTAGTCCGCCTTCGTGATGGCCGTGCCGTCGACGCTCGCGACCGCGTTGCTGGGCACGCTGTTGCTGCTGCTTCCGCCACAGGCGGCGAGCGCGATTGCGGCCACAAAAAAGGCGCCGAGCGCCAGAAGGATGCGAAGTGTTTTCCTCACGAGCAGGGGCACTGTAGCGAACCCGCGACGCCGTGTGCGTCAGTACCGCGAATCGTTATCCAACTTTTAGCGAGCATGGCCGGGTTCATAATCCAGAAGCTGCCGGTTTGCAGGGCTTATGCCGCTTCGCGCGTGACGGCCAGCAGCACGTCGGCGGCCCGCACGACGGCCGGGAAGCGCGCCGCCGGATCGTCCGGCACGCGCATCGAGAGCTGCGACTTGCCCGACTCGTAGAGCGCCTCCGGGATCTCCTCGCGGATCCGCTTCGCGCGGCGCGAGTCGAGCTCGATCGGCGTGACCGCGAGCCGCCCGCTGCGGAAGCTGACGGCGCGCGCGCCCGCCTCGCCGAGCTTGATGCGCGCCTGCTGCAGCAGCAGCAGGTTCTCGAGCGGCGCCGGAAGCGGGCCGAAGCGGTCCTCCAGCTCATGGCGCAGCTCGTGCAGCTCCGCCACCTCGACGGCCCCCGCGATGCGGCGGTGCACGTCGATCTTGGCCTGCTCGTAGGGGACGTAGTCGGCGGGCACGTAGGCGTCGACGTTGACGTCGAGACGGACCGGCTCGCGCTCGTCCTCGACGCGGCCCTCCTCCCCACCGAGCTCCGCGACCGCCTCGTCGAGCATCTGCATGTACAGCTCGAAGCCGAGCGCCGCGACGTGGCCGGACTGCTCGTCGCCGAGCAGGCTGCCGGCGCCGCGCAGCTCGAGGTCGCGCATCGCGACCTTGAAGCCGGCCCCGAGCTCCGTGTAGTCGGACAGAGCGGACAACCGCTGCGCCGCATCCGGCGTGAGCGCGGCCGCCGACGGATACAGCAGGTACGCGTACGCGCGCTCGCGACTCCGGCCCACGCGACCGCGGATCTGGTAGAGCTGCGCGAGCCCGAAGTGGTCGGCGCGCTCGATGATCAGCGTGTTCGCCTGCGGGATGTCGATGCCCGACTCGATGATGCTCGTCGCCACGAGCACGTCGGCGTCGCCGCGCAGGAACATCAGCATCCGTCTCTCCAGCTCCTGCTCGTCGAGCTGGCCGTGCGCGACGACGAAGCGCGCCTCGGGCACGAGCCCGCGCAGCCGCTCGGCCGTCTCGTCGATCGTCTCGACGCGGTTGTGCAGGAAGAACGCCTGCCCTCTGCGGGCGCGCTCGCGCTCGATCGCCGCCTTCACGAGCTGCTCGTCGTACTCGCCGACGTACGTCTTGACGGGCCGGCGGCCCTCCGGCGGCGTCTCGATCACCGACAGGTCGCGGATCCCGGCGATCGACATCTGCAGCGTGCGCGGGATCGGCGTCGCGCTCATCGCGAGCACGTCGACTCTCAGCTTGACCTGGCGCAGCAGCTCCTTCTGCTTGACGCCGAAGCGCTGCTCCTCGTCGACGATCAGCAGGCCGAGGTTCTTCGCGCGCACGTCGCGCGAGAGCAGGCGGTGAGTGCCGATCAGGATGTCGACCTTGCCCTCGCCGAACGCCTTGATCGCCGCTCTCTGGTCGGCCGCCGGGCGGAAGCGCGAGACGTGCTCGATCGTGAACGGGTAGTCCTTCAGCCGCTCGGAGAAGGTGCCGTAGTGCTGCTGGGCGAGGATCGTCGTCGGCACGAGCACCATCACCTGCTTGCCGTCGTTGGCGGCCTTGAAGGCGGCGCGCAGCGCGACCTCGGTCTTGCCGTAGCCGACGTCGCCGCAGACGAGGCGGTCCATCGGCCGCGCCGTCTCCATGTCGATCTTCACCTGCTCGATCGCCTCGCGCTGGTCGGGCGTCTCGCGGTAGGGCCAGGCGTCCTCGAAGTCGCGCTGCCAGTCCGTGTCCGGCGGGAACGCATGGCCTTCGCGGCGGCGGCGCTCGGCGTAGAGGTTGAGCAGCTCGCCGGCCAGCTCCTGCGCCGCCTTGCGCGCACGCGACTTGATCGTCTCCCAGCGGGTCCCGCCGAGCTTCGACAGCGGCGGGTGCTCGCCGCCGGCGCCGACGTAGCGGCTGATCTTCGCGAACTGGTCGACCGGCAGGAAGACCTTGTCGGTGCCGGCGTACTCGAGGTTCAGGTAGTCGCGCGTGACGCCGGCGACGGTCTTCGTGTCGAAGCCGGCGAAGCGCGCGAGCCCGTGGTCCTCGTGCACGACGATGTCGCCGGTGCGCAGGTCGGTGAAGGAGCGCAGCGCGCCGCGGCGGCGGCCCGCGCCGGCGCCCGTTCCCCCGGTGCGCGCTGCGCGGCGGCGGAACAGCCGGTGCTCGGGGATCACCGCGAGTCTGAAGCCGGGCGCGACGAAGCCGTCGCGCAGGCGCGCCTCCGCGAAGGCGAGGTCGGCGCCCTGGGGCGCCGCGCCGTTCACCCAGCGGACCTTCAGGCGGCCGAGGTTGTAGGCGGCGCGCTCGCCCTCGCCTCTCGCGCCGAAGGCGACGACGGTGCGGTAGCCGGAGCGCACGAGCTTCTCCAGCTCCGGCTCGGCGTCCTTGACGCTGCGCGCGGCGACATCGGCCGCCTGGCCGCGGAACTGGACCGGCTGGTCCTGGTCGATCGCGGACAGCCGCACCTTGGCACGCGCCTCGAGCGCGGTCTCGATCGCGCCGGGCGCGATGTAGAGGTGGTGCGCGTCGTCATCGTGGAAGGCGGCCGTGACGTCCTGCCAGTGGTCGACGAGCGCGGGCGCGATCTCCTCCTCGGCGGCGATCAGCACGGCCGCGTCGGGGACGAGGTCGAGCATCGCGTGGAAGTCCTTGACGGGCAGCAGCTCGGCGACGTCCCGGCGCTCGGCCGCGTCGTCCGCGATCGCCGCCGCCTCGGCCAGCTCGCGGTGCTCGGCGGCCAGCTCGGCGGCCGGCGCGATCTCGACCTGCTCGACGTCGCCGAGCGAGCGCTGCGTGAACGTCGAGAACCAGCGCAGCGACTCGATCTCGATGTCGAACAGGTCGACGCGCACCGCATGGTCCTCGGTCGCGGGGAAGACGTCGAGCAGCCCGCCGCGGATCGCGAACTGGCCGCGGTCCTCGACCTGCTCGACGCGTTCGTAGCCGGCCTTGACCAGCTCGACGGCCTGCTCCTCGAGGTCGAGCAGATCGCCTCTTCTGAGCGTGAAGCCATGCGGGCGCAGTCTCGGGTCGGGGACCTTCTCCGACAGCGCGACGGCGGAGACGACCACGACGGGCGCGCCGTGCTCGTGTCTTGCCTCGTCGAGCAGCGCGTCGAGCGCCGCCACGCGCAGGCCGACGAGGTGCGGCGGCGGCGCGAGGTGCGACTCGTACGTGACGCCGCGGCTCGGATAGAAGCGGACGGGCCGGGGGGCGAGCCAGGTGCGCAGGTCGGCGGCGAGGTCGCGCGCGTGGCGGTCGTCGCCGGCGACGACGAGCAGCGGCTTGCCCGGATCCTCCTGCGCGAGGGCCGCGATCACGTAGGGCTTCAGCGAGACCGACGCGAACGCCCGCCCACCCTCGCGCGCGAGCGTGGCGAGGGCGGGGTCGTCGGCGGCGTAGGCGAGGAGGGCGCTGAGCATGGAGGAGGGCACGCAGAACGGCCGCGCAGGGGCTGCGCGGCCTCGTCGTTTTGAGTGTACGTGGCGGGTCTGCTCGGGCGCGGTGCGGCGCTCCTATACGGTGGTCAGACGTACAGTGCTCGGAGCGGGCGGCCGCGTTTGCGCAAACCGGGACGCGGACCACGCAGAGAGGAGCGCAGGGACGGCGGCGCAACCGCTCCCTCCCCCTCGATGCCCATCGGCGGGCGCGGCGCAGCGCCGACCCGGCCGGAGCGGAGCGCCAGCTACGCGAGCGAGCGCGAGCCGAGCACGATCGCCTCGGCCGCGTCGGCCGCGGCGTCCACCAACGCCGACACGTCGGCCGCGGGCTCGCGGAACTTCCCGAGCACGTAGGCGGCGACCCGGTCCGGGTCGGTCGTCGGCGGCCGGTCGACGCCGATCCGCACGCGCGCGAAGTCGGCCGAGCCGAGCTCCCGCTTCAGGGACTTCAGCCCGTTGTGGCCCGCCAGCCCGCCGCCCAACCGCGTGCGGATCTCGCCGAACGGCAGGTCGATCTCGTCGTGCAGGACGAGCACCCGCTCCAGCGGCACTCTCAGTGCGCCGCGCGCGGGGCCGACGGAGCGACCGGCCTCGTTCATGTACGTCTGCGGCAGCAGCACGGCGACGCGCGGCAGGTCGGCGCCGACGCCCGGCGAACCGGCGCGGCCCTCGGTCAGCAGGCCGGCGTACTTCTGCTTCGCGCGCGACAGGCCCCAGCGCTCAGCCAGCACGTTCGCGACCTCGAAGCCGATGTTGTGGCGCGTGCCGGCGTATTCGGAGCCCGGATTTCCGAGCCCGACGATCAGCCAGTCGGCGCGTCCTGCCCCTGGCAGGCGCACGGCCGCGGTGCGGCTACTCGCCGCCGTCCGAGGAATCGCCCTCGGCAGCGGCTTCGCCCTCGGCGCCGGCCTCGCCGACGACCTCGGTCTCGGTCTCGATCTCTTCGTCGGCCTCGGTCGAGAGGCGCGGCGGGGTGAGCGTGACGACGACCGTCTCGGCGTCGTCGAGCAACTCGACGCCCGCGGGCGCGGTGACCGAGGCAAGCGTGATCGTGTCGCCGATCTCGGCGGCCGACACGTCGAGCGTGATCGTGTCGGGGATCTCGTTCGGCAGCGCCTCGATGTTCAGCTCGCGCGTGACCTGCTCGAGCACGCCGCCGGCCTTCACGCCGGGGGCGTCGTCGCCGCCGGTCAGCTCGAGCACGACGACGGCGCCGATCTTCTGTCTGAGGTCGACGCGCAGCAGGTCGATGTGCATCGTGTCGCCCGTGACCGGGTGGCGCTGCTGGTCCTTGAGCACGACCGGCGTCTCGCCCGCGCCCTCGACGGTGAGCGTGATGACGGCGCCGCCGTGGGCGAGCGCGTTGCGAAGCGTGCGCGCGTCCACCTGGAAGGCGATCGGCTCGCCCTCGCCGCCGTAGACGACGCCGGGGACGAGCCCGGTGCGGCGCAGGCGGCGGTTCGCGCGGGACCCCTCGACGGAGCGAGGGGCGACGGTGAGTGTGGTCGTGTCGTCGGCCATGAGCGGCGAGGGAGCTTAGCGCAATTCGTGCGCAGCCCGGCGCGTGACGCTACGCTCACCCCATGGCGGACGAGACGTTGCTCGTCGCACTCCTGGGCGGTCTGCATCTGCTCGGCTTCGGCTTCGCGGCCGTGCTGCTGCTGCCGCTGCTGCGCGACGAGCGGATCGTCCCGCTCGTCAGCCGCGGCGAGGACGAGGACGACCAGGGCGGCGGCGGGAGCGACCGCCTCCAGCCGATCGCGCCGCGCGGCCCCTGCGGCGGCGGCATCCCGCTCCCCGACGCCGTCCCCGCGCGCGTGCGCCTGCGCGAGCCGGCGCGGCTGGCCGACCTGCTGCCCCCGCCCGCGCGCCGCCGCGAGCACGCGCCGTCGCCGACCCGCACGCCGGCCCGTCACCGCTAACGCAGCGGCACGTACTGGCGCACCCTCGCCTGTCCGGCGGCGAGCACCGAGAAGCCCGGCTTCTCCGACCAATCCAACCGCACGACGGCCTTCGTGTGCAGCGGCGGCGAGCCCCACGGGTTGCCGCCGCCCCAGAACGGCCGCACACGGAACTCCTGCAGCGTGAAGTAGACGCTGCCGGTGAGCCACGGCTTCGTGGCGAAGACGCCGAGCTGGTATCTGATGAAGTCGGACTGGAACTGGTAGGTGCCCTTCTCCTCCACCGGTCCGTCGCGGTTCGCCTCCGCCCCGTACTCGGTGACCGCGAGCGCCTTGTGCGGGTAGCAGCGGCGCAGCGCGTCGAGGAAGCTGGGCAGCAGGTCGCGGTCGGCGATGTCGCCGGCGTAGCCCGTGTACCAGCCGAAGTAGTCGTTCATCCCCAGCAGGTCGATCGGGCCGTAGGCCGGCTGGCAGGGCGTCTCGGGATGCCCGGCGAACGCGAGCGCGACCGGCCGCGTCGGGTCGAGCTGCTTCGCGAGCGCGGCGGCGGCAGCGATGTAGGAGGTCTGGCGCGGCCCCGGCGCGCTCGGCATCTCGTTGCCGATCGACCAGGCCGCGACGGCCGCGTGGTTGCGGTTGGCGAGGACGTTCGCTCTCAGCTCGTCGAGCGCGAGGCCGCGGAAGGCGGGACGGCCGAGGTCGACGTCGGGCAGCTGATAGCTCGCCGGGATCTCGGACCACAGCAGGATGCCGTTCTGGTCGGCAAGGTCCTCGAAGTCGGGGTCGAGCGGGTAGTGCGCGCGCACGAACGTCGAGTGCGTCTGCTTGAGCAGGGCGATCAGGTGCAGGCGCGCCGCGTGGCTCTGCACCGGACCGTTCGTGAGCGTGTCCTCGTGCAGCGCGACGCCGCGGAAGTGCACGACCGTGCTGCCGTTGAGGATCAGCCGGCCGGCGCCGTCGACCGTCAGTGTGCGGATGCCGGTGCGCAGCGTGTAGCCGGCGGCGGGCGTGGCGTGCTTGTGGGCCTGCGCCGCGGTGGCCGCGAGCCGCACGCCGTAGAGGGTCGGGTGCGCCGGCGACCACAGCTTCGGGTGCCTGACGACGAGATGGCCCGCGAACGTGGCGCTCGCGCCGGCGCGGATCGCCAGCGAGCCGAAGTCGACCGGCGCGCCGCCGAAGCGGCCGGTCAGGTGCACGAGCTGGGTGGCGCGCGAGAGGTTGCGCGCGCTCGCGTGCATCACGATCGTCGCCGAGCAGCGCGGACAGGGAAGCTGCGGCTGCACCTGCACGTCCTCGATGTCGACGCGGTCGACGGCGCGGATCGCGACCTCGCGCAGCAGCCCGCCGTAGTTCCACCAGCCGCCGGGCGGCTGCGGGATCTCGCCGGGCGCGCCGTTCGAGTCGGCCGGCGTGCGGCGGTTGTCGACCCGCACGACGAGGTGGTTGACGCCCGTGCGGCTGACGTTGGGCAGGTCGAGCTCGAACGGCAGGTAGCCGCCGACGTGGTCGCCCAGCTGGCGGCCGTTGAGCCACACCGTCGCGCGGAAGTTGACCGACTCGAAGCGCGCGATCCAGGCGAGCGCCCCGGCGCGCGACGGCAGGCGGAAGTCCTTGCGGTACCAGGCGACCGAGCCGAGGAAGCTCGGCTGGCTGTCGTCGCCCGCGTTCCAGGCGCTGGGGACCGTCGTCGCGCTCCAGCCGTCGGTGCTCGTCTGCGCATAGAGGCGCTGCGCGAGGCCGGCGTCGGCCGGGTCCATCCGCATCAGCCAGGCGCCGCCGAGCAGGTAGCGGCGGTCCTGCCCCTCGAGCTTGTGCGGTCTCGCGCTCGGCGTCTCGGCCGTGGACGGAGCGCCGACCCCGCCGGCCGGCGCGGCCGCGAGGGCAGGGGCGGCGAGCGCGAGCAGCAGCGCGACCAGGGGAAGGAACGACAGACGACGGCGCATCCCCCTGGCAGACTACGACAGCCGCGGGATGGGCCTGTGGTCAGGAGGCTGACGGACAGGCCGACTGATGGCCGATCGGGCCGCTGAGCGCGCGCAGCTCGACCGACAGGCCGCCGATCACGTCGCCGCCGCGATCGACCGTCACGCACTGGACCACGGTCTCGTGCGTCGGCGTCTTCCACACCACCCGCGCGACGCCGCTCGTGCCGCCGAGCGAGAAGCTCGTCGAGGCGTCGAGCCGCACGAGCTCGACCTTGCCGGGAGCCCGTAGACGAGCGGCGTTCGCGCGCGCTCTTGCGACGCAGCTCGGCCGTCGGGCGCAGCCCTCGATCTGCGCGACCATGCCGGCGGCGTCGCCGCGCGCCTGCGTCCGCAGCAGCGCGAGGATCGCGTCCTGCTCGGCGCCGTTGGCGCTCAGCACGCGCCCGAGCCCGAGGCTGATCGCCACGAACGCGACCACGCCGAACGCGAGCAGGAGGATCCGGAGGGGGCGCCGCATCGCGGCGGCATCATCGCGGATCGCTCAGAGCAGAGGCGAAGGCGGGTCCTCGCCGCTCAGCTCCAGGAAGCGTTCGACGGACGCCTCCTGGCGCTCGAGCCGCGCCGCCAGCTCGCGTGCGTGCGCGGCCGCCAGCTCGGCGAACTCGGCGAGGCAGCGCTCGGGGTCGTCCGGCAGCGGGTAGATGCGCGCGAGGTCCTGCTGGGCGCAGGCGATCCCGAGCGGCGGCCTGCCCTCGGCGAGCGTGCGCGCGCCGCAGACGGGCGCGACGACGAGCCGGCGCTCGGGCGCGACGAGCGCGACCGGCAGCAGGCGATGCGCCGGCAGCGGCGTGCGCAGCTCGAGCGAGCGCACGACCGTCACGTCGCCTTCGGCCAGCTCTTCGAGCGGCTCGCGCCACACGTCGAGGACCGTGTCGGCGCCGACGAGCGCGTCGCGCAGCGCGGTCGCCTGCTCGAGGTAGAGGCGGGCGGCCTCCTCGCGGTCCTCGGCCTCGCCCAGGTCGAGGTCGCAGGGGACGCGCAGCAGCTCGCGCGCGGCGATCGTCTCGCCGGCGCCGCGGCGCCCGCGCGCGACGTACGTCTGGATCGTGCCGAGGTCGCGGCGGCCGTGGAAGACGACCGTGACCGCCTCGCTGACCGGCAGGCCGTCGACCGCGAGCGAGACGGCGGCCGCGTCGGAGGCGTCGAGCAGAGCCCGGCGCAGCAGCTCCTCGGCTGCGCCGTCGTCGGGGGAGTGGGCTGCATCGGTCATCCCGCCACCTGTGCTCTCTCGTGGTCTGCCTGGTCACAGTGTGCCCGACCCGCTGGTCGCCATGCGAGGGGAACCGTCGCTGCGGGTAGGCTTCGCGGCGATGAAGCTGCTCTACAAGCCGTTCGGGATCGTCGCCGGGATCGTCGGCGGAAGGCTCGCGCGGCGCATCTTCGACGCGCTGTGGGCGCGCATCGACGACGCCGCCCCGCCGAGAGCGACGACCGAGCGCGCGAGCCTGCCGCGCATCGTCGGCGCCGCCGCGCTGCAGGGCGCGACCTTCGCCGCCACGCGCGCCGCCGTCGACCGCGCCGGCGCGAGAACGTTCCAGCACCTGTTCGGCGTGTGGCCGGGCGAGCGCAAGCCGGACAAGTCCTGAGCACGCCGGCCGACAGATTTCCGGCCCGGCGACGCACCCGCTTCTGGTAAGAATGGCGCATGGTCAGCCGCTCCCAGCGGGGGAGTCGGGCGGCGGCCGCGCAGATGCCATCGGGGGACCAGGGGACCGCGTCAGCGCGCTTCGGCTCGATCGTCCGCGCATTCCGCGCCCACGAGCATCGCTCCGCAGCGCTGCTGCTGGGTCTCGTCGTGCTCGTGTACCTGTGGCCGGCACTCGTGCAGGGCCAGGTGCTCTCGCCGACGGCGCTCGTCTACCTCCAGCCGCCGTTCCACGCGCTCGCGCCCGCGGGCGTCGAACGCTGGCTCAACACCGACCTCGGCGACGTCCCCTACTCCTACTACGCGTGGGACGTGCTCGCCCGCCGGCTGATCCACGCCGGCACGTTCCTCGCCTGGAACCCCTACGCGTTCGGCGGCACGCCGCTGTGGGCCAACTCGCAGATCGCGTGGCTGAGCCCGTTCAGCCTGCCGCTGTGGATCCTGCCGCTCAACTACAGCCTCGGCGTGGCGGCGGCGCTCAAGCTGTGGTTCGCCGGCTTCGGCACGTATCTGCTCGCGCGCGAGCTGCGGCTCGGCTTCTGGCCGGGGCTCGTCGCGGGCGTCGCCTTCGCGCTGTGCGCATTCGACGTCGTGTGGCTCAGCTACGGCGTGTTCGTGTCGGTCGTTGCCATGGCGCCGTGGGCGCTGTGGCTGGTCGAGCGGATCGTGCGCTGCGGGCGCGCAGTCGACGGCCTCGCGCTCGCGGCGGTGCTGGCAGTCGCGCTGACGGGCGGCCATCCCGGCACGGAGGTGCACGTGCTGGCGGCGACGGCGCTGTACGCGGTCGTGCGGTCGCTGACGTTCCGCGGGGCGAAGCGGCGCGAGCGTGCCGTGCGGCTCGCGCTGGTCGGCGGCGGGGTCGCCGTCGCGCTGCTGCTCACGGCGGTCGTGCTCGTGCCCGCGCAGCGCGCTTCGCTCGACACCGTCGGCGCCGCCGCCCGCGCACACGGCGCGCCGGGCTTCGCCGGCTCCAGGATGCCCGCCTCGGTGCTGCGCACGACGCTGTTCCCGGACTGGTGGGGGCGGCCGAGCGAAGGCGTCGACGCGGGGCCGGGAGCGGCCGGCTACCGGGAGCGCACCTTCTACGCGGGCGCGGCGACGCTCGTGCTCGCGCTGATCGGCCTGCTCGCTCCGGGCGGCTGGCGGCGCAAGGCGCCGTTCGCGCTGCTCGGCTTCCTCGGCGCGGCGATCGCGCTGCGGCTGCCCGGCGTCTACGACCTCGTCATCCGGCTGCCGGGCTTCGACCAGGTCCAGAACTCACGCATCTACTGGTGGATGCTGCTCGCCGCGGCGCTGCTGGCGGGCTTCGGCCTGCAGGCGGTGCTCGACGCGCGCGGCCGCATCGGGCGCGCGTGGCTCGCCCCGGCGGCGGCGGGGCTGGCGGGGATCGTCGCGATCGTGTCGATCGGCCCGCAGGCCAGCACATGGGGGACGGCGCTCTCGCACGCGCTGACCCGCTCGGCCACGCATGACTTGCACGCGCTCGCGCTGGCGAGCGTCGTGACGTGGCTGGCGCTCGCAGCGGCGCTCGCGGCGATCCTCGTCATGTTGCGCGCGCGTCCGCGATGGCGCACGGCCGCGGCGGTCGCGATCGCGCTGCTCGTCGCGTTCGACATGCTGCACTTCGCGACGGGCTACGAGCCGATCGGGCCCGCGCGCGACATCGTCCCTCCGCGCACGCCGGCGATCGCCTACCTCCAGCGGCATGCCGGCACCGGACGGATATCGGGCATCCAGGCGATGGACGCCGACTGGGGGACGATCTACGGGCTGCGCGACGTGCGCGGCTCCGACGCGCCGCTGCCGACTAACGGTTTCTTCCGCCTGTGGCGGCTGATGGACGCGACCGACGACCCGTACCACCTAGAAACGTTCACCGAACGGAGCCCGCAGGTGCTCGGGCTGCTCGGCGCCCGCTACGTGCTGCTGCCGCCCGGAGCGCAGCTCGAAGCGCGCACGATGCGCCCCGTGTACCAGGGCGCGGACGCGACGATCGACGAGAACACGCTTGCGGCGCCGCGCGCGTTCGTCCCGCGGCGCGTGGCGATCGCGTCGAGCGCCGACCAGGAGCTGGAAACGATCGGCGCGCCCGCGTTCGACCCGCGCCGCGACACGACCGTCCGCGCGAGCGAGCTGCACGGCGCCGCACCGGGTGGCAGCGCCGGCTCGGTGCGCGTCGTCGGCGAGACGAACGCCTCCGTACGCCTGCGCGCGACGCTCGCGCAACGCGGGCTCGTCGTGCTCGACGACACCTGGGCGCCCGGCTGGTCCGTCACCGTCGACGGCGTCCCCGCGCACCCGCTGCAGGCGGACGCCGTGCTGCGCGGCGTCGTCGTCCCGGCTGGGACGCATGCGGTCGTGTGGAGCTATCGCGTGCCAGGGCTCGCGCTCGGCGCCGCGCTCAGCGCGCTCGGCCTGCTGGCCGCGCTCGCGTGGGCGGGGCTGCTGCTCGTGCGTGTCAGGCGCCGCCGCCGCGCACGATGAAGCCGCGCTCGGCGAGCGTGGCGAGCTGATCCTCGAAGGCCGCGAAGTCGCGCCGCAGCAGCGCGTCGAGCGGCCGCCCCGAGGGACCCTCGGCGCGCACCCAACGGCGCAGCACGGGCGCGCCGGCGCGCTCCTGCGCCTCGGCGAGCAGGTCGAGCAGGATGCCGAGCTCGGGGCGATGGTCCAGCTGGCCGGAGAGCAGCTCGAGCGGGTCGGCGGCCAGCGTCGCGCACAGCTCCTCCTCGGACAGGCCGAGCAGGTCCATCAGACGGGCGGCGGCGTGCGGACTCAGAACAGCTGGTTCTCGCCGCGGAAGACCTCGGACACCGAGCCGTCGGTGAAGATCTGGCGGATCGAGCTGGTGAGCAGCTCCGCGCACGGCAGCACGGTGATGTTGTCCGGCGCGCCGTCGCGCAGCGGGATCGTGTCGGTGACGACGATCTCGTCGAAGGCGGCGGCGGCGAGGTTCTCCCACGCATTGCCGGAGAAGACGGCGTGCGTGGCGGCGGCGAGCACGCGCGTGGCGCCCGCGTCGCGGACCGTCTGCGCGGCGGCCTTCAAGGTGCCCGCCGTGTCGATGATGTCGTCCACGAGCACGGCCGTCTTGCCCTTCACGTCGCCGATCACGTAGCCGATCTCGGCGACCTGCTGGGCCGGGCGCTCCTTGTTGAGGATCGCCAGCTCGGCGCCGATGGTGGCGGCGAACTTCTTGTTCAGCTTCACGCGACCGGCGTCCGGCGAGACGACGACGAGGTCCTCGAGGCCCTGGTCGGCGAAGTACTTGGTGAGCATCCACATCGCGGTCATGTGGTCGCACGGCTTCTGGAAGAAGCCCTGGATCTGGCCGGAGTGGAGGTCCATCGTGAGGATCCGGTCGATCCCCGCGGTCTCCAGCATGCGCGCGACGAGGCGGGCGGAGATCGGCTCGCGCGGGGCGGACTTCTTGTCCTGGCGCGAGTAGCCGTACCAGGGGCAGACGGCGATCACGCGGTGCGCGGAGCCGCCGACGGCCGCGTCGACCATCTCCAGCAGCTCCATCAGCGCGTCGTTGGCGGTGAGGCCGGTGCGCGGGTTGCCGCAGATCGGCTGCACGATGAACACGTCGGCGCCGCGGATCGACTCCTCGTAGCGGCAGTAGACCTCGCCGTTGGAGAACGTCTTGGTCGTCACGCCGCCGAGGTCGATGTCGAGCTTGCCGGCGATGTCGGCCGCGAGCTGCTCGTGCGCGCGACCGCTGAACAGCATCAGCCGCTTGTCGTAGCCGATCGGGAGCTGGGTGCTCGGACGCTCCTGCGGCTCGGCGGCGCTCATCTCGCTGGCGAGTCTACGCCTGGGCGGCGACGACACGATGCTGCTCACGGCTCGCTGCGCTCCTTCAGCCGCTCGTCGTAGCCCTCGACGTTGGTCTGGCGCGCGCGCGCGATCCCGAGCGCGCCCGGCGGCACCTCGTCGACGATGACGGAACCGGCGCCGATCCACGCGTGGTCGCCGACCGTGACGGGCGCGACGAGCGACGTGTGGACGCCGCCGTGAACCTGCTCGCCGATCGTCGTGCGGTGCTTGCTGCGGCCGTCGTAGTTGGCGGTGATCGTGCTGGCGCCGAGGTTGGTGCCGGCGCCTACGTCGGCGTCGCCGACGTAGGACAGATGCGGGACCTTGGCGCCCTCGCCGACGTCCGAGTTCTTGATCTCGACGAACGTACCGGCCTTGCTGCGCTCGCGCAGCAGCGTGCCGGGGCGCAGGTAGGCGAACGGGCCGACGGTGGCGCCGTCGCGGATCTCTGCGCCCGTCGCGTAGGAGTGCGGGATGTGGATCCCGTCGCCGAGCGTCATGTCGATCAGCGTCGTGAGCGGGCCGACCTGGCAGCCGGAGCCGATCCGGGTCGTGCCGTGGAGGCTCGTGAACGGTGCGATCGTCGTGTCGTTGCCGATCTCGACGTCGGCGTCGATGACGGTCGAGCCGGGGTCGACGATCGTGACGCCGTTCGCCAGGTGGCGCGCGTGGATGCGCTGCTGCGCGATCGCGCGGACCGTCGCGAGGTCGCCGCGGTCGTTGATGCCGAGCGCGAGCGCCGGGTCGTCGACCGTGTGGGCGGCGACGACCTTGTCCTGCCCGCGCAGGATCGGCAGGACGTCGGGGAGGTACAGCTCGCCCTGCGCGTTGTCGGATCTGACTTGGGCGAGCGCGTCGAGCAGGTCGCCGCCGGCGAACGCGTAGACGCCGCCGTTGACCTCGCGGATCTCCAGCTCGCCGGGCGTCGCGTCGCCGGGCTTCTTCGTCTCCACGACGCGCTCGACGGCACCGTCGGGGCCGCGCACGACGCGGCCGTAGCCGGTCGGGTCGTCGAGGATCATCGTCAGCATCGTGGCGCTGGCGTGGTGCTGGGCGTGGGTCTCGGCGAGCGCTCGCAGCGCCTCGCCGGTCATCAGCGGAACGTCGCCGCAGACGACGATGACGGGCGCGTCGCGGTCGATGTGCTCCTGCGCCGCCATGACGGCGTCGGCGGTGCCGCGCGCCTCCTGCTGGACGGCGAGGACGACGGCCGGGTCGTCCTGCTGCGCGACCGCCGGCGCGAGCGCCTTGTCGGGACCGCCCACGACGACCACCTTCTGCGCGCCGGCATCGCGCGCGGCGGCGATCGGCCAGGCGATCACGGGACGCCCGCAGAGCGGGTGCAGAACCTTGGGCGTCGCGGAGCGCATGCGCGTTCCCTGCCCGGCGGCGAGGATGACGACGACCGGCGCGGTCACGGGGGCATCGTAGCCGGGGGAGCCGCAAGCCGCCGGGCGGCATGCCCGCGCGCCCTAGAATCGGTCGCGCGACTCGGCGTTGGGGGGTCGTCTAATGGCAAGACTCCGGCCTTTGGAGCCGGCTATCCGGGTTCGAGTCCCGGCCCCCCAGTAAAAGTGCTGGAAAATCCACACTTTTTTTCACAGGGCAAACGGGAACTCTGGCTGGTCTAGCCAGCAACACATCCGGCGGCGACCCCTAGCCGTGTGCCGACGGAGTCGCTCGCTCTCGCGAAATCCCTGCTATTCCGGATATTCTGTTCAGCGGAGGCCGCTCACGAGCAGTGCCGATCCGAACTCGGGGGGACCAAACTCGCGCCCGGCGCTACTTGCAGGCATGAGATCTACTCATGTCCAATCCCCCAGCCACCGTGCGTTCGGACGTGCCGTACGAGAGCTGCGTGCCTACCGCGGCCTCAGTCAGGAAGCCCTCGGTCACGCTGCCGGACTGCACCGCAACTATGCCGGCGCGATCGAGCGCGACGAGCTCAACCCACGATCAGGACGACGCTGCGGCTCGCCGTCGGCCTGCAGGTACGACCATCCACGCTCGTAAGACTTGCGGCGGCGCACCACGGCGTCATGACACGCGGCCAACGATCCGCCCTCGTAGCCGAACGGTCAGGGCGCCGCGGTTCTCGTAGCCGCACCTGCGTCTTTCCGAAGATAGGAAGTGTACCAGCACGACCGTAGAAGCAAAGATCACAGTAGGCTATCTACAGTCACGATATACTTCATCCACTTCGGCTTGATATAGTCTGTCTGTAATAACTCTCCTCGTAAGCTATTTTCTACAGTCAGAATGACCCATCCAGACCCCCTGCCGTTCGAGCCGAACACCGGAGCTGGCATCGGCGTGGCCTACCGCGCACAGCTCGGATCGCTGAATCGAGCCTTTGGGGGCCCGTTCTCCGCCGCCGACGCGGCAGCCGTGCTCGGTGTCGACCGGGCCGAGGCGTCGCGGATCCTGGGCTATCTGGCGTCGCGCCGTTGGCTGGCGCGCATTCGTCGCGGGCTGTACGTCCCGGCGCCGCTCGAAGCAGCAGATCCCGGAGATTGGCGAGCCGATCCCTGGCTCGTCGCTCTCCATGTCTTCGCTCCCTGTTACGTGGGCGGCTGGAGTGCGTGCGAGCATTGGGGGCTGACCGAGCAGCTCTTCCGCGAGCTGCTCGTCGTGACCGCGCGCCCGCAGCGGCAGGCGCATGTGCGGATCCAGGGCAGTGACTTCCGTCTCGCCGCTCGCCAGCCGAGAACCATCTTCGGCACTCGGCCGGTGTGGCGTGGACGTGAGCGGGTGGACGTGTCCGACCCATCGCGCACCGTTGTGGACATCCTCGACGATCCGCCGATCGGCGGCGGTATCCGCCACGTCGCCGAGGCGGTTCGCGAGTACTTCGAAGGCGAGCACCGCGACGACGACCGCTTGCTGGCGTACGTGGAGCAACTCGGCAACCGCGCGGTCTTCAAGCGCCTCGGCTTCCTGGTCCAGCAGCTCGAGATCGTCGAGTCGGACGAGCTGATCGAGACGTGCCTGCAGCGTAAGAGCGCCGGCATCTCCGCGCTCGATCCCTCGATCGACGCGAAGGGCCGGATCACCCGCCGCTGGAACCTGCGGGTCAATGCTCGCGTGAGCGATGCATAGCCGCCGATGATCGCGCGCGCATCGATCGACGAGCGGGTTCGCGAGTGGGGACTGCGCGAAGACGTGGTCGAGAAGGACTACGTCCTCGGGTGGCTGCTCTGGGGCATCGGCAATGACCCCGAGCTGAGCCAGGCGTGGGTCTTCAAGGGCGGCACATGCTTGAAGAAGTGCTACATCGAGACGTACCGCTTCTCCGAGGACCTCGACTTCACCGTGCTGCCAGGAGGACCGGTTTCGCCCGACGACGTCGCACCGGCGATCGCCCGGATCCTGACGCGCATCACCGACGAGTCCGGCGTGGACTTCTCGGCGATGGAGCCGCGCTTTCGCTCGCGGCGCTCGGACCGCTCGACAGAGGGTCGCGTGTACTACCGCGGCCCGCGCGCAGCGCCGACGGCCGCGAGCATCAAGCTCGACCTGACGGCGGACGAGGCGCTCGCCCGCCCCGCTGTCATGCGCTCGATCGCGCACGCCTACGACGACGTGCTGCCGCCACCCGCCGCGGTACGCTCGTACTGCTTCGAAGAGGTATTCGCGGAAAAAATCCGCGCGATGGGCGAGCGCTCCCGGCCGCGCGACCTCTACGACATCGTCAACCTCTACCGGCGCCCCGACCTCCCCCTCCAGGTCACAGAGATCCGTGCAGTCCTTGCCGAGAAGTGCGCGACCAAGGGCGTGGCGATCCCCACCTTCACGGCCGTGGCGAACTCCGAGCTGGTCGCGGAGCTCGAGTCCGAATGGGCGAACATGCTGTCCCACCAACTGCCCGCACTCCCGCCCTTCGAGCAGTTCTGGGACGAGCTGGCGGCGCTGTTCGCATGGCTCGACGGTGCCGCGGTCGAAGAGCCGCTCGAGTCGATCGCGACAGGTCGCGACGAGGATCTCGCCTGGACGCCGCCACCCACCGTCACCACCTGGGGTGCCGGGGTGCCGCTGGAGGAGGTCCGCTTCGCCGCCGTCAACCATCTGTGCGTCGAGCTCGGCTACGCCGGCAGCACCCGTCTCATCGAGCCCTACTCGCTGCGACGCACCCGCGACGGGAATCTCGTCCTCCACGCCCTGCGCGCCGACACTGGGGAGCACCGCTCCTACCGCGTCGACCGCATCCTGAGCGCCCGCGCCACCACCCAGCCGTTCACCCCGACCTACGCCATCGAGTTCTCAGCCGCCGGCCCGATGGCCGCACCGCCGACGACACGGCGGCCAGCGACGACCATGCATCGGCCACGCGCTCGCAGACGCAGCGGACCGGTCTACGTCATCCAATGCCCGGTGTGCAACAAGCGCTTCGACCGCCGACAACCCGGAACTCGCCTCAATCCGCACAGAGATCGGCACGGCTTTCGCTGCCCGGGACGATCCGGCTACCAGGTCGACGTACGCTGGTGAGCGGCCGGTAGAACGCGAGGGAGGCGATTCCCAGGTGACCGGTCGGCACGCCGCATGAGCACTGCTCGCCGCCTCCTCACGCAGGAAGCCCGCGACGGCGTGGGCCACGCCGTCGAGGAGGAGGCCGTCACGGACAGGCTGCTGGCAGACCTCGGCTGAGCCGGGTCTGCACGCGCGCGAGCGGCCGCGTCCCGGCGTGCTCAGGCCGCGAGCTCGTCTGCGATCCCGAGCTCCTCGCGGATCCAGTCCACGTCCGCGAACGGCTCGCCTCGCCGGCTGGCACGCTCGGCGCCGTTCTCGAGCGCGCGCACGAGGCGAACGACCTCGGCTCGGTGCTCGCCCGCGACGGCCTCGCGCGGCGTTCGATCGCCGAGCAGCGGGTGAGCGTCGTCGAGCCACCGCCGCGTGCGATCGGTCATGGCGGCTTCGAGCAGGCGCTGCTGCTCGGCGGGCGCCAGGCTCGGGGGAGGAACAGCGACGCGCTCGGGCTCGGAGCGGCGATCCTCCAGGGCCTGCTCGAGCGGGACGACCTCGCGAGCGGACAGCTCGGCGAGATCGCCGAAGTCCCGCGCGACGATCTCGATCGCCCGGTCGAGGCGCTCCTCGGACATCGCCTCGACGCTCAGCGTCGCTCCCTCCAGCCGCAACGACGCGATCGGAACGGTGTCGGGATCGTCGATCGGACCGGCCTCCAGGACCATCGCGCCGGGCGGCAGCTCGCGCCGATCCGCGACGAGCGCGTCGCGCACGACGGTGATGTCGATCTCAAGCGGCTCGCCGGGCTCCAGCCGTCCCAGCGTCCGCAGGCGATCGCGCGCCGCCGCGGCGTCACGCACGCGCCACGTCGCCCTGCCCTGGGCGACGAGACCTCCCTCGAGCGTGAAGAAGCTCGGCTCGACGCTCCATCTGGGCGGCACGAAGCGCATCAGCTCGAGCGCACCGTCACCCACTGCCCACGGTGGCGCAGACACCCCCGACGACGCGCCGCTCCCGCCGGCGAGACGCTCCAGCTCCGCCAGCAGCTCGGGCTCGTCGCCGGGCTCGAACAGCCGCGCCGGACCCCAGAGGCTCGGCGGCTCGCCATCCATCAGGCGGCCGAGCACGACGTCCCAGCGGACGGCGTCGCGCGAGACGCGATCACTGCGCACGCGAACCCGCGTCCGTTCGACGAGATCCTCCAACTCCAGCCAGCGTCCCGGCTCGACCGCGATCACGCGGTGCAGGCCAAGGCGGGCGGACGCGATCCGCCGAGCCGTCGCCCGCTCTTCCCCCGACAGATCCGTGCGCGCCGCGTAGCGCTCCGCCGGCGTTCCCCCGCCCGCAAGCTGACGGTCGTTGTGAAACCACGTCGCGAACAGCTGCAGGTCGTCGTCGTCCATCGTGCGTTCCGGCGCGAACCGCTCGAGCGCCCGTGTGACCTCCTCCTCGAACGCCCGCGACGACCACTGCTGGATCCGACGGCCCACCGCCTCGTCGAACCGCGCGGCCCGCGCGACGCGCTCGTCCTCGGCAAGGCAACACCGCTTGCGCTTGCGCCCGCTCCCACACGGGCAGAGGCTGTTTCGCGAACCTTGGATCTGCGTGAAGCTAGCCGGCAATCCGGACAGCCCACGGACTCAAGACCCGAGGCCTTGCCCTCAGCGAGAACCGGTAGACGTCCGCGCGGTGCGCAACCGCGATCACCAAGACGCTCCGCGTCTCATCCTCGATCCGGTACACGATTCGGTACGGCCCTCGGCGCGCAGACCAGTGGCCCTCCAGCTCGAAGCGCAGCGGCTTGCCGAGGCGACGCGGGTTCGAGGCGATCGCGCCGAACGTCTCGATGACCGCGGCAGCGACCGAGATCGGCAGGCGGTCGAGCTGGCGACGTGCGGGCGCCGTCAGCTGCACGTCCCATGGCCGCTCGCTCACGTCGTGGCGTCGCGCCGGCGAGCCTCGAGCTGCGCCTGAATCTCGGCGAGCGAGGTGGTCGGCTCGCCTGCCGCAAGCGACTTCTCGCTCTCGCGGATCTGCTCCATCGCAACCGGGTCCGACAAGATCGCAAGCGTCTCCTCGAGGCTTTCGAGGTCCTCAGGGCTGACCAGCACCGCAGCCGGCTTGCCGTTGCGCGTTACCACGACGCGGTCGTGCTGATCCTCGACGCGGTCGACAAGCTCGGACAGATGCGCCTTGACGGAGGACAGCGGGAGCGTCTCTGACATGACCAACATTCTAGTCACGATCACGGCTGGCCACAAGCCGAAATCTGTGTACCCAGCGTGTACCGCAGGTCACGGGTGCCGGCGCATCCTCGCGCCGCACCCCCGTAAGCTCCCCCGCTCCCGCCGAGAGGAGGCCGGATGAAGGAGTTCCGCTGCGCCGCGGTCGTCCCCGACTGCACCGCGCGCTTCGAGGACGAGAGCGAGGCCGGGATCGTCGCGCAGGTCGTGCGTCACGCGCGCGACGACCATGGGATGGAGCACGTGCCGCACGACGTGCTCGACGCCGTGCGGGAGCACATCCGCGACGTCGGCTGATCGGCTCGTGCGGCGGGCGGCCGGAGCAGGAAGCTCCGCCGCTACGCCCGCGGCCCGTCGCCCGCGCCGCGCTCGGCGGCGTGCGCGAGCGCGTCGACGAGCCGCTCGAGCGAGACGAGGCCCGCGAAGGCGCCGCCCGGGTCGCAGCACACGAGCGGGTCGAAGCGCCGCGGCGCCGGCCGCAGCATCGCCCGCTGCGCGACCTCGGCGATCCCGTTCGTCGCACCGACGACAAGCAGCTCGCGGACCGGCGGCTCGCCGCGCGCGAACGCCGCACGCTCGTGCAGGCCGGCGGGGCGGCCGCTCGCGTCCAGCAGCGCGACCCACTGCAGCCCGGCGTCGGCCGCGAACGCCGCCGCGACCGCTGCCGCGTCGCCGTCCGAAAGCGCCGGTGCGGACTCCACCAGCGGCGCGAGCGACCCCGGCTCCAGCATCGCCGCGCCGCGCTCGCGCACGTAGCGGCTCAGCGCGAACGCGACCGGCGTGAGCGTCTTCGCGTGCACGCCGATCAGCGGCCCCTGCGCGAGCGGCACGCGCAGCCGCAGCAGCGCGTCCAGCTCCTCCACCTGGCTGACGCCGAGCGCGACGAGCGTCGTGCCGAAGCGGGTCGCGATGCGCTCCAGCTCGTAGATCAGCGTGCGCTTCGCGGGCGTGCGGTGGAGATCGGCGACGAGCGCCGCGTCCAGCTTCGCCAGCGCGGGACGCAGGACCCCGACGAAGCGCAGCACGCCGTCCTCGCCGCCGACGTGGTCGACCGCGAAGCGCGCGCCGGTCGCGCGCAGCTCCTCGACGCACGCGACGAAGCGTGGCTCGTCGCGCCGCGCGAGGCGCGGCACCAGCTCGATCGTGAGCCCGTCCAGCGATCTCGCGCGCGCGAGCGTGCGCCGCACCGGCTCGCGCAGCAGCGTCGCGGGCCGGACGTTGAACGACAGGAAACAGCCGTCCGGCAGGCTCTCGCGCGCGTGCAGCACCGAGCCGACGACGAACGCGTCGAAGTCCGGCTCGAGCCCGCGCCGCAGCGCCTCGGTCCGCCACACCTCGGGCGGCAGCGGGGCGGGGAAGCGCTCGACCGCCTCGTAGCCGCAGATCGTCCCGCGCGCGAGGTCGGCGATCGGCTCGTAGACGAGGCGGCAGCGACCGCGGCGGTCGATCAGGTGCGCGACGGGCGGGCCGGCGTCCGCTTCCGCCGGATCGCCGTCGGCCCCGTCCTCTGCGTCGCGCGTCGGTGGGACCATGGGCGCCTCACCCGCTCGGGCGGCGCGACGGCGCGGGCCGCTCGGCCTCGCGGCGCACGCGGCCGGCGGCGACGCCGCGCTCGGACGCCGGGCCGCGCGGCGCGGCGATGCCGAGCACCCGCATCGCCTTCAGCCCGAACGACAGCTTCTCGCGCCCGTCTGTGGAGTTGACGTCGAGCCCGGTGATCTCGCGCACGCGCTCGAAGCGGTAGCGGACCGTGTGGCGGTGCGTGATGAGCCGCGCGGCGGTCGCGTTGACGTTGCCGTCGCACTCGAGGAAGGTCTCCAGCGTCCCGACGAGGTCCGACGTCTCGTACTGCTCGTCGTAGGCGACGAGCTTGCTGACCGTCTCGTCGTAGAAGCGCTTGAGTTCGCCGGGGTCGCTCATGTGCGGCAGCAGCAGCTGGTAGGTGCCTGTGTCGTCGTAGGCGAGCAGCGCCTCGTCCTGGTCGCCCTCGACGACGTTCGCCGCCAGCAGCGCCTCGTTGCCCGCGCGGTGGAGGTCGACCGGGTCGCGCGCGACGCGGCTGCGGCCGACCGCGAACGCGAAGCCGCTGAGGTTCGCCTCCAGCTCGCGCAGCAGCGTGGCGGCGACGCGCCGGCCGGCCTCGCCATCGGGGTCGGGGGCGAGCACGACGACCTCGTCGCCGTCGCCCTCGCGCGTGGCGGCGGCGATCGAGCCGGGTGCGATCGAGCGCGCCGCGCGCTCGGCGAGCGCGAGCAGGCGCGCGCGCCAGTCGTCCTCGACGGTCGTGCGGGCGTGCGCGCGCACGACGATCACGCTGCCGCCGCGGTCGAGCGCGATCCCCAGCTCCTTGCCGCGCGCGACGAGGTCCTCGCGGTCGGCGATCTGGCGCGCCAGCACGGCGTGCAGGAACTCGGCCGCAGCTGCCTCCGACGCGCGCTCGGGCCCGCGCACGCGCTCGACCTCGGAGGCGACGAGCGTCGTGACGAGCCGCAGCATCGCCGGGTCCGGCGAGCCTTCGCGCCCGCGCAGCCGCAGCTGGCCGACGACCGCGTCGGCGACGCGCAGCTCGACCCGCTCCACGCCCTCCGCCTCGCGCAGCAGCGCGCGCTCCTCCGCCGGCGAGCGCGCGGCGACCGCGAGCACGACGCTCGTGCGGTCGATCAGGACGAGGCTCGCGTCGAGCGCCCGCGCCGCAGCGCGCACGATCTCCGGCAGGCCGGCCCCGGCCGCCACCGCCTCGGTGATCGCCTCGAGCGCCCGCAGGTCAGGCGCCGCCGCCGTCTCGTCGCGCGCTTGAGGGGCCATCGACGGATTGTACGGCGGTCGCCGCCCACGCCCGCCGCCGCGGGCGGGGCCTCACAATCCGCGGAACGGGTTCTCGACGCGGATCCCTGCGTAGTCGACGGCGTCGCTCAAGTCCTCCGAGAGCACGACGCTGCAGCCGAGCGAACGAGCGGCTTCGAGAATCGCAGCGTCCCAGTACGAGATGCGAAAGCGTTCGCGAGTCGCCAGCGCTGCATGCAGCACGTCCGTCGTGATGGAGGCAATGGGAAAGCGCTGGAACGACTCGATCAGCTGCACCGCGTCGTCGTGCGGGACTGCGTCCGCGCGCGTCGCACGGGTCGCCTGGACATAGAACTCCTGCAGGACTTGAACCGAGAGCGCCAGATCGCGTTCGCCCAGCAGGTCGTTCGCCCGCTCCGCCTTCGCCTCCTCCGCCGGATCGCGCGAGATCGCGTAGAGGAGGACGTTGGTGTCAGCGAACCGCACGCTCGTGCACCGCGTCGCGGTCGAGGCGGTCACCCGCCCTGAAGCGGCCGATTCGCTGCTGGACCGCCCGTTGCTGCGCCTCCAGACGAGCGAACTCGGCCTCGCGATCCGACAACGTGCGGAGGAAGTCGCCGACGAGCGCGCTCACCGAGCTGCCTTGCTCGGCGGCCCGCACGCGTGCCTCTCGGTACACGTCGTCAGGGACGGTGACGGTGATATTCTTCACAGTTCCACTGTAGCACAGCCCCACAGCTCCTGTGCTACACAGCCCCGCCCCGTCAGAACAGCCGCGACCACTCGTAGATGACGGCGGCGCCGACGAGGACGCCGATGCCGACGAATGCGCCGAGGACCCACAGCGACAGGAAGCCGGCGACGACCCGCTCCCAGGTGCGCTGGTAGGAGGAGACGACCGGCACGAGCACGAGGCCGACGTAGGTCGCGAGGCCGGCGATCCCGGCGAAGATGGCGACGAGCTGGGTGACCTGGTCGTGGCTCATGCGCGGTCCGAATCGTGCCACACCCCACGGACCGCCGCGAACGCGGCGTCGACCGGGCGCACGCCCGCTGCGCCGGGGAAGCGGGCGCGCAGCGCGGCGGCGGCGGCCTCGGCGGCGGCCGGTCCCCCCGGCCCGTCGAAGATGCCGACGACCGTCGGGCCGGAGCCCGACACGAGCGCGTGGTCGGCGCCGGCGTCGCGCGCCGCCGCGAGCGCGTCGCCGATCGACGGGCACAGCGAGAGCGCCGCCGGCTCGAGGTCGTTGACGAGCCGCTCGGGGGGAAGGACGTGCGCCGACCCGCCGCCAGGGCGCGCGTCGACGGCCGCCGCGGCGAGCGCCGCCTCCAGCGCCGCGCGCAGCTCGGCCAGCTCCGCGGCGCCGCGCCCCAGCCCCAGCCGATCGGCCTCGCGGAACACGTCGGGCGTCGAGAGCGCATACGGCGAGGGCAGCACGAGCACGCCGTGCGGCGCCAGCGGCGCCAGCGGCCGCACGTCCTCCCCGGCGCCGCCGACGAGCACCGGACCGGGCGCGACCTGGGATGGGACGTCGGCGCCGAGCCGCGGCGCGAGCTGCGCGATCAGCGGATCGTCCGCGGGCCGCCCCGCCGCGTGCGCGACGAGCCGCAGCGCGGCGGCGGCGTCGCCCGAGCCGCCGCCCATCCCGGCCGCGACCGGCACGCGCTTGACGATCGTCAGCCGCAGCGGCGGACCGTCCCAGCCGCTCGCGGCGCGCCACGCCGCGAGCGCCTCGCCGGCGAGGTTCGGCCCTTCGACGCCGGCGCAGACGACCTCGTCCTCACCCGCCGCGCAGCCCATGTCGCCAGCGCCGACCGCGGCCGCAACCGGCGCCCCGCCGGGCAGCGGCTCCAGCGTCAGCTCGTCCGCGAGCGACAGCGGCTCGATCACCGACACCAGCTCGTGCAGCCCGTCGGCGCGCGTGCCGCCGAGGAACAGACAGAGGTTCGTCTTGCCGGGGGCGAGCGCGTGGAGCGTCATGCGCCGGCCTCCGGCTCGACGGGCGGGGCGTCGGCGGCGACCTCCGCGCCGCCAGCGGCTACCCGCCCGACCGCCTCCCACAGCTCGCGCAACCGCTCCGGCCCGAGCCGCTCGGCGCGCACGTCGAGCGGCTCGCCGAGCGCCTCCAGCGCGGCGCGCACCTGGTCGCGCCCGGCGACCCCCGCGAGCGCGACCGACCGCGCAAGCGCCTTGCGGCGGTGCGCGAACGCCGCCTGCACGAACGCGCGCAGCGCGGGCGGCGCGGCCGGCCCGCGGCGCGAGAGCACGACGAGCACCGAGTCGACGTTCGGCACCGGCGAGAAGACGGTGCGGGACACCGGCCGCAGCACGCGCACGTCGCAGGCGAGCTGCGCGATCGCCGACGGGACGCCGTAGGCGCCGCTGCCGGGCGCCGCCGCGAGCCGCTCGCCGACCTCCTTCTGCACCATCGCGACCCAGCGCGTCGCCGCCGGCAGCTCCTCGATCGTGCGCAGGATCGCGCCGGCCGCGATCCCGTACGGCAGGTTCGCGACAACCTTCGTCGGCGCGGGCGAGAGCGCGGCGAGGTCGAGCGCCATCGCGTCGCCGAGGTGCAGTGTCGCGCGCTCGCCGAACGGGTCGAGCGCGTCGCGCAGCGCCGGCTCCAGCCCACGGTCGATCTCGACGACGTGCACGTGCGCGACGCGCGCGGCGAGGTGCTCGGACAGCACGCCGAGGCCGCCGCCGATCTCCAGCACGACGTCGTCGGGCGCCAGCTCCGCGGCGCGCGCGATCACGTCGAGGATGTTCGAGTCGACGAGGAAGTTCTGGCCCAGCTCGCGGTTGGGCCGCACGCCGAATGCGCGCATCCGCCGCAGCGACGGCTGCGTCGGGTCGCTCACCAGCCGAACAGCTCGGCGGCGTTGCGCTCGACCTGCGCCTCCAGCTCCTCGTAGGCGACGCCGCGCTCGGCCGCAAGCGCCTCGGCCGTGAGCGTCACGTTCGCCGGCTGGTTGCGCTCCTTGCGCACCGCCTGCGGGGTGAGGTAGGGCGCGTCGGTCTCGACCAGCAGGCGGTCGGCCGGCACGCGCTTGGCGGCCTCCCGCAGCGCGCCGTTCGGCGGGTAGGTGAAGTTGCCGGCGAACGAGATCCAGTAGCCGCGCGCGACGCACTCGTCGAGCCGGTCGGGCATCGAGAAGCAGTGCAGGATCACCCGCACGTCGTCGCGCGCCTCGGCGGCGAGCAGGTCGAGCGTCTCCTGGTCGGCCGAGCGCGTGTGGATCACGAGCGGCTTGCCGGTCTCGCGCGCAAGTGCGATCTGCGCGCTGAACGCGCGCGCCTGGTCGGCCGCCGGCGCGGTGTCGCGGAAGAAGTCGAGGCCCGTCTCGCCGATCGCGCGGCAGCGCGGGTGCGCGGCGAGCGCGGCCAGCTCGGCGAGGTCGGCGTCGTCGAAGCCGGTCGCGTGGTTCGGGTGGCGGCCGATCGCGACGAACACCTGCGGGAAGTCCTCCGCGATCGCCAGCGCCGCGCGGCACGAGTCGCCGTCGGTGCCGACCGTCAGCATCCGCCGGACGCCGACCTGCTCGGCCGCGGCGACGAGCTGCTCGGGCGGCGGGTCGCAGGAGGTGAGGTGGGTGTGGCTGTCGATCATCGCGGCGACCTCACTGCTGCTTGGGGAAGAGCTGCTCGAGCTTGACGACCTCGCCGCCCCAGCCGCTCGCGCCGAGCGACGCGCCGGCGTACGCGACGTCCGGCCGCCCGAGCGCGTCGAGCAGCTTGCGCGTGCTCGACGGCATGTACGGGTGCAGCAATACGGTCACGGCGCGCAGGCCCTCGGCGAGCGAGGCGAGCGTCTGGTCCAGCGCGTCGGCCTGCGCGGGATCCTTCGCGAGCACCCACGGCGCGCGCTCCTCGACGTATCTGTTGAGCCGCCGCACGCGCTGCCAGATCTCCTCCAGCGCCTGGCTGATCTCGCTGCGGTCGAGCAGCGCCGCGACCGTCTCGGCGAGCCCGTCGAACGCCGCCGCCAGCTCGGGGTCCACGGCCGCGTCCGGCACCCGCCCGTCGCGGTAGCGCGCGACCATCGCGAGCGTGCGCGACGCGAGGTTGCCGTAGTCGTTGGCCAGCTCGGACTCGTAGCGCGCCTCGAAGCCGGCCGTTGAGACCGAGCCGTCCTGCCCGAACGAGACCTCGCGGAAGCAGTAGAAGCGCAGCGCGTCGGTGCCGAACCGCTCCATCACGACGAACGGGTCGAGCACGTTGCCGAGCGACTTGCTCATCTTCTCGCCGTCCATCAGCAGGAAGCCGTGGACCATCAGCCGGCCCGGCAGCTCCAGCCCCGCCGCCATCAGCAGCGCCGGCCAGTAGATCGCGTGGAACTTGAGGATGTCCTTGCCGATCAGGTGGACCGTCGGCGGCCAGAACCGATCGGTCAGGTCCTCGCCCTCGCGCGCGAAGCCAAGCGCCGTGTAGTAGTTGAGCAGCGCGTCGAACCACACGTAGAAGACGTGGTTCGGGTCCCACGGCACCGGCACGCCCCACGTCAGCTTGCCGCGCGAGAGCGAGACGTCGCGCAGGCCCTGCTCGACGAACGAGCGCGCCTCGTTGAAGCGCGCCTGCGGCGCGACCCAGTCCGGCCGCTCGGCGAACAGCTTCTCCAGCGGCTCCTGGAAGGCGGACAGGCGGAAGAACCAGTTCTCCTCCTGCTCGCGGTCGAGCGGGATTCTGTGGATCAGGCAGGTGTTGTCCGGCCCGATCTCGTTCTCGTTCTTGAAGTCGGCGCAGCGCGGGCAGTACCAGCCCTCGTACATGCCGAGGTAGGTGTGCCCGTTGTCGTGCACGCGCTGCATCACCTCCCGCACGCGCTCGCCGTGGCGCGGGTCGGACGTGCGGATGAAGAAGTCGTTGCTCGCCTCCAGCTGCGGCATCAGCGCCTCAAAGCGAGCGGCGTTGCGGTCGGCCAGCGCCTTCGGCGTCACGCCCTCTCTCTCCGCCGCCAGCGCGACCGGCTCGCCGTGCTCGTCCGTGCCCGTGAGGAAGAAGACCTCCTCCCCGCGTTGGCGCATGTGCCGCGCGAGCACGTCCGCCGCGATCGTCGTGTACGCATGCCCGAGATGGGGCTGCGCGTTGACGTAGTAGATCGGCGTCGTGACGTAGTAGGACACGGTCGCGAAGCCTAGCCGCCGCGGCGCGACGCGCGCGCCCGGGCGATGAGCGACGTTCTCGCCCCGGATAGCGGGGCGAGAATGACCCTCATCGGAGAGCGCGCGGCTATGGGGCGTCCGTCAGCGCCTTGTACAGCGCGTTCGCGGGGACGCCCGTCAGCTCCGCGACGACCGTGGCCGCCGGGCGCGGCTTGGCGCCGGCGTCGACCAGCCGCCGCAGCGCGTCGAGCGCCGGGGCGAGCGGGGCCTCCGCCTCGTCGGCGGCGCCGATCACGAGCACGACCTCGCCGCGCGGCGGCTCCGCCGCGTACCGCTCCGCCAGCTCGGCGGCCGTGCCGCGCACGACCTCCTCGTGCAGCTTCGTCAGCTCGCGGCAGACGGCGACCGGCCGCTCGGGATCGACCCCGGCCAGCACCGCCAGCGACGCGGCGACGCGCTTGGGCGACTCGAACGCGACGAGCGTCTCGAGCGTGCCGAACGCCGCTCTCAGCTCGCCCTTCTTGCGCGGCAGGAAGCCGGCGAAGCGCCAGCGCTCGGCCGGCAGCGCGCTCGCCACCAGCGCCGCGAGCGCCGCGGACGGCCCCGGCAGCACCTCGACCGCGAGGCCAGCGGCGACGCACGCCTGCACGAGCAGGAAGCCGGGATCGGAGACGAGCGGCATGCCCGCGTCGGACACCAGCGCGACGTTCGCGCCCGCCTGCATCCGTCTCACCAGCTCGCTCGCGCGCTCGCGCTCGTTGTGCTCGTGGTAGCTGAGCAGATCGCTCGAGACCCCGTAGCGGTCGAGCAGCGTGCGCGTGCGGCGCGTGTCCTCGCAGGCGATCAGGTCCGCCTCGCGCAGGGCGGACAGCACGCGCAGCGTGACGTCCTCGAGGTTGCCGATCGGCGTCGGGCAGACGATCAGGCGACCGGCCATCACGCCACCGCCCGCTGCATGCCGTCGAGCGCCAGCGCGGCGGCGCCGACGAGCCCCGCCTCGGTGCCGAACTGCGCCGGCACGATCCGCGCGTGCTGCGACATCGTCGGCAGTGCGCGGCGCGCCGCCTCCGCGCGCGCCGGCGCCAGCAGCAGCTCGCCCGCGGCGATCACGCCGCCGCCGATCACGACGACGTCGGGGTTGAAGATGTTCAGGTACGACGCGATCCCGACGCCGAGGTTCGTGCCGATCAGCGTCAGCGCGTCGATCGCGGCGGCGTCGCCGTCGTGCGCCAGCTCGGTCACGAGCGCGCCGGTGATCTCGCGCCCGTCGGCGTGCGCGCGGCCGAGCGCGGAGTCGGGCCGCTCGGCGGCGATCCGCCGCGCCTCGCGCGCGAGCGCGGTGCCGGAGGCGAGCGTCTCGAGGCAGCCGTTGTTCGGGCAGTGCCCCTGGCACGGCGGCCCGTCGAGGTCGATCGTGATGTGACCCAGCTCGGCGCCCGCGCCGATCGACCCGCGGTACGGCGCGCCGCCCAGGATCAGGCCGCCGCCGATACCGGTGCCGATCGTCAGCACGACGGCGTCGCTGAAGCCCTGCGCCGCGCCGGCGCGCCACTCGGCGAGCGCGGCGACGTTGGCGTCGTTGTCGACCTCGACCGGCAGGCCGAGCCGCTCGGCCATCAGGTCGCGGAACGGCACGTCTCTGAGCGGCAGGTTCACGGCCATCGTCGCCATCCCGCGGCGCTGGTCGATCAGGCACGGGATCCCGAAGCCGACCGCCGTCACCTCGCCGGCCGCCGCGGCGCGCGCCTCCTCGACCGCCTCGACGGCCGTCTCCAGCAGCGCGCGCTGGTCGAGCCCGTGCACCGCGCGATGGACGCGGCTGTGGACGTTGAGGTCGGCGTCGACGACGCCGGCAAGCAGCTTCGTGCCGCCGAGATCGACCCCGATAACGCACTCCGGCGGCATCTCGGCCACTATAGACCGGCATGGCTGATGACCGTGACGACGTCTCGCGGCGCGGCGAGGGTCCGGCGTACCGGGTCCACCGCGCGGGCGAGGACGGCCCGCCGCGCAGAGCGGCCGGTGCCGGCTCCCCACCCTCGTACACGCGCTACCGCTCGCGGCCGCGCGGCCTGCGCGAGCGGCTGAGCGGCGAGGACGCGGGCCTGGAAGAGCTGCAAGGCGGCGGCGGTTCGGGCGGCGGCGGCGGACCGCGGCGCCGGCGCGCCGGCCGCCCGGGCGGCGGCTCCGGCGGCCGCGTCACGCCCCGCCGCGTGCTGCTGTGGATCGCGATCGCGATCGGCGCCTGGCTGGCGCTGTCGCTCGTGCTGTTCCTCGTCAGCGCGCAGATCGAGCAAGGCAAGGTCTCGAGCCAGGCGAAGGCCGCGCTCAGCTCGGCCGGTCCGCTGCCCTTCTCGGCCAACACGATCCTGATCCTCGGCTCCGACGCGCGCCCGAAGGGCTCCAAGGAGCCGGGCGCGAACCCGGGCGGCCCGAGCCGCTCGGACACGATCATGCTGTGGCGCGTCGGCGGCGGGCACGCCGCGCGCCTGTCGATCCCGCGCGACACGGTCGTGCCGATCCCCGGCCACGGCGTGCAGAAGATCAACGCCGCATACGCGTTCGGCGGCGCGGCGCTGTCGATCAGGACGATCGAGCAGTACCTCGGGATCCCGATCAACCACGTCGTCGAGGTCGACTTCACGAACTTCCCGAAGCTCGTCGACGCGCTCGGCGGCGTCGACGTGACGACCGGCCGCGTCTGCTCGGAGATCAACGGCGGGACGCGCAACGGCGGCATCACGCTGAAGCTGCCGGCGGGCACGAACCACCTGAACGGCAAGCAGGCGCTCGCGCTCGCCCGCACGCGCAAGAACAGCTGCAACCCGGCCGAGAACGACCTCACCCGCGCGCGGCGCCAGCAGCAGATCCTGTCGGCGATGAAGGGCAGCATGCTGTCGCCGATGAGCTTCGTGCGGCTGCCGTGGATCTCCTGGTACACGCCGAAGACGCTGCACACCGACATGGGCGGCCCGACGCTGCTCGGCTTCTTCACCGCCGCCGCCACGGCCGGCTCGCCGCCGGTCGAGGTGCTGAGAACCGTCGGCGTTTGTGACGCTGCCCGACGGCGAGTCGGCGCTGCAGGTCTCCGACGCCGACAAGCGGGCGGCGGTGCAGCGGTTCCTCGGCGGCTGAGTCAGGAAACGACGAAACGCCAGATGGCGACCTGCGCGCCGCCGACCCGCCAGGTCACGACGTAGCTGCCGCGCCGGAACCTCAGCGGCGTGACGGTCGCGACGCCGGCGGCGGCGGTCGTCACGTCGAAGCACGTTCTCACGCCCGCGACGTCGCGGCGGCGCACGCACGTGTGCGCTCTCGTGCGCGCGTGCTGGGCGTCGGCGAAGACGAGATCCGCAGAGGCGCGGCCGTTGGCGCCCGCGCCCGCCGCGAGGCGGTGCGTCGGCGTGCGCAGCGCGTCGGTCACCTCGCCGGTGTAGCGGGCTGCGGCGGCGCCGGCCAGCGCCGGCATCGAGCCGAGGACGACGAGCGCCAGCGCGGCGCTACGCCGCGCTGCTCGTCTTGCTCGCGTCGGACTTCTTGGCGGCGCCGTCGGACGCCGTCGAAGCTCTGCCGCTGTCACCGCCGGCCCCCTCGCTGCTCTTGGCTCTTCTGTTCGCCTCTGCGGTGCTCTTCTCGCGCGCGCGCTTCTTCGTCCCGTAGTCGGTGTTGTAGAAGCCGGACCCCTTGAAGTGGACGGCGGGCGCGTGCAGGACGCGCACGGCGGGCGCGCCGCACACCTCGCAGGTGTCGAGCGCGTCGTCGCTCATGCGCTGGATCACCTCGAAGGTGTGACCCTTGTCGCAGCGGTACTCGTAGATCGGCATCGCCGCGAAAGCATAGCCGCTGGGCTGGCACTCCCAGGGTCCGAGTGCCAGGCGGCGCCAGGTCGGTTCGGCCCGCGCCGGGCGCCCGCCGCCGGGTAGAGTCCGCCCCCGGATGGGCGACGCGGTGACCATGGACAAGATCGTCTCGCTGTGCAAACGGCGCGGCTTCATCTTCCCCTCCTCCGAGATCTACGGAGGGGTCGGCTCGACGTACGACTACGGCCACTACGGCGTGCTGCTCAAGACGAACGTCAAGAGCGAGTGGTGGCGCGCGATGCTGCAGGACCGCGACGACGTCGTCGCGCTCGACAGCGCGATCATCCAGAACCCGAAGGTGTGGGAGGCGTCCGGCCACCTCGCCGGCTTCACCGACCCGCTCGTCGACTGCCGCACCTGCAAGAAGCGCTTCCGCGCCGATCACCTCGACCAGCTGCAGTGCGGGCAGAAGCCGTCCAAGCACCCCGGCGAGGGCCCCGACTGCGACCTGACCGAGGCGCGCGACTTCAACCTGATGTTCGAGACGACCGTCGGGCCGGTGAAGGAGGAGGGCGCGTCCGTCTACCTGCGCCCCGAGACGGCCCAGGGCATCTTCATCAACTTCAAGAACGTCCTCCAGTTCAGCCGCAGAAAGCCGCCGTTCGGGATCGCGCAGATCGGCAAGTCGTTCCGCAACGAGATCACGCCCGGCAACTTCATCTTCCGCACGCGCGAGTTCGAGCAGATGGAGATGGAGTTCTTCGTCCCGCCGGACGACGCGCCGAGATGGTTCGAGCATTGGCTGCACGAGCGCGAGCGCTGGTACACCGAGCTGGGGATCCGCCCCGACCACCTGCGGCTGCGCGCCCACGACGCCGACGAGCTGTCGCACTACTCGTCGAACACGAGCGACGTCGAGTACCTCTTCCCGATCGGCTGGAGCGAGCTCGAGGGGATCGCCGACCGCGGGAACTTCGACCTCAGCAGACACGCCGAGCACGCGAAGGAGAAGCTCGAGTACCACGACACCGCCAGCGGCGAGCGCTACGTCCCGCACGTGATCGAGCCGGCCGCCGGCGCCGACCGCGCGACGCTCGCCTTCCTCGTCGACGCCTACGACGAGGAGCAGCTGGAGAACGAGACGCGCACCGTGCTGCGGCTGCACCCGAAGCTCGCGCCGGTGAAGGTCGCGGTCATGCCGCTCGTCAAGAAGGACGGCCAGCCGGAGGTCGCGAGAGAGGTCTACGCCGACCTGCGCCGCCGCATGCAGGCCGAGTACGACGAGGGCGGCTCGATCGGCAAGCGCTACCGCCGCCAGGACGAGATCGGCACCCCCTGGGGCGTCACCGTCGACCACCAGACGCTCGAGGACCGGACCGTCACCCTCCGCGACCGCGACTCGCTCGAGCAGGTCCGCATCCCGATCGCCGAGCTCGGCGACGAGCTGGAGCGGCGCCTGCGCGCGCCGTGGACGACGCCGAAGCTGACGGCCGCGTAGCCGCGCGTCCGCCGGCCAGCCCGGCGCGGAACAGTCGGGCCACCCTGCTGCGGTCACACGCGCGTCGGCGCCGCACTCCCTGTTGAGAGCGCGGCGCTACGCGATGCGTTGTTGCTACTTTCCAGCGGACTCCGCGGGGGAGCTGTACGCGCCCGCGGGTGTGGCGAAGCTGATGCTCGCCGAGGCGACCTCGGAGCGGACGTCGAAGGCGTTGTTCGCGACGGTCGCGGACTTGGAACTCCCGTCTACGAAGGTGACCGTGACGCTCGTCACGCCGTCCGGGACGAGGCCGACGACATCGACTGACGGAGGAGCGCCGACCATCTGCCAGGCGCCGCCTGTGTTGAACTCCGCGTTCGGGACGCAGTGCAGCGCCTGCTGTCCAAGAGAGCCGGGAAGCACAGCGTCCGCACATACGCTGTCGCCAGCGGGCACGGCGAGCAGCTTGAGACCGCTGTTGCTGGTGAGCACTTGGCGAGCATTGGCGATGTCCGCGGTGCCCCCGCGCGTCGCCGAGCCGACTGCCGAGGCCACGTCGGCGCGCAGTGAAGCCGGCACCGCTGGCGCCGCAGAAGACGCCAGGGTTGCGATCTGCGGTGTGGCAGACGCGGCGGAAGCTGAGCTGTGTACGCCGGGCCGTGTGAGCAGGAACGCCGCCAGCGCCAGAAGGGCCACTGCCAGAAGCATCGCCGCTGAGCTAAGACGAGTAGTCCGAGTCATGAGTCTTCCTTGTCCGCAGGCCTAGTTGGTGTAATAGGTGTCCACGCCGCTGAAGCCGGTGTGGAAGTTGCTCGACTCGTTGATGCCGGTCAGATAGCCGGCGACGCCAGGATCTGCGAAGTAGATGTCCGCTTGGCCGGAGCTCACGCAGTCTGGCGAGCCGATGTTGCCGCCGGACCCGTCGCTGTTGGGCTTGACGACAACGCAAACGCCGACCGACGTCAGCAGATCTCCGAATCCGCCGGCCACAAAAGTCGTGTGGTAGGGGCTGGTGCATCGAGCGCCGCCGTTGAGGCTTGCGTAGGTGCCGGGGTTCGTCGGGCACCAGAAACCGGAGACGTGTGCGGCACTGGCCCGAGCGGCGCCGATCGTCAGCATCGTCGATGCAATGAGAAGAACAAGCAGTGCCGTTCGTGGCAGTCGTCGCTGGCTTATCGTCAAATCGGCCATGCGTGGAACCCTCCTTCAGGCTGGGGGTAGAGTGCTAAAGCATCCTCAGTAATGAGGAGCATATGAGCTTGTTAGTGCTACCGCGCCGCCGATAGTGGCCTGGACCCCTGTAGGTGTCGAACACAGCTGCGTCTGACGCGAAGAGTTCGAGATGACCGACAAAGCATGCGTCAAGGTCACCGCCCACGTCGACCGCGGCGGGTGCCTGTCACGCGGCGCGCTGCGCTACGCCGCGTCGGCGATCAGCGCGCGGGCCGCGGCGACGGCGGCGGCGAGGATCGGGCGGGGGTCCAGCTCGGGCTCGATCAGGAAGCGCAGGGCGAGGCCGTCGGCGAGTGCGAGCAGGACGCCGGCGACCGCGTCGGCGTCGTCGCCCAGCCGGATGACGCCCTCGGACTGCCCCGCCTGCAGCGAGGCGGCGATGTCGGTGCGCGCGACGCGCGCGAGCGTCGCCAGCTCGCCGGCGATCTCCTCGTTGCGGCGCGAGAGCGTGAACAGCTCGTGCATCAGCACGACGAAGCCGGGGTCGCGGCCGATCAGGTCCTCGAGGCTGCGCACGAGCGCGTCGATGAAGTCGTCGGCCGTGCGGGCGTCGCCGAGCGCGGCGGCGAGCGCGGCGAGGCGGATCTCCGAGTCGCGCCGCACGACCTCGACGAGCAGCCGCTCCTTCGTGCCGAAGTAGTAGTGCAGCAGGCCGCGCGAGACGCCCGCCTCGCGTGCGACGTGGTCGAACGTGGAGCCGGCGGCGCCGCGTGCGGCGACGCTCTCGCGCATCGCGTCGACGATGCGCTTCGCCTTGTCGCTCTCGAGCGGGCGGCCGCTCGAGGCGGCGCCGGCCTTGGCGGGAGTGGTGACGGCCATCGGCCGATCGTAGTCGGTCGGACGGCCAGCCGGTGCCGCGAGCGGCGCCGGACGCGCGAGGGGCGCCTCGCGGGCGCCCCTCGAAACGACCGGATGAAGAGAGGCGGACGGGCTACGCGCCGCCGTCGCCGCCCGCCGGCGTGCTCGGGGCGGTGGAGCCGTAGTCGAACTCCTCCTCCTTGCCGAACAGCGCGTCGAGCACCTTGCTGCGCAGGTCCTCGCTGAGCGCCAGCGCGATCGCGAAGCCGATCGCCAGCACGAACAGCTTGCGCCCGAAGCCGACCTTCTTCCTGGCCTGCTTCTTCGGGCCCTGCTTGAGCGCGCTGCCGGCGTCCTTGAGCGCGTCGGCCGCCTGCTTGATGTCCTTCTGCACCTTCTTGTCGTGGACGGCCTCGCGCGGGTGCTTGCTGTCGCTGATGCGGTCGTACGCGTCCTTCGCCGCCTCGAACGCGACGCGGAAGTTGTCGCGCAGGTCCTCGTCCTCGGCGAGCCGCTGGACCCACGGGCTCGTGGTCGCCGCCGCGGCGCTCGCCGCCTTCCTCGCCTGCTTCGTGCGTGCTGCCATGCGGGGTGCTCCCTTGCGCTCGCTTGCTCGGTGTGCGGCGAGCATACCCAGTGACCTGCGCCGTCAGACCCGGCTCGCTCAGACATCCGGCGCGGCGAGCAGCGCGCCCCAGATGCCGAGCACCTCGGCCTCGTCGAGCCTGAGCGCCCTGCCGAGCTTCAGCAACGTGGTGGCGCGCGGGTCTCTCTTCGCGCATTCGATCTCGCTCAGATGCTTCGGCGCGACGCCCGCCTCGCGCCCGAGCGCCTCCTGCGTCAGCTCGCGTCTGCGGCGCGCCTGTCGGACCGCGCGCCCGAGGGCGAGCAGCTGCGGTGAGGGCTGGCCCATTGCACTGGAAAGTCTCTGCCTCCCAGCAGCGGCGATCTACCCGGCATGGGCGGATCTTTCCCCGTCATAGATGGAATTCAGAGGCGGATGTGTGTCAGGTTGCCGCGCGGCGCCGCGCGCGGCGCGGCGCGAGCGCGAGCTCGAGCACCTCGTCGATGCGCGAGACGAAGTGCAGCTCGAGGTCTCTGCGCAGGTGCGCGGGGATCTCGTCGGCGTCCTGCGCGTTGCGCGCCGGCGCGATCACGTGGCGGATGCCGCTGCGCTGCGCCGCGAGCGCCTTCTCCTTCAGCCCGCCGATCGGCAGCACCTGCCCGGTCAGCGTGATCTCGCCCGTCATCGCGACGTCGGAGCGGACGGGACGCCCGCTCAGCAGCGAGCACAGCGCAGTCGCCATCGTGACGCCGGCGCTCGGACCGTCCTTCGGGATCGCGCCGGCCGGCACGTGGATGTGGATGTCGTGTCTGGCGAACCAGTCGTCGGCGATGTCGTCGGGCGGATGGCTGCGCACGTAGGACAAGGCCGCCTGCGCCGACTCCTTCATCACGTCGCCGAGCTGGCCGGTGATCGTGAGCTTGCCGGAGCCTGCCATCGCGGTCGCCTCGACGAACAGCACGTCGCCGCCGGCCGGCGTCCACGCCAGCCCGGTCGCGACGCCCGGCTCGGACGTGCGCCGGCGCGTCTCGCTGAAGACTCTGCGCTTGCCGAGCAGCTCGCGCGCCCGCGCAGCGGAGATCGTCGCCTTTCTCGGCGGTCTGCGGCTCTCGGCGACCTGGCGCGCGACCTTGCGGCAGATCGCGCCGATCTCGCGCTCGAGCCCGCGCACGCCCGCCTCGCGCGTGTACTCGGCGATGACGACTCTCAGCGCCGCGTCGCTGAAGGCGATCTGTCTCGCGCTCAGGCCGTTGCGCTCGACCTGGCGCGGCACGAGGTAGCGGCGTGCGATCTCCAGCTTCTCCGCCTCGGTGTAGCCGGCGAGCTGGATCACCTCCATGCGGTCGCGCAGCGGGCCGGGGATCGTCTCCAGCGTGTTCGCCGTCGTCACGAACATCACGTCGGAGAGGTCGAACGGCAGGTCGAGGTAGTGGTCGCGGAAGGTCGCGTTCTGCTCGGGGTCGAGCAGCTCGAGCATCGAGGACTCGATCCCGCCCACCCCGCCGCGGAAGTCCGCGCCCATCTTGTCGATCTCGTCGATCATGAACAGCGGGTTGCGCGTGCCGGCGTCGCGCAGCGCGCGCACGATCACGCCGGGCATCGCGCCGATGTACGTGCGGCGGTGGCCGCGGATCTCCGCCTCGTCGCGCACGCCGCCGACGGAGATGCGCTCGAATCTGCGCCCGAGCGCGCGAGCGATCGATCTGCCGAGCGACGTCTTGCCGACGCCGGGCGGGCCGACGAGGCAGAGGATCGAGCTGCGCGCCGGCCCCGCGCCGTCCTCCCGGCCGGCGATCAGCTTGCGCACCGCGAGGAACTCCAAGATGCGGTCCTTGACCTGCTCGATGTCGTAGTGGTCCTCGTCGAGCACTCTGCGCGCGTGGCGCAGGTTGAGGTTGTCGTCGGTGCGCGCGCTCCACGGCAGCGAGGCGATCCACTCGAGGTAGCCGCGGATCACGCCGTGCTCGGCCGCGGCCGCCGGCAGCCGCTCCAGGCGCGCCAGCTCCCGGTCGACCTGCTTGCGCGCCTCCGGCGGCAGCTCGAGCGCGTCGAGCTGCTCGCGCAGCTCGTTCGCCTCGGCGACCATCTCGTCGCCCTCGCCCAGCTCGTCCTGGATCGCTCTGAGCTGCTGGCGCAGGAACCACTCGCGCTGCGATCTGTCGAGCTCGGACTGCACCTGCGACTGGATCTTCGAGCCGAGCGCGACGACCTCCAGCTCGCGCGCGAGCATCTCGCTCAGGCGCCGCAGCCGCTTGGCGACGTCGCGCTCCTCCAGCAGCGCCTGCTTCTCCTCGGTTCTGAGCCGCAGCGCGCCGGCGATCAGGTGCGACAGCGCGCCCGGGTCGTCGAGGTTCGCGACCGCGACGTGCAGCTCCTCCGGCAGGTACGGGACCTGCTCGACGATGTTCGTGAAGGTCGCCTGCACGTTGCGCACGAGCGCGAGCAGCTCCGGCGTCTCGGTCGTCGATATGTCCGGCAGCTCCTCGACCTCCGCGACGAGGTAGGGGTCCGTCTGCGAGAAGCCGGTCACGCGGATCCGCTGCGTCGCCTGCACGAGGATCCGCAGCGTCCCGTCCGGGACCTTCAGCATGCGCGCGACGACCCCGGCGACGCCGACGTCGTAGAGCGCGTCCGGCCCCGGCGCCTCCAGCTCCGGGTCGCGGCTGGCGACCATCGCGATCATGCGGTCGCCGCCGAGCGCGTCGTTGATGAGCGCCATCGAGCGCTCCTGCCCGACGGCGAGCGGGACGAGCGTCTCGGGGAAGGTGACCGTCTCGCGCAGCGGGAGGACCGGGAGCGTGGCCGGCAGCCCGCGCTGCGTCGGCACCTCGATCTCGCGCGCGCTGCCCGGTCTGCCGACCTCGATCATCCGTCGGCGTCCGTCTGCTGCACCTCGATCGGCACGCTGTGGCGGCGCGCCTCCGGCTGGGCGAGCGGCAGCTCGACGCGCAGCAATCCGTCCTCGTAGACCGCCTTCGCCTCCTCCGCGCGCACGTCGGCGCCGAGCTGCACGACGCGGCGGAAGGGGCCGTGCTCGATCTCGACCTGCTGGTAGACGCGCCCCTCGCGCTCGGTCGCGCGGCGCTCGCCGGTGAGCACCAGCTCGCGGCCCTGGATCTCGAGCCCGAGGCGGTCGGCGTCGATCCCCGCCAGCTCGGCCGTCACGATCGCGCGCGGCGGGTCGTCGGCGTAGGAGACGTCGACCGCCGGCGTGAAGCCGGCGCGCTTGCGCGGCGCGAACGCGGAGCGCTGGAAGACGTCGCCGAACAGCTCGTCCATCTCGCGCCGCATGCGCTCGAAGTTGGCGAACAGGTCCCGCTCCGGAGGCACGGCCTGGAATCTACCCGGATCGCGGGCCGGCGAGCGGGGGCGCGCGCCGCAGGGGCTCAGACGTCGTAGACGGCGCCCTCGCGCGCCAGCTCGACCGGGCCGCCGAACGCCCGCTCCGCCTCCGCCCGCGCGTGCGCCGCGTCGTGGTCGGCCGAGATGTGCGTCAGCACGAGCCGGCGCGCGCCGGCGCGGCGCGCGTGCTCGCCGGCCTCCGCGGGCGTGAGGTGACCGCGGCAGCCGGCTTCCTCGGGCTGCTCGAGCGTCGCCTCGAGCATCAGCAGGTCGCTGTCGCGCGCGAACTCGACGATCGCCTCGTTCGGGCGGCAGTCGGCGCCGTAGGTGAAGCTGGCGCCGCCGGCCCGCACCTGCACGGCGTGCGTTCTGACGAAGTGCGGGACCTCGTGGAAGCGCACGCGCAGCGGGCCGAGGTCCAGCTCCTGCGCCGGGTCGTACTCGTGCAGCTCGAACGACTGCTCGATCAGCTCGGCCGCGTCCCACGCGCCGGTGACGCGGCGGAACGTCTCGCGCGCGCCGGGCGGCGCGTAGAGGGCGGGCCGGCTGCCCGCCGCTCTCGCCTGGTGCGAGTACGCGAGCGCGTAGGCATACGGCACGAGGTCGAAGAAGTGGTCGGCGTGGAGGTGCGAGATGACGACCGCGCACACGTCGGTGAAGTCGCGCGCGGCGCGCAGCTTGCCGAACACGCCGTTGCCGCAGTCGAGCAGCAGGCAGCGACCGCCCGCCTCGACGAGATAGCCGCTGCACGCCCCGCCCGCGTCCTGCCAGGCCGGCGACTTGCCGAGCACGGTGATCCTCACAGCGACGGGACTCTAGCCCGAATCGCCGGCGACGCCACTGAACGTCGTTTCGCGAGATCCGGGGGCCGGCTGGCAAGGACGCAGGGCCGAAGGCGTGCTTCGCACGTCGAGCGCCCGAGGACGCCGCCAGGCGGCTTCCGGGTCCGCGAAACGGCGTTCAGGCGTGGAGCGAAGCCTGTTCCTGCGCCGTCGGGAAGGCCCATACCGACTGCGTGCGGCGCTCCTGGCGGAACTGGAAGCGCAGCTGGCGGGGCGGCCGCAGCCCGTCCGGGTGGGCGGGGCGGAACGTCGCGCAGGGCTCGTCGTCCGGCAGGGCGCACAGCAGGTTCTTCCGGAAGAAGCAGTCCTCGCAGCTCACCTTGCGCGCACCTCCACGACCCTTCGCCATCCCGCCGCTCGCCCTCCTCGAATCGTTGCCCGTCCGTCAGGAGCGGCCATGTAAGCGGACGGCGTGCCGCGGCTCAACGTCGCTTCCCGCAAATCGCAGGAATTTTCACGCGGGCGACGAAATGCCTGCAAAACAGGCACTTTTGCCGGCTCCAGCGACAAACCACCCGCTATTTGCGGGCCTTTCCCGCCGGCGACCGCGGGGAGGGCGGTCGTCATGCTAAGCGGACCGATGCGGATCCTCGTCACCGGCGTCAGCGGCTTCGTCGGCGCGCGGCTCGTGCCGCGCCTGCTGCGCGACGGCCACGAGCTGCGCGGCTTCGCGCGCGACCCGCGCCGCGTCGACAGCGACCTCGGCCTGCCGCTCGTCGTCGGCGACGCGGTCAGCGGCGCAGGGCTCGACGCGGCGCTCGACGGGATCGACGTCGCCTACTTCCTGATCCACTCGATGGAGCCGGCGACCGACGCCGACGCCCCCGACTTCCGCGCCCGCGAGCGCGTCGCCGCCGAGCGCTTCGCCGCCGCGGCGCGGGCGGCCGGCGTGCAGCGGATCGTCTACCTCGGCGGGCTCGTCCCGCGCGGCGCGCCCGCCTCGCCCCACCTCGCGAGCCGGCTCGCGGTCGAGCGCGTGCTGCTCGAGGAGATCCCCGGCTCGGTCGCGCTGCGCGCCTCGATCGTGATCGGCGCCGGCTCGCGCTCGTTCCGCTTCCTCGTGCGCCTGATCGAGCGCCTGCCGCTCGTCGCGCTGCCGTCCTGGCGCACGCACCGCACGCAGCCGATCGACGAGCGCGACGTGATCGAGGCGCTCGCGCGCGCCGCGACGGTCCCGGCCGCGGCCGGCCGCTCGCTCGACGTCGCCGGACCGGACGTCGTCAGCTACGGCGAGCTGATCGAGCGGATCCGCGACCACCTGCTGCTCAAGCGCCCGCTCGTGCGCGTCGGGCGCGCCGCGTCGCTCTCGCCGGCCGTCACGAGCGCCGTGGCGGCCGCGATCGCGGGCGAGCGGCCGGAGCTGGTCGCGCCGCTGATGGCGGGGCTCACGGACGATCTGCTGCCGCGCGACGACGGCGCCGCCGAGCTGCTCGGCGTGCGGCTGCACGCGCTCGACGCCGCGATCGAGCACGCGCTCGGCGAGTGGGAGCGCAGCGAGCCCCTCAGCGCACGGTGACGTTCGGCGGATAGGGTGCCGCCCATGTCTCTCGTGCACACCGCGATCCGGATCGGCGCGCCGCCCGAACGGGTGTGGCAGGTGGTGATGGATCCTCACCGTCTCGCCGACTGGGTGACGATCCACCGGCATGTGGAAGGAGTGCCGGCGCAGCTCGAGCGCGGCTCGACGTTCGCACAGACGCTCAATCTGCGCGGAGCCCACCTGCACGTCGCCTGGACCGTGGTCGACGTCGACCCGCCGAGACGCGCGGTGTGGGAGGGACAGGGCCCGGCTCATTCACGCGCGTCGATCGTCTACGAGCTGCGACCCGACGGTGAGAACGGGACGCTCTTCGACTACACGAACGAATTCAAGGCCCCGGGCGGCCCGCTCGGAGCGGTCGCCGGTCGCGTCCTCGTCGGCGGACTTTCGCAGCGCGAGGCGCAGCGCTCGCTTCAGCGACTCAAGCAGTTGGTGGAGAGCGAGTAAGCGCACTGTCACGAAGGCCTTGCGGTGTCGCGATGCTCCGCTAGGATGCGCAACGGTCAAGGTGCCGCCCACGCGGCGCCACGGGGGCTTCGAGCGAACAGATGAACAGCAATTCGCATCGCGCCGTTCAGACGATGAACGTTCATATATTCGTCAAGGACGCGACCATACGTCCCAGCCTCCCATTAGGGTATGGATTGATCGACGGCGAACAACAGGGGACCGGAGGCAGACGTGGCGGACTTTCTTGATGCGAAGGTGCGGGAGATCGAGGAGCGGTTGCAGGAGCTGCGACCGCTCATCGAGGAGTTCCACCGACTCGAGGCCGCCTCGGCCGCGCTCGACGGCGTGAACGGCGCCGGCGCGGTCGCGTCGATCCGCCGCCGCCCGGCTCCGGCCGTGAACGGCAGCAGCCGGCGCGGGCGCCCGCGCGGCGGCCGCAGCGGCGACAACACGCGCGCCTCGCAGACGGTCGAGCTGGTGCGGACGCAGCCGGGCATCACGATCCCCGAGCTCGCAAGCCACATGGGCATCAAGCCCAACTACCTCTACCGCGTGCTCCCGCAGCTCGCGGAGGAGGGCAAGGTCCGCCGCGACGGCAAGGGCTGGCACCCGGCCTGACGCGACGTGCCGGGCCCGCGCACCGCGGGCCCGGCCGAGAACCGCTTTCGCCCTCCGCTCATCGCAAGCGACGAGCTGCGGGCGACGTCTCTACACCAGTCCGAGCTGCTCGACCGCGGCGCGCTCCTCGCGCAGCTCCGCGACCGTCGCGTCGATGCGCGCCTGCGAGAACTCGTTGATCTCGAGGCCCTGGACGATCTCGTACTCGCCGTTCTTCGTCGTGCAGGGGAAGCCGGTGATGATCCCCTCGGCGATGCCGTAGGAGCCGTCCGACGGCACCGCCATCGAGACCCAGTCGCCCTCGGGCGTGCCGAGGCACCAGTCGCGCATGTGGTCGATCGCCGCGTTGGCGGCCGACGCCGCGCTGGAGGCGCCGCGCGCGTCGATGATCGCCGCGCCGCGCTTCTGCACCGTCGGGATGAAGTCGCTCTCCAGCCACGCCTGCTCGACGAGGCCGGAAGCCGCTTGGCCGCCGACGGTCGCGTGGAAGACGTCCGGGTACTGCGTCGCGGAGTGGTTGCCCCAGATCGACACTCTCTTGATGTCGGCGACGGCGGCGCCGGTCTTCGCCGCGAGCTGGCTGATCGCGCGGTTGTGGTCGAGACGCACCATCGCGTGGAAGCGCTCCTTCGGCACGTCGGGCGCGTTGCTGGCGGCGATCAGCGCGTTCGTGTTCGCCGGGTTGCCGACGACGAGGATCTTGACGTCGTCCGCCGCGTGGGCGTTGATCGCCTGGCCCTGCGGCTTGAAGATGCCGCCGTTGGCCTCGAGCAGGTCGGCCCGCTCCATCCCTCTGCTGCGCGGGCGGGCGCCGACCAGCAGGCCGACGTTGGCGCCGTCGAAGGCGACGTTCGGATCGTCGGTCGCCTCGACGCCGGCGAGCAGCGGAAAGGCGCAGTCGTCGAGCTCCATGATCACGCCCTCGACGGCTCTCAGAGCCGGGGTGATCTCGAGCAGGCGCAGCTCGACCGGCTGGTCGGGGCCGAGCAGCTGGCCGCTGGCGACGCGGAACAGCAGGCTGTAGCCGATGGCGCCGGCGGCGCCGGTCACGGCTACGCGAACGGGTGTCTTGTCTGTCACGTGGTCATCTCCTGTATGCGGCGGATCGGCCGGCGATGCTACAACCCGCCCTTCCCAAGCCTCCCCCAGAGGAACCGATACCCATGAGCAAGATCAAGGTGAAGAACCCCGTCGTCGAGCTCGACGGCGACGAGATGACCCGCATCATCTGGGAGTTCATCAAGGACAAGCTGATCCTCCCGTACCTCGACGTCGACCTGAAGTACTACGACCTCGGGATCGAGAACCGCGACGAGACCGACGACCAGGTCACGATCGACGCGGCCGACGCGATCAAGCAGTACGGCGTCGGCGTCAAGTGCGCCACGATCACGCCCGACGAGGCGCGCGTCGAGGAGTTCGGCCTCAAGCAGATGTGGAAGTCGCCGAACGGCACGATCCGCAACATCCTCGGCGGCGTGATCTTCCGCGAGCCGATCGTGATCTCGAACGTGCCGCGGCTCGTGCCCGGCTGGACCAAGCCGATCGTGATCGGCCGTCACGCCTTCGGCGACCAGTACCGGGCGACCGACTTCGTGATCCCCGGCGCGGGCACGCTGACGATGACGTTCACGCCCAAGGACGGCGGCGAGCCGATCGAGCTGAAGGTGTTCGACTTCCCCGGCGGCGGCGTCGCGATGGCGATGTACAACCTCGACGACTCGATCCGCGACTTCGCGCGAGCCTCGATGCGCTACGGGCTCGATCGCGGCTACCCGGTGTACCTGTCGACGAAGAACACGATCCTCAAGGCGTACGACGGCCGCTTCAAGGATCTCTTCGCCGAGGTCTTCGAGGCCGAGTTCAAGGCCGACTTCGAGGCCGCCGGCATCACCTACGAGCACCGCCTGATCGACGACATGGTCGCCGCCGCGCTCAAGTGGGAGGGCGGCTACGTGTGGGCGTGCAAGAACTACGACGGCGACGTGCAGTCCGACACGGTCGCGCAGGGCTTCGGCTCGCTCGGCCTGATGACGTCGGTGCTGATGACGCCCGACGGCAGGACGGTCGAGGCCGAGGCCGCGCACGGCACGGTGACGCGCCACTACCGCGAGCACCAGCAGGGCAAGCCGACCTCGACCAACCCGATCGCGTCGATCTTCGCGTGGACGCGAGGGCTCGGCTACCGCGGGCAGTTCGACGACACGCCCGAGGTCACCGCGTTCGCCGAGACGCTCGAGCGGGTCTGCGTCGAGACGGTCGAGTCCGGCAAGATGACGAAGGACCTCGCGCTGCTGATCGGCCCCGACCAGCCGTGCCTGACGACCGAGGAGTTCCTCGACGCGATCGACGAGAACCTCAAGGCCGCGATCGGCTGACAACAGGCGCACCGACGGCGCGCGGCATGCTTCACTTGGGGCATGGCCGTCGCGCCGTTCCGTGCGTCGCAGGCGACGCACACCGTCACGAACCAGCCGCCTCCGCTGGAGGGGCTGAACCTGTTCGAACAGAACCGGCCTTTGGTCGAGGCACTCGAGCGCGAGGGCGCCGGCTGGGGAGCGGAGAACGCCTCGACCGCCGGAGAGATGGCGGGCAGCGAGGGGATCCGCCTCGGCTTCGAGGCGAACGACAACCCGCCGAGATTGAAGACGCACGACCGCTTCGGCAACCGCGTCGACCAGGTCGAGTTCCACCCCTCGTGGCACCGGCTGATGGAGAACTCCGTCTCGCACGAGGCGCACTCGCTGCCGTGGACGGCCGGCCGGCCCGGAGCGCACGCGGTGCGCACGGCGATGTCGCTGACCGGCGGCCAGGTCGAGGCCGGCCACGGCTGCCCGATCACGATGACGTTCGCGGCGATCCCCGCGCTGCGCGCGCAGCCCGACGTGCTCGCCGTGTGGGAGCCGCGCCTGATGTCGAACCGGTACGACCCGCGCGACATCCCGGCCGACGAGAAGGCCGGCGCGCTCTGCGGCATGGGCATGACGGAGAAGCAGGGCGGCTCCGACGTGCGCACGAACGAGACGGTCGCGACGCCGATCGGGGACGGCGGGGTGGGTGGGGGCGGATCAGAGTACGAGCTGTTCGGGCACAAGTGGTTCACCTCGGCGCCGATGTGCGACCTGTTCCTCGTGCTCGCGCAGGTCGAGGGCGCCGGGATCTCCTGCTTCGCGATGCCGCGCTGGCGCCCGGACGGCGAGCGCAACGGCTTCCAGCTCCAGCGGCTGAAGGACAAGCTCGGCAACCGCTCGAACGCGTCGAGCGAGATCGAGTTCCGCGGCGCGTGGGCGCAGCTGATCGGCGAGCCGGGCCGCGGCGTGCCGACGATCATCGAGATGGTCAACCACACGCGGCTCGACTGCGTCGCCGGCTCGGCCGCCGGCATGCGCTGGGCCGTCTCGCTCGCGACCCACCACGCCGCCTACCGCAGCGCGTTCGGCAAGCTGCTGATCGACCAGCCGCTGATGACCAACGTGCTCGCCGACCTGTGCGTCGAGTCGGAGGCCGCGACGCTCTCGGCGATGCGCCTCGCACGCGCCTACGACGAGGACGACCACGCCTTCAAGCGGATCGCGACGGCCGCGATGAAGTACTGGGTCTGCAAGCGCACCGCGCCGCACGCCGCCGAGGCGCTCGAGGTGCTCGGCGGCAACGGCTACGTCGAGGAGTCCGGCATGCCGCGGCTCTACCGCGAGGCGCCGCTGAACTCCGTCTGGGAGGGCTCGGGCAACGTGATGTGCCTCGACGTCCTGCGCGCCCTGCTGAAGGAGCCCGAGGCGGCCCCGGCGCTGTTCGCCGAGCTGGACGAGTCGGCCGGCGCGGACGCGCGGCTCGACGCGCACGTCGCCAAGCTGCGCGCCGAGCTGACCGACTTCGCCGACATCGAGCTGCGCGCGCGCCGCGTCGTCGAGGCGATGGCCTTGGCGCTGCAGGGCTCGCTGGTCGTCCGCTACTCGCCGCCCGCGGTCGCCGACGCCTTCTGCGCCTCGCGCGTGGCCGGCGACGCCGGCCACGCCTTCGGGACGCTCCCGTCAGGCCTCGACTTCGGCGCGATCGTGGAGCGGCACCGGCCGCTGCTGTAGGCGGCGCTCCGCTCGGGCGCCCCAGCCGGGCCGCCACGCCGCCGATGGGGATCGAGGGGGAGGGAGCGTTCGCGCCACCGCCCGTCCTCCCGAGCTGTGCTCCTTTGGGGGTCGATACGACCCCCAAAGTGACACACGTAGATCCGGTGCATGGTGGACCGGGGGATCCGGCGGGGCGGAGCGCGCCGGATGACGCAGACCGCGAGGCGCCGACCGGGCCGGGGCACCGCAACCGCCGCACTCCCCCTCGATGCCCAACCGGCGGCGCGACGCGCCAAGCCGGCGCGTGGGCGGCGCTCAGAGCTGCTGTAGGCGCCGCCGCGCTACTACATTCTGTAGTAGGTCTGCCGCGGCTGGTAGTAGAGGCTGGTGGTCGCCTGCACGTCTCGCAGCTCCGCGGCGCGGCGGATCTCGTTCTCGTGCGCGCGCCAGTCGGGGAAGGTTCCGGCGTGGCCCATGTTCGTCGTCGGGTCCTGGGGGAAGTACGGGCCGGCGCCGCCGGACTGCCGGCCCAGCGGATGCCCCGCCTGGTATCTCTGCCCGGGCGCGGCCGCGGGATTCACATGCTCGCCGTAGCCGCCGAAGCCGTGGGACCCGGAGTACTCGATCGCGACCTGCTGGGGGACGGGCGTGCCGGCTGCGTTCACGGCGTCGCGGTCGGACTGTCGCGTGCCGCGACCGTGTCCGATGTCCCACGGCGTGATCGTCGAGCTGACGAGCGTCCGGCCGCGCAGCTCGCGGATGTTCGGGTTCTGCGGCGTGCCCGGCCGGTGCCGGTCGCGGAAGCTCGGGTCCTGGTGGGGGAACGAGTACGACACCTGCTCACCTCCGCGAGATCGGGACGTCCAGGAGACGCGGCCGCTCGTCGCGACCCGGCGCGGGCGCGATCCGCTCGCGTTCCGCGGCGGCCGCGGCCTCGACCGCGGCGTCGACGGCCTCGAACAGCTCGCCGTGCGACACGCCCACGGTTGGATCGAGGCGCATGCGGACCTCGAACCGGACCGGCGGCCAGCTTCGCGACGTCATCCATCGCCCGAGGCCGGGCGCGGTCGGGGGCGGCGCAGGCACCCCCGGAGCGTAGTGCACGACCAGCACCTCTCCTCGCGGAGCGTCCCAGCCGACGTCGACGATCGCCCGCGTCCCGCCGCGACGGACCGCGACCTGCAGCCATTCGCCCGGAGCGCGCACCAGGTGCTCGAACCGGCAGGCGCGCAGGTAGTCGACGAGGTCCGAGAGCGACGCGTACGCGTCCGGCGGCCGGGGCGGCCGGTGGACGAACGCTGTGGCCGGCGATCGCCTCCCCTTCGCGGGTCGCCGCTCGAACGCGGCCGCCTCGAGGGCCCGCTCGACGCGACCCCGCGCCGCGGAGCCGGCCGGCGCGGCGACGATCTCGATCGTGCCGTCGGGAGCGATCCGCTTGAGCTCCTCCAACAGGCGCGCCGCGCCCTCGCCGTCGTCGTCCGCGGTCGCGAGCCGGTCGACGCGATAGCCGGCGGCGGTGAAGTCGCCGCACAGTGCGCCGACGAGGGCGTCGTCCCGCACCGCCAACAGCACTCGCAGCGGGTCGGCCGCCGCGGCCGCGAGCAGATCGTCGCCGGTCACGCCGTCCATGCCCGGCAGATCGGCGACCACGGCGGCCCCGGCCGGATCGTCCGGAGCCAGGTGACGGATCAGCGTTCCCACCTCAGTCGAGCCCGTAGATCGGCCGCAGCTTCGCGTTGAGGTAGTCGAGGAACGGCTGCACCGCGATCGGCCCGCCGACCACCCGCGCGACCAGCTCGCGCGGCGGGTAGGTGCGGCCGTAGCGGTGGACGTGCGAGCCGAGCCACGCGCGCAGCGCGCTGCCGTCCCCGGCCGCGAGCTGCGCGTCGAGGTCGGGGAGGTCCACCCGCGCCCGCTCCCACAGCTGCGCGCCGATCAGGTTGCCGAGCGCGTAGGTGGCGAAGTAGCCGATGTCGCCGCCCGACCAGTGCACGTCCTGCAGGACCCCCCGTGCGTCGTCGGGCACCGAGACGCCGAGGTACTCGCGCATCCGCGCGTTCCACGCCTCGGGGAGATCCTCCAGCGCGACGCTCCCCGCGATCATCGCCCGCTCCAGCTCGAAGCGCAGGATGATGTGCAACCCGTACGTCGCCTCGTCGGCCTCGACGCGGATCAGCGACGGCTGGACCTTGTTGACGGCGCGGTGGAACGCGTCCGCGGACACCGGCCCGAACTGCGCGGGGAAGACCTCGGCCAGCTGCCCGTGCAGCCAGCCGGCGAACGGCCGCCCGCGCCCGACGACGTTCTCCCACAGGCGCGACTGCGACTCGTGCACGCCGAGCGAGACGCCCTCGCCGAGCGGCGTGCGGGCGAGCGCCGGGTCGACCTGCGACTCGTACAGCCCGTGGCCGAACTCGTGGATCCCGCCGTACAGCGCCATCCCGGCGTACGCCGGGTCGTAGCGCGTCGTCAGCCGCACGTCGCCGGGGCCGAAGCTCGTGGCGAACGGGTGCGCGGCCTCGTCGAGGCGCCAGCCGTCCGCGCTCCAGCCGAGCTGGCGCAGCACGCGGCCGACCAGCTCGCGCTGCCCCTCGACCGGGAAGTCGCCGTGCAGCGGCGAGGCGTCGACCGCGTCGGCGCGCTCGGCGATCACCGCGATCAGCGGCACGAGCCCGGCCCGCAGCTCGCCGAACAGCACGTCGACCTCGGCGCTCGTCATCCCCTCCTCGTAGTCGTCGAGCAGCACGTCATAGGGGTCGTCGAAGCCGTCGAAGCACTCGACGTAGCGCAGCTTCAGCTCGACGTTGCGGCGCAGCGCCGGCAGGAAGGCGGCGAAGTCCGAGCGCTCGCGCGCCTCGACCCACGCCTGGTGGCCGAGCGCGCCGGCGCGCGCCAACTCGGCGGCCAGCTCGCTCGGCACGCGCCGTGCCTTCTCCCAGTCGCGCCGCGTGACGCGCACGAGCGCGGCATCGACCGAATCCGGCTCCGGGTCGGCCGCGTCGAGCAGCCGTCCGATCGCGTCGTCGGTGAAGCGCTCGTGGAGGATCTTGCCGAGCGTGCCGAGCTGCTCGGCGCGCTGGGGCGCGGCGCGCTCGGGCATCATCGTCTGCTGGTCCCAGCCGAGCAGACCGCCGGCGGCGTTCAGGTCGGCGATCTCGGCGAGTCGCTCGCGCAGCTCGGTCAGGGCGTCGCTCATGTGGTCCTCGTCGGGTCAGGTGGCCGGATGGTCGAGCGCGGGGCGTGGATGCGGCCCGCGCTGTGCCACCATTCCACCATGTTCGGGCGCCCCGGATCGATACAGCTGGCGCGCATCTTCGGCATCCGCGTGGGCGTCGACTTCAGCTGGTTCGTCGTCCTCTTCCTCGTGATCTTCTGGCTGTCGGGCTCGTTCCGCACGACGCTCGGCAGCTCCGACACGACCGCCTACCTCGCCGCCGTCGCGAGCGCGCTGCTGCTGTTCGCCTCGATCGTCGTGCACGAGCTGGGCCACGCGCTCGCCGCGCGCCGCCATGGGGTCGACGTCGCCGGCATCACGATCTCGCCGCTCGGCGGCTTCGCGCTGATGAGCCGCGAGAGCCGCACCCCGCGCGAGGAGCTGGAGATCGCGGGGGCGGGACCGCTCGCGACCCTGCTGATCATCGTCGCGAGCGTGCTCGTCGGCTTCGTGCTCGTCGGGCCGCATCGCTTCGTCGACGCGGCGCTGCTCGCGAACGGCACCGACGTCACGCCCGTGCTGCTGACGATCGGCTTCCTCGTGACGATGAACGTGATCGTGCTCGTCTTCAACCTCATCCCGGCCTACCCGCTCGACGGCGGGCGGATCCTGCGCGCGCTCGTGTGGCGCGTCACGGGCGACCGCAACCGCGGCACGCGCGTCGCGGCGCGCTCGGGCCAGGCCTTCTCGATCGTGCTGATCGGCGGAGGGCTGTGGATCACCGTCGGCCTCGGGAGCCTGCTGGGGATCTGGTTCGTGTTCGTCGGCCTGATGATCGGCGGCGCCGCGCGCGCGCTGCTCGCGCAGACGGCGCTGACCGAGCAGCTCGAGGACGTGCGCGTCGGCGACATCATGGACGCCGACCCGGTGAGCGTGCCCGCGGAGCTGCCGGCCGCGCAGGCGCTCGACGAGTTCTTCCTGCGCTACCGCTGGCCGTGGTTCCCGGTCGTCGACGCCGCCGGCCGCTTCGTCGGCGTGCTGCGCGAGGAGGGCGCCCGCCACGCGGTCGAGGGCGCGACGTCGCGCGGCGACGAGACCGGCGTGCTCGTGCGCGAGCTGATGGAGGCCGACGAAGGGCGCTTCCGCATCGACGAGGACCAGTCGCTGCGCGCGTTGCTCGACGCCGACGGCCTGCGGACGCTCGGCGCGATGATGGTGCTCGACGGCGGCGGCGTGCTGCGCGGCGTCGTCACGCTCGGCCGCCTGCGCCGCGCGCTGCGCGCGGCGGTCGGCGGTCGTTAGGACCTATCCCGATAGGAGCGCGAGCTGGAGGGGGCCGGACCGTGGATGCCGGGCGCCATCCGGTTGCGAAGTCAAGGCCGGTGGCCTTGGCAAGCAGCCGGATGGCGCCCGGCGCCGCGGGACGGTGGCCTCCGGCCGCGGGCCTACCGGGATAGGTCCTTAGCTGTAGAAGTACGCGATCGTCGCGAGCTGGCCCAGCAGGCTCCACGCGACCGCAGCGGCGACGAGCGCGACGCCGAACGAGCGGCCCCAGCGCTCCCCCGCGCCGCGCGCGCCGAGCGCGAGCACTATCCCGAACAGCGGCAGCAGCGGCAGCAGGTAGCGGCCCTGCACGATGTGCAGGATGTCGCGTCTGAGGTCGGCCGAGAGCCCGATCAGCAGCAGCAGGGCAGCTGCCATCGCGACGTAGCCGAGCAGCTCGCGGCGGCGCCAGTGCAGCTCGCGCGGGTTCGCAGACAGCGCGCGCACGGCGAGCGCGCCGGTCAGCAGCAGGACCGCGGCGGCGAGGCGGTAGGCCTGCGCCGGGAGCCAGACGACCATCGTGCCGAACACGCCCATGAACGATCTGAACAGCTGTTCGTAGCCGGGATGCGTGAGCGTCGTGTGCGGCTGGAAGGGCAGCCGCGGCAAGAACACCTGCCAGATGTAGCCGACGTGGCTCCACAGGCTGACGTGGCTCTCCGGCGACGCCGGGCGCCCGACCGCGAACGGCCGCTGCCACACGACCCGCTCGAACCCGATCCCGAGCGCGAACAGCGCCGCACCGAGCAGGACGGTCGCGCCGACCAGACCCACGAGGCGGCGGTCCCACGCCAGCGTCGTCCGTCGTGCCGCCAGCGTGAGCCCGAGCAGCGCGCCCGGGACGAGGCCGTAGAAGTTGACCTTCGTCAACATCCCCGCGGCGATCAGCGCGCCGGCGCACAGCGCCAGCCGCAGCGTCACCCCGCGGCGCCAGCCGCGCGCGACGCACAGGAAGAGGGCGGCCGAGAGCGTGTACAGCAGCGCGTCCGGGTTCACGCCGCCGGAGATGAAGCCGAGCATCGGGGCGAACGCGACGCCGAGCCCGCCGACCGTCCACGCCCACGGCCGGCCCGGCAGGCACTCGCGCACGAACAGGAAGCACAGCAGTGCGGTGATGCCCGCGAACGCGGCCGACAGCAGCCGCATCAGCGTGAGCCGGTCGAGCAGCGTGGCGCCGCTCGCGGCGCGGTAGGGGAGCGACTCGAGCGTGTAGTACAGCGGCGGCTCCGGCTCGCCTTCCCCCGCGACGATCGACGCGCGGCGCGACAGCGAGCGCCGCAGGTCGGTCGCGAGCCGCTGCTGCTGCAGCGGCGACCATGCCGCGGCGTGGAGCGTGCGCGCGTCGCTGCTGCCGAAGCCCACGTCCGCCATCGCCACGGACTGCTCCGGCGAGACCACGATCGAGCGCGGGGTCTGCGGCGGCGCGCCCGTCTCGCCGACGCTCTGCACATACGCGACGTGCGCGACCTCGTCGGGCACCTGGAACGCCGGCGTGATGAACGACCACGCGGCGGCGTTGAGGAACGCGACCACCGCGACCGCGACTGCCGTGCGGCGCCGCGGTCGATCGGCGACGAGCGTGCGCGCGACGATCCAGCCGGTGAGCGCGAGTGCCGCGAGCACGAGCGCCGCGAGCAGCCACGCCGCCCAGCCCGCGCTCCAGCCGCCGCGCCCGCGGCCGATGCGCGCGGCGATCCGCCGCGTGAAGCCCCACCACGAGCGCTCGCCCGGCAGCAGGTACGTGACCGGGAACGAGCCTTCGTAGCGGCTGCCGTCGATCGTGACCGCTTCGTCGCGCGGCGGCGTCGGCCCGCCGAGCAGCACGGCGCGGGCGCGGAAGCGGATGCACAGCTCGACGTTCGCGACGTCGCCCGCGAGCGGGCGGATCGGCGCCTGGATCGCGGTTCTGCCGGCCGTCGCGACGACGCTGTCGAGCACGCGCGCGCCCTGGCGCACGGTCACGAGCGGCGACCGTCTCGTCCTCCCCGGTATCTGCAGCGTGACGGTGCCCGCCGGCAGCAGCTCGCGCCTCTGGCAGGCCGTGCTGCCGGCGGCGGCGGGGATCACTCCCTGGACCCAGACGCCGTCGGTGCCCGAGCGGCGCTGGCTCCGTAGGGAGAGCACGTGCACCAAGCCGCCGGCGATCAAGAGGCACGCGAGCAGCAGGCACGCGAGCGCACGCCGGTCCCTGAACGTTGCGTTGCGCCCGCTCTCCGCTTCGGGCATCCGCCGGCGCATCGCGCCCAGCGGCCAGCGCACCGCCTCGCGGCGGCGGCTGCTGTCGAGCAGTGCCATGACTCCCCCGTATGCCGTATCGGCGCCGCCCGCGATCCCCACGCGCCAGTCGCCGTACGGCGTATCCCCGCTTAAAGGGGGATCTTACAGAGGTCAGAGCAATGACGCAACGGTTCCTGCTCTTTTGGCGCCGGGCCACGCCGCCGGCGGCGGCGGTCGCCGCCGCCCGGGTCGCGAAGGCCCTCCGTACGACCGGACCTGTAGGTTCCCGTCGGTCCTGCCGATGACCGGACCAGCATGCGCAGAGCCCACGAACCCGACCCCCTGCTCGACTCGCTCACGGGCCTCGTCGCCGCACGCGCGCTGATCACGGCGACCAGCCTCGGCGTCTTCGACGCGCTCGCCGACGGCCCGCTCGACGCCGAGGGCCTGGCGGCGCGGCTGACGCTCGATCCGCTCGGCGCCGAGACACTGCTCACGACGCTGCTGGCGATGCGCTACGTCGAATTCGGCGAGGACGGCGCGTTCCGCAACAGCGCGGTCGCCGAGCGGCGGCTGGTGCGGTCCTCGCCCGACTCGATCGCCACGTTCGTCGGCTCGCAGGGCGACCTGCACTGGGAGGTCCTCGGGCTGATGACGGAGTCCGTGCGGACCGGCGACGCGTACGCCATGCACGAGACGCGCCACGAGGACGCCGACAACTGGGAGGCGTACATCCGCGGCCTGTACGAGATCTCGCGCGAGGACCACGCGCTCGACGCGAAGCTCGTGCCGGTCGAGGCGCCCCGCCGGCTGGTCGACGTCGCCGGCGGCCACGGCGGCTTCTCGATGGCGATGTGCCGGCGCCATCCGGAGCTGACAGCCACGGTCGTCGACCTCCCGCCCAGCGCGGCCGTCGGGCGCAAGATCGTCGCCGAGCAGGGCTTCGCCGACCGCGTGAGCTACCGCGAGGGCGACGTCTTCGAGGTCGGGCTCGGCAGCGACGTCGACGTCGTGTCGTCGTTCAACCTCATCCACCACCTCACCGTCGAGCGCAACCGCGAGCTGTGCCGGATGGCGCGAGCGGCGCTGCGCCCCGGCGGCTGCCTCGTGATCGGCGACGCCGCCCGGCCGGAGGCCGGCGAGCGAACGTCCGACCGCGGCGCGATCTCGAGCCTGCTGTTCTACACCTGGAGCCACAGCCAGAACTTCCGGCCGTCGGAGATCCGGCAGTGGATGCTGGATGCGGGCTTCGAGGACGTCAGCGTCCACCGCAACCTGCTGGCACGGTGGCGCGTCGTCGTCATCGGCCGCTGACGCGCGACCCTCCGGACCCCGCCCGCTTCGTCTAGAAGTCGAACGTCGGCGGGACGCCGGCGTAGACCTCGGCGAAGGCGCGCTGCGCGGCTTCGGAGCGGAACATGTGATCGAGGCGGGCGAGCTGCGTCGCCTGCTCGTACGTGCCCCCTTCGAGCTTGTGCAGCAGGCGGATCACGTCCTCGGAGAAGTCCTGCGCGAGCCACACGCGCCGCAGCGCCCGCTCGCTGTACGTCTCCAGGGCGGTGGCGTCGCCGTCGCGGTAGTGGCGGACGAGCGCGTCGGCCAGCAGGCGCACGTCGTTCATCGCGAGGTTGAGGCCCTTCGCGCCCGTCGGCGGCACGATGTGCGCCGCGTCGCCGGCCAGGAAGAGCCGCCCGTGCTGCATCGGGTCGCAGACGAACGAGCGCATCGCCGTCACGCCCTTGTCGACGATCGGCCCTTCCCCGACCTCGAAGCCCTCGGCGGCGAAGCGGCGCTGCAGCTCCTCCCAGATGCGGTCGTCGCTCCAGGCGCCGGCGTCCTCGTCGGCGGGGACCTGCAGGTAGAGACGGCTCACCTGCTGGGAGCGGAACGAGTACAGCGCGAAGCCGTGCTCGTGCCATGCGTAGATCAGCTCGTCGGTGTGCGGCGTGGCCTCCGCGAGGATCCCCAGCCAGCCGAACGGCAGCGGCCGCTCCGTGATCGTCAGCGCGGATCCGGGGATGCTGGGCCGGCAGGCGCCGTGGAAGCCGTCGCAGCCGGCGACGAAGTCGCAGTCGAGCCGCATCGCCGCGTCGTCGTGGACGAAGTCGATCGCGGGGCGCTCGCCGTCGATCCCCGACAGCGCGACGCCGGACACCTCGAAGCGCAGCTGGCCGCCCTTGCCGAGCCAGGAGGCGATCAGGTCCTTCACGATCTCCTGCTGGCCGTAGATCATCGTCCGGCGCCCGCCGGTGAGCGCGTGGACGTCGATGCGGCACGTGCGTCCGCGGAAGCGGAACTGGACGCCGTCCTGCTGGGAGCCCTCGCGGTGCATGCGCTCGCCCACGCCGACCTCGTCGAGCAGGTCGATCGTGTTCTGCTCGAGCAGCCCGGCGCGCACGCGCGCCTCGACGTAGGCCCGGTCGCGCGCCTCGATCACGACGCAGTCGATCCCCTCGCGCTCGAGCAGGTGGGCCAGCATCAGGCCGGCCGGTCCCGCCCCGACGATTCCGACCTGCGTCCGCATGGCGGGGTATCCTAGCCCTGCGGCTCGATCGATCGCGAGCGCCCTTCAGTTTCGCGCCGGAACGGCCGATCATTCAGGCGGAGCCGGCCAATCCCCCAGACGACGAGAGACGCTTGAGCGCTGCCGCTGACATCCATGCCTTCATCATCGAGGAGCTGCTGCCCGGTCGCGGGATCGACGCGATCGACCACGACGACGACCTGCTCGCGCTCGGCGTGATCGACTCGCACGGCGTCGTCCAGCTCGTCGGCTTCCTCGAGCAGCGCTTCGGCGTGACGGTCGCGGACGAGGACCTCACGCCCGAGAACTTCTCGAGCATCACGAGCATCGAGCGGTTCGTGACGTCCCGGTCGGACGCAGGCGCCGGCCTCGGAAGCTGACCCCCGATCGGGAGCCCCAGACCGTGCTGCTCGACCTCGTGTACGCCGTCGCCGAGGACCACCCCGACGAGATCGCGGTGGTCCATCGCGACGAGCGGATCACCTTCCGCGACTTCGTCGAGCGCGTCGAGCGCCTCGCGGCCGGCCTCGCCGACCGCGGCCTCGGGGCCGGCGATCCGATCGCCCTCCTGCTGCCGAACGTCCCCGAGTTCGTCATCGCCCTCTACGCGATCACCGGCATGGGCGCGGCGATCGTGCCGCTCAACCCGCAGCTCAAGCACGACGAGCTGAAGTTCCGCCTCCAGCAGACCGGCGTGCGCGGGATCATCAGCGACGACCGCGCCGTGGGCGTCTGCGAGCGCGTCGTGGCCGGCTGGGAGCACCCCGTCGAGATCATCACCACGAGCACGGCCCACGGTCACGGCACGACGATCGCCTCGCTGATCGAGAGCGGCGAGCCCCGGCGCCTGCCCGCGCGTTCGCCCGACGAGGTCTTCGTCTACCAGTTCTCCTCCGGGTCGACCGGACGGCCCAAGCGCGTGGCGCGCACGCACGGCAACGTCTGCGCGGAGGCACGGGCCTATCCGGCCGCGTTCGGCACCGGCGTCGGCGAGGGCATCTTCTGCGTGGCGCCGCTGTTCCACGACTACGGCATGACGTGCAGCCTGCTCGCGAGCACGCCGGCCGGCGCGACGCTCGTGATGCTCGAGGACCCCAATCCGTTCCTGCTCAAGCGCCACCGCGCGATCGAGCTGATCGAGCGGGAGCGCCCGACGATCTTCCCGGGCGTCCCGTTCACCTTCCGCCTGCTGGCCGAGGCGCCGCAGGACGCGGACATGTCCTCGCTGCGCCTGTGCTTCTCGGCCGGCACCGCGCTCCCCCGCGAGGTCTTCGACGCCTTCCTGGAGCGCTTCGGCGTCCCCGTCCGGCAGCTGTACGGCTCGACCGAGACGGGCACGCTGGCCGCCAACCTCGACGAGCACCCGATCGCCACGTTCGCGTCGGTCGGCAGACCCATCGGCGACGTCGAGATCGCGGTCGTCGACGACGACGGCGCTTCGGTGGCGACGGGCGCGATCGGCGAGCTGCTCGTCGCCAGCCCCGCGCTGACGTCCGGATACCTCGACCAGCCCGAGCTGACCGCCGCCGCCTTCCGCGAAGGCCGCTACCTGACCGGCGACCTCGGGCGGATCGACGAGGAGGGCCGCGTCTACATCACGGGGCGCAAGAAGCTGCTGATCCCCGTCGGGGGCTACAAGGTCGACCCGATCGAGGTCGAGGACGTGCTCAACACGCATCCCTCCATCGCCGAGGCGATCGTCGTCGGCGTGCCCGGCGACAACGCGGGCGAGGAGGTCGTCAAGGCGGCGGTCGTCCTCACCGCGACCTGCGACGCGGGCGACGTCATCCGCTACGCGCAGGAGCGGCTGGCGAACTACAAGGTGCCGCAGATCGTCGAGTTCCGCGACGAGATCCCCAAGAGCCCGACCGGCAAGATCCTGCGCCAGTACCTCCTCTAGATATGAACGCCCTCCGCTCAACCACCAAGACGCTGCGCCGCTCGGCGCGCTCGATCGTCGTGCGCAGCGGCCGCGAGGAGCAGGCGCGCGCCGTCCTCGGCCGCGTGCGCGAAGCGCGCTCGAGCTTCGACCCGACGACGCGCCGGGTGCTGCGCGACGAGCACGCGATGCGCGTCGTGCTCGCCACCGCGCTGCGCCGCGAGAGCAACGCGATCGACGTCGGCGCCAACCGCGGCGAGACGCTCGAGATGATCCTCGCCGTCGCGCCCGGCGGCCGCCACATCGCGTACGAGCCGATCCCCGGGCTGGCCGAGGAGCTCGCCGCCGCGTTCCCCGGCGTCGACGTGCGCAACGCCGCCTGCTCCGACGAGGCCGGCAGCGCCGAGTTCACGCACGTGCTCAACGCGCCCGCGATGAGCGGCCTGCGCCAGCGCGCCGACCTGCCGGCGCATGCGCAGGAGGTCGAGCGCTTCGCGGTGCGGCTCGACAAGCTCGACGAGGCGCTGCCCGCGGGCTACGTGCCCTCGCTCGTGAAGATCGACGTCGAGGGCGCCGAGCTGCTCGTGATGCGCGGCGCGGCCGAGACGCTCGCCCGCCACCGCCCGTTCGTGATCTTCGAGCACGGCATCGGCGGCGCCGACCTGTACGGCTCCAAGCCCGGCGAGGTGTGGGACCTGCTCGACGGCGCCGGCCTGCGGATCTTCGACCTCGAAGGCGACGGCCCCTACACGCGCGACCGCTTCGAGGCCGTCTTCACCGAGCCGGTCTGGAACTTCCTCGCCGCGCCGGCTTAGCCGCCCGCTCAGCGTCTGGCGCGCCGCGGCGGCAGCTTCCGCACCGGCGGCGCGCGCTGGAGCGTGAGCGCCCGCACGACCGCCCACGCCGGCTTGCGCGTGCCGTTCGTGCGCAGCAGGCCGTAATGCGCCTCGCGGTTGTCGGCGCCGGAGAGGTCGTGCAGGTGGTAGACGAACAGCGCCTGGACGTGCCCGATCAGCGGCGCGCGCCGCAGCGCCGCCGCCGCGTCGGCGAGCCACTGCGCCTGGTTGCGTTCGGTCGTGCAGTCGGGCCGCAGGCTGCACGTGCTCCAGCCGAGCTCCGTGATCCACAGCTTCGGATACGCCACGCCGAAACGCACCAGCTCGCGCTCGATCGCGACGGTCCGGTCGAAGCGGTAGCGCAGCTGCGTGTCGCTGCCGTGGTCGGTCGGCGGGACGAACGCGTACGGATGGACCGCGAAGCCGTCGACGTCGGCTGGCAGCGACGGGTCGAACGCGGCGATCGTCCCCAGCCAATCGTGCGCCGTCCCCTGGGCGTCGTTGTAGTCGAGGTCGGCGGCCATCAGCCAGCGCGCCCGCGGGTTCGCGGCGCGCCCCTGCTGGAGCGTCGCGCGCACCAGCTGCGCGTAGCGCACCGGATCGACGCCGCCGGTCGAGTACTGCACCGTGTACGGCTCGTTCCACAGCTCGAACCACTGCGGCGCGTAGCCGGCGAGTGCCCGATGGGCGCGCCAGAAGGTCCCACCCGGTCCGTAGCGCGCCGCCGCGCGCGCGGCGAAGGCGCCGAACGCCTGCGGGTCGTTCGGCAGCGCGAGCGACGAGCTGCCGGCCCAGCTCGGCGTGCCGATCAGCAGCGGCAGCACGTGCAGGCCGCGGCTCGCCGAGTCCGCCAGCAGTCTGTCGAAGCGGCGCCAGCGGTAGACGCCGGGCGTCGGCTCGACGCTCGGCCAGCGCAGCTCCTCGCGGATCCAGCGCACGCCCAGCGAGCGCACGCGCTGATCCTCCTTCGGACGCGAGCTGCCGAAGTCGTCGAGCGTGTCGGCGACGACGCCGATCTTCAGCGCCGGAGCGCCGGGCGGCAGCGGCGCGAGCGCGATCGGCTTGGCGGCGGCGCCGCAGCCGCCGCCGAACGCCGCCGCGACCGCGAGGAGGGCGACGAGCCCGTGCGCCGGCGCCGGGCGGCGCCGGGCCGGGCGGCGGCGCGTCATCGGCGCGCTCCGAGCACGTCGGCGTAGACGGCCTCGTAGCGCCGCGCCATCGCCGCGTCGGTGAAGCGCTCCGCCGCGACGGCGCGACCGCGCTCGCCGAGACGCGCCCGCAGCGAAGGGTCGCCGAGCAGCCGCGCGAGCCGCGCGCGCAGCGCCGCCTCGTCACCGGGCGCGACGACGTACCCGGTTCTCGCCGTCGAGCACCGCCTCGGAGACCGAGCCGACGTCGCTCGCGACGACGGGCAGTCCCGCGTGCATCGCCTCGAGGATCACGAGCGGCATACCCTCCCACAGCGACGGGACGGCCAATACGTCGAATGTCGGCAGATGGCGCCGCGCCGCGCTCGTCCAGCCGGTCACGACGAGCCGCCCGGCGACGCCCAGCTCCGCCGCGAGCGCCTCCAGCGCACCGCGCTCCGGTCCGTCGCCGACGAGCACGAGCGTCGCATCCGGCAGCTCCGGCAGCGCGCGCACGAGCGCGTCGTAGCCCTTCTGGTCGGTGATGCGGCCGAGCGCCCCGATGGTCGGGCCGGCGATCGTGCGCGCGACCGGCTCCGGCTGCTCCGGCGGGACCCCGTTCGCGACGCCGCGGACCGAGCCGGCGGGCAGGCCGACGAGCCGCTCGACGTCGCGCGCGGCGCGCTCGCCGACGGCGACGTGCGCGTGCAGGCGGCGCGCGAGCAGGCGGCGCGCGAGCAGGCGCGGGCGCGGGATCGCCCCGCCGACCGGCAGGTGGTCGACCGCGACGACGCGCACGCCGGGCGTCAGCAGCGCGGCGACCTCGGCATAGCCGCAGGCCCACGGCCACGCCTGGTTGGCGTGCAGGACGTCGGGCGCGAACGCGCGGATCGCGTGGCGGTGCTGTGCGAGCGCGGCGCGGTCGCGCGTGCCCTCCGGCGGGCGCACGACGGCGAAGCCGGTGCCGGCGCGGTGGGCGGCGATCGCCGCGCCGACCGCCTCGTCGACCGCCAGCACCCCGGCCTCGGCGCGCTCGTCGAGCGCGCCCAGCAGGTAGCCGAGCGCCAGCTCGGCGCCGCCGACCTGCCGCGAGTCGCTGTACGCGAGCAGGCGCACGGGTCGCTCAGGCGTACGCGCGCCGCGTCGCCCCGGCCGCCGCCATCCGCTCGTACAGCGCGAGCACCGGGGCGCTCGCCGGCAGCGGCGCGTGGTGCTCCATGAACGTCGCGTGGGCCGCGTCGCCGGCCGCCCGGCGCGCGCCGGCGTCCTCCAGCAGCGCAGCCGTCGCGGCGGCGAGCGCGTCGTCGCCGGTCTCGACGACGAGGCCGCCGCGGCCGCCGATCCCTTCCGCGCCATCCGGCGTCGTCACGACCGGGACGCCGAGCGCGAGCGCCTCCAGCACCTTGATCTTGGCGCCGCTGCCGCGCCCGAGCGGGTACAGCAGCACGCCCAGCTCGCGCAGGAAGCCGGTCGCCGAGTCGACCGTCCCGCGCCACTCGACGCCGGGCAGGTCGGGCAGGTGCGGGAACGCCTCACGCTCCATCCCGAAGCCGGCGAGCAGCAGGCGCGCGTCCGGCCGCCGCTCGAGCACGCGCGGCCACACGCCGGTCAGCAGCCGCTCGACGGCGTTCGCGGTCGGCGGCCACTTGGCCATCCCGATCAGCCCGGCGACCGGGGCGTCGAGCGGCGCGCGCGGGGCGTAGGACGCCGGGTCGAGCGGCAGCGGGGCGACCGCCACATGCGCTTCGGGCGCCAACTCGGCAAGCGGCTCGGCGACCTCGCGCGAGTTCGCGAGCAGCCATCTCGCCTGGCCGAACACGCGCCGCTCGGCACGCAGCAGCTCGTGCGCGACGCGGCCGTCGTGCGTCCACAGCGGACGGATGTCGCGGTCGCGGCGCGTGAGACAGTGAATCTGCGCCACTGCCGGCCGATCTACGAAGGGGATGAGTGACGAGGCCGCCAGCTCGACGAGGTGCACGACGTCCGCCTCGCGCGCGCGCTTGCGCACGAGCGAGGCGAACGGGGTCGTCGTCAGCAGCGCCTGCGGCCGCGTGAAGCGCAGCCAGCGCGTGCGCGCGCGGCCCGGGTGCGGCGTGCGCACGAGCTCGAGCGGCAGGTCGTCGGCGAGCCCGGCGAGCGACCCGTCGCGCAGCTGTGCGGCGAGCACGTGGAGGTCGACGCCGTGACCCGCCAGGCCACGGAGCATGCCGATCGCACAACGCGAGGCGGCGCTTCCTTCGACGATCGGCGGAAACGGCAGGACGACGAGGACGCGCAAGGCTGCGAGAGTATTCCACACATGCCTGCCCGGCTCCGAACGCTCCCGCGCCGATTCCTGGCCGGCGGGAGCGCAGGCGACGCAAGCGAGGCCGGCGGTCGCGCGATCGCCACGAACATCAGCACGCAGGTGGTGCTGCGGCTCGTGTCGATGGCGATCAGCGTCGTGACGGCCCCGCTCGCCGCGCGCACGCTCGGCACGACCGGATTCGGCGTGTGGGCGGGCGTGAGCGCGTACGTGGGGATCTTCGCGGTGCTGACCGACCTCGGCCTGACGACGGTCGGGATGCAGCGGATGGCGGCCGATCCCGAACGCGAGGGGGAGTGGCTCGGCGCGCTGGCCGGCATGCGCATCGTCCTCTCGGTGGGCGCGGGGATCGTCTGCGCGATCGGCGTCCCGTTCTTCCTCGACACCGGCCACGAGGCCGCCTGGATCCTCACGCTGACGATCTTCGCGAGCGGCGGCGGCGCCCTGATGGCGGTCTTCAACACGCGCCTGCGCGCCGGGCTCGCGCTGTCGTTCAGCGTCGTGCAGAGCGTCCTGTGGCTGGGCGTGACGATCGTCCTGTGGCGCGTCGGCGCGGGCGTCGTCGGGTTCGCGGCCGGGTACACGGCCGTGTTCGCGGTCGTCTGCGGACTGCAGCTGCGCGCGACGCTGCGCTACGCGAACATCGCCTGGCGCGCCGGGCGGGCGCTGTGGAAGCCGCTGATGAAGGTCGCGGTCCCGCTCGGCATCGCGAGCATCCTGATCACGATCTACTACCAGATCGACGCCGTGCTGCTGCTGCAGCTGTCGAGCGCGAGAGAGGCCGGCCTCTACGGGGCGGCGTATCGCTTCCTGTCGCCGCTGCTGTTCCTGCCGGCAGCGGTGATGTCGTCGTTCTTCCCCGTCCTGTCGGCCGTCCACGCGCACGACCCGGACCGCGTGCGGCGGCTCGTGCAGCGCGCCGCGGAGCTGCTGGCGGTCATCTCGCTGCCGATCCTCGCGATCACGATCGCGCTCGCCGACCCGATCGTCAACCTGCTGTACGGACCGGAGTACGCGCGCACCGCGCAGGTGCTGCCGATCCTGATGATCGCGTTCGTGTCGATCTGCTTCGGCTCGCTCGCCGGCTTCCTCGCGCCGCTGCTGAACCTCAACTGGCGGCTCGCGATCTACTCCGCGATCGGCGCGGCGGCGAACATCGGCCTGAACGTGTGGCTGATCCCGAAGTACGGCGCGCTCGGGTCCGCCTGGGTCACCGTCGTCACCGAGGTGCTGACGATGTCGCTGATGCTCGGCACGGCGCTGTTCGCGCTGCGCCTGCGGATCAAGCCGTGGCGGCTGCTCGCGACGGTGCTCGTCGCCGCCGCGATGACGGGGGCGATGGCGCTCGCGGCGCCGCTCGGGCTGATCCCGGCCGGGGCGATCGGCTGGATCGTCTACGTCGCCGGGCTGTTCGCGCTGCGCGTCATCGACCTCGACGAGCTGCGGTCGCTGCGCGCGCAGCGCACCGGCGCGGCGTAGGCCTCAGACGGCGACGGCGCTGTCGAGCCACTGCGCGCGCAGCTCGCCGGCGAGGCGCGTCGTGACCGGGCCCGGACCGCCGACGGCGACGCCGTCGAGCGAGCGGATCGGCTCGACGCCGCGCACCGAGCCGGTCGCGAACAGCTCGCGCGCGACGAGCAGCTGCTCCGTCCGCAGTCGCTCCTCGCGCACCTCGATCCCCGCCGCGCGGGCGAGTGCGAGGACGCGGGCGCGCGTCACGCCCGGCAGCACCCCGCCGTCCAGCGGCGGCGTGCGCAGCACGCCGTCCTCGCCGACGGCGAAGACGTTCGCGCGCGTCGTCTCGAGCACGCCGCGCTCGCGGTCGACGAGCAGCGCGCTCTCCGGCGCGGCCTGCGCGTCGAGCTGCTCGAGCAGGCGGCGGTCGGCCCACTTGTGCGCGCCGTTCCAGCCGTCGGCGGCGACCGACCGCAGGTCGAGCGCCAGCTCCCAGCCGGGCAGGACCGTCACGCGGTCGACCGGCTGCGCGACCGCCTCGGCGCGCGGCGCGCCGCCGTCCTGCGGCGTGAGCGACAGGCGCAGCCGGCCGAGCGCCAGGCCGGCCGCACGCTCGAGCGCCAGCTCGCGCGCGGGTGCCGGAAGGGCGACGTCGTAGAGCGCGCGCAGGCTCGCGCGCAGGCGCTCGAGGTGGGCGTCCAGCTCACGCGGAACCCCGCGCACGACGAGCATCGTCTCGAAGATGCCCTGCGCGGGATCTGGCTGGGGGAGGTCGGCCATTCGGCTGTGCTGCAAGATGACGTGCACGTATCGGGCGAGCCGTGCCGATGCTATAAGCATCGACCTCCCCCTGTCAGCGAACTTCCCCTACCCGGAGCCGCCGTCCTCCCGGCCGATGCAGCGCCTCACGCCCCTCCATTCGACGCTCCGAGAGCTGCGCCGCCGGCTCGCCGCCGGCGGCCTGCGCGCCACGCTCGCGTTCCTCGCGAGCGGCCTGCGCGCGCAGCTCCTCAAGCGCGAGACGCTGTTCGTGCTGTTCAAGCCGCTGGACGAGATCGTGGTGCCGGCGCGCGCGGGGAGCATCCGGCTCGAGCCGCTCGAGCGACGGCACCTGCCGGCGCTGCGCGAGCTGAACCGCGAGCGCGGCGACGTCGCGGGCGACGCGCGCTTCGCCGCCGACCTCGACGCCGGCTACGGCGGCTTCGGCGGCTTCCGCGGTGACGAGCTGATCGCCTGCTACTGGTGGGCGGACGGGACCATGCCCCCGCACCGCGACCTGCGCGACCTCGGGCTCGGGATCGAGCCGGGCCCCGTGGACGCCTACGGCTTCGACCTCTACGTGCACAAGGACCACCGCGCCGGCGGCACCGGCAACGAGGTCCTCTACCTGGTCGAGACGGCGCTGCGCGAGCGCGGCTTCGAGCGCCTGTGGGGCTGGGTCGCGGCCGGCAACCGCGGCGCGCGCTGGACCTACGGCGCGCGCGGCTACCGGCCCGCGTGGCAGGTGGAGCGCACGCGCGTGCTGCGCCGCTGGCACAGCCGCAGAGCGGAGATCGACGCATCGACAGCCGGCAGAAAGCAGGTGGTCGCGTCGTGAAGACACTGCTGATCGACAACTACGACTCGTTCACCTACAACCTCTTCCAGCTGCTGGCGGAGGCCAACGGCGACGAGCCGATCGTCGTGCGCAACGACGAGGCGACGTGGGCCGAGCTGTCCGAGCTGGAGTTCGACAACGTCGTCGTCTCGCCCGGCCCCGGCCGGCCCGACCGCGTGGAGGACTTCGGCGTCTGCGGCGACGCGATCGCCGAGGCGCAGGTGCCGCTGCTGGGCGTCTGCCTCGGCCACCAGGGGCTCGGCTGGAAGAGCGGCGCGCAGGTCGTGCACGCGCCCGAGCCGATGCACGGCCGCGTCAGCGCCGTGCTGCACGAGGACTCGCCGCTGTTCGCCGGCATCCCGCGCGAGTTCCTGGTCGTGCGCTACCACTCGCTGTGCGTCGAGCAGCTGCACCGACGAGCTCGAAGCCGATCGCGTGGACGAGCGACGGCGTGCTGATGGCGGTCGCGCACAAGACGCGCCCGCGCTGGGGCGTGCAGTTTCACCCCGAGTCGATCAGCACCGAGTACGGCCGCAAGCTGCTCGCCAACTTCGGCGACCTGACGGCGGCCCACCAGCGCGCGAGCGGCCGCGCGAGCGCCGACGGCGCGGGAGCGCGCCGCGTGACCGCCGCCTCGCCGCCGCACCGCGAGTGGCGCCCAGAGGCGCGCCCGCGGCTGACGCTGCAGGTCAAGCGGCTCGACACGCTCGTCGACCCCGAGCGCGCGTTCGTGCACCTCTACGGCGACGACGAGCACGCCTTCTGGCTCGACAGCAGCAAGCTCGACACCCGCTCGCGCTTCTCGTTCATGGGCGCCCCCGGCGGCCCGCTGTCGTCCGTGATCACGTACGACGTCGCCGACGGCGTCGTGCGCGTCGACCGCAACGGCGTCGTCGAGACGTCCGAGGAGTCGATCTTCGACTACCTCAGCCGCGAGACGCGGCGCCTGCGCTACGTCTCCGACGACCTGCCGTTCGACTTCAACTGCGGCTTCGTCGGCTACCTCGGCTACGAGCTGAAGGCCGACTGCGAGGGCGAGGCGGCGCACGCGTCGGCGATGCCCGACGCGGCGTTCGTGTTCGCCGACCGGCTGATCGCCTTCGACCACGTCGAGCAGACGACGTACGTGCTGTGCGTCGCCGAGCCCGGACGGCCTCGAGGACGGCGAGCGCTGGATCCGCGACACGAGCCTGCGGCTCGTCTCGCTGCCGCCGGTCGACGCGCCCGAGCTGGGAGCGCCTGTCGGCCGAGCGCGGCGACCCGCCGGTCGACTTCCGCCTCAGCCGCTCGCACCAGCAGTACCTCGACGACATCGCCGCCTGCAAGCAGCGCGCTGATCGACGGCGAGACCTACGAGATCTGCCTCACGAACAAGGTCACCGCCGAGGTGCGGCCCGAGCCGCTGCCGCTCTACCGCACGCTGCGCCGCGTCAACCCGGCGCCCTTCTCGGCCTACCTGCGCGTCGGCGACAGCGCCGTGCTCAGCTCCTCGCCCGAGCGCTTCCTGTCGATCGGGCGCGACCGCTGGGCGGAGGCGAAGCCGATCAAGGGCACCTGCCCGCGCGGCGCGACGCCGGCGGAGGACGTGCGCCTGGCGGAGGAGCTGCGCTCCGACGAGAAGACGCGCGCCGAGAACCTGATGATCGCCGACCTGCTGCGCAACGACCTCGGCGTCGTGTGCGAGGTCGGGACCGTGCACGTGCCGTTCCTGATGCACGTCGAGTCCTACGAGACGGTCCACCAGCTCGTCTCGACCGTGCGCGGCCTGCTGCGCGAGGACGTCGAGCCGCCGGACTGCATCCGCGCGTGCTTCCCGGGCGGCTCGATGACGGGCGCGCCGAAGAAGCGCACGATGGAGATCATCGACGAGCTGGAGGGCGAGGCGCGCGGCGTCTACTCCGGCGCGATCGGCTACTTCGGCCTCAGCGGCGGCGTCGACCTCAACATCGTCATCCGCACGATCGTGATCGACGGCGACAGCGCGACGCTCGGCGTCGGCGGCGCGATCGTGATGCAGTCCGACGCCGAGGACGAGTACCAGGAGATCGTGCTGAAGGGTCGTGCGCCGATGCGGGCGATCGACCCGCGCGTGGACCCGCGCGAGGCGCTGGAGCGAGCGCCGCACGGACACGCCGCCCCGGCACCCGGCGAGACGCCGTAGGCATTCGATGCCCGAGGCCGAGCTGGTCACCGAGGTCGAGCGCCTCGCGGAGCTGACCCCTGAGTGGGACGCGCTCGCGGCCGAGTGCGGCATGCCCCAGCTGAGCCCCGCGTGGGTGCTCGCGTGGTGGCGCCACGTCGCGCCGCCGGGCGCGGCCCTGCGCGCGGTCGTGGTGCGCGACGGCGCCGCGCTCGCCGGCCTCGCGCCGTACTACGTCGAGCCCGGCACGGGCGGCCGCGTCGACTATCGCCTGCCGGGCATCGAGATCGCCGGGCGGCTCGCGCCGCTCGCGCGCAGCGGCCGCGAGTGGGACGTCGCGGAGGCGATCGGCGCGGCGCTCGCCGGGGCCGACCCGCGTCCCGACGCGCTGCTGCTCGAGGCCGCCCCGGTCGAGGCGCTGTGGACCGCCGCGCTGCGCGAGCGCTGGCCCGGCCCGTTGCGACCGCGGCTGTGGCGCACCAACCTCGACGCCTGCCCGCTCGTGACGCTGCGCGAGGAGTCGTTCGACGCCTGGCTCGCCGGCAAGAGCTCGAACTTCCGCGGCCAGATGCGCCGCCTGCGGCGCAGATTCGCGGAGGCCGGCGGCGTCTCGCGCCTCGTCACGCGCGAGACGCTCGCGGACGACGCGGCCGCGCTGACGCGCCTGCACGCGATGCGCTGGGTCGGCAGAGGCCATTCGAACCTCGTCGACCTCGGCGACCGCTTCAGCGCGATGGTGCACGACGCGGGCGAGCAGCTGCTCGACGACGGACGGCTCTCGCTGCGCGTGCTCGAGCTCGACGGGGAGCCGGTCTGCGCGCAACTGTTCCTCGCCGCCGGCGCCACCGTGCTGTTCGTCAACGGCGGCTGGGACGAGCGCCACGCGGACCTCAAGCCGTCGCTGCTGTGCCTGCTCGACGCCGTCGAGGACGCCTTCGCACGCGGCGCGCAGCGGATCGACCTGGGCGTCGGCCAGCAGTCCTACAAGCTGCGCTTCGCCGACGGGAGCATGCCCGTGGAGTGGGGGGTGCTGATGGCGCCGGGCCCGCGCCTCCCGCTCACGGTGCTGCGCACCGCGCCCGCGTTCGCCCGCAGCGAGCTGCGCGCCGGCGCGCTGCGGGTGCTGTCCGGCGAGCAGGTCGAGCGTCTCAGAGCGGCGCAGCGCAAGCTGCGCAGGTAGGCCCGCCGCGAGGGCGCGCTCAGCGGAGGCCGAGCGCCCGCTCGACCGTCTGCAGCGTGCGCTCGGGGTCGTGGCGCACGAGCGTCGCCTCGCGACCGGCCGCGCCCTCGCGCTTGCGGCGCTCCGGGTCGTCGCGGTAGACGGCGAGCGCGGCGGCGAGCGATCTCGGATCGTGCGAGGGCGAGCAGATCGTGCCGGTGCCGGGCGGCACCAGCTCGTCGGCGCCCTCGGGGTCGGTCGAGATCACGGGCACGCCGACGAGCTGCGCCATCACGATCACGCGCGGCGCGCCCTCGGTCGGGCTCGGCGCGAACACGAGCACGTCGCAGGCCGACAGGAACGCCTCGACGTGGCCGCGCACGTTCGGCGCGAAGCGCACGCGCTCGCCGTAGGGCGCGGCGCGCTCGCGCAGCGCCGGCTCCTCGTCGCCCTCGCCCGCGAGCACCATCAGCACGTCGCCGTCGACGTGCGCCATCGCGTCGATCACGACGTCGTTGCGCTTGCGCCGCTGGAAGCGCGAGATGCAGCCGGCGACGAGCGTGTCGGGCCCGGCGCCCCACTCCGCCCGCAGCCGCTCGCGCGCCTCGGGGTCGAACGACACCTCGTCGACGTCGACGAGGTTCGGCACGACGAGCACCTTCTCCGCCGGCACGCCCGCGCCGACGACGGTGCGCTTCGTCCCCTCCGAGACGGCCATGATCGCCCGCGCGCGGCGAGCGGCGAGCGCGTACAGGACGCGCGGCAGGCCGCTGCGCAGGTCCGGCGGCACCGGCCCCCACTCCGCCCACGCGATGCGGCCGGTGAGCTGGGGCGGCAGCAGCGCGCACAGCAGCTGCTCCTTCTTGAAGTGCAGGAAGGTGACGCCGACGGGCCGGGCGGCGCGCAGCGCGCGCGCCATCCGCCACAGCGTGCGCGGCGTCGCGAGCGCCGTCTGCACGACGCTGCGTCTGTTGAGCTTGGGACCGAGGTCGATCGCGACGACCGGCACCTGCGTCTTGGCCGCGATGTCGGGGACGTTCGTCACCAGCAGCACGTCGTGCCCGCGCTGGCGCAGCGCCTCGAGCAGGTCGACGTTCGCGTACTCGGCCCCGCCGCGCTCGTTCGTGGTCTGGATGGAGACGATGCGGTCGCGACCCACGGGCGCCGCATACTATCCGCCGGTGCGCTCGTCTCCCTCCCCCGCGCTGCACCCGCTCATGGTCGAACACGTGGACGAGCTGGGCCCGTACGAAGCCGCGTGGGACGCGCTCGCCGCCGCCGCCGGCCGTCCCTTCTGCACGCCCGCGTGGATGCTCGCCTGGTGGCGCGAAGGGCGCAGCGGCGACGCGCGCCTGCGCGTCGTGCTCGCGCTCGACGCGGACGGCGCGCTGGTCGGCGTCGGCCCGTTCTTCGCGCAGGTCGCCTACGGGCTCGCCGAGTACCGCCTGCTGGGCGCCGGCTTCACCCACCGCATCGGCCCGCTCGCCGCGGCCGGGCGCGAGCGCGACGTGGCCGCGGCGATCGCGGCCGGCCTGGCCGCCGCCGACCCGCCGCCCGCGAGCGTCGTGTTCGAGGGGATCGACGCCGCCGACCCGTGGCCCGAGCTGGTCGCCGACGGCTGGCCGAGCCGCCGCCGCCCGCGCCTGCGCACCGACGTGACGATGGACAGCCCGGCGATCGCGCTCGACGCCGACTACGAGGCGTGGATGGCGCGCCGCGAGCGCAAGTTCCGCAAGGAGGCGCGTCGCGTCGCGCGACGGCTCGAGGAGGAGGGCGTGCACGGCCGCCTCGCGACCGACTCGCAGGCGGTCGACGCGCTGCTGCGCCTGCACTACGCCCGCTGGGAGGGCCGCGGCGGCTCGAACGTCGGCGACGAGGCGCGCCGCGTGATCGCCGGCGCCGCGCGCACGCTCGACGACGACGGGCGGCTCGCGGTCGCGCTGCTGGAGGGACCGGACGGTCCGATCGCGGCCGACCTCGTGCTGCGCGCCGGCGACGCGCTCGGCTTCTGGGGCGGCGGCTTCGACCCCGCCTGGGCCAAGCACGCGCCCGGCACGCAGACGATGCTGCTGGCGCTCGAGGCGGGCGCCGCGAGCGGCGCGCGCAGCGCCGACCTCGGCGGCGGCGCGCACGACTACAAGTGGCGCCTGTCGGACGAGAACCGCCCGCTCGCCTGGCGCACGCTCTTCCCCCCCGGCCGGCGCTACCCGCTGATCCGCCTGCGGCTGGCGCCCAAGCACCTGCGCTTCGGCGCGCGCAGACTCGCGCGCCGGCTGCCGCAGGAGCGCCAGGACCAGCTGCGGCGGCTGCTGCGCAGAGCATGAGCCTTTCGCCCTCCGGTCATCGCAAGCGACGACCTGCGGACGACGTCACCCGCGTCCTGCTCGTCGAGGAGGGCGGCGTCGGCGGCGTCGCCGACTACACCGCCGAGCTGGCGGCCGCGCTCGCGCGGGCCGGCTGGGGAGTCGACGTCGCGACCGCGCGCGACCACCGCTACCCGTCCGCGCCCGGGGTCGCCGTGCACGGCCTGTTCCCGTACGTGCGCGGGCGCACGGCGCTCGGCCGCGCGATCCGCCGCGCGCGCCTGTCGAAGGCCGTCAACGGCGCGACGCACCTGGCGACGAACGCCCCGCTGCTGCGACTCGTGCGCGCCGCCGACATCGTGCACGTGCAGGGCGGCGAGTGGCCGCCGCTCGGCGCAGTGCAGGCGCTGCTCGTGCGGGCGGCGCGGCGCCCGTTCGTGTGGACGCCGCACAACACGTTCGAGCGCGGCGCGCGCGCCTACGCGCGCTCGCGCGCGCTGACCGACCGCTGCGCCGCCCGCCTCGTGATCCACGCCGAGCACGACCGCGCCGCGCTGCCGCCGGCGACCGCCGCGAAGGCGGTCGTGATCCCGCACGGCGAGTACGGCGGCCTCGCGCGCCGCGGCGCGCCCGGCGCCGACCCGGCGGCAGCGCGCGCGCAGCTGGGCGCGCCCGACGACGAGCTCGTCGTGCTGCTGTTCGGCCAGCTGCGCCCCGACAAGGGCGTGCGCGACCTGCTGCTGGCGGCCGCCGAGGTCCCCGGCGTGCGCGTCGTGCTCGCCGGCGAGGACAAGGGCGCGCTCGCCGAGGTCGCCGACCTGCGCGCGGACGCGCGCCTCGCGGACCGCCTCGTCGTGCGCGAGGGCTTCGTCCCCGCGGAGGAGGCCGGGCGCCTGTTCGCGGCCGCCGACGTGGCCGCGCTGCCCTACCGGCAGGCGAGCGCGAGCGGCGTGCTGCTGCTCGCGTACGGCTACGGATGCCCGGTCGTCGCGTACCCCGTCGGCGGGCTGCCGGAGTACGTCGTCGACGGCGAGACGGGCTGGCTGTGCGCGCGCGCCGAGCCCGGCGCGCTGGCGCAGCAGCTGCGCGCGATCGCCGCAGGAGGCCGCGAAGCGTGCCGCGCACGCGGCGACGCGGCGCGCGCGCTGGCGGACGAGCGCTTCTCGTGGGACGCGATCGCGCAGCGCACGGCCGCGCTCTACGCGGACGCGATCGCGCGACGCGACGCCTGAGGCGCACGCGCCGGGTTCCCGACGTGCGTCCAGCCGCGGGGAGGCCGACATCACCCCTGGGTAACATCCCGATGATGCTCGTCCCGGACCGCATGACGCCATGACCAGCGGGCTGATGCCGCCGATGGCGTCGGGCGATCTGCCGCGCGAGCGCGAGTCGCTGTCGTCGTTCCTCGAGGTGATCCGCCGCCGCTGGCTGCTGATCGCCGGCGTCGTGCTCGCGTGCATCGTCGCGGCCGTCGCGCGCTACGAGAACCTCGACGCGCAGCTACGACGCGACCGCCAGCGTCGCCTTCGGCAACACGTCGCTCACGCAGTCCGCGCTGCAGGTCCAGCAGGGCAGCGGCGACCCGGCGCGCGACGCCGCCACGAACGTGCTGATCGCCTCCTCGCGCAACGTCGCGCAGGGCGTCAGAACGGAGCTGAGATCGCCGGCGTCGCCCGAGACGCTGCAGAGCGCGGTGGCCGTCGAGGCGGCGCCGAACGCGAACGTCATCAACATCACCGCCGCGACGACCAGCCCGATCTTCTCGGCGCGGCTCGCGAATGCGTTCGCCGACCAGTACCTCGCGACCCAGGAGCAGGCGCAGCTCGCATCGATCGACGCGGCGCAGGCGGACCTGGCGAGACAGATCGCCGCCTCGCCGCCCAACTCGGCCAACCGCCTCACGCTCGAGCAGTCGAGCCAGCGGCTCGACGAGCTGCGCGCGATCGCGAACGGCGGCCTGCAGATCATCTCGCGCGCGAGCGTGCCCGGCGCGCCGAGCGGCACGAGCCTCAGAACGACGGTGATCCTCGGGCTGCTGGTCGGCCTCGCGCTGTCGGGTGCGCTCGTGTTCCTGCTCGAGTCGCTCGACCGGCGCGTCAACTCGGTCGAGGGCTTCGAGCGCGGCTACCGCCTGCCGGTGCTCGCGAGCGTCCCGCCGGCTGCCTTCAAGGGCGACCGCATGGACGACCGCAGCCACTCGCTCGAGCCGTACCGGATCCTGCGCAGCGCGCTCGACTTCATCGCCGTGACGCGCCAGCTCGACACGCTGCTGATCACGAGCGCCGTCGCCAGCGAGGGCAAGTCGACCGCCTCGATCGACCTCGCGCGCGCGGTCGCGCTCGCCGGCCGGCGCGTCGTCGTCGTCGAGCTCGACCTGCGCCAGCCGAGCTTCTCGCACCACTTCGCGCTCGATCCGCGCCGCGGGATCACGACCGTGCTGACGGGGCAGGCGGACCTCGGCGACGTGCTGCTGCAGCCGCTGCCGCAGCTGCCGAACATGTCGCTGCTGCCCGCCGGCGCGCTGCCGCCGAACCCGTCGGAGCTGCTCAGCTCCCCCGCCGTCTCGGCGCTGCTCGCCGACCTCGCGAGCGACGACACGATGGTGATCATCGACGCGCCGCCGCTGAACCCGGTGGCGGACGCGCAGGTGCTGCTGAACAACCCGGCGATCCACGCCGCGCTGATCGTCGCGCGGGTCGCCCACACGACGCGCGACCAGGTCCAGAGAGCGCGGGCGATCCTCGACCGCCACATGCTCCAGCCGGTCGGCCTCGTCGTGACGGGCGTGCGCTCCACGGGCCGCAACGGGTACGAGGTCTACGGCCCGACCGAGCCTCCGCTCCGCGGCGAGGCGGACGTGCTGCCGTCGGTGCCGGGCCGCCGGCGCGCACCGCGCTAGCCGGAGCCCGGCGGTGCTCGCGCTTCGTCAGCGACTGAGCGGCTTCTGGGCCGAGTCGCTGCTGGCGGCGCTCGCCGCCGCGATCGCGACGCTCGCGGTCGCGGTCTTCGCCGAGCGGCGGCTCGGCGGCGCCGGGCTGTTCGTGCCGCTGGCGCTCGTCGGCCTCGTGGTGCTGCTGCGACGACCGATCGTGATGGTCACGACGGCGGTGGTGCTCCCGATCGTCTGCGAGGGGCCGACGTTCGGCATCCCCACGATGACGCATCTCTACGACCGCGTCTACAAGCAGCTGACGGCGCTCGACCTGCTCGTCCTGCTCGCGGGCGTCGCGGTCGCAGCCGACCTCGTGCGCCGCCGCAGACAGCCGCACATGCCGCCGCCGCTGGCCCTCCCGCTGCTGATCGTGGTGCTCGCGATGGCGGCCGGGATCGCGGTCACGCAGGCCGGCGGGTCGAGCCTGAGAGACACGCTCTTCACGATGCACGTGCTCGGCTACATGGTCGTGATCCCGTTTGCGGTGGTGAACCTCGACCTCGACCGCGGCCAGATCGCCCGGCTGCTCAAGGGCGCCGTCGTGCTCGCGGTGCTGAAGGCCGCGATGGGCCTGATCGTGATGGCCGGCGGCGGCAGCGTCGAGCTCGACACGGGCGCGCACCTGACGTACTACGAGCCGACGGCGAACTGGCTGATCATGATCGCGCTGCTGGGGACGATCGCGGCGATCGTCGGCGGGATGCCGCGCGAGCGCTGGATGCTGATCGCCGTGCCGCTGCTGACCGCCTCGATGGTGCTGTCCTACCGCCGCTCGTTCTGGATCGCATCCGTGCTGGGCCTCGTGCTCGTGCTGCTGTTCGGGACGTCGACACGCGGCCGGCGCCTGCTGATCCCCACGGTGGCGCTCGTGGCGCTCGCGATCTGGGTGCTCGGCACGGTCGGCTTCCAGGCGGCGACGCCGCTGACGTCGCGTGCGCAGTCGCTCGCGCCGACGAACCTGCAGACCAACGTCGAGGACCGCTACCGCCTCGACGAGCGCGCCAACGTGATCGCCCAGATCAAGCGCGACCCGATCGCGGGGATCGGGCTCCAGCAGGGCTGGGTCGCGACCGCGCGCTCGCTCCCGGTCGAGCACGACGGCGGGCGCCTCTACGTCCACTTCGCGCTGCTGTGGTGGTGGCTGAAGCTCGGGGTCCTCGGCGCGGCGGCGTACGTCTCGCTGCTGCTGGGCGGGTCCGTGCTCGCCTGGCGCGTCTGGAGAGGCAACCGCGACGTCCCGCTCTTCCGCTGCTTCGGCATCGCCTCGCTGGTCGGCTTCGCAGGCCTGATCGCGATCGAGACGACCGCGAGCTTCACCGGCGTCGACGCGCGCTTCTCGGTCCTGGTCGCCGCGCAGCTCGGGCTGCTCGCCGCACTGGGGTCGCGGTCGCGAGCCGCGCCCCCGGCGCGCAGACCCTGAACGCGATCAGTTCGCCGCCAGGTCGGCCTTGACCTCGGCCGTGAACGCGCCCTTCGGCGCGCCGTTGCTCTGCTCGGCGCCGAAGTACGCCTCGCGGCCGCTCTGCGTGCCGGTCGCGTACTGGTCGTGCGTCTGGTAGAGGAAGAAGGCGCCGAGGCGGCTGCCGTAGCGGCTCTCCATCCCCGCCAGCGCGCTGTGCAGCGTCGTCGCGGCCGCGTCGTAGGTCATGCACTTGTCGAAGCCGTAGTTGTCGTCGAGGCAGCGGCCGTTGTCGGTCGAGAGGCCCCACTCGGTGACCCAGATCGGCAGGTCGGGCGAGCCGGCGGCCTTCGTCGAGCTGACGGTCGAGTCGATCCGCGACGCCCAGTTGGGGCCGTAGGGGTGGATCGTCCAGCCGGCGGCGTAGCTGCCGAGGTCCGGCACTGCCTTGAACATGTTCTGGACCCACGCGCTCTGGTTGACCGCGTTGTCGCCCTGCACCAGCAGCCCGACGTTCGGGTTGGCGGCGCGGATCGCGACGGCGGCCGTCTTGGCCACGAGCGCGTAGGACTGCGCGCGGGCGGCGTAGGTCGACAGCGAGTTGTCGGAGAACTGGTAGCTGTAGCTCGTCTCGTTGCCGAGCTCGATGTCCGTCACCGCCGTGTTCGCCGGGTAGCTCTTGCCCTGCCAGAACGAGCCGCCCGGACCGTAGGCCGCGGCCCAGCTCGCGAGGTTCTGCGCCTCGGCCGTCGTCGGGATGCGGCCGTAGAACTCGGCCATCAGCATCGGGTGGATGCCCGCTCGCGCGTACAGGTCCATCGTCGTCGCGAGCTGCGCGGCGGTCGTGTCGATGCTCGTGTTGAGGCGCGCGGTGTGCGCGCCCATGCTCTGGATGAAGGGCTCCTCGTAGTTGAGCGCGCTGCCGGCGACGACGCCCATCTGGAAGTCGCCCGTGACGGGGGTCGTGGGCGGCGCGGGGGCCGGCGCGGGCGCGGGGGCCGGAACCGGAGCGGGAGCCGGCGTCGAGGACGACGTCGCGGCCGGGTAGGTGATCGAGACCTCGGGCGCCCAGGCGCTGCCGTCGATCGCCGTACGGACGCTGTAGTGGACCGTCTGGCCCGGCACCGCAGCCGGCGTGGCCGACGTGCCGCTGACGGCCGAGTACGCGTCGGCCTGGCCCGGCACCTTCGTCGCGAGCACATAGGTGGAGACGCCGCCGACGGCGTTCCAGGCGAGCGTCTTGCCGCTCACCGCCAGCGACGGCGCGGCGAGCTGCGCGGCGCTCGTGGACGGCGCCGGCGCGGGAGCCGGGGCAGGGGCCGGAGCGGACGGCGCAGGCGTCGAGGCGGGCGAGATCGCCGCGTAGCTGACGGAGACCTCGGGCGCCCACGCGCTGCCGGTCGCGTCCGCGCGGACGCTGTAGCGGACCGTCGCGCCCGGGACGGCCGGCGGCGTGACCGACGTGCCGGAGACGAGCGAGTACTGGTCGGCCTGGCCCGTCACCTTGCGCACGAACACGTAGCGGCTGACGTTGCTGACCGCGCTCCACGACAGCTTCTGCCCGCTGACCGTGATCGCCGGCGCCGGCAGCGTCGCGCTCGTCTGCGTCCCCTTCGCGGTGTCGCGCGCGATGCGGTTGAGCGTGCTCTGCGCCCGCTGGAGTCTGCGGCCGGCGAGCTGCAGCGCGCGGCGCTGCGTGCGGCAGGCGCCGTGGCGGCGCTGGCAGCGCTTGAGCGCGCGCGCCAGGGCGACGAAGCGGTGGTCGGCAGCGCGCTCCGCCGTCGCGGCGCGCTGCAGGCGGGCGGCGACGGCCTTGGCGGCGACGGCCTTCGGAGCCGACGCGTTCGCCGTGACGGGAGCGGCCGCGAGCACGGCCATGCTGCCGATCAGCAGCAGCGAGGCGAGAAGCATGCGCAGCGACGAGCGCACGGGGAACGCGAGCATCGGATCTCCTTCGGTAGCCGGGCTGTCTGCGAGAGACCCTGGCTTTGCGGACCCACCTCGCGGTGGGGGTGCCGTTTGTCGGGAAAGCGAGCCCGTCGTGCCGCTGTGTCCGATCCGTCGGACGAGGCGGGCGACCGTGCCCACGCTCAAGTTCGGCGGCTCGCGGTCGAGGCCCCAGTCGAGCGGGGATCGCTGGACGGATGTCCAGCCGCCCCGGATGGGCCTCAACGCAGGCCGGCGCGCCCTGAGGCGCGCCGGCGGTCCTGATCTGCGGGGGTATGCCGCCCGCATCTCACTGCTGGTTGGCGGCGAGGTCAGCCTTCACCTCCGTGGTGTACGCGCCCTTCGGCGCCTTGTTGGACTGGAGGGCGCCGAAGTACGCCTCGCGGCCGCTCTGCGTGCCGGTCGCGTACTGGTCGTGCGCCTGGTAGAGGAAGAAGCCACCGAGGCGGCTGCCGTAGCGCGCCTCCATGCCGGTCAGCGCCGTGTGCAGCGTGGTCGCGGCGGCGCTGTACGTCATGCTCGTGTCGTAGCCGTAGTTGTCGTCGAGGGAGCGGCCGTTGTCGGTCGAGATGCCCCACTCGGTGACGAAGATCGGCTTGTCCGGCGAGCCGGCGGCCTGCGTCGAGCTGACGGTCGAGTCGATCCGCGTCGCCCAGGTCGGGCCGTACGGATGGATCGTCCAGCCGGCGACGAGGCTGCCGAGGTTCGGAACCGCCTTGAACATGTTCTGCACCCAGGCGGTGCCCTGCTGGGCGTTGTCGCCCTGCACGAGCAGCCCGACCTTCGGGTTGGCCGCCGCGATCGCGGTCGCAGCCGTCTTCGCGCTCAGCGCGTAGGACTGCGCGCGGGCCGCGTAGGCGCTCGCCGTGTTGTTCGAGAACTCGTAGCTGTAGCTCGTCTCGTTGCCGAACTCGATGTCCGTCACGGCCGTGTTGGCCGGGTAGCTCTTGCCCTGCCAGAACGAGCCGCCCGGACCATATGCGGCGGCCCAGGTGCCGACGTTCTGCGCCTCGGCGCTCGTCGGCATGTTGCTGGCGAACGTCGCCAGCAACAGCGGCCGGATCCCGGCCTTGGCGTAGGCGTCGATCGTCGCGGCCATGCTCGACGCCGACGTGCCGGCGCTGAACTCCATCCGCGCGGTGTGCGCGCCGAGCTGCTGCACGAACGGCAGCTCATACGACAGCGCGGAGCCGGCGACGACGCCCATCTGGAAGGACGACGTGACCGGGGGCGGCGGCGGCGCGGGGTACGCGATCGACACGGGCGAGGACCAGGAGCTGCTGTCGACGTCCGTGCGCACGCTGTAGCTCACGGTGGCGCCGGGGACGGCCGGCGGCGTGACCGACGTGCCGTTGACGACGGTGTACTGGTCGGCCTGACCGGCGACCTTCGCGTCGAGCACGTAGGCGGTGACGCTGCCGATCGCCTTCCAGCTGAGCGTCTGGCCGGAGAGCGTCACGGTCGGCGCCGTCGTCGTGACGACCGGCGGCGGGACGACCGGATACGCGATCGAGAACCTGCGGCGCCCATGCGCTGCCGGAGACGTTGGCGCGCACGCTGAACGCGACCGTCTTGCCCGGCACGGCCGGCGGCGTCGTCGAGGTGCCGTTGACGATCGAGTACTGGTCCGCGAGGCCGGGGACCTTGCGGACGAAGACGTAGGACGTGCTGCCGCTCACGCTCGTCCATGTGAGCTTCTGGCCGCTGACGGTGAGCTTCGGCGCGGCGACGACGGCCGCGGCGCGCGCGGTCACGCCGCCCGTGCCGCTGAGCCGCGCGAGGCGGCGCTCGCTGCGCGCGAGCTGGGTGCCGGCGCGCTGCACGGCGCGCCGTTGCGCCTGGCAGCGACGTGGGTGGGCTCGCTGCGTTCGCTGGCAGCGATGGAGGGCTCGTGCCCGAGCGACGAGCCGGTGGTCGGCGCGCGTCGCCCGGGCGGCGGCCGTGCGCAGCGCTACGGGAGTGGCGTGCGGCGATGCAGCGGGGCTGCTTGCTGACAGCAGGCCGAGCCCGCTCAGGGCGATGAGCGCGGCGAGAACCGCACTCAGCAGACGCCGACCGCAGAGGGTCTGGCTGGACATGGATGCTCCTAAGGCAGCTGGGCTGTCTGCGAGAACCCCTGGCTTTGCGGACCCACCTCGCGGTGGGGGTGCCTTTGTCTTGGAGGGATCGCAAGAGGGCGATCCGACCGGCGCCGCAATGCTGCGCGGCTCCACTAGTGGTGTCGTCAGCTGAACGCACTGCTTGAGCGCGGCGCGGCGGCTTGGCGCGCCTCCGCGCTGCGCCTGGCGCACCGCCGCCCGCTGTACTCTCTGCCGCCATGACAGCGCTCGTGACCGGCGGAGCCGGCTTCATCGGCTCGAACCTCGTCGACGCGCTGATCGAGCGCGGCGAGGACGTCGTCGTCGTCGACGACCTCTCGACCGGCCGCCGCGCGAACCTCGACGGCGCGCTCGCGCAGGGCGCGGCGCTGCACGAGCTGGATGTGTGCGACGCCGACGCGCTGCGCGCGCTGTTCGCCGAGGTCCGCCCCGAGCTGGTCTTCCACCTCGCCGCGCAGATCGACGTGCGCCGCTCGGTCGCCGACCCGGCCGCCGACGCGCGCGTGAACGTCGAGGGCACGATCAACGTGCTCGCCGCCGCGCAGGCGTCCGGCGCGCGGCGCGTCGTCTATTCGGCGACCGGCGGCGCCGTCTACGGCGAGGCCGAGCAGGTGCCGACGCCCGAGGACGCGCCCGCCCAGCCGCTGGCGCCGTACGGGCAGGGCAAGCTGTCGGGCGAGGGCTACCTCGCGCTGTTCACGCGTCTGCACGGACTGTCCACCGTCTCGCTGCGCTACGCGAACGTGTACGGCCCGCGCCAGGACCCGCTCGGCGAGGGCGGCGTGATCGCGATTTTCTGCGGCTGCTTCGCCGAGGGCCGCACGCCGACGATCTACGGCGACGGCGAGCAGACGCGCGACTACGTCTACGTCGGCGACGTCGTGGCGGCGAACCTGCGGGCAGCCGAGTTGGAGGTCGGCGGCTCGATCAACGTCGGCACCGGCGTCGAGACGTCGGTGCTGGACCTCGTCGAGGCGTTCCGCGGGCTCGACGGCGGCGAGGCGTTCGCGCCCGTCCACGCGCCCGCGCGCCAGGGCGAGGTGCTGCGCAGCTGCCTCGACGCCTCGCGCGCGCGCGAGCTGCTCGGCTGGGAGCCACAGGTTCCGCTCGCCGAGGGGCTGCGGCGCACGCTGGCGACGGTCAGCGCGCCACGAGCTTCGTGAGCGCCTCGATCGAGTAGCGCTCGGCGGCGAGCGCTCGGCCGTTGCGGCCCAGCTCGGGCGCGCCGTCGCGCAGGACGCGGACGAGCGCGTCCGCATACGCCTCCGTGCCCTCGGCCAGCAGGCAGTGCTCGCCGTCTCTGACCGCCAGCCCGGCGGCCGCGCGCGGCGTCGCGACGACCGGCAGGCCGTAGGCGAGGCCCTCGACGAACTTCAGCGGCGTCCCGCCGCCCTGCAGCAGCGGCACGACGGCCGCAGAGACGTCCGCGTAGGCGTCGGCGAGGTCGTCGACGAAGCCGAGCGCCTCGACGCGCGGATCGTCCGACGGCGGCGTGTCGAGGCCGGCGCCGACGAGCCGCAGGCGCGCGTCGGGGAGCCGCCCCCACACGCGCGGCATCACCTGCTCGAGCAGGAAGTCGAGGCCGGTGCGGTTCGGCTCGTAGGTGAAGTTGCCGACGAACAGGGCGCGGTGGGCGCCCACGTCGGGCTCGACGGGGACGATCGCCGACACGTCCACGACGTTCGGCACGAGCCGCAGTCTCGCCGCCGGACACAGCTCGCGCGCGGCGGCGGCGTCGGCCTCGCTGACCATCCACGCCTCGGACGAGCGCGCGAGCACGCCGCGCTCGAAGCGCCGCAGCTGCTCGGGGCTGCCCAGCCCCTTGCTCGCCGCCAGCTCGTGGCGGTAGGCCGACTCGAGGTTGTGCGCGTTGTAGATCACCGGCCGCACGCGCGCGATGCCGGCGAGCGCGGCGGCCTCGATCGGCCCGTCGGCGATCACGCGCGTGGACGGGTCGGCCGAGAGCCGCGCGACCCGCGCCGCCAGCTCGGGCGAGACGCCGCGCGCGAAGTCGTCCGGCACGCCGCGCAGCCGTGCGAGGCCGTAGGCGAACGCACGCCGCAGGCCGCGCGAGGGCTCGACCGCCTCGAACGCGATCCCCGGGATCGCCCGGTGCGCCGCGTCCGGCCCGTCGCCGCCGAAGCGCACGTAGACGAACGTCAGCCCGCCCCCGGCCGCCGCCAGCGCCCGCGCCACGCCGTACGTGCGGACCGCGCGGCCGGAGCGCAGCACCGGCGCATGGGCGGACACGAGCACGTCGCCGCTCACGCGAGCGCCTCGATCGCCGCCGCGATCTCGGCCAGGCGCGCGTCCCATGAGTGCGCCTCGGCCGCCTGCGAGCGGGCGGCGCGGCGAGCGGGGCCGTCGTGCCCGAGCGCGTTGTCGATCAGCGCGGCGATCCCGGCGGCGTCCGCGGCCGTCGCGACCTCCTGCACGCCGACGATCGACGGCAGCGCCGTCGCCACGACCGGCAGGCCCGCGGCGAGGTACTCGTAGACCTTCATCGGGAAGATCGCGTCCGTCAGCTCGTTGCGGGCGTAGGGGATCAGGCCGACGTCGGCGCCGCGCAGCACGTCCGGCAGCTCCGCATAGGCGCGCGGACCGAGCAGGTGGACGTTCGGCTCGGCCGCGAGCGCGGAGACGTCGGTGCGCGGGTCGCCCGGCCCGACCGGCCCGACGAGCGCGAACGACCACTGCGGCCGCGCGCGCGCCAGCTCGACCAGCAGCGGCACGTCGAGCTTCGTCGCGACGACCGCGCCGGTGAAGACGACGCGCGGGCGCGGCAGCGCGTCGAGCGCGGCGTCGACCGGGCCCGGCTCCAGCGCGCGGGCGAAGAGGGCGGTGTCGGCGACGTTGGGCGCGTCGAGCACGCTCCCGTTGAGCGTCCGCATCCGCGCCGCGAGCGACGGCGCGCTCGCGAGCACGAGGTCCGCCCGCCCCGCGAAGCCCGCCTCCGCCGCGCGGAAGGACGCGGCGTCGATCCCCGGCTGCGCGGCGATGTCGTCGACGCAGTGGTAGACGACGAGCGACGGGTCGAGCGCGCCCAGCAGCGCCTCCGCCTGCGGCACGTAGCCCCACAGGATCGGCCGCTCCATGCCGAGACGGCGCGCCGCGCGGCGCACGAGCCACGGCAGCAGGCGCCGATTCAGCTCCCGCACGACGCGGAAGCGGTGCAGCGGGATCACGAGCGGCGACAGCACGTGCAGCCCGTCGGCCTCGCGCGGCAGCGCGACGCCGCGGCGCAGGCGCCGCAGGATCCGCTTGACGTCCTTGCCCGCGAGCTGCGGCTGGCGCAGCCCGAGCGACTCGACGAACAGCACGCGGTTCTCGCGCGCGAGCCGCGACATCAGGTGCTGCTGGTTCGTCCACAGCTCGGCGTCCCAGTCGGCGAAGCCGACGCAGACGATGTCGCGACCTCTCATGGCGGCCATCATCCCAAGCCCGCCCCCGGACTCTGGTCATCTGTGCATCCCACAGACGCACAGATGACCAGAGTCCGGCTGGCCGCCGCGCGTTGTAGCCTCGCGCTGGTGGGCTCCCCCGCAGCGACCGCATCCCCCGAGATCGACGCCGCCCGCGGCGCCCGCCTGCTGTTCGACGCCGAGCTCGCGGCGGGATCGATCGACGCCGGCGCGGCCGCGGTCCCGGCCGCCCTCGACGCGATCGGGGCGCGCCCGGTCCCGTCCGCGATCGGACGGCTCGCCCAGGACGTGCGGCGCAAGCTCGGGCACTACGACCACGAGCGCGCGGTCGACGGTCCGCTCGTCGCCGCCCGGCGGGCCGTGCTCGGCGATCGCGCCGTCGCACCGCCGCGCTTCCTCGTGCGCGTCGACGAGTTCCCTCACTACAAGGCGTGGGACGACCCCGAGCGCTTCGGCTCGGCCGGCTTCGCGCGCTTCCACGAGATCCTGCAGTCGGCCGGCGTCCCCTACCTCGTCGCCGCGCTGCCGCGCGTGAGCAGAGCGCCGCTCGACCCCGCCGGCACCGAGTCGCGCCCGCTGACCGACGAGGAGGCCGCGCTGCTGCGCCGCGCGGCGGGCTCGGCCGGCGTCGCGATCGCGCTGCACGGCCGCGACCACCGCACGCGCTTCGCCGACCCGCGGCGCCACTCCGAGCTGTGCGGGCTCGACGCGGCCGCCACCGCGGCGCTGCTCGACGACGCGCTCGCCGAGCTCGACCGCCACGGCGTCTACCCCGACGTCTTCGTCGCCCCCTACAACCGCTTCGACGCAGCCCAGTGGCCGCTGCTCGCCGAGCGCTTCCCGATCGTCTGCGGCGGCCCCGAGTCGATCCGGCGAATCGGCTTCCAGCGCACGCCGCAATGGCGCGACGGCGCCGTCTACCTGCCCGCCTACGCGCCCTTCTATGGCCACGCGCGCGAGGTGCTGCCGGCGGCCGACCGCGCGATCGAGGCGCAGACCGGCCTGTGGACGCCGATCGTCCTGCACTGGGGCTGGGAGGCGGACGCCGGCTGGCGCGAGCTGGAGGCGCTGTGCGAGCGGATCGCGCCGTACGCCGCCGAGTGGACCGACTTCCGCGCGGCCGTGGAGCGCAGCCGATGAGCGCCCTGATCGACGAGCTGCGGGCGCGCTTCCCGCGCGTCGCGGTCGTGCACGACTGGCTGACGATCCCTGGAGGCTCCGAGGACGTCGTGATCGAGCTGCTCGAGCTGTTCCCGCACGCCGAGCTGTTCACGTCCGTCTACGACCCGCAGCCGTGGCCGGCGATCATCACCGAGCGCCCGGTGCACGCCTCGTTCCTGAACAAGATCCCGACGGCGACGCGCAACTACCCCAAGCTGCTGCCGCTGATGAACCGCGCGTTCGAGTCGTTCGACCTCAGCGGCTTCGACCTCGTGCTGTCGAGCAGCCACGCGAACGCGAAGAACGTCCGCACCCCGCCCGGCACGCTGCACGTCTGCTACTGCCACACGCCGATGCGCTACGCGTGGGAGCCGGAGTTCCTCGACGGCGAGGAGATCGGCCGCGCGACGCGGCTGATGCTGCCGCCGCTGCTCGGCCACCTGCGCCGCACGGACCTCGCGGGCGCCTCGCGCCCGGACGTGTTCGTCGCCAACTCGGCGCACGTCGCCGCGCGCATCAGACGCTTCTACGGGCGCGAGGCGGTCGTCGTGCACGCCCCGGTGGACGTGGACCACTACCTCGGGATCGAGCGCCGGGCGCCAGCGCCCGGCGAGGAGGGCTTCTACCTCGTGTTCGGGCGCGTCGTCCCCTACAAGCGCGTCGACCTGGCCATCGCGGGCGCCGCGCTCGCCGGCCGCACGGTGAAGGTCGCCGGCGGCGGCCGCGCGCTCGAGGCGGTGCGCGCGAGCGCCGGCCCGAACGCCGAGCTGCTCGGGCGCGTCTCCGACGAGGAGCGGGACGCGCTGCTGGCCGGGGCGCGCGCGCTGCTGTTCCCCGGCGAGGAGGACTTCGGGATCGTGCCGGTGGAGGCGCAGGCGGCCGGGCTGCCGGTGATCGCGTACTCCGTCGGCGGCGCGGGCGAGACCGTGCTCGACGGCGTCACCGGCGTCCTGTTCGACCGGCAGACGCCGGAGGAGGTCGCGGCGGCGATCCGGCGCTTCGAGGCGCTCTCGCTGGACCCGGCCGCGCCGCGCGAGAACGCCCGCCGCTTCGGCCGCGCGCGCTTCCGCGACGAGATGGCGGCGGTGATCGCGCACGCCGCCGAGCAGCGGCGGGCAGTATGATCGCCCGCGGACCGTGCTAGGCGGGGAGGTAGCGGTGCCCTGTACCTGCAATCCGCTCTAGCGGGGCCGAATTCCCTCTCGAGGGGTGCCGGCTCCAGGGGTCAGCTCGTCGCTCGCAGGCGTCGATGGCCAGGTCCCGCGCGATGGCGACCCGTGAACCAGGTCAGGTCCGGAAGGAAGCAGCCTTAAGCGGCCTCCGCCATGCGTTGCGGGAGTGCCTGTCCGGAGCCTGCGGATGGCATCGGCGCCCTGGAACCCGCTTCGACGGAGGGTGCACGGTCCATTTCGCGCCCGCCGCGCCAGCGGCGCGCGCTACTCGGCGTCGTGGCGCCCAAGGAGCGCCGGGACCGTCATCAGGATGATCTTCAGGTCGAGCCAGAGCGACCAGTTCTCGATGTAGTAGTTGTCCCACTCGACGCGGTCGTCGAGCGACGTCTGGCCGCGCAGCCCCTGCACCTGCGACCAGCCGGTCAGGCCGGACTTGACGCGGTGGCGGTCGCCGTAGCGGTAGACGTGCTCCTCGAAGGAGCGGACGAAGTTGGTGCGCTCGGGGCGCGGCCCGACGATCGCCATGTCGCCGCGCAGGATGTTGAACAGCTGCGGCAGCTCGTCGAGCGACAGGCGGCGCATGATCTCGCCGACGCGCGTGCGGCGGTCGTCGCCCTCGACGCCGCCGGGGGCGACGCCCTCCTGCGGGACGAACTCCCGCTCGGCGGCCGGCGGCGCGACCTTCATCGAGCGGAACTTGAGCATGTCGAACTCGCGCCCGTCGAGCCCGACGCGGCGCTGGCGGAAGAGGATCGGGCCGGGCGAGCTGAGGCGCACGGCGAGCGCGAGCAGGCCCATCGGGATCGCCAGCACGAGCAGCGCGACGCCCGCGAGGATGCGGTCGACGGCGTACTTGATGCCGAACTGCCAGCCGCGCGGGTCGACCGTCGCCGCGCGCAGCAGCGGGACGCCGCCGAGGTGCTCGACTTCGACGCGATTGGAGACCTCCTCGAACAGCCGCGGCACGACCACGACCTCGACGCCCAGCTCGCGACAGCGGCGGATCATGCCGAGCAGGACCGCGTGCGGCGCGGTCGAGAAGGTGACGACGACCTGTTCGACGTCGTAGCGCTGGACGACCTGCTCGAGGTCCCAGCTCGCGCCGAGCACGCGCAGGCCCTCCTCGCCGGCGTCGTCGATCAGCGGGTCCTTGTCGAGGAAGCCGATCGGCCGCAGGCCGAACTCGGGCCGCTCGCGCAGGCGTCTGGCGATCAGGTGCCCGACGCTGCCGGCGCCGATGATGAGCGTGTTGAAGCCCGTCTCGCCGCGCCGCAGCGCGCGGCGGCGGTCGAGCGTGATGCCGACGCGGCCGGCGCCGAGGAACACGAGCGCGAACGCCCACAGACGCACGGTCTGCGCCGTCAGCGTCGGGTCGTTGGCCGCGATCGCGCGCACGGCCGTGAGCGTCATCGCCGCGATCGACGTCGCGGCGAAGATGCGCGCGACGGTGTCGACGGGCGTGTCCTGCAGGCGGAAGCCGTAGAAGCCGCGCGCGTCGAGGATCAGCAGCGTCAGCAGCGCGTAGGCGCCGCCCCAGGCGAAGTTCGAGAGGCTCGCCGGCGCGGGTGCGGCGACGATCGCCGTCACCGACGCGGCGAGCAGCATCGCGCAGTCGGCGGTGCGGTAGGTCAGCCGCGCCCAGCGCGAGCGGCGGCGGCGGCGCTCGGAGACGGCGCTGGGGCCGTCTGCCAGCGGGCGTGCGCTGGAGTCGGCGGTGATCTGCTGGGTGAGGGCTGAGGCCACGTCGCTCTGCTGGAGTCTTCGGCAGTTCTCCGCCGAAGGTTGAGCGGGTGGTACGGGTACTCCGGGCTGCGGGTGCGGCAGGTCAGCGGACCGGCGATCGGGCGAGGGCGCGAGGCGATCGGCCGTGCTCGTGTCTGAGCCGATCGCCATCGCAACCTCATCTCCCGCGCGTCCGGGCGGTGCCCATCTGTCGTGCGCTCAGATCTAGCTGAGCGGCCGCGCGAACCGACGCAGGCCAACGCCCACGCCGACGAGCGCAACGCCACCGAGCGCGAGCAAGCCGATGTCCAGACCGGTGAACGGCAGCGATCCGCTGTCATTCGAGCTGGCCACCTTGACCTGCTGCGGTGCCGACGCGGACGGTCCATTGCCGCTGTCGACGGTGCCGACGATCCCACCGCCCTTTCCGGCGTAGGCGTCGCTCGTCGCAGACTGTGCGTACGCCGGAACGGCGACCACAAGCGCGAGGGCGACCACTGCCATGAGCAAGGCGAGTCGCTTCATCGAACCAATCCCTTCCCATCCTTGTATTGGTTGGCACGAAGCGCGCCAGGGCGCTTCAAACCTACTTTTGCGTGCGAACTTGGCGAATTGCGCCCCAAGCTAGCACCTCCCAGGCGACCCCACAACCGCCCAGGCGCGCATTCATACCGCTCGGACGGCCTCGCGCACCCTACCGATCCTGCCTGACAGGCGTTGGACGTCGCGGCGCAAGCTGCCGAAAGCCTCCCGCGCGGTGAGCGGATCGCCACTGTCCACGCGCGCGAGCGCCTCCTTCACGAGCGGCTCCGCGGAGTCGAGGGAACGTGCGCGTTCATAGGCGGCACGGGCCCGTGCGCGCTCCCCGAGCGCCGACGCCGCCAGCCCCTGCCCGAAGAAGGCGAACCAGTCGCCGTCGTCGCGCGCGAGCGCCTGTGCGAACTGGCCTTGCGCGACGCGGGCCCGCCCGAGCTCGAGCGCGATAACGCCGCCGACGAGCCGCGGCCGGGAGCTGAGCGGGTTCAGCCGGGCGGCGCGATCGAGGCGCGCGAACGCCCCCGCCGGGTCGTCCGGCCAGCCGCTGCTCGCGGCGCCGACCTCGAGCTCGGCGAGGTAGGGCAGGGCGATCGCGGCGGCCGCGACCAGTGCGAGCGCTCCGAGCGCGACGGCGATCGCGGCCTGGCGCCGCCGCGGTCGTGCGGGAGCCGGCGCACCGGCAGGCGCAAGCTGGCGCATCGACGCTCCCGCGAGCGCGAGGAACGCGAGCGCCGGCCCGCTCAGCACCGGGATCTCCCAGAACCAGTCGACCGAGCCGTGCACGAGCCAGACGACGAGCGGCAGCAGCGCGATCGCGGCGACCGCGCTCGCCGCCGGCCCCGCGCGCCGCCGGCCGCCCAGCGCGGCGATCAGCGCCGCGACGAGGAAGCCGGCGAACAGCAGGAAGCCGGCGATCCCCGTGTGCGCGAGCAGGCGCAGCTCGAGGCTGTGGGTCCAGCGCGGCTGCTCGTCGCTGCGGCGCTCGCGCAGGTAGTAGGCGCTCCAGTTGTCCTGGCCGAGGCCGCCGAGCGGACGGTCCGCGAACGCCTTCAGCGCGACGCGCCAGAAGTCCGGCCGGTTGCTGCCGACGGCGGCGAAGCGGGAGGCGCCGGGCGTCGTCGCCTGGTAGCTCTGCGAGCGGTTCCAGTAGTCGGCGATCTTGCGGTCGGGGCGGCCGTGCGTCAGCACGAGGCCGGCGGCGATCGCCGCGAGCGCGGCGGCGATCGCGACCGCCGCGCCGGCGCGGTTGGCGCCGCGCGCGACGCGCGGCGAGACGGTCGTGCGGCGGTCGAGCGCGGCGATCGCCAGGCCGACCGCCAGCACGCCGGCGCAGACCAGCAGCGCGACGTTCGCCGCGTGCGCGGAGGTGCGCACGAGCGCGCGCGTCGTGGCGGCGACCGTCGGCGCCTTGTCGGCCTGCTCGAACACGTCGAGCAGCGCCGGCAGCGCGAGCGCGGCGCCCGCGAACGGCGGCAGCGCCCACAGCGCGAGCCGCAGGCGGCTGCGCCCCGGCGTCACGACGAGCGCGAGCACGAGCACGATCGGCAGCGCGAACAGCCAGCCGCGGCTCTCGCACAGCACCGACAGCTGCAGCGCCGCCGCGGCGAGCGCGAGCAGCACGCCGCGCAACACGACCGGCGGCTCGCGCCGCGCGGCGAGCGCGATCGCGAGCACCGCGGCGGCCAGCAGCAGCGCCGCGGAGCCGTTGATGTAGCCGACCGGCGCCTCGAGCCGGGCGCCGTTGAACAGCAGCGGGATCTGGCTTGCGCTGCCGAGCCGGGCGAGCGTGACGACGGCGACCGCGCCGATCCCGAGCGCGAAGGCGCTGAGCGTGACGAGCGCGGTCCAGTCGCGCCACGGCAGCAGCGCGAACAGCGCGAACAGCAGCAGGTAGAGCAGCGCGCGGTTGCTGCCGTCGAGCGCGTCGCCCTGCGCCTGCGCCCACGCGATCGACAGGTAGGAGAAGGCGACGTACGCGGCCAGCAGGCCGAGCGCCACTTTGAGCGGGCGCGCCATGCCGCGCACGCGGTCCAGGCCGAGGCCGGCGACGGTCGCGATGAGCAGCCCCAGCACGAGCAGCGCCGACGGCTCCCACGTCGTCGGCTCGTAGCCGCCGCCGTGCGCCCCCCAGTACACGAACAGCCCGACCGCGAGGAGAGCCGGGACGAGGACGACCCCCTCCGATCGCAGGCGCTGGGGCACGGCGGGAGCATAGGGCGGTCGGCGGTCGCGAGTAGACTCAGATCTCCCGTGTCCGCCGGCCCGTCGCTCTACCGTCGCCACCGTCCCCGCACGTTCGACGAGGTGGTCGGGCAGACGCACGTCGTGCGCACGCTGCGCCACGCGGTCGAGCGCGACAAGGTCCACCACGCGTACCTGTTCGTCGGCTCGCGCGGGACCGGCAAGACGTCGATGGCGAAGATCCTCGCCGCCTGCCTGAACTGCGAGCAGGGCCCGACGGTGAGACCGTGCGGCGTGTGCGACTCGTGCGTGTCGATCGCGGCGGCGACGTCGCTCGACGTGATCGAGATGGACGCCGCGTCCAACAACTCGGTCGACGACATCCGCGAGCTGCGCGACAAGGTGGCCTACGCCCCGGTGTCGGGCCGGCACAAGGTCTACATCCTCGACGAGGCGCACATGCTCTCGCCGCAGGCGTGGAACGCGTTCCTCAAGACCCTGGAGGAGCCGCCGCCGCACACGATCTTCGTGCTGGCGACGACCGAGGCGAACAAGGTCCTGCCGACGGTCGTCGACCGCTGCCACCGCTTCGACTTCCAGCGCCCGACGGTCGAGGAGATCGCGGGCGTGCTGCGGCGCGTCGCAGACCAGGAGGGGATCGCGGCGCCGGACACGGCGCTCGCGCTGCTCGCGCGCCACGCGACCGGCTCGTTCCGCGACGCGCTCGGGACGCTCGAGCAGCTCACGACGTACGGCGGCGCCGGCGGCGAGATCACCGTCGAGGAGGTGCTCGCGGTGCTCGGCGTGGCGGACGCGGAGGCGCTCTTCAGCGCCGTCGACGCGGTCGCCGCGCACGACGCGCGCGCGGCGCTCCTGGCGGTCGCGCGGCTGGCCGAGTCGGGCCGCGACGCCGGCCAGCTCGTGCGCGAGCTGGAGGCGCACGCGCGCGAGCTGCTGGCGGTGCAGATCCTCGGCGAGGTCCCGGCCGAGCTGCGGCTGACGCCCGAGCGCGACGCACGCCTCGCGGCGCAGGCGGCGGCGCTGGGGCGGACGGACGTCGTGCGGCTGCTGGACCTGCTGTCGGACGCGCTCGAGGCGCTCGCGAGCGGCGCGCAGGCGCGCATCCAGCTCGAGCTGGCGCTCGTGAAGGCGGCCGCGCCGGAGGTCGACCCCTCCGCGCGCGCGCTGCTCGCGCGCATCGACCGCCTGGAGGCGCAGCTGGCGGGCGGGGGCCCGCCGGCGGTGGCGCCTGCTCCAGCCGCGCCGCCCACCCCCGCCGCGCCACCGTCCGAGCCCGTGCAGGCCGCCGCCGCCCCTCCGGAGCCGGCCGCCGCACCTTCGCCCCCGCCAGCCGCGAACGGCACGCCGAGCGGACTGGGCCCCTCCACCGTGGCGGCCGTCGCGGCGGCCGCGGTCCCCGTGGCGGAGCCGCAGGCGGAAGCGCCCCCCGCGCCCGCCGCACCGCCGGTCCCCGTCGGCGAGCTGGACCTCGCCGCGCTGCGCGAGCTGTGGCCGGCCGTCGTCGATGCGGTCCGCGCGGAGAACGGGCTGCTGGGCGCCGCGCTGGAGAAGGCGCAGCCGGTCGACGTCGCGGACGGCGAGGCGACGTTCGCGTTCGCGCGCGAGGAGTCGTTCTTCAAGGGGACGGCGGAGCGCGAGGAGCACCGCCAGCGGGTCGCGGAGACGGTCCGCGCGCTCGCCGGTACCGCCCTGCGCCCCCGCTACGAGCTGCGCGAGTCGGTCCCCGAGGCGACGGTCGCGACGACCACGGCGCCGGCGGCGCCGACGGACGACGAGCTGGTCGACCGCTTCGTGGCAGCATTCGACGCAGAGGAGCTGATCGACGACGAGGGAGGGGCCTGATGCCGCAGCCGAACATGCAGCAGATGCTCAAGCAGGTCCAGAAGATGCAGGCCGAGATGGTGGCCGCGCAGGAGGCGCTGAAGGACGAGGTCGTCGAAGCCTCCGCCGGCGGCGGGATGGTGACCGTGAAGGTCAGCGGCGACCTCGACGTCAAGTCGATCGTGATCGACCCCGAGGCGGTGGACCCCGAGGACGTCGAGCTGCTGCAGGACATGGTGCTCGCCGCCGTCAACGAGGGCCTGCGCGCGGCGCAGGAGCTGGCCTCGAAGAAGCTCGGCGGCATCACCGGCGGCCTCGGCGGGCCGGGCGGCGGGCTCGGGCTGCCGGGTTTCTAGGAGACGCTCTGTCGAGCTTCTCCCCACCCGTCCAGCGGCTCGTCACCGAGCTGGGCAAGCTGCCGGGCATCGGCGGGCGTACGGCGCAGCGGCTCGCGTTCCACCTGCTGCGCGCCTCCGAGGAGGACGCGCTCGCACTCGCGGACGCGATCCGCGAGGTGAAGGAGCGGATCGGGCTGTGCGAGATCTGCTTCAACCTCGCCGACGGCCCGCGCTGCCGCATCTGCGCCGACGAGCGCCGAGATCCGGCCGCGGTGTGCGTCGTCGAGGAGCCGAGCGACATCATCCCCGTCGAGCGCACGCACGAGTTCCACGGCCGCTACCACGTGCTCGGCGGCGCGCTGTCGCCGATCGACGGCGTCGACCCCGAGGACCTGCGCATCGCCGAGCTGCTCGCGCGCGTGGCCGGCACGCACGCACCGGCGAACGCCGACGGCCGCCCCGAGGGCATCCGCGAGGTCGTGCTCGCGACCAACCCGACGACGACCGGCGAGGCGACCGCCCTGCACATCGCCGAGCTGCTGCGCGAGCGCTCGCCGGACGTGACGGTCACCCGCCTCGCGAGCGGCCTGCCCGTCGGGGCGGATCTGGAGTACGCAGACGAGCTGACGTTGGGCCGGGCGTTCGTGGGGCGGCGGCGGGTCTCGTAGCCCAGCCCGGCGTGCGCCCGCCTGCGTGGCGTGCACTGATCGGCATCGAGGGGGAGGGAGCGGCTGCGCCCCTCCGCGAACAGCTCGTACTCGAGAAGGCTTATCGAAACCCGAGAGCTTCGAGCTCGCGGGCGACTACCTGATCGAGGTGCTTGTCCATCAGGCGGAAGTAGCTGGAGTGGGTGCGCTCAAGCGTCTCGCGAGAGTCCGACCCGAGCAACACGACCTCGAGGTTTTCGTTCCGGCGGTGCTCTCTCTCGGCCGCCTCGTAGGCCGCAACCGCGCGCTCGTACTCCGATCCGAATGACTCGACCGTGGCTTCGCCAGCCCGGATGTCGTAGATCACGAGGAAGTGCTGCACATTCGCTGGGCTCATCTGCTCTGCTCCTCCTCTGCGTCGTCGGGGAAGTACTTTCGGGTTGCGCGGAACAGTTTCGCGAGCTCTTCGAGGAACTCCTGCTCGGGCATCTCTTGGCGCTCGCGCATCGCGAAGAACTCGGAGGTCACCGCGTAGTACTCTCGCAGATCGGCCGGTCCGGCCCCGAACTTGAGGCCCGCGCGCAGACGTCTGGTGTCCTCCTCGACGGACTGCGCCCACGTGTCTTGCCATCCGGTGCGGAGCTGAATTTCCACGTACCGATCGTCTCTGACGACCACGACATGGACAGCGCGGTAGCCGTCGGCCTTGGGTCCGGGGTTGCGGCCCTCCACGTACTCGCGGACGCGTCGGATCTTCCACTTCGGCTGGACCTGTAGCTGGCTGGCGATGTAGTCGACCTGCCGCTGGTTGTCGAGGATGACACGCACACCACCGATGTCCTCCATCGTTGTGAGTGCCATGTTCGGATGGCGGTGCAGCTTGTCGATGATCGTCTCGAACCGCTTGAGTCGCTGAGTGACATCCTGCGCTACCGCACCCGATCTCTTCACGTAGTAGCGCAGCCCAGCGTTGACGCGCCCCAGGGGCTTCGCGTGTTGAGCACGCCACCAGTCGATCGCCTTGATCGCCTCGAACACCTCCCGCCAATCCGTATCGTCCGGAGCGCTTGGGATGAAGTCGCGCACATACCTTGCGCAGCGGTTCACCTGCTTCCTGGAGTAGACGGGCCCGGCAGACACGCGGGGGAGCCTAACGCGCCCTGCTCTCCTCGATGCTAGACAGCGGGCGCCGCGGGCGATCGGCACGGATGGGCGGAGCGCGCAAGCTCACGCCGGGACGGCCAAACGCTGGCCGGCCGGCTCCTCGGCGAGCACGTCCAGCACCGGCACGCCGGGCAGCTCGGCCGCGATCCGCGCCCGCAGCTGCTCCGCGTCGAACCGATGCCGCAAGGGCGCGACCGGGTTCGTCGTCACCGCCAGCAGCGGGATCGCCGTCAACACCGCGAGCGAGACCCCCCGCGCCCGATGGCGCGCGCACGTGCCGCCGCCGAGGAAGACTCTCGTGGCGTCGTCGGCGATCGCGGTCAGCGGCGCGCCGCGGCGGGCGCGCCCGACGCGCTCCAGCAACGGCTCGCACAACGCCCCTCTGACGACGAGCGCGCGCACGTCGGGGCAATCGCGCAGCAGCGGCACGATCGCTTCGACGCGGTCGTGCACGATCGTCGGGTCGAGCGGGATCGCCTCGCCGCCCTCGCGCAGCAGCGCGCTCGTGCGCAGCGCCGCCGCCTGCGCGCGCAGCTCGGGATCCGCCACCGCCGGCAGCGTCATCACCTCGGCGGCGATCTTCGTGCGGCGCGCGAGCTGGTCGAGGTCGGCGCTCAGGACCGCGCCGGTCGACATCACGACGCCGTCGGCGAGCCGCGGCGAGGCGCCGGCGCGGCGGTCGATCGAGCCGTCCACCAGCACGCGTCCCGCGCCGAGCCTGCGCATCGTCTCCACCACCTCGGCGACGTCCTGCGCGGCGACCGGCCCGGCGACCTCGACCGTCCCGCGCTCGAGCAGCCGCGCGATCACGACGCGGCCGAGCGGCGTGCGGTGCTCGGTGCGCAGCGCGACCTCCGCACGCGCATCGCTGCGCGCCAGCAGCGGCTCCGTGGTCGCGACGAGCGCCATCGCCGGCAGGCGGATCGGCGGCTTCGATATCGCATCGTCGATCGCGTCGGAGGCCTCGCCGTCGCGTCCTATCGACGTGACGCCGATCGCCTCCCCCCTCGCCTCCAGCTCGGCGAGGATCGCGCCGAGCGCGACCGTCTTGCCGGTGTTCTTCGCCAAGCCGACGAGCGCCACGCGCGCCGCCGGCGCGATCGCGTCCCCGATGCGCATGGCGGCTAGAGCCCCGGCGCGGAGTCGTCGTCGGTCGCGGAGCCGGACCTCGCCGCGACCTCCTGGGCGATGAAGGCGGCAACGTCGTTCGGGTAGGTGCCCTTCGAGAAGCCGGCGTCGAAGCCCAGCTCCTTCGCCAGCTCGTCGGAGATGCGCGGGCCGCCGCAGATCAGCAGCACGTCGCGGCGCCTGCCTTCCGCCTCGACCAGCTCGACCAGCTCGGTGAGGTTGTGCAGATGCAGCCCCTGCTGCGTGACCGTCTGCGAGACGAGGATCGCGTCGACCTCCAGCTCGAACGCCTTCGCCAGCAGCGCCGTGTTCGGCACCTGGCTGCCGAGGTTGCAGGTGCGGAACCAGTGGTAGGCCTCCAGGCCGTGGCGGCCGTCGAAGCCCTTGAGGTTGAGGATCGAGTCGATCCCGACGCTGTGCGTGTCGGTGCCGGTGCTCGCGCCGATCACGACGAGCGGGCGGCCGATCCGCTCCGCGACGTAGGCGTCGACCTCCTCCTCGCTCATCGCTCTCGTCGCCGTGCGCACGGCTGCCAGGCGATCGCAGTCGACCGCGTCCTGGCACTGGGCGAACAGCACGAAGTAGGTGAAGCCCGGCGTGAGCGGCTTCGCGTGCACGATCTCCGGCTTGATCAGCCCCATCTTGTCGCGCACCAAAGCGAGCGCCGCCTCGCGCGCGAGCGGCCCGTGGTCGACCGGCAGCGTGAAGCTGAGCTGGACGAGGCCGTCGTCGAGGTGGTCGCCGTAGGGGCGGACCGCGTCGAGCGAGGCGCGCTGCGCGACGCTAGACACCGGCGGGCGCCTCCACCGCGCCGGCCAGCGGGTTGAGGTAGTCGCTTGCGACGTCGACGATGCCGTCGGCGCCGCGGCCGCCCTCCAGCGAACGCGAGACGTCGCCGAAGGTCGCGCGCTCCAACGCCGCGAACAGGCCGATGTCGACGATCTCCTCGAGCATCGCGTGCGCGTCCCTCAGCACCTCGTGGGCGCGCCTGACGATGAAGCCGTCGGGCTTGAACTCGATCTCGTCGGCAAGCGAGCGCGCGGCCGTGAAGACGTAGTTCGAGCCCTCCATGCCGAGCACGCGGTCGTGGATGTGCGGCGTGAAGATCCCCTCGGTCGGGATCCCGATCGTCTGGATCTCCTGCTCCGTCGCGACGGTGATGAGGTTGAAGAGCGTGTCGCACGCGTGCGTCATGAAGAGGTTGCCGTCCATGTGCTTCGTCGGCGGCATGTACTTGACCGGGCAGTCGGGGAACAGCTCGCGCGTGAGCTGCGCGTGCGCCCACTCGTACAGCAGCCCGTTCTCGACCGACGGCGCGATCTCGAACGAGTTGCCGATCGCGATCTGCCCGTCGGGCACGCCGCAGTCGCGCGCGAGGAAGTAGTTGATGAACTGCGAGGCGACGACCGACGGCGCCGCGTCGATCGCGTCGGCCGTGCGCAGGTAGTTGTCCTCGCCCGTGTTGATGACGATCCCGAAGCGCCCGTTGACCCCGCGCGAGACGCGCTGGTCGATCATCGTCCGCAGGATGTTGAGGTCGCGGTAGAGGATCCCGTAGAGCGCGTCGTTGACCATGTTGTCGAGCCCCTCGGCCGCGCCCATCGCGGCGATCTCTGGCATGCAGAGGCCGGAGCAGAACGACGACAGCCGCACGTAGCGGCCGTTCGCGCGCGACCACTCGTCGAGCGCCTCGCGCATGATGCGGAAGTTCGCCTGCGTCGCGAACGTGCCGCCGTAGCCCTCCGTCGTCGGTCCGAAGGGGACGAAGTCGAGCAGGCTCTGAGCCGTCGAACGGATCACGGCGATGATGTCCCCGCCTGCCTGCGCGACGGCGAGCGCGTGGTCGCGGTCCTCGTAGACGTTGCCGGTCGCGGTGAGCACGTAGCGGTGCGGCTGCGGCTGCTCGCCGAGCTGCTCGCGCAGCGCGTCGCGCTCGGCGCAGCGGGTGCGCATCGCCGACAGCGTCGCCTCGTGCGCGTCGGCGACCGCGCGCGCCACGGCCTCCGGCTCCGCCTGCGGCAGCTCGCCGAGCGAAAGCTCCCCCGCGCCGACGGCCTCGGCCACCTCGGCCGCCGACCTGTCGGTCTGCACCATCGCGTTGCCGATCCAGGCGGCGACGCCGCGCGGCAGCCCGTCGAAGTCGGCGACGTGGTCGACGAGCGCGTTCGGGAGCGGCACGTCGTGCGGGTCGACGCCGTCGATGCCGAGCATGCGCGTGACGGTCCGCTCGACCGCCACGGTGGTCCTGCCCGCGGTCGCCTCGGCCACCTGCGCGGCGACCCTCGCCGCGGCGGCGCGGCAGGAACGCACGAGAACCGGCGTCGAGTCCGAGCTTGGACCGCATCACTTCCCCCTCATCGCGATGTCGGCGAGAGGCCTGCCCCGCGCGACCCGCGTGGGCTGCGGAACCCCCCTCGCTCCCCCAGACGGCGCGCCCGCGCCGTCACGTCCGAGCCTAGCGGCTCACCCGTCGGAGCGCAAAGGATCGGGGGCCAATCCGAGCGCCCGCATCCCGCACTCCAGCAGGCCGCGCATCGCCCGCGCGACGCTCGGCGAGGGATCGTCCTGTGCGAGGAACCACTCGGCCGCGTGCACGTGCATCCCCATCAGCGGCCGCACGTCGAGCGCGCGCAGCGAGCGCTCGGCGAGACGGCGGTGCAGCTGCGAGCGCAGCACGAGCGAGCGGTAGTCCGCGTCGTCGGGCGCGGGGGCCGGATCGCCGTCGAAGCGCGGCTGCCAGGCGCGCGCCCAGGCGCGCGCGAGCGTCCAGCCGGCGTTGGCCTTCTCGTCGAGCAGCATCTCGGGGTCGAGCGGGAGCGCCTTGCGCGGGTGTATGTCGATGCAGATGCCGAGCGCGGCGATCGCGGCGAGCCGATCGGCGGTGACGCGCGCGTGCGCGAGCTCCTGCACCCGCGGGTCGTTCACGAGGTCGTCGAGCAGGTCGTCGACGAGCCACGGCGCGCCGCCGCTGGACTTGATCGCGCGCGTGCCGCTCGTGACCATCCCGTGCACGACCCAGTGCGTCGGGTGGATCTCGCCGCCGGCGGCGAGGCCCTCCAGCACGGCGGGGCCCTGCTGCACGAGCGGCTCCCACTCGTCGCCGACGAGCGCCAGCGAGGTGGAGCCGGCCAGCAGCCCGCGCCCGGTCTCGTGCCATATCGCCATGCAGCGCATGTGCGTCGTCGGGAAGCCGTCGGGCCGGTGCAGCAGCAGGTGCCCGTCGTCGCGCTCGTGCGAGATCACCGCGCCGTCGTCCGACGTGCGCACGATCCCCTCCTCCAGCGCCCTCGCGGTGAGCGCGTGCGTCCCCTCGAGGAAGTCGACCTCGTAGAGCACGCGGTCGAAGATCACGCCGAGCCGCGCGAGCGTCGCGTCGTGGCCCTGCAGCGCCCATTCGCGCATGCGGCGCCACAGCTCCACGACCTCGGGATCGCGCTCGCCGAGGCGCACGAGCAGTTGCTCGGCGAGGTCGTCGTAGGAGCCGTCCTCGCGCGACAGCGCCGGGTCGGCCGCCGTGCCGCCGCCGACCTCGGCCGGCGCGAGCTGCTGCACGTAGCGGCTGTAGCAGCGGCCGACGAACTGGTCGCTCTTGACGCCCGCGCTCTCAGGCGTCTCGCCGTCGAAGAACATCAGGTAGCCGGCCATCGCCTCGCCCATCTGGCGCCCGACGTCGCCGATCTGCGTCTGGTGCACGACGTCGGCGCCGCAGGAGGCCGCGAGGCAGCCGAGCGCATGGCCGAGCGCGACGGTTCGCAGGTGGCCGACGTGCAGCGCCTTCGTCGCGTTCGGGTCGCAGTAGTCGACGACGAAGCGCTCCGTCGTCGCGAGGTCACGACCGAGGAACGGCTCGACCTGGCCCAGCTCCAGCGCCGCGCCGAGCGCCGCGACGCGCTCGTCGTCGAGCCGCACCAGCACGCGGTTGCGCGCCGGGTCCAGCTCCGCCTCGCGCACGACCGGGTGCGCGGTCAGCGCGCCGCCGACGGCCGGGCCCGCCTCGGCGGCCCAGCCGCTGCGGCGGCCGGCGAGGAAGACGTCGCAGCCGGGCACGTTGTGCGGCACGACGAGCGAGGCGAGCGGACCGCCGTCGGCCACGCGCTCCAGCGCCCGGTCGAGCTCGTCGAGCAGGTTCGGCGCGGCCGCGACGGCGGCCTCGTCGGTGGTGGCGTCTATCCGCACGTCATTCCCCCAAGTTCCCCGGCGCGAGCATAGCCGGATCGCCGCCGGTTGTTGACAGCCCTCTCCGCGCCTGGCTATGGTTGCCGGCAGGAGGGGGACGCTCGGCGCCGGGGGATCCACGCCGACGCCAGGCATCACGGCTCGAGCGATCGAGCCAGGGCGAGCACCCGTACCTCAACTGGCTAGAGGGGCCGCCTCCTAAGCGGAACGTTGCGGGTTCGAGTCCCGTCGGGTGCGCCTTTCGACGGCGGGCGGCTCTTCGTCGAGTCGTCCGCCGCCGACTCGCCCTGCCATCTACTCTGTGCAGCCATGCCTGGAACCGTCGTCATGAAGTTCGGTGGCACCTCCGTCGCGGACGCCGAGCGCCTCAAGCGCGCGGCGCGCCGGATCGTCGCCGCCCGCGAGCAGGGCAACCGCGTCGTCGCGGTGCTGTCCGCGCGCGGGAAGACGACCGACGAGCTGATCGCGGCCGCCGACGAGATCTCCTCCACCCCGGATCCGCGCGAGATGGACATGCTGCTGTCGACCGGCGAGCGCATCTCGTGCGCGCTGTGCGCGATGGCGATCAACGACCTCGGCCATCGCGCGATCTCGCTGACCGGCTCGCAGGCCGGCATCGTCACCGACGCCTCGCACACGAAGGCGCGCATCCTCGACGTGCGCGCCGACCGCATCGAGGCGGCGCTCGAGGAGGACATGATCGTGCTCGTCGCCGGCTTCCAGGGCGTCTCGCAGATGAACAGCGACGTGACGACGCTCGGGCGCGGCGGCTCGGACACGACCGCCGTCGCGCTCGCGGCCGCCGTCGGCGCCGACGTGTGCGAGATCTACACGGACGTGTCGGGCGTCTACAGCGCCGACCCGCGCATCGTCCCGGACGCGCGCAAGCTCGCCATGGTCTCGTTCGAGGAGATGCTCGAGATGGCGGCCTCCGGCGCGAAGGTGCTGCAGCTGCGCTCGGTCGAGTACGCGCGCAACCACGGGGTCCGCATCCACTGCCGTTCCAGCTTCGAGGACGGTCCCGGTACATTCGTCGTCGGAGAGCAGGAGACCATGGAGCACGCCCTCATCACCGCCGTCACGCACTCGACCGAGGAGGCTCGCCTCACGCTGCTCGGCGTGCCCGACGAGCCGGGCGCGGCGGCGCGCATCTTCGACGCGCTCGCCGAGGCCAACTGCAACGTCGACATGATCATCCAGAACGAGCCGATCGGCGAGGGCCGCGAAGGCGCCGAGCTGTCGTTCACGGTGCCGCGCGAGGATCTGCGCATCGCGCGCGAAGCGCTCGAGCCGATCGTCGCCGAGCTGGGCATCGGCGGGCTCGACAGCGAGCCGGAGATGGGCAAGGTCTCGATCGTCGGCGCGGGGATGAAGTCGCACCCGGGCGTCGCCGCGAAGGTCTTCGCCGTGCTCGCGGGCGAAGGCATCAACATCGAGATGATCTCGACCTCGCCGATCAAGATCTCCTGCGTGATCCGCGCCGACCGCGTCGCCGACGCGGTGCAGGCGCTGCACGGCGCGTTCGAGCTCGGGGCAGACGCGGTCCAGCGCGAGCAGCCGATCGGGGAGCAGGCGCGATGAGCGCGGCCGGCGAGGGCTACCGCGTCGCCGTCGTCGGCGCCACCGGCCAGGTCGGCGGCGTGATGCTGCAGCTGCTGCACGAGCGCGGCTTCCCCGCGCGCGAGATCGTCCCGTTTGCGTCCGAGCGCTCGGCCGGCAGCACGATCGAGGGCGTCGGCGTCGTCCAGCCGCTGACCGACGAGACGATCCAGGGCTTCGACCTCGCGATCTTCTCGGCCGGCGGCGCGACCTCGGGCGAGTGGGCGCCGCGCTTCGCCGAGGCGGGCGCGATCGTCGTCGACAACAGCTCGAAGTGGCGGATGGACGACGACGTGCCGCTCGTCGTCGCCGAGGTCAACCCCGACGCGCTCGCCGACGCGCGCAAGGGGATCGTCGCCAACCCGAACTGCTCGACGATGCAGATGGTCGTCGCTTTGAAGCCGCTGCACGACGCGGCCGGCATCGAGCGGCTCGTGGTGTCGACCTACCAGGCGGTGTCCGGGACCGGCAAGAAGGGCGTCGACGAGCTGCTCGAGCAGACGCACGCGGTGTTCCACGGCGCCGAGGCGCCGGTCGAGGTCTACGCCCACCAGATCGCGTTCAACGCGCTGCCGCACGCCGGCTCGTTCGCCCCCGGCGACGACCACACCGACGAGGAGCGCAAGCTGATCAACGAGACGCGCAAGATCCTCGGCGACGACTCGATCCGCATCAGCGCGACGTGCGTGCGCGTGCCGGTCGTCAACGGGCATTCCGAGGCGGTCAACGTCGAGACGCGCTCGCCGCTGTCGCCTGAGGAGGCGCGCGAGCTGCTGGCCGCCGCGCCCGGTGTGACGGTGCTCGACGACCCGTCCGACGACGTCTACCCGATGGCGATCGACGCCGACGGCCAGGACGACGTCTTCGTCGGCCGCATCCGCCGCGACCCCGGCAACGAGCAGGCTCTGGATCTGTGGGTCGTCGCGGACAACCTGCGCAAGGGCGCGGCGACGAACGCGATCCAGATCGCCGAGCTGCTGCACGAGCGCGGGCTGCTGCGCGCCGCCTCCCGCGCGGCGTAGGTCAGCGCGCGAGCCGGTTCACGTAGAGCGCGACCGCGCGGATGTCTTCGCCGCGCAGCCTGCCGCGGAACGACGGCATCGCTTCGCGCTGTCCTTCGCGCACCTTCTGTTCGACGTATAGGACGCTCGGGCGCAGACCGTCGAAGTTGGTCCCGGCCCATATCGAGTTCGGTCTCGTCGGCTGGCGACCGGCAAGCTCGTGGCAGGCCTGGCAGCGCTCGGCGTAGACCGCTCTGCCGCGGGCGAGCACCGCGGCCGGGATGCGATCCGCGACGGTCACCTCGCGACCGCCGACGGCGAGCACGTAGGCGGCGACGGCGCGCAGCCGGGTCGCGTCCAGCTCGCTGCCGAAGCCGCCCATCCCGACGCCGCCCGCTTCGAGACGCTGGAGCGTGTAGGCACGGGTCGGCTGCACCTGGTCGAGGTCGAGCGGCGGCGCGTCGGTGTGCTCGTCGGCGCTGGGGCGGCCGAGCAGCGGATGGCACGTCGCGCAATGCTCGGAGAACACCTGCGCGCCGAGCCGCACGCGGGCGGCGGCGGCGTGCGCGGCGTGCGACTGCGTGGACTGGCCGCCGCATCCGCCCGCTGCGAGCAGCCCGAGGAGCAGCGCGACGATCGCGATGCGGCGAAGGACGCTCATCGTGCCGCCCCGGCAGGCGCGGCCGTCTGCGCGAGCGCGCGGCGGTCGACTTTGCCGTTCGGCGTCGTCGGGAGCGCGTCGCGCAGCTCGACGCGGGCGGGCACCATGTAGTCCTCCAGGCGCTCGGCGCAGTGGCGGCGCAGCGCGGCCGGGGTGAGCGTCGCGCCGTCGTGCGGTACGACGTAGGCGACGATCGCCTGCCCGAGCAGCCGGTCGGGGACGCCGATCACCGCCGCCATGCGAACGCCGTCGGCGGCGTGCAGGACCGCCTCGACCTCGCGCGGGGCGACCTTCTCGCCGCGCGACTTGAGGATGTCGTCGCGGCGGCCGACGAAGTAGAGGTAGCCCTCGTCGTCCTGGCGGAAGAGGTCGCCGGTCGCCAGCACGCGCTCCCACGGCCAGCGGCCGGGGCGCAGCCGCTCGGCGGTCGCGGCGGGGTCGTTCCAGTAGCCCTGCATCACGTGCGCGCCGCGCACGGCCAGCGCCGCCGCCACGCCCGAGTCGACGCCGCCGGAGACGGCCACCACGGCGCCGCGCCGCCCCAGCTCCCGCACCGCCGCACGCGTGCGGTCCGCGAGCCGCGCGATCGTCACGTCGGCGTCGAGCGCCAGCGGATCCCCCGATCCCACTTCCCCCATGTTCCGGACCATAGCGGGAAGCCGCTGGCCCGGTGAACGTCAGCGGATCAGGACCACCTCGACGCCGACGTCGATCTTGCGCCAGTCGCGGTCGGCGGTGTGGGCGGGAAGGTCGAGCCGCCGTGCGAGCGCGAGGCAGGCGCGGTCGGCGAGCGAGAGGCCGGCGGCGCGCGTGGGCTCCCACAGCTCGGCGACCATCTCGGCGTCGTCCGGCGTGAAGCCTGCGATCCCGACGCCGATCGCCTCGACGCTCTCGCGCTTGTCGGCGGTGTCGATCCCGTGCGCGCGATAGCGCTGGAGCACTTCGGCCCAGTTGACGGCGGACACGACCGCCCGGCCGAGGAGCCGTTCGACCGCCTGCGCGCCCGGCTCGTCCCACAGCAGCGCGATCAACGCCGAGGCGTCGAGGACGGCGTCAGGCACGCTCGAGCTCGGCCGCCTCTCGGCGAGCCTCACGACGACGCTCGGCGAGGAGCTCGTCGACCATGCTCGTCCCGGGTTGCGTCGCTTCACGCAGCTCTGAGCGCAGACGGGCGAGGATTTCGCCCCCCCGCTCGAGCACGAGCCGCTGCGACTCGACGCGCGCTATCAGCGTCTCGCCGGGCTCGAGCCCCAGCTCACGGCGCAACTCGGCAGGGATCACGATGCGTCCCTGCGGACCGATGCGAAGCGGGAATGCTCGAGCATGCTGTGCCATAGAGGATGATGGTGGCACACGAGGAGCGGCGTGGCAAGTATCAGGTCCGTGCCAGTTCCCGCCGCGAGCGGACGCCGAGCTTGCGGTAGATGCTGCGGGCGTGGGTGCGGACGGTCTCGAGGCCGATGTGCAGCTGGGCGGCGATCTCGCCGTTGGAGCGGCCGTTCTGCAGCAGTTCGAGCACGGCGGCCTCGCGCGGGGTCAGCAGCTCCGGGCCGCTCTGCGGCGGCGCGTCGCCGGCGCCGTCCCCCGCCGTCCGTCGCAGCACCTGCAGCCCGCGGGAGGCGAGGTGGATCGCGCTCAGGACGTCGCGCGCCTGCGTCTCCTTCGACAGGCACGCGGTCGCGCCGAACGCGAGCATCTGGTTGCACTCGGCGGGCGAGGGCCGGTTCGCGAGCACGATCAGGTGCGTGCCGGGATGCGCGCCGACCAGCTCGCGCACCTCCAGCGGGGTGCGCAGCGAGCCGTAGTTGAGCAGCGCGACCTGGGGGCGGTGCGCGGCGATCGCCGCCGGCAGGCGCTCGTGCGGAACGCCGCTGGCGTGCAGCTCGATGTGGTCGTCCTCCTCGATCAGCGCGCGCAGGCCGCGGTCGACGAGGTCCTCGAAGCGGGCGACGACGACGCCGACCCGTGCATGGGAGACCGCCACGCGCCCGATCCTAGCGCCGTGCGGGTGAGGCACGCCTCACCCCAGACTCCCCCGGGAGGTCCCCCGAAGATCACCCGCCGCAGGGGACGACAGCGCGCAGCCCAGCGGCGAGGATGCCGATCACGGCGGGCAGGGAAGCTACCGACCGCCGTGGAGCCGCTCCGGGTGAGGTTGGTCCCCCCTCCCACCCCCGGGGCGTGTCGCCCGGGCTCGGCCTACCTCCCCCTGGCCGGGCCCGGGCTCCCCCCAATCTCCTCCCGCCCGGCGGCCGGCCGGGCGGGGGGATGCCTGCCTGTCAGGCGGGGACCGGCGCGCCGACGACGGCGCTGGACCAGTCGATGACCGACGTCGGCTTGACGACGTGCTTGTTCATGCCGAGGTCCTTCGGCTCGAGCCCGAGCGCGAGGCCGACGAGCTGCGGCAGGTGCAGGACCGGCATCGCGAGGTCGTCGCGGCCGACGGCCTTCTTGGCGACCGGCTGCTGCAGGTCGAGGTTGAGGTGGCACAGCGGGCACGGCACGACGAGGCAGTCGGCCTCGGCGTCCTGCGCATCCGCGAGGTGCGTGCCGGCCTGCTTGAGCGAGGCCTGCTTGTTCATCGTGACGATCGGGAAGCCGCAGCACTTGTGCACGCCGGCGTAGTCGATCACGGTGCCGCCGAGCGCCTCGATCACCCAGTGCAGGTAGTGATCGCGCGGGTGCTCGTCGTCGATCCCGAGGCGGTCCTGCGGGCGCACGATGTAGCAGCCGTAGAAGGGGCCGACCTTGAGGTTCGTGAGCGGCCGCTTGACCTTCTTCTTGAGGTTCTCGAGGCCGATCTCCTCGACCAGCAGCCACAGGAAGTTCTTGTTCGTGAGGCCCTTCTCGTACGACAGGCCCTCGGCGGCGAGCGTCCCGTTGACGTGCGTCCGGTACTCGGTGTTCGCGTCGAGGCGCTCCTGCGACTCGCCCTGCGCGCCCTGGCAGGTCGAGCAGATGTTCATCATCAGGTCGGCGCCCTGCACCGCCTGCGCGAGCGCGAACGTGCGCGCGTTGAGCGTGTCGGCCAGCTCCTGGCTGTGCTCGGCGATCACGCCGGCGCCGGAGCAGCAGGCGCGGTCGAGCTCGACCAGCTCGATGTCCAGCAGCGGCGCGACGGCCGCCATCGAGCCGTGCAGCTCGGGGGTGAAGCCGCGGCTCACGCAGCCGGGCCAGTACGCGACCTTCATGCCTGCGCCTCGCTTTCGCTCGCGGCGGCGACAGGCTCGGCGGCGGCCGCCTGCTCGTCGTCGTCCTCGTAGCCGGAGATGTAGAGGTTCAGCTCGTAGCGTCTGTCCTTCGACTCGATCGTGTCGAAGATCGACTGGACGGCCTTCAGGTCTCTGCTCGGGATTCTGTGCCCGAGCAGCGCGAGCTTCGGCGACATCTTGCCGCGCATCAGGCCCTTCACGACGACCGGCAGCGAGCTGAGCAGCTCCTGCCCGGCGGCCGGGTGGAACTTGCCGAACCACGAGTCGCCGCCGTAGGAGCGCGGCAGCAGCTCGGCCTCGTGCAGCAGGCCGTAGCCCTTGATCAGCGAGACGAACGCGCGCTCGTGGCGCTCGCCGTTGTTGCGGTCGACGATGTGGTGGTCGTTCGTCGCCACGCGGCGCAGGCGCATGATCTGGCTCATCGGCGCGACGCCCTTCGGGCAGGCGTCGATGCACGTGAAGCAGTGGGTGCAGTCGAAGATGCCGTGCGGGTCCTCGGCGAGGTCCTTGAGGCGCTCGTACTGCTCGGCGTCGCGCGGGTCGCCGACGAAGCGGTACGCCTTCGCGGAGGCGGCCGGACCGACGAACAGCGGGTCGACCTCCATCGAGAGGCAGTCCGAGACGCAGGCGCCGCACTGGATGCAGGCCATCGTCTGCGTGACGTCGACCATGTTCTCGTGCGGGACGATGTACTCGCGCTCGGGCACCGGCTGCTTGGCGATCAGCCACGGCGTGACGCGCTGGATCTTCTTCCAGTGGACCGCGTCCATGTCGACGATCAGGTCCTTGATGACGGGCATGTTGCCCATCGGCTCGACGAGGATCGTCGTGCCGTCGGCGTTGACGCCGGTCTTCGCGGCCTTGTCGAGGTGCGTGTGGCAGGCGAGGCCCGGTCTGCCGTTGATTCTCACGCCGCACGAGCCGCAGATCGCGGCGCGGCAGGAGCAGCGGATGCCGACCGACCCGTCCTGCTCGTTCTTGACCTTCAGGATCGCCTCGAGCACCGAGCGGTGCGGCTCGAGGTCGACTCTGTACTCCTCGTAATAGGGCGCGTCGCCCGACTGGGGGTCGTAGCGCCGGAGCTTGAGCGTGTACTCAGCCATGTCTGATCGACTCCTAGTAGGTCCGCGCCTGGGGCTGCCACTGGGTGATCGTCACCGGCGCGGTTCCCAGCGCCGGGCCGTCGCCGTTGAGCGAGACGGTGATGTGGTGCAGCCAGTCCTCGTCGTTGCGCTCGGGGAAGTCGGTGCGGAACTGCGCCCCGCGCGACTCTCTGCGTTCCTGCGCCGCCACGACGATCGCCTCGGCCACGTCCAGCATGTACCCGAGCTCGATCGCGGCCAGCACGTCCTGGTTGAAGACCGTGCCCTTGTCGTCGATCGCGGCGTTCGGCGCCTCCTGCTTGAGGCGCTGGACGATCTCGAGCGCCGTCGCGAGGCCCTCGGCGTCGCGGTACACCGCGACGTATCTGTTCATCGTCTCGCCGAGCTCGTTCTTGATCTCGGAGACGCGGCGGCCGCCGGCCTCGCGCCCGAGGATGCCGTCGATCTCGCCCTGCGCGTCGGCGAGCACGCTGACCGGCGACTTCGGCGTCGCGATCCCGCGCGCACGCTGCGCGGCGTGCTCGCCGGAGCGGCGGCCGAAGATCAGCGTGTCGAGCAGCGAGTTCGCGCCGAGGCGGTTGCCGCCGTGCACCGAGACGCAGGCGACCTCGCCGGCGGCGTAGAGGCCGGGGATCGGCGTCTGCCCGTCAGAGTCGGTCTTCACGCCGCCCATGATGTAGTGCATCCCGGGCTTGATGTGGATCGGCTCGCGCGTGATGTCGACGCCGGCGAAGTCCTTGCCGATGTTGACGATCTCGCGCAGCGCCTCGAGCGTGCGTTTGCGCGGGACTCTCGTGATGTCGAGCGCGATCGTGCCGTCGGGGAAGCCGCGGCCCTCGTTGATCTCCGTCTGCTCGGCGCGCGAGACGACGTCGCGCGAGGCGAGCTCGAGCTTGTTCGGCGCGTACTTCTCCATGAAGCGCTCGCCGAGCGCGTTGTAGAGATGGGCACCCTCGCCGCGCGCGCCCTCGGTGATGAGGAAGCCGTTCTCCGCGAGCGTCGTCGGGTGGTACTGGATCATCTCCATGTCCATCAGCGGCGCGCCGATGCGGTAGGCCTGCGCGATCCCGTCGCCCGTGCAGATGAGCGCGTTGGTCGTCGGCTTGAACGCCTGGCCGGCGCCGCCGGAGGCGAGGATCACCGACTTCGCGTTGAAGACCTCGAGCGTGCCCGTGCGGATGTCGCGCGCGACGCAGCCGACGCAGTTGCCGGCGTCGTCCTGCAGCAGCGTGGTGGTGAACCACTCCTCGTAGCGGTCGACCGTCTCGTGGTGCTTCATCAACTGCTCGTAGAGCACGTGCAGGATCGCCTGGCCGGTGATGTCGGCGACGTAGTAGGTGCGCGCGGCGGAGGCGCCGCCGAAGGCGCGCGTGCCGAGGTGGCCGGTCGGGCTGCGGTGGAAGGTGACGCCGGCGTGCTCGAGCCAGAGGATCTCGTCAGGCGCCGCGCGGCACATGATCTCGATCGCGTCCTGGTCGCCGAGGTAGTCGGAGCCCTTGACGGTGTCGTAAGCGTGCGACTCCCACGAGTCCTCGGGGTTGAGGGCGGCGTTGATGCCGCCGGCCGCGGCGACCGAGTGGGAGCGAACGGGATGGACCTTGCTGAGGATCGCGACCGACGCCCCGGCGTCGGCGGCCGCAAGAGCGGCGCGCTGGCCAGCGAGGCCCGCGCCGATGATGAGGACGTCGTGAGCTGGCATGACTCGCGATCCTATCGACGCGTTCCCCGCGGTGATCTCCGATCGCAGCGGGGGGAATTGGCCGTCAAGCCAGGCGCAGCGTGCGCAGCGGCGGGCGCTCCTCGACCGCGACCGCGGTGCGCGTGAGCGCCCCGGCGGCGGTCGGGCGCGCGAGCGGCGGCGGGGCGTCGAGCGCCGATGCGCCGTCCGCGATGCGGCGCTCGGCCGCGACGAGCACCGCGTAGGCCATCGCGCCGAGCGCCTGCAGCGACTGGTGGGCGTTGCGGCGGGTGCCGAGGTCGACCTGGGCGAGCGCGTCCAGCCCGGCGCGGCGGTAGGCGTCGATCAGCAGCGCGATCTCGACGCCGTAGCCGACCGGGAAGGCGAGCTGCTCGAGCAGCGCGCGGCGCCCGGCCATCTCGCCGGCGAGCGGCTGCACAATGCCTGCCAGCTCCGGCACGTGCAAGTTCAGCAGCGGGCGCGCGAGCAGCTCCGTGACGCGCCCGCCGCCGTCCGGCACGACCTCCGCGCCGACCTGCAGCGGGCGGCGGTAGGCGCCCTTCACGAACGCGACGCCGGGGTCGGTCAGCAGCGGGCCGAGCAGGCCGAGCGCCGCGCCGCGCGCGTCGAAGCCGGCGCTGTCGGCGTCGACGAAGGCGATCGCGTCGCCGCGCGCGACGTGCAGCGCGCGCCACAGCGCGTCGCCCTTCCCGCGCGCGGGGCCGTGCTCGGCGAGGATCGCCGACTCCTGCACGACCGTCGCGCCCGCCCGCTCAGCGATCGCGGCGGTGCCGTCGGCCGAGGCGGCGTCGACCACGAGCAGCTCGTCGAGCAGGCCGGCGTCGCGCAGCGGCGCGAGCTGGGCGAGGATCGGCCCGATCGTCTCGGCCACCTCGCGCGCGGGCAGCACGACGCTGACCGTCGCGGCGCCCTTGGCCGCGAGCAGGCGCTCGAGCGGGAAGTCGCCGGCGTCGTAGGTGCGGCGCGCGAGCCAGTCGGCGACGGCGTCCACCGCGGGCGCGGCGGTCATCGTGCGACGCTGGCCGGCGCCGCGTCCCGGCGCGCTCTCGCGCGGTGGCGCGCGATCGCCTCCTCCAGGTGGCCGGTGAGCACGCCGAACTGCCGCTTGGCGTCGTAGGCGTCCTCGCAGCGCGCTCGCCCGGCGTCGCTCAGCTGGCGACGGCGCTGCGCGTCGCGGGCGAGCGTCAGCAGCGCCTCGCGCAGCGCGCGGCGGTCGCCGTGCTCGACGAGCACGCCCGCCTCGCCGCCGGCGAGCATGTCGGGGATCCCGCCGACGCGCGTCGAGACGATCGGGGTGCCGCACGCCAGCGCCTCGAGCACCGTCCACGGGTTCGTGTCGCCGTAGGTCGGCAGGCACGCGACGTCGGCCTGCTGCTGGAGGTCGAGCAGGCGCGGATCCGACCGCATGAGCCGGTGGACGCGCACGCCCGGGAGGTCGGGTACCGGATCAGGCGTGACGATGTCGAGGTCGACCTCGCGGCCGAGCGCGTCCCCGAGCGCGGCGAGCAGGTCCTCCCCGCCCTTCTCGGCGAAGCGGCCGCCGATGAACAGCACGCGCGGGCGCTCGCGCGGACGGTGCTCCGCCGGCCGGTAGTGCTCGAGGTCGATGCCGGGATGGTGCTCGAGCACGCGCACGCCGGGCGCCTCCTGCTCGGCGGAGCGGCGGGCCCACGCGGTGCGCGCGAGCACGAGCGCGGCGCGGCGCAGCGCGCGCCGCTCGAGCGCGCGGCTCGGCGCGATCGTCAGGTCCGCGTGCAGCCAGGGACGGCGCCAGGCCGGCATCGACCACCAGTCGTGGACGGTGGTGTCGAGCGACAGCACGACCGGCGTCTGCCGCATCACGCCGCCCAGCGCGAACGCGACCGCCGGCGTGTAGAAGTGCACGACGTCCGCCGGCCACGCCGCGAGCTCCCGCGTGAGCGCGCGCCGCGCGCGTTCGGACTGCACGAGATGCCAGCGCAGCACGAGCAGGTCCAGGTCGCGCTTGCGCAGCAGGCGCATCTGCCGGCCGCTCAGGCTCGCGGCCAGGCCGCCCAGCGCAGACAGGCCCGCGAAGCGAGCTTCGACGTCCGGGGCGGCGACCAGACCAGCGCGGAGCGCGGCGTCGAGCTGTCCGTGCCCGAGGACATGCGTGTCGAGGTTGCCCTCGTTGAAGAAGAGCGCACGCACGATGTTCGCGTGTGACTCTACTGATTGCAGGTTAGGCGCTGCCTATGTGACTGTCCCTGTACCCTTCGCGCCGTCAGCGCAAGCCTGGAGAGGTGCCGGAGCGGCTGAACGGGCGCGACTGGAAATCGCGTAACGGGGGTGACCTCGTTCGGGGGTTCGAATCCCCCCCTCTCCGTCCCCGCCGGGCGCCGTCAGGCGCCCGCGCCGCGCTGGCGGCGGGCGGGAGCGGTGCCGAAGATGTGGTCCCAGAAGGGCGCGCTGACGCCGTAGCCGCTGTCGCCGTCTTGGAAGTGGTGGCGCATGTGCAGCTCGTGCAGCGTGCGCGGCAGCCACGCGCTCGGGCGTCTGCCGCCGGGCAGGTGGTGCACGTAGTAGTGGAGCATGTCGTAGGCGAGGTAGCCCGCCCAGAAGCCGGCCGCGAACGGCAGCGCGTCGGTGCCGCCGAGCACGACCACGAACAGGCCGTAGAAGGCGGCCGCGAGCGGGACGCTCACCGACGGCGGCATCACGAGCCGCAGCGGGTCGTTCGGGTGGTCGTGGTGGACGCCGTGGATGATCCAGTGCATCCGCGCGCCGATCCCGTGGTCGGGCTCGAAGTGGAAGACGATGCGGTGCAGCCAGTACTCGGTCAGCGTCCAGAAGACGTAGCCGCCGGCCGCCCACAGCAGCGCCTCGCCGAGGCCCATGCGGCCGAGCGCGGTGCCGAACGCGATCGCGATCGCCGGCACGAAGAGGAACAGCGGCACGCTCCAGTGCACGCGCGAGAGCTTGTCGAGCAGGTTCGACTCGAACATGCGCGGCGAGGCGCGCAGCACGTCGGAGCGCTTCATCTCGGCCAGGTCAGCGCGCCGGGGGTAGCTCGCCATGGCGCCTACGATACCCGCCCGCCGGGGATCCTCAAGCCGTACGGCCGCAGGCGTTCAGGCGGCGCCGGCCGCGTCCGGCTCCGCGCTGGTCGCGAAGACGATGTGGCTGCGGCCGAGCGCGACGTAGCCGTGGTGGCTGTGGGGACGCGACGGATCGTCGAGCGAGGCGATCTCGACGTCGGTCAGCGCGAGGAACTCGCGCTCGCCCGCGTTCAGGTGGTCGGTCAGCCGGCTGCGGTAGCCCTCGGCCGGCAGCCGCACCGTGCCGATCAGCCGGTAGTGCTCGGTCTCGACGACGATCCGCTCTTCGCGCTGGTTCATGCGCGCGACCTTACCTCACGCGCCTGCCGGTGTTACGGGTACAGTCGTGAACGTGCGCGTTCTCGGGAGGATCGCCGCAGCCGTCACTGTCGCGACCGCTATCGGCGCCGCTCCGGGCGCCGGTGCGAGAACGCTCGTCTCGATCAGCGGCGTCGCGTCGCCGGCGATCAGCGTCTTCACGCTCACGCCGCAGACGGTGAGCCTGACGATCGACACGAGGTTCTCGACCGACGTCGCCGGGGAGCTGCCGGGGACCGTCACGAAGGCGGTCATCTACTTCCCGCACGGCCCGCGCGTCAACGGCCGCCTGTTCCCGAGCTGCGACCCGAGGCGGCTCGAGCGCTTCCGCGGCGCGCCGTTCGCGTGCCCGGCCGGCTCGCGCCTCGGCGGCGGCACGGCGCTCGGCACCTCGCCGCAGTTCACGGGGGTGATCGAGCACCTGAAGGTCGACCTCTACAACGGCGCGGGCGGGCGCAGCATCGTCTTCTACCTGCGCGGTGAGAACCCGGTCCTGCTCGCGGGCATGATCGTCGCGCCGTTCACGGCGCTGCGCGGCGGCAGATGGGGCTACCGGCTGACGCTGCCCGTGCCGCACGACCTGCAGGAGATCGCCTCGGGGATCTTCGCCTCGCTGCTCGACTTCAAGGTCACGACCGGCGGCAGCGTGCGCCGCGGCGGGCACCGCTACGGCTTCATCGAGACGCTGGCGTGTCCGCCGGGGGCGCTGGTGCCGGTGCGCGGCGTGTTCAGCTTCCTCGGCGGCAGCTCGGCGACGAGCGACTCCTACATCGCCTGCGGGCACAGATAGCGTCGGAAACGTCACCGGCTCTCGACCGGCGCACGCGCCGCACCTGCCCCGTAGGTCAGCACACACACGAGCAGTTCGCCGGCTTCTAGATTTTTGTCCGCCAGCCTTTCTGTGCGCTATGATCTCGGCGTCGGGCAGGGACGGCGCGGGCAGGTCGGTCGCGGCGCGCCACCGGCGGAGATTCCGCCAGTCATAGCCCCTCTCCGACGCTCAGCCGCTTCGACGGACACCGAGCCCGCAGCGACCGAAAGGGGGGACATGCACACGCGTGCACCATGCCGCACGCCCTCGTCAGGCTGACCGCCTGCGAGCGCCCGCGCACGCACGGACATCTGTCCCGCGCGCGCCGGGGCTCCACCGCCGCGCCACCCGCGGCCCACCAACCGACCGAAGGACATTCAATGCGTAATCGCAGCAAGCTCCTGCTCGCCGGCCTGGGCGCGATGTTCGTGCTCGCAGCAGCCGTCAGCACCGCATCCGCCAACCATCTCAGCATAAGCGAACAAGGGCACAAACTGGCTTGGAGGGCTCTCGAATTCAACGCCAGTGCCGGCAGCAGCATCACGTGCGAAGTCACGCTCGAAAGCAGCTTCCACAGCAGAACGATCGCCAAAGTCGCAAACGCCCTAATCGGGCACATCTACAGAGCCAGCGTCGGAACCTGCACAGGCGGCAGCCTGACAGTCCACACGGAAACGCTGCCGTGGCACGAGCAATACAACAGCTTCACCGGAACCCTACCGGCCATAACGTCCGTCAAGATCTCTTTCGTCGGCCTCCGCTGGAGAATAAGGAACTCCGTCGAAACATGCGAGATGGGCACCACCCAAGCAGAACCCGGCTTCGGCACAATCGCACTCGGCGCCAGAGGCGAAGCAAACTCGATCGAATTCAGTGGCACCATAAACCTCAGAGGTGGCTTCCTCTGTGGGTTCGCCACCGCCAGCTTCTCCGGCAGGGGAAGCGTGAGAACCCCCGGCGGCGGCACGCTCCTCATCAGACTAATATAGCCCTAGTTCACTTGTAGCCTTAACCAGGGAGGGAGCGCTGCCGGCGCTCCCTCCCCTCGCCTGCGACGCGCGCGCCTCGAGCTCCGCGCGCGTCGGGTCCGATACCACCGCACCGAGCGCGGCCCACCAACCGAAAGGACCTCGATGCGTAATCGCAGCAAGCTCCTGCTCGCCAGCCTCTGCGCGACATTCCTGCTCGCAGCAGCCATCAGCACCGCATCCGCAAACCACCTCAGCGTCAACGAACAAAACCACAGAATAGTCTGGAGGGCACTCGAATTCGCCTTCAGCGCCGGCAGCAACGTCACGTGCGAACTCACGCTCGAAGGCAGCTTCCACAGCAGAACGATCGCCAAGGCCTCTCAAGCCCTAATCGGCCACATCAACAGAGCCAGCGTCGGCGCCTGCGCAGGCGGCAGCCTGACCGTCCACAGGGAATCGCTCCCGTGGCACGAGCAATACAACAGCTTCACCGGCACCCTACCGAGCATAACCTCAGTCAAGATTGCCTTCGTCGGCATCCGCTGGAGATTCAGGAACGCCCTCGAAACATGCGAGATGGGCACCACCCAAGCAGAACCCGGCTTCGGCACAATCGCAGTTGGCTCCAGAGGCGAAGAGAACTCAATCGAGGCCAGCGGCACCATAAACCTCAGAGGCGGCTTCCTCTGCGGCATAGCCACGGGAAGCTTCGCCGGCAGGGGCAACTTGACAACCGCCGGCGGCGCCACGATCATCGCCAGGCTAATATAGCCCCATCCTGCCTGCAGGACTGACAATCGAGGGGGGCGTTCCTTTAGGGAGCGCCCCCTCACACGATAACGAATCGGCATCAGTCTCCACGCCCGCCAGCCCCGTCGCGCAGCGAGGTCGCGCGGTTCGCCGGCAGGCCTTCGCTGCTCGCCCGGAATCCTGTTTGGCATTCGGGCGGCGGGGAAGATTCCCGCGCGGCGAAACCGGTCCCTCCATGATCGAACCCCCCTCGGTCCCGGGATCGCCGGCCCCGGCCCTTCGGTTCCCTTCGCCGAAGGGCCGGTACGCCGGCGCAGTGGAAGCGCGCGCAGCAAGATCGTCAACAGCCATGCCGACCAGGATCGAGCCCACCCCGTCGCGTACCCGCGGCTTCCGCCACGAGGCGATGCTCTACGCCGGCGAGCGCGGGTTCGCCGCGGGCGCGCTGCGCTTCCTGCGCGAGGGTGCGGCACGCGACGAGCCCGCGCTGGTGGTCGTCTCACCGGCGAAGATCGCGCTGCTGCGCCTGGCGCTGGGCGAGGACGCGGAGAACGTCCGCTTCGAGGACATGGGGCGGATCGGCGGCAACCCGGCGCGGATCATCCCGGCGTGGGCCGCGTTCGTGCGCGAGGCGGGAGCCGCCGGGCGACCGCTGCGCGGGATCGGCGAGCCGATCTCGACGGAGCGCTCGCAGGCGGAGCTGTTCGAGTGCCACCGGCACGAGTCGCTGCTGAACGTGGCGTTCGACACCGCCGACGCGCCGGACTTCCGCCTGCTGTGCCCGTACGACACGGCCGCGCTCGCCCCGGCGGTCGTCGCGTACGCACGCTGCACGCATCCGCTCGTGCAGGATGCGCAGGGCCACGTGCGCACGAGCGCGGCGTTCCACGGGCTCGAGGCCGCGGCCGCGCCGTGCACGGCGCCGCTGCCGTTGCCGCCCGTGGGCGCGCAGACGATCCCGATCATGCCGGCGGGGCTGGTGTCGCTGCGCGCGGCGGTCGCGCGCCGTGCCATGCGCGCCGGGCTGGCGCAGAAGCGGCGCGAGGATCTCGTGCTGGCCGTCGACGAGCTCGCGACCAACAGCATCCGCCACGGCGGCGGGGCGGGCACGCTGACGATCTGGGAGACGAGCAGCGCGCTCGTCTGCGAGGTGACCGACCGCGGCCGCCTCGACCACCCGCTCGCCGGCCGCGTGCTGCCCGAGCCCGGCCAGATCGGCCGCTACGGCCTCTGGCTCGTCAACCAACTGTGCGACCTGGTCGAGCAGCGGACGCTGCCGCGCGGGAACCTCGTGCGGGTGTGGATGCGGCGAGGGTAGGAGCGAGGCCAGCGGCCGCCATCGACGCCCCTCCATCCGGTTCGCCAAATCCGCGCAAGCGAACGCAGACGTATGGCGCACCGGAGAGTGTCCGATCGGCCTCTCGGTGCACCAGTGGCAGTCCCCCTGGGCACAGCTTTGCTCAACCGCATTCGCCTAGACCACTGCGGAGTTACATTCGGCCAATGACTGGTAGCTGGCGGCGGAGGTCGCTGAGATTCACGGCTGCGATGGACGATGAGCTCCGCGCCCTAGCGAGACGCCGCGGCATGCCGGATGTCGAGCTGATTCGCGAAGCGCTCGCGCGCGAACTCGGTCGCATCCAAGCGCGCGACGAGATGACGGAACTGCGCAGAGTGGTCCAGGAGCTCAATAGCGCGATCACCAAGAACACAAGCGTGCTCACCAAGCTCACAGGCGCGATCGCAAGTCTCCAGCGAGAACCTCCGACTGCTGCTCCAACGCCTTCCCCCGGCTCGATGAAGTCGCACGCCACGGAATGGCGACATCGGATCCTCGCGTGTGAAGCGCCTGGCGGCGGAGAGGCGGCACTGGCGGATCGCCCGCGGCTTCCGGGCGATCCCCGCGTCCCACACGGGTGTCCTGGGCGTGCCAATGCGATCGCATCTTGCCGATCGGGCTCGGTTCGGCCGGCACTGCCCATCTTCGGCGCTATCGTTCCTCTCATGGTCAGGGAACTCGATCTGACGATCGTCTACGAGCCTGGAGAGAACGGCTGGATCATCGCCTCTATCCCCGAGGTGGCCGGAGTCTTCAGCCAGGGCCAGACGCGTGACGAGGCGCGCGAGAACGTCCTCGACGCGCTGAAGCTGATGCTCTCGCCCGAGCCGCGCTCTGACGACGACCGTCGGGAGCGCGAGCCGCTGCACCTGACCATCGCTGCATGAAGCGACGCGACCTCGAGCGCCACCTACGCGCTCGCGGCTGCCGCCAGATCGACGAAGGCGGCAACCACAGCCGATGGGCCGGACCCGACGGTGCCCGGTCTGCCGTTCCGCGCCACCGCGAGATCGACTATGGGCTCGCGCGGAAGATATGTCGCCAGCTCGAGGTGCCACCTCCAACCGGTGCCCGCTGAGCGACTGGTCTGGAGGGGCGAGAGGTGACCAAAACGACGGAAGCCCCGCGGTTACGGGGCTTCCGTGAAGTGGGCGCGGGTGGTTTCGAACCACCGACCTCTCGCGTGTGAAGCGAGCGCTCTCCCACTGAGCTACGCGCCCTGCAGCCATGGATTGTATGGGGTTCCCGCCGCCGCGGGCCGTTCCCCGGCCCCGCGCGCGGCGCGGGCACCCCCCGCCCGCGCCGCGTGGCTGCTTCTCTCCCGGGCTACTTGGCTCTGGGCTTCGGGCAGCCGGCGACCCGCAGGTGCGAGCTGATCTGCTTGACCTTGCCGTTCTGGCCGATGAAGTCCAGCTGCGCCGTCTGGCGTCTGGCCGTCTTCGAGCACAGGCTCATCGTCGTTCCGATCGAGCCGTTTCTGGTGTCGCCGAGCAGGCGCAGCTTGAACGATCTGATCGGCACGTCCGGCGCCGTCGGGAACGTCGTGCGCAGGTACCGGTTGCTCACGATCGAGATCTGCCCGATCAGGTCGAACGACACCTGGCCGCGCAGCGCCACGAACAGGTCCGGGAGCCCGTGCCCGTTCTTGACGAAGTACACCTTCCCGGCCAGCGGGTCGCGCAGCAGCGGCGTGAAGGCCACCGCCGTCCCCGCCTGCGCATGCGCGCACTGCGCGATGTCGGCTTCGAACTGCGCGCGCGTGCAGGCGTCCTGGATCACGGTGAGGCGCGCGTTGATCGATCCGGGCAGCGTCACCCGCACGTATCTCAGGTTCGCCTGCCCGGGCGGCATCGTGATCTTCGTCATCAGCGGCGTGGTGCGGTTCTTGCCGACGTGGCCCTTGCCGCCGACGTACAGCGCCATGCTCGGAGCGAAGGCGAGCGCTGAGCATCTGCCGACCTCGAAGTGCGAGGAGACGTTCGCGGTCGCACCGCTGACCGAGCCGACCGTGCCGTCGATCGACTTCTGCGCGCAGCTCGTCGGGTTGACGATGAAGTTCGGCCGGTCGATCGAGACGCGGATGTCGCGCACGTCGAGCGGGATCCCCTGCAGGATCGTCGGCAGCGGGTCGGCGACGACCCGCAGCGTCGAGTCGTGGTTGTCGATGAACAGCGCCGAGCGCACGTTGACGTTGCCGAGGTCGAACGGGCCGGCGACGGCGGGCACCACGATCGAGAGCCCGAACGGCGCGCCCTTGTACGGGCCGGTCACGTACGCGCGACCGGTCGTGATGTAGAACGGGTTCGGCCCGGCGCCGGCGCCGACCGTCACGGCGCCGACCTTGGATCCGTCCGGGCAGGTGCCCCGAGCGGCGTCGCCGTCGGCGCACAGCGTCACGTTCGCGATCTTGCCGAGCAGACCCTCGGGCATGTGGACCGTCAGCCCGTTGATCTGCTGGTCGGCGTCGCCGCGCGTGAGCCGCAGGTTGAACGTCGTGGTCTTGCCCGCGCCCGTGTCGGCGGTGCCGGCATCGAAACCGGGCGAGAACGCGCTGCCGAGGCATGGTGCGCCGTTGCCGCCGTCGCTGACCGTGAACGTGCTGTCGTCGGCGACGACGCTGCCGTTCCAGCCGGTCATCACCGCATGCGTCGTGTAGTCGCCGCACTGCGTCGGCATCACGAGCGGCGCACGCGAGCCGCCCCGGAACGCCACGTGGAGGTTCGAGAACGGCAGCTGCGGGTTGTTGTCGAACGTCGTCGACAGCTGTCCGCTGATCGGGTCGGCGTCGACGCGGCCCGGCAGCTTGATCACGACCCCCGGCCCTCTGGCGACGAGGTAGATCGACAGCAGCGTGCCGAACGGGTTGTCGTTCGGTCTCGCGAGGTACACCGATCCCTCGAGCGGGTCTCTCAGCAGCGGCGTCGTGACCTCGACGGTGCCGATCTTCGACGAGTCGGGACAGGTCGGGTCGAGCTCGGTGTTGAGCTTGATGTCGGCCGGGCTGCAGGCGCCGAGCCCGTCCGCCGAGGACGGCGAGACGCGCACGCCGAGCGGCAGCGTCACCTGGGCCGCTCTGAGGTCGGCCTCGCCGATCGAGGCCGGGTCCTCGTCCTGCGGCATCGTCAGGTCGAACGAGAAGGCCGCTGGCTCGCCCGCGGCGGCGCCGGCCTCTGGTTTCGTGCCGAACTGCGGAGAGAACGGCACGTTCGCGCACCCGTCGACGCCGACCGGCGCCCCCCACTCGTCCGGCGGCAGTGGGTAGCCGGGCTGGTCGTGCGTGATCCAGGTGGCGTCTCTGAAGACGCCCGGGTTCGCCCACGAGTCGGCGCGCACGTCGATGAGCAGGCCCACGCCCGAGGCGGTGCACGAGGTGGGGTTGCGCAGGAACGCCTGGTGCGAGCCGGTGACGGTGGTTCTGCACGCCGGACCGCCCAAGATCGGCGCGAGATCTCCGGGACACGAACGCTCGGTGTCGTGAATCGACGACGCCGGGTCACCCCAGAAGGTCACGGTCGTCCCCGCGATACCGACGCTCTCGGGGATGTTGTTCGCGTCGACCGAGATGCCGTAGTCGCCGCCGCTGCGCACGCTCCCGCGCAGCACGATCACGGAGCCGTAGACGTCGAAGCCGAACTCGGCCGGCACGTCGGGTGGCGCGACCATGTTGTACACGGGCAACGGTCCGATCACGACCGGCCCGCTGCGAGATCCTCGCAGCCGAACCATCGTCGTGCCGACCTGCGACGTGACGGGGCACAGCGGGTGCGACTCGAGCCCGACCCCGTTTGCGAGTTGCGCTACCGTGCAGGTGTCGGCTGCCGCCGGATCGCCGACGAAGCCGGGCGGCAGGTCGGTGATCACGTCTCGGACCGCCTCGACGGGCCACAGCGCCCCGCCGCCGGGGGCCGGGTTGGTCTGGGTGTCGAAGTCGAGCGAGACGGAGGCGAAGGCGGGATGACCACCCGCCTGCGTGAGCGGCGAGCCGTCCGCCTTGCTGACGCTGCCGTCGAACGCGGCGATGCCGAAGGCCGGAGCCGCTCTCGTGACCGTCACCGAGGCGACGGTGCCGGCAGAGGCCCCGCCGCCGCCCGAGACCGCGAATCTCGCCTCGAGCGCGCCCGCCGCGGCGGGGTCGACGCTCGTCGTCAAGCTCAGTCTCATGAAGGGCAGGTCGCCGCCAGAGAGGAACGGGACTCTCGCCGTCGCCTTGCAGACGACGCTGCTCGCGCCGGCCACGGGAGAGACGCCGTCGCTGCCGTCGAAGCACGGCAGGTTTCTGAGCGACCGCGGGTCGAACAGGGTCGCCGACTGCGCGAGCACGCCGTCCGGCAGCGTCACCGTGACGTCGATCTCACTGCCGTCGGCCGCCTGGTCGCCGACGTTCGTCACCTGCGCAAAGTAGTCGAGGCTCGCGCCGGGGGCGATGGTCGAGTCGGTCAGGGCGTCGATGCGCCAAACGGGGCTCGCCTGCGCGACCGCGGCCGCGGTCAGCGACAGGATCGCCGCCGCCACGAGCATGAGCGCGAGCCTTGCCGCCCGGGCCGCCGGCCGCCGGTCCCCGTTGCCGTTCGCCGCGCTCACGACGCCCTCCTCTTGGTCGCGCGACGCGCTCGCTTCGCCTTTGTCGCTCTCTTAGCCTTCTTCTTCGCCTTCTGCTTGACGCACTTCACTCTTCCTCTGACGCGCTTGCGCACGTAGCCTCTGCGACAGCCTCTCGGCGCCGCCTTTCTGGCCTTCAGGACGCCGCTCGCGTTGTCCCCGCCGGTGAACGTCGTCGTAGCCGAACCGGCGATTGGCGGGGCGATCAAGGGCGGCGGCTGGCAGTCGGGCGCGCCACCGGGCGCGCAGGGGATCGCCGCCGCGGGCGGGTCGGGGAAGCCTCTGCCGATGCGCGCGTCGTAGATGTCGTAGGCACCGTCTCCGTCCCAGCCGGAGAGCTGCTCGCGCGTGAAGATGAACGCGTCGCGCCCGTCGGTACTCGCATCCAGGAAGAACGAGTCGTAGGCCGACGTGCCCGTGGAGAGCAGGTGGACCTGTCTCGTCGCCACGTCGTACTCGTAGGCGTCCGTCATGCCGTTGACGTCCTGCGGCACGAGCGCCTCCGCCGTGTTGAAGAACACGGTCGAGCCGTCGTCGGTGAGGGTCGTGTTGAGGTGCGAGTTCGTCTCCGACCCACCCTGGACCGCGCGCGTCACCGTGCTCGCGTCGGCCGTCGCGACTCTGCCGCTCGGGTTGCACGACGCGCACGCGAGCGTTCTGCTGTCGGCGCTGTAGACGTAGTACTCGCGACAGCCGATGCTGACGCCGCAGGCCCCCTGGTTGTAGTGCGGCGTCAAGCCGGCTCCGCTGTATGCGTCGAACAGCATGTGCCGGCCGTCCGGCGTGACCCGCGCCATCCGCGAGGTGAGCGTGTCGTTCGGCCCTGACGTGGCGAGCTCGTCGAGCAAGCCCTGATCGTTGGGGACGATCCCGATCAGCGTGGCCACGCCGTCGTGCCACAGGAAGACCCCGACTCGCGCTGTCGGCGTCAGCACGACCAGGTAGACGTAATGCCCGTCGGCGCTCGTGCCGATCAGCGTGCTGAACTCATCGTTAGTGTTGTTGTCCACTTTCACGTACGTGAGGTGCTGCGACGGCGGCTTCGCCGCGTCGTACATGTAGAGCTTCGTGCCGCTTCCTGGCGCGTCGTCGGTCAGCTGCTGGGTCGTGGAGAAGAACGCGCGCGAGCCGTTCGGCGTCGCGTCGAGGAATTGCGCCGGCGCAAATGTCGTGGCTGCGCTCGCCTCGTCGACATTGAGCTGCACCGTCTGGTGCCCGTCGACGCGCATGTAGACGTTTCCGCTGCGGCCGTTGGGAGCGACCGTCGTCCCGGACGCGTCCGTCGGCTCGGTGAAGAAGACGCGCGTGTGCCCGTCCGAGCCGTCCGAGATCGTATGCGGCGTGAGCGCCGGCGGGACGAGCGTGTTGAGGTCGCCTGCGCCCTGCCCCGCGACTGACACAACCGCCGCCACGCACGCGGGGCTCCCGGGGTCGTCGCACGTGGTCGCCGGCGCCTGCGGGATCCGCCCGGCCAGTTGCACCCCGCTGCCGTCCCACTCGTACAGATGCGTGTCGCCCGCTCCCCCGGGGGTGTCAGCCGTCAACTGGCGCTGGGACTCGAACAGCAGCTTGTCGAGCGTCGGCGTCACCCCTGCAAGGTCGGGCGTCAGGCCGCCGACGTCTGAGGACGCGACGAGCGGCGTGCTGGTCGCGTCGCACAGCGGGCAGCCCGTGATGAGGCTGTAGCTGCCCGGACCGGGCGTCAGCAGATCGTTGCGGCGGTACAGGTTCTCGACCGAGGCGACGTTCGGGTCGTCGGTCAGCGGCGAGCTCGTCGAGTAGAAGACGCCGCGCTCGAGGTCGGGGGAGAACTCGCCGACGTAGAGAGGCTGGAGTCCCTTCGCGAGTCTGTCGAACGAGTTCGTATCGATCTTCGGCGTGATCGCGTGGGTCGCCCAGCCGCTGTCGCCCGGATTCGGATCGGTCGATCGCACCGTGGCGTAGTCCGTCGCGACGCTCGAGCCGATGACGTCCCCGAAGGCGGGCAGCGCGATGAAGTTGAGTGCGTCTCCATCGCTCGCGGCGCGCGTGCGCTGGGAGTCGGCGGCGATCTCGCCGCCGTTCTTGTCGATCGGCGTGACGAGCTCGTACGCCCGCCCCGTCGCGCTCGTGGTCGCGGCCGCAACGCCCGGCACGGCCACCCCCGCCGCCACCGCCGCAGCCGCGGCCCCTGCCAGCACCAGCCTCCCAATTCTCGGCACCACATCTCTCCTCGTTGCGGTTCGCCGTTCGACTGTAAACGCTGCTGGCTCTCACTGCAAGCGGGTCCGTGTCGCCCCAGCCGACCGCAACTCGACGACCCTCGTCTCTCTCAGCTTTCCGGCTGCTTGACTCTCTTGCTTCCTGTGCGCTACCCTGGCGTCGTCGTTGGAGCGGTGCGACCGAGTCGGTCGTGGCGCACCACCGGCGGACACGTCCGCCAGTCATAGCTCTCGCGACGCTCGGTCCGCCTCAGCGGGCCCCGGGCCCGTAGCGATCGAAAGGGGGGATACGCATGGCGTGCGCGACGCCCGCACGCCGTCGTCAGGCGCGAGCCTGACAGCGCCTGCGCATGCGCGGACGTCGGGCTCCGCGGTCGCCGGCTTCGATACCGCCGCCCCAGTGCGGCCAACAGCAAAGGACAGCAATGCGTAATCGCAGCAAGCTCCTGCTCGCCGGCCTGTGCGCGACGTTCCTGCTCGCAGCAGCCGTCAGCACGGCATCCGCCAACCGGCTCAGCGTCAACGAACAAAACCACAGAATAGTCTGGAGTGCACTCCAGTTCGTCGCCAGTGCCGGCAGCACGGTCACGTGCGCAGTCACGCTCGAAGGCAGCTTCCACAGCAGGACGATCGCCAAGGTCGCAAACGCCCTAATCGGACACGTGACCAGAGCCAGCGTCGGAACCTGCTCAGGCGGCAGCGCAACGGCCCACACGGAAACGCTCCCGTGGCACGAGCAATACAACAGCTTCGTCGGGCCACTACCGACCATAAGGTCCGTCACGATCGGCCTCGTCGGCGCCCGCTTCAGAATAAGGAACTCCATAGAAACATGCGAGGCCGGCACCACCCAGGAAGAACAAGGCTTCGGCACCATCGGACTCGGCACCAGAGGCGAAGCGACCTCAATCGAAGCCAGCGGCACCATAAGACTCTCAGGCGGCTTCCTCTGCGGCTTCGCCACCGGCAGCTTCAGAGGCAGTGGCAGCGTGACAACCGCCGGCGGTGCCACAATCATCGTCAGGCTAATATAGTCATACCCTGCCGGTAGGATTGGCAATTGAGGGGGCGCATCCCGAGGATGCGCCCCCTCAGACGTTAACGACTGGTGCCGGCCCCGCGGTCGCCGGCTTCGATACCGCCGCCCCAGCGCGGCCAACATCAAAGGACCACAATGCGTCATCGCAGCAAGCTCCTGCTCGCCGGCCTGTGCGCGACGTTCCTGCTCGCAGCAGCCGTCAGCAGCGCATCCGCCAACCACCTCAGAGTCAACGAACAAGGCCACCGAATAGTCTGGAGCGCACTCGAATTCAACGCGAGCGCCGGCAGCAACATCACGTGCGCAATCACGCTCGAAGGCAGCTTCCACAGCAGAACGATCGCCAAAGTCGCAAATGCCCTAATCGGACACGTCAACAGAGCCAGCGTCGGAGCCTGCGCAGGCGGCAGCGCGACAATGCACACCGAAACGCTCCCGTGGCACGAGCAATACAACAGCTTCACCGGAACCCTACCGAGCATAACAACCGTCAAGCTCGCCCTGGTCGGCGCCCGCTGGAGATTCAGGAACTCCGTTGAAACATGCGAGGCCGGCACCACCCAAGCAGAACCCGGCTTCGGAACGATCGAACTCGGCGCCAGAGGCGAAGCGACCGGGCTCAGAGCCGAAGGCACCATAAACCTCAGAGGCGGCTTCCTCTGCGGATTCGCCACCGGCACCTTCGCCGGCAGGGGCAGCGTGAGAACCGCCGGCGGCGGCACGATCGTCGTCACACTAATAGAAGAAGAAGTCGAACCTACACCCGCCAGGCTGACCCCCTCGCCAGTCGAATTCGGCAGAGTCGAACCGGAAGAACTCGCACGGAGAACGGTCACGATTACCGCCGGCACCAACACGATCACCATCAACAGAATCAGCATCGTAAGAGGCAACTATTTCGCGATAACCGATCCCAACAGATGCGTCGGCGCGAGACTGTCCGAAAGAGGGACATGCGCGTTCAAGGTCCTCTTCGCCGCACCCGGGAGAGCCGGGGAAGAAGTCTCCGACACCGTCAGAGTTGAAACAACCGAAAGAACGCTCGAAGACACCATCAGAGGCTCGACCTGAGACGAGGCCGCGACCGACTGGCGACGGCCCGGGCGCAACGCCCGGGCCGTCGGTCCGCCCGAATCTCCCGTCGTGTTACTTCTTCTTCTTGACCTTCGTCTTAGGCAGCTTGATCGAGCCGCTCAAGCCCTTGGCCGTGGCGACCAGCCCGCCCTTCTTGAGCTGGCTCTTGGCAGCCGAGGTGAGCTTGAGCTTGTAGCCCTTCGTGCTGCCCGCCGCGACGCTGTAGGACACGGTTGCCACGGTGATCGTTCTCTTGACGATCTTGAACTTCTTCCCGTGCTTGACGCGGACCTTGACGACCGCCTTGAACGTGAGCTTGCCGCTGCAGGCCGGCTGGCCGGCGTAGCCGGTGCACTTGAGCGTCAACAGCAGAGTCTTGCTGCTGAAGCCGGTGCGCCCGAAGCTGGGAGCCGGGCACGTCAAGAGGTCCTGCGGACAGCCCGGAGGCGGCGGCTGGCTCGACGTCGCGAACGTCGCATCGGCGCCGTTCGTCGTCCCGCCCGCGTTCACCGCCACTACGCGGTAGTGATACGTGGTCCCTACCGTCAGACCGGACAGCGACGCGGACACGCTCACCGCGCTCGAGCCCGAGCCCGGCGACGGCGAGCACGGTGCCTGCCCGCCGTAGGCGGTCGTGGTGCCGTAGTCGACGTGACAGCTCGTCACGTTCGAGCCGTTCGGGTTGACCGTGCCGGCCACCGTCGCGCCGGTCTGCGAGATCGCCGACGCGGACCCGGTCGTGACCGTCGGCTGGTCCTGTGCGAACGTCGCCGTGACGTTCTTGTCGCCGGTCATGCTGACCTGGCATCTGTTGTCGCCCGTCACCGTGTCGCAGCCGCTCCAGGCCACGGCGCCGCTGCCGGCGTTCGGCGCTCCCGTCAGGGTCACGGTTCTGCCGTCGTCGAACAGGGCGGTGCACGTCGCGCCGCAGTCGATCCCGGCCGGCGAACTGGTCACGGAGCCCGAGCCGGTACCGCCGGGCGTGACTCTCAATGTGCGCTGGACGTCAAACGTCGCCGTGACGTTCTTGTCGCCGTTGATGCTGACCTGGCATCTGTCGTCGCCCGTCACCATGTCGCAGCCGCTCCAGGTCGCGGCGCCGCTGCCGGCGTCTGGAGTCCCCGTCAGCGTGACTGTCGCAGCGTCGTCGTCGAACTCCGAGCATGCCGCACCGCCGCTGCTCGTGCAGCCGCTGATCGTGCTCGAGTCGGAGTCGACTCTGCCGGAGCCGGACCCGTTGACGGTCGCGGTGACCTGGTGCGACGGAGCAGAGCTGTAGATCCAGACCTTCGGGGGAGTGGCGATCGGGTCGCTGACGTAGATGCGACTGTTTCTTCCGTTCGCTGTCACTCCGATCGCGCGGAAGATCGTCCCAGAACCGAACGATCCGGATCCGATCGGGTTGCCGGATCTGTCGTGCACCGACACGGTGAAGCCGGGAACGTCGTAGATCGCGTCGCTGGTGGTGTCGACCGCAACGTCGACGGAAGGCTGCGACTCGATCGTCGCGAGCACCGTCCCGGCCTGGTTGTAGAGCTGGACGGACCCGCCCCAATGGTTGAGCGCCACGTTGTCGCTCGCGTCGAATGCGAAATGGCAGGAGTCGCCGGTGGCGAGGATCGGGCTGCCGACCGCCGAGCCGTCGGCGGCGCTCAGCTCCTGCAGGCCGTTGTTGAAGTCGCCGAACCACGGGTTGCCGCTCGAGTCGACGCCGATACCGCACGGGTCCGACACGCCGGCGTTGCTCTGCCACAGGAAGTTGCCCGTTCTGTCGAACGCGAAGATCAGGCCGGCGTTCTCCGCGTTCACGTAGACGTTGCCGTCGTTCGCGCCGCCGGAGTTGTCGACGGCCACGTCGTCGTCGCCGCCGAAGTTGAACGTGTGGTTCGTCGTCAACGAGCCCGGGATCGGGAACAGGTATCTCCCGGTCGAGGAGAAGACGTCGATGACGTCGTCCGCGCTGTCGATCACGTACACGTGGCCGGTCGACTCGTCGACGGCGAGGCGCTGCGAGTTCCAGGATCCGGCCGGCGTCTGCGAGCCGTCGAAGGAGCCGCGCAGGGTCGGGTCGGCCATGGCCGGGCTGGCGATCGCGCACAGCGCCAGGAGCGCCAGCGCGGCGACTGCAAGGCTGGGAAGGTGCCGCCGGCGGCTCGGCCGGCGGCGGCGGATGGGCACGGGCGATCCACCCCTGGGGGCTCGGACGTCGCGATCCACTGCACCGTCTCCTCTCGTATCGGTGGCCTGGAAACAAGCGGATCTCTCCGGTCCGCTCGGCACCTGGCCGACACCGCAATTTCTTTGATCCCAGTCATAGTGCGACCAAGATTCCGTCCACTGTAAACGCACCGTTTTGTAAATGCAACGACCTGGTGGGGGTCACTCAGTGCTCTAGTTTTTGGTTTGTTCTGTCGGCTGGGGCCCGGCGGTTCCCGCTTGCCCACAGGCCGCGCGCGCAGGCATGCTGGGCAGATGCGGATCGCCTACACCGCCACCTCGGCCAACGGCAACGGCTTCTACCGCGGCGTCGGCCCGATGACCGCGCTCGCGCACCTGCGCGGCCACCGCGTCACCGCCGTGCCGATCAACGGCGGCGACCCGCCGCTCGGGCTCGTGCGCGACGCCGACGTGCTGCACATCCACCGCTACTGCGAACCCGGAGCCGTGCGGCTCGCGCGTGCGGCGAAGGCGCACGGCGCCGCCGTCGTGTGGGACAACGACGACGACATCGGCGCCCTGCCGAAGGGCAGCCCCGGCTACCGCCGCGCCGGCGGGATGATGTGGAACGAGCAGCGGACGGGCATGGGCAAGCTCTTCGAGGTCGCCGACCTCGTCACCGCTCCGAGCCGCGGCCTCGCCGAGCGCCTGCGCGAGTACGGCGCGCCGCACGTCGCGGTCGTCGAGAACCACGTCCCGGACGAGTTCCTGATTCGCTCGCGGCCGCCGCGCGAGGGCGTCACGATCGGCTGGATAGCCGGCCTCGAGCACCAGCTCGACGTCGAGCAGGTCCCGATCCGCGACGCGCTCCAGCGCCTGCTCGACGAGCGCCCCGACGTCCGCGTCGTCTCGTTCGGGCTCGGCCTCGGCCTGCGCGGCGAGCGCTACCGCCACGTCGACAAGGTGCCGCTGCTCGAGCTCACGAGAGCGGCCGCCGCCTTCGACGTCGGGATCGCGCCGCTCGCCGACATCCCGCTCAGCCGCGCCCGCTCCGACATCAAGCTCAAGGAGTACGCCGCCGCCGGCGCCTGCTGGCTCGCCTCGCCGATAGGCCCCTACGCCGGCCACGGCGAGAAGCAGGGCGGCCGGCTCGTCCCAGACGACGGCTGGCACGACGCGCTCGCGCGCCTGATCGACAAACCCCGCGAGCGCGCCAAGCTCGCCAAGCGCGCGGGCAAATGGGTCGCCGGACAGACGCTCGCCAAGCACACCGGCGACTGGGAGGCGCGTTTCGAAGAGGCGATCGCGCGGGCGAACGCGATCAGCGCCGGCCCGGCCGCAGCCGTCGCGGCCAGATAAAACGCCCGGCGATCAGCCCCAGGGCGAGCAGGCACAGCAGGCTGATCCACGCGCCGATCCGCAGCCCCGGCACGCGGTAGCGCCACTCGATCGCGTGCGCGCCCGCCGGCACGACCACGCCGCGCATCACGTCGTCGACCCGCAGCGCACGCGCCGCTCTGCCGTCGACCGTCACCGACCAGCCCGGCGCCCAGCTGTCGTCGAGCATCACGAGTCCGCGCCGGCCGAGGCGGGCGTGCATCGTCACGCGGGCGTTCGACGGATCGGCGACCGTCACGGTCCCGGACGCGGATCCCGCGCCGGCGGCCAGCCCCGCCGCCGCCGCGTCCGCGCGCTCCACGACCACCTCGCCGCGCGCGTCGAACCCCGGTTCCGCCAGCAGCGCGCGCGCCGCCGCCTCGTCCGCGACGATCCGCACCCGCGGCGCCAGCATCGCGCGCGGCACCACGCGCCCGTTCGAGAAGATCCGTGCGTCCCTGCCGTCGTAGACGACGTGCAGGGACGGCAGCAGCGGCCTGCGTCCTTGGGTCGGCAGTTCGACCCCGGGGCCCGCCACCACGTACCGCGCCCCCAGCACGCTCGCGACCTGCATCGACGCCGGGCTGAGCGATTCCATCGCGAACGCCGTCCAGTCGAGCTGTTCGGCTTCGGCGAGCTTCCACAGGCGGTAGTAGCGCACCGACGGCTGCGGCGGGTCGTAGCCGCGGATGTCGTGCAGTCCGTACGTCAGCGCCCAGTCGTTCGGCAGCGCCTGGCCTATGCCGACTATGCGCCCGTCGTCGCGGTGGCGCTGCAGGTAGGCGATCGCGCCCGTCTTCGGCGGGATCGTCTTCGCCGCGGGGCCCGTCGGCTGGTAGCCCATCGCGAAGTGGAGCATGTCGACGGTCGCCAGCACGACGACGCCGGCGGCGATCCACGTGCGCCGCTGCGGCCACCTGCGCGCGGCCAGCAGCGCCGCCCCGACGCCGAGCGCGAGCAGCAGGTACCAGACCGCGCTCGTGAGCGCGACGACCGTCGGCGAGTGGAAGTCGCTGCCGGTCGCGAAGTGCTCGAGCGTGCGGCTGAACGCACGCGCGTCGGCCCCTTGGCCGACGGCGACGAAGGCGAAGACGCCGAGCGCCAGCGCGGCCAGCGCGACGCCGAGCCGCCGGCGGTCGCCGGCCGGGCGCTCGAGCAGCGCCTGCAGCCCGAACGCCGCCAGCACCGCCACGCCCATCGCCCACACGAAGTGCAGCCGCTGGTTCTGCACCTGGTCGAACGCCGGCAGGTGCGTCACGAGCCAGTAGAGCCCCGGCAGGTGCAGCGGGATCGCCAGCCCCAGCACCGCGAGCACGGCGAACGGGCCCTTGCTGCGCCAGCGGTCGGGCGCGGCCACGCCCACCAGCGCCAGCAGCAGCCCCACGATCCCCGCGTACAGCGTGCGCTCGTTGTAGTTGACGCCGACCGCGACGCCCGGCGCGAGCATCGTCACCGGCCGCGTCGTCCCGCCTTCGAAGCTGCTCGGCCGCCCCCACCAGTCCGGGAACAGGATCGTGCGGATGACGGTGAGCGGCATCTGCGTGCCCGGCAGCGTCCCCTGCCCGTGGCTGCGCGCCGCCGTTCCCAGCGTCCCCTGGCTCGAGAGCGCCTCCGGCAGGAGCATGACGCTCATCGCCAACGCCCCGAGCGCGAGCCCGCCGAAGGCGAGCCCGAGCGGGCGCAGCCGGTCGCCGCGCGACGTCGCCCGCGGCAGGAACGCCGCGCGCAGCAGCGCGTACATGCCCGCGGCCGCCATCACGTGCACCTGCATGCCCGGGTGCCCGCCGCCGAGCCCGATCGCGGTCGCGACCGCCAGCCCCAGCAGCGGGCCGGCCCGCCCGCCTTGGTAGATGCGCTCGACGAGCCACAGCATCCACGGCAGCAGCGCCGCCACCGCCGGCAGCGTCTCGTGCGTGAGCCACACGATGAATATGGCGCTGAAGCTGAAGCAGACCCCCGCCAGCAGCCCCGGCAGGAAGCCGAGCCTGAGCTGGCGCACGAGCAGGAACGTGCCGAAGCCGGCCGCCCACAGCTTCAGCGCCGCGCCGACGCCGATCGCGTAGTTGAGCGGGAGGATCCACAGCGGCAGGCTGAACAGCGAGAACAGCCCCGTCTGCGGGTTGGACCACAGCGGGATCCCGCCGAGCACGTACGGGTTCCACGACGGGAACGTCCCCGCGTGCAGCAGCTCGCGGATCAGGAAGCGCCACGGGTAGTCGGCCGTCGGCACGTCCGACAGCAGGCCGTTGGAGTAGGCGGCGAGGTCGTGGGGCGCGAGTCTTTCCCACGGCGCGAAGCTGTAGAGCACGCTTATCGGCGACAGCAGCTGGCCTCCGACGAGCGCCGGCCACAGGTAGACGAGCACCAGCAGCGCGAGCAGCAGCCCGGCCGACAGGCTCGGACGGGCGAAGAGATACCGCGACGGCGCGCTCGAGCGCAGGTGCTGCGCGAGCGCGCCGCCGCGGGCGCCGCTGCCTTCCCCGGGCGCTTGCCGCCCCCTCGGCCGCGCCGGCCGCGTCGCTTGGCTCCCCCGGGCCATGCGGGCGATACTGCCACAACTCGGTCGGTCGGTGTGCGCCTTAACCGAACCCGCCCGGAAGCGGAGCGCCGTCCGCTGCTTTCGGAATGACGTAGATCGTTTTTCGCCGTATGGGATCGAACGATCTACCGTCGAGATGGTTGACAGCACGCCATATAATTGCTGGGGATCGTTCGCATCCGAGGCTTCGTGGGGGAGCGGCGGACGATCCGCAGCAACGGTCTGTCAGGCGCCGCGGAGCGACGCCCGACAGCCGCTGCCCGAGATCACGTGCAAAAAGGGGGTCGCACACAGATGCGCACAGCGTTCGCTCAGGTCCTGCTCGACCTCGCCGCCGAGGACGAGCGGATCGTGCTGCTCACCGGCGACCTCGGCTTCGCCGTGCTCGAGCCGTTCGCGGAGCGCTTCCCCGATCGCTTCTTCAACGCGGGCGTCGCCGAGCAGAACATGGTCGGCCTCGCGACCGGCCTCGCCGAGGCCGGGCACACGCCGTACGTCTACTCGATCGCCACGTTCGCCTCGATGCGCGGCTACGAGTTCGTGCGCAACGGGCCGATCCTGCACGAGCTGCCCGTGCGCGTGGTCGGCGTCGGCGGCGGCATGGACTACGGCCACAACGGCGTCACGCACTACGCCCTGGAGGACGCGGGAATCATGCGCGTCCAGCCCGGCATCGCGGTGATCGCCCCCGCCGACCCGCAGCAGACGCGCGCCGCGCTGCCCGCGATCCAAGCCCTCCCCGGCCCCGCCTACCTGCGCCTCGGCAAGGAGTCGCAAGCCTGCCCCGGCCTCGACGGGCGCTTCGCCCTCGGCCGCGCCGAGCGGATCGGCGAGGGGCGCGACGTCGCACTCGTCGCGCTCGGGGGCATGGCCGCGACCGCCGTCGAGGCGGCCGAGCTGCTCGCGGCCGACGGCGTCGACGCCTCCGTGCTCGTCGTCTCGAGCCTCAACCCCGCGCCCACCGAGGACCTGGCCGAGGCGCTCGCGGAGGTGCCGCTCGCGTTGAGCGCCGAGGCCCACTACGTCAACGGCGCGCTCGGCTCGCTCGTCGCCGAGACGATCGCCGAGCACGCCCTCGCATGCCGGCTCGTGCGCGCCGGCGTGCGCGCCACGCCGATCGGCGCCACCGGCACCCGCCAGCACCTCTACGAGCGTCACGGGCTCGCGCCCGACCAGCTCGCCGCGAGCGCCCTGCGTGCGCTCGCCGGCGAGGCCGCCACGCCTCCCGTACCAGCCTCGTAACTGACCGGAGTCACGAAAACCGCCATGACCGCACTCGACCGCACGCCCGTCACGCCGTTCGCCTCGCTGATCCTGCCGATCCACAACCAGGCCGATCACATCGGCAAGGTCGTGAGCGGCTTCCTCGCCGACTTCGCGAAGCTCGAGCGCCCGGTCGAGCTGGTGCTCGTGCCCAACGGCTGCCACGACGCCTCGGCCGAGATCTGCGCCGAGCTGGCCGCGCAGCACCCCGACACGGTGCAGCTCGTCGGCCCGCTCAAGCGCGGCGGCTGGGGGCGCGCGATCAACGCCGGCCTGGAGGCCTGCCGCGGCGAGGTCGTCGGCTACACGAACTCCGCGCGCACGACGCCGGAGACCGCGACGCTGATGCTCGCCTATGCGATCGCCTACCCGGAGTCCGTGCTGAAGGCGCAGCGGCGCATCCGCGAGAGCGCGCTGCGACGCGCAGGCTCGGTGCTCTATAACTTCGAGTGCCGGCGCCTGTTCGACCTCGCGACGTGGGACATCGACGGCACGCCGAAGTTCTTCCCGCGCCGCTACCACCACCTGATGCAGATCAGCAGCGAGGCCGAGCTGTACGACCTCGAGTGGATGCGCGCCTGCCGCTACGCCGGCTACCCGGTCGTCGAGATCCCGATCTACCCCACCGAGCGCTTCGGCGGCAGATCCACCACCAGCTACAAGTCGGCCGTCAGAATGCTCGTCGGCGCCTACCGCATGCGCGGCTCGTTCCACAGCGCACCGCCCGGCGGCGTGCTGCCCGCGCACGAGAGCGGCGCGGACGAGCTGCGCCCGACGGGTCAGCTGGGCCGGGTCGCCGGCTGACGCGCGATGGCCACGGCGGGCCGTACCAGCGCGCGCCGCGGGCAGGCCGCCGGCCACACCGCGACACGGGCGGCCGCGACGACGCGCGCGCTGAGCCCCGGCGAGCTCGCGTGGCTGGCCGCGCTGCCGTGCGCGGCCGTCACGGTCGCGCTGATCGCGGCCCTCGGCCCGCTCGTCGGGGACCTGCTGCTGCCGAGATCCTCGGTCCGCTTCTTCGCATCGGCGCTGGGAGAACTCGCGCCGGAGCCGCACGAGCAGGGCCGCTTCCTCGTCGCGCTGCTCGGTCCGCTCCTGCTCGCCGGCGCGACCGCCCTGCTGGCGCGGCGCGCGGCGCGCATGCGCGCCGCGCTCGTCCCGCCGCTCGTGTGGGGCGCGCAGGCGGCGGCGATCGCATTTGCGGTCGTCTGCGTCGCGATCCAGCGCGGGCTCGTGTTCGCGTACCCCGGCTACAACCCGATACGGCAGCAGTACTTCACCAACGCGACGTACGTCGCCGCGGCGCTCGGCGCGGCCGTGATCGTCGCGGCCGTGCGCAGCGAGCGCGTGCGCGCGCTGGCGACGCGCTGGGCGCGCGAGACGACCGTGCGGCGGATCGCCTGGACGCTCGCCGCCGCGCTGCTGATCGCGATCTGGCTGCTGCACGCGTTCAACACCGAACACACCGTCGCGAACGAGAGCCAGCCGGCCGCCTACCACCTCCAGTTCACGCTCGACGAAACGTTCGCGGTGATCGACGGCCGCTCGCCGCTGGCGAACTTCGCCGCGCAGTACGGGTCGCTGTGGCCCTACCCGGTGGCCGCGCTCATGTCGCTGCTCGGCCCGTCGGTCGGGTCGTTCACCGGCCTCATGCTGCTGATCGGCGGGATCGCGCTGCTGGCGATCTACGACGCGCTGCGGCGTCTCGCGCGCAGCCCGCTGCACGGCTTCCTGCTGTTCGCGCCGTTCCTCGCGACGAGCTTCTTCCTGCTGCGCGGCCCGCTCGAGAACCGCTACACGGTGGCGACGATCTTCTCGAACTATCCGATGCGCTTCGCCGGCCCGTGGCTGCTCGCGTGGCTCACCGTGCGCCACCTCGACGGCGTCCGCCCGCGCTCGAGCTGGCCGCTGTTCCTCGTCGCCGGGCTCGTCGTGATGAACAACACCGACCACGGCGTGCCCGCGCTCGTCGCGCTGCTCGCCGCGCTGCTGTGGACCGGCGCGGCCGCGGCGGACGCGGATCGCGGCCGCCCCGCGCGCCTGCGCTCGCTCGCGCTCGAGGCGGTCGCCGGGCTCGCCGCCGCGTACGCGCTCGTCGCGCTGCTGACGCTCGTGCGCGCCGGCGCGCTTCCCGACCCGGCGCTGATGGTCCGCTTCGCGAGACTGTTCGCGCTCGCCGGCTTCGCGATGCTGCCAATGCCGGTGCTCGGCTTCCACCTCGTCATCTACGTGACGTTCGTCGCGGCGCTCGCGGTCGCGACCGTGCGGGCGCTCGCCGGCGCCGGCCGGGCGCCGGGCGAGCGGGCGCTCACCGGCGCGCTCGCGTTCGTGGCGGTCTTCGGGCTCGGCAGCGGCGCCTACTACGTCGGCCGCTCGCACCCGGAGGTGCTCGTCACGTCGTTCGCCGCCTGGTCGCTCGCGCTCGCGCTGCTGACGCTCGTCGCCGTGCGGCGCCTCGCCGCGGCGCCGCGCGCCTGGCCGGAGCCGGCCGTCGCCGCCTGCCTGCTCGCCTTCTGCGTCGCGGCCTGCTCGCTCGCGCAGACGCCGACGCCGTGGTCGCAGCTCCACCGCCTGCGCGACACGGCAGCGGCGAGCTTCGGCGTCCCCGCCGGACAGCAGTTCGTCGCGGCGCACGTGCGGCGCGGCGAGCACGTCGCGCTGCTGCAGACGCTCGGCCACCGCATCGCCGCGAACCTCCACATCGCCGACGTCACGCCCTACACCGGCCAGGCGTCGATGCCGGCGGTCGACCAGCTCTACGACACGCTGCGGATCCTGCGCGAGGAAGGCGGCACGAAGGTCTTCGTCATGGTCGGCGGCCCGGAAATACCGGACGTGCGCCCGGCGCTCGAAGCGGCCGGCTTCGGCATGACCGCAGAAGATCGCGAAAACGACCAGCTGTGGGTCGCCGGCGCGCCGCACATCGGCGGCGCGCCGTAGCGACCGCAGGGCGCCGTCAGACGCGCCGCATCACGGCCAGCAGCGACAGCCCGGCCGGCAGCGTGCGGCGGCCGCCGTCGAGCCACTTCGCCTCGAGCTTCATCGGCAGCTCGAGCACCGGCGACATCCACGGCGGCGTCAGCTCGACGTCCGAGCCGTGCCGGCCGTGCTGCGACTCGTTGGTGACGTCGCCGTTGCTGCCGTAGCCCTCGATCGCGTCACGGTGACGCACGCGCTGCAGCAGCCGCACCGCGGCCGCCGGCGGCAGCAGCAACGAGTTGAAGTAGGTCATCCGCTCGATCGACCAGCCGGTCTCGGCGGCGAGCGCGCGCATCATCTTGCGGTCGTAGCGGCGGAAGTGGTTGTTGAAGACGTCGTGGCTGGACCACAGCGCTCTCAGCGCCGGCACCGTCATCAGGAAGTAGCCGCCCTGCTTCGTCACGCGGTGCAGCTCGCGCAGCGACACGCGGTCGTCGGGCGTGTGCTCGACCATGTCGAGCGAGATCACGAGGTCGAACGTCTCGTCGTCCCACGGGAGCTGCTCGACCGGGCCCTGGACGACGTCTTCGTGCCCACGGCTGCGCGCGATCTCGACCGAGTCGGGGTTGAGATCCAGGCCCGTGACGTGGCCGTAGTCGCGCAGCTCGTCGAGCAGGCGGCCGGAGCCGCAGCCGGCGTCGAGGACGCGCATGGTCGGCCCGGTGGGCAGTTGCGCGAGCTCCTCGCAGACGATCTTGCGACGCCCCCGGTACCACCAGTGGCGGTCCTCCTGTTCGAGCATCGCTTGTACCTCGACACGGTCCATGACGTCCTCAGTCCCCCATTGATCGGCTTCGTTGACAGTTCGTGCTCATATCGTCCGCGTCACTGACATCTTGCGCGGCGGTCCCGGGGGGCGCGGCGTCCCGCCGGCGCGGACGATCGCGGCGGCAAGCGCATCCTCCCACAGCTTGACGTTGGCCGATATGGCCTGCGCGCGCCCCCACTTGCGCGCGTGCTTGGCGAGCCTGCGGCGCTCGCGCGACTTCTCGACGAGCCGGCCGAGCGCCTCGGCCCAGCCGTCGTCGGGCACGAGGCGGCCGCCCTCGCGCTCCCCCAGCACCGCGTAGGGGCCGACGGGCGAGGCGAGCCACGGTCTGCCGAGGATCGCGTATTCCTTGACCTTGATGTTCGAGCGCGCGTGGTTGAAGGGGATGTCGGCGATCGGCGCGAGCCCGATGTCGAACTGCGCGAGCTTCGGCGGCAGCCTGAAGAAGTCGACGTGCGGGTCGCAGCGGTAGCGCTCGTGGCGCATCCCCATGTTGCAGCCGACCGTCTCGATCACGAGCTGCGGGCAGGCGTCGAGCGCGCGTTCGAACTGCTCGCGCAGCGGCATCCGCTCGATGTCGACGTGGTGCTCGTTGCCGGCCAGCCAGCCGGCCACCACCGCGCCGCCGTTCGGCGGCGCCGAGGCGTCGAGCGCCGCGTCCGGGCAGTAGTTCTCGATCACCTGCACATGCTCGGCGCCGTACTCGCGGAAGCGCTCCGCGATCGCGGGGCTCGAGGCGATCGACAGGTCGGCCATCTGCACGAGCCGCTTTATCTGGCGCAGCGCGCGGTCGCCGGCGAAGCCCTTGTAGTCGAGCGCGGCCTTGTTGTTTCTCGGCACCGCGCGCATGTCGTCGTCGTTGTCGTAGATCAGCGTCATGCCGTGCTGCTTGGCCGCTCTCGCGATCTGCAGCACCTCGTCTTCGTGCGCTCGGTAGACGAACAGCACGTCGTAGCCGGTGGCGAGTTCCCCGCGGATCCCGACCTGGGGCTCCCACATCTGGCATATGTCGTGGCCGCGTTCGCCGAGCGCGAGCAGCGGCCCTATCCCGCGATACCAGCCCCCCGGCGCTTCCGGGTTGGCGATGAACGCTATGCGCACCCGTCCCCCTTGTGACGTCGCCCGCGGCCCGGGCGAACCCCCTCGCTTCGGGGCGAGCCTACCATTCTCCCCACTATCGATCGACCGCTGGTAGAGTCGATCGAAAGTCGCAAAGGGGGATCGATGGAGGGGGATCGGCTCGCATACGAGATCCGCCGCGCGGTGGTCGACGAGTCGATGCGCGCGGGGGTCGGACACATCGGCTCGGCGCTTTCGATCGCCGACCTGCTGGCGGCGCTCTACGGAGAGACGCTGCGCATAGGAGAAGCGGAGGAAGCCGAGCGCGACCGCTTCGTGCTGTCGAAGGGGCACGCGGCGCTCGGGCTGTACGCCGCGCTCGCCGCGACCGGCCGGATCGACCGCGAGCTGCTGTCGACCTACTGCGGCGAGGGCTCGATGCTCGGCGCGCACCCGGAGCACGTGCTGCCCGGCGTCGACTTCTCGACCGGCTCGCTCGGCCAGGGCCTCTCGATCGCCGCCGGCGCGGCGCTCGCCGCCCGGCGCCAGAGCTCGCCGCGGCGCGTCTTCGCGCTGCTGAGCGACGCCGAGACGAACGAGGGCTCGATATGGGAGGCCGCGATGTTCGCGGCCCACCAGCGCCTCTCCAACCTCGTCGCGCTGATCGACATGAACGGCCAGCAGGCGCTCGGCTACACGCGCGACGTGCTCGACCCGGGGCCGCCCGCGTCCGCGCGCTGGGAGGCGTTCGGCTGGGACGTGCACGAGGTCGACGGCCACGACGCGCACGGGATCGCCGCGCTGATCCGCGACTTGGATCTGACCTCCGGCCCACCGCACGTGCTGCTCGCGCAGACGGTGTTCGGCCGCGGCGTCTCGTTCATGGAGAGCAAGATCGAGTGGCACTACCTGCCGCTCGAAGCGCAGACCCACCGCCAGGCGGTCGACGAGCTGGAGACGGGCGCGGGCGGGCCGCGCACCAACGGCCATGCCGTGGCACCGTCCGGGGCGGCCTGATCGCCGTGGCCACGCGCTCGCTCGTCACCGGCGCCGCCGGCTTCATCGGGGCCGCGCTCGCGCGGCGGCTCGTCGCCCGCGGCGACGCGGTCACGCTGCTGTCCGGCCCCGGCTCGGACCCGTGGCGGCTCGAACAGCTGCGCGACGTCGCCGAGGTCTCCGAAATCGACCTGCGCGACGCCGACGCGGTCGCCCGCGCGGTGCAGGCGGCGCGGCCCGAACTGGTCTTCCACCTCGCCGCGCACGGCGCCTACTCGTGGCAGCGCTCGCTGCCGCGCATGATCGAGACGAACGTCGCCGGCTTCGCGCACGTCGCCGAGGCCGCGCTCGACGCGGGCGCGCGCGCGATCGTCAGCGCCGGCTCCTCCTCGGAGTACGGCTTGAAGGACCACGCCCCGCCCGAGCACGAGCTGCCCGAGCCGAACAGCGCCTACGCGGTCACAAAGGCGTCGGCGACGCTGCTCGGCGGCTGGCTCGCGCGCCAGCGCGGCGCGGCGATCACGACGCTGCGGCTCTACTCCGCCTACGGCCCGTGGGAGGAGCCGAGACGGCTGATGCCGGCGCTCGTGGCGGCCGGCCTGGACCGCCGCCTGCCGCCGCTCGCCGACCCGGCAATCGCGCGCGACTTCGTCTACGTCGAGGACGTCTGCGACGCGTTCCTGCTCGCCGCCGAGCACGCGCAGCCGGGCGCCGGCGCCGTCTACAACGTCGGCAGCGGGCGCCAGACGACGCTGCGCGAGCTGGCGGAGGTCGCGCGCGCGGTGTACGGGATCGAGGAGGAGCCGGCGTGGGCGGCCTTCCCCGCACGCGACTGGGACACCGACGTGTGGGTCGCCGACGCGCGCCGCGCCGCCGACGAGCTCGGCTGGAGCGCGCGCACGCCGCTGGAAGCCGGCCTCGCCGCGTTCGCCGAGTGGATGGACGAGCAGCCGCCGCCGGTCGCCGAGCGGTATCGCGCGGCGGTCGGCGCGGCCTGACCGCGCCCAATTCACCGTAATCCAACATATAGTGGGTTGAACCCCCGCCACAGCGGGACTAGCGTGCAACCGTGAGCCTGACCCCGCTGCCGTGGCTGCAAGTCCAGGTGGAGCTCGAGGGAAGCGCCGCGGTCGCGTGCGACCCGCCGCCCGGGCGAATCGTCATCGTCGGCCCCGGCCACACCTTCCTGCAGCTGGCCGAGACGATCGACGACGCGTTCGCGCGCTGGGACCTCGCGCACCTGCACGCGTTCGAGCTGCCGGACGGCCGCTACGTCGGACTGCCCGACACCGGCCCGCCGCTCGGCGACGCGCCGCGCTGGCTCGACCACCGCGCCGTCGAGGTGCTCGCCGCCGTCGGCCCGGGCGACCGCTTCGGCTACACCTTCGACCTGACCGAGGGCTGGCGCCACGACTGCCGCGTGCTCGAGGAGACGGTCGACCCGCTGAGCGTCTTCGGCGAACGCCCCGCCGGCCCGGCGATCGCGTTCGGCTGGGGCTGGATCCCGGATCAGTACGGTCGCGCGGCGCGCGACGACGAGTAGACTCCCACGAGGGCCGGCACCGGGCGTGCCAGCCGGGGGGAATCGTCGTCACCGGGGGGTCGCGACCCGTGCGCATCGGACTGCTCAGCGATCCTGAGCTCGTCAACTCGAACTACCGCGCCTACCAGCCGCTGGCCGCCGTCGCACGTCGCGGCGGCCACGAGGTGCTGCGCAACTTCAGGGACAGACCGCTCTCCGGTCAGGAGCTGCTGTCGTGCGAGGTCGTGCACCTGCACCGCTCGGCGGATCACGGCATGCGCACGCTCGCGCGACGTCTGCGCCAGGACGGGATCGGGATCGTGTGGGACAACGACGACGACATCGCGGCGCTGCCGAGATCCAACCCCCACTACGCGAGGCTCGGCGCCGCCGGTCGCCGCGAGAAGGTCGCCGGCATCGCCGAGATGGTGCGACTCGCCGACGTCGTCACGACTCCGAGCGAGGTGCTCGCGCAGAGGTACCGCGAGCTGGGCGCCGCCGACGTGCGCGTGCTGGAGAACCGCCTCCCACGGGAGTTCAAGGGGGTGAAGCCGATCGCGCACGACGGCGTCGTGATCGCCTGCCTCGCCGGCCTCGAGCATCGGATCGACTACGACCGGCTCGGCCTGCGAACCGTGCTCGCGCAGCTGCTCGACGAGCACGCGGACATGCGACTGCTGACGATCGGACTCGGGCTCGGCCTGGCGCCCGAGCGTACCGAGCACATCCCGCTCGCCGGCTTCCTCGACCTCGTCCGCATCCTCGCCCGCGCCGACGTCGGGCTCGCCCCGCTCGCCGACATCGCATGGAATCGCGCGCGCTCGAACGTGAAGCTGAAGGAGTACGCCGCCGCCGGTCTCCGCGTGGCTCGCGTCCCCGGTCGGCCCATACGGCGGCATGGGCGAGCGGCAAGGCGGCCTGCTCGTCCCCGACGACGGCTGGCACGACGCGATCGAGCGGCTCGTCCTCGACGCCCGCGCCCGCCGCAAGCTCGCCAAGCGCGGCGCCAAATGGGTCAAGGACGAGCATGTGGACGCGCACGCCCGCGCGTGGGAGGAGGCGCTGCGGGACGCAGCCGCGGCCGCGCAGGGCACGCGAAGGGCCCCCGTCGGCTGACGCCGGCCGGGGGCCCGATTCGCTGCGCGTCAGGGTCGTGCCCGACGCGGACTGCCGCTTACTTCTTCTTCTTCGCGACCGGCTGCTTGAGCGTGACCGTCTTCTTCACGCCCGACCCGGTCGCGCTCACCGCCAGCTTGTGCGGGCTCTTCGCCAGCGCCGACTTGGCAGCGCCGGAGAGCTTGACGCTGAGCGTCGCGCTCTTGCCGGCAGCCACGCTGACCTTGACCGTTCCGACGGTGATCGTCACCTTCTTCTTGCCCTTCTTGACCTTGGCGGTCAGCTTCAGCGTGCCCTTGCACGAGGAGCCGGCGCTGCCCTGGCAGGTCACCCTCAGCGCGACCTTGCCCTTGACGACCGTCGCCGTCTTGGTGCTCAGGACGAGCTTGCCGGGCGGGCACTTCGAGACGTCCTGCGGGCAGCCCGCGGGCGTGGGCGAGCTCGTCGTGAACGTCGCATCGGCCCCGGCGGTGCTGCCACCGCCGTTCGTCGCCACGAGCCGGTAGTGATACGTCGTACCGGCGGTCAGGCCCGCCAGCGCCGCGCTCGCCGCGACCGCGCTCGAGCCGGAGCCCGGCGCCGCCGCGCAGTCCACCGAGGACCCGTACGCCGTCGTCGTGCCGTACTCGAATCTGCACGTCGTGCCGAACCCGTTCGGGTTCACCGTGCCCGCAAGGCTCGCGCCCGTCTGCGTCACACCCGACGCCGAGCCCGTCACGACCGTCGGAACCGGGATCGCCGTCGTTCTGAACGTCTGATCCCCGCCGTTCGTCGTGCCGCCCGCGTTCGTGCAGTCGACCCGGTAGTGGTACGGCGTGTTCGGCGTCAGACCGCTCAGCGCCGGAATGCTCACCGCCACCGCGCTCGTGCCCGAACCCGGGTTCGCCGAGACCGGCGTCGTCGTGCCATACGCGGTCGTCGTTCCCCACTCGATCTGGCAGGTCGTCGACGCGCCGTTCGGGTTCGCCGTGCCGGCAAGCGTCGCGGCGGTCTGCGTGACGCCGCTCGCATTCTCGCCGCCGACCGTCGGCACGTCCTGCGCGAACGTCACCGTCACGCTCGTGTCAGCGCTCAACGTGACGTCGCACGTCGTCGCGGTGCCCGAGCAGCCGCCGCCCGACCAGCTGGCGACCGACGAATGCGACGGCGTCGCCGTGAGTCTCACGACCGTACCGTCCGCATAGCTGTCCGAGCAGGTCCCGCCGCTTCTCGTGCAGGCGGCGATCGCGCCCGAATCCGCATCGACGCCGCCGTTGCCCGTCCCAGCCACGTTCACCGTCAGCAGACGCGGCGGGGCGGCGGTCTTGAACGCGATGTCCGATCCGTTGTTCGTCCCGTTTGCGTTCGTCGCGACCAGGCGCACGTGATACGTGGTCCCGGCCGTCAACCCGGTCACCGATCTGCCGGCGGCGACATCGCTCGTGCCCGAGCCCGGCGCCGAGTCGCAGTTGACGGAGGTCGCGCTCGCGAACCCGTCGACCTGGAACTGCGCGTCGTCGACGTACTGGAACTGGCACGTCGTGCTGGCGCCGGCAGGGTTGACCATGCCGTTGAACGTCGCATCGGTGGTGGTGATCGACGAGGCGTCCTGCGTGCGCACGTACGGCTCGGGCGCACCCGTGCCGCGCGCGAAGATCTGCACGTCGTTGTTCGCCACGTCGCTCACGAAGATGCTGCCGTGCGCGCCGTCGGCCGTCACACCCGTCAGGTTCGTCGAGCCGGTGTCGAACGGCGACCCGGCCAGCGCCGAGCCGGACGAGTCCCAGGCCGAGATCTCGCTGTTGTTGGTGACGGAGTAGACGTCGCCGGTCGACATGTCTGTCGCGACGTCGAACGTCGGCGTGACGTCGAGCGTCGCGGACGACGTCGTGTAGTCCCCGGAGGCGTACTTGTAGAGGGTGCCGTGCCAGATGTTGACGTAGAGGTTGTTGGAGGCGTCGAACGCGATCTCGCAACCGGTCGCGCCGTGGTCGATCGCCACCGGGCTCCCGATCGACGACCCGTCGGCGACGCTGAGCTGCTGGACGCCGGCGTTGTAGTCGCTGCCCCAGAGCTGCCCGGATCCGTCGACGGCCACGCCGCACGTGTCGCCGCCGATCCCGCCGTGCTCCCACAGCTCTCTGCCTCTGGCGTCGAACGCGAAGACGGCGGTGGCCGAGGCGAGGCTCTGATTCTCCGAGACGACGTATACGTCGCCCTGCCGCGGGCCGCCCGAATTGTCGACGGCGATGTCGTCCTCGCCGCCGAAGTTGAACGTCCCGACGGTGGTGCTCGACCCTCTGATCTGCGAGAGGTAGGTCCCAGCCGAGTTGAATCGGTCGACCACGTCGTGCCCGCTGTCGATCACGTAGACGTCGCCCGTCGCGTCGTCGACGGCGAGCTTGCTGTTCGTACACGACCCGGCGGGCGTGCCGGAGCAGTCGAACGTCGTCGCCGACGCCATGCCGGCGAACGCGAGCGCCGCGCACACAGCGCACAGCACCGTCAGTCCGACCCTGAGGCTTGCGCCCATGCGTGCCGGTGCGCGTCGAGCATGTCGAGCGCCTCCGGCGAATACCGTCGCTCCGCCTGCGGGAGCCTTGGCCTCGCGTTTCACTCCGTCTCCTCTCTCCTGCCCCTCGTCCGCGACCGACTCGGGGCATGCTTGCGACCGGTGGCAGCAAGCGACCGCTGCCTCTGCCGGACTGTAGACGAGTCCATTTCCTAATGCAACGACCTTCCGCACGGTCGCTTTCCGCGCAGATCCCGGTCGTTCAACACTTTATTTACGAGTCTTTTGTCTTCTGGGTTCTCGCGCAACCCTGGATGCTCAAACGTTGCGAGCGCCGCAGGACCTTGCCGTTCTGGGCCGTGAACGCGACGCCCATGCGCGCGAGCCGACTGGTCTGCGCGCAGAGGTCGGCGGCGACGCCGAGCGGACCCTGCGCGCCGGCGACGAGCTGCAGCTTGAACGACGTGATCGGCACGTCGGGCACCGTCGCGAAGTTCGTGCTCAGACGCGTGCTCCCGGGGATCGTGATGGTGCTGTCGAGATCCACGTCGACCTGACCGCGCAGCGCGACCATCATGTCCGGCAGCGGCCGCCCGTTTCTGACGAAGTACACGCCGCCGCGCAACGGGTCCTTCAGCAGCGGCGTGACCGCCACCGCCGTGCCCGCCTTGGCCTTCGCGCAGTTGCCCGCCTTGAACTGGGCCAGCGTGCAGGCCTTCTCGATCACGGGCAGCCGCGCGTTGAGGATGCTCGGCAGCACGACCTTGACGCCCTTGAGGTTCGTCTGCCCCTTCGTCATCTGCACCGTGGCCGTCAGCGGCGTCGAGCTGCCCGCGCTCGTGCGATGCCGCGCGCCGACGCTGATCGAGAAGCGCGGGTTGAACGGCAGCGCCGCGCATCCGTCGACCTGGAAGCGAGCGCTCTTCGTGCTCGTCGTGCCCGCCGTCGACTGCAGCGTGGCGGTCGAGCTCAGCGCCGAGCAGTTCGTCGGGTTGAACGTGAAGCCCGGCCGGTCGACCGTCACCTGCACCACGCGCACCTGCAGCGGGATGCCCTGCAGGATCGTCGGCAGCGGATCGGAGACGACCCGCAGCGCCGCGGTCGAGCGATCGACCTGGACCTGCGCGCGCACGACCACGTTGCCGAGGTCGATCGGCCCCGCCTTCGCGTGGACCACGATCGAGAGCCCGAACGGCGCGCCCTCGTACGGGCCCGTGATGTACGCGCGCCCATCCGTGATGAAGAACGGGTCCGGACCGGGTCCGGCACCGACGGTGACGGAGCCGATTCTCGAACCCTCCCCGCACGTGCCCGCGTTCGCGTCCGCATCGCCGCACAGCGGCACCGACGCGATGTGGCCGAGCAGCCCCGGCGGCAGCGACACGTCGATCTTCGAGAGCGCCTCGTCGCTGTCGCTGCGCGTGAAGCGCGTCACGAGCGTCGAGTCCCTGCCGGCGGCCGGGCTCGTCGTCCCGGCCGCGAAGCCCGGATCGAAGCCCTTGGCGCAGCCCGAGTCGATCGTGAACGTGTCCGTCGTGTGCGCGACCGGCACCGAGCCGTTCCACGACGTGAAAGCGGCGCTCGTCGTCTTGACGCCGCACGTCGGCGGCGTCACCAGCGGCGCGCGCGGGCCGTCGTTGAAATGCAGTCTCAGGTGCGAGAACGTCAGCTGCGGGTTGTCGTCGAACGTCGCCGTCAGCTGACCCGTGACCGGATCGGGCTCGACCTTGCCCGGCAGCTTCACGATCACGCCCGGCCCCCGCGCGACGATGTAGATCGCCAGCGTCGTGTTGAACGGGTTGTCGTTCTGCGCCGCGAAGTACACGTCGCCCGTCAGCGGGTCCGCCAGCAGCGGCGTGTCGATGCTCACCGTGCCGATCTTCGAGGCGTCCGGACACGTCGGCTCGTCGTTCGTGCCCAGGCCGATCTGCGACAGCGTGCATGCGCCGAGCCCGTCGGCGGAGGACGGCGAGAACCACCATCCCCTCCGGCAGCGTGACGCTCGCCGTGCGCAGCGGCGGCGTGTTGATCGCGACGTCTCTGCCGTTCTGCGCGTACAGGTCGCTCGCCGTCGTCACCGTGTCGTCCTTCTGCGGGACCGCGAGGTCGACGTCCACGCCCGTCGGCGTGCTCGGCGTGCTCGCCTCCGGCTGCACGTGGATCGTCGGCGCGAACTGGAAGCGCGAATCGCCGCAGCCCGTCATCTGCATGCTCGCGCCCGACTGGAACGGCGTGAACGCCCCGGGGTGATCCCACGAGTCCGCTCGCAGCCGCACAGCGCCCGCCGTGTCGCATTGCGACGGCAGCGTCAGGAACGGCTTGATCGGCGCGCCCGTGAACGGCGTGTCCATCGCCACCGGAGGGAGCGCGGTCGGATTCAAGCGCAGCAGATCGTGCGCCGGATCCCCGGGCACCCCCCACAGCGTCAGCTGGGCGCCGCGAGGCACGAGCACCTCCGTCGTGTCCTTCATCGTCGCGATCACCGAGTAGTGATCGGCGGGGTCGAGCGTGATCAAGATCCATGCCGATCGCCCGAGGAACGACAGCGCGAACGCGGCCACGACGCCTCTCGGCGGAATCATGTTGTAGACGGGCTGGTCGGGCAGCGTGTCGATCTCGGCGCCCTCCTGAAGGAGCAGATCGATCGAGCCGACCTGCGTGTTCGAGGGACACGCGCTGCCCTTGCGACCCGGCCCCGCCAGATTGAGGTTCACGGGATCGCACTGCGGCACCGCCTGCGGATTCCCGATCAAGCCCGCCGGAAGGCGTGTCTCCAGCGTCTTCATGTCCTCGTCCGGCTTCGTCCACGCGCCGAGCTGCGGATCGGAGCCGAGCGCCAGGTTCATGCCGAACCCGACCCGGAACTCGAACGGGTGGGCCCCGGCCTGCCGCTCGGAGTTGCCGCCTGCGCCTCCTGTCGGAGCCGCCGCGTCGAACGCGTCGGCCACGAAGCTCTGCGGCACGAACCCGAAGCCCGCCGGCGTCGAGCCGAACGTGGTCGTGTCCGTCACCGAGGCGGGCACGGCGCCGACCCCACCACCCGAGATCGTCACGGCATTGTCGGCGAATCCGCTGACGCCCGGCCCGGAGCTCACGTTCAGCGTAAGCGGATTCGCGTCGCCACTGAAGCTGGCATCGGTGTGAGTCGCCGACCCGACAGGCCGCACGAGGTCGGAGTTGGTGCAGACCACCGGGGTCGCGTTCAGGTTCGGGCACGACCAGCCGTCGCCCGAGAACCCCGTCGCCGTCACACCGGCGGGCAGCGTGTCCGAGATCGTGTACGTGGCGGTTGTGTCGCTGGTGCCGGTGTTGAAAGGCTGCATCACGTAGAGGCCGGTCCCGCTCGGCGCCATCGTCTGCGGGCCGTGGACCGACGTGATCGTCCATCTGACCGCGGCGAGCGCGGGCGCGGCCGCGAGCAGCGCGAGGAGGCAGGCAAGGCCACACGCCGCGGCGAGGCCGCGCGTCGAGCGGCGCAACGGCCGGGGCTGAGCGAATCGCGTAATCGGGAGCATGTCGATCAGCCCTTCTTCCGGACGTGGGCACGAGCGGCGCGAAGCGGGATCACGAGCCGTCGCGTGTCGGCCGCGTTGCTGAAGCTCACGGTCACCCCGAGACGCAGGCGACCCGCCCGGGCGAGCTGCACGCGCGCTGCCCGCGACAGGCGCAGCGTGAGGCGCACGAGCGCGGGTCTCCTCGTACTCCTCGCGGTGAGCGCGACCACGCGGCTGTGCCCGCCGATGCTCGCCTGCGCGAACGCCTCGAGCCGCCCGCCACCACCGACCCGCACGGCGAGCGTGAGGCGCCCGGTCCGGACGAGTTGCGCACGCTGCGCGGCCGTCACCGCGGCGACCGTGAAGCGCAACGCCGAACCGGCCTTCGGGTTGCCCGAACCCGCGAGCGTCCCACTTGCGGGATCGCCCAACGACGGCGGTGGCTGGGGGGCTCCGCGGCACTCGCCGTGACACACCGGAGGTGGTGGCGGCGGTGGCTCGAAGCCCCCGTTCACGCGGGCGTCGTACAGCTTGATCGAGTCGTCCTGCGCGTCGAACGTGAGCCGTGCGAAGTCCGTGAACAGCACATCATGCCCGTCCGGAGAGCTGCTCACGACGTGCGGGCGGGTGCCCGGGGGGTAGTTCATGGCCCCGTTGGTGATGAGGTGCACGACACCGTCGTGCCACTCGTAGATGTCTGGACCGCCGTTTCTGTCCTCCGTGACGAGCGCGTCGCTCGTCACGAAGAAGACGATGCGGCCGTCGTCGCTTGCCGGACGCACCTGCGACATCACCGGCTCGCTGCCTTGCGCAAGCTCTGTGGGCACGTCCCGGGTGGCCGGAGCTCCCTGCGGACAGGAGATGCAGGAGATGCTGCCATCGGTGTCGTCGAAGCGGTAGTCCTGCCAGTGACCGCCGTTGTCCGAGCCTGTCTGCGCGTTCAGCTCCGCGCGGCTGGACTCGAAGAGCAGGACGTTGCCGTTCGGCGTGACGTACCCGCCGTTGGCAGCCTTCGCGATGACGCCGTCGGTGCTCGCGACGAATCTGATCGGCTGCCCCTGCTGCCAGACGTACGTGTTCGGAGCGGACGGGCTGGCCGGCCCCGGCGCATCGGCGAGCTGGCTGGCGGAGGAGAAGTAGACGTGCGAGCCGTCCTCGGAGACGGCGGCCGGGTCCAGCACGTCGGCATGAGCCACCCCGCACGTGAGGCATTCGTTCTGCTGGGTGGCGGCGGTCCAGCGGTAGATGTCCGAATCGGTGTTGTCGCCGTCGATCGTGCCGTCGGCGGGGTCGAGACTCGTGCTCGTCTCGTAGATCACCCACGAGCCGTCGGCGGCCGCCTGCAGCAGGGTGTCGACGCCGTTGTCGGCGCCGCCGCCGACCGGAGGGCTCGAGATGAGCGTCGTGGTGCCGGCGTCGACGTTGCGGACATACAGCTCGCGCGGACCGCCGCATGTGTCGCCGCTTGTGGTGAAGAAGACCCGTGTGCCGTCGGTCGACGTCCAATGCTGGGACTGGAAGCTGCTGCCGGCGGAGGCAAAGCCGGAGCCCGCGCGTGGGACGCCGCATGTGGGCGCGAGAACCGGTGCCCGGCATCGCGCTCACGAGCGTCGGCGTCCCCCCGGCGAAGTCGTAGACGTTGTCGGCGCCGGGCACGTTGCCGGGAAGCGACGGATCCACGTCGGCAGCCACGTCCGCGTAGATGTGGCTGAGGTCGTCAGCGGCGACGACCTCCACACCGGAGGCGCCGAAGTACGTCGGGAACGTGTGCAACAGGGACTGGCCGCCGCTGCCGTCGAGCGTGACGAGGCTCACGTCGGGACTGGCGAAGTCCGTCCCGAGCCCGTCGAAGGCGGATGCGACGCTGGCGGACAGGTCAGGCGTGGTCGCGGCGATGACGTATGCGCGGCCAGGCATCTGCGCGAGAGGAGGGAGGATGTTTCTGGATGCCCACCCGGACGCGGTGCGCGTCGCGAGCTGATCGGCGCCGGCACCGGACGGCGATCCGGGCGCCGGCGCGGTGAGCTCGTACAACACGCGATCGCCGGTGATCGAGAGCGGCGTCGAGAGGGCGATCGAATTCAGGTCCTTGTCGGGCAGGCTCACGAGCTCGTACCCGCGGTCGTCGACCGCGCCCGGGGGCCGTGCGATCTGATCGGCGCCGGCGACGGCGGCAAACGTCGCAAGCGCGACCATGGCGCACGCGGCGAGCACCGCGCGATGCAACGAGCGTTCGAGACGCGTCATACGGCCCTCTCTTCTCCCTCTCTCTCCCGCACATGCTTGCGACCAGCGCGCGCGGCAACCGTTGGGTATCGCCGTGAGACGGTAAACGCTGCTGGCTCCTAATGCAACTCGCCCCAGCCCGCGGGCGCACACGGCAACCTCCATCGTCAGTTGCCACGCCCCGACCAACTTGCTAAGCTCCCGGTGCTGCTTGCGGGGGTCGCAACGTTCGTGAGCAGCGATGAGAACAGCGGGCCGGCGCAAGGTCGCAGCGCTACCTCGGGGGAGACGCTGACGTGCCCGCTTGAGCACAGGGGGTGATGCTCACCACATCAAGCGATGCCGCGTGCCGCATCCAACGATCCGGCGCGCTCAATGCACGTCAACGCGCTTGCCAAACGGCAAGCCAATTCAACAGGAGCACATCACATGAGCAAGCTCAAGCTGCTCGTCGTGGCGGCCATCGCGGTCGTCGCGGTCGCAGCATTCGCCTCGAGCGCCAGCGCGTTCAGAGCGACCGTCTCAAGAGGCGGCGCCATATCGTCGGTTTCCGCAGGCAAGATCACCTTCGGCAACAGCGCCCCGAGAATCGAATGTAACCTCACGCTCAACGGCTCACTCCTCACCAGCTTCGAAATCACCGCAAACACGCAGATGGGCGAAGTGACCGAAGTCAGGATAGCCAACTGCTCCGGCGGCGAAGTCGAAAGGGTGCTAAACCTTCCCTGGAGGATAACGGTCAACACCGCTCTAGGCAGAGGCCCCGACAGCTACACCGGCATCCTATTCAACATCGTCAACGCAGCGTTCAACCTGAACACGTTCTTCAGAACGATCAACTGCCTATACTCAGGCACGGCCGGCGCCCTACTCTCACTCAACGACACGGGTACGGACACGTACACGACCGCTGGGATCAGAGCGCTAGAAACCGTCCAGCTCCCGCTCAGCAGAGGCGGCGAACTCTGCCCGAGGGAAGGCTCCTTCGCAGGCACGTTCGGGCTCAGCCCGCAGCAGAGCATCACGGTCGCCTAGTTCCGACCGGTATCGCAGCAGGACCGAGCGGGGCGCCTCCGGGCGCCCCGTTCCTCGTGGCGCCCGCGCGGGCCGGGCAAACCGGGACGGAGGGGGAGGGATTCGAACCCTCGATGGACGGAACCCGCCCATAACGGTTTTCGAGAACCGCCGCATTCAACCGCTCTGCCACCCCTCCAGGGTGCGTGCGGAAGAAGGGTAGCGCGTCCGCGCACAGCGCCGGACCGTGGCGACCGCCGCCACGCCGGGCGCCATGCCCCCGGAGCAACGACAAGAGAGGAATCAGATGGGCACGAGCAGGAAGCTTCTCGCGCTGATCGTCGCCGTCGCGGCGCTCGGGGCGGTCGCCGCCAACGCCAGCGCGTTCAGAGCCACCCTCGAAAGAGGCGGCGCGATATCGATGGCGTCGGAAGGCAAGATCACCTGGGGCCCCTCGGGGCTGCAAATTGAATGCGCCTATACCCTCAGCGGTACGCTGGCGGCCAGCTTCGAACTCACGGCCGGATCACAGATAGGCGAAGTGACCGAAGTCAGGGCAAGTAGCTGCAGCGGGGGCGAACTCGAAGACTTTCTAGGACTTCCCTGGAGACTCACGGTCAACAGGGTGGTGGGGAGAGGCCCCGACAGCTACACCGGACTCCTACTGAACGTCGTGGAATGGTCATGGAAGTTGAACACGTTCTTCAGAATTATCAACTGCCTATACAGAGGAGCCGCCGGGCTCCTGATCGGCCTCAACGATGCCGGCACTAACAGGTACACGACGGCTAGGGTCACAGTTCTAGATACGGTCGAGGTCCCGCTCTTCGGTGGGGGCGAACTCTGTCCCAGCGAAGCCGTTTACAGAGGCACCTTCAACCTCAGCCCACAGCAGAGCATCACCGTCAGCTGAACCACGAGCAGCCGGCGCGGGGCGCCACGCGGCGCCCCGCCTACCGCCGGCCCGCGAAGAAGCTCGACAGCAGCGCGCCGCACTCCTCCGCCAGCAGGCCGCCCGAGACCTCGGGGCGGTGGTTGAGTCTCGGCTCGGCGAGGATGTCGAGCACGCTGCCGGCGGCGCCGGCCTTCGGATCCCACGCGCCGAAGACGACGCGCGGCACGCGCGCGAGCACGATCGCGCCCGCGCACATCGCGCACGGCTCGAGCGTCACGTACAGCACGCTGTCGAGCACGCGCCAGCTGCCGAGCTTCTCCGCCGCTGCGCGCAACGCGAGCACCTCGGCGTGGGCGGTCGGGTCCTGGCGCTCCTCGCGTTCGTTGCGGCCGGTCGCGAGCACCTCGCCCTCGTGCACGACGACCGCCCCGATCGGCACGTCGTCGTGCTCCATCGCGCGCTCGGCCTCGCGCAGGGCGAGGCGCATGAAGTACTCGTCGCGTGGGAAGAAGTGGCTGGCCATGGGGCTCCGGCACGTCCGACGCGCCGTCTCAGGGGGTTGTGGCGAAACCTTTCGCCGCCGATGATGTCTTAAGGTGGACGCGGCAGGATGGCTGCAGCGTTCCATCCTCCCGCCGTCGATGCCCTCCTTCCCCCGTCTCCACCCCCGCTCCATGCTCGCGGCTCCGCTCGCGGCGCTGCTGCTCGCGCTCGGGGGCAGCGCCGCCGCCGCGGCGGGCCAGCAGCCCGACTACGCCCCCGGCACGGTCGTCGTCGGCTACGCGCCGAGCGCCGCCACGCCCGCGGCCCAGCAGGCCGTCGCCGCCTCGGTCGGCGCATCCGCCGGCGGCGCCACCGACACGCGCACACGCGTCCTGCACGTCGCGCCCGGACAGGTGCGCGCCACGATCGCGAAGCTGCGCCGCACGCCCGGCGTCGCCTACGCCGCGCCGGACCCGATCGCGCACGCGAGCGACGTCCCGCTGCCCGACGACCCCGGCATCAGGGGCTTCCCCGGCGGCCTCGCGGCGCTGCAGTGGAACTTCTACGGCCCGTTCGGCGTCAACGCGCTGCAGGCGTGGTCGAACATCCAGGCGCGCGCGCCCGGCGCTCGCGGCGTCCGCATCGCCGTGCTCGACACCGGCATCGCCTACCGCGACCTCGGCCGCTTCCGCCGCTCGCCGGACTTCGCCGGCACGCGCTTCGTCGCGCCGTACGACTTCGTCGACAACACGCCCTTCCCGGTCGACCGCAACGGGCACGGGACGCACGTCGCCGGCACGATCGCCGAGGCGACGGACAACGGCATCGGCGTCACCGGCCTCGCGTGGGGCGCGACGATCATGCCCGTGCGGGTGCTCGACTCGCACGGCTACGGCGACGCGACGACGATCGCCAAGGGAATCCTCTACGCGGTCCGCCACGGTGCGCGCGTCATCAACATGAGCCTCGAGTTCTCCACCAACGTGACCCCGGCGGAGATCCCCGACATCACCTCGGCGCTGGCCTACGCGAACCGGCACGGCGTGGTGGTGGTCGGCAGCTCCGGCAACGAGGGCGAGGCGCGGATCGCCTACCCGGCGCGCACGAGCAACGTCATCTCCGTCGGCGCGACGACCGACGACGGCTGCCTCGCCGACTTCTCCAACGACGGCACCGGGCTCGACCTCGTCGCCCCCGGCGGCGGCGACGACGCCGCGCTGGCGAACGACCCCAACTGCCACCCCGGGCACCACGGCGGCGACATCTACCAGATGACCTACACCAACTCGGTGACGCGCTTCGGGCTGCCGTCCGGCTACGACGGCACCTCGATGGCCGCGCCGCACGTCAGCTCGACCGCCGCGCTCGTGATCGCCAGCGGCGTCCTCGGCGCCCGGCCGACGCCGGGCCAGGTCGAGTGCCGCCTCAAGGCGACCGCCAAGACGCTCGGGATCCAGGGGCCGAACCGCGTCTACGGCTACGGGCTCGTGGACGCGGGCGCTGCGACGTCGGCGAGCGTGCAGACGCCGACGTGCCTGACGACCGCGGCGCGCGTGCCGCGGCACTGAGCGCCGGCCGGGCGTTCCTCGCCGATCCGCAGATCGATCGCATGCCGCCCGGTGCGCAGTCGCACCTCCCCGTAGCGGTTTAGGCGGGCCCGTCCGGCTGTGGTACCTCTCCCTGCATGGCCAGTCACGCCCGGTCGCGAGGGCGTGCGGGGGTGGTCGAGCCGGTCGTTGACGTGGAGGAGCCGCGCGAGCGGCCGCTCGCCGCGCGCACCGGTCGCGTCGTCCGCACGCTGAGCACACACCAGCACCGCACCGCAGCCGCGCTGTTCGCCCTGCTCGTGCTCGCCTACCTGTGGCCGGTGCTCGTCGGCGGCGGAATGCTCGCGCCCACGTCGGTGCTGTTCACGATGCCGCCGTGGAGGGGGCTCGCCCCGCACGACGTCCTCCACTACTACAACCAGGGCATCGGGGACGTGCCGCTCTCCTACTACCCGTGGGACGTGCTCGCGCGGCAGCTGATCCATGCCGGCACGTTCCCGGCGTGGAACACGCACGCGCTCGCCGGCACGCCGTTCTTCGCCAACGCCGAGGTCGCGTGGGCCAGCCCGTTCAGCCTGCCGCTGTGGATCCTTCCGCTCAACTACGGGCTCGGCGCGGCGGCTGCGATCAAGCTGTGGCTGGCGGGCTTCGGCACGTACCTGCTCGTGCGCGAGCTGCGGCTCGGCTTCTGGCCCGGGATGCTCGCCGGGATCGCGTTTGCGCTCTGCGCGTTCAACGTCGTGTGGCTCAGCTACGAGGTGTTCCTGTCGGTGGCGGCGATGCTGCCCTGGACGCTGCTGCTGTCAGAGCGGATCGCGCGGCGCGGGCGCCCTGTCCACGGGCTCGCGCTCGCGGGCGTGACGGCGGTCGCGCTCACCGGCGGCCACCCCGGCACGCAGGTGCACGTGCTCGCCGCGACGGTCCTCTACGCGCTGCTGCGCATGCTGCTGACGCCGGACCTCGAGACGCGCGAGCGGCTGCGCCGGCTCGGCCTCGTCGGCACCGCGCTCGCGCTCGGCGCGCTCGTCACGGCCGTCGTGCTGCTGCCGGCGCAGCAGGCGGCGCTCGGATCGGCGGGCGCGGCCGCGCGAGCCGGCGGCGGGGCCGAGCACTTCAACGGCGCGCACATGCCGATCGGCGTGCTGCGGACGATGCTGCTGCCTGACTGGTGGGGCCGTCCCAGCGAGGTCATCCTCGGCCCCGCGCCCTACAACGAGCGGACGTTCTACGCCGGGACGATCGCGCTGCTGCTCGCGGTCCTCGCCGTCGCGACGCGCAGCCGCGCCGCCTGGCGGCGGATGGCCCCGTTCGCCGCGCTCGCCGTCGCCGGCGTGGCGGTCGCGCTCGAGCTGCCCGGCCTGCACGCGCTCGTGATCCGCCTCCCCGGCTTCTCGCAGGTGCAGAACCAGCGGATCGTGCTGTGGCTGATGCTCGCGGTCGCGGTGCTCGGCGCATTCGGGCTCGAGCGGCTGCTGGAGGATCCGCGCGGGCGGCGCGCCGCGTGGTGGGTCGCGGCAGGAGGCGCCGTCGCCGTGCTCGTCGCCTTCGCCTCCGTCCACCTCGGCGGCGGCACGCTCCACTGGGGGCTCCGCTACGTCCTGCACCGCTCGCCGCCGGTGACGCCGGCGGGGCTCGCGCTCGCGAGCGTGGTGTGGTTCGCGATCTTCGTCGCGGGCTTCGCGGCGATCCTGCTCGTCGCCCACCGCGCCCCCGAGCGCCGCCGGCTGATCGGCGTCCTGGTCGTGCTCGTCGCGGCGCTCGACATGCTCCACTTCGCGCACGGCTACAACCCGATGGCGCCCGCCTCGAAGGCGATCCCGCCGCGCACGCCTGCAATCGCCTTCCTCCAGCGGCACTCGGCCGACGGGCGCATAGCCGGGGTCGAATTCGCCGTCGCGAACGACTGGTCGAGCGTCTACGGGCTGCGCGACGTGCGCGGGTACGACGCGCCGCAGCCGAGCCTGCGCTTCCACGAGCTGTGGCGCACGATCGAACCGCAGCAGCCGCTTCACACGTCCTACATGCTCACGTCGATCGAAGCGTCGAGCCTGAGGACGCTCGGGCTGTTCGGCGCGCGATGGATCGCCGCCGGACCGGACGTGCACGCCGGCGCGCGCACGCTCACGCCCGTGTATCGCGGACGCGACGCGACGATCTTCGAGAACGCGCTCGCCACGCCGCGCGCGATCGTCCCCGCACGCGTGCAGGTCGTCGGCGAAGTCGACGAAGAGCCGAGCGCGATCGCGGCCGACGGCTTCGACCCGCGCACAGACGTGGTCCTGCCGCGCGGCGAAGCCGCGCCGAGCGCCGGTCCCGGCGGATCCGCGCACGTCGTGGCAGAGCGGAACTCGCGCGTGACGCTGTCGGCCACGCTCCCGCGCCGCGGCGTCGTGCTGCTCGACGACGCCTGGGCGCCCGGCTGGAGCGTGACCGTCGACGGCAGGCCGGCGAGGGCGCTGCAAGCCGACATGGTCCTGCGTGGCGTCGTCGTGCCGGCTGGCACGCACCGCGTCGTGTGGAGCTACCGCGTCCCGGGCCTGCGCGCCGGTGCGGCGCTCAGCCTGCTCGGGCTGCTGATCGCGGCCGGCTGGGGCGGCTGGCTGTTCGTGCGCCGCCGGCGCACGCCGGCCGGCCGACGGTTCCCGCTTGCCCGCGGGTCCTGACCCCAGGCATGCTGGGCAGATGCGGATCGCATACCTCGCCGACCCGAGCACCGGCAACGGCTTCTACCGCGGCGTCGGCCCGATGACCGCCCTCGAGCAGGTGCGCGGGCACCAGGTTGCGTCGGTCTCGATCAACGACGGCGCCCCGTCGCTCGCCGCCGTCCACCACGTCGACGTCCTGCACATCCACCGCTACGGCGAACCGGGGGCCGTCGGTTCCGCGCGCGAGGCGAAGGCGCACGGCGCGGCCGTCGTGTGGGACAACGACGACGACATCGGCTCCGTGCCGAAGGGCACGCCCGGCTATCGCAGGCAGGGCGGCATGCAGTGGGAGCGGCGCCTCGCCGGCATGCGCAAGATCTTCCAGATCGCCGACCTCGTGACGACGCCGAGCAGCGCGCTCGCCGAGCGGCTGCGCGAGTACGGCGCACAGCACGCGGAGGTCGTCGAGAACCACGTGCCCGACCAGTTCGTCCAGCGCTCGCGGCCGCCGCGCGAGGGCGTGACGATCGGCTGGATAGCCGGCCTCGAGCACCAGCTCGACGTCGAGCAGGTCCCGATCCGCGCGGCGCTCCAGCGGCTGCTCGACGAGCGCCCGGAGGTGCGCGTCGTCTCGTTCGGGCTGGGCCTGGGCCTGAGCGGCGAGCGCTACCGCCACGTCGACGTCGTGCCGCTGTTCGAGCTGACGAGAGCGGCGGCGGTCTTCGACATCGGGATCGCCCCGCTGTCCGACATCGCGATGAACCGCGCCCGCTCGAACGTCAAGCTCAAGGAGTACGCGGCAGCCGGCGCATGCTGGCTCGCCTCGCCCATCGGCCCCTACGCCGGCCACGGCGAGAAGCAGGGCGGCCGGCTCGTGCCCGACGACGGCTGGCACGACGCGCTCGCGCGCCTGATCGACAAGCCGCGCGAGCGCGCCAAGCTGACCAAGCGCGCCGGCAAATGGGTCGCCGGCGAGACGCTCACCAAGCACGCCGCCGAGTGGGAGGCGCGCTTCGAAGAGGCGATCGCGCGGGCGCGCACGGCGACCGCAGTCGCCTGAGCGCCGCCGCCCCGCCGCCGACCGTCAGGTCGTGCGGATGATCAGCACCGAGCAGGGCGCGTGGTGGCTGACCTTGTTCGGCACCGAGCCGAGCAGGAAGCGCTTGGCGCCCGTCATGCCCTTGTTGCCGACGATGATCAGGTCGCTGCCCTGCTCCTCGGCGACGTCGAGGATCGCGTCGGCCGGGTCGCCCTGACGGGCGTACGTGCGCACCTCGGAGACGCCGGCGGCGCGCGCCTCCTCGGCGACGGCCGCGAGCGTCGCGTCGACGTCCTCGCGCGGGTTGATCGACCACTGCAGGTCGCGCGGGGCCTCGGTCGCCTCGTCCTTGAGCCGCTGGTTGGAGACCGGCTCATACGCGCTCACGACCTCGAGCGTCCCGCCTGCCAGGCGGGCCAGCTCGACGGCCTGACGGACCGCCTCCCGGGCAGTCTCCGAGCCATCGGTTCCCACGACGATCGAGCCGAACACGCGACTGCTCCCTTTGCCGCTGACGAGTGCGCGCGGATCATAGCCCCGGCGGTCGGCGCGTCGAGCCGGTCGGCTGCGGCTAGATGAGCTTCACGGCCGCGATCACGATGCCCGCGAGCACGGCGACGACGATCGCGACCTGCGTCCAGATCCAGAACGGGGACATTGCCGACGGGAGGCTAGCGGGCCGCGGCCCGCCGTAGCGCGTCGGCGACCGTGCGCGCGACACGCGCGGGCTCGCGCGTCACCTGGCCGTGCGTGAATCGCAGCACGATCCAGCCGCGCGTCTGCAGCGCGTTGCCGCGCTCGCGATCCTCTGCGAACGCCCTGCGCGTCGAGTGCGCGGACCAGCCGTCTGCCTCGACGACGACGCGCTCGGCGCGCCAGCAGGCGTCGACCTCCATGTCGCCGAGCCAGACGTTCGTGGCCGGGCGCGGCAGTCCGTGCGCGTCGCACAGTGCGAGGAACGCGTCCTCGAGCTCGGAGCGGGTGAGCTGTGTGCCGGTGGCCGCGTGGTGCGCGAGAGCCGTGCGGATCGCGGCATGGCCGCGGCCGCGGCGTTGGCGCGTGCGCTCCAGCGCGTCCTCGATCGCACGCACGTCGAGGACGTTGCGGCGCTCGGCCTCGGCGAGCGTCTTGGCGAGTTGCTCGCGCGTCGCGACGCCGGCCAGGTCGACGAGCGTGCGGGCGACGCTGGTCACCGGGATCCCGGCGACGACCGCGACGTCGCGCCGCGGATCGAGCACGCGCGTGCGGTGGACCTGGATCCGCGACGTGCCCGCCGCCCGCCGGGGCGTCGTCACGTGCGTGCGCCGGTGGTCTCCCGGGCGGCACAGGCCGTGCAGCGCGGCGGCGTCGCGGTGGCTCAGCGCCGCCCCGGGCCCGATCGCGAGCACAGCCGCCATCCACTGTCCATCGCGAGTGAGGCGGGCGTGACCGACGGCGTAGACGCCGCGGTGGAGCTTGATCAGGTGCCCGCTGGCAACCCGGCGGTCGATCATCGAGGGAGCGACGCCGGCTCCCAGCAGCTGACGGCGAGCCACGACGCCATGCTGCGTCGCCGCCAGCCGCCCGAGCGTCTCGTCGGCATGAGGAGCACTTTCACCCCGGATAGCGAGGTCAGACTGCTTCTCATCCACCATGCGCCCCACCCTCGCAGCCGGGCGGACGCAGCGGACGCGCGGAACGTGCCAAATGAGCGCAAACGCGGCTGGGGCTCCGGCGGGCGCGGGAGGCGCTACGCAGCGCCGCCGGCCGCGAGCCACGCGTCGGCGAGCGCGCACCAGCCGTCCTGGACGCGCGCGAGCGGCCAGCCGCGCTCGTGGCGCAGGTGCAGGTGCAGACGCGCGTCGAACGCCATCGTGAGCGTGTCGACGGCGTACTCGACGTCGAGCGCCGGGGCGGCCTCGCGCAGCAGGATCGCGAGGTGCGTGCGGTAGGCGCCGTCGGGACCGCGCAGCGTCGCGCTCTCGGCGTTGCCGGTGCTCAGCAGCATCTCGGCCTCGCCGTCGTCGAGCAGGCCGATCCGCGCGCGCCCGAACGCGTGCAGCCGCTCGGCGGCCGGCGCGCCGGGGCCGAGCGGCGCGGCGCCGCGCAGGAGCTGCTCCTGGAACGCGCGGTGGCGCTCGCCGAGCAGCGCGAACGTCAGACCGGCGCGGTCGCCGAAGCGCCGGTACATCGTCCCCATGCCGACGCCGGCCGCCTTCGCGACGTCCTGCATCGAGACGCAGTCGGGGCCGCGCGCGGCGAACAGCTCGGTCGCGGCCACGAGGATGCGTCTGCGGTTGGAGGCCGCGTCGGCGCGCTCGGTCTGCTCGGTGGGCAGCGCGATCAGGGGAAGCTCCTCAGGCATCCAGCGTGCATCATGCCGCCTCCGCGGAGGCCGTGCCGGCGTAGGCGGCGACGGCGGGCTCGGCCCGCTCGGCCAGCTCGCCGACGATCCCCGCGAGCGCGGCGCGCAGCTCGGGGTCGTGCAGCGTCCCGTCGGCCGCCCACGCGTCGTGGACCTGACCGACCGGCAGCTCGTGCTCGAGCACCTGCGCGCCGATCGTGCTCAGCACCTTGCGCGCCTCGGCCTGGGCCCACACCGCGCCGAACAGGCCGGTGCTGGCGCCGATCACCGCGGCGGGCTTGCCGCGCAGCGGATTGGTCGCGAACGGGCGCGAGATCCAGTCGAGCGCGTTCTTGAGTGCGCCGGGCAGCGAGGCGTTGTACTCCGGCGTCGCGATCAGGACCGCGTCGGCGGCGGCGACGGCCTCGCGCAGCGCCCGCACCGGCTCGGGCGCGGGCGCCGTGTCGAGGTCCTCGTCGTAGGCGGGCAGCTCGGCCACGCGATCCCACTCCACGAGCTCCGCGCCGGCCGGCAGGAGCGCCGCGGCGGCGCGCAGCAGCGCGCGATTGTGCGAGTCGCGCCGCAGGCTGCCGGACAGGCCGAGCACCCGCATCGCGCTACGCCTCCTCGGGCTGCGCGGCGACGAGCGCCAGCTCGACCGTCAGCGTGACGTCGTTCGCGAGCGCCTTGCCGCCGGCCGGCAGGTCGGCGTTCCAGCTCACGCCGTACGCGGTGCGGTCGATCGTCGTCTCGAGCGTGAGGTGGGCGCGCCGGCCGCTGAGCGTCTCGGCCTCCGGCGACCAGCCGCCCTCGGCGTGCACCGGCTGCGTCACGCCCTTGATCGTCAGCTCGCCGTCGACCACGGCGCGGCCGTCGTCGGTCAGCTCGACGCGCGTGGAGCGGAAGGCGACCTGCGGATGGTTGGCGACGTCGAAGAAGTCGGCCGAGAGGACGTGGTCGCGGAACTGCTGCGGCGTGCGGACCGAGATCGACTCGACCTCGGCGGCACCCTCGAGCGCGACGCCGTCGGCGCCGGCGGTGAGCGTGGCGGCTACCTCACCGAGCGTGCCGCGGAAGGTCGAGACGCTCATGTAACGGACGGCGAACGAGAAGCTCGAGTGGATCGGATCTGCGGCGTAGGAGCCGGCGAGCGGCTGGACGGCGGTGGTGGACATGCGGGCCTCCGGGAGTAAGCGGACTTGATTCCGCTTCTGATGGTAGCAGAAGCGGAATTAGTTCCGTTTACGAGCCCGGAGGGTCTGTCCTAGGGTCTGGGCAGCTTCACCACCGTCACGAAGAACTCGTCGATCTGGCGCACGACCTCGATGAAGCGCTCGAAGTCGACCGGCTTCGTCACGTAGGCGTTGGCGTGCAGCTGGTAGCTGCGCAGCACGTCCTCCTCCGCATGCGACGTCGTCAGCACGACGACAGGGATCGTGCTCAGCGCCGGATCGCCCTTGATCTCGGCGAGCACTTCGCGGCCGTCCATGCGCGGGAGGTTGAGGTCGAGCAGGATCAGGTCGGGGCGCAGGGCGTTCGCGTACTCGCCCTCTCTGCGCAGGTAGCGCATCGCCTCCACGCCGTCGCTCACGCACACAAGCTCGTTGCGCACCTTGTTGTCGGCGAACGCTTCGCGGATCATCAGCGTGTCGCCCGGGTCGTCGTCGACGAGCAGGACGTCGATCGCGTTCAGCAGCTCGGGCGGGCTCATGTCGGTGCGGGCTCCTCGTCGATTGCGGGCAGGGTGAAGCGAAACGTCGTGCGGCCGCCGGGCGCAGCCGTGTCGAGCCAGATGCGCCCACCGTGGTGCTCGACGATCTTGCGGCAGAGCGCGAGTCCGATCCCCGTGCCCGCGTACGCGTCCTTCGGGTGCAGGCGCTGGAAGATCATGAAGATGCGCTCGGCGTACTCCGGCTCGATCCCGATGCCGTCGTCGGCGCAGGCGAAGACCCACTCGCCGTCGCTGCGCTCGGCCGAGATCCACACGTGCGGCACGGTGCCGTCGCGGCGGAACTTCAGCGCGTTGCCGATCAGGTTCTGGAAGACGGCGGCCAGCAGCGCCGGCTCGGCGCGCACCGCCGGCAGCGGGCCCGCGTCGACCTGCGCGCCGCTCTCCCGCAGCGCCTCGCCGAGGCTCGCGAGCGCCTGGCGCAGGACGTCGTCGCCCCCGACGACGGGCCGCTCGCCCGCCCCGCGGCCCACGCGCGAGAACGCGAGCAGGTCGTTGATCAGCTGCTGCATGCGCTTCGCGCCGTCGACCGCGAAGGCGATGTACTGCCTGCCGCGCTCGTCGAGCTGGTCCTCGTAGCGCTGCTCGATCAGCTGGCAGAAGCTCGCGACCTTGCGCAGCGGCTCCTGCAGGTCGTGCGAGGCGACGTAGGCGAACTGCTCCAGCTCCGCGTTGGAGCGCGCCAGCTCACGCGCCTGCGCGTCGAGCTGGTCGTGCGCTTCCCGCAGGCTCGACAGCTCGGCGACGATCCGGCGGCGCATCGAGTCGACGTCGTCGCCCAGCTCGACGACGTCGCGCGCGCCGGCGCGCGCGATCTCGTGCTCGAACTCGCCGCGCGCGATCCGCCGCACGCTGCGGCCGAGCAGACGCAGGGGGCGTGTCGTCGTGAGGCGCAGGATCAGCAGCGCCCCGACGATGCCGATCGCGATCAGCGCGACGACGGCGATGAAGGTCGCGGTCAGGAACTCCGAGGAGTCGGCCAGCTTCGCCCGCCCCGCGATCCGCACCCGCGCGAGCTCCGCCGCCTGCTGCGCGAGCGCCGCCCGCACCGCGTCGAACTCGCGCTTGCCGACGCTCGGCGAGGGGCCGCCGACGGCGCGCGCGCCCGCGCGGCGCACGTGCGCGATCACCGACTGCGCGTAGTCGCCGTGCCAGGCGGCGGCGCGCTCGCGCACGAGCGCCGTGGCGCGGCGCGCCTTCGCCATCTCCTCGCTGCCCAGCAGCCGCGCAAGCTGCGCGAACGCCTCCTGCTCGGCGACGCGGCCCGAGTGATACGGGCCGAGGAACTGCGCATTGCCGCTGAGCGCGTACCCGCGCACGCCGCTCTCCTGGTTCACGAGCGCGGTCTGCAGGCTCATCTGCGCGAGCACGGCCGGGCCGTTGCGGTCCAGCACGACGCCGCGGGCGTCGTTCAGCCGCACGATCGCGACGGTTCCGAGCGCGGCGCCCGCGGCCGTCAGCAGCGCCAGCGCGCTCGCGGCGAGCGCGAACCACTGGCCCGTCGTGAGACGCCGCACGAGCGGCGGGCGGGGCGGGCGCTCGCGTCCCTCGCTCACTCGCTCCGCCTCGCCGCCACGACGACCATCGCGACGTCGTCCGTGAGGTCCCCGCCGTGCAGCCGCTCCACCTCGGTGACGAGGTCGTCGAGCAGGGGCGAGGCATCCGCAAGCCTGCCGGCGTCGCCGTCCACGTGCCGCTCGAGCAGCTCCACGAGCCGCTGCTCGCCGAGCCGCTCGGACCCCGCGCCGACGCGGCCGTCGATCAGGCCGTCGGTGTAGAGCAACACGGCCCAGTCGCCGGCGAAGCGCAGCGGGTTGCCGCGCCAGCCGCCCGGCTCGACGAAGCCGAGGGGCGGGCTGACGTGGGCCGCCTCGACGGCGCGCAGCCCGTCGCCGTCGACCACGATCGGCGGCGGGTGCCCGGCGACGCGCAGCTCGGCGGCGTCGCGCGCGGGCGCGACGCTCAGCATGCACAGCGTCGCGAAGATCGCCGGCGCGTGGCGTTCGTGCACCAGCACCTCCTGCAGCAGCGCGAGCGCCGCGTCGGGCGGCGCCTGCGCGAGCATCAGCGTGCGCCAGGCGACGCGCAGGCAGGCGCCGAGCGCAGCCTCGTCCGGGCCATGCCCGCTGACATCGCCGATCAGCACGTGCAGCGTGCCGTCGTTGAGCTCGACCGCGTCGTAGAAGTCGCCGCCGAGCAGCGAGCGACGGCGGCCGGGCCGGTAGGTCGTGCTGAGCGCGATGCGCGGGTCGCGCACGAGCGCCTGCGGCAGCAGCCCGCGCTCGAGCCGCGCGTTCTCGCGCGCATGCAGCCGCGCCTCGATCAGCTCACGCTGCGAGCGGTCGGCGCGGCAGCGCTCGATCGCATAGCGGATCGCGCGCGCGAGCAACGGCCCGTCGACCTCGCCCTTGACGAGGTAGTCCTCGGCCCCGCGCGAGAGCGCGTCGACCCCCCGCTGCTCGTCGTCGTGCCCGGTCAGCACCACGATCGCCGCGTCCGGCGCCGCCGCCCGCAGCCGCTCCACCGCCTCCAGCCCGATCGCGTCGGGCAGGCCAAGGTCGAGCAGCACGCAGTCGATCCCCGGCGGGCTCGACAGCATCTCGGCCGCTTCCCGCAGCCGCTCGACCCGCGTCACGTCGACGTTCGGCGCCACCCCGGCGAGCAGCGTCTCGACGAGCAGCGCGTCGCCGGGGTCGTCCTCGACGAGCAGCAGCTGTATCGGGAAGGAGAGCGACATGCCCGGCTGAATCCTCTCAGCCGGGAAGCGTCGAGGCGAGCGGACCGGATGCGATCAGGCCCCGGGAGATCCCAGCCGAAGTAGTCGCAGCCGCGATCTCGCGGGGAACGGGCGAAGCTACGCCGGCCAGATCCGCTTGATCCCTCTCTCGTACACGCCGTAGATGTACGGGCCGGGCTTGCGCGCGGCCTGGAGGATGCGGTGGCGGTTCTCGACGAAGCGTGCGGTCTGCTCGACGGCGCGCAGTTGAGCGTTCGTGAGGCAGAAGGCACGCACTCTCGCCTCGGTCAGCGCGTCGCGCTCGGCCGGGCGTCGGCGGATCGCGTCGTCCTTCATGAGAACGATCCACTCGTGGCTGCCTGCGTCCGCCAGCCAGCGAACGTCGGGAACCTGCTGACCCTCCTCCTCGCCGTAGACCGAGGAGAGCGTGTGCACGACGAGGCCGCAGGCTCGCAGCGCCTCGGGGAGGTGCCTGCGACCGAGGCTTCGGTCGATGAAGAGCTCAGGCGGCGGTACGCGTCGCGACACGGATCACGGCTTCGACCTCGCCTGCCGGCACGCCGAAGTCGTCGGCGATTTCCGCGACGCTGTCGCCCGCGACGAAGCGGTCGACGAGGTCCTCGACACGAGCGCCCCCGTGAACCACAAGCGGCAGCCCGAACGCGATGCTCGGGTCGACCACTACCTCCGCTGGACCGTACGACGGCAGCCGCACCCGCGAGGCCCACCCGTCCTCGCCGTACGTGATGCGCTGCAGGTAGTCGCGCACGACCTCCGAGAACTGATGCTGGCCGGTGCGCACGACCACCAGCTGCAGCTCCAGCAGGTCGTCCGCCTCCCGCTCGGCGAAGTCGTAGAGCACCTCCGCCCCGTCGGTGTAGAGGCTGCGCGACGCCAGCGCATGTTCGATTCCGATCGTCGCCTCCAGCGCCTGCACCGCCGGCCGGATGCGCTGAAGCGGCACCCCGGCCCGCCGGAACGCTGACAGCACATACCCCTCGGCAAACCCGATGAAGGGGACCGTCGCCTGCCGACCCCGCGACGGGAAGCAGGTGATCAGCGGCGTCTGCCCCCGCGGCGGCCGCGCCCACTCATGGACCGTCGACTTCGGGACATCGAGATACCCGGCCGCCTCGCGCAGCGTGAAAACGGCCTGCGCGACCCGCGGGTCATCACCGCCCAGCATGGGCCGCCGCTGCTTCCGCTTGTCAGGTACCGACGCGATCGCTCATCACCTCCGACGCGATGCTAGCCGCAGAAGCGGCGTCGTCCCGCCACCCCACGCGACCCTGCAGCATGGGCAGCCGCGATCCCCACAGATCGCAGGCTTCGAATAGTGGGGGGAGCAGGATTCGAACCTGCGTAGGCAGAGCCAACGGGTTTACAGCCCGTCTCCTTTAACCACTCGGACATCCCCCCGAGCAAGGGAGCGGGAGTCTAGCGAGGCGCGGGGGCGCGTGGCCCCCGCGCCTCTGCCAGCTACGAAGCGTCGCGCAGGCGCTGCGCCTCGGGCAGCGCCTCGAGCTTCTTGAGCGTGTGGTTCTCGATCTGGCGGATCCGCTCGCGCGTGACGTTGAAGGCGCGACCGACCTCCTCCAGCGTGCGCGGGCGTCCGCCCGAGAGACCGAAGCGCATCTCGATCACCTCGCGCTCGCGCTGCGGCAGCGCCGCGAGCGCACGGCGCACGTTGTCGCGCCGCAGGTTCTCGGACGCCAGCTCGAACGGCGACTCGGCCGCCTGGTCCTCGACGAAGTCGCCGAGCTCGGACTCCTCTTCCTCGCCGATCGGCTTCTCCAGCGAGACCGGCTGCTGGGCCATCCGCAGGATGTCGCGGACCTCTCTGACCGGGCAGTCCAGCTCCAGCGCGATCTCCTCCGGCGTCGGCTCGCGGCCGAGCGTCTGGACGAGCTGGCGCTCGACGTGGACGACCTTGTTGAGCTTCTCGACCATGTGGACCGGGATGCGTATGGTCCGCCCCTTGTCGGCGATCGCGCGCGTGACCGCCTGGCGGATCCACCACGTCGCGTACGTCGAGAACTTGAAGCCGCGGCGATGGTCGAACTTCTCGACCGCGCGGATCAAGCCGAGCGAGCCCTCCTGGATCAGGTCGAGGAACGTCAGCCCTCGCCCGAGGTAGCCCTTCGCGATCGAGACCACCAACCGCAGGTTGGCCTCGATCATCTGCTGCTTGGCCTGCATGTCGCCGCGCTCGATGCGCTGCGCCAGGTAGACCTCCTGCTCTGCGGTGAGAAGGCTGACGCGACCGATCGACCGCAGATACAGGCGCAGCGAGTCGAGGCTCGGCTCCACCGTCAGGTCGATTTCGGGGCGCTTCGACGTCGCCCTCGGCTCAGGGCGCTCGCCCTCGGTCGCTCCCCCCTCAGCGGCCGCCCCGGGGCGGCCGTCGGCTTCGATCACGTCGATGCCGTGCTCCTCCAGGTGCGAATGCAGGTCCTGGATCTGCTCCTTCGTGACATCGACCTCCTCGAGGCATCCGGAGATCTCCTCGTAGGTCAGGTACCCCCGCTCCTGCCCCTCGGCGATGAGGTTCCGCAGCTCCTCCAGCTCGAGCAACGGCGTCTCCTCCGCCGACAGCACTGCCGCCTTCTCCGTCACGTTGTCGTTCCTATCGAGACGCGATTCGGACCCGCGCAAGGCGAGCCCCCCTCTCCTCACTGCACCTCGTAACTGAACGCTACGTTCGCGATGTCGATCGCGATGGGCCGAGCCATTCGTGCTCTCCCGCCCATGAGCGTGGAGGCGGCTTCCAGCCTGTGCGGAGTGATACCACAAAGATGGCGGTGCGCTGCCGCTAGTCGCGCGAGCGCTGCGACAGATGGCGCGTCGCCCCCGGCTCGCTACCCTTGGGCGGGATGTCGAGCTCCCGCACCGCCACCGTCTCCGCGCCGGACGTCCAGGCGCAGCGCCCGACGCTGCACGTCAGCCTGTCGCGCGTCGGCGTCACGGGCGTCGAGAAGGTCATCCGCATCAGACAGGACGGCGCGGAGCAGATCTTCTCGGCGCAGATCGAGTGCTTCGTCGACCTCGGGCCGCAGCAGAAGGGCGCGCACATGTCGCGCTTCGAGGAGGTCGTCAACGAGGCGATCCGCGAGGTGATCCTCGGCGAGGCGACCTTCAAGGCCGAGACGCTCGCCCAGCACGTCGCCGAGCGCGTGCGCGACCGCCAGGGCGCTCGGCGCGCCGAGGTCACGATCGCGGCGCGCTACCCGGAGCACAAGCCGGCGCCCGTGTCCGGCATCCTGACGCAGGAGATCTACACGCTCTACGGCTCGGCGATCGCCTCCGAACGCGGCACACGACGGCTGATCGGCGTCGCCGCGCAGGGCATGACCGCCTGCCCGTGCGCGCAGCAGCTCGTCGCCGGCAGCTCGCGCGAGCGGCTCGCCGCCGACGGCTTCACCGACGACGAGATCGAGCGGATCTTCGAGCACGTGCCCGTCGCGACGCACAACCAGCGCGGCCTCGGCACGCTGCACATCGGCTGCACCGAGGAGTGCGAGGACGAGATCGACGCGCGCACGCTGCTGGAGATCGTCGAGGGCTCGATGTCGTCGGAGATCTACGAGCTGATGAAGCGCAGCGACGAGGCGGCCGTCGTCGAGAAGGCGCACCGCCGCCCCCGCTTCGTCGAGGACTGCGTGCGCGAGATGATCGGCGGCGTCGTCGAGCGCTTCCCCGCGCTCGCCGACGCGGCGTTCGTCTCCGCCCGCCAGGAGAACCTCGAGACGATCCACCAGCACAACGTCGTAGCCGAGCGCTTCGGGCTGCTCGGCGAGGTGCGGCGCGAGCTGGCGAGCGGCGAGGCGAGCGCGACGCACGTCTCGCGCCGCGCCTGGCTCGACGGCGCCGGCGCGTAGGAGCAGCGGTGACCCTGCCGGCGGGCGTGCGACTGCACCACCCGGCGGGCTCCGACGAGGACGCGGTCGCGGTGCTCGTGCTGACGACCGCCTGCCAGGTCGCCGACATCGGCCGCTCCGACCGCGAGCTGGCCGACGTGGTCGAGGAGTGGGACCGGCCCGGCGCCGACCTCGCGCGCGACGCGTGGATCGCGGAGGACAGCAGCGGGGAGACGATCGGCTACGCGTTCGTCGCGCCGCCCGACGCGGAGGTGCGCGTGCACCCGCGCGCCCGGGGCCGCGGTCTCGGCGAGCATCTGCGCGAGCTGCTCGAGGCGCGTGCGGCCGAGCTGGGCGCCGGCGAGCTGCGCCAGCGCGCGACGGCCGGCGACCGCGCCGCCGAGCGCCCGCTCGAGCTGGCCGGCTACGAACCGCTGTGGCAGACGTGGCGGCTGGAGCGCCCGCTCGACGTCGCGCCCGAGCCGCCCAAGTGGCCGGCCGGCGTGGCGTCCGCGCCGCTCGACGACGAGCGCGGCGTCGCCGAGGTGCTCGCGCTGCTCGAGCGCGCAGGGGCGGCCGGGCCCGACGGCGCGCCGCTCGCGCTCGACCGCTTCCACGCCGAGCACCTCGCGGACGAGCGCCTCGACGGCGGCCTGTGCGTGCTCGCGCACCGGGGCGACCAGCTCGCCGGCACGGCGATCTGCGAGAGCTGGAACGACACCGACGGAATCGTCGTGCAGCTCGCCGTCGGCCCGGGCGAGCGGCCCGAGCCGCTGATGCGCGCGCTGCTGCTGGACGCCTTCGCGCGCATGCGCGAGCGCGGGATCGAGACGGTCGTCGCGCAGGTCGGCGGGCATGGACCGGAGGTCCCGGAGCCGTACGCGTCGGTCGGCCTGCGGCCGGTCTGGCAGCAGACGACCTGGCGCAAGCGGCTGGGCTGAAGCCCGCGGGGCGCGTCAGGCGGCGCGGTCGACCGGTGCCCGGTCGGGTCCCTCGTCGCGCTCGCCGAGCCGGCGCCGCAGCCCGAGGAAGTAGTCGACGCCCGACAGCACGGTCACCGCGACGGTCGCGTCGACGAGCAGGTCGAGCCACAGCGGTTCCGCGTCGCCGGCGGCGATCAGCGCCAGCACCATCGCGATCTGCAGGACCGTCTTCGCCTTGCCGAACAGGCTCGCCTCGATCACGACGCCCTGCGCCCCAGCCGCCATGCGCATCGCGGTGACGGCGAACTCGCGCGCGATGATCACCATCGCGACCCACGCGGCGAGCCGGTGCAGCGAGACGAGCGAGACGAGCGCCGCGATGATCAGCAGCTTGTCGGCGATCGGGTCCATCAGCTTGCCGAACGTCGTGACGGCGTTGCGCGTGCGCGCGAGGTAGCCGTCCAGCAGGTCCGTCAGCGAGGCGACGACGAACACGATCGCAGCCAGCAGGTCCCCGCTCGGCGTCGCGTCGAGCAGCGCGACGACCAGCACGGGCACGAGCAGGATCCGCAGGACCGTCAGCACGTTGGGCACGTTGACCGGGAACATCGGGGAGCAGCGTATCCCGGATCGCGCCGGCTCAGAACCTTATGTGGGCGCGCATCCAGGCGGCGAAGGCCTCCTCCGACAGCTCGCGCGTCGCGAGCCGCTCGATCGCGGTTGCGAGGGTGTCCTGCTGTGGTGGTAGCCAGATACCTTGGTTGCGAGCAACCAATTCGAGCATCGCGAGCAGCGCCACGCGCTTGTTCCCGTCCGGCAGCGGGTGGTTGCGCACGAGCCGCGAGCCGAGCACGGCGGCCTTGTCGCCGAGCGCCGGATAGCGGTCGCGCCCGTCGTGCGTGGCGAACGGCGCCGCCAGCGCGGACGCCGCGGCCCCGAGCCGCGTCGCACGCGCGAGCCCCTCGGCGGGGGCGCCGAGGACCGCCTCCGCGATGAGCAGGAGGTCTTCAATGCTCAACCGTTCCATCGCGGCGCCAAGCTACCAAGCCACCAGATATCTGTGATGGTCTAGCCTGAATGTTTCAAGGTGGATATACTGCGCGGTGGATGCCGAAGACGATGACCTTGCGGCTGAGCGACGAGCTCGCGGCGGATCTCGAGGCGATGGCGCGCGTGGACGACGTGCCCGTCTCCGAGGCGATCCGCGTCGCGATCGACGAGCGCATCAGGGCCCGCCGCGACGACAAGCAGTTCCAGGCCCGCCTGCGCCGGCTGATCGCCGAGAACCAGCGCGCGCTCGAGCGGCTGGCGCAGTAGCGGTTCTCGCCGGCCCGCGTCGCCGGCTCACTGCCACCGCACGCGCGAGAGTGCACGACTGTGCAGCAGCTTGGTGGCATGGTGTCAAGCTGTCGTGCAGCTTGCGCGCCGCGCCATCATGTGAGCATGCGTGCGATGGCGCTCCAGGCGCCCGGAGAGCCCCTGCGAGCCGTCGAGATGACGGATCCCCTTCCTGGACCGGGAGAGGTCCTCCTGCGCGTGCGCACGTGCGGGATCTGCCGAACCGACCTGCATCTGCGTGACGGCGAGTTGGAGCCAGGGCACCTCCCGCTCGTGCTCGGCCATCAGATCGTCGGCGAGGTGCTGGTCCCCGACGAGGCCGGGACGCACGCGGCCGGCGCACGCGTCGGCGTCCCGTGGCTCGGCTGGACCTGCGGAAAATGCCGCTACTGCCGCAGCGGGCGGGAGAACCTGTGCGAGCGCGCCCGCTTCACCGGCAGGGACGTCGACGGCGGCTACGCCGAGCTGGCCGTCGCCGACGCGCGCTTCTGCTTCCCGCTGCCGCCCGAGGCCGAGTATCCCGACCTGCAGGTGGCGCCGCTGCTGTGCGGCGGGCTGATCGGCTACCGCGCGCTGCGAATGGCTGGCGACGCCGAGCGGATCGGCCTCTACGGCTTCGGATCGGCCGCGCACATGATCTGCCAGGTCGCCGTCCACGAGGGCCGCGAGGTGTACGCCTTCACGCGGCCGGGCGACACGGCCGGGCAGGCGTTCGCGCGCGAGCTGGGCGCCGTGTGGGCCGGCGCGAGCGGCGAGCGGCCGCCCGAGCCGCTCGACGCGGCCGTGATCTTCGCCCCCGCCGGGCCGCTCGTGCCGGCCGCACTGAAGGTCCTCGCCCCCGGCGGCACCGTCGTCTGCGCCGGCATCCACATGAGCGACATCCCGTCCTTCCCATACGAGGACCTGTGGCACGAGCGCTCGATCCGCTCCGTCGCCAACCTCACGCGCGCGGACGGCACGTCGTTCCTGAAGCTCGCACCGCGCATCCCCGTGCGCACGCGCGTCACCGCCTATCCGCTGGCACAGGCCGAGCAGGCGCTCGCCGACCTGCGCGACGGCGTCTTCGAGGGCGCGGCCGTGCTGACGCCGTGAATGTGCGAGCCTTCTCGCCATGCCCCTCATCCCAATGGTCATCGAGCGCACCGCGCGTGGCGAGCGCGAGTTCGACATCTACAGCCGCCTGCTCAACGAGCGGATCATCTTCCTCGGCTCGCCCGTCGACGACACGATCGCCAACCTCGTGGTGGCGCAGCTGCTGCACCTCGAGTCGCAGGACCCCGAGAAGGACATCTCGATCTACATCAACTCGCCCGGCGGGTCGATCTACGCGGGCCTCGCGATCTACGACACGATGCAGTTCATCAAGCCCGACGTGCAGACGATGTGCGTCGGCATCGCGATGTCGATGGGCTCGCTGCTGCTGACCGGCGGCGCGAGAGGCAAGCGCAGCGCGCTGCCGAACAGCCGCATCCTGATCCACCAGCCGTCGGCCGGCTTCGAGGGCCAGTCGACCGACATCGAGATCCACGCGAGAGAGATCCTCAAGACGCGCAAGCGGATCGACGAGATCTACGCCCTCCACACGGGGCAGAGCGAGGAGAGAGTCCACGCGGACATGGAGCGCGACCGCTTCCTGACCTCGCAGCAGTCGGTCGAGTACGGCCTGATCGACCGCGTCATCGAGCACCACTGATCACCAACGGGAGGGGAACCGGCATGCCGATCGCAGAGCGCACCGCACAGACGACCTGGGAGGGCTCGCTCACCAAGGGCACCGGCCGCGTGACCGGCGCCAGCGGCGGCTTCGGCGAGCTGGGCGTCACGTGGGCCTCGCGCACCGAGCGCTCGAACGGCCAGACGAGCCCGGAGGAGCTGATCGCCGCCGCGCACTCGTCGTGCTTCGCGATGGCGCTCTCGCACGAGCTGAGACAGGGCGGGCACGAGCCGCAGCGGCTGGACGTGACCGCCGTCGTCACGCTCGACAGAGTGGACGACGCGCCGACCGTCACGCGCTCGGCGCTGACGGTCACCGGCTCCGCGGAGGGGATCGACGCCGCCGCGTTTGAGGCCGCCGCGCAGTCGGCCGGGAAGAACTGCCCGATCTCGCGGCTGCTCGGCGGCAGCGCCGAGATCACGGTCGAGGCGGCGCTGGCGTCGTAGCGCCGCGGCCGGTTGCGGTTGCGCCGCCGCTCGCACGATCTGCGCAGAACGTGACGATCTTCAACCTAGAGTGTCAATCTGACCCCGCATAGCGGGGCGAAAGTGACGCTCATCGGCGCGAGCGACGGGCAGCGGCGGAGACTGCGCGCGCCGCGCCGCCAAGTGCGACGAAAGACCCGCAAAACGGCGGAAACGCAACCGCTCCCTCCCCCTCGATGCCCGCGACGGACGTGGCGCGCGCGGCAAGACGCCCCGAGCGGAGCGCCGGGGCCGGGGCCGACGGGCGCCTACGCGATCGGATGCTCGATCGCGCCGAGGCGCTCGATCTCGATCCGCACGACGTCGCCGGACGCCAGGAAGCGGCGCGGGTCCATCGAGGCGCCGACGCCGCTCGGCGTGCCGGTGAGGATCAGGTCGCCCGGTGCGAGCGTGCACGTCCCGGCGATGAAGTCGACGAGCGCGCGGCAGCCGAAGATCAGGTCCGATGTGCGGCTGTCCTGCCGCAGCTCGCCGTTGACCCAGGTGCGCAGCGCGAGGTCCTCGGGATCGGGAACGTCGTCGGCGGTCGTGATCCACGGCCCCCACGGACAGAACGTGTCGGCCCCCTTCGCGCGCGTCCACTGCGGCTCGCGGCGCTGCAGGTCGCGCGCGCTGACGTCGTCGGCGACCGCGTAGCCGGCGATCTCCCCGCCCGCGCCCATCACGATCGCCAGCTCGCCCTCGTAGTCGAGCCGTCTCACGACCGCCGGGCAGCGCACCGGCCCGCCGGGCGGCGCCGACGAGCTGGGCAGCTTCATGAAGACGATCGGCGCCTCCGGCAGCTCTCTGCCCGTCTCGGCCGCGTGCGCCGCGTAGTTCAGGCCGATGCCGAAGATCGCGCGCGGCTGCGGAACGGGCGCGAGCAGCGTCGCGTCCGCGAGCGGCCACGCCTCGCCTGCAGCCGGCGTGCGGTCGCCGCTCGCGAGGCGGTCGAGCACCGTCCCGTCGTCGGCGAACGCGACGACGCGGTCGTCGCGCACCTCGCCCGCGCGGGCGTCGGTGGAGCCGGGAGGCAGGAAGGTCGCCAGGCGCATGCGGCCCGGCAGCCTACCCGGCGTCAGCCGGTCGCGGCGTGCTCCCGCTCGAGCGCCTCGACGTGCGTCACCGGCAGCCCGAAGCCGTGCGCCTTGCTGACGAGGTCGAGGTGCAGCCAGCGCGAGACGCGATGCGGCAACGTCGACACCACGATCTCGTCGTACGGTGCGGCGTTGATCGAGTCGGCGATCGCCATCAGCGGCTCGGCGTCGCCGACGTGGCCGGTCACGGGCGCCCCGGCCGCCTCGCTCAGCAGCGGCAGCGCGGCGGTCAGCGTGTCACCGGCCTCGCCCTCGTCGCCCTCCTGCGGGTCGACGACCTTGTGCAGGCCATGCGGATGGGCGGGCACGACGAGGTGGAACGCGGCCGGCCCGCGCCGCACGCGCGCGCGAACGGCGTCGCACAGGCCCTCGGTGGCGGCGGTGCGATTGGCGACGAGCAGCACGCGAGCTGGAGCGGGATCGGACATGGCGCTACCCCCGGGTCTCGATGGTCGGCTTGCTGGCCTGAGCATTCCCGCCCGCGCGCAACGCGCAACCCCACGATGCGCCGCGACGCACCTGCCCGCAGACGGGTAGCGTGTCCACATGCGCCGCACGCGTGGCCTCAGCTCGCGGCTCGTCGTCGCGATCGGCCTGCTCGCCGCCCTGCACGTCACGGTCTTCGCCGTGCTGCTGCTGACGCTGCACGATCTGGGCTCGACCGATCGCCGAGCGCGCACGTCCGCGCAGGTGGCGGTAGCCGCGAACGACACGCGCATCGCGCTGGCTCAGGCCGACGTCGCCGGCATGCGCGCGGGCGCCGCCGCGTTCGCGAGCGCGGGCCGCGCCGCCGGCCGGCCGGACGCGGCCGCCGTCGCACGCGCCGTCCAGGCCTACGCGAACGCTCCCACGCGCTCGACGGCCGGCGAGCCGCCGCGCGCCCGCGCGCTCGACCGGCACCTCGCGGCCGTCGCGGCGCGCGAGCGCGCGGCACGCAACGCCCAGCGCAGCCACGAGTCCCGCCTCACACGCGTCGCCTGGGTCGCCGGCGCGACCGGCGTCGTCGCGACGTTGATGTGCGCGCTCGGCTTCATGCTCTACCTGCGCCGCTCGCTGCTCGCGCCGCTGCGCGGCGTTGCCGACACGGCCCGACAGCTCGCCGCCGGCGACCTGCGCGCGCGCGTCGGACGGCGCGAGGGGATCGGCGAGGTCGGGGAGCTGGCGCGCACGTTCGACCAGATGGCCGACTCGCTCGAGGAGAGCCGCGCGGCGCTCGAACGCCAGAACCGCGAGCTGGCGCAGCAGCGCAGCGAGCTGATCGAGGCGGTCCGCTCGGCGCGCGAAGGCGCGAGCATCGTGCGCGCGGTGCTCGACACGACGCCCGACGCGATCGCGCTGCTCGACGGCGACGGCGCCGTGATCGTCGACAACCCGCCGATGCGCGCCGTGCGCGCCGCGTTCGCCGCGCACGCGACGACGGTCGACCCGCGCGGCGCGGCGGTCGCCGGCTCCGACGACGGCGCGCGCGACGGCGGCGAGCGCCGCGACGAGGTCGCGCTGCCGGGCGGGCGGCGCACGTTCGCGCGTTACGTCGCGCCCGTGCACGACGGCCGCGGCCGCCTGATCGGCCGTCTGCTGGTGGTGCGCGACATCACCGCCGAGCGCGAGGCCGAGCGCGCCAAGCAGGACTTCTTCGCGCTCGTCTCGCACGAGCTGCGCACGCCGCTGACGGCGATCCTCGGCTACGTCGAGCTGGTGGTGAGCGACGACGCCGCCGCCTTCCCGGAGGAGCACGCGCGGCACCTGGAGGTGATCGAGCGCAACGCGCGCCGGCTCGTGCGGATCGTCGGCGACCTGCTGTTCGCCGCCCAGGTCGAGGGCGCGCCGCTGCTGCTGGAGCCGGGCGAGGTCGACCTCGTCGCGATCGTGCGCGACGCGGTCGAGCTGGCGCGCCCGCGCGCCGAGGAGGCCGGCGTCACGCTCGTCACGGAGCTGGAGCCGGTCGAGCAGTGCGTCGGCGACCGCGACCGGCTCGCGCAGGTGCTCGACAACCTGCTCTCGAACGCGCTCAAGTTCACGCCGCCGGGAGGCCGCGTCGTCGTGGCGCTCGCCGACGACGGGCCGCAGGTGCGGATCGCGGTCGCCGACACCGGCGTCGGCATACCGGCCGCGGACCTGCCGCACCTGTTCGACCGCTTCTACCGCGCGCGCAACGCGACCGGCCGCTCGGTCCCCGGCCTCGGGCTCGGCCTGACGATCGTGAAGACGATCGTCGAGGGCCACGGCGGCAGCGTGTCGGTGCGCAGCGAGAACGACGCGGGCGCGTGCTTCACGGTCCTGCTGCCGGCGGTCGGTAGCGATAGCCGAAGCCGCGAATCGTCTCCAGCGGACCGCCGTCCGACGGCCCCCAGCCCAGCTTCCGGCGCAGATAGCCCACGTACAGCTTGACCTGGTCGCCGCCGAACCCCTCGACGTCGCCCCACACCAGCTCCAGCAGCCGCGCGCGGCTGAGCGTCTCGTTCGGATGGCGCACGAACGCGGCCAGCAGCTTGAACTCGAGCGGCGTGAGCTGCACCTCCTCGCCGCCGGCGATCACCTCGCGGCTGACGTAGTCGATCCGCACGGCGCCGTCCTCGTAGGCGGCGCGCACCTCCGGCGGCCCGCTCGTGCGGCGCAGCAGCGCCTCCACGCGCGCGAGCAGCTCCTGGCGGCCGAACGGCTTCGTGACGTAGTCGTCGGCGCCGCCGCGCAGCCCCCGCACCTTGTCCAGCTCGCCGGCGCGCGCGGTCAGCATCAGCACGGGCACGTCGCTGACGTCGCGGATGCGCTCGAGCGTCTGCCAGCCGTCCAGCTCCGGCATCGCGACGTCGAGCACGACGAGGTCGGGCGCATCGCCCTCCAGCCGGCGCAGCGCCTCGAGCCCGTTCGCCGCCTCGACGACGCTGTGCCCGGCGCGTTCGAGCAGGACCCGCACGAGGCGACGCACATCGTCCTCGTCCTCCACGACGAGCACCTCGGCGGACTTCACCGATCCTGAATAGCAGACGCCAGACGCCGGGTGCACGCGCCGCGTGCGCGTGCGAACGCTCGCGCCGGGACTGCGCCGCCGGCGCGGTCGCGCTATGTCAGCCGCTCGGCGAGCGCGCGGGCGCCCAGGTGGGCGATCGCCTGGATCGAGATCTGCGGGTTGACGCCGGAGGCGGTCGGGAAGGCGGAGCCGTCGAGCACGTAGAGGTCTCTGACGTCCCACGTCTGCGCGTTGGGGTCGCAAGCGGAGGTCGCCGGCGAGCCGCCCATGCGCGCGGAGCCCATGATGTGGAAGGAGCCGAGCTGGAGCTTGCCGGGCCCGTAGCCGCAGGCGTCGGCGTCGCGCATGAAGCGCGTGCGGTCGCCGTCGCGGCCGGGGTCGTAGGCGACCCAGTCGCTCTGCGAGCTGAAGATCCGCTGCGCGCCGGCCGCCTCGTGCATCTGCGCCGCGCCGTCGATCCCGACGCGCAGGTGGCGAGCGTCGTAGTCCGACAGCTTGTAGCGCACGACCGGCTCGCCCTGGCGGTCGATCCGCACCTCGCCGGCGTCGCGGTCGCGCAGCAGGATGCCGAACACGACGGTGCTGGAGATCGCCTGCATCAGCTCGTGATGGGCGCGCGCGCCCCGCCAGGGCAGGAACGGGATCCCCAGGTGGGGATGGCCGGCGGCCGTCTCGTACTTGACGCCGTAGCCGTCGTCGAGGTTGCGGTGCTCGTCGGAGTAGAGCGCCTGCATCACCCCCTCCCACGGGCGCACCTCCTCGTCGTAGACGCCCCAGACGGCGGTCGCCGGGTGCAGGCGCAGGTGCTTGCCGACGTTCGGGTTGCCGAGGCCGGAGCGCTTCAGCAGCGCCGGCGTCTGGATCGCGCCCGCGGCGCAGACGACCGCGCGCGAGCGGATCGTGAGGCGGTGGCCGGCGTCGGTTCTGGCGACCACGCCGCGGGCGGTGCCGTTGTCGACGCTGACGCGCTCGACCGCGACGCCGACGACGATGCGCGCCTCGGCCGCCTGCGCGTCCTTCAGCCACGTCTTCGCGGTCGACTGCTTGGCGCCGTGGCGGCAGCCGAAGTTGCACCAGCCGCACTCTCTGCGATCGCAGCGGTCGTTCACGTTGCGCGGCATCGCGTCGAGGTGCCAGCCGAGGCTGACGCACGCGTCGCGCAGCTTCTGCTCGCGCGCCGACGGCTCGTTGTGCTCCTGGTTGACGCCGAGCCGCTCGCAGACGGCGTCGAGCGATTCCGTGAACTCGGCGGCGGCGAACGCGGGGACCCCGTGCGCGGCCCACTCGGCGCGCACGTCGTCGGGCGTGCGGAAGGAGGTCGTGTAGTTGACGACCGTGCCGCCGCCGAGGCACGAGCCGGCGATCAGGCCGACGGACTGGTCGTGCGTCGCGGTGGGCGCGCCGGCGTACATCGTCGTGAGCGCTCTCAGCTCGGCGCCGTCGAAGTCGGCGTCGTCGTAGTAGGCGCCGCGCTCGAGCACGATCACGTCGAGCCCGGCCTGGCTCAACACCGCGGCGGCGACGCCGCCACCGGCGCCCGAGCCGACGATGCAGACGTCGCAGTCGAGCGTCGTCGACTCGCCGATCGTCAGCGGCGTGAGCTGCTTCGGCGGCGCGTCGGCGCGCACGCCGAGCGGCCCGGGGTAGCCGATCGCGTCCCACACCGGGCTCGTGCCGCCGTCGGGCGCCGGCAGGCCGTAGTAGGTCAGCAGCGCGGCCTTGCGCAGCGCGTGGAAGGCGGCACGCCGCTGCGGCAGGCGGCTGTCGCACCAGTTCAACAGCACCTGCTCGCGCTGCTCGCGCGGGAGCGTGCTGAAGCGGTGAAGGCCGCCTCCGCCGAGCGCGGTGAGCAGCGCCGTGTCCCACAGCCCCAGCAGCTGCTTCAGCTCTCTGTGCGCAGCGCTGCGCGGATCGCGCGCGACGAGCTCGAGGACCGTGTCCGGCACGCCCAGCTCGCCCGCGCTCGGGAGTCCGTTCGACGGCGGACAGAACGTGTCGCAGATCGCTTCGAGCGATCGGCGCTGGCGCGTCGTGAGCTGCATCGCGACTCCTCTGCGGCGGCGGACAGGTCGGCGCGAGCCTACTGCGGCGCGCCGCGCGCGGCGGCAGCTCGGGGTACTCCGCACGCGCCACAATCATCTAATTACGCGAAAGAGTTTATTTATTCCACTAGATTCTCGCTCCCGCCGACTGCTCTGGGCAGCGGCTCTGTCGAGGAGGCCTGCTCAATGGTCCGGATGTCGCTTCGCTCGCATCGGCCGAGGTGGGTGGGCCGTGCACGGGCGTCCGCGGGTCTTGCCGCTCTGCTCGTCGTCCTCACGACCTCCGGCGCGGCGCCTGCCGCGTCGTCGCGGCCGAGACCGATCCCGGCGGCATCGGCGTTCTCCCTCCCCGCGGCCGGGCAGTGCCTCAGACACAGCAGGCTGACGCTCCGCGTGCGCAGACTGCGGCACGTCCGCTGGGTGAGCGTGACGGTCGCCGTCAACGGCAGACGCGTCACGACCCTCCGGGGATCGAAGATCGCGAAGGCACTGACGCTCACCGGCCTGTCCCGGACGAAGGCGATCGTCCTGTCGCTCTCGGCCACCGCGAGCAACGGCCGTCGTGCACGTGCCACCCGGACGTATCACGCGTGCAGCACGGCGAGAGCGCCCGCGCCGCCGAAGACACCGACGCCGTCGCCGCCGCTGCCACCGCTGGCCCCTCCGTCGCCGGCGGACGGGAGCTACAGCGGCTCCAATGGCCAGAACGGCAACGGCATCTCGTTCTACCTTGCCGATGGGGGGACGAAGATCCAGGACGTCTACGACAGCTACGTGGGCCTTTCGTGCCTCGGCGGCGGCAGTACGTCGGACCACCTCGGCATCGACGCCATCGCGATCGCCCCAGACGGCTCCTTCTCCTCGACCACCACCCAGACCGGCCTCTTCAGAGGCGGCGTCGCGACATACACCTACACGCTCAGCGGCCATCTGGAGGGAGCCGGACTCGCTGGGACCTACCGCGAGGACCTCTCCTACGACGGCGGGGCGTCGAGCTGCACGTCGAACGTCCAGCCGTGGTCGGTGACGCGCAACAGCCAGCCGGCGCCGCCGACCTCGCCGCCGCCGCCGGGGCGGTATAGCGGCGCCAACGGCCAGAACGGCAACGGCTTCGCCTTCTTCGTCGATGTCGTCAGCTCGCAGGTCCAAGATGTCTACGACAGCTACGTGGGCCTTTCGTGCCTCGGCGGCGGCAGTACGTCGGACCACCTCGGCATCGACGCCATCGCGATCGCCCCAGACGGCTCCTTCTCCTCGACCACCACCCAGACCGGCCTCTTCAGAGGCGGCGTCGCGACATACACCTACACGCTCAGCGGCCACTTCCATGGCAACGACAACGGCGGTTACCGCCTCGCCGCCGGCACCTATCGCGAGGACATCGACTATGACAACGGGGCGTCACACTGCACCTCCCACAACCAGTCGTGGTCGGCGGCGCTGAACACCCAGCCGGCGCAGACGGCCGGCGCGCCGCCGGGGAGATACAGCGGCGCCAACGGCCAGAACGGCAACGGCTTCTCGTTCTCCGTCTCGGCCGACTCCATGCACATGCTCACCGTGCTGGACAACGCCGTCGAGCTCGTCTGCACCGGCGGCGGCGGAACGACGAACCAGCTCACGGTCGCCGACGTCCCGATTGCACCCGACGGCTCGTTCTCCTCGACCACAAGCCAGGGCGGGCTGTTCGGCGGCAGAGCCGCCACGTACACCTACACGCTCAGAGGCCACTTCCACGGCAACGACAACAACGGCAAACATCGTGCCGCCGGCACGTATCGCGAGGACATCGACTACGACGGCGGCGCCTCGCACTGCACCTCCCACAACCAGTCGTGGTCGGCGACGGGCTGATCAGGCGGCGAGCGCGGCGGGCAGCTCGTGGAGGGTCGCGATCGCGGCGACGCCGGCGGCGGTCGGTGCGCCGGTGCGCAGCCGGTCGAGCCAGATGCCGCGCAGGCCGGCGCCGACGGCGCCGTGCGCGTCGAGGTCGAGGCGGTCTCCGACGTGGGCGGCCTCGTGCGGCGCGACGCCGAGCCGTTCGCACGCGAGCGCGAAGATCGCTGGGTCGGGCTTCGCGATCCCCGCCTCCGCGGAGGCGATCACGACGGGGAAGCGGTCCGCCAGCCCGATCGCGGCGAGCTTCGCGCGCTGCGGCTCGCCCTCGCCGTTCGTGACGATGCCGAGCGCCGCGTCGGGCAGCGTCTGCGCGAGCGCTGCGAGGGCCGGGAGCACGTCGTCGAACGCGCTCCAGCCGCCGCGGTAGTGGCCGAGGTAGGCGGCGAACCATGCGTCGCAGGCGGCGTCGGCAGGCAGCTCGGCGCCCATCGCCGCATGGATCCCTCGCACGCGCTGACGGCGCTGCTCCTGGAAGGAGATGCGGCCGGCGGCGTACTCGTCGTAGTGCAGCGCCTCGAGCCGCCGCCACGCGTCCGCGAGCGCGGCGTCGCCGCGCAGCAGCTCCGCGATCGCCGCGTCGCGCGCGGCGTCGTGGTCCATCAGCGTCCCGTCGAGGTCGAACAGGACCGCCCGCACGGCGCCGCCGGCAGCCTCAGGCCGCGTCGAGCACGGCGCCGAGGCGCCGCTCGAGCGCGTCGCCGAGCACCTCGCGCACGGGCCCTTCCTCGAAGCGCTCGACGAGCGCGGCGAGGAAGCCCTCGATCACGAGCCGCTTCGCCGTCTCCTCGCGCAGGCCGCGCGAGGTCAGGTAGAAGAGCTGCTCGGGGTCGATCTGCGCGATCGCGGCGGCGTGCGTGCAGCGCACGTCGTTGGCCTGGATCTCCAGCCCGGGGATCGCGTCGGCGTGTGCCTTCTTGCTCAGCAGCAGGTTGCGCGACTCCTGGAAGGCGTCGGTCTGCTGGGCGCCGGGGTCGACGATGATGTTGCCGCGCCAGACGGCCTCGCTGCGGCCCTGCAGGACGCCGCGGAAGGCGAGGTCCGACGTGGTGTGCGGCGCGGCGTGCTCCTGCGTCGTGTCGAAGTCGACGTGCTGGCGGCCGTGGGAGGCGTACGCGCCGGTGACTCTGCCGTCGGCGCCGGGGCCGGCGAGCTTCGTCTCCATCCGCACCTTGCCGCGCGCGCTGCCGAAGCCGAGCGCGACCCAGTCGAGCGTCCCGTCGCGGGCCACCTCGGCGCGCTGGGAGCCGAAGATCCAGCTTCTCTCCGACAGGTCCTGCCCGCAGACGAAGCGCAGCCGCGCGTTCTCGCCCACGACCAGCTCGACGACCGTGTTGAAGACGGAGTCCTGCGCCGCATCGGCGGACAGGTACTGCTCCCACACCTCCGCCTGGGCGCCGTCCTCGACGACGATCAGCGTGCGCCAGTCGAGCGCGCTGCGCTCGGCGCCCTGCACCGCGGTCACGAGGATCGGACGATCCAGCACCGTCCCAGCCGCCACGTGCACGAACGCCCCGCCCGCGAAGCCCGCCTCGTTGCGCGCCGTGAACGCGTCCTCGTCCGTGACGATCGTGCCCAGGTGGCGCTCCACGAGCGCCGCGTGCGAGACCGCCGCCCGCTCCAGCGACGTCACCGTCACGCCAGCCGGCAGGTCCTCCGGCACGACCACGGTAGAAGCGTCCACCTGCGTCAGCACATACGGATCGGAGAGCCCCTGGAACAGCGCCTCCGCCCGCTCCACCGCACCGGGGTCCCCCGCGCTCGCCGGCGCGTAGACGGACAGGTCGAGCGCCGAGATGTCCGTGAACTCCCAGCCGGGATTGCCCTTGTACTGGGGCAGGTCGAGCGACGCGGACAAAGCTGCGGCGCGCTCTCGGCGCGCCGCCAGCCAGCTCGGCTGCTCGATCGTCGCACTAGCCAATGGAACCCTCCATCTGCAACTCGATCAGCCGGTTCATCTCGACCGCGTACTCCATCGGCAGCTCCTTCGTGATCGGCTCGATGAAGCCGTTGACGATCAGCTTGGAGGCCTCCTCCTCGTTGATCCCGTGGGTCTGGAGGTAGAAGACCTGCTCCTCGCCGATCTTCGAGACGGTCGCCTCGTGGCCGACGTCGACGTCGTCCTCGCCGATGCGGATCGTCGGGTAGGTGTCCGAGCGCGAGTGCTCGTCGAGCAGCAGCGCGTCGCAGACGACCTTCGACTTGGCGCCGTGCGCGCCCTTGGCGACCTCGAGCAGGCCGCGGTAGGAGCCGCGTCCGCCGTCCTTCGAGATCGACTTGGCGAAGATGTTCGAGGTCGTGTTCGGCGCGGCGTGGACGATCTTGCCGCCGGCGTCCTGGTGCTGGCCCTTGCCGGCGAAGGCGATCGAGAGGATCTCGCCGTGGGCGCGCTCGCCCATCAGGTAGACGGACGGGTACTTCATCGTCAGCTTCGAGCCGAGGTTGCAGTCGACCCACTCGACCGTCGCGTCGGTCTCGGCGACCGCCCGCTTGGTGACGAGGTTGAAGACGTTCTGCGACCAGTTCTGCATCGTCGTGTACCGGATCCGCGCGCCCGGCTTGGCGATCAGCTCGACGACCGCGGAGTGCAGCGAGTCGGACGAGTAGGTCGGCGCGGTGCAGCCCTCGACGTAGTGCACGTAGGAGCCCTCGTCGGCGATGATCAGCGTGCGCTCGAACTGGCCCATGTTCTCCGTGTTGATGCGGAAGTAGGCCTGCAGCGGCATCTCGACATGCACGCCCGGCGGCACGTAGACGAACGAGCCGCCCGACCACACGGCGGAGTTCAAGGCCGCGAACTTGTTGTCGTTGGCCGGGATGATCGTCGCGAAGTACTTCTTCACGAGCTCCTCGTGCTCCCGCAGCGCGGTGTCCATGTCGAGGAAGATCACGCCCTGGTCCTCCAGGTCTCTGTGGACCTGGTGGTAGACGACCTCGGACTCGTACTGGGCGCCGACGCCGGAGAGGAATTTGCGCTCCGCCTCCGGGATGCCGAGGCGGTCGAACGTCTTCTTGATGTCCTCGGGGACGTCGTCCCACGAACGCTCGGGGCGCTCGGAGGCGCGCACGAAGTAGTGGATGTTGTCGAAGTCGATCTCGGCCAGCATGGGGGAGCCCCATCTCGGCATCGGGTGCGCGAAGAAGTGCTCGAGCGCCTTGAGGCGGAAGTCGCGCATCCACTGCGGCTCCTGCTTGAACTCGGAGATCTTCTCGACGATCTCGCGGTTGATCCCCTTGGGCGCCTTGTAGAGGTAGTTCTCGGCGTCGTGGAAGCCGAAGCGCTCCTCGTAGTCGGCGTTGATCCCCTTCAGGCTCTGCTGCTCTGCGAGCACCTCGGGCGTGGCCATGTCAGTCAACCTCCAGCTTGATCACGTCGTCGGCGACGACCACGGGAAAGGTGTCCACCGGCGTGTAGGCCGGCAAGGTGAGCGGCTTGCCCGTTCTGAGGTCGAAGCGGGCGCCGTGGCGCGGGCACTCGACCGTGCAGGTCGCCTCGTCCACCTCCCCCTCCGCGAGCGGGCCGTCGTCGTGCGAGCAGCGGTCCTCGATCGCGTAGTACGTGCCGCCGCAGTTGAAGACGCCGATCTCGAGGTCCTCCCATTCGACCAGGCGCATGGCGCCGGGCGGCAGGTCGCTGACGGGGCAGACGGTGATCGTCTCGGGCAAGAGAAGGAAAGTCCTAGTGCGGGGATCGGATATGCGCTGAGGAGTGTAGCGAGCGACCCGCGACGGCCGCGGTCCGGCGCCCCCGCGCAGACGTCGCCGCGGGCTACGCGGCCTCGTCGGCGTCCGGCCAGGCTGCCGCCCCGCCGAGCGCCGCGCTCTTGAGCACCTTGAGCGACAGCAGCGCGCACTTCATGCGCGTGGCGGAGATGTCGATCCCCAGCAGGTCGAGCACGAACGACTTGTCGAGCGCGAGCAGCTCGTCGACGGGCATGCCCTTGACCTCGTCGGAGGCCATCGAGGCGGCCGCCTGGGAGATCGCGCAGCCGTGCCCGGAGAAGCGCAGGTCGGCGACGCGGCGCTCGGCGTCGAGCGCGATCTGCACGCGCAGCTCGTCGCCGCAGAGCGGGTTGTTGTCCTCGAACTCGAGGTCCGGCGACTCCAGCTCGGCCGCGGGCGGCGACCAGTTGTGGGGCCGCTTGTAGTGCTCGAGGATGTACTCGCGATAGAGGTCGTCCATCGCCCCACACCCTAGCCACGCATCGGCGCGGGCGACGGCCGCCCGCTGAGCCGGCGGCCGCGCGGCGCGGACTGCAGGAGCACACCCGGGCCGCACCGGCGGCCGCCTCGCGGCGAGCGTTAAATGCGGCGAGGGCCGTGGTCGCGACGGCCCTCGCCGGTTCGCCGCTGTCTCGTCTCGCGTCCCCGCGAGCAAGTCAATGGGCGGCAGGTCGAGCGGAGATTGCGTGCGAAGCACGCCCCCTGCCCAACCAAGAAGGATCCTAGTGAGCCGTTGGCCAGAAGTAAAGTAGTTTGAACTACTGGCCGCGGGATCGAACACCGTACGGCGCCCTCCGCGCAGCGGACGCGCCAAGCGTGTCCGCAGGGCTACAGGCGGAACACGCGACGGACCTCGTGCAGCCCGTCGACGAGCGCGTCGACGTCAGCGCGCGTCGAGTGCGCGGCGAAGCTCGCGCGCGTCGTCGCCGGCACGCCGAGGCGGCGCATCAGCGGCTGCGCGCAGTGGTGGCCGGCGCGCACGCAGACGTTTCTGCGGCTCAGCAGCTCCGCCACGTCGTGCGGATGGACGCCGTCCAGCGCGAACGAGACGAGCGACCCGCGCAGCTCCGCGGCCGGCCCGTAGATCGTCAGCCCCGGCACCTCCGCGAGCGCGTCGAGCGCGTAGGCGACGAGCGCCTGCTCGTGCGCGTGCACCGCCTCCAGCCCGAGCGCGTCGAGCCACTCGACGGCCGCGCCGAGCCCGGTCGCCTCGACGTACGGCGTCGTGCCGGCCTCGAACTTGTGCGGGATCTCGGCGAACGTCGAGCGCTCGAAGTCGACCGAGGCGATCATGTCGCCGCCGGTCAGGAAGGGCGGCATCGCCTCCAGCAGCTCGCGACGACCATGCAGCACGCCGATGCCCGTCGGCCCGTAGACCTTGTGGCCGGTGAAGCCGTAGAAGTCGGCGCCGAGCGCGCGCAGGTCGACGCGCAGGTGCGGGACCGCCTGCGCCCCGTCGACCAGCACGACCGCGCCGGCGTCGTGCGCTCTCGCGACGATCCGCTCGACCGGGTTCAGCGTCCCCAGCACGTTCGAGACGTGCGCGACGGCGACGAGCTTCGGCGCGCGCTCCAGCAGCGCGTCGAAGCTGTCCATGTCGAGCCGGCCGTCCTCCGTCAGCTCGACGTAGGCGAGTCTCGCCCCCACCTCGAGCGCGAGCTGCTGCCACGGCACGATGTTCGCGTGGTGCTCCATCGGCGTGAGCACGATCGTGTCGCCTTCTCCGACGTTTCTGCGACCCCAGGCGTAGGCGACGAGGTTGATCGCCTCGGTGACGTTCTTCGCGAAGATCGTCTCGGCCGTCGGCGCCCCGACGAAGCGCGCGATCCGCTCGCGCGCGCCCTCGAAGCGCTCGGTCGCCTCCTGCGCGAGCGTGTAGACGCCGCGGTGGATGTTCGCGTTGTGCAGCCGGTAGGAATCGTCGAGCGTGCGCAGCACCGCCTCGGGCTTCTGCGCGGTCGCGCCGGAGTCGAGGTAGACGATCCGCTGGCCGCCGATCTCGCGCTGCAGGATCGGGAACTGCGCCGCGACCGCCGCCGCGTCGAACGTCGAGCTGGGAGCGGTCGCGGACATCGCTGCGACTAGGCCGCCGAGGCGGCCTCGACCTCGTCCTTGATCCAGCCGTAGCCCTTCTCCTCCAGCACGCCGACGAGCTCCGGGCCGCCCTCCTTGACGATCCGGCCCTGGTACATGACGTGCACGTGGCTGGGCTGCACGAGGTGCAGGATGCGCTGGTAGTGGGTGATGATCAGCACGCCCATGTGGTCGCCCGCGACGGCGTTGACGCCGTTGGAGACGACGCGCAGCGCGTCGATGTCGAGGCCCGAGTCGGTCTCGTCGAGGATCGCCATGTCGGGCTTCTGGAGCGCCAGCTGGAGGATCTCCATGCGCTTCTTCTCGCCGCCGGAGAAGCCCTCGTTGAGGTAGCGCGCCGAGAACTCTCTCGGGACCTCGGTCAGTCTCATCGCCGCCTCGACCGTCTGGCGGAACTCCTTCAGCGAGATCGGCTCCTCGCCGCGCGACTCGCGGTGCGCGTTGATGACCGTGCGCAGGTACTTCGTGACGGTCACGCCCGGCACGGCGACCGGGTACTGGAAGGCCATGAAGAGGCCCATGCGGGCGCGCTCGTCGGTGTCGGCCTCGGTGATGTCCTCGCCCTTGAAGATCACCTGGCCCTCGGTCACCTCGAGGTTCGGGTGCCCCATCACGACGTTGGCGAGCGTCGACTTGCCGGAGCCGTTCGGGCCCATCAGGGCGTGGATCTCGCCCTTGCCGACGGCGAGGTCGAGACCCTTGAGGATCTCCTTCTCGCCGGCGCGGACGTGGAGGTTGCGGATCTCGAGCTCGGCCATGGTCTCCTGCAGTGGGGGTTCGGGGGGAGGAATCAGAGCGCCGGGACGGCGGACTCGCGGCGGGAGAACTCCACCAACTCCGCGAGCGTCGTGGTCTGCAGCGAGCGGGCGATGCCGCCCTGCACGCGCATCCACAGCAGCTTCGTCGCGCAGTGCTGATGGTCGTCGGCGTGGCCGCCGGCGTGCGAGCACAGCACCCGCTCGGTCGTCTCGCCGAGGAAGCACTCCATCGGCGCGATCGCGCCCTCGAGCGCCTGCACGACCTCGTCCATCGTGATCTCCTCGGCCGGGCGCGCGAGCCAGTAGCCGCCGTGCGCACCGCGAGCGCTCATCACGAGCCCCGCTCTCTTGAGCCGAGCGACGACCTGCTCGAGGTAGGCGAGCGGCAGCCGCTCGGCCTCGGCGATCGCCTTCAGGCTCGTCGGCTGCTCGGGCGTCTGCCGCCCCAGCTCGACCATCAGGCGGACCCCGTACTCGGCCTTCGAGGAGAAGATCACGGCGTAAATCCTACCAACGGGGTCGGTTAAAGCGCGGCCCGCGCATCGCAGCCGCCGCGCCACTCGGTCATGATGCTGAGTGGTGGAAGCATCGACGGCCCCCACGCTCGCCGGCCAAGACGAGGTCGCGCGCATCGCAGCGCTCGCGCGCGCGGGCGGCCGGCTTGGCATCGACACCGAGTTCATGTCGGAGGGCCGCTACCGCGCCCTGCTGTGCCTCGTGCAGGTCGTCGCCGACGACCCCGGCGCGGAGGGCGGCATCCGCATCGCGCTGTTCGACACGCTCGAGCCGCTCGACGCGACCCCGCTGGCCGAGGTGCTCGCCGACCCCGAGATCGAGATCGTCCTGCACGCCGCGCGCCAGGACGTCGCGCTGCTGCGGCGCGTATGGAGAACCGAGGTCACGAACGTCTTCGACACGCAGGTCGCGGCCGGCTTCGCCGGGCAGGGCGCGCAGACCGGCTACGGCAACCTGATCGGCGGCGTGCTGAGACTGCACGTCGCCAAGAGCGCGAGCTACACGCGCTGGGACGCGCGCCCGCTGACGGCCGAGCAGCTGTCCTACGCGCGCGAGGACGTGCTGCACCTGCTCGAGCTGAGCGACGCGCTGCACAGTCGGCTGGACGCGAAGGGCCGCCTCGAGTGGGCGCGCGAGGAGTGCAGACGGATGGAGGGCGCGAGCGACGAGCGCGACCCCGAGACCGCCTTCGAGCGGCTCCCGCGCGCCGCCTCGCTCGACCCCCGCTCGCGCGCCGTCGCGCGCGAGCTGGCCGCCTGGCGCGAGCGCACCGCCTCGGCCGAGGACAAGCCGGTCGGGACGATCCTGCCGGACCCCGCGCTCGTCGAGATCGCGAAGCGCAAGCCGACCGCGGCGGACCAGCTGGAGCAGATCCGCGGCCTGCACGGCGGCCACCTCAAGCGACGGGGGCCGGAGCTGATCGCGGCCGTCGAGCGCGGCCGCGAGGCCGAGCCGATCGCGCGCGAGGCGCGCGGGCCGGGCTCCGAGCCGGGCGACGCGCCGCTCGTGGCGCTGATCGAGGCGGTCATCCGCGCACGCGCGATCGAGGCCGGGCTGGCGTACGAGCTGGTCGCCTCGCGCGCGGAGCTGGAGCGGGTCGTGATCGCCGCGCGGCGCGGCGACCCCGAGCCGGAGGTGCGCGCGCTGGGCGGCTGGCGCCGCGAGCTGGTCGGCGCCGAGCTGGAGGATCTGCTGGCGGGGCGCCGCACCGTGGCGATCGAGCGCGGGCGGATCGCCGTGCGCGACGGCGACGACGGCGCGCACGGCTAAGCTGGGCGACCGTGCAGGGCCTCCCCCGCATCGCGCTCCTCGTCCTGCTCGCGCTCGCGGCCGGCGGGGCGACCGCCGTGGCCGCCGGCCCCGGCGGAGCGGCTCCGGGGCAGACGCAGACGGGCACCGGCACCACCACGACGCCGCCGACGACGACCACCCCGGCGGCGCCGCCCGTCACGGCGCCGCTGCACCTGCACAGCACGAAGCTGACGCAGAACGGCTCCTCGCTCGTGTGGTCGTTGCAGACGTCGCAGCCGTGGACGCCGGCTTCGCTCGGCGCCAACGGCCGCGCGCTGTGCGTGCGCCTCGTCTACCAGGCGGGCGCCGGCTTCGCCTCGCGCGACGTCTGCGTCGCGCGCTCCGGCTCGACGGCGGGACTCGTGTACATGCGCGTGCTGGCCTCCGGCCACCACGGCCCGTCGCATCCGCTGAGCGCGACCGTGAGCCGCCGCGACGGGCGCTCGCTGTCCGCGCGGTTCGACCTGGCGGCGCTCGGGATCCCGTACGGATCGGTGCGCTGGCGCACGCTCTCGACGACGGCCGGCTGCCTCGTCGCGAGCGGCGGGAGATGCTTCGAGTCGCTGCCGCCGAGCGGCGTGGTGCTGGCGCTGAGAGCGCCGCTGCCGGTCGGCTGCACGACCGCCGGGCCGGCGTACGTCACGAACGGCGCGCGCACGAAGCACGTCGTGGCGCTGACGTTCGACGACGGCCCATCGACCTACACGCCGCAGGTGCTGTCGATCCTCGAGCGCGAGAGAGTCCATGCGACGTTCTTCGAGATCGGCCAGCAGGTCGCCGGCTTCGCGGCGTACTCGCGCCGCATCCTCGCCGACGGCGACGTGATCGGCGATCACACCTGGAACCACGCCGACGTGTCGCGCGGCGGCGCCTTCGCCTCCGGGGAGATCACGTCCGCCGCGGGCGCGATCCGGAAGGCGACCGGCTTCCGCCCGTGCCTCTTCCGCGCCCCGTACGGTGCCGTCAGCTCCTCGCTGACGGGGCTCGCGCGCGGGCTCGGCTTCACGACGATCGAGTGGGACGTCGACCCGCAGGACTGGGCGCGGCCCGGCACCGGCGCGATCTACTCGCGCATCGTCGGCAACGTCCGCAACGGCTCGATGGTGCTGATGCACGACGGCGGCGGCCCGCGCAACGAGACGGTCGCGGCGCTGCCCGACATCATCCACACGCTCAAGGCGCGTGGCTACAGCTTCGTCACGGTCACCGAGCTGACCGGCTCGAGACTGCTGTACGGCTGAGCGACGACCCGCCTGGTCTGGACGTCGGCGCGCTCGTCCAGCGGCCGTCCAGCCCGAATGTCGTGATCCCGAATTTTGGTATGGTCACGGCGGGATCTGGGAAGCCGTACGTTCCCTGCTGCAGAGAGTTCGGCCTGGGAAAGTCAATCGACGACGTGCCCGTGCCGTGGCGCCCGCCAAGGATGGTCGCGCGCCGCCGGCAGGCGGGTCGGGGGAGGACCACATGCCACCAGCAGCAGAGCAGGGCGACAGGCCGCGTAGGCAGTGGGCGCCGGACGCTCGCGCGCTGAGCGTCGTCGGCGACCGCTGGGTGATGGTGATCGTGCGCGACCTGGCGTCCGGCCCGCTGCGCCTCGAGGCGCTGCGCCGCTGGCTGCCGGGCGTCTCGGCGGGGGCGCTCGAGTCGCGCCTGTCGCGAATGGCCGACGCCGGCCTGATCGTGCGCAGACGGCGCCGCTCGCTGCCGCCGCGCGTCGACCTCGAGCTGACCGAGCGCGGCCACGCGCTGGTCGAGGCGATCGGCGAGCTCGCGCGCTGGGAGCTGCGCACGCAGTGGTCCAGACCGCGCGAGGACGAGTGGATCGACGTCGGCGCCTGCTTCCGCCTCGCCCCGCTGCTCCCCCGCTCAGCCGCGACCGCCGCCGGCCGCCTCGCCCTCACGATCTCCGACGGCGCCGCCGGCGCACCCGAGCACTACACCTTCGTCCGCGAGCACGGCCGCGCCCGCATCGAGCGCCGCGACAGCCCGAGCTCCGACGCCCGCATGACCGGAACCGAGGCCGCCTGGGTCAAGGCCCTCAGCCCCGAAAGCCCACCCTCCAGCCTCCACGTCACCGGCAACCCCACCCTCGCCGCCGAGTTCCTCGACCTCTTCAAGGTCTAGGAGCCATCAGACGCCAGCCACGGCAGCGCCCAAGCGAAAGCCGCCGAGGGTCACCCGAAAAGGGTCGGCCGACCTTTTTCTGGCGAGCGCATTCGGGTCCGCTGGCAAGGAAGCAGGGAGCGTCGCCTGCAATCGCAGGCGAGCGACCGATGACGCCGCCAGCGGGCCCGAGGCGCCGCCCAGAAAAAGGTCGGCGGCCAGCGCGTCCCCCACGCGCTGGCCGCCGGGGCCATAGAGCCGCAAGGGCTCTATTGGCGGTTGGCGGCGTCGCCTGTCGGCCGCTGAAGGGTGGCGGAGGTCCCGGGGTAGAAGACGTCGAGCATCCCCCGATCTCGACGGCTCCGGGTCCACATCCCATCGCCACACTTCGCGTGCAGGCGTGCTGCCGCCCTGCGCTGCCGGTCGTGATGCGTCGCGCCTCCGTGCGCTGGCCTGTTGGTGCCTCCGTCGCGCTCGTCCGCCCCGTGCAGGAGGACGGAGGTCGCGAGCCGGCGCACACGGCGATCACCGACCGACAGGTTATGAGAGATCGAGTGCCCGGCTGCCGCAACGAACTGCGATTGAGCGCTTGCGTGCAGCAACGAGCCTCCCGTTCTCGAGCTTTTAACGTTCGGAAATACGAAGAACTGTTTTGAACGAGTGCCGCCGCAGTGCGCCGGCAACGCGTTCCCCCTCCATGCGGGCGACTTCTTCAGTCGATCGCGAGGGGCACGCTAACGCGGCCGGCGCGCCACGTCAAGCGCTTAATTTGATTGATCAGACAAGCGCTACCGGTCCGAACGCGAGCGTTCGAGAAAGACGCCGGAAGATTCATTGTTCGCGTTCGCGAAGAACATGGCTCAGGCGCGCCGTCAACTGGACGCATGTCCGAACGAGGCGCGTCCGCGCGCCCCGCTCAGGGGCCCGGCGGCGTGCCGATCGCGTGCTGCGCGAGCGCCTCGAGCGCGCGCACGACGGTGGAGTTGTCGGCCTCGCCGTGGCCGCGGCTCTGCTCGGCGTGGAAGAGCTGGTCGACGACGGCGGTCCCGGGCAGCGCGACGCCCAGCTCACGCGCCGGTCTCGAGCACGATCGCGAGGTCCTTCGCGTGCAGGTCGAGCTTGAAGCCGGGCTCGAAGTCGCGCGCGAGCAGCTTGGGGCCGCGCACCTCCAGCACGCGGCTGGCCGCGAGGCCGCCGCCGAGCGCCTCGACGATCGCGGCTGGGTCGACGCCCGCCTTCGAACCGAGCACGAGCGCCTCGCCGAGCGCCTCGAGCGTCAGCCCCACGACGATCTGGTTGCACGCCTTGACGACCTGGCCGGCGCCGCTGGCGCCGACGTGCGTGATGCGCGTGCCGAGCGCCTCCAGGGCCGGCCGCGCGCGCTCGAGCGCGGCGGCGTCGCCGCCGACCATGATCGACAGCGTCCCCTCCTGCGCGCCGACGTCGCCGCCGCTGACGGGCGCGTCGAGCATCGCCGCGCCACGCGCGGCGGCCTCTGCCGCCAGCTCGCGCGCGACGCGCGGGGCGATCGTGCTCATGTCGATCAGCACGTCGCCGGCCCCGGCGCCGGCCAGCACGCCATCCACCGCGCGATAGACCTCCGCGACGTCGGGCGAGTCGGACAGCATCGTGATCGCGATCGCCGCGCGCTCGGCGACTTCGCGCGGCGAGGCTGCCCGCTCGGCGCCCGCCGCGACGAGCGCGTCGGCGCGCTGCGGCGTGCGGTTCCAGACGACGAGCGGGAAGCCGGCGCGCAGCAGGTTGCGCGCCATCGGGGCGCCCATGATGCCGAGCCCGATCACGCCGACGACAGGCTTGGTTCTGGCGTCGTTCCGTATCATGGAAACGTCCGTGATACCACGGACGGGAGAGACGAGGCATGCCGACCAGCGCCAAGCACCCCACCGTCGTGCAGTCCGTCGTGCGCAGCTTCGAGCTGCTCGAGGCGGTCGCGGCCGCCGACGAGGCCGGCCTCGTCGAGCTCGCCCACCGCACCGGCCTGCAGCCGAGCACGACGCACCGGCTGCTGGCGACGCTGATCGAGTGCGGCTACGTCGTGCAGGATCCGCAGACGAGCCGCTACCGGCTGAGCCTGAAGGTGGTCGAGCTGGCGGGCGGTCCCGAGCACCGCACCGAGCGGCTGCGCACGGCCGCGCGGCCGCACCTCGTCGCGATCCGGGACGCGACGAACGAGACGACGAACCTGTGCGTGCTCGACCGCCACACGATCGTCTACGTCGACCAGGCCGAGAGCGCGCACGCGGTGCGGATGCTCACCGAGATCGGCCGCCGCGTCCCGGCCCACGCATGCGGCGCGGGCAAGGTGATGCTGGCCCACCAGCCGGAGTCGCTCGTCGCCGCTTTCACGGCGCGCACCCCGTTCGTCGCGCTGACGCCGCACACGCTCACGACGGCCGCCGAGCTGGAGGTCGAGCTTCGGCGCGCCCGCACGCGCGGATACGCGATCGACCGCGAGGAGTACGAGGAGGGCGTCGCCTGCGTGGCGGCGCCGATCTTCGGCGCCGGCGGCGAGGTGCTGGCGGCCGTGAGCGTCTCGGGCCCGACCGCCCGGCTGCTGCGCAACGACCTCGGCACGCTGGGCGAGCTGCTGTGCTCGCACGTGCAGGCGATCTCGCGCGAGCTGGGCCACCGGCCGGCCGAGGCCGCCGAGCCGGCGACGCCCGCGATCGCCTGATCCGCGCGTGCCGCCGCGCCGCTCCGACCCGCCGCCGGCCGAGGGCACCCCGTTCGCCGCGGAGGTGGTCGTGCGCGGGCAGCGCTTCGCGAACGAGGACAGCGGCTTCGCGGTGCTCGACGGGGACGCGGACGGGCAGCACGTCGTGCTCGTCGGGCCGATCGCGCACCTCGAGGAGCGCGAACGCGCGGCCGTGACGGGCGCGTGGGTGCGCGACTCGCGCTACGGCCCGCAGGTGAAGGTGCGCGAGGCGCATCCGCTGGCGCCGACGGACGAGGGCGCGCTCGTCGCCTACCTGCGGCGCGTGCGGCACGTCGGGCCCAGACGCGCCGCCGCCCTCTACGCGGCGCACGGCGCCAACGTGCTGAGCGCGATCGACGCCGACCCGCGGCGCGCGTTCGCGCACGCGGGGCTGTCGACCGTGCGCGCCGGCGAGGCGGCGCGCTCGTGGGACGCGCTGCGCGCGACGCGCGGGCTGCACCTGCTGCTCGCGCCGCACGGGCTCGCGCACCTCGCGGCGCGGATCCACCGCCACTACGGCGACCGCGCCTACCGCATCGTCGCGGAGCGGCCGTACGAGCTGACGGCCGTGTTCGGCGTCGGCTTCGCCACGGCCGACGCGATCGCGCGCGGTGAGGGCGTGCCGCCGGACTCGCCGGCGCGGGCTCGGGCGGCGGTGCTGCACGTGCTGGCGGAGGCGGAGCGCGACGGCTCGACGTGCCTGCCGGAGGGCGCGCTGCGGGCCGCGGCGGGCGAGCTGCTCGGCGTCGGCTCCCCGGACGGGGAGCTGCTGCGCGAGATGGCGGAGGCGGGGGATCTGGAGCTGGACGAGGACGCCTCCGAATCGGGCGAGCCGGCTGTGTGGGTCTACCGCGCCGAGACGGCGGCGCTGGAGCGCGAGCTGGCGCAGCGCGTGCACGCGCTGCTGGCCGACAAGCCGTCGGAGAAGCTCCACCCGCCGGACGCGCCGCCGGCCGGAATCGGGCTTCGCCCTGCCGGCGACCGCGAGCGGCCGCCTACGGGCGACGTCACCATCGAGCTGGCGGTCGAGCAGTGGGCCGGCGTGCAGGGCGCGTTCGCCCACCGCTTCTCGCTCGTGACCGGCGGCCCGGGCACCGGCAAGACCGCGTCGATCCGCATGATCGGCGCGATCGCCGCACAGCAGCGCGCGACGCTGCTGCTGGTCGCGCCGACCGGGCGCGCCGCGCTGCGGATGCGCGAGGCGACCGGACTGGAGGCTTCGACGGTGCACGCGGCGCTCGGCTGGATCCCCGGCGAGGGGCCGACGCTCGACGAGGACGACCCGCTCAGATGCGACCTGCTCGTCGTCGACGAGACGTCGATGGCGAACCTCGAGCTGCTCGTGACGCTGCTGCGCGCGGTCGGGCCGGGCACGCACGTCGTGCTCGTCGGCGACGCCGACCAGCTGGCGCCGGTCGGAGCGGGCAAGCCGTTCGCGGAGCTGGTCGCGAGCGGGCTCGTGCCGACGGCGCGGCTCGCGCACATCTTCCGCCAGGCGGCCGGCTCGATGATCGTGCAGGGCGCGCACGCGATCCGCGAGGGCCGCGCACCCTCGTTCACGCACACGGACGAGATGCAGCACGACCTGTTCCTGATCGAGCGCGCCGACCCGGTCTCGGCGCGCGAGGAGATCGCCGGGCTCGTGTCGCGGCGGCTGCCCGAGCACTACGGGGTCGATCCCGTGAACGACGTGCAGGTGTTCGCGCCGGTCTACCGCGGCGAGCTGGGGATCGACGCGCTCAACGACGCGCTGCGAGCGGCGTTGAATCCGCACGGCAAGCCGATCGGCAACGGGCGGCTGCGGATCGGCGACAAGCTGATGCTCGTCGGGCGCAACCTGCACGAGCTGGGGATCATGAACGGGACGCTGCTGCGGCTGCTGGAGGCGCTGGACGGCGACGACTCCGGCGACGATGACGACGAGTCCGGCGCCGGCGGCGTGCTGGCCGCGACCGACGCCGGCGCCGTGATCGAGATCCCGCCGGCCGAGGTCGGCAACCTGCGGCTCGCGTACGCCTGCTCGGTGCACCGCGGGCAGGGGATCGAGCTGCCGATCGCGATCGTCGTCGCCCACCCCGCCGCGGGCGGGCGCTTCCTGCGCCGCGAGATGCTCTACACCGCGATCACGCGCGCCCGCGTGGCGACCGTCGTCGTGGGCACCGGAGCGATGGTCGCGCGCGCCGCCGCGACCGCCGACGTCGGCCGCCGCCACAGCCGCCTGGCCGTGCGGCTGGCGCGGGCGGCGTGATCGGCAACGGCGCGCTCAGCGAGCGGTCCGGTGCAGCTCGACGATGCCTTCGGAGGAGTCGCCGATCGCGTAGCCGGCGCTCACGAGCCGTTCGAGCTGCTGGGGCGCCATTTCGATCTCTTCCAGCACTCTGGCGCCGGGGATCGGCACGAACAGCTCGCGGACGCGCCTGCGCGCGAGCACGTCGATCAGCGTCTGCAGCTGCCGTCGCGTGACGATCGCGTTCGCGTTGGGGTACGGCGCCACGTCGTCGACGCCCAGCTCGTAGGCGAGCCGGAACCCCTCCGGGATCAGGATCGCCACCTGCTGCCCGCGCACGACGTGCCGGGCGATGAACTGCTCGGCCGCGGGCCGGTACTGGAGCGGCGGCACCGGCGCGGTCAGGCGGTCGATCAGCAGCCGCGGGGAGACGAGCTGGCCGAGCAGCGAGACGGCGAGGCCGAAGCCGAACAGCACGAGCAGCTCGGGCACCGTCGGCGCGCGCCGGCGGCGGGCCGACAGCGCCCGCACGCAGAGGATCGTCAGCAGCGCGAGCGCGAACGCCCACGCGGCGAACATCGCGGCGAGCTTCGATTCGTCGGAGCGGCCCGCGTAGTAGCCGGCGGCCACGAGGCCGAAGACGCCGGCCCACGCCAGCATGCTCGTCAGCAGCACGTCGTCGGCGCGGCGCGCGACGCGCACGGCCGCGGCGATCAACGCGCCGGCGAGCGTCGCGTAGATCGCGAGGTGCAGCCCGATCGCCGGCATCGGCAGCGAGAACCAGCCGAGGTCGGTGAAGACCCTCGGCCACTCGAGCAGCAGGCCGAGGTGCGGCAGCGACCCGGCGCGCGCGAGCGTCAGCACGCTCGTGGCGGCGAGCGCGGCGAGCACTCCCCCGGCGAGCGCGGCGAGCAGCGGCGCCGCCGCGCGGACGCTGCTCGGTCGGCGCGCGCACAGCAGCGCGACGACGCTCGCGAGCAGCGCGGCTATCCCGAACTCGAGGTCGTTGATCAGCACCAGGCCGGCGAAGAGGAACAGCCAGAAGGCGTGCCGCAGTCGGCGCCCGTCGAGCTGGCGCGCCGTCAGCCAGGCGACCAGGAAGGCGCCGCCGTAGCGAGTCGGCCACATCTCGGCCATGATCATCGTGTGGCGCCAGTCGCTGAGCGCGACGAACGGCGCGAACAGCACGAGCGCGTACAGCGAGCTGCGCGCGACCCGCCGCAGGACGGCGTAGACGGCGAGCAGCGCCAGCACGCTCAGGACCATCATGAAGAGCGTGTAGACGAAGCCCGTCGTGCCGAAGGCGAGCAGCACGAGCGCGGTCGGATACGGCAGCAGCTTCGCGTAGATCGCGTGGTAGTCGACGAGCGAGTCGTGGCCGTCGAGCACCGCGAAGACGTCGTTGAGCGTCCAGGTCATGAGCCCGTGCTGCTCGACGAGGCCGTCCGTCTCGAGCGCCTCGAGCAGCCAGACGGAGGCGAAGGCGGTGGCGATCGCGCCGCAGGCGAGGCGCGTCGTGAGGCGCTCGCGCGCGAGGCGGCCGATCGCGCTCCGTACGCGATCCGCGCGCAGGACGGTCGCGGCCGCGACGACGATGCCCGCAGCCAGCACGAGCATCCCGACGCTGAAGACCGGCTCCAGCACCCGCCCGCCGTCGATCGCGTTGCGCTGGGCGAGGAACGCGATTGCGACGAACGCCAGCAGGGCGACCTGACTCGCGTAGAGGACGGCGCGGATCGACGCCGGCCGCATTTGAAGCGGCCTCCGCGCGTTCGCCGCGACGGCCGCGATCGGCAGCAGCGGCGCGAGCACCGCGAGCGCGAAGCGACCCTGCTTCACCGGCTCGGGCTGCCCTCTCGCCTCCCACCAGCCGGGCGGCCACAGCGCGTCGCCATGCGACCGCACGAGCAGGTGGCCGAGCGGCGGCCCGAGCAGCAGGATCGCCCCGAGCGCCACGAGCGCGCACGGGACGAGCGCCACCCACGCGGCCTCCGCCGGCGCGAGCGCACGCACGCGCTCCGACCTGCCCGCCGCGGCTGCCCGCGCGCGGTCGACGCCGCGCACCCCCGCGCGCTCGTTGTCCAACACGAAGAGCTCCCCCAATCGACTGCTTCCCGCGCAAACGTCGCACCGGAGAAGGCGAGTATAGGTGGCTGGGCGCAGCGGGCGGTGGGGTCCTTGCGCCTGGTGTTGCGACGCGTGTTGCGCAACGCTCTGCGTGCACCATGGCCGTCCGGCTCGTCACCCGCGTCCCCGACTCGATCGCCGAGGCGATCGACATGCTCGTTGAGGCAGGCGTGTTCGCCTCCCGCTCCCAGGCCGTACGCGCCGGCCTGGGAGCGGTCGTGGGCCGCGTACGGCGCGACGCGGCCGGAAGAGCGCTCGCCGACGGCTACCGGCGCATGCCGCAAGACGAGGACGACCTCGCCTCCCCGGTGCCAGCGCAGTAGTCCTCCGCGCTCGACACCACCGCCTCCCGTGTAGTCGCCCGTCCTCCCTTCCCAAACGACAGCACGCACGTCCGGCACGCGACCGCCGCGGCTGGCGAAGTGGCACTGCGTGGCGGTCTTGAGAAGGGGGTGATAGTCGCGCGGCTCGGCATCGTGGGGACGCACAGCCCGCGACGCCGAGAACCGAGCCGGCCCCCCTACGCAGGCCTTCCTCCATCGAGCGCGTTAGGGTCCTGGCTCCAAAATGCTGCAAATCTCTCTTCGAGGCGGCTTTCGCATGGATCAGCTCGAGCGCCTGATCCACGTTGTTGCGCCGCTGTCGGCGCTCACCGGACCGTCCAGAGTGACGCTCGATCTGAGCGGCCTCGCTTTCATCGGCCCCGCCTCGCTGGCTGCGCTCATCGCCAGCCTGAGCGAGGCCCTCATCCGAGGGGTCGTGGCTCAGGGGAGCACCTACATCTCGCCGAAGAACCGGCTGGTTGCCATGTATCTCGACCGCATGGGCTTCAACAGACTTCTCACCGGAACGGACATCGAGGACGGATTCGAGCATCGCCCCCCGGAAGGGTTCCGCCCTTTCCAGACATTTCGCATGCAGGAGGAGTTGCCTGAGATCGCCGAATCGCTCACCATGGCAGCGACCGAGGCTCTCAACATCACCGGGAAGGACCGGACGGCGGTGCTCCTCGCCATCAAAGAGATCGCCCAAAATGTTGTGGAGCATGCAGAATCGCCAGTCGGCGGCTTCGCGATCGCGCAGCGCTCTCGCTCCCGGCGGGAGTTCGAGGTCGCTGTCGCGGATGCAGGTATCGGCATCGCCGCCAGTCTCCGTCGCAATCCCGACTACGAAGCGGTCGAGTCAGACTCGGAGGCCCTGAAAGCCGCACTGATGCCGGGCGTCACTTCGAACCCGGGCTCCGACAACAGAGGGGTTGGTCTGGCGTCGATCCGCGACATGCTCCGCGACAACGGCGGCACCCTTCTCGTGCGGTCAGGCCGCGGTTCGATCGAGGATGGGTCCCGTCAAGCCATCTGTGGGGACAGGCCGCCGGTCTGCGGGACGCTCGTCGCTATCCGGATGAGGATCGACCAGCCCTTCGACCTTGGGCTCTTCCGGAAACTGGGACAGAATCTCGCCTGCAACGGAGCAGGAATAGCCGATAGCGGCTAGAATGGAGTAGCTTTTGGGTCCGTTATCGGACCATTCCCTAAGCCATCGGAGACGAAAAGCCGATAAAAGGGGCATTCCCGCAGCGCCCAGGAAGGTCCGTCCGACCCATTGTCGAAGATGCCTGCAGAAGTCAAGGATCACGCAACAGGGAGACCCGTGAGCGGCACCACACAGCACGCCATGCCGGGTGATATTCCTCTTGAGAGCATCGCTGAGGATGTCCAGCAGGCGCGCGACGCCATCCTCGCGACGATCCAAACAAATCCGGACCGGCAGTGGCGGCCGCGAGATCTCATGAGTGCTGCAAAGGACCACCGCTCAAACACCGCAGTCTCGATCGCCTTCTGGAACCTCGTGGAAAGCGGGGATCTGGCGGTCGATGCGCATCTCGTCGTTCGAGCTGTCCATCACGTCTAGGGGTAATCCGCCTAACCGGCGAGGCCCGGCTAGCGACTTCAGCCGTGCGCGCATACCTTCTTGTCCCGACGGAAGACGAGACAGCTCGCCTGTCTGATCGGGTCACGCCGTCTCCAGCATCGAGATTCCGGACGGAGACGCAGTGCGACCGCGACCGCGTGCTCTACTGCTCGGCTTTCAAGCGCCTGGCGCACGTGACCCAGGTCACCGCGTCGGAGACCGGGCTGAGCTTCCACAGTCGGCTGACCCACTCGCTCAAGGTCGCGCAGTTCGCCCGACGACTCGGAGAACGGCTCCAGAGACAGAGTTACGCGGGAGCAGCAGCTCGCGTTGTCGAAGCGCTCGACGTTGACGCTACGGAGGCGGCAGCCCTCGCGCACGACCTCGGTCATCCTCCTTTCGGACACCTCGCCGAGAAGGAGCTGAATGGGCTTGCCGCTAGCTTCGGCGGCTTTGAAGGCAACGCACAGTCGTTCCGGATCCTGACCCGGCTCGCGCTGCGTTCCCAGAGCTACCTGGGTCTCAACCTTACGCGCCGTACCTTGAACGGAGTCCTGAAGTACCCATGGCCCCGAGATACCGAAGACGCAAGACGATCTCAAAAATGGAACTTCTATGACGCGGACCGACCCGCCTTTGAGTGGACACGAGACGAGTGGAGAGGCGAGGAGCGCAGCGTCGAAGCCACGCTCATGGATTGGGCGGACGACGTGACGTATGCCGTCCACGATATGGACGACTTCTACCGCGCCGGGCTCGTTCCCCTCGAACGCCTCGGACGGGACGGACCCGAGCTCACAGCGTTTCTTGAGCACCTTCGGCGAGATGCCCCAGAGCGAGGCGACACGCTCTGCTCGATCGCCGAAGATCTTTTCCAAGATCTGGTCCAGTTCGACATTCCCTACACCGGGACAGCAGCCGAGCGGGTGCGACTGCGCGCAACCGGCTCCGGCCTGATCGCTCGGTACATCGATGCCCCAGCACTGGAGAACGAGGACGCGAAGGCAGTGTTCGCTGTGGACCAGCAACTGCGTGACGAGGTGGACATCCTCAAGCAGCTCATCTGGTTCTATGTCATCCAGCGGCCTTCGTTGGCCATCCTGCAGCATGGCCAACGCCAAGTGATTCGCGACCTCTTCGGCATGTACGAGGAAGCGGCGGCGGATGAGGAGTACCGCCTGTTCCCTAGACTTTATGTCGAGCGTTTTACAACCGCGTCCACAGACGACGCCAAGCGCCGGATCGTCGTCGACCTGATTTCCAGCATGACAGAGGCAGGCGCAATCGAGGTCTTCCGGCGCATGACTGGCGTAGCCGAGGCCTCGATCAGCGACCCCACCGGCCGACTCGCCTAGCCACTCCCAGGCGCGAGAGCGTTACCCCTCGCGCTGCCCCACTATCCGTCGGCTCCTCCAGCTCTCAAGTCCGAGAACGCGGGACGTCCGCCGTAGAAGGGCCTCCCACAAGAGCCGACGCCCGGATTCGAACCGGGGACCCCTTCATTACGAGGGGCCTTGAACGGGCAGGTGCGAGGCGCGGGATTGCAGCGGGAATCGGCGGTTCTGGCAGCTTCTCAGGAGCCCTCCGATACGCGCGGTTTCCTGCGGTTTCCCGTGGGTTTTGGCCACGAGACGGGGGTCCGTGGCCAAAACGCTCTGCCGCCACCAGCCTCGCTCCGGCAGGCGGGCTGTGCTCGGCGGGGCTGCCCGACGCGCGCAGCTCCCACCGCGTGCAGCAAGGAACTGGCATGTAGTTCCGAGGTCTGCGCGACGATACCGGCGTGCCCAACTCTGGACTTCCCCCGTTTCGGTGGACACGGTGATCTGACCCTGTTTCGACGGAGTCGCGACGCTGGAATCAGGCGGCGTGGTTGGTGTCGTTGGTGATTGTGACGATGGGCTCGGAGGCGTCGTGGCTTGGGGTGATGTCGGCTGTCGGTGCCGGAGCCCGCCGGAGGCGGGCGCAGGCGCCGGCAGCCGTGCGCTCGTCTCGTGCGGGGTCCGCTGTGGTCGAGGTGCTGTTTGCTTGAAGCCACGCGGTCTCGACCTCGTCGGGGGTGCGCATCTCCAGCGCGGAGTGGCGGCGGCGGGGGTTGTGCCAGAGCTCGATGTAGTCGTGGATCGCGGTGGCGAGCTCGATGCGGGTCTTCCATCTGCGACGGTCCAACAGCTCGACCTGCATGCGGCCCCAGAAGCTCTCCATGAGCGCGTTGTCGTAGGCCGAGCCGACGGCTCCCATCGACGGGGAGATGCCGGCCTGGGTGAGGTTGTGGCTGACGGCCCAGGACGTGAATTGCACCCCGCGGTCGCTATGCATCACGAGCCCGTCGCGGTCGGGGCGCCGCAGGGTGGCCATCCCGAGCGCGCCCAGCACGAGGCTTGTGGTCTGGGTGGAGTCGATCGACCAGCCCACGACCTTGCGGCTGAACGTGTCGAGCACCACGCAGCAGTACACCTTCCCTTCGCGGGTCGGGTGCTCGGTGATGTCGGTGACCCACAGCTCGTTGGGACGATCACGACGGAACTTGCGCCCGACCAAGTCCAGCGACGTGACCCTGGAGAGCTTCGCGCCGCGCGGCAGCCGGCGCCGCGGCAGGCCCTTGAGGCCGAGTTGGCGCATGATGTCGCCGACGGCGTTGTGGCCGACGGCGATCCCGCGCCCGTACTTCAGCTCGGCCGTGACCCGCAGCGCGCCGTAGGTGCCTCCGGACTCCTTGTGAACGTCGGCGATCTCGCCCGCCAGCCAGATGCGACGCAGCGTGCGGGGCGCGTCGGGGCGGTCCTTCCAGGCGTAGTAGCCCGACTGCGAGACGCCAAGCGCCACGCAGGCCTGCTGCACGTTGATCCCCTGCCCGGTCAGAGACTCGATCACCGGGTAGAGCCTTTTGGGGCGATCCCCTCGGCGAGGAACACCTCGTTGACCTTCCTGGCGACCGCCAGCTCGGTCTCCAACTGCCGGATCCGCCGCTTGGCGGCCGCCAGCTCGAGCTGCTGGCCTGTCGTCGCCCCCTCGGCCTCGCCGCGATCGATGCGGTCCTGCTTGAGCCAGCCATAGATCGTCGCGTCCGACATCTGAAAGGCCTTGGCGAGCTGCTTGACCTTCGTGCCGGCCCGCGCCAGCTCGATCACCTGACGACGAACCTCCGGCGGGTAACTCCTCGGCATCTGCTGCTTCCTCTCTGCCAGCAGACTCCAGTATCCCGACGCCACTTTTCCAGGGTCAGATCAAGGTGTCCACGAAACCGGGGGAAGTCCACACGGGCACGAGCGGGGAGCGAGCGAGCGCGGCCACAGCGGCCAGCCAGCGCCCCACATGACTCACCACCAGGTACCCCGCCACGCCCGCCGCGATCGCCAGCAGCGGACGAGGATCTCTCGCGTCAGCATCCGACATATGAACCACCCCCGCTACGCGGAATAGATGTCACCGAACCCTGCCTTGCGAAATCGCCGCTGCCACCGGCGAATCCGCGCCCTACCGCACCGCCTGCGACGAACCGCCGCGTGCAGACCGAGGCGCAGCCTGCGGCGAAGCGAGCGCAGAACCACTGCGCGCAACCGCATCCATGCACGACCATGAACGATCCTCCTAATCGAGTCGCGAACCGGCAGACGCGCCGGCTCGTTAACGGCTTACGAGGTATCGCGACCCATGTCTACAACTCTGCAACTGCCGAGTTACATAGCGTCAGGATCCTTACACCGCGCGACGAGGGTCGCCGGGGCCGTAACCGCGACCCCGCAGGCACGCCCCGTGTGATGCTCCGCGCCGTGACCTACGACCCCGTCTCGCGCTCGACGCGCGAGCTGCTCGCCGACTTCGCCGCGATCATGCGCACGCTGCGCGACCGCGGAATCGTGCGCACCAACAACAACCCGATCGGCGACATCGCCGAAGCGATCGTCGCCGACCACTACGGCGGCGAGCGCGGCAGCTTCAGCCAGAGCGGATGGGACGTCAGACTGCCCGACGGCGAGCGCCTCCAGGTCAAGGCGCTGCGCCGCACCGGCGCACGCGGCCGGCGCAACCTCAGCCCGATCCGCGACAGCGACTACGACGCCGTCACCGTCGTCATCTTCGACGAGGACTTCCGCGTCACCGAAGGCCTGCGCATCGAGCGCGCCACCGTCGAGGCGCTCTTCGGACACCGCGCCCACGTCAACGGCCGCATCATCACGGTCACCGAGAAGCTCCGCGCCCATCCCGACGTGCGACGCATCGAGCTGTCCGACGGCGCACTCGACGCGTAGCCACTTCGGCCAGGACCATGCGTGGTGGCGCATCGGCGGCGGTACGATCTGCGCTATGACGACGAGGGAACAACTGCACCGCCTGGTCGACGAGCTGTCCGACGCCGAGGCCGAGGCCGCGCTGCGCATCATGGTCGAACGACGCGAGCACGACGTCGAGCCGCGGATCGTCCTCAGCGACGAGGAGGCACAGCGCTTCCTCGATGCGCTCGAGAACCCCTCGGCGTTCGTGCCCGGGCTTCGCCGGCTGACGGACCGCCCGCGCGTGCTCGGCACGTGAGCGAGCTCGCACGCGTCGAGCCGCTCGCAAGACGTCACGCAACTTCGAGCTTCGACAGCGGACTGCCCACGCTGGACCGCTGGCTGCGCAACTACGCGAGCCAAGGACAGCGACGCGACACGGGCCGCACCTTCGTCGCGGCCCGTCCCGACGGCAGCGTCGCCGGCTACTACACGCTCGTCGCGGGCCAGATCGAGCGCGACCGAACGACCGGCGTCGTGCGCGCCGGCACGTCACCCCGCTTCCCCATCCCGATCTGCCTGATCGCCCGCCTGGCGGTCGATCGCACCGCACAGGGCAGAGGCGTGGGCGCCGGCCTTCTCCTCGACGCGCTCGAACGCGCGGTCGGCGCCGCCGAGCTGGTCGGCATCCGCGCCGTGGTCGTCCACGCCATCGATGACACCGCCGCCAGCTTCTACGAGCACTTCGCGTTCCAGCCGCTTGCCGACGAGCCGCGCACGCTCATGGTCCCGATCGCCGCAGTGCGCGAGATCGTGCAGCTACCCGGCAAAGCCTGAGCGGCGTTCGCCGGGGGGGGCGAGAACATGGCCGACACGCCCTCAGGGCCCCATGCTCAACTTCATGACGCTGTTCGCCCTCGGCGGCGTGCTGGCGTGCGCAAAGGGGATCTGGACACTCGTGACGGGCTGGCGCTTCTCACGCAGGGCGCAACCCGCGGAGGGAGTGGTGACCGGCATCGTCGAGTACCGAGAACCGCGGTGGCGGCTTCTCCGGATCGAGCGGGGCGTGGGTGGACGGAGCATGGACCGGCGGCTCGGGGGCGAGCACGCCCATGTCGATCTACTACCCCGTCGTGAGATTCCGGACAGCCGACGGTCGCGAGGTGGAGACACAGACGATGATGGGCACGAGCTTCAAGCGCGTGCGAGAAGGAGAGCCGGTGACGGTCCTCTACGACCCCAAAGACCCGACCCACGCGCAGCTGGAGCGATCGGGCGGACTCGTGATCGTCCTCGGCGTGGCGCAATGCCTCTTCGGGGCTGGATTCTGCGTCATGGTGATGCTGTTCGACTCGTGGTCTGACGGCTTCGGCTTCATCGGCGGATGACCGCGGCGTCGCGCTCAGTCGACCCTGCGGTCGCATCGGCGGGGGCCGAGCATTCGCTCGGCGAGCGGGCTGCGGTACTCGTGGCGGCGGTAGGCGTGCAGCCAGTGCCCGGCGAGCCATGCGGTGGTGCCGAGCGCGAGCGCTCCGGCACCGGCGAGCGGGCCGGTGCCGGTCGCGATCTCGATCAGGCCGGCCCACAGGTAGAGCAGGCCCGCGGCGCGCAGCAGCACCGACGCCAGCCGCCACGCGAGCAGCGCGCAGAGCGCGAGCCGCGCGGCGAGGTCGAGCGGCGGGGTCATCGGACCCTCCGTGCGGCGTTGGCCGTCGGGCGGTAGAGCGAGACGGCGCGGGGTGCGGGGGGGCTCGGCGGACCGGTGGGGCGCTCGTCGGATGGGGGAACCTCCGGGCGCCGGGTCCGCCGAGCCCGAGCCGGCCCCACCCGCACCAACGACGCTAGGCGGACCGGCCTCCGCTCGGCTACCGGACGTTTGTCCGGGCGCGGCCGGCGGCACGATGCCGAGCTGTGCCATGCGGTTGCGCTGGTACATCCCGATCAGCTCCGAGAGCGGCTCGGCAAGCCCGACAGAGAGCTTGAGCAGGACGCGGAAGGTCGGGTTGATCTCGCCGCGCTCGACCGCGCCAACGTAGTTGCGATGCAGGCTCGCGCGGAACCCGAGCGTCTCCTGCGAGAACCCGCGGCGCGCGCGCAACTCGCGCACCGCCGCACCCAGCGCGAGCAGCTCCGGCCGCCGCGACCAGTCGGCGCCTCTGCACGCCGCCGGCTGCCTGCTCTCGCGTCGCGCCTGCTCCTGGTGATGGGGCGGTCGTGCGCGCTCGGGCTGGTGTCCCGACCCGTGGTCGGGAAGAATCACGTCTTGCATCGGAGGTCCGTCCTTCGGTGCCAGGCCCGGGGGCGTTGTCAGCGCCGCCCGGGCCACCTTTTCCTGAACGCGGGCAAGGCCCGACGCCAGCAGCACGACCACATCCCTGGTGGGTTTTGGCCACGAATTGGCCACGAAGCCCGGAACTGGCGCGTCAGCGCTCGCCGGAAGAACGTCTGATCAGCGAAGAAACCGACTGATTTGCAGCCACTTTCCGAGAGCCGACGCCCGGATTCGAACCGGGGACCCCTTCATTACGAGTGAAGTGCTCTACCAGCTGAGCTACGTCGGCGCGGGCGGACATGGTAGCCGAGGTGGGCCGAGGCGTGGTGGCGCGGGGGCGATGGTCGCGGCGTTACAGTTGGACGCATGGTGTCACTTCGTCGTGGTGGCCGTTCCGCGCTGGCGCTCGTCGCGTCGGACTCGCTCGACGGTGCGCGGCGCGAGCGCGAGCTGGCGGAGCTGGCCGGCGGGGCGGCGGTGGACGTGCTCGTCGTCGGCGGCGGGATCGTCGGTGCGTGGGCGGCGCTCGACGCGGCGTCGCGCGGGCTGAGCGTCGCGCTCGTCGAGCGCGGGGACCTCGCGCAGGGCACGAGCCGCTGGTCCTCCAAGCTCGCGCACGGCGGGTTGCGCTACCTCGCCCACGGCGACGTCGGCGTCGCGTGGGAGTCCGCGCGCGAGCGGGCGATCCTGATGGACGTCAGCGCGCCGCACCTGATCCGCGCGCTGCCGTTCCTGATCCCGCTCGGCGGGCAGGTGAGCCGCGCGGCCGGCGCGAAGCTGGAGGTCGGCCTGCGCCTCGGCGACGCGCTGCGCGCGGCCGCCGGCACGAGCCGCCGGCGGCTGCCGGCGGCGCGGCGGGTGAGCGCCGAGGAGGCGCGGCGGCTCGCGCCCGGCCTCAGCGACCGCCAACTGCGCGGCGCGCTGCTGCACTGGGACGGCCAGATCGAGGACGACGCGCGGCTCGTGCTCGCCGTCGCCCGCACGGCCGCCGCGTACGGCGCGCGCATCCTCACGTACGTCGAAGCGACCGCGCTGCGCGCCGACGGAGCGACCGTGCAAGACGAGCGCGGCGGCACAAGCGCGACGTTCGACATCCGCGCCCGCCACGTCGTCAACGCGACCGGCGTGTGGGCCGGCGAGCTGACCGGCGGGGCGGTCCGCCTGCGCCCGAGCAAGGGCTCGCACCTGCTCGTGCCGGCCGCCGCGGTCGGCGATCCGCGCGCGGCGATCAACGCGCCGTTGCCGGACGCGTCCTCCCGCTTCGTCTTCGCCGTCCCGCGCGCCGACGGGCTCGTGATGATCGGGATCACCGACGAGCCGTACGACGAGCCGATCCGCGACGCGCCGGCGGTCGACGCCGAGGAGGAGGCGTTCCTGCTGACCTCGATCGGGCGGGTGCTCGAGCGGACACCGACCCGCGACGACGTCGTCGGCCGCTTCGCGGGGCTGCGGCCGTTGCTGGCGAGCGACGACGCCGCCGCGGACGACGCCTCCACCGCCGACCTCTCGCGCCGCCACTCGGTCGTCGAGCACGACGGGATCCTGACCGTCGTCGGCGGCAAGCTGACCACCGCGCGCCGGATGGCGCAGGACGCGCTCGACCGCGTCGCCGCCCGCCCCGGCGTCGAGGCGCGCGTGTGCGCGACGCATCGCATCCGCCTCGCCGGCGCCGACCGCCCGGCCGGCGACCTCGCCGCGAAGCTGCGCTTCGCCGTCGAGCACGAGCTGGCGCTCACGGTCGAGGACCTGCTCGACCGCCGCACGCGCCTCGGGCTCGTCCCCGCGTGGCGCGCCGCCGCGCTCGACGCCGCGCATGCCGCCCTCGCGGCGCGCGGCGCTGCGGCCTGACTACGACCCCGGCAGCGGCGCCGGGTCGACCAGCTTCCCCGGGTTCATGATCCCGGCGGGGTCGAGCGTCGCCTTCGCCGCGCGCAACAGTTCGATCCCCAGCTCCCCCACCTCACCCGGCAGCCACGGCGCGTGGTCGCGGCCGACCGCGTGGTGGTGCGTGATCGTCCCGCCGCCGGCGAGGATCGCGTCGCTCGCGGCCGCCTTCGCGGCGTGCCACTGCTCCAGCTCCTCGCCCGCCTGCTGGCGCGCGACGAATGTGAAGTACAGGGACGCGCCCGCACGGTAGACGTGCGAGACGTGCGCCATCACGACCGGCGGCGTCCCCCGCTCGCGCAGCGCGCCGTCGATCGCGCTCGCCACCGCGTCGTGCAGCGGCAGCAGACGGTCCCACGTCGTCGCCGTCTCGAGCGTCTCCACCATCACGCCGTGCGCGAGCAGCTCGTCGCGCAGGTAGGGGGCGTGGAAGCGGCCGTGCTCCCAGGCGTGCCCGACCTGCGTGCCCAGCACGACCGCGCCGTGCGCGCGCAGGAGCTTCGCGCCCGCGGCGCGGCGGCGGCGCACCTCGGCCTCCGAGGTCCCCGCCCAGCCGACGATCGCGAGGCAGCCGTCGCCGTGCCCGCGCGCGCGCAGGTAGCCCTTCAGCGCGCGCGTCGTGAGCCCGTCGCCGCCCGACAAAGCAAGCGAGAACCTGCGTCTCGGCCTCGTCGGAGAGCCGCATCACGTCGGGCGCTGCGCCCGCCTGCACGAGCGCGCGGAACGCGTCGGTGCCGGCGGCGAAGCGCGGCAGCGAGAAGCCCTCGTAGCGCCGCACGCTCGGGCGCGCTCTCACCCGCAGCGTCGCCTCGACGATCACGCCGAGCGTCCCCTCCGAGCCGACGAGCAGCTCGCGCAGGCTCGGCCCGGCGGCCGAGGCGGGCACCGCGCGCGTGGCGATCTCGCCGCTCGGCGTCGCCACCCGCAGCGCGAGCACGAGCGCGTCGATGCGCCCGTAGCCGGTCGACGCCTGGCCGGACGAGCGCGTCGCGACCCAGCCGCCGACGGTGCTGAACTCGAACGACTGCGGGAAGTGGCCGAGCGTCAGCTCATGCTCCGCGAGCGCCTCCTCCAGCGCCGGGCCGGTCATGCCCGGCTGCACCGTCGCGGTGAGCGAGACCGGGTCGACGGCGAGCAGCCGGTCGAGCCGCGCGAGGTCGAGCGCGACGACGGCGGGGAAGCGCCCGCGCAGCGGCTCGACGCCGCCGACGACGCTCGTGCCGCCGCCGAACGGGACGACCGCGACCTGCACCTCGGCGCACGCGCGCAGCACGGCGGCGACCTCCGCGGCGTCGGCCGGGTAGACGACCGCGTCGGGCGCGCCGCTCGCGTCGCCCGCGCGCAGCCGCACGAGGTCGTGGTAGCCGCGGCCGGCGGCGTGCGTGACGCGCGCGAGGCGGTCGTCGCGCACGTGCTCGGCGCCGACCGCCGCGACGAGCAGCTCGCGCGCGGCCGCCGGCAGCGCCGGCTCCGGCAGCCGCACGTCCTCCAACGCGACCGGATCGCGGTGACCGGCAGGCAGCGGGCCGATGCGCTCGGCGAGCAGCGCCTGCGCGCCCGGCGACAGCGGCCCGTCATGGCCGTCCTCGCCCCAGCCCCACCAGCGCATGCGCGGATCCGGCGCGGTCATCTGCGCGCCGTCCGGGAGTTCGAGGGAACCGGCGCCAGGTACGCGTCGAGCATCCGCCCCAGCTCCGCCAGCTCCTGCGCGCGCTCGTCCGCCGCGCCCGGCGCGAGCGCCTGGAAGGCGAAGCCGCGCAGCGCCAGCTCGATCGCGCGCGCGGCGGCGGCCGGGTCGCCGGCGGCGACCGAGCCCTCGGCGACGCCGTCGGCGATGCGCGCCTCCATGACGCCGACGACGGCGCGCTGGAAGGCGCCGCGCCGCGTCGTCAGGTACGGCAGCAGCAGCTCGGGGTCGACGTCGACGATGCGCAGGAACAGCGGGTCGCGCGTGAGGCGGTCGACGCCGGCGACGGCCGCCGTCACCAGCCGCTCGCGCGCGCTCGGCAGCGCCTGGACCTCCGCCTCGACCTCGCCGAGGATCTGCGTGAACTCGCGCGTCATCAGCGCCTGCATCAGCGACGTCACGTCGGCATAGCGGCGGTAGAGCGTCATGCGGCTCACGCTCGCGCGCCGCGCGACGTCCGTCATCGTCGTGCGCCGCACGCCGACGGCCAGCACGCACGCCTGCGTGGCGTCCAGCAGCGCCTCGTCCTCGACCGTTCGCTGTGACACTCTGGCGTTGTTTGTACCAGGGTCGGACGCGGGGAGGGCCGGTTTCGCCCTCCGGCGGCCGCAAGCGGACCGCCTCCGGGCGACGTCACTCGCCCGGCCAGCGCCCCGTGCGCTCGAACTGCTCGCGCGCCCGCTCCTCCTCGTCGCGCTCTCTGTTGCTCGTGACGCTCAGCCGGAACATCGTGTTGAGCAGCAGCACAATCGCGGCCGAGCCGATCAGCACGACGCCCGCGCCCGCGGAGCTGCCGCCGATCTCGAGGCACATGACGCCGGCGATCGCGATCCCGAGCGGGACGCCGTAGCGGACGAACAGCAGGCCCCAGCGTCGCATCAGGCGAGCAGACCTTCCAGCCGATACGCCAGCGTCTCCAGCGCCAGCTCCTCGGTGACGTTGCTGCGCAGGCGGCGGCGCGTGTCCTCGACCAGCTCGACGCCCGCGCGCAGCCGCTGCGGGTCGCGGCCGGCGGCGTCCTCGCCCAGCGCGGCGGCGCGGTCGACGTGGTGGACGAGGTCCTCTGCGCCCCACGCGACGCACGCGACGTCCCGCAGCCACAGGCCCGACAGCTGCAGCCCGAGGTCGAGCGCGCCCGTCTCGACGCGCCGGCGCGTGCGGCGGATGCGGTCGGCGTACTCGTTCTCGACGCGCTTGCGCTCTCTTCTGGAGACCAGCTCCAGCTCCTCGGCGAGGCGCGCCTCGACCTCCGTCACGGCCGCATCGCCGCGCCGCTTGCGCACGTCGAGCAGCGCTCTCCACGGCGCCTCGTCGCCGACGCGGCCGGCGAGCGCGGCGCGCGCGAGCGACTCGCCGCCGGCGCGCAGCGCGGGCCCGTCGCCAAGCGCCAGCTCCAGCGCGCGCTCGCCGTCGCCCAGCGCCAGCCGCGCGCACGCCGCCGCCTGCTCGGGCGGGACGCCGCGGCGGCCGATCCGCTCCGCCAGCTCGCCCGGCGGCAGCGCGTCGAAGCGCACGAGCTGGCAGCGCGAGCGGATCGTCGGCAGCACCTCGCCGAGGCGGTCGGTCAACAGGATCAGGTGGACGAACGGCGCCGGCTCCTCGAGCGTCTTCAGCAGCTTGTTCGCCGCCTGCTCGATCAGCGTGTCGGCGCGCTCGAGCACGAACACGCGCCGCGCCGCCTCGAACGGCGTCATCGCCGCCGCCGCGATCACCGGCTCCTGCACGTCGCCGACGAGCATCTCGTGCGCGCCGCTCGGCACGACCCACGTCAGGTCCGGATGCGTGCCGTGCTCCACGCGCGTGCGCACGTTCGCCGGATCGGGCGCGCCGTCGGCCAGCAGCGCCGCCGCGAACGCGCGCGCCGCGGTGCGCTTGCCGCTGCCGGCAGGGCCGTGGAAGAGGTAGGCGTGGGAGGGCCCGGCGGTTTGGGGGCGGGTGGGCGGGGAACCGAGTCCCGCGAGTGCGGCGCCGAGCGTCGCGCGGGCGTGCGGGTGGTGCTCGGTTCCGGCCAGGTCGGTCACCGGTCGAGCGTATAAGGTCGCCCACCGTGAACCGCGGCCGGCTGATCACGATCGAGGGGCTCGACGGAGCCGGCAAGACGACGCTCGCGCGCGGGCTGCTCGACGCGCTGCACGCGCGCAGGATCGACGCCGTGCTGCTGCGCGAGCCCGGCGGCGTCGCCGCGTCGGAGCGGATCCGCACGCTCGTCAAGGACCCGGAGCTGCGCGTCGGCGCGCGCGCCGAGGCGCTGCTGTACGCGGCTGCCCGTGCGCAGCTCGTCGAGGAGGCGCTCGAGCCGGCGCTCGCCGCCGGGCGCTGGGTCCTGCTCGACCGCTTCGTCGACTCCTCGCTCGCCTACCAGGGCGCCGGCCGCCAGCTCGGCATCGACGACGTGCGCGCCATCAACGCCTTCGCGACCGGCGACCTCGCGCCCGACCGCACGCTGCTGCTGCGGATCGACCCGGCGCTCGGCCGCGCGCGCCAGGACGGCCGCGGCGAGGCGCCCGACCGCCTGGAGCGGGAAGCCGACGACTTCTTCGCCGCGATCGCCGCCGCCTACGACGCGCTGGCCGCCGCCGAGCCGCAGCGCATCCGCGCGCTCGACGCGAGCGCCGACGCGCCCGCCGTGCTCGCGCAGGCGCTGGCGGCGCTCGCAGACCTGCTCGCCGGGTAGCGTCCAGCGCATGCCCTCCACCACGCGTCCCATCACCGGCCAGGTCGTCCTCGTCACCGGCGCCGCGCGCGGCATCGGCGCGGCAGCGGCCAAGCAGCTCGCCGCCCGTGGCGCGAAGCTCGCGCTCGTCGGCCTCGAGCCTGACGAGCTGGCGCAGGTCGCCGCCGAGTGCGGCCCCGACGCCGCCTGGTTCGAGGCCGACGTCACCGACACGAGCGCGATCGAGGCGGCCGTCGCCGGGACCGTCGAGCGCTTCGGCGGGATCGACGTCGTGATCGCCAACGCCGGCATCGCGACCGGCGGCTCCGTACGCGACATCGACCCGGCCGCGTGGGAGCGCGTCGTCGAGGTCAACCTGCTCGGCAGCTGGCGCACGGTGCGCGCGGCGCTGCCGCACGTGATCGAGCGCCGCGGCTACGTGCTGCAGGTCGCCTCCGTCGCGGCGATCGCGCACGCGCCGTTCATGTCCGCCTACTGCACCAGCAAGGCCGGCGTGGAGGCGTTCGCCGACTGCCTGCGCACGGAGGTCGCGCACCTCGGCGTCGACGTCGGCGTGGCGTACTTCTCGTGGATCGACACCGACATGGTGCGCGGCGCCGACGAGCGCAGCGGAATGGCCGGCATGCGCCAGAAGATCAGCGGCCCGATCGGCAAGACGTACCCGCTGTCCGACGTCGCCGACGCGGTCACGCAGGGCGTCGAGCGACGCGCCCGCCATGTGACCGTGCCGAGCTGGGTGCGCGCGCTGATCGCCCTGCGCGGCCCGCTCGCGACCGTGCTCGACCGCCAGGGCCGCAGACAGGTCCCCGGGATCGAGCGGCAGATGCGCGAGACGATCGCGCGCGACGGCGCGGCCGCCGCGAGCGCGCCGGTCGGCGCCGGCGGAGCCGCCGACAGCGCCGCGCGCGGCGCCGCGGCCGGCGGCTCGTAAGCGCTCAGCCCTGCGGCGTTCTGCCGGCGATCAGCGCCTGGACGGCTTCGCTCGTGGAGGTGACCGGCACCCTCAGCGTGCCGCGTTCTATCTTTCTCTTGGCGGCCACCGCCGCTTCGTAGGCGTCGCTCGGCGTGCGGCCGGTGGGCAGGATGTAGACGCCTCTGTCGGACAGCCTCAGCTCGTACGGATGCTGCGCGAATCTGCCCGTTCTGATGTCTTCGACCGCCTGATCGAAGACCGGTCTGAATTCGAACATCACCGACTCGAGCACGAAGTTTTCTCTGTTGAAGTCGGCCTTGTCGCCTATCACGCTGATGAACTGGTTCTCGCCCTGTTGCTGCTCGACCGCTCTCAGCGCGCCGAGCGTCGATCTGCCGCCCAGCGTGAAGATCATCTGCGAGCCGGACTTGAGGAGTCTCAGCGCGACGTCATGCACCTGTTCGATCGTCGCGGAGCCGTTCTGGCCGACCTGCACGTATCTGACCTGCTCCTTCGGATCGACGCTGCGCGCGCCGGCGACGAAGCCCCCGGCCATCCGGTTCCACGTCGCGAGATCCCACGCGGAGCCGTCGGCGAGCGCGATGACGGCGAGTCTTCTCGTGATCGCCGCGTGCGCGGCGACGACGCCGGCCATGTAGCCGGCCTCCTTGTCCTGCACGGTGATCTGGCCGACGAGGCCTCTCTTCGCGTTCGGCCGTTCGCCCCACACCAGCTCCGGCACCTTCGTGTCGGCGGCGACCGCTTCGGCGACTTCGGCGTAGCGGCTGTCGTGGGCGATCACGAGCTGGTTGTGTTCGTGCGAGAACCTGCTCGAGCACGCCTCTGAGGTCGGTCGTCTGCGACGCGTCGGCCGTGTCGGCTCTGATCCCGAGGAATCTCGGGAATTCGCGGACGACTTCCTGCGCCCGCACCGTCCAGTCGGGTTCGTTGTCCCCGTACGGCGCCACGAAGGCGATCTTCCTGACGGTCGTGCCCCTCTCGCTGCTGCCGCAACCCGCCACGCCGATCGTCAGCGCCGCGACCACGGCGAGCGCCATCCAACTTGCCCTAGCCACCCCGTGCTCCTTCCCCCGAGCAGTCGGTCTGTTCCCCCGAAGGACCGGATTCTCGCGGAAACGGACGGCGCGGTGCGCCGGTACGAGGTCAGCTGCTCTGCGCGGCCGGCTCGCCGGCGTAGCCGTGCGGATGCGCCCGGGCGAACGTCCATGCGTCGCCGACCATGTCGGCGAGCGCCGGCTTGCGCGGCTCCCAGCCGAGCTCCGCGCGGATGCGGCCGCTCGCGGCGACGAGCTGCGGCGGATCGCCGGGCCGGCGCGGCGCCTCTCTGACGGGGATCTCCAGGCCGGTCACCGCGCGCGCGGCCTCGATCACCTCCCGCACGGAGAAGCCGTTGCCGTTGCCGAGGTTGAAGATGCGGTGCTCGCCAGGACGCGCGCCGTCGAGCGCGAGCAGGTGCGCGCCGGCGAGATCCTCGATGTGGATGTAGTCGCGCACGGCCGTGCCGTCGGGCGTGTCGTAGTCGGTGCCGAACAGCTGCACCTCCGGCTGCAGGCCCTGCGCCGCGCGCAGCACGTTCGGGATCAGATGCGTCTCGGGATGGTGGTCCTCGCCGAGGCAGCCGCTCGCGCCGGCGACGTTGAAGTAGCGCAGGCTGACGGCGCCGAGCCCGTGCGCGCGACACTCGGCGCCGATCATCTGGTCGACCGCGAGCTTCGACGCGCCGTACGGGTTGACCGGACGCGTCGGAGCGGTCTCCTCGATCGGCACGACCTCCGGCTCGCCGTACGTGGCCGCGGTGGAGGAGAAGACGAGCCGCTTGACGTCCGCGGCGCGCAGCGCGTCGAGCAGGTTGAGCGTGCCGACGACGTTGTTGCGCCAGTAGAGCTCGGGCCGCGCGACCGACTCGCCGACGAGCGAGAGCGCGGCGAAGTGCAGCGCGCCGTCGAAGCCCTCGGTGACGACCTCGGCGAGCGCTCCCGGGGCGAGCAGGTCGACCTCGGCGAGCCGCGCGCCGTCCGGCACGGCGTCACGGTGGCCGCGGCTGAGGTTGTCGAGCACGACGACCTCGTGCCCGGCGTCCAGCAGCTGCTGGGCCACGATCGAGCCGATGTAGCCGGCGCCGCCGGTGACGAGGAGCTTCATCCGGGCGCGGAGTAAAGCAGACGGCTTGGCCGTTTCCGGCCGCTCGAGCGCCCGGCGGTCAGCGGCCGAGCCGCAGCCAGTCGGTGAACTCGGCCCAGGTGCTCGTCGTGCGGAAGCCGGCCTCGCCCCAGGCGTGGCGCATGCGCGCGACCCAGCCCGGGTCCCAGCCGCGCATGCGCGCCCAGGCCCACAGCAGCAGCGCCGCCAGCAGCAGCGCGCCACCCGCGATCAGCGCGACGATCAGGGCCGTGCGGTCGCTCCCGTGGGTGCCGGCGGCGGCCGCCGGCGGGGTCGGCGTGGTGCTCGCCGGCGCCGCGGCCGCCGGAGCGGTGGTCGTCGGCGTCGTGGCCGCCGGGGCGGGTTCGGTCGTGGGGGTCGTGGCAGGCGTCGTCGTCACCGGCGGCGTGGTCGTCGCCCCCGGCGTCGCCGCGCCCCCGGTCGTGCCTTCTTCCGGTCTGACCCCCCGGCAGTCGCCGCGCCGGTGCGCGGCGAGCGCGTCCTCCATCGCTCTGCGCAGGGCGGGCACCGTGTTGCGGAAGGCCGGCGGGATCCCTCGGATCGCGGCCTCCAGGTCGGCCGCCGAGAAGGCGCACGGCTGCAGCTGGCCGCCGGCCTGCGCGTAGGCGGACGCGACCTTCTCGTAGGCCTGGTCGGCGCGCGCCGGGATCGCCGGCAGCAGCACGAGCGCGGCGGCGACCAGCGCGAGCAGGCCGTGGATGCGGACGCGGGACGTCATCCGCAGGCGATCGTAGCGATCGCGCGGATGGCGGGCGGGTGGGGCTCCGGGTCCCCCGCGGTTCTGCTCCCGGCGGCGGTACGCTCGCTCCATGCGCTCCGCATCCAGCCCCGCGCACGGTTTCCGTCCGACCGGTGAGCAACACTTCGCTGTTACCCCCTGAGCGCGGCCAAGGGCACGGGAAACAGCGGCAAATAGCGGGAAGACAAGGAGCAGGCAGGCATGAACGACAGCTCGCAGACCCCCACCACGATCGACGCACCGACCGGCGAGAGCCTGCGACTGAGTCGCTTCTTCACGCAGCCGGGCGTCCATCCGTTCGACGGCGTCGAGTGGGAGTCGCGAGATGCGCGGATCGGCCACGGCGGCAAGGTCTCCTTCGAGCAGACGGACGTCGAGTTCCCGACGACGTGGTCGCAGAACGCGACCAACATCGTCACCCAGAAGTACTTCCGCGGCCAGCTCAACACGCCCGCGCGCGAGCACTCGGTCAGACAGATGATCGGCCGCGTCGCCGGCACGATCGCCGACTGGGGCCGCCAGCGCGGCTACTTCGCGACGGCCGCGGACGGCGACACGTTCGAGGCCGAGCTGACGCACATCCTGCTGCACCAGATCGCGGCGTTCAACTCGCCCGTCTGGTTCAACGTCGGCTTCGAAGAGCAGCCGCAGTGCTCGGCCTGCTTCATCCTGTCGGTCGACGACACGATGGAGTCGATCCTCTCCTGGAACACGAAGGAGGGGATGATCTTCCGCGGCGGCTCCGGCTCCGGCATCAACCTCTCGAACATCCGCGGCTCGATGGAGCCGCTGGCCAAGGGCGGCACCGCCTCCGGCCCCGTCTCCTTCATGCGCGGCGCCGACTCGTGGGCCGGCACGATCAAGTCCGGCGGCAAGACGCGCCGCGCGGCGAAGATGGTCGTGCTCGACGTCGACCACCCGGACATCCAGGAGTTCATCTGGTGCAAGGCCAAGGAGGAGGACAAGGCCGCCGCGCTGCGTGACGCCGGGTTCGACATGTCGATCGACGGCGACGGCTTCACCTCGATCCAGTACCAGAACGCGAACAACTCGGTCCGCGTCTCCGACAAGTTCATGCGCGCCGTCGAGGCGGGCGATGAGTGGCGGCTCACCGCGCGCACGACCGGCGAGCCGATCGGCGAGGCGCTCGACGCGCGCGCGCTGATGAACGAGATCGCCGAGGCGGCGTGGCGCTGCGCCGACCCGGGCGTGCAGTACGACACGACGATCAACCAGTGGCACACGTGCCCCAACAGCGGCCGCATCAACGCGTCGAACCCGTGCTCGGAGTACATGCACGTCGACGACTCGGCCTGCAACCTGGCGTCGCTCAACCTCATGAAGTTCCGCAACGCGGACGGCACGTTCGACGTCGCCGCCTACGAGCACGCGATCGACATCGTCTTCCTCGCGCAGGAGATCGTCGTCGGCGCCTCGAGCTACCCGACCGACGGGATCGCGAAGAACGCGAACGCCTTCCGCCAGCTCGGGCTCGGCTACGCGAACCTCGGCGCCTTCCTGATGAGCAACGGCATGCCGTACGACTCCGACGCCGGCCGCGGCACGGCGGCGGCGATCACCGCGCTGATGACCGGCCGCGCCTACCGCCGCTCGGCCGAGATCGCGGCGGCCGTCGGCACGTACGAGCGCTACCCGGAGAACCGCGAGCCGCACAACAACGTCATGCGGATGCACCGCGATGCCTCCTACGCGATTCCCGACGCGACGAGCGAGGACGACGCGCTGCTCGCCGCGGCGCGCCGCTCGTGGGACGAGGCCGTCGAGCTGGGCGACGCGCACGGCTACCGCAACGCGCAGGCGACGGTGCTCGCGCCGACGGGGACGATCTCCTTCCTGATGGACTGCGACACGACCGGCGTCGAGCCGGACTTCTCGCTCGTCAAGTTCAAGGAGCTCGTCGGCGGCGGGCAGATGACGATCGTCAACCGCACGGTTCCGCTCGCGCTGCAGACGATCGGGTATTCAGACCAGCAGGTCGAGCAGATCGAGGCGCACATCAACGAGCACGGCACGATCGTCGGCGCGCCCGGCCTCGCAGCGGAGCACCTGCCGGTGTTCGACGTGGCGGTCGGCGAGCGCGCGATCTCGCACATGGGCCACATCAAGATGATGGGCGCGGTCCAGCCGTTCATCTCCGGCGCGATCTCCAAGACCGTCAACCTGCCGCAGACCGCGACGGTCGAGGACATCGCCGACGCCTACACGCAGGCGTGGCACCTCGGCGTCAAGGCGCTCGCGATCTACCGCGACGGCTCGAAGACGGCGCAGGCGCTGCGGACCGACGCGCAGCAGGGCGAAGGCGCGGCCGCCACCGGCGCGGTTCCGCAGGCCGACGTCGACAAGGCGGTCGCCGAGGCGCTCGCGAAGGCCGGGCCGGCGCGGCGCAAGATGCCGCGCGAGCGCAGATCGCTGACGCACAAGTTCGCCGTCGGCGGGCACGAGGGCTACATCACCGCGGGCCTCTACGACGACGGCACGGTGGGCGAGATCTTCCTGACCGACATCGGCAAGGAGGGCTCGACGCTGCGCGGCATGATGAACTCGTTCGCGACCGCGATCTCGATCGCGCTCCAGTACGGGGTGCCGCTCGAGACGCTCGTGCGCAAGTTCAGCTACATGCGCTTCGAGCCCGAGGGCATGACGATGAACACGGAGATCCCGTTCGCGAAGTCGCTGCCCGACTACATCATGCGCTGGCTCGCCTCCCGCTTCCTCGACGAGGACATCCAGGAGGAGCTGGGCATCATGACGCCGGCCGTGCGCCAGCGGAAGATGGCGCAGGAGGCGGCGATGTCCGTCAGCAGCGACACCGCCGGCCCGGCCGCCGCGGCGCCGGGCGGCGCGAGCGTCGCCCCGACCGCCGCGCTGACCGACACGCCGCCCGTCGTCCCGGCCAAGATGACCGGCCTCGACCTCGGCCCCGCGTGCAGCCAGTGCGGCGGCATGATGCAGCGCACCGGCTCCTGCTACACCTGCTCGAGCTGCGGCAACAACACCGGCTGCGGCTGATCCTGTGGCGCGCGCCCGCTGGCGCGGGCGCCCCTCGTCTGTCGAACGCCCCGGCTTGCCGGGGCGTTTCGCGTTCCAGCGCCTCTACGACAGATCCAGCTGGCCGCCGGCGACCGCCTGCGCGACGTCGACGACGCGGCGGCGCTCGGTGCGGGCGTGGGTGCGGAGGCGCTCGAAGGCGGTGACGTCGTCGACTCCGTGGCGCTCCATCAGGATCCCCTTCGCGCGCTCGATCGTCGCGCGGCGCGCGATCGCGCCCTCCAGCTCGTCGACCTTCGCCTCCAGCCGCTCGACCTCCGCGTGGCGGCGCAGCGCCAGCTCGATCGCGCTCTGCACCGCCTCCGCCCCATCCGGATTGGCCTGCGCGGCGATGCCGCGGTCGGCCGCGCGCGCCGTGAACTCGGGGTCGTCCTGCAGCGTCAGGACGATGACGGGGCCCGACGCGTACGCGCCGATCTCCTCGATCAGCGCGAGCGCGTGGTCGTCGTCGCGATGCAGCACGACGATCGAGATGTCGGGATCGTCCGTCGCCACGCGCTCGGCGACCTCGGCGACCTCGACCGCGTAGGCGCAGACGGTGTGACCCAGCCCCTGGAGCAGCGCCGAGAGCCGGTCGAGCGCCTCCTCGTCCTCGTCGGCGGCGAGCACGCGCAGGCCGTCGGACGTCACGCGCGCCCTCCCCGCAGGAACCCTGCGCAACGCGGACCGAGCGCGCTACGATCGGAGACAGGCCGACGACTTTGACCGTCGGGAAGAGTTCGGCGCCCCAGACCCCCGGCGCTCCAAGCGACAGACGCCGGGAGGGAGTTGGGACCGTGGCCGAGAAGGTTCGTGGCGAAGACGATCGGGAGCATCTGCGCTCGCCAGTCTTCCCGCGCCGCACGGGCGCGACACGCCGAGACGCGGGCGCGCCGGCATCCGGCGAGGGCCCGCAGCGGCGCACGAGCGCCGAGCGCGACGCGATGGTCGAGCGCCATCTCGGCCTCGCGCGCCACCTGGCACTGCGCTACAGGGACAGCGGCGAATCGCCCGACGACCTCTTCCAGGTCGCGTCGCTGGCGCTGGTGAACGCGGTCGATCGCTTCGACTCGACGCGCGGGATCGCCTTCACGACGTTCGCCGTGCCGACGATCCTCGGCGAGCTGAAGCGGCACTTCCGCGACCGCGGCTGGGCGATCCACGTGCCGCGCGACCTCAAGGAGGCGTCGCTGCGCGTCAGACGCGCGATCGCCGACCACCGTGGCGAACGCCCGCCGACGCCGGCCGAGCTGGCGCAGGCGACCGGGCTCTCGCTCGAGGCCGTGCTCGAGGCGCTCGAGGTCGCCGGCGCGCAGCGCGCCCTGTCGCTCGACGCGCCCACCGGCCACGAGGAGGAGAGCGGCGCCGCGCTCGTGGACCTGCTCGGCGACGACGACGCGGGCCTCGCGCGCGCGACCGACCGCACGCTGCTGCAGTCGCTGATGAGATCGGTCACGCCGCGCGAGCGCGAGATCCTGCGGCTGCGCTTCGCCGAGGACCTCACGCAGTCGCAGATCGGCGAGCGCATCGGCGTCTCGCAGATGCAGGTCTCGCGCATCCTGCGCGGCGCGCTCGCGCGGATGCGGGAGGCGGCGCGCGATCCGGAGGCGGACCCCGCCGCCGCGGATCCTTAACCGCCCTTGAACCGCCGTTGACCGCGGCTTGCCGCGCACACGCCATCCTCGACGGTATGCACGACATCCTGATCGACCTCGTCACCGTGCTGCTGCTCTTGGTGGCTGCCGCCACGTTCGCCGCGATGATCTGGGCCGGCCGCCAGGTCGACGGCCGGACGCACGCGATGCCGCGGCTCCACCTTCCGCACCTGCACCTGCACCGCCACCCGCGCCCGTAATCGGCTCGTAAGCGCCCTGCCGCGGCGCGCCGCTACGCTCGCAGGAGCAACCCTTCACAAGGACGGTGCATGCGCATGGCGAGCAACGCAAAGGTGACGAAGAGCGACGCCGAGTGGCGCGCCGAGCTGACCCCCGAGCAGTACGCGGTGCTGCGCGAGAAGGCGACGGAGCGGCCCTTCACCGGCGAGTACGCCGACGAGAAGGCGCCCGGGACCTACCGCTGCGCCGGCTGCGGCGCACCGCTGTTCGACGCGGCGACGAAGTTCGAGTCCGGCACCGGCTGGCCGAGCTTCACCGCGCCGATGGACGACAGCGGCGTCGCGACCGAGCGCGATCGCAGCCTCTTCATGGAGCGCACCGAGGTGCTGTGCGCGAGCTGCGGCGGCCACCTCGGGCACGTCTTCGACGACGGCCCTCGCGACAGAGGCGGCATGCGCTACTGCATCAACTCCTGCGCGCTCGACCTCGAGCGCTCCTGAGCTGAAGCGCCGGCGGCGGCGGGCGGAGTCCCGCGGCCACCGGCTTCCTGCTGCTAGAATGGTTAGCAACGCTAACTAGTATCGCTCACCATCTCCACCACGGCACCATCACGATCGACTCCCTCCTCCCCATCCGACCCCGAGCTCGCCGCGCGGCTGCGCATGGCGATCGTGCGGATGGCGCGGCGGCTGCGGCAGGAGGCGCACACGGGCGGGGAGACGTCGCCGACGCTCACGGCAGCGCTCGCGACCGTGGAGCGCAAGGGCCCGCTGACGCCGAGCGCGCTGGCGGACTGCGAGGGGATCCAGCGCCCGACCGCGACGCGCGTAGTCGCGCGACTGGAGGCGGCGGGGCTCGTGACGCGCACGGGCGACCCGGCCGACGGCCGCGTCTCCCACGTCGCGATCGCACCCGCGGGACGGGCGCTGCTGAAGCGCATCCGCTCGCGCAAGAACCAGTACCTGGCGCGGCGCCTGCGCGAGCTGACGCCGGCCGAGCAGGCGACGCTCGCGGAGGCGGCCGCCCTGCTCGAGCGGCTGCTCGAGGACGCGTGACGGCCGCCCTGCGCCCCGCGCTGCGCTCCTTCGCGGTCCCCAACTACCGCCGCTACTTCCTCGGCCAGCTCGTGTCGCTGAGCGGCACCTGGATGCAGGTCGTCGCCGAGATGTGGCTCGTGCTGCAGCTCACGCACAGCGGCGTAGCAGTCGGCGTCGCGGCCGCGCTGCAGTTCTCGCCGATGCTGATCGGCGGCGCGTGGGGCGGCCTGATCGCCGACCGCTTCGACAAGCGCAAGCTGCTGATCGCCACGCAGACGGCGATGGCGCTGCCGGCGCTGACGCTGCTCGCGCTCACCACGACGCACGCGATCGAGCTGTGGATGCTGTACCTGCTGATCTTCGCGCGCGGCGCCGTCAACGCGGTCGACAACCCGGCGCGCCAGGCGTTCCTCGTCGAGCTGGTCGGCCCCGACCGGCTCGTCAACGCGGTCAGCCTCGGCAGCGCGCTCGTCAACGGCGCGCGCACGATCGGCCCCGCGCTCGCCGGCGTCGTGATCGCGACGCTCGGGGTCGCGCCGTGCTTCGGCCTCAACGCGCTGTCGTTCGCGGCGATGATCCTCGCGCTGCGCGGGATGGACACGGCCGCCCTGCGGCGCGTCGCGCCGGCCGCGCGCGAGCCGGGGCAGGTGCGCGGCGGGCTGCGCTACGTGCGCGCGACGCCGCAGCTGTGGATCCCGCTCGTGCTGATGGCGATCGTCGGGACCTTCACGTTCAACTTCCAGGTGCTGCTGCCGCTGCTGGCGACGTTCGCCTACCGCGGCGGCGCGGGCGCCTACGCGACGCTGACGACCGCGATGGGGCTCGGCGCGATCGCCGGCGCCGTCGCGAACGGCACGCGCTCGCGGATCCGGCCGGCGCTGCTGGCGGGCGCGGCGGCGGTGTTCGGCACCGTCGTGCTCGTCGCCGCGGCGGCACCGAGCTTCGCGCTCGCGGCGCTCGCGCTGGTGCCCGTCGGCGCGGCGTCGGTCGTGTTCGCGGCGAGCGTCAACTCGTTCCTGCAGCTCGCCGTCGCGCCGCACATGCGCGGGCGCGTGATGGCGCTGTACTCGGTCGTGTTCCTCGGCTCGACGCCGATCGGCGGGCCGCTGATGGGGTGGATCGCCGGCGCCGCCGGCCCGCGCACCGCGCTCGCGCTCGGCGGCGTCGTGGCGCTCGGCGCGGCGGCGTGGGCGCGCGCGGCGTTCGCGCGGGCGGGGGTGGCAGAATCCTCGCCGTGCCCCCGCGCGAGCTCGCCGACTGGTGGACCCGTGCCGGCGCCTTCGTCGTCGACCAGCTGATCGTCGCCGCGCTCGCGCTCGCACTGTCGTTCGCGGCCACCGGCGTGGTCCACGATCCGGGGAAGACGGGCGGTTCGCTCGCCTTCTACGCGATCGTCGCGACCGTCGCCTCGCTCTACGCGCCGCTGCTGATGGCACGCCGCGGCGCGCGCAACGGTCAGACGCTCGGCAAGCAGCTCGTCGGCATCCGTGTCGTGCGCACCGACGGCGCGCCGGTCGGCTTCTGGCTCGGCGTCCTGCGTACGGTCGTCGCGCAACAGCTGCTGATCGGGCTCACGTTCTACCTCTACGCGGTCGTCGACTACCTGTGGCCGCTGCGCGACCCGCAGAACCAGGCGCTGCACGACAAGATCGCGAGGACGTGGGTGGTGCGCGTGACCCTGGCCGCCGACGACGCGCCCGGGCCGCGGGAACCGGAGCCGGTCGAGGCGTCCGTGCGCGAGTGGCTGCCGCCGCGAGCGCCCGGCGCGTAGCTCAGACGAGCACCGACCGGACGCCCGGAAGGCCGCCGAGGTCGCTGTCGCGCGTGTAGAGCGGAAGCCCGTGACTCACGGCGGTCGCGGCGATCAGGCCGTCACCCAAGCCGATCCTCCGGCCCAGCAGCCGGCGTGCATCCGCCGCGATACGCCCGTATTGGACGGCGACGCGCATGTCGACCGGTACGACAGCGCAGCTCTCCTCGACGAAGCGCAACGTCTGGAGCCGCTGGGCCAGCGCACCAGGCGATGCGACGAGCACGCCGTGGTGCAGGCCCGCCACGGTCACCGTCGAGACGACCACCTCGTCCGGAGCAGCGTCAACTTGCGCGACGCCGATCTCCCCTCGCGCCAGCGCGATCACCACGGAGGTGTCCAGCAGCGCGGCCCCTACCGCCATCGCTCGAACGGATCCTCGGCATCGCCGGAGAGCGCGTCGCGCACGTCCGCCTCGAAGCGGTCGTCGTCCGCGAGCAGCCCGTGCAGGCCGGCCGCGAACTGCTCCCAGCTCGCGCCCAGCTTCTGCCCGCGCTCTCGCGTGGGGATCAGGTCGGCGACCGGACGACCGCGAACGGTGATCGTCAGCTCCTCCCCGCGCTCGACGCGAGCGAGGACCACGCCCGGGTTGTTGCGCAGCTCTCGCTGCGGGACATGCGTAGCCATCGCCTACGAGTGTAGCCGACTGCTACGAGGTCACCGCCCGCTCGCCCGCTCGTGCTCGCGCAGCTCGCGGCGCTCGCGGACCTGGAACCACACGACCGCGCCGACGATCGCGACGCCGAGCACGACCGCCGCCCACACGCCCACTCTCTCGATCACGTGCACGGCCGCGTTGCCGGCGAAGTAGGCGACCAGCCCGATCGTGATCGCCCACGAGATCCCGCCGAGCGCGTTCCAGAGGAAGAAGGTGCGGAAGCGCATGTGGTTCATGCCGGCCATCCACGACGCCGTGACGCGCACGAGCGCCATCCAGCGGCCGAGGAACACCGCCTTCGCGCCGTGGCGCGCGAAGAATCTGTCGCCGTAGGCGATCAGCGCGATGCGACGGCGATGGAACGGTCCGCGCTCCGACGTCAGCACGCGGCGGCCCGCCTTGCGCCCGATCCAGTAGCCGATGTTGTCGCCGACGATCGCCGACACCGCGGCGATCGCGATCACCAGCTCGATCTGCAGCTTGCCCTGGCTCGCGAGCACCGCCGCGAGCACGAGCGCCGTCTCGCCCGGCGACGGGATCCCCATCGACTCCAGGCCGACGAGCGCGGGCAGCAGGTAGCCGAGGCTGCTCGAGACGGCGATCCCGAAGACCGCGAAGACGGGCAGCAGCGGGCTCACGAGCGTGCGGCGGTCGCCGGCGCCGCGACCGGAAGCTCGTCGTCAGCCGCGGCGGGGCGCTCCTGCGCGGGAGGCGGCGGCGCCGGCGCGCCTGGCGGCGAGCGCAGGTACGCGGTCACGAACGCCAGCGAGGTGACGCCGATGAACAGCAGGATCGGGCCGGAGTCGTTGAAGAGGCTGCCCGCGATCGAGGAGGCCAGCCCGCCGAGCAGCGCGGCGCGCCACACGTCGTCGCCGCGGATCGTCGCGTAGATGCGGTCGCGGTGGACGACGGCGTAGGCGACCGCGAGCCCGCAGAGGATCGTCAGCAGCGGCCCGTAGCCGTGGATCAGCAGCGACCACGCCAGCTCGTAGCGGCGCACGAGCGTGTTGAGCTGATCGCCCGCGCTGCCGTGCAGGACGGTGCGCGTGAAGTGCCCGTTGCCGGCGGTCGCGAGGTCGAGCACAGCAAGCGCGGCGAGGCCGGCGACCGGCGCCAGCACGGCGATCCCGATCGCCCGCTTCGTGACGCCGCCCGGCAGCACGAGCAGCGTCGCGACCGCGGCGCCGCCGGCGATCGTGAAGATCCCGCCGACGTCGGCGCCGAGCCGGCCCGAGCCGATCACCGCCGCCAGCGCCGCGCCGGCGAACGCGAACGCGAGCGCGTTGCCGCGCGTGCGCCCGCGCCGCGGCAGCGCCGCGGCGACCGCCACGAGCATGACGATCGCCAGCCCGATCTCCAGCTCGTTGCCGATGCCGTAGAAGCGCGAGCCGGAGCGCGGGCTCGGCCCCAGCAGCGAGCGGATGATCAGGTGCGAGTGGTTCGCGAGATCGGCCGCGTACGCGAGCAGCGTCACGATCCCGGGCAGCGCCGGGCCGCGCGGCCACGGCAGCAGCCGGTCGGTCAGCAGCGCGAGCAGGAAGGAGCCGCCGGCGACGAGGAACAGCTCCGCCTGCTGGCTCGGCTCGAGCGCGGCGCCCAGCAGCAGGACGGCCGGCAGCCAGATCAGCGCGAGCCCGCCGATGCGCAGCGCGAAGCGCACGCCCGCACGATCGCGCAGCACGCCCGCGAGTAGCAGCAGCCCGAGCCACGTGAGCAGGAACGTCTCGAGCGCAGGGATGCGGCGCGGGCCGATCACGCCGAGGCGGTTGTTGAGCTGCGCCAGCGCGCTCGCGTCGCGCGCGCCGGCGATCTCGATCGGCTGCCCGCGCACCGACGACGGCACCGGCCGCCCGAGGTGTCGCAGGATCGTCGGCAGCAGGTCGATCGCGGCGGCGATCCCTGGGATGTGCGTCGTGGCGGAGGTGAAGCCGGCGTTCGCCGGGCCGAGGCCGGCGATCCCGGCCCACAGCAGCTGCGGGCCGTTGAGCAGCGGCGGATCCTCCATCGCGATCAGCAGCTCGCCGGCTCTGCGCGCGGCGATCAGCTGGTCGAGCTGGCGGTCGCCGGCGTAGCCGGGCGGCAGCAGCGCGACGACGAGGCGGTGGCGCGCGAGCAGCGCGTCGGCGCGCGCGGCGACGCTTTCGCCCTGGCCGAGCGAGACGGTGTTCACGACGCCGGCGCGCGTGGCGGCGAGCACCGCCTCGAGGTTGGTCTGGCCGACGATGCCGGCGTAGCCGGCGCCGCCCGGGACCGAGCTGGCGAGCAGGCCCGGGTAGATGTCGGCCGGCGCGCTCTGCGCACGCGCGAGGGCGGCAAGCCAGTTGACGATCAGGCCCGAGCCGGGCGGATGGACCGGATCGCTGTCGCCGAGCGGCAGCAGGCTCATGTCCGGCGGGTTCTGCGGGTGGTAGGTCCCGCGCGAGGTGCGCGTGCCCGCCGTCATGTCGAGCAGCGACTGCTGCGGGCTGTAGCCCGACTGCGTCGCGCTCAGCATCCCCAGCGCCAGCTCCGGATGCCCGTCGATCAGGTCCGCGACGGACGGGCGCTGGACGCCGGGGGGCGGAGGCGCGAGGTCGTTGGGGAGGAGGGCGACGAGAGCGGTGGGGCCTGTCTGCGCGCGTGCGCCGCCGGCTCCAGCGCCAGCGATGTGCGCGATCGGCCCGGACGCGGCGGCGCCCGACGGCAGCGCCGCGACCAACGCGCACGTCAGCGCGATCGACAGGGCAAACAGGCGCATGCGGCCGGCGGGGAACGGCATCCGGTCAGCTTAAGGGGCAGGACGGCGCGGCTGCCGCGTGCGCACGAGCGGCGTGCGCTGCCATCACGAGCCGAGATCCCGCCTGCCGACGATCTCGCGCTCGGGCGGATAGGCCGCGAACATATGACGGAAGGCCGTGCCCGCCCACGGCCGCGCATCGATCGCCCGGAGCCGGTCAGCACCTGCGGTCTGTAGACCACGTCGCGCGGCAGGCTAGACGTAGGCCCCGTCGCGCAGCTGCGCGATGAGAGCCAGGACGTCGTCGACCTTGCCCTGCTCGATGCGATCGGCCGGGCGCTCCCCACCGAGCAGGCGGTGCGGCGAGAACAACCACAGACGCGCCTCGTCGGGCTCGTACAGCTCGGCCAGCTCCGTCACGAGCCACTCGAGCGCGAGCAGCCGGTGGAGGCGCTCCCGCTGCGGCTCGACCTTGCCCGTCTGCCAGCGCGACACGGTCTGCGGCGTCGTGGCGAGCATCTGCGCGATGTCGCGGGACCTGACGCCCCCCTGCCGGCGGATCGAGTCGAGGCGCGACGCGAGGGCTCCGGCCATCACGGCGACCTCGGCGAAGCCAGATCGATGAACATCTGCATGAACATCATGATAAACAAGTCCATACGCACTTCTATGGTCAGGTGCCGCGTGCGACATGCGTCGCTCCTTCCTCGATACGAGCAGATCGGCGAAGGGCCTGACGCTACGCCGCGACCTGCATCGGTCCAACACGCATTCGCGACAATCCCGCGGAGACACGGCGCAGCAGGCGCCTGTGGCAGCCCCACAGCGCGCAATCAGGCAGCGGGCCGTCCGAGATCACGCCGTGGCGAGCTCCGGAGCCGGAGCCACCTCACGCTCGTGCTCCTCGCCGGGACCACAGCGCTCGATGCCGATCAGGAGCTGCTCGTCCAGCACCGCGAGGATCCGCTTGAGCACGGGGATGGTCGGCATGTGGTCGCCGCGCTCAAGCTTCGAGACGAACGAGTGCGAGGTCTGCGCGCGCTCCGCGACCTGCTGCTGGGTCAGGTCCAACTCGTAGCGCCGCTCGCGGATGTGCGCTGCGATCCAGTTGCGCTCGCGCAGCGTCTGGATCGCCGCGTACTCGTCGCGTGCCTCGCGGTAGGTCTGGCTGCGACGAGCACGCCCTGCGGCGCCCGCTCGCGCGTGCTTTCCGACCGGATCCTCACCGTTTGGGTCTTTGCGTGCGCGCATGGTTTCAGCTTATCCAAATCGATAATACTGTCAAGCTCGGCGTCGAGTCGCGGGCGGAGCGTCGCGACCACCGGCCCGCGGCGGCACCCGCGGGTCGGCATCCATTCGTCGTTTGAAGTCAGCCATGCGCCACTTCGCCAGCGCCACCTCGGCGGCAGGAATCGCACCGGTGTCCTTCTCGAAGGCATGCAGGAGCACGACCAGATTGCCGGACCGCTGGTAGAGGACCCGGTACCGCGTGTGGGCGAATCGCACCCGCAGCTCCCGTAGCTCGCCGTCGATCTGGGAGCTGAGCGGGAACGCGGGTGGCGGAGCGTCCGGGGCCCTGCCGTTCAGGTGCTCCTCGACATAGACGTCGATCTTCGCCGCGGGCTTAGCCGGCAACGCATCGATGAAGCGGTCGACCGGCTCGACGCCGCGCCTGTCGCGGTAGTAGACGGCCTGCGTCCTCGCCATCCGGCGAGGATCCCACGGCCTCGTCGCCGCGCCAGGGGCCTCCGCAGAGTCTTTACCGTTGCCGCCTCAGCGCCGCGCGAGCGCTTCGAGCGGCGGCTGCTCGGCGGGCGGGGGGGCGGCGTCGCGAGACGACGGAGCCGGCGCGGTGCCCCGGGGCGCGAGACGGCCGCCGGCGCCGACACACCACAGCAGCGCGACCCAGGTGACGGTCGCGAGCGTGACGTGGACCCAGACCATGTCGGCCGGCAGGGCCAGCTCGTACTGGACGCTGCCGACGAGGCCCTGCGAGGCCATCAGGATGCCGGCGACCATCAGCGAGTCGCCCAGCTCGCGGTTCTCGCCGCTGCGGCGGGCGAGGAACCAGGCGAGGATCACGCCGATGCCGAGCAGCGCGGCGAGCGTCGCGTGGCGGTGGATCACCCACACGAGCGTGTGCGATCCCTTGAAGTGCAGGCGGTGGATCAGCTGGCCTCTGCTGCCGCCGGCGTGCGGGCCGGCGGCCGTCGCGGCGGTGCCGACGAAGATCACGACGGCGCCGAGCACCGCGAGGAAGCGCACGAGCCAGACCGTCGCGCGGTCGTGCGAGGGCGCGCGCTCGCCGGGCTCGTAGCGGGCGCGGAAGACCAAAGCGACCGCAGCGACCAGGATCACCATCGACAGCCCGAAGTGGCCCATCACGTAGCCGGGCGCGAGGTCGTGGCGCACGGTGAAGCCGCCGAGCACCGCCTGCGCGACGACGCCGAGCGGCAGCAGCGTCGAGAGCACGATCAGGTCGCGCCGGCGCGGCGTGCGCAGGAACGACGCGATCCAGGCCCCGACGACGAGCAGCCCGATCACCGCCGAGAACGCGCGGTTGCCGAACTCGATCACCGAGTGAAGCGAGAGCGGCGGCAGCGCCTTCCCGTAGCAGCGCGGCCAGTCCGGGCAGCCGAGCCCGGAGTCGGTCAGCCGCACGGCCGCACCGGTCAGCACGATCACCGTCAGCGCACCGAGCGCGACGTAGGCGATCGTCAGATAGCGCCGGGGGGTGACGGGGAAGCGGGCGCGCACTGGGGTGAAGGATGACGGACGCGGACTGGGCGCGTCGGGCTGCCGGCGGACCACGGGCCGCCCGTGCCACTCGCTAGTCTCCCCGCTCCCCGTGCCTACCGCAATCGTCACCGGCTCCGGCGGCCTGATCGGCTCGGAGTCCGTCGCCTACTTCGCCGCGCAGGGCTTCCGCGTCGTCGGGCTCGACAACGACATGCGCGCGTACTTCTTCGGGCCCGACTCGACGACGCAGCCGACGACCGACCGGCTCGCCGCGGAGCTGGGCGACGCCTTCCTGCCGCTCACCGTCGACATCCGCGACGCCGGCGCCGTGATGGACGTGGTCGCGAGGCACGCGAGCGATCTGGAGCTGATCGTCCACACCGCCGCGCAGCCGTCGCACGACTGGGCCGCGTCGGAGCCGCAGACGGACTTCGGCGTCAACGCGAACGGCACGCTCAACCTGCTGGAGGCGGCGCGCCAGCACGCCCCGGACGCGACGTTCGTCTTCACCTCGACGAACAAGGTCTACGGCGACCGGCCGAACTTCCTGCCGCTGGAGGACCGCGGCACGCGGCTCGAGCTGCCGGAGGACCACCCGTGGTACGGCGGCGTCGACCTGACGATGCCGATCGACACTTGCACGCACTCGCTGTTCGGCGTCTCGAAGGTCGCCGCCGACCTGCTCGTGCAGGAGTACGGCCGCTACTTCGACATGCCGACCGTCTGCTTCCGCGGCGGCTGCCTGACCGGGCCGCAGCATGCCGGCGCGAGACTGCACGGCTTCCTCTCCTACCTGATGCGCTGCACCGTGACGGGCGAGCCGTACACGATCTTCGGCTACGAGGGCAAGCAGGTGCGCGACAACATCCACGCGCACGACGTCGTGCGCGCCTTCCACGCCTTCCACAGAGCGCCGCGCGCGGCGGCCGTCTACAACCTCGGCGGCGGGCGCGAGTCGAACGTCTCGATGCTCGAGGCGATCGAGCTGTGCGAGCAGATCTCCGGCCGCACGCTCGACTACACGCTCTCCGACGACGCCCGCATCGGCGACCACCGCTGGTGGATCAGCGACCTCGACGCGTTCAAGCGCGACCACCCCGAGTGGCGGCTCGAGTACGGCATCGAGGCGGTGCTGCGCGAGATCCACGACTTCAACGTGGAGCGGTGGTCGGAGCAGCGGGCGGCGCGGGTCGCGGGCGGCTGAGCGCCCGATGACGGTAGGCAACGTGTCGGGCTGCCCCGCCTGCGGCGCGACAAGCACGCAGCCGTCGGTGATCGTCGGGAAGGACCGACTCGAGGGCACCCCCGGAGCGTTCACCGTCGTGACGTGCGGTGCCTGCGGTGCGGGACGCACGCTCCCGCTGGTCAGCACCGCGGAGCTGGGCCGCTTTTACACGCGCACGTATCGGGCGCACGCGCTGCAACAGGGCGGCGTCTATGCGCGCCTGCGCGCCGCTGGTCAGCGTCTGCGCTGGCGCGGCGAGCTGCGGCGCTTCCCGCTCGATGCGCTCGCGGGAACACCCGGCAGCGTGCTTGACGTCGGCTGCGGCCACGGCGACCTCGGCGCGGCGTTGCTCGCCCGCGGCTGGCGCGTCACAGGGCTCGATCCATCCGCGCAGGCAGTCGAGCACGCCCGCTCCCGCGGGATCGACGCACACATCGGCACGATCGGCGAGCTCGGGAACGACGTGGGCGGCTTCGACGCCGTGACGATGCTCCACTCGCTCGAGCACGTCGTCGCACCGGTCGACGATCTGCGCGCGGCGCGCGAGACCCTGCGCCCTGGCGGAATCCTCGTCGCGGTGCTGCCGAATTACGGCTGCTGGCAGCGCAGAAGGATGGGCAGCCGCTGGTTCCACCTCGACCTGCCGCGCCACCGCACGCACTTCACGCACGCAGCCCTGCGCCGCGCGGTCGAGCGCGCCGGATTCGAGGACGTCCGTGTGCGCGACGCGGGCGACCCCGGGGCGCTGATCGGAACGCTCCAATACCGCCTGTTCGACCGGATCGTGCTCGCAGCCGGCTGGCGGGCTGCGCTGTGGCAGGTCGCGGCGACGGCGCTCGCTCCCGCGATCACGCTGCTCGACCGCGCCGCAGGCGAGCGCGACCTGCTGTGCATGACCGCCCGGCGCCCCACCGCGTAGGTGTCGGCGCCCGTTCCCGAGCCATGCAGCGTCCTGCTCACCGGCGCGTGGAACCCGGTGACGCCGCCGCCCGCCGCCGCGCTGGCGGAGCGGCGTACTCGCCTGCGTACCTCGATCGCCTACTACGGACGGCCCGACATGTCGCGTCGCGTCGTGCTCGCGGACGCGACGCTGACCGACGCGGACCGCGCCTCCCTGCGGGCCGAGTTCCCCCGCTTGGAGCTGCCGGTGCTGCGGACGTCGCCGCACGGCGAGTACACGGGACCGAGCTACCTGGAGGCACTCGTCTACGCCGAGGTCGTCAAGGCCGGGGTCGTTCAGCCGGACACCGCGCGCTGGATCAAGGTCACCGGCGGCTATCGCGTAACGAATGTGCGCGCGATCCTCGCTGTCGCCGAGGCGGCCGGCGCGGCCGGGCTCGGCTTCGTGCACCAGCATCCGCTGCGCCCCTATGCGCGCTGGGTGATGAGTGCGTTCTACCTGCTCGACGGCATCCTGCTGGACGACTTCCTGCGCTTCGCGGCAGACGGCGCCGAGCGTGCGCGCCGCGAGCCGCTCGAGGGCTTCGCACGCGACTTCTTCCTCGCGCACGGCCGCCAGCGCATCCGCTCGCCCTACCCGCGAATCGACGCCTACTACGCGACGTCCGGCCTGCGCTCGGACTCGCCGCGCCTGCTGCCGCACACGCTCGCTTGGAGGGCGCTGAGCCGGCTCGGGCTCTACGCCTGGTGCCTGCCGCGCGGCACCGCGGCTCAGCCTGCAGCGGCTTCGTAGATCTCGCGCAGCAGCGCTCGCCGCCGCCCGATCGAGAGCGGACCGGAGCGGACCGACTCGAACGCGCCCTCGGCGAGCCACGCGTGCAGGCCGGGCTCCTCCGCCAGGCGCGCGAGCTGCTCAGCGATCCCGGCGACGTAACCCGCGCTCGGGTGGCACAACGCCTCGCTGTAGCTGCGGGGCACCGGAATCGTGTGGCGGAAGCGCAGCACCGTGTCCGCGCCGTACAGCATGTTCTCGGCACCGAACAGCAGGCCGGAGACGCCGTCCTGAACCGTCTCCTCCAGCGCCAGGTGACGGGGCGCGAGCACGGGCAGGCCGTGCGCCATCGCCTCGAGCACGACGTAGCCGAACGTGTCCATGTGGCTCGGGAACAGCAGCACGTCGGACTGCGCGTACAGGCGCTGGATCAGGTCGGCGCCGCCGGGCCGGTGAACCGTCAGCCCGGGCTCCTGCGCGAGCCGGCCCTCCCAGTCGGGCGGCACGTAGGAGACGAGGTCCATCGTCACGTCGTGCGTGCCTCGCACGGCGCGCAGCGCCTGCACCGCCTCGACGCCGCCCTTCTCGAAGAACGCGGTGCCGACGAACAGCACGCGCAGCGAGCCACTCACGCGCTCGCGCGGGCGCTCGGCGGCCAGGCGGATCGCGGGCGACACGGTGCGCAGCTTCGATTCCAGTCGCACGGCGGCGGCCGGGGAGACCATCGTCAGGACGCTGCGGCGGGCGGCGTCGCTCCACGGCAGCAGGAAGCGCAACCGCTCGTCAAACAGGCAGCGCTCGAGCAGCGTACGCGTCCACGGGCGGTCCATCGCCGCCTGCTGGTAGAGCACGAACAGCGAGGCGTGCTCGAGGTCGACGACATAGGGCAGCGGCGAGCGCCACAGCAGACGCTCGGCGGAGTGGATCACGCTCGCTCCGGGAGCCGGGCGCCCGCGGTTGCGGTGCACGTAGCCCAACTCGGAGAGGACGCGCGCGCCGGCGCTCTCGGCGAAGCGCACGAGCGCGCCGAGCCGGCCGTCCTGCGCGACGCGCTTCGTCGCCGCGGTCGCATTGGCGAGCTCCGGGTGGTCGGAGCGGTAGCGCCACCCCGCCGGCACCGCGTGCAACTGCTCGCGGTAGACCGGATGCACATGCGGGGGGAAGTGCAGTTGGATGATGCGGTCCGACACCGGCGGCGACCCTAGCGGACGCGCGCCAGGGCCGTCCGCGCCAGCGCGAACGGCCGCACATCGGTCAGCGCGACGAGGTAGAGCGCGAAGGCGACGCCAGCGACGGCGCCCACGCCGGCGAGCGCGAGCAGCCGCGGCAGCGCCGCGAGCAGCACCTCCCCGGCGCCGTACGTGGCCGCCGCGGCGAGCACCGCGCCGGCCAGCATGCGCACGAGCGGGAGCGATGCCGCGGTCGTCTCGGGCACATGACGCCGCGCCCGGCGGGAGAACCCACGTGGTGCTCGCAAGGTAGGCGACGGTCGTGGCGACGACGACGCCGATCGCGCCGAACAGGATCCCGAGCGCGATCGTCGCGGCGAGGTTCACGACCATCGTGACCGCACCGAAGGTGCTCTCGAGCGTCGGATTTCCACGCGCGCGCAGGTAGGCGAACGTCGGGCCGGGCAGCGCCCCGACCCCGTAGCCGAACGTCAGCAGGATCGAGAAGAGAGCGGCCTTGTCGTATCCGTGACCGAGCCACGCGCCGATCGCCGGGCGCGTCGCGCCGGCGATCACTGCGATCCCGCCGATCGTCGCGATCGCCCACAGCCGCCGCTGACGCGCCAGCAAGGCATCGAGCGCCTCCTGTCCCTCCGTGCCGAACGTGATCGCCATGCGCGCGGCCATCGGGTGGAAGGCGGCGTAGGAGAGCGAGCGGCCGGCGTCGGCGACCTGCGTCGCGATGCCGGCCTGACCGAGCGTGGCGGCGGGCGGACCGCGCCGATCACGACGCGGTCGGTCTGCGTGTTGACGAGCGTCGAGAGCACGCCGAGCTGCAGCCGCGCCGAGAAGCGCACGAGATCGCGCAGCAGCGCGCGTCCCGGGAGCCGCGGCCCGCGGCCGAGCGCGAGGCGCTGCACCGAGACGAGCCGCAGCAGCGACACGAGCGACCACTGCAGCAGCGCCGCGTACGCGACGGTTTGCAGGCGGGCGTGGCGGTCCAGCAGCACGAGCAGCGCGAGCAGCCACGCGACCGATCCGAGCGCGTTCGTGACGGAGAACGCGCGGAAGCGCTCGAGCCCCGTCAGCACGTGGCCGAGCGCGCTCGCGAGCAGCGCGGCGAACGTGACCCAGCCGACGATCCCGACCGTGGCGACGGCGTCGGCGTGCAGCGAGGCCGGCACCGAGAAGAGGTCGACGAGCGGGCCGGCGAGCAGGTGGCAGAGCGCTGCGACGACGAGGCCGGCGGCGGCGTAGAGGCCGAGCGCCGCGATGAGGACCTGTCGCGGCCGGTCGGGGTGCTCGACATGAATGCTGACGAAGCGCGCCAGCGCCGGGCCGAAGCCGAGCTCGGCCGTCGTGACGTAGATCACGACCGTCTGCGCGAGCACCCAGACGCCGTAGGCCGCGAGCCCGATCCGGTCGATCAGCAGCGGGACCGCGAGCAGCGCGGCGCCGACGACGACGACGACGTTGGCGCCGTTTACGACGATGCTGCCGCTCAGGCTCGGCCGGCGGGTCACCGCGTCAGCCGGGCCGGCCCGCGCCGCGGGCCGCCGCAGTCCGGGGCTCGTACCAGTCGACCAGGTGCCCGCACGCCGCCCCGATCGGGACCATGCGGGCGCCACCTCGACGCACCGCGGAGATCGGCCCGACGTAGGCAACCGCGCTCGCAGGCGTCAGGAACGTCTTGTCGGCGTGCAGGACGACCGCGACAGACCCGGCGCGCGTGACGTCGATCGTGCCGATCGGCCAGCGCGGACCGGGCCGGTCGAGGTTGGCGCTGAGCGTGACGTGCAGCAGGCCGGGGATCGTGACCTGCACGGGATGCTCGCTGCCGTACGGCGCCTGCAGGTCCCATCGCCCGGGCGTCAGCTTCAGCTCGGCGGTCGCCGTCGAGCCGGGCGCGAACGGCGCCACTGCCGCCGTCGCGGCCGGGTCTCGGATCATCGCAACGCCCCCGCCGGCGACGATCGCCCGTCCGGTCGCCGTCTGGCAGCGCAGCAGCTTCGCGCTGTCGCCGTTCTCGCCGGGCAGCACGGCGCGCGTCGGGACGACACCGACGCGGGCGTAGAGGTCGTAGTCGGCGCTGCGGTGGATCAGCTTCAGCTGCGGCGGCGGGATGCTCGCCACCGCGTCGCGCGGGACGATGAAACGGTCGAACTGGTTGAGCGTCGCGTCGTCGACCGAGTCGAGGTCGAGCGCCTGGCCGTACGTCCACGTCTTCCCCGGCCGCGTCGGCATCGTCTCGATCCCGAGCACCACCTGGGTGTGCCGGACGTGCTCGAGCTCCCAACTGAGGAAGTCGTCGTTGCCGAGGAACAGCGTCGTGTGCCCGGCGAGCGACGGCTCGAGCGCCTGCAGCTCGCGCGTGCGCTCCGTCGGCCCGACCTTGCTGAAGCGCAGCTCGGGCAGGTCGACCGAGACCAGCTTCACGACCAGCACCAGCGCGACCAGCCCGCCGGCCCAACGCCACCAGCCGGGCGGCAGCCAGTCCTGCTCGACGACCGCGCGCGCGGCGAGCGCCATCACGACAGGCGAGCCAACGGCGAGCGCCTTAGCCGCGAGGTAGGGCGACTCGCGGTGGTCGAAGTACACGCACAGCACGGCAATCAGCCCGGCCGCAAGCGGCAGCAGCAGCTCGCCCCGCCGCGCGGACACGGCCGCGCCGAGCAGCACGAGCGCGATCGCGAGCCCAACCCAGATGCCGAGCACCAGCGGGTCCGAGGCGCCCATGAGGCGGTAGTCGGGGCTGTTCCAAAGCCCGAACAGCTGCCAGAAGCGCAGCGGCCCCGCGAGGTTCCCGAGCGCCCCCACAACGACCTCGCCGGATGTGTTCGCAGTGAAGAACTTATGCAGCCGCGGGACTTGCGGCGCGATCACGACGACGAACGTGCCGACCGCCACGGCGGCCGGGAGCAGCACAGTGCGCAGCTCGGCGACGGCGCCGCGCAGCCCGCGCGTCCACAGCGCCCGCCCGGCCGCGAGCGCGATCCACGGCGCGATGACTGCCAGCGGCCAGGCGAGAACCGGCGAACGAGTAGACCGACAGCGCGCCGGCGATCAGCAGCGCGAGCGGGATCCAGCGCGCCGGGTGGCGCGACGACGGCCGATCGAGCAGCAGCACCAGTCCGGCGAGCGTCAGCAGCGGCACCGCCAGCTCCTTGAACGAGCCCTGGCCGTAGTAGCCGATCAGCAGCGCCGGGGCCGCGACGAGCAGCGCAGCGACTGCCTTCCCCCACCAGCGCGCGCCGCGCACGACGCCGAGCGCGGTCCAGCCGAGCAGGATCGGCAGCGCGAGCGTGAAGCCGGTGAACGTCTCGTCGAGCCCGATGCCGAGCCCCGTCGTCATCGCGGCGACGAGCGCGTGCGGCCCGATCGGGTAGTCGGGCGGGACTTCGAAGAAGCGCTGCGCCGCCGCCGAGCGGAAGCTCTCGGCCATTCGCAGGTGCGCGCCCATGTCGTTGTCGAAGCCGACGCCGAGCAGGCCGCCGTGACCGGCCGCTACGAACGGGATCAGGACCAGCGCCGCGACCGGCAGCGCCGCGAGCAGGTCGAGCGGCGCGGGTCGCAGCTCCGGGCGCAATGCGCAGGCCGCGACGCACGCGACCGTGATGAGCGCGATGATGGCGAAGGTCGTCGCGGTACGGCCCGGCACGTGCAGCGCCGGGGAGGCGAGCAGCATCAGAATCGAGACACCGATCCCTGGTGTCGCCCATGACGGCGTCGCGTACCCGCACAGGCGGATCGCGACCTGCCCGATCGCTAGGGCTGCGCCGCACACGAGGGCGGCACTGACGACGATCCCCACCATCGCCGTCTACGAGCCGGGCAGCCCGAGCCCGAGGCGCATCATCGCGCGCTGCATGAAGGCCTCGACGCGGAACGGCACGACCGTGCGCGCGCCGAACAAGATCGGGTACACGACGGGCTTCCAGAACGGCGGACGCTCGCTGCCCCTCAGCAGGGGCCGCCGCTCGAACACGTCGGCGTTGCGCTCGACCAGCTCGCGGTAGAGATCCTGGTGACGCTTGCGCGCCTGCACCTGCACGCGTCCGCTGCCGTGCAGCCGGCGGCGATAGACGGAGCGCCCGGCGTACACGCCCTCGACGCCGAGGCGCACGAGCCGCAGCCACAGATCCCAGTCCTCGTATCCGTGGGCGCCGACGAGCTGCGCGCCGGGGGCCCCGCGCCAGTCGCCCGCCTGCTCGAGCACCCTGCGGCGGAACATCGACGAGATCGGATAGGGGTTGACGTACGTGAGCGTCCACGGCAGCCAGCGCGAGGGCGCCCGGTAGCTGCCGTCGTAGTCGCCGAAGAGCGCGTAGTCGCCCCACGCGAAGCCGGCTTCGGGATGGCGCTCGAGCGTGTCGGCCAGCGCTCCGAGCGCGCCGGCGTCGAGCAGGTCGTCGGCGTCCAGCGGGTAGACGAGCGGTGCGCGGGTCGCCGCCAGTCCGGTCGCACGCGCCGCCGCCGGGCCGCCGTTCTCGTGCCGCACGATGCGCGTGCCGGCCGCCTCCAGCCGCGCGAGCACCGCGAGCGTCTCCGGGTCGTCGGAGCCGTCGTCGACCACGACGACCTCCACCGGCTCGCGCTCCTCAATCGACGCGAGCGCCTCGGCGACGACGGCGCCGTCGTTGTAGCAGGGGATGATCACCGCCACGCGCGGGTCGGCGGGCGGCGCGTCGGGATCCCCGCCGGACGGCGCGGGCGGCGGCGCCCCGTCGCCGCCTCTTGCGGCCGTGAGGATGCCGATCTCCTGCACGAGCGCCGTGAGTCGCCGCTCGAGCGCGCTCACGCGGATGGAGAAGTGCAGCAGCATCAGGAACGCGAACAGCAGTCCCATGAAGAACAGCGTCGAGGAGAGCGCGACCCCGCCGATCTCTCTCGTGATCCAGCCGAGCAGCTGGTACCAGGCCGCCAGCACGAGCAGGACGATCCCCGTCCCGATCCACAGGACCGAGTACTCCTCCTTCAGTTTGCGGCGGCGGACCAGCTCGACGATCAGCAGCAGCAGGCCCAGGCACCCGACGACCGCCACGATCCGCGTGCGCGCGTCGATCATCGCGCCCCCTCTGCCTTCCTGCCCCGCAGCATCGTCACGAAGATCGACAGCAGCATCTTGTAGACGTAGTAGATGCTCTTGTGCCCTGAGTGCATCGAGACGTTCGTGCTCGGCCGCATCTGGACGGGGACCTCTCGGACCGCGAAGCCCGAGCGGTGCAGCAGGATCAGGATGTCCGCGTCCGGGTAGTCGTTGGGATAGACGTCGGAACAGAAGAAGCGCGCGACGTCGACCCGCATCGCCTGGAACCCGGACGTCGGGTCTGTGATGCGCTGGCGCGTGACGAGCGACGCGATGCGGCTGAACAGCGCGATTCCGACCTTGCGCGCGGCCGAGGGCCGGTAGTGGCCGTCGCGGCCGAGGAAGCGCGAGCCGATCACCACGTCCGCATTCTGCTCGTCGAGCGCGTCGAGCATCTCGCGCAGGTACCGCGCCTGGTGCTGGCCGTCGGCGTCGATCTGGCCGATCACCGCGTATCCGTTGCGGACCGCGTACTTGTAGCCGGTCTGCAGCGCGGTTCCGTAGCCCGAGTTCAGCGGCAGGCGGATGACGGTCGCGCCCGCGGCGCGCGCCTCCGCCGCCGTCTCGTCGGCCGAGCCGTCGTCGATCACGACGACGTCGGCGTCCGGCAGCGTCGAGCGCACGTCGCGCACGACGTCCCCGACGCGCCCCTGCTCGTTGAACGCCGGCACGGCGATCATGATTCGCGCGCTCACAGGCCCGCACAGTACTCGGCGGCGCTGCCGGATCGCAGGCGCGCCGTGCCTTGCGGTCAGCTCAACGCCGCGCCACGACCGCGTACTCGCCGGCCGTGTAGCGATCTCGCTCCACGTTCCCAGAGCCGTTGGGATGGAAGACGTACGCCGAGCCGAAGCCGGCGATGCGGCACAGCGCGAGCATCGTCTCGGGGAACAGCGGGTGCTGGTGGGTGATGTCGACCCAGAAGGCCTTCAGCGCGGCCGCCGAGTGCGGGTTGACCGTCTCGGCGACGAGCAGGCCGCCGGGGCGCAGCTTGCGGGCGGCCGCCACCAGGAAGCGCTTGAGGACGTCGGGCGGCAGATGCTCGACGACCTGCGCGGAGAAGACGAGGCCGAGGCTTGCGTCCTCCAGGCTCTCGAGATGCGCGACGCCGTCCCCGAGCGCCACGTCGTGCCCCTTCTCGCGGCAGCGCGCGACCATGCCGGCGTCCGAGTCGACGCCGCTCGCGGCGACCCCGGCCCCGGCGAGCAGGTCGAGCAGCTCGCCGCGCCCGCAGCCGACGTCGAGCGCGGGCGCGCAGTCGGACCCGATCACGTCGAGGTAGCGCCGCTGACGCTCGGCGATGAACGACTCGCTGCCGCGGAACAGCTCCTCGAACTCGCGGTAGTCGTCGTCGGGAGCGGCCGCGCGCGGCGCGTCGTAGCCGAGCACGCGGCCGGCCGCGCCGGCGTCGAAGACGCGGAGCACGTCGGAGGACATGTACGGCAGCGCGTGCGCGGCGGCGACCAGCTCGCTCGCGGCGTCGACCCGCCCGCGCTCGCGCTCGAGCGCGACCGCCAGCTGCTCGAGCTGCTCCCGCTGCGCGCGCAGCTGCGCCGCGGCGCTCGCCTGCGCGCCCGCCAGGCCGTTCGTCACCGCCTGCTCGACGGCGTTGTTGATCCGCTGCTGGTAGGCGGTGTAGGGCCGCATCGCGCGCAGCAGCAGCCGCCGCGCCGCACCGCCGGGCTTGCCGAAGCGCGAGGGCGCCGTCGGGCGAACGCCGTGCGCCAGCAGGCTGCGCAGCTCGCCGCGGCCCGCCGCGGCGGCCGTCGACGCGTCCGGCGCCTGCAGTCTCGCCGCGACGTGGTCCAGCCGCGCGCGCATGACTCTGCCGGCCGCCTTCGCCGAGAAGCGCGCGCGCATGTCGTGCGCCGCCTGCTCGGCGCGGCGCGCAGCCTCCTGCGGCTGCTCGAAGACCCTGCGCATGAGCCGCCCCAGCTCGGCGACGTCGGGCTCGGCCCACGTGCCGTCCGCCGGATAGGGATCGGCGCCACGGCCGATCGGCACCATCTCGTAGGGGATCGCGTAGCTGTTCTCAGACGTCATGAAGTCCTCGACGCCGGAGTAGGCGGTCGCGATCACCGGCCTGCCGTGGAACATCGCCTCCGCGACCGTCAGCCCGAGCCCCTCGGAGCGGTGCGGCGAGACGTAGCAGTCGCAGCTGCGCATCATGCGGTCCTTCTCGCCCGGGTCGAGGTACTCGTCGATCAGGACGATGTCCTCGCGCCCCTCGATCGCCCGCTGCACGCGCCGGTGCCCGGCGGGGTCGAAGCCCGGGTTGATGCACTTGAGCACGAGGGCGGTCCCGTCCCCCGGCTCGAACGCGGCGCGGTAGGCCTGGATCGCGGCGAGCGGGTTCTTGCGCGCGAACACGCTGCAGTAGTCCCACGAGTACAGGAACGTGAACGCGTCGGGCCAGCCGTGCTCGCCCGGCTCCAGCGGCGGCGGCGACGGAAAGCTCACCGGGATCGGCACGTGCGTGATCGGCACCGGCGGCTCGAGCGCAGCAAGCGTCTCGGCGACGAAGCGGCTGCCGACCCACACCTCGTCGACGTGCTCGAACGCGTCCATGAAGCGCTCGGGGAAGCTGCTGGTCTCCCACCACCAGACGCCGATCGTGTAGCGGTCCTCGAAGAAGCGCGGGCCGGCCTGCTTCGCGAACGCGGGCGTGCCGTCGGCGTTGACGCAGACGAGGTTGACCGCGAACGGGTTGTCCTCGAGCCCGCCGGCGGCGTAGGCGTGCCCCTGGCGGCTCTCCTGCGCGACGAGGCCGACCGGCAGCGCCGGGACGGCTGCGGCGTCGAGCCCGCGGATCAGCTGGCGCGCGACCTCGCCGATGCCCAGCTCGGAGCGCAGGTAGCCGGCGACGTTGACGCCGTACGGGCGCGAGGTGCGCGTCACCCGGCGGCGCGGACCGTCGCCGGCGCGATCGCGGGGCAGCGCCTCGGCCGGCAGCAGCGCGTCGGGGATCGGCACCTCCGTGCGGCCGTGCTCGACGCACCAGCCGAGGTAGCCGGCCACGTCACCGCGCTCGACGCCGGGGTAGACGCGCTGCAGGTCCGGACGCCCGGCCCACAGCGCGTGCAGGTGACGCGAGATCGCGGGCGCCGCGGGCGCGGGCTCGTCGAGCCAGGCGACGAAGGCGGCCTCGCCCTCCGGCGTGAAGAGCGAGGGCGGGCACTCGCCCGCCTCCACGCCGGCGCGGTAGAGCGCGCGCATGCCCTTCGTGAGCCGCAGCCCCGAGGGCAGCACGTCGTGTTCGTAGGGCAGCGTGCGCACCTGCTCGAAGCCGGCGGCGAGGAGCGCGTCGCCGTAGGCGTCGCAGAGCGCCCACAACGCATCGTCCTGCGTCAGCTGCACGCGGTCCTGGTGCTTGCTGAGGCGGCCCGGGGCATCCGGGCTGTAGCCGCTGAAGTGGAAGAAGCGCAGCGGGCGCCCGTCGACGAGCCAGCCGCTGCCGTTGCGCGAGAGCGCCCGCTCCGGCAGGTTCCAGTAGGCGACGTTGTAGGCCGGGTCGCGGAAGATCTCGAGGTCGCCGACGAGCCCCGGCACGAAGTCGACCCAGCGCTGGTCGACGAACAGGCCCCGCTCGGGCGCGACGTGGCAGTCGGTCAGCAGCCGCTCGGACCACCAGTCGAGCATCGCGTGCGCGTCGTCGCGGCCGGACAGCCCGATGAAGCCGAGGTTGTAGACGCCGGCCATCAGGATGTCCGTCTCGCTCGGCTTTCTGCCGTCGCGCGGCATGCCGTGCAGCACGTGCGGCGTGAGCACGACCGCGTGCTCGGCGAGCGCCGCCTCCAGCTCCGTCATGCGGGCCATCACCCGGATGTCGGGGTCCAGGTACGCGACGCCGCCGCCGTCGTCGTGCTCGCGCAGCATGTAGCGCAGCAGCCACGGCTTGACCGCCGTCGACAGCTCCATCACGTCGTACGCACCGCGCATCTCGTCCCATGCGTCGAGCCCGATCTCGCTCGGCCGCACGAGCACGAACGGCTCCGCCGCCGCATCGACGTAGCCGTCCGTCTCGTCGATCACGAGCACGAAGCAGCGGCCGTCCGGATGGTGGCGCTGGAAGGACTCGGTGAGCACGCGAGCGTGCGCGAGGTAGTTCTTCGCGACGATCGTGCAGACGTTCACGACGCGAGCGCCTCCTCCGCGACCGCCGCCGGCTCCGGCTCCCGGGCCGTGACGAGCACGCGCGCCGCGACCCCGTTTGCGGAGTCGACGTCGTCGAACCAGCGCACCAGTTCCTGCACCGGCGCGAGGCGCAGGATCCGCTCGCCGGCGCCCGGCGGCGCGGTGAGCACGATCGTGCCGCTCGCGCTCGTGCCCGGCGGCAGGCTGGCGCTCAGCAGCGCGCGCTCCCCGTCGGCGAGCAGCGTGCCGTCGGCGGCGAGCCAGCGGGCGCCGACGCGGACGGGATGGGGATGGGCCATCGGCAGGATCGCCCCACCGCGGTTCGTGAGCGTCCAGGCGACCTCCACCGTCTCACCCTCGCGCACGGTCGCCGGAATCGTCGCCTCCATCGTCGTGCGACAGGCCCGCTCCGTCAGCGGGTCGGCGACCGCCCACAGCAGCTCCGGCTCGACGCCAGCGGCGCGGAAGAGCGCGTGCTGGTCGGCGTCGCCGACGCGCGCCGGGTTCGTGCGGAAGCCGCGCTCCATCCCTGCGACGAGTGCGTCGGGCACCGCCGCGATCGCGTAGACCTCGCGCGCCGGCAGCTCGACGCGCCCCAGCTCGGCGAGCGTCGAGCGGTCGAGGATCGCGACCGCGGCGCGCCGGCCGGGCTGCTCGTCGCGGTGCACGCTCAAGCCCACGTAGAGCCGCTCGCCGTCGAGCGCGACACCGCGCGTCCAGCCGTCGAACGTCACGCGCTCGGCGATCCGGCCGTCCTCCTCGAAGACGAGGAGCGCCTTGTCAGCCGAGTCGCACACGGCCCAGCGGCCGTCGAGGCGGAACGGGTGGTGCGGGCAGCTCAGCCCGTCGAGCAGCGTCTCGCCGCTCTCCACGTCGAACACGAGCCCCTGTCCGCGCGCGGCACCCGGCGCCGCCCAGCCGCGGTGGTCCGCGAAGCGGCCGAACGCGCATGCGAGCAGTCGCCCCTCGTGCACGAGCAGCGAGTTGAGGTGCCACGCGTCGCGCTCGCCGGCGGCCTTCCAGCTGCCGATCACCTCGCCGCCCGAGTTGAGCCACAGCAGGCTGTTCGCGGAGGTCGACGCGACGACGAGCGCGCCGTCGTGCCACACCGCGTCGTGGGCATCGGTCAGCGCGTCGACCCGGCGGTAGAGCTGGATCCCACGCGCATCTGAGACGAGCAGCTCGCCGCACCCGTCGGGATCCCCGGCGTCGCGCAGCAGGCGCGCGACCCTGCCACCTGCCTCGTCGACCGCGAGCCCGGTCGAGGCGAGCCAGTCGAGGCGCCGCACACCGTCGGGCTCGAGGACGAACGCACCGCCGCCGGTGTCGCGATCTCCGAAGGCGGTGATGACGATGCTCGTAACCGTCACGTCGCGCCGACGCTCACCGCATGTCCGTCGTGCGCTCGACGGTCCACGTCACCATGTCCCAGCTGGCGGCCTCGTCGACGGCCCGCTCGCTCGCCGCGCCGAGCTCCATGCGGCGCGCAACCGCCCCGCCGCGGAAGGCGTGCTGCCAGCTGCTCAGCGGCTCGAAGCCCGCGCCGCGCAGCCAACCCTCGAGCGCGACACGGTTGGGCGCCCACTGCGACGTCGGGTCCTTGCCGAGCAGGTCAGCCGGGTAGTACTGCACGAGCGGGAACGACGGCAGATCGGCGTGGAAGTCCGCGAGCCGGTGCCAGTTGCCGGCTGCGTCGACGAAGCCCTCGTCGATCATGTGCGTCTCGAGCAGCAGCAGCGCGTCCGGCTCGCACACGTCGTGGATGCGGTCGAGCGCGAGCAGCGGATGCCGCAGGTGGTAGATCACGCCGAGGAACAGCACGAGGTCGAAGCGACCGAAGCGCTCAGGCGAAAGCGAGTACACGTTCTCGGTCACGTACGTCGCTCTCGACCCCAGGAGCTCGGCGGCGATCGAGAAGCCGGTGTGGTCCGGCGGCTCGTTGTCGAGCGCGACCACCTCGCGTGCACCGCGCCGCTCCGCCTCGAACGTGAAGAAGCCGTCGCGCGCCCCGATGTCGAGCACGCGCATGCCCGACAGATCCTCGGGCATGCCGATCTGCGACAGCACGGTCGCGGTGTCCTGCAGGCCCGGCGTCCACACGCCGGGCGCGACCTCGATGCGGTGATGCCACTTCGCCTGCTTCGCGATGGCGTCGCGCGCCCGCTGGGTGAGCTCGTCCCCGTGCACGCGGCCGGAGTGTAGCCGCTGGCCCTGGGGAATCGGGTCAGCCCTCCACGGCTGTCGGAGGCTCCGCGGCGGGCGCACGGCCGAGAGCGCGCGCCTCCAGCTCACCGACCTCGACGGCGAGGTCCGGAACGCGCGCGGCGAAGCGCTCTGCGCCCTGGATCACCACGACCTCCGCACCGGTGGCACGCACGTAGGCGGGGTCCCAGCCGAACGGGATCCACACGAAGTGCGTCTCGCGGAAGACCTGCCCGAGGAACCACGACAGGCCTTGATAATGCTCGGCGCTGAAGCCGAACGAGTCGCCGAACAGCACGGCTGTCCGCGGGTCCGGCGCCGTCTCGTTGAGGTAGACGCGGCGGGTGCCGATGTGGCCTCCCGTCGCCGCGATCGCCTCGCGGTTGTCCTCCGCGATGCGGGCGCCGTGGAGCGTGCTCGGGGCGTCGATCACCTCGACCACCGGCGGGTCGAACTTCGAGCCGAGGTCGCCTGCGGCGACGTAAGGGCGCGTCGCCAGCTCCGTGAGGTCGGGCGCCGCCTCGATTCCGAGCGGCTCGCGCAGCGACGCGAACAGCAGCTCGTTGCCGCGGAAGGTGAGGTGCGTGTCCGTCCGCAGGTAGACGTGCTCGCGCGCCGCCGCGTCGCGCAGCTGCGCGAGCGGGTACAGCAGCGGCAGATCGCCGTCGGCGAGCAGGCGCTCGACCGGGCGCGGCCCGACCTTCTCGAGCGGCTCGGGGTAGTGCTGCTCGTACACGGCGAGCTTGTCGGGCACCACGATCGTCGCGGCCGCAACGCCGAGCGCACCCAGCTCCGCCTCGCGCCGCCGGAGCACCTCGCGCCAGCCCTCCAGCCAGCCCGGCTCCATCGGCACCGCGCCGACGTACTGCCCGAGGTTGGCGTTCGTGCCGCCGCACAGGAACAACCAGCCCTCGCGCCCGACGATCGCGATCCCGTCGTCCGAGCGCTGGCCGACGGGATGGGTCCACGACGCCAGGTCGGGATGCCAGGTGTTGACGACCGTCTGCCTGCGCAGCACCCGCCGCCCCGCCTCGCGCAGGCGCATCGCATACTCCTCGGAGTCGAGCGCGACGCTCAACATCTCGTCGAGCGTCCTCGGACCCGCCAGCTGGTGCGCGACCTCCGGCTCGCTCGGGGTGCGCCCGAGCACCTGCCGATACACGGAGACGACCTGCTCGCGCGTCAGCGTGCGGCAGTCCTCGGACATGCGTGCAGCCTACGTCCTGCCGGCGGCGCGCGCCTTGCTGGCGCCAGCGATCCGCGATACTCGTGCCGTGCCGCAGAACCGGCTCGAGGAGATGCTCGTCGCGTTCTCGCCGCAGGATCTGCGCGAGGCCGGCACCGATCCCGTCGCAGTGCTCGACGGCTACCGTGCGATGGGCCTGCGCGCGGTCGGCGCGGAGGCCGAGCTGCCGGAGGACCCGGGCGAGCTCGTCCGCGCGGTCGACGCTGCCGGCGTGCCCTCCACGACGCTGCGCCTGGAGCCGATCGGTCCGCCGCCGAGGAGGCGCGAGCGGCTGCTGCCGAGCGGCGTGCGGCTCGGCAGGACGTGGGCGCGGCGCTTCCCGCCGACGGTCGAGCCCGGCACGCTCGCGTATGACGCCGCGCAGCGTGCGCTCGTCGCCTCGCTGATCGACAGCGAGGCGTGGCAGGCGCGCTTCGCGCGCGGCGGGCGCCTGCCCGCCGGCCTCGGCGCGGGCTTCGACGAGCGCGTCGTCGAATGTCCATGGCTGTTCTCGCGAGGACTCGGCGGGCGGGTGCTCGACGCCGGCTCGGTCCTCAACCACCGCCATCTGGTCGAGCGCGCGCTGGCGCGCGTGCGGGACCTGACGATCGTGACGCTCGCACCCGAGCCGGTCGCCTTCACGTCGCTCGACGTCTCCTACCTCTACGGCGACCTGCGCGCGCTGCCGTTCCGCGACGGCTGGTTCGACGAGGTCGTCTGCCTCTCGACGCTCGAGCACGTCGGCATGGACAACGGCGTGTACGGCGCGAGTGCGCCGCGCTCCGCGGATCCGCGCGCCGAGGCGGCCGCGGCGTTGCGCGAGCTGCTCCGGGTGGTGCGCCCCGGCGGGCGCGTGCACCTGAGCGTGCCCTTCGGGCGTCGCGAGGACCACGGCTGGTTCCGCCAGCTCGACCGCGAGGACGTCGACGACCTGCTCGCGCGCGCGGGTGCCGCGCACTGCGACGAAACCGTCTTCCTGCATGCGCCCGACGGCTGGCGGCGCGGATCGGCCGACGCGGCGGCCGCCGCCGGCTACGCCGACGGCGCGGTCGCCGCGCGGGCGGTGCTGTGCGCGACGATCCACGCATGAGGCCACGGCGCAATCGCGCAACCCGAGCCGGTTGCTAGCGTTCAAGCGCCGTGACGAGCACCACATCGCAGCCGGCGACGCCCGCGACGGCGCCTCGGCCGAGCGCGCCGCCGGCGGTCGCCGTCCATCACGTCGACAAGGCGTTCAAGCTTCCACACCAGCAGTACCACACGCTCAAGGAGCGGGCGCTTCACCCGTTCCGCAGCAGCACGTTCGACGTGCTTCAGGCCGTCGACGACGTGACGTTCGAGGTCGCCGAGGGCGAGTTCTTCGGGATCGTCGGGCGCAACGGCAGCGGCAAGAGCACGCTGCTGAAGTGCCTCGCGGGGATCTACGACGTCGACGCGGGCGACCTTCAGGTGCGCGGGCGCCTGTCGCCGTTCATCGAGCTGGGCGTCGGCTTCAACATGGATCTCACCGCGCGCGACAACGTGATGATCAACGCGATCATGCTCGGCTTGACGCGCCAGCAGGCGCGTGAGCGCTTCGACGACATCATCGCGTTCGCCGAGCTGGAGGAGTTCCTCGACCTGCAAGCTGAAGAACTACTCCTCGGGCATGACCGTGCGGCTCGCCTTCTCGGTCGCGATCCAGGTCGACGCCGAGATGCTGCTGATCGACGAGGTGCTCGCGGTCGGCGACGCGTCCTTCCAGCAGAAGTGCTTCGACGAGTTCCACCGGCTCAAGGACGAAGGCCGCACGATCCTCTTCGTCACGCACGACATGAGCGCCGTCGAGCGCTTCTGCGACCGCGCGATGCTGATCGAGAAGGGCAAGATGGTCGAGCTCGGCGAGCCGGCGATGATCGCGCGCCGCTACAACGAGATCAACTTCAGACGCGCGATCCCCCACCTCGGCGGGCCCGACGCCGAGGAGCGCTTCGGCGACCGCGCGGCGGAGATCGTCTCCGTCTGGTTCGAGGACCCCGACGGCGTGCAGGTGACCGCAGTTGGGCCATGGGCAGGTCGGCTACGTCTGCCTCGACGTGCTCTTCCGCGAGGACGTCGAGGATCCGATCTTCGGCTTCGTGCTGCGCAACGAGGGCGGCACGGCGGTGTTCGCCTCGACGACCGACCTGCTGCACGGCGCGACCGGCGGCTTCGGGGCCGGCGAGCGCGTCGTCGCACGGATGCGATTCGAGAACTGGCTCGACGCCGGCACGTACACGGTGACGCCGTCGATCGCGCGCCCGGGGCTCGGCGCGGACGCGATCGACCTGCGCCCGGACGTCGCCGAGCTGATCGTGCACGGATGGTTCCCGACCGGCGGGGTGACGAACCTGCCGCACTCGTTCGAGCTGGAGCGCTCGTGAGTGCGACGACGGCCGCGCGCCGTTACGGCCCGTCCGCCTTCGGCGACGACCTCCGTCGCTTCTGGAGCCTCACGCTGACCCTCGCCACGACCGAGTTCAAGCTGCGCTACTTCGGCTCGGTGCTCGGCTACTTCTGGTCGCTCGTGCGGCCGCTGCTGTTCTTCGGCGTGCTCTACGCGTTCTTCACCGTGGTGCTGCAACCTCGGCAAGGGCGTCCCGCACTATCCGGTGTACCTGCTCAGCTCGATCGTCATGTGGACCTTCTTCACGGAGACGACGGGGGGTTGCGTGCAGTGCCTGCTCGCGCGCGAAGGGCTGCTGCGCAAGATGCGCTTTCCGCGGCTCGTGGTGCCGCTGGCGGTCGCCCTGACCGCCGCGTTCAACCTGGCCGCCAACTTCGTCGCGGTGCTGGCGTTCGCGTTCGCCTCGGGCGTCGAGCCCCGCTGGAGCTGGCTCGAGCTGCTGCCGATCGTCCTGCTGCTCGCCTGCTTGGCCGTCGGCGTCGGGATGCTGCTGTCGGCGCTGTACGTGCGCTTCCGCGACATACAGCCGATCTGGGAGGTCGTCGTGCAGGCGCTCTTCTACGGCTCGCCGATCATCTACGTCGCGGCGCAGTACGCGACGCGCGGGGGCGAGCGCCTCCAGCATGTCGCGCTGACGCTCAACCCGCTCGCGACGCTGCTCACGCAGAGCGGCCACGCCTTCATCGGCGGCGCGAAGTTCCCGACTGCCGCCGCAGGTGCCGGCGGGACCGCGCGACTGCTGATCCCGCTCGCGATCGTCGCCGGCACGTTCGCGCTCGGGCTGTGGGTCTTCCACCGCGAGGCGCCGCGGATCGCGGAGCGGCTGTGACGATGGCGGCGACGGGCACAGAGCGCGAGACTCAAGCCGAGCTGGAGCAACTGCGCGCGCGCGTCGCCGAGCTGGAGGCGGAGCTGGCCGAGCAGGCGGCGCGGACCGAGCGGATCGTCGCCGCGGCGCAGCAACGCACCTACTGGCTCGACCGCTGGCACCTCGACCTCGACGCGCTGATGCGCCGGCGGGCGATCGGCGCGCCGCTGGACGTCGCGTTCCGCGCGCTGCGCAAGCTGCGGCACGGCCTGCAGAAGGCGCGGCGACGGCTGACCGGGCCGTGACCCGCGTCTCCGTCGTGATCCCCGTCAAGGACGGGGAGCGGTGGCTGCCCGAGCTGCTCGCCGCGCTCGCGCGCGAGGCGCCCGACGAGATCCTCGCGATCGACTCCGGCTCGGCCGACCGCTCGCGCGAGCTGCTGCGCACGGCGCCAAGCGTGACGCTGCTGGAGATCCCCCCGGCCGAGTTCGGCCACGGCCGCACGCGCAACCTCGGCGCCGAGCGCACGAGCGGGGAGATCGTCGCCTTCCTCACGCAGGACGCGACGCCGCAGGCCGGCTGGTTGGCGGCGCTGCGCGCCGGCTTCGCGCTCGACGAGCGCGTCGGCGCGGTGTTCGGCCCGCATCTGCCGCGACCCGGCACGAGCCCGATGATCGCGCGTGAGCTGGAGCGCCACTTCGCCGCGTTCGCCGCTCCCGACGGCGGCCCGTCGCTGCAAGCCTCCGGCGACGAGCCGTTCCTCTCGAACGTCAACGCCGCCTACCGGCGCGACTGCTGGGAGGCGATCCGCTTCCGCGACGTCGCCTACAGCGAGGACCAGGCGTTCGGGCGCGACCTGCTCGCCGCCGGCTGGCTGAAGGCGTACCTACCCGAGATGGCCGTGCTGCACGCGCACGACTACGGCGCGATCGAGTTCATGCGCCGCTACTTCGACGAGTACCGCGGCCTGCGCGAGACGACCGGCCACGTCGAGGCGTTCCAGCCACTGGGCGCGCTGCGCACCGTGCGCGCGGAGACGGCGGCGGACCTGCGCTGGCTGAAGGAGCAGGGCGCGCCCGCCGGCGAACGCGCGCGCTGGGCGGCGCGCGCGAGCGTCCACCACGGTGGCCGGCGCGTCTTCTCCGCGCTCGGCTCGCGCGCGGAGCGGCTGCCGGCGCCGGTGCGCGAGCGGCTCTCGCTCGAAGGACGCGGGGACGGCGGCCGCGGCGACGGCGCGACGATCCCGCCCGCCACGCCGATCGCGCCGCTGCGCGCCGACGATCCCTACGGCGCCGCCGCGCGCGTGATGCGCGACGGCCCGGCTCCCCTCCTGCCGCCGGCCCCCGGCCTCGCCGAGCGCGAACGGCTGCGGATCGCGCTCGTGCTGCCGCCATGGCGGCGCGGCAGCGGCGGTCACAACACGCTCATGCAGCTGCTCTCGCGGCTCGAGCGCCGCGGCCACGTCTGCAGCGTCTGGCTCCACGACCCGCACGGCGAGCTGCGCGCGCTGCGCCCGGCCGTCCTGCGCCGCCAGCTCGACGAGTGGTTCGCGCCGTTCGGCGGCCCGGTGTACGCCGGCTTCGAGGACTGGCACGGCGCCGACGTGGCGGTCGCGACCGGCTGGCAGACGGTCCACCCGATCCTGCTGCTCGACCAGACGCACGCGCGCGCCTACGTCGTCAACGACCACGAGCCCGAGTTCTTCGGCACCTCGACCGAGCGCGCGCTGGCCGAGGACACCTACCGCCACGGCATCCACTGCATCGCCGCCAGCCCGTGGCTGCGCGACCTGCTGGTCGAGCGCTACGACGCGCCGGCCGACGCGTTCCAGCTCGGCGTCGACCATGCGGTCTACGCGCCGCGGCCCGACGTCGCGCGCCGCGACGACACCGTCGTCTACTACGCGCGCCACTCGACCGACCGCCGCGCCGTCCCGATCGGCCTGATGGCGCTCGGCGAGCTGCACCGCCGCCGCCCGCAGACGCGCGTCGTGCTGTTTGGCACCGACAAGCCGCCGCCCACCACCTTCCCCTACGAGCACCTCGGCGTGCTGGCGGGGCCGCAGCTCGCGGCGCTCTACGCCGAGGCGACGGTCGGGCTGTGCCTGTCGCTGACGAACTTCTCGCTGATGCCGAAGGAGATGCTCGCGTGCGGGCTGCCGTGCGTCGAGCTGGCGGGGGTCAGCGCCGAGTCGATCTTCGGCGCCGACGGCGGGCCGCTCGCGCTGGCGCCGCTCGAGCCGGTCGCGCTCGCCGACGCGATGGAGCGGCTGCTCGACGACCGCGACGCGTGGGAGCGCCGCTCGCGCAGCGGGATCGACTTCGTCGCCTCGCACACGTGGGACGTCGCGACCGACGAGGTCGAGGCGGGGCTGCGGCGCGCGCTTGTGACGTCGCGGTGAGCGGAGGGCGAACGGCCGGCTACAGCGTCTCGACCCAGTCGAGCTGACGTCCGCACAGCCCGCGCCAGTCGCCGATCGCGACGCTGCGGACGGAGTGCGCCTCGTCCGCCAGCGGCTCGAGCGCAACCGCGCGGACGTTCGTGAAAGCGGCGTCGCCGGGGCGCAGGCTGCCGCTGGCGCGCTCGAGCCGCAGGACGTGGACGCCCGCGCCCAGCTTCATCGCATCGAACGCGAGGACGTTGCCCTCGCCTCCGGAGTCGTTTGCGACCGTCCCCGCAGCTCTGCCGTCGATGGTCGCGTGCAGCGCACGACCGGTATTGCCCTTCACCCACAGGCGATAGACGCCGGCATGCGGAATCACGACGCTCATGGTCACCGAACCTGGACCGCCGAATGCGATCGATCCGTCGGGCTGCGCGGCAGCGAGGGTCGTGCGGCGGGCGCTCGCAAGCGAAGGCACGACATTGGGCGGCCGCGGCACGAAGCGCAGCCGTGTCGCACCGTCGGCACCGCCACGCGCGGCGAGTGCGCGCACGGCGCTGCAATTCGCCGTCGCGCCCGGCTGCTCGCCGGCACCGAGCGCGAGGTGCTCGCGCGGTGCCGGCACGCCGGCCGCACGCTTCCACACCACGTAGTCCGAGCCACGCCAGACGAGCGCGAAGTCGCCCGGCGGCCGGCTCTGGAACGGCGAGCGGCGCACCACGATCGCCCGCATCCCCTGCACCAGAGCGGGCACGAGCGCATCGACGTCGTACGTGTGGCCGTAGCCCGTGAACTGCCCGTCGGTCGTTCTCCACGACTGCACCTTGCGCGCGTTGCCGGGCCCGTCAGGCGCCATGTCGCGCAACAGGTCGAGCGTGTACTCGTCGAAGTCGGGCGTGAGCGTCGGACCCTCGCCGGCGAAGCGAGCGTCGATCTGGCGCAGCTCGTCGAAGCGCTGCTGCGGCGCCATCGTCGTGTAGTGGTAGAGGTACGCGTCGGACGCGAGCACGCCGGCCGCGATCGCCGCGCCCAGCAGCACCCCGTCGAGCCGCCGCAGCCCGAGCCGCCCGAACGCGCCGATGCAGGCGACGAGCACCGCCATCGGCGACAGCAGCACGAGCAGCTTGGCGGCGGTCCACGTCGTCGCACGCGGCGTGAGCACGAGCCACACGATCACGGAGACGGCGACGACGGCGAGCAGCGCCCAGTTGCGGCGGCGCAGCAGCCACACGAGCCCGAGCACGATCGCGACGGCGACGACGCCGATCAGCAGGTAGGTCTGCGTCAGGTGCTCGGGATCGCCGCGGTGCGAAGAGCCGAGCCAGACGCCGAGCGCCTGCACCTTCAACAGCGGGCGCAGCAGGTTGCCCGGATCGGCGACGGCGGCGGCGTTGGAGTTGGTGACGTTGGTGGCCTGGTCGAGCGAGGTCTTGAACGCGGCGACGGTCGGCAGCGCCAGCAGCACGAGCGCCGCGCCGGCCGCGAGCGCGCCGAGCGCGACGGCCCGCACGCGCGCGCGACGGTCGCCCGGCAACGCGCTCCAGCCGAGTGCGAGGATCGCCACCGCCGCGAGCGCGAGCCAGGGCGTGAAGGCGAGGCCGATGGTCGCCCATCCGGCCGCGCCGGCGACGCCGAGCGGGATCAACGAGCGCGGGGCGCCGACCGCCATCTCGCGCGCGAGCACGATCAGCGCGCCCAGCAGCATCAGCGTCGGCAGCAGCGCGATCTCCTTGATCGAGCCTTGGAGCATGTAGGCGTAGACGAGCGCCGGCACGGCGGCGAGGAAGCCGGCGATCGCGGCCGCGGCACGTTCGAGGCCCGCGCGCCGCGCCAGGAACGTCAGCGACAGCGCCGCGAAGCCGAGCATCGTCGCGAGGTACGGCGCGTAGAGCCAGATCAGGTCGACGCCGACGAGCCGCCCGACGCCTGCGAGCGCCGTGTGGCCGCCCGACGGGTAGCCCGTGCCGAAGAAGCCGGAGAGCGCGAGGCCGCTGCCCGAGTCCGGGATCGTAAAGCTGTGGCCGTGCGCGATCAGGCGCTCCGCGCCGAGCAGCTGTATCGCGCCGGTGGTGTCGAGCAGGTAGCCGGGGAACGTGACGTGCCCGGTGAGGATCACCGGCGCGGCCGCCGTCAGGTACGCGGCGATCCCCGCCGCCCAGCCCCACCACCAGCCGCTGCGCCGCGCCCGCCAGCGAGCCGCCGTCTCGCGCCGGCCGAGCGCGAAGCCGGCGACCGCGAGCACGACGAGCACCGCCGGCGTCAGCGGCGCCGTGACGCCCGACCAGGTCGTCAGCTGCGAGACGCCGACTGTCGCCGCGAAGCCGAGCGGCACGAGCAGCAGCGACGGCAACGACATGCCCGCGAGCCGCTGCACCAGCAGGCCGACGCCGAGCGACAACGCAGCCAGCAGCAGCGGAAAGACGAGGACCGCGAGCAGGAACGTCACGTGCGGGACGTCAGTCGCTGCGCCGCAGGCCGAGGATGCTCAGCAGGAACGACGAGAAGAAGATCTGGATGCCGACGATCACGAGCGTCAGCGCGAGGATCGCGAGGCGCTCCTGGCCGAGCGAGCCGAAGCCGCGGCTGATCCAGTCGACCGCGATCCCGACGCCGATCGCGAGCCCGCCGAGCACGACGGCGCCGCCGAGCAGCAGGCCGTGCTCGAGTCTGTAGCGGGCGCGCATGCGGTCGAACCACGGGTCGCGCTCGTTCATGAAGTAGGTGCCGTAGGCGTGCGCGCACAGCCCGAGCGCGACGACCTGCGTGCCGACGATCATCAGCAGCGCGCCGGCCATCAGCGCATGCAGGTCCCACTGGCGGCCGAGCACGTCCACGTGCGCGAGCACGAGCGCGGAGACGACCGCGCCGAGCAGCGCCATCAGCGCACCCGGCAGGATGAACAGGTGGTTCGGCGAGTGGACGAGCAGGAAGCGCAGGTGCCGCCAGCCGTCGCGAAAGCTCGACAGCTTCGACTCGCCGCCGCGCGGGCGGTACTCGATCGGGAACTGCCGGATGTCGAGGTCCTCCTTCGCCGCCCGGATGACCATCTCGGAGGCGAACTCCATCCCCGTCGTGCGCAGGTCGAGCTGCGGCAGCGTGTCGGTGCGCAGCGCCCGCATGCCGCAGTGCGCGTCGCTGATGCCGGTTCTGAACAGCAGGTTGAGGAAGCCCGACAGCAGCGGGTTGCCGATGTAGCGGTGCAGCCACGGCATCGCGCCCGGGTGGATGTTCTCCATGCGGTCGCCGATCACCATGTCGGCGCCGTCTTGCAGCTCTGCGACGAATCTCGGGATCTCGTCGAAGTCGTACGTGAGGTCGGCGTCGCCCATCACGATGAACTCGCCGCGCGCGGCGGCGAAGCCGGCGAGGTAGGCGCTGCCGTAGCCGCGGCGCGGCTCGCGCACGACGCGCGCGCCGGCCGCCTCGGCGAGCTCGCGGCTGCCGTCGTCGGAGTCGTTGTCGGCGACGAGCACCTCGCCCGGGATGCCGTTGCGCTGCAGCGCCGCGCGCGCCTGCGTGACGCACGCCTCGATGTTCTCCGCCTCGTTGAGGCACGGGATCACGACGGACACGAGCGGACGGTCTGCAACCGTCCCGGCGGGGGGAGCCGTGATCGTGTTCTCGGTCGTGCTCATGGGAAGGGGCGAGACCGTGCTCCCGCCGCTGTCCGCTGCAACGCGCGCGTCGCGGGAAAGTCGCGCGTTTCTGCGGTCGCGATGCTATTGCATCGCCCCGCCGGATCAGCCGTGCGATACCCGCCTGGCGGCTGTGCGAACCTTCCGCCCGCGTGCGCGTCTGCCTCGTCTACGACTGCCTCTTCCCGCACACGGTCGGCGGTGCCGAGCGCTGGTACCGCAACCTCGGCGAGCGGCTCGCGGCGGACGGGCACGAGGTGACCTACCTGACGCTGCGCCAATGGGACCGCGGCGCCGACCCCGGCGTCGCGGGGGTGGACGTGCGGATCGTCGGCCCGCGCATGCCGCTGTACGTCAGCGACGCGAGCGGCCGGCGGCGGATCCTGCCGCCGCTCGTGTTCGGGCTCGGGGTGCTGTGGCACCTGCTGCTGCACGGCCGCCGCTACGACGCGGTCCACACCGCCTCGTTCCCCTACTTCTCGCTGCTCGCCGCCGCGGCCGCGCGACCGCTGGGCCGCTACGCGATCGTCGTCGACTGGCACGAGGTGTGGTCGCGCGCGTACTGGCGGTCCTATCTCGGGCGCGCCGGCGGCGCGGTCGGCGCGTTCGTGCAGCGGCTGTGCGCGCGCGTGCCGCAGCGCGCCTTCTGCTTCTCGCGCCTGCACGCGGCGCGCCTGCGCGGCGAGGGGCTGCGCGGCGAGCCGGTCGTGCTGACCGGCGAGTACGTCGGGTCGCTGGAGCAGCCATCGCCGGCGCAGGCGCGCCCGGTCGTCGTGTTCGCCGGCCGGCACATCCCGGAGAAGCGCGTGCCGGCGCTGCTGCCGGCGTTCGCGCGGGCGCGCACGGCCGCGCCGGAGCTGGGGATGGAGGTCTACGGCGACGGTCCCGAGCGCCCGCGCCTGCTGGCGGAGATCGAGCGGCTGGGCCTCGGCGACGCGGTGGCGGCGCCCGGCTTCGTCGCGCACGCGCAGGTCGAGGAGGCGCTGCGGACCGCGCTCTGCATGGTGCTGCCGTCCGCGCGCGAGGGCTACGGGCTCGTCGTCGTGGAGGCGGCCGCCGCCGGCACGCCGAGCGTCGTCGTCGCGGGCGAGGACAACGCCGCGACCGAGTTGGTGGACGACGGCGAGAACGGCTTCGTCGCCGCGAGCGCCGCGCCGGAGGACCTCGCGGCGGCGATCCTGCGGGTGCGGGAGGCGGGACCGGCGCTGCGCTACGCGACGGCCGCATGGTTCGGGCGCAACGCGCAGCGACTCTCGCTCGAGCACTCGCTCGAGACGGTGCTGGCGGCGTACGGGCGCGAGGCGGTGGCGGCATGAGCCGGCGGCGCGTGCTGATCACCGGCGTGAGCGGGCAGGACGGCGGCTACCTCGCCGAGCACCTGCTGGCCGGCGGCGACGAGGTGGTCGGCGCGGCGCGCGAGCCGGAGGGCGCGTTCGAGCGCGCCGGGATCGACAGGCTCGACGGGCGCGTGCCGGTGCTGCCGCTCGACCTGCTCGACCCGCAGTCGATCCGCAGCGCGGTGCTCGAGGCGCAGCCCGACGAGATCTACCACCTCGCCGCGCCGACGTTCGTGCCCGACTCGTGGGAGGACCCGACCGAGGTCATGGCGGCGATCGCCGGCGGGACGGCGGCGCTGCTCGCCGCGGCCGGCGCCCTCCGCGACGACGTGCGCGTGCTCGTCGTCACGTCGAGCGAGATCTTCGGCGACGCCGGCGTCTCGCCGCAGTCGGAGACCTCCCCGATGCGCCCGCGCAGCCCCTACGGCGTCGCGAAGCTCGCCGCGCACGGCCTCGTCGGCACGCTGCGCGCACACCACGGCCGCTTCCTCGTCTCGGCGATCACGTACAACCACGAGTCGCCGCGTCGGCCCGAGCGCTTCCTGCCGCGCAAGGTCAGCGCAGGCGTGGCCTCGATCGCGGCGGGCCGCGCGGAGACGCTGACGCTCGGCTCGCTCGACGCGGTGCGCGACTGGTCGCACGCGAGCGACGTCGTCGAGGGGATGACGCTCGCGCTGCGCCATGACGAGCCGGGCGACTACGTCTTCGCGTCGGGCGAGGGCCACACGGTCGGCGAGCTGGTCGACGCGGCCTTCACGGCGGCCGGCATCTCACGGACGCTCCCCGACGGCCGCGACCGCGTGCAGGTCGACCCGGCGTTCGTGCGCCCGCCGGAGCGCTGGCCGCCGGTCGGCGACCCGTCGAAGGCCCGCACGCTGCTCGGCTGGGAGCCGCGCACGTCGTTCGAGCAGCTCGTCGCCGAGATGGTCGAGGCGGACCTGGCGCGCCTCGCCGGCGCGCCCGGCGCGTGAGCATGCGCGTCGCGCTCAACCTCGTCTTCCTCGTCCCCGGCGAGACGGGCGGCATGGAGGTCTACGCGCGCGAGCTGCTGCCGCGGCTGGCGGCGCTCGACGGCGTCGAGCCGGTCGCGATCGTCAACCGCGTCGCGGCCGAGGACCGCGCGGCGCCGTGGGGCGCGGACGGTCCGGTGCGCTCGGTGGTCGCGCCGGTCGACGCGCGCGACCGCAGGCAGTGGGTGTGGGGCGAGCAGCGCCACGTGCCGCGACTCGCGCGCGAGCTGAGAGCGGACCTCGTCCACTCGCTCGCATCCACCGGCCCCGCGCGCATCGCCGGCGGCCCGCCGCGCGTCACGACCGTCCACGACCTCCACTACGCCGTCGTCCCGGACGCGCACTTCGGCCTGCGCGGGCTCGGCATGAGGCTGCTCGTGCCCGCGGCGGTGAAGGCGTCGCGGCGCGTGATCGCCGACTCGCAGTCGACGAAGGACGACGTCGCGCGCGAGATCGGCTTCCCGGCGCAGCGGATCGACGTCGTGCACCTCGCGACGACGCTGCCGCCGGCCGGCGCGCCCGTCACGCCGGAGGCCGAGCTGCGCGCGCGGCTGGAGCTGGGCGAGCGGCCGATCCTCCTCAGCCTCGCCGCCAAGCGCCCGCACAAGAACGTCGAGGGGCTGATCGACGCGCTCGCCGGCATCCCGGCCGAGCGCCGGCCCGTGCTCGTCGTCCCCGGCTACGCGACCGAGCACGAGCCGGCGCTGCGCGCGCGTGCGGAGGCGGCGGGGTTCGCCGCCGAGGTGCGCTTCCCCGGCTGGCTGCCGCACGCCGATGTCGAGGGCCTGTGGCGCGCCTGCACCGCACACGTCTTCCCATCCTTCTACGAGGGCTTCGGGCTGCCGGTGCTGGAGGCGATGGCGCGCGGCGTGCCGGGCGCCTGCTCGGACCGCGCCTCGATGCCCGAGGTCGCGGGCGACGCGGCGCTGCTGTTCGACCCCGCCGACCCGGCCGCGATCCGCGGCGCGATCGAGCGACTGCTCGGCGACGCGGCGCTGCGCGAGCGGCTGCGCGCCGCCGGGCTCGCCCGCGCGGCGCAGTTCTCGTGGGAGCGCTGCGCGCGCGAGACGGCCGCCGTCTACGAGCGCGCGCTCGGCTGAGCCGCGCTACGGCTTCAGCAGCTCCAGGTCCGCCCGCGTCATCAGCCGGATCAGCTCCTCGAAGCTCGTCTCGGGGACCCAGCCGAGCTGCTCCCTCGCCTTCGTCGGGTCGCCGATCAGCAGGTCGACCTCGGCGGGGCGCAGGAACTGCGGGTCGATCTCGACGTATCTCTCCCAGTCGGACAAGCCGGCCTCGTCGAACGCCACCTGCACGCACTCGCGCACCGTGTGCGTCTCCCCGGTGGCGATGACGAAGTCCTCGGCCGTGTCCTGCTGCAGCATCAGCCACATCGCTCTGACGTAGTCCTTCGCGTAGCCCCAGTCGCGCTTCGCGTCGAGGTTGCCGAGCGCCAGCTTGTCGCGCAGCCCATGCTTGATCGCGGCGGCGTGCCACGTGATCTTGCGCGTCACGAACTCCAGCCCGCGGCGCGGCGAGTTGTGGACGACGAGTCGGCCCACCCCAGCACAGAAGACACCGCTCTCCGTCTCCAGATCGAAGACGAAGTCGTCGCGCTCCGTCGGCTCGACCTCGACGATCTTGCGCACCTCGGCCGGGTCCTTGCGCAGGTGCGCGCCCTTCATGCCGACGAGCACACGAGAGCCGAGGTTGAGCTGGTAGTAGACCTTTCCGGCCCGGTGCTCGACGTACACCGACGACGGCTGGCCGCGCAGGCCGTAGAGCCAGGCGACCCCGAGCGCGAGAAGCGGGCTGTTCGTCTTGACCGAATCGCCCTTCCCGCGCTTGAGACCGGCGCCGGCGTAGTAGCCAGTCAGGAAGGCGTCGTGCGCGTCGGCGCCGCCATTGAGGACGACCGGCGGGATCTGCTTGAAGCTGTACGACCCGTAGAGCTGCTCGCGCAGCCACTGTCCCAGGCCGCTGCCACCGCCGCAGAGGGCCACGTGCGCAACCGAGCGTTCCGGGTTGAAGCCGGAAGGAAGCTCATGCTCGCTTGTGGTGCCGAGGAAGCAGCGGCTCCACAGCTCCGCGGCACGCGCGCGCAGACCAGCGTCGTTGTTGACGAAGCGGACGCCGTGACCGTCCCGGCCGACATAACCGTCGGCGGCCAACAGCCCCAGCAGCTCGGCAAGCTCCGGAGCGATCGTGGTCCAGGCGGGCGTCTCCGGCGCCTCGTCGCAGAGCGCCATCCGATCGCCGACCTCGACATCGCGTGCGACGACCTGATCACGGTCGGCATCCAGCACATGGTGATGCGCGGTCGTCGTGACGACGCCGCCGCGCGTCTCAACGGAGAGCAGCCGATGGTCGGGATCGCTCGCGCGCCGACGCGTAGCCGTGACTGCCGTGATCGGCGTCCAGTCCTCGCCATCCCAGATCTCCAGCAGGCCATCGGGAACGTGCTGCTGCACACTCGGACCCTTGCGCCGCAGCGGCATCAGGTCCTCCACGAGTTTGATCGCAACCACGCCGCGTTCGCGAACGCAGACAGGCGTCTGTGAAATTACACACTCGTGGTTGAACAAGATCCCGCTCGTCGCATGCAGGTCATACGACTCGCGGTAATTGATCGTGATGAAGTGACCGTAGACCTTCGCGACGCCGTAGGGCGAGCGCGGGTAGAGCGGCGTGTCCTCTCTCTGCGGGACCTCGCGCACCTTGCCGAACATCTCGGAGCTGGAGGCCTGGTAGAAGCGGGCCTCGGGGCATGCCTCGCGCAGCGCCTCGAGCATGCGCGTGACGCTGACACCGGTGAAGTCGGCCGTCAGCGTGGGCTGGACCCAGGACAGCGCAACGAAGGACATCGCCGCGAGGTTGTAGACCTCGTCGGGCCGCGCGGCCCGCATCGTGTCGACGAGCGAGCGCTGGTCGAGCAGATCGCCCTGGTGCAGGGTGATGCGGTCGCGCAGGTGCTCGATCCGGTCGAACTTCTCCGTCGACGCCCGCCGCACCATCCCGTGCACCTCGTAGCCCTCGTCGAGCAGCAGCTCCGCGAGGTAGGAGCCGTCCTGGCCGGTGATGCCTGTGATGAGTGCGCGCTTGGGGGATGACATGGGCTGGAGCCTATGGAATGCGCCCGACGCCCGACGCTCTGCCAACCTATCGTCGATGGTCCCCTCCTCGCCGGCGGCCGGCCGGCCGCTGACGATCGGCATCGACGCGCGCGCGGCAGTCGAGGTGCCGGCGGGACGCGGCCGTTACGTCCGCGAGCTGCTGCTCGCGCTCGCACGCCGCGACGACCCCCACACGTACCGCTGCTATGCGCGAACGCCGTGGCCCGCCGACTTGGACGAGCGCTTCTCGTGGCCGCTCGTCGATGCGCGCGACCCGTGGTGGCACGTTCGCGCCGCCACCGCCGCGCGGCGCGAGTGCGACGTGTTCCTGTCGACGAACTCGTACCTGACGCTGTGGATGCTTCGCGGCACACCGGGCGTCCTGGTGATGTACGACATGGTCGCGTTCGAGCCGGCGATGCAGCCGAGCCGACGTTCGCGGTGGATCGAGCGCGCGACACTCGCGCCCGCGCTGCGCCGCTCGGCCGCTGTCCTGTGCATTTCGCGGGCGACCGAGGAGGGGCTCGTCGCACGCTACCCACGCGTGCGCTCGCGTACGGTCGTCGCACCGCTCGGCGTCGCGCCGTCGCTGGAGGCGACCGACGACGAAACCCACGCCGAGCTGCCGCAATCTGGCTTCGTGCTCGCCGTCGGCACGCTCGAGCCGCGCAAGAACCTGCCTCGGCTGGTCGCCGCCTACCGCGCGCTCGCGCCCGAGCTGCAGGCGGCGCATCCGCTCGCCGTCGTCGGCAAGCTCGGCTGGGACACCGGCGAGACCGTCGCCGCGCTCGACGCGCTCGGCGACCGCTGCCTGCGGCTGGGCTACGTCTCCGACGGCGACCTCGCCGAGCTCTACCGCCGCTGCGCCGCCTTCTGCTACCCGTCGCTCGGCGAGGGCTTCGGGCTTCCGGTGCTGGAGGCGATGGCGGCCGGCGCGCCGGTCGTGACGTCGGACTGCTCGTCGCTCCCCGAAGTCGGAGGCGACGCGGTCGAGTACGCGGACCCGCACGACGTCGCAAGCATCGCCGCCGCGCTCGAGCGCGTGCTCGAGTCGCCGGCGCGCCGAGCGGAGCTGAGCTCCCTCGGGCGCGAGCGGGCACACGGCTTCAGCTGGGACCGCACCGCCGCGATCACGCTCGAGACGCTGGAACGGGTCGCTCGCTGAGCTGCGCCTCGTCGCCCCACGCCATGCGCGCGAGCTCCGCCCTCCGCGCGGCGTCGGCTTCGTCGTACTGGCGCGTGCGATTGTCGGCGACGAGCAGGTTCTCCTGTCCACCGGCCCGGAAGGTGCAACTGTCCGCCCACTCCTCTGGCCGGTACGCCCGGGCGTCGCGACCGACCACGCGCGGCGCCAGTCCGCGCGCCAGCATCTGGCGGGTGATGCCCTCGAAGCCGCTCTCAAGGCGGTGGGCGGTCGTCTTGCGGCGGGAGATGCGCCATTCCAGCGCGAGCAGATCCGCGCGCCTGAGCACGAACGCGTTCGTGCGCACGTGCGGGTTCGGGAAGGGCGGGAACTGACGGCGCCGGATCGGCTTCAACGGGCGTGGCGCGGCGCTGAAGGCCGACTCGTTCGAGCCGGTCGCGCCGACGATCCCTATGCCGGAGGCATCCAGCGGCGCGTGCAGCAGCGCGAGCCAGTCGTCGACGAGCAGCTCGCTGTGCGAGTTGAGGAAGCACAGCGCGTCCGCCCCCGCCGCGTGCTCGGCCGCCAGGCGGTAGGCCGCGAGATCCTGCACGGGCTCGGCGAGCACCAGTTGCTCGTGCGCCACGCCGGCCAGCTCGGCGCGCGCGGCAGTCAGGGCGCGATCGTCGTCGAAGCCGTTGAACACGACGAGCAGCTCGTGCTCGCGACCAGCGGCGCGGGCTCGATACGATCGCGAGAAGCGCCTCAGGGGCTCGATGCCGAGCGGCGCCCACACGAGATGCACGACACAGACCGCGGCCACCGCGACATGATCCCACCCCGGTGACCGACGACGTCCTTGTCGGCGTTGGCATCCCGACGCACGAGCGTTACGAGACGCTGGAGCGCGCGCTGCGCTCGGCGCTCGCACAGACGCATCGGCGGATCGAGATCGTCGTCTCGGACCAGGCGTCCGGCGACGGGACCGAGCAGCTCGTTCGGCGCTTGGCGTCGGAGGACCAGCGCATCCGCTACCTGCGCCATCCGACGACCGCCGGCGGCTCGACCGCGAACTTCAACCTGCTGGGCCGCGAGCTGCGCGGCGAATACGCAATGCTGCTGGCCGACGACGACTGGCTCGAGCCGGACTACGTCGAGCGCTGCCTCGCAGTCCTGCGAGCCGATCCTGCGCTCGCCGTCGCCTACGGCCGCGCCCGCTACTTCGACGGCGAGCGCCTCGTCGCCGCGGGCGTGATCCACGAGCACCGCGAGCGCGACCCGACGGCGCGCGTGCGCGGCTACCTCCGCAGCGTGGACGACAACGGCGTGATGTACGGGCTGATGCGCGGCGACGCGCTGCGGTCGGCGCTGCCGATGCCGAACGCGCTCGGCAACGACTGGCTGCTGATGGCGCGCGTCGCGGCGACGGGCGCCATCGCCACCGTCGAGGACGTGCACGTGAATCGCGCAATTGGGGGCACGAGCGCGAGCACGGAGAAGATCGCCCGCACCTTCGGCGTCTCGCGGCTGCAGGCGCGCCTCCCGCAGCTGGCGATCGCCTGGCAGGTGCTCGCCGACGTCGGCTGGCGCTCCTCCGCGTTCGCCGCGCTGCCTGCGCGGCGGCGTGTCGCGCTGGGTGCGGCACGCGACACGATCCACTGGCGCTCCCTCGGGCACCACGCACTCGGCCCGGCGATCGACGCCGCCGCGCGCGTGCCGGGACTCAGATGGCTCGCACGCGCCCACGCCGCGGCGCGCCGCCGCTGGGGCGGCGACGGGACGCTGTCGTTCGCACCGGAGGGAGACGACGAGCCAGCCGCCACGCCGCCGTGCCGTCTGTGCGGCGGCGCCACGGCGCTCGCGCTGGTCGCACGCGACCGCAACCGGCGAGTCTCGGACGAGCGCTTCCGCTACGTCCGCTGCACGGCCTGCGCCAGCTACTCGCTCGCCGACGTGCCCGACGATCTCGGCCGCTTCTACCCGCCCGACTACCACGGCCTCCCGGCCTCCCGCGCGGCGGCCATCGCGCGCGACCCGAACGCCCCCCACCGGATGGAACTGGTTCGCTCGCTCGTCCCGCGAGGACGGCTCGTCGAGATCGGACCGTCCGTCGGCGCGTTCGCCGCGCTCGCCCAGGACGCCGGCTACGAGACCAGCGCGATCGAGATGGATCCGGACTGCTGCCGCTTCATCGCAGACGTGGTCGGCGTCCCTGTGACGCAGACGAACGACCCGGTCGACGCGCTCGCCGGCCCGTATGACGCGATCGTGCTGTGGCACGTCGTCGAGCACCTGCCGGACCCTTCGGCGTTCCTCGCACGCGCTGCCGCGACGCTGGCCCCGGGCGGCGTCGTCGTGCTCGCCGCACCGAATCCGGAGTCGCTCCAGTTCCGCGTCCTGCGCACGCGCTGGGCGCACCTCGACGCGCCACGCCATCTCGCGCTGCTGTCGCTCGACGCGCTCGAGCGCGAGGCCGCACGTCACGGCTTGGAGCTGGTGCTCGCCACGACGGCCGACGCGGACGCGATCGGTTCGAACGGCTTCGGATGGCGCGTGTCGCTTGCCCCGCTGTCGCGTAGCGGTCCGTTCACACGCGGTCTGCGACTCGCGGGCACGCTCGCCGCGGCGACACTCGCCCAGCTCGAGCGCAGCGGGCGCCGCGGCTCGACCTACACGCTCGCGCTGCGCCGCCCCGCCTGACTCAGGCGAGCAGCGCGTCGTAGACGCCGCGCAGTCGCGCACCCTGGGCCTCGCGCGAGTAGCGCTCCAGACGCGCCGCGTCCGGCGCACGCCGAGTGCCCGGCGCGCCCGCCAGCGGCCCACGCTCCAGCACGTCGGCGAGCCCGACCCAGTCGCCGGCAGGGAACAGCGTCCCGCTGTCGCCGACGACTTCCGGGATCGCGCCGCTGGCAGCCGCGACGACAGGCACGTGCGCGGCCATCGCCTCAGCGAGCACCATGCCGAACTGCTCCTCCCAGTAGCGCATCGTGAGCGATGCCAGCACGAGACACGACGCCTGCGCGTAGACCCGCGGCAGCTCGTCGTGCTCGACGTAGCCGCGCAGCTCGACGACGTCCTCGAGCCGCAAGTCGTGCACGATGCCGCGCAGGCGCCGCTCCTCAGGACCGACGCCGACGATCAGCACGCGCACATCGTCGCGTCCGCGTGCCCGCAGCACCGCGACCGCGCGCAGCAGATCCTGATGACCCTTCTCCCACACGAGCCGGCCGATCGAGAGAATCAGGTGACGGCCGTCCACGGGCGGCGCGGGCGTCCGCGCGACCGCGAAGCGATCGACCGCGATGCCGGGCGGCGCGACAGAGATGCGCTCCGGCGCCGCACCCTCCAGCAGCAGCGCGTCGCGCGCGCGATCGGTCGTCGGCAGATAGTGGTCGACGGCCGCAAGGACGTCGCGGCGGTACCGGCGCGTACGCACGTTGCGGTACGCATCGACGAACGGGATCGTCTCCCAGACGGTCAGCACCAGCTTGAACCCCAGCTCGGGCTTGAGCCGCGCCGCCTGCCACGAGAACCAGTAGCCCAGCTCGGCGGCGTGCACGAGGTCGGCTCGGCGCAGCGCGTCGGCGAGCCCGATGTAGCGGTCGCCGACGGCGCGGGTCGCCAGCCGTCCGACGCGCCCACCTGGCATGCGGCCACCGATTGTCCGGATCGGACGCTGCGCGAACTGCAGCGGGGACACGTCGCGCTCGTTCGCGTCGGGTACGAGCACCGTCACCTCGTAGGACTCGCCGAGCACCTCCCAGGCGCGCAGCTCCGGCACGTTCGCCGCGTTGCCGCGCAGCAGCACGACCCGGCGCGGACGTGCGGATGTCGCGGCGGAGACGGCTGACACGCGCGGCACCCTAGCCGACCGGCTGCGCACGCCGCCGGAACAGCGCCTCCACGAGCTCCTCCGGCACGGCTCGCAGCAGCCACGCGACCGCGGCGTAGACGAGCACCGCCGCCACGGCGGCGAGCGCGTCGGGGATCGGCAGCAGCGCGCAGAGCGCGCCCGCAGCGGTCGCCGCGAGCAGCTTCGGGACGTACCCGAGCCGCGGTCGCAGCGCCGGTCGGGCTCGTGCCAGCAGCGTCAACGCGGCGGCCGCGAGGATCACCTCGCCGATGCTCGCCGCGAGCGCCGCGCCGTTCGCGCCCCATGGCGGGATCAGCGTGAGGCCGAGGACGAGGACGATGACGAGGGCGAGCAGGTTCACCAGCAACAGCGCACGCTGGCGCTCCACCGCGATCAGCGCAGCCGTGCCGACCTGCGTCATGAACGCCCCGGCGATCGCAACCGACTGGATGCGCAGCGGCTCCGCCGCGGCCGCGAACTTGGGACCGCCCAGCACCTGCACGATCGGCGCCGCGCCGACCGCGAGCACCAGCCCGAGCGCCAGGCCCAGGAGCAGCGCCGCCTCGCCCATGCGCTGGAGCACGTACGCAAGCCGCCGCTCGTCCGCGACATGGGCATGCGCGAGAATCGGGAAGGCTGCGCCGAGCATCATCTGCGGCACACCCAGCAGGATCTCCGAGATGCGATAGGAGGTGGCGAACAGGCCCGTCTGCTCTCCGGCCGCCAGCAACGAGCAGAGGATGATGAGCGTGCGCACGTAGGTGTTGTTGACGACGAGGCTCAACGCGACCGGAAGCGCCTCCTTCAGCAGAGGCCGCCATTCGCGCCACGAGAAGCGCGGCTGCACCCAGCTGCTCGTGCCGAGGAACGCGAGCGCCGCGATCACCGCCACGATCCCGGCCACGACATAGACGGCGAAGAACGGCACGAGCCCCGCGTCGGCGACGACGAGCCCGATGATCCCGACGACGATCACCAACTGGCGGACGAAGTCGATCGCCGTGACGGCGCCGAGTCGCAGCTGCACGCTCAGCGGCATCGCGAGCGCGGCGGCGACGACCGCGAGGATGACTCCGACGCCGGCGAGCACCGTGCCGGTCACGAGCGCGTGCGGATAGCCGGACACGATCGCGAACAGCACGCCGAGCGCGATCCCGAGCGGCGTGAGCACGAGCCGGATCCCGACCAGGTCGGCGAGCAGCGTCCGGCGCCGCTCGTCGTCGGCGTGCACGTAGATCCGCTGACCGACGACGGTCAGACCGGCGTCGGTAAGGCCCTGCACCATCGTCACGATCGCGATCACCGTGGTGTACTGGCCGAAGCGCACGACACCGAGGTGACGCAGCAGGAAGATCGACGCGACGGCGGTGAGCAGCAGGCCGGCGCCGAAGCCGGCCGTGCGGATCACGCCGCCGCGGATCGCCTTGCCGCCCGCGCCCGGCGCGGTGAGGACGTGGCCGTCGGGATCTGGCTCGGGCGTGCTCATCGGAGGGGCGCCGCGATGGCGGCGTCGCAGGCGGAGGCTAGACTCTTGATCCACCGAATGCCGGAACGGGACCGGCGATCTGGTGGCGACAGCGCAACCATCGGGCGTCCGATCCGTTGAAGCCGGCGGAAGCCCGCTCAGCGCTCAGCCATGTCGACCTCCTCCTTCGAAGCCATCGCACCAGCCGCCCCGTCGCAGGGGCTGCCGCCTGTCGACCAGGCGCCGGTGCTCGGCGTCCCGCTCGCCGTCACGGACTACGAGCGCACGCTCGACTGGATCGACGCGGCCGTGCAGCTCGGCGCGCGCGAGTATCTGTGCGTCGCCGCCGTTCACACGGTGATGGAATCGCGCGACGACGCGGCGCTGCGCGAGGCGGTCGACGGGGCGGCCTTCACGGTCCCCGACGGCCAGCCGCTCGCGTGGGCGCTGCGCAAGCTCGGCCACGACATCGACACGCGCGTCTACGGCCCGGAGCTGATGGCGCGCGCCTGCGCCCGCGCCGAGCGCAGCGGCCAGCGCTTCTATCTCTACGGCGGCCGCGACGACCGCTCGCTCGCGCAGCTCGCCGCCAACCTGCTCGGCCGGCATCCGGGCCTGCAGCTCGCCGGCGGCTGGTCGCCGCCGTTCCGCGAGCTGTCGGACGCGGAGCTGGACGACGTCGCCGCGCGCATCAACGCCGCCAGACCCGACGTCGTGTGGGTCGGGATCGGCGTGCCGAAGCAGGAGAAGTGGATGGCCGCGATGCGCGACCGCCTCGACGCGCCGGTGCTGGTCGGCGTCGGCGCCGCCTTCGACTTCCACGCCGGCCTGATCCCGCAGGCACCGCCGTGGATGCAGCGCCGCGGGCTCGAGTGGCTGTTCCGCCTGCAGCAGGAGCCGAGGCGGCTGTGGAAGCGCTACGCACGCCACAACCCGCGCTTCGTCGCCGGCTTCGCGCGGCAGTGGGCCACACATCGCCGCGCCCGGCCGGGCGCGTAGCGCTCAGCGCGCCAGCGCCTCCAGCTCGCGGCACAGCTCAATCAACCCGATCGCCTCGACGTCTCTGCGGATCGGGTAGCGATCGGCGCCCGCGTAGACGACGAAGCCGCGCTCCGGCTCGACGTCCTCCCACGCCGAGGTGAAGCCGCGCCGCAGCTTCGGCACGAGCGTGCGTCTCACCTCGACGAGCCAGCGACGGCCGTCGCGCCAGGACAGCACGAGGTCCACTTCGGCGCCGCCTCGAGCGCGATAGAAGCTCGCTTCCACCCGATCGCCCGCTGCCATCAGCAGGTTCTCGATCGCGAACCCCTCCCAACTCGCACCGACGACGGGATGACCGAGGAGCGCGTCCTTCGAGGGGAGCGCGAGCAGCGAGTGGACGATGCCGCTGTCGCGCACATACACCTTCGGGGAACGGACGAGGCGCTTGCCCGCGTTCGATGTCCACGGCGGGAGCCTGCGCACGAGCAGCAGGTCCACGAGCAGGTCGATGTAGCCGGCGACGGTGGTCCCTCTGATCTCCAGGGACCGCGACAGCGCCGACAGGTTGAGCAGGCCGCCCTGCTGGTGGGCGAGCATCGTCCACAGCCTGCGCAGGGTCGTAGCGGGTACGCGCGACCCGAGCTCCGGAACGTCGCGTGCGAGGTAGGTGGTGATGAAGTCGTCGCGCCACACCTCGCTCGTCTCGTCGTCGGCCGCCAGGGCGCTCGGGGGAAAGCCGCCGCGCACCCACAGGGTGTCGAGCGAGATGCCGCCATCCGATGCCTCGATCACGTCGAACGGCGTCAGCTCCAGGTAGGAGATCCGCCCCGCAAGCGACTCGGACTGACGCAGGAGGTCGATCGAGGCCGAGCCGAGCAGCAGGAAGCGGCCGGTGCCGCGACCCTCCGCGCGGCCTTCGTCGATCACGCCGCGCAGCACCTCGAAGAGGCCGGGCATGCGCTGGACCTCGTCGATGACGACCAACTCGTCGACGTGTTCGGCGAGGAACAGCTCGGGGTCGGCGATGCGCCGGCGCTGCCGTGGCGACTCGAGGTCCAGGTAGGTCGCCGGGCGCTGTCGCGCGATCTCTCTGGCGAGCGTCGTCTTGCCGGACTGACGAGGCCCGAGCAACGCGACGGCCGGCATCTGAGCCAGCCGCCTGACGATCGTGGGGTAAAGACGCCGGGCGAGCATTATCCTGCCAAATTATACCCTATAGGGTCGATTTTTACAGGATAAATCCTTCTTATCCTGTCAAATCGCGAATCGCGTTCCGGACTTGGCAGGTTAGGAGCCCCCGGTGCCGCCGGGGGCCGCCCGCCGACCGCAACCCCCGCCTCCACCGCCCGTTCCCACAGCATGCGCCCCGCGTCGCGGCCACCCTGCCCGATACCCTCCGCCAAGCGATGAGCAGTGCGAACCCCTCCCCCGACGTCGCGATCGTCGGCCTCGGCCGCGTCGGGCTGCCGCTCGCGCTGAGCTTCGCCGACCGCGGCCTCGCCGTCCTCGGGATCGACAACGATCCGGAGCGCCTGCACGCCGTCGCCGCCGGCCGCATGCCGTTCCAGGAGACCGGCACCGACGAGCTGATCGAGCGCGTCCACAAGAGCGGCCGCCTGGCCACCTCCGAGCGCGTCGCCGACGCCGCGCAGGCCGACGCGATCGTGCTGACGCTCGGCACGCCCTCCTTCAGCCACATCGAGATCGACATGCGCGACATCCGCTCCGCGCTCGACGACCTGCTGCCGCACCTGCGGCCCGGCCACACGATCGTGCTGCGCTCGACGGTCGCGCCCGGCACGACCGAGTTCGTCGCCGGCTATCTCGAGCGCCAGCGCGGCCTGCGCGCCGGCGTCGACGTGCATGTCGCGCACGTGCCCGAGCGCATCGCCACCGGCAAGTTCCTGCAGGAGATCGACACGCTGCCGTGCATCGTCGGCGCGGTCGGCGGCGAGACCTCCGGCGAGCACGTCGCCCAGATCTTCGAGGCGTTCGACGCACCGATCGTGCAGACGACGCCCGTGCAGGCCGAGCTCGCGAAGATCTGGGCGAACATCGTCCGCTACACGCAGTTCGCGCTGCCCAACCTCCTCATGATGGACTGCGAGCAGTACGGCGCGAACGTGTTCGAGGTGATCGACCTGATCAACCGCGACTACCCGCGCGGCGGCATCGCGCAGCCGGGCTTCACCGCCGGCACCTGCCTGCGCAAGGACTTCACCTTCTCCGAGGAGCGCTCCAACGCCCCCGGCATGCTGCTCGCGGTCTCGCGCGTGAACGAGTCGGTCCCGCACTTCCTCGTGCAGGGGATGAAGCGCCGCTCGCCCGACGCGACGCTCAACGGCCGCAAGGTCGCCGTGCTCGGCCTCGCCTTCAAGGGCGACACCGACGACGAGCGCGACTCGCTCGCGCACAAGCTGATCCGCCTGCTCGAGCGCGAGCTGGCCGACGTCGCCGTGCACGACCCGCTCGTCGCCTCGCCGACGCAGTCGCTCGAGGAGACGCTGCACGAGGCGAACGTGGTCGTGGTGGCGGCCAACCACGCGGCCTTCGAGCCGGCCGCCACGCGCGCAGCGCTCGGCGAGCTCGCCGCGCCCGACGCGCTCGTGGTCGACCCGTGGAACCACCTCGGCTCCGGCCAGGTGTTCGCGTTCGCGGACGAGCTGATCCCGCTCGGCGTGGAGGTGCGGAGATCGTGACGCGCGTCCTCGTGACGGGCGGCGCCGGCACGATCGGCGCCGCGGTCGTGCGCCGCCTGCTCGGCGACCCGCGCTACGACGTGCGCGTCGCCGACCAGCGCGAGGCGCCGCAGTGGATGCGCGAATCGTGCGAGATCCACACCGGCGACCTGCGCGACGTCGCGGTCGCCACGCAGGCGCTGGACGGCTGCCCGCTCGTCATCCACCTCGCCGCGATCGTCGGCGGCATCGGCAACTTCCACAAGCTGCCGCACACGCTGACGGAGATGAACAACGGCCTCTACAACGGGATCTTCCGCGCCGCGCTCGACCTCGGCGTCGAGCGCTTCACCTACGTGTCCAGCTCGATGGTGTTCGAGCGCGCGCTCGAGTTCCCGACGACCGAGGCGCACCTGCCCGACTGCCCGACGCCGCAGTCCGCCTACGGCTACTCGAAGCTGACCGGCGAGGTCTACTGCCGCGCAGCGCACGACGAGCACGGCCTGCCCTACACGATCTGCCGCCCCTTCAACGCGTACGGCCCCGGCGAGATGCCGGACCCCGAGCCGGGCATCGCGCACATGGTCCCCGACGTGATCAAGAAGGTCCTCTCCGGCCAGAAGCCGCTGCAGATCTTCGGCGACGGCACGCAGACGCGCACGCTGACGCACATCGACGACATCGCCGACGGGATCGTCACGGCGATGTCCTCGCCCGCCGGCCTCAACGAGGACTTCAACATCTCCGCCTCCGAGGAGCTGACCGTCGCCGAGACGGCGCGCATCATCTGGGAGGAGTGCGGCGAGGACCCGGCGCAGTTCGCGCTCGAGCACCTGCCGACGTTCGAGGTCGACGTCGTGCGCCGCTGGCCGTCGGTCGAGAAGGCGAGAGCGCTGCTCGGCTGGGAGGCGCAGATCGGCGTGCGCGAGGGGATCGCGAAGACGGTCGAGTGGCTGCGCGAGCAGCAGCTCGCGGCGCCCGCCTAGCGAAGGTCGGCACGTGGCCAGCGCCCCGCCCGCCACGATCGTCGTCCCCACGCGCGACCGCGCCGGCTACCTCGACGTCGCACTGCGCTCGTTCGGGCCGCAGGCGGCGGACTCCGGCGCCGAGGTGATCGTCGTCGTCGACGGGTTCGACCCCGAGAGCGTCGTCGTCGCGCAGCGGCGCGGCGCGCACGTGATCGCGCACGCCGAGCCGCGCGGTCCCAACGCCGCCCGCAACGCCGGCTGGAAGGCGGCACACGGCGAGCTGGTGATCTTCGTCGACGACGACGTCGAGGCGCCGCGCACGTGGCTGCCGGCGCTGCTCGCCGCGGCGCGGGCGACGCCCGAGCGCGACGTCTTCGCCGGGCCGATCCGCGCCGACATCGAGGGCGGCGGCCCGCGCTCCTGCGGACGCGACACCCCGCCGATCACGACGCTCGACCACGGCGCCGCCGACGTCGACATCCCCGTCGGCTGGAGCGCGAACCTCGCGATCCGCAGAGCCGCGCTGGAGACGATCGGCGGCTTCGACGAGTCGATCCCCGTCGGCGCCGGCGACGAGGAGGAGTGGCAGGAGCGCCACCGCTCGACCGGCGGCCGGGTCCGCTACGTCGCCGCCGCCGGGCTCGAGCACCGTCGCGTCGGGCAAGACGCCACGCTGCGCGCGCTCGCCCGCGCGCAGTACCACCGCGGCCGCGCCGCCCGCCGACAGGACGTGCGCAAGGGCGTCGCCCCCTCGCTCGCGGCGGAGCTGCGCCTCGTCGCCGCCTGCGCCGCGCACACGCTGCTGCGCGCCTGCCTCAACGGCGTCACGCTCACCGCCCACGCGCTCGGGCGCACGCGCGAGGCCTTGGCGTCGCGACGACCCGTCGCTACGCTGTAGCACTATGGCTACGCAAATCCCTCAGCGCGAGCTGCGCAACCACACTGCCGAGGTGCTGCGCCGAGTGGAGCAAGGCGAGCGGTTGGAGATCACGGTCAACGGCCGTCCTGTGGCCGAGTTGGGACCGATCGAGACCCGCCGCGAGTTCGTCCCCAGCGACGAGCTGCGGCGCAAGTTCGCGGGCGTGCTGCCGGCCGACGATCCGCTCGCCGCCGAGCTGGACGCGGCCGACACGCCGGCACGCGACCCGTTCGGGTGAAGCTCGGGCTGCTCGACACCTCGGTCGTGATCGCCCTCATGCAGGGCGAGCCGGTGGCGATGCCGGACGCCGCCGCCGTCTCGATCGTGACGCTCTGCGAACTGCACCACGGCGTCCTCGCAGCCGACGACGCGCGGCGACCCGCGCGGCTCGCGACGCTGGTCCTGGCCGAGACCGAGTTCCGCTCGCTCGCCCTCGACGCGCGCGTCGTCCCGCACTACGGGCGCATCATGAGCGCGGCACGGCGCGAGGGTCGTCGCCCGGGCATCAACGACGTCCTGATCGCGGCGACCGCGGCCGGCCATGGTCTGCCGGTCTACACGCGCGACCGCGACTTCGTCGGCCTGGACGGCGTCGAGGTCGTGCTGGCGTGAGACGCCCTGTGTCAACCCTTGGTGGTGTTGAGGCGGTTGAGGTTGCCGTGTTTGGTGGGGTTGTAGGGGGTGTGGTCTTGCCAGCAGCGCCAGAGGATGCGGGTCCAGGCGCGGCCGAGGATGCGGATGGCGTGGGGGTGGTCGCAGCCGCGGGCGCGGGCGCGGGTGTAGACGTCGTGGGCCCAGGGGTGCCAGTGGCGGGTGCTGTCGGCGAGGACGGCCATGTGGGTTCGGAGGCGGTGGTCGCAGCCGCGGCGGAAGGTCGCGGTGCGGCGTTTGCCGGATTCGATCGCGACGGGGGCCATGCCGGCGTCGGCGGCGAGCGTGTCGGGGTGGGGGTAGCGGTGGCGGTTGTCGCCGATTTCGGCGAGCAGGCCGGCGGCGCAGAGCGTCGACTTGGGGTCGCGGAAGAGGCTGAGGAAGATGGGGCCGTCGGGGTGGGCGCGGAGCGCGCCGGCGATCTGGCTGGTGAGCAGCTTGATCTGCTCGACGAGCGGTCCGAGGGTGGCGAGGAGGGCGAGGACCGCGGCGCGGCGGGCTTCGGTTCTCGATCTCGTCGCAGACGGCGTTTGGGGCTTCGCGCAGCCGGTCGATCAGCTGTTCGGGGGTCTTGCGGCCGCAGTAGCCGTTGCGGGCCAGGAACGCTTGCATGCGCTTGGGGCCCAGGGTGCGTGCGTCGGTGGGGCTGGGGTAGCGCTCCAGGAACGCGAGCGCGATCGGCGAGTCGATGTCAGCGAACAGGCTCGCGGCGCCGGGCCAGAACGCGTCGAGCTGGGAGCGCAGCCGGTTGGCCAGCTCGACGCGGCTGGCGACGAGGTCTTCGCGGGTGCGGGTCAGGACACGCAGCGCGATCGTCTCGTCGCCCGAGGGCGCCAGCGCGGGGAAGCGGTGGTGGTCGGTGCGGGCGAGCTCGCAGAGGACCATCGCGTCGTAGCGGTCGGACTTGCCGGCATTGGGACGGAACCGGTCGCGGGCGGCCTTGACCTGGTTGGGATGGATCGCCAGCACCTGGATCCCGGCGGCGAGCAGCCGGCCGACCAAGAGCCCGTCGGGGCGCTCGATCGCGAGCCGCTCGACCTGCTGCTGCAGCAGCAGGTCGACCAGCTCGCCGATCCCCTGCTCGTCATGGACGATCGTCTGCTCGCAGAGCAGTGCGCCGTGCTCGTCAGCGATGCAGACGTCATGCTTCTCGCTGGCCCAGTCCAGGCCCGCCACCGCACTCATGCGCGTTCCTCCTCGGTCGAGGTTCTCACCGTTGGTGCCGCCGACCGGGGTACCGTTGCGGGTGCTCATAGGCAGGCCCTCGAGGGGCAACGCCCTGTCGCCGCTTGGGGTGCCTCTCACCGCCGGGAGGCGCGGGTCTCACGCGGGCCGTCACAGCGGCAAGCGCGACTGGCGCTCTCCCGGCGGTGGTCGTCAGCTCCATCGACCAAGCAGCCTCCAAGCGTCCCCGGACACCACCCAATCACCGGGAAGGTTGCGCTATGAGCTCCGACCCGGAACCCGCCACGGCCGCCGGCCCCACCGACTGGGCCTCCGGCGAGAGCGGGATCGTCGGCGGCGTCCGGCTCGGCGTGCGCACGCGCGCGGAGGACGCGCTGCTCGACGCGCGCCGCTGGGCGACCTTGCAGCCGCTGCGCCTCGCGCGCGCCGCGCGCCGCCGCCCGCCCCACAGCCTGAGCGTGCTCGCGATCGGGATCGAGCGCGAGGACCGGCCGAACCTGATGGCCGCCGCGCGCGCCGAGCTGGCCCGCTCGCGCCACCGCGTCGAGGTCGCGACGAGCGGCGTCGGCGGGCGCGGCAAGTTCGAGAACCTCAACGCGCTGCTCGACGCGCACCCGCTGCACGACCGCGACTGGCTGCTCGTGCTCGACGACGACGTCGCGCTGCCGCGCGGCTTCCTCGACGACTTCCTGTTCCTCGCCGAGCGCTTCGAGCTGAAGCTCGCGCAGCCGGCGCACCGCCGCCGCTCGCACGCCGCCTGGCGCGTCACGCGCCGCCGCGGCGGCAGCGTCGTGCGCGAGACCGGCTTCGTCGAGATCGGGCCGGTGTGCGCGTTTCACCGCGACACGTTCGCGACGCTGCTGCCCTACCCGCAGCTGCAGGCCGGCTGGGGGCTCGACTCGCACTGGGCCGCGCTCGCGCGCGCGCGCGGCTGGCGGATCGGCGTCGTCGACGCCACCCCGATCCGCCACGTCATGCGCCCGATCGCCGACTCCTACCGCCGCGCCGACGCGATGGCCGAGGCGCAGGCGTTCCTCGCGCGGCGGCCCTACGTCACCGCCGCCGAGGCGCAGCGGACGCTCGCGACGCACGCGCGCTGGTGAGCGAGCCGATGCGCGTCGCGATCGTCGCCGAGTACTACCCGCGCGCGGCGGACCCGGTGCTGGGCGTGTGGGCGCATCGCCAGGCGATGGCCGCGCGCGACGCGGGCGCCGACGTGCGCGTGCTCGTGCTGCACCGCCCGCTGCCGCCGCTCGCGGCATTGAAGCGCGGCGACCTGCGCGCCGTCGGCACCGCCCTGCGCCAGCCACACCGCGCACAGCTCGACGGCATCGAGATCGCCTACGTCCCGTACCTCTCGCCGCCGCGCCCGTGGAGCTATGGCGCGTGGGGCGCGTGGGCGGCGCCGTCGCTGCGCATGGCACTCCGCCGACTGCGCGCGGCGTTCCCCTTCGACCTCGTCCACGCGCACTACGCGGTGCCGGCGGGCGACGCGGTCCGGCGCGCTGCGCGCGACGTCCCGCTCGTCGTCTCCGTCCACGGCGGCGACGTGCTCGCGACGGCGCAGCGCAGCGCCTACGCCCGGCGCACCGTCCAGCGCACGTTCGCACACGCCGCCCTCGTGCTCGCCAACAGCGCCGGCACCGAGGCGCGCTGCCGGGCGCTCGGCGCGCACGCGACGACCGTCGTCCACCTCGGCACCGACCTGCCGGGCGATCCGGCGCCCCGTTCGCGTGACGGCACCGGCCGCCGCACGCTGGTCACCGTCGGCCACCTCGTCGCGCGCAAGCGCCACGCCGACGTCATCGAGGCGCTCGCGCTGCTCGCCCCGAGACACCCCGGCCTGCGCTACGAGATCGTCGGCGACGGACCCGAGCGCGCGGCGCTCGAAGCGCTCGCCGCGCGGCGCAACGTCCGCGACCGCGTCGACTTCGCCGGCCAGCTCCCGCCCGCCGCCGCCCGCGCGCGCGCTGCCGCGGCGGACCTCTGCGTCCTCCCGAGCGTCGACGAGGCGTTCGGCGTCGCCTACGTCGAGGCGATGGCCGCCGGCGTCCCGGCGATCGGCTGCGAGGGCGAGGACGGTCCCGCCGAGATCGCCGCCGCCGGGCCCGGCCTGGTCCGGGTCCCTCCGCGCGACCCGCGGGCGCTCGCCGGCGCGATCGACCGCCTGCTCGCCGACGACGAGGCGCGCGAGGCGCTGGGCCGCCAGGCCCGCAGCACCGTCGCGCAGGCCTTCACGTGGGAGATCTGCGGCCGCCAGACGGTCGCCGCATACGAACACGCGCTGACCGGCCGTTTCCCGGCGCGAAGCCGCGGGTAGCTGCCAGGCAGGGCGCTCCCCCGGCCCAGCGCGCCTCGGGTCGGGGGGCGTCTGTAGCCGCGCTGGCCTGGCCGGCGGGAGCCGTCCCGGTCCCGGGCTCCCGCCGCCAGCGCGGCGACTCCCGGCCTCCGCGGTGCGCGATCACAGCAACTTCGACCCCGCCGACCCGTTTCGATGGCTGCCGCAGCGCGATCCACGCCCCTTGCTAGCGTTGGCCCGCCTGTCGCCCCCGCGGCGGACGCCGCACTCCCCATGCGCACGCCGAAGATCCTCATCACGCTCCTCGCCTGCGCTCTGCTGCTCGCGCTTCCGGCCGCCACGGCGTTCGCGAACGCGGCCGACGACCGCATCGTCTACGACTGCCAGAACTCGCCGACGGGCGCGCTGACGGGTACCTACTCCAAGGCCCAGCTCAAGCACGCGCTGCACAACCTGCCGGGCGACGTGAGCGAGTACAGCGGCTGCTACGACGCGATCCACCAGGCGCTGCTCGCGTCCGCCAGCAGCAGAGGCGGCGGCAACGGCGCCACGGGCGGCGGCGGAGGCGGAACGGGCGGCGCCGGGAGCGGCGGCACGAACCCGGGCGGCGGCTCCGGTGCGACCGGCACGGGCACCGCCGCCCCCGTCCAGAACGCACCGCCGCCAGCTGGCGCCGAGCGCGCCGTCAAGCTGGCCGGCGCGGCGATCGCCCCGGGCACGCTGCCGACGATCGGGAAGGACTCCCACCAACTCCCGACGGCGCTGGTCGTGCTGCTCGTGCTGCTCGGCGTCGCGGCGCTCGTGCCCGCCGCCCTGACGATCGGACGTCGTGTCGTCGCTGCTCGCCGCGCCTAGCTCAGGCGAGGGCGCCGCGACGCCCGAGCCGGCGGGGCCAGTCCCCCGCTCGCGCGGCCCGCTCGCCTCCCACCCCGACGCGCTCGTCACTGTCGCGCTCGCGGCGCTGCTGATCGCGGTCGCGTTCGTCGCGCGCGGCGGCTCGGCGCTTGCCCCCACCACGACGGTCGAGATCGTCCTCGTGCTGCTGGGCGCCGGCAGCGTCGCGCTCGCGATCCTCGTGGCCCCGCCGCAGCGGCGCGTGTGGGGCGGCGTCACGCTGCTGCTGTTCGCCGCGCTCGCCGTCTGGACGGCGCTGTCGATCGCCTGGTCGGTGGAGCCGTCGGACTCGTGGCAGGCGGCGAACCTCACGCTCGCCTACCTCGCGGCGTTCGCGGGAGCGGTCGCGCTCGTGCACGTCGCACCGGCGCGCTGGGCGGCTGTGCTCGGCGCCGTGGTGCTCGCGTCGGTCGTGCTGTGCGGCTACTCGCTGCTGGCGAAGGTCTTCCCGTCGATCAGCCCGCTCGACCTCTACGCGCGCCTGCGCGCGCCGTTCGACTACTGGAACGCGGTCGGCCTGATGGCGGCACTGGGGATCCCCGGCTGCCTGTGGCTTGGCGCCCGGCGCGACGGGCATGCGGCGCTGTCGGCGCTCGCGGTGCCCGCGCTCGGGCTGCTGCTCGTCGCGCTGCTGCTGTCCTACGGGCGCGGACCGCTGCTGGCGGCCGCGGTCGCGATCGCCTGCTGGTTCGCCGCCGTGCCGCTGCGCATGCGCGGGCTGGCGGTGCTCGCGACCGCCGGCGCCGGCGCGGCGGTCGTGTGCGCGTGGGCGTTCGCGAACGCCGGCCTGACGAAGGACGGTGCGCCGGTCGACGTGCGCGCCGACGCGGGCCACTCGCTCGGCCTGCTGCTGCTCGCATTGCTGATCCTGCTGGTGCTCGCCGGGCTCCTGCTCGAGTTCGCGATGTCGCGCGCGACGCTCTCGCCGCAGAGCCGCCGCGCGCTCGGGACGGCGGTGCTGGTGGCGCTCGCGCTCGTGCCGCTCGCGGGCATCGGCGCGCTCGCCGCCTCGCAGCGAGGCCTGACCGGCTCGCTGTCGCACGACTGGCACCAGCTGACCGACCCGAACGCGCAGCAGCCGCCGAACGACCCGAGCCGCCTCGCCTCCGTCGGCGGCGTGCGCGCGCGCTACTGGGACAACGGCTTCACGATCTGGCGCAAGGCGCCGTGGCTCGGCGTCGGCGCCGACGGCTACGCGACCGCGCGCCGCCCGATCCAGCCCGACCGCCTGCGCGTGAGCCACGCCCACGGCTACGTGCCGCAGACGCTCGCCGACCTCGGCCTGGTCGGCATGGGGATCGACGTCGCCTTGCTGATCGCATGGCTCGGCGCCGCCGCCCGCGCGACCGGCGTGCGACCGCGCCGGCGCTGGGGCACGTGGCTGATGACGCTCGCGCGCACGCGCGACACGCGCATCCGGCCGCAGCTGCGTCCGCGCCGGCCGGTCACGCCCGAGCGGATCGGCCTGATCACGCTCGCGACCACGGCGATCGCGTTCGGCGTCCACTCGGCCGTCGACTGGACCTGGTTCGTCCCCGGCACCGCGCTCGCCGGCCTGCTGTGCGCGGCGTGGGTCGCGGGGCGCGGACCGTTCGACGAGCCGCCGGCGGCGCACGCCTCCCTCCCCCGTGGGGCGGCCGGCTGGCGCGCCGCACGCGGCCGCGTCGCGCTCGCCGCGCTCGTGCTCGTCGCGGGCCTCGCGGGCGCGTGGGCGGTGTGGCAGCCGCAGCGTTCCGTCACCGCCGACGACGCCGCCCTCACCGAGCTGAGCGCCGGCCGCCCGCAGCAGGCGATCGCCGACGCGCGCGACGCCGCCGCACGCGATCCGCTCTCGGTCGACCCGCTGCAGACGCTCGCCGCCGCCCAGACGGCGCTGGGCGACCAGGCCGCGGCGCGGGCGACGCTCCAGCGTGCCGTGCGGCTGCAGCCGGCCAACCCCGAGACGTGGCTGTGGCTCGGCCAGTTCGAGCTCGCCCAGGGCAACGCGCGCCGCGCGCTGAGACTGCTCGGCGCCGCGATCTACCTCGACCCCCAGGGGCCCGCGGCGCAGAGCGCCTACGCGCAGGCGCAGCAGCGCGTCGCAGCAGCGCGTCGCAGCAGCGACGACCCGATAGGCCGGCGGCCTGCTGCTCAGAACGCCCCGCGCCGCATCAGCACGGCGGGGATCGTCTTCAGCAGGATCACGAGGTCGAGCGCGATCGACCAGCGCTCGAGGTAGAGGAAGTCGAGTCGCACGAGGTCGTCGAAGTCGAGGTCAGCGCGGCCCGAGACCTGCCACAGGCCGGTGATCCCCGGCAGCACGAGGTAGCGCTTCTTGTGCCACTCCTCGAGCTGCGCGAAGTCGCGCAGCGGCAGCGGGCGCGGGCCGACGAGCGACATGTCGCCGCGCACGACGTTCGCAAGCTGCGGCAGCTCGTCGAGCGAGAAGCGCCGCAGCAAGCGCCCGACCGGCGTCAGGCGCGGATCCTCGCGGATCTTGAAGAGCGCGCCGTCCATCTCGTTGAGCGCCTCCAGCTCCGCCTGCGCCTCCTCGGCGTCGTCGTGCATCGTGCGGAACTTGAGGCAGTCGAACGGCGCGGCGCCCATCCCCGGACGCGACGAGCGGTAGAGCACCGGGCCGCGAGAGGTCAGCTTCACCGCCAGCGCGATCGCGAGCAGCAGCGGCGACAGCAGCACGAGCAGCAGCGTCGCGCCGATCGCGTCGAACGTCCGCTTCATCGCGAAGTCGACGCCCTCGAACACCGGCGGCTTGAGCGTGAACAGCGGCAGCGACTGCCCGGGCACGAATTCGGCGCGCTGCGTGAGGATCCCCATCGTCGAGGGCGCGACGTGCACCTCGACCCCCCGGCGGTGGCACGTGTCGATCAGCTCGACCGCCTGCGCCTGCGGGAAGTCCGGGTCGGCGATCACCACGTCCTGCACGCGGTGCTCGGCGAGGATCCCCGCCAGGTCCGTCAGCTCCCCCAGCGAGCGCAGGCCGTTGTCGGGGCGCGGCGTGAGCGAGATGTAGCCGATCGGCTCGATCCCGCCCTGCGGCGAGCCCGCGAGCGCGTGGGCGACCGCATCGAGGTGGCGCCCGCTGCCGACGAGCAGCGTGCGGCGCGAGTAGCCGGCCGACGCCAGCATCCAGCCGGTGACCTGCGTGTGCGTCCAGCGCAGCAGCGAGACCGTCACCGTCCCGAGCGCGAACGACGCATAGAAGATGTAATAGCTGGAGAACGTGTGGCCGCTTGCGATCGAGAACACGAGCGCGACGACCATCACCTGGAACAGCGAGGCGACGATGCGCGTGAGGCCGGGCCGGCGCGAGCGCTCGGCGTAGAGGTCCGAGCGCGCGAACAGCAGCACCGTCAGCAGGTAGGCGAAGGCGAGCGAGTCGCTCGTCTGGCCGGAGGCGAAGTGCGCGGCCTGGCCGAGGTCGTAGCCGCCCTTGATCAGCGCCTTGAGCAGCAGCGCCGTGAACAGCGCGGCCCACACGCCGGCGAAGTCGAGCGCCAGCAGCGAGAGCACCCGCAACGCACGGCGCAGCGTCGCCATCCGCAGCAGGAACGACAGCGCAGGGGGCCGCTTGCGGCGCACGTCGCGATCGGGGAGCGCCGCGGGCGCGGTCCCCTGCCGTTGATCGAGATCGAGTGCGCCGTTCGCCACAGGTTTCGGTCTGCCTCCAGCGCTTCAAACGGAAGCGCGCTGCCGTAGTTGCGGGTGCGGGGTCGGGTCCTAGCGCGCGGCGCCGACGAGCGCCTCGACGCCGGCCGCGTCGATCGTGCGGCGCAGGCCCTCGCGCAGCTCGACCTCCGGCTCCCATCTGAGGATCTCGCGCGCGAGCGAGATGTCCGGCTGGCGCACCTGCGGATCGTCGGTCGGGAGTGCCTCGAAGACGATCTCCGAGCGCGAGCCGGTCACCGCGACGACCGCCTCGGCGAGCTCGAGCAGCGTGAACTCGTTCGGGTTGCCGACGTTCACAGGCTGGTGATACCCGGACTCGGCGAGCGCGATCATGCCGCGGATCAGATCGGACACGAAGCAGAACGAGCGTGTCTGCGAGCCGTCTCCGAAGACCGTGATCGGCCGGTCCTGCAGCCCTTGGCGCAGGAACGTCGGGATCGCGCGCCCGTCATGCGGGCGCATGCGCGGGCCGTACGTGTTGAAGATGCGGATGATCGCCGTGTCGACGCCCTGCTGGCGGTGATAGGCCATCGTGAGCGCCTCGGCGTAGCGCTTCGCCTCGTCGTAGACGCCGCGCGGCCCGATCGGGTTGACGTGGCCCCAGTAGGCCTCCGGCTGCGGGTGCACCTGCGGGTCGCCGTAGACCTCGCTGGTGGAGGCGACGAGGAAGCGCGCGCGGTGCTTCTTCGCGAGCCCGAGCGTGTGGTGCGTGCCGTACGAGCCGACCTTCAGCGTGTGCAGCGGCAGTCGCAGGTAGTCGATCGGCGAGGCGGGCGAGGCGAGGTGGTAGACGAAGTCGACCTGCTCGTCCACGTGGTAGGGCTCGACGATGTCGACGTTGAGGTGGACGAACTCGGGGACGCGGATGTGCGCGATGTTCGCCAGCGACCCCGTCTCGAGGTTGTCGACGCAGATGACGCGGTGGCCGCGGCGCAGCAGCTCGTCGCAGAGGTGCGAGCCGAGGAAGCCGGCGCCGCCGGTGACGAGGCAGGTTGGCATGACTGCGGAGGATACCCGGCACCGCGGCCTGCTCTGCAGCCCGGCCTGCATTACGATCGGCCGTCCCGTCCGCCTCCCGACCAAGCGAGCAGAGGAGCACCATGGCCGCCACCCGCTTCATCGAGCGCCTCAACGAGCAGATCGCCTACGAGTTCGCGGCCTCCCAGCAGTACATCGCCAACGCCGTGTACTACGACGCGGAGACGCTGCCGCGACTGGCCGCCTTCTTCTACGCGCAGGCGCTCGAGGAGCGCAACCACGCGATGATGATGGTGCAGTACCTGCTCGACGCCGACGCGGACGTGACGATCCCGGGCATCGCGGCGCCGGAGTCGAGCTTCGCCGACGTCGTCGCGCCGGTCGCGCTCGCGCTCGAGCAGGAGAAGCGCGTCAGCGACCAGATCGTCGCGCTCGTCGGCATCGCCCGCGAGGAGGGCGACTTCCAGAGCGAGCAGTTCATGCAGTGGTTCCTCAAGGAGCAGGTCGAGGAGGTCTCCTCCATGAGCGATCTGCTCACCATCGTCGAGCGGCTCGCCGACCGCCCGATGGACATCGAGGACTGGCTCGCGCGCGAGCACGGCGGCGGCGGCGAAGGCGCCGACCCGACCGCGCCCGCCGCCGCCGGCGGCCCCGTCTGACGCAGCTCTCCCACGCGGCGTCGCAGCCCTGCGGCGCCGCTGCACCAGTCGTCGCGTAAGCGCTTGCACACCGCGATCACGGCCGTACCGTCGCCTCGGTGCGGCCGTGCGAGACACAAGACCCTGGTAGTGGGTCAGTTTGGTTCTGACCCGTCGTGTGCTCTACGGTCCCCGCCGTTCTGAGGGCAAGTGGCCCGACGGGTGGGCAAACACCCGCCGGGCCTGCACACGGAAGGGTTGGTTCCGCATGCAGGCGCAGGGTATCCCGCAGCAGCGGGCGTTGGGTCGGGCGGTGCGCGAGTTGCGTGCGCGGCGAGGGTTGTCGCAAGAGGGGCTCGGCTTTCGTGCCGGGCTGCACCGCAACTACGTGGGGGCCGTCGAGCGCGGCGGGATCAACCCGACGCTCAAGACGCTGATCGCGCTGACGGCCGGGCTGGCGGTGCCGATGAGCGAGCTGGTGAGGGTGTACGAACGGCAGCTTGGCGATGCCGAGTAACCCGCGTCGCGCGCGGTCGAGCGATCACGTCGCACTCGGCCTCGCGCTCCGGCAGATACGCGAGCGGCGCGGCCTGACACAGGAGCTGGTCGCGTTCGACGCAGGCGTGAGCGACGAGTACCTGGGATGCGTCGAGCGCGGCACGCTGAACCCGTCGTTCTCGATGCTGCTCGGGATCGCCCGCACGCTCGGCCTGACGGCCGGCGAGCTGGTCAAGGTCTACGAGCGCGTCCTGGCCGAGATCGACCCGCAGGCGGGCCAGGACGTGCCGCTGTGCCCGACTCCGGAGGCGCTCGCCTACAGAGATCGATCGAACGCGAAGCAGCGCTCCCGGATGCGAGTGCGGATCGCCCGGCAGAGTAGGATCAGACCATGGACCTGAACCGCCTCGCCGCGAAGATCGTCCGGGAGTCCACGGAGCCCGAGACGCGCGAGAGACGGGACCCTGCGGCCGTCGAGCGCGGCCAGAAGGGCGGCAGAACGCGCGCCGAGCGCATGACGCCCGAGCAGCGCAGCGAAGCGGCGAGACGCGCCGCGCGGGCGCGCTGGGCCTCCGAGCGGTAGTCCGGCGTCGGACACCGGTTCGCGCCGCCTTTATGCGGGTTTTCGCTGCGTGGTGCAACCTCAGGCCCATCGGCGGGTATGCCGATAACAAGAAGTGCCCCGGATATCAGATCAACCTGCGATGCTAGGCAGGCGTTCGTGACGACCCCGCGTACCCAGGAGGCCGTGATGGCGAAGGTTAGACAGGCCAGAAAGACCGAGCAGACCAAAGCGCCGGCCAACGCAGAGCATGTGGTCGGCAAGGGCATCTCGATGGCCGACATTCGCCGCAGCACCTACCTCCCCGGCCGCCCCGCGGGCGTTCATCCGCGCGAGCTGGGGATCACCCCCCGGCATTAGCCAGCGCGCCCTCGGCGATGCCCGAGGGGCGTTTCGCCGACAGGGGAGTGGAGGCGACGACCTGGACGCCCGTGCGCTTCACGGCGGCGATCTTCGTCGGTCCTCCACAGCTGGGGACTCCGCCAGGGTTGGCGCGGGTTCCATCGCTAAAGCGCTGCATGTCGATCGTCGTCCGAATCACGAAGCTCGCAAGGTCGACGGCATCCTGGAGCGTGATGGGCTGCTGGATCTCGTACTCCAAGCCGTTGAGGGCATCCACCGCCTCTTGAGGCCAGTCGAGATTCGCCGGCAGCTCGTGCCAGTCAATGCCGGCAAGAAGCCGGTTGATGACCCGCGGATCCCCACGGGGCAGAAGGCCGCCGGAGGACGTGGTGGAGTGCGCGACGACTCTCGCGCCTGGGATGAAGACCTCCAAGAGGTGTCCGATCCCGTCCGTGTCGTAGCCGGCGACGAGGAAGCCGAGCTGGACGCCTTCGTCGGCTCTCACGGGCTGTCTGATTGCTGTTCGCCATGCGGAGTACCGCTGTTGGAAGAACGTTCCGAGCGCTCTGGCGAACGTCTCGACGTCCTCGGGATGATCATCGCCGAGATGGGCAATGAACTCGTCAATATGACCCCGGATGGTCTTCTCGCCGATGAACGCGCCCCCGTAGGTCGCGACGGCGTAGCGGTCGCAGACGGCGAACAGCTTGTCTGCGCTGTCGCTGATGATCCGATGCCGAGCCTCCGCGGAGAGGCCGTCGGGGAAGCGCGTGGTCCGACTGTCCGCGGCGAGCACGATGCCGTCAGGCGCTGCAACTCCAACCACGATGGTCATTCCGAGCGAACCCCCAGGGCGAGTAGTGGCGTGAAGCCCCACCCCCAGAGGGACTCTATGCACCGCATTCTGATCGCTTAAGAGACCCGCCGCAAGTCGGTACCGGCAGTTCGCGAGGTTCCGTCCGATGCTCTACGCATAATGGTCAACATGAACCGTCTGAGCACAGAAAAGCGCGCAGCCATCGTGGGCTGCCTGGTCGAGGGGAACTCGATCCGCGCGACCGTCCGAATCACCGGCGCCGCCAAGAACACCGTGACGAGACTGCTGGTCGATCTCGGCGCCGCGTGCGCGGAGTACCAGGACGCGACGCTGCGCGGTCTGCCGTGCAAGACGATCGAGTGCGACGAGATCTGGGCGTTCTGTTACGCCAAGCAGAAGAACGTCCCGGAGCAGTACAAGGGCACGCCGGGCTACGGCGACGTGTGGACCTGGACGGCGCTGTGTGCGGACACGAAGCTCGTGCCGTCGTGGCTCGTCGGCGAGCGCACGATCGATGACGGGACCGCCTTCATGGGCGACCTTCGCGGCCGCCTCGCGGAGCCGCGCGTGCAGATCACGACGGACGGCCTGCGCGCCTACCGTGAGGCTGTCGGCGACACGTTCGGCGAGAGCGTCGACTTCGCGCAGCTGCACAAGGTCTACGGCCTCGACCCCACGATCAGAGGTGCGCAGCGCCGCTACAGCCCGCCGATGGTCACCAGCACGCAGGTCACCGTCGTCTCAGGCGACCCCGACCCCGGCGAGATCAGCACGAGCTACGTCGAGCGGCAGAACCTGACGATGCGGATGGGCATGCGGCGCTTCACGCGCCTCACGAACGGCTTCTCGAAGAAGGTCGAGAACCTCGCGCACGCCGTCAGCCTCCACTACATGCACTACAACTTCGCGCGCGTGCACCAGACGCTCAGATGCACGCCCGCGCAGGCCGCTGGCGTGACCGACAGACGGTGGAAGCTGACGGACATCGCCAGCCTGCTCGACTGAGCATCAGTCTGCCTCCGCCCAGTGCATTGCGGCCGATCCGTCCGGCCGACCCTCGAAGATCCGCTGTTACGCAATGGGGGCGCCCAAGCCGGCCAGCCTGCGCGCCCCCCAAGATCCAGACCTGAGGCGTCTGGAGCGATGTTCGGTATCGGAGCGGGCATCGTTGCAGGGGCCTCGGACGGCAAGAGGAGCAGCACATGTCGCCCAGCCTGAACGCCTCCGCTACAGCAAGCCGCGTCGTCGTCTTCATCGACTACCAGAACGTCTACAAGTGCGCCCGCCACGCGTTCGCCGACGACGATGACATCCCAGGACACTTCGGACAGATCCACCCCATGAAGCTCGGCTACCTTCTGGCGGCGCGCGCGGTTCATGGCCGGCCAGCACCGCGCTGCCTTGCCGGAGTGCGCATCTACCGAGGACGGCCCGATCCGCGCCGCGAACCAAACTCACATGCCGCAAACATGCGCCAGAGCGCAGCCTGGGAACAGGCCGGAGCCGTGGTCAAGGCGCGCCCGCTCCGCTACCCAGCCGAGTGGCCAGCGCTCAAGCCGGAGGAGAAGGGCATCGATGTGCAGATAGCCGTGGACATGATCATGATGGCGACACACCGACAGCTCGACGTCGCCGTCCTGTTCTCTGCGGATACAGACCTTCGCCCCGTGCTGGAGGCGTACCACGAGTTGCCGTCCAGGGATGACGATGGCCCGCTTGTCGAAGTGGCCGCGTGGACTTCCTCGACCGCCCGAAAGCAGCTCACCATCGAGGGGCGCACGATCTGGTGTCACCGGCTCGACCGCGAAGCCTTCGAGGGCCTGCGTGACAGGCGCGACTATGGCATCGCCAGGCGGCGTGTCGCCCGGTTCTCGGTAGACCATCCGTCCGAACCGACTTGCCATTTTCGAGCAGGTTCCGATATAATCTCTGTACTGCTCCCCGTCCTTCCGGGCATTTCTGCGTGGAACTGGCGGGGGTCTTTCCCACGAGAGCGCCTACGGGCGCTCTCGTTCGTTCTGCGGCACGAACGCAAGAGGCCCGACCAAAGGCCGGGCCTCCCACACACGGAGACCTCACGGCCACCATGCTGGCCCGGCGGTCGCCGGACTGATTCAGTCGCCGTCAGGCGGGCTGGTAGCTGATCCTGTGATCGCCGGAGAACCCCGGCGGCAGGTGTTCCCAGATGAGCCCGAGCAGGACCCCATCGTTGTAGACCTCTGCGCCCCAAATGACAACGCCGGCCGTGCGGTCCGTGGACGGGCGTCGCCCGGCATGCTCGACCACGTTCCGCGTGCGAATCGTGGCGAGGCCGCTCACCGAATCCTTTCGGCTGATGCTCATGCGATCACCTCCGTGTGATCGTGGATGTACCTACATGGTACCGGGCGGCCTTTCGCTGACGACCGGCCTCAGGCTGAAACTGACCCACTACCCGCGCCCTCAAAGGTTCAAACTGACCCACTACCAAGACCCTTGGGGTAGACGCGTCGTCCTGACGGTGGAACGATGGACGCACGTCATCAAGCGGCACCCCGAGCTCCTTCATCTCATCCAGGAGCTGCTGCAGACGATCGAGTGCCCGGATGCGATCACGCCGGATCCACTTTCCGGCCGCTGGCGATACTGGCGCAGCAGCATCGGCCCCACGCGATGGGTCCGCATCGTCGTGGCCTGGGAGGAAGGAGAACCACCATGGGTCGTGACCGCGTTCCCCACCGGAAGGATCGACCGATGAGCACCGAGCATTTCGCTCCCCGACTCGTCGCGCCGATCGCCGTCTGCGGCGTGCGCTTCACGCACGCAAGCTACGACGCGGGCGGCGATTACCTCTACCTGACGAAGGGTGTCCCGCTCGGCCCCGCCGACGGCGACACGAGAGAGGGCCACGCCGTGTTCCTCGGCGAGGATGATCGCGTCATCTGCGTGATCCTCAACTGCCCCCGCTGGCGCCTCGACCGCGACGGCGCGATCGACGTGACACTGCATGACGGAGGGCCGACCACACGACTGCCGCGCGAGATGGTCGAGCCGCTGCTGGTGGAGACGCTCAGCTACGCCTGAGCGGTGTCGCCGGACGGCGGCGGCACACTACCCGGCACCCACGTCGCGTCGCCCGCCTCGTCGACCTCGCGCTTCCAGATCGGGGCGAGCTCCTTCAGCCGGTCGATGATCTCGCGGCCGCCGGCGAACGCCTCGGCGCGGTGCGGGGCGGAGACGGCGACGAGCACCGACGCCTCCGACAGCGGCACCGTCCCGATGCGGTGCTCGGCGGCGGCGGCGCACAGCCCGTGCCGCTCGATCGCCTCGGCGACGACCGTGCGCAGCTGCCCCAGCGCCATCTCCGCGTAGGCCTCGTACTCCAACGACGGCACGTCGCGCGTCACGCCGGCGAACGTCACGACCGCCCCGGCGCGCGGGTCGCGCACGCGCTCCACGAGGGCGTCGAGCGACAGCGGCTCCTCGCGCAGCGCGACGTGCGGCCCGGCCCCGCCCGACACCGGCGGGATCAGCGCCAGCTCGTCGCCCGCTGTGAGCAGCGCGTCCTCGGCGGCGTACTCGCGGTTGACCGCCATCACGAGCGGCAGACCGTCCGCCAGCTCCGACAGCGCGGCGAGCGCGTCGCGCACGCACGCGCCCTCCGGCAGCTCGAGCGACAGCTCGCTCGCGCCGGCGCGCTCGCGCAGCATGGCGAAGAGTCGGATGCGCACGACCATCGCGGCCAGCGTACGGGACAGGCAGGCAGCCGCGGTGGGGACGTGGCGCGCAGCACGACGCGTGACTCCGGCGCCGAGTGGCGCAGGTGTGGATACGTGACCCTCCTCGCGTCACGCCGTCGTCGCGACCCGCTGGGTAACCTTCGCCCCCCATGAGCGCCACCGAGGACCACCGCTTCGTCGCCCCGATCGTCGGGCCCGACGACCCCCGCCACTTCACCGACTCCGGCATCGAGATCCAGCCGCTGTACACGCAGGACGACGTCCCCGAGCAGCTCCAGCTCGGCGAGCCCGGCGACTTCCCGTACACGCGCGGAGTGCACCGCGACATGTACCGCAAGCAGCTGTGGACGATGCGCCAGTACGCCGGCTACGCCTCCGCCAAGGAGAGCAACGAGCGCTACAAGTACCTGCTCGCGCACGGCTCCACGGGCCTCTCGATGGCGTTCGACCTGCCGACCCAGCTCGGCCTCGACTCCGACGACTCGCGCTGCCTCGGCGAGGTCGGCCGCACCGGCGTCGCGATCGACACGATCGACGACATGCGGACCGCGTTCGACGGGATCCCGCTCGACCAGGTCTCGACCTCGATGACGATCAACGCGCCCGCCGCGGTGCTGCTGCTGCTCTACCAGCTCGTCGGCGAGGAGCAGGGCGTGGAGCCCGCCAAGCTGCGCGGCACGACGCAGAACGACATCATCAAGGAGTACGTCGCGCGCGGGAACTTCATCTACCCGCCCGAGGGCTCGATGCGCCTCACGACGGACCTGTTCGCCTACTGCAAGCAGAACGTCCCGAGATGGAACACCGTCTCGATCTCCGGCTACCACTTCCGCGAGAAGGGCTGCAGCGCCGTCCAGGAGGTCGCCTTCACGCTCTCCAGCGGGATCGCCTACGTGCAGGCCGCGGTCGACGCCGGCCTCGCGGTCGACGACTTCGCGCCGCGCCTCGCGTTCTTCTTCAACGGCCACAACAACGTCTTCCAGGAGGTCGCGAAGTTCCGCGCCGCTCGCAAGATGTGGGCCGAGATCATGCGCGAGCGCTTCGGCGCGCAGGATGAGAAGTCGCTCAAGCTGCGCTTCCACACGCAGACCGGCGGCGTCACGCTGACCGCCCAGCAGCCGGAGAACAACATCGTGCGCGTCGCGCTGCAGGGCTTCGCCGCCGTCTGCGGCGGCACGCAGTCGCTGCACACGAACGGCTACGACGAGGCGCTCGCCCTCCCCACGGAGCGCGCCGCCAAGATCGCCCTGCGCACGCAGCAGATCATCGGCCACGAGTCGGGCGCGGCCGACACGGTCGACCCGTTCGCCGGCTCCTACTACGTCGAGGCGCTCACGGCCGAGATCGAGCAGCGCGCGAGCGAGCTGATCGCGAAGGTCGACGAGCTCGGCGGCTCGGTCAACGCGATCTCGTTCATCAAGAACGAGATCGAGGAGTCGGCCTGGGGCTACCAGGAGCGCTACAAGCAGGAGCAGGACATCGTCGTCGGCGTCAACAAGTACGTCGACGAGGCGCTCGAGGTGCCGGACCTGCTGCGCGTCGACCCCGCGTCCGAGCGCGATCAGGTCGAGCGCCTGAAGGCGTTCAAGGCCAACCGCGACCAGCAGCTCGTCGACACCCGCCTCGAGGAGCTGCGCACCGCCGCGCGCGGCAGCGACAACCTGCTGCCGCCGATCCGCCAGGCGCTGAAGGACCGCGCCTCGATGGGCGAGGTCTGCGGCGCGATGCGCGACGTGTTCGGCAGATACCAGCCGGACCTGTAGAGCGCCTTCAGCAAACGTCGGCGTTTGGCGTCCCGCATGGCGGGCATGGCTCTCACATCCCCCACGGAGGTGAGAGATGCGGGTCGCACGCACGCATATCACGGTCGTCGTCGTCCTCTCCGCAGCTGCGCTGCTGGCGTGGGCGGGCAGCGCCGGCGCACTGTCGATCGTGAGCGTCGACGCGACGCCCCAGACGCCGAGCGGACCGCTGCCGCCCGCGGGCGCGACGGCCGCCGGCGCGCATCCGGACCTCGTCGCGAGAATCGCGTTCAGCGACTCCGGCAGCTACACCGCCGACACCGCGAGAGACCTCCAGGTTCACTTCGCGCCCGGCGTCGTCGCGTACGTCAACCACGTCGAGCGCTGCACGGCCGCGCAGTTCGGCGCGAGCAGCTCGTCGGCGTCGAGCTGCCCTCCCGGCTCCGCCATCGGCACCGCGGTCACCGGCCTGACGACCGACAACGGGCTCGTCAACACGCTGCTCGGCGGCTCGGTGACGGGGACGATCTACAACATCGACCCGCCCGCCGGCTCGCCGGCCGCGTTCGGGATCGACATCGCCCCGCCGGCCGCGAACCCGCACATCAAGGTCGTCGCGCCGATCAGCGTCGACCCCCACGACCTCGGCCTGACGGCCTCGCTCACGCTGCCGAGCACGGCGCAGCTCGCGCCGCTCGGCCTGCCGCTCGCGACCGTCAACGTCCACACCGACTGGATCCAGCAGACGCTGTTCGGGTACGTCGGCGCGAACTCGTTCTTCACCAACCCGACCGCGTGCATCCCCGCCGCGGTGTCCGTCACGGCGAGCTCCTACAGCGGCGCGAGCGGGTCGAACAGCGGCTCCTACACGCCGACCGACTGCGCCGACGAGCCCTTCTCGACGACGCTCGGGATCAGCGTCGACCCGCCGATCAGCGACTTCACGTCCACCGTCACGACCGACGTCCAGCCCGGCAGCAGCGACATCCCGCGCGTGAACTCGCACGTCAAGTCGACGACCGTGACACTGCCGCCGAGCCTGCTGCTGAACGCGGCGCTCGCGGCGCGGCTCGACGCCTGCACCGACGCGCAGTTCGCGCTGAACGACACGTCGGTGCCGGCGAGATGCCCGCCGTCCTCGGCGGTCGGCGACATCGACTTCGTCTCGCCGATCCTCGGCGACTTCCCCGGCAAGGCGTACTTCGGCAGCCAGACGCCGACCGACCGCCTGCGCCTGTTCCTCGACGTGCCGCTCTACGGCGCGCACATCAAGGTCTCCGCGCACGTGCACCCGAGCTTCACGACCGGCCAGGTGACGACCGTCTTCGACCTGCTCCCGCAGATCGCGTTCACCGACTTCAAGCTCACCTTCCACGGCGGTCCGCAGTCGGCGCTCGTCTCGCCGACCGAGTGCGGCACGCACACCGCGAGCGCGATCACGACGCCGTGGTCGGGCAACGCGGCGCAGCCCTCGTCCGGCAGCTTCGCGATCTCGTGGGACGGCAGAGGCGCGCCGTGCCAGCGGATCTTCCAGCCATCGATGTCGACGGCGGTCTCCAGGACGCAGGCCGGCGCCTCGCCGGACTTCACGCTCGTCGCCAACCGGCCCGACCGCAACATCCCCGTCGGGCGCATGACGTACGACCTGCCGGCCGGGCTCGTCGGCAGCCTCGCGCTGAGAGGGCTCGTGCAGTGCTCGCTCTCCAGCGCAGCCGCCGGCAGCTGCCCGGCGTCGAGCAAGCTCGGCAACGTCGTCTCGATCGACGGGTCGGGCACGCAGCCGCCGTCGCTGCCGGGCCAGGTGTTCCTGACGAGGCCGAAGGTCCCCGGCGACCCGGCCGGCCTGTCGGTCAAGGTGCCGGCGAGACTCGGGCCGGTCGACGCCGGCGTCGTGATCGTCGGCGCGCGGCTGCAGCTGCGCCCGGACGGCGGCCTGCACGTCGTCAGCGACCCGATCCCACCGCTGCAGCTCGGGATCCCGCTCGCAATCCGCACGCTGACGGTGAAGATCGACCGCGCCGGCTTCATGCGCAACCCGACGAGCTGCGGGGCGAAGACCGCGCTCGGCCACTTCGACTCGATCGGCGACGAGCACGCCGACATCGGCTCAAAGCTGACGATCGCCGGCTGCGACAAGCTGCGCTTCGCGCCGCGCATCAGCGCGTTCCTCGGGGCGCGGCACGCGACCGGCGTCGGCAACCACCCGCCGTTCACCACGGTGATCACGTCGCGCGGCACGGATGCGACGATCCGCAGCGCACACGTGCGCCTGCCGCTCGGCATCGCGACGGATACGCGCGCGCTCAACGCCGCCTGCGCGCCCGACGCGTTCGCCGCTGGCAGATGCGGACCGCGCTCGCAGATCGCGACCGCGGTTGCGCTCAGCCCGCTGCTGCGCGACCCCGAGAACCGGGCCGGTCTACCTCGTGCGCCAGACGAGAGGGCTGCCGAGAGTCGTCGTGCAGTTCCGCTCGCCGGTCGCGCTCCAGCTCGAGGGCGTCGTGAACATCGGTGCCAACGGCGGCATCGGGACGACGTTCCCCGTCGTGCCGGACCTGCCATTGACGAAGTTCACGCTGCGCTTCCGCGGCGGCGCCTACGGTGCGCTCGCGCTCACGCGCAGCATCTGCCGAGGCGTCCTGCGGCTGCCGACGACCTTCCATGGCCAGAACGGCAGAACGGTCAACGCGCGTCCGCGCATCGCCGTGCGGGGCTGCCGCAAGCCGAGAACGCACCCGCGCTGACGGGTGCCGATCGCCCGCTGGTCCTGGACGCGCCGGATCCCGGAGGGCCCGGCGGGCCATCGCCGGTCTCTTGCGTGGGACGCAGCGGCGAACGCCACGGCGCCACGAACCATGGCCCGAGACACTCGTGTTTGCCACATTGGCCCATCCGGGAATCCAGTCCCGGAGGAGATGTCCCGGCACGAGACATCTCGCATTCACGGAGGAGGTCCCATGCAGCCCGTTCCCCGCCGGCTGACGATCGCGGTCACCGCCGCGCTGCTCATCCTGCTCGCGGCCGCCGGAAGCGCCGCCGCGTTCTCCGTCACGAGCGTGACGGTCACGCCGCGAGCCCCCGTCTCCGGCGAGCCCGGCTTCGGCGTTCCCGGGATCCTCCCTGCCGACCCCGCCGCTTCAGGCGCACATCCTGTGTTGGACATCGTCACGACGTTCGACGTCAGCGACGGCAGAGGCGGCGCCACGACCGCCAGAGACCTCGTCCAGCACCTCGGCGCCGGCATCGTCGCCAATCCGCATGCGACGGCCCAGTGCACGCAGGCGGACTTCAACGCCGCGTCGCCCGCGCCGGTCGGCTGCGACCCGATCACGCAGGTCGGCACAGCCACGGCCACCGTGCTCGTCGGACCGGCCACCACGAGAACGCTGCCCGGCGTGATCTACAACCTCCAGCCGAACGCGGGGCAGCCGGCGGCGCTCGGGATCGCCTTCGACCTGACGCTGCTCGGCAGAGCGGGACTGTTCCTCAAGGACTTCGCGCCCGTGACCGTCGACCCGACGGACCTCGGCCTCAACACGACGCTGACGAGCCTCAACCCGGCCCTCCCGATCGTCGCGACGAGCCTGACGCTGTGGGGATACGCCGGGAGACTGCCCAACCTGCTGCCGTACTTCACGAGCCCGACCGCATGCACGCTGTCGACGGTCTCCGTGACCGCGACCGCGTACGACGGCGAGACCGGCACCAACAGCGGCAGCTACACGCCGACCGCGTGTGACACCGCGCCGTTCGACACGTCACTGACCGTGGGCGCAAACCCGTCGAGCACCGACTCGCTGTCGGCGATCTCCGTCGACGTCAAGCCCGCGCTCGTGTTCGTGCCGCGCGTCAACTCCTACGTCAAGCAGAACACGGTCGTGCTGCCGCCCGGCACGCTGCTCAACCCGGAGCTGGCGGCGAGCCTCGACGCCTGCACCGACGCGCAGTTCGCGCGCAACGACCCCGGCGTCGCGCCGTCGTGTCCCGCCTCCTCGAACATCGGCAGAGTCACGTTCGTCTCGCCGATCCTCGGCCCGTTCGTCGGCACGGCCTACTTCGGCACCGGCAACGCGACCGACACGCTGCGCCTGTTCCTCGACGTGCCGCTGTTCGGCGCGCACATCAAGGTGATCGGCGGCGTGCGGCCGGACGCGAACACGGGCCAGGTGACGACCGTCTTCGACGACCTCCCGCAGGTCGCGTTCACCGACTTCCAGGTGGACTTCGCCGGCGCGCCGCGATCGGTCTTCACGACCCCGACTACGTGCGGGAGAAACGTCGCGACGGCGACCAACAACCCCTACTCGGGCGGACCGCCGAGCATCCCGTCGGCGTCGTTCACGACGTCGTACGACGGCAACGGCGCGGCATGCCCGACGCCGGCGACGTTCAAGCCGTACTTCACCGGCAAGCCGTCGACGCTCGCGTCGGGCGCCGGCACGTCCTACACGCTGAGCTTCACGCGGCCCGACCGCAACAGCTCGCTCAGCGGCGTCACGTTCCGGCTCCCGAGAGGGCTGATCGGCAACCTCGCGCTCAGAGGGCTCGTGCAGTGCTCGCTCGCCAACGCCGCCAACGGCGCCTGCGGCGACGCGAGCAAGATCGGCACGGCGACGGTCGCGGTCGGCAGCGGCCCCGCGCCGGTGTCGCTGCCCGGCTCGCTCTACCTGACCGCGCCGAAGGTCAGCGGCGATCCCGCCGGTCTGTCGGTGCTGGTGCCCGCGAAGCTCGGCCCGGTCGACCTCGGCAACGTGATCGTCGGCGAGCGGCTGCAGTTGCGCTCCGACGGCGGGCTGAACGTCATCAGCGACCCGCTGCCGCAGTTCCAGAAGGGCATCACGACGTCGATCCGCGTGGCGACGCTGTCGATCACGCGCGCCGGCTTCATGCGCAACCCGACGAGCTGCGGGCATCGCCACTACAGCGGCGTGTTCGACGCCGTCGGCGGGGCGAGCGCCACGACGTACGCGGCGTTCGACCTGACGAGCTGCGGCAAGCTGGGCTTCAGCCCGAAGATCAAGGCGACGCTCGGCGGCAAGGGCCAGAACGGCGTCGGCGCCCATCCGGCCTTCACGACCACGATCACGCAGCCGAGCGGCCAGTCCGGCATCTCGCGCGCGTACGTGCTGCTGCCGCCGAACCTCGCGACCAACCCGACGGCGCTCAACGTCGCCTGCGACCTGTCCGCGATCGAAGCCGGCAGATGCACGAGCAAGGCGAAGGTCGGCACGGCGACGGCGGTCAGCCCGTTCGCGCCCGGGAAGCTGAGCGGGCCGGTCTACGTGGTCAAGCAGCCGAAGGGCCTGCCGCACGTGCTGGTGCAGTTGCGCGGCGCGCTGTCGATCCAGTTCGAGGCGGTGATCAAGGTCGGCGGCGGCAAGATCGCCAACCTGTTCCCGACCGTCCCGGACGTGCCGGTGACGAGCTTCACGCTCAGCTTCCACTCCGGCAAGTACGGGATCCTGTCGGCGAACCGGGACCTCTGCGCGAAGGCGCTGCCGCTGCCCTCGCACTTCCTCGGGCAGAACGGCAAGCTCGTGAAGCTGCGGCCGCGGATCGCGGTGAAGGGCTGCACGACGAGACGCTGAGGAGTCGTCGAGGTGGTCGGGTAGCGTTCGGCCCATGAACGCACCCGGCCACTTCGACTTCTACACGTTCGTCCTGTTCCTGCACATCGCCTCGGCGGTGGTCGCGTTCGGGGCGACGTTCGCCTACCCGATCATCGAGATGACGCTCCAGCGCGTCGACCTGCGCGCGCTGCCGGGCTGGCACGAGGCGCAGAACCAGGTCGGGCACAAGCTGATCACGCCGGGGGCGATCCTGCTCCTGCTGTCCGGCATCTACATGGTCAGCACCGATCGCTGGAAGGGCATCGGCGGCTTCTGGTTCGGCGCGGCGGGCGCGATCGTCGTCGTCCTGCTGGGCCTCGGCCACGGCTTCTTCGCGCCGAACGCGCGCAAGCGCCGCGACCAGGCGCGCGCCGACCTCGACGCCGGCGCAGCCGAGCGCGGCCAGATGAGCGAGACCTACGAGGCGCTGTCGCGCAAGGTGATGCCCGTCGGCATGCTCTCGTCGCTGCTCGTGCTGACGGCGCTGCTGCTGATGGTCTGGAAGCCCGGCGCGTAACAGTCGCCCGCGGCAGGCAGGAATCGCGGCGGGGGACGGCGAACCCCTTCGCGATGTCACCGCTTCAGGCGTCCCGCCGGCTGGTGAAGTCCCCGCCCGAGCTGTGGGCCGAGGTGAGCGACGCCGCGTCGCTCGCCCGCCACCTCGGCGAGGTCGGCGAGATCACGATCACCCGGTTGGAGCCCGAGACGACGGTCGCCTGGGAGGGCGAGCATGCCAGCGGCACCGTCGAGCTCGCGCCCGCCGGGTGGGGAACCAGCGTGACGCTGACTGCCGAGCCGACCTCCGTCGCCGAGCCAGAGCCCGTCGCAGCCGTCGAGCCGGAGCCCACGCCGGAACCCGTCGCCGAAGCCGCGCCCGAGCCGATCGCCCTCGAGGAGCGGCCCGAAGCCGAGCCGGAGCCTGCGCGCCGCGGCTGGTTCGCGCGACTGTTCAAGCGTCGCACGGCCGAGCCCGAGCACGCCGATCGGGCGGGTGGCGCGGGTGAGACGATATCCGCGGCCCCGCCCGCGGAATCGTCTTCACCGGCGACAGGACCCGCCCGCAGCAGCGCCGAGCCCGAGCAGGAAGAGCCGCAGCCAACCGCAGACCCGCTCGAAGCAACGCTCACCCAAGCGCTCGACTCCCTCGGCCAGGCTCACCACCGCCCCTTCAGCCGCGGATAGGCGCCCCTCCACGCATCGGGGTAAGATCCGCGCCCCGATGGCGCGACAGAAGGCACCTGAGACGTTCGAAGAGAAGCTCGGCCAGCTCACCGAGCTGCGCGAGGAGGCGATCCACTCCGCCTCCGAAGCCGCGGTCGAGAAACAGCACGCGAAGGGCAAGTACACCGCCCGCGAGCGGATCGAGAAGCTGCTCGATCCCGGCTCGTTCCAGGAGCTGGACACGTTCGTGCGCCACCGCACGTACGACTTCGACATGCAGAAGAACCGGCCGTGGGGCGACGCGGTCGTGACCGGCCACGGCACGATCGACGGCCGCCGCGTGTGCGTCTTCAGCCAGGACTTCACGGTCGTCGGCGGCTCGCTCGGCGAGGTGATGGCCGAGAAGATGTGCAAGGTCATGGACCTGGCGGCGAAGATCGGCTGCCCCGTGATCGGCATCAACGACTCGGGCGGCGCGCGCATCCAGGAGGGCGTCGTCTCGCTCGGCGCCTACGGCGACGTGTTCCTGCGCAACGTCAAGTGCTCCGGCGTGATCCCCCAGATCTCGCTGATCATGGGCCCGTGCGCCGGCGGCGCCGTCTACTCGCCCGCGATCACCGACTTCATCTTCATGGTGAGAGAGACCTCTCACATGTTCATCACCGGCCCCGACGTGATCAAGACGGTGACCGGCGAGGAGCCGACCTTCGAGGAGCTCGGCGGCGCGATGACGCACAACTCGAAGTCGGGCGTCGCCCACTTCGCCAGCGCCGACGAGGACGAGTGCCTCGAGGACGCGCGCTACCTCTTCAGCTTCCTGCCGTCGAACAACCTCGAGATGCCGCCGCACGTGCATCCGACCGACGACCCGGACCGCATGGATCCGGAGCTGGACACCGTCGTCCCGGACGCGCCGAACAAGCCGTACGACATGCGCGACGTGATCCGCCTCGTCGTCGACGACGGCGAGTTCCTCGAGGTGCACGAGCACTTCGCCACGAACATCGTGTGCGGGCTCGCGCGGCTCGACGGCTACGCGGTGGGGATCGTCGGCAACCAGCCGGCGTCGCTCGCGGGCGTGCTCGACATCGCCGCCTCCGAGAAGGCAGCGCGGTTCGTGCGCACGTGCGACGCGTTCAACATCCCGATCGTCACCCTGGTCGACGTGCCCGGCTTCCTGCCCGGGACCGCGCAGGAGTGGGGCGGCATCATCCGCCACGGCGCGAAGCTGCTGTACGCGTACGCCGAGGCGACGGTGCCGAAGATCACGCTGATCACGCGCAAGTCCTACGGCGGCGCGTACGACGTCATGGCCTCGAAGCACCTCGGCGCCGACTTCAACTTCGCCTGGCCGCAGGCCGAGATCGCGGTGATGGGGCCTGAGGGCGCGGTCAACATCATCTACCGCCGCGACATCGCCTCCTCGCCGACGCCGGACGAGCGCCGCCAGAAGCTGATGGACGACTACAAGGCGCGCTTCGCCAACCCCTACTCGGCGGCCGAGCGCGGCTACATCGACGACGTGATCGTCCCGCACGAGACGCGCCCGAAGCTGATCGCCGCGCTCCACACGCTGCTGACGAAGCGCGAGCCGGGCCCGAAGCGCAAGCACGGCAACATCCCGCTGTAGGGATCCGCTCGTGGCGCGCGCGCTCGCGCACCCCCTGCCGCACGCCGCCGAGCAGGCGCCCGCCGCCGCGGATCGTCGCCTCGTCCTCGCGGCGCTCGCGCTGGCGACCGCCGTCGCCGCGGCGCTGCGCCTGCCGTTCCTCGCCACGCAGTCGCTGTGGTTCGACGGAACCTACACCGTCCACGTCGTGCAGGCGGGATCGCTCGGCGAGCTGTGGCACCGGATCGGCGCGAGCGAGTCGACCCCGCCGCTCTTCTACCTGCTGGCGTGGGCCTGGACGCACGCCGCCGGGAGCACCGGCGCCGCCGCCGTGCGGACCGTCTCGGCGCTCGCGATCGTCGCGTCCGTGCCGATCGCGTACTTCGCGCTGCGCCGCCTCGCCGGCGCGCCGGCGGCGCTCGCGACCGCGGCGCTGCTCGCGGTCTCGCCACTGCTCACCTGGTATGCGCTCGATGCGCGCGCGTATGGGCTGCTCGTGCTGACGTCGCTGCTGAGCGTGTGGGCGTTCGCAGCCGCGCTCGCCGACGGTCCGACTCCGCGGCGCCTCGCCGTATGGGCACTCGCCGCGACCGCCGCGATCTGGACGCACTGGTTCGCCGCCTTCCTCGTGCTGGCGGAGGTCGTCGTCCTGCTGTGGCTGCGCCCGCGCGCATGGCGCGGCACGGCGCTCGCGGCCGGCGCGGTGCTGCTCTCGCTCCTCCCGCTGATCGGGCTGCTGCACGAGCAGACCGGGGACGCGCGCGCCGCGTTCATCGCCGACTCGCGCCTGACCGCGCGCGTGGAGGAGCTCGTACGCCAGTTCGCCGCCGGCCAGAACGTCCCGCGCACGTGGCTCGAGGCGGCGACGCTCGGGGTCGCACTCGCCGCGGTGGCCGCCGGCGCGCTGCTGGCAAGCCGCCGGGCGCTCGCCGCGCCGGGCGACCGCTCGCCGCTGCAGGGGGTGTCCCATGCCGACGGGGCGCGCGCGCTGCTCGGCCTGGTCGTCGTCTCGCTGTTCGTCCCGCTGCTGCTCGGCGCGACAGAGCTGTACGACCGCTTCAACGTGCGCAACGTGCTGTTCGCGTGGCCGCTCGTCGCCGCGATCGCCGCTCCGGCGCTGCTGCGCCTTCGCGCGCTCCCGCTCGCCGTGCTGCTCGCGCTCGGCCTCGCGTCGTCGCTGTGGGGGAACGCCGCCTGGCCCGATCAGAACACCGACTGGCGCGGCGCGATCGCCGAAGCCCGGGCGCGCATGCCGGCGCAGCCGGTGATCGCGGTCGGCCGCCTCGGCATCCCCGTCGCCGCGCTCTACCTCCACCGAGCGCCGGTGACCGAGCCGCTCGCGACGCGGCGGGCGGTGCTCGTCGTGGAGCCGGCCCGCAGCCCCGGCCACCGCGAGCTGGCGCCGATCGACCCACCGCTCGTCGAGCAGTTGCTTGCGCGCTTCCCGCAGCACACCGAGCAGCGCGTCCACGCCTTCCGCGTGATCGAGCTGAGCGCACCCGCGCCGGTTCCGCTCGATCCGGCGAAACTGCCGGACGCCGCCCTGTTCGCCGGCCGGGCGCGCGGGTCGCGCGGCTGACCCCTGCTGTACGCTCGGGCTCCGGGTGATCTACCGGCTGCTCTACACGCTGCTCCTGTCGCGCTTCGACGCGGAGCGCGTCCATCGGCTGACCGCGCGCGCACTGCGCGCGGCGAACGGGATCGCCCCGCTGCGCCGCCTGCTGCGCGCGCTGCTGGCGCCTCGCGATCCCGCGTTGCGCGTCCACGCCCTCGGGCTCGACTTCCCCAGCCCGCTCGGGCTGGCCGCCGGCTTCGACAAGGACGCGGCCGGCTTCGGCGCCTACGCGACGCTCGGCTTCGGCTGCGTCGAGATCGGCACCGTCACCGCGCAGGGGCAGCCGGGCAACGCGGGGAAGCGGATCTTCCGCCTCACGCGCGAGCGCGCGCTCGTGAACCGCATGGGCTTCCCGAACGAGGGCGCCGCGGCAGCCGAGGCACGGCTGCGCGGGCGCGACCGCGCTGCCTGCGTCGTCGGCGTCAACGTCGGCAAGACGAGACTCGCAGAGGACGCCGGCGCCGACTACCAGGCGAGCGTCCGCCGGCTCGCCCCGCACGCCGACTACCTCGTGCTGAACGTCTCCTCGCCGAACACGCCCGGCCTGCGCGACATGCAGGCGGCCGACCGGCTCGCCGAGCTGATCGCGGCCGTGCGGGCGGCGCTCGGCGACGACCCCCGCCCGCCGCTGCTCGTGAAGATCGCCCCCGACCTGAGCGACGACGACCTCGACGCGATCGCCGATCTCGCCCTGCGCGAGCGGCTCGACGGGCTGATCGCGACGAACACGACGATCGATCGCGGCTGCTTGCACGACCCGGCCGCTCCGGACGTGCCGGCCGAGGGCGGGATCTCCGGCGCGCCGCTGAAGGCCCGCTCGCTCGCGGTGCTGCGGCGCCTGCATGCGCGCACCGGCGGCCGGCTGACGCTGATCTCCGTCGGCGGGATCGAGACGGCCGGCGACGCGTGGGAGCGGATCCGCGCCGGCGCGACGCTCGTGCAGGCCTACACCGGCTTCGTCTACGGCGGCCCGCTGTGGCCGCGGCGCGTCAACCGCGGGCTTGCGCGACGGGTGCGCGAGGCCGGTTTGAGCGGCGTGCAGGATGCGGTCGGGATCGACGCGCCGCCCGGCGCGCAGGCGACGGCGCGGGCCGATTCGCACCGCACCTCGCCGGCCGCCCCGGCCCCGTAGCGCGCTGGCGCTACCCTCTCCGCCTATGTCCGTCGACGTCTCCGAGCTCAACCCGGCCGAGGCCGCCGCGCGCCTGGACGAGGGCGGCTGGCAGGTCGTCGACGTGCGCACGCCCGAGGAGCGCCCCGACGGCGTGATCGACGGCGACGTGCTGATCCCGCTCGACGAGCTGAGCGCGCGCGCCGGCGAGATCGACCCGGCCCGCCCGTCGCTGATCTACTGCCGCAGCGGCGCCCGCTCGGCGATGGCGGTCTCCGCCCTGCGCGCGGCCGGCTACGACGCGCACAACCTCGCGGGCGGGATGCTCGCGTGGCTCGACGCCGGGCTCCCGGTCGCCGCCGACTGACGCGCACGCCCGGCGGCTTCGTCGCTGACTTGCGGCTGATTTGTCGCAGACGCGTGTTGCGCTGTCACAGCCGCATGAAGCAGCCTGCCCGCATGGCATTTCTCGACCCCGCGCTCATCCCCGCGCACGCCCCTCGACAGGAAGAAATCGGCGCTAGTCTTCCTCGTGTCATGGCGCTCAACATCAAGGACCCCACCGCCGACCGCCTCGTTCGCGAGCTCGCCGCCACGACCGGCGAGAGCATCACCACCGCCGTGACGGTCGCGGTCCGCGAGCGCCTTGAGCGAATCGGCCGCATGGCGCCCCCCGAGGTGCGCCTCCAGCGGATCCGGGCGATCGCTAAGCGGGCAGCCGCTCGACCTGTGATCGATAACCGCACCGACGACGAGATCCTCGGCTACGACGAAGACGGGCTGCCGACCTGATGGTGCTCGACACGTCGGCGCTCGTCGCGATCTTGCGCGAGGAGCCCGAAGGCCTCGCGTTCGAGAAGCTGCTTGCCCTCGCGAACGATCCGTTGATCTCGGCGGCGACGCTGTTCGAGTGCTCCATGGTGCAGGCCAAGTTCGATCACGGGCTGGTGGACCTCGACGACTTCTTGCTCTCCTCGGGCATTCGTGTTGCCGCCGTCGACGTCGCCCAAGCCCACGCCGCCCGTGACGCGTGGCTGCGCTACGGCAAGGGCCGGGGGCCCGCCGCGCTCAACTTCGGCGACTGCCTCAGCTATGCGCTCGCGACGACGACCGGCCGTCCGCTGCTGTTCAAGGGCGACGACTTCGCGCAGACGGACGTCACGCCGGCGACCAGCTAAACCCCCGAAACAGCACCGGGTTTGCTACCTTTGGCGCTCGCGCGGCGCCGCCCGCGCTCCGGTCCGTCCCGCGAAGGAGGCACGCAGCGCCATGGAGCCGACCTCGGTCCAAGAGCAGGGCAAGCAGTCGGCGAAGGCCGGCTCGCTCGACAATCCCGAGGTCGTCCAGGACGTCCCGGGGCACGTCATCCCGATCCTCGAGCAGGAGTTCGACGACTTCGTCACGGAGTCGAAGAAGTTCCTCGACGGACAGACGCCGGAGACCGAGTTCATCGGCTTCCGCCTCAAGCAGGGCGTCTACGGGCAGCGCCAGCCCGACGTCCAGATGTGCCGCATCAAGCTGCCGTGGGGCGGCGTCACGCCTGAGCAGATGGAGGCGATCGCGGACGTGACGGAGGAGTTCGCGCCGCTCAGAAAGGCGCACATCACGACGCGCCAGAACTTCCAGATCCATCACATCCCGCTGCTGCAGATGGCCGAGCTGATCCGCAGAGTCAGCGCCTCCGGCCTCTCCAGCCGCGAGGGCTGCGGCAACACCGTCCGCAACGTGACCGCCGACCCGTGGGCGGGCGTGTGCGACGACGAGATCTTCGACCCGACCGCCTACGCCGGCGCGTACGTGCGCTACTTCGTGCGCCACCCGACGACGCAGCTGATGCCGCGCAAGATCAAGACCGCGTTCACCGGCTCCGACGCGGATCGCGCCATCACCGGCATCCACGACATCGCCTACATCAGCCGCATCAAGGACGGCGTCAAAGGCTTCGAGGTGCGCGTCGGCGGCGGCACGTCGATCATGCCGCGCGTCGCCCCCACGCTCTACGAGTTCGTCGAGGCCGACAACGGCGACTACCTCAAGATCGCCGAGGCCGTGTTCCGCATCTTCGACCGCCAGGACTGGCTGCGCGTCAACCGCGCGCGCGCCCGCATCAAGGTCTTCGTCGACAAGTTCGGCATCGACGAGTTGCGCAACCAGGTCGAGGAGGAGCTCAAGGGCGACTGGGTCGCCGAGCGCGACTTCGACCCGCAGCCGCGCCTCTTCATCCACGACGAGGAGGCCAACGCGCCGGCCGTCCCGGCGTCGTACGGCTCCCCGAACGGCGACCTCTCGGAGTTCGAGGCGTTCCGCACCGCGAACGTGACCGCTCAGCGCCAGGCCGGCTTCTCCGCCGTGCAGATCAAGGTCACGCGCGGCGACCTGACACCCGAGCAGCTGCGCGGGCTCGCCGCGATCATGCGCGACTTCAGCGGCGGCTACGCGCGCACGACCGTGCACCAGAACCTGCTGCTGCGCTGGGTCCGCGACGAGACCGTCTACGACGTGTGGGCCGCGCTGAAGGCGCTCGGCCTCGGCGACGCCGGCGCGGACGAGGTCAGCGACGTCGTCTCGTGCCCCGGCACCGACTCCTGCAAGCTCGGCATCACGAGCTCGATGGGGCTCAACGCGGCCGTCAAGGAGCGCATCGACGGGATGGACATCCAGGACCCGCTGACCAAGCGCATCCACGTGAAGATGTCCGGCTGCCCGAACGGCTGCTCCCAGCACCACATCGCGAACATCGGCTTCTACGGCGCCTCGATCAGAGTCGGCGACAAGACGATCCCCGCCTCGATCCCGCACATCGGCGGCACCTACGAGGGCGGCACGGTCGGCTACGGCGCACGCCTCAAGGCGCGCATCCCGAGCAAGCGCGTGCCGGAGGCCGTCGAGCGCTGGATCCGCTTCTACGAGTCCGACCGCACCGACGGCGAGGAGTTCAACGCGTTCGCCGAGCGCGTCGGCACCGCAGCCTTCGAGGAGAAGGTGAAGGACCTCGCGATGCCCGCCGAGTTCAACCTCGAGAACATGAACCTGTTCATGGACTGGACGAAATCCGTCCCCTTCGAGGTGGTGCGGGGAGAGGGCGAGTGCGCAGTCTGACCACGTCTCGCCGCGCCTGGCTGCGTCATCGGGGTTCGACGTACGAAGTACGCCTTCACCCCTGCTTCCTTGCCAGACACGACGATCCGCGGCCAGCCTTCCTGCAGGGTCCGGCTACGGCTCAGCGGGTCACCACCGTCTTCGTGCGCGGCGTCAGCAGCTCGGTCTGAGCGTCGTCCCAGGCGACGACCTTGCTGGTGACGCGCTCGGGGTGGAGGCGGCCGGCTGCGGTGAGGGCGAGGATGGCGGGGATCGCCGGGCGGGCTGCGCAGCGCGACGTGTGCAGGTGGACGCCCATCGTGTACATCGCGAGCATGGGCAGCGGCACGTCGGGGCCGAACAGCGGGGCGGCGTGGGTGCAATGGCCGCCTGGCGCCGTGGCGGTGAGCGCCGTGCGCAGGCCGTCGGCGGTCGCGGAGAAGTCGGCCGTGATCGCGAAGCTGCCGCGCGCGGGCGGCGGGTCGGTGCTCGCGTCGAGCACGTCGGCGCCGAGGTCGGCCGCGAGGTCGAGCCGCGCGCCGGGTCCGTCGACGTAGAGGACGCGCGACGCGCCGAGCGCGCGTGCCGCGTCGATCGCGTAGAGGCCGATCGAGCCGGCGCCGCCGACGATCAGCACCTCCTCGCCCGGCCACTCGGCGAGCCACGGGGCGACCAGCCGCCAGGCGTCGGCGACGTTGTCGGAGACGCTCGCGACGGCGGCCGAGTCGACGCCGTCGGGCACCGCCACCAGCATCGCGTCGGCGTAGGGGACGCGCACGAGATCCGCGAGGAAGCCGCCGCGGTCGCCGCCCGCGACGCCGAAGCCGTACATCGACAGGGGCGCGACGCGCTCGCAGTCGCTCGTCAGGCCGCGCCCGCAGCGGGTGCAGGTCCCGCAGGAGATCTGGAACGGCACGACGACGCGGTCGCCGACGCGCACCGCCTCCACGTCGCGCCCGACCTCGACGACCTCGGCGACGCACTCGTGCCCGAGCGCGATCGGCGTCGGGAACGGCGTCTCGCCCGCGATCATCGGGTGGTCGAGGTCGCAGGTCGCGACCGCGAGCGGGCGCACGAGCGCCTCGCGCGCGCCGCGCAGCTCGGGGCCGGGCACCTCCTGCCACGCGAGCTGCTTGGGACCGGTGAGGACCAGATGCCGCATCGTTGCCTCCTGGACGAGATCGATGGCCGGGCGCCTCGCATATCTACGCACGTCGCCGCGCGGCGCGCGCCTGCTCGCGCTCGATACCCTGGGCGCGTGAACCGCCGCCCGCAGCTGACGATCGTCGCTCCGTCCGCCTCCCCGGAGGAGGCCGCGGCGGTCGTGGCGGCGCTGGAGCAGTTCATGCGGGAGACGGCGCCGGTCGTGGTGGAGGCGGCGCCGCGGATCGATCGGTGGACGCGCACGGCGCTGATGGAGGGTGTGGCGCGCGAGGACGAGATGCCGGCGGCGTGGGGCGATCCCCATCCGTGGGGCCGCTGACGCGCCGAGCGCGGTCCGCGCCGTTGTCTTCGACTGCGATGGCGTGCTGGTCGACAGCGAGCGGCTCGCGGCGCCGATCCTCGCGCAGCTGCTGACCGAGCTGGGCCTGCCGACGACCGCCGCGGACGTCGACCGCGACTTCAAGGGCCGCTCGTGGGAGCACGGGCTCGACGTGATCCGCGCCCGCCGCGGCGGCGCCGAGCCGTGGCCGCAGCTGCGCGAGCGCTACCGCGCGCGGCTGTTCGCCGCCTTCGACGCCGAGCTGCAGCCGATCCCCGGCGTCGCCGCGGCGCTCGACGCGCTCGACGCCGCCGGTGTCCCTCGCTGCGTCGCCTCCAGCGGCGACCACGAACGGATCCGCCACGGCCTGCGCGCCGCCGGGCTGCTCGACCGCTTCCCAGACGACGCGATCTTCAGCGTCGAAGACGTCGTGCACGGCAAGCCGGCGCCCGACCTGTTCCTGCACGCGGCGGCGCGGATGGGCTTCGACTCGGCGACGACGGTCGTGGTCGAGGACAGCCCGGCCGGCGTGCAGGCGGGCGTCGCGGCCGGCATGCGCGTGCTCGGCTACGCCGGCGAGGACGACGCACCGGAGCTGCGCGCGGCGGGCGCCGCCGCGATCTTCGGAAACATGGCCGCGCTGCCGGCGCTGCTGGGCGTTAGCGCTTCACGAGAAAAAGCATAAACCCGCCCGGGTTTTGCTATTTTCGTTGGTCCCATGAGCGCCACCACGCCCATCGACACGCAGCTGACCGACGGCGCCGAGTCGCTGCCGGCCGAAGAAGTGATCGCGCGGATGGTCGACCGATTCCACCCCCGCCTCGTGCTGGCGTCCTCCTTCCAGCAGGAGGAGTCGGTGATGATCGACCTGCTGATGAGAGTCGAGCCGAGCGCGCGCGTCTTCACGCTCGACACCGGCGTGCTCTTCCCCGAGACGTACACGACGTGGCGAGCGATGGAGCAGCGCTACGGGATCGAGATCGAGGCCGCCTCCGGCGTCTCGCTCGCCGAGCAGGCGGCGCAGTTCGGCGACGAGCTGTGGGCGCGCGAGCCCGACCGCTGCTGCGCGATCCGCAAGGTCACGCCGCTCAAGGAGACGCTCAGCCAGGTCGACGGCTGGATCGTCGGCGTGCGCCGCGACCAGGCCCCCACGCGCGCCGGCACGCCGAAGATCGGCTGGGACGACAAGCACGGCATCTGGAAGGCCGCGCCGCTGGCCGACTGGAGCGAGAGAGACGTCTGGAAGTACATCCACGAGCACGATCTCCCCTATAACCCCCTCCACGATCGTGGGTACGCATCGATCGGCTGCACCCATTGCACCGTTCCGGCGAGCGATCGCAGCGGACGGTGGGCGGGCAGCGACAAGCTCGAGTGCGGGTTGCACGGCTGACCCCCGGGTCGGCACACTGGGTGCGGGGACCTTGGGGATGGACTGGCCACTGATCATCGCGTTCGGCTTCGGCGTCGGCGTGCTCGTCGGCACGACGGGCGTCGGCGGCGGCTCGCTGATGACCCCTGCGCTGATCCTCGTCTTCGGCACGGCGCCGGTGACCGCGATCGGCACCGACCTCGCCTACGCGGCCGTCACGAAGACGGTCGGCGGCTGGCGCCACTTCCGCAAGGGCACCGTCGACATGACGATCGCGCTGTGGCTGGCGGTCGGCAGCGTGCCGGGCGCGCTCGGCGGCGTCTACGTGCTGCACGTGCTCGAGCAGCAGCTCGGCAGAGCGTCGTTCGACGACACGCTGCTGACGATGGTCGCGGGCGCGCTGCTCGTGACCGGCGCCGCGGTGCTGGTGCGCGCGCTGCTGCTGCGCGTCCGCGGCGAGCGCGACACGGTCGAGCCGTTCGAGACGCGCCACAAGGTCGCCGCCGTGCTCGTCGGCGTCTCGGTCGGCTTCGTGCTCGGCCTCACCTCGGCCGGCAGCGGCGCGCTGATCGCCGTCGCGCTGATCTGGGTCTACCGCCTGCGCCCCCGCCGCGTCGTCGGCACCGACGTCTTCCACGCGGCGATACTGCTGTGGGTCGCCGCCGCCGCGCACCTCGTCAGCGGCAACGTCGACCTGGGGCTCGCGGGCACGATCCTGATCGGCTCGATCCCCGGCGTGTGGGTCGGCTCGAACCTCGCGACGAGGCTGCCGGAAGACGCGTTGCGGCCGGCGCTCGGGATCGTCCTGCTGGCAGCCGGGCTCGCGCTGCTCAACAAGGCCGGCGCCGACTTCCCCGTGTCTGTCATCTTCCTTGCGCCCGCCGCGGTCGCCGTCGCGGCGACGGCGCTGCACTTCGGACGGAAGCGCGCCGCGCGCACGCGGACGGCGCTGTCCGCACCCTCCGCTGCACCCGCACCAGCCCCGACACCAGAACACGCATGAGCCACGAGCTGTCACACCTCGACGCCCTGGAGGCCGAGGCGATCCACATCATGCGCGAGGTCGCCGCCGAGCTCGAGCGCCCCGTGCTGCTGTTCTCCGGCGGCAAGGACTCGATCGTCCTGCTGCGCCTCGCCGAGAAGGCCTTCCGCCCGGCGCGCTTCCCGTTCCCGGTGATGCACGTCGACACCGGTCACAACTTCCCCGAGGTGATCGAGTTCCGCGACCGGCTCGTCGAGCAGGTCGGCGAGCGGCTGATCGTCGCCTCCGTGCAGGACTCGATCGACAAGGGCCGCGCCGTCGAGGAGACCGGTCCGCGCGCGTCGCGCAACCGGCTGCAGACCGTGACGCTGCTCGACGCGATCGAGGAGCACGGCTTCGACGCCGCGTTCGGCGGCGCCCGCCGCGACGAGGAGCGCGCCCGCGCGAAGGAGCGCATCTTCTCCTTCCGCGACGACTTCGGCCAGTGGGACCCGAAGGCGCAGCGGCCCGAGCTGTGGCAGCTCTACAACGGCCGCGTGCGCAAGGGCGAGCACGTGCGCGTGTTCCCGATATCGAACTGGACCGAGCTCGACGTGTGGCAGTACATCGAGCGCGAGCAGCTCGAGCTGCCGTCGATCTACTTCGCGCACGAGCGCCCGGTCTTCGCGCGCGACGGGATGCTCTACGCGGCGAGCGACTTCGTGCAGCTGCTCGACGGCGAGGAGGTGTTCACCGAGACCGTCCGCTACCGCACCGTCGGCGACATGACCTGCACCGGGGCGGTCGCCTCGACCGCCGCGACGCTGGAGACGGTCGTCGCCGAGATCGCCGCGACCGACATCACCGAGCGCGGCCAGACGCGCGCGGACGACCGCGTCACCGAAGCCGCGATGGAGGACCGCAAGCGTGAGGGGTACTTCTAGATGACCGCCATCGCATCCACCAACGGGCACCCGGCGGTCGACCTCTCGACGACCGAGCTGCTGCGCTTCGCGACGGCCGGCTCGGTCGACGACGGCAAGTCGACGCTGATCGGGCGCCTGCTGCACGACGCGAAGTCGATCCTCGCCGACCAGCTCGCGCACGTGAAGGAGACGAGCGAGCGCCGCGGCGACGGCGAGCTGAACCTCGCGCTGCTGACCGACGGCCTGCGCGCCGAGCGCGAGCAGGGCATCACGATCGACGTCGCCTACCGCTCCTTCCAGACCGACAAGCGGCGCTTCATCATCGCCGACTGCCCCGGCCACGAGCAGTACACGCGCAACATGGTGACGGGCGCCTCGACGGCCGACCTCGCCTTGGTCCTGGTGGACGCGCGCAACGGGCTCGTGCGCCAGTCCCGCCGCCACGCGGCGATCAGCGCGCTGCTGCGCACGCCGCACCTGGTGGTCGCGATCAACAAGATGGACCTCGTCGGCTACGACCAGTCCGTCTACGACGCGATCGTGGAGGACTTCCGCAGCTGGTCGGCCGGGCTCGAGTTCGCCGAGGCGACGTTCATCCCGATGTCCGCCCTGAAGGGCGACAACGTCGTCGACCCGTCGCCCAACATGGACTGGTACGAGGGCCCGACGCTGCTGCACCACCTCGAGACCGTCGAGATCGCCGGCGACCGCAACCTCGAGGACTGGCGCTTCCCCGTCCAGTGGGTGATCCGCCCGCAGAACGACGAGCGCCACCACGACTACCGCGGCTACGCGGGCCAGGTCGCCGCCGGCGTGCTGACGCCGGGCGAAGAGGTCGTCGTGCTGCCGTCGGGCCGCACGACGCGGCTCGCCGGGATCGACACGATGGACGGGCCGCTGGAGGAGGCGTTCCCGCCGCAGTCGGTGACGCTGCTCCTGGAGGACGACATCGACGTCTCGCGCGGCGACATGATCGCCCGCGCGGACGAGGCGAACCCGCCGACCGTCGCGCGCGAGCTGGAGGCGATCGTCTGCTGGATGAGCGACGCGCCGCTGAAGGCGGGCGGCCGCTACGCGATCAAGCACACGACCCGCTCGGTGCGCGCGATCGTGGACGACGTCGACTGGCACCTCGACGTCGAAACGCTGGCGCGCATCGACAACGAGGACGGGCTCGCGCTGAACGAGATCGGGCACGTGAAGCTGCGCCTGAGCGGCCCGCTCGTGTTCGACCCCTACGCGCGCAACCGCGAGACGGGCAGCTTCATCCTGGTCGACGAGGCGAGCAACGACACGGTCGGCGCCGGGCTGATCGTCGCCCCGACCACCTGATCGGGGGGATGGCCGGGCCACCGGGCGACCGGTAGGTGAAGGGTCACGTTATTCTTCCGCCCCGCATGTTCTCGAAGGTTCTGATCGCCAACCGCGGCGAGATCGCGGTCCGCGTCATCCGCGCGTGCGAGGAGCTGGGCGTCGCGTCCGTCGCCGTCTACTCCGAGCTCGACCGCGACGCGATCCACGTCAAGCGCGCCGACGAGGCCTACCTGATCGGCCCGGGCCCGGCGGCCGAGACCTACCTGGTGATCGAGAAGATCCTCGACGTCGCCAAGAGATCCGGCGCCGACGCGATCCACCCCGGCTACGGCTTCCTCGCCGAGAACGCGGCGTTCGCCGCGGCCTGCGAGAAGGCCGGGATCGTCTTCATCGGCCCGCCGGCGAGCGCGATCGACGCGATGGGCTCGAAGACCGCGCGCGCGCGAGCTGATGCAGAAGGCCGGCGTGCCGATCGTGCCGGGCACGACCGAGCCGGTCGCCGACGTCGGCGGCCGCGCGCAAGATCATCGCGGACACGATCGGCTTCCCCGTCGCCGTCAAGGCGGCGGGCGGCGGCGGCGGCAAGGGCTTCCGCGTCGCGCTGACCGACGATGAGCTGGAGGCCGCCTTCGAGGGCGCCTCGCGCGAGGGCGAGAAGTTCTTCTCCGACCCGACCGTCTACCTCGAGCGCTATCTGCCGGACCCGCGCCACGTCGAGGTGCAGGTGCTGGCCGACAGGCACGGCAACGTGATCCACCTCGGCGAGCGCGACTGCTCGGTGCAGCGCCGCCATCAGAAGCTGATCGAGGAGTCCCCGGCCCCGGCCGTCGACGAGGCGCTGCGCGCAGCACATCGGCAGAGTCGCGACCGACGCCGCGGCCGCGGTCGACTACGTCGGCGCCGGCACGATCGAGGGCCTGCTGCAGGACGGCGAGTACTTCTTCCTGGAGATGAACACGCGCGTCCAGGTCGAGCACTGCGTGACCGAGATGACGACGGGCATCGACATCGTCAAGGAGGGCATCCGCGTCGCCGCCGGCGAGCCGCTGTCGGTCAAGCAGGAGGACGTCGTCCTGCGCGGCCACGCGATCGAGTGCCGCATCAACGCCGAGGACGCGTCGAAGAACTTCGCCCCGGCGCCGGGCAGAATCGGCGCCTACGTCGAGCCGTCCGGCCCGGGCGTGCGCGTCGACTCAGGCGTCGGCCCCGGCGGCGAGGTCTCGCCGATGTACGACCCGATGGTCGCCAAGCTGATCGTGTGGGACTCCGACCGCGAGGCCGCGACGAGACGCATGCTGCGCGCGCTGGAGGAGTTCGAGATCACCGAGCTGAAGACGCTGATCCCGTTCCACAAGGCGCTGCTGGCGACCGAGACAGTGGGCCAACGCCGAGACGTGCCGCGACCTCGTCGAGGACAAGAAGTGGCTGAGAGAGCTGGCCTTCCCGCCACCGACGTTCGCCGATGACGACGAGGACGCGAAGGTCGAGCAGACCTACACCGTCGAGGTCTCCGGCCGCCGCTTCGACGTGAGAGTGATCGGCGCGCCGTTCGCCGGCGGCGTCGTGATGAACGGCTCCGCGCCGGCCGCCGCGGGCGGTGCCGCGCGCAAGCCGCGCGAGCGCAAGAAGGGCGGCTCCGCCGTCGGCGGCGACACGCTCCCCTCGCCGCTGCAGGGCAACATGTGGAGAGTCGAGGTCGAGACAGGGCGACGCGGTCGAGGAGGGCCAGCTGCTCTGCATCATCGAGGCGATGAAGATGGAGAACGAGATCACTGCCCACAAGGCGGGCATCGTCGCCGAGCTGCCGATCGTCGAGGGCGCCGCGATCAGCGCGGGCGACCCGATCGCGACGATCACGTCGGCGGTCAGCGAGTAGCGCGCTACGCGCTCAGCGCGGTGCCGGCACTGCGCTCGACCGCGATGCGCCAGCCGGCTTCCGGCGATACGTGCACGACCGGAAGCGGCTCGTGCCCTTCCACGAGATACAGGCCCACGGACTCGGCGAGCGCCTCCGTCAGCTCCTCGGTCGTCCGTCCGGATGCGAAGCAGCCTGGCAGCGCCGGCACTTCGGCCCAATACCAGCCGTCCTCGCCGAGCCGCACGCGTGCAGCGCCGAGTTGACGGTGCTGGTCAACGTCCACTGGCGGCCTGTCTCCTGATCGCGGCATCGAGTGCTTTCCCATAGGTCTTGCCTCCATGGTAGGGGAGCGGAATTGGGCGATGACCCGGCTTCGTCATCTTCACGGCGTGCTTCCCGCCGCGGGCCATCGTCCACCCCTCGGCTTCCAGTCGCTTGCGCCACTGGCGCTGATTCATCGGCATGCTCGGCCAGAGGCGGCCGAGACGCCGGATTCGCCCCCCCTCAGCCGAGCAGCGACACGTTGTACGCGTGCAGCTTGCGGTTGCCGCCGTCGCGGCGGGCGAGGGGGAGCGGGGCCGTGGCGGGATCGCGCTGGAGGCCCTCGACGTACGCGAGATCCTCGCGCAGGATCGCGGCGGCGCGGACGCCGTCCAGCGGCTCGCCGTGACCGGGGACGACCGTCGTCGCCTGCTCGACCAGAGGCGCCAGGCGGCGCAGCGTCGCGAGGTAGCCGTCGAGCGAGCCGCTCGGCGACAGCTCGGGGATCGCGCTGGGCGAGAGGTAGTCGCCGCAGACGAGCACGCCGGCCCAGGGGATCCACACGGCGGTGCCGTCGGACGTGTGGCCGTCGGCCGGGTGCAGCTCCAGCTCGCGCTCGCCCAGCGCGCAGTAGCCGGGGACCGGCAGCGCCTGCACGCCCGGCAGCGACAGCGGCGAGGGGCGGTCGATCAGGTACTGCTCGTCGAACTCGCGCAGCTCGCGCTGGGCGGCGCCGGGCTCGGCGGCGAGGCGCGCCGCGGTCGTCTCGCCGCAGCCGATCGACGCCTCGGGGAACGCGTAGCGGCCGAGCAGGTGGTCCCAGTCGGCGTGCGTGACGAGCAGGCCGGAAACCGGGAAGCCCGCCTGCGCCAGCAGCGTGGGCAGCGCCTCCAGCTCGTCCGGCAGGATCGGCGAGTCGATCAGGAACGCCTCGTCGCCCGCGCGCACCGCAGTGCAGGTCGTCTTCCAGATCGCGCCGATCGCGACGACGACGTCCTCGTGAACGGCGATGGCGCGCATGGCGGCGCGCGACTAGGAGAGGCCGAGCGCTCTGACGGCCTCGCGCAGGTTCGAGACCTCGAGATCCGGCTTCTTCTGCCCCGGCTCGAGCTGCTGTCTTGGAGCGGTTGACCCAGACGACGGGAATTCTGCCCTTGACGCACGGCTCGACGTCGTGGTGGTAGCTCGAGGCGATGTGGACCCAGCCTCTCTTGCCGCCGACACGCCGCTCGCACTCCTTGAAGTGCGCCGGGTCGGGCTTGTAGGAGCGCACCTGCTGTGCGGTCACCACGAGGTCGAAGTCGTGCGGGATGTGCCGGCGCGTGAGGCCGAGCAGCTTGTCGTCGATGTTCGAGATCAGGCCGAGGCTGAGGCCCTTCTCGCGAGTCTCTGCAGCACCGGGTTGGCCTCTCTGAAGGCCGGCCAGCGCTGCACCGAGTCCGGCAGGAAGCCGCTGCGCGAGGGCTCGAGCGGCCAGCCGAGCTCCTCGGCGATCTGGACGGCGGTGCGGCGCAGCACCTCGGCGTACAGCTCGTACGAGCCCGCCTGGATCTGCTGCTGAACCGAGTGGAACAGCGGGATCAGCGTGTCCCGGTCGAGCTCGAAGCCGTCGCGCGCCGCCTCTCTGCTGAACGCGTCGAAGGCGCCCAAATCCCAATCGACCAGGGTGCCGTAGACATCGAATGTGACGAACGTGACGTTTCTCGGGATCGGCATCGGCCGCGCATTATGCCTTCCGGAGCGGCCGGTGCGCGCCGTGAGCGCCGTCTTGCAGGCGGACGACGTGTTCTCACGGCGTCGGGTATCGTGCCGCGCCGCAATGGACCTGCTCGAGTATCAGGGCAAGCAGCTCTTCGCCCGCCACGGCATTCCGGTCCCGTCCGGAAAGCCCGCCTCCACCGTCGACGACGCCGTCGCCGCTGCCGACGAGATCGGCTATCCCTGCGTCGTCAAGGCGCAGGTCCTGATCGGCGGCCGCGGCAAGGCCGGCGGCGTCAAGCTCGCCAAGGACAGAGCGGAGGCGACGCAGTACGCCACCGACATCCTCGGGATGGACATCAAGGGCTTCACCGTCCACGAGGTGTGGATCGAGGGCGCGTCGGACATCGCCGAGGAGTACTACGCGTCGATCGTCTTCGACCGCGCCGCGAAGGCTCCGCTCGTAATGCTCTCGACGCAGGGCGGGATGGACATCGAGGAGGTCGCCGAGAAGACGCCGGAGGCGCTCGCGACGACTCCACGTCGACCCGCTGCTCGGCTTCCAGGACTTCCACGGCCGCAGGCTCGCGTTCGAGGCCGGAATCGCCGGCGGACCTGATCCGCCCGGTCGGCGCGATGCTCGCGAAGCTGTACGAGACGTTCATCGCCGAGGAGGCGATGCTGATCGAGGTCAACCCGCTGATCGTGACGCCGGAGCGCGACGTGCGCGCCCTCGACGCGAAGGTCACGCTCGACGACAACGCGCTCTATCGCCACGCCGACAACGCGGCGCTGCGCGATCCGAGCGCCGAGGATCCGCAGGAGCAGATGGCGCACGAGCGCGGGCTCACGTACGTCAAGCTCGACGGCGACATCGGCATCCTCGGCAACGGCGCCGGGCTCGTGATGTCGACTCTCGACGTGGTGGCACGGCGCCGGCGGCGCGCCCGCGAACTTCCTCGACGCCGGCGGCGGCTCGAAGGCCGACGCGATCGTCAGCGCCGTCGAGGTGATCCTCTCCAACCCGAAGGTCAGAGCGGTGCTGTTCAACATCTTCGGCGGCATCACGCGCTGCGACGAGGTCGCCAAGGGCCTGATCGAGGCGTTCGACGTCAGATCAAGCCGACGGTCCCGTTCGTCGTGCGCCTCGACGGCACGAACGACGTCGAGGGCCGCAAGCTGCTGGCCGACGCGCAGCTGCCGAACGTCGCCACCGCCGCGACGATGGACGAGGCCGCCGCGAAGGTCGTCGAGCTGGCCGCAAGCGCAGGAGCAGCCGCATGAGCGTCCTCGTCGACAACGACACGCGCCTCGTCGTCACCGGCATCACCGGCCGCGAGGGCACCTTCCACGCGACTGAACAACAAGCGCTACGGCACGCAGGTCGTCGCCGGCGTGACGCCCGGCAAGGGCGGCCAGGACGTCGAGGGGATCCCCGTCTTCGACACGATCGCCGAGTCGGTCGACAAGGCCGGCGCGAACACGGCGATGATCTTCGTCCCGCCGCGCTTCGCGGCCGACTCGATCCTCGAGGCCGCGGACGCCGGCGTCAGACTGATCATCGCGATCACCGAGGGGATCCCGGCGCACGACGAGCTGCGCGTCTACACGCAGCTCCAGCGCAACGCCCGACGTGCGCCTCGTCGGCCCCAACTGCCCCGGCATCCTGTCCCCCGGCAAGGCGAGCGTCGGCATCATCCCGGCGTCGTTCTTCAAGCAGGGCAACGTCGGCGTCGTCTCGCGCTCCGGCACGCTGACCTACCAGATCGGCAACGAGCTGGCCCAGCGCGGCTTCGGCAACTCCTCGATCGTCGGCATCGGCGGCGACCCGGTCCCGGGCTCGTCGCTTCATCGACATCATCGCGCTGTTCGAGGCCGACCCCGAGACCGAGCTGATCGTGATGAGCGGCGAGATCGGCGGCTCCGCCGAGGAGGAGGCCGCCGAGTACATCGCGACCAACGTCTCCAAGCCCGTCGTCGCCTACATCGCAGGCTTCACCGCGCCGCCCGGCAAGACGATGGGCCACGCCGGCGCGATCGTCTCCGGCACCGCCGGAACCGCCAAGGCGAAGGCCGAGGCGCTCGAGGCGAAGGGCGTCCGCGTCGGCCGCACGCCGACCGAGACGGCCGAGCTGGCGATGCAGCTCCTGTCGGCCTGACGCCCCCGGCGCGCGTTGCGTAGTCTGGGAGCCATGGCTTCCGAACCCGCTCCGATCTCCTTCGCGCGCGGCGCTCCGTCGCTCGACATCGTCGACGTCGACGGCCTGCGCGCCGCCGCCGACCGCGCCTTCGTCAACGACCCCGCCGGCACGACCGCCTACGGGACGGCGATCGGCTATCCGCCGCTGCGCAAGTGGATCGCGGAGCGGCACGGGGTCGCCCCGGAGCAGGTGATCGTCACGAACGGCTCGATGCAGGCGGACGCCTTCCTGTTCGAGGCGCTCGTCGAGGAGGGCGACACGGTCGTCGTCGAGAAGCCGACCTACGACCGCACGCTGCTGTCGCTGCGCTCGCGCGGCGCGGACGTGCGGCCGGTCGAGCTGCAGGAGGACGGAATCGACGTCGCCGGCGTCGAGGCGCTGTTCGCCGAGGGCGCGACGCCGCGGCTCGCGCACGTGATCCCCAACTTCCAGAACCCGGCCGGCTACACGCTGTCGGCCGACAAGCGCCGCGCGCTCGTCGCGCTGGCCACCGAGCGCGGCATGACGATCTTCGAGGACGACCCGTACGTCGACCTGCGCTTCAGCGGCGAGTCGCTGCCGACGATGCTGTCGCTCGACACGGCCGACAAGGTCGTCTACGCCTCGTCCTTCTCGAAGGTCGTCTGCCCGGGGATCCGCGCCGGCTACCTCGTGGGTCCGGAGAAGCTGATCGCGCGCATCGCGAAGCTCGCGACGAACACGTACATCTCGCCGAACATGGTCGCCCAGTCGATCGTCAACGAGTACGTCCGCGCCGACGGCGGCACCGCGTTCGAGCGCTCGATCGCGACGATCAAGGCCGCGCTGAGCGAGCGCGCCGCGGCGCTGTGCGGCGCATTGGCGCGCGAGCTGCCGGAGGCGCGCTTCGTCGAGCCGGAGGGCGGCTACTTCCTGTGGGTCGAGATGCCCGAGGGCACCGACGGCGACGCGCTGTTCGCCGCCGCGGCCGAGCGCGGCGTGCAGATCGTCAAGGGCACCGACTTCCTGCTCGAGGGCGGCGAGAACGCCTTCCGCCTCGCCTACTCCGGCGTCACCGTCCCGCAGATCGAGGAGGGCGTCGCCCGCCTCGCCGACGCGTTGCGGTCGCTGGGCGTGGCGGCGTAGCCGCCCGCGCGCCCGTCGCCGGCGCGGAGTACGGTGGCCGGCGACATGACGATGACGAGATCGCAGATCGAGCGGCTTGGAGTGCGCCTCGTGGCGTCCGATCCACCGTCCACCGAGGACCTCAGTGCGCTGCACGAGCTGCTGCTCGGGTATCGAAACGCGCTTGAGGCTGCCGTTGCCAGGGTGCGGCGCGACCTCGGAATCTCACCTTCGTCGCGCGTGAAGACGACTGGAACGATCCTCGAGAAGCTCGAACGATACGGCGGTTCCTGGCTCAAGAGCATCCAAGACCTTGCTGGCATGCGGCTCGTCGGCGGGTTTGACCGCAAGGGGCAGGACGCGCTGGTTGACCAGCTTGTCGAGCTGTTCGCGGATGGGGTCCGCGCACCGAGAGTGGTCGACCGGCGCGAGGAGCCGTCCCACGGCTATCGAGCCGTCCACGTGATTGTCTTCGCCGGATCGCTGCCCGTGGAGGTCCAAGTGCGCACCGCGCTGCAACACGAGTGGGCAGAGCTCTTCGAGAAGCTCGCGGATCTCGCAGGGCGAGGCATTCGATATGGGAACCCACCGACTCACTGGCTCACACCGAAGCAGCGCCAAGCGTTCTCTCAAGCTGATCGAAACCTCTACGACGGCTGGCATCGAGTCCTGTCGAAAGCGACCGTTGCCGCGCGCCTCGTTGCCGAGACGATCAACGGCTACGAGCAGATGCAAGGTGGCGACCCGCCCGATCCGGGACTGGCGGACGTTCGAATGAAGGTCGATTTCGGCTTGGGGCAGCTCACCGAGGTGCTAGACGGGCTCGCGCTTCTGCCTGGACCTATGCTGATGCCATGACGCATTTCCTTCTCGTCTATGACCGCGCGGCCGGTCAGCTTGTCCGCAACGAGATCTTCGCCCACGGGTCTGAGGCCATGCAGGCGCGCTTCCGCGCGGAGTCGGAGTTCGCGGGGCGGCGCGAGATCGAGATCGTGGCAGTCGACGCCGAGTCGGAGGAGGAGCTGCGGCGGACCCACGGCCGCTACTTCCTCAGCCTCACCGAGTTGGCCGGCCGCATGGCCGGCTGATCGTCAGCGGCCGTAGCGGCCGCCGAGCACGAGCTGTCTCGGCAGCGCGGTGCGGGGCGGCGGCGACGGGTCGGCCGTGACGGCGACCGTCTCGGCGACGCTGCGGGTGAGGACGTGCTCGGTGCCGTTGGACGCGACGGTGATGTGCTCGGGGTCGGTCGCGGCGATCATGCCGTCGAGGCCGGGCTCGAGGCCGCTGTCCTTGAGGTAGTGGAGCAGGTCCTCGGCCTCGTTCTCGAAGCGCAGGACTCTGACGCGCGCGCCCAGCGCGCAGTCGGCGAGCGGGACGCCGACGATGCGGTCGCCGACGTTGATCGGGTGTCCGTGCGGGCACGTCTTCGCGTCGCCGATCGCGGCCTTGACGTACGCCTCGAAGCGGGGCGACATCGCGTGCTCCATCCGCTCGGCCTCCTCGTGGACGTCGTCCCACGGGACGCCGACGACGTCGGTCAGGAAGCGCTCGATCAGGCGGTGGCGGCTCGTGATCTCCTCGGCGTGGCGGCGACCCTCGTCGGTGAACGCGATCACCTTGTCCTCGCCGCGCGTGACGTAGCCGTCTCTCTCGAGCCGGCCGATCATCTCGTGGACGGTCGGCGCGGACAGCTGCATCGCGCGCGCGAGGTTCGCGCCGGTCATCGGCAGGCCCGCCTCGTAGAGCCAGAAGAGCATCTGGAGGTACTCCTCCTCGGCGACCGTGGCGTGCTCGTGGGACACGCCGGTGATCGTAGTGGTTCCGGGCGCGTCGCTACGATCGGCGGGCCGTGACGCTCCCGCTCTCCCCGCCGCTCCAACCGCAGCTCGCGCGCTCGCGCGCCGCGCTCCCCGACGGCGACGGCTGGGCGTACGAGCCGAAGTGGGACGGCTTCCGCGCTTTGGCGTTCGTCGACGGTGCGGAGCTGGCACTCCAGTCGCGCGGCGGCAGACCGCTCGAGCGCTACTTCCCCGAGTTGCGCTTCCCGGCCGGCCGCTATGTGCTCGACGGCGAGATCGTGATCGACGGCGCCGACGGCCTGCAGGACTTCGACGCGCTGTCGAACCGCATCCACCCCGCCGCCTCGCGGATCGAGCGGCTCAGCGTCGAGACGCCCGCACGCTTCGTCGCGTTCGACCTGCTCGCGCGCGAGGACGAGTCGCTGCTGGAGCTGCCGTTCGCGGAGCGGCGCGCGGCGTTGGAGGCGTTCCCGTTCGCGCCGCCGGTCGAGCTGACGCCGTGCGTGCTGTCCGCCGCGGAGGCGGAGAGATGGCTGCGCAGCGCGGAGGGCGTGATCGCGAAGGAGCTGGCGGCGCCATACCTCCCGGGCAGACGCGAGGGGATGGCGAAGATCAAGCGGGTCCGCACGATCGACGCGGTCGTGATCGGCTGGCGGCCCGGCAAGGAGGAGCGCACGGTCGGCTCGCTGATCCTCGGCTTGTACGGCGAGGACGGCGAGCTGCGCACCGTGGGCCACACGTCCGGGCTGAAGGCGGCGGAGAGACGCGAGCTGGTCGACAGACTCGCGCCCTACGCGAGCGGGGAGCGCGGCAGCGCCGACCCGTCGCGGTGGAAGAGCGACAAGGAGCTGGAGTGGGTCGCGCTGCGCCCCGAGCTGGTCGTCGAGATCTCGTTCGACCACGTCAGCGGCCGCCGGATCCGGCACGGCTCGAAGCTGCTGCGCTGGCGGGAGGACAAGGCGCCGGGGGAGTGCCGGGTGGGGCAGCTGGCGGGGTGACTCCAGGCGTCGCCGGCGGCGCAAAGAGCAGTACAAGGTATCGGCTGTAGACCAAGCCAATTCGTCGCCGTACGGTTCGGCTCGTGTCGCCAGGCCGCCGCACCCGTTCCGCCCTCTACGAGCAGTTGCGCATCCAGATCGCCGAGCTCCACGACCAGCTCGGCGGCCTTCCCGCTCCGCATGAGGCGCGAGCGATCTGGCACGACATCTGGCTCGACGAGACGCACCACTCGACGGCGATCGAGGGCAACACGCTCGTCCTGCGACAGGTCGCCCACCTGCTCGACGAGGGACGCGCCCTCGGCAACAAGCAGCTGCGCGAGTACATGGAGGTGTGCGGCTACTCGAACGCGGCCGAGTGGGTCTACAGACACGGCGCCAACACGGGTGCATCGTCCGACGACGCGCTTGTCACGCTGACGGAGATCCGCCACGTGCACGCGCTTGCGCTCGGGCCTGTCTGGGACGTCGAACCGCATCCCGAGGCCGCGGATGACGAGCGCCCAGGATCGTTCCGGCGCCATGACATCCAGACGTTCCCCGGCGGGATGAAGCCGCCGTCGTGGACGGACGTCCCCGCGCGCCTCGACGACTGGCTCGCCGACGCCGACGCGCTGCGCGGCCTCGACGCTCCGCGTCTGCCGGCGGAACTGGCGTGGCTGCACGCGCGCTTCGAGCAGGTCCATCCGTTCCTCGACGGCAACGGACGCACCGGACGGCTGCTGCTCAACCTGCTGCTCGTGCGGCTCGGCTACCCGCCGGCGATCGTCCGCAAGGCGGATCGCAATCGCTACCTCGACGCACTCCGCCATGCGGACGAGGGTGACTGCGGACCACTCGGGGAGCTGCTCGCACGCGCGGTCCTCGACAGCCTGCACCGCTTCGTGCTGCCGGCGCTCGCGAAACCGGAGCAGCTCGTGCCGCTGCCGGCGCTCGCGACGGAGAGACTCGGAGCGAACGCGCTGCGGGTCGCGGCCGTGCGCGGGCGCCTCGAAGCCGTCAAAGACCGCGACGGATCGTGGCGCAGCTCACGCGAGTGGGTCGACGCGTACGTCGCGTCGCGCTACAGACGCGAGTGAGCTACGAGCCGTCTCTGCGCGCGCGGCTGGGCTGGACGCGCTTGGGCTCGCCGGGTTGCTTGGCGAAGTTAGGTGGCCAGGGGGCGTCGCCGAGGCCGCCGTCCTCGTCGCGTCTGGCGAGCGCGAGCAGCTCTGCGAGCGAGCCAGCGTTCGCGTCGATGGCGGCGTGGGGGTCGCCGTGCTCGGCCAGCAGCGCGGGCACGGTCGCGAGCGTGTAGTCGGCCGGCTCGACGGCGGGGACCTGGTTCCACGTGAGCGGCATCGAGACGCGCGCGTCGGGCGTCGGGCGGACCGACCAAGCGGAGGCGACGGTGCGGTCGCGGGCGTTCTGGTTGTAGTCGACGAAGACGCCGTGGCGCTCCTCCTTCCACCACTTGCTCGTCGCCAGCTCGGGCACGCGCCGCTCAACCTCGCGCGCGAGCGCGAGCGCGGCGCGGCGGACCTCGGTGAAGCCGTGCTCGGGGACGACGCGCACGTTGATGTGGATCCCGCGCGAGCCCGACGTCTTCGGGAAGCCGACGAGGCCGTGGTCGTCGAGCACGCTCTTGACGCACATCGCCACCTGGCGCACGTCGTCCCAGCTCGCCTCCGGCGTCGGGTCGAGGTCGACGCGCAGCTCGTCGGGTGCGTCGAGGTCGGCGCGGCGGACCGGCCACGGGTTGAAGTCGATCACGCCGAGATTGACCGCCCACACGAGGTGCGCGGCGTCGTTGGCGACCAGCTCGCGCGCCTCGCGCCCGCTGGGGAATCTGACGGTCGCCGTCTCCAGCCACTCCGGCGCTCTGTCGGGCACGCGCTTCTGGAAGAACGGCTCGCCCTCGATCCCGTCGACGTAGCGCTTGAGCACGGTCGGGCGCTCGCGCAGGTGGATCAGCGCGGCGCCGGCGACCGCGAGGTAGTAGTCGACCAGGTCTCTCTTGGTGTGGCCGGCCGCCGGGAAGTAGAGCTTGCCGGGGTTCGAGAGTCTGACCTCGCGCCCGGCGACCGCGATCGTCGTCTGCTCGCGCGCCATCGATGGAGAGGGTGACAGGAGCGGCGGCCGGCGGCCCGCCCGGCGCCCGTCCTGCCAGATTGCGTGCAATCGATCTGAGTAATTTAAGTCCGTCGCGAATGCCGCCGATGGGTGGTGCGTCCCATCGACAGTGCCGGGAGGCCACTGCCATTGCGATCACGCACCTTCATCAGGCGGCTTCGCGCCGCGCTCGCCGTCGGCCCGCTCGTGGCGCTGTCGTGGGCGGGCGCCTACGCCGCGTTCACGGACAGCGTCGACGCGACGTCGTCCTTCTCGACCGGCTCGGTCGCGATCCAAGCCAACGACCAGAGCGGCTCCGTCGCGTTCACGTCGCTCTCGACGAGCGGCATGCGGCCGGGGACCGTCACGTACGCCCCGCTGAAGATCTCCAACAGCGGCTCGCTCGACTTCACGTACACGATGGCGTCGGCGACGAGCGGCAGCGCCGCGCTCGCCGCCGCGCTGACGGTCGGCATCAAGGTCGTCGGCTCGAGCACGTGCGACGCGTCCGCGTACGCGGCGTCGAGCACCGTCGCCTACGCGCAGGCGGCCGGCGTCGGCGCGGCGGCGATCGCCGCGCGCCCGCTCGCGAGCGGGACGAGCGAGTACCTCTGCTTCCGCGTGGAGCTGCCGGCGAGCGCCGACAACTCGCTCCAGGGGCTCACGACGAATGCCACGTTCACGTTCACGGCCGCCGCGTCGTGAGCCGGCGGCCCGGCACGCGCTCGCGTGGGCGCTCGCGCTGCTCGGCGCCGGCTGCCTGGCGCTGACGGCGGCCGGGATGGCGGCCGGCGCGCGGCCGCTGATCGTCCGCACCGGCTCGATGAGGCCCGTACTGCCGATCGGGACGGTCGTGCTCGTGCAGCCGGAGCCGGCGCGGAGCGCTCGGCCCGGCCAGGTGCTGGCGGTCCTGCGGCCCGACGGGCGGCGGATCCTCCACCGCGTGCGGTGGATGCGGCCCGCCGGCGGCGGCGCGATGACGCTCGTGCTGCGCGGTGACCGCAACCGCGCCGACGACCCGCCGGTCACGGTGACCCGCGTCGAGCGGCCGCTGCTCGTGGTGCCCGCGGCCGGGCGGCCGCTGACGTGGCTCGGCGGGCGCTGGACGCAGTTCTGGCTCGGCGTCGCGACCGGCGCGCTCGCGCTCGCGTGGCTCGCGCGCCGGCGACGGGCCACCGCGGCCGCATGAGCCTCATCGGCCGGCTGCTCGTCACGCTCGCGGCCGCCGCGTTCGCGCCGTGGCCGGCGGCGGCGTGGGCGGCGTTCGCCGCGAGCGTCGCCGCGTCGGGCGCGACGCTGGCGACGTACACCGTCCCCACGCCGGCGGGGATCGCCTGCAGAGGCCTCGCATCGCCGACGTCGAGCCAGATCGTGTGGACCGCGGTCGCACCCCCGCCGGGCGACAGCATCGTCTACGTCGTGACGGCGCCGGGCGGCAGTCAGACGACGACCGCGGCGGCGAGCTACGACCTCCCGGCCGCGACGCTGACGCCGGGCCAGTACGCGGTGCAGGCGCAGATCTCCTCCGGCTGGCGCTCGGCCGCGACGACGATCACCGTCTCGCTGACCGTGCTCGGGCTGCTGTACCTCTGCAGCACGCCGTAAGCGTGGCAGGATGCGGGAGGTGACCTCGACCGTCCGCGCGCCGATCCTCGTCGCCCCCGCCGCCTTCGGCGGGACGCTGCGGGCGGCGCAGGTCGCGGCCGCGCTCGCGCGCGGGCTCGAGGCGGGCGGCTGGCCGGTCGACCCGTGCCCGGTCGCGGACGGCGGCGCCGGCACGCTCGAGCTGCTGCTGCCGGCGCTCGGCGGGGAGGCCGCGACGGTCGCGGTCGGCGGGCGCCCGGTGGGGATCGGCCTGGTCGACGGCGGCGGCACGGCGCTCGTGGAGCTGCGCGCGGCGTTCGGTGACGGCGCGGGCGCCGAGTCGAGCGCCGCGGCCGGCGAGCTGCTGCTGGCGGCCGACGCGACCGGCGCCGGGACCGTGATCGCCGGCGCGGGAGATCTCGTCGCGCCCGACGGCGGCGCCGGCGCGATCGCGGCGATCGCCGACGGCGGCGGGTTGCGCGCGCGGCTCGTGGTGCTGTGCGACGTGCGGACCTCGGTCGAACGCGTCTCGGAGGCGCTGGCAGGCGCCGGCGAGCTGGAGCGCGCGGCGGCGGCCGAGCTGGGCCGCCGGATCGACGCGCTCGCCGACCGGCTCCCGCGCGACCCGCGCGGCATCGCCCACGGCGGCGCGGGCGGCGGGCTCGCGGGCACGCTGTGGGCGGCGTGCGACGCGCGCCTGGAAGGCGGCGCGGCGTTCGTGCTGGAGCAGCTCGACTTCGACGCGCGCATGCGCGCCGCGCGGGCCGTGATCGTCGGCGAGGGCCGGCTCGACCTCGGCACGCTCGCGGGCAAGGCGCCGGGCGAGATCGCGACGCGCGCGCGGCAGGGCGGCGTGCCGTGCTTCGCCGCCGTCGGCGCGCGCACGCTCGACGCGTTCGGCGCGCGCATCCTCGACCTGCAAGCCGTGCTCGAGGCCGGCGACGAGGCCGCGCTCGAGACCGCGGGCCGGCGCCTGGCGACGCTCGTCTGAGCGGGCGTCGCGCCCGGCCTAAGGATCGCCGCGTCGCACGCGCGCTTGCGAGGCTGCGGCCCGCGCCCGCCGGGCGCTAGGCTCGGCCGCCGCGATGCCCCCGCTGCCGCGCCCCCAGCTCCCCGTCCCCCCGCCGCTGCGGCGCGCCGTCGTCGTCGGCGCCGGCTCGTTCGGGACGGCCGTCGCGGTGCTGCTCGCGCGCGGCGGGACGCGCACGACGCTGCAGACGCGCTCGCGCGAGCAGGCCGAGACGCTGATCGAGGCACGCGAGAACGCGATCTACCTGCCGGGCGTCGAGCTGCCGCGCGAGCTGCGGATCGAGCCGGCGTCGAACGGCCTCGCGCGCGCGGAGCTGGTGTTCCTCGCGGTCCCCTCGCTCGGCCTCGGCGACGTGATCGCGGGGCTGGAGCAGGCGGGCCTGTCGCGCCGCGCGGCCGTCATCTCGCTCGCGAAGGGGCTCGTGCCGCCGGACGGCACGCCGCCGACGGCGCTGCTGCGCGCGCGCTTCGGCGCGGCGCGCGTGGCCTGCATCGGCGGCCCGGCGCACGCGCAGGAGATGGTGCGCGAGGGCGCCGGGCTCGTCGCGGCGTCGAGCGACGAGGCGCTCGCCGGGCAGCTCGCGGCGATGTTCATCCGCGCGGGCGTCGTGTGCGAGCAGTCGAACGACCCGGTCGGCGTGGAGCTGGCCGGCGCCGCCAAGAACGCCGCCGCGCTGGCGGCCGGCGCGACCGAGGCACAGGGCTTGAACGCCGCGGGCGCGGCCGCCGGGCACATCTTCGCGGAGGTGTGGCGCTACGCCGAGCGGCTCGGCGCGCGGCCGGAGTCGATGATCGGGCTCGCCGGCACGGGCGACCTGGTCGCGACCGCCTTGGCACCCCAGAGCCGCAACCGCCGCGCGGGCGAGCTGCTCGCGCAGGGCGTGCCGGCGAGCGAGATCCCGGCGCGAATCGGCCAGGCGGTCGAGTCGCTGGAGTCGGTCCCGCTGCTCGCGCGCGCGCTGGCCGGCGCCGGGATCGAGGCCCCGGTCAACGACGCGCTGCGTCGCCTGATCGCCGGCGAGCTGCCGCTGGACGAATGGGTCGCGCTGGTGCGAGCGACCGTCCCCCCGCCCGCGCGCTGGCGCGAGCAGGTGCGCCACGGCGGCTGGCAGCGCGCCCGGGCACGCATCCGCGCCTGGTTCGGCGCGAGCGCCGGCGACCGCTAAGCCGCGTCGGCCTCGGCCTGCGGCGCGCCCGCGTTGCGCCAGGCGGGGACGCCGAGCGCGATCAGCAGCAGCTGCTTCTCGGCGCGGCGAACGATCTCCCGCTCGACCTCGGGACGCCCGCTCGGGGCGTCGACGATCTCCTCGGCGGTCGAGACCATCGTGTTGACGATCAGCGTCGCGAACATGCCGAGGTCCTCCGTGCTCCATCTGTCGAGGAACGGGAAGCGCGAGAGGTCGGTCGCCAGCTCGCTGCTGAAGAGACGGATCTCGGCGCGGATCGCCTGGCGCAGGACCGGTACGCCGCTCGAGCGCTCGCGGGCGACGAAGCGGAAGTGCAGCCGGTGCGCATGGACGTGGCGCACGAGGATCTCGACCGAGTCCCTGATCACGTGCTCGAACGCGAGCCCCTGCGAGCGGGCGTCGCGGATCATCCGCCGCAGCGTGCGGAAGGAGTCGTCGATCAGCGCGAGCCCGAGCTCCTCCATCGAGTCGAAGTGGCGGTAGAAGGCGGTCGGGACGACGCCGGCCTCGCGCGCCACCTCGCGCAGGCCGAGGCTGCCGAAGCTCTTGCTCTCCAGCAGCCGCAGCGCCGCGTCGAGCAGCGCGATGCGGGTGCGCTCCTTCTGCTCGCGCCGCGTGATCGGTGCTCTTGCGTTCACCGAATCCGTGTGGGCCATGTCACACAGCTTACCTGGACAGGAGGCGCATCAGGCCTTAGCGTGTGCACAAGTGTTCACTGAAACGCCACGGCGATTCGGCCGCAAGCTGCTGGGCTCCGCGCTCGCGGAGGCGCTCACGACGCCCCACGGCGTCGACCGCTACGTCGAGCTGGTGCGGCCCGCGTTCTCGCTGCGCGACGTGCGCGCCGAGGTCGTGGCGCTGCGTCGCGCGACGGCGCGCAGCGTGACGCTCGCGCTGCGCCCCAACGCGAACTGGGAGGGCTTCCGCGCCGGCCAGTTCGTGCGCCTCAGCGTCGAGGTCGACGGCGTGCGCCACACGCGCTGCTACTCGCCGGCGTCGTCCGCGCACGCCGGCGACCTGATCGAGCTGACGGCGCAGTTCCCAGCCCGACGGCGCGGTCTCGCCCTTCCTGCGCGCGCATGCGCGGCCCGGCATGGTCCTCTCGCTCTCCCAGGCCGAGGGCGACTTCGCGCTGCCGGACGAGCGCCCCGACACGCTCCTGCTGATCAGCGGCGGCAGCGGCATCACGCCCGTCATGTCGATGCTGCGCACGCTCTGCCACGAGGGCCACCGCGGCCCGATCGCGTTCCTGCACTACGCGCGCGACGAGCACGACGTCGCCTACGCGAACGCGCTCGCGGAACTCGCCGCCGGCCACGCGAACGTGCGCCTGTTGCGCGGCTTCTCGCGCCGGCCGCGCGCGGGCGAGCTGGAGGGACGCTTCGCGCGCGAGCACGTCCACGCGGCCGGCGTCGACCCCGACGAGGCGCTGACGTTCGCCAGCGGCCCGACCGCGCTGCTCGACGCCGTCCGCGGGATCTGGGCCGAGGACGGCCTGGAGCAGCGACTCCACGTCGAGCAGTTCGCGCCGCCGGCACGCCCGGCCGTGGACCCGGACGGGCACGTCGCCGGCAGCGTCCGCTTCGCCCGCAGCGGCGTCGAGGCGGCCGGCACCGCCGTGCCGCTGCTCGACCAGGCCGAGGCCGCCGGGCCTCACGCCGCGCCACGGCTGCCGCATGGGCATCTGCCACACCTGCACCTGCCGCAAGCTCGCGGGCGCCGTGCGCGACGTCCGCACCGGCGAGATCTCGACCGCACCCGACGAGCTGACATCCAGCTCTGCGTCAGCGCGCCCGTCGGCGACGTGACGCTCGATCTCTGAAATCCGAGGAGCGAACCGATGAGCACGATCGCACCGCCAGCGCCAGCCCCAGCTCCACCGCTCGCCCGCAAGCAGCCCGAGCCCGGCCAGCTCACGCCCGAGCAGCTCGACGCGTTCGGGCGCGAGCTGGACGCGATCCGCGAGCGCGTGATCGCCGACCTCGGCGAGCGCGACGCTTCGACTACATCCGCCGCGTCATCAAGGCCCAGCGCGGCCTCGAGATCGGCGGGCGCGGCCTGCTGCAGCTCGGCTTCCTGCCGCCCGCGTGGCTCGCCGGCACGGCCGCCCTGTCGCTCTCCAAGATCCTCGACAACATGGAGATCGGCCACAACGTGATGCACGGCCAGTACGACTGGATGAACGACCGAGGCCGTCGACGGGCAGGCGTTCGAGTGGGACAGCGCGTGTCCGTCGGAGCAGTGGCGCCACTCGCACAACTACATGCACCACACGCACACCAACATCATCGGCAAGGACCGCGACATCGGCTACGGCGTGCTGCGGATGTCCGAGGAGCAGCCCTGGCATCCGTACTACCTCGGCAACCCGGCCTACGCGGTGCTGCTGGCGCTGCTCTTCCAGTGGGGCGTCGCGCTGCACGACCTCGAGGTCGAGCGCCTCAACACCGGCAGGGCGAAGCTGGAGCGACAAGCGCGAGATGGTCGGCGCGATCTGGCAAGAAGGGCCGCCGGCAGGCGCTGAAGGACTACGCGCTGTTCCCGCTGCTCGCCGGCCCGGGCGCGCCGTTCACGGCTCGCCGGCAACCTGACCGCCAACGTCGTGCGCAACGTGTGGGCGTTCATGATCATCTTCTGCGGCCACTTCCCCGAGGGGACGCACGAGTTCACCGAGGAGGAGTGCGAGGGCGAGTCGCGCGGGCAGTGGTACGTGCGCCAGCTGCTCGGCTCGGCCAACCTCACCGGCGGTCAGCTGTTCCACATCATGAGCGGCAACCTCAGCCACCAGATCGAGCACCACCTGTTCCCCGACCTGCCGGCGCACCGCTACGCCGAGATGGCCGTCGAGGTGCGCGAGATCTGCGAGCGCTACGGGCTGCCGTACAACTCCGGCGGGCTTGACGAAGCAGTTCGGCAGCGTCGTCAAGAAGATCGTGAAGCTCGCGCTGCCGCCTCAGGTGCGCTCGGCGAGCGTCGTGACGACCGCTTCGTAGACGCCGGCGCCGTAGGTGGCGTCGGCGATGCGGACGTTCTCGCGGCCGGCGATCGCCTCGCGCAGCGTCGGGTCCTTGTCGAGCGCGTTGGCGACGAACCAGAAGGCGCCGACGGCGGCCGCCGCGCCGAGGTCCTCGCGCGAGTCGCCGACCGCGATGCACTCCTCGGGCTTGTAGCCGCGGACCTGCATGTGGCGGGCGACGGCGCCGGCCTTCGAGGCCGCCTTCGGAACGAGGTGGTAGGCGCGCACGAGCGGCAGCGCGGCGAGGTCGGCCGAGCGCGAGCGCACGACGCCGTTGTCGACAAGACGCAGGTGACCGTGGCCGCTTGCCTCAAGCAGCGCGTCGGCCTCCTCGGCGTCGATCAGGCCGCGGAAGAGGTGCGAGACGTCGCGGTTGGTGTGCCACGGCGCGTGGTACTCGAGCCGGCCGGCGTACTCGGACAGCAGCAGCGCCGGCGCGCCACACGCCTCGATCTGGTCGTGGATCGTGAGGCCCTCGGCAGTCGGCTCGAGGCCGCCGGTGAGCCACTCCAGCTCGCCGTCGACGACGAGCCCGGAGCCGGCCTCGAAGATGTAGGCCGTCTGCCCGAGCAGGCGCGCGTCCTCCATCACCTGCGCCTGCCGGCGGCCGGAGAAGATCACGACCTCGGCGTCGGCGCGGTGGCACGCCTGCAGCGCGCGCACGGCGTCGAGGCTGAAGCCGCCCTCGGCGTCGCGCAGCAGCGACGCGCCGGGGCCGAGCAGGGTGCCGTCGAGGTCGACGTAGACGCAGCGCATGGGGCTGCGAAGTGTGGCGCGTCTCGTCGCGATGCGCGCGCCGGGGGGCGAACTCGTGCGCCCTGAAGCCTCAGGACCCGACCCGTCCACACATCTAACTGGAGGCTTTCGTGCAAAGAGGGTTCCTGGGGTCGCTGTTCGACCTCTCGTTCACGTCGTTCGTAACGACGAGGCTCATGAAGGTGCTGTACGTCCTGAGACTGGCGCTGCTGGGAGGCACCTTCCTCGTGGGCGCGTTCGCGACGTTTACGGTCGGTGGGTCGACGCTGGGGGAGCTTTGGCTGTTCGTCTTCGGGCCGTTCTTCCTGGTCGCGCAGACACTCGCCAACCGCGTCGCATGCGAGCTGGTCGTCGTCCTCTTCCGCATCTTCGAGCACACGCGCGACCAGCTCGATATCACGCGGGCGGCGTGGTCGGCGGCGGCGACCGCCGGGCAGGCGCCCCCGCCCGCTCCGCCCGTGTAAGCGACCGGGCGCGCGTCGGCCGCGTACGATCGGTGCGATGGCCGTCGCGCGCCCGAGGATCGCCGAGCAGGAGCCGTGGACGGAGCTGCTCGAGCGCGGGCGGGCGGACGAGCGGTTGGTCCATGAGTCGACGGTCCCGCCGCGCGCGGGTCATGCGGTGCCGGTGCCCGGCGAGCTGCACCACGAGCTGCGGGCGGCGCTGGAGCGGGTCGGGATCGTGGCGCTGCACACGCACCAGGAGGACGCGCTGCTGGCGGCGATGGACGGGCCGTTGATCGTCACGACCGGCACCGCGTCGGGCAAGTCGCTGTGCTTCAACCTGCCGACGCTGCAGCAGCTGCTGGTCGACCCCCGTGCGCGCGCCTTGTACCTGTATCCGACGAAGGCGCTCGCGCAGGACCAGGCGCGGGCGCTGGCGGCGCTGAGACTGCCGCGCGTGCGCCCGGCGATCTACGACGGCGACACGCCGCAGTCGGAGCGGCGCGCGATCCGCGCGAGAGCCAATGTGGTCCTCACGAACCCCGACATGCTGCACGTCGGGATCCTCCCCAACCACCGCGCGTGGGGGGACTTCCTCGCCAACCTCGCCGTCGTGGTGGTGGACGAGGCGCACGTCTACCGCGGCGTGTTCGGCTCGCACGTCGGCAACGTGCTGCGGCGGCTGCGGCGGATCGCGGCCAACTACGGCACCCAGCCGCGCTTCCTGCTGGCGAGCGCGACGGTCGCGAACCCGGTCGAGCTGGCGGAGCGGCTGACCGGCCTCGACGACATCGCGCTGATCGACCGCGACGGCGCGCCCGCCGCCGAGCGCCACGTGGCGATGTGGAACCCGCCGATGCTCGACGAGGCGCTCGGCGTGCGCGCGTCCGCGTTGAGCGAGGCGGCCGACCTGTTCGCCGACCTCGTGAAGTCCGGCGCGCGGACGATCTGCTTCATCAAGTCGCGCAAGGCCGTCGAGCTGATCCTGCGCCACGCGACCGCGCGGCTCACCAGCGGCGACCGCGGCGACCGCGGCGACCTGGCCGATCGCATCGCGCCCTACCGCGCCGGCTACACCTCGCAGCAGCGGCGCGAGCTGGAGGAGCGGCTGACGCGCGGGGACCTGCTCGGCGTCGTGGCGACCGACGCGCTCGAGCTGGGGATCGACATCGGCGAGCTGGACGCGGCGATCTGCGTGACGTTCCCGGGGACGGTCGCGTCGCTGCGGCAGATGTGGGGGCGCGCGGGGCGGCGCGGCAGAGGGCTCGCGGTCTACGTCGCGGGCGAGGACGCGCTGGACCAGTTCTTCTGCCGCCATCCGGACGAGTTCCTCGGCCGGCCGGTCGAGGCGGCGATCCTCGACCACGAGTCGGAGCAGATCCACGCGGCGCACCTGCTGTGCGCAGCGCACGAGGGTCCGCTGGCGCCCGGCGAGGCGGACGTGCTCGGCGCTGATTGGAGAGTCGCGGCGGAACGGCTCGTGAGCGCGGGGCTGCTGATCGAGCGGCGCGGCGCCTTCCAGCTGCGGGCGCCGGAGGACTACCCGGCCGCGCGCGTGCCGCTGCGCTCCTCCTCGGCCGACGTGTTCTCCCTGATCGACGTCGCGAGCGGCGAGATGATCGGGACGCTCGAGGCGGCGCGCGCCTTCTCGACCGTGCACGAAGGCGCGGTGTACCTGCACCTCGGCCGGGCGTACGAGGTCGTGCAGCTCGACCTGATGGAGCGGCGGGCGATGCTGTCGCCGTTCGACGGCGACTGGTTCACGCAGCCCAAGCGCGAGACGATGACGGCGATCGAGCGGCTGGTGGAGCGGCGCGAGGCGATGGGCGTGACGCTGTCGTTCGGCAACGTCGTCGTGACGGAGGTCGTGACGGGCTACCAGCGCAAGGCGCTGTCGGACCACCAGCAGATCGACTTCCGCGCGCTGGACCTGCCCGAGACCGCCTTCAGCACGCAGGCGCTGTGGTACGAGCTCGACTCCGTCTCCGCGCTGGGCGAGGACGCCGCGCTGGGTGTCGAGCGGCTGCTCGGCTCGCTGCACGCGACCGAGCACGCGCAGATCGCCGTGCTGCCGCTGCTGGCGATGTGCGACCGCTGGGACATCGGCGGGCTGTCCACCAACGCCCATCCGCAGACGGGCAAGCCGACGATCTTCATCTACGACGGGCACCCCGGCGGCGTCGGCATCACGCGCGCCGGCTACCGCGGCTTCGAGCGGCTCGTCGGCGACGCGCACCGCCTGATCGCCGAGTGCAGATGCAAGCGCGGCTGCCCGTCGTGCGTGCAGTCGCCGAAGTGCGGGAACCTCAACGAGCCGCTGTCGAAGGCCGGCGCGAAGGCGCTGCTGGAGCGACTGCTGAGCGCCTGAGCGGTGCTCACCGCGGCCACGCGCGTCCGCTCGCGACCCACAGCCGCCAGAGCGGGTCGACGACCCGATAGCCGGTCGTCGCGTTGGAATCCGGCTCGACGTCTCCACCGTCCACGAGCGGCAGCACGGCCGGCCGCGTGGAGCCCTTGCTCGTGCCGTGGCGATCGCGCGTCTGCGCGCTGAAGAGGGGCGCCTCGTCACTTGCGATCGCACTGAGCACGCGGCGCTGCGTGGCCGAAAGTGCGTCCCAGCGCGCGCGCAGCTCGTCCTCGACCTCGGCTCCGACCGAGGCGAGCGCACGTGCCCACGTCTCCTCGTCGGCCTTTGCACCGCGCAGGGTGTGCGACCAGAGGTGGCTCGCCAGCTGCATCGCGCGCTGCGGATGGCCGGCAGCGAGATCGAGCAGCGCGTCGAGCACCGAGGCGCACTCGCGCTCCCCGGCCGCGAAGACCGAGCCGATCCGCTCGGCGAGCGCAGCATCGGGAAGCGGCGGGAGCTGGATCGCGGCCGCCTGATCGAAGAACGGCCTGCGCCGGTCGGCGAACAGAGCCCGCATCATGCCCGGGTGCGAGCCGGCGAAGACGTAGGAGACGCCCGCGCCGTGGTGCTGGATCTCGCTGCGGAACGTCGCGTCGAGCTGCGCGCCGGCGCCGAGCAGCGCTTGGAACTCGTCGAACACGATCAGCACGACGCGTCCCGTCTTCTCGTGCAGACGCGCCGGCGTTGCGAGGCGCTCGAGCAGCGCCCGGGCGCCGTCGTCCGCGCCTGCACTTGGACGGTCGGTCGAGAGCTCGATCGACGCAAGCCCCGCGCTCACGCGACCGGCAGGACGCAGGTTGCGGCGCACTGCCGTGAACCATCGCCGCAGCGCGCCGTCGAGCTGCCGCTCGTAGGCGAGCTCGAGCCGCGTGCTCACGTCGGCGACCGTCAGGACGCCGTAGAGATCGATGTAAATCGGGATGTGCCCTGCCCGTTCGGCGTCGCGCAGCGCCCGGCGCAGCAGCGTCGTCTTGCCGAAGCGGCGCGGCCCCGTGAGACGACTGTTGCGGCCGCTCGCGGCGCGGTCGAGCAGCGCGGCGAGCTCCTCCTCACGGTCGATCAGCTCGTCGGGCGGCAGCGGCTCCTCGTAGCGAAATGGAGACTCGGCCCACATAGTTCGTAACCATAGTACCCGCTGGTTCTCGACCCTAGTACCACATCTATGTTGGATCGGTGTCGCGTCAGCATGAAAGTCCGTGCAACGAGAGGTGCGAAGTTGAAGGAGGCGCGCGGGACGACCGACGCTGTGTGTGATGGCTCGATCCGTTCGTGCCACTTCTCTCCTCCTCATAGCTCTCGGGGTCGCGGCGCCGGCGCTGCCGGCCAAGGCGGCAGCGGCGAATGCCGGCGGCGCGGCCCCGGGGGGCGAGGTGGTCGGCAGCGGCGGCTCAACAGGCGGCGCGACACCCGGCGCCGCTCCTCCCACGCAGACGGCGACGAGCGCCCGCACCGGCGGCGCGCTGGCGGGGCAGAAGCCGCCTGCGCCGAAGGTCGTGCGCAGACCGGCCGCGAAGAAGCCGAGGTCGACGGCGAGAAAGCCGACTACTCCTGTGAGCGGTCCCACCGTCGCCGGCGTGTTCCCCGTGCTCGGCCCGTATTCGTTCGGCGGGCCGGACGCGCGCTTCGGCGCCGGCCGGACCGGTCACATCCACCAGGGCCAGGACGTCGTCGCCGCGAGCGGGCAGGGGATCGTCGCGCCGCTGACGGGCACGATCGTGTGGCAGGCCGACCAGCCGGGCGGCGCGGGGATCTACCTCGTCGAGCACGGCTCCGACGGGCGCGACTACGTCTTCATGCACCTGCTCAAGGGCTCGGTGCTCGTGGCGCCCGGCGCCGCGGTCCGCGCTGGCGAGCGGATCGGCCGGGTCGGCGCGACCGGGGACGCGACCGGTCCCCACCTGCACTTCGAGATCTGGGTCGGCGGCTGGCAGGTCAGAGGCGGCATGCCGATCGACCCGCTGCCGCAGCTGAAGCGCTGGGCCGGGCTCGGCGCCTGAAGCGCCCGCGGGCTACGCCTCGACGCGGCTCAGGAGCGACAGCTGCTGCGCGATCGCCCCGCCGGCGAGCAGCGCGATCGCGGCCTTGCCCTTGGCGGGGATCGCCCTGCCGGCGGCGAACGTCGCGAACAGGTCGACCGCGTCGGCGAGCGTCGCGCCGAGCAGCCACGGCTTGAGCGGGCTGCCGCTGCGCTGCGCGCCGAGCGTGCCGAGCGCGAGCGCCATGTCGCGCGCGCCGACCGAGCGGAACAGCAGCGCCGTGGCCGGTCGTGTGGCCTCCTCGTCGCCGACCCAGCCGGCGCCGACCTGCGACTGCGGCTTGGCGACGAGCGCCGCCCCGATCGCGAGGCGGCCGGCGGCGAGCGTGGTGAGAAGCGTGCGCGAGTTCATGCGTTCGATGCTAGTCGGGTGCTGCTTTCGGGTGCGCCGGTCGCGGGGTAGGCTCGCCGCACGTCCTGCCGGTCGGAGAGGAGCGTCGATGGGGTTCGAGTCCTATGAGGAAGCGTGGGCAGCGCACCGCTGGCAGGTGCCCGAGCGCTACAACATCGCGCAGGACGTCTGCGACAAGCACCCGCGCGAGAAGCTCGCGATGGTGTGGGAGCGGTTCGACGGGGCGACGCGCTCGCTGACGTGGGGCGAGCTGCAAAATCTCGCCAACCAGGCGGCGCACGTGCTGCGGGATGCGGGTGTCGAGCAGGGGGATCGCGTCGCGGTCGTGTTGCCACCGACGCCGGAGACGGCGGCCGTCTTCTTCGCGACGTGGAAGCTGGGGGCGCTGCTGCTGTCGATGAGCGTGCTGTACGGCGACGAGGGGATCGCGCATCGGCTGGGCGACGCGCAGCCGGCGGTGCTCGTGACGGATGCGGCCAACGCGGATCGCTTCGCGGACGCGGGGGTACGGGTGCTCGTGCTGGACGAGGGCCTGCTCGCGGGCGCGCCGACCGACTTCATCGGCGTCGACACGGCGGCGGACGACCCGGCGCAGCTCTACTACACGTCCGGCACGACCGGGCTGGCGAAGGGGATCGTGCACGCGCACCGGTACCTGCTCGCGCACGAGGAGTTCACGTACTGCCACGAGGTGCAGGACGGCGAGCGCTTCCACGGGATGGGCGAGTGGGCGTGGGCGGCTGGGATCGCGCCGCTGCTGGGGCCGTGGCGGTTGGGGGCGGTGCAGTACGTCTTCCAGCGGGCGGGCGGGTTCGACCCGCACGAGCAGCTGGCGTTCCTGTCGCGGCACGAGGTGACGAACGTCTTCACGACACCGACGGCGATGCGCTCGATGATGGCGATCGGGGATGCGGGCTCGCGGTATCCGTGCAGCTTTCGCCGGGTGTGTTCCGCGGGGGAGCCGCTGAACCCCGAGGCGATCCGCTGGTTCCGCGAGCAGTACGGCGTGACGGTGCTCGACTTCTACGGGCTGACCGAGTCGTACCCGCTCGTCGCGAACTACCCGTTCATGGAGGTGCGCGAGGGCTCGATGGGGCGGCCGATGCCGGGCTGGGACGTCGCGGTGCTGGACGAGGACGAGCGGCCGGTGGGGGTCGGGGAGCGCGGCGAGATCTGCCTGCGCGCACGGTCGAACCCGCACTACCCGCTGGGCTACTGGCGCAACGAGGAGGCGGCTGCCGAGACGTTCGGCGGCGAGTGGTTCCACACGAAGGACGCCGCGTCGTGCGACGAGGACGGCTACTACTGGTACGAGGGCCGCGCGGACGACGTGATCATCTCGGCCGGGTACCGGATCGGGCCGTTCGAGGTCGAGTCGGCGTGCCTCGAGCATCCGGCGGTGCGGGAGGCGGCGGCGGTCGCGTCGCCCGACGAGCGGCGCGGGACGGTCGTGAAGGCGTTCGTGGTGGTGGCGGACGGCTACGCGGCGTCCGACGAGCTGGCCGAGGAGATCAAGGCGCACGTCCGCACGCACCTGTCGGCGTACGCGTATCCCCGGCTGGTCGAGTTCGTCGACGAGCTGCCCAAGACGCTGACGGGCAAGATCCGCCGGATCGAGCTGCGCCAGGCCGAGGCGGAGGCCGCCCGGGCGCGCACGTCGGACGCCGGTGGCACCGACTGAGCGGGGCCGCAAAGCCCAGCCGATTCCCGGTACCATCGGCCGTCGCGGCGAGATAGCTCAGTTGGTAGAGCACACGACTGAAAATCGTGGTGTCCCCGGTTCGAGTCCGGGTCTCGCCATCGGTGAAGCGCCTGCTTAAGGCGCTTTTCTTGTTCTCAGGCTGTTGGCCTCGTAGACAGGGTTTTGGCCACGGACTGCCGTTTCGTGGCCAAAACCCGACGTCCATCGACGACAGACACCGCGATGCATTACCCGTGTTGCCTAAAGACACATAGAAGTAGCGAATCGCCAGCGAGGCGCGTCGAGGCCACCCGCACGACCGCGAATCGTGGTGTTCCCAGTTCGATTTGTGACACTGCCAGTTCGCACACTCCCTGCAAACTCGCATGTTTTGCCGGCGACCGCACAAGCATCCCTTCGAGCAGTGTGCTCCAGGTTCGAGCGACGGGTGTGCGCGGCACCGTCGCCGTAAGCGCAAGCTCGCCGGCCGCACCTCGCACGACATGCCGACCACGCTCGCTACGCCGAGCGTGCATGCCGGCGATGCCGTGACGAACCCCCTACGGATCGCACTGCCCTCAACACACCGAGGTCGTGGCATGGACGCAGCGTCGTACGACCCGAAACCGCGAGGCTGCGCCCACAGACGCTCGCGCCCGCCAAGGCAACACGGCGCGTTCTCACTCCGCTATCGGCCTCCAACCGGGAAGGACAGAGCGGGCGTGACAGACACGCGTGCTTCTACGAAGGCACAGACATCCGTAGGGGTCGCCGGGAAGGTGCTTCCCGCTCGTCGGACGTAGTAGGCGATATTGCGCTCGCTCGTACCGATCCCATACGGTGTCGCGCTGCCAGATGCGACGTTGATCACGATCACGCCGCGCCCATCGAGCTCGACCGTCTCGCAGTTGAAGTCCGGCAGTGGGCGTACCCAGTCCCTGATCATGTTCGTCAGCCGATCCAGGCTGCGCCGGCGCTCGTGCTCGCCGACCCCGACGATCTCTCCGTCGTCCTCGACGCCGAACAGGATCGCTCCCCCATCGCCGTTTGCGAACGCCGCGACGGTCTTCATCACTCCTGCGGGGTCGCTACCGGGGAGCTGTCGCTTGAACTCGACTGTCTCGGTCACGTCGCGGTCGCTTACGCCGGCCTGGCGGTGCTCGTTGCCAGCAACGATGCTCGCCTTCGCCGCAGCGGCGATCGCCCACGGCAGCCGTGCGCGATCCGTCGTCCACGTTTCGGGTTCAAAAAGCGTGACGGACGTCTGAGCCAAGGCGATCAGCAGTTCGCTCGGCCGGTGGCGGCGAACCCGTTGCACGAAATCCGCGCAACGCGGCGTCCCGTGCACGAGGCGACCAGCTCCAGTTGTCACGATCCACTCCCCTTGCAACCTGTCGTCACGAAAGACGGACGCCAGGAGCAGCTCGGCTGGGCCTCTTCTGGCCTGACCGCCGACCTGGTCAAACCCGAACGACGGTGACGCTCGCGAACGTCGAGAAGTCGGCGTCCTGCGTCGCGACCGCGACGCCATGACGCAGCGCCGTAGCCGCGATCCAGGCGTCGTGGCGGCGTATGCGACGGCCGGCCTCCAGCTCGGCGGCGGCGATCCGTGCGAAGCAGCTCGCCGTCTCGGCGTCGACCGGCAGGAGCGGGTAGGCAGCGCGAACCTGAGCGAGGGTCGCGAGGCGCCGCGCGCGGGTGTCGGTGTCCTTGGCGCGGAGGACGCCGAGCTCGAGTTCGGCAGCGGTGACAACGGAGACGGCGATCTCGTCGGGGAGGTCTCCGAGCTGTCGGCCGGTTTCCTGGGCGATGAAGACCGACGTGTCGGCGATCGCGCGGGTCACTCGTCCTCGACCAGCGCGCCGCGGATATCGGCGAGGTCGTCGAGCAGGCCCGCGTCCGCGGGAGCTTCGCGCACGATGCGGCGCAGCTCCGACGAGGCAACCCACGGGCTGCGATGCTCGACGTGCGGAACGATGTCGGCGACGGGCTCGCGGTTGACCGTCAGCGTCAGCTCCTCGCCGGCGCGCACCGCAGCGACCACCGCGGCGGTGCTATTGCGAAGGTCGCGAACGGAAACTTCGTGCGCCATGTGCACGAGTGTAGCTCTCCTGTGCTACGGCCGGCAAGGCGTCGCTAGGGGTTTTGGCCACGGCCGGCCCTCCCGTGGCCAAAACCCACAGGAAACCGCCCGTATCTGCGCGTATCGCGGCTGCTCTGAGCGCCCGAGGCGATGCCACATCTGTGCTGCAAATCGCCACATACGACCAGCACCATTCGTGGTGCCTGAAAATCGTGGTGTCCCCGGTTCGAGTCCGGGTTTCGCCATCCGCGGAAAGCGCTGCTAACCAGCGCAGCGCGCCTCCCGCGCTCTGGCCGTGCGCGAGCCCGTCGTGAGACGACGCTCGGCGGCCGACGACGTGCGGTACGCGAAGACGCGGGCGCCGTCAGCTGAGCACGATCTCGTGTCGCACGATCTGCTCCTCGGGCGGGCAGCCGGCGTTCGCCCGGGCGATCGCGTCCGCGATCATGCGCTGGACGCGCGGGTCGGCGGCGGCGGCCGCGATCGAGCGGTCGGACAGCCCCTGCTGGCCGGCGCGAGCGTCCACGAGCAGCGGGTCGAGGCGTACGTGCGCGACGAGGCCGTCGCGCTCTGAGGAGAGGACGACGCTCGCGATCAGCGGCGAGGCCTCGCGCACGCGCCGGGCGAGGTCGCTCGCAAGCGGGCTGTCCGCGCTACCGGAGGCGGTGAGGGCCGCGGCGCTCACAGCGCCAACCTCAGCGGTGCCTCCAGCAGGTCGCGGATCGCGGCGAGGAACTGGGCGGCGTCGGCGCCGTAGAGGATGCGATGGTCGCAGGTGAGCGTGAGCGTCATCAGCGACCGGTCGACGATCTCGCCGTCGGTGTCGCGGGCGAGCACGGTGCGGGTGGCGCCGACGCCGAGGATCGCGGCCTGCGGGACGTTGATCACGGGGTTGATCGCGGTCATCCCGTACATCCCGAGGTTCGAGACGGTGAACGTGCCGCCCGACAGCTCCGGCGGCGTGACCGACCCGTCGCGCACGCGGCCGGCGAGGCGCCGCGCCTCGGCTGCGATCGAGCCGAGCGAGCGGGTGTCGGCGTCGGTGATCGTCGGGACGACGAGCGCGTCCTGCGCGGCGACGGCGATGCCGACGTTGACGCGCGGGTGCAGCTCGAAGCGGCCGTCCTTGTAGGAGCCGTTCGCGAGCGGGTGCGCGCGCAGCGCGAGCGCGCTCGCCTTGACGATCAGGTCGTTGACCGACGGGACGACGCCGCCCTCGCCGGCGGCCGCCTTCAGCTCGGCTCGCAGCGCGAGCGCCGCGTCCATCGCGACCTCGGTCTGCACCTGGAACTCCGGCACGGTCGCCTTCGCCTCCGCCATGCGACGCGCGACGACCTGCTGCAGGCGCGACAGCTCGCGCACCTCCACGCCGTCGGCGGCCGGGGCGGCGGGAGCAGCCGGCGCCGGAGCAGCCGGCACCGCCGGGGAAGCGACAGGAGCGGGCGGCGCGGCGATGCCGGCGGCAGCGGCCACGTCGGCGCGCGTGACGCGCCCGCGGGGGCCAGAGCCGGCGAGAGCCGCGAGGTCGACCCCGTGCGCCGCGGCAAGCCGCCGCGCGATCGGCGTGGCCGCCACGGCGGCGGCGCCGTTCCCGTTCGCCACCGGCGCCGATCCGGCGGCGGCACCGCCGGCGGAGCCGGTGGTGGCGGGTGCAGGCGATTCCGCGAGCCTGCTCGCGGAACGGCTGTCACCGGCGACAGGACCCGCCGGCGCAGCGGCCGGGGCCCCAACCGAATCGGCAGCCGGCGCGGCGGGCGCGGCGGGCGCGGCGGGCGCGGGGGCGGGCGCCTCCGCCCCCGCGCCGACGCGGGCGATCAACGCGCCCACGGGCAGCGCCTCGCCGGCGCTCGCGACGATCGCGAGCGTGCCGGCTTCCGGCGACTCGTACGTCATGTTCGCCTTGTCGGTCTCGATCTCGAGCAGCTCCTCGCCCGCGGCGACCGTCTCGCCGTCGGCCTTGAGCCAGCTGAGGATGGTGCCCTCCTCCATCGAGTCGGACAGCTTGGGCATCGTGATGTCGGTCATGGCGATCAGGTCGAGCGCGGCGCCGACGATCGTGTCGGTGTCGATGCCGAAGTAGCGGTAGAGGTCGTCGACGTCGCCGGACTGGCCGAAGTCGTCGACGCCGAGGCAGGTGATCGGGACGTTGCGCACGGCGCCGAGGAAGCTCAGCGTGTGCGGGTGGCCGTCGAGCACGGTGACGATCGGCGCGGCGCGCTCCGGCGGCAGCAGCTCGTCGAGGATCCAGTCCTCGCCTCCACCGAGGCCGCGGCGCGCCTGCATGCGCGCGGAAGATCAGGTCCGGCGACGTGAGGCAGACGACGTCGGCGGCGATGCCGGCACCGGCCAGCTCGTCGGCGGCGGCGAGCGCCTCCGGCACCATCGCGCCGACGGCGGCGAGCGTGACCGCGGGCGCGCCCTCGGCGCGCCGCAGCGCGTAGCCGCCGGCGAGCGCCTCGCGGCGGCGCTGCTCGCGCGCGGCCGGATCCGCTGGCACGGCGGCGAGCGCCTGGTCGATCGGCCGCGTCGTGAGGCGGAAGTAGGCGACGGTGCCGCCGGGCCGGCCGAGGCGCGAGAGCGCGTGCGAGCAGCGCCCACTCGAGGTCCTGCCCGAAGGCCGGCTCCCAGGCGATGCAGCGCGGCTGCTCGAGCCCGACCGACGGGGTGATGATCGACTGGTGCGCGCCGCCCTCGGGCGCGAGCGTGACGCCCGACGGCGTGCCGACGAGGATCGACTGCCCGCCGGCGTACATGCCGAACGACCACGGCTCCAGCGCGCGGTTGACGAACGGGTCGTAGAGCGTGCCGATCGGCAGCAGCGGCTGCCCGTCGCGCGACCACGTCGCGCCGAGCTCGCCGAGCAGGCCGACGAGGTTGACCTCGGCGATCCCGAGCTCGATGTGCTGGCCGTGGCTCGCTCTCGCGCCAGCGCACGAGCGTGTCGGTGTCGTCGGCGAACCAGTCGATCCGCTCGCCGACGTTCCAGATCCCGACGCGGTTGATCCAGCCGCCGAGGTTCGTCGAGGACGCCACGTCGGGGCTCACCGTCACGACGCGCTCGGCGACCTCCGGCGAGCCGTTGCGCGAGGTCGACGAAGAAGCGCCCGAACGCCTGCTGCGTCGACGCTCTGCCCGTGTGCGCGCGGCCGAGGTCGGCCGGCACGGCCGGCGGATCCACCTGCGGGCGCTGCTCGCGCACGAGCCGCTGCGCCGCCTCGCGGCACAGCTCGGCCTCGGGCGAGTCGTCCGCGAACGGGAGCCCACGGGTCCTCGGCGTCGGCGCCGAGCTCGCCCGCGAGCTGCTCCCACTGCTCGCCGGTCAGCAGCGCCGAGTGGTTGGCCGGATGGCCCTGCGTCGGCAGCCGCCAGGCCTTGATCGTGTAGGCGAAGATCACCGACGGACGGTCGGTCACCGCGTCGGCTTCGGCGTAGCGCGTCGAGCAGCAGCCGCAGGTCGTGGCCGCCGAGATCGCGCACGCGCGGCCGTCAGCTCCTCGTCGTCGAGCTCCCCGACGAGCCGCTCGAGCTCGCGGCGGCCGCGGCCGCTGCCGGGCAGCCGCTCGCGCAGCTCGCCGGCCGGCGAGCGCAGCAGCCGCTGGTACTCCTCGTTGCGTCATCTCGTCGATCCGCGCGCGCAGCGCACTCGCCGCCCGTGCGCTCGAACAGCGCCTCGCAGCCGGCGCCCGTACTTGACGGTGATCGTGTGCCAGCCGGCCGCCTCGAACATGCCGGCGATGCGGCCGTCGGCGATGTCGGGCACGACGCGGTCCAGCGACTGGCGGTTGAGGTCGACGATCCACAGCACCTCGCCCAAGCGCGGCACGACCGGGTCGACCAGCGCCTCCCAGATCGCGCCCTCGTCCAGCTCCGCGTCGCCGATCAGCGCGATCTGGCGGCCGCCCTGCGGCACGTCGAAGTGACCGGCGACGTAGCGGTGCGCCAGCGCGCTCCAGATCGTCGCGGTCGCGCCGATCCCGACCGAGCCCGTCGAGAAGTCCGCCGGCACCGGGTCCTTCAGGCGCGGCTCGGGTAGGACTGCAGCCCGCCGAACTCGCGCAGCGTCGTCAGGTATCTGCCGTCGAGCTGGCCGAGCAGGTACTCGATCGCGTGCAGCACCGGCGAGGCGTGCGGCTTGACCGAGACGCGGTCGGGCGCGCGCAGGTGGTGGAACCACAGCGCCGTCATGATCGACGTCATCGACGCCGACGACGCCTGATGGCCGCCCACCTTCACCCCCGAGGGCGTTCTGCGGACTCTGTTGGCGTGATGGATGATCGAGGTCGCGAGCCACAGGACGCGGCTCTCGACCGCCTCGAGCACGTCGAGCGACACGTCGGGCGGAGCGGTGATGGACATGGTGACGATTGTCGTCGTGCTGACGCATCAATGTCCAGAACCTGATCATCTTTTTGCACTGATACACACAGAGTTTGCGCGAATGGGGTGTTTCGCGTTATGCTTGCGTGGTGCCGCGCACAGACTTGGACGACGTCGACCGTCGCATCCTCGAGCTGCTCGCCGAGGACGGCCGCCGCTCGGCCAGCGACGTCGGCCGCGCGGTCGGCCTGTCGCCCGCCGCCGCCAAGCGCCGCATCGACCGCCTCGAGCAGATCGGCGTGATCAGCGGCTACCGCGCCGTGCTCGACCACGCCCGCCTCGGCAGCCAGATCGAGGCGTTCGTCGAGCTGCGCTTCGCCGGCGCGACCCAGGTCGACGACATCGAGAGCACCGTCGCCGGCATGCCCGAGGTCGTCGAGGCCTTCACCACCGCCGGCGACCCCGACGCGCTCGTGCGCGTCCGGGTCGCCGACCTCGACCACCTCAAGCGCACCGTCGACCGCATCCGCCGCACCGGCAAGGTCACCGGCACGAAGACGCTGATCGTGCTCGGCAGCGCACGACCTGCGGGCTGAGCGCGCTGGACCGGCGAAGCGTCTGCCGCCCGCTGCGATGATGGCCCGCGATGCTGCTGCGCGCCACGCCCGGCGGACTGATCGTCCGCGACGACGAGACGGACCTGTGGATCTCGCTGGCGGTGGCGAACGGCTACCTGCCGACGGGCGACGCGCTGGTCGAGCCGGAGACGCACGACATGCTGGCGTTCCTCGCCGGCGGCGCGGAGACGCGCGAGGCGGCGGCGGCCGCGGTCGAGGCCGCCCGGCGGGATCCGGCCGCCAGAGCCGACCCGGCGGCCGCGGGGCTGCCGTTCCGGCCGCGCTCGCTGCGCGCGTTCATGCTGTTCGAGTCGCACGCGGTGCAGTCGGCGCGGATGCTCGTCAAGCACTTCTTCCCGGCGCCGGTCAGCCGCGTGATGGAGACGTACGAGCGCGTCACGCGCGGCACGTTCCCGCCGCTGAAGCCGAAGCCGGCGTTCTACGAGCGGCCCGAGATGTACGTCGCCAACCACACGGCGACACTTGCCGACGGCGAGCCGATGTGGTGGCCGCGCCACACGAGAGCGCTCGACTTCGAGCTGGAGCTGGCGTTCGTGCTCGCGCGACCGCTCGCCGATGCGACGCCGGAGGAGGCCGCCGCGGCGATCGGCGGCTGGCTCGTGCTCAACGACTGGAGCGCGCGCGACGTGCAGGCCGCCGACGCGCGCCGCTCGATCTTCGGCCCCGTCGTGAAGGCCAAGACGTTCGCCAACTCGCTCGGCTGCGACGTGCTCACCGCCGACGCCGTGCCCGACTGGCAGCGGATGCGCGGGCGCGCGCGGGTGGACGGCGAGCTGTGGTGCGAGGGCACGACGGCCGGCGCGCAGCACGACGTCGGCGCGATGCTGGCGCACGCCTCGGCCGGCGAGCGGCTCGCCGCGGGCGACGTCTTCTCGACCGGCACGATGCCCGGCTGCTGCGGTCTGGAGCTGGAGCGCTGGCTGAGACCGGGTCAGACGGTCGAGCTGGAGATCGACGGGATCGGGCGCGTGAGCAACCGCATCGACCCGGCCGCCGGACCGAGGTCGCTGCCGTGAGAGCCAAGCCGTTCAGCCTGCTCGCGGCGCTGGGCACGGCCGCGCATCACGGCTTCGAGACGCGGGCCGGCGTCGGGCTCGTGTTCGAGCCGTTCCTGGGCCGGCGACGCACGGCCGCGATGTGGCTCGTCGCGCTGCCGTTCTGGATGTGGCGCGCGACACGGCCCGCGCCGCGCGACGAGCCGCTGCTGGCGCTCCAGGCCGGGGTCGCGATCGCGGGCTCGGCGGTGCACTTCGTGAACTGGCCCTGGTCGCTGCGCGGCGGGGTGCTGCCGTGGCTCGACGAGGCCGAGGGCCTGCCGCCGTCGAAGCTGCCCGCCTACAACACGATCCTGTGGCTGTGGATGGTGGGCGGCGTCGGCAGCGCGCTGCTGGAGACGAAGCCCTCCGACCGCAAGTGGGTCGCGCTGGGGATCGCGACGGCGCCGGGACTGCTGGCCTCGGCGCGCCATCACTTCAGATGGGCGCGCGAGCAGGCGGAGCGCGAGCCGGAGCGCTGGAGCCCGGCGCTGCGGTCATGAGCCGCTGGCCCGAGGGCGCTCGCGCGGCGGGTCTCGCTGACGTTCGACAACCTCGGCGAGGCGGCGGAGATCGAGCTGGGGCTGCGGGGGGCGGAGGAGCCGCGCGGGGGCCACTGGTCGGTGGTGTCGGCGCTGCCGGTGGTGCTGGAGGAGTTGGCGGGCGCCGGCTTGTCCGCGACGTTCTTCGTCGAGGGCGTGAACGCCGAGATCTATCCGGACGCGCTGCGCTCGATTGCCGGCGCGGGCCACGAGGTCGGCTTCCACGCCTGGTGCCACGAGGACTGGGGCGCGCTGGCGGCCGACGCGGAGGCCGAGGCGGACAACCTCGACCGCGGGCTGGCCGCGCTGCGAGGGATCGGCTTGGAGGTCGCAGGCTTCCGGCCGCCCGGCGGGCTGATCGGGCCGGACACCGCGGCGCTGCTCGCCGCGCGCGGCCTGCGCCACTGCTCGCCGGCCGGCAGCGCGCCGGGGCTGGACGGCGGCGTGGCCGTGCTGCCGTTCGCGTGGCCGGCGGTCGACGTCTTCCACGTGCTGCCGCAGTTCGCGGCGCTGCGCACGCACGTCACCGGATCGGAGGACGCCGGCGGGCCCGACGCGGTGCGCGAGGCGCTGCTGGCGGCGGTCGACCGGGCGGTCGCGGACGGCGGCCACGCCGTGCTCGTGCTGCACACGTGGATGGCCGAGGGCGTGCGCGACGCGCTGCACGACGTGCTCGCCCGCTGCGCGGCGGGCGCCGCGTCCGGCGAGCTGTGGGTCGCACGCTGCGACGCGGTCGCCGACTGGGTCGCCGGCCACCCGGCGGACTTCGCGACCGGGCCGCTGCTGGACCGCACGTCGTGGACCGACCCGGGGTAGCGCCGGCCGCCCGAGCCCGAGCCGCACGGCCTCAGTCGTGCGCGGCCGCGGGCATGCCCGTGAAGCGCACGGCGGCGATCGCGGTGTCGTCGCGCTGGGGGCCGTGGCGGAAGGCTTCGAGTGCGGCGGCGAGCGCGGTGACGAGCGCGTCCGGCTCGGCCGTGTCGGACGCCTCGAGCGCGGCGCGCAGGCGCTGCTCGCCGAAGCGCTCCTCGGCGCCGACCGTGTCGAGCACGCCGTCGGTGTAGAGCACGAGCGTGTCGCCGGCGTGCAGCGTCACCTCGGCGCAGTCCCAGGCGCCGTCGTCGAAGGCCCCGGCCATCGGCCCGACGCCGCCGAGCTCCTCGAGCCGGCCGTCGCGCACGAGCAGCGGACGTGGGTGGCCGCAGTTGGCGAGCGTCACGCGCGCCTCGCTCGCGCCCTCGCCGGCGCGCACGTGCGCGCAGACGGTCGAGCAGAGCGACAGCTGCGGCAGGTCGCGCAGCGTCGCGTTGAGCTGGTGCATGGCGCGCGCCGGATCGCGCGTCAGCTGGCCGGCGCTGCGCAGCGTGTAGCGCGCAAGCGCGGTCAGGGCGGCCGCCTCGGCGCCGTGCCCGGCGACGTCGCCGATCACGAGCATCCAGCCGTCGGCGGTCGTGAAGGCGTCGTAGAAGTCGCCGCCGACCTCGTTGAAGGCGCCGGCCGCGTCGTAGTGCGTCGCGACCGCGAAGCCGGCCGGCGCGAGCAGCTCGGGCGGGCGCAGGCCGCGCTGCAGCGTCGCGGCGATCGCCGCGCGCTCGGTGTACGCGCGCGCGTTGAGGACGGCGGTGCCGGCGCGCCGGCCGAGCTCCTCGGCGAGCGCGACGTCGGCCGCGTCGAACGCGCGCCCGGCCGTCGCGCGCGAGAGGATCAGCGTGCCCAGCTTCTGCCCGCCCGCCACGAGCGGCACGACGACGACCGACGCCATGCCGAGCTCGCGCAGCAGCTCGAAGTGCTGCTCGTCCTGCGCGTAGGCGCGCAGCTCGTCGTCGTCGATCTCGGCGCGGACGTACGACGGCGCCCCGCCCATCACCGCCGCGATCCCCTCGCGGCGCTGCAGCGACACCGGGTAGCGGGCGCGCATCCGTCTCGCGAGCGCGACCTTCGCCGGGTCGCTGTGCACGATCGCGACGAGCTGGGCGAACCCGCCCGGGCCGGGGACGTCGACGCCGCACCAGTCCGCGAAGCCCGGCACCGCAAGCGCCGCGATCCGCTGCAGCGTGCTCTCGTAGTCGAGCGACGAGGCGAGCGCGTCGCTCGCCTCCGCCAGCAGCCGCTGCGCCAGCTCGATCCGCTTCGCGTGCGTCACGTCCTCGATCACGTTCACGACGCCGGTCACCCTGCCGTCGGCGTCGCGGATCGCCGTCGTCTTGTTCAGCAGCCAGCGCTCCTCGCCGGTCGCCTTCACGACGTTGCGCACCAGCATCGGCGCGGGGTTCGGCTCGCCGGCGCGCACGCGCGACCCGGGCAGCTGGTCGATGGCGACGGGCTCACCGTGCTCGTCGTAGACCTCGAAGCGGTCCATCAGCTCGGCGCCCGAGGCGCCGGTGGCCTGTTCCACAGGCGTCAGCCGCAGCAGCCGCGCGGCGGCGTCGTTGGCGTAGACGGTGTGGCCCTGCTCGTCGGAGACGGTCACCGCCTCGGCGAGGCCGTCGAGGATCGCGGCGAGCTGGCCGGCGATCGCGTCGCCGATCGCCGGGCGCGCGCCGGCGGGCGGCGCGCGATCGAGCTCGAACCAGACGCCCGCCTCGCCGTCGGCGCCCCACCGCGACGCGAGCGTGGCCACGAGGTTGAGCCCGTAGCCGCCGTCGGCGCCGCGCGGCGCGTGCCGCGCCGGCTGCCGTCCGCCCGCGTCGTGGACCTCGAAGCGCGCGCGGGCGTCGTCCACCCGCAGCGCGAGCACGACCTCCTCGCCGGCGCCGTGGCGCACCGCGTTCGTCACCAGCTCGGACACGAGCAGCCGCGCGACGTCGAGCTGCTCGGCGCTCAGCTGCGGCGCGTCCGCCTCCACGACACGACGCGCCAGCGCGACGGCGCTCGCGTCGCGCGGCAGCGTGCGGCGCACGAGCGCGTCCGGGCTCACCCAGCGTCGCGGTCGTCGCCGTAGGGCAGGCGGTCGATCACCTGCGCCGCCGCCAGCACCTGACGCACGCGCTCCGACCCGCGCGTGACGCGGAAGCTCCAGCTCTGCTTCTGGGCGTCCTCGCAGGCGGTCAGCACGAGCCGGATGCCGGTCGAGTCCATGAACGTCAGCTCGTCGAGGTCGAGCAGCGTCGCCTCGCCGGCGTCGCGCAGCTCGGCGAGGCGCCCCTGCACCCGGGCGACCGTGCCGAAGTCCAGCTCGCCGCGCAGCGCGACGACCGTCGCGCCCCCTTCGCGGCGCTCGGCCATCGCGAACACCTCGTCGGCCGGAAAGCTCTGCGGCTCGCTCATCCCTTCGTGCCTCCCTCGTCGCTGGCGGCACGAGCGTACTGCGTCGGCGCAGGCGCCGGGACGTGCCGGTCGCGCCGGTCCGACCCGGCGTGTAGGCGGGCGGATGCCGGCGCGGAGAACCACGGCCGACGGGTCACCGACCGGCCCGGCGCGGCTCCCGTCTCCGCCCGCCCGCGATGTACATGGCGCGCGTCTGCTCGAGCAGCGCGCGGGCCGCGGGGGCGTGGCGCTTGCTGTGGCGCCAGCAGAGCGAGATGCGGTGCGTGAGCGTCGGCGCGCGCAGGGCGGCGATCCGCACGGGCGGCCCGGGTGCTTGGGCGTCGGAGCGCGGGAGGATCGCGATGCCGAGGCCGGCGGCGACGAGCGCGCGCATGCGCGCGACCTCGCGCGTCTCGAACGCGATCCGCGGCTCGAAGCCGGCCTCGCGCGCGATGCGCTGCACTGCCTGGCGGATGGTCGCGCCGTCGCTGAAGGCGATCAGCTCCTCGTCGCGCAGGTCGCCGATCGCCAGCCGCGCGCGGCCGGCGAGGCGGTGGCGGTCGGGCAGCGCGACGACGAGCGGCTCGGCGGCCAGCTCCTGCAGCTCGAGCCCGCGGCGGTCGGCGTCCTCGACGATCGACAGGAACGCGAGGTCGAGCGCGTCGGCGCGCAGCTCGTCGGCGAGTGTCGTCGAGAGGTCCTCGCGCACGGCCAGCTCGACCTGCGGGTGGCGGGAGTGGAAGTCGGCCAGCAGCCGCACGAGGTCCAGCGGCCCGGGCGTCTGCGTCAGCCCGATCGTGACGCGGCCGCCGAGCAGGCCGCTCAGCTGCTCCAGCTCCGCGCGCGCGTCGTCCAGCTCGGCCAGCACGCGGCGTGCGTGCGCGACGAGCAGCTCGCCGGCCTCGGTCAGGTGGACGCGGCGCGTCGTGCGGTCCACGAGCGGCTGCCCCAGCTCGCGCTCGAGCTTGGCGATCTGCTGGGAGAGCGCCGGCTGCGCGACGCGCACGCGCTCGGCCGCGCGCGTGAAGTGCCGCTCGTCGGCGAGCGCGACGAGATAGCGCAGCTGCCGCAGCTCCATAGCAGCAGCTTATGAGATTGCGACGAAATTGATCTTGGACATCTGAATGCGCCTGGCGCATGCTGCCCGCGATGGCCGGCAAGCTCGCCCCCTCCGCCGCCGCGGCCGTCGCCGACATCCCCGACGGCGCGACGCTCGTCGTCGGCGGCTTCGGCCTGTGCGGGATCCCCGAGACGGCGATCGCGGCGCTGCGCGCAGCGCGGCGTGCGCGACCTGACGGTCGTCTCCAACAACTGCGGCGTCGACGACTTCGGCCTCGGGCTGCTGCTCGCCAACCGCCAGATCCGCGAAGATGGTCTCGACCTACGTCGGCGAGAACAAGAAGTTCGAGGCGCAGTACCTGTCGGGCGAGCTCGAGGTCGAGCTCGTGCCGCAGGGCACGCTCGCCGAGCGGATGCGCGCCGGCGGCGCCGGCATCCCGGCCTTCTACACGCCGACCGGCGTCGGCACGCCGGTCGCCGACGGCAAGGAGACGCGCGAGTTCGACGGCACGCGCGTACCTGCTCGAGCGCGCGATCGCCGGCGACTTCGCGCTCGTGCAAGGCGTGGAAGGGCGACCGCTCGGCAACCTCGTCTACCGGCACACCGCGCGCAACTTCAACCCGATGGTCGCGACCGCCGGGCGCGTCACGATCGCCGAGGTCGAGGAGCTGGTCGAGGTCGGCGAGCTCGACCCCGACGAGATCCACACGCCCGGCATCTTCGTGCAGCGGATCTTCGCGGCCGCCGCTACGAGAAGCGGATCGAGCGCCGCACGACGCGGGAGGCGAGCGCATGAGCGCCGTCGCCGAGTCCGCGCGCGACCGCATCGTCGCGCCGCGCCGCGCAGGAGCTGCGCGACGGCATTCTACGTGAACCTCGGCATCGGCATGCCGACGCTGGTCGCGAACTACATCCCGACCGGCGTCGAGGTGGTGCTGCAGACCGAGAACGGCCTGCTCGGCATCGGCCCCTACCCGACCGCCGCGCGAGGTCGACGCCGACCTCATCAACGCCGGCAAGGAGACCGTGACCGCCGTCCCCGGCGCGGCGTTCTTCGACAGCGCCGAGAGCTTCGCGATGATCCGCGGCGGCCACATCGACCTCGCGATCCTCGGCGCGATGGAGGTCTCCGCCGAAGGCGACCTCGCCAACTGGATGATCCCCGGCAAGATGGTCAAGGGCATGGGCGGCGCGATGGACCTCGTCGCCGGCGCCAAGCGCGTCGTCGTGATCATGGAGCACCGCACAAGGACGGCGCGCCGAAGATCAAGCCCGAGTGCACCCTGCCGCTCACCGGCCGCCGCGTCGTCCACCGCATCATCACCGACCTCGCCGTCTTCGACTTCCCCGCCGGCGGGCCGATGACGCTCGTCGAGACGCAGCCCGGCGTGACGGTCGACGACGTCCGCGCCGCCACCGACGCCGCGTTCGAGAGCGGCGTCAGCCCAGCTCGTTGATGCGGATCAGGTTGCCCGCGGGGTCGCGGACGGCGCAGTCGCGCACGCCGTAGGGCTGCTCGGTCGGCTCCTGGACGACCTCGGCGTCGGCGGCCTGCAGCCGCTCGAACGTGCCGTCGAGGTCTCTGGTCGCCAGCAGCAGCATCGCGTAGGTGCCCTTCGCCATCATCTCGGCGATCGTGCGGCGCTCGTCGTCGGTGATGCCGGGGTTGGCGGTCGGCGGGCTGAGGACGATCGAGGTGTCGGGCTGGTCGGCCGGGCCGACCGTGATCCAGCGCATCCCGCCCTTGCCGACGTCGTTGCGGACCTCGAAGCCGAGGATGTCGCAGTAGAAGGCCAGCGATGCGTCCGGATCGTCGTGCGGAAGCATGCTCGCGTGAATTGTGATGTCCATGGCGGCCATGCTAGGCGCGGCTCATGACCGGCGCTTCTCGATTCCTGACCGGTCGCGTCACCTGCTTGGCGACGCACGCCGGGATCCCCGCCGTCGCGTGCGCGGCGTCGCGCCGGTAGGCGCTCGGCGACATCCCCACCAGCTCGCTGAAGCGGCTGCTGAACGTGCCCAGCGACGAGCAGCCGACCTCGAAGCATACCTCGGTGACGCTCAGGTCGCCGCGGCGCAGCAGCGCCATCGCGCGCTCGATGCGCCGCGTCATCAGGTAGCTGTAGGGCGACTCGCCGTAGGCGAGCCGGAACCTGCGGCTGAAGTGCCCGGGCGACATGCAGGCGTCGCGCGCGAGCGCCTCGACGTCGAGCGGCTGCGCGTACTCGCGGTCGATCCGGTCGCGCACGCGGCGCAGCAGCACGAGGTCGCGCAGGTCCTGCGCCGCGGCCGCTCTGCCGGTCATCTGCGACATCGTGCCACAGCCGCGCGAGCGCGTCGCGCGGCGCGGTCAGGCGCCGACGTAGGCCGCGAGGTGCTCGCCGGTGAGCGTGGAGCGCCCGGCGACGAGGTCGGCGGGCGTGCCCTCGAAGACGATCCGGCCGCCGTCGTGGCCGGCGCCGGGGCCGAGGTCGACGATCCAGTCGGCGTGCGCCATCACCGCCTGGTGGTGCTCGATCACGATCACCGACTTGCCGGAGTCGACGAGCCGGTCGAGCAGCGCGAGCAGCTGCTCGACGTCGGCGAGGTGCAGGCCGGCGGTCGGCTCGTCGAGCACGTAGACGCCGCCTGTCTCGCCCAGGTGGGTCGCGAGCTTGAGCCGCTGCCGCTCGCCGCCTGAGAGCGTGGTCAGCGGCTGGCCGAGGCTGAGGTAGCCGAGCCCGACGTCGGCCAGGTGGGTGAGGATCTTGTGCGCGGCCGGCGTCTCCGCCTCGCCGGCGCCGAAGAACTCGGCCGCCTCCGAGAACCGGCATCGCGAGCACCTCGCTGATGTCCCTGCCGCCGAAGGTGTACTCGAGCACCTCGGCCTGGAAGCGCTTGCCCTCGCACTCCTCGCAGACGGTCGCGACGCCGGCCATCATCGCCAGGTCGGTGTAGATCACGCCCGCGCCGTTGCAGGTCGGGCAGGCGCCCTCGGAGTTGGCGCTGAAGAGAGCGGGCTTGACGCCGTTGGCCTTCGCGAACGCCTTGCGGATCGGCTCCAGCAGGCCGGTGTACGTCGCCGGGTTGCTGCGCCGCGAGCCCTTGATCGCGCCCTGGTCGACCGACACGACGCCCTCGCGCTCGGCCACCCAGCCCTGGATCAGCGAGCTCTTGCCGGAGCCGGCGACGCCGGTCAGCACGCACAGGACGCCAAGCGGGATGTCGACGTCGACGCCCTGGAGGTTGTGGGTGTTGGCGCCGCGGATCTCCAGCGCACCCGACGGCTCGCGGACCGTCTCCTTCAGCGACGCGCGATCGTCCAGATGCCGCCCCGTGACCGTGTCGCTCCCCCGCAGCTCCTCGACGGTGCCCTCGAACACCACCTCGCCGCCGGCCGTGCCGGCGCCGGGGCCGAGGTCGACGACGCGGTCGGCGATCGCGATCGCCTCCGGCTTGTGCTCCACCACGAGCACCGTGTTGCCCTTGTCGCGCAGCCGCAGCAGCAGCTCGTTCATCCGCTGGATGTCGTGGGGGTGCAGGCCGATCGTCGGCTCGTCGAAGACGTAGGTGACGTCGGTCAGCGAGGAGCCGAGCTGGCGGATCATCTTCACGCGCTGCGCCTCGCCGCCCGACAGCGTGCCGGACGGCCGCTCGAGCGAGAGGTAGCCGAGCCCGATCTCCGTGAACGAGTCGAGCGTCTCTCCCAACGCGGTGAGCAGCGGCGCCACCGACGGCTCGCCGAGGCCGCGCACCCACCCGGCGAGGTCGCGGATCTCCATCGCGCACGCGTCGGCGATGCTGACCCCGTCGATCTTCGACGCGCGCGCCTCCGGGCCGAGCCGCGTGCCCTCGCACTCGGGACAGACGCCGAACGTGACGGCCCGCTCCACGAACGCGCGGACGTGCGGCTGCAAGGAGTCGACGTCCTTGGACAGCATCGACTTCTGGATCTTCGGGATCAGGCCCTCGTACGTGAGGTTGACCCCCTCGACCTTGATTCTCGTCGGCTCCTTGTAGAGCAGGTCGTGCAGCTGTCGCTTGTTGAACTTCGCGATCGGCTTGTCCGGGTCGAAGAAGCCGCAGCCGCGGAAGATGCGCCCGTACCAGCCGTCCATGCTGTAGCCGGGGATCGTGATGGCGCCCTCGTCGAGCGACTTCGTCTCGTCGTACAGCGCCGTCAGATCGAAGTCGGTGACCGCGCCGCGGCCCTCGCAGCGCAGGCACATGCCGCCGAGGCGGTTGAACGTCGCCTTCTTCGTCTGCGTCCTGCCGGCCCCGCGCTCGACCGTGATCGCGCCGCTCGCTCTGACCGAGGGGACGTTGAACGCGTACGCGCTGGGCGAGCCGATGTGCGGCTCGCCGAGGCGGCTGAAGAGGATCCGCAGCATCGCGTTGGCGTCGGTGGCGGTGCCGACGGTGGAGCGCGCGTCGCCGCCCAGCCGCTGCTGGTCGACCGTGATCGCGGTCGTCAGCCCGTCGAGCACGTCGACCTCCGGCCGCGCCAGCGTCGGCATGAAGCCCTGCACGAAGGCGCTGTAGGTTCTCGTTGATCAGCCGCTGCGACTCCGCCGCGATCGTGCCGAACACGAGCGAGCTCTTGCCCGAGCCGGACACGCCGGTGAAGACCGTCAGCCGCCGCTTGGGGATCTCGACGCTGACGTCCTTCAGGTTGTTCACGCGCGCGCCGTGCACGCGGATCAGGTCGTGGCTGTCGGCGGCGTGCGGCGCAGGCTGTCGCTGCGATCTCGTGGTGGCGCTCATGACGGTCATGCTAGGCGCGCCCCCGGGCGGGCGCTTCTCGATTGCTGATCGGTTCGCGGCCGCGGCCAACCCAGGTCACACTCCAGACATCTGACTGCTGGACGAGGATGCGTGCGTGCTAGCCTGACCTCGTCAGACAGGGGATAGCTGAAGGTCGTGGGGAAGACGACTTCAGTACACATAAATATTCGCCGCCGAGCCCCCACAGGACGTGCTCCGGCGCGGATCATCTACTCAGGAGGACATGCGTTGCAAGCTCATGCACTTAAGCGCCGCCTGCGCGCCGGAATCGCAATTGCGGTCGCCGCCGTCGCGCTGGCAGTACCGGCATCGGCCTACGCCGAATGCACCGGCACGGTCATACACAGAGCCGCGGTCTACGCCAACTCCAACGGCACCGGGTTCATCAAGAACAAGGAAATCGGCGAACACATCGGCGGCCCGCAGAACGGCTTCTTCTGGGTGAGAGGCGCGGAAGCACCCTGGGTCGAGGTCAACGTGTCCGGCGGCTCGCACGGATGGATGGACATCAACGAGATAGGCAGCCTCAGCTGCAACGATCCCTGGCCTTAATCGACAAGCCCCCGCCCCACGCGAGCGCCGGACGCGACGCAGGTCGCGCTCGGCGCTCGCCAGCGGCCCGCCCCCTCAGCGCAGCTGCAAGACGGGATCCGCCAGCGCCTTCTGCTCCGACGCGACCGCGAGCCAGGTGCGCAGCGCGTCGCGCAGGCGGACGTTGAGCGGGCGCCAGTCGAGTCTGCGGCCGACGAGCTGGTCGATTTGGACGGTGCCCCAATCGACGTAGTCGCGCGGGACGGCGACGGTGTGGCGGATCCGCGACTCGGCGGGCTCGGCGCTCGTGCCCCAGGCAAGCCACGGCTCGGGCGCGACGAACGAGGCGATCGTCTCCAGCTCGTCGGCGCCGACCTCGGCGATCAGGCAGCGGTCGTCGGTCCAGGGCCAGAAGCGGGCGACGTCGGCCTCGGTCACCTCGCCGGCCGGCCACTGGTACATCACGCCCTCGATCGCGGGCTGGTGCATGCCGACGACGGGCACGACCGCGACGCCGGCGCCGGTCGCCTCGCGCAGCGCCTCGGCGGCGAAGTCGGCGAGCGAGATGTCGTCGCCGAAGTCGATCGTCAGCGGCTCGCGGATGCGCCCGACGACCTCGGCCTCGGCGGCCTCGATCGCGGCGCGCCCCTCGCCCGTCCACGCGCCGGCATCGGCGGCGTCGACCGCGACCAGCTCGACGTCGTGGCGGCCCGTGCGCAGGTCGAGGTCGATCACGCCGACCTCCGCGCCGAACGCCCACGGCTGCGCGTGCGGGACGCCGTCGACCATGCCGGCCCAGCGCCCGAGCGTGTGCCCGAGCACGACCGCGTCGGCGGCGCCGGCCCAGGCGTCCGTCAGGTCGAGCACCGGCCCCGGATCCGGCAGGTGCGTCCCGTCGGGCGCGACGGCCCAGTTGACGCCGAAGTGGAACAGCACCACCACGGCGACGGCGCCGCGCTCGCGCAGCGCCTGCGACTGCTCCGCGACGATCCGCGCCAGCTCGTCGTCCGCAGCAGGCGCGTGCGGCGTGAACGCCGCGACCTGCGGGTGGGTCAGGCCGATGAAGCCAACCGGCCCTACCTCGGACTCGATCAGCGTCGCAGCCGGCACGCCCGCGTCGACGTTGGCGCACACGACCGGGAAGCTCAGCGCCGCGCACTCCTCCTCGAGGTGCGCGAGGCCGAGGTCGAATTCGTGGTTGCCTAGCGTGGCGACCTCGATGCCCAGCTCGGCGGCGGCGCGGAAGCTCAGCGCCGCGCCGCTCGTCGCCGACAGCGATCCGCCGTTGCTGAAGTCGCCGGCGTCGGCCCAGATCGTCGGCTGGCCCTCGCGCAGCCGCTCGACGGTCCGCTGCAGCGCGTGGCCGCCGGGCAGGCGGCCGTAGCTGGTCGGCATCGGCGACAGCGAGCTGAGGAAGTCGTTGGTGCAGACGATGCGCAGGTTCACGGCACGGCTCCTTCGCGGCGGCGGGTTTGGCGGCCTGCGCGCGCGAACAGGCCGGGGACGGAGGTGGCGAGGCCGGTGAGGCCGCGCGGGGCGACGAGCACGACGAGGATCAGCGCCGCGCCGAGCAGCAGCTGCCAGGTGTCCTGCAGGCGCTCGCTGAGCTGGTGGTCGGCGAGCTCGATCGCCAGCACGCCGACGAGCGGCGCGAACAGGTTGCCGGGGCCGCCGACCGCGAGCCAGATCAGCGCCTGGACCGAGAACACCACGCCGGCCGTGTCGGCCGACATGAAGCCGGAGGCGCCGACGTACAGCGCCCCGGAGAGCCCGGCGAGCGCGGTGCTGGCGGCGAAGCCGAGCGTGCGCAGGCGGCGCACGTCGGTCCCGAGCGCCTCGAGCCGGATCGGGTCGTCGCCGGAGGCGCGCCAGCGGCGGCCGGCGCGCGAGCGGCGGAAGGCCGCGTAGGCGAGGTAGACGGCGAGCAGCCAGGCGGCGTTGAAGACGTAGATCGGAACCTGCGAGCCGCCCGCGATCTGCTGCGTGTACGCGGGGATCCCCGACAGGCCGTTGCTGCCGCCGATGACCGCGAGCTTGAGGAAGACGGTCGCCGCGATCACGCCGACGCCGAGCGTCACGAGCGGCGCGTAGATCTCGACCGAGCCGATGCGGAAGACGGCGGCGCCGACGAGCAGGCCGACGAGGCCGCACAGCGCGACGGGCAGCACGAACGCCAGCAACGGCACGCCCGCGACCTGCACCGAGCTGAGCGTGTGCAGCAGCGAGTCGAACGACGAGCGCCCGCCGCCCTCGCCGAGCAGCGCGTAGTTGGAGCCGGTCGTGTCCGCTTGCGGGCCGCGCAGCAGCAGGCCCGCGACGTAGCCGCCGCCGGCGAAGAAGGCGCCGTGCCCGAACGAGACGATGCGGTTCTCGCCCCACAGCAGGTCGAGCGAGATCGCCAGCATCACGAACGGCAGCCACAGCGCGAGCAGGCCGATCGTGAAGTCCGAGACGACGAGCGGCGCGAGCGCGGCCGCCGCCACGAGCGCGAGCGCGATGCCGGTGCGCCGGCTCATACGCGACTCGCGACGAGCGGCTGGCGGCGCAGCGCGACGATCGCCAGCGCGGCGCTCCAGACGACGACCTGCGCGAGCACGTCGTCGGCCGGCACGGCGACCGCGGCCGTGAGCAGCCCGACGCCGGCCGCCCACACGAGCGCGTTGCGGATGCTGCCGAGGCCGGCGAGGATCACGACCAGGAACGCGCCCACCAGGTAGGTCAGGCCCATGTTCGGATAGACCGAGTCGAGCGGCGCGACGAGCGCGCCCGCGAGCCCCGCGAGGCCGGTGCCGATCCCGAACGCGATCGCGTTCACGCGCGGGACGTTCATCCCGAGCGACTGCGCGACGGCGGCGTCGACCGTCGTCGTGCGCATCTTCAGGCCCGTCGCCGAGCGCGCGAGCCAGATCGCCATCCCGACGCCGGCGATCACCGCGCCGGCGATCAGCACGACGCGCCACAGCGGGAACTGCTGGCCGAAGCCGAGCGAGACGGCGCCCGTCAGCGGCAGCCCGACGTAGCGCAACTGCGGCCCTTCCACGATCAGCACGAGCTGGCGGATCACGATCGCCAGCCCGAACGTGCCGAGCATCGACTTGACCGGGTCGTGGTAGAGGAAGCGGATCAGCGCGCGGTCGACGAGCAGACCGACCGCGCCGACGATCAGCGGCGTCAGCGCGATCGCCGCCCACGACCCGACGAGCGGGCTGAGCAGCACCATCGAGTACGCGCCGAGCATCACGAACTCGCCGTGCGCGAGGTTCACGACGCCCATCACGCCGTAGACGATCGTGAGGCCGAGGGCGCTCAGCGCGAGCACCGCGCCCACGCTGAGCCCCTGCGCGACGATCTGGACGAGCATCGGCCGCCGTCTCCCTTAAGTAACTACTAGGCCTCGCGGCGCGGGCAGCTCGGGATCTTCGACGCCGCCACGATGCTCGGCGGGAACGGATCCGGGTCGCGCGGCGCGAATCTGACGACGACGTCGTAGAGCGCTCTGTCGTTCGCCTGCCCGAGCGAGACGGTGTGCGTCGTGTGGTGGTTGTCCTTCACCGTCACCGTGCCCTCGCCCGGCGCGTGCGCGCTGACGCCCGGGAACGCCTGCAGGATCGCCGCCGGCGTCGCGTCGCCGGCCTTCTCGATCGCCGCGGCGAGCAGGTAGGCCGACGTGTAGGAGGCCTGCATCGGCATGTTCGTCGGCTGCGCGCTGCCGAATCTCTCCTGGTAGCGCTGGACGAACGACTTGTTGTCGGGCGTGTTCGTCGTCTCGAAGTACGAGGCCGGGAAGTAGTGGCCCTTCGCGGCCTTGCCGCCGACCGCCGCCAGCTCCTGCTCGGTGCAGATGCCCGAGAAGATCGGCGTCGTCTGCGGCGTGAAGCCGGCCGCCTGGTACTGCTTGAGGAAGGCGGGGATGCCGGCGCCGACGATCGTGTTCCAGATCAGGTCGGGCTTGGCGCTTCTGATGTCGCTCAGCGCCGAGCCGAACTCCGTCTGCGTGAGCGGGAAGAAGCGGTTGGCGACCACCGTCGCGCCCTGCTGCTCGGCGAGCTTCTTGACGATCGCGTTGTAGGTCTGCGGGCCGACGTAGTCGGAGCCGACCATGTAGATCTTCTTGCCGGCGTTCTTGACCATCCACTCGGTCGTGTCGGTCAGGTGCTGGTTGGCGACGAGCGACGTGTAGATGACGTTGCTCGAGCACTCGAGCCCCTCGTAGAACGTCGGGTAGAGCAGCACCGCGTTGCCCTGCTCGTAGACCGGCAGCACCGCCTTGCGCGAGGCGGACGCGTAGCAGCCGATCGTGGCGGCGACTCTGTCGTCGTTGACGAGCTTGCGCGCCTTCTGCACGACGACGCCGAAGTCGGAGGCGTAGTCCTCGACGACCGGCTCGATCTTGCGCCCGCCGATGCCGCCTCTCGCGTTGATCTCCTCGATCGCGAGCATCGTCGCGTTCTTCATCGACGTCTCGGCGATCGACAGGTCGCCGGAGAGCGAGAACAGCACCCCCACCTTGATCGCGTCGCTTGCGCCGCCGGTCGTCGCGGCCGCGTTCGTGGCGCTCGTGGCCGTCGAGGTGCCGGTCGAGCCGCACGCCGACAGGATGCTGCCGACGGCCGTCGTGCCGATCGCGGCCGCACCGGCCCGCTTGAGGACGTCCCGTCGGGTGGGCTGCTGACTGTCCATGGAGTTTCCCTCTCGGTGGGTCGCGTTTGGGGGGTTCAGAGCGCGAGCACCAGCTCGCGGACTTCGGGAGAGCCGGGCGCGCCGGTGGCGACGATCTCCCCGGCTCGCATCAGCGCGACGTCGTCGCACAGACGGTTGACGACGTCGATCCGCTGCTCGGCGAGCACGAGCGTGAGCCCGCCCTCGCGCAGCGCGCGCAGCGCCGCGACGAGCTCGTCGACGATGCTCGGAGCGAGCCCCTCCGTGGGCTCGTCCAGCAACAGGACCCGCGGTCGCCTCAGCAGGGCGCGTGCGATCGCGACCTGCTGCTGCTGCCCGCCGGACAGGACCCCGGCCTTGCGGCGCTCCAGCTCGCGCAGGCCGGGGAACAGCTCCCCCACGTCGAAGCGCGGACCGTCCGCGCGTCTGCTGACTTCCGCGGCGCGCAGGTTCTCGGCCACGGTCAGGTCCGGGAACAGCCGCCGCCCCTGCGGCACGAGCGCGAGGCCGTGGACGGCGCGCCGGTGCGCGGGCCGGCGCGTCAGGTCGGCGCCGAAGCTGCGCACGTGGCCGCGCGTCGGCAGCAGCCCCATGACGCCCTCGATCAGGCTCGTCTTGCCGACGCCGTTGCGGCCGACGAGCCCGACGGCGCCGCCCTGCGCCAGCCGCAGGCGGCTCGCGCGCACGACCGGCACGCCGTCGCGCAGCACGTCCAGCTCGATGTCGAGCGCGGGCGGATCCGCGGTCGCGGCCGCCGGGGCCGCGGCCGCGGCGGCGGCGTGCGGAGCGACGACGAGCGCGGGACGCGCTGCCAGCTCAGTCGCCATGCGCGCTCGTCCCCAGGTAGGCGGACCGGACGACCGGGTCGTCGGTGACCTCGTCGAACGTGCCGGTCCGCAGCACGCGCCCGTTGTGCATGAACGAGACGCGGTCGGCGATGCGCGCGACGAAGTCGAGGTCGTGCTCGACGACGAGGAAGGTCCCGTGCTCGACCGCCTCCAGCTCCTCGGCGAGGCGGCCGCGCTCGCTGCGCGGCATGCCGGCGGTCGGCTCGTCGAGCACGATCACGGACGGTCTTTGCAGCAGCACCAGCTGCAGCTCGGCCCACTGCTTCCAGCCGTGGCTCAGCTCCTCGCCCGGCACGTCGCCGACCTCGGCGAGCTGGGCCTCGAGCGGACCGAGGTCCGCGTGCGGCGCGACCAGCTCGAGCTGCTCGCGGACCGTCAGCCGCGGGAACACGCGCGGGATCTGGAACTTGCGCCCGAGCCCGCGGCGGGCGCGCGCGTAGGGCCGCCCGGTCAGCCGGCGTCCGTCGAGCGTGACGGTGCCCGCCTGCGCGGGGACGTGGCCGCTGATGACGTTGGCGAGCGTCGTCTTGCCGGCGCCGTTGGGTCCGATCAGCACGTGGACCTCGCCGGCGCGCAAGTCGAGCGAGACGTCGTCGAGCACGACGGTCGGCCCGAACGAGACGGCGATGCCCTCGCACGTCAGCGTGCCGCCGTCGCGCTGCCGGCGCGGGGCGCGCACGGGGGCGGCGACGTCGGACAGGACCGCGACGCTCATCGTCAGGCCTCCGCGAGGACGTAGGGGCGATCGGCGCCGATCTCGCGCCGCGTCCACGAGCCGTCGGCGAACGTCCAGCGCTCGTCGGCGGGCGCCAGCAGCCACGGCTCGGCGCCGCGCGCGGGCGCGGGGCCGTCGCTGCGGATCCGCATGCAGCGCACGGCGTGCCCGAGCGGCTCGACTTCGACGACGGCCGCCTCGTGCGGGCGCTCGACGAGCGCGGGAACGCAGATCTGCAGGACGGCGTCCTGGCAGCTCGCGTCGCGCACGTGCAGGTGACCGCTGAGGACGACGGTCGGGATGCGCGTCGCGGCGATCCGCTCGAACAGCGGACCGCGATCGTCCAGCTCCCCGGGCCACGGCAGCCCGGCGGCGGCCATCCGGTCGGCGTGCGGGACGAGCGGGTAGTGGCTGACGAGCACCGTCGCGAGGCCGTGGTCGGCCGAGTCCGCTTCGCGGCCGAGCGCCCAGCGTTCGTCACGGTCGACGCCGGCGGCATGCAGCGCCACCAGCTCCTCGTGGGCGACGGCCCGCGCGCGCCGCCACGCGTCGCGGACGTCGCCCCGCTGCGGCACGAGCGTGCGGTCGAGCCGCACGTCGTGATTGCCCTCGACGACCGCCACCGGGATCGGCGAGACGCGCAGGAGGCAGGTCAGCGCGGCTTCGCACGAGGCGCGGTCGCCGTCGTGCGTCACGTCGCCGGCGACCACGAGCACCTCGCAGCCGCGCGCGACGAGCGCCTCGACGGTGGCCGCGCAGCGCGCCTCCATCCCGTCGAAGTCGTAGGGGGCGTGCCACTGCGCCGGCGCCTGCGGCGCGACGCTCCAGTGCAGGTCGCTGAGCACCCCGATCCTCACAGCCGGTGCTCCCCGAGCACGTCGGTGTAGTGCTCCAGCGCGCTCGCCGCGCGGCTCTCGTCGCGGTGGGCGACGGCGACGAGCAATGCGTCGAGCAGCGCGAGGTGGGCGAGGCGGCTCGCCATCGCCTCCAGCCGGAGCGCGAGCTCGCGGCTGCCGGCGACGATCGTGTGGTCGACCTGCTCGGTCAGCGGCGAGACGGCGAAGCTCGTGATCGCGACCGTGGCGGCCCCGGCGCCGCGCGCGGCTGCGGCGGCGTGGAGCGTCTCGCGGGTGGAGCCGGTGTGGCTGACGATCACGGCCACGTCCTGCTCGGTCAGCAGGCGCGCCTGCACGTGCTGGACGTGGACGTCGGCGGGCGCTTCGGCGAGCACGCCGATCGCGGAGAAGCGGTACGCGGCGTCCTGGCACAGCGGGGCCGAGGTGCCGACGCCGAAGAACAGCACGCGGCGGGCGTCGGCGATCGCGGAGACGACGGCGTCGAACGACTCGGCGTCGACGAGCGCGCCCGCGTCGCGCACGCTCTCGGCGCCCGCGCGGGTGATCTCGACGAGCACCGCGGTGCGCGGGTCGCCCGGCGGACGCTCCTCCTCCGCGCGGGCCTGTTCGAAGACCGACAGCTCGTTCGCGAGCGCGAGCTTGAGGTCGTGGAAGCCCTTGAAGCCCATCTTCTGGGCGCAGCGGATGACGGTCGCGCTGGACGTCGAGGCGAGCTGGCCGACCTCGCTCGCCGACTTGTAGATCACGACGTTGGGCTGCTCGAGCACGACGCGCGCGACGCGCACCTCGGCCGCCTGCAGGCCCGACAGATGCGCGTGGATGCGCGCCTGGACCTCGCGCGCGGCGCCGAGGTCGGCCGGAGAGTGATCGGTTGACATCTTGTTAATGAATTGTTCGCGTTGTTTCCGGTCCGTCGCGGTCGACTGTACGATGCAGTTCACAGTGACCTCAAGCCCGGTAACCAATAATTCACAGCCCTCCCAGCCAGATGTGGCGAAAAGCCCGCACGCTGCGGTTTTCGACTGCGACGGGCTGCTGGTCGACTCGGCGCACTGCTGGGAGCGCGCCTACGCGCAGGTCGCCGCCGACCGCGGCCGCTCGCTCGACGACGTGCGGCTGGAGCGCCTGCTGGGCGCGTCGGTCGCGCGCGCGGCGGCGCTCGTGAGCGAGGACCTCGGCGAGCCGGTGAGCACGCAGGAGCTGCGCGCGGTGCTCGACGAGCGCTTCGCCGCCGACCCGCCGGAGGCGCTGCCCGGCGTCCGCGAGCTGATCGCCGAGCTCGCCGCGCGCATGCCGCTGGGCGTCGCGAGCAACGGCCCGCGCGAGATCGTCCTCGGCGTGCTCGAGCAGCTCGGCGTGCGCGACAGCTTCGCCGCGGTCGTCAGCGCCGAGGAGACGGAGCGCGACAAGCCCGAGCCGCACGTGTACCTGGAGGCGTGCCGGCAGCTCGCCGTCGCGCCGGCCGGCGCGGTCGCGTTCGAGGACTCCGCGCTCGGGGCGCGGGCGGCGCGCAGCGCGGGGCTCGTGGTCGTGATGGTGCCGTCGGCTCCGGGTCCGCATCCGGACGCCGACCTCGTGATCCCGCGCCTGGACGACCCGGGCCTGGCCGCGTTCCTCGGCCTCGAAGCGGTCGCCGGCGAACCCGCCCCGCTCTGACGCTCAGACCCAGATCGGGTTGCTCCACGCGCGGCGGCCGTCGGCGTCGACGAGCGTCACGCGGCAGAAGCTCCCGCGGAAGTCGGAGATCGCGAACGCCGCCTCGGCGAGCGGCGCCTCGCCGGGCGCGACGAGCCGCCAGCGCCAGCGCCTCCACTGGTGCGACGGCCCCGTCAGCAGGATCCGCGCGCACGGGGAGCATGCGACGCGCAGCTCGTCGCCGTCGAGCGTCAGGCCGGTGAGCGCCGGCCCCTGCGTCGCGTAGTAGGCGCCCGCCTTGAGCGCGCCGAGCAGGGCGTCCGGCTCACGCTCGCGCGCGTAGACCTCGACCCACGCGCCGAACGCGTCGGGCCCGTCGCGGAAGTGCGCGTCGTCGCCCGCGACCGCGCCGAGGCGGCGCCCGCCGGCGAGCAGCGCGTCGAGGAACGGCGCCGCGACCGCGGTGTCAGGCCGGTAGATCCACGACTGGTGCGTGTAGACCTCCACCGCCTGCACGGCGCCGAAGCCCGGCAGCGCGACGGCGGCGTCGGGCCGCAGGTCGTTCAGCCCCGGGTGCATCAGATAGACGAAGGCGCCGCAGGCGGCGGCCCGCGCGATCGCCTCGGCCGGATCGTCCGGGGGCGGCGGGGCGAAGTCGGGCGCCAGCCCGAGCGCGCCGGCCCAGTAGGCGGACGGGTCGGAGCGATCGGCCGAGATCAGCTCGGCGCCGACGAGCGTCGTGAAGTCGTCGCCGCGCAGCGCGCGCGTGTCGGTGACCGGCCAGCCGAAGCGCTCCTCGAAGTGGTCGGTGATCGCGAGGAAGTCGTAGCCGGCCTCGCGGTAGGTGCGCACCAGCTCGGCCGGGCTCAGCGCGCCGTCCGAGCGGTCCGAGTGGCAGTGCAGGTTGCCGCGGTAGAAGCGCCCCGGCCCGGCCGTGAGCAGGTCACGCATCGGCGCGCTCGAGGATGCGGCGCGCGGCCGCGGCCGGCGTCATGTCGCCGTGGTTGTCGATGATCAGGTCGGGCGTGCGCGGGAACTCCGGCACGAGCTGGCATCCGACGACCGCCCCGCGCGCGCCTGCGTAGACGCCGCGGTCGCCCGCGCGGTCGCGCCGCTGCAGCTCGGCCGCCGGCGCGCGCAGCCACACCTCGAAGTAGCCGGGGATCTGCTGCCGGTTCCATGCCTGCACCTCGTGGAACAGCGAGACGGTGGAGCACACGACGACGTGGCCCTGCTCGACCAGCTCGCGCGCGAGCCTGCCGTAGAAGCGGGCGAGGCGCAGGCGCTCGTCGCGGCCGTAGCCGGCCGGCCACGGCAGCGCCTCGCGCAGCACGTCGCCGTCGAGCCGCACCGGCACGACGCCGCGCTCCAGCAGCAGCGCGCGCAGCTCGCCCGCGACCGAGCTCTTGCCCGTCGAGGACAGCCCCGTCAGCCAGATCGCGCGCGGCGTCATGCGCGCACCCGGTCCGTGCGCGCCGCGCCGACGAACGCGCCGAAGAGGCGGCGCTGCTCGTCGTCGGTCGCGGCCGTGTCCTCCGGATGCCACTGCACGCCGACGATCCACTGCTCGCCCGCTTCCTCGATCGCCTCGACGAGCCCGTCGTCGCTCCAGCCGGTCTCGACCAGCCCGTCTCCGAGCCGCGCGACGGCCTGCTGATGGTGCGAGGAGCAGGCGCTCAGCTCGTCCGCCTCGACGGACGCCGCGAGGCGGCTGTCGCCGCGCAGGCGGACCGGGTGCTGCGTCCACGCCGCACTCGTGCCGTGCCTGCCGGCGAGGTCGGGCCGCAGCCGCTGCTGCAGCGAGCCGCCGCGAGCGACGTTCAGCAGCTGCATGCCGTGGCAGATCGCCAGCACCGGCAGCCCGCGCTCCACGGCGGCGGCCAGCAGCGCCAGCTCGCAGGCGTCGCGCAGCGGGTCGGCCTCGTCCGGCCCGGCCCCCGGCTCGCCGCCGTAGAGCTCGGGCGAGACGTCCCCGCCGCCGGTCAGCAGCAAGCCGGCGCAGGGCGCCAGCAGCCGGCCCGCGGAGCGGACTCCGTCACGGCTCGGCGCGAGCACGACCGGGCGGCCGCCCGCCGCCGCGATCGCGCGCAGGTAGGAGCCCGGCACCGGCCCGAGCGGCGAGCCGCGCCGGCCGCCGATCGCGATCGGCGCACGCGCCGGATCGCCCGTCTCACCCTGCCCCATCGCCAGCCCCCCGCTGAAACAATCGTTACCCAGATCCAGTTTCGAGTGGATCGTTAGTTACATGAACCATCCGCTTGACACACATTAACGATCATCGCTAGCCTAGCGGGCCGGGAGGTAACTAGCACGGGACAAGGGGGCCGGTGTTATGAAGTCGTTGCTGTGGGATTACACATCCCTGGCTCACGCATATGCAGGACGTCCGCCGTATGCGGACGCGGTGATCGACGAGCTCATGTCGCTCGCCGGCGTCGCAGCGGGCGAGCGCGTCTGCGACATCGGCGCCGGCACCGGGCACTTGAGCGTACACCTCGTCGGCCACGGCCTCGAGGTCGACGCCGTCGAGCCCAACGACGCGATGCGCGGCGTCGGCCGCGAGCGGCTCGCCGACGCGCCCGTCGACTGGTTCGAGGCGCGCGGCGAAGACACCGGCCGGCCCAGCGGGACATACCCGCTGGTGACGTTCGGCTCGTCGTTCAACGTCGTCGACCAGCAGCAGGCGCTCGCGGAGGCGGCGCGGCTGCTGCAACGTCCGGGCTGGGTGGCGATGCTGTGGAACCACCGCGACATCGACGGCGACCCGCTGCAGACGGCGATCGAGGCGGCGATCGAGTCGCGCATCCCGGGCTACGACTACGGCTACCGCCGCAGCGACCCGTCCGGCGACGTCGAGGCCTCGGGCTTGTTCCATACGCCGCGCTACCTCGAGGCGACCGTGCGCCGCGACGTCGACGCCGACGAGTGGGTCGAGGCGTGGCGCTCCCACGCGACGCTCCAGCGCCAGGCGGGCGACCAGTTCGAGCGCATCGTCGACGAGATCGGCGCGCTCGTGGCGAAGGCGCAGGACGGGGACCGCATCGCGGTGCCGTACACGACGCGGTGCTGGGCGGCCGAGGTCAAGGCGCCCTGACGTGCCCGTGGGGGACTTCGCATTCGGCACGAAGGCGGAGACGCTCGCGCACCTCGCGGGCGAGCTCCGCAGCGGCTACGTGCTGCCGCTCGAGTGGTTCACCGTGCGCGAGTGGCGCGCCCGCGAGGGCGCCGTGCTCGACCGCCTGCTCGGCCATGACTGGGCGCGCGGCGCGCTCGTCGTCCGCAGCAGCAGCCTCGACGAGGACACCGAGACGATGTCGAACGCCGGGCACTTCCTGTCGCGCCTGCACGTCAGGGGCCGCCAGGAGCTGGCGCAGGCGATCGAGCAGGTGATCGACTCGTTCGACGGCCGCTCCGACGACGACCAGGTGCTCGTGCAGCCCGAGCTCCGCGACGTGGTCGCCAGCGGCGTCGCGTCCTCGCGCGAGCCGAGCGGCGGCGGGCCGTACCGCGTGGTCACCTACTCCGAGGGCGCGCACACCGACGCGGTCACCGCCGGCCGCGACGGGACGCGCACCTGGTACCACCTCGCCGGCGACAAGGACCCGCCCGCCCCGCCGCCCTCGCCGCACCTCGCCGGCGTGCTGGCGCTCGTGGACGAGCTCGAGCAGCTGATCGACAGTCCGTTCGAGCTGGAGTTCGGGGTCGCCGAGCGCGGACCGATCGTCCTCTTCCAGGTGCGCCCGCTGGCGACGAGCAGCGACGGCGTCGCCGAAGACGTCCATCGCGCCGCGATCGCCGAGTGCCGCGCCCAGTTCCGCCGGCTCGCGCGCGAGCGCCGCCCCGCGCTCGGGCCGCTCGCCTGCTTCGGCGTGATGCCCGACTGGAATCCGGCCGAGATGATCGGCGTGCGGCCGCGGCCGCTCGCGCTGTCGCTCTACAGATGCCTCATAACCGACGAGATCTGGGCGGAGAGCCGCGCCCGCTACGGCTACCGCGACGTGCGCGGCGTGCCGCTGCTGGTCGACTTCCACGGGCTCCCGTACATCGACGCGCGCGCGAGCTTCAGCTCGTTCGTGCCGGCGGACCTCGACGACGCCGCGGCCGAGCGCCTCGTCGTGCACTACGTCTCGGCGCTGCACGCGCAGCCGCATCTGCACGACAAGATCGAGTCGGGGATCGCGCTCACCGCCTACGACTTCGACGTCCCGCGGAGAGCCGCCGCGCTCGCCGAGGCGGGCGTGCTGTCGGCGGGCGAGGCGGAGGACCTCGTCGCCTCGCTGCGCGCGCTGACCGTGCGCATGATGGCCGAGGACGGTCCGTTCGCACGCGATCTCGACCTCGCCGCGACGCTCGCGCGGCTGCGGCCGGACGGCACCGGCCCGGAAGCGGCGCTGCACCGGATCGCCACGCAACTCGACGACTGCCGCCGCCTCGGCACGCTCCCGTTCGCCGGCCTGGCGCGCGCCGCCTTCGTCGCCGTCGGCCTCGTCAACAGCCTCGTGCGCCAGGGAGTCCTCACCGCCCAGGAGGGCGCGGCGCTGGTCGGCGGCGCCAACGACGTGACGAAGGACCTGCGGCGCGACCTCTCGACGCTCGACCGCGACGGCTTCCTCGACCGCTACGGGCACCTGCGCCCCGGCACCTACGACATCCGCTCGGCCCGCTACGACGAGTCGTTCGAGCGCTACTTCGACGGCTCCCGGCGCGTCGAGGCGAGCGCGGTCCAGCCGGCCTTCGCGCCGAGCCCGCGGCAGCTGTCGGCGCTCGGCAAGCTGATCGAGTCGCACGAGCTGGACTGCGACGCCGAGGCGCTGCTCGACTTCATCCGCAGGGCCGTCGCCGCGCGCGAGCGCTCGAAGCTCGACTTCTCGCGGCTCGTCAGCCAGGTGCTCGTGGACGTGCGGCAGCTCGGCGAGCAGCTCGGCTTCGACGTCGACGAGATGTCGTACGTGCCGGTGCCCGTGCTGCGCACGCTGACCACCGACCCGGAAAGCGCCAAGGCCACGCTGGGCGACGCGATCCGGCGCGGGCAGGAGCGCTACCGCGTCACGGAGACGCTGTGCGCGCCCGCGCTGCTGCGCGACGAGGCCGACCTCGGCAGCTTCGTCACGATGGAGGACGAGCCGAACTTCGTCACCCACGGCCGCGTGATCGCGCCGCCCGCCGACGTCGCCCGCGGCGACGCGCTCGACGGCTGCATCGCGATGATCGCCTCGGCCGATCCCGGCTGGGACTGGATCTTCACGCACGAGATCGCCGGCCTCGTCACCGCCTTCGGCGGCGCCAACTCGCACATGTCGCTGCGGGCGCTGGAGCTGGAGCTGCCGGCGGCGATCGGCGTCGGCGAGGACCGCTTCCAGCGCTGGCTGTCGGCGCCGGCGCTCGAGCTCGACGCGGCCAACCGGCTCGTGCGGCCGCTGTCCCACGCCGTCGCCCCCGCCGCCGCCCAACCCGCGCTGCGCGCGGCGCGATTCGGAAGCGCCTGACGTGCAGGGCCTGATCCTCGCCGCCGGGCGCGGCTCGCGCATGCCGGCGTTCACGCGCAGCGGCCCGAAGTGCCTGCTGACGGTCGGCGGCGGGACGCTGCTCGACCGCCAGGTCGCGGCACTGCGCAGCAGCGGCGTGAGGCGCATCGGCGTCGTCGGCGGCTGGCAGGTCGACGCGCTGCACGGGCGCGGCATCGAGGTGCTGCACAACCCCGACTGGAGGGCGACGACGATGGTCGCGTCGCTGTGCCGGGCGTCGGACTGGCTGCGCAGAGACGCGACGCTCGTGAGCTACGGCGACATCGCCTTCTCGCCCGCGACCGCCCGCCGCATGGCGACCTGCCCGGCGCCGCTGGCGCTCGCCTACGACCGCGACTGGCACGCGCTGTGGCGGCGCCGCTTCGACGACCCGCTCGAGGACGCGGAGCGCTTCGCGCTCGACGCCGACGGCCACGTCGCCGAGATCGGCGGCCGGCCGCATCCGCACGAGCGGATCGAAGGTCAGTACATCGGGCTGATGCGCTGGACGCCGTCGGCCTGGACGCGCTTCGGCGGGGTGCTGCGGCGGCTGCAGGAGACGGAGGCCGGCCGGCGCGTCGACATGACGGCCGCGCTGCGGCTGCTCGTGCGACGGCACGGCGCGGCCATCGCCGGCGTGCCGGTCGACGGGCCGTGGTTCGAGTTCGACTCGGAGCGCGACGTCGAGCTGGGCACGCCCGTCATCAACGCGATCGATCGGCTTCTCGGAGCCACGGCATAGGGAGGGGACACGCATGGCAAGCATCGCGGGCTTCGAGGATCTCGAGCTCTTCAATCCACCGGAGACGTACACGTCGGCCGCGCGCGGCTACGAGGCCGCGCAGCCCGGCTGGGGCCGCGTCATCGACCACTCGCTGGAGCTGGCGCGGCCGGCTCCCGGCGACGCCCTGCTCGACATCGGCTGCGGCCCCGGGATACTCGCCGTGCGCGCCGCCGACCAGGTGCTGCCGGGCGGCTCGGTGACCGGCGTCGACATCGCCGAGGGGATGCTCGAAGTCGCGCGCGAGAAGGCGGCCGAGCACGGCGTCGGCGACAGAGTCGCGTTCCAGCTCGGCGACATGCACGACCTGCCGTTCCCGGACGAGCACTTCGACGTCGTCGTCTGCTCCTACGCGATGTTCTTCGCGCGCAGCGTGACGGCGGTCGGCCGCGAGCTGTGGCGCGTGCTGGCGCCGGGCGGCCGGCTGGTCGTGGCGACGATCGGCGAGCAGTTCTTCGAGCCGATGTGGTCCCAGTTCCGCGCCGAGACGGCGCGCCTGCGGCCCGGCCTCGAGGTCGACATGCCGTGGGAGCGCAGACAGGTCGCCGACGGCGGCACGCTCTGCGGCCTGCTGGCGGCCGGCGACGTGCGCATCCGCCTGCTCGAGGTGGAGGACGTGCCGGTGCCGCTGTCCGGCCCCGACGACTGGTGGGGGATCGCGGAGGGGACCGGGATCCGCCGCGCGATCGAGGAGATGGGCGCCGAGACAGCGCAGGCGGTGCGCGAGGCGAACGCGCGCTGGATGACCGAGCACGGCGTCACGAGCGTGACGATCTCGACGAACTTCGTGCTCGCCGAGAAGCCGCGCGCCTGATGCTCCAGCAGGCGCCCGGCGACAGCGCGAACGCGACAGCCGACCGCGGCCGCGCGGTCCTGCTCGCGCACGTCGACGGGCTCCTGCCGCAGATGCGGCCCGCCGAGGGGCGGGTCGCACGGTTGCTGCTGCAGCAGCCGGCGCGCGTGAGCTTCACCTCGGTGGCCGAGCTGGCGCAGATGGCGTCGACGTCGGGCGCCACCGTCGTGCGCTGCGCGCAGAAGCTCGGCTTCAAGGGCTTCCACGACCTGAAGGTCGCGCTCGCCGAGGAGCTTTCCGGAGCCGCCCCCACGGTCGCGCCCGCCCCCGCGCAGCGCGACCCGCGCCTCGCGGCGCTCGCCCAGGTGACGGCGGCGGGCGCCGCGACGGTGCGCGACGCGGCGGCGCTGGTCGACGCCCACGTGTTCGAGGCGACCGTCGCCGCCCTGGACCGCGCGCAGCGCGTGCTCGTCGTCGGCGTCGGCGGCTCGGCCGCGCTGTGCCTGGACGCCGCCTCGCGCTTCACGACGATCGGCCTGCACGCGGAAGCGCCCGCCGACGTCCACGACCAGCACCTGCGCGCCCGGCTGCTGGGCGCCGGGGACGTGTGCCTCGCGCTGTCGCACAGCGGCGCCTCGCGCGAGACGCTCACCGCCGCGCGCGCCGCGGTCGCGAGCGGCGCGAGCACCGTCGCGATCACCAGCTTCGCCACGTCCGCGCTGACCGGCCTGGTCGACCACGCGCTCGTCGCCGGCACACGCGCCGTCGCCCCCCAGCTCGCCCCCCTCGCCACGCGCCTCGCCCACCTCGGCCTGCTCGACTCGCTCGTCGTCGCGGTCGCGCGGCGCGACGAGGTGCGGACGCGGAGTGCGCTCGAGCGGCACACGAGCCCGAGCGGCGCTCGGCTCGGCTGAGTCGCCGGCTCGGCCCTCAGGCCACCTGCGTGTCGCTGCCCGCGAGCCGCGGGGCAACGCGAAGGTGAACGAAGTGGTTGATCGCCGGCGCCCAGTGGTCGTGCTCGTCACCATCCGGGCTGTAGACGACCGCGTGCGCGAGGAGGTCTTGCGGCTCGGGCTTGGGGTCCTCGGTCGAAACGGTATTGGCCGTCTGCCGGTGGTCGGGCAGGAAGCTCACCGCGAGGCTGCCGGTCAAACGCCCGCCGAGCTCGCGAAACATCGATGCAGGCAGTGTCCACATCACGCCTTGGCGGACGCCGCCGTGATCCTTGTTGCCGAAAGCAACTTTGCCGGCAGACCACTCGAACCCCTTGATCGGCGGCACGCTCGAAAGCTTCAATTGAGCCATGGCACCGAGCATCCTTGCGGACCCGGATGCCGCAGCCCCGGCCAGCGGCCCGGCAGCCGTCGCCAGCTTGCTCGCATCGTCAACCAACGGCTGAACGAGCTGCCAGTCCTGCGCAGCCTTCTCCCAGAAGGACTGCTCATGAGCGACAGGGCTCATGTACTTGACCGTGGCAGCAAGCTCTTTGACGCGCCAGCCGCCCCCCATCGGGAAGTAGAGATAGATGCGCGCGGCGGGATCGGGAAGACGATCCCAGAGATCCCGCGGCCCCCTGATGCGCTCCAGCAGGCCGCCGCGCTCGGGACGATGCCCCGGGTGGCCTATGGTCCACCAGTACTCGTACACGGGGGCCGGCTGCGTGGTCTGCGCCGCACCATCGACCGGACCCGCCGGCATCACCTCGCCATAGGCGGTGTCGAGAACAGGGCTCGTCTCCCCATAGACCTCGAAGTAGTACGGGTCGTCGCCCGTGCCGTCCCAATGCGCGAGGTCGGGGTGGCTCGCCGACTCGATCGTCACGGTAGGACCTTAGCTCGCATACGGACGCCGCACAAGTTTTTAAACCGTTATATGGAGTAAAGTCCCTGTCCCCGAGGAAGGAAACTCGATGAACGAGCATCGCAGCGGCTGGCTGCTGTTCGCCGGCATCATGATCCTGATCGCCGGTGTGCTGAACGTCGTGTACGGGATCGCGGCGATCGACAACTCGAAGTTCTTCGTTCAGGACACGAAGTACATCATCAGCGATCTCAACGCTTGGGGCTGGATCACGCTGATCGTCGGCGTCCTGCAGTTGATCGCGGCCGTGTCGATCTGGCGCGGCGGCGGCTTCGGGATGGTCGTCGGGATGGCCGTGGCGATGATCAGCGCGATCGTCGCGCTGCTGTCGATCCCCTCCTACCCGCTCCTGTCGCTGGCGATCTTCGCCATCGACGTGCTGATCATCTACGGGCTGGCGGCGTACGGCGGCCAGCGCAACACGAGCGGCACGACGGCATAACGAGCCTGTGGCCTGCGATCGCGGGCTCGGCCCACGATCGCAGGTCGCTCGCCCGCGCCTACTGGCCGGCCCGCTCCAGCACCACGACGGGGTTGGAGGCGGGTGCCGCGGCCGCTGACGCGAACCGCCGGGCCGCGCCTAGCGTGCGAGGAGGTTGACGGTGTCCGCGTCGGCCGCGAGCGAGTCGTCTGGATGGATGGGCCAAGCGTCGAGCTGCGGGGTCTGCAGGATGGCGTCGACCAAGCCGCTCGGGCCGTGCGGAGCAGATGCTGGTGAGCGCTCACCTGGAGGACTTCGCCGCGCCAGAGCCCATGACCGCGCCGCCTCCGCAGCCTGTGGATGACATCGCGATCCATCGCGATCACAAGCGCGAAGCGTTGAAGGGCGTCTCGCTCTTCGCACGTGCCGAGCGCAGAGCGGCCAAGGCACGTGCCGCCGAAGCGGCTGCGCAGGCGGTCCGCGCAGAGGAGGCCCGCCGAGCCGAGGATCACCGTCAGGCTCAGGCCGCATTGGATGCGGCGTGGCAAGCGCTGATGACCAACGAACCCGAGGCGGTGCTGCACGCGATCGAGGCAGCCTTCGCTGACAACGAGGTGCCGGCAGCCGCCGTCGACGTTCAGGGCGTCCGTGTGACGTTGTTGATGATGGCGCCTGATGTGGCATTGGTCCCTGAGCGCAAGCCGGCGCTGACACCCACCGGGAAACCGACGCTCAAGAAGCGCACCAAGGCGGAGTTCAACGACCTCTACGTCAGCGCGATGGCGTCCTATGTGCTGGCCACGGTCAAGGAGGCCCTCGCGGTCGCACCCGGGCTGCAAGAGGCAAACATCATCGTGTTGCGCAGAGAGCCTTCTGCCGGCCTTGGGGACGACCGGCTCATAGCGCTGTTCGCCGGCCGGTTTCCGCGAACGCTTCTGGAGGGGGCACGCTGGGACGCCATCGACCTCGCACGGGTTCTCGACGAGGTCCCCGACGCGCTTCTCAACCGTCGCGGGCGCACCGGCGAGCTCGCACCTCTCGACCTGGACGACGAGCCCGAGCTTGCCGAGGTGGTCAGCCATGTCCAGCGTGCGTTGACCGCGTGAGATGACGCTTTCGTCGAGCCGCTACCCTTCTCACATGGCTTCCACGCTGGATCGGAACAAGCTCCATGACGCGCTGGACGACGCGGTCGTCGTGATCGACGAGCAGGAGCTGGAGGAGTCGCGACAGGACCCGCGCGTGCATGAGCTGTTCGCGCGCGGCGACGCGTTGCTCGCCGAACTGGACGCCGAGCGCGCGAACTTCTAGCGGGGGATCGCCGTCCACAGACGGCGAAGACGGCGGTTGCCCGGCACGCGCTGGTCGGACGGCTTCAATCCCCAGTGCTCACGCCAGTAGCCGTCGGTCGCCTCGTCGAAGGGATCGACCACGAGGACGGTTGCGCCGACCCACCACAGCGCGCGATGCGTCGCGCCCACCGCGTGCTGGAGCAGCTCGCCGCCGATGCCCTCGGCGTCCACCGAGCGAGCGAACTGCGCGAGCAGTACCGCCGGCTGCGTGCGGTAATGCAAGCCGCCCAGCTCAGCTCGCGCGTCCTCCGCCAACGCGACCTGAGCTGCACACAGCGCGTAGACCCCCGTGATCCGCCCGTAGCTCAGCCGCGCGCGAATCGTCGCCTCCTGGGGCTCTCTCAACGCCTGCTCACGCAGCCACGTCGCCACGCTCTCACCTGCCGGTCCGGGCACCGGCTCAAATGCCTCCAGCGCCTCCGCCAACGCGGGAACAGCCGCGAGCGTCTCGACCGTCAGCCGCACATACGCGCGCGCGAGCCGAAGGATCTCGTCCCCTGGTATCCCCGGATCTGGCGCCGTCCCGCTCATGCGCCTCACCATACGAAACCCAACACGCCGTCGGGTCAGACCCGCTCAGCACCACCGCGAGCATCAGCGAGCACGCCCCTCCTCGCGCTCGCCGTCTACCAACTTGACACGCCGAGCGACGTTCGCCTCGACCTGGCGGATCGCGTCCGCCTGCTCGGGGGTGAGGTCGCCCTTGCCCTCTGGATCGGCAACAGCGCGGAGGAACGGTGCGAGCTTGCTCGCAGGGAAGGCAGCGATCTGAGGCTTGTTCAATGGGTCGGGGGCCATGGGATCACCTGTCGCATTTCCGCCTCAGGCCCGCTCCAGCACCACCACGGGAATCGCCCGGGTCGTTCTCTTCTGGTACTCGTCGTAGTCGGGCCAGACCTCGGCCATCTCGCGCCACAACCCCGGCTGCTCCTCGGGCGTCGCGTCGCGCGCGTGGGCTCTGAAGACGTCGCCCTTGACCTGCACCTGCACCTCGGGCTCGGCCTTCAGGTTGAGGTACCAGCCGGGCGGCTCGTCGGTCCCGCCGCGCGAGGCGACGATCAGGTAGTCGTCGCCGTGGGGACGGAAGATCAGCGGGGTCGTGCGCTCGGCGCCGCTCTTGCGGCCTCTGGTCGTCAGCAGCAGGATCGTCGTCCCGCGCTGCCAGTCGTAGCCCTCCTCGCCGTCGGTCGCGCGGTAGCGATCGACGTGCTCCTGTCCGAACAGCATCGGCTGCCTCCTGAGTCGTTTCGCCTCGAATCTAGCGTGCGGATAGGGTGAGTCACGATGGCCTCGACGCCCACGCCAGCGGACCCGATCGCGCCGGTGCTCGCGCGCATGGAGGCGATCGGCGCGGGGCTGGAGCCGGCCGACGGGGTCGCCTGCTTCAACGCGCTCTACCTCGCCGTCACGCAGGCGGTCGACGGACAGGTCGCGGGCGCGGGCTTCGCCGACCCGGCGTTCCTCAGCGCGCTGGACGTCACGTTCGCCGGGCTCTACTTCGACGCGGTCGACGCCGTCGCCGCCGGCCGAAAGGCGTCGCGCGCGTGGGCGCCGCTGTTCGACCGCCGCGGGGACAGACGCGTCGCGCCGATCCAGTTCGCGCTCGCCGGCATGAACGCGCACATCAACCACGACCTCCCGCTCGCGCTGATCGCGACGTTCGAGCAGATGGGCCTGAGCCCCGACCCGAACGCCCCGCCGCACGCCGACTACGAGCGCGTCAACGCGACGCTGGCGAGCGTGGAGAAGGAGGTCAAGGCGCGCTACGACACGGGCCTCGTCGGCGTCGCCGACCACGTCCTCGGCCGCCTCGACGACGTCGTCGCGACGTGGAGCGTCGAGGCCGCCCGCAACGCCGCCTGGCAGCACGCCGAGATGCTGTGGGCCCTGCGCGATCACCCGCGCCTCTACGCCGACGCGCTCGACGCCCTCGACGGGCTCTGCGGCCTCGCCGGCCGCGGCCTGCTCGCGCCGGTGCTGGATCCGTGAGCTGAGCCTCCGCTCCGCTGCTTGCACAAACTACAGCAAAATGCAATAGTTTGTGCATGCCGGGCAGAGTCTACGACCTGCTGTTCGACCGTGCCGTGGACCAGTACGGCTACGTGACGTCCGCAGACGCGCGCGAGCTGGGAGTCGACCAGCGGCGGCTCGTCGACATGGAGAGCCGCGGAACGCTGGAGCGCGTCGCCCGCGGCCTCTATCGCTTCGACGCGATCCCGCTCACCGGTCGCGAGCAGTTCATGGAGGCGGTGCTGTGGCCGCGGCGCACCCGCGGAGTGCTGTCCCATGACACCGCGCTGGATCTGCACGAGCTGTGCGACGTCAACCCCGCCAAGGTCCACATCACCGTCCCTCTCGGGTACCGGATCAACCGCGACGCCCCCTCCGTCTACGCGATCCACCACCGCACCCTCGCAGAGGACGACCTCACGGTGGTGGACGGACTCCCTACGGTCACGCCGCTGCGCGCGATCCTCGACGGCATCGAGTCCCACATCGGCCCGGAGCTCGTCCAGCAGGCGATCGAGACGGCGCGCAGCCGCGGGCTCGTTCGCGGCGAGCGACTGGCCGCGCTCCAGAGACGAGCCGCCGCATGACCTTCCCGAAGACCAAGCCGCCGCACAACACCCGCGTGCTCCATGGCTGGATTCGCGAGTATGCCCGCGCGCACGACCTGGCGGAGAGCCGCCTGAAGCGGACGATCGACTACCTGCTCGTGGCGCGCGCTCTCGATCGCGCCTCTGGCTCGACGCGCTTGACGACGCGCTCGACGAGCCCGTCGCGGACTTCGGCCTCTCGCGCAGCGAGCCGGAGCCGATCGCCACGACCCGCACGATGCGGCTCGTCGTTCGGCTCGACTACCGCGGCCGGCGCTGGGGCACCGTTCCGCTCGAGGTCGCACCGGCCGAGGCGAGCCATGTGCTCGACGTGGACGAGGTCGCCCCATTCGACATCGGACAGTTCGGGCTCCCGGCGATGGAGCGGACGGCGGTGGTCGGACTCCCGTACCTGATAGCGCAGAAGGTCCATGCCTGCACCGAGAGGATCGCCGGACGCGACAACCCGCGGGTCCGCGACCTCGTCGACCTCCTGCTCGTGCGCGAGCTGCTCGACGCGAGCGATCTGCCGCGCGTGCGCGAGGCATGCGTCGCGATCTTCGACGGGCGCGACACGCACACCTGGCCGCCCGCGCTCAGCGCGCCGCCGGGCTGGGCGGCCGCCTACGCGAAGCTGGCGAGCGAGCACGCGATGCCGACAGCGGACGTTGATCGCGCGGTTCGAGCCGTCCAGAGCTTCATCGACGCCATCGACGCGGCGGCGGTCCAGAAGTCCTGAACCACCACGTCATCACCCGCCCGCCGGCTCTCCCGGGATCCGGTAGAGCGGCTTCCACGGTGACGGGGAGCCGTTGTCGCCGACGCCGCCGGGGACGTCGCCCTGGGTGTACCAGCTCGCCTGGTAGGGGAGGCCGTGGAAGAGCACGCGGGCGCCGGCGCGGAAGACCTTCGTCGAGGACCACGCCGGGTAGGTGCCGCGCGGCAGCGTCGGGAGCTTCGGCGCGTGGTCGGTGCGCAGGACCGGGCCGACGAGGCGCCAGGGCGAGTCGCTCGCGGTGACGTTGTCGGCGTCCGGAGTCGCGCCCTGGGAGTACCACTTCGCCACATACACGGCCTGGTGCCAGACGACCTTGTAGCCCTCGTGGTAGGCCTGCTCGGGCTGCCAGATCGGGTACGGGCTCTTGGCCGGGTCGTCGGTCGTGGCGGTCGTCGCCTCGGGCAGCAGGTCGGGCGTCGTCACCGCCGCGGCGCTCGCCTGCGCGTCGCCGCGCAGCAGCCGCGCGAACGTCTTCGTGAACTGCAGCGGCTTCTGCGCGACGCCGCTGCACACGTTGGAGTGCGTCCCGATCACCGCGAACGTGACGCCGCACTGCGCGTCGCGGTTGAGCGACCAGGTCGACACGCGGCCGACACCGTGCTCGAGCGCGAAGCGGCCGATCGCGCGCGCGTCGGCCACGCTCACGCGCTCGCCGGCGTCGTCGTTCTGGCCGATCATCGCGGTGACGCCGAGCTTGCGCCACAGGTGCGCCGAGTTGAGCCGCGCGCCCGCGTGGCCGAAGACGGCGGCGAGCTGCTTGCGCGTCGCCGCGATCGACGACTCGATCGCGCCGCGCATGTCGCTCGCGGCAGACGGGACGCCATAGTCCATCGCCATCACGTTCACGCCTGCGAGGTCGACCTTGGCGGCGAGCGTCGTGCGCACGACCGCGAGCGCGTCGTCGTTCAGGCCCTGGGGCGTCACCGGCAGCGTGAGCCACACGGCGAGATGCCGTCTGTGCGCGCGCAGGTTCGCCTGGATCGCGGCGAGCGCACGCGCACGCCGCTGGTCCGCGGCGGGGACGCCGAGCGCGGCGCCCTCGACGTCGAAGTCGACCGTGTCGGCGCCGTAGCGGTCGATCACGGAGCGGTAGGCCGACTGCAGCGCGGCCGGGCGGTCGCACGTCAGCGCCAGCTCGTGGTTGGCCTGGCCGCCGAACGAGATCACCGCGTCGCCGCCGCGGCCGCGCAGCTGCGCGATGCGGCGGTCGAGGTCCATCGTCGTCGCGGCGCCGTCGAGCGTCTCGTACGTCCCCCACGTCGGCGTGCACGCGCCGGACGCCTGCGCGCCGGCCACGACGAAGCCGAGCACGACGTCGCGCGCGGGGTTCGCGGCGCGGTCCTGGAATGCGACGGTCGGCGTGAGGGTCGCATCGACGTACGGCGCGAACCACGTCCCCTTTCCGCCGGCCACAGCGGCGCCGGCGGCCTCGGTCGAGCTCGCGTCGCGCAGGACGAAGAAGGTGCCGGCGCCGAGCACGAGCACCAGCAGCAGCGCGATCGCCACGCGCAGCGGCGACAGCTCGGGCGCGGGCGCGTCCGGCAGCGTCGCGGGATCGGGCAGCTCGGGCGCGCTCATCGCCGCTCCTCGCGATCGTCGTCGGCGGTGATGGCGGGCAGCTCGCCGTCGCGGCGGCCGAGCGCCCGCGCGACCTCGGCGGGCACGTCGTCGCCGGGGCGGGACCCGGCGGGCGCGGGCGGGTCGTCCGCGCGTCCCGGCGGACGGTCGCTCGCGCGCCGGCCCATGTAGGCGGCCACGTCGGTCTCGCGGCGCCCGCTCCCCGCGCGGCGGTCGTCGCCGGCGCGGCGGTCCGCAGCGGTGCCGGTGCGGCCGGAGCTGGAGCGGCGCTCGGCGCGGCGCACGCCGTCGGCCGGCGCGTACGCGAGCGTCTGCGACCAGTGCGCCGCGGGCGCGTCGCCGGCCGCAGCGGCGGCCAGCGCCACGCGCGGCGCGGCGCGCTTGACGCGCGGCGCGCGCTGCGGCTTGTAGAGCCAGCTGACGACGTTGGTCCACACGTCGACGAGCGAGTTGCCGACGCCGATGTAGGCGACGATCGCGTACAGCGCGAGGACCGCGTTGATCCCCGCCAGCGTGACGTTGACCCAGCGGTGGCGCGGGATGTCCGACAGCAACACCAGCACCGAGAAGAGCACGAACACGTACGGCATCAGCACGAACGTCAGGCCCGGCGTCGTGCGGCTGCGCACCTTGGGCGTGCGCTTGAACGCGGGTCGGCCGCCGATCAGCACCTGCAGCAGCGAGGCGCCGACGCCGGCGATGTTGACCGCCAGCAGCACGAGGTTGAAGCCGTACAGCCCCAGCACGTCGGAGCGCCGGTAGCCGCAGTGCTTCAGGTCGACCGCCATCATCAGGAAGTACGGGATCGAGATCAGCAGCACGAGCGGGCTGATCAAGCGATCGTTGAACTGGAACAGCAGCAGGAAGATCAGCGCGATCGAGCTCCAGCAGATCGACGCCATGTAATTGATGCGCAGGAACGTCTCGCCCAGCCGCTGGCGCTCGCCGCGGTCGCGCCGCGCGCGGATCTGGCGCCACAGCGCGGGCAGGATCAGCAGGCCGCCGTTGGCCCAGCGCTGGCGCTGGATGCAGAGCGCACCGAAGTCCGGCGGCGTGGCGCTGTAGCTCAACCGCTCCGGATAGTTCAACAGCCGCCAGCCGTGCACGCCGAGGTCGACGCTCGACTCGGTGTCCTCGATCACGGTGCGGTCGGAGATGTAGCGGCTGATCGCCCAGTCGCCGTCGTGGCTGACGTCGCGCAGGTCGTCGATCGCGCGCTTGCGCAGGATCGCGTTGGCGCCGACCCAGAAGGTGGCGTCGTAGTGCGTCATGCCCTGGTGGACCATGTGCTGCAGGTCGGTCGTCGCGCCGGCCATCCGCTCCAGCCGCGTCGCCGCGCCGGGGAAGGCCGTGTAGGGCGCCTGCGCGACCGCGACCTTCGCGTGCTCCTGCTGCTCGAGCACCTGCACGATCCGCAGGCAGTACTCGGGCAGCAGCAGGCTGTCGGCGTCGAGCGTCAGCACGTAGTCGGGGTCGCGCACGACGAGGTCGGGATCGTTGTCGGCGCGCAGCAGCGCGAGGCCGCCGCCCGGCACCGCGATCTCGCGGTAGCTGTCGCCCATCAGCCCGATGTAGCTGTTGAGGTTCATCGCCTTGTTCGGCTCGTGCGAGAGCGAGACGAAGCGCTTGCGCTGGAAGGACCCGATGCGCGCGCCGAAGATCCACGTCAGGCGGCGCAGCAGGTAGCGCAGGTGCTCGCGCGTGAGCGCCGCGCCGTCACCGGCCGCCGCGCGCAGCGCGTGCGCGTTGGTCGCCAGGTCGGCCGACAGGCCGAGCAGCACCTGGTCGACGAGGAAGCGGTCGGCGTGGTCGACGACCTCGTACCCGGCGGCCTGCCCGGCGAGCCACTGCGCGGCGTGCTCGTACTCGGCCGCCACGTCCTCGACGTCCTCGACCTCCGTCTCGCCGCCGGCGATGTACTTCGTCTCGAAGCAGTCGAGCGCGGTCTGGTAGCGGCCGCACGGCTCGGCGAGCAGCGCCTCGATCTCGCGCGGCAGCCGCTGCGCGGCCGCCAGCATCGCCGCCGGGCGCGCGTACTTCGGCTCTGGCGGGTCGTCGATCAGCAGCACGACCTCGAGGTCGGGGTACTCCTGCAGCGCGGCCGACAGCACGGTCATGCGGTTGACGCGCTCGTCCTCCTGGTAGGAGGGGATCAGCACGGTGAGCGTCGGCGCCCCGCCCTCGAACGTCTGCGCCAGCTCGGCGCGGGTCGCGCGGCGGTGGCTGCGCGTGCGCGAGTAGTAGCCGAGGCGCGTCGTCAGGTAGGCGAGCGCGGAGCACGCCAGCAGGCTCATGATGACGAGGTAGACGATCGTCGCGAGGTCGAGCGGCGGCCGGTCGGAGGAGCCGGCGACGGAGGTGCGCGTGAGCGTCAGCACGACGAACAGCACCCAGCCGATCACGGTGACCGCGATCGCGAGCTGCCCGATCAGCATCGTGCCCTCGGACGCGGGCGCGGGGACCACCGGCAGGGCGGTGCGTCTGTCGCTGCCCCACTGGCGCTTGGGGTTGGCTGTCTGCGGCGAGGCCGCCGCCTCGCTCTTCCGGCTCCGTCGCTTCAAGGTCGGCTCGTCTCCTGGCACGTTGCTTGACCGGCGCGACGCGGCTCTCTGCATGGCCGTCCGTCGTCGCGCCGACTGCATCGGCAGGCTGGCGCGTTTCCGTTAGTGGTGGATTCGCGCGGGCAGCGTCAGAAGTGCCCCGCCAACCCGCCCGCGGAGACGACGCGGGTGTCCTGCGGAGCCGGCCGCAGGATCATCACCTCGGCGTCGGCGTGGTCGATCGCCCACAGCAGGTCGTCGCCGGAGAAACCGCTGCGCGGGTCGTCCGCGGCGGAGATGATCACGCGGTCGAACTGCTCGCGCTCGAGCAGGCGGCTGAGCGCGTGGCGGTAGGAGCGGCCGCGTTCCACGCGCGCGTCGACCGGCACGCCCTCGCGCACGGCGCGCTGCTCGATCGTCTCCAGCAGCGGCATGCCGATCGCGCACTGCTTCGGCAGCGGGCTCTCGAGCGACTGGTGCAGCGGCACGGTCGCGAGGAACGCGGGCATCAGCGTCGCGCCCTCGACCTTCGCGAGCCGCATCGCGGCGTCGAGCGCGCGGCGCGAGAGCGTCGTGCCGGTGAACGGCAGCAGGATCTGGCGCGTCGCGCTCGGCTGCTCCTCGGCCGGGCGCCGGGTCGTGCGCAGCCGCGGGCGCACGACGAGCCCGAGCGCCACGCCGCCCACCACGCCGGCGATCAAGGTCAGCAGCGCGATCATGGCGTCGGCTCGTGGCGCAGCGCGCGGTCGGCGACGATGCGGACGTCGACGCCCGGCAGGCGCCGCATCAGCTGCTGCGGCAGCGGAGGTTCTCAGGCGCGCGAGGCCGCGCGGCTCGCGCGAGCGGCCGAGCAGGATGTAGGTCGTGCCGCGCTCGGCGGCGACGCGCGCGACCGTGTCGGCGAGCATGTCGGACTCCTCGATCAGCAGGTTGGCGCCGAGCACCGAGGCGAGCGTGCGCAGCGCCGACAGCGAGGACTCCTGCTCGACCGTCAGCCGCTGGCCCGGTCGCTGGATCCACAGGATGTCGAGCTGCGAGCCGAGCCGCTGCGCCGAGCGCCACGCGCGGCGCACGAGCCGCTGCGCGCCCGGGTACGGCTCCACCAACGCCATCAGCCGCTCGCCGACGGCCTGCGGCGCCGTCTCGCTCAGCAGCTCGTTGTCGGTGCGCGTGCCGAACCGCTCCGTGACGATCCGCTTGGCCTCGACCTCTTCGGCGACTTGGCGCAGCGCGGTCTCGCGCAGCGCGGCGAGGTTCTCGATGCGGAAGAAGTTGTTGAGCGCGGCGTCGATGCGCGCGGCCGGGTAGACCTTGCCGGCGCGCAGGCGGTCGAGCAGCGCTTCGGGCGAGACGTCGATCAGCACGATCTCGTCGGCACGCCCGAGCACGCCGTCGGGGATCGTCTCGCGCACGGTGACGCCGGTCAGCTCGGCGATGCGGTCGTTGAGCGACTCGAGGTGCTGCACGTTGACGGTCGAGATCACGTGGATCCCGGCGGCGAGGACCGCTTCGATGTCCTCGTAGCGCTTCTCGTGCTCGACGCCCGGCACGTTCGTGTGCGCCAGCTCGTCGACGAGGCAGACCTCCGGTCTGCGCCGCAGGATCGCCGGCAGGTCCATCTCCTCGAGCTGCTGCTCGCGGTACTCCACGCGCCGGCGCGGCACCAGCTCGAGCCCCTCGGCCAGCGCCGCCGTCTCCTCGCGGGCGTGCGTCTCCAGCAGCCCGATCACGACGTCGCGGCCGTTCTCCAGCTCCGCATGGCCCTCCTGCAGCATCCGGTACGTCTTGCCGACGCCCGCGGCCATGCCGAGGAAGATCTTGTAGTGGCCTCGCTCAGGGACCATCGGACATCGCGGTCACGACCCTACGCTCCGAGCACGTTGTGGATCAGCAGGTCGAGCAGCTTGATCCCGACGAACGGCGCGATCAGGCCGCCGAGCCCGTACAGCAGCAGGTTGCGCCGCAGCAGCGCGCTCGCGCCGACCGGCCGGTAGCGCACGCCGCGCAGCGCGAGCGGGACGAGCAGCGGGATCACGAGCGCGTTGAAGACGATCGCCGAGATGATCGCCGAGCGCGGCGTGCCGAGGTTCATCACGTTGAGCACGTCGAGCGGCCCGCGCGACTTGCCCGCCGCCGCATACGTCGCGGCGAAGATCGCCGGCAGGATCGCGAAGTACTTCGCGACGTCGTTCGCGATCGAGAACGTGGTGAGCGCCCCGCGCGTGATCAGCAGCTGCTTGCCGACCTCGACGATCTCGATGAGCTTCGTCGGGTTGGAGTCGAGGTCGACCATGTTGCCGGCCTCGCGCGCGGCCTGGGTGCCGGTGTTCATCGCCACGCCGACGTCGGCCTGGGCCAGAGCGGGCGCGTCGTTGGTGCCGTCGCCGGTCATCGCGACCATCCGCCCGCCCGCCTGCTCCTCCTTGATCAGCTCGAGCTTGCGCTCCGGCGTCGCCTGCGCGAGGAAGTCGTCGACGCCCGCCTCCTCGGCGATCTTCGCGGCCGTCAGCGGGTTGTCGCCGGTCACCATCACGGTGCGGATGCCCATCGCGCGCAGGTGGTCGAAGCGCTCGCGCATCCCCTCCTTGACGGTGTCCTTGAGGTAGATGACGCCGAGCACCTGGTTGTCGCGCGCGACCGCGAGCGGCGTGCCGCCCTCGCGCGCGATGCGGTCGGTGACGCTCTGCAGCTCGACGGGCGGATGGCCGCCCTCCTCCGCCGCGAACGCGAGGATCGCGTCACCGGCGCCCTTGCGCAGGCGCGTGCCGTTGTAGTCGACGCCGCTCATGCGCGTCTGCGCGGTGAAGGGGACGAAGCGCGCGTCCTGCGGCGCCAGCTCGTGCTCGCGGATCCCGTACTGCTTCGCGAGCACGACGATCGAGCGGCCCTCGGGCGTCTCGTCGGCGAGCGAGGACAGCTGCGCCGCCTCCGCCAGCTCGGCCTCGGTGACGCCCGGCATCGGGATGAACTCCGACGCCTGGCGGTTGCCGAGCGTGATCGTGCCGGTCTTGTCGAGCAGCAGCACGTCCACGTCGCCCGACGCCTCGACCGCGCGCCCGGACAGCGCGAGCACGTTGCGGCGCACGAGCCGGTCCATCCCGGCGATGCCGATCGCGCTCAGCAGCGCGCCGATCGTCGTCGGGATCAGCGCGACGAGCAGCGCGATCAGCGTCGTGACGGAGATGTCGGTGCCGGCGAACAGCGCGAACGGGCGCAGCGAGACGACGACCACGAGGAAGATCAGCGTCAGCCCCGCGAGCAGGATGTTGAGCGCGATCTCGTTCGGCGTCTTGCGCCGCGCGGCGCCCTCGACCAAGGCGATCATGCGGTCGAGGAACGACTCGCCGGGATCCTGCGTGATCTCCACGACGATGCGGTCCGACAGCACGCGCGTGCCGCCGGTGACGGCCGAGCGGTCGCCGCCGGACTCGCGGATCACCGGCGCCGACTCGCCCGTGATCGCCGACTCGTCGACCGACGCGATCCCCTCGATCACGGTGCCGTCGCCGGGGATCACCTCGCCCGCGTCGACCACGACGACGTCGCCGCGGCGCAGGTCGGAGGCGGGGCGCGTCGAGCCGTCGCGCAGCAGCGCGACGGTGTCGGTGCGCATCGCGCGCAGCGCGTCGGCCTGCGCCTTGCCGCGGCCCTCGGCGAGCGCCTCCGCGAGGTTCGCGAAGACGACCGTCAGCCACAGCCAGAACGCGACGGTGAACGTGAACCAGGCCGGCTCGTTGCCGCCGCCGAGCGGGCCGCCGCCGCCGAGCTGGATCGCCCACGCGACCGTCGTGATGACGGCGCCGATCTCGACGACGAACATGACCGGGTTGCGGACCTGCACGCGCGGGTCGAGCTTGACGAGGCTCCCGCGCAGCGCCGGCCAGATGATGGCGGCGCTGAACAGCGATGAGGACGAGCTTCGAGTAGTCACTTGACTGGCGCTTCCTTGTCGAGGGCGATGTTCAGCTCGAGCACGTTCACGCCCGGCTCGCCGAGGAACCCGGCGAAGCGGCCGTCCGTGTGCGCGGCGATCAGCTGCTTGACGCGCGCGAGCGGCAGGTGACGCACCGCGGCGACGCGGTGGGCCTGGATCGCGGCGTTGGCCTGCGAGATGTGCGGGTCGACGCCGGAGGCCGAGGTGGTGACCGCGTCGACCGGCACCTGCGCGCCCGTCAGGCCGGGGTCATATCTGCGCTCGAGCGCGAGGTAGCTCGCGAGCCCTTCCTTGTAGAAGGCGACCGCCGAGGCCTGGTTCGGACCGCGGTTGGAGAAGAACGTGCCCGCCGGGTTGTAGCTGTCCGCCGAGGGCCGCTCCTGGAAGTACTTCGGGTCCGGCTGCGTGACCGGGTTGCCGTCGGAGTCTCTCTTCGGCTTGCCGTGCGTGTCGAGCACCGGCATCGAGAAGTCCTGGCCGAGCAGGCTCGAGCCGACGAGTCTGCCGTTCATGACGATCTGCGAGCCGTCGGCGGCGTGCTTGAACGCGACCTGCCCGATCGCCCACACCCCGAAGGGGTAGGCGAGGCCGAGCAGCAGCGTGAAGACGACGACGGCCAGCAGCGAGGTGACGAAGTCGCGGCGCATGTCAGAACACCTGGTTCGTAAGGCCCTGGACGACCGGTCCGAGCAGGAGGGCGGGGAAGAACGTGAGCGCGCCGACCAGCACGACGACGCCGAGCAGCAGCACGACGAACGTCCCGTTGTCGGTGCGCATCGTGCCGAGCCCGGCCGGCGCCACCCGCTTGCGCGCGAGCGATCCGGCGACCGCGAGCACGATCAGGATCGGCACGTAGCGCGCGAACATCATCGTCAGCCCGCCGATCACGTCGGCGAACGTGATGCCGTGCGCGCCGAGGTTGCCGGCGTTCGGCTGGTAGTAGCCGGTGTAGCCGGCGAACGCGGAGCCGTTGTTGTTCGCCTGCGACATGTAGGCGTAGAGCGTCTCGGAGAAGCCCTGCGGCCCCTCGGCGTAGATCGACGGCGCGCCGTACTTCGTGCCGAGCGCGAGGGCGCTGCCGATCAGCACCGCGATCGGGGTGAACAGCACCCCGATCGAGACGAGCTTGATCTCGCGCGCCTCGATCTTCTTGCCCATGAACTCGGGCGTGCGCCCGACCATCAGCCCGCCGATGAAGACGGCGAGGATCACGAACAGCAGCATCGAGTACAGGCCGGTGCCGACGCCGCCGAAGATCGTCTCGCTGGCGCTCAGGTTCGCGAACGGGACGAGCCCGCCGATCCCGGTCAGCGACTCCATCGCCGCGTTCACCGCCCCGCACGAGGTGACCGTCGTGACGGCCGCGAACAGGCCCGAGTTGGCGATCCCGAAGCGCTGCTCCTTGCCCTCCAGGTTGCCGCCGGTCGAGCCGGAGATCGCGTGCGTGGTGACGCCGGCGAGATGCTGCGCGGGCGCGCCGTGCTGCTCCGCCGTGTAGACGACCGCGACGGCGACGACGAACAAGGTCGCCATCGCGGCGAAGATCGCCCAACCCTGCCGGCGGTTGCCGACCATGCGCCCGTACGTGTAGGTGAGCGAGGTCGGGATCAGCAGGATCAGGAACATCTCGACGAAGTTCGTCAGCCCGTTGCTGTTCTCGAACGGCATCGACGAGTTGACGTTGAAGAAGCCGCCGCCGTTGGTGCCCAGCTCCTTGATCGCCTCCTGCGAGGCGACCGGGCCGAGCGCGAGCGTGCCGCTCGTGCCGTTCAGCGAGGTGAAGCCGAGGTAGTGCGAGAAGCTCTGGATCACGCCCTGCGACATGAGCAGGATCGCGCCGAGGATCGACAGCGGCAGCAGCACGTAGAGGATCGTGCGCGTGAGGTCCTGCCAGAAGTTGCCGATCCCGTGGTTGCCCTCGCGGCGCGCGAGGATGCCGCGGATCAGCGCGATCACGACGACGATGCCGATCGCGGCGGAGACGAAGTTCTGCACCGCCAGCCCGGCCATCTGGCTGAAGTACGTCATCGTCGTCTCGCCGCCGTAGAACTGCCAGTTCGTGTTCGTCAGGAACGACGAGACGGTGTTGAACGTGACGTCCCACGTGCCGGAGTGAAAGCCCTGCGGGTTGAACGGGTGAAGCGTCTGCGTGCGCAGGATCAGGTAGAGCGCGAGCCAGAACAGCAGCGACACGGTGATCAGGCTCTTGGCGTAGCCCTTCCAGTCCTGCTCCTGCGCGACGTCGACGCGCAGCACGCGGTAGATGCCGCGCTCGAGCGGGCCGACGACGCGCGTGAGCCCGACCGTCTCGTTGCGGAAGACGCGCGCCATGTAGCCGCCGACCAGCGGCATGCACGCGACGAGCGCGAAGCAGAAGAAGGCGATCTGCAGCCAGCCCTGGAGCATCAGAACTTCTCCCCGCGCAGCAGCGCGTACAGGAGGTAGGCGAAGACGAGGACCGAGATGATCAGCCCGATCAGGTTCGAGGCGCTCATACCCGGTCCAGCAGCGTGATGGTGGCCAGGAGCACGACGAACGACAGCACTCCGATGGCGACGGCGACGATGTCCATGACCGTCACGCTACGACCGCGCCCGTCAAGCCTTCATCTGAATTCAGCGGCCCGGCGTGAAGATTCCATCAAGGCGGCGCCGCGGCGCCCCCGACGTCACCCGGTGAAGCGGTAGCCGATCCCCGAGTCGGTGCGGATCAGGCTGCGGGCGCGGTCAGGTCCCTCGACCTTCGCGCGCAGGTTGGCGATGTGGGTGCGCAGCAGCCCGGTCGCGTCGGCGTACTCCGGTCCCCACACCTCGCTCAGCAGCGCGCGGTGGGTCATCAGCCGCCCGCGGTTGGCCATCAGCGCGCGCAGCAGCGCGAACTCGATCGGCGTCAGGTGCACCTCCTCGCCGGCGACGGTGAGCTGGTGCGCGCGCACGTCGAGCGCCAGCTCGCCCGCACGCAGCACCGGCTCCTCGGCCTGCGGGCCGGCGCGGCGCAGCAGCGCCTGCAGCCGCGCGAGCAGCTCGCCGGGCGCGAACGGCTTCGTCACGTAGTCGTCGGCGCCGAGCGTGAGCGCGCGGATCTTCTCGGCCTCCTCGTCGACCGCGGACAGCACGAGGATCGGCGCGTCGCTCCACTCGCGCAGCCGCTGGCAGACCTCGACGCCGTCGATCCCCGGCAGCATCAGGTCGAGGATCGCGGCCTGCGGCGGGCGCACCGCGGCGCGGTCGAGCGCCTCCTCGCCCGTCTCGCTGACGACGACCTCGTAGCCGGCGTCGCGCAGGATCACGCGCAGCGCGCGCACGATCTGCGGGTCGTCGTCGCAGACGAGGATCCGCTCGCCGCTCACGGGGCGCCCGCCGGCACGTCGGTGAACGAGGACCCGTCGGCGACCAGCTCGACCGGGAACACGACCACGAAGCTCGTCCCCTGCCCCGGCAGCGACTCGACCGAGATGCGCCCGCCGTTGGCCTCGACGAAGCCCTTCGCGATCGCCAGCCCGAGGCCCGAGCCGCGCGCGTCGCCCGACGCTCTGCCGCCCGGCCCACGGTAGAACGGGCTGAAGATCCGCTCGTGCTCGCTCGGCGCGATGCCCGGCCCCTGGTCGACGACGCGCACGAGCAGCCGGCCGCCGACGACGCGCGCGCGCAGCGAGACGGGCTTGCCGCCGGCGTAGCGGGCCGCGTTCTCGACGAGGTTCGCGAACGCGCGCTCGAGCTGCGTCGGGTCCGCGCGCACGAGCGGCAGGTCGGGGTCGAGCGCGAACGAGAAGGTCGCGTCGTCGGCCTCGACGTGCGCGACCGCCTCGTGCAGCACCTCGTCGATCGCGCACCACGTCGGGTGCGGCTCGGCCGCGCCGGCCTGCAGCCGGGAGAGGTCGAGCAGCTTCTCGATCAGGCGCGACAGGCGCGTCGCGTCGGCGATGATCCCCAGCTCGACCTCGTCGCGCTCCTGCGCGCTCATGCCGGCGGCGCGCAGTGCGCTCGCGCCGGCGCGGATCGCCGTCACCGGCGTGCGCAGGTCGTGCGAGACGGAGCGCAGCACGGCCGTCTTGATCTCGTCGCTGCGGCGCAGCGAGGCCGTCTCGACGACCTCGGCCTGCAGCCGCTCGCGCGCGAGCGCGGCCGCGAGAATCGACTCGAGCGCCGGCACGATCCGCTCGCGCAGCCGTTCGGCCTGCCCCGGCTCCAGCTCCGCCGGCACGACGAGCGTGCCGATCTGCGCCGCGCCGTCGTGCAGCGCGATGGCGGGGTGGCGCGGATCGCCACCGGCCGCGCCCAGCTCGATCGACGCCGATCTCGCGCCGATCGCCTCCGCCAGCCGCCGCGCGGCGACCGCGAGCCCGTCGTGCAGCGCGCCGCCGCCGAGCAGCAGCCGCGTCAGCTCGGCCGCGAGATCCGCCTCGCGGCGGCGGTCGATCGCCTCCGACGCCCGCGCGCGCGCCGCCTGCGCAAGCGAGCTGGCGGTCAGCGCGACGGCGAGGAAGGCCAGCAGCGCGACCCAGTTGCGGCTGTCGGCGATCGTGAAGCGACCGACCGGCGGCAGGTGGAAGAAGTTGAACGCCGCCGCGCTCGCGAACGCGGTGAGCGCGCCCAGGCCGAGCCCCCAGTAGGTCGACAGCACCAGCACCGGCAGCAGGTAGACGACACCGAGCGAGACGACCGGCGCGATCTGCTCGAGCGGGTAGAGCAGCGCGGTCGCAAGCGCCACCGACGCGGCCATCGCGACGAGGCCGAGCACGAGGCCGGGACGACCGCCGCGCAGCAGGATCGGGTCGACGCCGCGACGCACGCCGATCAGCGTAGTCGGCCGTTCGGCGAGCGTCGCGCTCAATCGAGCGCGATCGCCGCGCGGCGCAAGCGCCGCCACAGCTCGTCGTTCGCGCTCGGCGCGTACAGCGGCCCGTTGCCGTCGCGCAGCAGCCGCCGCAGCATCACGACGCCGCGCGGGCGCACCTGCCGCGGCTCGCGCAGCCGCTCCGCGATCCGCACGAGCTCGTCGCGTGCGACGGCGACCTCCTCGCGGCGCACCGGCACCGCCGAGCCGCCGCGCGCGACCGGTCGGTCGGCCTCGGCGAGCACCGCGTCGAGCGCGCCCGCGACGCGCTCGCACGCACGCGGCCGCGTGAGCTGCCATGTGCGCACGCCGAGCAGGCCGTCGCCGGCCTCGCCGCGCTCGCCGTCGAGCAGCCGCCGCTCCAGCGTGCCCTGCCGCAGCCACGCGAGCAGGCGCCGCGGAGGCGCGGGCGCCGGAAACGGCGCGGGACGCTCCTGCGCGCCGGTGCGCGCGTCGTCGAGCAGTTGGCGATAGGGCGTGGCGAAGGACACGGCGCCTCCCTCCTGGAGAAGGCCGGCAGTTCGTTCACCTCAACTGTGCGCCCGGCGCCGTCGAGAAGACGTGGGAATTCAGCCGCGCCGCATGAAGATTTCGTCAAGGCGCGGCGCGCGAGCGCCACTCAGTGCGAGTACACCGGATCCACGATCGGCGCGAGCGCCGGCATCGCGCGGCGCGCGGTGAGGTAGTTCTCGAAGCCGCTGCCGCAACAGGCGCTGCGCACGACCACGACGACCTGCCCGCTGGCCGGGTTCGCCATCGCGAGCGTCTCCCAGCCGAGCAGCTCGCCGACGTGGAAGTGCCAGCCGTCCTCGACCTGCAGCCCGAGGCCGTAGGAGGAGCCGCGCAGCAGCGAGCCGGAGGGGACGGTCCGCAGCCGCTGCGCGCGCGTCGCGCGGCTGAGCAGCACGTCGCCGAAGTCGGCCGCGGCCCAGCGCGCGAGGTCGCCGAGCGTCGAGACGCCGTCGGCCGCCGCTCCGGCCGACGAGGTCGACCAGCCCGTGACGTCCTTACCCGGCCGCCCGGCGGCGAGCGCCTGCGGCGAGGGCGGCGGCGTGAAGCTGGGCCACGTCGCGTTCAGGTAGCCGTGCAGCTGGACGGGCGGCGTCTGCGCCGGCGACGGGATGCGCGTGTGGCGCAGACCGAGCGGCCGCAGGATCCGCTGCTGGACGAACGCGCCGAACGACATCCCGGAGACGCCCGCGACGAGCTCGCCGAGGATCGCGTAGTTCGTGTTCGAGTAGGCGAACGACCCGGGCGGGGTGCCCGTGAAGCCCGCCGCCGTGCGCACGATCTGCGCCGGCGTCCAGACGCGCCGGGGCGTGAGCACCGACGTAGCGAACGGCCCGTCGCCGCGGCTGCCGTAGTCGGGGAAGCCGCTCGTCATGTTCAGCAGGCTGCGCACGGTCGCGCGGCGGCCGTTCGGCATCGCGTCGGCGAGCGTGCCGACGTAGCGTGAGACGGGCGCGTCGAGCTTGACCCTGCGGTCGTCGACGAGCAGCAGCACCGCCGTCGCCGTGAACGTCTTCGTGATGCTGCCGATGCGGAACGAGAGGTTCGGGGTCGCGGGCGTGAGGGTCTGGCGGTTCGCGAGCCCGTACGCGCGCAGCGCCGTCCCGCGCCGCGGATCCCAGACGCCGTAGAGGACCGCGGGCGCCGCGTAGTTGCCGAGCGTGCCCGCCCCGGCCACGCGCGGCGGCGTCGGCAGGCGCGCGGCCGCGGCCGCGGCCATCGGGAACGTCGTCAGCGCGAACGCCGGCTTGACGGGCTTGACCGGGGCGGGCACGACGGTCGCCGTCCGCGACGACGCGTGCGGGGCGGCGTTCGCCCCGCAGGCCGGCAGAGCCAGCGCTGCGGCGATCGCGAGCGCGCCACCGATGCGAGAGCGCATCCCTCGATGCTAGCCAGCCACCGTCCCGTACACGCTCGGCAGGTCGGGATAGCCGCTCGACGCCCAGCCGGAGCGCTGCAGTGCGGCGATCTGCTGGGCTGGCGGCTGGCCGGCGCTCGAGAGGATCGACTGCACGCCCGCGCTCGCGGTGCCGTAGCCGGGGATCGTGTTCTGCCCCTTCAGCCAGCCGGCGGTCGCGCTGGCGGCGGAGATCGGGTCCGACCAGATGCCGTCGGTCGTGCCGTAGCGGCCGGAGTCGGTCCAGCCGATGTTGAGCCAGTCGTTGTTGCCCTGCGCCTGGCGCGAGGCGGCGGCGCCGCCCGACTCCTCCGCCAGCATCCAGGCGGAGATCACTCCCGAGTCGAGGCCGGTCTGCGCGGCGAGCTGCGTCGCGAACTGCTGCTGGCCCGGCGTCAGCAGCTGCGCCGCGCGGGCGGAGAGGCCGGCGGACGGGGCGGCGCCGGCCGGCGCCTGCGCCTGCGCGAGCACGTTCGCGAAGCTCGTGCTCGACGCGGCAGCGGCGACCGGCGCGGGGGAGGCGCTCGCCGGCACGGACGCGACCGCGCCGCCACCCTGCAGCGGCGCGATCTCCGTCTGGATCTGCTGGATGCGCTGGAGCGCGTCGACGAGGCTCATCGTTCCCCCGGAGTGGTCGGCGCGGAGAGGCGCAGCTTGAGCTACGCGGCCGCCACCGCGTCCGCGACCGCCGCCGCGAACGCGTCCACGTCCTCCGGCGTCGTGTCCCACGCGCACATCCAGCGGCAGCCGCCGAGCGCCTCGTCCCAGACGTGGAACGGCTCGCCGCCGTCGCCGGTCCAGCTCGCGCGCAGCCGCGCGATCGCCTCCGGCGGGAGCTGCACGATCAGCGCGTTCGCCTCGACCGGCAGCAGCACGTTGACGCCCTCGACCGGCGCGACCGCGTCGGCCAGCCGTCTCGCCATCGCGTTCGCGTTGCGCGCGTTGCGCAGCCACAGGTCGCCCTCCAGCAGCGCGACGAGCTGCGCGGAGACGAAGCGCATCTTCGACGCGAGGTGCCCGAGCTGCATCCGCACGCCGGGCAGCGCATCCGCGAGCCCGGGGCGCAGGAAGACGACCGCCTCGCCCGCCAGCAGCCCGTTCTTCGTGCCGCCGAAGGACAGCAGGTCGACGCCCGCGTCGGTCGTGAAGGCGCGCAGTGGCGCGTCGAGCGCGGCGGCGGCGTTGGCGATGCGCGCGCCGTCGACGTGCAGCAGCAGGCCGAGCTCGTGCGCCGCGTCCGCGAGCGCGCGCAGCTCGCCCGGCGCGTAGACGGTCCCCACCTCGGTCGCCTGCGCGACCGAGACGACGCGCGGCCGCACCTGGTGCACGTCGTGCGGAGCCGCGCCGAGGCGGTGCACGTCGCCGGGCACGAGCTTGCCGTTCTCGCCCGCGTGCGGCAGCAGCTTCACGCCCGCGATCCGCTCGGCCGCGCCGCCCTCGTCGCGGTGCAGGTGCGCGAACTCGGAGCAGACGACCGCCTCGTGCGGGCGCGCGACCGCCGCGATCGCGGCGACGTTCGCGGCCGTCCCGCTCCACAGCGGGAAGACCTCGGCAGCCGGCCCGAAGTGCCCGCGGAAGACCTCCACCGCGCGCGCCGTCCACGCGTCCTCGCCATAGGACGGCGCGTGCCCGGCGTTCGCCTCGGCCAGCGCGGCGAGCACGTCGGGATGGGCGCCGGCGTGGTTGTCGGAGGCGAAGCTGCGAGCGGGCATGGCGCACATCCAACCGCCAGCGGCGTCCGCGGCGCGCCGGTCAGCTCAGCGCGGGTCCTCGACCAGCTCCTCGTCGGCGCGGATGATGTGCATCACCGCGTTGATGAGCGCGAGGTGGGTGAACGCCTGCGGGAAGTTGCCCATGTGACGGCCGGAGTGCGGGTCGATCTCCTCCGCGTACAGCGCGAGCGGGCTGGCGTAGGACAGCAGCTTGTCGCACAGGTCGCGGGCGCGCGTGACCTCGCCGATCTCCACCAGCGCGGAGACGAGCCAGAAGGAGCAGATCGCGAACGTGCCCTCCTCGCCGGCGAGGCCGTCGTCGGTCTCCTCCACGCGGTAGCGCAGGACCATGTCGTTCTCGGTCAGCTCGTCGGCGATCGCGAGCACCGTGGCGCGCGTGCGCGGATCGTTCGGCGGCAGGAAGCCGAGCAGCGGGATCAGCAGCAGCGAGGCGTCGAGCGCCTCGGTGTCGTAGTGCTGGACGAACACGCCACGCGAATCGACGCCGCGCTCGCAGATCTCCGCGTGCATCTCGTCGGCGGCCGCGCGCCAGCGCTTGGCGGCGGCGCGGTCGCCGCGCAAGCGGGCGAGGCGCGAGCCGCGGTCGGCCGCGACCCAGCAGAAGACCTTCGAGGAGGTGAAGTGCTTCGGCTCGCCGCGCACCTCCCAGATGCCGCGGTCGGGCTCGCGCCATTCGGCGACGGCCGCGTCGACCTGCTGCACGATCAGCGGCCACATGCGGTCGTCGAGCCGGTCGCCGGAGCGCACGTGCAGGCGGATCGAGTCGAGCAGCACGCCCCACACGTCGTGCTGGCGCTGGTCCCACGCGCCGTTGCCGATCCGCACCGGCTTGGCGCCTTCGTAGCCGCTGAGGTGCGGCAGCTCCTCCTCGTCGAGCCGCTCGCGCCCGTCGATGCCGTACATGATCCGCAGCGGTCCGCCGGCCTCGAGGCGGTCCATGATGAAGTAGAGGAAGTCGTGCGCCTCGCGGTCGAAGCCGAGCGTCGAGAGGCCCCACAGCATGAAGGTCGAGTCGCGCAGCCAGGTGTAGCGGTAGTCCCAATTGCGCTCGCCGCCCGGGGTCTCCGGCAGCGACGTCGTGGCGGCCGCCATCATCGCGCCGGTCGGGGCGTACGTGAGTCCCTTCAACGTGAGCGCGCTGCGCTGCAGGTGGACCCGCCACGGGTGGTCGGGGAAGCGCCCGCGGCTGATCCACTCGTGCCAGAAGTTGCCGGTGTATGAGAGCTGCGCTCTGGCCTCGTCGAACGTCGCCGGCGGCAGGTGCTCGCTCCAGCCGAGCGCGCAGAAGCGCGTCTCGCCGGCGCGCAGGCGCGTCTCCGCACGGGCGCGGGGACCCTCGAAGCCGAGCCGCATGTCGCTGCGCAGCCGCAGGCGCATCGATTGGCCCTCGACCGTGCAGACGCCGTCGCCGTAGCCCTCGCCCTCGTAGTGCCAGGCGCCCCGCTTGCGGCCGTAGTCGAAGGCCGGCTCGCAGTCCATCTCGACGTCGACGAAGCCGTTGAGGCAGCGCAGCGTGCGCAGCAGCACGTGGGCGGCCTCGTGATCGCGCGGGGAGCGCGCGTAGCGGTGCGAGCGCTCCTCGCCGTGGTGCCACGGGCCGAGCACGAGCACGTCGCGAACGACGAGCCAGCCGGTCGGGGTGCCCCACGTCGTCTCGAGGATCATCGTGCCGGGCAGGTAGCGGCGGTCGGTCGGGACCGCCTCGTCGCGCGGGCCGACGCGGAAGCGGCCGGCGTGGCGGTCGAGGATCCCCGCGAAGACCGACGGCCCGTCCATCCGCGGCAGGCACATCCACTCGACGTTGCCGCTCAGCGCGACGAGCGCGCACACCTCGCAGTCCGACAGGAAGCCGTAGTCGGCGATCGGCGGGAACAGGCTCCCGCCCAGCGGGATCTCGTGCTGCGCAGCCTCGGTGGGGACGACGTCGAACTCCACGACGGCGGAGGCTAGCGAGGGCGGGGCGGCGTGCGTTTGTCCAGCTGGACGAGATTGGCCGGTTCCTGCCGCAGTGCTGATATAGTGTCTGAGAAATCAGGCTTTATAGAAGGTAATGTCAGATATATGGATCCTAATCCGTCGTCGACTCCATCGAGGGGACCAAAGCCCGCTGCACCGCTCCCGGTCCGCCGCGCGCTCCGCCAGGTCGCGGACGACGTCAGCGCCTGGCGCAAGCTGCGCGGCCTGACGCAAGCGCAGCTCGCCGACCGCGCTGGCGTCTCACGCGACACGCTCGTCCGCCTCGAGCACGGCGACGGCGGCGTGAGCATCGAGAAGCTGCTGCGCGTGCTGCGCGGCCTCGGCATCCTCGACAGCCTGCCGAGAGCGCTGGACCCGTACGAGACGGACGTCGGGCGGCTGCGCTTCGCAGAGCGACTCCCGCAGCGCGTGCGGCCACGCGACCTGACCGGTCGCAGATGACGCGCGCCTTCGAGCACGAGCAGACGAACGCGGCCCGCGCGCTCGCCGGCGCGCGCTGACGGCCCGCTACCCCGTCAGCTCCGCCGCCAGCTGCGCGAAGACATCGACGTAGTGATCGACGTCGGCCTCTGAATGGGTGACGGACAGCGTCCACTCCTCCTCGCGGCCGGGCGTCATGAAGATGCCGTGGTTCATGTTGTAGAGCCACGCCAGCTCGGACAGCTCGGGGTCCTGCGCGGCCTTGAACGTCTCGTAGTCGACGACCTTCTCGGTCGCGAAGGTGACGCAGCCCTTCGCGCCGATGCCGAGCGCGTAGGCGGGCAGGCGGTGCTCGTCGACGACGTGCTGGCAGCCGGCGACGATGCGGTCGTTCAGCAGCGCGAGGTGCTCGTAGGCGGCCGGGGTGAGGACCTCCAGCAGGCTCGCGCGCGCGGCCGCCATCGACAGCGGGTTCCCGTTGTACGTGCCCACCTGGTAGACGGTGCCGTCCTCGACGACGCGCATCACCTCCTCCGTGCCGCCGATCGCGCCGGACGGCAGGCCGCCGCCGAGCGTCTTGGCGAGCGTCACGAGGTCGGGCTCCAGCCCGTAGCGCTCGGTCGCGCCGCCGGGCGCGATCGCGAGGCCGGTCTTGACCTCGTCGACGATCCAGACGATCCCGTGGCGGCGCGTGATCTCGCGCACCGCGTCGAGGTAGCCGGGTTCGGGCAGCACGACCCCGAGGTTCATCATCGCCGCCTCCATGATCACGCAGGCGGGCGTGCGGCCCTCGCGCTCCAGCTCCACGATCCGCCGCTCCATCGAGTCGGCGTCGTTGAAGTGGACGGGCACCGTCATGTCGACCGTCGCCTGCGGGATGCCGCCGCCGTAGGGGAGCTGCGCCGGGTGGTCGTGGTCGCCGATGCGGTCGTACTCGACGCCGATCGAGACCATCACCGTGTCGTGGTGGCCGTGATAGGAGCCGAAGATCTTCATGACGGTGTCGCGGCCGGTGAAGGCGCGCGCGATGCGGATCGCGTCCATCGTCGACTCGCTGCCGGAGTTCGTGTAGCGCCACTTCGGCAGGCCGAAGCGGCGCGCCAGCTCCTCCGCGACGACGATCGCGTCCTCGGTCGGCGCGGCGAAGTGGCTGCCGAGCGCGTGGCGCGTCGCGACCGCCTGACCGATCGCCGGGTGGGCGTGCCCCTGGACCATCGAGCCGAAGCCGTTGTGGAAGTCGACCAGGCGGTTGCCGTCGACGTCCCACACATGCGGCCCGTCGCCGCGCTCGAGGTAGATCGGCCACGGCTCGCGCAGCTGGTAGGACGACGCGACGCCGGCCGACAGCACGCGGTCCGCACGCGCGAACATCGCGCCCGACGCGGGCGTGCGCTCGTCCAACAGCGCCGACTCGCGTTCTGTCAGCTCGCGGATGCGGGCGCGGTCGATCGGGGTGGCGGAGGTGGTCGTGGGCTCGCTCATCTTGGCTCCTGAACAGCGTTCCCGGCGGAGTGACTGAGCGAACCGTCTTACCACTTATGCCTTATCTTTATTGGATCAGTAAAATACGATCATAAGTAGTAAGATCGTCTGATGGCCAAGAACCCGTACCAACCGGGCGTGGGCACGACACCGCCCTATCTGGCCGGCCGCGAGCCACAGCTCCACCGCTTCCAGCGCATTCTCGAGGACTACCCGGAGAAGCGGCGCAACCTCCGCATCACCGGCCTGCGAGGCGTCGGCAAGACGGTGCTGCTCAAGGAGTTCGAGCGCATCGCGCGAGCGGACAGATCCCGCAGATGGGTCGTGATCCGCCGGGACTTCGTGCCTCGCATGGCGGACGAACCGGAGTTCGTCACCGCCATCGCCGAGTACCTGCGCGAGGCCGCCGAGCAGCTGTCGGTGCGCACGCGGCTCAGGAACCATCTGGCCGACACGATGAAGGCCATCGGCGAGGTCCAGGTCGAGCTGGCCGACGGCCTGACGATGAGGGTCGGCGGCGGCAAGCCCGTCCGCAAGCGCATCGTCGAGGACCGGCTGCGCGAGGCGTTCGTCGAGCTGGGCCGACTCGCCGCCGCGGCCGGACGCGGCGTCATCTTCATGTTCGACGAAGCGCACGAGGTGTTCGACCAGCCGCGCAGAGGCGCGTACCCGCTCAGCGCCCTGCTGTCAGCCGTCGTGGCCGCACAGGACGAGGACGATCCGCCGTTGCCATTGATGTTGGTCCTGTGCGGCCTGCCGTCGCTGCCCGGCCATCTGCGGGCCGCCCGCAGTCACGCCGAGCGCCTGTTCCGTGCAGACGAGCTCGCCAACCTCTCGCTCACCGCCGAGCACGGCGACGCCAGCGAGGCCGAGCTCGCGTTGACGCGCCCGATCGACGGCGGGCCCATCCGCTACGCGCCGCGAACGGCCAGGCAGGTGGTGCGCGACGTCGACGGCTACCCGTACTTCATCCAGTGGTTCGGCGAGGCGCTCTGGGACGCGGCGGACGACGCCGGCAGCGCGGTCATCGACCAACGCATCTACGCAGCCAGCAGACGCCTCATCCAGCGAGCGCTCGACCACGGGTTCTACGAAGGACGCTACGGAGAGGCCCGCGCAGGCGACCAGCTGACGCTGCGCGTCGCAGCGTCGCTCGGAGGCGAGGCATTCGCGGTTGCCGACCTCAACGCCGCGCTGACCTCGCGCAACGCCAACGCCAACGCCCAGAGCGTGAAGCGCCTGCTTGACGCGAGCATCGTGTACCGCGTCAAGCAGGGCTCCTACGCCTACACGGCGCCGCTCTTCGGCGACTTCCTGCGCCGGGAGCATCCGCACGTTCCAGACGAGGACTGAGCCGCCAAGCGCCGCGCCGACCGCGCCGCGGCGGTAGCGTCGGCGCCATGAGCGAGCCGACGACGATGACGTACGCGGTCGCCGACCGCGTCGCCCGCATCACGCTGAACCGCCCCGAGCGCGGGAACGGGCTGACGCCGACGCTGATCGCCGACCTGGCGACGTGCGTCGAGCGGGCGGACCTCGACCCGGCCGTGCACGTGATCCTGCTGGCGGGGAACGGCAAGGGCTTCTGCGGCGGCTACGACCTCGTGGCGAGCGCGGAGGGGATGGGCGAGGGCGAGGCGGGCACGCACGACGCGCCGCCCGGCTCCCCGCTCGACCCCATGACGATGGCCCGCAACCACGACCCGTCCGGCACGTGGGACCCGCTCGTCGACCACGCGATGATGAGCCGCAACGTGCGCGCGTTCATGACGCTGTTCCACGCGTCCACGCCGACGGTCTGCAAGGTGCATGGCTTCTGCGTCGCCGGCGGCACCGACCTCGCGCTCTGCAGCGACCTCCTCGTGATCGCCGCCGACGCGAAGATCGGCTACCCGCCCGCGCGCGTGTGGGGCTCGCCGACGACCTCGTTGTGGGCGCACCGGCTCGGGCCGCAGCGCGCGAAGCGGCTGCTGTTCACGGGCGACTGCCTGTCCGGCGCCGAGGCGCTCGAGTGGGGCCTCGCGATCGAGGCGCCATCCGCCGACCAGCTGGACGAGCGCACCGAGATCCTCGTCGAGCGGATCTCCCGCCTGCCGCTCAACCAGCTGCAGATGATGAAGCTGCTCGTCAACCAGTCGCTCTACGCCCAGGGCCTCCACACCACCCAGCTGCTCGGCACCCTCTTCGACGGCATCGCCCGCCACACGAGCGAGGGCTACGCCTTCCAGCAGCGCGCCGCGCAGGCCGGCTTCCGCGAGGCCGTCCGTGAGCGCGACGAGCCGTTCGGCGACCGCGGCAGCTCGACGTTCAAGGGGTGAGCAACGTGGTCGTTCAGACCTCTGACAACCGACTTGAAGGGGGCCGGTATATAGGCCTCGAATAGAGGGCTTTCACCCACCTTCGTCTAGCACCCTAGATTTTGGAACCTAGGGACGATAGTCTGCGCGCCGGACAACGCGTGCCATGACTTCGATGGGTGACATCTCCGCTCCTCCGCAACGTCCGCGAGCCCTGCTCGAGGACACCGACGCGCCGGCTTTCGAGCGGCACGCCGACGGCGTCTGGCGCTACGCAGGAACCGACATTCCGGTCGTTGCCGCCGTCGACCGAACGCTCGCCGAGGAGGTCATCGTTCGACAGGTGGCCCGAGGTGACGAGCCACCGGAGGCAGTGCTCATCTCCACTGCGGAGATCGACGCGAACCCTGGGCTCGAATGGGTCCGTACCCGCGGGCGACGGCTGCGCAGCGATGCAGGCGATGAGTATCTGGTCCCATGGGAGGTGTGGCAGGAGCACGCGTCCACGCCGGTCGGCGTCCGCGCGCCCGAGCGTGACGGCAGCGGCATCGTCCGTCTCGCAGCCATCGAGGAGCGTGAGCTGCGCTACGCGCGACACGAGGCGGAGCTGCGCGCCGCACGGCGAACCCGGCTCGTGGCGATCATGACCGGGATCGGGATGACGCGACGCGAAGTCGGCGAATGCGTCGGCCTCAGCACCGGGCGAGTTCAGCAGGTCGTCGAGGACCTGCCGCCCGCGGTCCAGACCGATGTCGACGAACTGCTGCGCGACGCGCTCCACGTCCTGCGGCAGATCGGCCCGCGCACCGTCGATCGCGACGAGGTCGAGCTGCCGCGCGAGCGCGAGGTCGAGTTGCTCGACGAGCTGGTCGCCTATGGCTTGCTGGAGCAGACGCGGTCCGCCGTCCGTCTCACCGAGGCGGGAGAGCGTGCCGAGCTGCACCTGCGGACGAAGAGAAAGAGCTAGCGCGCCGAGAGATTGGACGAGCCGTGCATGAGGAGCCCGCCCCTGGGCCCGAGCGGGACGGGGAGCAGCGTCTGTTCGGGACGCATCGACGACCGCGACGCGCCATACGGCGCGCGTCAGCGAGCGTGCGGGAGCTCGCGGCTCCGCCGGATCCGATGGACGAGGCAATCGCCGCACTCGAAGCTGCGGCGCGCGAGCGACTGCTGCGCGAGGCACGGACGGGCGGGGACCAGACGCTGCTGAGACACCTCGCGGAGTTGAGACGCGAACAGGCCGACCGCGCCTACGTCGAGCGAGTGCGGAAGCTGAGTCTCACGGGGGGCTGGATCGCGTTGGCGCTTGTCGTCGTCGTACTCGTGGCGCTGCTTGGAGTCACCGTCGTGCTGGCGCTCGCTGGGAACAGTCGCTGGCCCGGACCACTGCTGGGCGCCACCGGGCTGCTGGCGCTGCTCGGCTGGATCGTCCGCCGCATGGTGCGAGTCTCGGAGCCCGGCTCTGACCTCAACCGGCGCGAGCCGCTGCATCGCAGGATCGCCGCTCGCCGACGCGACCCTGACGATGCGGACGGCTGAGCAGGCGTCTCAGCCCCCCGCCGCCACCAGCACCTTCGCCCGCGCCGCCTTCACCGCCAGCTTCAAGGCGTCGACGTCGTAGGCGCCGTGGTGGCGGGTGCCGTTGATGAAGAAGGTGGGCGTGCCGGCGACGCCGCTGAGGTCGGCGCTCTCGACGTCGCGCGCGACGCGGCCGGCGTGCTCGTGGTCGCGCAGCTCGCGGCGGAAGCGGTCGACGTCGAGCCCGAGCTGCTCGGCGTAGGCCAGGAGCTGCTTCGGCTTCAACGCGTCCTGGTGCTCGAACAGCAGCGCGTGGTACTCCCAGAAGCGGCCCTGCTCCGCCGCCGCCTCCGCCGCCTCGGCGGCGACCTCGGCGTTCGGGTGGACGTCGTTGAGCGGCAGGTGGCGCCACACGTAGCGCAGGTCGCCGTCGCCCTCCAGCAGCTCGCGCACGATCGGCTCGGCCCGGCCGCAGTAGGGGCACTCGAAGTCGCCGTACTCGACGAGCGTCACGGACGCGTCCGCCGGGCCGCGCACGCGGTCGTGGTGCAGGTCGACCGGCAGCACGAGGTCCTCGAGCTGGTCGGCGTCGCCGATCAGCAGGCGCAGACGACGCCCGCGCGGGAGCCGGGCGATCGCGGCGAAGACCGCCCACGACACGAGCGGCGCGAGCAGCACGCTCAGCAGCACGCCGAGCGTCGCCTCGCGCAGCTCGACCCCGCCGAACGCGCGGCGCGCGATCAGCAGCGCGACCGTGAAGCCGACGCCGGCCGCCGCGCCGGTCCCGCCCAGCGCGCCCCAGCCGACCGGCAGCGCCAGCGCGCCGCGCCCCATCCGCAGTGCGACGCGCGAGGCGACGAGGATCCCGAGCGGCTTGCCGACGACGTAGGCGAGCACGATCCCGAGCGTCACCGGGGAGCCGAGCGCGTCGCCGAGGAAGCCTCCACCCAGCGGGATCCCCGCGTTCGCGAGCGCGAACAGCGGCACGATCGCGTAGCTCGACCACGGGTGAAACCGGTGCTGCAGCCGCTCGTTCGGCGACAGCGCCGAGTCGACGCTCGCGCGCGCCACCTGCGCGAGCTGCGCGGTCGGCTGCTCGCGGAAGTCGCGGAAGCGGTCGGTCGCCTCCTCCAGGTCCACGCGCGCGGCCGGCCGCGCCACCGTCAGCAGTCCCATCAGCAGGCCGACGACGACCGGGTCGACGCCCGACTCGCGCACCGCCAGCCACATGCCCACGCCGAGCAGCCCGTAGACCCACCCGCGCGCGACGCCGAGCCCGCGCGCGACCAGCACCGCGAGCAGCAGCCCGGCTGCGATCAGCAGCGGCGTCACCGACAGGTCGCTCGTGTACGCGACCGCGATCACGCCGAGCGCGACGAGGTCGTCGACGACGAGCAGCGTCACCAGCAGCACGCGCATGCGCGCCGACATCGCCGGCCCCACCAGCGCGAGGATCCCGATCGCGAAGGCGGTGTCGGTCGACAAGGCGACGCCCCAGCCGCCGGCCGCGCCACCGCCCGCGTTCAGCGCGAGGAAGACGCCGACCGCCGCGCCCATTCCGCCGAGCGCCGCGGCCGCCGGCAGCAGCAGGCGCCGCCGCTCGCGCAGCTCGCCGAGGTCCAGCTCGCGGCGAGCCTCCAGCCCGACGACGAGGAAGAAGATCGCCATCAGCCCGTCGTTGACCCAGTGCCGCAGCGACGCGGCGATCGACCAGTCGCCGAGCCGGATCGACAGCTCCGTCCCCCACACGCTCGCGTACGAGCCGGCGTCCACGTTGGCCCACACGAGCGCCGCGACCGCCGCCGCCGCCAGCACCGCCGCGCCACCCGTCTCGGTCCGCAGGTAGTCGCGCATCGGCGTGCCGAACGAGCGCGCCCATGCGGTCGTGCGGGTCAATGGCCCGCCGTGCCCCCCCGCGTCCTCGCGTGCGGCCGTCATTGCAGCAGCACGCCTGGAGATATTGAAGCGGTGGCAAATGCCCCGACGCGAGGCAGCGTACTATTCAAGTTCTGTCGCATATATGAAAATAGTAGTCGACGGGGACCGGCTCTATTCACGGTCGCTTGCATAGCTCGTGGAGCCACGTCCACTGTTAACGTCAAACGCGATTTTCTATAATAGGATCCTCACGGTGGCTTCGAACACCCCTCCCCAGAGATCTACACGCGCCGGACGCTTCGTCACACAGCCGAGTGGCTATCGCGCCTTCGTGCCCGCGCCGCTGCCACCAAGCCCGCCCCTCGACCTCGACGGCCCGGCACTGACGCTGCTGTCCCAGGCAAACGTGGCACTCGGACGCCTCGACGGTGTCGTGAAGGTCATCCCGGATCCTGACTTCTTCGTCTCGATGTACGTGCGCCGAGAGGCCGTCCTGAGCTCGCAGATCGAGGGGACCCAGAGCACGCTGGAGGATCTCCTCGGAGCTGAGCTCGAGCCCGATGTCGCGAAGAGAGACGCGCATTCGGACGTCGGCGAGATCGTCAACTACGTGCGCGCGATGAACCACGGGCTCGAGCGCCTCGACACGTTGCCGCTCTCGCTCCGACTGCTGCGCGAGATCCACGGCAAGCTCCTGCGCGACGGCCGCGGAGCGCACCGGACGCCCGGCGAGTTCCGTACGAGCCAGAACTGGATCGGACCGGATGGAGCGACGCTCCAGCAGGCGACGTTCGTCCCACCTCCGGTTCCGGAGATGCGAGCGGCACTCGACGACTTCGAGCGCTTCTTCCATCGCGACGAGCAGCAACCGGTCTTGATCGAGGCCGCCCTCTCGCACGCACAGTTCGAGACGATCCACCCGTTCCTCGATGGCAACGGTCGCGTCGGCCGCCTGCTGATCACGTTCCTGCTGGTTCACCGGGGCGTCCTGCGCGCTCCACTGCTGTATCTCAGCCACTACCTCAAGCTTCACCGGACGGAGTACTACGACCGCCTCACCGCCGTTCGCGTGCGCGGGGATTGGGAGGGCTGGCTGCGCTTCTTTCTGGAAGGCGTGGCGACCACCGCCGAGGAGGCGGCGGAGACCGCGGAGCGCATCTTCGAGTTGCGCGAGCGCCATCGCTCCCTCGTCATGGACGAAACCGGCGCGGCCGGCTTGAGACTGCTCTCCGCCCTGTTCGATCGCCCACTCGTCAACGTCAACTACCTCACCCGCGCGCTCGACGTCTCCTTTCCCACGGCGAACCGTCTCGTAGCGCGCTTCGAGGATCTCGGTCTGCTGCGCGAGGTGACGGGCCAGAGGCGCTCCCGTCGCTTTCGCTACGACCCATACCTGAGCCTGTTCGACGAGCCGGACCCGATCGACGAGCGACACGAGCCGGCGCAGGTGACCGACGCAGCGCCGCTCACGCGTGGCGACGGCGGTGGCGGAGCGGCAGCAGGCCCCACAGCATCGCGAGGAGCGTCGCCGCGAGCGCGGTGAAGACGATCGCGGCCACCGTCCCGAACAGCACGTCGGCGATCAGAAGCATCACGCTCGTCATCGCGAGCGCGAGCGCGACGAGGCCGGCGATCGCGAGGCGGTTGGAGATGGCCACGAGCGCACGCTTCTGGTGCAGGCGGAACGTGACGCGGTGGAAGGCGGTCGGCGCGATCAGGCACGCGCTTGCGACGAACGCCATGCAGAGCGTGAAGAAGTACACGTCGCGCTGGAACGAGGTCACGTGTTGGAAGCCCACCTGGAACGGCACCGCCAGCAGGAACGCGAACAGCACCTGCACGCCCGGCAGCGCGATCCGCAGCTCGCCGAGCAGCTCCATCAGGTTGCGGTCGAGCCGCTCCTTCTCGGTCTCGTCCTCGGGGGCAGCGGTCGCAGGCTCGTCGCTCATCGTCGGGACGAGCCTACCCGCGCAGAAAGCCGCTTCCCACGCACGCCTACCGCACCGACCGCAGGAACGGCTTGGTGCGCAGCACGATGCGCGTCTCGGTGACGGCGGCGCCGGCGCGGCGCAGCGCGCGGACCGTGTGGTCGAGGTCGTCGGCGTCGACGCAGGCGGCGCGCAGCTGGTAGTCGAAGCGGCCGGTGACGAAGCTGACCTCGCGGATCGACGGCAGCTCGCCGGCGGCCGCCTCGAACGCCTCCGGTCTCGCGGTCGACAGCAGCCGCAGGTCGATCAGCGCGTCGAGCCCGCGGCCGACGTGCCCGAAGTCGACGAGCGCGGTGAAGCCGGTCACGATCCCGGCGTCCACGAGCCGCCGCACGCGTGGCGCGACCGCATGCGGCGAGAGCCCCGCGAGGGCGCCCAGCTCCTTGAACGTCGCACGTCCGTTTCGGACCAGCTCGCTGAGGATGATGCGGTCGAGATCGTCCAGCGCAGTGGAATCCACAGAAGCACTCATCGTTTGGTGACAGTACCGCAGTGGTTGGGCATCATCACCCTCATGACCACGATCGGCGTCCCCACTGAGATCAAGACCGACGAGTACCGCGTCGCCCTCACCCCCTCCGGCGTGCGCGAGCTGACCGACCGCGGCCACGACGTGCTCGTCCAAGCCGGCGCGGGCGTCGGCTCCGCCATCGCCGACGACGCCTACGCGGCACAGGGCGCGCGGATCGTGCCCGACGCCGACGCGGTCTTCGCGGACGCCGAGCTGATCGTGAAGGTCAAGGAGCCGCAGCCGGCCGAGGTCGCGCGCCTGCGCCCGCACCACACGCTCTTCACCTACCTCCACCTCGCCGCCGCACCGGAGCTGACGCGCGGCCTGATGGAGTCGGGCGCGACCTGCATCGCCTACGAGACGGTGACGGACACGCGCGGACGGCTGCCGCTGCTCGCGCCGATGAGCGAGGTCGCCGGCAAGATCGCCACGCAGGCCGGCGCGTTCATGCTCGAGAAGCCGCTCGGCGGCCGCGGGCTGCTGCTCGGCGGCGTGCCCGGCGTCGCGGCGGGGCGCGTGATGGTGATCGGCGGCGGCGTGGTCGGCCAGAACGCGGCCGCCATCGCGCTCGGGCTCGGCGCCGAGGTCTACATCTTCGACCGCTCGATCGACCGCCTGCGCGAGCTCGAGGTGCTGCTCAACGGCGGCGCCTCCACCTGCTACGCCTCGACGCTGGAGATCGAGCAGCGCCTGCCGGAAGTCGACCTCGTGATCGGCGCGGTGCTCGTCCACGGCGCGAAGGCACCGCACGTGGTCACCCGCGAGCAGCTCGGGCTGATGAAGCCCGGCGCGGTGCTGGTCGACGTCTCGATCGACCAGGGCGGCTGCTTCGAGACCTCCAGAGCGACGACCCACACCGACCCGACCTACGTCGTCGACGGGATCACGCACTACTGCGTCGCGAACATGCCCGGCGCGGTGCCGATCACCTCGACCTACGCGCTCACGAACGCGACGATGCCGTTCGTCGTCAAGCTCGCGACCGAGGGCGCCCAGCGCGCGCTCGCCGCCGACCCCGGCTTCCTCGCCGGCCTCAACGTCTGCGGCGGCAAGGTCACCTACGCCCCCGTCGCCGAGGTCATCGGCGTCGAGACCACCGCGCCCGCCGAGGCGCTCGCCGCACTCGCGGCGACGGCCGCGTAGCGGCGCCGCGGCGCCTGCCTGCCGCTCAGTCGAGCGAGCCGGCCGGCGCCAGCCACTCACTCCGGAAGCGCAGCCGCGTGTGCTCGCGCAGCACGTCGTAGTCCTTGTCGTAATGCAGCACCCCCGCGCCCGCCTCGTGGGCGCAGGCGGCGATGACGATGTCGATCGGCGCGAGGCGGTGGTGGCCGATGCGAGCAAGGTCTGACTGCGCATCGAGCGCAAGCCGCTCGACCGCCGGCGTGATCGCAATCCGCGGAAGCAGGGCGAGATCGCCGAGGATCCCGCCGTGCTCCCGTCCCGTGCGCGCAGAGAAGCCGGCTTCGAGCAGGAACGGCAGGCAGGTCGCGAATCTTCTCGCACGCAGCACCGAGGCAAAGCGCCCGCGCACCGGCTCGGTGCGGCGCCGCGACCACGCCGAGTTGTCAAGCAGCAGCATCGTGATCGACCGGGTAGTTCGCGATCAGTCCGAGGTACTTGACCTCGTCGGCGAGCCGAACCTCCTCGGGGTCGTGCTCGCCACCGAGGATGTCCCGCGCCAGCCGCTCGATCGCCTCGGTCACGGCCTCGTCGTCCCGCTCCAACAGCCGCCGCTTCTCCTCCGCCCCGAGCATCACGAGCTCCGCGAAGTCGATCTTCTGGGAGCCCATCTGAGCACGCAGGCGATCGAGCGCCGCTTGCACGGGTGGCGTCTCGGTGATCGTGTGGCGGGGCCGGGTGGTCGGCATGGGGCCAACTGTAGCGCCGTGCTGCACGGTGCACCACCGCACGGATGTGGAGAAACCTAAAGATCCGCCCCGACCACACCGGCGCGCGGCGGGCGCGGCCGCTTCACACCGGCAGCCCGTGCTCCAGCGCGCCCTTCACGCTCGCGTCGAGCGCGTTGATGCGCGCCAGCGCGAGCGCCTCGGCGGAGCCGAAGCGCCGCCCGGGCGCCGCGTCCGGGCCGTGGTGGCAGAGCACGCAGTGCAGCAGCGCCAACCGGCGCGCCTCGGGCAGCACGTCGAGCGGCAGCCCCGCCATCCGCTCCTCCAGCATCCGCTGCCCGATCTGCACGTGGCCGAGCAGGCGGCCTTCCTCTGAGATGCCGAAGTCGGCCCCGTACGTGAACTCGCGCGTCTTGCCGATGTCGTGCACGAGCGCCGCCGCGATCAGCAGGTCGGAGTCGAGCTTGACGTGCAGCAGGCACGCCTCCTGCGCAAGCGTCGCGACCGCGACCGTGTGCTCCAGCAGCCCGCCGAGATAGGCGTGATGCCCGCCGCGCGTGCAGGGCGCGCGACGCCAGGCGGCGCGCAGCTCCTCATCCGCCAGCATCCCCGCCAGCAGCGCTCTCAAGCCAGCATCGTAGACCTCCCGCGCCAGGTGCTCGAGGAAGCCGTCCAGCTCGTCGAGGTCGCGGTAGGCGCTGGGCAGGAACGTCGCCGGGTCGACCTGGCCCGCGTCGGCCCGTGCGATCGCGCGCACGTCGATCTGCAGCTCGTCGCGGAAGCGCTCGACGCGTCCCGCCACGCGCACGAGGTCACCCCGCTCGAAGCGCCCCGCGAGCGCGTCCGCGTCGCGAAACGCGCGCGCCTGCACCGAGCCCGTCCGGTCGCGCAGCTCCAAGGCCAGGTACGGCGTGCCGGCTCTGCTCATCAGGCGGTCCTTGCGGGTACACGCAAAGACACCCTCGACGTCTTCGGCGGCCCGCAGGGCGCTGACCGTTGGGAGTGGAGTCACACGACCATGATGTACGGTGAGGCGGATGCAGCCATTGCAATGGGAACGCCGTCCTGACGGGCTTCGGGCCCCGGCGATCGTGTGCGCGTTCAAGGGCTGGAACGACGCCGGCGACGCCGCCTCGACGGCCGTCCAGTTCGTCGGCACGTCGCTCGGCGCGACGCGCTTCGCCTCGATCGACCCCGAGGACTTCTACGACTTCCAGTCGACGCGACCGCAGGTGAAGGTCGACGAGTCGGGCGTGCGCGAGATCACCTGGCCCGTCGTCGAGATCTACGAGGCGCGCGTCCCCAGGGCGCCGCGCGACCTGGTCCTGATCGTCGGCCACGAGCCGTCGATGCGCTGGCGCGGCTTCAGCCAGCTCGTGATCGACCTCGCCGAGGCGCTCGGCGGCCAGCTCGTCGTCTCGCTCGGCGCGCTGCTGGCCGACGTCGCGCACACGCGGCCGATCTCGGTCACCGGGATCGCGTCGGACCGCTCGCTGGTCGACCGGCTCGACCTGCTGTCCTCCTCATACGAGGGCCCGACCGGGATCGTCGGCGTGCTGCAGGCGCAGTGCGGCAGAGCCGGCCTGCCGGCCGCGAGCCTGTGGGCCGCCGTCCCGCACTACATCGCGAGCGCGCCGAACCCGAAGGCCGCGCTCGCGCTCGTGCGCAAGCTCGAAGGGCTCGTCGGCGTGACGGTCGACGCGTCCGAACTGGAGCAGGCGACGGTCGACTACGAGCGCCAGGTCAACCTCGCCGTGCAGAGCGACCCCGACGTACAGGCGTTCGTCGAGCGCCTCGAGCGAGCCGCCGACGAGGAGGCCGAGCCGCTCGACCCCCGCGACCTCCCCTCCGGCGACCGCCTCGCCAGCGAGTTCCAGCGCTTCCTCAAGCAGCGCGGCGAGCAGTAGCGCGGGGAACCCTCGCTCGATCGCGCCTCGGAGTTTCGGTCTGCCAGGCGGCAGGGGTTGGCGTCCTCAAGCCGAAAGCCGATCCAATGCCACGTCCGCAACTGGGCGTAGCGTCTTACCGACTCATGTCTCGGACCAAGATGCGAAGCCTTCACGTTGCCGACAACCTCGATCTCCTCCGGTCCCTTCCAGGGGAGAGCGTCGGGCTGATCTATCTGGATCCGCCCTTCAACTCTGGCCGCAGCTACGACCTGGTGAGCCGGAGACGACGCGACAGAGACGCTGGCCGGACGGTCGCCTTCTCCGATGCCTTCTCGTGGTCCGAGGAAACCGAGCTGACGCTCAGAGCCCTTCCTTCCCTCGTCCCGGCAGATGTGGCCGAACTCGTGCGGGTGCTCGCCTCAACCCTGGGGCGTCGCGATCTGACGGCGTATCTCGTGATGATGGCGCCGCGAGTCGTCGAGATGCGGCGAGTCCTGGCGGACCATGGGTCCCTCTACCTCCATTGCGATCCTGCGGCCAGCCACTATCTGAAGGCGCTGCTCGACGCGGTGTTCGGGCCAGCCAACTTCCGCAACGAGATCGTCTGGAAGCGAACCCACGCACACAGCGGCTCCAGGCGGTTCGGACCGGTCCACGACACGATCCTGTTCTACTCGAAGACCAGTCGCTATCGCTGGAACCCGGGCTATTCCGACTACCCCCAAGCCTACCTCGACCGGTACTACACGCATGAGGACGCACGTGGGCGGTACCAACTGATCACGTGCACTGCCCCGGGCGATCGCGAAGGGACTCGCGCCCACTATGAATGGCGCGGGCAATGGCCGCCGCCAGGACGGCACTGGGCCTGGAAGTTCGAGCAGATGGAGGCGTTCGCGCAACAAGGACGCCTTGTGCATTCCGCGAACGGCGTACCGCGCCTGAAGCGATACACCGATGACGCCCCGGGGGTTCAGCTCCAGGACATCTGGGCCGACATCAATCGCCTGGACGCGCATTCGGACGAGCGGGTCGGGTTCGAGACGCAGAAACCCGTTGATCTGCTTGCCCGGATCATCGAAGCCAGCTCGGATCCAGGCGATGTGGTTCTCGACCCGTTTGCCGGCAGCGGCACAACACTCGTCACGGCTGAGCGCTTGAATCGCGGGTGGATTGGAGCCGATCAGTCGATCTTGGCCTCGTCGATCTCTCTCGCTCGTGTGCGCCAAGAGGTCGACGCAAAGGGCATCGACCTTCATGGCTTCCCAGAGGACCGCACCGCGGCCTTCCAGCTGCTTCACGACGAGCCCGTGGCGTTTGGCTTGTGGGGTACCAGCATGATGGCCACACTCGCCGACCGTCGGGGGCGAGACACCTCTGTGATGACAGGCAGCGGGCAGTTGCGCGTGAACCGACGCGCAGTTCAGCTCCTGTCCTGGGTTCCGCTCGAGGACGCCGACGATGGACCGGTCCCCGAGCTTCCCCGAGGACGGCTGTCCAAGGTGGGATTCGTCCTTCGCTCCGGCCGGCGTCCCTGCAACCTCCGTACCGCGCTCCAGGCCCGCGTGGACATCCCGCTGATCGACATCGACGTGGAGGATCTCGTCGACCGAGACTCGCGTCGCCGCGGACTCTCCGCCTGCGTGGTTCGGGCTGCCAGCGACGCGTGAGCGTCTACGACCACATCGCAGGGCGGCTGAGCAATCTCGACCGTCAGGTGATCACCGCCGTGCCGTCGGGCGGCAATTGGCGGGACCTTCCAAAAGACTTTCCCTCTGCTCGAGTCGAGCAGATCCGGCGGAGCGCTGCCGCAGGGGAGGGCAGTCGCAGCACGTATTACGGGCGACTGCGGCCAGACAGACCGGCCTACACGATCTCGACCTACTTCAACCGGCCCGGGAACGGCTGTTTCATACATCCAAGCGCTGACCGTCTGCTGACCGTTCGCGAGGCCGCCCGTCTTCAGGGGTTCCCCGACAGCTTTCGCTTCGCGGGCCGCGGACGCTCACGCTTCATGCAAGTGGGCAACGCGGTTCCTCCGCTGCTTGCCTATCAACTCGCACGCACGTTGTCCGCCACAACCGCAGTCGACCTGTTCGCCGGTGCGGGTGGGCTTGCTCTCGGCTTCTCATGGGCAGGCATCGAGACGCTTGCCGCTGTAGATCACGACGTCGCGGCACTCGCGGCGTACGCTCGGAACGACCACCGCGAAGGTGTCGCGATGACGGCCGACCTCGGCAGCTCGGCAGGGTTGAGTCTGGTGCTCGACGAGATCGAGCACCGCGCCGGACCGGACGGCGTTGACGTGCTCTTGGGCGGACCGCCGTGTCAGGGCTTCTCCACAGCAGGGAAGTGGTTGAAAGAAGACAGTCGCAACAGTCTGGTGTTCTCGTTCGTCGCGGCCGCCGAGCGGCTGCAGCCCCGCTACGTCGTCATGGAGAACGTCTCAGCGCTGTTGTGGAAGCGTGGGCGCCCGTTCCTCGAGGCGGTACGCCAGCGACTTCACGACGCTGGCTATCGCACCGCGACGATCCTCATGCATGCCGAGACGTTCGGGGTTCCCCAGCTCCGTCGACGGCTTATCCTGCTCGCAGCGCGGGACGGCGAACTCGTGTGGCCGCGACCAACTCATGCGTTCGTGCCGCCGGCATATCCGGCGCAGCAACCTGGCCTCGACAGAGGTCTTCCCGATCCACCAGGCGTCCTCGATGCCATCGGCGATCTCCCACAGGAGACGGTAGCTGACGCCGAGACGGCTATCGAGTATCTCTGCCAACCCCAAACCACCTATCAACGATGGGCGCGCGGAGAAATCTCCGTGGAGGAGCTTGTCGGCGGGGCAGATCCAATCGCAGCGGCACCACAGGAACAACTCGTAGGGTTCAGCTCATGATTCCCACCGATCAAGAGCATGTCCTCGACATCGGGCTGCGAGCGCTGCACGACTTTGGAAGACAGCGGGACGTCCGTGGCCGTTTCATCGCTTTGTATCTCGGCCTGCGGCGGATGCGCGACGTCATCGCGCCCCTCGGGGCGAGAGACGCGACGCCTGCCAGCGAGATCGAGCACTTCCTGGACAGCATGTTCACCAAGCTCCACCGTCCGGAGCCGTTCGTCGTTCTGACAGCTCCGTTTGGAGGGAGCAACTCGGCGAATGCGCCCTACAGCACCCGGTCGGGCATCACCGCGCCCGATCATCGCTTCGCCACCAATACATGGCGTAACAACTTCAACATCCAGAAGGGGGTGGGGTGTCCGGCTGAGGCTGCCGTGGTGGAGAACCTTCTTCACGACCCCGGCGTCCGCTTGGCATGTCCTCACATCCGACAAAGCTCAGGCGGGGAATACATCTGTTCGCTCGCTGGAGCGGAATACCGCGGCGAGGAGCACTCCATCTGGCTCCGACGGACGGACGAGGGCTACCAGGTTGTCGACCTCGATCTGCCCTATGTGTACGAGCCGTATCTCTTTCCAAGAAGAAGCCGCATTCCCGTCTTCGCGCTCATCGCCGTGCTCTACACCCTCGCACTGCCGGGCACGTATCCGGACCGACGTGTGGTGGGCATTCCGGCCTTCGCGGAGGACTTCCACTTCAGCATCGAACAGGTCGAGCGTTTGTTCGACGTCGACGCCGAGTCCGCTTCCAACGCTTCCGTTCTGCAAGCGGCCCAATCAGGCGCGGTGCGTGCTGCTCCTGCAGCGCGCGATCTCCGGTCGCCACGTTCATCAGACCGGACTCTCCCGCCCGCAGCAGATCCCGTGGAGATGAACACGGGGCTCGGTGCCGAGCGACTCGTGGCTACGGAACTTGTCCGGCTTGGCTGGAACGTCGAGTACGTCGGTAACCAACGAGGCGTCGGTTACGACCTGGCGGCACGAAGAGGAGCCCAAACGCTCTGCGTCGAGGTCAAATCCTCCGTCGGGGTCTGCCAGCCCGAACTTACCGAGGCGGAGTGGACAGGTGCCCAGCACCACCACGAGCGCTACGTGCTCGCGATCGTTGACTTCTTTGGGACCGACCAAGCTGAGATCTGGTACGTGCGGGATCCGGCGGGTACAGCCTCGACCACGGAGCGCTCGGTGTCAGTGTTCCGGATCCTTCGGTCGTCGATTGAGCCGCTGGGCACAGAGGCCGAGTTTCTCTAGTAGGAGACTTGGCTGGATCGCGACCGCTCGACTCACACCCGACTCAACGCGCCACGCGCGATGAATATCCCGCGACGGCGGAAAGCTGCCGGCGACTCCCGCAAAGCCGTCGGGCGGAATCCGCGAGCGACGCCGGGAAACCACATGTGGTCGAGCGTCCGGGAGTCGGACAGCGCCCAGCGGGGGACCGGCAGCCTCGATGTCCGTGCAAGGTGCTCCGCGAGCGCGCCGAGGTAGGCGTCCACATGCGCGTCCACATGAACCGGCTCCTCCGCCAGCGCCGCCGCCCGCAGGTCGTCCCGGCCGCGCAGCGCGAACTCGTCCAGCAGCTCGCGCACGGCGAAGCGCAGGTCCTCGCCGCCGCGCACGCGCTCGGCGACCCCGGTCACCGTCTGCGTGAAGCGCTCGTCCGGGGGCGGGTGCTCCGCGATCCAGTCCCGCAGCGTCTCCATGCGCTCCATCATCGCTCCGCCGCAGGACAAACCAGCCGGTAGTCGCAGATCGCGCAGGCGGCGTAGGAGGGCGTCGGCTCGAAGCCCTGGGAGAGGATGCCCTCGGCGACCTCGGTGGCGACCTCCTCGATCCAGTCGCGTCCGGCGGCGGCGGGCACGGGGACCTTGGCGTCGTCGAGCACGTAGTAGTAGGCGCCGCGCGCCTCGCCGAGCTGCCATGCCTCCTGCGCGGCGACGGCGTACAGGGACAGCTGCACGTCCTGCTCGAGCTGCGCCGCCGTCTTGGGCCGGCCGGTCTTGTAGTCGATCAGCTCCCACCCGCCCTCCGGCAGGCGGTCGACGCGGTCCACGCGGCCGCGCAGCACGTGCGGCCCGAGCTGGAAGGAGAACGAGCGCTCGAAGAAGGTCGGCTGCGCCTCCTCCTCCGCGAAGCGCTGGCAGTAGCGCGTCAGCGCGTCGGCCGCCTTGCCGCGCAGCTGGATCTCCTGCTCGCTGCCGCCGAAGCCGCCGCGGCGCCAGCCGGCGTCGAGCAGCCCCAGCATCTCCTCGACGGTGCGCGGGCCGTCGTCGCCGTGGAAGCGCTCCAGCACCTGGTGGACGAGGATCCCGAAGCGCTGGTTCAGCGTCGGCTCCTGCGGGATGCGGAAGACGCGCGCGAACTTGTACTTCAGCGGGCACGTCCGGTACGTGTCGATGTCCGAGGCGCTCAGCACGAGCCCGTCCCCCCGCCGCGGCAGGAACGGCTCCAGCGACGGCTCCTCGCGCGCCGCGATCGCCGCCGCACGGCGCGACGTGTCGCGGTCGGCGCCCAGCAGATAGTCGTCCAGCGACGACGACTGGAAGATCTCCCGCTGCTCCGGCGCGATCGCCTGCGCGATGCGCGCGTTGACCTCGTCCAGGGCGTCCGCCATCGGCTGATCTCTCGCGCGCTCGATCAGCGCCGCCAGCTTCACGACCTCCAGGTAGCGCACGACCGCGTGCGAGACGTCGAGGTCGGTGTCGAAGCGCAGCTCGCCCAGCGACGACCCGGTCCGCTTGATCGTCTCCAGCAGCTCGTCGCGCAGGATCCGGTACGTCGAGTGCAGGGACTCGTCGGGGCCGAACAGCTCCTCGGCGCGCTCCTCCCACTCCGCGCCGAGCGCGAGCCGCGCCTCCTCCGCGAACGGCGACGGCGGCTGCGCCGCGCCGCGGTCGCTCGCCTGCGGGTGCACGAGCACGAGCCGCGCCCGCGCGCGCGTGATCGCGACGTGCAGCAGCCGCCGCATCTCCGCGACGTGCGCGGCGTGGTCGTCCTGCGGCAACTCCTCCTTCATCAGCGCCGGCGCGATCGGCTCCAGCGTGCGCGTGTGCGCACCCGGCATGCGCGCGGCGTGCAGGCCGAGCACGTAGACGTGGTCGAACTCCAGGCCCTGCGCCGCGTGCATCGCCAGCACCTGCACGCCCCGCACGGCGCCGGGCGGCGGCTCGTCCTCCTCGCGCAGGCCGGCCTCGGCGGCGGCGGCGATCGAGCGCGCGAACTCGCGCGCGCTCGCCTGCGGCCGGCGCGCGACGTACGCGCTCGCCAGCTCGCCGAAGCGCGCGAGCCCTTGCAGCCGCTCCACCACCTCCGCCTGCGCGGTGAAGAGCTGCTGGCGGCGCAGCCCGAGCCGCTCGATCAGGCGGTGCACGAACAGGTCCGGGCGGATCGTGTCGAGCGCGTTGGCGGCGGACTTGTGCAGCGTCAGGAACGTGCGGATGCGGTCGCGCGTCTCCGGCGGGATCTGCGGCGACTCGAGCGCAGCCGCCAGCGCGGCGACCATGTCGAGCTTGCGGCGGCGGGCGATCTGCGTGCAGCGCGCGAGGTCGATCGCCTGCAGCTCGATCGGCGGGCGCGCCAGCGCGCGCACGACCGCGGGCGCGTCGCCGGGATCGATCAGCAGCCGCAGCCACGCGAGCAGGTCGCGCACCTCGGTGCGCTGGAAGAAGGCGGCGTCGCCGACGAGCCGGTGGCGCACGGCGCGCTCCTCCAGCGCGACCGCGACCGCCTGGCCCTCGCGCCCGATCGAGCGCACGAGCACCGCGATCCGCTCGGGCGCGACGCCCTCGCGCCCGATCAGCCGCTCGATGTCGGCGGCGACGCTCTGCGCCTGCGCGCGCTCGTTCGCCGCGCGCCAGAAGGCGACCTCGCCGAGGCCGCGCTCGCCGGCCGCCGCGAGCCGCTTCTCGATGCGGTCCTCCAGCGGCGCGACGACCGCGGCGGCGGCGTCGAGCACCCGCTGCGGGCAGCGGAAGCTCTGCTCCAGCCGGATCACGGTGGCGTCGGGCAGCTCCGCCTCGAAGTCGCGCAGGTTCTTCGCCGCCGCGGCGCGGAAGCGGTGGATCGCCTGGTCGTCGTCGCCCGCGGCGGCGAGGTTGCCGTGCTCGGCGGCGAGCAGCCGCAGCAGCAGCCCGTGCGCGAAGTTCGGCTCCTGCACGTCGTCCACGAGCAGATGGCGGTAGCGCTCGGCGACCTGCGCGCGCACATGCGGGTGGTCGCGCAGCAGCGCCAGCGCGCGGATCACGAGGTCCCCGCCGTCGAGCGCGCCGGCCTCCGCGAGCATGCGGTCGTGCGCGCGGTAGATCTCGGCGAACTCCTGCTCCTGCGTGGCACGCGCCCGCATCGCGTCGTCGGCGACCTCGTCCGCCGCCAACCCCGCCGCCCACGCGGCGTAGTCGTCAGCCGAGATCAGCTCGTCCTTCAGCCGGTCGATGCGCCGCACGAAGCTCGCGATCAGCGCCGCCGGGTTGCCGCGGAAGTCGTGCGAGCGGATCGTCAGCTCGTCGATCCGCTCCAGCAGCATCGCGAGCCGGTCCGCACGCCCGACGGCGACTGCGAACGGGTCGACCCCGGCGGCGAGCGCGTGCTCGCGCAGCAGCCGCGCGCAGAGGTCGTGGACGGTCGTGACGGCGAGCGCCTCGTACGGGTGCGCGATCGTCTCCTCGACCTGGCGGCGCAGCGCGTCGGCCGCGCGCTCGGAGCGCGCGAGCACGAGGATCGCCTCCGGCGCCTCGCCCTGCTCGACGAGCCACGCGAAGCGCGCGACGAGCGTGCGCGTCTTGCCGCTGCCGGCGCCGCCGACGATCAGCAGCGGTCCGCCGGCATGCGCGGCCGCTGTGCGCTGCGCGGGGGAGAGGCCGTCGAGGGCGGCGGCGGGCACCCTGCAAGGATATGCCGCTGATGAACCCGAGCGACACGGCGATGGACGCGGACTGGCTCGGCGCCTGTCGCGGCGCCGTGGACGGCCTGCGCGCGGTGCTGCGCGATCACCCGCGCACACGCCAGCGGGCGGTCGAGACGGGCGACCGCGGGGAGGGCGGCGACCGCACGCTCGTGATCGACGAGGGCGCCGAGCACGCCGTCTTCGCGCAGCTCGACGCGCTGCACGCGGCCGGGCACCGCTTCACCGCCGTCAGCGAGGAGCGCGGCGAGATCGACTACGGCGGCGGCGCGATCCGCGTCGTGATCGACCCGATCGACGGCTCGCTCAACGCCAAGCGGCTGCTGCCCCACTACGCGCTGTCGATCGCCGTCGCCGACGGGCCGACGATGGCCGACGTCGCCTTCGGCTACGTGTTCGACTTCGGCGCCGGCGAGGAGTGGACGGCGACGCGCGGCGAGGGCGCGCAGCTCGACGGCGTCCCGCTCGACCCGTCGCTGCCCGAGCGGCGCACGGGCGACGGCCGGCTCGAGCTGCTGGGGATCGAGCAGGCCGACCCGCGCCACGTCGCCGCCGCCGCGGACGAGCTGCAGGCGGTGACCCGGCGGCTGCGCGTGATCGGCGCGATCGCCGTCACGCTCTGCCAGGTCGCCGCCGCGCGCCTCGACGGGATGGTCTCGCTGCTCAACTGCCGCGCGGTCGACGCCGCCGCCGCGCAGCTCGTCGTGCGCGAGGCCGGCGGCCACGTGGCGTTCCCACGCTGCGACGAGCCGCTGTCCGCCCCGCTCGACGTCGCGCCCCGCTCGCCCGTCGTCGCCGCCCGCTCGGCCGAGACGCTCGCCGCGCTCGCGCGCGTGCCGGTCGTCTGACCCCGCGAGCGCCCGCTTCCCCCAACCCGGCGGGCCGCCCACCGGCCGCTGCCATAGTGAGAGGACGATGATCGACTGGTTCCTCGCCCAGCGCCTGGCGCGCTACGTCGCCGGCGAGCCGGACTCGCCGCCGCCGAGCACGGACCTCGTCGCGCTGTCGGCCGACAGCGCCGAGCGCGTGATCGCCTACACCGGCCTGACGCCCGCGCACGCGCTGCCGCCGGCCGAGGGGATCGGGCGGGCGGAGTGGATCGCCGCGAACGTCGGCGCGATGCGCGCGCTGCTCGACCCGCCGCTGACGAAGGTCGGCGACGGCCTTGGCCCGGCGCGCCACGCGATGCGACTCGCCGCCGGCGTCGTGCTGACGGCGGAGGTCGGCGCCGTGCTCGGCTTCCTCGCGCAGCGCGTGCTGGGCCAGTACGAGCTGGTGCTGCTCGACACGACCCCCGAGGACCGCCCGCCGCGGCTGCTGTTCGTGCTGCCGAACCTCGGCAACGCCGGCCGCGCGTTCGGCGCCGACGAGCGCGAGTTCCTGACGTGGGTCGCGCTGCACGAGGTCACGCACGCGGTGCAGTTCGCCGGCGTGCCGTGGCTGCAGCCGCACATGGCGGGGATGGTCCGGGACCTGCTCTCGCAGGCCGAGCTGCGGATCGACACGAGACGCGCGCTGCGGCTGCCCGGCACCGACGACCTCAAGCGACTCGCCGACGCCGTCCGCTCCGGCGACCTCGTCTCGCTCGTGGCGAGCCCGCAGGAGCGCGCGACGCTCGAGCGCATGCAGTGCACGATGGCGGTGCTCGAGGGCCACGCCGAGCACGTGATGGACGCCGTCGGCGCGCCGCTGCTGCCGTCGCTGCCGAGACTGCGCGCCGCGCTCGACGCGCGCCGCAGGTCGCAGTCGGCCCCGGCGCGGCTGCTGCAGCGGCTGCTGGGCCTGGAGATGAAGATGAAGCAGTACGAGCAGGGCAAGCGCTTCTGCGACGCGGTCGTGCGCGAAGCCGGCGTGGAGGCGCTCAACCGCGTCTGGAGCGCGCCCGAGGCGCTGCCGTCCAGCGCCGAGCTGGACGCCCCGCTGCGCTGGCTGGAGCGAACGGGCGTTCCGCGCCGACTGAGCGCCTGATCCAGGTTTTCACGGGAGTTTCACCTCTTTCTGACCGCACGGTGTAACCATCGTCGGAGCAGAGCGTACAAACAGGTGTTCGTGCGTGCCGGTTTGACGACACGCTGAGTACTAAGATCTGCGCCCAAGGAGCTCGATTTCCCCATGGCAACGCCCGACACCACCGCCGCCACGACGCCGAAGCCGAAGAGAGCGCCCGCCAGACGCAAGCCGCGCACCGCCGCGAAGCCGCGTCCGGCCGCCTCCCGCACGACGACGACGCGGCCGGCCACGCGCTCCCAGCGCGCCCAGCAGCTCGCCGAGCGTGCCGTCCTGATCCCCGTCGGCGCCGCGCTCGAGGCGCGTGACCGCGTCGCCGGCACGGTCGGCGATCTCGTCACGACGACCAGCTCGCGCAAGGCGCTGGAGAAGCAGCTCAGACGCTTCGAGCGGCGCGGCGGCAGCGCCCGCACGCAGCTCGAGCGCGAGGTGCGCCGCACGCGTACGCGCCTGGAGCACCAGACGCGCACCGCGCGCCGCGGCTTCGAGCGCCAGCGCACGCAGGCGCGCAAGAATCTGCCCGATGTCGAAGGACTGACGACCCGAGTCGAGAAAGTGGTTCAAAACGGGGTCGACGCGGGCATGAAGCTCGTCAACGGGGCTCAGGACCGCCTGACCAAGGTGGTCTGACACCACACTTCCCCCGATCGGCGCACGCGGAGGGCGCCAGATCGGGTTGGGTTCGCCGGCCCATATCTCGCCGGCGAATGCAGCACCCTCTCCTCCCTCAACCGCCGGGGCGCCCAGGATGGGCGTCCCGTCGGCTTTAAGGAACACCGCAGCCCGCGGTTCGATGCGGCGCCCAGCGCCCCCGCGCGGCCCGTGGCGTTCGGCGCCCGCCTGCCACAATGGGACGCATGCCGACCCAAGACCAGATCCGCGAGGCGCTGCGCGCCGTCATCGACCCCGAGCTGCGCCAGGACATCGTCACGCTCGGCATGGTCCGCTCGATCGACGTGCACGCCAACGGCGTCGTCGACGTCACCGTCTCCCTCACGACGCCCGGCTGCCCGATCCGCAGCCACTTCCAGACCGGCGTCGCGAACGCCGCCCGCTCGGTGGAGGGCGTCACCGGCGTCAACGTCGACTTCGACGTCCTCTCCGACGCGGAGAAGGCCGGGCTGCAGAGACAGCTCGGCCGCGGCGGCGGCCTGCCGACCGGCGCGCTCGCGCAGGTCGCCAACGTCATCTGCGTCGGCTCGGGCAAGGGCGGCGTCGGCAAGTCGTCCGTGACCGCGAACCTCGCCGCCGCGCTGACGGCCGAGGGCAAGCGCGTCGGCGTGCTCGACGCGGACGTGTGGGGCTACTCGCAGCCGCGCATGTTCGGCCTCGGCGCCACGCGCCCGAAGGTCAACGGCGAGCGCAAGATCGTCCCGCCGGAGGCGCACGACGGCATCAAGGTGATGTCGATCGGCTTCTTCATGGAGGAGGACGCGGCGGTCGTGTGGCGCGGCCCGATGCTGCACAAGGCGCTCACGCAGTTCCTGGAGGACGTCGACTGGGGCGAGCTCGACTACCTGCTCGTCGACCTCCCGCCCGGCACCGGCGACGTCTCGATGACGCTCGCGCAGCTGCTGCCGCAGGCGAGATTCCTGATCGTGACGACCCCGCAGCCGGTCGCGCAGAGAGTCGCGCGCCGCTCGGCCGAGATGGCGCACAGAGTGAGACTGGAGATCGCCGGCATCGTCGAGAACATGGCCGGCTTCGTGACGCCGGACGGCGAGCGCTACGCGATCTTCGGCGAGGGCGGCGGCCAGCTGCTGGCCGACGAGCTGGACGTCCCGCTGCTCGGCAAGGTGCCGCTCACGATGGCGCTGCGCGAGCAGGCCGACCTCGGCACCCCGCTCGTGTTCGCCGACCCGGACGACCCCGCCGCCCAGGCGATCCGCCAGACCGCCCGCGGCGTGATCGCCCTCTCGCCGATCGAGCTGCCGGTGATGTCATCCCCGCCCACCCCGGCTCCGGCCGCTGCGCCGAAACCGGTGGGCATGTCGCTGCCGATGGCGTAGCCGCCGGCAGCGACGCGCGGCTCAGCTCTTGCCGGCGTAGTACTTGAGGTTGATGTCCGCGTACTTCGCCCACTCCTCCGGGAGCTGATCCTCGGCGAAGCAGGCGTCGACCGGGCAGGCCTCGACGCAGGCGTCGCAGTCGATGCACTCCTCCGGGTCGATGTAGAGCATCTCGACGCTGTCGTAGTCCGGCTCGTCGGGCGTCGGGTGGATGCAGTCGACGGGGCAGACCTCGACGCACGAGTTGTCCTTCGTCCCGATGCAGGGCTCTGCGATCACGTAGGCCATGTGGAGTCGTTCCTTCTTGGGTGCAGGTGCGGTGCTGAAGTGCGTGCCCGATTGTAGGGCTCGGCCTACGCGGCAGCCGCCAGCTCCGGCCGCCGGCGCGCCCACGGCCGCGCCGCCTCGAGCTGCGCGCCGAGCGCGAGCAGCGTCGCCTCGTCGGCCGGGCGGCCGAAGAAGTGGATCCCGACGGGCAGGCCGTCCTCGCCCTGCGCGAACGGCAGCGAGATCGCCGGCTGGCCGGTGACGTTGGCGATCGCCGTGAAGGGCGTGAACTCGCCCGAGCGGCGGAACGTCTCGGCCGGGTCGTCGTTGTCGCCGAACAGCTCGCCGATCGGCCGCGGACGCAGCGCGAGCGACGGCGTCAGCACGACGTCGTAGGCGGACATCCCCGTCACGAACATGCGCGCGAGCGCCTGCAGCTGCCCCTGCGCGGCCAGGAAGTGCGCCGCGCCGAGCTGGCTCGCGCGCTCCCACAGGTACCACGACAGCTTCTCCATGTCGCCGGCCGTGGGCTCGCGGCCGGCGATCGTGGCGGCGAACACGATCGTCGAGGCGACAGCCGGGCCGAACGACGCCGAGAACAGCTCGAACACGCCGGGGATCGCCCACGGCGGCGAGGCGATCTCCTCGACCTCGTGGCCCAGCTCCTGCAGCAGCGTGGCGGCGTCGCGCACGGCGCGCTCGGCGATCGGGTCGACCTCGATCTCCGTCAGCGGCGGCGACAGCGTGAAGCCCACGCGCAGCGGCTTGGGCTCGCGCGCGGCGGCGACCGCGAACGGCTCGGCCGGCGGCGGCGCCCAGGTCGCGTCGCCCAGCTCCGGCCCGGCGATCAGGTCGAGCAGCGCCGCGGACTCCGCGACGGTGCGGGTCAGCATGCCGTCGGCGACGAGGAACGAGTCGCCGAGCGCCGGTGCGAGCGATACGCGCCCGCGTGCCGGCTTGAGGCCCACGAGTCCGCAGCAGGCGGCGGGGATGCGGATCGAGCCGCCGCCGTCGTTGCCGTGCGCGAGCGGCAGCATGCCGGCGGCCACCGCAGCCGCCGCCCCGCCGGACGAGCCGCCGGGCGTGCGCGAGAGGTCCCACGGGTTGCGCGTAGGCCCGTTGCGGCGCGACTCGGTCGACGGCAGGATCCCGTACTCCGGCAGCGCGGTCTTGCCGACGACCACGAAGCCGGCGGCGCGCAGCCGCCCGACGAACGCCGCGTCGAACGGCGGGACGAAGTCGCCGAACAGGTCGGCGCAGAAGGTCAGCGGCATCCCCTCGACCGGCTGGTTGTCCTTGATCGCGATCGGCACGCCCGCGAACGGGCGCTCGTCGCCCGGTCCGATCGCGTCGGCGGTCGCCAGCGCACGCTCGCCGTCGACGTGCGTGAAGGCGTTGACCTGCCCGTCGAGCGCCTCGATCCGGTCGAGCGAGGCAGAGACCAGCTCGCGGGCGCTGATCTCACCGGAGCGCACGAGCGCGGCGAGCTCGCTCGCGGGGCGGAAGAGGAGGTCGTGCACGTGGGGCTCCTTGTCGCTGGCTGGTCCGGGCCTGGCTGCTCGGCCAATCCTAGTGTGCCAACCTGGAGCGTGGACCGTCTCCCCTCACCCGACCGCGGAGCCACGACATGAGCGCGACCACCACCGACGTGCAGTCCGGCCTCGAGGGCGTCGTCGCCTTCGCCACCGAGATCGCCGAGCCGGATCGGGAGGGCGGCGCGCTGCGCTACCGCGGCGTCGACATCGAGGAGCTGGTCGGGAAGGTGCCGTTCGAGCAGGTCTGGGGCCTGCTCGTCGACGGCACGTACGTGCCCGGGCTGCCGCCGGCAGAGCCGTTCCCGCTCACGGTCCGCTCCGGCGATCCGCGCGTGGACGTGCAGAGCGCGCTGGCGATGCTCGCGCCCGAGTGGGGCTTCAAGCAGCTGATCGACATCGACGACGCGACCGCGCGCGACCAGCTCGCGCGCGCGTCGGTGATGGCGCTGTCGTTCGTGGCGCAATCGGCGCGGGGCGGCGGTCGGCCGCCCGTCTCGCAGCACGACGTCGACAAGGGCGAGTCGATCCCCGAGCGCTTCCTGATCCGCTGGCGCGGCGAGGCGAACCCGGACCACGCGAAGGCGATCGACGCCTACTGGATCTCGGCCGCCGAGCACGGCATGAACGCCTCGACGTTCACGGCGCGCGTCGTCGCCTCTACGGGCGCGGACGTTGCGGCCGCGCTGAGCGCGGCGGTCGGCGCTTTGAGCGGGCCGCTGCACGGCGGCGCGCCGTCGCGCGTGCTGAAGATGCTCGACGGGGTGGAGCGCTCCGGCAACGCGGAGCAGTGGGTCAAGGACGGTTTGGATCGCGGGGAGCGGCTGATGGGCTTCGGCCACCGCGTCTACCGCGCCGAGGACCCGCGCGCCCGCGTGCTGCGCCGCACCGCCCGCGAGCTGGGCAGCCCGCGCCTCGAGGTGGCGGAGGCGCTGGAGCAGGCCGCCCTGGCCGAGCTGCATGCGCGCAAGCCCGACCGCGTGCTCGCCACAAACGTCGAGTTCTGGTCGGCGGTGGTGCTCGACTACGCCGAGGTCCCGCCGGAGCTGTTCACCCCGCTGTTCACCTGCGCCCGCACCGCCGGCTGGTCGGCCCACATCCTCGAGCAGAAGCGCGAGGGCCGCCTGATCCGCCCGTCCGCGAAGTACGTCGGCCCGTCGCCACGGGCGCGCGCCGACGTCTGACGGGGCCACTTAAAGGGCGAAGGCCCGGCGGGGGGAGCCGGGCCTTCGCGGGGGTACATCAGGGGGAGACCGAAGGATCTCCGATGCGTCGGACGGAAGTCCGGCGCGTTGCTACATCATGCCGCCCATGCCGCCCATGTCGGGCATGCCACCGCCGGCGCCGCCATCCTTCTCCGGCACCTCGGCGACGATCGCCTCGGTCGTGAGGATGTTCTTGGCGATCGAGGCGGCGTTCTGGAGCGCGGAGCGCGTGACCATCGCCGGGTCGATCACGCCGGCCGCGACGAGGTCGACGATCTCGCCCGTGGCGGCGTTGAGGCCGAAGCCCTTCTTCGCCTTGCGCACGTCGTTGACGACGACCGAGCCCTCCAGCCCCGCGTTGTGCGAGATCTGGCGCAGCGGCTCCTCGAGCGAGCGCAGGATGATCTTCGCGCCCGTCTTCTCGTCGTCGCCCTCGATCTCGTCGAGCTTGATCGCGTCCGCGGCCTGCAGCAGCGCGACGCCGCCGCCCGGCACGATGCCCTCCTCGAGGGCGGCGCGCGTGGCCTGCAGCGCGTCCTCGACGCGGTGCTTCTTCTCCTTCATCTCCGTCTCGGTGGCCGCGCCGACCTTCACGACGGCGACGCCGCCGGAGAGCTTGGCGAGGCGCTCCTGGAGCTTCTCGCGATCGAAGTCCGAGTCGGTGTTCTCGACCTCGGCCTTGATCTGCTTGATGCGGCCCTTGATCGCGTCTCCGTCGCCGGAGCCGTCGATGATCGTCGTGTTGTCCTTCGCCACGACGACGCGACGGGCGCGACCGAGCTGCGAGATCTGCGTGTTCTCGAGCTTGAGGCCCATCTCCTCGGTGATGACCTCGCCGCCGGAGAGGATCGCGATGTCCTCGAGCATGCGCTTGCGGCGGTCGCCGAAGCCCGGTGCCTTGACGGCGACGCCCGTGAACGTGCCGCGCAGCTTGTTGACGATCAGCGTCGCGAGGGCCTCGCCCTCGACGTCCTCGGCGATGATCAGCAGCGGCTTGCCCGACTGGATGACGGCCTCGAGGACCGGCAGCACGTCGCGCACCGAACCGATCTTGGAGTTCGCGATGAGGATGTACGGATCCTCGAGCACGGCCTCCATGCGGTCCTGGTCGGTGACCATGTAGGGAGAGATGTAGCCCTTGTCGAACTGCATGCCCTCGGTGAACTCGAGGTCCATGCCGAACGTCTGGCCCTCCTCGACGTTCACGACGCCGTCCTTGCCGACCTTCTCGATCGCGTCGGCGATCACGTCGCCGATCTCGTCGTCGCCGGCCGAGATCGTCGCGACGCGCGAGATCTGCTCCTTGCCGGAGATCTCCTTCGACTGCTTGCCGATCGAGGCGACGACCTGGTCGACGGCCTTCTCGATGCCGCGCTTGAGCGCGAGCGGGTTGGCGCCGGCCGCGACGTTCTTGAGGCCCGTGCGGACGATCGCCTGGGCGAGCACCGTCGCGGTCGTCGTGCCGTCGCCGGCGACGTCGTTGGTCGCCGTGGCGACCTCGCGGACGAGCTGCGCGCCCTGGTTCTGGAAGACGTCCTCGACCTCGATCTCGCGGGCGATGGTGACGCCGTCGTTCGTGATCGTCGGGGCGCCGAACTTCTTGTCGAGGACGACGTAGCGGCCCTTCGGGCCGAGCGTCACCTTGACGGCGTTGGCGACGGCGTCGACGCCGGCCTCGAGGGCCTTGCGCGCCTCCGCGTCGTACTTGAGCTCCTTGTGTGCCATGCGTTCAGTTCTCCCTGTGGCGCCTAGGACTGGACCTTGGCGAGCACGTCGGACTCGCGCAGGACCAGCAGGTCCTCGCCGTCGACCTTGATCTCGGTGCCGCCGTACTTGCTGTAGAGGACCTCGTCGCCCTCGGCGACGTCGAGCGGCACGCGCTTCTCGCCGTCCTCGTCCCACTTGCCGTCGCCGACGGCGATGACCTTGCCCTTCTGGGGCTTCTCCTTGGCCGTGTCGGGGAGCACGAGACCGGAAGCGGTGGTTCTCCTCCTCCTCGATTGCCCGCACGATCAGACGATCGCCGAGGGGCTTGAGCTTCATGTGTGGCAAACCTCCGTGAGAGGGTGCGTGTTTGGCGGGTCTTGGCACTCGTCCCATGCGAGTGCCAACTGGTCCGGACTATAGCCAACCGTTGGCACTCGCGGGAAGCGAGTGCCAAAAGCTTGGAGAAGTCTCAGTTCTGCGCGCCGCCGATGCCGTGCATCCGATCGCGGATCGGATTGCTCGGCTCGACGATCTGCGAGAAGCGCACGACGGTGACGACGTCGTCGAGGTCGACCGGACGGTCGTAGATCTGCTGCAGGAAGCTCATCAGCTCTTCGACGCGCCGGAACTCCGGGTTGTCGTGCTCGATGTCGCGTGGGCTGAGGTCGCGCATGCGCTTGACTTCGACCGAGTCGATCACGGCCTGGAAGATCCGTTCGCGCGGCGAGTACTGGTAGCCGATCGTCACCAGCACGCAGTCGTTCTTGCGGTACTTGTGCGACTTGTCGCCGAGGCGGATCGTGGCGGTCTTGCGGCCCTTGCGGAGCTGGTCCGCGAAGACCGCCGAGTAGAAGTTCAGGACGCGCACGACGGTGCGGAGCCTACCGGTCCGGGACGATCGCCGACAACGCCCGCTCGGCCATCTCGCGCTCGCCGTCGTAGCTGAGCGCCTCGACCGCCTCCGCCAGCGGCATCCAGCGCGCCTCCTCGACCTCGTCGTCGTGGTCCTCGAGCGAGCCGCCGCGGTAGGCGAGCAGGTAGAACGTCACGCGCTTGAAGATGCGCTTTCCACCGCGCTGGTAGAAGTAGCGCACGTCGCCGAGCTTCTCGACGATGCGAGCGTCGACCCCCGCCTCCTCGCGCACCTCGCGCAGCGCCGTCTGGTCGGGCGTCTCACCCGGGTCGACGTGGCCCTTCGGCAGCGCGAGCACCTTCTGGCCCTGCGCGCCGCGGCGCGTCGGCACGATCACGATCACCTCGTCGTCCCGCACGACGAGGCCGCCGGCGGAGCGCTCCTGCTCGTCGCCGCGCCGGCCGCCGCGCGGCGATCTGCGCTTCGCTCTCGGCTTTCTAGAAGACATAGCGCTCGAGCGCGGAGGGATCGTGCACGGTCAGCTTCCCGCGTCCCTGCTCGATCACGCCGGCGCGCTCGAGCACGGCGAGGAAGCGGCTGGCCGATTCGCGCGAGGAGCCGGCGAGCTTCGCGACGTCCGCCTGCGTCGCGACCACGAGCACCTCGCGCTCGCCGGCGCCCTCCTCCTGCGCCTCCGCGACGAGCTGCGTGAGGACGGTCGCGACGCGGCTCTGCACCGTCTGGAACGACTGGCTCGCGACGCGCTCGTTCATCGCCCGCAGGCGCCGGCCGAGCGAGATGACGACGCCGACCGCGATGCCCGGGTGCTCGCGCATCAGACGGCGCATGTCGGCGCCGAGGATCGCGACCGCCTCGACCGCGTCGAGCGTCTCGATCGTGGCCGAGCGGTTCTCGTCCTCGAACATCGCCAGCTCGCCGAAGATGTCGCCCGGCCCGAAGTTCGCGAGCGTGATCGTGCGCCCGTCGGCGTGCTCGCGGATCGCCCGCGCGTGCCCGTGGCGGACGACGTAGCAGGTGTCGCTCGCGTCGCCCTCGCGGAAGACGACCTGGCCGGTCTCCCAGGCGCGCGGCACGGCCACCTCGGCGACGTGCGAGAGCTCCTCCGGTCCGAGCGCCTCGAACGTCGGGACGCGCGCGAGCAGCGCGATCGTGTCCTCCATGCTCGTCGCTGCCACACGTCGTATGTATCAGACGGATGATGTCGCGCGCACGCGGCCTTCACGAACTGCGCCCATTCCCGCTATCCAGGGGATGGGCTATAAACGCCTGCGTGTTCCAACCGCTTGCCCAGATGCTTTCGCGCATCGAGACAGCTCGTGAGGAGTCTCCAACCGCGCTGTTCTATGACCTACTCCTCACCGGCGAGCTGACCCTGAAGCTCGCCGCCATCGGCCTCGTCGCATGTCTCGAAGACGACCGCGACCGCCACCGGTATCGCCTCGAGCATGCGTTGGTTCGCGCAAATGGCATCGGAGAGTGGGCCAGAGCGATCGACGACATCCTGACCGGTCCTGCAAGCGAGGTTCTTGCGACCGGGGCCACCCAAGAACAGCGTGAACTCACGCAGAACATCCAGCGCTCGTCGTCCGATTGGCAGGCACAAGCCGTCGCCAACCTTTACGCCGCCCGGGAGGCGGTCGATCCCACCGTCGACCGACTGGCGCGCAGATTCAAGGGCGCGCGATGGTTCTCGGACTTCGCCGCCCTCCGTAATCGGACCCGAGGTCATGGTGCTCCCACGCCCAGAACCTGTGCTGCGGCGTCGACCCCTTTGGAGGAGTCGATCCGATGTCTGATCAACGAGTTTGGCCTGTTCCGCCGGCCATGGGCCGATCTCCGCCAGAACCTGTCTGGGAAGTACCGCGTACGCATCCTGAGCTCCTCGCACGAATCGCTCGAGACCCTCAAGAGCAGACCCGGCTACACCTATCCCGACGGCATCTATCTCGTCGTAGAGAGGCCTCGTCAGGCGCGCCTCGTGTTCGTCGACGAGGAGTCCGACGACTTCTTCTTGCCGAACGGCGGTCTGAAGGGCGGCGCGTTTCAACTTCTCTCCTATTACACGGACACCCGCCTCTCTCATCCTGTCGGCGAATACAGCGAATCGCTCACAGCGCTTCCTCAGAGCGAGACCGAGGGACTCGGTGAGCTCTCGCCCGTCGGAGACACGTTCACGAATGCCCCACTCCCGCAGAAGGGATACGTGCAGCGCCCGAAGCTCGAGCGTGAGCTCGCGACTGTTCTCACCGATGACCGACACCCGGTCGTCACGTTGGTGGGGCGCGGTGGCACGGGCAAGACGTCGCTGGCCTTGCGAGTGCTCCATGACCTGGCGATCAATGGATCGTTCTTCGCGATCGTATGGTTCAGCGCACGTGACATCGATCTTACGCCGACCGGTCCGCAGCTTGTACGTCAGAGAGTTCTCTCCCCGGAGGACATCGCCAAGTCCTATGTCGACCTGGTAGGGCACGATCGCACATCAAGCAACGCGTCGCCAGAGGAGGCGTTCGCCGCCGCTCTCGCAGATCGTGACTCTGCTGGCTTTCTGTATGTCTTCGACAACTTCGAGACGCTGCGGAACTCACTTGACGTCTATCGGTGGCTCAGCTCAGCTGTTCGCCTTCCTAACAAGGTGCTGATCACTACTCGGCAGCGCGACTTCAAGGCGGACTTCCCCGTTGAGGTCGGCGGCATGGAGCAGCCGGAGTTCGACAGACTTGTCACCGACACCGCTGAAACACTCGGGATCACGCGCTTGATCTCTGCCCGATACCGCACCACCCTCTTCAACGAATGCGACGGGCATCCATACATGGCGAAAATCATGCTGGGCGAGGTCGCTCGTGCTGGGAAACCCAGAGATGTGGAGCGAGTTATGGCATCCAAGGATCGAATGCTCGATGCGCTGTTCGAGCGGACGTTCTCACAGTTGTCCCTTCCCGCCCAGCGCGTCTTTATGACCCTCTCCAAGTGGAGGAGCATGGTGCCATGGGTCGCTGTGGAAGCCGTAATCAGTCGTCCCGATGTGGAACGGCTCGATGTTGACCGCGCGCTCGACGAACTGGAGCGCAGTTCCCTGATCGACGTCGTGGCCGGTGACGAGAGCGGCGATCGGTATGTCAGCGTGCCGCTGTCGGCGGCGCTCTTCGGAAGGGCAAAGATCGCCGTCAGTCCGATGAGGACCTCGATCGATGCGGACAGTGAGGTCCTCAAGCTTTTCGGCCCGGTGCCGCGGAGCGGATCACATCGAAGAGTGCAAGCGCAGATCGAGCTGTTCTTCAAGAATGTCGCACGCAAGGTCCAGCGGGAGCGCTCGCAACTCGACGGCCTTCTGCCGGTCTTGGAGTTCGTCGCGAACGAAAACCCGATTGCCTGGGTGCTCTTGGCAGATCTCTACGACGAGGCACGCCACCCAGCGGATTGGCGTCAGCGAACGATCAGTGCTTATCAACGTTACCTCGCGGCTGTCCCGGGAGACTCCCAGGTCTGGCGGAAACTTGCGGTCATGCTTGACGAGGTGGGTGATTACAACGGCGCAGTTGAGGCGCTCATCACTCGTGCCGAGATCCCGAATGTCCCTTACTCGGATGCGAGCTACGCGGCAAGCAGGATGAACACGTACTTGGCGGACGATAAGCTCAGTTTGCAGCAGCCAGAGAAGGGCATGGTGCTGGGACGGTTGATCTCGGTGATGCAAGCGCGTGAGGCAGAGGCAGATTCGACGGACCTGTCTCGCCTGGCATGGCTCTTCATGCACATCAACGAGCCGTCCAAAGCGCTTGAGATCGGACGTCGTGGACTCGCCCGCGATCCGTCAAACCGCCACTGCCGGAGCCTCGTGAGACGCCTGGAGCCCGAGGTCGAAGGAAGACGGCGCGATCAGACTACGCGGGGGCGCCGCCGAACAGCCGCGGATCGTTCGTGATGACCCCCGTCACGCCGAGCGCTTCGAGCGCGCGGATGCGCGGCGCCTCGTCGACGGTCCACACGTACAGCTCGCCGTGCGCGTCTCGCACAGCTTCGACGAGCCTCCGCGTGACGAGGCGCCAGTGCACCATCAGCGCGTCGCAGCGTCCGGCGCGGATCGCGTCGGCGGCGCGGCCGGGGAGGATCCGCCGGCCGACCTCGAGCGCGACGAGCGCCGGCGCGAGGTAGAGCTTCGACTGCGTGTAGTCGCGCCGCGCGCGCGGGACCGACCAGCCGAGCCGCAGCGCCGGCTCGATTGCGCGGATGCGCGCGAGGCTCTGCGGATACGTCGAGGAGACGAGCGAGCGCTCGACCAGCCCGTGCTCGCGCAGCGCCTCGACGACGCGCGCCTCGTATCCCGGGATCTTCAGGTCCACGTCGAAGTCGAGCGACGCGAACGCCGGCGAGGTGAGGTGCGCGAGCCCCTCGGCGAGCGTCAGCGGCGTGCGCGCGTGCGCGTCGGCGTAGTCGTGCGCGAGCAGCAGCTCGCCGTGCAGCGGGTCGGGGCGGCCGTCGGGGCCGAGCGCCGGAAGCACGTCGAACTCAATCATGTCGACGCCGTGCCTGAGCGCCGCGTCGAAGCTCTCGCGCGTGTTGCCCGGCTCGATCAGGTCAGCACCCTTGTGGCCGACGCGGCGCAGCGAGGCGGGGGCGGTCCGCGGTCTCAGCGCTGGCATCCGGGGCACCAGTAGGTGGTTCGGTTGTCGTCGCCCTGCCCGCGCGCCTCGATCCGCGTACTGCAGCGTGGGCACGGGCGGCCGGCGCGGTCGTAGACGTGGCGGTCGCTGCCGTGGCGACTCGGCGACTCGGCGGCGGCTCTGAGCATCCTTGGACGCACGTAGTCGATCACTGCCAACGCCTCCGCATCGGACACGTCGCGCACGCGCCGCCACGGGTCGAGCTGCGCGCCCCAGCAGCCCTCGGCCTTCCAGATGTTCCCCAGCCCCGCGACGATCCGCTGGTCGAGCAGCGCGTCGCCGATCCCGCGCGTCGGGTCGTCGGCGCGCAGGCGCTTCAGGAAGGCGGCTTCATCGAAGGCCGGCTCGGCCAGCACGTCGGGGCCGAGCGCGGCGAGGCGCTGGTCGAAGCGCGAGCGGCCCTCGGTCAGCAGCTCCAGCACCGGCCCGTCGAACTCGACCACCTCGTGCCCGCGGGCGCGCAGCACGAGCCACGCCCGGCGCGGCGCCCTACGCCAGCGCGCGCCGTGCAGGTGCACCGCCCACGCGCCCGTCATGCGCAGGTGCGAGTGCAGCACGAGGTCGCCCTCGAAGCGCAGGAAGAGGTGCTTGCCGTGCGTGTCGACCTTCGTCACGGCGCGGCCACGCAGGCGCTCCGGCCAGCGATCGCGCGCGTGGCGCGCCTGCGGCGTGACGATCTCGTCCGGCACCGCGCCTTCGAGCACCGGGCGGATCCGATTCGCGGCGCGCAGGATCGTGTCGCCCTCGGGCATGGCTCAAGGGTAGGGCGCACCGCGGAGCGGTGTGCGGGGTTCCCGACAATCCCGCCGACTCGGCGCCCGCCAGGCAAGGACGCAGTCTGCGTGGCGTGCTTCGCACGCGAGCAGGCGAGGACGCCGCATGGCGGGATGCCGGGTCAGGCGGGTTCGACCGGCACGTCGGGCGGCGGCGGGATCTCCTGCGGCCGCTTGGGCGTCGCGTCGTCCCACGAGACGAACGCCTCGCCGTCGCGCCCCTCGTGCTCGACGGCGCCGCCGAGCGCGAGCAGCACGAGCCGCTCGGGCCGGCGGTTGACGAGCTGGCGGCGGACGCTCGGCGCGACGCGCGCGAGGCCGCCGGTCGCGAGGCGGTGCTCCTCTCCCTCGATCAGCAGCGACAGCTCGCCCGCGAGCACGAGGTAGACCTCCTCCTGGCGCTCGTGGCGGTGGATCCGTCCAGCCTGCCCGGGTTGAAGCAGGATCAGGTTCAACCCGAAGGTGGAGACGCCGAGGTCGGCGCGCAGGCGCTGGAAGCGCTCGTCCGTGTCGAGGTCGAGCTGCGCGAATTCGACGCCGTTCTCCATCGTGGGGCGAGTCTACGCGCTGAGCGTCAGCCTGCGGGGACCGGCGCTGAAGCCGACGTCGGCGAGCGCGGCCTCCCAGGGCGTGCCCATGACGGGCTCGCCGTCGACCTTCTCCAGTGCGATGCGTCTGATGTGGCCGGCGCGGGCGTGGTCGGCGAGCGCCGCGAGCGCGGCAGGGACGCGCGCGTCGTCGGAGGCGACGAGCGACTGGAGCGCTCTGCCGCCGCGCTCGAGGTAGAGGACCGGCTCGGAGCCGGCGAGCACGACGAGCGCGCCCGGCGTGCGCGACGGGCGGCGTTGGGGGCGGGAGGCGGGTTCCCTCTCCCTGTCGCTCTCGCGCTTGGGCCACGGCAGCGCCGCGCCGTACGGCTGCGCGGGGTCGGTCGCGGCGAGCACGAGCGGCGGCGCCTCCTCGGGCGCCTTCTGCGCGCGCAGCCGCTCGACCGCGCCGGGCAGGGCGAACTGGGCGCCGCCGAGCCCCTCGACGAAGTAGCCGCGGCGGGCGACACCGAGCGTCTCGAGCTGCGACAGCTCGGGGTAGATCGCGGAGAAGCCGCCAAGGATCCCCTCGGCCAGCACCAGCTCGCGCGTGAGGATGCCGTAGCGCTCCAGCAGCAGCTCGGCGAGCACGCGGCGGCGGGCGCTCGGATCGACCGGCTGCGCGGGGACCTCGAACAGGCGCTCGGTGAGCGACCAGCGTCCCTGCACCTGCGCCTGCGCGCCGCCGCGACGCGAAGAGAAGCGGCGGCCGGCGCCCATCCCGCCGCCGCGCGCCGCCGCCGCCCGCTGGGCGCGCGCGAGCGTGAGCCGCGGCGCGCGCAGCGGAGCGAACGCGTCGTTCGTGACCGCGCCAGCCCAGGCGAGGTCCCACAGCGCCTCCTGCAGCTCCTCGGGCGCGAGGTCGACGTCGATCAGCAGGTCGGTGAAGAAGCAGGACCCGGCTGCGAGGCGCTCGCGGACCGCTTGGTGCGACGGCTCGCAGGGCGGGTCGCCTCTGTGCGGCGGCGGCCCGATCAGGCCGGCGTCCTCGCGGAAGTAGAGGGCGACGCGCCCGTTGGTGCGGCCCAAAGCGCCTGCGCCGACCCACACCAGCTCCCCGCTCGCGCACAGCGTGTCCATCCACGTGGCGGAGTAGGCGCCGACGCGGCGCGGCAGCACCTCGCGCTCCCACGTCTCGGGCGTCAGCGCGAGCCCCTGCAGCGGCACGAGCTGCTCGCGCAGGCGATCCACCCCGGCCCCGCCGGGCGGATGCTTGTCGACGCCCTGCCACGACGGCAGGAAGGCCGCCAGCGCACGCTGGTCGGCCGGCTCGATCTCCTTGCGCAGAACCGCGAGCGAGGCACGGCGCAGACGACGCAGCACGTCCGCGTCGCACCACTCGCGCCCGCTGCCCCCCGGTCGCAGCTCGCCGCGCACCAGCTCGCCGGCGCGCTCCAGCTCCTGCAGGGCGGGCTGCGGGTCGAGCGCGTAGCGGGTGCGAGGCTCGCTCGTCTGGAAGGGGCCGTGCGTCTGCGCATAGCGGCGCATCAGGCGCACGAGCGCGTCCGGCACGTCGTCGAGGAACGCCTGCGGCAGGCCGCCGGGTGGCACGACCCCCAGAGCGTCGCGGTAGAGGCCTGCGTCGGCCGCGTCGATCCACCGCTTCTCGCCGCCGATCCGCAGCAGCACGGCGCGGCGCTCGCGCTCCAGCTCGGCCAGCAGCGCGTCGGCGTCGATGCCGGCGTGCACGCGCTGCGCGGCCTCGGCGGCCGTCAGGTCCCCCACCCGCCGCAGCACGTCGTGCAGCTCGTCGCGCGTCGCCGCGCGCGTGCGCTCGGAGCGGTGCTGGAGGTCGTCCTCCACCTGCTCCAGGGCGTCCGCGTCGATCAGGTCGCGCAGCTCCTCCTGGCCGAGCAGCTCGCGCAGCAGGTCGCGGTCGAGCGAGAGCGCGGCCGCGCGCCGCTCGGCGTTCGGCGTGTCGCCCTCGTACATGTACGTCGCGACGTAGTCGAACAGCAGCGAGGAGGCGAACGGCGAGGCGGTCGGCGTCTCGACCTCGACGACGGAGATCTCGCGGCGGTGCAGCTGGGTGAGCAGATCGCGCAGGCCCGGCAGGTCGAGCACGTCGCGCAGGCACTCGCGGTACGTCTCCAAGATGATCGGGAACTCGCCGTAGCGCTTGGCGACCTCCAGCAGCGTCTGGGACTTGAGCCGCTGCTGCCACAGCGGCGTTCGCTTCCCCGGGTAGGCGCGCGGGATCAACAGCGACCGTCCGGCGTTCTCGCGGAAGCGCGCGCCGAAGAGGGCGGAGCCGGACAGCTCCGCGACGACCGCGTCCTCCAGCTCGTCCGGCTCGATCAACGCGATCTCGGCCCCTGGCGGCTCGTCCGCGTCGGGCAGGTGGACGATGATCCCGTCGTCGCTCCAGATCGCGTCCGCCTCCAGGCCGAGCTGGTCGCGGATGCGGGCGGACAGCGCGAGCCCCCACGCCGCGTGGATCCGCCCGCCGTAGGGGGACAGGACGCACAGCCGCCAGTCGCCGATCTCGTCGCGGAAGCGCTCGATCACGATCGTCTTGTCGGACGGGATCACGCGCGTCGCCTGCTGCTGCTCGGCCAGGTAGTCGAGCAGGTTGCGGGCGGCGAGCTCGTCGAGGTCGTAGTCGGCTGCGAGCGTCTCGGCCGGCTGGTCGACGGCCCAGCGCGAGAATCTGCCGATCGCCTCGCCCAGCTCCTTCGGGCGGCCGACCGAGTCGCCCTTCCAGAACGGGATCGCTCCCGGCGCGCCCGGCGCGGGCGTGACGATCACGCGGTCGCGGCCGATCTCCTCGATCCGCCAGCTCGACGCGCCGAGCAGGAACGTCTGCCCGGGCCGCGCCTCGTAGACCATCTCCTCGTCGAGCTCGCCGACGCGGCGGCCGTCGGGCAGCGTGACCATGAAGAGGCCGCGATCGGGGATCGTGCCGGCGTTCGTGACGGCGAGCGCACGGGCGCCTCTGCGCGGGCGGATCGTGCCGGCGACGCGGTCCCACACGATGCGCGGGCGCAGCTCGGCGAACTCGGACGACGGGTAGCGGCCGTCGAGCATGTCGAGCACGTTCTCGAGCTGGGCGCGCGACAGCTCGGCGTATGTGTAGGTGCGCGTGACGAGCGCGTGCAGGTCGTCGACGTTCGTCGGCTCGTCGTCGTTCTCGGCCGCCGCGGCGATCGCGACGACCTGCTGGGCGAGCACGTCGAGCGGGTTGCGCGGGACGACCGTCGGCTCGATCGCGCCGTCGCGCATGCGTCTCGCGACGACCGCGCACTCCAGCAGGTCGGCGCGGAACTTCGGGAAGATGCGGCCCTTGCTCGTGTCGCCGACGTTGTGGCCGGCGCGGCCGATGCGCTGCAGCCCGGCGGCGACCGACTTCGGCGACTCGACCTGGAGGACGAGGTCGACGGCGCCCATGTCGATCCCCAGCTCCAAGCTGGAGGTCGCGACGATGCACGGGATCTCGCCCGCCTTCAGCAGCTCCTCGACGACGAGCCGCTCCTCGCGCGCGAGCGAGCCGTGGTGGGCGCGGGCGATCTCGACGGGGGCCGCGCTCCCCGCGCAGTCGGGCGCGTCGCCGTCGCCCTCGTTCGCCAGCTCGTTCAGCCGCAGCGCGATCCGCTCGGCGGAGCGGCGGTTGTTGACGAACAGGATCGTCGAGCGGTGCTCCTGCACGAGGCGCAGCAGCTCGGGATAGATCGCCGGCCAGATCGAGCGACGCGTCGCCTCGGTTCCGCCGCTCAGGGGGTCGAACTCGGGCGCGGGCGTGGCATCGGGCTCGACCATCGACTCGACCGGCACGTGGATCTTGAGGTCGAGCGGCTTGCGCACGCCCGTGTCGACGATGCGGCATCTGCGCCGCGGGCCGACCATGAAGCGCCCGACCTCCTCCAGCGGGTTCTGCGTCGCCGACAGGCCGATGCGCTGCACCTCGCGCGCGCCGTTCTGCTCCTGCGCGAGCGCGTCGAGCCGCTCCAGCGTCAACGCCAGGTGCGCGCCGCGCTTCGTTCCGGCGACGGCATGGATCTCGTCGACGATGACCCACTCCGCCCCGCGCAGGATCTCCCGCGCTCTGCTCGTGAGCATCAGGTAGAGCGACTCGGGCGTCGTGATGAGGACGTCGGGGGGCTCGCGCAACATCTGCTGGCGCTCTCTCTGCGGCGTGTCGCCCGTGCGGATCGCGACCCGCAGGTCGGCGCCGATGCCGGCGAGCGGCGCGCGCAGGTTGCGCTCGATGTCGTAGGAGAGCGCCTTCAAAGGCGAGACGTAGACGAGGCGCGTGCGCCGCTCGCCCTCCGTCGCGGCCTCGCGAGCCGGCTTTCGCCCTCCGGTCACCGCAAGCGGAGACCTGCGGGCGACGTCACCCGCCAGCCGATCCAGCGCCCACAGGAACGCCGCCAGCGTCTTGCCCGACCCGGTCGGCGCCGAGATCAGCACGTGCTCGCCTGTCGCGATCGCCGGCCACGCCTGCGCCTGCGCCTCCGTCGGCGCGTCGAACGCCCGCACGAACCACTCGCGCGTGCGCGGAGCGAACGCGTCGAGCGGCGAGGAAGCGGAGGAGGCGGACGCCATCGGCTCAGCCGAGCCTAGCGCGCCGCAGGCGAACACGTGTTTGCATTTGTCCGGCGGGCATGCGATAAAGACGATGCCAGACCGCTGTAGGCTTGGCTGGCTCTCGGACGGCGAAAGAGCCCCTTCGGCTCTGCCCTCACGGGCTAGCTGTCCGGGGGCCAGCTGTCGCAGCTCAGAAGAAGTACTGCGCCCCGGGCGCCCACACGTCGAACTCGCTGCTGATCTTCGGTGCGATCAGCGCCCGCGATCGGTCGTCGTCGCGTTCCCATGCGCGTTGGATCGCCCACGTGCAGTAGTCGGCAACCTGCAGGCAAGGATCGCTCGCCGCCGGCCAGAAGGCGACGCGATGCGATCGACACGGGGAAACCTGGCGAACGACGTCGTCGACCGCCGTATGAAAGACGCCGCGCTTCTTCTTCGTCCCGAGGCTCGCCGCCGCGACGAAGAGACGATCCGGGCGACGCGCGATGCGGGGAGCGACGTACTTGAAGTGCAGGTACCAAGCCATCTTGTAGAACGCCTGCTCGTCGTGCAGGTGGGGCTGTGCCTTGCGCTTCTCGAGGATCGTCGCGTCGACCCGAAAGTCAGCGGTCGCCAGCAGCGCGAAGACCTCGTCGCGCACCGGCTGTGGATCCTCGGTCGCATGAAAGACGCGGTCGAGATGCATCCCCTTCCAGCCGAGCTCGCGGCGCAGCCTGAGCAAGGCGTCTCCGACACCGCAATGGTCGGCGGTGACCGTGCAGAGCACGAAATACCGGCTCGCGCTCGGCTTCGAGGAGAAGTCGAAGTTGCCCGCCTCGTCTGAGAACACGTACCGGTCTGCCACCGCTGAGCATTCTGCCGGCCGAGGAGCGCGCAGGCGCCAGCCTCGCCGGATCGTGGACGCCTGTCGGAGCGAACTACTCAGCCAGCTCCCGCGCCCGCCCGAACATCGCGTCGATCATCGGCTCCGTCAGCCGGCCGGTGAACGTGTTCTGCTGGCTCGGGTGGTAGCAGCCGAGCAGCGCGAGGCCGTCGGGCGAGGGCAGCTCGGCACCGTGGCCGAAGCGGGGCTTCGGGCGGGGTGCCGGCTCGCCCAGCGCGGCACGGACGCGCAACCCCGCCTCCCACGCGAAGCCGCCGAGGCAGACGACGACCCGCACGTCGCGCAACAACTTCAGCTCGCGCACGAGATACGGGAAGCAGTTGTCGCGCTCCGCCGGCAGCGGCTTGTTCGCCGGCGGCGCGCAGCGGACGGCCGCCGTCACGTACGCGCCGCGCAGCTCCAGGCCGTCGTCGCGCGCCTGCGACTCGGGCTGGTTCGCCAGCCCGCAGCGCCACAGCGAGGCGAACAGCCAGTCGCCCGAGCGGTCGCCGGTGAAGACGCGGCCGGTGCGGTTGCCGCCGTGCGCGGCGGGCGCGAGCCCGAGCACGAGGATGCGCGCGGCCGGGTCGCCGAAGCCGGTGATCGGCCGGCCCCAGTACGTCTCGCCGGCATACGCGGCGCGCTTCTCGACGGCGACGCGCTCGCGCCACTCGACCAGCCGCGGGCAGCGGCGGCAGGCGACGACCTCGGCGTCGAGCGCGGCGAGCGCCGCCTGTGGATCGGCGACCACGCGCCGCAGCGTACGCCTACGACGCCGGTGCGAGCGGCGGCGGCTCGATCCCGAGCAGGCCGAACGCGAAGCGCTCGATCACCGGCTGCAGGTCGGCCGAGTGCTCCGGCTCGCCGAGGCGCAGCTGGCGCGAGACCAGTTCCGCGATCGCGCCGACGATCGCGAACGCGTCGACCGGGCTCTTGAAGCGCGGCATGACGCCCTCCTGCGCGTGCGTCTCGTTCTCGCGGAAGAGCACCTGCGCGAAGCTCGCGACGATCTCGTCGCGCCGCCGCATCGCCGCGGGCCCGGCGCCGATGATCTCGACGAGCAGCGTCTGCGACTGCGCCGGGAACTCGTCGATCACGACGAGGAACTCCCGCATCCCCTCGCGCATGCGCGCGACCGGGTCTTCGCCCGCCTCGGCGACGGCGCCGAGGATGCGCGTCAGCAGCAGCTGGTTGGCCGCGTCGAACAGCGCGAGGATGCACTCCTCCTTGTTGGAGAAGTGCTCGTAGAAGGTCGCCTTCGACATGCCGGCGGCGCGGCTGATCGATTCGGCGCTCGCGTCGGCGTAGCCGGTCTCGACGAACACGGACGCAGCCGCCTCGAACAGGCGCTCGCGCTGTTGCGCGAGTCGCACTTCGAGCGGCGGGGCGTGACGGCCGCGCGGCACCGTGGGGCGGATGGGGGTGCGATCCGGGCTGCTCATCGCAGTGATCGCAGGTGAGTGTAACTCTGTCCCCGCTCTGACGGTGACTGGCGCGAATACGCTATTTCCAGCGCATTCGCCGCGCGCGCGGTCCGCGCGGCGGGGTGCGCTGTCGCGCGACGGTGCGCGCGCAGCGCTGGGCGGCCGACTCGGCCCCCGCCGCGGCGGCGAAGGCGACGTGCAGCATGCCGTCGACGCATGTCTCGCGCCAGCGGTTCGCGGGGGTGCGTCTGCGGGCCTTGCGGGGAGCGCGCATGGGCGCAGTCTTGCCCGCGAGCCGCCCCGCGGTCACCTGCGATGTCCGCAAGTGCACAGCTTCCGCGCGCCTTCCCCGTGCGCGCGGACGCGCCTGTGAACTATCCGAGCGCGCGGCCGTACTGGCGCTCGTAGTACTCGCGGTAGTCGCCCGAGCGGATCGGCTCCCACCACCAGGCGTTCTCGCGGTACCAGGCGACGGTCTGGTCGAGCCCCTCGGCGAAGTGCACCTGCGCCTGCCAGCCGAGCGCTCTCAGCTTCTCGGACGCGAGCGAGTAGCGGCGGTCGTGGCCGGGGCGGTCGGTGACGTACTCGACCAGCGAGTCGTCGTTGCCGGTCAGCTCGACGATCTTCTTGACGACCTCGATGTTCGGGCACTCGTCGGGGCCGCCGACGTTGTAGACCTCGCCGGCCGTGCCGTGCTCCAGCGCATGCCCGATCCCGCGGCCGAAGTCCTCGACGTAGAGCCAGTTGCGGACCTGCATGCCGTCGCCGTAGACCGGCAGCTTGTCGCCGTGCAGGGCGTTGAGCACCATCAGCGGGATCAGCTTCTCGGGGTACTGGTAGGGCCCGTAGTTGTTGGAGCCGCGGCAGATCAGCGTCTCCAGCCCGTAGGTGTGGAAGTACGAGAGCACGAGCAGGTCGGCACCGGTCTTGGTGGCGGAGTACGGGCTCGACGGCTGCAGCGGCGACTTCTCCGTGAAGGAGCCCTCGTCGATCGAGCCGTAGACCTCGTCGGTCGAGACCTGCAGGAAGCGCACGCCGGCCGTGCGCGCGGCCTCCAGCAGCACGTAGGTTCCGATCGCGTTCGTGCGCAGGAAGGCGTCGGGGTCGGCGATCGAGCGGTCGACGTGCGTCTCGGCGGCGAAGTTGACGACCGCGTCGACGCCCTCGATCGCGTCGGCGACGGCGTCGGGGTCCTCGATCGCGCCGTGCACGAAGCGAACGGCGTCGATCGTGTCGTGCAGGTTCTCCTTGCGCCCGGCGTACGTGAGCTTGTCGAGCACGACGACCTCGTCGCCGTGGTCGCGCACGCGCAGGCGGACGAAGTTCGAGCCGATGAAGCCGGCTCCCCCGCAGACCAAGAGCTTCATGCGTGGACCCCCCGTTGGGCGAGATACGTGGTGAGGCCCTCCTGCCACGGCGGCAGCAGGGGTGCGTCGTCGCGCTCGCTGACGAGCGCGCTGAAGGGCGGCCGCGGCGCCGGGCGCGGCATGTCGGCGGTCGTGCACGGCAGCACGCGGCAGGCGATCCCGGCCTGCCGGAACGCCTCGACCGCGAGGTCGTGCCACGAGCACTGGCCGGCGCCGGCGACGTGGAAGATCCCCTGCGCGTCCTCGTCGTGCGCGAGCTGCAGCAGCGCAGGTGCCAGATGGGCGGTCGCCGTCGGGCAGCCGACCTGGTCGTCGACGACGGTCACCTCGTCGCGCTCCTCGCCGAGCGCGAGCATCGTCGCGACGAAGTTGCGCCCGCCGACGCCGAACAGCCACGAGGAGCGCACGATCGCGTGCGAGCCGCCGGCGGCCGTGACGGCCTCCTCGCCGGCGAGCTTCGAGGCCCCGTACACGCTGTGCGGCGCAGGGATGTCGGACTCGACGTAGGCGGGCTCGTCGGCGGAGCGAGCGCCGTCGAAGACGTAGTCGGTCGATACGTGCACGAGCCGCGCGCCGACGTGGGCCGCGGCGTTCGCCAGGTGCTCGACGCCGAGCGCGTTGACGGCGTCGGCGCCGTCGGGATCCTCCTCGGCGCCGTCGACGTCGGTCCAGGCGGCGCAGTTGATCACCGCGTCGACGTGCTCGTCCGACAGCGCGGCGGCGACCGCCCGTTCGTCGGTCACGTCGAGGTCGCCACGCGCGAGCGCGACCACCTCGTCGCCATTCGCCTCGGCGGCGGCGACGACGTCCTGGCCGAGCATCCCGCCGGCGCCGGTGACCAGAATCCGCATATTCACTCTTGTGGCGATGCTCGGCGAGGCTCGCGGGCCGGCTGACAAGGAAGCAGGACCGAAGGAATGCTTTGCATTTCGAGGTCCGATGACGCCGTCAGGCGGTTCGCGAGTCCGACCGGCATCGTCACAGGATGCCGATTTCGGAGTTGTCGCCGACCATGAAGCGGTAGGCGCGCGGCTGGCGGTCGTCGCGGCGGATCGCGACGTTGCGGCCGAGCAGCGAGGACTCCATGCGGCCGTCGAGGCCGCACACCGACGAACCGGCGAGCAGGATCGAATGCTCCACCTCGGCGCGCTCGATCGCGCAGCCTTCGGCGATCGCCGTGTACGGGCCGACGTAGCAGTCGGTCAGCGTCGCGCCGGCGCCGATGATCGCCGGGCCGCGCACGCGCGAGCGGACCAGCCGTGCGCCCGCTTCGACGATCACGCGCCCCTCGACGTTCGACTCGTCGTCGAGCTCGCCGTCGATCCGCTGCTCGACGTTCTCGAGGATCAGGCGGTTCGCCTCGAGCATGTCCTCGAGTCTGCCGGTGTCCTTCCACCAGCCGGTGACGATGTGCGGTTCGACGCGGCGGCCCTCGTCGACGAGGTGCTGGATCGCGTCGGTGATCTCCAGCTCGCCGCGCGCGGACGGTTCGATCGCGCGGGCGGCGTCGTGGATCCGCGGCGTGAACATGTACACGCCGACGAGCGCGAGGTCCGTCGCCGGCTCCTTCGGCTTCTCGACCAGGCGCTTGACGGTGTTGCTGCCGTTCAGCTCGGCGACGCCGTAGTTCTCGGGGTCGGGCACGGGCGTGAGCAGGATCAGCGCTTCCGGCTCGTTCGCGCGGAAGCGGTCGACCAGCTCCGCTATCCCGCCCTGCAGCAGGTTGTCGCCGAGGTACATGACGAACGGCGCGTCGCGCAGGAACGGCTCGGCGGTGAGGACCGCGTGCGCGAGGCCGAGCGGCTCGTCCTGCAGGATGTAGGTGATCTCGACGCCGAACTGCGAGCCGTCGCCCGCCGTCGCCTTGATCTCGTCGCCCGTTTCGGGCGCGATGATGATGCCGATCTCCTTGATCCCGGCCGCGGCCATCGCCTCGATCCCGTAGAAGAGGACCGGCTTGTTCGCGACCGGCACGAGCTGCTTCGCGCTCGTGTGCGTGATCGGGCGCAGGCGTGTGCCCTTGCCCCCCGACAAGATGAGCCCCCGGAGCTGCTCCATGGGGCTCAGCGTACCGGGGGCCGTTGCGGCGTGCTGCCGACGCTCCCTGCGAAGGTGCGCCGGTAGGCCGTCGGCGTCGTGGAGGTGGCGCGGCGGAAGTGCTGGCGCAGGATCGCCGCCGAGCCGAAGCCGCAGCGCTGCGCGACCGCCTCGACCGGCAGGTCGCTGCCCTCCAGCAGCCGGCGCGCATGGTCGACGCGCTGGGCGTGGAGCCACTTGAGCGGGGTGGTGCCGGTCTCCTGGCGGAAGCGGCGGTTGAAGGTTCGCTCGCTCGTGCAGGCGTGGGCCGCGAGCTGGGAGACGGTGAGCGGCTTGTCGAGGCGCTGGAGCGCGTAGGCGCGCGTGGCCTCGAGGCTGCCGTCGTCGGTTGGCGGGACTGCCCGCTGGATGAACTGCGCCTGGCCGCCGCTGCGGTGCGGAGCGACGACCGTCTGGCGCGCGGCCTTGTTCGCGGCCTCGACGCCGTGGTCGCGGCGCAGCAGGTGGAGGCAGAGGTCGATGCCGGCGGCGACGCCGGCGGAGGTCAGCAGGTCGCCCTCGTCGACGTAGAGCACGTCGGGGTCGATCTGGGCTTGCGGGCACAGCTCCGCGAGCTGGGCGGCGTAGCGCCAGTGGGTGGTGGCGCGGCGGCCGTCGAGCAGGCCGGCGGCGCCGAGCGCGAACGCGCCGGTGCAGATCGAGGCGATGCGGGCGCCGCGGGCGTGGGCGGCGCGGAGCGCGTCGAGTGCCTCGGGCGCGAGCGGCCATTGCCGGGGAGCGAAGCCCGGGACGACGACGGTGCCGGCCTCGGCGAGCGCGTCGAGCCCATGCGAGGCGACGACGGGGAAGCCGCTGGTGGTGGGGATCTCGCCGGGCTCCGTCGCGCACAGCGTCAGCTCGTAGTCCCGGCCGAGCAGCTGGAACGGCGTCGCGAGGTCGAAGACGACGATGTCGGCGAGCGCGAGCACGGCGATGCGATGCGCCATGGCGGAAATCATACGCACGTTGTCATTCCTGCCACTGGCGTGCCGGCGCGAGGCGCGCGAGCATCGAAGACGCCGCCACTCATCGACCGCCAGGAGCGACCGCCATGCAGATCGACATCCTCATCTTCGACGGCTTCGACGACCTCGACGCGATCGGCCCGAACGAGCTGCTGCGCCACGCCGCACGCGCCGGAGCGCCGTTCGAGGTGTCGCTCGTCACGCTCGACGGCGCCGACCGCGTCCTCTCCGGCGTCGGCACGACGCTGATCCCCGACCGCGCGCTCGCCGAGCGGCCCGACCTGGTGCTCGTTCCCGGCGGAGGGCTGCTCGACGGCAGCCCGACCGGCGTGCTCGCGGAGATCGAGCGCGGCGCGATCCCGGCCGCGCTGGCACGCCTGCACGCGGACGGCGTCGCGATCGCGTCCGTCTGCACCGGCGCGCTGCTGCTCGGCGCCGCCGGCCTGCTCGCCGGCCGCCCGGCGACGACGAACCGCCTCGCGCTCGACCGCCTGCGCGAGACCGGCGCCGAGGTGATCGACGAGCGCGTCGTGGACGACGGCGACATCCTCACCTCCCAAGGCGTCACCGCCGGCATGGACCTCGCGCTGTGGCTCGTCGAGCGCGAGCGCGGCGCGGAGTTCGCAAACGCGCTGGCGAACGGCGTGGAGTACGAGCGGGCGGGTCAGGTCTGGCGGCGCGAGAGCGCGGCTGCCTGACGCTTACGGCGCCCGCTCCGGCGCGCCGTTGCGCGACGCGTGTGCCGGTCGGCCGGGGAGGGGAGGGGAGGGGAGGGGAGGGGAGGGTGCTGCGCCTGCGGCGTCCACCCGCTCTCTGCACGACCGCACTGCCTGTCGCACACTCCCGGACGCCGACCCACTCCGGAGTTACGTGTGTGCAGAAGTGTCCCTATACGAGCGGTGGAGCAGGTTGCCCCGGTCTAGGACGAGCGGGCGATCGTCAGCGCCCGTGGCCGCAATGTGCCCGTTTCGCTCGTGTCGATCGACCCGGCGCTCGCGAAGCTCCCGCCGGCTTGGAAGCGGCCTCCTCGGCGGCCTCTCGACGCTCGCGCTGGCCGCGACCGTCGCCGTCTCCGGTGCCGTGTCGATCAGCGGCGCCCGCACCGACCTCCTGCGCGGCATTGGCGCCTACATGAGCGATTACGTCGTCTCCACGGCAGACCTGTGGATCGTCAGCGGCGATGACAACCAGGCGACCGGCAGCATCGCCGACCCGGGACTTCTCAGCCGAGTGCGTCACGTCCCAGGCGTCCGGTCGGCACGCGCCTACCAGGGCAGCTTCCTCGACTTGGCCGGGCGACGGGTGTGGATCGCGCGACCGCGCAGCGACCTTTCCCCTGCTCCCGGTATCGCAGCTGCGGCCGGCAACCTCGCACAGGCGACCGAACGACTGCGGAGGAGCGGCTGGGTCGCGATCTCCGACCAGCTCGCCGCGCGCGAGAACCGCCACCGCACCCCTCCTCACCGAGCTGCAGCCTGTCGTCTCCCCCATCCTTTGGATGTTCCGACTGGCGCACCAGTTCTCGGTTGCGGCATTGACGGAGCGCGGCATAGGGTTCGGCGCCATGCCGCTGTGCACACATATCCCCCAGCAGGTTCTCGCCGAGTCGCCGTGCCAGTTCTGCCCAGATTGCAAGGGCTGGATCGACGAGGACGGTGATGTGATGACCGCCGACGAGGCGCGTCGCATTTTCCCGGAGCAAGCATCCCTCATCGAGAGCCGTAGCCCGCGAGACAGCGAGCGCACGACAACACGCCTCGACCCAATCGGGGCGGTCATCTCCATGCTCGGGATCACCTGCCTTGTCGTTTCGGCGTTCCTTCCGTACCTCTCGCCGCCGCCCCAGTATCAGCGGATCGTCAACAACACGCTGATGCAACACGACGGCTGGATGTTCCTCGTTCTGGCAGGAGCGGCAGCACTCGGGCTCCTCCTCGCGTATCGCTCCGGCCTGACGGGCGCCACCCAGCGAGGGATCTGCGTCGCCGGCGTCGTTGCCGCGATCTTCGCCGGAATCGCGCTCGGCAATAAGGACTCGCGCCAGGTAGCGTCAACGCTCCCTCAAGGCGAACGGAGCCAGGTCGAGGCGTTGCTCGGTCAGGACGCGCTCCCCGATGTGGTCGCGTCGCCTGGCACCGGCATCTATGCCGCCTTGGTCGGCGGCGTCCTTCTACTCGTCGGCGGTCTTGCGCTTCGTCCGCGAACCGCGCGCAGGCCCGAGGCGCCCCCCGGCTCCGGACCGCCGGAGGGATGGTATGCAAACGGGCCGGCCCAAATGCGCTGGTGGGACGGGGCGCGTTGGACCGATGCTGTGAGAAGCACCCCGGCCGGAGTTGCCGCAGATCAGCCGGGCCGTTCCTCGTAGACCCGGATCAGCTCGCTCAGCAGAGCGCCGAGTCCGTCGGCGATCGAGACGAGGACCGGCCGGACCGTCACGTTTGTCGCCATTCGCGCCGGTGGCGGCACGGATCGCGCGTGCGGTTGCGCAGAGCCGGCCGTCAGGCGCCGCAACCGGCGGCGCGACAGCACCTGCTCTCGCCCCCTCCCCAGGCGATCGGCGCACGCGGCGTGCAACGCCCGCCGCCGGAGCGGAGCTCAGTACGTCCCGCCGAGCTTCCCGTGATCCCAGGTCACGGGAAGCTGGGCAGCTACGAACTGCATCGCCACCCGCTTGGGCGCCTGGGCCTCGATCATCGTGCGAACCTCGGGGGCGAGCGGGCTCGTGCCCGTGTAGCGCTCGAACAGCTCGACACCGAAGGCGGAGACGGTCGGCAGGTCGCGGTGCAGCACGACGTTCGCCTTGACCATGACGCCGCGCAGCTCCTCATACGACGTCCCCGCCTCGACCTGCCACGTCGCGCGCGGGTCGCGCTCGAGGTTGCGGACCTTCTGCGATCTCGCGTAGGTCCACGCCCACAGCTCGCCGGCGCGGACCGTGTACCAGAGCGGCATCAGGTGGGGCCAGCCGTCGCGGCCGTTCGTCGCGACGATCACGGTGCGCTGCTCGTCGAGGAAGGCCGCCAGCTCGGCGTCCGTCATGCGGATCTGGTCGCGGCGGCTCACGCGCTCATGCGGCGGCGAGATGCGCGGCCGCCTCGCGCACCGCGGCGCGCGCGTCCTCGGGCTCCAGCACGGCCGCGTCGCCGGCCTCCTTGAGGACCTCCCGCACGAGCCAGGCGACGCCGGCGAAGCTCAGCTCGACGACCACCGACCCGTCCGACAGCTCCTCCATCACAGTGCGCTCCTCGCGCGCCCAGCGCGCGCGCTCGGGCGAGATCCACAGGCGCGCGCGGCGCGAGGCGGGCACCTCGCCGGTGCGCGGCCAGCCGTCGACGTCGGCTGCGGGGTTGACCTCGGGGCGCGGCTCGAAGCGCTCGTCGGTCACCGTCGCCGACTTGATGCGGTCGAGGCGGAAGTGCCGGACCGCCTCCTTGTCGGGATCGAACGTGGCGACGTACCAGCCCTCGCGGCCGTTGATCAGCGCGTACGGCTCGACGGTGCGCGAGGAGAACACGCCCTCGTTCTCCTTGAAGTAGTCGATCGCGAGCAACCGCTGCCCGGCGATCGCGCGCGAGACGATGCCGGCCACCTGCGAGTCGTCGCCGCCGGCCGTCGCGACCTGCAGCCCCTCGCGGATCGGGTCCTCGCCGAGCGCCGCGACGACCTTCTCGCGCACCGACGCCAGCGACCCCTCCGGGATGTGCTCGCCGATCAGGTCGATCGCCGCCACCAGCGCCTTCGCCTCGACCGGCAGCAACCGCGCGGGGCGCGCGAACGAGTCGCCGTAGGCCTCCGGGTCGACCTCGATCATCCCGTCCTCGTGCACCTCGGCGTAGAGGACGTAGGAGCCGGCGCCGAAGTTGACGACGTTCAGCACGCCGATGTCCTCCTCCAGCTCCTGCTCGGAGATCTGCAGCCGCTCGCAGACCTCGGCGGCGGCGATGCGCCGGCCGGCGCGGCCGTTCTGGATCAGGATCGACGCGAGCGTGACGAGCCGTGCGAAGCGCTCCGGGCGGATCGCGGCACTCTCGCGGCGGCCGTTCCCGTTCGACTCGGCCTCGACGGCGACGTCGGCGCCGCCCGCGCCCGCCGCGGCCGGCGCCGCCAGCTCCAGCTCCCCGCGGTGGCGCTCGGCGAGCAGCGCGAGCCGCTTCTCCAGCTCCTCCGCCAGCTCCGGCGGGCCGACGAGACGCGCGTGCTCGCCGAGGCCGAGCACCCATGCGACGAGCTGGCGCGCGTCGGCGTACTCCGTCGAGAAGATGCGATCCCCGCTGCCGTCGTCGGCCGGACGCATCTCGCCGTAGCGGCCGAAGTGGCGCTCGATCTGCCAGCCGATCTTGTCGCCGACGCGCACCTCGGCGGTGCCGACCGGCTCGCCGAACTGCCACTGGATGCGGTTCGCGTAGGCGCGCGGGTCGAACTCGTCGGGGCGCTGGAAGTCGTGCTCGGCCTTCGACGCGTAGGCGACCTTGCCGCGGATGCGCGAGAGGCGGAAGACGCGGATGTCCTCGCGCTCGTGCGCGCGGCCGACGAGGTAGAACTGCCCGCCCTGGAACAGCAGCTGGTAGGGGTCGACCTTGCGCGAGCCCAGCTCGTCGCGCTGCATCGTGTAGTAGTCGAAGACGATCGTCTTGCGGCGGAAGATCGCCGTCTCGATCTTCGCCAGGCGCTGCGACAGGTCGTGGCCGCCGGCGGAGGCGGTGATGCCGAGCGCGATCGAGCGCTGCTCGGGCGCCTGCAGCGGGTTCGAGCGGCCCCACGAGATCTGCTGCAGCGCGAGCCGCAGCGGCTCGGCGTAGGCGAACTCGCCGTCGAGCAGCGACAGCGCGGTCTGCAGGCCGGCCAGCTCGGCGTCGGTGAACTCGATCGCCGGCAGGTGGAAGTTCTCCGGCGGCAGCGAGTAGTTCTCCTGCTCGGCGAGGCCTTCGACCGGCTTGTCGACCGACAGCTGGATGCCGAGCGCCTCCAGCTCCGAGCGGTCGGCGTAGAAGCGGCGCGCGAAGGCGTCCTCGTTCATCGCGCTGTAGCCCTCGACGTCCCGCCGGATCTCGGGGGCGGTGACTGGGCGCCGCTCGGCCATCAGGTAGCTGATGAGCGAGAGCTGACGGATGAGCTTCTCGGTGTCCTTCGCCATGCGGTCGGGACACCTTAGTCAGCGGGCGTTCCCCGCCTCCCCACGCGTCCGCGACGCACCCGCAATTTGCGGGGTTTGTCGGACGCAGGCGGACGGGCGGTCGGTACCGTTGCCGCATGCCGGCCGATCGCAGCGCGCTCGTGACGGGAGGGACCGGCGGCCTCGGCGCCGCCGTCGTGACGCGCCTGCTGGACGACGGCTGGCGCGTCGTCGTGCCGTGGGTCGCCGAGCGCGAGCTGGAGCGGGTGGAGCGGCGCGACGGCCTGGAGCTGGTGCAGGCGGACCTGTTCGAGCAGCCGGCGGTCGCGAACGCGGTCGCGCTGGCGGCGGGGACCGAGGCCGCGCCGCTGCGCGCGGTCGTCAACCTCGTCGGCGGCTTCGCGCAGGGCGCGCGCGTGGCGGAGGAGCCGATCGAGTCGTTCGAGGCGCAGCTGCGGCTCAACCTGCGGCCGACCTACCTCGTCACGCAGGCGGCGCTCCCGCATCTCGTGGCGGCCGGCGGCGGGTCCGTCGTGTGCGTCGGCACGCGCGCGGCGCTGCAGCCGTTCCCGGGTGCCGCCGGCTACGTGTCCGCAAAGGCGGGCGTGATCGCGTTCGCGCAGGCGGTCGCGGTCGAGTACCGCGACGAGGGCGTGCGCTGCAACGCGCTGCTGCCGAGCGTGATCGACACGCCCGCGAACCGCGCCGCGATGCCGAGAGCCGACTACGCGAAGTGGGTCGCCCCCGCGCAGATCGCGGCGACGATCGCCTTCCTCTGCTCCGACGACGGCGCCGCCACCAGCGGCGCCGCGATCCCCGTCTACGGCCGCGCCTGACGCGCCGGCGCCGGCTCCTGGGCCGGCGCCTCGTCGGCCAGGTCGCCCCCGGCGACGGCACGCAGCGCGTCCGACAGCTCGGCGCGCGAGCCGATGCGCAGCTTGAAGTACGCGTTGCGCAGGTGGAACTCGACCGTCTTGGTCGAGACGAACAGCGCCTGTGCGATCTCGCGGTTCGTCAGCCCGCGCTCCGCCAGCTCGGCGACGCGGCGCTCGCTCGGCGTCAACGCATCGATGCCGCGAACCGCCGGTCGCCGCGGGCGCGCGCCGGCCGCGACCAGCTCGGTGCGGGCAGCGGCGGCGAGCGCGCTCGCGCCGGCGTGATGGGCGATGTCGAGACCCAGGCGCAGCGTCTCGCGCGCCCCCGTCCGCTGCCCGGCGACCCCCTGCGCCGCACCGAGATCGACGAGCACGCGCGCCAGCTCGAGCTGCGCCGGCGAGCGCTCGAGCGACGTGACGGCCTCTTGCAGGAGCGCGAGGCGCTCTGCGCCCTCGGCGACCAGCCCGGCGGCGCGCAGCGCCACGCCGAGCGCGCGCGGGGAGCCGAACGCGCGCGCCAGCTCGACCTCCTCCGCGGCCAGCGAACGCGCCTGCTCGGCGCGCCCGAGCCGGCCCGCGGCGATCGCCGCCTCCGAGCGCCATGCCAGCACGCCGGGGTTGGGCGCCGGGACGGCGAGCTGCCGGCGCCCGCACTCGAGCAGGTCCTCGAGCGCGCGCTCGGTGCGCCCCTCCGCAAGCGCGAGGCGTGCGCGCGCGAACAGCGACCAGTTGTAGGTGAAGTGCGCGTCCTGGCCCTCCTCGGGCACGCCCACGAGCGCCTCGGCCTCGGCGTGCTCGCCGCGGTCGATGTGCGCAAGCGCCATCCAGCCGTGCGCGAACGGGCGCACCAGCACCATCAGCGGCACGCGCTCGAGCCCGCCTTCGAGGTCGCCGAGCGCGCTCGTCAGGTCGCCGCGCAGGTAGCGCGAGGCGCCGCGTACGGTCGACATGACGGCGAAGCCGATCACCGACCCGCGTCTGCGGGCGTCCTCCAGGCCGGCGCTCGTGGCCGCCTCGGCGTCGTCGAGCGCGTCGCAGAACAGCAGCGTCGCGACCGAGCCCGCCCACGCGACGCCGTCGGCCGTCGCCTCGCGCAGCAGCTCGCCCCCGGCGTGCGCGAGGCGGACCAGCTCGACGACCTCGTCGTATGGGGCGTTGCCGAGCATCGCGTGCTCCAGCGCGCGCTGGGCGAGCAGCTCGCGCTGGGCCGGCGTCGCCGCCTCGGTCGATCCCGCGAGCAGCTCGCGGAAGCGCGTCTGCGCCGTCTCGCGCGTGCGGAAGTCGAGCCGTGCGGCGCCGAGGTAGCCGGCGGTCAGCTGCTCTTCGAGCACCGGGTCGGCGCCGTCGAGCACGCGCAGCCCTTCGTCGAACGCGCTGGCGGCGGCCGCGTTGTCGCCGGCCGTGTAGAGCGCCTGGCCGAGCTGCGCGAGTGCATGCGCACGGGCGTCCGGGCGCTCGAGCAGCGCGACCGCCGTGCGCAGCCGCTCGACCGCGCTCGGCAGGCCGGCGAGCGCCTCGGCGCGCCCGAGATCGACGAGCAGCTCGGCGCGCTCCGCCTGCGGCGGCGACTCGTCGAGCGCGCGCAGCAGGAAGCTCGCGGCCGTGTCGGGCGCGCCGCCGGCGAGCGCGCGTCTGGCCGCGGCGTGCAGGCACGAGACGACCCACGGCGCACCCACCGGGAGCGTCTCCAGCAGATGGGCGGCAGCGCGTTCGTCCGCGTCCGCCATGCCGCCGGCGCGCAGCAGCTCGGCGGCGGCGAGGTGCAGCCGGCCGCGCTCGGCGGCCGGGATCCCGAGGTACACGGCCTGGCGCACGATCGGATGGACGAAGCCCAGCTCCGGCGCCGGGTGCAACACGTCGGCGCCCGCCAGCTCGTCGGCGGCGGTGGCGGCGTCGTCGGCGCCGAGCCGCGCGAGCGCGGCGGCGTGCGCGAGCGAGACACCGTCGCCGAGCACTGCGACCGCATGCGCGAGCGCGGGCGCCCCCGGTGAGAGCCGCCGGATGCGCGCGTCGACGGCGCGCGAGATCGTCAGCGGCCCGAGTCCTTCGACGCCGACGTGCGCGGAGGCCGGCTCGATCCCGCTGCCGTCCAGCTCCGACAGCAGCTCGCGCAGGAAGAACGGGTTGCCGTTCGTGACGCGTGCGCAGGTGGCGCAGAAGGCGTCGTCGGCGTCCGGCAGGCGGCGCCGCACGATCGTCGCGATCGCCTGCTCGCTGAGCGGCGACAGCTCGCAGCGCAGCGCGAGCGGATGCGCCGCGAGCGCGCTCAGCGCGTCGCCGCTGCCGGCGCCGGCTGCGGGCCGCGGGCGCGCCGTCATCACGAGCGCGAGCGGCAGGTCCTCGATCCGCTGCGCGAGGAACAGCAGCGCCCGCAGGGACGCGTCGTCGGCGCTGTGCGCGTCGTCGACGGCGATCAGCAGCGGCCGGCGCTCGGCGATGTTCGCCGCGACCCAGTGGAGCCCGTGCAGCAGCGAGAACTCCGGCGCGCTGCCCTCGCGGCCCGTCACGTCGCCGGACAGCAGCGGAGCGGCGTGGGCGGCGGCGCCCGCGAGCACGCGTCTGCGCTCGCGCGGCGCGGCCGAGGACAGGTACGGCTCGAACAGCTGCAGCGCGACGCCGAACGGGAACTGGCGCTCCAGCTCCCCGCCGCGCGCGCGCAGCACGATCATCTCGCTCGTCTGCGCACGCTGGACGGCGTGGGCGAGCAGCAGCGTCTTGCCGATCCCGCCGGCGCCCTCGAGCAGCACGACGCGGCCTTCGCCGGCCGCCGCGGCCGCGATCGCCTCCTCCAGCGCGGCCAGCTCGCGGCCGCGCTCCAGCGGAGCTTCGGCCGGGGCGACCCCCGCACGATCCCGAGCGCGAGCGCCGGGTGGCAGATCCCCGGATTCGATGCCGGATGGGCCCCCCGCAGAGCTCACGGCGCCAGCCTACCGCTCGGACGGGCGCGCCGGGAGACGTGTGGACGGATGCGTCCCCGCTGTGCCGGGGACGCCACGAAGCAAGACCTCGGCTTTTCACGCTCAACAAAGCTTTACCGGCAACCGGCGCATCGTGGAGGCGGCAGAGCTAGCGTCTGCCGCGCTCGTCAGCAAAAGGCAGCGCGGACCTACCTACACCAGTCGCGCGATCCGTCAGCGATCTGGATCGAGCGACCGGGTTCCGCGGGCACCTCCGTTCCACCGCCCCTGCTGCGCGAGCCCCGCTCCGATCCCTCGGGCGGGAGCGGGCAGCGGGAGGGGGTCCGCCTCGGCGGACCCCCTCCCCGCCGGCCCGCCCGCCGGCGTGTGCTTCACTCGCCCGATGCCCGACGAGCTGCGGATCCTGCCGTTCGCGTCCGCGGCCGCGTGGGAGGCGTGGCTGGAGGAGCAGCACGCGCATGCCCCCGGCGTGTGGCTGCAGATCGCCAAGAAGGACAGCGGGATCGCGACCGTCACCTACGCGCAGGCGCTCGACGTCGCGCTCTGCTTCGGTTGGATCGACGGGCAGAAGCGCGGCTTCGACGCGACCTGGTTCCTGCAGCGCTTCACGCCGCGCAAGCGCGCCAGCAGATGGTCGAAGATCAACACCGGGCACGTCGAGCGGCTGATCGCCGACGGGCGCATGCGCCCTCCCGGCCTCGCGCAGGTCGAGGCGGCGAGAGCCGACGGCCGGTGGGAGGCCGCCTACGACGGGCAGCGCAGCGCCGCCGTGCCGCCCGACCTGCAGGCGGCGCTCGACGCGAACCCGGCCGCCGCCGCCTTCTTCGCCACGCTCAGCGGCGCCAACCGCTACGCGATCCTCTACCGCGTGCAGGACGCGAAGCGCCCCGAGACGCGCGCGAGACGGATCGAGAGATTCGTCGCGATGCTCGCGCGCGGCGAGACGCTGCACTGACCGGGGCCGCGCGGGCTACAGCAGCCCGCGCACGACCTCGGCGACGTGCTCGGGCGTCATGCCCAGCTCGCGCATGACCGTCTCGCCCGGGGCGGAGGCGCCGAAGCGCTCGATCGAGACGGACGCGTCGACGAACTGCGCCCAGCCCATCGCGATGCCGGCCTCGACGGAGACCTTCGGCTGACCGGCGGGCAGCACCGCGGCGCGGTAGGCGTCGTCCTGCGCGGCGAACAGCTCCCAGCTCGGCATAGCGACGACGCGCACCTTCACGCCCTCGCCGGCGAGCAGGTCGCGCGCCTCCAGCGCGAGCGAGACCTCGGAGCCGGTGCCGACGAGCGTCGCGACCGCGTCGGGATCCTCGGCCAGCACGTAGGCGCCTCTGTCGATCCCGGCCGCCGGGCCGTAGACGGAGCGGTCGAGCACCGGCAGGTTCTGGCGGCTGAGCACCAAGACGCCGGGACCGTCGAGCTGCTCGACGATGTAGCGCCACGCCTCCGCCGTCTCCGCTGCGTCGCTCGGGCGGATCACCGTCAGGTTGGGGATCGCGCGCAGCGCAGCGAGGTGCTCGATCGGCTGGTGCGTCGGGCCGTCCTCGCCGAGCGCGACCGAGTCGTGCGTGTAGACCCAGGCGACGTGCAGTCTCATGAGCGCCGACAGGCGGATCGCGCCGCGCATGTAGTCGGCGAACTGCAGGAACGTCGCGCCGTAGGGGCGCACGATGCCGCCGTGCAGCGCGAGGCCGTTCACCGCCGCGCCCATCGCGTGCTCGCGGATGCCCCAGTAGACGTTGCGGGTCGCCTCGGTCTTCGAGTACGCGCCGTCGGCCTTGATGCCGGTCTTGACGGACTCGTTGAGGTCGGCCGAGCCGCCGACCATCGTCGGCAGGAACGGCGCGATCGCCTGCAGCGTCTCGCCGCCGGCCGCGCGCGTGGCGAGCTTGTCCTTGCCGGCGAAGTCCGGCAGCGCGCCCGCCAGACCGGGCAGCGGCTTGCCCGCCCACGCGAGGTCCCACTCGGCGGCGCGGTCGGCGTCGGCCGTGCGCCAGCTCGCGAAGCGCGCCGCCCACTCGGCCTGCTGCGCCGCGCCGCGCTCGATCGCGCTGCAGCGCTCGTACACGCCGTCCGGCACGTAGAAGTGCTTGTCGGGGTCCCAGCCGTAGAACTCCTTCGTGGCGCGGATCTCGTCCTCGCCGAGCGGCGCGCCGTGCGCGCCGGCGGTGTTCGCCTTGTTCGGCGCGCCCCACGCGATCGTCGAGCGCACGCGGATCAGCGACGGCCGCGACCCCTCCGCTCTGGCGGCGGCGATCGCGGCGCGCAGCGCGTCGAGGTCGTTCGCGTCGTCGACGTGCTGGGTGTGCCAGCCGTACGCGCGGAAGCGCATCTCGACGTCCTCGGTGTCGAAGCTCAGCGAGGTGTTGCCGTCGATCGAGATGTGGTTGTCGTCGTAGAGGAAGACGAGCTTGCCGAGCCCGAGGTGGCCGGCGATCGAGGCGGCCTCGGCGCTGACCCCCTCCATCAGGTCGCCGTCGGAGCAGATGCCGTAGATGTGGTGGTCCTGCACCTCGGCGCCGTAGCGCTCGCGCAGGTAGCGCTCGGCGAGCGCCATCCCGACCGCGTTGGCGAAGCCCTGGCCGAGCGGACCGGTCGTCGTCTCGACGCCGGGCGTGTCGTGCAGCTCGGGGTGGCCCGGCGTCTTGGAGCCCCACTGGCGGAACTGCTCGAGGTCGTCGAGCGAGACGTCGTAGCCCGACAGGTGCAGGCACGAGTAGAGCAGCATCGAGGCGTGGCCGGCCGACAGCACGAAGCGGTCGCGGTCGGGCCAGTGCGGGTCGCGCGGGTTGTGGCGCATCACCTCGCCGAACAGCAGGTAGCCGACCGGCGCCATCGCCATCGGCGTGCCGGGATGGCCGCTGTTGGCCTTCTGGACCGCGTCCATCGCGAGGGTCCGGATCGTGTCGACGGCGAGGCGGTCGGGATCGATCTGCTGGCTGGTCTGGGGCTCGGTTGTGGCCATGGACGCTCGGTTGGTCGCGGGACGGAGCGACGCAGGTTATCCGCGTCGCGCGCGGCGCGAGGGGGTGGTCACGCCCACTTGCGCGCATGCGCGACTTTCGACTGGCGCGCCGGCCAGTCTCCCTATACAGTCGCCGTACAGCGTCACGACGCGGACCGGATGTCGGGATGGGTGACACGCGTCACTCGATTCGCGGTCACGAGTCCGCACAGCGACGCGGCGCGGCGTCACTGCAGGCGAGAGAGGGTGAGACATGACGGAGGCGGTGCGAGCGCCCGAGGAGCGCTTCGCGAACCTGCCGGACTTCCCGTACGAGCCGCGCTACCGCGAGGTCGACGGCCTGCGGCTCGCGCATCTCGACGAGGGTGACGGCCCGCCGGTGCTGCTCGTGCACGGCGAGCCGACGTGGTCGTTCCTGTGGCGCCACACGATCCCGCCGCTGCGCGACGCGGGCTTCCGCTGCGTCGTGCCCGACCACGCCGGCTTCGGCCGCTCCGACAAGCCGGCCGACCTCGGCTGGTACTCGTACGACCGTCACACCGAGCTGCTGAACGACCTCGTCGAGCGGCTCGACCTGCGCGGCGCGACCGTCGTCGTGCACGACTGGGGCGGCCCGATCGGGCTGCGCGTCGCGGTCGAGCAGCCGGAGCGGATCGACCGCATCGTCGTGATGGACACCGGCCTCTTCACCGGCCACCAGCGGATGAGCGACGCCTGGACGATGTTCCGCGACTTCGTCGAGCGCACGGAGGACCTGCCGATCGGGATGCTCGTGCGCGGCGGCTGCCACAGCGATCCGGGCGACGACGTGATCGCCGCCTACGAGGCGCCGTACGCAGACGGAGCGTCGAAGGCGGGCGCGCGCGCGTTCCCGCTGATGATCCCGCGCTCGCCCGACGCGCCCGGCGCCGCCGCGGGCCAGCGCGTGCTCGACGCGCTCGCCGCCGACACGCGCCCGAAGCTCGTGCTGTGGGCCGACAGCGATCCGATCATCCCGCTCAAGACCGGGCAGCGCGTCGCCGAGGCGATCGGGACCGACGTCGCGCACACGATCCCCGACGCCGGGCACTTCCTGCAGGAGGACCAGGGGCCGCTCGTCGGCCGGCTGATCGCGGAGTGGCTCGCGTGAGCACGCGCGTCGCCCTCGACGCCGGCTTCGCGCTGCGCTTCTTCGACGCCGGCAACAAGCTGCCCGGCGTGCGCGCGGCGAAGCCGCTGATGCTCGAGCAGATGCGGCTGCACCGCGGCCAGCGCGTGCTCGAGGTCGGCTGCGGCACGGGCGACGACGTGCGCGCGATCGCGCGGCGCGTCGGGCCGACCGGCCACGTGCTGGGGATCGACAGCTCGCCGCTCGTCGTCGCGGAGGCGGCGCGCCGCTCGCAGGAGCGCAACCTGCCGGTCGAGTTCCAGGTCGGCGACGTGCTGGGCATCGACCTGCCGGACGGGTCGGTCGACCGCTGCCGCGCAGAGCGCCTGCTGATGCACGTGGAAGGCGACCCGGAGGCGATGGTGCGCGAGATGACACGCGTCCTGCGGCCGCAGGGCCGGCTCGTCGGCTTCGAGTTCGACTGGGACACGCTCGCGATCGACGGCGCGGACCGGCGCCTGTCGCGCCGGATCGTGCGCAGCTACAGCGACGGCGTGCCGAACGGCTGCGTCGGGCGCACGCTCCCGCGGCTGCTGCGCGACGCGGACCTGATCGACGTCGCGACGATCCCGCACGCGATCGAGATCCCGTTCGACTTCTTCACCTGGATCCTCTCCGGCCATCTCGACGCCGCGATCGCGGCCGGGTCGTTCACCCCGGAGGAGCTGATCGGCTGGTGGGACGCGCTCGACGCGGCTCACGCGCGCGGGCGCTTCTTCGCGGCGATCCTCGGCTTCGTCGTGGCCGGCTCGAAGCCGGCGTAGGACCGAGGCGGGACCCGCCTCCGGCGGCCACGTGGCCGCCTCCGGCACCCGCTGTCAGCCGGCGAGCGCGGCGCGCGCCCGGCCGGCTTCCTTCGCCGCGTACAGCGCCGTGTCGGCCGCCTCGAGCAGGTTGGTCAGCTCGCGACCCTGCTCACCGCTGAGCGCCACGCCGATCGAGACGGTGACGGCCGGCAGCTCGCCGTCGCCCGGCAGCCGCGCGCTCACCTCCTCGACGATCGCCGTCGCGGCCTGCTCTGCGGCTGCGGCGTCACAGCTCAGCCAGACCGCGAACTCGTCGCCGCCGAGGCGGCCGGCGTCGCCGTGACGGCCGAGCACGCGCGCGATCTCCGTCAGCACGAGGTCGGCGGTCAGGTGGCCGACCTTGTCGTTGATCTGCTTGAAGCGGTCGACGTCGCAGACGAGCACGGCGCCGTCCTCGCTGCCGGCGAGCCGCGTGCGCGTGCGGGCGAGCCACTCGCGCCGGTTCGCGAGCCCGGTCAGCTCGTCGGTGCTGGCGAGCCGCTCGAGCGAGGCGATCCGCGCGGCGAGGCCGTCCGCACCGGGCGCCGCGACGTTCTGCTTCGGCAGCGCCGCCTCGGCGACCTCGTCGAGCAGCGCCGGCGTCGCGCCGAGCTGCTGCAGCGCGACGTGCACGAGCTCCTGGTCGGCCTCGTCGCCTGCGAGCATCCCGACGACGACGTTGCCGAGCTGCACGCAGGCGATCTCGCGCGTCGGCGACTCGGGCCCCGGCAGGCCGCCGTGGTGGAAGCTGATCGTCTCGAACAGCTCGCCGCGGATGCCCTCCTGGTCGGCCAGCAGCGCGCCGGCGAAGGCATGGTCGACGCCGAGCCGCTCGCGCTCCAGCGTGACGCGCGCCTTGCCGGACGCCTGCTCGCGCGCGATCTCGTCGACCGCGTCGGCGCCGAACGCAAGCGGCATCACGAGCTTGCCGATGTCGTGCAGCAGGCCGGCGAGGTGCACGACCTCGGCACTGGCACCGGTGCGCTGCGCGATCTCGACGGCGCACGAGGCGACGCTGACGGCGTGCAGGTGCATCGCGCCGCGCGAGCGGCCGCCGGTGCCGGGCATCTGCTCCAGCAGGCTGTAGGTGGCGGACTCCATCGCGATGCGGGCGAGCGCGTCGCGGCCGACCATCGTGACCGCCTGATGGATCGTGCGGGCGCGCAGCGGACGCGCGTAGGCGGCCGAGTTGGCGTAGCGCAGCAGGTTGGCGCTGAACGCCTCGTCGGCGTCGATCACGGCGACGAGCTGCGGCGTCGTCGCGTCGGGATCGGCCGACAGGTCGCGCACACGCGCGACGGTGCCGCTCAGCACCGGCAGGGGTCCGATGTCCTCGATCGTGCGATCGAGTCGATCGCGTACGGCTGGCTTCATGGGGGAAGAGGGCGCTGCGGGAGGGCTGCGACGGGACGGGAGAGCTTGACGGATTCGCCTGTGCGGCGGCGTCTCGTGGGCGTGTCGGCGCGCAGCCTGGCGCATCGGCGCTCGCCGTGCACGCGAGACCGGGGGCGGGCCGCACGCTACCCTCGGAGAACGATGTCGTTCTTCGAGCACGAGGGCCAGCGGATCGCCTACTCCGTCTACGGCGAGGGATCGCGCGTGACGGTCCTGCTGCCGGGGCTGCTGCTGTCGCAGCGGATGCAGGAGCCGCTCGCCGAGGCACTCGCCGCCCGCGGCGAGCGCGTGATCGTGATGGACCCGCTCGGGCACGGCAGATCCGACCGCCCGCGCGACATGTGGCGCTACTCGATGGGCACGTTCGCGCGCCAGGTCGTCGCGCTGCTCGACCACCTGGAGGTCGAGCAGGCGGTGATCGGCGGCACGTCGCTCGGCGCCAACGTCACGCTCGAGGTCGCCTCGCTCGCGCCGGAGCGCCTGCGCGGGATGCTGCTGGAGATGCCGGTGCTCGACAACGGCCTGCTCGGCAGCGCGCTCGCGTTCACGCCGCTGCTGGTCGCGCTGACGTTCGGCGAGCCGGTGATGAAGGCCGTCCGGCGCGTCGCGGGCTGGGTGCCGCGCGCGCCGCTGCCGCTCGTCGCCGAGATCGTGGTCGACTGGGTCGCGCAGGATCCGGGCCCGAGCGCGGCCGTGCTGCAGGGGATCTTCTTCGGGCGGATCGCGCCGCACCGCACCGAGCGCCGCACGTTCGACGCGCCGGCGCTCGTGATCGGCCACCCGCGCGACCCGGTCCATCCGTTCTCCGACGCCGGCATGCTCGCCGCCGAGTTGCCGAACGGCCGCCTGCTGAACGCGGACTCGCTGCTCGAGCTGCGCACGAGGCCGGAACGGCTGACGGGCGAGATCGCCGCGTTCGTGGACGCCTGCTGGAAGACGCGCACGACGCGCAGCTCCTCGCGCAGACGGACGGCGGGCAGAGCGACCGGGCGCAGAGCGGCCCGCAGAAGCCCGCGCGCCGCGAGCGCGTAGGCGCCAGCGCGCGCCGGATCGCCGCGCGCCGCCGCATCGCCGCGGAACCATCCGTGTTTCCCGGTCGATGCCACGATGCGTGCGACCCGTGCGCCGCACCGCCCTCCTCGCGCTGCTCGTCGTGCTGCCGGCCGCGGCCGGTCCGGCCGCGGCACACGCGTCCGGCCGCGGACCGCGCACGTTCGAGCGAGCGGTTCCGGCGCGGCGGAGCGCGGGCGCGCACTGGCGCACGCCGCCGCTGCGTGCGGGCGCCGGCTTCGAGCTGGCCGGCGCCTCATGGCGCGGCGCCGGCGGCAGCGCCGAGCTGCGCGCGCAGCTCGCGGACGGCCGCTGGACCCGCTGGGCGGCGGTCGACGCCGGCGACCCGGTCTGGAGCGGCGCGGCGCAGGCCGTGCAACTGCGCGGCGCGCGCCCGCTGCGAGGCCTGCGCGTGCGCTTCGTCGCGCTCGGCGGCGCGGCCGCCGCGGGCGTTCCGCGCGCGACCCCGGCCGCGGCGGACGGGCGCCCGCCGATCGTCCCGCGCAGCGCGTGGGATCCCCAGGACACGTGCCATCCGCGCACGCCGGCGCGCTACGGCCGCGTCGACTTCGCGATCGTCCACCACACCGAGTCGCTGTCCCTCTACACGCCGCAGCAGTCGGCCGCGATGGTGCTGGCGATCTGCCTCTTCCACCGCGACGGCAACCGCTGGAACGACATCGGCTACGACCTGCTCGTCGACCGCTACGGGACGATCTTCGAGGGGCGCGCGGGCGGCCTCGACCAGCCCGTGACCGGCGCGCAGGCGGGCGGCTGGAACGCCGTCTCGACCGGCGTCGCGATGATCGGCAGCTACTCGGCCGCGCCCCCGCCGCCGGCCGCGCTTCGCTCGCTCGAGCGCGTGCTCGCGTGGAAGCTGTCGCTCGCGGGCCTGCCGGCGACGGGCTCCGTGACCGAGCGCTCGACCGGCTCGGACCCGGTCGACAACCGCTGGCCGCGCGGCGCGCTCGTGCGCTTCCAGCGGATCTCCGGGCACCGCGACGCCGACCTGACCGACTGCCCCGGCAACGCGCTCTACGCGCTGCTGCCGCAGATCCGCCGAGCGGTCGCGGCGCTGCTGCCGCCGCCGCGCGACCAGCTCACGCTCGCGCCGGTCGGCGCACCGGTGGACCCGGGGCCGTTCGCGCTCACGGGCCGGCTCTCGCTCGAGAGCGGCCGCCGGCCGGCCGGCGCCGCCATAGCAGTGCAGCAGCAGGGCGTGGACGGGGCGTGGCGGACGCTCGCGGCGACGCGCACGGGCGCCGACGGCGTCTGGATCGCGACGCCGGCGCTGCTGACGAACGGGCCGCTGCGCGCGGTCGCCCCGGGCGCGCTGTCGCTCGCCTCGCCCTCAGTCGCGGCGACCGTGCGCGCATCCGTGCAGGTGAGCGTCTCGGCGACGCACCTGCGCGCGGGCGGCACACTGCACATCTCCGGCGCCACCACGCCGCCGAAGAGCCACGTGCTCGTGCTGATCGCGCGACGCACCGGCGCGCGCTCCTTCGGCCGCCCGACCGCGATCGCGGCCACGACCGCCGCCGGCCGCTTCGCCCTCGCGACGCAGCTCGCCCGCACCGGCCTCTACCGCGTGCTCGTCACCACGCGCGCCGACCCACTGAACACCGCCGGCAGCTCGCGTGCCGTGCTCGTACGCGTCCGCTGAGACCGGGCCGAGGGCGCGGGCCTATCTGCGCGCCGCGCGATACGCGACGAGACCGCCATGCCGCGTGCCGTGCCGGCGCACGCGTGGCAGCAGGTCGTCGGGCGGGTAGCCGACCGCGAGCTGTCTGACCGGCACGAACGCGGCGAGCCGGCGATCCTCGTCGCAGCCCCACTCGACGGCGAGGCGCGCGCCGAACAGCGTCAGGTTCACCGCGCCGGGAAGCGCGGCGGATGGCGCCAGCACGCCGCGAAAGCCGTTGTCGCGCAGGCGCGTCCCTTCGGCGCGGCAGCGCTCGTGGTCCTCGTCCACCAACGCCTCCGGCGGGAAGCCCGCCGCATCGGCCTTCTCGAAGGTGCCGTAGTCGGCGACGTGCGTCTCCCGCACGTGCAGCGCCCACAGCGGCATGCTCACGCGATGGACGTCCGCGACGGAGCCGAGGTCCTCGACGCGGATCAGCTCGGCCCAAGCGCCCTCCGAGGTGAGGCTCGTGTACTGCATCGGCGCCTCGCGCGTGCGGTTCCAGCGCTGGGCGCTCGAGTTCGGCCGTGACCACAGCGGGGTGTCGTAGTCGGACCAGCGGTAGGCGACGTCGTCGACCGTGACGCTGTCGGGCAGCGCGCGTCTACGAGCCATGCTGGGCGCGTCCCCCGCGCGCGAGCGCGACCACGTCCTGCTCGCGCGCGGGATCGTCGATCGCCTCGAGCGGGCTCGCGCCGTCGAGCGCAGGCCGAGGACGCGCGAACCAGGCGACGACGCCCTCCGGCGTCCAGCCGCGCCGCAGCAGCTCGACGAGGCGCGCGACGAGCAGCAACCGCCGGGACGGCTCGACCGGCGCCTTGCTCGCGAGGATGCGCTGCAGCGAGCGCTCGGACGTGCCGAGCAGCGCCGCCAGCTCTCTGCGGCCGACGCGCGGGAGCGCCTGCTCGAGCCCGCCGAGCAGCGCGCGGGCGTCATGCTCGCCGGGCAGGTGCTGGTCGAGCGCGTCGCGGATCACGTGGCGGATCGCCTCGAGCCGCAGCAGCGCCTGCTCGTAGGAGTCGAGCGGGCGCTCGGGGTCGTGCACGAGGACGCTCTGGACGATCGCGAGCAGGTCGCCGCGGATCTCCGCGACGTCCTCGGGGCCGAGGCTCGGCGGGACGGCGTGGTCGATCGCCTCCGACAGCTGGCGCACCGTCTCGGCCCAGCGGTCGAAGACGTCGCCGTCGGCGACGGGCACCTCGTCGAGTGCGCGGTTCACGCGCTCCTGCCAGAGGTCGACGACCTCGTTGAACTGCTTCAGCTCCGTGCGCTCCGCGGTTGCAGACACGGCGGCGCTCCTACTGTCGTGGTTGTGACGCTTCCACCCGACAGGATAGCGACAGAACCGTCCCGCGGCGACCGCTACGCTCGCGGCGCCGGCGGGCCGGGCGGCTCGACGATGTCGCGGCCGGTGGGACGCATCTGCTCGTCCAGCTCGAGCTGCCAGTAGTAGCGCGTGAAGTGGCGGCCGGCGACGAACTCGCCGACGTGCGGCTCGACCCGCTCGCCGTTCGCCATCCGCACGATCAGCTCCGGATACGTGCGGCCGGGCAGGGCGGCGTACATCGGCCCGGGGAACGCGCCGCCGAAGCGCGTGTTGACGTCGGTGATGCCGAGGCCGATCTCCCGGTCGCGGAACGCCTGCACCGTGCACGGCCCGCGCACGCCGAGCGCCTCGACGACGCGGCGGCCCAGCTCGACCAGCTCGGCGTCGGCGAGCGGCGCGCCCTTGATCGACTCGCCGCCGCGCGACTCCAGCATCGTGCGCGGGATGACGTTGAGGCAGCCGCCGTCGAGGTCGGACAGGCAGTCCATCGAGAACTCGGGCCCGTCCATCGCCCGCTGCACCATCGTCGGCTCCTCCACGTACCGTACGAAGAAGGCGGCCTCCTCGGCGTCGCGCGCGAGATGGATCGAGCGCGCGCCCGACCCCCGCCGCGGCTTCACCATCACCGGATAGGACCCGGGCTCCTCGCCCGGCAGCACCGTCGGCGGCGACGGCAGTCCGTGCCGCAGCAGCAGATGGTGCGTCTCGTACTTGTCATACGTCGCCCGCGCGATCTCCGGGTCGGGCGTGAACGCCGGCAGGATCCCATCCGCGCGCGCCTGCGCCAGCACCTCGATGTCGAGATCCGTGAGCGGGACGACCGCCCCGACGTCGTACTCGGCGCACATCTCCGCGAGAAACGGGACATACGCCGGATCGTCGATCCGCGGCGGCGCGACGCGGTGGTGCGCCGCGTACTGAGCCGGCGCGAGCGGACTCGGGTCGGCCGCGATCGTCGTGGTGTGCTGCGCGAACGCGGAGACGATGTCGTAGCGCTTGCCGACGCCGGTGAGCAGGACCGATCGGTGGCTCATTGCTCCGAGCCCCAGACCGTGCCGGCATGCCCGAGGCGCCGAGTCTTGCCCTGCGAGACGATGAAACATACGTCTCGCAGTCCAAGCTCGCGCCTCGGGCTGGCGGCGCTTGCTGTTGCTCGGCTCACTTGCCCCATCCTCCCGTGTCGCCTTTGTAGAGCCCGTCGCCGCTGAGGAGGGTCTTTGCCGTTCGGGCGAGGATCTTGACGTCGAGCGCGAGCGTGCGGTGCTCGACGTACCAGAGGTCGAGCTCGATGCGCTCTGACCACGGCAGCGATGCGCGGCCGTTGATCTGCGCCCAGCCGGTGATGCCCGGCTTGACGTTCAGACGACCGCGCTGGCGGTCCGTGTACTGGTCAACCTGAACCTGAACCGTCGGGCGTGGGCCGACGATCGACATCTCGCCGCGCACGACGTTCCAGAGGTTCGGCAGCTCGTCGAGCGAGGTGCGGCGCAGGAATGCTCCGACACGGGTGATGCGGTCGTCGCCCTCGGCGATCGCGAGGCCCGCGCCTCTGAACTCCGCGCCGGTGACCATCGTCCGCAGCTTGTAGATCTCGAACGGACGGCCGTCCTTGCCGACGCGCCGCTGGCGGTAAAGCGGGTGCCCGGGCGACTCGAGGCGGATCAGCATCGCGGCGAGCGCTACAAGCGGGGCGGTGAGCAGGGCGCCGGCGCCGCCGACGAGCAGGTCGAGCGCACGCACAGCCGCGCGGCCCGCTGGCCCGCTGCGCGGCACGACGACCGACCCGCTCACCGCGTCCCCTCCGGCGGCGACCAGCCGGCTTCGGTGCCGTGCCGCAGCCAGTCCCACAGGCCGGCGGCGAGCGCGGCCTGGGTGAGCACGTAGTAGCGCGCGACGAGCAGCAGCCGGGCGGGGACCCAGCGGGCGAGCACGGCGGCGGCGACCAGCGCGAGCTGCAGCGCGAGCGTGACGGCGTAGACCCAGCCGGCGCCCGCGTCTACGAGCGCGACGTTCGCCAGCAGCGCCAGCACGTGCACGAACGGCAGCGCGTAGCGCAGCACGCGGTGCGACAGGATCATCAGCGCGTACAGCGGGCCGTAGCCCTTCGGCGACAGCAGCCCGCCCGTCAGGACGATCGGCCAGCCGTGGCTCATCATCCGCCGCTTGCGCGCGAACTCGCCCTCGATCGACGGGACCATCTTCTCGCTCGCTCGCGCGTCGGGCGCGTACAGCGCGCGCCAGCCGCGCTTGACCATGTTGAAGGGAAACGACAGGTCGTGGCCCATGATCGGGTCGACCTCGACGTAGGACCCGCGGCGGGTCGCGTAGATCGCGCCGTTGCCGCCGGTGACGGACGCCAGGCGCGACTCGAGCCCGCGCAGCGCCATCTCGTAGCGCCAGTAGAGCCCCTCCTGGTTCGTGCCGTCCTCGTCGTTGACGAACGACACCTGGCCGCACACGTAGCCGACCTCCGGGTCCGCCTGGAACGGCGCGACGAGGCGCGTCAGCGCGTCGGGCGCCCAGAAGGCGTTCGCGTCGGAGAAGGCGACGAGCTCGCCGCGCGCCCGGCGCACGGCCGCGTCCTGCGCACGGATCTTGCCGCCGCGCGGCAGCTCCAGCACGACGTCGGCGCCGGCCTCGCGCGCGCGCTGCGGCGTCGCGTCGGGCGAGCCGTCGCAGGCGACGATCAGCTCGAGGCGGTCGGCCGGGTAGTCGAGCGCGCGCACGTTCGCGACCTTCTCGGCGATCACCGCCTCCTCCTTGTATGCCGCCACGACGAACGAGACGGACGGCAGTCCCGCGGCGGCGCTCACCGCCCCGCCGGCCCTCGCGGGCACCCGCCGCACCCGCGCCAGCAGCGCGAGCAACACGCCGTAGCCGAGCTGCGCGTAGACGATCAGGGCCGCACAGACCCAGAAGACGATCGCGACGACGAGCACCGCGGGGATTCTGGCGGTTCGGCGGACGCGTCGTCTCGCGGCGGCGGGGTAGGCTCGCCGTCATGAGCTACACGATCAAGAACCTGGCCTCGGTCGACGACTCGGCACCGAGATTCGGCTTCGCCGAGATCGGCGAGGCGCACTTCGCCCGCGGCGCGCTCGAGGCCGAGCGCACGGGTGTCGCCTACCACGTGCTGCGCTCGAACAGACGGCAGGCATTCGCACACCGGCATGACAACGCCGAGGAGATCGCCGTCGTGATCTCGGGTGGCGGGCGCGTGAAGCTCGGCGACGAGGTCCACGACCTGCGCGCGCTCGACGCGGTCCGCGTCGCGCCGAGCGTCACGCGCCAGTTCGAGGCCGGCCCGGAAGGCATGTCGTACGTCGTCTTCGGCCCGCATCATGAGAGAGACGGCGAGCTGATCCACGAAGGCTTCTGGGACGACTGAGCGCGGCGCGGCCGTCCGCGCCGCGCGCCCGCCGTCCCGTCGTCAGAGCCGCCCGAGCAGTCTTGCGCCGTTCGGCGAGCCCCAGCCGGTGCAGCAGTCCCAGCCGGCGCGCGCCGCGTACGCGTCGGACCGGCCCGGGAGCGTCGCGTTGCTGCCTCTCACGATGTCGTGGAAGGCGTCGCTCGCGCCGAGCCCGCCGTACAGCAGGGGGGTGATGTAGCCGACGCGTCTGCCGCTGCTCGCGAGCTGCTGGTTGCAGCGCGCGACGAGGCCGGCGTACAGCGGGGCGACGGCGCTCGTGCCGCCGTCCGTGAACCACTGCCCGTCCATGTACTGCGCGTAGCCGGTGCGCGCGTCGGCTACAGCCGCCACGTCGGGCACGCCGCGCCCGACGAGCCCGGCCATCCCCGATCTCTGTCTCTGCACCGTCGTCTGCCAGGCCGGGACGGGGAAGAAGTCGGACACGCCGCCGCCGGTCGAGCCGCCGCCCTGCGCGCGCGTGCCGTCGCCCCACACCACCTCGTGGCGTCTCCCCTCTTTGATTCTCAACGTCGTGCCGCCGCAGCCGGTCACGTACGGGCTGGACGACGGGTAGTCGACGTGCAGCTGCCCGTCGGAGAGGCCGTCGGTCGAGCCGTCGTCACCGGAGGCGACGAGCACCGTGATGCCGAGGTTGGCCGCCTCCTTGAGCACGGTGTCGACCTCGTCGAGCACCTGTCTCGTCCATGCGAACTGGCCGACTCTCTCGAGCTCCGACCAGCCCCAGCTGATCGAGATGACGGAGGGGCGGTGTCTTCTGTCGTGGATCGCCTTCGTCAGCGCCTCGACCCAGCCGGCGTCGGTGAACTGCGCGAAGTAGACGACGATCGCCGCACCGGGCGCGGCGCCTCCGGCGACCTCGATGTCGAGCACGACCTCGCCGTCGGCGTCGCTGCCGGGCGCGTTGGGGGTGCCGTCGACCGAGACGGGGGTCACGCGCGGGCGCGGCAGTCTCATCTGCTCGAAGAAGACGTCGAGATCCGCGTCCTGGAAGCCGCCGCCGAACTCGAGCAGGCCGATCGTCTGCCCGCTGCCGTCGAGCTGCGCGGGGAAGTCGTAGATCTGCGCAAGGTCGCTCGGCGCGTAGCGGACGTCCGGCGCCGTGCGCGTCATCAGCGGCCGCGGCCGCAGCTGACGGCGGTCGTCGAGGCCGGTCAGCGCGGTGATCACCGGCTCGAGGTGCGCCGGCACGTGGACGTGCCCGATGCGCCCGCGGTAGGGGTGGTGATGGGCGCCCGGGTCCTCCGGCTCGTAGCGCTCGAGCGTCGTCTCGAACGCTCTGCTCATCGCGTCGACCGTGCCCGTCAGCACGACGAGGCGCGAGGCCGCGTCGGCCTCCTCGACGGCGAGGCCGTGCTCGCGCGCGAACGCGACGACCGCGTCGACGTCGGCCTGCGCGGCGCCGTGTCTGGCGGCGTGATCGTCGTGCGCGGCGGGCGCTGGCCGCTGCGAGGGGCGCAGCGCGCCCAGGTCGGCCGGATCGGGCGGCGGCACGGCCGGCCGCACCTTCACGACGACGCGCACCTGCTCGTCGCCGGCCGCCGGGCCGACGGCCCGGTACCCGGGTCGCGGCGCGCGCTCGCTTCCCGTCAGGCGCTCGTAGCCCGTCGGCGGCTGCCCCAATCCTGCTGCGCTCATGACGCCCTCCCGCGTCGCGATGTGCTCGGACGCCCGACTCTAGGTCAGCACACCGTTTCCATGTGCGATCAGGGCTCAGTTGGCGCGGGAACGCCGCAAAGTTGCGCGAAAGCGCGCGCCTACTGCGTCTGAAGCGCCTCGTAGAGCGCGAGATGCCGGGCGGCGATCGCGTCCCACGAGTACGGGCCGGCGGCCGCGGCCCGCGCGGCGTCGGCGAGCCGCGCGCGCGCGGCGGGGTCGGCGAGCAGGCGGGCGAGCGCATCGTGGAGCGCAGCCGGATCGCCCGGCGCGACCAGCTCGGCGGCGCCGGTCGCGGCGACCTCGGGGAAGCCGCCGACCGCGCTCAGCAGCAGCGGCGCGCCGAACGCGAGCGCGGTGAACAGCACGCCCGACTGGTCTATCTCGCGGTAGGGCAGCACGATGAGGTCGGCGCGGCGGAAGAAGGCGGGGATCTCCGCGTCGGCGACGAAGCGCGGCACGAAGCGCACACCCGGCGGCGCCGCCGCGCGCAGCGGCGCGAGGTCCGTCTTCGGCAGCCCGACGATCCACAGCTCGGCGTCCTCGATCCCCCGCCACGCCTCCAGCAGCACGTCGATCCCCTTGTACGGGCGGATCAGCCCGAAGCAGAGGACGACCGGCTTCTCGACGGCGGCGAGGTCGGCGGGCAGCGGCGCCGGATCCGGCACCTCCGCGAAGTGCGCGAACGCGCCGTGCGGGATCGCGTGGACGCGCGCGGGGTCGATCCCCAGCTCGTCGCGCAGGCGCGCGGCACCGTGCTCGGAGTGCACCACGACCGCGTCGGCGCGCTCGTACAGCCGGCGCTGCGCCTTGAGCTGGCCCGGCCGCGGCTCGCGCGGCAGCACGTCGTGGGCGGTCAGCACGAGCGGCGGGCGTCGGCCGCGCGACAGCGCGAGCGGCGGCAGGTGCACGTCGAGCGGCTGCACGGTCAGCCACTGGAAGTGCACGACGTCGGCGCGCCGTGCAGCGCGCGAGGCGGCGAAGCGCAGCATGTCGGGGACGTGCTGGGCGAGCTTCGCCGCGCGGCGGACGCTGGAACCCGGGCCGCCCGGCGCCCAGCGGTAGAACGCCTCGCGCACCGCGTAGCCGTCGGCGCGCGGCACCTCGCCGTAGGCGAAGCGGCTCGTCACCAGCTCGACGCGCGCGCCAGCCCGCGCGAGCGCCCCCGCCAGCGCGTGGTCGTACGGCGGCGTGAAGGCCGACGGGTCGACCAGCTCGACGCTGAGCGGTGAGGCGGGCATCTGCGGCATGATCCCGCAGATGAGTGATCACATGGCCGCGTGTACGCGGGGGCGCACGGGACCGAGCTGGGCGGGGGAAGCAGGGCGCCGCCAATACCAGCGGTATTGGCAAGCCCGATGACCCCGATCCAGCGACGGTGTCCGTGCGTCATCCGCGTGCGTGCGGTCGTGTGATCCCTCATCTCCCCCACCCGTCATGAGCGTCGAAGTCTCCTACTGCATCGTCAACACCGAGCAGCGCGTGCTGCTCGAGCGCTGCCTCGACGCGATCGCGCGCGAGCAGGCGACGCTGCCGTTCGAGACCGAGGTGCTCGTGCTCGACAACGCCTCGCGCGACGGCTCCGTCGGGATGGCAAGAGCGCATCCGGTCACGACCGAGCTGATCCGCCGCGAGCAGCGGCGCGGCAAGGCGGAGAACGACAGCGCGCTGATGCAGCGCGCGCGCGGCCGCTGGTGCCTGCTGCTCAACGAGGACTCCGAGCTGCTGCCGGGCGCGACCGCCGCCCTCCACGCCGCGCTCGCCGAGCGGCCCGACGCGGCCGCCGCCGGCACGAAGCTGCTGCGCCCGGACGGCCGCCAGCAGGCGTCGGCGTGGCGCTTCCCGACGCCGTCGACCGCGCTGGCGGGCGCGCTGTTCCTGCACCGCTGGCTGACGGTGCAGAGCACCGGCAGCGACGTGCGCGAGGTCGACTGGGCGCAGTCGGCCGCGCTGCTCGTGCGCCGCGACGCCGCCCAGCGGATCGGCTGGATGGACCCGGCCTTCTTCGTCTACTCCGACGAGGTCGACTTCTGCAAGCGCCTGCGCGACGCGGGCTGGGCGGTCCTGTACGTGCCGCAGGCGGAGGCGATCCACCACGAGCAGCTGTCGACCGGCAACGTGCCGACGCGGCGGATCGTCGAGCTGTCGCGCAACCGCGACCGCTACATGCGCAAGCACCATTCGCGCCTGTCGGCCGCGCTCGTGCGCTGGCTGACCGCGTGGACCTACGCGGTGCGCGCAGTCGCCGCGTACGCGCTCCCCGGCCACGACCCGGCGCGCTACTGGCAGCACGTGCGCGCGACGTTGCGCCCCGACCGCGGCGAGGGCCTGCGCGAAGCGGCGGCGGACTGGAACCGCGGGGGGACGCGGTTGTAGCGTCGCTCGGAGGCGGCTCGCTTGCGAGCGCCGGAGGGCGAAACACGGCGCCCGTCAGGGCGCCTCGTACAGCCCCGCGAAGTCGTCCGCGTAGCGCTCGTAGACGACGTTGCGCTTGAGCTTCAGCGTCGGCGTCAGCTCGCCGGCCGCCTGGGTGAGGTCGTGGTCGAGGACGGCGAAGCGCTTGATCTGCTCGATCCGCGCGAAGCGCGCGTTGACGGACGCGACCTCGGCGTCGAGCAGCTCCTGCACGCGCGAGTCCGCGGCGATCGCCGCCGCGTCGGCGCCGTCGTCCAGACCGACGTGCTCGGCGAGCGCGTGCAGCTCGTCGGGGTCGAGCGTCAGCAGCGCGACGAGGTAGGGGCGCCGATCGCCGTACGCGACCGCCTGCGAGAACCCAGCGGATCTCGCGCAGCCCGGCCTCCAGGTTGGACGGCGTGATGTTCTTCCCGCTCGAGGTGATGATGAGGTCCTTCGTGCGGCCGGTGATGCGCAGGAAGCCGCCGTCGTCGAGCGTTCCGAGGTCGCCGGTGTGCAGCCAGCCGCTGTCGTCCACGGCCTCGCGCGAGGCGATCTCGTCCTCGTAGTAGCCGGGGAAGACATTGGGGCCGCGCAGCAGGATCTCGCCGTCGGCGGCGATCCTCACCTCGACGCCGGGGAGCGGCTTGCCGGCGGTGCCGATGCGCGTCGCGCCGGGCACGTTGATCGTCGCGGCCGCGCACGTCTCCGTCAGGCCGTAGCCCTCCAAGACGGTGATCCCGCACGCCTCGAAGAAGGCGAGCACCTCGGGCCCGACCGGCGCGGCGCCGACGAGCAGCTGCTCCAACCGGTCGCCGAACGTCTCGCGCACGCGGGCGAGGACCAGGCGGTCGACGAGCGCGTGCGCGACGACGAGAGCTGGCGGGGTGCGGGCTCCGGCGGCTGCGCGCCGGCGCGCGGCGGCGCGGCGGCGGCCGAGGCTGAGCGCGGCGTGGAACGCCCGCTGCTCGAGCGCGCCGCCCTGCTCGACCTCGTCGAGCACGCGCGCGCGGACCTTCTCGAGCACGCGCGGGACGACCGGCAGGTGCGTCGGGCGCGTCGCGGCGACGTCGTCCATGATGCGCTTCGCGTCGCCGCGCCAGAAGGCGAGCGTGCCGCCGATGTCGAGCGTCACGAGCTGCGCGACGCGCGCGAGCGAGTGCGCGAGCGGCAGGAACAGGAAGACCGTCGGCTGCTCGCCGAACGGCACCTGCTCGGCGTACATCTCGACCGCGGCGAGCCAGTTGCCGTGCGTCAGCACGCAGCCCTTCGGCGGGCCGGTCGTGCCGGACGTGTAGACGATCGTGGCGGGATCCTGCGGGCGCACCTCCGACAGCCGCTCGGCCAGCCGGTCTTCGCCGCCCTCGACCGAGGCGCCGCGAGCGCGCAGTTCGGCGAGCGAGAGGACGCCGTCGCCGCCGTCGCCGAGCAGTACGACGAGGTGCTCCAGCGCGGGGCACGCGGCGCGGACCTGCTGCACCTTCGCGAGCTGCCGCGCGTCCTCGCACAGGATCGCGCGGGCGCCGCTGTGCGCGAGCACGTAGCGGCACTCCTCCGGCGAGTTCGTCTGGTAGATCGGGACGACGGTCGCGCCGGCGGCGACGATGCCCGCGTCCGCGAGCGTCCACTCCGGGCGCGTGTCGGCGAGCAGCGCGACACGGTCGCCCGGCTCGATCCCGAGCGACGCGAGTCCGAGCGCGATCTCGCGCGCGGTGCGGCCCAGCTCGCCGTAGGTGATCTCCAGCCACTCGCCGCCGTCCTCGGCCGGCGGCTGCCGCAGTGCGACGGCGTCCGGCCGGCGCGCGGCGGCGCGCAGGAGCAGCTCGGCGAGCGTGGCGTTCGTGGCGCGTGGGGCGGTTCCGGCAGCCATGGGACGAGCCTCTCACCGCGCGGCGCGCGGCTCATCAGCGGATTCCCGTCTGGCCGTGCGGGAAACTGCGCGACGCCGCGGCGGCCTGACGCTGACCGGGGGCAGCAGCGCGGCCAGCTCCGCGTCGACCGCCCTGACGATCGCGTCCGGGTCGGGGACGAGCCCGGCGTCGACCATGAAGCCGACGCTCACCTGCCCGTCGTAGGAGAAGATCGACACGCTCGTCGAGACGCTGCCGGCGCACGGCGCCCACACGAGCACGCCGCGCAGCTGCGCGCCGGCGAGGTAGACGGGCGCACGCGGGCCGGGGACGTTCGTCAGCACGAGCGTCGCCTTCGAGGAGAAGAGGTCGATCAGCTGCGCCTCGACGGCCGGCGGCGAGAGCCCCATCGCGCCGAGCACGCCGTAGGAGACGGCGCCCTCGGGCGAGTCCTTGATCTCCAGCATGCGGCGGTGGACCTCGCGCAGCCGCGCGACCGGGTCCGCCTCCAGCAGCGGCAGCGGCAGCAGCACGAGCCCGAATCTGTTGCCCAGCTCGCGCGGCAGCGGCTGGTCGAGCGGGCGGAGGTTGAAGGGGACCATGGCGTTGATCTCGCGCTCCAGCCGCGGTCCGCGTCCGCCGTCGGCGGGGAGCGGATCGGCGGCGAGCATCCAGCGCCGCAGCCCGCCGGTGACGGCGGACACGAGCACGTCGTTGACGGTCGCCTCGTGCGCGCGGGCGATTCGCTTCACGTCGGCGAGCGGGACGGGGTTGCACCAGGCGACGCGCTGGCCGGGATGCAGCTCGCCGCGCAGCGGGCCGATCGGGTCCGACGGCAGCGTGAGCTCCTTCGCGAGCGCGCGCAGCACGCCGGCCGCTTCGCCCGGCAGCTTGCCGACGCGGCGCGGATGGCGCAGCGTCTCGGCGCCCTCGTGCACGAGCGCGCCGGCGACGGAGCGGCCGGCGCCGAGCGCCGGACCGAGCGGACCGGCGGCCCGCGTGAGCAGGCCGCGATCGCGGTCGTGGTCGGCGAGCTCGATCGACGGCTCCTCGACCTCCGGCGACGGATCGGTCAGCGACAGCATCACGCGCGCGAGCGCGATCCCGTCGGCTATGCAGTGGTGCATGCGCGTGACGAGCGCGCTGCCGTTCTCGTAGCCGTCGACGACATACACGTGCCACAGCGCCTTCGTGCGGTCGAGCGGCGTCGCCATCAGGTCGCTCACCAGCTCCTGCAGCTCGGCGCGGCCGCCGGGCGCCGGCAGCGCGACGTGGTGGATGTGCAGGTCGAGGTCGAAGGCGTCGTCGTCCTCCCAGTGCGGGCCGCCGAGCATGCCGCCGTCGACGACGCGCTGCGTGAAGCGCGGGAAGCGGTCGACGAGGCGCGCTCTGAGGAGCGCGCGCAGCGGCTCGAGCGGGAGCGGCTGTTCGAACCACAGCACGCTCGTGATCGCCATCAGGTTCTCGGCGCGGTCCATCCGCAGCCAGGCTGCGTCGGCGCTGGGCATCGGGTGACGGGACATGCCATCGACCGTACGCCGCGACGGGACCCGCGCCGTCCGCAGGAAGTACCGATCTCGCTCCGGGTCGAGCAGCGAGCGGATCAGCCGATCCGCAGCACCGGCGCACCGCGGCCGCTGCGCAGGAAGCGCGGGTGCAGGTTGTGCGTGTCGACCCACTTCGTGACGGTCAGTTCCTTCCACGGCACGGTCAGCGTGCCGGGCGGGAACGTGACTTCGGTGTCGTCGGGCGGCATCGATTCGCCGTCATACGGCTGCAGGCCCGATCTCGTGACGAGCGCGAAGTCGGCGCGCGCGAGCACCTCGTAGTCCTCGTTCGCAGTCGTCGGGATCATCAGCGTGTTGCCGCCGGCGCGGCGCAGCGCGGCGACCTCCGCTTCGAGCTGCTGCTGCGTGACGGCCGACGTGAGCCCCGAGTACTGCGAGACGTTGACGACGCCGAACGCGTCGGCGACGCGGTGCCCGCTCGTCGTGAGGATCACCACCGGCGCGCCCGGCTTGGCGTAGAAGTCGTGCGGGCCATAGGCGGAGGAGCTGTAGAAGGCGCGCGTCGCCGGGTCGGGCGCGAGCGGGGTGCGAGCGATCCCTTCAGCCGGCGCTGCGTCCGACGTGATGCGCCGGAGCTGCCCCCACGGCGTCGGCGTCTGCGCGAGCGAGCAGACGGTGACGCCGAGGCCGGCGAAGACGAGCAGCGCGGCGATGCCCGGCAGCCGGCGCGCGCTCGCCGCAACCTGCGCGGCGCAGTGAACGCTCAGCAGCGCGAGCGCGAGCGCCCACGGCGAGAAGGTCGAGATCAGCGAGTCGGAGTGCGAGCGGCCCATGTAGTAGCTGGCCGCGCCGAGCCCGAAGACACCGGTCCACGCGAGCATGCCGGTGAGGACGCGATTCGGTGCGCGCTCGAGCGCGCGGACGGTCGCCGTGCCGATCGCCGCGACATACGTGAGGTAGATCACGAGGTGCAGCCCGAGCGGTTCGGGCAGCGGCAGCATGCCGAAGCCGCCGCGCGCGAAGATGCGCGCGAACTCGACGAGCCGGCTGAGCTGCGGCAGTTCCCCGGCGCGGGCGAGCGTGAGCACGGAGACGAGCGCGAGGGCGGCCAGCAACCCGGCTGCCGCGGCGCCGAGCAGCCGCAGCAGCGGCTCCCGGCGGAATGACGGCAGCGTCCACGCGAGCGCGGCGACGGTGGCGGCGAGCGCCGGTATCCCGAACTCGGTGTTGTTGAGGATCGTCAGCCCGGCGGCGAGGAAGATCGGCCACGCGCGGGCGCGTTCGTCGCCGCGCTCCAGCCGGCGGGCGACCAGCCAGGCGAGCAGGAACGGGCCGGCGTAGCGCAGCGGGAAGGCGCCGAAGTAGGCGCCGAAGGTATAGCGCGTCGTAAGCGTCCCGGCGATCAGGAAGAAGCTCGTCGCGAGGAACGGCAGGTACAGCAGCAGCGCGACCGCGGAGCTGCGCGAGACGCGCCGCAGCACGCCGAAGATCGCGAGCATCGCGACGCTGGTCAGGAGCGTGTTGGCGATCGTGAACGCGAGCAGCGTCTTGCCGAACGCGAGCAGCCACAGCGCGAACGCGAACGGCCACAGCGACCCGTACTGCGAGGTGAAGTCGACGAGCGGGGTGCGCCCGTCGAGCACGGCGAACGTCTCGTTGAGCTGGTACTCGAGGTGGTCGCGCACGGCCGAGATCTCGAGCGCGATCGAGCGGTCGGAGTTGACGGCATGCAGCAGCCAGATCGCCGTGAGGAGGATCGCCAGCGCCAGCATCGCGATGCGGCGCGCGCGCGTCTCCCGCACGAGCGCGGCGAAGCGGGCGCTCGCGCGCTCGCTGTGCAGCACCGCCGCGACCGCGCTCGCGAACAGCACGCCGAACGCGAGTGTCGCGGGCGTGAAGTAGACGCGTCTGTACGTGACTTCAGGCAGCTGCGAGTACAGCTCGCCGTACGTGATGCGGTACTGGGCGACCATGCAGACGACCACGGCGAGCGCCGCCAGCGCCTGCGCCAGCGGCACGCCGAGCGCGACGAGCTGCGCGGGGAGGCGCGGCGCCCGGCGCACGAGCGCGACGACGGCGAGCGGGTACAGCAGGGCGACCGCGATCGCCAGCAGGTAGCGCGCCTGCTCGGTCGGCTCCGGATGGATCGCGAAGGCGAGGTGCGACCAGTACGTGAAGGGCGGATGGCTCGGGCTGAGCAGGTCCCCCAACGGCGGGCCGAGCACGGCGACGAGCGCTGCGCCGAGCAGCGCTACCGGAACCGCGAGCAGCCATGCGGCGGTTCCTGCGTCAGCGACCTGCACCCGGCCGGCGGCGTGATCCCGCCGCAGCTCGTCAGCAGCCGCCCTTCCCCCGAAGGCGCTGGCCATGGGCCAACACTACAGAAGCGGTTCGGCTACGAAGCGGCGGTGCCGGCGCCCCGTCCGGCGCTGCGCAGCCGCACGAGGAGCGTGCGCAGGAGAGCGCGCTCCTCGGGGCGGTAGAAGCCGGTGAGGCCGAGCACGACGGGCAGCGCGAGCGCGACGAGCGCGCGCGTGACGAAGCCGACGGCGCCGGACGTCGGCAGCAGCAGCTCGCCGGCGCCGGACAGGCCGCCGAACACGAGCGCGAGCAGCGCGATCCGCCACCACTCGAACGCGACGTGGAAGAGGTTGCGGGTCAGCAGCCGCATCGCCGTCAGCATCGCGACGTACGCGCCCGCGAGCGCGAGGCCGGCGCCCGCGATCCCCAGCGACGGGGTGAGGACGATCAGCAGCAGCACGTTCGTGCCGAGCCCGACCGCCGCCGCCGCGAAGTTGCGCGTCGTCACCTCCGCGCGGCCGGCGATCACGACGAAGATCACGAACAGGCCGTAGAGCGCCCAGCCGAGCGCGAGCCATGGCAGCGCCGTGTAGGCGTCGAAGAATCTCGGCGACGTGAGCAGTCTCGTGAACCAGCGGCCGAGCAGCAGCAGGCCGGCGACGAGCCAGCCGGTCACGAGCAGGTAGTACGTCGCGACGAACGCGTAGAAGCGCGCGGCCTCTCTGTCGTCGGTGATCGAGTACGCGAGCGGCGGCCAGGAGTACTGGAAGGCGCGCGCGACGAACGCGGTGACGCCGGCGAGCTTGACGGCGATCGAGTAGACGCCCGCGGTCGCGGCGCTGTAGCGGTGGAACAGGTAGTAACGGTCGACGAGGTTGAGCGCGTAGACGGACGCGTCGGCGGGGACCGTCGGCAGGCCGAAGCGCAGCATGTAGTGCAGCTGCTGGAGTCTCGGATGGTCGGCGCCGCCGCGGCGCGGCATCAGGCGGCCCGCCATCGAGAGCCAGAGCGCGAACAGCACGACCGTCGAGGCCGCGTAGTTGCCGAGCAGCAGGCCGCGCGCCTCCTGGTTGCGGAAGACGACGAGGTAGACGGTCAGCGCGATCGTCAGCAGCACGTTCGCGAGCGTCGTAATCGCGTACGCGCGAGCGCGCTCGTCGACGCGCAGCAGCGACATCGCCAGCTCCAGGTTCGTGAACGTCCACAGGCCGAGCACCGCGACGCGGAAGACCGCCGGGTCGCGCTGGTCGATGATCACCTGCGACAGCGGGGCGGCGAAGATCGCGAGCGGGATCGCGCACAGCGTCGTGGCGACGATCAGGAAGCCGGTCGCGCGGCGGGCGAGCGCGTCGCGCCGCGCCTGGTCCTCGTCGGCGTAGTGGTAGCGCACGAACGCCTCGCCGATGCCGAGGCGGATCAGGATGCTGGCGAGGATGATCGCCGTCATCAGCAGCTCGGCGACGCCGTACTGCGCCTGTGACACATGTCGTGTGTAGACCGGCAGCAGCGCGACGGCGAAGATCTTCGAGACGACGTCGCCGACCTGATAGGCCGCCGTCGTCTTCAGCAGGCGCTGGAGCAAGCCGTGCACGGCGGGGGACGCTACCCGGCGGCGCGGGAGATTGCGGTCACCGGCACCGAGACGACGAGAACCATGCGACAGACGACCAACGACCCCATGACGCGCGAGCGGATGCTCGCCTTGCAGGGCACGGGCTGGGGCGCCGATCCGGCGCGACTGTGCGTGTACGTGGACGGCTTCAACCTCTACTACGGGGCGCTGAAGGGTCGAACCGGCGTCCGCTGGCTCGACCTCGTCGCGCTCGGGAGACGGCTCTTTCCGCACGACGAGCTGTTCGGGGTCGACTACTTCACAGCGCTCGTCAGACCGCGAGCGGGCAACCCGACGCAGCTCGACGATCAGCGGCGCTACCTGCGCGCACTCACGACGCGGCGGGAGTTGACCGTCCACTACGGGACCTACCTGCCGCAGATCAAGCGCCGTCCGCTGGTACGAGGACAGGCCGGCTGGTCCAGCGGCTGGCCGACCACAGCGCAGTTCCACGACAGCGCCGAGAAAGGATCGGACGTCAACCTGGCGACGCGGCTGCTGGTCGACGGGTTCAACGGCCGCTACGACGCCGCCGCCGTGATCTCGAATGACGGCGACCTCAAGATGCCGGTCGAGGTGATCCGACAGGAGCTGAACCTGCCGGTCACGATCGTCAATCCCGACACGAAACGGCGCAGTCACGCGCTGAGCCCCGAACCCTTGCCGCACAACGCGCGCTACCGCACGCTGCGGCAGAGCGAGCTGCGCGCGAGTCAGTTTCCCCGCCGGCTCAAGCTGCCGAGCGGAGCCGCCGTCACGCGACCGGCGAACTGGTGATCCAGGAAATGCAAAGGCCGCCGAAGTTCGGCGGCCTTCACGTCCTGCCGACGAGACGACAGGAGGGATAGACCGACATCGTATCGCACCCGATTGCCGCGAGTCGCCCAGAGCCGTGCGCCACAATGAGGATGTGGACTCGCTCAAGGGCAAGCTGCTGCTGGCGTCGCCGACGCTCGAGGATCCGAACTTCGCGCGGACGGTCGTGCTCGTCGCAGAGCACACCGACGAGGGTGCGATGGGACTGGTGCTGAACCGGCCGGCGGAGCTGACGGTCGGCGAGAGCGCGCCGGAGCTGGAGGAGCTGGTCGACGCGCGCGAGCCGATCTACGTCGGCGGCCCGGTGCAGCCGAACGCGGTGATCGTGCTGGCCGCCTTCACCGACCCGGGCGCCGCCGGCCTGCTGATCAGCGACGACGTCGGCTTCCTGTCGGCCCAGCTCGACATCGCCGAGTCGGCGGCGGTCACGCAGCGCACGCGCGTGTTCGCCGGGCACGCCGGCTGGGGTCCCGGCCAGCTCGACGAGGAGATGGAGCGAGAGGACTGGATCGTCGAGTCCCCGCGCCCCGACGAGCTGTTCGCGACCGAGCCCGAAGGGCTCTGGAGCCAAGTCCTCACGCGCAAGGGCGGGACGTTCGCGCTGGTCGCGCGAATGCCGGTGGATCCCTCGTTGAACTGACCGGCATCCCGCCGGAGGTCACTGGGCCAGCAGCGTGAAGATGCGCTGCACGAGCGCAGCGGCGTCCGGGTCGCCGGCCTGCGCGCGGGCGGCGAGCTGGGGCAGGCCGGTGTGGATCGCGAAGCCTCTGCCGAGCGTCCAGAGCGCGATCACGGGGACGTTCGCGGCGGGGCCGGCGGCAGCGTCGAGCGTCGCGCCCGGCATCACGCCGGCCAGCGTCTCGTAGCTGTCGTAGCCGGGGAAGGCGCCGCTGGTGTCCGTGAACAGGCCGGCTCTGCCCTCCGCGTACGTGGTCATCGTCGCCGGCACGCCGGCTCTCGCGAGCACGAGCGGCTGCTGCGGCCGCGCGCCGAGCGCGTCGGTCGCCTGCGGCGGCGACGGCGCGCGCAGCACGCCGCCGGCGAGGCGGACCGTGCGGCGCAGCGAGTCGGTGCCGAGCGACCACACGCGCCCGCCGCCGCGCACGTAGGCGCGCAGCCGGCCGCGCAGCGCCGGCGTGATCCAGCGCGCGTCGCCGGCCAGCACGACGCCGCTGTGGCCGGCGAGCGGCGGCCCGCTCGCCGTCGCGAGCGCGACGTCGGTCGTGAGGTCGTAGCGCAGCTGGTTCGCGTCGAGGACCTGCAGCAGCGGTCCCTCCTGCTGCGCGACGTCAGCCGACATGCCGTCGGCGAGCGGGCGCGTCAGCAGCGCGCTCGCGCGTGCGCCGCCGGCATCCAACGTGTTCGGCATCCCGTCGCCGTCGTCGTCGACCGGGTTCAGCCCCTGCCACGTGAGCGCCGGCAGCACGACGAGCACCGGCCGCGGCTGCGTCGCGCGCACGACGAGGGGGACGGTCGTGCGGTACTGGGGACCGGCGGTGGGCGCCGTGCGGTGGGTGTGCCCGTGCCGGCGCGCCGGGCGGGCGGGCGGCGGGGTCGCGAGCGTCAGCTGGTAGAGGCCCGACTGGCCGTGCGGCGTGCGCACGCGCAGCCGCGCGCCGCGGTCCTCGCCGTGCGCGATCGTCTTCGGGTCGCCGAGCCGGCGCAGCGCCCACGCATACGACTGCCCGCGCGCGTCGACGAGCACGACCGCGACCTGGCCCGCGTTCACCGGCACGAGCGGCGGCGCGGCCGCCAGGCGGCGGATCGTCACGCCGGCATGGCCGGGGACGGGTCCGGGCATCCAACCGGGCGCGCCGGGCAGGCGCTGCGGGAACGTGCCGACGTTGCCCGAGCGGTCGGCGACGAGCAGGCCCATCAGGTAGGTGCCGGGCGGCGCGGGGCGGCCGCCGAGCGTGCCGTCCCACGTCGTCGTGCCTGCGCCGAACGGGATCGCGAGCTGGCCGACGCGCCGCGGCGGCGTCACGTCGGTGCGGTAGATCAGCACGCGCGCGCCGCGGCCCTCCAAGCCGCGCGCGTGGATCGTCACTGCGGCGACCCCGCGCTCGGGCAGGAAGGCGGGGCCGCTCCCGGCGTGCGGCGTGACGTCGGTCACGAGCGGGCGCGGCGGGCGCGTGTCGACCTCGATCGCCTGCGCGAGGTCGATCGTGCGGCCCTGGCCGATCAGCGCGACGCGCACGTTGTAGAGGCCGTCGGGCGCGACCGCGCCGCCGTCCTCGCGCCCGTTCCACCACAGCACGATGCGCTTGTGCGCCGGCAGGTGGCGGCCGTCGACGAGGCGACGGACGATCTCGCCGCCCGCGTCGACGATCGAGACGCTGACGTCGTCGTCGTGGACGATCCAGAAGGAGATGCGGGCTCTGCTCACGCGCGCGTGCGGCGTGGGCGAGAAGACGCTGTCGACGAACGGCCGCACGACGAGCGGCGGTGAGCTCTTGAGCTTCTGCGTGACGACGAACGCGCCGAGCGTCGCCAGCACGAGCACGCCGAAGGCGATGCGGGCGAGGCGCGTCATCGCAGCTCCGCCGCCTCGATCGGGACGAGCGCGACGTTCGGCACGTCGAACGTGTGGAACGCGGCGAGCCCGCGCGGGTCGCGGCGGCACAGGACCGTGCGGATCGAGCCGCCGTGACAGACGACCAGTGTGACGTCGCCCGAAGGTGACCGCTCGCGGTCACCGGCAGGGCGAAACCTCCCCTGCGGGGCGGCGGTGGAGATGTCCCTCAGACTCTCAAGCACCCGCGCCTGCTGCTCCGCGAGCGACTCGCCGCCGGGGAAGCGGAAGCCGACCTCGGAGTCGGGCGCGCGCCACGCGGCGTAGCGCTCGGGGTCGCGCGCGGCGATCTCGTCGAACAGGAAGCCCTCCCACTCGCCGCGCCAGCCCTCGCGCAGGCGCGCGTCCGAACGTGGCTCGAGGCCGATGCGCGCGCCGACGATCTCGGCCGTCTCGCGTGCGCGGGACAGGTCGCTGCACCACAGCGACGCGATCGGCGGGTCGAGCGCCGCGACGCGCTCGGCCAGCTCACGCGCCTGCGCGCGGCCACGATCGTTGAGGGGCGTGTCGCGCTGGCCCTGGAAGCGCAGCGGCGGGACGTTGTCGTCGGTCTCGCCGTGGCGGGCGAGCAGCAGCATCAGCCGCGCTGCTCCGGTGCCGCGACGGCCGTGTCGGCGCGCAGGCCGAGCCGCAGCGTCTCGAGCGACAGCACGTCGCGCGGGGCGATGTTGCCGAGGTTGACCTCGCTGTCGAAGCGGCGCAGGAACCACACCTGCTGCTCCTTCTGCGGCGCCTCGAACAGCAGCCGCTCGACGGGCACGGCATGGACGATCTCGTCGATCAAGCCCATCCGCACCTCGCCGTCGGCGCGGTAGATGCCGGCGGTGCCGGTCTCGCGCGCCTCCGCGATCACCTTCCACGCGCCGGCTGCCAGCTCCGCCTGGATCTGCTCGACCCACACGTACGGCGCCATGATGAAGGCGGCGTCCTTGCTGCCGACCTCGGACAGGACCGTGAAGCCCTCGCCGGCGAGCCGCTCGATCAGCGCGAGCTTGCGCTCGTGCGCCAGCGCGATCGTTCCGTCGGAGATCTCGACGTGCGTCAGCCCCAGCTCGCGCAGCCATGCGACGAGCTGGTCGACTCTGCCCTGCGCGATCGCCAGCTCCGTGAGCGTCCCGCCGAGCACGACGGGGATGTCGTGGGCGCGGTAGCAGGCGAGCTTCGCGTCGAGGTTCTCGGTGACGACGGCGGTCCCCCAGCCGAGCTTGACGAGGTCGACCGCGGCGCCGGCCACCTCCACGAGCGACTCGACCTCGGCGACCGACAGGCCGCTGTCGAGCACGTGCGTGATGCCCCGCTCGCGCGGCTTCGCGCTGCGCTGCGGGAGGTCGAGGAACGGCGGCGTCACGGGGCGGTGCGGCGCACGCGGCCGCGGCTACTGTCTGTCGGCCCCGACGGTCACGACGACCGTCGCCGCACACGTGGCGCCCTGCGCACAGGCCGTCTCCGTGTCCGAGTCGATCGGCTGGACCGCGTCGGCCGCGACGCCGAGCGTTCTCGCAACCTCCTGCGCATCCGCCTCGTGACCGCCGAAGTAGGAGACGACCGTCACCGAGCGCTGCTGGTTGGACGCGTTGCCGATCGGCCCCTTGACGAAGCCGGCGTTCGTGAGCGTCGTCGCGACGGTGTTCGCGAGCCCGGCCGTCGGCGTGCCGTTGAGCACGGCGACGGTGACTCTGTTGTGCGCCGGGCCCGCGGTCGCCGCCGTCGACTTGTGCGCCGCCGTCGTGTGCTGCGGCGTCGCGCCCGTCGAGGACGCCTGGGTCGACGGCGTGCTGCCGCCGCCGGACAGCACGACGACGGCGAGCACGGCGACCACGACGACGCCCAAGACGCCAAGCAGCATCAGCAGGCGACGCCGGGGAGCGCTCTCCGTGCTCCCGCCTCCGCCGCGGGGCGTCGCGGTCGGCGTGCTGCGCGCGCGCAGCGGGGCGGCCGCGGCGGGCCGTGCGCCGGCGCGGGCCGGCGGGGCCCCGGCCCGCCCGCGCGCGGGCGGGCGTCTGCCGGCGGCCGCGCGGGCCGGCGGGGCCGGACGGCGCACCGGAGCGACCGGCGGGAACGTGTCGCTGTGGCCGTTCGTGGCGCTTGGGACGGCAGCCGCGGCCGGCGCCGGGGCAGGAGCGGGAGCCGGAGCCGGAGCCGGAGCCGGCGAGACGCCCTGCGCAGCCGCCGCGGTCGCCGGAGCGGGGGGCGCGGCGGCCGGCGGCGGCGTGGCGGACGCAGCAGCCGACGCCGCGGCGGCCGCAGCCGGGAGTCCGGCCGGGACGGCGCCCGGGGCGCGCGCGGACGCCGGGGCGGCGGCGGGCGGCTGCTTCGGCAGCGGCACGAGCACGGTCGCCGAGCCGAGCGCTGCGCCGCCGACGCCCGCCGGCGCGGCCGGCAGCAGCGGCAGGCGCGTCGGCGCGCTCGTGCTCGCGGCGACCGGTCCGCGCACGGCCGCGGCCGGGCGAGCGGCGGCAGCGGGCCGCGAGGCGGCCGCGGCGGGCGGCATCGTCCGCTGCGACGTGCTCGCGCGGCGCGCCAGCTCGAGTGCCGCCGCGAGGCGTCTCTCCAGCTCGCCGATGCGGTCGTGCGCGTGCGCGCCCCACTCGCGCATGCGCCGCAGCTCGCGCGCCTGCGCGAACAGCAGCAGAGCGAAGAGGGCGAGCCCGATCACCGCGGCGAAGCCCGCGTAGGCGCCGATCTTGTCGACGAAGCTGTGGATCGAGAAGGCGAAGATCACGGCCAAAGGGGGAGCCGGTGCACGCTAGATGACCATCAAGCGTCCGACGAGGGTACCCCGACGGGCGGCGCGGCGGTCCGCACGGCCGACAGCTCGCTCACCTTCGCGGCCAGTGCGGCGGCGTCGCCCTCGAGCACGAACAGGTTGATCTCGCCGAACGTGCGCTCGACCCAGGCGGGGTCCAGGCGCGGCCGTTCGGCGCGCAGGATCTTCTCGGCCGGCGTCGGCTGCGGGCGCTCGTAGAGGTTGAACAGCTCCTCGTGCAGCTTCTCCCCCGGCCGCGCGCCGACGACCTCGATCGCGATGTCCTTCTCCGGCTCGAAGCCCGACAGGCGGATCATCGCCTTCGCCAAGTCGACGATGAGGACCGGCTCGCCCATCTCCAGCACGAACACCTCGCCCGAGCGCTCCGACAGCGAGCCGGAGCGGATGATCAGCTGCACCGCCTCCGGGATCGTCATGAAGTACCGCTGCATGCGCGCGTCCGTCACGGTGACGGGGCCGCCCGCGGCGATCTGGCGGCGGAAGATCGGCACGACCGAGCCGGACGAGCCGAGCACGTTGCCGAAGCGGACGGTCGCGAAGCGCGTGCCGGGGTGGCGTTCGGCGGCCGCTTCGACGGCCCACTCGGCGAGCGCCTTCGAGGCGCCCATCACGGTCGCGGGCGAGACGGCCTTGTCGGTCGAGACGAGCACGAACGTCTTGACGCCCAGCTCGCCGGCGATGCGCGCGACGAGCCGCGTCGCGAGCGCGTTGTTGCGCACGGCCTCGACGGGGTTCAGCTCCATCATCCCGACGTGCTTGTAGGCGGCGGCGTGGAAGACGATCGCCGGGCGATGCTCGGCGAGCACCTCCCGCATGCGCTCCTCCTCCTTGCAGTCGGCCAGCACCGGGACGGCGGTGCGGACGTGGCGCTCCTCCTCCAGCTCGCGCGCGATCTCGAACAGGTTGTCCTCGGCGTGGTCGACGAGCACCAGCTTGCGCGGGCCCACGCGCGCGATCTGGCGGCACAGCTCGCCGCCGATCGAGCCGCCGGCGCCGGTGACGAGGACGACCTGGTTGGCGAGGTAGGCGCCGACGCGGTCCAGCTCCATCCGCACCGGCTCACGGCCGAGCACGTCCTCGACCTGCAGCTCGCGCAGCTGGCGCATGACTCTGATGCCGCCGTTGCCGTTCGTGCCGTCCTGCAGCAGCTCGAAGACGGTCGGCAGCGTGCGCACGGGGATCCCGCGCGGCCGGCAGGCGGCGACGACGCGGCCGCGCAGCGTGCCCGGCGCGGACGGGATCGCGACGATCGCCTCGTCGGGCGCGAACTTCTCGAGGACGCGCGAGAGATCGTCGTCGCTCGTGGTGCCCAGCACTCTCAGGTGGTGCTCGTCCTTCATGCCGCGCTTGCGCGGGTCGTCGTCGAGGAAGCCGATCGGCGTGAGGCCGAGGTCCGGGTTGCGCACGAGCTCGCGCGCGACGAGGCGGCCGCCGTCGCCGCCGCCGACGATCAGGACGGTGCGCGCGCCCTTCTTCATGCGCGGTCCGCGGCCGACGCGGCCCTCGAAGATCAGGTGGGAGAGGAACCGCGCGCCGGCGGTGAAGAAGAGCGTCAGCATGACCCACATCGCGGCCACGCCGACCGGCATCCCGACGGCGAGCTGGTCGCCGGTGTGGGCCTTCACCTCGACGGGGTGGACGAGCGCGATCCCGCCCACGACGAGGATCGCGGAGACGACGACGGCGCGCAGCAGCGCCTCGTAGTCGCGCTGGCCGACGTAGGTCCACAGCCGCTGGTAGAGCCCGAACGCCATGAAGACGGCGATGCAGAGCGGGACGACCCACAGGATCGTGTGGTCGCGCAGCAGGTCGTAGCGGCGTGGGATGCCGTTGTCGAAACGCAGCTCGAACGCGAGCGCGTACGCGAGGGCGACGAGCCCACCGTCCACGATCAGCTGCACGAGGGAGTGGCGGTGAACCGGGAACGCCCCGGAGCGATACCACCGGCGCATTGCGCAGAGTCTACGGGGCGGCGCGCGCAATCGGGGATGCCGCCCGCAGACGGCGGCTAGCATCCCGCCGGGCGGCGGGACGACACGCGCCGGATGAAACCTACTTGCCGTTGACCTTGATGTCCATCGCACCGGGGATGCTAGCAGCGGCGGCCAGCGCCGCCGGGGCATCCGTGTCGTGGGCGGACCGCTGGCAGGTGTACCTGACGCTGGCCGGCGCGGCCATCGCACTCCTCGGCTTGGTGTACGTGGCGCGCCAGCTCAAGCAGGCGCGCGAGCAGACGAAGTCGGAGCGCACGTCCGCGCTGTTCGAGCGGATGCAGAGCCGCGACTTCCTGCGCGTGACGTCGGAGACGATGGCCTACCTCGGCGTCGACGAGCCCACCCACCGCATCCGGCGCATTCTGCACTACGAGCAGATCCGATCGAACGAGGCACGGCTGCCCGGGCGCGACGGCCGAGACGGCGGCCCGCGCGCCAACGACGTCTTCCACTTCTTCAATTTCTTCGAGGAGATGGCGGCGCTCTACAACGCCGACAAGATCGATCGCGAGCTGACGAGGAGCATGGTCCGCTCCGCGACGATCGCCTACTTCGAGCGCGCCTGGTGGTTCATGCAACATCTGCGCGAGGGAAGGCTCGTCGCCGCCGGAGCCGAGCCTGCCGGCGAGCACGAGACGACCGCGTACGCCGAGTGGGAGAGGATGGCGCGGACGTTGCGCGGAACGGCCCCGCCGATGGGCCCGGATGAGCCGGTGGTGGTCCTGTGCGTGCCGCCGGACGACGCTTCCGGCCCAGTGCGCGACCGCCACATCGACCTGTCCGACAGCCTCAGCCGTCCGCGCTCGGAACTGGGCGCGCTCGAGCAGGCGCTCGGCGTCGCCGCCGCGGACGGCGCACTCGACGGGACGGCGCCGCCGCCGAACGTGCTGTGCCTGCCGTGCTGGGGCTCACGCGCGGAGTGCGTGCGGATGCAGCGGCTCGCGCGACGAATCGGCGCGCTGCTGCAGTCCGAGGGGCTCGACGCGCTCGCGGCGCGGCTCGCGTGAGGGCGAGGCTCAGCCGGCGCGCACAGCGGGCGCGCACAGCAGTCGCGTGAAGTCGCGCGGGTCGCGGCGGATGCGGTCGGGCTGACCGCCCGCGCCCGCGGTGCGCTTGGCGACGACGACGTCGGCCGGGTCCTTCAGGAGCTTGAGGCGGCCGTCGGCGATCAGCTGCTCGTCGACGGCGCCGAGTCTGCCCTCGAAGGAGGAGAAGACGGGGGTGCCGAGCGCGACGGCCTCGCGGTTCATCGTGCCGCCGGCGGAGATGACGAGGTCGGCGTAGGCGATCAGCGACTGGGCGTCGATCGCGCGCTCGGGGATCGTGAAGCCGCCGGCCGCGCTCAGCTCGGCGCGCTGCTCGGGCGTGCGCGGGAGCACGACCGCCTGGGCGCCCTCGTCGCGCAGCCGCGCCAGCACGGCGCCGAACGTGTCGTGCTCGAAGCGGTGGTAGAGCGAGACGACCGGCGGCGTGCGGACTACGACGATCGGCTGCGTCGCGTCGAGGCTCAGCTCCTCCAGCACCGCCGGGTCGGGCTCGAAGTCGGCGAGGTAGTACTCCTCCTTCAGCCCGGCATACCGGTGCAGCTTCCTCGTCGCGCCGTAGCGCGCGAGCCGCTCCGGCGGGATCGCCTCCGGCACGACGACCGCCTGCGCGAGGCGGCAGTTGACCGTGTGCTGGACGGTCGCCCACTCGTAGTCGAACGTCGTGCTGCACGGGATCCGCAGCAGCGCAGCGGCGACCGTCACGTCGTTGGAGCCGTGGCCGAGCGCGAGGTCGAACGGGCCGTGGCGGCGCGCCCAGCGCACGAGCGCGCCGGAGCGCTGCGCCAGGCCAAGGCCCTTCGCGGCGAGCTTCCCGCCGCGGTGGTGGCCGATCGCCGTGTGCTCGATCCCGAACCGCTCGCACAGGGCGAGCGTCTGCGCGAAGTCGCGCGCGGTCACGTGCACCTCGTGGCCGTCCGCGCGCAGCACGTCGATCACGGGCCGCATGACGAGCACGTGGGGGGAGTTCGTGAGGTCGATCCAGACGCGCATCAGAGATTCAGGCGGGGATGAGCGACATTCCGACCCCGCTATGCGGGGCGAAAGTGTCGCTCATGCGGCGAGCACGGAGCGAACCGCGGCGGTCACCTCGTCCGCGGCGGCGCGGTCGAGCAGCGGATTCATCGGGATTGCGAGGTGGGTGCGGGCCAGCTCGTCGGTGACCGGCAGCGACAGGTCCACCGGGACCCACGGCGCCAGCGCGGCCTGGCGATGCAGCGGCGTGCGGTAGTAGCCGCGGGCGCCGATGCCGGCGGCGTTGAGCGTCGCCTCCAGCTCGGCCGCGCGCGCGTGGCGCACGACGAACAGGTGCCACGCCGGCAGCGCGCCCGCGGTCGCGACCGGCAGCGCAACCAGCTCGCCGAGCCCGGCGTCGGCGTAGTGCGCGGCCGCGGCGCGGCGGCCGTCCGCCCACGCGTCCAGCGACGGCAGCAGCACGCGCAGGATCGCCGCCTGCAGCTCGTCGAGCCGCGAGTTCCATCCGATCCGCTCGTAGGAGATCTTGTCCCGCGAGCCGTGGAAGCGCAGCACGCGCGCGGCGTCGGCGAGGGCGTCGTCGTCGGTCGCGATCGCGCCGCCGTCGCCGAAGCAACCGAGGTTCTTGGAGGGGAAGAAGGAGAACGTCGCGAGCGTGCCGAGCGAACCGGCGGCGACCGAGCCCAGCCTCGCCCCCGCGGCCTGGGCCGCGTCCTCCACGACCGGCACACCCAGCGCGGCGATCTCGGGGATGGGCGCGGGGTTGCCGAACAGGTCGACTGAGACCACCGCTCTCGTGCGCGGCGTGAGCGCAGCGCGCACCGTCTCGGCGGTGGCCTGCATCGTCTCCGGGTCGACGTCGCAGAAGACCGGCGTCGCGCCGGTCGGCGGGATCGCCTCGGCGCTCGCGTAGAACGTGAAGGACGGCACGACGACCTCGTCGCCGGGGCCGACGCCGAGCGCCTGCAGCGCGATCGTCAGTGCGTCCGTGCCGTTCGCGACGCCGACGACGTGCTTCACGCCGAGGTATTCCGCCAGCTCGCGCTCGAACGCCTCGACCTCGGGGCCGAGGATGTAGACGCCGCGGTCCAGGACGCCGGCCACGGCGGCGTCGATCTCGGCGCGCAGCGGCGCGACCGGCGTGACGGTGTCGAACAGGGGGACGGGCACGGACGCGCCGGAGCCTACCGGCGGCTCAGCGGCGCGTTCGGCGCGGCCGTGGGGATCGGGTCCTGCGGGACGAGTCTCGTGCCGGTCCAGCGGTAGGTCACCGAGGCGCTGCCGCCGGTCGGGTCGTCGATCGCGTCGGACGGTCTGTAGAGCCCGTACCGAAGCGTCACGCTGCCGCCGTCCTGCGCGGCGACCTCGAGCTGACCGCTCGGAGTCGCCGTGTCGTTGCCGATGAAGGTGGCGCCGACGAAGAAGAACGCCAGCTCGCGGCGCGCGCCGGCCGGGCCGCGCGTCGCGACGCCGAGCAGCACCTTCAGCGGCTGGCCCGGCCGCCAGTCTCTCTCGGTCAGCGTCGCGTAACCGTGCGCGGCGAGCACCTGCTCGGCGGCGTGCAGCGACAGCGGCGCGCTCGGGTTCGGCGGCGGGGCGGCGCTCGTCGTCCCGCCGGTGGTCGCGGTCGCAGTCGTCGTCGCGGGCACCGTCACGGTGCGGGTGACGGTGCGCGTCGTCACATGAGCGCTCGTGCGCGCGCCGCCGCCGCATCCGGCCAGCGCGGGCAGCGCGAGGGCAGCAGGCGCGAGCGCGAGCAGGAGGCGGCGGCGGAACGGCACGATCGGGCCTTCGCCGCCGCGCGCGCTTCCCCTGCCGGCGAGCGGTCGCGGGGCGCGCCGTTGCAGGCGGCGGGCACGGCGACGGACCGGCCCCGTTACGCTTCCCCGGTGCTCGTCCTCGCCTCGGTCACCGGTGCGCTCGCCGACTTCGCCACGAACGTGATCGGCGACCTCGGCCTCGCGGGCGTGTTCCTGCTCTCGCTGCTGGGCAGCGCCTGCATCCCGATCCCGTCCGAGGTCGTGATGCTGTTCGCCGGCTTCAACGTCGCGCTCGGCAGATACTCGCTGTTCGCGGCCACGACCGCGGGCGTCGCCGGCAACGTCGCCGGCTCGTGGATCGCCTACGCGGTCGGCTACTACGGGCGGCTCGAGCTGGTCGAGCGTCACGGCAACAAGCTGCACATCTCGCCCGCGAGACTCGCGCTGGCCGAGCGCTGGTTCAGACGCTGGGGCGCGATCGCCGTGCTCGTCGGGCGCCTGCTGCCGGTCGTGCGCGCGTTCATCTCGGTGCCGGCCGGCGTCGCGCGAATGGCCTTCTGGCGCTTCACGCTCTACACGGCGATCGGCTCGATCCCGTGGTGCCTCGGGCTCGCGTACGCCGGGCAGCAGACGCGCGACAACTGGACGAGATGGAAGGACGCGCTGCACTACGTCGACTACGTCGTGCTGCTCCTGCTCGTCGCCGGAGTCGTCTGGTGGATCGTCAGACGGCGCAGGGGGACCGCGCCGCCGTCCGAGCCGCCCGCCGGCGAGCGCGAGCCGGCCGCCGACCTGACCGCGTGAGCGGGGCGGGCGAGCGCCGCGCGGCGGCTGCCGGGGCGCTCCCGCTGCGCGAGGCGCTCGCGCTCGGCGTGCTGCACGGCCCCGCCGAGCTGCTGCCGATCTCCTCCTCCGGGCACGTCGCGCTGATCCCGTGGCTCGCCGGCTGGCGCTACTGCGACCTGGACCCGGAGCTGCGCAAGGCGTTCGAGGTCGCGCTGCACGCGGGCACGGCGGCGGCGCTGCTGATCGGGCTGCGCAGCGAGGTCGGCGAGACGGCGCGCGGGCTCGACCGCAGGCGGCTGACGCTGCTCGTGCTGTCGTTCGCGCCGGCGGGCGCGTTGGCGTTCCTGTTCGAGCGCCCGATCGAGCGCCACCTCGGCACGCCCGCGACGACCGCCGCCGGGCTGGTCCTCGGCGCGCTCGCGATGGCCGCCGCCGACCGCATGCCGCAGGAGCGCACGCGCGAGACGGCGACGGCGCAAGACGCGCTGGCGCTCGGGATCGGCCAGGCGTGCGCGCTGGTGCCGGGCGTCTCGCGCAACGGCGCCACGCTCGCGGCGGCGCGCTGGCGCCGCTTCACGCGCGAGGACGCGAACGTGCTCTCGCGCCATGCCGCGCTGCCCTTGATCCTCGCCGCCACCGGGCTGAAGGGCGTGCGCCTGTGGAAGCGCGGGCTGCCGCGCGACGTGCACGTGGCCTTCGCGCTGGGCACGGGCGCGTCGTTCGCCTCGACGCTCGCCTCGACCTGGCTGATCCGGCAAGTCGAGCGGGATCGCTCGCTGACGCCGTACGCGGCCTACCGCCTGGGACTGGCCGGGCTCGTGCTCGCACGCCTGCGGCGCCGTCGCGTGCAGCGCTGACTCAATCCGAGCGGGTACGCGCCGATCACCGGGGTGATCGCCGATGACTCCGCGCTCCGACACCGCTCCCGCTGCTTCGCTCGTGCTGCGTGGCGAGCACGGCGGCGTGCACTCGCTCGCGCACGTCAACGACGGGCTGGGCGGAGCGCTCTCGCGGCTGGGCTACGAGATCGTGCGCAGCGCGCCGCGCAGCGGGCAGCTGCCGCTGGCATGCCCGACGATCTCGCACTGCTGGCCGCCCGACTTCTCGGCGGGCAGCGAGGGGCCGACGGTCCTGATCCTGCCGTGGGAGGTCGGGGCGCCGCCGCGTGCGTGGGTCCAGACGGTGCGCGAGCGGGCCGACCGCGTGTGGGTGCCGAGCGCGTTCGTGCGCGACGGCTACGTCGCCGGCGGCATGCCGCCCGGGATCGTGGACGTGGTGCCCAACGGCGTCGACCTCGAGCGCTTCGCGCCCGGCGGCCGGGCGCTCGAGCTGGGCGAGCCGGCGGGCTGCACCTTCCTGTTCGTCGGCGGGACGATCTGGCGTAAGGGGATCGACGTGCTGCTGGCCGCGTGGGCGCGGGCGTTCGGGCCCGGCGACGACGTGCGGCTCGTGGTGAAGGACTTCGGCGTGGAGACCTCCTACAAGGGCCAGACGGCGGGCGACGACGTGCGTGCGCTGGCCGCGCGCGACGACGTCGCACCCGTGACGTACCTGACGCAGGACCTGCCGGCGGCCGAGCTGCCGGCGCTCTACCGCGCCGCCGACGTCGTGGTGCTGCCCTACCGCGCCGAGGGCTTCTGCCTGCCGGCGCTCGAGGCGATGGCGTGCGGCGTGCCGGTGATCCACACCGCGGCGGGCCCGACCGGCGAGTTCTGCCCGCCCGACGCCGGCTGGGCGCTGCACGCGCGGCGCTCCGAGTTCCACGCGCAGACGTACGCGGGGCCGACCGTCGGCCCGGCCTGCGCGCTCGAGGTCGACCCCGACGTGCTGGCCGGCGCGTTGCGCGCCGCCGCTGCGGCGGGACCGGACGCGCGCGCCGAGCGCGGGGCGCACGCGCGCCGCGCCGCCGAGCGCATGAGCTGGGATGCGGCCGGCGCGGTCGCCGCGCGGCGGCTCGCCGAGCTGGAGCGGAGCGCGCCGCCGCGCTGGGCGCGCGCGATCGTCCCGCCACAGCTCGACGCGCGCGGCACGGCCGTGCTCTACGCGCCCGCCTGGGAGCGGCCGCAGACGTGGGAGCCGGTGCTGCGCGCGTGGGCCGCAACGCTGTCGGCCGAGGACGACGCGACGCTCGTGCTGGTCGCGCCGCCGGGCGAGCGCGAGGCGCTCGCGCCGGCCGCGCTCGCCGCGCTGGAGGCGAGCGGGCGCCCGGCCGACGCGCTCCCCGACGTCCTGCTCGACGACCCGCCGGCCGACCGGATCGACGGGCTCGTGGCGCGCTGCCACGCGGTCCTGCTCGACGGGACCGCGCAGGCGGCCGGATCGACCGGGCACGAGGCGCTGACCCGCCGTGCGCTGCGCACGCTGACGGCAGACCCGCCGGCGCTCGCAGCGTTCGCGGCGCATCTGCGCGACGGCGCTTCGAAGACGCCGGCAGCAGGCTCGCTCGCCGCCTGACGCGCACGGGCGCGTCGCCGCGCAGTCCGCACCACTGGAAAGAATGGGGAGAATCCAACTGAATGGTGGGGTTTTCCACCACGATCGTGGCTGGTATGCAGGTGATCGGTTGGGCAGGGTCCTGAGCCCATGCCGGATCCGGATCCTCGGTTGGTCGCACTCGGTCGCGCGCTGCGCAAGGCGCGCCGCGACCGCGACCTGTCGCAGGAGGCGATCGGGCAGCGCGCCGGCATGCACCCGAACCACGTCGGGACGATCGAGCGCGGCACGAAGGATCTGCGCGCGACGACGCTCCTGCGGCTGATCGAGGCGCTCGACATGTCGCCTGCCGAGCTGTTCAGCGAGTACGCCCTCCCGGACGAGCAGGAGACGTCGCCCGAAGGTCACCGCTTGCGGTGACCGCAGGGCGAAAGCTCAATCAGCTGACGCTTCAGTACCTTGCCCGTCGGGTTGCGCGGGATCGCGTCGAGGACGCGGATCTCGCGCGGGAGCTTGTAGCGGGCGAGGCGCTCGCGCAGGTAGGCGGTCAGCTCCTCGCCGGTCACCGCCTCGCCGTCGCGCACGACGACGAACGCGCGCAGGCGCTGGCCGAAGTCGGGATCCTCGACGCCGATGACGGCCGCGTCGGCCAGCTGCGGATGGCCGGCGAGCACGTCCTCGATCTCCTGCGGGAAGACGTTCTCGCCGCCCGACAGGATCATGTCGTCCTCGCGCCCGTCGACGAACAGGCGGCCGGCCGCGTCGAGGTGGCCGAGGTCGCCGATGTTCATCATCCCGCCGACGACCTCGCGCGAGCCGCCGCCGGCGTAGCCGTCGAACACGAGCCCGCTGCCGACGAAGACGGTCCCGACGGCTCCGGGGCGAACGGGGCGGCGCTGCTCGTCGAGCACCGCGATTCTCGTGCCGCGCGGTGCGCGCCCGACCGTGCCGGGCGCGGCGCGCAGGTCAGCCGGGCCGGCCCACGAGGCGAAGCCGGTTCTCGGTCGAGCCGTAGAGGTTGAAGAGGACCTCCCCGAACGCGTCCATGAAGGCGGTCGCGACGTCGGGCGCGAGCGGCGCGCCGGCGGAGGCGACCGCGCGCAGCGAGCTGGTGTCGCGGCGTGCGCGCTCGGCCGCGGGCAGGCCGAGGATCCGCTGCAGCATCACGGGCACGCCGACGAGGTGCGTCGCGTGGTGGCGCTCGATCGCCTCCAGCGCCCATTGCGGGTCGAAGCGGCGGCGCAGCACGACCGGCGCGCCGATGAACAGCGCGACGCCGAGGAACGCGAGCCCGAAGCCGTGGAAGACCGGCGGGCCGATCACGATCGGGTCGCGCGCCCGCGGCTTCATCTGCTCGAGCAGCGTCGTCAGCGGGCCGAGCGCGGCCGACGCCGACGGCTGGCGCGGCGCGCCCTTCGGCGCGCCGGTCGTGCCCGAGCTGAGGATCACGAGGCGGCCGGGAGTGGCGGGCGCCGGCAGCTGCGGGCCGCCGGCAGCGGCGAGCGAATCGAGCGTAGAGACACCGACGGCGGGCACCTCGTCGTGCCAGGCGAGCACCCGCGCGCCGCGCGCTCCCGCCGCGTCGAGCGCCGGCCCGAACTCCTCGTCGTGGACGATCGCCGCCGGGCTGTGCGGGGCGAGCGCCTGCGCGAGCTGCGGGCCGGGGAAGTCGGTGTTGAGCAGCAGCAGGTCGGCGCCGAGGCGCGAGGCGGTCAGCATCGCCTCGACGAAGCCGCAGTGGTTGCGGCACATGACGGCGAGCGAGTCGGCCTCGCCCAGCCCGACGCCGTGCTCGGCGCGCAATGCGGCGGCGATCCGCTCGGCCCGCGCGTTCAGCTCGGCGAACGTGATCGCACCGCGCTCGTCGATCACCGCCAGCCCGTGCGGGTCGCGCGCAGCGCTGACGGCGCAGCCGCCTGCGGCGCCGAGTCCGAGTGCGCGGGCCGCGCCGAGCGCTCGCAGCGCCCGCGCCGGCGGCAGCGGCTTCAGCGCTCCGGCGCCCACGAGCGCCCGCACCGCCGGCAGCGCCATGCCGGCGACCGCGCGCGCCTCGGCGAGCTTGGCGGAGTCGGTCACGACGGCGCGTCCTCGCGCGACGGCGCGGCGGCCGGCCGCGGCTCCCCACGCGACGTGAAGCGCGACGCGTAGACGCGCACGAGCGCGTCGCTCGCGCCGCGCGCGGCGGTGTCGATCAGCGCCGCGCTCGTCGCCCACCACGGCGAGATCGCGGACGGCCGGTCGACGATCGCGTGGCAGACGAGCCCGGCGGCCTGCTCCGCGGTGAGACCGGGCACGAGCTTGAAGTCGTCGGTCGGCGCGCTCATGCGCGTGTGGACGAGCGCCATGTAGAGGCCGGTCGCCGTGACGCCGTCGGCGTGCGTCTCGGCCGCGACGGCGCGCAGCCACGTGTCGAACGCCGCCTTCGACGCCTGGTAGGCCGACCAGCGCGGCGTCGGCGGCAGCAGCACGCCGACCGTCGAGACGTTGACGATGTGGCCGGAGCCGCGCTCGCGCATCGCCGGCAGCAGCGCCAGCAGCAGCCGCACCGGCCCGAGGTAGTTGAGATCGGCCGTGCGCGTGAAGTCGTGGAAGCGGTCGTAGGAGCGGTCGATCGCGCGGCGGATCGACTTGCCGGCGTTGTTGACGATCACGTCCGGCGGCCCGTGCTCGGCGAGGATCCGCTCGGCGAGCGCCGGCACCGCCTCGTCGACGTCGCTGAGGTCGGCCGGCAGCGCGAAGGCGGCGCAGCCGTCGGCGCGCAGCTGCTCGGCGAGCTCCTCCAGCACGTCGGCGGAGCGCGCGACGAGCAGCACGGTCGCGCCCGCGTGGGCGAGCCGGATCGCCGTCTGGCGGCCGATCCCGTGCGAGGCGCCGGTCACGAGGATCGTCGTCCCCGCGACGTGCGCGCGCAGCGTCTCGTCGCTCGGCGCGCCGCCCGGGTTGAACACGCGCGAGGCGACCCGTCGCGCGAGGCCGACGAGCGGGTTATGGTCTTGACTCTTGTTCAAGACCGGTGAGACTAACGTGCCGCACGACGTGCGGGTGGCGATCGTCGGCGGGGGGCTGAGCGGGATCGGCGCCGCGGCCATGCTGCGCCGCGCCGGCATCGGCGACGTCGTCGTGTTCGAGCGCGCCGGCGAGGTCGGCGGGACGTGGCGGGACAACACATACCCCGGCTGCGCGTGCGACGTGCCGTCGGCGCTCTACTCGTTCTCGTTCGCGCCCAACCCGGCGTGGGGCCGGCTGTACGCGCGCCAGCCGGAGATCCAGGACTACGCGCGGCGCGTCGCGCGCGAGCACGGCGTGCTGGAGCACGTCGTCACGGGCGCCGACGTACTGGGCGCCGACTGGGACGAGGACTCGCAGCGCTGGCGCATCCGCACGAGCCGCGGCGACTGGAGCGCACGCGCGCTGATCTCTGCGACCGGGCCGTGGAGCGAGCCGGTCGTCCCCGACCTGCCCGGCCTCGACGCGTTCGCCGGGACGGTCTTCCACTCCTCGCGCTGGGACCACGACCACGACCTGCGCGGCCGCCGCGTCGCGGTGGTCGGCACGGGCGCCTCGGCCGTCCAGTTCGTGCCGCGGATCCAGCCAGACGTCGAGCGGCTGACGGTCTTCCAGCGCACGGCGCAGTGGGTCCTGCCGAAGGCCGACCGCGCGATCACGCCCGCCGAGCAGGCGCTCTACCGCCGCGTGCCGCTGACGCAGCGGGCGCTGCGCGAGGCGATGTACCGCGGCTTCGAGCTGGGCGGCTTCGCGCAGCGCAACCCGTGGGCGATCGGCGGGCTGCAGCGGCTCGCCGTGCGGCACCTGCGGCGCAGCGTGGCGGATCCCGCGCTGCGGCAGGCGCTCACCCCGGACCACGTGCTCGGCTGCAAGCGGATGCTGTTCTCCAACGACTGGTACCGGGCGCTCGGCCAGCCGAACGTCGAGCTGGCGCCGCATGCGGTGACGGAGGTCACGCCGGGCGGCGTCGTCGGCGCCGACGGCGTCGAGCGGCCGGCCGACACGCTGATCCTCGGCACCGGCTTCACGATCACCGAGCTGCCGATCGCGCAGCGCGTGCGCGGCCGCGACGGGCGCTCGCTGGAGGAGGTGTGGGACGGCAGCCCGACCGGCTACCTCGGCACCGTCGTCAGCGGCTTCCCGAACCTGTTCGTCGTGCTCGGCCCGAACGTCGGCAACGGCCACACCTCGGCGACCGTGCTGATCGAGATGCAGGTGCAATTCGCGATCGACGCGCTGCGCGCGCTCGAGCGCGACGGGCACGCGAGCGCCGACGTGCGCCCCGCGGTGCAAGACGCGTTCAACGAGGAGGTCCAGCGGCGCCTGCGCGGGACCGTCTGGAACGCCGGCGGCTGCGCCAGCTACTACCTCGACCGCAACGGCCGCAACAGCACGATCTTCCCCGGCTCGACGCTGGAGCTGCGGCGGCGGATGAGATTCCAGCCGGGCGATTTCGCGCTCGCGCCGGCCGGCTGACCTGATTTCCTGCTTATAATCGCCTTCCTGTGCGTTTACGCAGGAAGGCTAGATAATGCAGGAAAGGCATCTCGGCGCCGCCCTGGAGCGGGAAGCGGCGCAGCGCCTCCCGGCGCTGCTCGGCGAGCTGCTGGCGGAGGAGCCGCCGGTGCTCACCCGCGGGGCGGGGCCTGACCGGCAGGTGGACTTGATCGGCGACGTCGCCGGCCGGCGATGGCTGTTCGGGGTGAAGGCGTCGAGCCGACCTGGAACGGTCCGGCACGCGGCTGAGCAACTGCTCGCGCTGGCCTCGCAGTCGCGCGTCGGTGGGGAGACGGTGCTCGTCCTCGTCGTTCCGTACATGTCGCCCGCGGGGGCGAGCACCGCCGAGGCCGCGGGCGTCAACTGGATCGACCTGTCCGGCAACGCGTCGATCCGCGCCTCGGGGATTCGCGTCAGTGTGCTCGGCCGCCCGAACGCGTTCCCCGCCATCGGGCGCCCGGCGTCGCCGTTCGCTCCCCGCAGCGCCCGCGTCGCCCGAACGCTGCTGCTCGACCCCGAGCGCTGGTGGCGGCAGAAGGAACTGGTCGCGGCGACCGGCCTGGACGACAGCCAGGTTTCCCGCGCCGTGCGGCGGCTCGACGACGAGCGGCTCGTCGCGCTCCGCAGACGGGAGCTGCGTCCGGCCGACCCCCGGCTGCTGCTCGACGCGTGGGCTGACGATTACCGCTTCGATCGGCACGACATCGTGCTCGGGCACCTCAGCGGCAACGACGGGATGGACGTGGCGCGACGCCTCGGCGAGCGCCTGAGCGCCCACAGCGTGCGCCACGCGTTCACCGGACTGCCCGCCGCGTGGGCGATCGATCGCTTCGCGATGTTCCGTCTCGCGACCGCCTACGTCGCGGGAGACCCCCGCGAGGCAGCAGGGGCGATCGGGTTGCGGCCCAGTGAGCGCGGCGCAAACGTCCAGCTCGTCGGACCCGACGACGACGGCGTGTTCGCCGGCAGCGAAACCCACGACGACCTCCCGTGCGTCTCCACCGTCCAGGTCTATCTCGACCTGCTCGCCCTCCCGGAGCGCGCACGGGAGGGGGCGAAACATCTTCGCTCCGAGCATCTGTGGCGCCGTGGCGCCGATTCAGAAGCCCCGCCGTCGTAGCGGCTACACCCACGAACAGACGGCACTCGTCGAGTCCGCGTGCCTGAGCGTCGCCGCCACCCTCGGGGCTCTGATGGACGACCTCTGCATCGTCGGCGGCCTCGTGCCGACGCTCCTCCTCGATCGTCGGAACGAGACGCAGGAGGAGCGGTCAGCTCGACATCCGGGGACCGTGGGCCTCGACGTGGGTTCTCGGGCTGGCGCTGCTCGACGGGCATCGCTACTCGGAGGTGAGCGACCGCCTGCGTCGCGAGGGGTTCGAGCCGGACATCAACCAGAACGGGAACGCGACGCTGCAGCGCTGGCGGTTCGGGACGCTCGGCGTCACGGTCGACTTCCTGCTGCCCGCGGTTCCCGGCGGAGTCGGAGGCGGCCGGATCCATCCCCTCGAATCCGACTTCGGCGCCCTCGTGGCCCCAGGCCTCGAGCTGGCCTTCGAGGAGCGGATCCACGTCCCGTGCGAGGGTCGCACCCTGCGCGGCGAGCGAACGACGCGTGTCGTCCCGGTCTGCGGACCGGCCGCGTTCGTGGCCCTGAAAGCGTTGGCGTTCGCCGATCGCGCCGAGCCCAAAGACGCGTTCGACCTCTCCTACGTCATCCGGCACTGGCCGGGTGGAGCCTCGGACATCGCGGAACGCCTCGTGCGCCATTCCCGGCGCCATGGTCGTGTCGTCCTCTGCCGGCTCCTCGGCCTGGGGTAACGTCGCCCGCAGGCGATCCGCTCGCGGTCGCCGGAGGGCGAAACACCGCCTGACCGCGCTGCGCCGCCCCGTCCGCGACAATGCGGCCGTGAGCGATTCCTACGCAGCCTCCGGCGTCGACATCGCGGAGGCGGACGAGGGCGTCCGGGCACTCGTCGAGGTGCTGAAGACGATCGACCCGGGGCGGCCGTCGGCGTCGGTGCTCGGCTCGGGCCACTACGCGAACGTGCTGCGCGTCACGCCGAACCTCGGCATCGCCGTGTGCGCCGACGGCGTCGGCTCGAAGGTGATCGTCGCCGAGCAGACAGGCCGCTACGACACGGTCGGGATCGACTGCATCGCGATGAACGTCAACGACGTCATCTGCGTCGGCGCCGAGCCGCTCGCGGTGCTCGACTACCTCGCCGTCGAGCAGGCCGACCCCGGCGTGCTGCGCGACATCGCGCTCGGGCTCAAGCGCGGCGCCGAGGAGGCCGGCGTCGAGATCCCCGGCGGCGAGCTGGCGCAGCTGCCGGAGCTGATCAAGGGCCACCCATCGCCGAACGGCTTCGACCTCACCGGCGCGTGCTTCGGCACGGTCGCGCTCGACGCGATCGTCACGGGCGACACGATCGCGCCCGGCGACGCACTGATCGGGCTGCCGGCGAGCGGCGTGCACTCGAACGGGCTCACGCTCGCGCGGCGCGCGCTGCTCGAGGACGGCGGGCTCGGCTTCGACGACCGGCCCGAGGAGCTGGGCGGCGCGTCGGTCGCCGACGTGCTGCTGGAGCCGACGGTCCTCTACGTGCGCGCGGTGCTCGAGCTGCTGCGCAGCGACGTGCCGGTGCACGGGCTCGCGCACATCACCGGCGGCGGGGTGCTGAACCTTCTGCGGCTCGGCGCGGCCAACGGCGCCGGCTACGCGATCGACGCGCCGCTCCCGGTCCCGCCCGTCTTCGAGCTGATCGCCCGCTGCGGCGGCGTCGAGCCGGCGGAGATGCAGAAGGTCTTCAACATGGGCTGCGGCTTCGTCGCGATCGTGCCGGCGGACGCCGCCGACGCGGCGATCGCGCTGCTCGGCGTGCGCCACCCGGGCAGCGCGCGAATCGGCTCGGTGACCGGCGACGCCGGCCGCGTGACGCTGCCCGCGCTCGGGCTCGCCGGCGACGCGCACGGGCTGCGGCCGGCGTAGCGATCGGCGCCGCGCCCGACGAACGGCGGGTGCCGCACCCTCCGCGGGCCGTCGCATCGGCGGGGTTGCAGGACGCGCTCCCGCAGGAGAAGGTGCCGGGTCGTCGTACCCCTTGAGCTGGAGAGCCGTCCCCGGCGTCTCCGTCACCGTCTTCCAGGAGGATTCATGAGCAGCGTGGAGTTCGTCGTCATAGAGGAGCCAGAGCCGCGCGGGATGCCGGCGTTCGTCGCAGAGACGATCGGCACGTTCCTGCTCGTCTTCTTCATCTGCGGATTCATCTCGGTTCTCGTCGGCCGGCGGCTTCGACCTCGCCGGGCTCGCGCTCGCCCACGCGTTCGTGCTGGCGGTCCTGATCTACGCGCTGGGCGGCGCGTCGGGCGCGCACTTCAACCCGGCCGTCACGTTCGCGCTGTGGTCGATCAAGAAGATCTCCACACCCAACGCGATCGTCTACGTGATCTGCCAGTGCATCGGCGGCGTCCTCGGCGCGCTCGTCGTGCTGCTGCTGTTCAAGACCGTCGGCGACCCCGTCAACTACGGCGCGACGGCGATCAACGGCCACATCCTGCACAACGGCTCCGTCTGGCTCGGCCTGATCGCCGAGGGGCTCGGGACGTTCATGCTGATGTGGGCGATCATGGGCCTCGCGGTCAACCCGCGCGGCGAGGCGTCGCTCGCGGGCCTCGGGATCGGCGCGGCGCTGGGCGTCGCGGTGATGATCTTCGGCCCCGCGACGGGCGCCGGCCTCAACCCCGCCCGCTGGCTCGGCCCGGCCGTCGCCTCCGGCAGATTCGACGACGCGTGGATCTACATCGTCGGCCCGCTCGTCGGCGCGCTGCTCGCAGCGCTCGTGTACCGCACGTTCATCCTCGAGGAGCGCGGGCTGATCGCCCAGCGCCCGAAGGACGAGCTGGGCGGGTAGCACCGCACCCGGCAGCTCCAGTCTCGGTCGTACAGGCGGCGCCCTCCGGGGCGCCGCCGTCAGTAGGAGACCGTGCCGGCGAGGCGCACGTGCGCCTCGCTGGCGTCGGGCTTGGCGCGACCGGTGACGGTCAGCCCGCGGGCGTGGATGCCGGCGAAGCGGCCGGTGCCGCCCGTGATGACGCCCCTGCCGCGCAGGCCCGGCCACGTCGCGCTGTCGCGGATCGCGACGGCGAGCGCGTGGCCGACGATCGTCCCGCCCGGGAGGGTGGCGGAAGCCCACGCGCCCAGCTTACACCGACTTCGGGTGCGTTGCCGACCGAAGCGTCGGTTGCGGCGACGACGGGACGGACGACCGCGCGCCGGTCGCGTCAGACCTGGATCGCCGACTCGCGGATCGCGATCGCGACGGCGTGCGCGCGGCTGGAGGCCTCGAGCTTGCGCATCACGTTGCGCATGTGCGTGCGGACGGTGTGCGGGCTGAGCGACAGCGCTTCCGCGGTCGCCTCGGTCGAGCCGCCCTCGGCGACGAGCGCGAGCACGCGCAGCTCGGAGCTGGACAGCGTGGAGGTGCGCCGCTGGCCGCGGGGGAGCGGCAGCGGCTCCGCCGGCTTGGGGGCCGGCGCGAGCAGCTCGTCGTCGCGCTCCTCGAACCACAGCCCGCCGGTCGCGACCAGGCGCAGCGCCTCGGCGAGCTCGGCGATCGAGCGGCGCTTGGCGACGACGCCGGCCGCTCCGGCGTTGACCGCCGCGGCCGAGTCCTCGCAGTCGGAGTCGTGGGCGTACAGCACGACGGCGCTGCGCAGCCCGCGCCGCACGAGCCGCCGCACGAGCGAGATCCCGTCGACGTCCGGCAGGTCGGCGGCGACGAGCGCGATGTCGGGCTCGTGGCGCGTGACGAGCGCCTCGCCGCCGGCACCGGTGGAGGCGCCGCCCAGCACGGTGAGGCCTTCGGGCGGCAGCAGCAGCGAGAGCCCCTCGCGCACCGGCGGGTGGGGATCCACGATCACGACGCTGGTCGTGATCGTCAGCGCCGGCACGGCGTCGGTGGAGGAAGTTCGGTGGTCGAGCAGGGGCACAGAGCGGTTATTCGTCGCTGTTTGGTCAACTCATTCGAACGTAACCCAGTGCATCGGAAAAATCATGCACATTGCGGGAAACTCTGTCGGAGTAGTTGCCTTCGACGGTTCTCGATCTTGCCACCGGGAAGGACCTGCTCGACGAGCCCGACGTGCTCGTGGAAGACCACGAGATCGCCCGGCCGCGGCACGACGCCGGGCCCGTTCGGGACCGCGCGGCCGGTCCGCTGCGCCCACGCGTAGAGCTGGTCGACGGAGCCGAAGCCCTCGCCGTTGTCGCCGAGCGGTGTGCCCGCCTGGCGGGCGACCCACGAGACGAAGTAGGCGCACCACGGGCCGACGCCGCTGCCGGCAGTGGCGCTGCGGTACTGCGCGATGCGCGGCGAGTCGTTGGAGCCCGGCGGCTGCTCCGCCTGGCCGACCTCGCCGTCGGCGATCGCGCACATCGTGTTGGCCGGCGTGCCCGTGCCGGGCAGCCCAGCCGTCGGAAGCGCGCCCTGGAGCGCGCTCGCAAACGAGGGGAACGGAGTCGCCGTCCCGGTGCCGGCGCTTGCGGAGCCGGCGGTCGGGTCGCTCGGCGCGGCGGCGCCGCCGACGGCCGCGGACATCGCGGCGACGTCCGGCGGCACGAGCGCCCGCTCGATCTGGTCGATGCGGGCGAGTGCGAGCGAAAGCGACACGTCCCGTGTCATCGGACGCGCGCGTCTCAGCTTTACCGCGGTTGTGCGAGAGCGGACGTAGAGGCGGGGCGGGCGGCCGAAGCCACCCGCCCCGTTCCCTTGGCGTCACCCCCCAGGGCGAGCCTGCTGCGTGGTGCTACTAGTGCAGCAGCGAGAGGACAGCCTGCGGCGCCTGGTTCGCCTGCGAGAGCATCGCGGTGCCGGCCTGGACCAGGATCTGGTTCTTGGTCAGGTTGGTCATCTCCGACGCCATGTCGACGTCGGTGATGCGGCTCTGCGAGGCCGTCAGGTTCTCCTGGTAGGTCTGCAGGTTGCTGTAGGTGTGCGAGAGGCGGTCCTCCACAGCGCCGAACGTCGCGCGCTGCGAGGAGACGGCGTCGATCGCTCTGTCGACGTCCGCGAGGACCGTCGAGGAGGTCAGGTCGACCGTGCCGACCGCCGCGCCGAGGCTCACCGTCGAGACGGAGATGACCTCGCCGTCGTTGGCGCCGACCTGGAACGTGATCGTCTGCGCCGTGTCCAGCAGGTGGATGTTGTTGAACTGCGCGGTCGTCCCGATGCGCTGGATCTCGCTGGTGAGCTGCGAGAACCTCGGAGCCGATCGCCCCTCTGTCCGACGTCGAGAGCGTGCCGTTCTGGTACTGCACGGCGAGCTCGCGGACGCGCTGGAGCATCGAGTGCACCTCGGTCAGCGAACCCTCAGCCGTCTGGACGAGCGAGATGCCGTCCTGGACGTTGCGCCCGGCCTGGTCGAGACCGCCGATCTGGCCCTTCAGCTTCTCGCTGATCGCGAGGCCGGCGGCGTCGTCGGCCGCACGGTTGATGCGGAGGCCGGAGCTCAGGCGCTCCATCGACGTGGCGACCGCGGCGCTCGTCGCCTCGAGGTTGCGGTGGGCGTTGAACGCGTCGACGTTCGTGTTGATGCGAAGGGACATGCGTGCATCTCCTTGATGTCGTCCCGGGGCGACTCCATGTCACCCTCGTTCGACCCGGTCATCGGCATCCGGGCGAGAAGCTTTAGCGCTCTTCGCGTACGCGCTACGAAGCGTCCGCGCGCCGGGCGGCGCGGCGGGCCGCCTCGGCCGCGCGGTGGCTGCGCACGGCGCGCAGCTCGGCGACGACGAGGTGGCGCCAGACGAGCACGGCGGCGGCCCACGTCGCGACGTAGCCGACGACGCCGCCCGCGAGCGCGCGCAGCAGCGTGTCCGAGACCGGAGCGCCCGCGCGCCACGACAGCACCCCGACGAGCAGGAAGCCGGCGAGCCCGCCCCAGGCCTTGGCGCGCGCGACCTGCGCGCCGGCGCGCGGGTGGTTCGCGACGCTCGGGAGCGTGGCGCCGCCCGCGGCGCCCTTCTTGCCCTTCGCGGCCTTCGCGCCCTTCTTCGCCTTGCCCTTGTCTCTGTTCTTGTCTCTGTCCTTGGCCATCGCCTACAGCTCCCCGTCGCGGGTGCGCTGGCGTGCGATCCGCTCCTGCTCGAAGACGAAGCGCACGAGCTGGCGGCGCGCGTCGCGGTCGATCTCCTCGATCGCGATGCCGCGCTGGCCGTCCTCGCCGATCCGGGCGATGCGGCCGCGGCCGGCGATCGGCGGCTCGTCCTCGTCGGCGGTCAGGCGGAAGGCGACCGCGTCGCCGACGTCCAGCGCCTCCGGCCCGGCCGCGAGCAGCCCGTTGCCGCTGACGTTGACCGTCAGCGTGTCCGTCCACTCGCCCGACATGCCGTCCTCGCCGACGCGCGCGACCGCCAGCGGCCGCACGACGCGCACGCGCACGAAGTCGCGCCGCTGCACGACGTCGACCGCGCCGTCGTGGTGGAAGCGCACGAGGTCGTGCGTGGCGACGGTCCCTCTGCCCTCGAGCCGCACGAGCCCGCGCGGGGCGGGGTACTCGATTCTCATCGGCGAGGCGTCGCCCAGCGTCAGCGGGTCGCGCGCATCGACCAGCATCAGCACGACGACGATCTCCGCATCGGTCACGCGCGAGACGCGGCCGCGGAACTGCCGCAGGTCGGGCAGCGTGATGACGACGTCCTGCCGCAGCTCGGGCAGCGGCGGAGCGGGCGGCGCGGTCCCGGCCATCGCGCTCATGGCAGCAGCCGCTCCGCCAGGCTCGTGGGGTCGGCGGGGGCGATCGTGCCGTCGAGCACGTAGGCGAGCGGGAGGCGCGTCGTGCAGGCGAGCTCGAGCGCCGCGCCCGGCGCGGACGACGGCCCGCACGCGAGCGCGATGCCGGTCGGGGCGAGCGGCGCGAGGCGCTCGTGCAGCCCGCGCGCCGACGGCAGGTCGAGGTCGGACGGCAGCACCATCAGCAGCTCGTCGAGCTGGATCGCCTGCACGCGCTCGGCGAGCGCCGCGACCTCGGCGCGCTCGGAGGCGATCGGCGGCAGGTCGAGCGCGACGAGCTGGTCGAGGTTGTCGCGCTCGATGCGAGCGCGCGCCTGGTCGAGCGTCGCGACGGCGCGCGCGTCGCGACCCGCGCGCTTGTACGCGGTCGCGAGCGCGTCGGCGCAGCTCGTCGAGCCGGGGCCGGCGAACGCGACGGCGAGGCCGCCGGCGCGGTAGGGCATGGCGGTCGGGATGCGGCGCGCGAGCGCACGGCGGGCGGCCGCGCGCAGGTCCCCAGCGGCGAACGGCAGCTCGTGCGCTTCGGCGTCCTCGATCAGCCGCTCGGCGAACGCGTGGCTCATGCCGGCGTCGGTCAGCTCGGCGGTCAGCGCGTCGGCGATCGCCGTACGGGCATCGAGGTGGGTGGGCTCGTACGCCCGCGGCGCCGGCTCGGGGAGCGCGGGCGGACGCGAGTCGCCGACCGGCGGGGCGAAGGCGGCGGCCGTGACGATCGGGTCGGCGTCTGTCTCCGCGTCGGCGAGCAGCGCCGCGAACGACTCGGGCGCCGGCGGCGGCTCCTCGTCGTAGACGTCGATGCGCGGTCCGCCGGGCTTGGCGTCGACCTCGACGAAGCGCTGCTGGAAGAAGCCGCCGATCCCGCCCATCAGGCCGTCGCGCTGGCGCACGACGATCGCGTCGGGGCCGAGCTGCTCGCGGATCTGCGGCAGCAGCTCCTCGAGCGTGCCGGCACGGAAGGTCTTGACGCCGGGCTCGGGAACGGACGCGGGCGCGGGCTCCGCCGGCGCGTCCGCGATCCCCGGCGCGTCCACGATCGCAGGGGTCTCTTCGATGCTCGTCGTGCTCATCCGTCAACCACTCCAATCGTCTCCACGCTGATGCCTGGCGCAATCTCGTTGTAGGAGCAGACCGCGAGCTGCGGGATCGCCTGCTCCACCAGCCGCCGCAGATGGCGGCGCACGCGCGCCGAGCAGAGCAGCACCGGCCGGCTGCCCCGCGCGACGCCGTGTTCCATCTGAGTTCGCAGTGCGGTGACCAAAGCCTGCGCGCGCGACGGCTCCATCGCCAGATACTCGCCGTCGGACGTCTGCGCGATCGCGCCCGCGATCTCCTGCTCGACGGCCGGATCGAGCGCGATCGCGCGCAGCTTCTGGTCGTTGTCGACGTGCGGCGCGGTGATCGTGCGGCCGAGCGCCTGGCGTGCGTACTCGGCCAGCAGCGACGGGTCGCGCGTGACGCGCGCCTTGTCGCCGACGGCCTCGACGATCGCGCCGAGGTCGCGGATCGAGACGCCCTCCGACAGCAGCGCCTGCAGCACGCGCTGGATCTCGCCGAGCGTCAGCACGTCCGGCACGACCTCCTCGACGACGGCCGCGTTGGACTCCTTGAGCTGCTCCAAGAGCTGTCTGACGTCCTGGCGCGAGAGCAGGTCGGCCGCGTGCGCGCGGATCGTCTCGGTCAGGTGCGTGACGATCACCGACTCGCCGTCGACGACCGTGTAGCCGAGCGCCTCCGCCTCCGCGCGCTGCGAGTCGGACGACCCACGTGGCGGGCAGGCCGAAGGCCGGCTCGGTCGTCGGCACGCCGCCGGGCAGCTGGCCGAGCGCGTCGCCCGGGTCCATCGCAAGCTGGTGGCCGGCCATCAGGCGGCCGCGCGCGACCTCGCTGCCGCGCACCTTCAGCACGTACTCGTGCGAGTCGAGCCCCAGCTCGTCGTGGATGCGGACGGGCGGGATCACCATGCCGAGATCGGACGCGATCTGGCGGCGGATCACCGACACGCGCGACAGCAGCGTGCCGCCGGAGCTGGTGTCGACGAGCCGGACGAGCCCGAAGCCGATCGCCAGCTCGAGCGGGTCGAGCGACAGCGCCTCCAGCGCAGCGTCGCGCGGCGCGGCGACGGCGGTGCCCTCGGCGTCCGCCAGCGCGGCCGCGGCGGCCGCCGCGTCTTCGACGGCGAGCGGGCCGCCGTCGCGCATCGCGTAGCCGAGCGCGAGGAAGCCGCCGCCGATGAACAGGAACGGCAGCTTCGGCAGCCCTGGGACCAGCGCGAAGCAGCAGATCACGGCGCCGGCGACCATCGGCGCCTTGCGCTGGCCGAGGATCTGGCCGGCGACGTCGGAGCCGAGGTCGGTGTCGGACGCGGCGCGCGTGACGATGATGCCGGTCGCGACCGAGATCAGCAGCGCCGGGATCTGGGCCGCGAGGCCGTCGCCGACCGTCAGCAGCGAGAAGTGCTGGATCGCCTGGCTGAACGGCATGTGCTGCTGCAGCACGCCGACGACGATCCCGCCGATCAGGTTGATCGCGGTGATCAGCACGGCCGCCATCGCGTCGCCCTTGACGAACTTCGAGGCGCCGTCCATCGCGCCGTAGAAGTCCGCCTCGCGGGCGATCTCGGCGCGGCGTCTGCGCGCGTCCTCGTCGGTGATCAGGCCGGCGTTGAGGTCGGCGTCGATCGCCATCTGCTTGCCCGGCATCGCGTCGAGCGTGAAGCGCGCGCCGACCTCGGCGACGCGTCCGGCGCCGTTCGTGATGACGACGAACTGGATCACGATCAGGATCAGGAAGATCACGAGGCCGACGACGACGTTGCCGCCGACGACGAAGTGGCCGAAGGCGGAGACGACGCTGCCCGCATCGCCCTTCGTGAGGATCAGGCGCGTGACGGAGACGTTGATCGCCAGGCGGAACAGCGTCGTCAGCAGCAGCAGCGACGGGAAGCTGGCGAAGTCGAGCGCGCGGTTGAGGTAGAGCGTCGCGACGACGATCGCGAGGCCGACGCTGATGTTGAGCGTGATGAAGAGGTCCAGCAGCGCCGACGGCAGCGGGATCACCAGCATCGTCACGATCAGGACGACGCCGACCGCGGCCAGCAGGTCGGTGTGCTTCAACAGCTTGCGCATCGTGCCGGCAGCGCCGCCGACGGCTGCGCCTCTCGGTGCGGCGATGGCGGACACCTACACGGCCCTCCTCTTGGCGACGCGGTAGACGTAGGCGAGCACCTGCGCGACCGCCTGGTACAGCTCCTCCGGCACGATCTGGCCGATCTCGATCGCCGCGTGCAGCGAGCGCGCGAGCGGTCTGTCCTCGACGACCGGCACGCCGTGCTCCTCGGCCAGTCTGCGGATCTGCAGCGCGACCAGGTCCTGGCCCTTGGCGACGCACTCGGGCGCCGGGCGCGTGCCGTCGTACTTGAGCGCGACGGCGAAGTGGGTCGGGTTGACGACGACGACGTCGGCCTGCGGGACGGCGGCCATCATGCGGGCGCGGGCGGCCTGCAGCTGGCGGCGCCGCAGCGCGCTCTTGACCTCGGCCGGGAGCGAGTGCTGCTTGAACTCCTCTCTCAGCTCCTGCTTCGTCATCCGCAGGCCCTTCTCGTGTCTCCAGCGCTGGTAGCCGTAGTCGATCAGGCCGATCAGCAGGTAGGCGAACGCGGCGCGCTGGGCGATCGCGAGCACCATCGAGGCGAGCATCGCGCCGAGCGCGCCGGGGTTGGCGCCGACGGTCGCGCTCAGCTCGGTGAGCCGCGGGATCAGCGCGGAGGCGACGATCGCCCCGACGACGCCGACCTTCGCGAGCGACTTGCCCGTCTCGAACAGGATTCTCGGGCCGAAGACGTTCTTCGCGCCGGCCATCGGGTTCAGCCGCTTCGGGTCGGGCTTGAGCGCCGCCGGCGAGGCCTTGCCGCGCGTCTGCGCGACGTTCGCGAGCACGCCGGTGGCGAGGCAGACGGCGGCGATCGGCCCGACGCCGAGCGCGAAGCTCTTGGCCGTCGCGCTGAACAGCCCGCTCAGCCCGGCGGCCGACATCAGCTCCTGCGGATGGGCGACGTTCGCGAACCCGTCGCGCATCGCGCCCTGCGCGACGCTCATCGTGTGCGGCGCCAGCAGCGAGATCGCGAGCAGACCCGCGAGCATCACGAGCGCGCCGTTGAGGTCGGTGCTCTTGGCGACCTGGCCTCTCTTGCGCGCCTCCTCGCGGCGCTTGGGCGTTGCCTTCTCGGTCTTGTCGTTGGCCATGGCCGCTACGCCAGCTTCACGGTCTGGAGCGCCTGCGCGACGCTCGTCTGGAGCTGGTCGGAGATCCAGCCGGACACGAACGGCAGCGAGGCGCCGACGACCAGCAGGCCGACGACGACCTTCACCGGGAAGCCGACGGCGAAGACGTTGAGCTGCGGCACGACGCGCGTCACGACGCCGAACGCGACGTCGGTGATGACCATCGCGAGCAGCACCGGCGCGGCGACCTCGAGCGCGGAGGAGAAGATCGTCGAGAAGGAGGCGAGCACGCCGGTCGCGAGCGCGGCGACGTCCGGCGCGGCCGTCAGCGGGACGAGGTCGTAGGTGCGCGCAAGCCCGGAGACGATCCAGCTCGTCCCGTCGATCGCGACGAAGACGGCAAGCGCGACGAGCCCGTAGACCTGCGTCAGCACGGCCGACTGATTGCCGCTGAGCGGGTCGACGGTCGCGCCGAAGCTGAAGCCGACGAGCATGTCGAGGAACGTGCCCGCGGTGGAGACGGCCGCGAACAGCAGCGCGATCGAGAGCGCGAAGGCGAGCCCGACGAGCAGCTCCTTGAAGACGAGGCCGAACAAGGTGGGGACGTCGTTCGGGACGTGCTGGCCGTGCATCGCGACCGGCGTGAGGCCGACCGCCAGCGCGCACGCGACGATCGTGCGCACGCGCGCCGGGATCTGTCTCGAGCTGAACAGCGGCGCGACGACGAACAGCGGCGTCACGCGCGCGAGCACGAGGATGAAGCCGGCCGTCTGCATGCCGCCGAGCTGGGCCAGCAGCAGGGTCAGCGGGCTGGCGGCGGCGGTCGTCATCCGCCCACCAGCGACGGGATCGAGCGGTACAGCTCCTCGGTGTAGCCGAGCAGCTGGCCGAGCATCCACGGGCCCGCGATCACGATCACCGCGGCGACCCCGATGATCTTCGGGATGAAGGAGAGCGACTGCTCCTGGATCTGCGTGACCGCCTGGAAGACGGACACGATCAGGCCGATCGCGAGGCCGACGAGCATCAGCGGGCCACCGACCTTCATCGCGAGCTCCATCGCCTGCTGGGCGAGGTGGACGACGGTGTCCTGGTTCATCTCAGTGGAAGCTCCGGACGAGCGACTCCGTGACCAGGCCCCAGCCGTCCACGAGGACGAACAGGAGGATCTTGAACGGCAGCGAGATGAAGACGGGCGGCAGCATGATCATGCCCATCGACATCAGCGTGCTCGCGACGATCAGGTCGATCACGAGGAACGGCAGGAAGATCAGGAAGCCGATCTGGAACGCCGTCTTCAGCTCGCTGACGATGAACGCGGGGATCAGGACGGGCGTCGGGATGTCGGCGTGCGTTCTCGGCTGGTCTCTCATTCTCGAGAGGCGCACGAACAGCGCGAGATCGCTGTCGCGCGTCTGTCTGAACATGAAGGTGCGCAGCGGCTCCTCGGCGCGTCTGATCGCCTGGGCCGTGTTGATCTGCTTGGCCTGGAGCGGGTCCCAAGCGTCTCTCTTGATCGCGCCGAACGTCGGCCCCATCACGAACAGCGTCAGGAACAGCGCGATCCCGACGAGCACCTGGTTGGGCGGCGCGGTCGGCGTGCCGATCGCGGTGCGGATGAAGCCGAGGACGATCAGGATGCGCGTGAAGCCGGTGACGCAGAACAGCAGCGCCGGGACGAGCGTCAGCCCGCCGAGCAGCAGCAGGATCTGAACTGCGTTGGATCCGTCGGCTCCTCTGATCATCCGCGGACCGTCCAGGCGCGCAGCTGGTCGAGCGCGTCTCTCGCAGTCGGTCCCCGCCCCAGCGCCAGCTTCGGGCGCGGCTGGGCGAGCGCCGGGCGGGGGCCGGCGGCGGCGGTGCGCGCGGCGCGCAGGCTCGACGGCAGCGCAAGCTGCGGGAGCGCGAGCTTCGGCAGTCTGCGCACGGGCCGGTCGGCTGCCTCGTCCTCGGGCAGGATCAGCATCCCGTCCTCGTCGACCAAGCCGGCGGCGCGCGCCTCGTCCTCGGTGTAGGTGCGGATCGGGACGACGCCCTGCTCCGCGACGCCGAGCAGCACGAGGTCGGTGCCGGCGCGCACGAGGTGGACCGCGCGGCCGGAGCCGAGCGGGACGCTCGCGAGCGCCGCGAGGCCGGTGCCGGTCGCGCGCGGCTGGCGCGACGCCTTGACCTGTCTGAGGACCCAGGCGACGCCGTAGATGACACCGATCACGATCGCCAGTCCGACGATCGTGCGGACGATCGAGCCGCCCCCGCCGATGTGGGCTCCACCGTTGCTCGCGCCGGCCAGGTCGACGGGCGTCGACTCGGCCCCGCCTCTCGCCTTGGCGAGTGCGGAAGCGGGAGCGGCGAGCGGCAGCGCGACGGCAGCGAGCGTCGCGGCCACCCGTGGAAGAAGGGAAGCCTTGGTCATCGAGGGACGACTCCGAGGGAAGAGTCGTCCCGGTAGTCGGCAGGGAGGTCGAGGCCTTTAGCCGACTATGCTCGCGGAGCGATGACCTACACGAGCGACGAAGGCCACAGAGAGCTGCTCGGCGCGACGGCGGAGGCCGCCGACACGATCGGCGTGGCACTCGCGGCGCTCGGCGAGGCCTACGAGATGGTCGACGACGACACGGCCGACCGGCTGGAGTCGGAGCTGTTCGCGCCGGTGCAGGCGGCCTACGGGCGCATGAAGAGAGGGCATGCGGAGTTCGCCGCTCGCTGCGGCCTGCCGCCCGCGAGCTTCGGCGTCGCCGAGCCCGGAGCGCCCTCCGCAGGCGCGAGCGGCTACGTCGAGCAGGCGCTCGAGGCGACCGAGCACGCCGACGACATCCTCTCCGAGCTGCAGGACTCGATGCTGCCCGTCGAGGTCGGCGACCCCGAGCTGCGCGCCGCGCTCGCCGACGTCCGCACCCGCCTCGGCGAGGTGCCCGGCAGAGCGCACGAGCTGCTGCGGACGCTGGGTCGCTGAGCCACAGATCCCTGCTGTAGACATCGGTCGGGCGGTCGTCCAATGTGGGGCACATGTTCACCGCGTTCAACGATCGGGCCTTTGCACGAGGCTTTCGAGCCGGCATCCGCGGCATCGTGCTCGGCCACCCGCCCGCTCCGCGCCCGCGAGTGCGCCGCACGGTCGGCTCGCTCGCAACGGATCGCGTCGCTCGCTATGGCGACATGGAGGAGTTCGGCGCCGATGTTCGCCGAGGGCAGGAGCGGGAGGAATCTCATTCCTACCACTGGTAGCATGCGTGGTATGAAGGTCAGTGTGAGCCTGCCCGACGACGACGTCGAGTTTCTCGACGCCTACGCAAGCGCTCACGCAGCGCCCTCGCGTTCAGCCGTCGTCCAGAAGGCGATCCACGCGCTTCGCATGAGAGATCTCGGCGACGAGTACCGCGCCGCGTGGGACGAGTGGTCCTCCAGCGACGACGCCGAGCTCTGGGACGCCACGGCCGGCGACGGCCTCTGATGCTGCGGGGCGAGATTCGCCTTGTCGAGCTCGATCCAACTCGAGGGGCCGAGGCCGACAAGCGCCGGCCCGCGATCATCGTGAGCAACGACGCCGTCAACAATCAGGCCGCTCAACTCGGCCATGGAGTCGTGACGATCGTTCCGGTCACCTCAAACGTGGAGCGGGTCTATCGGTTCCAGGTCCTGCTCCCGGCAGGAACTGGAGGACTCATCCGTGACTCGAAGGCACAGGCCGAGCAGATCCGAGCGGTAGATGCCGTACGCATCGGCAGACGGCTGGGCGCCTTGCCGGTCGACACGATGGCATCGCTCGACCGCGCACTCCGGCTGCACTTGGATCTGTAGCTGCCGCCATCACTCGGATGGCCCCGAGCCGTAACCGCGCCGTCGTGCGAAGCGCGCCAGGGGCGGGATGACGAGTCGCTGGATCGCGGGCGGGGGAAGCGGGGGGAAGCCCATCTCGACCGTCTCCATGTGGTTGTCGACGAGGACGACGCCCTGTAGCCAACCGGCGATCCCCTTCGGGATGCCGTACTTGTTGATGCGGCCGGCGCGGGCCATCGCGGCCGCCTCGGTGAGAAAGCCCTCGAGGCAGGGGTCGGGCGGGGTGGCGATGCAGCGGACGTGCGCGACGACGCTGCCGCGGTTGCGGTAGGCGTGACGGGTGCCGGGTGGGACGACGACCGTCTCGCCGGCGTCGGCTCCGACCCATCTGCGGCCGGCGAGGAACTCGGCGCGGCCCTCGACGACGGTGAAGCGCTCTTCCATCCGCGGGTGCACGTGCGGCGGGACGCCGCCGCCCGGGTCGACCCACATCTCGCAGAGCACCGCCGGGGCGCCGTGCTCGTCCGTCGTCCGCTCGAACCGCAGCCGGTGTCTCAGGACCGGGTCCTCGACGATCTGCTCGCTTGCGCTCGTGCTCATGTCGGCCGCCTTTCGGATGCGTAACCTAGTGATCGCTAGCCACAGTACCTAGGGAGCGTTAGGTTTGTCGAAGTCAACGGTTCGCGCGGCGACGCCGCGCAGACGGCTGCCCGCGGCCGAGCGGCGGGAGCTGATCGAGCGCGCGGCCACGCGCGTGTTCGCCGAGCACGGCTACGCGGGCGCCTCGATCGACGAGATCGCGCGGCGCTCGGAGGTCACGCCGCCGGTCGTCTACGACCACTTCGCCTCCAAGCTCGACCTCTTCACGCGCCTGCTCGAGCGCACGCGCGACGAGCTGCTCGCGATGTGGGTGCAGGAGCTCGCCGGCGACGACCCGACCGACACGCGCATGCGCCGCTCGTTCGACGCCTGGGCCCGCTACGTCGAGCAGAACCGCTTCGCCTCGCGCATGTACTTCCAGGAGGCGACCGGCGACCCGCAGGCGCGCGCGGCGCACCGCGCGATCCAGGCGCAGGGCCGCGCCGCGCTCGGCGCGATCCTCGGTCAGGAGCCGGGCGCACAGCGCGTCGTCGGCAGCGATCCCGAGGCGCTGGAGATGAACGCCGAGGTGATCCGCGCCGGCCTCGCCGGCCTCGCGATCTGGTGGGACGAGCACCCCCACGTCCCCCGCGAGCAGATCGTCGAGACGGCGATGAACGTGCTGTGGACCGGCTTCGGGCGGTTGCAGGACGAATGACACGGCGGATCGTCCGCCGATCGCGCTTCACGACTTGGACTTGTTGTCCAGGTGCTGACCGAAGTAGCCGATGTGGACCTTGCCCGTAACGCCGCCGGTGTCGTCGTGGAAGTGGATGCGCGGCGCCGGGTAGCCGCCGGCCACGATCTTGATGTGGGCAGGCATGTAGACCGTCTCGGCACCGGTCACCGCGGGATCGATCGGCAGCTCGCGCAGTGCACGGAAGCGATCGTTGTTGTTTGTCGTCTCGCTCTCGCTCAGCGCAATCCACGCTCTCGGGATCGCCTCGTCGCGGCCGTCGCCACAGTAGTCGCGGAAGTTGCCGTCGAACTCGCCCGCAGCCTTTGCCACGGCGTACGAGCTCATCGCCTTGCACGCGCGCCACGCACGTTTCGCCCAAGCGCCGCTGACGTGTGTATCAAGCTCGTCTGCGTCCTCCCACTGGGCCTCCGGGAAGGCCAGGTGCGGTAGCCCGGCGGCAGCCTCCGGAACCTCGCCGCAGAAGTCGGGGTCGAAGGTGTTCTCCGACGGCGGGAGCTCCGGGTGGGCGCCAGACTGCTCGAGCTGACGCTTCAGCCATGCGAGGCGGCGCCGCAGATCGTCGTTGTCGCGCTCGACATCCGCCGCCGACTCGCGCTCCGACTCAAGCGTCCGCTCCAGTCGAGCGCGAGCGGTGCGCTCCTGCTCCTTCTCGCGCTCCAGCCGGAGCAGCTCTTCTTGGATCTCGTCGTCGGACAGCTGCGTGGGCTCCAGCAGCGCTCGCAGCTCCTCCCGCCACATCGTCGGCGGCGGCTGAGCGCACGCACCGCGTTGGATCGGCGCCGCGATCATGTCGGCCACGACGTTCGGATGTCGCCCTCTGATGCGATGGAACGGCACGATCCGATGGTCGTACGTGCCGTGGTCGTCGAGCGGACCCGGAAGATACGTGCGGATCGCGCCACCGTAGACGTCGAACCCCTCGCCGAGCTCATCGGTCACGACCCGTGAGAAGACGCTGACGGCCCCGGGCTGTAGGACCGCGACCGGAGCGATCCCCGCGAGCCGCCGCTGGAGCTGAATCGCACGCCGCTCCAGAGCACTGCCGTCACGGGGCTCGTTGCGGCCGGGAGAGACCACGACGTACGGCAGGTCGCGCGTCTCGTCCAGGACTGCTCTCGCCAGATCTCCACCCTCATCCCCCTCCACGAAGCGGGGTCTGTCGGAAAGCGACACCGGGCCGCGAAAGCAGCACCGTTCGCGCAGCAGCGTACTCACGAGGCTCGGCGCAATCGGCGTCCACGGCTCGACAAACGCCTCCCCGCTCCAGCGTTCGAGGTCCACCCAAGCCCACGTCGAGCCCCCGCCTCGGAGCACGGTGAGGGTCGTGCGCAATTGCTCCGCACCATTCTGCTCGTACAGCCAACCGCGGAAGGCGCCGAGCGCATCCTGCTCTGCAGTGCGCGCGACCACCTCGTTGGAGTCGTGTCGAACGACGCTCCCATCGAGCGGAAGGTCGAGCAACGGCTCTCTCAGCTTCCAGCGGAGCCACGCCTGCATCGCATTGGCAGCTCCAGTGGCGAACGCGGGGTCGTCGACCTCGAAGATCCCCCGCCAGATCAGAGCCATCTTTAAAGAGTAATAGGCCGTCTCTCATGGCGACGACAGCGGCGGATCTCCCGCCGTCCAGAGGCCCTGCAGCGGCACCGCCCACAGCCGGTCGCCGAAGGGGAGCGTGCGCTCGCCGGCGTAGACGACGACGCCGGCGGCGAGGCGATCGCCGACGCTGTCGCGCAGGTGGATCAGGCCGCGGAAGTCGCTCGGGCGCACGGTCGCGCTCGCCTTCACCTCGATCCCGGCGATCTGGCCCGACGGTCGCTCGACGATCACGTCGACCTCGCGGTCGCCGTCGCGCAGGTGCCAGAACGTCAGCGCCTCCTCGGCCCATGACGCCTGGCGCTCGAGCTCGGTCGCGACGAACGTCTCGAACAGCGCGCCGGCGAAGCCGTCGTCCTGCGCGACGCGGCGCGCGTCGGCGCCGACGAGCGCGGCAAGCAGGCCCGGGTCTGAGACGTAGAGCTTCGGCGCCTTGACCTGGCGCTTGCCGAGGTTCACGTGCCACGGGCGGCGGACGCGCACCAGGAAGAGCCGCTCGAGCACGTCGACGTAGGCTCTCGCCGTCTTGCCGTCCAAGCCGGCGTCGCGCGCGAGCGTGTCGTAGCGCGCGAGGCCGCCGGAGCGCGCCGCGACGAGCCGCAACAGCGTGCCGACGGCGGCCGGATCGTGGACGCGCGCCGTATCGGGCACGTCGCGCTCGACGATCGAGTCGACGTAGCCCTCGAAGAAGCGGGCGCGAGCGGCACCGGCACGGCGGCGCGCCTCGGGGAACCCTCCGGCCAGCAGCAGGTCTGCGTAGGCGCCGCGCCCGACCGGCGCGGCGCGAACGGCCGGCGCCGCGCCGCGGAACAGCCAATCGAGCAGATGCTCGCGACGCCGCGCGACCTCGCCCTGGGTGAAGGGCCACAGCGTGAGGTAGTCGACGCGCCCGGGCAGCGCGTCGCCGACCGTCGGGATGCGTCGCAGGTTCGCCGAGCCGGTGACGAGGAACTGCCCCGGGGTGTCGTCGAGGTCCACGCGCGCCTTGATCGCGAGCAGCAGATCGGGAGCGCGTTGGATCTCGTCGATGACGGTGCAGCGCCCGAGCCCGGCGACGAAGCCGCGCGGGTCGGCAAGCGCGAGCGAGCGGACGTCCTCGTCGTCGAGCGTCAGGTAATCGGCGTGCAAGTCGTCTGCGGCGAGCTTGCGCGCGAGCGTGCTCTTGCCGGCCTGGCGCGGGCCGAGCAGCGCGACGACGCGCGCGTCGACCATCGCATCGAGGGCGACGGCGGCGAGGCTCCGGGGGACGTAGGGGGCTGCCATCCCGGAGAATCGTAGCTGCTAACTCGGAAAATTTCTCCTGCTAACTCGGAAAATCTTGGCTGCTAACTCGGAAAATACCTGCAAATAGGCTATTCGTTGGTCAGGCAACGGCCTTTTCCACAGCCCCCAGCAGGCGCTCGCGTTCGAACGGCTTGACGACGAAGTCCTTGGCGCCGGCTTTGATCGCGTCGAGCACCTTCGTCTCCTGTCCGAGCGCGGAGCAGATCACGACGCGCGCGGCCGGGTCGATGTCGACCAGCTCGCGCAGCGTGGCGAGGCCGTCCTTGCGGGGCATCGTGATGTCGAGCGTCACGAGGTCCGGCTGGAGGTCCTGGTAGGCGGCGAGCGCCGCGTCGCCGTCGCCCGCCTCGCCGACCACCTCGTGGCCGCCTGCGACGAGCGCGTCGGTCAGGACCTTGCGCATGAACGCTGCGTCGTCGACGACGAGCACGCGTGCCATTTCAAACACTCTCCTTCGTTCGTCCAGCGACTTCTTCCAAGCGCAACGCCCACTCGCCCTCGTCGGTGAGGACGAGCCGGCCGCTCGCGAAGCGCAGGCCGTTCACGTACAGGTCGACGGGGTCGTCGGCCTTGCGGTCAAGCTCCAGCACCGCTCCGGGCGGCAGCTCCGGCGCCTCGCCGAGCGAGACGCGCGTGCGGCCCAGCTCGGCCCACACGCGCACGCGGATGTCGCGCAGCGCGTCGTCGAGCCGGCGCTCCTCGCCCGGCTCGGCACGGCCGGCGATCCCCAGCGAGGAGAGCCCCGCGTCGCCGCTCAGCTGCTCGGTGCCCTGCTCGTCGAGCGCGCGCGTCATGCGCACGACGAACGCGTTGGGGACGAGCTGCACGAGCCGGCACGGCTCGCCGCAGGCGCGGAAGGTGGCGCTGACGGCGTGCGGCGTCGCGTCGAACGCCTCGCGCGCGGCGTCGGCGGAGTCGAGCAGGCGCGTGTCGGGCGGTGCGATCTCGACCGCCTGGCTCAAGACGACGCCGGTCGCGCTCGCGGCCGCGGCGAACATCTGGTTGGCGGCCTCGGCGACGGCGGACAGCTCGAGGTCGGTCGGCTGCGCGTCGTCGTCCGGCGCGGACGACTCGCCCATCGCCGCGGCGATCGCGCGCGCGCCGCGCGCGGTCATCAGCAGCACGTTGCCGCCGGTGACGCCGTCGACGTAGTGGACGCTGACGGCGACGGCGGGACCGTCCTCGAAGGGGAAGCCGTCGAACGGGCTGTCCTCGCCGGGGACGACGGTCACGTCGCCGCGCTCGACCGGCTCGGGGCAGATCGCGTCGAGCGACTTCGCGACCGCCTCGGCGGTCGAGGCGCCGAGGCGCATCAGCGCGTCGGTCGTCGTGGCGACGTCGGCGGGGCTCATGCGACACCGCCTCCGGGGCGGACCACCTGCACCGCGCGGCGCGTGCCGCTGCGGCCCGGCTGGGCGCGGTGGATCGGCACGTCCTCGGCGTAGATCCCGACCCCGGCGTCGGCCGGCGCGCCCAGGCGCACCAGGTCGCCGGGCTCGAGCGCCAGCACCTCGTCGATCGCCATGTCGACGTGCGCCACCTCGGCCCGCAGCACGACCTCCGCGCCGGCGACGGCGCGCCGCACGGCCGCCGCGATGCCCGGATCGGCCTCCTCCGAGCGCGTCTCGCGCCCGGCCAGCTCGTCGCCCACGCCGTCGATCGCGCTCCACGGCACGAGCAGCGCGAGCGTCGAGGAGTGGCGGTCGACGCGCGCCTCGAACGTGAGCGTGAGCGTCGGATCGCTGACGGCCGTGACCTGGAGGCCCTCCATGTGCGTGTCGACCTCGCGCGCCTCGAGCGTCAGGCCGGCGAGGTCCTGCCACACGAGCGACAGGTGGTGCGTGAGCGTCTCGAACAGGCGGCGCGTGAGCGCCCAGTCGATCTCGCTCAGCTTGCGCGCCTTCGGCGGGCGCTCGGGCGCGCCGCCGAGCAGGTGCTCGATCGTCAGCAGGACCAAGGGCAGCTCGGCCGTCAGCAGCATCCGCGTGCCGACCGGCGCGACCATGAGCGCGGCGCCGACCGAGTCGGCCGGCAGCGCCGACTGCGCACTCGACCACGGCAGCTGCGTCGTGTCGATGACCTCCAGCTCGAGCGGCACGCGCAGCTCGGCCGACAGGCGCGTGGCGGCCGTCGTGCAGAAGGCGTCGAGCGCGCGGACGATGCGGCGCTCGTGCTCGCTCGTGAACTTCGTCGGGCGCGCGAAGTCGACGCTGCGCAGGCGCCGCCCACGGCGTGCCGAGGCATGGCCGCTGCCGTGGTCGTCGGGCAGCTCGCCCTGCTGGGCCGCCTCGACGAGCGCGGCGACCTGGTCGTTTGTGAGGAGCTCGCTCATGAGATCTCCACCAGGTCATCGGCAGGAGCGCCCGGGTGCCACAGCGGAAGCTCCTCGCCGCCCGCCTCCTTGACGGTGACGCAAGCGTCGCCGACGAGCACGCGGACGGTGCGCCCGCGGTCCCCGCCGGTCGCGGCGGCGTGCACCGGGATGCCGGCGGCGGTGAGCGCGGCGCGCACGGCGGCCTCGTTGCGCGCACCGAGGTCGAGGCCGGCGACGCCGGGTCCTCTCGTCCCCTTGAACATCTGCGCGCCGCCGGCGAGCACGGCGACGATCCGCTCGCGCCGCGCGCCGAGCCGCTCGACAGAGGCGAGCAGCGCCGGCACGGCGCGGTCGGCGAACTTCGCCGGCGCGCTGTAGGCGGCGTTGGCGGTCGGCAGCATCACGTGCGCGAGCCCCGCGACCGCGCGGCCGCGGTCGACGAGCGCCACACCGACGCAGGAGCCGAGCCCCATCGACACCAGCTCGTCGTCCGCCGCCGCCGAGGCGGCCAGCTCTCCCATGCGCACGACCTTCACCGCCTGCTCACTCCTTCGCACCGAGACCGAGGCGCCCGAGCAGCTCGGCCGCACCGCCTGACGTCGGCAGCAGCAGGAACGAGAGTCCGCAGGCAGCCTCCTCGACCCCCAGCTCGGCGTCGAGCACGAGCGCGAGGTCGAGATCCCCGGCGGTCGCGCTGAGGACCGACGCGACGACCGCCCCGAGCATGTCGTGCAGCACGTGCGGCGGCTCGGGCTCCAGCGCGAGGCCGGTCATCTGCGCGAGCGCGCCGACGGCGGAGGCGCCGAGCACGTTGCCGATCTCGCCGAGCGCGGAGTCGCCCAGCTCGCTGCGCGGCTCGACGCCGAGCAGCTCGCACAGGCTCGCGGCGCAGCTGTAGGAGAACAGCAGCAGCACGACGATCTCGGCGTCGCCGCCGACCGGCAGCACGACGCTCGCGACCATCGCGTCGGGCTCGCCGACGGCGTCGAGCGCGTCGGCGAGCGGCAGCGCGAGCGCGCGCGGCACGGCCAGCTCGACCGGCCGGCCGAGCATCTGCGCGAGCGCCGTGGCGGCGGTGCCGGATCCGATCGACGCCAGCTCCCTGAGGGCGTCGAGCTGCTGCTCGTCATAGCGGACGTTCATCCTGATGCTCCTTCTGGTTGGCCGGGAAGGGGTGCCGCAAATGCGTCGCAATCGACGAGCAGGGCGATCTGCCCGTCTGGCAGGACCGCACCGCCGGCGGCGACGGCGCGCTGGCTGACGGCGCGCGGCAGCGGACGCGTCACGAGCTCGCGCTGGCCGGCGAGCGCGGAGACGACGAGCGCGACGCGGCGGCCAGCGGCGACAGTGACGACGACCGCGAAGCCGTGTGCTCCGTCGCCCCGCAGCGGCTGGCCGGCGACGTCGCAGAGCGGCAGCAGCTCCCCGTCGAGCGGCAGCAGCGCGGCGCCGCGGACGGTGCGGACGGGCAGGCCGTCGAGCCGCACGGTCCGTACGACGCGGTCGAGCGGGATCGCGTACGGCAGCTCGTCGACGGTCACGAGCAGCGCGGAGATCGAGGCGAGCGTCAGCGGCAGGCGCAGCTCCGCGAGCGTCCCTCCGCCCGCAGGCGCGGGATCGAGACTCACCTCGCCGCCGAGCGCGCGCACGCTCTCGCGCACCGCGTCCATGCCGACGCCGCGACCGGACAGGTCGGTCGTGGCGAGCGCCGTGGAGAAGCCGGGCGCGAACAGCAGCTCGGCGGCGCCGGCGGGGTCGAGCGCCTCGGCCTGCTCGATGCCGAGCAGGCCCCGCGCGACCGCCGTGTGGGCGACGAGCACCGGGTCGATCCCACAACCGTCGTCGCGCACCGAGACGATCACGTGACCGCCCGCGTGGCGGGCCGCCAGCTCGAGCACGCCGGTCGGCGGCTTGCCGGCGGCGGCGCGCTCGGCGGGCGTCTCCAGGCCGTGGTCGAGCGCGTTGCGCACGAGGTGCACGAGCGGGTCGCCGAGCGCGTCGACGACGGTGCGGTCCAGCTCCGTGTCGGCGCCCTCCAGGCGCAGCTCGACCTGCTTGCCGAGCCGCTGCGCGAGGTCGCGCACGAGCCGCGGGAAGCGCAGGAAGACCGACTCGACGGGGACCATCCGCACGCGCGTGACCGTCGCCTGCAGCGCCTGCGAGGTGCGCGCGAGCCGCTGCACCGCCTGCGGCAGGCCGGGCACGTCCGCCTGCGCCGCGAGCGCCTCGACGGTCGTGCGGTGCTGGACCAGCTCGCCCATCAGGTGCAGCAGCTCGTCGAGCCGCTCCGCGTCGACGCGCACCGTGGCGGAGCCGGCGCGCGCCGCGGCCACGGGGGCGGGATCGGCCGGCTCGCACGACGCGGCGGCGGGCGCCAAGCCCTCGGCCTCGCACACGCGCACGCCGGCCAGCTCGCCCACGGCGCGGGCGCTCTCGTCGAGCGCCGTCACGTCCGAGCGGGTCGCGACCCACGCCTCGACGCGCCGGCCGGCGAAGCGCTCGACCGTCTCCGGCGCGGGCACGCCGCCGACCAGCTCGCCGTGCACGCGCAGCGCCTCGAACAGCATGAACGCGCGCACCGCCGGCATCTGGCAGTCGTCCGCCAGCTCGGCGACGACGTGCAGCAGGCGCTCGCCCGTCGGCCGCTCGTCCGCCCAGCCGGCGAGGTCCGGCAGCGCGGCGTCGCCGTCGCGCGCCAGCTCCTGCGCCGGCGTGCGCTCGCGCGCGAGGCGCCGCAGCCGCTCGACGAGCGGAGCGGGGTCGAGCCGCTCGCCGACGCCCGCGGCGATCGACTCGACGGCGGCCTCGAGCGCGTCGAGACAGGCCGACAGCACGTCGATCGCGTCCGGTGGCAGCCCGCCCGTGCGCTGGCGCAGCAGCTCGAAGACGTCCTCCATCGCGTGCGTGAGCGCGACGATCGCGTCGTAGCCCATCGTCGCGCTCATGCCCTTGAGCGAGTGCGCGACGCGGAAGATCCCCTCCGCGGCGAGGCGGTCGTCGGGCGCCGCCTCGATCCGCAGGATCGCGAGGCCGAGGTCCTGCAGGTGCTCGCGCGCCTCCGCCAGGAAGGCGGGCAGGTACTCGTCGCGCGTGTCGATCGTGCTCATGCGCCGGCCTCCGCGGCGATCGCCTCGGACAGCTCGGCGAGCGGCAGGACGGCGTCGGCGAGGTCGGCCTCCTCGACTGCGCGCGGCATCCCGTAGACGGTGCAGCTCGACTCCGCCTCGACGAGCACGCGCCCGCCGTGGCGGCGCACCTGCTCGGCGCCTTCGAGCCCGTCGTTGCCCATCCCCGTCAGCACGACGAGCACGGTCCGCTCGCCGAACGCGCGCGCGGCGTCGGCGATCGTCAGATCCGCGCGTGGGCGCAGGCCGCCGACCTCGGGTGCGTCGCTGAGCGTCGCCATGCCCGCAGCGGACAGGCGCAGGTGCGAGCCGCCCGGTGCGAGCAGCGCGACGCACGGGTCGAGCAGGTCGCCGTCGCCGGCCTCGCGCACCCGCAGCCGCGCCTTCTCGTCGAGCCGCCGCGCGAGCGGCGCGGTGAAGCCGCTCGGCAGGTGCTGGACGATCACCGTGCCGGCGCCGAGCGGCGCGGGCAGCGCCGGCACCAGCTCGCCGAGCGCGCGCGGACCGCCGGTGGAGGCGGCGATCAGTACGACGCGGCGAGACGCGGGAGCGGCGAGCACGGCGTCACGCGCCCAGCTCGCCGGCGTCGAGCAGCAGCACGAGCCGATCGCCGATGCGCACGATCTCGCCGCTGCCCGACGGAACCGGCTCGATCTGCGACGCCTCGACCGTCAGCACCTCGACCACGTCGTCGACGAGCAGGCCGACCGGCTCGGCCGCGGTCTCGACGATCACGAGCTTGGCGGCCGGGGGAATGGGGTTTCGCCCTCCGGCGACCGCGAGCGGATCGCCTGCGGGCGACGTCTCCAGGCCGAGCCAAGACGCGAGGTCATGAACAGGGATCAGCCGCCCGCGCAGCCCGATCACGCCGCGCATCGACGGCAGGTCGCTCGCGACCGGGCGCGGCGTCTCGTAGCGGACGATCTCGCGCACCTGCTCGATCGGCAGGCCGTACTCCTCCGTGCCGAGGGCGCAGACGACAAGCTGCCGGGTGGCCGCGACGGTCGACATCGGATGCCTCAGGCGACCACGGTCGGGTCGGGGGTCGCCGGGTCGGCCGCGGGGCGGCCGCGCTCGCCCAGCACCTCGGTCACGCGCAGCGCGAACTCCTCGTCGATCACGACGACCTCGCCGCGGGCGATCGGCGTGCCGTTGACGAGCAGGTCGACCGGCTCGCCGGCGACGCGGTCGAGCACGACGATCGAGCCGGGGCGCAACTCGAGCGTTGCGCCGACGGTCATGCGCGTGCGGCCGATCTCGACCGCCAGCTCCACCGGCACGTCGCTGAGACGGCCGAGGTCGGCCGCGCCGGCGAACGCCGGATCGGCGGACGGCGCAGGACGGTCGAAGGCTGGCAGCTCCATCTCTTCACTCATCGCAGGACTCCTATTGGACGGCGACGTCGGGGAGCAGGATCTCGTTGACTCTCACGTCCGTGCGCGTGCGGATCCCTCTGAGGATCTCGGCCTTGACCTGCTCGCGGCCTCTCTCGGCGATCAGCTCGTCGCCGCTCTGGCCGGTCAGCACGTCGGTCACGACGTCGCGCACCGCCGCCTCCTGCGGCAGCGTGCCGAAGCCGTCCGGCGGCGGCGTGCCGCCGCCCTCGCCGCCCGCGGCGCCCGTCGACTGCGACGGGTCGAGCACGAGCGCGACGTCGACCTTCGCGTAGCGGCCGTCGCTGAGGTTCACGAGGAAGTCCTTCTGCAGCACGTAGACGGTCCCGTCGATCTTGTGGTGGACCGTCGGCGCCGGCTTGGCGAGCACGAACTTCGCGGCGACGCCCGCGATCACCACCACCAGCAGCGGGATCAGGATCTTCTTTCTCTTCATGGGGTGGTGCCTTTCGGGATCACGGGCGAGAGCTGGTCCTGCGGGGCGAGCGGGTGGATGCGCTGGAGCACGACCTCGACGCGGCGGTTGCGCGAGCGGCCGGCGGCCGTCGCGTTGGACGCGAGCGGATGGAGGTCGGCGTAGCCGGCGGCGGAGAAGCGTCTCTCCGGCAGGCCGCGGCCGATCAGCCAGCGCACGACGGCGGAGGCGCGCGCGGTCGACAGCTCCCAGTTGGAGGCGAACTGCGACGTCGAGATCGGCACGTCGTCCGTGTGTCCCTCGACGACGATCGGGTGGACCTTGTCGACGCCGAGCAGCGTGCCGACCTCGCCCAGCAGGGGGAGCCCCTGGGCCTTCAGGTCGGCGAGGCCGGAGTCGAACAGGACGTTGTCGGTCAGCAGCCGGACGACGAGGCCGCGCTGCGTGACGACCGTGTCGACCTGCGCCTTGAAGCCGTGGGCGGCGGCGAACGCGTCGAGCTGGCGCTTGAGCTGCTGCAGCTCGTCCTGCTCGCGGCGCGCGGCGAGCGCCGCCTGCGCGGAGGCGGTCGCGGGCGTGCCGATCGACGGCGTGTTGGGCACGATTCTCGGCTGCGTCTGGAACGTTCTGACGGAGACGCTGTTGCCGGTGCTCATGATCGCCTGGCCGCCGCTCATGACGCGGCCGTTGAAGGCGTCGCGCAGCGACTGCTGCAGCAGCTTGACCTTCGAGACGTTCACCGACGAGATCGCGAACAGCACGACGAACAGCGCCAGCAGCAGCGTGATCATGTCCGCGTACGTGAGCAGCCAGCGCTCCTCGTTCTCGTGGCCCCCGCCGTCGTTGTGACGACGGCGGCGACCGCGTGCGGGGGCTGCGGCGGACATGGCCTATGCCGCCTCCGCGGCGAGCTCGTCGGCGGCGGGGGATGCCGCGCGGCCGCCGTCGGTCGGGGAGTCCTCGGTTTCGCGCTCGGCGGGCGCGACGAACGAGCGCAGCTTGTCGCCGACGACGCGCGGGTTGTCGCCAGCCTGCACGGCGAGGATCCCCTCGAGCGTGAGGATGCGCAGCTCCGCCTCTGCGGAGGACAGCGAGCGCAGCCGCGCGCCGACGGGCAGGAAGATCACGTTGGCGGCGCCGACGCCCAGCAGCGTCGCGATGAAGGCGGTCGAGATCGCGGGGCCGAGCGACGACGGGCTCGAGAGGTTCTGGAGCACGTGCACGAGCCCCATGACCGTGCCGATGATCCCCATCGTCGGCGCGAAGCCGCCGGCCTTCTCGAAGGCGTTCGCACCGGCGGCGTGGCGCGTCGTCATGCCGTCGATCTCGGCCTCGAGGATCTCGCGCACGAGCTCCGGGTCGGTGCCGTCGACGACGAGCTGCAGGCCCTTGCGCGTGAACTCGTCGTCGATCTCGGACAGCTGCGCGTCGAGCGCCAGCAAGCCCTCGCGGCGCGCCTGCTCGGCGAGCGAGACGATCAGGTCGACGCGCCCGCTGAGGTCCAGCTCGGGCGGCCCGAACGCCAGCTTGTACAGCGACGGGATCTTCTTCATCGTGTCCATCCCGACGCTCGAGAGCGTGGCGGAGCCGGTCCCGCCGAGCACGATGATCAGCGCCGAGATGTTGAAGAACGCCATCGGCTGCGTCCCCTCCATCATGGAGGCGAACAGCAGCGCGAAGACACCCGCGCCGATTCCGATGGCGGTTGCGGCTTTCATATCAACCCGGGTGATCGGCGGGCGGCGGCGAACCTTCAATCGCGCGCAGCGTCGGCCGCCTCCCGTGCAGTGCGTCGGCGAGGATCTCGGCGCGCCAGCCGCGGATCTCGTCGATCACGCGATCGGGCCCCTCGAGCACGACGACCTTCGCCCCGCTCGCGAGCGTGACGACGGTGTCGGGCGTCGCCTCGACGGTCAGGATCATGTCCGGGTTCAGGTGGAACGGCTCGGCGTCGTGGCCGAGGCGGTGCAGGACGATCACAGCGTCCTCCTCGTTCGAAAGTGGAGGTGAGAGCGAGACAGGGCGGCAGGTCCCTCAACCGCCGCCCTGCCCCATCACTCACTGGGTGGGGGCCCCGCCTACGCCGGCCACGTGGCCGGCTGCGGCACCCCCGGGCGGAAGATCACCGCTTCAGGTTCACCAGGTCCTGGAGCATCTCGTCCGCAGTCGAGATGACCCGGGAGTTCGCCTGGAACCCGCGCTCCGCGGTGATCATGGTCGTGAACTCGGTGGCGAGGTCGACGTTCGACATCTCGAGCATGCCGGCGTTCGTCTGTCCGAAGCCGTTCGTGTTCGGGGTGCCGATCGTCGGCGCGCCGGTGCTGGCCGACTGGAGCCACAGCGAGCCGCCGCTGCGCTGCAGGCCGCCCTCGTTGGAGAACTTCGCCAGCGCCAGGTAGCCGGCCGTGACGCGCTGGCCGAACGTGCCCGATCTGGCGTCCTGGTCGATGTAGGAGACGCCGCCGTCCTGGCCGATCGTCACGTCGGTCGAGCCCTGCGGGATTCTGATGTACGAGTCCGTCGCGTTGGGCGCGTAGGTGAAGCCGCCGGCGCCGTCGGGCGTGGCGGTCGCGCCGAGGCCGACGAGGTAGTGGCCGTCCTGCGTCGTCAGGTTGCCGGCCGCGTTGACGGCCAGGTTGCCGGCGCGCGTGTACTGGAAGTCGGTCGGGACGGTTCTGCCGTCGCCGAGGCCGACGCGCAGCCAGCCGGGGCCCTGGATGTAGACGTCGAGCGGGTTGCCCGTCGTCTGCGGGGCGCCGCCCGTCATCAGGTTGTCGACCGAGCCGAGCTGCACGCCGAGGCCGACCTGCAGCGCGTTGGAGCCGCCCGTGCTCTGGTTGGCGCCGGCGGCGCCGCGCTGGAGCTGCGCGAGCGAGTCCTGAAACGTCGTGCGGGCCGACTTGTACGCGACCGTGTTGACGTTCGCGAGGTCGTTCGCGGTCACGTCGAGCATCGTCTGATTGACCTTCAGTCCGCTGATCGCGGAGAACATGCCTCGCATCATCGGGGCATCAGTCCTTTCGGGTGAGGAGGAGCGGCTTCCTCGTTGAGGGCCGGCCGCAGTTGAATTGAGGAAGCCGTCGGGGTCATGCGATGACGGCGCTGTCGATGTTCGTGAACACCTGCTCGCGCATGTGCTCGGGGTCCACCGCCGTGACGACGGTGCGCTTCGGGACGGCGACCACGAACGCGGTGCCGTCGACGAACACGACCGACGCGCGCGAGCCCTTGCCCGCGGCGCGGTCGACGCCGTCGCCGAGCCGGCCGAGCTGCTGCTCGCTCGGCTCGATGCCGCGGCGCTGGAGCCGCTCGAGCGCGTGGCGGGAGAAGATCACGTTCGGCGTGCGCGCGAGCAGCTCGCCGAACGCCGGACCCTGGATCGCCGGCGCGCCGGAGGCCGCTCCCACGCCGTGGGCAGGCGCGACCGGGCCGGTGAGCCCGGGCGGCAGCAGCGCGGCGTTGGGAACTGGCTGGCTCATCTCACCGCAGTGACCGTCACCGGCGTGATGCCGCTGACGCCGTCGACCGTGAGCGTCGGGCCGTCGCTCGTGAACGTGACCTGCTGGACGAGGCCGGTGGCGGTCGAGCCGTCGCTGTTCGCGTAGGTGACGGTTCTGCCGATCAGCCCGACGGCCTGCTGGTCGTACTCGTTGGAGGCGGCCGCCTGCTGCGACTGCCCGAGGTTGGTGATCTGCTCGAGGATCGAGAACTGCGTCATCTCGCCCATCTGCTGGGTCGGATCGCTCGGGTTCATCGGATCCTGGTTCTGCATCTGGCCGATCAGCAGCTTCAGGAAGTCGTCCTTGCCGAGGACGCCCTGCTGTCTCGTCTGCTGCTGGGCGGCCGTCGGGTTGACGGCGTCGATCGGGTTGACTGGCATCGCTTCGTCCCTTTCGCTTGCTCAGGCGAGCACGTCGACGAGCGCGCCGTTGGCCAGCGCGAGCGTGGTCGTGGTAGTGGTCGGGTCGGCCGTGGGGTCGAGTGCCGCGAGCGCGTCGTCGGCGCCGTCCTGTGCGCCGCGCGTGCCGCGACCACCGGAGCCGTCGCCGGCGGCGCCGTTGGAGAGCGCCTGGCGGTCGGCGGCGCCGCCGCCCTGCTCGCCGGAGGCGCCGATGTCGAGCGACAGCAGGTTCAGTCCCTGCGACTCGAGTGCGCGGCGCAGGTCGCCGCCCGCGTTCTGGAGCAGCTGCGCGGCGCCCGCGTGCTGGGCGACGACGCGCGCCACGAGGCCGTCGGCGGTCTGGCGCAGGTGCACCTCGATCGAGCCGAGCTCGCGCGGGTTGAGGCTGATGCGCGCGTGCGTGACGCCGCGGTCGGCGGCGGCGCTGAGCGCGAGGCGGACCGTCTCGACCGCGTGCTCGAGGCCGACGCCGCCGACGATCCCGGCACCGTCGGCCGGCGGGGTCGCCTGGGCGCCGGCGGGCGGGGTGGTGGGGAGTGCGGGCGGGGTCGTCGTCGGAGCGGCCGGGACCGGCTGGGAGGCCGTGGCCGTGCTGCTGCTCGTGGCGGACGGGTCGGCTGCGCCGCCGAGCGCGGCGGCGGGCGTGCCGGTCACTGTGGCCGGCGCCGCCTTCGACCCTCCGACGGCGGGCGCGGGTCTCGCGGCGGGAGCCCGGAGCGCGTCGGCGACGGCCGTCAGGCCGGACGGCAGGCCGGTGACTCCGGCGGACACGCCGTCGGCGGGAGCGTTCGCCACGCCCGCGCCGGCGGCCGGTTGGCCGGCGGCCGGACCGAGCGGCAGCGCGGTGGCCGCGGCCGGGACGGCCGGGCCCGTCGGCATCGCGCCCGTCTGGGCGGGTGCGGCGGCGGGCGCGCCGGGAAGGCCGGCCGCCGGAGACGCGATCGCAGATCTGGGTGACGCCGGCGCCGCGACGGGCAGTCTCGCCGCCACGATCGCGGTCGCGACGTTCGCCGGCAGCGGCACGCCTCCGAGCAGCGCGGCGAGCGCCGCGGAGATCGCAGCGGGCTGCGCCGCGGAGCGGTCGCCGTCGCGCGTGGAGTCGTCGTCGGACGAGCCGGCGGACGCGTCGTCGCGGCCGGCGCGGCCCGTCGTGCCCGCCGCGCCGTCTTCGTCGCGGACGGACGGCGACGGATCGCTCGCGTCCTGCGCGTCGCGGTCGCGCACGTCGTCCTGCCGCTGGGTCTGGGGGCCTTCCGCAACGGCGGTCCGGGCCTGGTGGTCGTCGAGCACCGCCGAGAACGGCGTGTCCGGCGGGGAGCCCGGCGGCTCCGCACCGTGCGGTGCGGGCGCCGGTGCGTCGAGCAATGCGCTGGTCGACTGGATCATGTGGAGGAAGGGGTCGGGGTCGGATCGGGTGCGCTCACGACGCGCTCCGGCGGTGCTGGGTCAAGGCGATCTCGTCGAGCACGGCGCCCTCGGCGCGCGCGACGGCGCGGTCGTGGTCGGCGCGGCGGCGCTCCTTCAGCCGCTCGAGCGCCTGGCGCTGCCGGGCGGCCTCGCGCAGCGCGTCGCGGCGCGCGCCGACCTCGGCGTCGTGGCGGTCGAGGTCGAGCCGGCCGGCTTCGCGCGCCTGCTCCATCCGCTCCAGGTAGGCCTGCGCGGCCGCAAGGTCCACGGCGCTCGACCCGCCCGTGGCGGCCGCGCGCTGCGCGGCGAACGCGCCGGCGACCTGCTCGCCCATCGCACGCAGCCGCTCGGCGCAGTGCGCCTGGCGATGCAGCGCCCCGGCGAGCTCCTGCTTGGCGAGATCCTCGCCGCGCTCGCGCAGCGCCCGCAGGCGCTCGAGGGGGAAACGGAACGACGTCACGGTCCGGGTAGTCGGCCTGACCCGCGCGAACTGGAGGAGCTAGACGAGTGTTCGAGGACCGCGGGCACCGCAACACGTACCGCAAGACGGTGCTTCGATCGCCGTTATAGTCGCGCTTCGGGCGAACAGGTTCGGGGGAGCCGTCGCATGCACGCAGTGTCCTCACCGGAGGTCGTCGGCCGGTCGCGCGCCGAGCTGAGCGCCGCCGACGCCGCATGGCTGGCGGCCGTCCCCGCTGCCGTGCTCGCGATCGCCGCGATCGTGCTGCTTGGGCCGCCGCTCGGCGCCTCGCTGCTGAGCGCTCCGCCGGTGCGCTTCTTCCCAGGCGCGCTGAGCGGCGTGCATCCGGAGCCGACCGAGCAGGCCCGCTACCTGATCGCGCTGACCGCGCCGCTGCTGCTCGCGGGCTTCGCGCTGCTGCTGTGGCGCCGGCCGCCGCAGCGACTCGCCGCCGCGGCGCCCACGCTCGCGCGCGCCGTCGAGCTGGCCGCCGTCGCGACCCTCGTCGGCTGCTTCGTCGCCCAGCGCCTCCAGGACGCGCAACGAGACGAGGGCTCAGGCGTCGGACCGATCGTCTACTTCACGCTCCCGACGGTGGCGGCGGCGCTGGTGATCGCCGTCGCGATCGCGCTCGGCAGCCGCTCCGGCACCGTGCGCGCGGCATGGGCACGCTGGGCGCCCGATTCGCGCGCGCTCCGGCTGGGCGCGGCGCTCGTCGCGCTCGTGGCGATCGCCGTCACGCTGCTGCCGGCGCTCAACACGGACGGCTCGCTCGCGCACGAGTTCGAAGCGGTCATCTACCACCTGCAGTTCACGTACGACGAGTCGGTCGCGGTGCTCGACGGCCGCTCGCCGCTCGGCGACTTCGCGACGCAGTACTCCGCGCTGTGGCCCTACGCGTTCGCGGGCGGGATGTCGCTGCTGGGCACCTCCATGGCCGTCTTCACCGGGCTGATGGCGACGCTCACGGGCCTCACGCTGCTCGCGCTCTACGACGTGCTGCGGCGCGTGGCGCGCAGCTCGCTCGCCGCGCTGCTGCTGTTCCTGCCGCTGCTGGCGACCTGCGCGCTGCGCCTGCACGGCCCGGCGGTCGCGCGCTTCTCGCTCGTCGACTACTTCGGCGTGCTGCCGCTGCGCTACGCCGGCCCGTTCCTGCTCGCGTGGCTCGTCGCGCGCCAGCTCGACGGAGCGCGGCCGCGCAGCGCGTGGCCGCTGTTCCTCGCCGCCGGCGTGGTGGTCCTCAACAACACCGACTTCGGGATCGCGGCGCTGGGCGCGACCGTCGCCGCGTTGCTGTGGACGCACAATCGCCCCGGCTCGCCCAGCGCGCGACGCCTCGCGCTCGAAGCGGGTGCCGGCCTGGCGGCGGCGCTCGCGCTCGTGTCCGCGCTGCTGCTCGCCCGCACCGGATCGCTGCCGCATCTCGGCCTGCTCGTCCGCTACGCGCGCATCTTCGTCGTCGACGGCTTCGCGATGCTGCCGATGAAGCCGGTGATCGGCTTCAGCACGGTCATCTACCTCACGCACGTGGCGGCGATCGGCGTCGCGACGGCGCGCGCACTGCGACGCGCGCCCGACCGGTTGATGACCGGCATGCTGGCTTGGTCGGGCGTGTTCGGCCTCGGCGCCGGCTCCTACTACGTCGGCCACTCGCTGTCGGAGGTGCTGATCTACACGTTCCCGTGCTGGGCGCTGACGGTCGCGCTGCTCACGGTGCTGACGGTGCGCGCGCTTGCGGCGGGCGCACAGCGGCCATCACCGGCGCAGCTCGCGTGCCTGTTCGCGTTCGGCCTGCTCGTGTGCTCGCTCGCGCAGACCTCGCCGCCGTGGGAGCAGCTGCGGCGCGTCGCGCAGAGCGGGCCGCCCGTGTTCGCGCAGCCGATCGGCGAGCCGTTCGTGGCGCAGAACAGCCAGCGCGGCGAAACGGTCCTGGTGATGAGCGCGCTCGGCCATCGGATCGCGCTCAACCTGGGGCTGCACGACGTCGAACGCTTCACCGGACCGCGCTCGGTCTTCACCGTGGAACAGCTCGACGAGTCGCTCGCCGCGCTGCGAGCCGCCGGCGGCACGAAGGTGTTCGTGCTGCTGGTCGAAGCCTATCCGGGCCTCGCCGAAGCGCTCGAACGCGACTACCAGCTGCGCGCGCGCTCGGAAGAAGGCATGGCCCTGTGGGTCGCGCGCTGACGCGGTGCGCTCCGTGCACGCATCCCGCACCACGGACCAGCGGCGCACCGCGATCGACGCGGGCGCGGCGGCATGGCTCGCCGTCATCCCGACGACCGCGATCGCGATCGCCGCGATCGTGCTGCTCGGCCCGCCGCTCGGTGACGCGCTGCTGCCGCACGCCGGCGGACGCTTCTGGTCCAGCCTCGCGCCGGCGCTCCGGCCCGAGCCGACCGAGCAGGCCCGCTACCTGATCGCGCTGACCGCCCCGCTGCTGCTCGCGGGCCTGACAGTGCTGCTCGTACGTCGCGGAGTCTCGCAGCGCGTGGCCTCGCGGAGCGCGCATCTCGCCCGCTGGGCGGAGCTGATCGGCATCGCCGGCCTGGCAGCCTGCTTCGTCGCCGCGCGTGCGCTGCTCCCGCCGGCGGGCACGCCGGGACGCACCGTCTACTTCACCACCTCTTCGCTGCTCGTCGCGGCATGTCTGACCGCCGGGATCGCCGCCGGCGTCCGGTCGGGCGCCATTCGCCGGCGCTGGACGCACTGGACGACCGAGACGCGCGCCCGGCGCGGCGGCGCCACGCTCGTCGCGCTCCTCGCGATCGCCGTCGCGCTGCTGCCGGCGATCAACACCGACGCGACGATCGCCAACGAGCTGGAAGGCGTGATCTACCACCTTCAGTTCACGTATGACGAGACGTTCGCCGTGCTCGACGGCCGCTCACCGCTCGGGGACTTCGCCGCGCAGTACGCGTCGTTGTGGCCCTACGCGCTCGCCGGCGCGATGTCCCTCCTCGGCTCCTCGCTGGCCGTGTTCACCGGCCTGATGGCGACGCTCGCCGGCGGGACGCTGCTCGCGCTCTACGACGTGCTGCGGCGCGCCGCGCGCAGCTCGCTTGCCGCCCTTGCGCTGTTCCTGCCGCTCGTCGCGACGTTCGGATGGTGGCTGGCCGGCTCGTCCGCGAACCGCTTCTCGATCGTGACGTACTTCGCGATGCTGCCGCTGCGCTACGCCGGCCCGTTCCTGCTCGCATGGCTCGTCGCGCGGCATCTGGATGGAGCACGACCGCGGCGGGTGTGGCCGCTGTTCCTCGCCGGCGGGCTCGTCGCACTCAACAACGCCGACTTCGGGATCGCCGCACTCGGCGCGACGCTCGCGGCGTTGCTGTGGACGCGACCGCATCCGGACGCGGTGCCCGCGCGACGCCAGGCGCTGGAAGCGCTCGCCGGGCTTGCGCTCGCGGCTGCGCTCGTCACCGCGCTGTTGCTCGCTCGCACCGGCTCGCCGCCCGACCTGTCGCTGTTGCTCGTCTATGCGCGCCTGTTCGGCGTCGACGGGTTCTCGATGTCGCCGATCGAGCCAGTCGTCGGCGTTCAGACGGCGATCTTCCTCACGTACGTCGCGGCGATCGCAGTAGCGACCGTTCGTTCACTCCGCGGCAACCCGGACCGCCTGCTCACCGGCATGCTCGTGTGGAGCGGCGTGTTCGGGCTGGGCGCGGCGGCCTACTACGTGGGACAGTCGTCTCAAGGCGCCCTGAAGTACATGTTCCCGCCCTGGGCGTTCGCGGTGACGCTGCTGGCGCTGACGGCGATCCGCGAGGCGGCGGGCAGATGGCCGCGGCCGGCCGAGCTCGCCTGCATGCTCGGCCTCGGGCTCGTCGCGTGCTCGCTCGCGCAGCTCCCGGCGCCTTGGCTCCAGGCGAAGCGGCTTGCCGCAAGCGGTCCGCACCTGTTTGCGATTCCGCCCGGGCAATCGCTCGTCGCGCAGAGCGCGCAAGCGGGCGAGCCGGTGCTGATCGTCAGCACGCTCGGGCATCGCATCGCCTACAACCTGGGGCTCTCCGACGTCGAACGCTTCACCGGGCCGCGTTCGATCCTGACCGCCGAACAGCTCGACGAGTCGCTCGCGGCACTGCGAGCGGCGGGCGAGACGAAGGTGTTCGTGCTGTTGCCCGAGGCGCGTCCCGGCCTGACGGAAGCGCTCGAAGCCGGCTACCGGCTGCGCGCTCGCTCGGAAGAAGGCATGGAGCTGTGGGTGGCGCGCTGACGCGTTTCGAGCGCCGGCGCTCGCAGACCGCGGCCGCTCGCGGAGCGTTACGCGATGACGCCTGCGCCCGCGGACCCGGCAGCCGCCGCGGCGCACACCGCCTCGCCGACGGCCGCGAGGTCGGCGTCGCCGATCACGTACGGCGGCATCGCGTAGACGAGGTCGCGGAAGGGACGCAGCCACACGCCGCGGTCGAGCGCGGCGGCGGTCGCTGCGGGAACGTCGACCTCGCGCTCGAGCTGCACGACGCCGATCGCGCCCTGTACGCGCACCTCGCGCACGCCCGGCAGCGCCGCCGCCGGCGCCAGCCCAGCGCGCAGGCCGGCCTCGACCCGCGCGACGTCCGCGCGCCAGCCGCGCTCCTCCAGCAGCTCGAGCGACGCGAGCGCGACGGAGCACGCGAGCGGGTTGGCCATGAAGGTCGGGCCGTGCATCAGCACGCCCGCCTCACCGTCGCCGATGCCGCGCGCCACGCGCGCGTTGCAGAGCGCCGCCGCCAGCGTGAGGTAGCCGCCCGTGAGCGCCTTGCCGACGCACATCACGTCCGGCGCGACGCCGGCGTGCGCGGCCGCGAACAGCTCGCCGCCGGTGCGGCCGAAGCCGGTCGCGATCTCGTCGAGGATCAGCAGCACGTCGTGCGCGTCGCACAGCTCGCGCAGCCGTTTCACGTACGCCGGCGCGTAGACGTGCATCCCGCCCGCCCCCTGCACGACCGGCTCCGCGATCGCCGCCGCCAGCTCGCCGGCGTGCGCCTCGAACAGCGCCTCGACCTCGGCGTCCCACGCGGCGTCGACCTCCCGCGCGTCGAAGCCGCCCGGCGGGCGCGGCGCGAACACCTGCTGCGGCAGCGTCCCCGCGAACAGGTGGTGCATGCCGCCGACCGGGTCGCAGACGGCCATCGCGCCGAACGTGTCGCCGTGGTAGCCGCCGCGCAGCGCGAGCAGGCGCTGCTTCTCGGGCCGCCCGCGCGAGCGCTGGTACTGCAGCGCCATCTTGATCGCGACCTCGACGCTCACCGAGCCGGAGTCGGCGAAGAAGACGTACTCGAGCCCGTCCGGCGTCAGCTCCACCAGCCTCCGCGCCAGCTCGATCGCCGGCGCGTGCGTCAGGCCGCCGAACATCACGTGCGCCATGCGGCCGAGCTGCTCCCGCACCGCCGCGTCGAGGCGCGGATGGCGGTAGCCGTGGATCGCGCACCACCACGACGCCATCCCGTCGATCGGCTCGCGGCCGTCGGCGAGCCGCAGCCGCACGCCCTCGGCGGACTCCACGAGCAGCGGGGCGCTCGCGCCCGGCAGCGCGGCGTACGGATGCCAGACGTGGTCGCGGTCGAACGCGAGCAGCGCGTCCGCTGCGTTCGGCTCGGCCGTCCCGCTCACTCGTCCCGCGGCGGCGGGCGGAAGACGATTCTCTTGACTTCCGAGACGGTCCCGCCGCTGAGGCGCAGCGCGGTCTGGATCCCCTCGTTGCCCAGCTCGCCGGCGACGAGCGCACGACGCAGCTCGTCGAGCGCGGCGCGCGCGTCCTCGTCGGCGTCGTCGCGACCCGCCTCGAGCAGGATCACGTGCCGCGGGCGGCGGACGGCATGCGCCATCCGGATGTAGCGCTCGCGCTCCTCCGGGCCGAGCCCGTCGGCGCCGATGACGACCGACTCGCCGCCCTCGATCCGTCTGCCGACGGCCGTGTCGAGCAGCTGCAGCGCGCGCTCCTCGACCTGCTCGGCCGGCACGCGCCCGGCGAGCAGCGCGCGCACCTTGTCGAGCGACAGGTAGGCGTTTCTGTCTTCGAGCACGCGCGCGGCGAAGCGGTCGCGCTCGGCGGCGCTCGGCGAGACGATCAGCAGCAGGCTGCCAGGCGAGTAGCGCAGCCGGTCGGACGGGGTGAGCGTGCGGCAACGCGTCGAGACGTCGACCGGCCGCTGGGCGGCGCCTTCGCGACGCGGACGATCGGACGACCACCCGCCCCGCTCGTCGTCGGAGAACTTGACGCTGCGTGTGGGCGGATTGGTTGACATCCCTTCATCTTGCCGGATCGCGCCGCCGAACCCCGCAACGCGCGCATCCGAGCCCGTACCGCGCGGAAAAGTTGCGAAGCACGCGTGCGCTGTCACAAGCACGTCAGCAGCATCGACAGCATGGCGATGTCTCCCTCTCCCGGCCGTCGGCACGGAGCCGACCGGCGGCTCCCCTACGGGAAAGGAGAACGATGAACGCATCCATTGCGCTCATGCTCGCGCTTGTGCTGCTGCTGATGGTCGTCGACCGGATGCGGCGATAGGCGCGGGGTCGCCATACCCGCCCCGGGCAGGAGTCGGTTCCGAGCCTGCCCGGGGCACCTCGGAACGACAAGGGGCTCGGCCGACAAGCGACCGAGCCCCAGGCGATGAATGCAACCATCGCACTCATGCTCGCGTGGAAGGAAGCGTAGCCCGCCGCTCGCTCAGCCACAACCCAACGCGACTGGGATCCCCTACACCCGCAGGTTCAGCGGCGGGATCGCGCTCGCGGCGACGGGGGTGCCCAGGCCGTCGGCGGCCGGTGGAGCGCCGCCCGGCGGGACGAAGCCGGGGGCGGCGGCCGGCATCACCGGTTCTGCGTCGACCGGCTCGCCGAAGCCGGCGTGCTCGGCGATCGCGGCGGCGATGTCGAGCAGGGCGCGGTCGGCGTCGGCGGCGGAGGTGCCGTCGTCGACGGCCTGGCGCAGGAAGCGCTCCAGCGCCGGGCGCAGCGCAATCGCGGCGTCCACCAGCGGATCCGTCCCGCGCTGGTAGGCGCCGATCGCGATCAGGTCCTCCTTCTCTCTATACGCGGCCATCAGCTGGCGGACCGCCTGCCCCGCGGCGCGCACCTCGGGCGAGACGACCTCGCCGACCAGGCGGGACACGCTCTGCAGCACGTCGATCGCCGGGTAGTGGGACGCATGCGCGAGCTCGCGCGTCAGCACGACGTGGCCGTCGAGGATCGAGCGGACCGCGTCGGCGATCGGCTCGTTCATGTCGTCGCCGTCGACGAGCACCGTGTAGAGCGCGGTGATCGAGCCGGTCTCGGCCGTGCCGCTGCGCTCGAGCAGGCGCGGGAGCAGCGCGAAGACCGAAGGGGTATAGCCGCGCGTCGCCGGCGGCTCGCCGATCGCGAGGCCGACCTCGCGCTGCGCCATCGCGAAGCGCGTGACCGAGTCCATCATCAGCAGCACGTCGTTGCCCTGGTCGCGGAAGTGCTCGGCGATCGCGGTCGCCGTGAACGCCGCCTTGATGCGCACCAGCGCCGGCTGGTCGGAGGTCGCGACGATCACGACGGAGCGCGACAGCGCGTCGCCGAGGTCGCGCTCGACGAACTCGCGCACCTCGCGTCCGCGCTCGCCGACGAGGGCGATCACGTTCACGTCCGCGGTCGTGGACTTGGCGATCATCCCGAGCAGCGTGGACTTGCCGACGCCGGAGCCGGCGAAGATGCCGAGCCGCTGGCCGCGGCCGCAGGGCACCAGCGCGTCGAGCGCGCGCACGCCCAGGTCCACGCGCTCCTCGATGCGCGGGCGCGACAGCGCGTCCGGGGGGGCGGCGGCGGTCGAGCGCGGGCGGCCCGCGTCGGCGCGCGGCATCCCGTCGATCGGCTTGCCGAGGCCGTCGATCACGCGCCCGAGCAGGTCGTCGCCGACGCGGATGCGGAACGACGACCCGGTCGCGCGCGCCGTGGTTCCGGGGCCGATCCCCTCCATCTCGCCGAGCGGCATCAACAGCGTGCGCTGCCCGCGGAAGCCGACGACCTCGGCCGGGACCGGGGCGTGGCCGCGGTCGCCGTTGACGAGGCAGACCTCGCCGACCTCGGCCTGCAGCCCGGTCGCCTCGATCACCAGGCCGATCAGGTCGGACACGCGGCCCGAGCGGCGCGCGAGGTCGCTGCCACGCAGCAGCGCGCTGGCTGTCGCAAACGTGCTCACGCGGCCGCCGGGGCGTCGAGGACCGGACCGGCGGGCCCCAGCTCCGCCTCCACCAGCTCCCGCGCTCGCGCGAGCTGCGTCTCGATCGACGCGTCGACCTGGCCCTCGTCGGTCCGCACGACCGCTCCGCCGCGCACGAGCCGCCGCTCGGCCTGCACCTCGCAGTGCTCGATCCCGCCCAGCTCGCTCGCGAACGAGGCGGCCGCGGCGCGCACCAGCTCGAGGTCGTCGGGATGGACGAGGATCGTCACGCGGCGGCGCTCGGTCAGCCGCCGCAGCGCGCCGCGCACGACGTCGAGCACGCGCTCGGGCTGTGCGTCGAGCGTCCCGGCGACGATCTTCTCGGCCAGCTGCACGGCCAGCTCGACCGCGTCGCGCTCGACCGCGTCGGCCGTCGCCTCGCGCAGCGCGACGACCTCGGCGTGCGCGGTTTCCAGCGCGCCCAGGGCGGCCGCGAGTTGCGCGCGTCCCTCCGCCAGCCCGGCCTCCAGCCCGTCGGCGTGGCCCGCGGCGCGCGCCGCGGCGCGGATCGCGTCCGCCTCGGCCTGCGCCGCGGCCAGCGGCGACTCGAGGTCGCGCAACGCGACGCCCGGCGCCGGCTCGAGCGGCTCGAATGCGTAATTCGACGCGCCAGTCCCGCGCCTCTCGGCCGACATCAGACGACCGCGTCCCCGGAGCCGCGCCCGATCACGACCGTGCCGGCGTCCTCGAGCCGGCGCACGACGCCGACGATGCGCCCCTGCGCCTCCTCGACGACGCGCTTCTTCTGCGGCGGCTGGAACTCCATCTCCTCGCGCAGCATCTGCGCGCCGCGCTCGGACATGTTCGACAGCAGCCGCTCCTTGACGGTCTCCTCGACGCCGCGCAGCGCGAGCGCCAGGTTCTCTGGTCGACCTCGCGCAGCACGAGCTGGATCGAGCGGTCGTCGAGTCTCGCGATGTCCTCGAAGACGAACAGCAGGCGGCGAACCTCCTCGCCCAGCTCGCTGTCCTCCTCGGCGATCGTGTCGAGCACGTTGCGCTCGGTCGGGCGGTCGGTGTGGTTGAGGATCTCGGCGAGCGACTTGACGCCGCCGGCGGCGGAATACTCCTGCTGCACGACGGTCTCCAGCTTGCGGCGCATGACGTTCGCGATCTCGCGCACGACGTCGGGCGGCGTCTCGCCCATGCGCGCGATCCGCAGCGCGATGTCGGCCTGCTGCTCCTCGGGGAGGCAGGACAGCACCTGGGCGGCGAGCGTCGTGTGCAGGTTGGCGACCACCAACGCGATCGTCTGCGGCGACTCGCTGCGCAGGAACGTGACGATGTGGTCGGCCGGCGTGCGGCGCAGGAACTCGAACGGGCGCCGCTCGATCACCGTCGACAGGCGGCCGATGATCTCCGCCGCGCGGTCGGACCCGAGCGAGCGCTCGAGCACCTCGCGCGCGAACTCGACGCCGCCGGTCGCCAGCGAGTCGTACGCCTGCACGACGGCCGCGAGCTCCTCGAACACGAACGAGGACGTGTCGGGCGAGATCTGCCCCGACTTCGCCATCTCCAGCGAGAGCGTCTCGATCTCCTCGTCGCGCAGGTGCTTGAAGACCTCGGCCGCGCGCTCGGGGCCGAGCGCGATCAGCAGCACCGCGGCCTTCGTGCGGCCGGCCATGCGCGGCACGACTCTCTGCGGCAATCGCGGGGCCGCCGGCGTGACGTCCTCGACGTCAGCGGCGGGGAGGTCGATGGCGCTCACTACTTGTCATCCTCAGCCATCCACGCCCGCACCTGCTGCGCGACGCGGTCGGGGTCGCGCTGGACGAGGTCCTCGACCTGCAGCCGCGCGGGCTGCTCGGGCGTGCGCAGCGGGCGCACGTGCGTCGGGTGGTCGTCGTGCTCCAGGCGCTCCAGCTCGGCGAGCGTGCGCGGTGCCTCGATCTCGCTCAGCCAGGTGGGCTCGCCGGCGAGCGTCTCGTGCTCGCGCCGCTTGAGCTGGCGCGTGACGAAGGCGAGGAAGCCGAGCGTCGCGATGCCGAGGAAGAGGTACTTGACGTAGCCGCCGAAGGTCGCGACGGGACTCGGCGCTGCGGCGGCCGGCGGTTCCGCGAACGCGACCTGCCCGACGCTCAGCACGTCGCCGCGCGTCGCGACGATGCCGGCCGCGCCCGCGATCGCCGCTCTGATCTGCGGGATCGCCGAGGCCGGCACGGATCTGTCGAGCAGCACCGAGAACCTGCTGGGAGTTGATCGCGCCCGGCGCGATTCTCGTGTGCGTGACCGTCTTGTCGACCCCGAACGTGTCGTTCGACGTGACGTGTCTGTAGTTGGAGTTGCCGCCGGCGCCGGCCTGCGCGTACGCGGGCGTGTTGGCGCCCGTGCCGGCGGCGCCGCCGGCCCCGCCTCCGCCGCCTCTCAGCGTCTCGTTGTCGGTCTGCGCCGTCAGCGGGACGCCTCTTCTGCCATAGACGAGCTGGTCCTGCGTCGCCTGGTTGGCGTCGAGGTCGGCGTGCACCTGCACCTGCGCCTTGTCGGGGCCGAGCGTGCGCGTGAGCATCGCGGTCAGGCCCGCGGCCATGTCGGCGTCGTAGCGCGACTCGGCCGCCTGCTTGGCGAGCAGCCCGCCGCTGTCGCCGCTGCCGTCGCCGCTGCTCGTCGGCCACAGCATCTGGCCGCTGCCGTCGGTGATCGTGACCTTGTCGGTCTGCAGGCCGGGGACGCTGTTGGCGACGAGCTGCGCGATCCCGCGCACCGCGCCGGGATCGAGCGTCGTCGAGCCGGACAGCAGCACGGCCGCCGTCGCGGGGCTCGTGTCGCTGGAGAACAGCTGCGCCTCTCTGTCGGGCAGCACCAGCTCGACCTGCGCGCCGGAGACGCCGTCGACCTGCTCGACCGTCTTGGCGATCTCGCCCTCGAGCGCGCGCTGGTAGTCGATCTGCTGCTGGAAGTTCGACGTCCCGAGCGACTGTCTGTCGAGCAGCTCGTAGCCCGGCTGCGCGGTGCCCGGCAGGCCGGCGCTCGCGAGCGCGATGCGCGCCTGCGCCGTCTTGCCGCTGTCGACCGCGATCGCGGTGCCGTTGTTCTGCAGCTGCCAGCCGATGCCTCTCTGGTCCAGCGCCGCGGTCACCTTGCCCGTCTGCGCCGGGTCGAGACCGCTGAGCATCGTGCTGTAGCTCGGCGCGGACGCCATTCTCATCAGCAGGATCAGCACGACGATGGTGCCGAGCGCGACGGCGCCGAGCACGATCCGGCCGCGCGGCGTGATGTTGGCGAGAAGGGCGCGAAGGGGCATGAGGGAGTGCTCCGGTTGCGGTGGGGACTAGATCTGCGTATGGAAGATGTCGGTGATCGCCTCAGATCCCTTCGTGCGGATCTGACCGGCGAGCTGCATCGCGAGCTGGGCCTTCTCGACGGCGGTCACGACCGACGTGACGTCGGTGGCGGTGCCGTCGGCGAGCGACTGCGAGGCGGTGGCGGCGGTGTTCTGCAGGTCCGAGAGGTTCCCGATCTGCTGCGTGAGCACGTCGCCGAAGCTGCCGGACCCGCTGCCGCCGACCGCCGAGACGCCGTCGGCGCCCGCGGTCGGGTCGGTCGTCGTGCCGGCGCCGCCGAGCGAGCCGACCCCGGGGACCTGCCACTCGGAGCCGAGGCCGGCGAGCGACGGGTCGATCGGCGGGATCGTCATCTGAGCAGCCCCAGCGTCTGCGAGAAGTCGGTCTTGGCGGCCTGCATCGCCGTCACGTTCGCCTCGTAGCTGCGCGAGGCGGAGATCAGGTCGACCATCTCGGTGACCGGGTTGACGTTCGGCATCGAGACGTAGCCCTGTCTGTCGGCGGCCGGGTTGCTCGGGTCGTAGACGCGCCGCGGCGGCGACTGGTCCTCGACGATGCCGGCGACCTGCACGCCGTTGACCGGCGAGCTGGAGCTCGCGCCGGCGAGCATCGCGCCGAAGCTCTGGCCCGCGGCCGGCGCCTCCTGCAGGACCACCTCGCGGCGTCTGTACGGCTGGCCGTTGGCGCCCTGCGTCGTCTCCGCGTTGGCGAGGTTGCCGGCGGTGACGTCCATCCGCAGGCGCTCGGCCGCGAGGCCGCTGCCGGCGACGTCGATCGCGTCGAACAGGCCCATCAGCGCACGCCCATCGCGGTCTGGAGGATGTTCGTGCGCGCACCCTCGACCTGCACGAGCGCCTGGTACTCGAGCGAGTTCTCGGCGAGGTCGGCCGACTCCTGGTCGGGGTCGATCCCGCTGCCGTCGGCGCGCACGCTGCGCGAGCTGTCGACGCTCGGCGTGAAGGAGACGCCGTCGAGCGGCTGCCCGCTGTCGAGCGCCTGCTGGAGCGTCGCGTGGAAGTCGACGTCCTTGCGCTGGTAGCCGGGCGTGTTGACGTTCGCGAGGTTGTCGGTCAGCAGCGTCTGCCGCAGCGACGAGCCCCGCAGCGCGGCCTCGAGCGAAAGCTGTGTGGTGTCGAACAGGCTCATGCAGAAGAACGGGTCCTGCGTGGGCCTCCATGGCGAACGATCCTCCGACCCCCTCCTTGGGGATCACGCAGGTGGATCGGCCGGGGGGAGTGGATCTTGAGTGGGAAGCGCTCCGTAGGACCGCGGCAACGCGGTCGCATTCACGTCGAATCAGTCCCCTCGGACGATCTCGGGGCGTCAGAAGAGTCCGCAGCTGGTCTCGGGCAAGATCCAGCGAACGACCGCCACGATGACGATCGACGCTCCGGCCAGCACTGTCGCGGCCATGGCCACGTAACGCTGCGGCCTACCGTCGATCGCCGACGCCCAGACCATCCCGACCGTGCCGACCACCGTGACTCCGAGCAGAAGAACGTCGAGCTCGACCGGAATGCAGCTTGCTGACTGAGCCGCTCCGGACCGCGCCGTGGCGATGTGCCAGTAGGTGAACAAGGGCCACGCAATGGCAGCCAATCGCAGCAGAAAGCGTCCCCACGCAGGCAGCTTGCCGCCGGCATCCGATTCTGTGCCGGTCATGCCCCTGGGCGGGTGATGTAGGGGACTCGGCCGCTCCACTCGACCACTTCTCCTGTGCACTGCTTGAAGAGGTGTGTGAATGGCGTACGCGACTTCACAATGGAGACGCATGAACTCCCGCCGCCTGCTCCGCCGCTCGTCACGGTTCCCGTGCCTTCGGTGGCGAAGTCAGCCTCGGACACGCAGCCCTCCCCTTCCTGATTCCAGCAGCTCGACTCCACCAAAACAGGGTCAGATCAAGGTGTCCACAAAACCGGGGGAAGTCCACGGGTGCCTCGCTCGCGTCTGCGTTGGGTTCTCAGGCGCGTGGTTGCGGGTTTCTGAACACGACTCTCTCCGGAAGCGCGCTGATGGTGTCGACGCCGCTCTGACCCATTGGTCCCTCAGGTGTGAGCCAGTGCTTGTCGTAGGTGATGAGGCGCCATCTCCCGCGTTCGTGGTACATGCGAACCGTGAAGCGCTCCATGGGCAAGTCGTCCGTCGGATAGCCCGCGGCCGTGACCGTCTCGTAGGCGAGGAAGACGACCTTCGCTTTGCGCCCGTCTCGTTTCTCGGCCTCCCACCGCCCGACCGTGATCGCGTTGCCATAGGGCTGGGTGTAGTGCCGGCCGCCGACCTTGTCGATCGCCGCGACGGTTCGAGCGACGCGCCATTCCAGCCATGGGCCGGCGACATACCGGCTCATCCGCCGCCGCAGGACCGTCCGGTCGTAGGCCCGCGGCAGGGCCGTGGCGTTGACGTCCGCGAACACGAGGTGCACGGCCGCAGTGCGCATCGCCGCCGCTTCCGAAGCCGTCGCTCTCGCAGATGACGCCGCGTCGCCGCAACCGGCGAAACCCGCGACCAAGAGCACAGCCGTGATCGCCAGCGCCCTCATCGGACCTCCACATGCACGACGCGAGTTCGCATGTTGGCTCTGGCGTTGGCGTTCTGCTGGTCCAGCCAGCCTCTTCGCCACGTTCTGTTGAGTCGGGGGTGGCTGTGCTGGTCGATGGTGTCGTCTTTGTTGGTGTTGAGGCCCACGACGATGGCGAGGTGGCTCCAGCCCTCACCTTCGCCCCAGTCGTACTCGACGGCGTCGCCGATCCCGGTTCCGGCAGGGAGATGGGCGGCGCTCGGCGTGGCGGTGATGAGTCTGGCGATCTGGCGTTTGTTGACCATGTAGTCGACGAAGTTGCGGACAAGCGCCCACGACCACGTATCGATCCGTCGCGTGGACAGGCCGAGGAAGGTCTGTTGCTTGATGAACCACCGGCCGGTCATGCGCAGCCCGCCTCCGAGGTGCCACACCTGGCTGACGAAAGCCGTGCAGTCTGCGCCGCTGACGGGCGCGTACAAGCCGGTTCGCGGGCTCGTTGCGTGATCGTCCGCGTCCTTGCGCGCGCCGTAGCGATCAAACCACGAACGCGTGGCACCGGCCTGTGCTGCGTCCGCGCTCTCAGTCTTGGCCGCGCTCGCGGTCAGGTCGTCGGTTGTCGGGTTGGACTGGGACTCCGCGCTGAGGGTCATGGTCGCGCCATCGTCGCATCCCGTATCGACGGTGGGGTCGCAGCCAACGCCGCTCGGGTTGTCGGCGTCGCTCGTGCTGTCCGTGTCCCAGGTGCCGTCGTCGGCAGTCGTGGGACTCGCGTACTGCGAAGCGAGGACATCCGCGTCAGGCAGGCCGTCGTAGAGGGGCCCCGGCGGGCTGTCGTCCCACACGTACGCTGCCTCGGAGCTCGTCAGCGGGGTGCCGAGGTTGGCGATCGTGCCCTGCGTCGTCGGGTCGTTGAAGACCGTGCGGATCGTCGTATCGCTCGAGTCGAGGCTGAAGTCCTGGCGGCTCTGGCGCGCGTCGGGCAGCAGCAGGTTGACGTAGTAGTCGCGGCTCGTCTGGTTCATCCCTGCCCAGATCGTCTGCCGGCCCGAGGGCGTCGCCGCGGCCATCGCGTCCACGATGCGCTGGACCTCGTCGGGCGTGTCGACGACCCCGTTGGCGCCGCCATAGCCGACGCCGATCGTCCATGTGATCGGGTTGACGTTGCCTGCGCGGTCCCACACGTCGACCTCGAGCTGATGCGAGCCCGCGCTGAACTGGGAGAGGTCGATGGTCGTCGAGAGCGTCATGCCAAGCGGCGTGCAGCCGTAGCCCGGGCATTGGGCATCGCTGCGGCTCGTGCCGGTGATGTATCGGAGCGTGCCGTCGGCGATCTTCTCGTAGAGTGCGATGCTGTTCACGCCGCTGTAGCCGTCATTGGCAGTCACTTGGATGTCGCCCGCGGTGACCGTGCTTCCGGCGCTCGTCCAGAGGCCGCCGCCCATCGTCGCGGTCGGCGCCTCCTTGTCGACGGGCAGGTGGAATTGTCTGTCGGTTCTCGTTGCCGTTGGCGTCGATCGCCTGGACCTGGATCGTCTGCAGACCGGAGTCGAGGTTGGAAACGACGCTGCGCACGTGTGCGTTGCCGACGCATTGGATGCCGGTGTCGGTGACGCAGCCGTTGAGCATCTGCGAGCTGCCGATGCCTTGCCAGCCGGGGACGGCCGGGGCGAACGTGCGCAGGACTCTGACGCCGCTGCCGGAGTCGCTGGCGCCGAAGTCGAAGAACAGGTTGGGGTCGTTGACCCAGTAGCCGGGCCGGTTGATCTCGTAGATGTCGGGCGCGGTGTGGTCGCGCGAGGTGTTCAGGCGCACCGTGTCGTCGGGCGCCAGCCCGGCGTACAGGGCGGCGCTCGTCGTGCTGTCGGCCGCGGCGATCGCCGCCTCGAGGCCGGCAATCTCGGATGTCGTGTTGACGCGGTGGTCGCTGCCGCCGTAGTGCCACGAGGTCGGATAGAGGCCGACCTGCCACGAGTCCTGTCTGACGTTGCCAGCACGGTCGGTGACGGTCACCGTGACCATGTGCGAACCGGGCGCCAGGCTGCTTGGCGTGATCGAGCGGTCGGCGGTGAGCGAGCAGCTGTTCTGTGTCGTCGCGCAGGTCTGACTCGTCGTCGCCGTGTCTCTGTCGACGGCGATCGCGATCGAGCCGACACCGGAGCGCGCGTGAGTCGAGTCGCCGTCCGTCGCCGCCACATGCAGAGCCGACGTGGTGTCCGGCGAGATGTCGGTGCCGCGCGCGTCGCTCAGGCTCCCGGAGGAAGCGAGCGTGGGCTGCTCGTTGTCGACGTTGAGGTTCCACGTTCTCGCGCTCGAGAGGTGCAGGCTCGGGTCATACGCCCACAACGCGATTTGGTTGGCCCCGTTGGGCATCGCGCTGCTGTCCCACGAGATCGTGCGTGTGTAGCTCGTCGGGCACTCGTCGCCGATCCGTCCGGTGCAGCCCTGGGCGTAACCGACGCTTCCGCCCGACGGCGTGAGGAGTCCGGGGATCGCGATGGCGTACTGCCAGACACCAAGGCCGGGGTCGGTCGCCGATGGTGAGATCGAAGTGGTCCCCCGAACCCAGCCGGTCTGCAACGGGCCACCGGCGCCGGTCACGCCCGTGATCGTGGGCGCCTCGGGATCCTCCACCTCCAGCACCACCCCGCCGGTGTAGGCCTCCTCCCAATTGGGCAGCGTCCGCAGCGCATCGACGAACAGCCCGAACCAGACCTCCTTGCCATGAGCGATCGTCCCCATGTTCGCGGGGATCGTCAGCGTCGCGTTCGTCAAGCTCGACTGGGTTGTCGTCAGCCCGGTCCAGCCGCCGGCGGTCATGTCGAGGATCCCCGCGGCAAGGAACGGGGCCGGGGCAGGGTCGCCTCGGCGATTGAAGTAGGTGTTGACGAATCTGACGCTCTTGAAATACGCGGTGCGGGACGGGTCGAGCGAGAGCGCGAAGCCGGTGTTCGCACCGGGCGAGTACGTATAGCCCCCATAGGCGTAGATGTACAGGCCGTTCGTTGCATAGCAACTGACCGGCGTGTAGCACGTCGACCGCGGAGCGAACGCAGCACCGCTGCCGTGACCGTCTGAGACCCCCCAACGTTCCAGCCCGTCGCGATGACCGCTGAACCACCAGCCGTTCCCGCTGCCGTCAAGCCACGGCGAGACAACCGGATCGACGAGGATCGGATACGCAAACCCCAAACCGCGATGCGGAACGTCGATCTGCAGCGATCTTCCATCAGCGCCCGGCGCCATCCGCACCGGGACGTCCCGGCCCACGGCGTCCTGGGCTCTCGGGGCCGAGATCGCTACGACCGTGGTACCGTCGGCCGCCTCGACGTGCGCCCCACCAGAGGCGTCAGCAAGCAGGCGCCCGCCTGCGGGCACGTCGACCGAGAGCTGCTCCTGCTCGGGGCTGTCCGCCGACCGCAGCACCGTAAACAGCTCGGCCCCCTGGGCCGTCGCCGCCGCCACCGCGTCGGTGTCGGTGGCCACACGCGGATAGACGACACTGTTGTCATCGAACGTCTGCGCGGACGGGTCGGCGCCACCTCCAACGTTCACCGTCACGCCAACGTCATTGACGACGACGCCGCCTCTGAAGCTGTCGGCGATCGCCACATCGACGGGCGAGCTCACCGGCTGCACCGCGTTTCCATCCTCAGCCAGGCGCAGATCGGTCGGCACACTGCGCCCAGATCCATCGCGATGGCGCAGCGGGACGCTCGACATGAGCAGGCGCCCGCCGCCGCGCGGAACGACGGTGTAGTCGTCCAAGTAGCGCTGGACGCCGCCGTCCGCCGCCACCGCATCCTGTGCGCCCTCGGTCATCTGAGCGATGCGATCGCCAAACGCCTGCCGGACCACATCGACAGCGCTCCCAGCGTCAAGCCCCGACAGCGGACCCAGCACAGGAGCCGCCGGCGCCGTCAGCCCAGTCGAGAACAGCTGTCTGTCCATGAGCGCCGCCTGCAGCGAGTCCCCCAACCACGGAATGCTCGTCGTCGGCAGCCCCGCCTCAGCAATGTCGCCACTGCCCGCGCCGGTCTCCGGTTTGGTCTGCACCGGCGATACCGCCGAACCCGACCACAAGAGCCAGCACAACAACAAGGCCACACCAGGCCCTCGTCCAACTTGACGTTTGAATCACCGCGCCTCGCCTGCTCTCGATGGAGAGAGATCGGCACTCTATTGGATAGTCCAACAGAAAAACAACATCACGGAGCTTTGATTGGGGGTGATGCAGGTTGAACGCATGATCGACGAACAAGTGCGATAATGCCGGTCGATGAATCGACGTGCAGCCTTCGTCGCCCATGCGCTGGCAGCATTGCTGTTCGTTGCGTCCGGATGCGGTTCAGCCGCTCCCGCAGACCCGCAGGGCGCGAACGTCACGCGCTTGACGATCCACAGCCGCGCCGTCCACAGAACGGAGCACGTCACCGTCGTCGTGCCGCCCGGGCGAGCGCCGCGTGGGCCGCGGCCGCTGCTCGTCTTCCTGCACGGACGCGGCGCCGACGACCAGACCTACCTCGCGGACGCGCCGCTGTTCACAGCCCTGCGCCGGCTCGGCACGCGCGCGCCGATCGTCGCGTTCCCGGACGGCGGCGACCACTCCTACTGGCACGACCGCAGCGACGGCGCGTGGGCCGACTACCTGACCGGCGAGGTCATCCCGCAGGTCGAGCGGCGCTACGGCACCGACGCGCGCCGGATCGCGATCGGCGGCATCTCGATGGGCGGGTTCGGCGCGCTCGACCTCGCCGAGCGGATGCCCGGCCGCTGGTGCGCCGTCGGCGCGCACTCCCCGGCGCTTTGGCAGCAGGCGGGCGAGACGGCCCCCGGTGCGTTCGACGACGCGCAGGACTTCGCTGCCCACGACGTGATCGCGACCGCGTCGACGCCCGCCGGCGAGGCGGCGCTCGCAGCCCAGCCGCTGTGGCTCGACGCAGGCGAGAGCGACCCGTTCCTGCCCGGCGACCACGCGTTCGTCGCGGCCCTGCACGGCGCCGGCGACGCGGCCGTCCAGCTCGACGCGAGACCCGGCGGCCACGACGACGGCTACTGGTCGAGTCGCTGGAAGGACTACCTGAGCTTCTACGCGACGGCGCTCGCGCGCTGCGCCTGAGCGGCGACGGCGGCCGGCGCGGGAGCGCTCAGCCGGTCCGGTCGAGCAGCGAGCGCGCGGGCGCGGCGGCCGCGTAGCCGCGGGCGGCGGTGCGGCCTTGGTCGACGGCGCCGAGCTCGTGGCCGAGCTGGTCGCAGAGGACGGTCAGCGCGGCGGTCGTGCGCAGCTGGCACTCGTGCGCGCGCAGCAGCGCGGGGCGCGCCGCCGCAGGCGGCGTCGCGGGCAGCGACGCGACGAGCGTCGTGCGCGTCTGCTGGAGCGCGACCAGCTCGCCGATGCACGACGGCTCGAAGGCGGTCACGAGCGCCAGCTCGCGCTCGGCCAGCTCCGCGAGCCGCTCGTACGGGGCCATCTCGGTCACGCCGCCCAGCTCGCTCCCGCCGGCCGGCTCACGCCGGCGCGGCAACCGCCTGCCGACCCGCGGCGACCGTGCCGCCGGCCGCCAGCTCGGCCCACGCCTCGCGCAGCTCGCCGAGCAGCCCGCCCACGGTCTCCAGCCGCGAGGCGTCCCGCTGCAGGCGCGCCTCGCCCATCAGTCTGAGGCAGAAGGCGTAGATGCCCTCCAGCCGCTCGGAGATCTCGCCCTGGCTCAGGTCGAGCGTCGCGTCGAGGTGCTCGACGATCCGCTCGGCGCGGCGCAGACGCTCGTGCGCCGTCGGCACGTCGCCGTCGCGCATCGCGGTCGCAGCCTGGTGGAGGAAGCGCCGCGCGCCGTCGTAGAGCATCACGACGAGCCGCTCCGGCGGCGCGGTCAGCACCGCGCTCTCTCGATATGCCTGCGGCGAGGCCGCGAAGTTCATGCTGCTCATGGCCCTTCCCGGATCGGGGACTGATCGTCACCCTGGTGATCGGCCCAGAGGCCCGAATGTTGAGCGGGATCGGTCACCTCCGGCACGCCGGATCACGGGCCTATCGGTCACACGAAGGCTTATAGTGTGGTCGCGATGGTCGCACTCACCGAGGCCGCGCACGCGATCGGCGCCGACGAGCGCACGCTGCGGCGAGCAGTCGCCGCAGGCACCGTCCGCTGCCACGAGCGCAGCCCGCGCCGCCGGCAGCTCGACGACGACGAGCTCGCCTACCTCCGCGGGCACTGGGAGCTGCTGTCCAAGCTGCGGGCCGCCCTGCGCACCGAGCCGAACGTACGCCTCGCAGTCCTCTACGGCTCGGGCGCGCGCGGCGACGACCGCGAGGACTCGGACGCCGACATGCTCATCTCTTTCGCGAACCCCCATCCTTCCGCGCGGATGAGCCTCGCCGTGCATCTCGAACGAGCGCTCGGCCGGCGCGTCGATGTTGCGCGCGTGGACCTGGTCGACGAGCGTGCGCCGCTGCTGCTGCTGCAGGTGGTCAACGAGGGCCGTGTGATCGTCGACCGCAACGGCGAGTGGCCCGGCATGCAGGCTCGTCATGCCGAGATCGAGCGACGCGCCTATCGGGCCCACGCCGAGCATCGGCTCAAGGCGCAGCAGGCGATCCACGAGCTGCTCGCAGAAGATGACTGACACGCATGCGGCGGCGCGAGCGGCCGAGGTCGACCGCATCGCGTCGAAGCTCGGCCGGCTGGCAGTCCAGCGCCGATCGCTCGCCGCGGCGATGCGCGCATTCGGCGACGACTTCGACCAAGCCGAATGGATTGCCGCGTTCGAGTCGGTCGACGTCGCCGACGTCCACCGCGTACTGCTCGTCACCGGGAGCTACCTCGCGATCGTGAACAACACGATCGAGGCGGTCAAGATCGGTGCCCGACTGGCCGAGGTCAAGCCAGCCGACGGTCAGCGCGGTGCGTCCGCGATCATCGACGCGATCCAGCGCGACGGTGGGATCTCGCCGGAGCAGGCCGAGTCGTTCCAGAAGATCTACGGGCTCCGGAACGCGCTTCAGCACGCGTCCTCCGAGGTGCAAGCCGCAGAGGTGCATCGTCACGTCAAGGTGCTGCTTCGGCATCTCCCCGGCTTCATCCGCAGCTTCGTGAGCTGGCTCGAGCGCCGCGGCGTCGAGCTGCGCTGACCGCGATCAGCCCTGCGGCAGGCTGGCGATCTGGCTGGTGAGCCACTGGCCCTGCGTCTGGCTCTGCGACAGCGCCGTCTCCATCGCGGTGAACTGCGCCTGCAGCGTCTGCTGCTTCAGCGCGAGGCGCTCGTCCCAGTCCGAGATGTTGGACTGCAGGCGCTTGATCTCGTCGCCCTGGCCGTTGATCGCGATGTCGAGCGGCCCGCCGGTCGTGTCGGCCGCGTGCACGACCGACTCGAACGAGCGCTCCCAGCCGCCGACGTTGCTCGGGCCCGCGAGCAGGTTGCGCACGCCCTGGGGGTTGTTGGCGAGCGCGTCGTCGAGCTTCGACTCGTCGATCGTCAGCTTGCCGTCGAGCGCGTCCTGCGAGATCGTCGTGGAGGCGTCGCCGGTCGAGATGCCGATGTCGGAGAGGCTGTTCATCCCGGCCGGGAGGCCGGGGACCGCCGCGTAGATCGCCTGGCGCATCTGCGTGAGGATGCCCGTCAGCGTGTTGTCGCCGTTGAGCATCCCCGCTTCGCGATCCGTGTCCGTCTGCGGGTTCTGGACGGTTCTCTCGGTCAGTCTCGCGTTGATCGCGTCGAGCGTCGAGTTGTAGACGGTGACGAACGACTGCAGCGACTGCTTGACGGCGTCCGTGTTCACGCTCGGGGGCGCGACCGTGACGGTGATCGGCCCGCTCGTCGTCGTGACGCCCCCGAGCGTCAGTCTCACGCCGGCGATCGCGTTGGTGACGTTGTTCGAAGACGAGGACCCGGCGACGCCGTCGACCGAGAAGAGCGCGTCCTTGCCCTGCTTCGCCTTCGCCGTCTGCTCGGTGAGCGAGCCGGTCGCGTCGCTCACCTGGACGAAGCCGGTGCCGGTGTCGCCGGTCGCGCGCGAGGAGAAGACGAGCGTGCCGCTGTCGGTCGCTGCGGCGTAGACGGTCGCTCTCGGGTCGGTGTTGATCGCCGAGACGACGTCGGCGGCCGAGGCGCCCGCGGCGATCTGCGTGTCGTGCCCGTCGATCGTGATCGCCCCGGCGGCCGCCGGGCTCGTGAACGAGTAGGTGCGCTGCGCCGAGCTGGCGAGCTGGCTGACGTCGACCTGGTAGCCGCCGATGCCGGCGCCGGCGCCCGACACCATCGAGGCGGTGATGCGCGTGGTGTCGCCCGAGGTCACCGTCTGCTGCTGCTGCCACAACGTGAGCGAGCGCAGATCCTGCGCGGCGGACTCGACGGAGCGCAGCTGCGTCTGGAAGCCCGACAGCACCGACTGCTTCGCCTGGTCGACCGTCAGCTGGTTGGCGAGCGCGTCGCGCGGCTGTCTCTCGACCGCCATCAGCTGCGAGATGATCGAGTTCGTGTCCAGGCCGGAGGCGAGCCCGCCAACGTTGATCGTCGGCTGCGGGACCCCGTTGATGGAGCTGGAGGGTGAGCTGATCGACATCGGCCGGGTCCTCAGTCGAGCGGGCTGCCGGTCGCGACGTCGAGCGCCTGGCTGGGCGGGATCGTGCGCAGCACGTTGCCGTCGAGGTCGCGGACCTCGATGCGCATGTGCCCGTCGTCGCTCTCCGAGGCCGGCACGAAATGCAGCTCGCGGCCCTGCGCGTGCAGTTCGCGCACGGCTCGCGCGGCCGCGTCGACGGCGTCCAGCACGTCGGCCGGCGGGCTGGACGGGATCTCCGACGACGACACGTCGGCGGCATCCCGCGCGACGCCGGGCGATCCCGCGCGCGAGTCGCGCGGCGCGCGCTTGGGCGCCGTGCCGGGAGTGATCGGTTCGATGCGTGCGACGTCGAGGCTCATGTCGAGCTCCTCGTGAAGTCGATCCGCGGCGTCCTTCCGCCCGCCGGGGTCGATGGTTTCTCCCGGCTCTATCGGCCGTTCACGATGGAACTTGAGCGGTGGGCGCAGCGCCCACCGCGCCGGCCTACGCCGCCAGCGGCTCGAGCCGCGCGAGCAGTCTCGTCGCACGTCGCTCTCCCGGCTCGATCGTCTGCGCCTCGCGGGCGAGCTCGATCGCATCGTCGGTCATCCCCTGCGCGGCGGCCACCTGCGCCAGCCCGACGAGCCCGCGCACGTCGCGCGGATCGTCCTGGCAGACGCCGAGCCACTCCTCCGCGGCGGACGCGAGGAAGCCGCGCCGCAGGTACATCCCGGCCAGCAGCTCGCGCCGCTCGCGCGCCGGCAGCGGGCTGCCGTCGAGCAGCCCGACGAGCGCGGCGAAGGCGTCGACCTCCTGCACGCGCAGCAGCGCCTCGAGCGTCGTGGCCAGCGGCACGACGGCGTCCAGGGGCAGCGCGATCTCGCCAGCCTCGGCACGGCTCTCCGCGATGTCGCACCAAGCCGCGAACAACGCCAGCTCCCCGCCCGGCATCCCGCCCGACGCGGCGCGTGCGAGCGTCGCGCGCGCGTCCGCGTCGCCGGCCACGAGCTGCGCGAACAGCTCGCTGCGGCGCGCGGCGGGCGCGTGCGGATCCTCGTCGGCCAGCAGCGCGGCCTCGGCCGCGGCCTCGTCCCAGCGCTTCTGCGACAGCAGCGTCTCGGCGAGCGCGACGCGCGCCATGCCGCTGCCCGGCTGGGCCTCCAGCAGCAGGCGGTACTGCGCCTCGGCCGCCTCGGTGCGACCGGCCTCGTACAGGGCGGTCCCGAGCATGAAGCGGACGGTCGGCGTCAAGGCGGCCACGCGCGCCTCGACGCGCGCGACGACCTCGTCCGGCGCGACGCCGTCGGCCAGCAGCGCGGCCGCGAACGGCAGCACGAGCCCGAAGAAGCCGGGGTGCTCGGCGATGCAGGCGTCGAGCAGCTCGACCGCCTCGGCCGTCTCGCCGCGCGCGTGGTGGAGCTCGGCGATCGCGATCGTCGGCAGGAACGTGCCCATGCCGACGGTCGCCGTGTATCTGCTCGGCGCGTCGCCCAGCTCGACGCACTGCCGGTAGAGCCGCATCGCCCCGTCGGCGTCGCCGAGCGCGAGCGTCGCGGAGGCCTGCTCGAAGACGATGTCGGTGAAGCCCGGGTAGCGCGCGAGGCCCTCGGCGCCGCGCGCGATGCAGTCCGCGTGGCGGCCGCAGATGCGCAGCGCGCGCACGAGCCGCGAGGCGAGCGCCGGCATGAAGCCCCAGGTACGTCTCGCCGGGTCGTGCTCGATCAGCTCCCAGGCGCGCTCGTACTCGGCGAGCGCGGCCTGCGCGTCGCCGACCGCGCCGTACTCGGAGCCGAGGTTGAAGTGCAGGAACGGGTGCGCGGCGGCGGCCGGGTCGTCGCGCTGCGCGAGCAGCAGCTCGATGTTGCGGCGCGACTTCTCCTTCGCGTCGCGCACCGCGCCGAGGTAGCCGAAGTGCTCGATGCGGATGTCCGTCGCCTCGACCCGCTCGGGGATGTGCAGCGGCAGCGTCTCGGCGATCTGCTCGTGCAGGTTGCCGCTGAAGCGGTACTCGGGCCGCGCGCGGAAGACGCGCAACGCGGTGTGCGTGGCGGCGGTGCCGTCGCCCAGCTCGCCCGTCCAGCTGATCTCGGACAGGTAGAAGGCCTCGCGCCAGGTCTTGCCGCGCAGCGCGCGCAGGCGCTCGACGTCCTCCTCGACGAGCACCTCGTCGGCGTCGAGGAACATCAGCCAGTCGCCGGTGGCGACGTCGAAGCTGACGTTGCGCGCCTCCGAGAAGGAGCCGGTCCACGCGCGCTCGATCACGGTCGCGCCGAACTCGCGCGCGATCTCGATCGTGCGGTCGGAGGAGCCGGTGTCGACGATCACGATCTCGTCGACCGCGGGCGCCGCGGCGGCGAGGCAGCGCGGCAGCATCTCCTCCTCGTCCTTGACGATCATGCAGAGCGACAGGCGCAGGCCCTCGGCCGGCTTCGCGCGCTCGGCGACCCGGCGGGCGCGCTTGCTCAGCTCGGCCAGCGCGACGGCGGTCGCGCGCGGGAAGGTCAGCTGGGCGCCCGCGCGGCGGCGCGCGATCGACGCCAGGTTGCCATCGACGTTCGCCAGCTCGGGATCGAGGCGGCGTGCGGCGGAGAACAGCGCCTCCGCGGCGTCGAGGCTCCACAGCTCGTACAGCAGGACGCCCGCGTAGTTGAGCAGCAGCGGCTCGCGCGGCTCGTCCTCCAGCAGCGCGATCGCGGCGCGCGCGGCGGCCAGGTAGATCGCCGGCACACAGGCGCGGTCGGCCCCCTGCGCGGCGCGCATGGCCGCCTCCACGAGGCGCGTGCGCGCCAGGTAGCGCGCATGCACGTCCGCGATCCCGGCCACGTCGGCGAACAGCGCGGCGTAGCCGTCGAAGTCGCGGCGGTCGAGGCACGCGGCCGCCGCGGCCGACGGGTCGGTCGGCGTCGCGGGCGACGGGGTCGTGGGTGAACCGGTGAGGCGGAGCGCCATGCGAGGGAACCTCCAACGGGAAGCGGACAACCGGGGTGATCGGCCGGGCCGTCCGAGTCCTGAGCGAGAACGCGCCGGAGCACGCCGGGGACCCGCTTCGGCGCCACCGGACCCTGGGATCTTCTCCCTGCATACCCTGGGAATTTGCCGCTGCTTTGCGGTACGCCGACGTTCCCGTTTGGATCAAAACACGAGCGTCGTTATGTCAACTCTGGCGGATATCTGGACGTATGTCCTGGGTTTGTTACCCCATAGCGGCGATCCAGGCGCATCCCCACCCCTGCCGATACCTGCCCCGTCACGGGGACCACCGACGGAGGGAAGGCAGAGAGATGCAGCTGGATACGAAGCGCACGGGGGGCCGGATCTCGGCCGACGAGGCGCTCGCGCTGTGGCAGAGGTACCGCGACTCCGGCGACCGGAGCGTGCGCGACCGGCTCGTGCTGACCTTCGCGCCGATGGTCAAGTACATCGTCTACAAGAAGGTGCGCGAGATCCCGGCACGCTGCGAGGTCGAGGACTTCATCTCCTGCGGACTCGAGGCGCTGATCAACTCGATCGAGCGCTACGACCCGGCCAAGGGCGCGACGCTCGAGCAGTTCGCCTGGACGCGCATCCACGGCGCCGTGCTCGACGAGCTGCGCCGCCAGGACTGGGCGCCGCGCTCGCTGCGCCGCTGGGAGCGCGACATCAACGCCGCCCGTGAGCAGTTCATCGGCGTCCACGGTCGCAAGCCGACGCGCCAGGAGCTGGCGGTCGCGCTCGACACGACGCCCGAGGAGCTGCGCAAGCGCGAGGACGAGATCCTCGCCTCCGACGTCACCTCGCTCAACACGCTCGTGCTGAGCGACGACGAGACCGCGATCGAGCGGATCGACACGCTCGTCAGCGACGACCGCTTCGCCGACCCCGAGCACCACACCGCGCGCGACCAGGCGAAGCTGCGCTTCCGCGCCGCCTTCGAGCGCCTCCCGCGCCGCGAGCGCGAGGTCGCCGTGCTGCTCTACGTCAAGAACCTCACGCTGCGCGAGATCGGCGACATCCTCGGCGTGTCCGAGAGCCGCGTCTGCCAGATCCACGGCCAGCTCAAGAAGCTGCTGCGCAGAGAGCTGGACGCCGACGCGCTGCTGTTCAGCGAGGTCGCCTGATCGAAGGCGCCTCGCCCGCCCCCTCGGCCGCCGCCTCCTCCTCGAGCTTGCGCAGCCACGCGAGCGCGGCCGCCGCGGCCGCGCGCAGGGCAGGCGGGAGATCGGCCGGGAGCTGAGGCTCAGCCATACACGTCCAGCGGCCGGGGTCGTTCGACGATCTCCACCTCGGCCGGACGGCCTGCCGCCGTGGCGAGCGCCGCGCGCAGCGTCGGGGCGTGCTCGCCAGCCAGCTCGAGCGCCGGCCCGGCGGCCAGCGCCGCGCGGGCGTGCACGAGCGCGTCGTCGAGCGCGACGCGCAGCTCGACCGTGCCGAGCGCATCGCCCTCGAAGCGCACGGTGACGACATGCGGGCGATCGTCCTCCTCGCCCGTCCCCCGCTCGTGCGCGACGGCGAGGACCGGATCGTGGAGCGCACGCGGCGGCTCGGCGAGCGGCGGCGGATCCTGCGCGAGCGCGAGCAGCACCTGGTCGCCCTTCGCCTGCTGCACGACGAGCCGCAGTCTGTCGCCGGCCTGCAGCTCCTCCGGCAGCTCGGCCGTCAGGTAGGCGCCGGCGAGGCTGATGATCCCGTGCCGCCCGTTGCGCTCCACCACGCGCGCGGCCAGCACGCGACCGACGACGAGCGGCAGGTCGGGCGCCGTCGAGCGCAACAGCACGAGGTCGACCGCGAACGGTCGCATCCGCGGAAGGGTAGGCCCCGCCCCGGCGGGATCAGATCTGCCAGGCGCCGCCGCGCAGCACCGGCACGCGCGCGCCGTCGGCGGCGACGCCCGTCACGTCGACGTCGACGCCGCCGATCATGAAGTCGATGTGGACCATGCTCGTGTTGATGCGCTCGGCGTCCCCGTCGCCGACCGCGAACGCGAACGCCTGCCCGAACGCGACGTGGCTGGCCGCGTTCTCGTCGAGCAGCGTGTCGTAGAAGACCGTGTCGAGCGGGCCGATGCGCCCGCTTCCGTCCACGAGCGCGACCTCGCCGAGGCGCGTGGCGCCGTCGTCGTGGGCGGTCATCGAGCGCAGCACGTCGGCGCCCTTGTCGGCGTCGATCCGCACGGCCCGCCCGCCCTCGAAGGCGACCGTCAGGCCCTCGATCGTCGCCCCCGCGAGCTGGAGCGGCTTCGTCGCGCGCACGACGCCGTCCACGCGCGCCGGGTCGGGGCTCGTGAAGACCTCCTCGGACGGGAGGTTGGGGACGTGCGGGATGCCGTCTCTCGTCGCGAAGCTCGCGCTCAGCCAGCTGGAGCTCGGCAGCAGCCCGACGGTCAGGTCGGTTCCCGGCCCCTCGAAGTGGAGCGCGTCGAAGCGCGCGGCGGTGAGCCGCTCGGTCACGCCGGTGAGCGTCGCCATCCGCTCGCGCCAGGCGGCGACCGGATCCTCCTCGTCGAGCCGGCAGACGTGGACGATCTGCTCCCACAGCCGCTGCAGCGCGGCGTCCGGCGACAGGCCGGGATGCACCAGCGCGGCCCAGCCGGACGTCGGGCAGGGGCCGATCGTCCAGTTGGTCGTGCGGTCGTTGAGCACCTTGCCGGCCTCGCGCAGCGTCTGCGCTCTGTCGGCGCCGACGCGCGCGGGGTCGAGGTCCTCCAGCAGCGTGGGAGCGGTCGGGCCCGTGAGCGCGACGCGCGCGCAGCGCTGGTCGCCGAGCGCGAGGATCCGCTCGCCGATCCAGCTCGGGACCGTCTCCAGCGCGGCGTCGCTGCCGTGCTCGATGCGCGCCCGGCGGACCCACGGGTCGGCGTAGGAGACGTCCACGTACGTCGCGCCGTGGCGGTACGCGCTCGCCGCGATCGCGCGCGTCAGCGGCTCCTTGCCGATCTCGGAGCTGACGGCGACGATCTGTCCCGGCTGGACGTTCGCCGCGAAGCCGACCAGGAGCTCGGCGAAGCGCTCGAGCGTGGTCTCGTCCATCAGCCGGGGCGCACGTCGCAGCCGGCGGCCTGCGCCGCGGCGCGGTCCTGCGCGGTCACTCTGGACAGCTTGTCGCCGGAGCTCGCCTTCCCGGCGGGCCACTTCGAGTGGTTCGTGAGGAAGTCCGCCGGATAGAGGCCGGGGCACAGCTTCGCCATGTCGCGGTCGCTGAAGTCCTTGTGGGCCTTGATGAAGGCGACCCGCGCCTGCTCCTGCGCGGGCGTCAATCTCGCGGCGGTTCCGTAGGCGCAGCCGCCGAGCGCGAGCACGGCGAGGAGGGCAAGGGGGGCGAATCTCCGGGCCATGGGCCCTCGGAACGCTATCGCGCCGAGGCGGCGAGCGACGCCGCGCCACGCGCAGACCGATCCCACATATATCTAGCTAACAAGGAGACTAGATGTCTGCTACCCTCTCGTCCATGACCGACTTCGGCATGCACGAGGCGAAGACGCACCTCTCGCAGCTCGTCGAGCGCGCGCTCGCGGGCGAGGAGATCGTGCTGACGCGCCGCGGCACCCCGGCGGTGCTCCTCACCCCGGTGGCTCCCGTCGGCGGTCGCGAGGCGCTGTTCGGCTGCATGGCCGGCGAGATCGAGATCGGCGACGACTTCGACACGCTGCCGGACGACATCGCCGAGGCGCTCGGTGCCCGCTGAGGCGGCGGGGGCCCTGCTCGACACGCACGCGACGTTGTGGCTCCTCGCCGGCGACAAGCGGCTGTCGCCGCGGGCGCGGCGCGTGACGCAGTCGAGCGGTCGCCTCGTCGTCAGCGCCGTGACCCTGTGGGAGGCCGCGATCAAGCGCTCGCTCGGCAAGCTCAACGCGCCCGCCGACCTCGCGAGACGGCTCGCCGCCCTGCGCCACGTCGAGCTGCTGGCGATCTCGCCGCTGCACGCCGAGGCCGTCGGGGAGCTGCCGTGGCACCACCGCGATCCGTTCGACCGCCTGCTGGTCGCCCAGGCGCTGACCGAGAAGCTGGCGATCGTCTCCTCCGACGCCGCACTCGCGCAGTACGGCGTCGAGGTCGTGTGGTGACGTAGGCTGCCGGACGTGGAACCGGACGCCGTCGAGATCCGGGTGCTCGGCTGCCTGATCGAGAAGCAGCGCACGACGCCGGACGCCTACCCGCTGTCGCTCAACGCGCTGCGCCTCGCGTGCAACCAGTCGACGAACCGCCACCCGGTCGTCGACTACGACGAGGCCGTCATCCGCGACGCGCTGCAGCACAGCTACCGGCGCGGCTGGACGCGCCTGACGAGCGGCCACGGCTCACGCGCGGCGAAGTACCGCCACCTGCTCGACGAGGCGCTCGGGCTCGCGCCGGACGAGCTGGCACTGCTCGGCGTGCTGATGCTGCGCGGGGCGCAGACGCCCGGCGAGCTGAAGCAGCGCAGCGAGCGCCTGCACCGCTTCGACGATCTCGCCGCCGTCGAGGCGACGCTCGCGGGGCTGATCGGCAGAGGGCACGTCGCGCAGCTCGCGCGCCAGCCGGGGCAGAAGGAAGAGCGCTACGTCCAGCTGCTCGGCGGCGAGGCGAGCGACGAGCTCGCCGCGCCGTCGATCGCCCCTCCAGCAGCGGCGGCACCTGCGTCGGCGGCGGCGGCAGCTCCGGCGGCGCCCGCCCCGCTCCCGCCCGCCGCCGAGCAGCGGATCGTGCGGCTCGAGCGCGAGGTCGCTGAGCTGCGCGACGCGCTCGCCGCGCTGCGCGCCGATCTCGGCGCATGACGAGTCCGTAGAAACCCCCAGCGCACGATTGCGCCATTCCCCGGATGGAAGGGCCACCACTCGGGCAATAGCGTGCGCTGCAACGGCGGATCCCCGCCGCACCGCAAACGGGAGGATCGGGTGTTGGCAACGCTGGCAACGGGCGCGCTCGCGAAGACGCCGCTGGGCGCCGTCTTCGACCTGAGCGGCGCGCCCCGCTACGTGCACTGGCACTTCTTCCTGATGTCGGTGCCGAACCTGCTGGCGATCGGGCTGATGATCGTCGTCTTCTTCGCCGCGATCCTGCTGCCGTTCCCGCACCGGAGAGCGCAGCCATGAGCGTCGGCGAGACGCCCCGCGAGCGCTCCTGGACCGCGCGCGTCCGCACGCGCGCCGAGGGCGCGCTGCCGCCCGAGAAGCTGCTGCCCGACAAGCAGCCCGCATACGTCGCGTCGTGGATCTACGTGTTCGGCGCGCTGACGATCGCGGCGCTGCTGTCGATCGTCGTCTCGGGGATGATCCTCGGCCTCAAGGGACCGTCGTGGTGGCATGTGACGGGGATCGGGCGCTTCTTCAACGGCATCCATCTGTGGAGCGTCGAGATCTTCTTCTTCACGATGGTCGTGCACCTGTGGGGGAAGTTCTGGATGGGCGCGTGGCGCGGCGGGCGCTCCGGCACCTGGGTCGTCGGCGCGATCACGTTCCTGATCTCGATCGCGGCCGCCTTCACCGGCTACCTGTCGCAGCAGAACTTCGACGCGCAGTGGATCTCGACGCAGGCGAAGGACGGCCTCAACGCGGTCGGCATCGGCGCCTTCTTCAACGTCACGAACTTCGGCCAGATGTACACGTTCCACGTGATCCTGCTGCCGGTCGCCGTGATCGCGCTGACAGCCTGGCACGTGCTGCTGGTGCGGCGCCACGGCGTCGTGTCGCCGTACGTCCGCGCGCTCGAGGCGCAGGCGCCGGCGAGCGCCCCGGCGTCCGGCGACGGCCAGCCCGCGGAGCGTGCGTGATGGCCTCCCCGCGCGACGCGGCTCCGCCTTGGAGAGGGCCGTACCGCCCGTACGACCTGATCAAGGAGCTGACGATCTGCATCGTCGTGGTCGCGCTGCTGGCGGTGCTGCTGACGATCCTCTTCTCCTCGCCCGACGACAAGCCCTCGACGGTCGCGAGCTGGGCGCGCACGCAACCGGTCGACTTCCTCACGACCGCGACCGCCGAGCTCGACGACTCGAGCGACACGGCCGGCTACGGCCCGCCCTACAACCACGCCGCGACCGGGCAGGTGATCGGGCCGCTGCAGCTGCAGAAGTGGCTCGGTGTCAGCCACCCGATCGACACCGCCGCCGACTACGTCCTCGCGCCGCTTGCGACGATCCCCAACGACCCGCTCCTGCGCGCGCAGATCGCGCGCTACGTCGCCGCCTCGCCGGCACAGCAGAGAGCGTGGACCGACGCGTACACGGCCGCGCTCGGGAGAGCCGCCGCGCACGGCACGGCGGTGACCGTCTCCCCCGCCGGCGCCGGCCCGGTCGCGCCGATGATGGCGTCGCTGCTGGCGCTCGCGCAGTCGAGCGGACTCGACGGCGCGCTGCTGACGAGCCGGCAGTTCTACCAGACCGATTACACCAAGCCGCTGCTGTTCATGGCCGACGGGTCGGTGCTGTCCGACCGCGCGGCAGCCCAGCATCTGCTCGGCGAGCAGTGGGGGATGATGAACGAGACCGGCAGCTACCCCGGGCAGGTGTGGCTGTGGCTCTACACCTTCTGGTACCAGATCAAGCCGTTCTCGACGTCGGACAACGCTGACGCGTTGGTGTGGGCGCTGATGATGCTGCTGAGCCTCGCGTTCATCTGCATCCCCTTCATCCCCGGCGTCCGCAGCATCCCCCGCTGGATCCCCCTCCACCGCCTGATCTGGAGAGAGCACTACCGCTCGCAGCAGGCCGGCGGCGCAGCGAGCTGACGGCCTGAACGCAACGACCCTCGCGCCCTTTCACACAGCGCTGCGCAGTCGCTGCAAATTAAGCGCGCAAACAGACGGAATTCGGCCGACAATCCGCGCGGCGAGCCAGGAAGCGTGCTGCTGATCGGGGAGACGAACGGCGGGCGGCTGTTGACCGTCGCGCTCGCACCGACCGACGATCCGACGACGTGGCGCCCTGCAACGGCGTTCGACGCCTCCCGCCACCAGCGCTCGGAGTTTGACAGGAGGTACCGATGAGCCATCATGGACTCATGCGCATGGAGGATTTGCAGCCGGAAGACTTCGACGACATCGACGAGAGCACGCTCGAGTACCACGACGCGCGGCCGGTGAGAGGCGACGAGGTGAGCGCGAAGGTGCTGGTCCCGCTCACGCACGACGAGTTCGTCGCCCTCGACGCGATCGCAAGCCGCCGCGACGACGACTCGCTCATCGCCGCGGCCAGAGACGCGATCCTCGAGTACATCGCGACGCACGCGCAGGCCGCGCAGCCGCGGCGCCGCCGAGCGGGCTGACCGTCAGCCCGCTCAAGATCCCGCCGCCCCCGCCGACCACCGGGGGTGCATGGAGCGCGGGCTCTACATCGCGGCGTCGGGAATGGTCGCCGAGCAGATGCGTCAGGACCAGATCGCCAACGATCTGGCGAACGCGTCGACGCCCGGCTACAAGGCCGACCGCGTCACGCAGAGAGCGTTCGCCGACCTGCTGCTGAGCAACAGCGCGACGGGCCAGGCGATCGGCGGCCTCAACATGGGCGTCGCGATCGACAGAATGGTCACCGACGTCACGCCGCAGCCGCTGCGCGACACGGGCGAGCCGCTCGACATGGGGATCGCCGGCGACGGCTTCTTCGCCGTGCAGACCGCGCAGGGCATCCGCTACACGCGCAACGGCCAGTTCACGGAGGCGGCCGACGGCACGCTCACCGACCAGCTCGGCAACGCCGTGCTCGGCAGAGGCGGCCAGCCGGTCAAGGTCGGCGCCGACGGCAAGGTGAACGCGAGCGACGTCGGCGTCTTCGCGCTCACGAGCCCTGCCAAGCAGGGCGACAACCTCTTCACCGGCACCGCGGCCGGCCAGGCCAGCGGCACCGTCCGCACCGGCGAGCTCGAGGGCTCGGGCGTCGACCCGGCCCGCACGATGGTCGACATGATCGCCTCCTTCCGCGCCTTCGAGGCCGGCCAGAGAGCGATCCAGACGATCGACGACTCGCTGCACAAGACCGCGACCCAGGTCGCCTCGCCGAACGGGAACGCCTGATGCTCGAGGGCCTCTACTCCGCCGCGGCCGGCATGGCCGCCCAGCAGGAACGCATCGACGGGATCTCCAACGACCTCGCGAACGCCTCCACGACCGGCTACAAGCACGTGCGGATCGGCTTCCGCGACCTGCTCTACAGCGCGCAGGGCAACGGCGCCGGCCCGACCGTCGCCGCCGGCGCGGGCGCCGCGGCCGGCATCTTCGGCCGCTCGCAGCAGCAGGGCGCGCTGCAGGACACCGGCCAGCCGCTCGACCTCGCGATCCAGGGCTCCGGCTACTTCCAGGTCCAGCGCGCCGACGGCTCGACCGCCCTCACGCGCGACGGCTCGCTCCGGCTCGACTCGCTCGGCCGCCTGACGACGCAGGACGGCGACGTCCTCCAACCGCCGATCACGGTGCCGAGAGGGACGACGCCCGACCAGCTGTCGGTCGGCTCCGACGGGACGGTGCGGGTCGGCACGGGCAGAGCGCTCGGGCGGATCCAGCTCGTCGACGTGCCCGCGCCCGACGGCCTGCAGCCGCTCGGCGGCAACCTCTTCGCCGCGAACACGGCCAGCGGCACGCCGACCGCCGCCGGCACGGGCACGACGCTGCGCCAGGGCGCGCTCGAGGGCTCGAACGTCGACGTCGGCGACGCGATGGTCGACATGATGGACGCGGAGCGCAGCTTCCAGATGTCGAGCAAGGCGATCCAGATGCAGGACCAGATGCTCGAGATCGCGGACCAGGTGAAGCGATGAGCTTCACGAGCGGACTCCCGCCGATCGACGCCTCGCAGCTGCCGGCCGACGTCCGCGCGGCATCGCCCGCGCGCCAGAGCGCGTACGAGGCCGGCCTCGGCTTCGAGCAGATGCTCGTGCAGCAGCTGTCGCAGTCGCTGACCGACTCCTCCGGCGACGCGGCGAGCAGCGACGACGGGACGAGCAGCAGCAGCGGGCTCGCCGGCGACTCGCCCTACGCCTCGCTGCTGCCCGACGCGCTCACGAGCGGCGTGATGGACGCGGGCGGTCTCGGGCTCGCGCGCCAGTTGATGGATGCCATCGCGCCGGCCGCGCCCACCACGCCGGCTCCGCCCACCACGCCCACCGCGCCCGCGACGACCACCCCGACCCCGCCGAGCGAGCCCAGCACCGGTTCGACAGCCGGCGGCGCGAGCTTCCCCGCATGAGCGCGCTCGCCGCCCCGCCGGTCCCCGCCGCGGTCGACCCGCGCCTCGCCGGCGACGTGCTCGCCCACCTCGAGGCGCAGCTCGGCTCGACCCAGCGGCTGCTGCACGCGGTGCTGGCGCAGGGCGTCGCGATCCGCGCGCAGGACGTCGACGCGGTCGTGCGCCAGGTCGCCGCCTTCCAAGCCGAGCTGGAGCGCCGCGCGCGGCTCGAGGACGACCGCGCCCGCCTGCTCGCGCGCGCCGGCGCGCTGCTCGGCGTCGCGCCCGCCGCCGTCACGCTCTCGCAGCTGACCGCGCTGATGACGCCGCAGGACGCGGAGCTGGCCCACGCGCGCAGCGCCGAGCTGCGCGGCATGCTCGCCGAGCTGACGCGCGAGCACGCCTGCAACCAGGCGCTGATGCGCCAGGAGCTCTCCTTCCTCGACCACCTGCTGCGGCTCGTCGACCCGTCCGCCCCCGGCGACACGGGCGCCTACACGGCCGGTGGGATCCGGCCGGCGCACGTCCCGTACACGGCGACCGCGCGCAGCGCGCTGAACCTGCAGGCGTAGCGCCATGACCTCCTCCTTCTTCGGCCTCCAGACCTCGCTGCGCGGCCTGCTCGCCCAGCAGCAGGCGATCGACATCACGGGCCACAACATCGCCAACGCGAACACCGCCGGCTACTCGCGCCAGGAGGCGGTGCTCGAGCCGACGGCCGCGTACCTGATCCCGGCGAACAGCGTCAACAACGGCAGCGGGGCGCAGCTCGGCAGCGGCGTCGACGTCGCCTCGATCCAGCGCATCCGCGACCAGTTCCTCGACCTCCAGTACCGCGCGCAGCAGATGAGCCTCGGCGATGCGACCGCCCGGACGAACTCGCTCGACCAGGCGCAGACGGCCTTCGCCGAGCCGAGCGACAACGGCATCCAGGCGCAGCTGGCGAGATTCTGGGACGCCTGGAGCGCCGTCGCGAACGCGCCCGAGGACGCCGGCGCGCGCGCCGCGCTCGTGACGGGCGCGCAGACGCTCACGACGACGTTCAGAGCGGTCTCGGACCAGCTCACGACCGTCGCGCAGCAGGCGCAGGACGAGTACGACTCGATCACCGGGCCCAGCGGCGACGTCGGCAACATGGCGAGCCAGCTCGCCGGCCTCAACAGAGCGATCGGCGACGCGGTCGTCCGCGGCCAGCAGCCGAACGACCTGATGGACCAGCGCGACGCGCTGATCGACAGACTCTCCCAGCTCGCGCAGGTGTCGGTCACCGACACGGGCGACAGCCGCCTGAGAGTCGACTTCGGCGGCGTCACGCTCGTCGACCCGAGCACGCCGGCCGGCTACAACTGGCCGCAGACGCTCACCACGCCCGGCGGCAAGCTCGGCGCGCTGCTCGACCTCGCCTCCCCGAGCGGGCCCGCGCTGACCTACCGCAGCCAGCTCGACGCGGTCGCGAGAGACCTCGTCACCAGCGTCAACGCGCTCCACACCTCGACGCCCTTCTTCGACCCGGCCGGCACGACTGCTGCCACCATCGACATCGTCGCGACGACCGCGACCGTGCAGACCGGCAGCACCGGCGCCACGGGCGCGAACGACGTCGCACAGGCGATCGCGGGGCTGCGCGGCGGAACGACCGACCAGCTCTACCAAGGGCTCGTCGCGCAGATCGGGACGCAGACGCAGGCGGCCGAGACCGCGCAGGCGACCGCGCAGTCGCTTTCGGATGCGGTCGACAGCCGCCGCCAGAGCGTCGCCGGCGTCTCGCTCGACGAGGAGATGATGAACCTGATGCGCTTCCAGCGCGGCTATCAGGCGTCGGCGCGCACGATGACGACGATGGACGAGATGCTCGACACGCTCGTCAACCGCACCGGGAAGGTCGGCCTCTGATGTCGATGCGCGTCACCCAGCTGATGAGCGCGAACACGATGCTGCGCGACATCAACGGCGGCTACGACCGGCTCACGAGACTGCAGGACGAGCTGTCGTCCGGCAAGCGGATCTCGCAGCCGTCCGACGACCCCTACGGCACGAGCCGCGCGATGGGGCTGCGCGGCGAGCTGAGCGGGCTCACGCAGTACCAGAGCAACGTCGACGACGGCACCGGCTGGCTGAACACGTCGGACACCGCGCTCGGCCAGATCTCGAACGTGCTCCAGCGCGCGCGCGAGCTGCTCGTGCAGGGCGGCAACGACACCGCCGACCAGACCGCGCGCAACGCGATCGCCGACGAGATCGACCAGCTGACCGACAGCGTCAAGCAGGAGGCGAACGTCCAGTACGCCGGCAAGTACGTCTTCTCCGGCACCGCGACGGGCACGTCGCCCTACCAGCTCGGCAGCGCGTCGGACAGATACGCCGGCGACGCCGGCACCGTCACCCGCACGATCGGGCCGCAGGTGCAGGTCCCGATCAACAGCGACATCCACCAGCTGCTCGGCGACGGCCAGTCCGCGGGCGACGACAAGCTGCTCGACACGCTGCGCGACATCTCCGACAACCTGCGCGGCGGCACGACCGCCGACGCGGACGCCCTGCGCGGCACCGACCTGCAGCGGCTCGACTCCAACCTCGACACGCTCAACGAGATCCGCGCCGACGTCGGCGCGCGCACGAACCGCCTCGCGCTCGCCAGCTCGCGCCTGTCCGGGCTGCAGGACAACACGACGCAGCTGCTGTCGGACACCCAGGACGCGGACATGGCGCAGACGGTCACGCAGTACACGACCCAGCAGGCCGCCTACAACGCGGCGCTGCGCGCGGGCGCGAACATCGTCCAGGTCTCGCTGCTCGACTTCCTCAACTGACCCGCCTCGACCTCACGCCCCCACGCAAGGAGACCCTGTGCCCACGACGATCGACAGCACGCGCTTCGGCCGCATCGAGGTCGCGCAGGACGGCGCGATCGAGTTCCCCCACGGCCTCGCCGGCCTCGACTCGACGCGCTTCACGCTCGTCGCGCGCGCGCACGACGACGCGTTCCTGTGGCTGCACTCGCTCGAGGACCCGGCGCTCGCGCTGCCGGTCGTGGACCCGCGCCGCTTCTTCGCCGACTTCGCGCTGGAGCCGGCGGCGCCGGCCGGCGCGGCGATCTACGTCACTGTGCGCGCGAGCGAGCGGCTGGAGGACTTCACCGCCAACCTGCGCGCCCCGCTCGTGATCGTGGACGGGATCGGCGAGCAGGTCATCAACGACGCGCCCGGCGCAAAGCTGCGCGCGCCGCTGTTCGACGAGCTGGCGGCGGCTGCGGCGACGGAGCAGGCCGCCTGACCGCACCCGTCCCAGCGCTGTGACACCCTCCTTAGCCGGCCAACCGGTTCCAAGGAGGACGCGATGCTGATCATCACCCGCCGGCCCGGCGAGAGAATCGTGCTCGGCGACGACATCGTCGTGACCGTGATGGAGATCAGCGGCCAGACGGCGCGCATCGGGATCGCCGCGCCGAAGGAGCTGCCGGTCTACCGCGAGGAGATCTGGGAGGCCGTCAAGGCCGAGAACCAGGCCGCCGCCTCCGCCGACCCCGCCACGCTCCCCCCGATCCCGCCGGCGACGCCGGGGGAGTAGAGCGCGCTGGCGCGCTGGCGCCGGCTCACTCCGCCAGCCGCCACAAGGCGCTCGTGAAGCGCTTCTCGGCGACGACCTTCCAGTCGAGCGCGAGCTGCCAGAGCTGGGCGCGGGCGCGTGGGCCGGGGAGCGCGCAGGCGGCGGCGACCTCGGCCGTCGCGAGCGTGCCGAAGCGGCGCAGCGCCTGCTCGATCGTCGGCGGCGGCGCGTCGAGCGGCTGCGCGCCGGCTGCGAGCGCGGCCGCGCGCCAATCGTCGTAGGGCACGAAACCGCGCAGCGCGCGGTCCCCGAGCACGAGCGTCGGCAGCGCCTCCGCTCCCCCGATCGCGCGCGTCGCGTCGAGCTGCTCGCCGAAGCGCTCGACCGTCGCACTCGACAGCATGTCGCGCCGCAGACGCGCCGTGTCGATCCCCCGCACCGCGTGCGCCTCGGCGACGAGCGCCTCCACCGTGTCGAGCTTGCGCCGCCCGCACATCAGCCCCTCGCGCAGCCGCCGCAGGTAGGCCGCCTGCACGACCGCGCCCTGCTCGCCGGCGGCGATCACCGCCAGGCAGGCCGGGTGCGAGCCGGACGGCGGCGCCTCCAGCCACAGCCGCGGATCGAACGGCATCCCGCTGCGATCGCACGCGTCGAGCCATTCGGCCACCTGCGCCCGCGGGTCCTCGAACTTCGGCGCGCGACCGCCCATGATGCAGTGGATGCGGATCGCGTCGCCGAACTCGACCTCCAACCGGCGTAGGCTGGGCTCCAGCGCCCACGACCAAGGACACGCCGGGTCCGTGTAGTAGGACGCTTCGATGACGGGCACGCGCGGAACATAGACGGTGGGTCCCTCATGAGCACGCTGCTCGGAACGATCCTCAACGACCGCTACCGGCTCGAGGCCCGCATCGGCACGGGGGGGATGTCGTCGGTCTACCGCGCGCTCGACGAGACGCTCGAGCGCGCCGTCGCGATCAAGCTGATGAACCGCGAGATCGCGACCGACTCCGACCAGCTCGAGCGCTTCAGACGCGAGGCGCGCGCCGTCGCCCAGCTGTCGCACCCGCACATCGTCGGCGTGATCGACTACGGCGAGGACCAGGGTCGCCCCTACATCGTGCTCGAGTACGTCGAGGGCGAGACGCTGAAGGAGCGGATCCGCCGCAACGGCGAGCTGGACGTCTCCGAGGCGGTCGCCTACGCGATCGAGATCGCGCGCGCGCTCGGCGCCGCGCACGCGAGACACATCGTCCACCGCGACGTGAAGCCGCAGAACGTCCTGATCGACGAGGAGGGCAGCGCCAAGGTCACCGACTTCGGGATCGCGCGCTCGCTCGACGACGACGGCCTCACGGCCGACGGCCGCGTGCTGGGGACGACCGACTACGTCTCCCCCGAGCAGGCGCTCGGCCACGACGTCACCGGCCAGTCCGACCTCTACTCGCTCGGGATCGTGCTGTACGAGATGCTCACCGGCAGCGTCCCGTTCAGAGGCGAGAACCAGGTCGCGGTCGCGATGAAGCACGTGCGCGAGGAGCTGCCCGACGTGCAGGTCCTGCGGCCCGAGGTGTCCGCCTCGCTCGCCGCCGTGGTCGACCGCGCGACGGCGAAGGACCTGCACGAGCGCTACCGCAGCGACGAAGAGCTGATCGCCGACCTCGAGGACGTGCTCGCGCTGGAGGCGGCGCGCTCCGGCAGCGCGACCGGCGAGGCGACGACCGTGCTGCGGACGCTGCCGAGCAGCACGCGGCGGCGGCTGCCGCTGCGCGTGCGCTCGCGGCCGGCGTGGCTGGCGGCCGCGGCACTGCTCGCCGTGGCGGCGCTGGTGGCGGGGATCGTGCTGCTCGGCAACCGCACGCACCACGGCACCGGGACGGACAGGACCGCGGGCGGCGGCGGCGCGCTGACCGCCGTCGGGCTCAACTCGGACGCCGCGCACGACTACGACCCGCTCGGCGACGGCACCGAGCACGCGGACCAGACCGCGTTCGCGATCGACGGCAACCCGGAGACCGTCTGGACGACCGAGTCCTACTCGTCCGGCGACCTGCAGAAGGCCGGCGTCGGCCTCGCGCTCGACGCCACGCCAGGCGCCGTCTTCCGCCGGCTGCGCGTGAACACGACGACGCCGGGCTTCGCCGCGAGCGTCTACGTCGCCGGAAGCGGCCCGCTGCCCAAGGCGCTCCCCGACCCCGGCTGGAAGCTCGTCGCCACCACCCCGTCCGTCGGCTCCCACCAGACGATCGACCTCGACACCGCCGGCCAGCGCTCCCGCTGGGTCCTGCTCTGGATCACGAAGCTCCCACCCGGCGGCGACCGCGTCTCGATCAGCGAGCTGTCGCTGTACCGCTGAGCCTGGCGCTCCCGCCCATCGCCGCCGGGGCCTGGTACGCCGGCGTTGCAGGTACGCCGCCGTGCGGCCTTGCTCCCTCGCGAGAGGCCCGTCGTGAAGCCGCGCTGGCGCCGCTCCTTGAATGTGGGATCCGCAGAAGCCTCTCGCGAGGGGCAAGCCGCACGCGGCTGAGTCAGCCCGGCTGAGGCACAAGCGACTCGGGCGCGGGCGGGGCCCAAGCGGCGCAGGCGCCTCTGGCGCGGGCGGCCTGGGCGCAAGGCGGCCGGAGCCCGGGACGCTGCTGATCAGCCGGGCGCGCGATGTCCTCCGCGGGAGGCTTCTGCGGATCCCGCGAACGCGTCGTGGTGCGGCACGGCTTCACGACGGGCCTCTCGCGGGGGAGCATCGCGCGCCCCGGCGTACCGCAAACGCAACGGGCCCAGCTAGAACTGGTACGCCCGCTCACGCGCATGGCGTTCGAGAGCGAGCGTGACGAGGCGGTCGAGGAGGTCTTCGTAGGGGACCCCGGACGCGGCGAAGAGCTTGCCGTAGACGGACGTCTCGGTGAAGCCGGGCATCGTGTTGAGCTCGTTGACGAGGACGGCGCCGCTTTCCGGGTCGACGAAGAAGTCGGCGCGGGCGAGGCCGGAGCAGCCGAGTGCGGCGAAGGCGTCGATCCCCAGCGCGCGGACGCGGGAGGCAAGCGCCGGCGGGATGCGGGCGGGGACGACGAGCTGCATGCCGCCGGGGGTGTACTTCGCCTCGTAGTCGTACCAGCCGCCGTCGCCGCCGTTCAGCACGATCTCGCCGGGCTCGGAGGCGATCGGGTCGTCGTTGCCGAGGACCGCGCACTCGATCTCCAGTCCGCTCGCGGCCGCCTCGACGATCACGAGCGGGTCGTGTGCGAATGCCGTCGCGAGCGCGTCAGCCAGCGCGTCGGCCTCGGCTACGCGCACGATCCCGACGGACGAGCCGAGCCGCGCCGGCTTGACGAACACGGGCAGGCCGAGCGCGGCCAGCTCGGCGAGCACCGCCTCCGGCGCCGCCGACCAGCGCGCGTGGCGCACGGCGCGGTAGTCGACCTGCGGCAGGCCGGCGCGCGCGAGCAGCTCCTTCGCGACGACCTTGTCCATGCACGCCGCCGAGGCGAGCACGCCGGAGCCGACGTAGGGCACGTCGAGGCACTCGAGCAGGCCCTGGACGGTGCCGTCCTCGCCGAACGGGCCGTGCAGCACCGGGAACACGACGTCGGCGCCGAGCAGCCCGGCGCCCGGCGTCAGCGCGACCGGCTCGCCGCCGCACGACCACGCGCCGGAGCGCGAGATCTCGACCGCGACGACCTCGTGCCCGCCGCGCTCCAGGCCCGCGCGCACGGACGCCGCCGAGGCGAGCGAGACGTCGTGCTCGGAGGAACGGCCGCCGCCGAGGACGGCGACGCGGCGCGGCGCCGACACGGCCGTCATCCGCCGCCTCCGCCGCCCGGCGTCGTCGGCGTGGTGGGCGTCGTGGGCGTCGCCTGGTAGCGCCCGACGACGATCCGCACCGGCGCGCCCTTCTGCACCTGCGTGCTGGCGGCCGGGCGCTGGTCGAGCACGAGCCCGTCCTCGCCCTGGTCGGTGACGGCCTGCAGCGTCGTGCGCACGACCAGCCCGGCGGCCGTCAGCGTGTCGCTCGCCTCCGTCGCCGACTGCCCCGTGACGTCCGGCACCGTGACCATCGGGATCGCTCTCGCGACGACGATCGTGACCGTCGCCTCGGGGTCCGCCTTCGAACCGGCTGCCGGGGTCTGGCTGAGCACCGTCCCCGGGGTGGCGCTGGCGGAGCCCTGCTGCGTGATCGTCACCTGGAAGCCGCGGTCGCCGAGCGTCTGCTGCGCCGCCTGCTGGGTGAGGCCGACGACGTCGGGCACCGCCGTCTTCTGCGGCCCGCTGGAGACGAACAGCGTCACGTTCGAGCCGCGGTCGACGTTCTGGCCCGCCGCCGGCGAGCTCGAGATCACGCTCCCCGCCGGCACGTTGTCGTTCGCCTGCTTCACGATCCGGCTGACGACGAGGCCGGCGTCCGTGAGCTGCGCGGTCGCCTGCTTCTGACTCAGCCCGTCGACCGTCGGGATCTGCACCTGGCCCGGTCCGCTCGAGACGGTCAGCGTGACGGTCGAGCCGTCGGTCGCCCGCTCGCCGCCGCCGGGGTCCTGCGCGAGCACCTGCCCGGACGGTCTGCCGCTCGTGACGCGGTCGATCCCCGCCTTCAGGCCCGCCGCGCGCAGCTCGGCGGTCGCCGACTGCACGCTCTGCCCGACGACCCGCGGCACGGTCACCTGGCCGGGGCGCGTCAACAGCACGACGCCGAGCACGATCGCCGCCAGCGCCAGCGCCGCCAGCACCCAGGTCCACCACGGCATGCGGCCGCGATCCTCGTCCTCGAGGACCGGGTCGGCGTAGTAGGGCGCGACCGTCGGCGGGTCGGCGGCCGCGGCGCCGAACGCCGCCGCCGTCAGCGCCTCATCCCCATACGGGTCGGGCGGGAGCGCGGCGGGCGCGAACATCGCCGTGCGCTGGCCGGGCGCCTCGCTCGTCATGACGGCGTCGCGCGCGTCTTCCAGCGCGAGGATGAAGGCGTCGGCGTCGGCGGGCCGGGCCGCCGGGTCCTTCTCCAGCGCCCACATCGCCACAGCCTCCAAGGCCGGCGGCACCGACGGGTCGAACATGCTCGGCGCGGGCGGCGCCTCGGACACGTGCTTGAGCGCGATCGTCACGGCCGACTCGGCGTCGAACGGCACGTGCCCGGTCAGCAGCTCGAACAGGATCACCCCGATCGAGTAGAGGTCCGACGACTGGCTGACCGCGTGCCCCTGCGCCTGCTCGGGGGACAGGTACTGCGCGGTCCCCATGATCGAGCCGGTCTCCGTCATGTCCGACGCGCCGGCGCGCGCGATGCCGAAGTCGGTGACCTTCACGCGGTCCTCGTCGTCGATCATCACGTTGTGCGGCTTGAGGTCGCGGTGGACGATCCCCTTGCGGTGCGCCGATCGCGCCGCCTTGAGGATCTGCACGGTGATGTCGATCGCGCGGACGGGGTCGAGCGGCGCCTCCTGGCGGATGACGTCCTTCAGCGAGCGGCCGGGCAGGTACTCCATCGCGATGTAGCAGGTGCCGTCCCACTCGCCGCGGTCGTAGACGCCGACGACGTTCGGGTGCTGGAGGCCTGCGGCGGCCGACGCCTCGCGGCGGAAGCGCTCGACGAACTCGGCGTCCTCGGCGAAGCGGCGGTGCAGCAGCTTCAGCGCGACCTTGCGGCCGAGCTGCTGGTCCTCCGCACAGTAGACGTCGGCCATCCCGCCCGAGCCGAGCCGCGTGAGGACCTTGTAGCGGCCGTCGATCAGCGTGTCGGGGGTGATCTCGGTCATGGATGCTGGAGGAGGGATTGGAGGACGGCGCGCGCGATCGGCGCGGCAACGGTACCGCCGAAGCCGCCTTGGGATCTGTCCACCATCACGGCGATCGCGATGCGCGGGTTGTCGGCGGGCGCGAAGGCGACGAACGACGGCTGCGTGAGGTTGGCGGCGGGCGAGCCGATCTCGGCGGTGCCGGTCTTGCCGGCGACCTGGATGCCGGGGAGCTGGACGGCGGTGCCGGTGCCCGACTCGACGACGGTGCGCATCATCTGGTTGACCTCGGCGGCCGTTCTCGGCGAGATCGGCGTGCTCCACACGCGCGGGCGGATCCGCGTGACCGTGCGCCCGTCGGGGTCGACGATCCGGTCGGTCAGGTGCGGCGCCATCAGCTTGCCGCCGTTGGCGACCGCCGCGACGACCATCGCCATCTGCATCGGCGTGACGGCGAGCTTGTCCTGGCCGATCGCCATGCGCCCGACGTCGACCTGCGGGCTCTGGACCGGCAGCAGGCGCTGGTTCAGCCGCTCGCCGCTGCCGAGCATCTCGTCGGCGGGGTAGTCGAGCGGCGGGCGCTGGTAGAAGCCGAAGCGGCGCATGTAGCCGGCCATCGTCCGCTTGCCGAGCGCCTCGCCGATCTGCCCGAAGACGGTGTTGACCGAGTACGTCATCGCGGTCGTCAGCGAGATGTCGCCGAAGCTCTCGTTGAGGTCGTTGTGCATCCCCACGCCCGAGATGCTCTTCGGCGAGTCGCCGTTGATGACGGAGTCCGGCGTGTACTTGCCGGTGTCGATCGCGGCGGCCGCCGTGACGACCTTGAAGGTGGAGCCGGGCGCGTAGCTCGACTCGGTCGCGCGATTGAGCAGCGGCGCGCCCGAGCCGGGGCTGTTGAGCGCCGCGAACACGCCTCTGTCGCCGACCGTGTTCGGGTCGTAGCCGGGCGTGCTCGCCATCACCTTCACCGCGCCTGTGCGCGGGTCGAGCGCGACGACCGCGCCCGCGCCGACGCTCGCGAGCTGCTGCTCGGCGATCCGCTGGGCGGCCGGGTCGAGCGTCGTGACGACGTTGTCGCCCTGCTGGCGCTTGCCCTGGAGCTGGTCGGCGAGCGAGCCGAGCCCGCCGGTCTGGCCCGACAGCACGTCGTTGCGGAACCGCTCGATCCCGGAGAGCTGCCCCAGCGAGACGTTCGCGTAGCCGACCGGGTGGCCGAACAACGAGCCGGTCGGGTACGTGCGGCCGTACGTGCCGCGCGGCCCGTGCACGCTGCGCGCCAGCACGGTGCCGTCCGCGGCCGTGATCGCGCCGCGCTTGACGTGCAGCTGCACGAGCAGCGGGCGGACGTTGTGCGGGTTGTCGCGCAGCGCCTTCGCGTCGAACACCGACCACTTGGACGTCCATGCCACGAGCAGCGCGAACAGCAGCACGATCGTCGCGAACAGGCGCATGATCGGTGTGCTCACGCTGGCCTCCGCGCACGATCGGAGACGAGCAGCAGCAGCGCCACGAGCACGAAGTTCGCCAGCAGCGACGAGCCGCCGTACGAGACGAACGGCAACGTGACGCCGGTCAGCGGGATCACGTTCGTGACGCCGCCGACGATCACGAACACCTGCAGCGCGAAGACGGCGGACAGGCCGACCGCGAGCAGCGTCGAGAACGAGTCGCGCGCGAGCAGCGCGATCTTGAAGCCGCGCTGCACGAACAGCAGGTACGTCGTCAGCAGCGCGACCGCGCCCACGAGGCCCAGCTCGTTGACGATCACCGCGTAGATCGTGTCCGTCTTGGGCGCCGGCAGAATCGACCGTCCCAGCGGCGTGACGAGGAGCGCCTGCCCGAAGCCGCGCCCGAGCAGGCCGCCGTCCGCCTGCGCGAACAGCGAGTTGGCGATCTGGTAGCCGCTGCCGCCGTAGCGACCGGCGTTGAACGGGTCGAGCCACACGTCCACGCGGTCGTGCACGTGCGGCACGTGCGTGCCGAAGTACCACGCCCCGCCGGCGAACAGCAGCAGCCCGACGACGACGAACGAGACGCGGCTCGTCGCGACGTACAGCAGCGCCAGGAACGCGCCGAAGAACATCAGCGAGCTGCCCAGGTCGCGGATCACGACCAGCAGCAGCATCGCGACGCCCCAGATCACGAGCAGCGGCCCGAAGTGCTTGAGCGGCGGCAGCGTGATCCCCGCGATCCGCCGCGCGCCGGCGACGAGCACCTGGCGCGTGTCGCGCAGGTAGGACGCGAGGAAGATGACGATCCCGATCTTGGCGAACTCCGTCGGCTGGAAGACGAACACGCCCGGGATCCGCACGCCGAGGTACGCGCCGTTGACCTGCGCGCCGATCCCCGGCAGGCGCGGCAGGCACAGCAGCGCGAGCGAGCCGGCGGCGATCAGGTAGCGGTACTGCTCGAGCTTGCGGTAGTCGCGCACGAAGACGATCGTCGCGACGAACAGCAGCAGCCCGGCGACGAACCACTGCGCCTGGTCGCGCGCCGACGTGACGTCGACGCGGTAGATCATCACGAGCCCGAAGCACGCGAGCACCGCCACGAGCGGGAACAGGTAGGGGTCGGCGTACGGCAGCGCGATCCGCAGGAACACGTGCGCGGCGACGCACAGCCCGAGGAAGATCGCCCCGTACGTCAGTGACACGTTCGACAGCGACCCCTGCTGGATGAAGACGGCCGCGAAGCCGGCCGTCACGAGCAGCGAGGCGGGGATCAGGCCGAGCAGCTCGCGGTTGCGGGCGCTCATCTGGCGAGTCGTCCCAGCTCCAGCTCGGAGATCAGGTTCTCGGCGTCGTCCTGCGAGCGCAGGCGGTGGTCGAGCAGCGACGAGCGGCGGCCGGCGGGCACGATGCCTGCTGGAACGCCGGAGACGTAGAACTCCTCGTACAGGTGGACCCCGGCCGGCAGCTCCCACGGCAGGCCGCGGTAGATCGTCACCATCCCGTTGCTGTTCGTGCCGACGAAGTAGACCGCGCGCGAGGCGAGCCAGCCGGCGAACGCGAGCGCGCCGATGACGACGAGCGTCGCGGCGGTCGCGGCGAGCAGCTTCACGCGGCGCGGCAGCGGCGCCCGCGCGCGCTCCGGCGAGCCGCGCGGCGGCACGACCCGCGGGGGCGCCGCCGCGGCCGGGGCCTCCGCGGTCGCGAGCGCGTCGCGCACGTCCGCCGTGCGCAGCGCCGTGGCGCCGATCCGCGTCACGTCGTCGCCGGCGGACGGCGCGCCGCCGACCGCCACCTCTTCGACGCGGAACAGGACGACGGTGATGTTGTCGCGCCCGCCGGCCTCGTTCGCCGCCGCGACGAGCGCGCGGCCAGCGTCGCCGAGGCTGCCCGCGTCTTCGAGGATCCGCTCGATCTCGGCCTCGGAGATCATCCCCGTGAGCCCGTCGCTGCACAGCAGCAGCACGTCGCCGGCCTGCACGCGGTGGGAGCGGAGGTCGACGTCGATGTCGGGTTCGGGCCCGAGCGCGCGCGTGATGATCGAGCGCTGCGGGTGCTCCGCCGCCTCCTCCTCGGTCAGCTCGCCGCGCCGCACCAGCTCCTCGACGAGGGTGTGGTCGCGCGTCAACCGCGTCAGCTCGCCGTCGCGCAGCAGGTAGGCGCGGCTGTCGCCGACGTGCGCGAGCGCCAACTCGTCGCCGTCGAGGTAGGCGGCGGTGATCGTCGTGCCCATGCCGTTGAGCGCGCGGTCCCCCTGCGAGACCTCGTGGATGCGGCTGTTGGCCTCGCGCACGCGCGCCTCGAGCCGCTGCTCGGCGGTGCCGTCGTCGGGCAGGCCGCGCGCGAGCGTCTCGGCCGCGAGGCGCGAGGCGACCTCGCCGGCCTGCGCGCCGCCCATCCCGTCGGCGACGACGAACAGCGGCGCGCGCACGAAGAAGCTGTCCTCGTTCGCCCGGCGCTGGCGGCCGGTGTCGGACTTCTCGAAGTGCTCGGCGACGCGCAGCAAGGTCAGTCCTGGAGGTAGCTGAATTCGCTGTCGCCGATGCGGATGCGGTCGCCGTGGTGCAGTGGCTGCGGGCCCTCGAGCGGCTCCTCGTTGAGGTAGGTGCCGTTCGTCGAGCCGAGATCCTCCAGCACGAGCACGGAGCCCTGCCGCCCGATGCGCGCATGGCGCGTGGAGGCGAACGGGTCCTCGAGGCGGATCTCGACGTCGCCGCGCCCGAGCGTCGCGCCGTGCTCGAGCGAGTAGGCGATCCCGGCCGGATGGCCTGCCGCATGGTCGACGACGAGGCGCGGCTCGCCCTCGGCGGCGCCGCCGTGCCCGAGCACCGGCTCGCCGGCGCGATGCAGGCCGGTGGCGTCGACGTCGGTCGGCGCCTGCGCATGCACCACGCCGCCCGCGGCGAGCCCGGCGGCGTCCTGCCGCGTGCCGCGCAGGTCCTTCCAGGCGCTGCGCACGACCCACAGCAGGAACAGGTAGATCACCGCCAGGAAGGCGAGCTTCAGCGCCACGGAGGCGGGCTCGAGCGACGTCATCGCAGCTCGCCTACTCCAGCTCGAACGTCAGGACGGTCGTGCCCAGCTCGATGCGGTCGCCGGGTTTGAGCGCATGCGCCTGCTCGATCCGCACGCCGTTGACGGCCACGCCGTTCGTCGAGCCGAGGTCCGCGACGAACCAGCCGCCGCCGCGCGGCCGCAGCTCGGCGTGCTGGCGCGAGACGTTCGCGTCGTCGAGCACGACGTCGCAGGAGCGGCTGCGGCCGAGCGTCGCGCCGCGCGCGCCGACGACGAGCCGCTTGCCCTCCATCACGAGCAGCGCGCGCGCGTCGCGCGCCTTCGCGCGCTGCTCCAGCGGCTCCTGCAGCCGCTCGGCCGCGCTGTAGATCATCGTGTGACCGGCGTCGCCCTGCGACGGCTCGACCGACGGGTCCTCGCTCGGCTCGACGAGCCGAGCCTGGATGCCGAACTCGCCGAGCCGCAGGCGCTCGTCGGTGCGGAACTCGATGACCGGCTTGCTCATCAGCGCGAAGCGCTCGCGCCGCGCGTGCTCCAGCAGGTAGCCGCCCAACTCCTCGCGCAGCTCGCGCTCGAAGCCGCCGAAGCGCTCGCGGTCCTCCGGCGACAGGTACACCGCGTACTCGTTCGGCACGTACACGCGCGAAACCGAGTGCGACTGGTGCTCCTCCATCTCGCGCGCCAGCTTGCGCGCGATCTCGACCGGCCGCACCTCCGAGCGGAAGGCACGGTTGAACGTCCCCTCGACGAGGCCCGCGATCTTGCTCTCGAGGCTGCGGAGTACGCTCATGCGCTGGGCGGGGGCGCCGGTCGCGTGCGGCTGGGCGCCGTCTCATGCTACGGGAGCACCGGCGGATCCGATTCGCGCGTGCCGGCGGCGGTCGCTCCCCGCACCGCGCGCGCCGCGACGGCGATCAGGACCGCGGCGGCGGCCCCGAGCGCCGCGCCGCGCGGATCCGGCTGCGGCAGCGTGCCGGGACGCAGCGCATGGCCGATCGCGCCGGCGCCGGCCGCGAGCCCGGCGGCCCACAGCGTCGCGGCGACGAGGTCGAGCGCCGCCGAGCGCCCGCGCACGAGCCACGGCAGGACCGCGGCGCCCGCAGCCCACAGGCCGGCGCAGGCGAGCACGCCGGAGCTGACGAGCGGTGAGAGCACGTGCGTGACGGCGTTCTGGAGCGATCCGGCCCACGCGCCGAGCGCGACGCCGAGGCCGGCTCTTGCGCTTGCGCCGGCCGTCGTCGCGTGCACGCGGCCGTAGTAGAGCGTCGCGTGCACGACCGGCTCCGCCAGCGCGACCGTCCAGAAGCCGAGCGCGCCGAGCGCGGCGCGGCGCCACAGCGTGCGCGCCTGGCCCGCGACGGCGGGATAGGCGCCGGCGAGCAGCGCCACGCCCATCAGCGGCGCCGCGAACGGGACCGACCAGGCGCGGCCGCGCAGCGGCAGCAGCAGCGGCGGCGCGACGACGGCGCATGCCAGCAGCAGCGCGGTCCCCGGCTGGCCGGCGTCGCCGGCCAGCCAGCCGAGCAGCACCGCGGCCGTCGCGATCCACCCGATCCGCGGCAGCAGGCCGACGACCGCGGCGGCGAGCGCCCCCGCGAGCAGCGGTCTGACGGGCGGTGGGCCGCTGCCCAGCGTCGTCAGCGCCAGCGCGGTGAGGCCGCCGGCGGCGAGGCCGGGCAGCACGTGGCCGGCGACCAGGGGCGCCATCGCCCTGGCGGGCGGGTCCTGTCGATCGGCGTGCGCTGGGGCTCCCCAGCCCGGGCCGCGCCGGTCCTCGACGGTCCAGCCGTCGAGTGCGCCCAGCTCCGCGGCGACTTCCGCCAGCTCCTGCTCGCGGCTGCGCCTGCGCCAGCCGCGGCGTGTCGCGGCGGCGATCTGCGTCACGGCCGTCGCCGCCCGCTCGACCGCGGGCGCCTCGACCGTGCCCGGCTCGTCGCCCAGCTCGTTCAGCGCGCCGCTCAGCGCGCGGCTGAGGTTGGCGACGGTGCCGCGGTCCTTCGGATGCGGGAGCAGCGCGCGGTCGATCGCGTCGCCGACGGCCGGCGGCAGGTCGCGCCGCTGGCGCCGCAGCTGCGGCAGCGTGGCGCCGAGCTTGCGCGCGGTCGCGACGGCGCTGCCGCCGCGCACGGGGTTCACGCCGCTGAACGCCTCGTAGAGCACGAGCGCGGTCGCGTAGAGGTCGGCCGGCGCCCCGGCCTCGCGCCCCTCCGCCTGCTCGGGCGCCATGTAGGCGAGCGTGCCGACGACGTCGCCCGTGCGCGTGAGCGCGTCGCTGCCTGCTCCGACGACGCGCGCGACGCCGAAGTCGGTCAGCTTCGCGGCCGGCTCGCCCGCCGCGCGCGCGTCGGGGACGAGCACGTTGGAGGGCTTCACGTCGCGGTGCACGACGCCCTGCGCGTGCGCGTGGGCGAGCCCCGCGCACAGCGCGATCCCCACCTCGGCGACGTCGCGATCCGACAAGGCGCCCTCGTGCAGCAGCTGCGCGAGCGTGCCGCCGCGTACCAGCTCGGAGACGAGGTACGTGGTGCCGTCCTCGCTGCCGGCTTCGTAGAGCGTGACGATCGCCGGGTGCGCCAGCCGCGCCGCCGCTCTCGCCTCGCGCGTGGCGCGGCCCGAGGCCACCTGCTCTCCGCCGATCGCCTTGACGGCGACGTCGCGTTCGAGCCGTTCGTCGCGCGCGCGCCAGACGACGCCGAACGCGCCCGCGCCGAGCTGCTCCTCCAGCCGGTAGCGCTCCAGCACGAGCCCGGAGGCGGCCTGTCCGCCGGCGTCGCTGCGCGCGCCGATCCGCCGGGTCGGCGACTCGGAGGGCGGGACCCCCTCGATCGGGGCGTCGGTGCGGCTCACCCTGCTCTGTTCCACGTCGAGCGAGCCCACCCTCCCCGGCTCGCTGCCGGACGTCCAGCCGATGGCCTGGTCATACTGCGCCTTTCACGTTCCCGCAAGGAGCACGATTCTGTCGTTCTTCGACGAGTCTGACGAGACCCGCAGGGCACCCCGCCCCCGTCGCACCCCACCTTCGCGCAGCGGCGGCGGACAGCGACCCCCGATGGACAACCAGACGCTGCTCGTGCGGCGACTGGTCGCCGCGGGCGCCGGGGTGCTCGTGCTCGTGCTGCTCGTCGTGCTGATCAAGGGCTGCGTCGACAACGGCCGCATCTCGGGGCTGAAGAACTACAACACCCACGTCCGCTCGCTCGTCGCGCAGTCCAAGAACGAGCTCACCAAGCCGTTCTTCCAGGCGCTCGGCGGCGCCTCCGGCGGCCAGTCGACGCAGGTGCAGGAGACGATCAACCAGCTCACGAGCGTCGCCGACGAGGAGATCTCGCAGGCGCAGGGCTTCGACACGCCCGACGAGATGAAGCAGGCGCAGAGCGACCTGCTGCTGGCGCTCTCGCTGCGCCGCGACGGCATCGCCAGAGTCGCCGACGAGATCCAGACGGCGCTCGGCGGCAGCGCCGGCTCGGGCGGCGCGGTCGACAAGATCGCCGCGCAGATGCAGGCGTTCAACGCCGCCGACGTGATCTACTCGCAGCGCGTCGCGCCGCTGATCCTCAAGGGCCTCAAGGACAACGGCATCTCGGCCAGCTACGACGGCTCGGCCGGCGAGCAGGTGCAGCCCTACGCCGAGTTCCTGCCGAGCATCAGCTGGATGAGCCCGGACTACGTCGCCTCGCAGTTGGGCGCCACGTCGGCGAGCGGCAGCAGCAGCGGGACCCCGGCGCCGGGCCTGCACGGCCATTCGCTGGACTCCGTCAGCGTCAACGGCACCGACCTGACGAGCAGCGCCTCGAACCACATCGCCGCCACCCCGCCGCCGACGTTCACGGTGAAGTTCACCAACGGCGGCGACAACAACGAGACGAACGTGAAGGTCGACGTCGTCGTCACCGGCAGCAGCGGCGCGCCGATCAGAGCCCAGAGAGTCGTCGCCAGCACGACCGCCGGCCAGCAGGCGAGCGTCGACGTGCCGCTGAGCACGTCGCCCTCGACGAGCGGGCCGGCCACGATCAGAGTCACGGTCGAGGGCGTCCCGGGCGAGAGATCGCTCGACAACAACACGGCGACGTACACCGCCCTGTTCCAGTGATCCGGGGCGACGCGCCGCGGCCGCGACGTCTCCGGCGCCGGCGGCACGCGGGGGGTCCTTATCCTCTCCAGCCGTGGACGCGCTGACGAGCACCACGGGAATCGTCGCACTCGCGGCTGGCGCGCTGGCGCTCGTCGCGCTGCTGGCGGCGATCTGGCTGGCGGTGGCGCTGCGCCGCGTGCGCCGCGACCAGCGCGTCGTGCTGGGCGACGCGGGCGCCACGGACCTGGTCGCGCACGCGGCCGGCCTGGAGCGCGAGTTCCGCGTGCTGCACGACTACGTCGAGGACGCGGCGGCGCGGCTGCACGAGCGGATGACGGCGGCCGAGACCCGCCTCGACGGCGCGGTCGCCTACCGCGCGCTCGTGCGCTACGACGCATACGGCGAGATGTCCGGCCACCAGTCGACCTCGATCGCGCTGCTCGACGCTCGACGCGACGGCGTCGTCCTGTCGTCGATCATCCACCGCGAGCAGGCGCGGCTGTACGCGAAGCGCGTCGAGGGCGGCGTCGGCGAGCTGCAGCTGTCGCCGGAGGAGCAGGAGGCCGTGGACCTCGCGCTCGACGGCGCGCCGCCGCTCCCGCGCGACGGACGCCAGCCCCGCGCCGCCGCCCCCGAGGACGGCGCGTGACGCGCGTCGCCTACCTCGGTCCCGAGGGCACCAACTCGCACGAGGCGCTGCTGAACGCGAGCGGCGACGTGACGTACGAGCACCTCCCGCTGCCGACGATCTACGACTGCGTGGTCGCGGTGCAGCGGGGCGAGACGGAGCGCGCGTTCGTGCCGATCGAGAACGCGCTCGAGGGCTCGGTGAACGCCACGCTCGACGCGCTCGCGGTCGAGACGGAGGACGTCGCGATCGTCGGCGAGCACGTCCACCCGATCCACACCTGCCTGATCGCGCGCGCCCCGCTGGAGCTGGGCGCGATCGAGCGCGTCGTCTCCCATCCGCAGGCGATCGGCCAGTGCGCGCACTTCCTGCGCACGCGGCTGCCGCAGGCGCGCGTGCTCGCGGCCAGCTCGACGGCCGAGGCGGTGCGGCTGGTTGCCGAGGAGGACGGGTCGGCAGCGGCGCTCGGCAGCCGCACGGCCGCGGAGCTCTACAAGTGCGAGGTGCTGTGCGCGGACGTGGACGACGCGGCCGGCAACGAGACGCGCTTCGTGTGGCTCGCGCGCCGGGACGCCGCCGGCGCCGCGAACGCCCGTCGCGGCCCTTGGAAGACGGCGATCGTCTTCTGGGGCGTCGGCGCGGAGGCGCCCGGCTGGCTCGTGAGCTGCCTGTCCGAGCTCTCCTCGCGCGGCATCAACATGACGCGCATCGAGAGCCGGCCGAGCAAGCAGGGCCTCGGGCGCTACATGTTCTTCCTCGACCTCGAGGGACGCGACACCGACGGGCCCGTCGTGGAGGCGCTCGCGGGACTGCGCGCGCACGTCGAGCACCTGCGCGTGCTGGGCTCGTTCCCCGCGGCGTAGGGGCACACCGGTCGAACGGGACATAACGGGCCGCTACACTTCGGCCCACGGTCATGGCTGCAACTGCGTCAGTACCACCAGCGCAAGTGGGGTCCGCGCCGCCTCTGGAGCACCAGCGGCGCGGGCGTGAGTCTGGCCGGGTGCTCGTCCTCAACGCGACCTTCGAGCCGATCAACGTCTGCACGGTGCGGCGCGCGATCGTGCTGCTGCTGAAGGAGAAGGCGGAGGTGCTCGAGCACGCCGAGTACGTGCTCCACTCGAGCAGCAGCACCCACCCGCGCCCGGTCGTGATCCGCCTCGTCAGCTACGTGCGCGTCCCCCGCGACACGCACCGCCGCAAGATCACCCGCCGCGCCGTCTTCGCGCGCGACAACTGGACCTGCCAGTACTGCGGCTCCCGCGGCCAGCTCACCGTCGACCATGTGATCCCCAGATCCAAGGGCGGCGACTCGAGCTGGGAGAACATCGTCGCCTCCTGCGCCCCCTGCAACCGCCGCAAGGGCGACGCCCTCCCCCACCAAGCGGGAATGATCCCCAAGCGAACCCCCCGCACGCCCGGCCCCCACGTCTTCATCCAGGTAGCCAGCCCCCGCATCCCCTCCGCCTGGCGCACCTACCTCGTGGCTTAAGTCTCTGGCTCGTTTCGCTGCCGTGGCAGCCGTGCCGCGCCGAGTCTTGCGCTGAGCGGCGATGAAACATACGCCGCTCAGCGCAAGCTCGCCCGGCACGGCACCACACAACGCTGAGCCCCAGCCAGGGCCCGCAGGCAGCTGCCGGCATCGCAGCTGCCGCCCGAGCCGAGCCAAAGCAACCGGAGAGAGCCGGGCGCTCAGGCGGGGAGCGGCCGGGCTCGGGACGCTGCTGGGGGCGCGAGGCGCGAGCTTGGACTGTGAGACGTATGTTTCATCGTCTCGCAGGGCAAGACTCGACGCCTCGACGCCTGCCGCAAACGCCGAGAAAAACACGAAGGGCGCCCCGACTAAGGCGCCCTTCGCGAACGACTACGGCTGGACGTGACCTCGACCAGAGGGACGGCGCAAGCGCCGGTGCCGGAGGGACCAGTACCGGCACTGGTCGAGGCGGTGTCTCGGTGTGGACTCCGCTAGGCGGGGCCAGCCTTCCGACCTAGTGGCCGGACACCTCCAGGGTCCCGCAAGGACTGTCAGTCAACGTACGGACCACCTCCTTTCTCTGGTGATCCCAATGTAGCGAACGCGCCCGACGGCGGAAAGAGAATCCTCTCAGGATTCCTCGTCGCCGCCGTCTGCGTCCGGCACGTCGGACTCGGCGACGCCCTCGTCACCCGTGTCGAGGACTGGCGGCTCATGCGACGCGCCGTTGCCCTCGGGCCCGAGGTCGGCGCCCTCCAGCGGCAGCTCCTCGGCGGCGCCGTTGTCCGGCTCGGACTCGACCACCAGGGCGATCGCGCGCACGCAGTCGCCTTCGTCGCGCACGTTCATCACGCGCACGCCGGTCGCCGCGCGGCCCTGTTGGGAGATGCCGCGCACGCCGGTGCGCTGGACCATGCCCTCCTGCGAGATGAAGACCAGCTCCTGGTGCTCGCGCACGACCAGCGCGCCGGCGAGGCCGCCCTTCGCCTCGGTCAGCTTGATCGTTCTGACGCCCATCGCGCCGCGCGACGTCTTGCGGTACTGGTCGATGCGCGTGCGCTTGCCGTAGCCGTTCTCGGTCACGACGAGCAAGTCCTGGTCGTCGCGCGCGATGTCCATCGCGATGACCTCGCCGCTGCCGACGTTCATGCCGCGCACACCGCTCGTGTCGCGGCCCATCGCGCGGGCGTCCTCCTCGCTGAAGCGGACCGTCAGGCCGGCGCGCGAGACGATGATCACCTCGTCGCCCTCGTCGACCCGCCGCACGGCGACGAGCTCGTCGTCGTCTCTGATCGAGATCGCGATGATGCCGTCGGCTCTGATCGGCGTGTTGTATCTCTGCAGCTCGGTCTTCTTGACCGTGCCGTTGCGGGTGGCGAACAGCAGGTACGGCGACTCGGAGAAGTCACGCGTGGACAACACCGACTGGACCCGCTCTCCCTCGCGCAGCGGCAGCAGGTTCACCAGCGCGCGGCCCTTCGCCGTGCGCTGCGCCTCCGGCAGCTCGTAGACCTTGAGCCGGTAGACCTTGCCGCGGTTGGTGAAGAACAGCAGGAAGTCGTGCGTCGACGTCACGAACAGGTGCTCGATGTAGTCGCCGTCCTTCATGTCCATCCCGGTCACGCCGACCCCGCCGCGGCGCTGCTGGCGGTAGGTCGCGAGCGGCAGCGACTTGATGTAGCCGCTGTTCGTGATCGTGATGACCATCTGCTGGTCGGCGATCAGGTCCTCGATGTCGATCTCGCCCTCGGCGTGGGAGATCTGCGTGCGGCGCTCGTCGCCGTACGCCTCCGCGATCTCGGTGAGCTCCTCGCGCACGATCGCCATCACGCGCAGCTCGTCGCCGAGGATCGCGCGCAGCTCGGCGATCCGCTCGAGGATGTCGGCGTGCTCCTGCTTGATCTTGTCGACCTCGAGCGCCGTCAGGCGGCCGAGCGTCATCTGCAGGATCGCCTCGGCCTGGCGCTCTGACAGCTCGAACTTGTTGACGAGGTTCGTGCGCGCGGTCTCTCGATCGGGCGATCTGCGGATCGTCGCGATCACCTCGTCGAGGTTCGCGAGCGCGATCAGCAGGCCCTCGAGGATGTGCGCGCGGTCCTCCGCGTTGCGCAGCTCGAACTTCGTGCGGCGGACGATCACCTCGCGCTGGTGGTCGACGTAGCGGCCGATGACCTCGCGCAGTGAGAGCGTCTTCGGCACGTTGTCGACGAGCGCGACCATGTTCACGCCGAACGTCGTCTGCATCGGCGTGTGCTTGTAGAGCTTGTTGAGCACGACCTTCGGGATCGCGTCGCGCTTGAGCTCGATCACGAGCCGCATCCCGCGACGGTCCGACTCGTCGCGCAGGTCGCTGATCTCGGGGATCTTCTTGTCGTGGACGAGGTCGGCGATCTTCTGGATCAGCCCGCCCTCGCCGCCCTTCTTCACCTGGTAGGGCAGCTCGGTGACGATGATCGCCTCCTTGCCCTGCGACAGCGGCTCGATGTGCGCGCGCGCCTGCACGCGGATCTTGCCGCGCCCCGTCTCGTAGGCGTTGTGAATCCCGCTCGTGCCGAGGATCACGCCGCCGGTCGGGAAGTCCGGGCCCGGCATGTGCTTCATCAAACCCTCGACCGAGATCGCGGGATCGTCGATGTACGCGATCGTCGCGGCGACAGCCTCTCTCAGCGAGTGCGGCGGGATGTTCGTCGCCATGCCGACGGCGATGCCCGCCGACCCGTTGACGAGCAGGTTCGGGAAGCGCGCCGGGAGCACGAGCGGCTCCTGGTTCTGCCCGTCGTAGTTGGGCCCGAAGTCGACGGTGTCGGCGTCGATGTCGCGCAGCATCTCCGTCGCGATGCGGGCGAGGCGCGCCTCCGTGTAGCGCATCGCGGCGGCGGGGTCGTCGTCGACGGAGCCGAAGTTGCCCTGCCCGTCGACGAGCGGATGGCGCATCGAGAAGTCCTGCGCCATGCGGACGAGCGTGTCGTAGATCGACGAGTCGCCGTGCGGGTGATACTTGCCCATCGTGTCGCCGACGATGCGCGAGGACTTCGCGCGCGGGCGGTTGGGCTGCAGGCCGGCCTCGTTCATCGCGAACAGGACGCGGCGGTGGACGGGCTTCAGGCCGTCGCGCACGTCGGGCAGCGCGCGCCCGACGATGACGGACATCGCGTAATCGAGATACGCCGAGCGCATCTCCTCCTCGAGCGCGCGCAGCTCGAAGTTGCCGCCACTCAGCTGATCGGTTGCGCTCATGAATTACACATCCAGGTTGGTCACGAGGCGGGCGTTCTCCTCGATGAAGTCGCGGCGCGGCTCGACCTGATCGCCCATCAACATCGAGAAGACGCGGTCGGCGGCCGTCGCGTCCTCCATCGTCACCTTCGCGAGCGTGCGCGAGGCGGGGTCCATCGTCGTCTCGCGCAGCTGCTCGGGGTTCATCTCGCCGAGGCCCTTGAAGCGGTTGATTCTCACGCCGCGGCCGGCGAGGTCCATCACGACGGTGCGCAGCTGCTCGAACGACAGCGCCTCGCCGCCGTGCTCGCCGAGGCGGATGTCGAACGGCGGCGTGCCGACCGTTCTCACGAGCTGCTCGTAGACGCGGATCAGTTGGCGGTACTCGTTCGCCTGCAGCAGCGCGCGGCGCACGTGGCGCACGCGCGCGTGGCCGGTTCTCGCCTCGACCGAGCGCACGACCAGCTCGATCGGATCCTCGGAGGCCAGCTCCATCGAGTAGGGCGCACCGTCGGCGGTCGGCCGTCGCAGCAGCTCGATCAACTTCGCCTCGTCGGTGACGGCCTCCTCCAGGATGCCCGCCTCCTCGAGGAAGTCGACGAAGTCGTGACGCGACATCGCGCGCAGCGCGGAGGCCCAGCCGGCGTACTGCTTCAGCAGGCGGGTGTACGTCTTCCAGCGTGTCTCGGTCAGCTTCGGCTGGGCATCGCCGGACCGGTCGCGGATCTCGAACTTCTCGAGCTTGTCGGTCAGCAGGAGCTCCTCCAACTCCGACTCTCTCTCGATGTAGCGCTCGGTCTTGCCCGCCTTCATGCGGTAGAGCGGCGGCTTCGCGATGTAGATGTAGCCGGCCTCGATCAGCTCCTGCATCTCGCGGAAGATCAGCGTGAGCGCGAGCGTGCGGATGTGGGCGCCGTCGACGTCGGCGTCCGTCATCAGGATGATCTTGTGGTACCGCGCCTTCTCGATGTCGAACTCGTCGCGGATGCCGGTCCCGATCGCCGTGATCAGCGCCTGGATCTCGTTGTTCGCGAGCACCTTGTCGATGCGTGCGCGCTCGACGTTGAGGATCTTGCCGCGCAGCGGCAGCACCGCCTGCGTCGAGCGATCGCGGCCCTGCTTGGCCGAGCCGCCGGCGGAGTCGCCCTCGACGATGAAGATCTCGCTCAGCGCCGGGTCCTTCACCGAGCAGTCGGCGAGCTTGCCCGGCAGGCGCGAGTTCTCCAGCGCGGACTTGCGGCGGGTGAGGTCGCGCGCCTTGCGCGCGGCGTTGCGCGCCTGCGCGGCGGAGACCGCCTTCATGATCACCGCGCGCGCGTCCTGCGGGTTCTCCTCGAGGAACTCGGCGAGGCCCTGGTTGACGACCGACTCCACGAATCCCTGCATGCCGGGGTTGCCGAGCTTCGTCTTCGTCTGGCCCTCGAACTGCGGGTCGGCGAGCTTTGCGGAGATGACGGCGGTGAGGCCCTCGCGCACGTCCTCGCCGGAGAGGTTGTCGTCCTTCTCTTTCAGCAGGCCCTTCTCGCGGGCGTACTTGTTGAGCGTGCGCGTGAGCGCGGAGCGGAAGCCGGAGAGGTGGGAGCCGCCCTCGTGCGTGTTGATGTTGTTCGCGAACGAGAAGACGGACTCCTGGTAGGAGGAGTTCCACTGCATCGCGACCTCGACCGCGCCCTCGTCGCTGTCACCGGAGAAGAAGACGATCTTTCTCTGAACGGGCTCCTTGTTCTCGTTCAGATAGCTGACGAAGTCCTCGATGCCGCCTTCGTACTGGAACTCGACGTGTCTGCCTTCGCCGCGCTCGTCGGTGAGCGAGATTCTCAGGCCGCGCGTGAGGAAGGCCGTCTCGCGCAGGCGCTCCTCGAGCGTCGTGAACTCGTAGTCGAGCGTCTCCATGATCTCGTCGTCCGCGAGGAACGTGATCGAGGTGCCGGTTCTCGTTCGTGGCGGCGCCCTTCTCCAGCGCGCCCTGCGGCTTGCCGCGCGCGTACTCCTGCGACCAGACGTGGCCGTCGCGGCTGACCTCCACGCGCAGTCTCTCCGACAGCGCGTTGACGACCGACACGCCCACCCCGTGCAGACCGCCCGAAACCTTGTAACCACCCCCGTCACCGAACTTGCCCCCCGCGTGGAGGACAGTCAGCACGACCTCGACGGCCGGCTTCTGCTCCTTCTCCATGATCGCGACGGGGATCCCGCGGCCGTTGTCGGCCTCCGTGATCGAGTTGTCGGGGTGGATCGTCACCGAGAGGGCGGTGCAGTGCCCGGCGAGCGCCTCGTCGACCGAGTTGTCGACGACCTCGTAGACGAGGTGGTGCAGGCCGCGCACGCCGGTCGAGCCGATGTACATGCCCGGCCGCTTGCGGACCGCCTCGAGGCCCTCGAGGACGGTGATGTCCTGGGCGTCGTACGAACGGTTCGGCTTGTCAGCCGAGGGTCTGTCGCTGGCCAACGGTCCTCCGATGACGTTGCAACGCCCCGGAGCCGCGCCTGGGGAAGGGGCGCGCCGGGGCGTCGAAGACTGATGTGCACAAGGATAGCACAAGGGGGTCGCGGAACCGGCCTCGCCCGTCCCGCAAATGTCCTGCAAATTCCAGAGAAAAACGGTCGCGTGAGGCCCCGCGCGGCGGCCCGTTGCGGGACGCGCGCCGATCGCGCCTCATGCGGGCCCCCGCGAGCCGGTCACGCAGCGCAGCCGCGTGACCTCGCCGTCGGCGATCGCGGCGTTCAGCTTCTCCATCAGCAAGGGGGACTGGAGGTCCAGCTCCTGCGCCCAGACGGACCCCGAGCAGGCGATCGTCACGACCCCGCCGCGCGCGCTCACCGGCGACGCCTCGCGTGCGATCACGGCCCCTGCCGCCTCAGGCCACACCCGCTGCACCTCCGCGAGCAGCGTCCGCGGCGCGAGCGTCTCCTGCAGCGGCGCGAGCGCGCTGGCAAGCGGCCGGGGCGCGCGGCGGCTCATGCCGCCTCCGCCTCGATCACGACGGCGCCGTCGGCGACCGCGAGCCGCGTCACGTCCGGCTGCTCGGCACCGGGGACGTGCTCGAGGTCGGTCGTCGTGATGACGCTCTGCCCACGCCCGCGCAACAGCCGGACGAGCCGCGCGCGGCGGTCGCGGTCCAGCTCGCTCATCACGTCGTCGAGCAGCATCACCGGCGTCGCCTCGCGCGTGCCGGCGATCGCCTCGCGCTCGGCCAGCAGCAGCGCGAGCAGCCCGAGCCGCTGCTGGCCTTGGGAGCCGTAGGCGCGCAGCTCGCGCCCCTCGCGCGTCAGCAGCAGGTCGTCGCGGTGCGGGCCGTGGCCGGTGAAGCCGCGCTCGAGGTCCTGCGCGTGGCGCTCCGCCAGCTCCGCGGCGAGCCCGTCGGCGTCCGCCGCCTTCGAGCGCGGCCGGTAGGCGACGGCGGGATCGCCGTCGAGGCCGAGCTCCTCGGCGCGCGCGGCGAAATGCTCGGCGACGGCCTCGATCGCGGCGCGGCGGTCGGCCATCAGCGCGATCCCGTGCCGCGCCAGCTCGCGGTCCCAGGCGGACAGCGAGGCGGGCGCTGCGCCGCCGGCGCGGATGCGGGCCACGAGCGCGTTGCGCTGCGCGAGCGCCTGGGCATAGGCGCGTCGCGTCGCGACGCGCGCAGGCCACAGCGCGGTCACGAGCTGGTCCATGTGCGCGCGCCGCAGCGACGGGGTGCCCTTGATCAGCTCCAGGCGGTCGGGCAGGAAGACGCTCACGAGCGGCCGGCCGGCGACGTCGAGCAACCGTTCCACGCGCACGCCGTCGGCGGTCATCCGCTTCGGCTCGCCGGGCGTGAAGCCGACGCTCAGCTCGTGCAGGCCGTCCGGCGCCTCGGTCGTCACCTCGACGCGCACCACCTGCTCGCCGAAGCGCACCAGCTCGCGCTCGTTCGTCGTCCGCGACGAGCGCCCGGTGCAGCCGAAGTAGAGCGCGTCGAGCAGGTTCGTCTTGCCGGCGCCGTTGCTGCCCGTCACGACCGTCACGCCGGGGCCGAGCTCGACGTCGGCGGCGGCATAGCTGCGGAAGTTGCGCATCGAGAGGCGCACGATCCGCACGGCGGCCGCCCGCCTAGACGTTGAGGCGGATCGGCATGATGAGGTAGAGGAAGCCCGGGTCGTCCGCGGCCTGGATCAGGCCCGGGCGCAGCGGGCTGATCAGCTTCAGCACGATGTCGCCCGACTCGATGCCCTCGAGCCCGTCGCGCAGGAACTCCGGGTTGAAGCCGATCTCGAACGGCTCGCCTTGGAAGGCGACGGGCAGCGACTCGCGCGCTTCGCCGATGTCGGGCGTCTGAGCGGAGATCGTCAGCTCGCCGGGCTGGAACGACAGCCGCAGCGGCGCGTTCTTCTGCGCCAGCAGGCTGATGCGGCGCACCACGTCGGTGACCTCGCCGCCGGCGAGCGCCAGCTCGTGCTCGTACGTCTCGGGCAGCAGCTGGCGGTAGTTGGGGAACTGGCCTTCGATCAGCCGCGACGACAGCACGACGCCGGCGATCGCGAAGACGATCTGGTTCTGGCGCACGGCGACGGTCAGATCCGCGCCGTCGAGCTGCTGCACGAGGCGCGCCAGCTCCTGCAGCGCACGCGCCGGCACGTTCGCCTCGAACGACTGCTGCAACGGCTGCTCGAGCTGCGTCTCCTTCACGCTGAGTCGGTAGGAGTCGGTCGCGACCATCCGCAGCTCGCGCTCGGACGCCGACACGAGGATGCCGGTCAGGACCGGGCGCGTCTCGTCCCGCGAAGCGGAGTTGGCGACCTTGAGGATCGTCTCCACGAACGCCTGGGCCGGCACGCGCACCGCACCGGCGTCCTCCGGCTCCGGGAAGGGAGGGAAGTCCTCGCCGCGCAGCGTGCGGATGTGGAACGTCGCGTTGCCGGCGACCAGCTCGACGTCCTGCTCGGCGGCGCGCAGCTCCAGCGCCACCGTCGGTCCCGACAACGAGCGCACGACGTCGACCAGCAGCCGCGCGGGCAGCACGATCGAGCCCTCCCGCTCGACCTGCGCCGGGAGTGGGACGCGCAGCCCGACCTCCATGTCGGTCGCGCGCAGCTCCACGCCGCCTGAGCCGGCGACGATCTGGACGCCGGACAGCGCCTGGATCGCGCCGCGCGTGGAGGCGACGCGGCTGACGGTCTGGAGCTGGGCGAGCAGCTCGTCGCGCGCGGCGGACAGCTTCACGATGAAGACCTCGGATAGGAGAGAGTCGTTGTCATAGGGAGGGTGGATATGTGCACAACCGGGCGAAATCCGCGCTGGTGCGGGGAGGATCTGCGCACACGGCCTGTGGACACGAGCGTGGGAAGTCTTTCAGGACGGGCGGTCGGCACCGGCGCCGGGCTGTTGAAGGGAGGCAGTGAGGCTGCGGACAAGCTCGTGTGCCTCCGCGTCGCTGGCGATCCGCTCGGTCGTGCGGCGGCAGGCGTGCAGCACGGTGGTGTGGTTGCGGCCGCCGAAGGCGCGTCCGATCGCCGGCAGCGTCGCGTCGGTGAGCTCGCGCGAGAGGTACATGGCGACCTGGCGGGCCCACGCGACGCGCGCGCTGCGGTCGGGTGAGCTGAGCGCCTCGGGCGAGATGCCGAGACGCTCGCACGTGGCCGCCTGGATCTCCTCCACGGTGCTCACGCGGCTGGCGACGCCGTCGGGATAGAGCCCGTCGAGCACGTGCGTGACGAGCGCGCGGTCGATCGGCCGGCCGGTCAGCGAGTGGAAGGCGACGACGCGGATCAACGCGCCCTGGAGCGCGCGCACGTTCGTCGTGACGCGCTCGGCGATCGGCACGATCGCGTCGGGATCGTCGAGCCGCAGCCCGTCGTGGTGCACGCGCTTGCGCAGGATCGTCATGCGCGTCGCGAGGTCGGGCGGTCGGATGTCGGCGACGAGGCCGGACTCGAAGCGCTCGCGCAGGCGATCGGCCAGCGCGTTCATGTCGCGCGGCATGCGGTCGCACGTGACGACGAGCTGGCTGCCCGTCTCGTACAGCGCGTTGAAGGTGTGGAAGAACTCCTCCTCGACCTTCGCCTTGCGCTCGAGGAACTGCACGTCGTCGATCAACAGGATGTCCGTGTCTCGGTAGCGGCGCTTGAAGTGCTCGACCGAGCTGGACTTCAGCGCCCCGACGAACTCGCCGGTGAACGCCTCGAGCGTCGTGTAGCGCACGCACACGCCGTCGCCGTAGTCGTCGACATAGTTGGCGATCGCGTGCAGCAGGTGCGTCTTGCCGAGACCCGGCGGGCCGTAGAGGAAGAGCGGGTTGTAGGCCTGCCCCGGCAGTTCGGCGACCGCGAGCGCTGCAGCGTGCGCGAGGCGATTGCCGTCGCCGATCACGAACTGGTCGAACGTGTACTTCGGGTTGAAGACGTCGCTCGGCCGGCCGGCCGGGACGGGCGCGGCGGGGGCGAAGCGGCTGTGGGCGGCTGTGGGCGCCGGGGTCTGCGGCGGACCGGACAGCGGACCGTCGAGCGGGACGATCGTGATCGTCGTGGCTTCGCCGAGCACGGCCGCGGCGCAGGTCTGCAGCACCCGCGCGAAGCGGTCGGCGACCCATGTGCGGATCTCCTCGGGCGCGCCGACCAGCAGGGTGTCGCCCTCGATCGCCCGCGCGCGCAGCGGCGCGAGCCAGAGGTGGTAGGTGGAGTCGGTGACCGCGCGCCGCAGCTCGGCTTGGATCTGGGGCCAGGTGTGCTCGAGCGCTGGGTGCACAGGGGTCGTCGACCGACTCCTCGTCGGATGGCGTTGCGGGGGGATGGAGGGACCCTGAGGGCCCCGGGGGGCGGCGAATATAGCAGCGCCGCGAGGCCGCGCTCGGCACCCTCGGCACCTGCGTGCAGGGGAGTGCGCAAATCGCGGGAAAAAGGTCGCGGCGCTCCTGTGGCAGGTCTGCGAACAGCTGTCGAGAACGTGTTGACAAGCCTGTGCAGAACGGGGGAGATAGTCCACAGGCGCCGGCGCGTATACTGGCCGTTCCCGACGGCATCGTCAGGGGTGCCGGAGCCGGCCGTGTGGCCGACGCAGGCGAGGCCCCGCGCAGGAGCAGACCATGAAACGCACCTACCAGCCCAAGAAGCGCAAGCGCGCTCGCACGCATGGCTTCCGCGCCCGGATGCAGACGCGCGCAGGCCGTCTGACGCTCAAGCGTCGCCGCGACAAGGGCCGCAGCCGCCTCACCGTCTGATGAGCGGTCGCCCGGGCGTCGCAGCCCGGCGAAGCAAGCGCGGGCGGCTCTCCCGCAGCGCCGAGTTCGACCGGGTCTTCCGTCAAGGACGCTCGCACGCGAACCGCGTCCTGGTCCTCTACGGCTTTCCGCGGGGGCAGGACGGCGAGCCGCGGCTCGGCCTGTCCGTGTCGCGCAGAGTCGGCGGCGCGGTCGAGCGCAACCGCGTGAAGCGGCTGCTGCGCGAGGCGTTCGAGCAGGAGTCCGCGCGCCTGCCGGAGGGCCATGACGTCGTGATCGTGGCGCGGCCCGAGGCGCGCGCCGTCGCCGAGCGCGACGGGCTCGAGGGCCTGCGCGCGCCGCTCGCCGAGCTGATCGACCAGCTGCGCGCGCGCGTCGAGGGCGAGCGCAGATGAGCTGGGCACGCGCCGTCGCGGTCGCACCGATCCGCTTGTACCAGCGGGCAATCTCGCCGCTGATCCCGCCGCGCTGCAAGTACTACCCGAGCTGCTCGCACTACGCCGCGCAGGCGGTGCAGGAGTACGGCATACTGCGCGGGCTCGTCCTCGCGGGCTGGCGGCTGCTGCGCTGCAATCCATGGAGCCACGGCGGCTACGACCCGGTCCACGAGCAGCACCTCTTCGCCGCACGCCGACCGGCAGCCCCGAGCGCCTGATCTCCCCCATGTTCACCGTCTTCGCCAATCCGCTCCAGCCGCTGATCACGGTCTGCGAAAGAGTCCTGCTGTTCTTCCACGACACCGTGGGGACGGGCTGGGGGCTCTCGATCATCCTGCTGACGATCTCGGTGCGGCTCGTCGTGCTGCCGCTGACGCTCAAGCAGGTCACGTCGATGCAGCGTCTCCAGGTCCTGGCGCCGGAGATGAAGGCGATCCAGGCGAAGTACAGAGACGACAAGCAGCGCCAGCAGCAGGAGATGATGAAGTTCTACCGGGAGAACAGAGTCAACCCTCTGGCCTCCTGCCTGCCGCTGGTGTTCCAGCTGCCGTTCTTCTTCGCGCTGTACTACATGCTGCGCAAGGACCTGAAGCTGGACATGTGCCCCGGCATCGAGGGGTACGCGGCCTCGCAGCACGCGAGCGTGGCGAACGTCACCTGCTCGCAGTTCGCCGACTCGTCCTACGCGGCCGCGCACCACATCACGGTCGCGGACCCGAGCTTCCTCTTCATCCCGGACCTGACGGCGAAGGCGACGGGCGCGGTGCTGATCACGCTGATCGTGCTCTACATCGCGAGCCAGCTCGCCTCGGGCCTGCTCAGCTCCTCCGCGATGACGGACAGAAACCAGCGGATGCTGATGCTCGGCCTGCCGCTCATCTTCGTCACGTTCATCATCCGCTTCCCGGCGGGTCTGATGGTCTACTGGATCACGACGAACTGCTGGACGATCGTGCAGCAGCTGATCGTGCGCAAGACGGTCGGGGTTCCGGGGAGGCCCGCGCTCGCGCCGGCCGGAGCGCCCGCAGGCGCCGCGGCGCTGACCGGCGGCAGGCGCAAGAGCGGGGGCGACGGGAAGGATGGGGCAGCGGCGGCCAAATCCCCGCCGGACAAGGGCTCCGGTCCTGCTAAGGCGCCGGCGCCGGCGGCGAAGGGCGCTGCGAACGGGGCGTCCGCCGTCGGCACGCCGCCGTCGCGCAGAAAGAAGAAGCGGACGGGGCGCCGCCGGTGAGCCCGCGCACGGACAGCGAGGCGGCGACGCGCGTGCGCCGGATGCTTGAGGAGATCGTCGACGCGGTCGGCGTGGCCGCCACGATCGAGGTGTCCGAGGACGCAGACGGGCTGCGCGCGAACCTCGACGGCGAGGATCTCGGGCTGCTGATCGGCCGCCACGGCCAGACGATCGACGCGATCCAGCACCTCGCCTATCGGGTCGCCTACCGCGGCGAGGACGAGCGCAAGCGCGTGACCGTCGACGCCGCGGGCTACCGCGAGCGGCGTGCGGCGCTGCTGCAGCAGGACGCGGACGAGGCGGCCGACGAGGCGCTCCGCACGGGCGAGCCGGTCGCGCTCGACGCGATGAACGCGGTCGAGCGCCGCGTGGTGCACGAGTACCTGCGCGATCGCGACGGGATCGAGACGTACAGCGAGGGCGCCGAGCCGGACCGCTACCTCGTCGTCGCGCCCGCGGGCGAGTAGCGCCCGGGCGATCCGGCGACCGCGACGCCGCGTTTCACGTTTTACATGACGGTGAAACAGATTCCGAGGCGATGGCGTCCCTGACCTCGTTCGAGCGCGGCCTGCTGGTCGGCATCCTCATCGGCGAGGGCTCCTTCGGCGGTGACGGCAAGCAGCCGCAGATCACGCTGCGCATGCACACCCGCCACGAGGCGCTGTTCAGATGGCTGATAGAGGCGTTCCCGCGCACGAAGCTCTACGGCCCCTACCACCACGGGGAGCGCTCGTACTACCAGTGGATGGCCCGCGGCCAGGCGCTCGTGGAGGACGTGCTGCCGATTCTCGAGGACGCGCTCGGGCCCGAGCTCGACGGGCACGCCGCCGCGCGCTTCGACGCGATGCGCACGACGTACGCCGACTACATCGCCCGCGTCCGCGCGCGTGCGGCCTCCGCGTCGTGACGATCGACGCAGGGGTCGAGCGCGAGCTGGCCGAGCTGGCCTCCCGCTACGCGCTGCCCGCGGCGGCTCCCGCGCAGCTCTCGGCGCTCCTCACGTCGCTCGACGCCGATCCCCACGCGCCGACGACCGTGCGCATGCCACCGGAGGCGGCTCGCACCCACCTCGCCGACTCGCTCGTCGCGCTTGAGCTCGGGGTCGTCCACGACGCCACCAGAGTCGCGGATCTCGGTGCAGGGGCGGGCTTCCCCGGGCTTGCGCTGGCGGTCGCCTTGCCCGCAGCCGAGGTCGTCCTAGTCGAGAGCGTCGCGCGCAAGTGCGCCTTCATCCGCGCCGCCGCCGACGCCGCGCAGCTGGCGAATGTCGATGTCGTCGCCGACCGCGCCGAGTCGTGGAGTGCCGGCCTCGGCACGCGCGACCTCGTGACCGCACGGGCGCTCGCCCCGCTCGCGGTCCTCGCCGAGTACGCCGCGCCGCTGCTGCGCGAGCGCGGCGCGCTTGTCGCCTGGAAGGGCCGTCGCGACGAGCAGGAGGAGCTGGACGCCGCCGCGGCCGCGGCCGAGCTGGGGCTGGTCGTTGAGGAGATCCGCGCCGTCCACCCGTACGCCGGCGCCGAGCACCGCCACCTGCACGTCCTGCGCAAGGTCGCGCCGACGCCGGGCCGTTTCCCCCGCCGGCCGGGGATGGCACGGAAACGCCCGCTCGGAGCGCGGAACCGGCCGACCTCCGACCGTGTTCGCCGCTACCGTGACAGCGATGCCTGACCGCGCCCCCGCCGCATGAGCACCGTCTACGCGATCGCCAACCAGAAGGGCGGGGTCGGCAAGACGACGACGGCCGTGAACCTCGCCGCCTGCATCGCCGAGGCGGAGTACGAGGTGCTGCTCGTCGACATGGACGCGCAGGCGAACGCGACCGTCGGCCTCGGCCTGCCGAAGGACGCCTCACCGAGCGTGTACGACGTGCTCGCGGGCGAAGCGACGCTCGCCGACGCGATCCGCCCGACGACGATCGCACACCTCTCGATGGTCCCCGCGAGCCCGGACCTCGCCGGCGCGAACGTCGAGCTGCCGCGCATCGAGGGCTTCGAGCACCGCCTGCGCGACGCGCTGGCGTCCGTGCGCGACCGCTACGACTTCACGATCCTCGACTGCCCGCCGTCGCTCGGCCCGCTGACCGTCAACGCGCTCGTCGCCGCCGATCGCGTGATCGTCCCGGTGCAGGCCGAGTATTTCGCGCTCGAGGGCCTCGCCGGCCTGCTCGACACGCTCTCGCTGATCCAGCGCGAGCTCAACCCGCGCCTCACGATCGCCGGCATGGTGCTGACGATGCACGACGGGCGCACGCGCCTCGCGCAGGACGTCGAGCACGAGGTCCGCTCGCACTTCCCCCAGCTCGTCTTCGACACCGTCATCCCGCGCAACGTGCGGATCGGCGAGGCGCCCAGCTTCGGCCAGCCGGTGATCCACCACGACCCGCACTGCGCCGGCTCCGACGCCTACTTCGAGCTGGCGCGGGAGGTGGCGGCGCGTGGCTGAGAAGCCGCCGAAGAACGGCGCGCACCGCAAGGCGGACTTCCAGGAGGCGCTCCCGCGCAGAGCGTCGGCCAAGACGCGCGGCATGGGCAAGGGCCTCGCGGCGATCCTCGCCGCCTCGCCGAGGGAGGAGCCGGAGGAGCTGCGCCAGCTCGCGGTCGAGACGATCGGCCCGAACCCGAACCAGCCGCGCCGCCACTTCGACGAGGAGGCGCTGACCGCGCTCGCCGCGTCGCTGGAGGCGCGCGGCGTGCTGCAGCCGGTGCTCGTGCGGCCGCTCGCGGGCGGCTTCTACGAGCTGATCGCCGGCGAGCGCCGCTGGCGCGCGGCGCAGATCGCGGGCCTGAGACAGATCCCTGCGATCGTCCGCCACCACGACGACGCGGCCTCGCTCGAGCTGGCCGTGATCGAGAACATGGCGCGCGAGGACCTCAACCCGGTCGAGGAGGCGCGCGCCTGCGCCGCGCTGGTCGACGAACTGGGGCTCACGCGCGAGGACGTCGGCCGCCGCGTCGGTCGCAGCCGCGTCGCGGTCTCGAACCTGATCCGCCTGCTCGACCTGCCCGACGAGGCGCTCGCGCTGGTCGAGCGCGGAGATCTCAGCGAAGGCCACGGCCGCGCGCTTCTGCTCTCCAGAGATCACGACGCGCGGCGGCGCCTGGCGCGCGACGCCGCTACCGCGGGCTGGTCGGTGCGCGAGCTGGAGCGCCGTGCGCGGGAGGCGGACGAGCCGCGCCCGAGCCGCGACCGTACCGCCAGTCGCAGCGCGCTGCACCCCGACCAGCAGGCGGCCGTCGAGCAGCTGTCCGACGCCTTCGGCGCGGCGCTCGGCACAGATGTGCGCGTCGTCCCGCACGGCGACGGCTACCGCCTCCAGCTCGCCTTCGAGTCGCTCGACGACGCGCTCGAGCTGGCCCGGCGCCTCGGCACCGCGACGCCGGTCTGAGGCCGTCGCCCGCCGCTCCGGCGGTCACGCAGACACGCCGCGCCCATCCCGCTAGAATCGGCCCTCGCGGGGCGATTAGCTCAGTCGGTTAGAGCGCTTCTCTGATAAGGAAGAGGTCCCTGGTTCGAATCCAGGATCGCCCACTCGCCAGAAGGCCCGCACCGGCGGGCCTTCTGTGTGTTCGGACTCTCGGCGCACCGACCGTGAAGTCGGTGCGGGTACCAGCCGCGGGGGCCGCTTCCCCGCCGGACTGCGCGGGCTGGCAGGGGATCGAGTCCACGGTCTGCCGCATCGGACCTTTTTGGTCTGCCGCAAACGACCCTTTGAGGTTGACGTTTCGGTACCCTAAGCCCATATGAGCGCTCTCGGCCCGTATCGCCGCCGTGTCGTCGACGACGAGATCGACGAGCTGTTCCGCGAACTGGCGGCGATCGCCATCGAAGGTCCCAAGGGTGTCGGGAAGACCCGCACGGCGCTCCAGCGCGCGAAGACGGCGCATCGTCTCGACGACCCTGCCGAGCTGGCCGTCGCCCGCGCAGAACCGGCCCGCGTGCTGGAGGGTGAGCGACCTGTCCTGATCGACGAGTGGCAGCGTCTGCCGGAGGTGTGGGACCTCGTGCGCCGCGCGGTGGACGATGGGGCGGCGCCCGGGAGCTTCCTGCTGACCGGCTCCGCCGTTCCCGACCCGCCGCCGACGCATTCGGGCGCCGCGCGCATCGTCACGATTCGCATGCGCCCGCTCGCGCTCAGCGAGCGTCTGCAGGCAGCCAGCGTCAGCCTCGCCGAGCTGCTCGGTGGCAGGCGGGCGCCCGTCATGGGAACGACGGACTTCGCGCTCGCCGACTACGTCGAAGAGGTGCTGGCCTCCGGACTGCCCGGCCTGCGTTCGCTCTCCGGACGCTCCCGGCGCCGCCAGCTCGACGGCTACGTGGATCGCATCGTCGACCGGGACATCCCCAGCGACGCCGGGATCGCCATTCGCAACCCCGCCGCGCTTCGGCGCTGGATGGCCGCCTACGCGGCGGCCTCGTCGACGACCGCGTCGTTCGAGACGGTCCGCGACGCCACGAGCGCCGGCGAAGAGCACAAGCCGTCCAAGAACGCCACGCAGGCATATCGCGACGCACTCACGCGCGTCTGGGTGCTCGACGAGGTGCCCGCCTGGATACCGAGCAACAACCGCCTCAGCGAGCTCGGGCACGCACCCAAGCATCAGCTCGCCGATCCTGCGCTCGCCGCGCAACTGCTCGGCGTCCAGGCGTCGACGCTGCTCGCCGGCCAAAGCTCAGGCCCGGCCGTCGCACGCGACGGGACGCTGCTCGGCGCGCTGTTCGAGAGCCTCGCGACCCTGTCGGTGCGCGTCTACGCCGCCCACAGCGAAGCGCGCGTCCAGCACCTCCGCACCGCGCGCGGTCGCCAGGAGATCGACCTCGTCGTCGAACGCGCCGACGGCGGCGTCGTCGCCATCGAAGTCAAGCTGACCCGGACCGTCTCGGCCAAGGACGCCAAGCATCTGAGCTGGCTGAGAGAGAAGCTCGGAGATCGCGTGCTCGACCAGGTCATCCTCACCACCGGCCCGTCGGCATACCGGCGCGAGGACGGGGTCGCGATCGTCCCGCTCGCGCTCCTGGGGCCCTGAGCGCGCGTTCGACGGGCGATGCCCCGGCCCTCAGCCGTGCGCGAAGCCACGCCTATACTTGGACCTCGCCCACCGCAAGGAGCCGTTCGTTGCAGGAGATGGTCATCTACGGCGTGAGCTTCGACATGGTCGGCAAGCAGCCGATCGTGCTGCTGAAGACCGTCGACAGCAACAAGTTCCTGCCGATCTGGATCGGGCATCCGGAGGCCGCGGCGATCCTGATGAAGCTCCAGGGCGCGACCACGCCGCGCCCGATGACGCACGACCTGCTGTCCGAAGTGCTCGGCGAGCTGGACGTCGCCTGCACGAGAGTCGCCGTCACCGAGCTGCGCGAGAACACCTTCTACGCGTCGATCACGCTCGCCGTCAACGGCAGAGAGATGGAGATCGACTCGCGCCCGAGCGACGCGCTCGCGCTCGCCGTCCGCGCCGGCGCGCCGATCTTCGCGGCCGAGGAGGTCATCGCCGAGTCCGCGATCGAGTTCGAGCACGAGGTCGAGGACACGGAGGAGGTCGTCGAGAAGTTCAAGGACTTCCTCGACGAGGTCACACCGGAGGACTTCGCCGCCGGCGACAGCTGAGCCGCTGAGCCGCCCCGCTCAGGCGGGCGTGCGGCTCAGCGCGATGCTCAGGATCCGCTCGACCAGCTGGTCGAAGCCGATCCCCGCCGCGTCCGCCGCCTGCGGCAGCAGGCTCGTCTCCGTCAGCCCGGGCACCGAGTTCGCCTCGAGCACGAACAGCTCACCGTCGTCGCGCAGCATCAGGTCGACCCGCGCGAAGCCGGCGCAGCCGAGCGCGCGGTAGGCGGCGACCGCCAGCTCCTGCGTGCGCTCGGCGACCCCCGCGGGCAGCTCCGCCGGGCACACGAAGCGCGTTCGGCCGATCTCGTAGCGCGCCTCGAAGTCGTAGAAGTCGCGCCCCTCCGGCACCGCCTCCACGACCGGCAGCGCCCGCGGCGAACCGTCCTCGTCCACGATCGACACCGCCAGGTCGCGCCCCGGCACATAGCGCTCCAGCAGCACCTTGCGGTCGTAGGAGAAGGCCGAGACGATCGCCGCCGGCACGTCCGCCGCCGCGCGCGCGAACTTGATGCCGAGCGCCGAGCCCTGCGCCGCAGGCTTGACGACCAACGGGAAGTCGAGCTGGCGCTCGATCGCCGGCAGCGCCTGCGCTGCGCCCAGCTCGCGGAAGGCCGTCTCGCTGAAGGCGTGGAAGTCGGGCGTCGGGATCCCCTCCGCGCGCAGCAGGTGCTTCGTCAGCACCTTGTCCCAGCAGCGGATGCAGGCGGCCACGCCCGAGCCCGTGTAGGGCAGGCCGAGCACCTCCAGCAGCTCCTGGATCGTCCCGTCCTCGCCGTCGCGCCCGTGCAGCGCCACGAACACAGCGTCGGGCTGCAGCTCCACCAGCCGCGCGACCAGATCGGTGCCGACGTCGATCGCGACCGCCGTGTGGCCGAGCCGCTGCAGCGCGTCCTCGACGCGCGCGCCCGACTTCAGCGACACCTGCCGCTCCAGCGAGCGGCCGCCCTGGAGGACCGCGACGGTGGCCATCTCAGCGGTCGGACTCGGCGCGGCCGCGGGCTCTGCGCCGCCGCGGCAGCTCCAGCACGTCGGCGAGCTGCCCGGCCTCGCGCGGCTCGTCGGCGACGGGCGCGGGCGCCGGAGCCTGGCCGGTCAGCGTCCCGTACAGCGCCACCTGCTCCGCCACGACCTTGCCGATCCGCCGCACGCCCTCGCGGATCGCCGTCTCGTCGGAGCCGGAGAAGTTCAGCCGCATCGACGAGCCGCCGCGGCCGTCGAGGTACGCCGCGCGCCCCGGCACGAACGCGACGTTCTCGTCGAGCGCGCGCGCCAGCAGGTCGGTCGTGTCGATGTAGTCCGGCAGCGTCGCCCAGATGAACAGCCCGCCCTGCGGCTGCGTCCACGCGGCCTCGCGCGGGAAGTGCGTTCTCAGCGCGTCCAGCATCGCGTCGCGGCGGTCGCGGTAGATGCCGATCAGCGAGTCGACGTAGCCGCGCCAGTCGCCGGACGCGAAGTACTCGGCGACGAACAGCTGCGTCATCGAGGAGCTGCACAGGTCGGCCGCCTGCTTGCCGAGGTTCATCTTCTGCAGCACCGGCCGCGGCGCCGCCGCCCAGCCGAGCCGGATCCCCGGCGAGAGGATCTTCGAGAAGGTGCCGAGGTAGATCACGAACTCGCCGCCGTCGAGCGAGTACAGCGTCGGCAGCGGCTCGCCCTCGTAGCGCAGCAGGCCGTACGGGTTGTCCTCGAGCACGAGCAGCTCGCGCTCGTGCGCCACCTGCACCAGCCGTTGGCGCCGCGGCAGCGACATCGTCACGCCGCCCGGGTTCTGGAAGCTGGGGATCGTGTAGATGAACTTCGGGCGCCGGCCCTCGCGCTCGAGCCGGTCGAGCGTCGCCTCCAGCTCGTCGACGCGCATGCCGTCCTCGTCCATCTCGATCTGCACGACGTCGGCCTCGTAGGAGCAGAACGTCGGCACGGCGCCCGGGTACGTCGGCGCCTCCGCGACGATCACGTCGCCGGGGTCCACGAGCGTCTTGCAGACGAGGTCGATCACCTGCTGGCCGCCGGTCGTGACGAGCAGCTCGCCTTCGTCGACCGTCATCCCCTCCGCCTCCATCACCTCGGCGATGCAGTGGGCGGCGGTCGCGAAGCCCTCGGTCGGCCCGTACTGGAGCGCTCTCGCGCAGGCCTCCTCGGCGACCGTCGCCATCAGCGACGCGTAGGTGTCGGCGGGGAAGGTCGACGTGTCGGGCAGCCCGCCGGCGAGCGAGATCACCTCGGCGCGCTCGGTGAGGGCCATCAGGTCGCGCATCGCCGAGGACTTCATGACCTTCGTGCGCTGCGCGAACAGGCCCGCGTAGCGCTCGAGATCGCGCGTGGTGGAGCGCGGCGGCTCGCGGCGCGTCATCGCTGCGCCTCGCGGCGGATCGGCATGTGAGGATCTTCGCCGCGGCGGCCCGGAAGCCTGTCGCGCTCGGCTATCGTCATGCAGCCAAGCTACCGCAGAACATGACGCTCTTCCTCGCCATCTGCCTCGGAATCGGCCTCGCGCTGGCCGTCGGGCTGCGCCCGTTCCTGCCCGCGCTGCTCGCCTGCGCGCTCGCGCGCGGCGACGCCGGCATCGACTTCGAGCACACGAACGTCGCGTTCATGGAGAAGCCGGCCTTCCTGCTCGCGCTCCTGATCGGCGTGATCGCGCTCGTCGCGATGGAGCGCAGATACGGCCCCGAGCACGTCTCCAGCGGGCCGTTCGGCGCGGCGATCGCCGGCATCGGCCTGGCCCTCGGCGCGCTCCTGTTCGGCGGTGCGCTGCAGGACCACCACTACGCGTTCGGCATCGGCCTGATCGCGGGGATCGCCTGCGCGGCGCTCGCCGAGGCGGCCGCGCGCGGCTTCTTCGAGAGCACCCGCAGACGGCTCGACAGAGAGGCGGCGGGGACGCTGCCGTTCTACGCCGAGATCGCGGCCCTCGTGCTGGCGGGCCTGTCGGTGCTGGCGCCGCCCGTCTCGCTGCTCGCGCTCGCATTCCTCGTGTGGCTGCTGCTGAATCAGCGCAGACGCGCCGGGCGCAAGTACGCGGGCCTGCGCATATTGCGGTGAGCGGCGCTCCCTCCGCCGCGCCGCGCAAGCTCGTCCTGACGGTCATCGACGGGCTCAAGCCGGCGATGCTGGAGCGGGCGGTCGAACAGGGTCGCGCGCCGATCCTGAAGGCGATCATGGAGCGGGGCGCCTACGTGGACGACTGCGTCGCCGCGTTCCCGTCCGTGACGCCCGTGTGCGCCGCCTCGATCGCGACCGGGACCGGCCCCGACCAGCACCGCATCCCGAGCATGAACTGGTACGACCGCGCCGAGCGGCGCTACGTCGAGTACGGCTCGAGCTTCGGGGCGAGCCGCCGCGCGGGCGTCATGCGCTCGCTCACCGACACGGTCTACAACATGAACGGCAGACACCTCGCGCCCGAGGTGCCGACCGTCTTCGAGCGCCTCGACGACGCCGGCCTGCGCACGGCCGGCACGACGTACCTCATCTACCGCGGCCGGCACCGCCACCAGATCGCCGGCGAGACCGCGCTCGCGCGGATAGCGGGGGCCGTCTTCCGCGAGTCGGTGATGGGGCCGAGAGAGCTGTTCTACGCGGACCTGTTCGCGAGCCGCAGAACCGGCTGCCGCGGCCAGCTCGGGATGCCGGGCCAGCGCGACCAGCACAGCGGCTGCGTCGGCGCGTACCTCGTGGAGCACGACCTGTTCGACTTCCTGCTGTTCTCGCTGCCCGACAACGACGCCTTCTCGCATCGCAACGGCCCGCACGCGACGGTCGCCTCGATCGGCGTTGCGGACCGCCAGCTCGAGCGGCTCGTGCAGGCGGGCGGCGGGCTCGAGCGCTTTCTCGAGGAGCACGCGATGATCGTCCTGGCCGACCACTCGCACACGGCGGTCGAGCGGCGCATCGCGCTGCGCAGCGCCTTCGAGGACTGGGACGTCGCGCAGCCGCGGCCCAACGGCGCGCGCGGCGGCGCGCCGGACCGCGGCGGCGAGATCGCCCTCGGCCTCGCGCAACGCTCGGCGATGATCTACGTGCTCGACGAGGAGCGGCGCGCGAGACTGACCGCCCGCGCCGCGCGCGAGGCGGGAACGGTCCCCGGCGTCGACCTCGTGATGCGGCGGACCGCGCCGCGCGAAGGGGCGATCTTCGGTGAGCGCGGGGAGCTGCGCTTCTCGCCCGGCGGCGACCTCGTCGACCTGCGCGGGCGGCGCTGGAGCGTCGACGGCCAGCTCGAGACGCTGGGCGCCCGCATCGAGGACGGCCGCCTGCTGACGCCCGACTACCCCGACGCGCTCGGGCGCGTGTGGTCTGCGCTCACCTGCCCGACCGCCGGCGACGTGCTGCTGAGCGCCGCGCCCGGCTTCGAGTTCGTCGACTGGGGCGGGGCGGACCATCTCGGCGGCGGCAGCCACGGCTCGCTGCACAAGAGCGACTCGCTCGGCGCGCTGCTGTGGTGCGGCACGGGTCCGGACTCGCGCGACGCTCGCGAGCAGTGGACGCTGCAGGACATGCTGCCGATGGTCACGCGCCACTTCGGGCTCGACGGCGGGTAGGGGAGCGGCGCGGCGCCCGCATGCGGTCGGGCCGACCGGCGCCGGGGGTTACCCTGTCCCGATGCAGGAGGACGCGACCGTCTCCGCACGGCCGCTGCACCATCGCGTGCGGCACGGCCTGCGCCATCCGGCCAACTGGTTCCAGCTGGTGCGCTTCGGCGTCGTCGGCGCGAGCGGCTACGTCGTCAACCTCGCGGTCTTCGCGGCCGCCGTCCACGTCGCCGGGATCGACTACAAGATCGCCGCGGTGCTCGCGTTCCTCGTGTCCGTCACGAGCAACTTCTGGCTCAACCGCCACTGGACGTTCGACGCGCGCGGCGGCCACGCCGGCTTCCAGGCGGCGCGCTTCCTGACGGTCAGCGTCGCGGCGTTCCTGTTCTCCTACGTCGTGCTGCTCGTGCTGGTCGAGGCGGCGCACCTGCCCGAAGTGCTCGCGCAGGCGGTTGCGATCGTCACGGCGACGCCGCTGTCGTTCCTCGGGCAGAAGCTCTGGAGCTTCAGGGCATGACGCGGACCGCGGCGCGGGTCGTCGCGGTGATCCTGCTGCTCGCACTCCTCGCGAGCAGCGCCGCGGCCGCGCAGCTGCCCGTCCCTACGCTCGCGCCGTCCGCCGTCGCGCCCGCGGGCGGGATGACGACGGCACCGACGGCGACCGACCCGAACGCGCTGTCGACGCCCCCGAGCCCGTCGATCGCCCCGCCCGGCCACCGCCTCACGGCGAACCGCGCGATCGCGATCGCCGAGGCGGTCCCGAAGATCCGGCGCGTCCGGCGCGAGCACCGCGGCTCCTACCCGACCGCGTACACGAAGGGCGCGACGCAGTGGCAGGTGTCGATCTTCAGCGCGAGAGGCCGCACCGAGCTCGGCCAGGTGACGATCGACGACGCGACCGGGCTCGTGCTGGAGGCATGGACCGGGTACCAGGTGCCGTGGACGATGGCGCGCGGCTACGACGGCGCCTTCGGCCGGCGCGTGAACGCCTGGTACGTGTGGATTCCGATGTGCCTGTTGTTCCTCGCGCCGTTCCTCGCGAGCGGTGGGGCGGGTGGGGCCGGTCGACGCTGGCGCCCGAGCTGGCTGCACCTCGACCTGCTCGTGCTGCTCGGCTTCTCCGTCGCGCTCGCGTTCTTCAACGCGGCGCGGATCGGCCTCTCGACGCCGCTCGTCTACCCGCTGCTCGTCTACCTGCTCGTGCGCATGCTGCTGGTCGCGCGACGCGGCGGCCGCTCAGAGCCGCTGCGCCTGCTCGTGCCCGTCTCGTGGCTGGCCGTCGGGCTCGTGTTCCTCGTCGGCTTCCGCGTCGGCCTCAACGTCACGAACTCGAACGTGATCGACGTCGGCTACTCCGGCGTGATCGGCGCGCACCGGCTCGTGCACGGCCAGCCGCTGTACGCCAGAGACTGGCCGAGCAACGACGCCTCGGGCGACACGTACGGCCCCGTCGACTACTACGCCTACGTGCCGTTCGAGCGGATCTTCCACTGGAGCGGCAGATGGGACGACCTGCCGGCCGCGCACGCCGCCGCGATCATGTTCGACCTGCTGACGATCGGCGGGCTGTTCCTGCTCGGGCGGCGGATCCGCGGCCCGTCGCTGGGGATCGTGCTTGCCTACGCGTGGGCGGCCTACCCGTTCACGCTCTACGCCTCCTCGACGAACTCGAACGACGCGCTCGTCGCGCTGATGCTCGTCGTCACGCTGCTGGTCGCCGGCCGGCCGGCGGCGCGCGGCGCGGCAGCCGCGCTCGCGGGGCTGACGAAGTTCGCGCCGCTCGCGCTCGCGCCCCTGTTCGGGCGCACCCCGCGCGACGTCGAGCGCGACGGGCTGCGGCCGGGGCCGGTGTCGTTCGTCGCCTACGCGCTCGCGTTCGCGGCCACCGGCGCGCTCGCGATGCTGCCGGTGCTGCTCGACGGCGGCGGCGCGCTGCGCACCTTCTGGGACCACACGATCGGGTTCCAGCGCGGCCGCACCTCGCCGTTCTCGATCTGGGGCTTGTGGGGCGGGCTCGGCGGCGTCAAGACCGCCGTGCAGATCGGCGCCGTGCTGCTCGCGCTCGCGGTCGGCGTGTGGCCGCGGCGCCCGACGCTCGCGCAGATGTCGGCCTGCGGCGCGGCCGTGCTGATCGCGCTGCAGCTCGGCCTCACGTACTGGTTCTTCCTCTACGTCGTGTGGTTCTTCCCGCTCGTGCTGGTCGCGCTGTTCGCCCGCTACGGGGAGCCGGCCGCGTCGGCCGCGGCCGGATACGCGCCCGGCTCAGCGGAAGCCGGGCGGGGCGGGCACGAGCAGCTGCTCGATCCCGTCGGCGCGCAGGGGCTCTGACGACGCGCGGATCACGACCGCGTCGAGCCACGGGTCGGCCTCGGACGGCTCGAACTTGACGGGCATCTGCGTCACGAGCGCCTCGAGCGCCAGCTCGCGCTTGACGCCGATCACGCCGCCGCGCGCGCCCGTCATCCCGACGTCGGTGATGTAGGCCGTCCCGCCCGGCAGCACGCGCGCGTCGGCCGTCGGGACGTGCGTGTGCGTGCCGACGACCGCGGTCGCGCGCCCGTCGAGGTGCCAGCCCATCGCGACCTTCTCGCTCGTCGCCTCGGCGTGCATGTCGACGAGCACGTGGTCGACCTTGCCGCGCAGCGCGTGCAGCGCCGCGTCCGCCTGCGGGAAGGCCGGATGGCCGGCCTGCACGTAGAGGTTGCCCGACAGGTTCACGACGCCGAGCCGCACGCCGCCGCGCTCGACGACGCACCAGCCGTGCCCCGGCTGGCTTCTGAGGAAGTTGGCCGGGCGCAGGATCCGCTCGTGCTCGTCGAGGTAGGCGTAGATCTCTCTCTGGCGGTACGTGTGGTTGCCGAGCGTGATCACGTCGACGCCGGCGGCGAACAGCGCGTCGGCGATCTTCGGCGTGATGCCGACGCCGTTGGCCGCGTTCTCGCCGTTGACGACGACGAAGTCGATCGCGTGCTGCTCGCGCAGCTCGGGCAGCAGCGCGAGCAGCAGCCGCCGCCCGGCGGAGCCGACGACGTCGCCGACGAACAGGATCGCGACCGGTCCGCTCACGATGATTCGCCCATGGCCGAGGATCCGCCAGCTCCCGACGACCCGCAGCCCGCCGCGCCGGCGCCGGCCCCCGTCGTCGTCCCGCGCGGGATCCAGCTCGTGCTGCTGCTGGTCGGCCTGCTCGCGGCCTGGGCGGTCGCGCGCGCCGCCGGGACGGTGCTGCTGATCTTCATGATCGCCGGCGTCATCGCGCTGATCCTCAATCCGCTCGTGAAGCTGGTGGAGCGCCGCCGCCTGCCGCGCGGCGCGGCCGTGTTCGCGGTGTATATCGGATTGCTCGCCGTGCTCGTCGGCGTCGGCGGCCTGCTCGCCAACCCGGTCAGCCAGCAGGTGGAGAACTTCCAGCGCGACGTGCCGAAGCTCGTCAGAGACGCGACCCACTCGCTCGACAGCTTCCAGAGCTTCCTCGACAAGCGCGGCATCAACGTGCACGTCAAGACGCAGGGCCAGAGCGCGCTGCAGACGCTCGAGAGCAAGGTGCTGAGAGGCTCCGGCAACGTCGTCTCGTTCACGCGCGACCTGCTGCAGCGGGTCGTCGAGACGTCGTTCGCGCTGATCCTGATCCTCGTGATCTCGATCTACATGCTCATCTACGCGGAGGGGATCGGGAACGTCGTCCGCTCCGTGCTGCCGGCCGGCGACGGCTCGCCGGAGGACGACTTCCCCGCGCGCGCGCAGAAGGCCGTCTCCAGCTACGTGCGCGGGCAGCTGCTGTTCAGCCTGATCATGGGCGTGACGGCGGCCGCCACGCTGTGGATCCTCGGCGCGGTCGGGGTCTTCCCGGACGGCCAGCGCTACGCGCTGTTCTTCGGCGCGTTCTTCGGCCTGATGGAGCTGATCCCGTACATCGGCCCGGTGCTCGGCGCGCTGCCGCCGATCCTCGTGGCGCTGTTCAACGACCCGATCAGCGCGATCTGGGTCGGGCTGCTGTTCCTCGGGATCCAGCAGCTCGAGGGGCACGTCGTCGCGCCGCAGGTGTTCGGGCACACGTTGCGCGTCAACCCGCTGCTGATCATCTTCGCGCTGCTGTTCGGCGCCGAGCTGTATGGGATCGTCGGCGCGTTCGTGGCGCTGCCGGTCGCGGCGGTGCTGCGCGAGACGGTCGTCTACCTGCGCCGCCACGTCGTGCTCGAGCGCTGGCCGGTGACGCGTCCCCCGGAGGCGCCGCCTCCGGGTACGCCGCTCGCTTAGTCTGAACGCGTGGCCTCCCCCGTCGCGACGCACGCGCCGGACGCGCTCGCCGCGTCCGGGCTCACGAAGCGCTACGGCGATCGCGTCGCGCTGCGCGAGGTGAGCTTCGCCGCGGCGGCGGGCGAGCTGGTCGCGGTGATCGGCCCCAACGGCGCCGGCAAGACGACGCTGCTGTCGATCCTCGCCGGCATCCAGCGCCCCGACGCGGGCGAGGTGACGCGCTCTCCGCGCGAGATCGGCTGGGTCCCGCAGCAGCCGGCCGTCTACTCGAAGCTGTCGGTCGCCGAGAACTTGCGCCTGTTCGCGCGGCTGGAGAAGGTTCCCGATTCGGCGGCGGCGGTTGCGCGCATGTTGGCGCAGACGGACCTCGTCGAGCGGGCCGACGACGAGCTGGGGACGCTGTCCGGCGGCAACCGGCAGCGCGTCAACATCGCGATCGGCCTGCTCGCCGAGCCGCCCGTGCTGCTGCTCGACGAGCCGTCCGCCTCGCTCGACCCGCGCCAGCGCGCGCGCCTGTGGGAGTTCGTCGGCGCCCAGGCGGCGCGCGGGACCGCCGTGATCTTCTCCACGCACGACGTGCAGGAGGCGGAGCGCTACGCGGACCGCGTGCTCGTGCTGGCCGACGGCGAGCTGCTGTTCGCCGGCACCGCGGCGGAGCTGGCCGCGGCGGTCGTGGAGCCGGGTGGGGGCGACGCCGCCGGCCCGCGCGACTTCGAGACGGCGTTCGTGCGCTTCCTGCACGAGCGGGGGCACTGAGCGCATGCGCTGGCTCCTGCTCAAGGATCTCCGCATCCTGCGCCGCTCGCCGCTGCTGGTGGCGCTGCTCGTGATCTACCCGATCCTGATCGCGCTGCTGATCGGCTCCGCGCTCTCGCGCGGGCCGGACAAGCCGACGATCGCGCTGGTCAACCAGATCCCGAAGCAGCAGCGCAGCTTCGACGTCGCCGGGTCGAAGCTCAACGCCGACGAGTACCTGCCGTCCTTCCTCAGATCCGTGAACGTGGTGAGAGCCGCGTCGCGCGCCGACGCGCTCAAGCTCGTGCGCGACGGCAAGGTGCTCGGCGCGGTGATCCTGCCGTCCGACATCACGCAGAGACTCGCGACCGGGACCGAGCAGCCGACGATCGAGGTGCTCTACAACGGCGCGGACCCGGTCAAGCAGCGCTACGTCGACTCGGTCGTCAGAGCGCGCATGGCGGAGGCGAACGTCGCGCTCTCGCGCCGCTTCCAGCAGGCGACCGTCGGCTACCTCGACCTGCTGCTCAACGGCGGCACGCTCAACGTGCTCGGCCGCAGCGTCGACATCCTCGGCCTCAAGAACGCCCACGCGATCGTCGCCGGCGCGATCGCCGCGCTGCCGCCCAGCTCGCCGCTGCGCACGTCGCTCGGCCAGGTCGCCGAGTTCGGCCGGCTCGCGATCGACAACCTCGGCGTCTCGAGAGACGTGCTGAGATCGGTCGGCCAGCCGGTCGTCGTCAGACAGACGATCGTCGGCGGCAGGCGCACCCCGCTCGACACGTTCGCCGCCGCGATCTCGGTGACCGTCTCGCTGATGTTCCTGACGCTGCTGCTGGCCGCCGGCCTGCTCGCGCTCGAGCGCGAGGAGCACGCCTTCTCGCGGCTCGTGCGCGGGCTCGTCTCGCGCCTCGGGCTGCTCGTGGAGAAGATCTCGCTCGCCGCGCTGTGCGCGTTCGCGGTGACGCTGCTGATGCTGCTCGCGCTCGGCGGCTTCTTCATCTCGCTGGACTGGTCGCGCTTCCCGCAGTGGCTGCTCGCGCTGGCGGCCGGGGCGGTGGCGTTCGCCGCGCTGGGCGTGGCGATAGGCGGCCTCGCGCGCGAGGTGCGCGCCGCCTCGCTGCTCGCGTTCCTGCTGTCTTTGCCGATCGCGTTCCTCGCCCTGGTGCCGAGCGGGGCGGTTCCGTCGGGGCTGTACGACGTGGTGCGCGCGGTGTCGGCGGCGTTCCCGTTCAAGGCCACGCTGCAGGCGCTGGACGCGGGGCTGAACGGGGGTGGCGGCCTTGGGGTTGCGTTGGCGCACCTGGCTGCTTTGGCGGTGGCCTACACGGGGCTGGCGCGACTGGCGCTGCGGCGGTTCGACTGAGCTCCGCGCGGGCGCTGCCGGCGGGTCGGTGGCGACGAAGGTGCAGGTTTTCCACCCATACGGTGGAGAAGTTGCAAGTTACGGGTCCATACGACCCGTAACTTGCACCTCATCCGTGCCGGGCGGCCGATTCCCCTCCCCTCGATGCCCGACCCACGCGGCCGGGGCGCTGCAAGCGCCGGAGCGGCGCGCCCGCACAAGCGGGATATCCTGCAAACGGCCATGCCCTTCCCCGCCACCCGCATGCGCCGGCTGCGCCGATCCGCCTCGCTGCGCGGGCTCGTCCGTGAGACGCGGCTCGACGCGGGCGACCTGATCCTGCCGCTGTTCGTCACGCACGGCAGCGACCGGCGAGAGCCGATCTCGACGATGCCGGGCGTCGAGCGGCTGAGCATCGAGCACGCTGTCGAGGAGGCCGCGCAGGCGGCCGCGCTGGGGATCCCGGCGGTGATGCTGTTCGGCATCCCGGCCGACAAGGACGCGGAGGGCTCGGGCGCGTGGGACGACGAGGGCGTGGTGCAGCTCGCGATCCGCGCGATCAAGGAGCAGATCCCCGACCTGCTCGTGATCCCCGACCTGTGCCTGTGCGAGTACACGTCGCACGGCCACTGCGGCGTCCTGCGCGGGGACACGGTCGACAACGACGCGACGCTGCCGCTGCTCGCCCGCACCGCCGTCTCGCACGCGCGTGCGGGCGCCGACGTGATCGCGCCGAGCGACATGATGGACGGGCGTATCGGTGCGATCCGCGCCGCGCTCGACGACGAGGGCTTCGGCGACCTGCCGATCTTGGCGTACTCCGCGAAGTACGCCTCCGTCTTCTACGGCCCGTTCCGCGAAGCGGCGGACTCGGCGCCGACGAGCGGCGATCGCCGCGGCTACCAGATGGATCCCGCCAACGCCGACGAGGCGCTGCGGGAGGTCCTCCAAGACGTCGAGCAGGGGGCGGACCTCGTGATGGTCAAGCCCGCGCTGCCGTATCTCGACGTGATCCGGCAGGTCAAGGACGCGACCCGCATGCCGCTGGTGGCGTACAACGTCGGCGGCGAGTATGCGATGGTGAAGGCCGCCGCCGCCGCCGGCGCACTGGACGAGCGCGCCACCGTGCTGGAGGTGCTCACCTCGATCCGCCGCGCCGGCGCCGACGTCGTCATCACCTACCACGCGAAGGACGCCGCCAGATGGCTGTCAGAGACGGACTGACCGATCCGAGCACGGCAACGCCGAAGCTGCGCAGCCGCAAGCACGGCGCCGCGATCCCGCTGGAGGAGCTGGACAGACGCCTGCTCAACCTGATGCAGGGCCGCTTCCCGATCGCGCCGCGGCCCTATGCCCGCGTCGCGGAGCTGGCGTCGATCTCCGAGGAGGAGGTGATGGCGCGCGTCCAGCACCTGCTGAACGAGCGCATCATCCGCCAGGTCACGCCGATCTTCGACACGCGCGCCCTCGGCTACAGCTCGATGCTCGTCGCCGCCAAGGTCGACGCCGAGAACCCGCACCGCGCCGCGAGAATCATCAACGCCCACCCCGGCGTCTCGCACAACTACCTGCGCAACCACGAGTTCAACCTGTGGTTCACGATCGCGACCGAGCCCGACTCGAAGCTCGGGCTGGAGGGCACGCTGAACGCCCTCGCCGAGGAGGCCGGCGCCGAGTCGGTCCGCCAGCTGCCCACGCTCAAGCTCTTCAAGATCCGCATGGACCTCGAGATGGAGGGCACGACCGAGGACCTCGCGAGAGCCGCCGTCGCCGCCGACCCGGTCGAGCTGGAGCCGCAGCCGTACGACGACTTCGACATCGCCGTGATTCGCGCGCTGCAGGGCGACATGCCGGTGATCCCGGAGCCGTACGCGCCCGCGGCGGCCTCGCTCGGCGTCCCGCAGGAGCGCTTCCTCGAGCACCTGAGCGGGATGCAGGAGCGCGGCCTGCTGCGCCGCGTCGCCGCGATCCTCTACCACCGCCGCGCCGGCTTCTCCGCCAACGGCATGGGCGTCTGGAAGGTCCCCGACGAGCAGATCCTCGACGTCGGCCGGCAGATGGCCGCCGTGCGCGGGATCTCGCACTGCTACCAGCGCCCGACGTACGAGGACTGGCCCTACAGCGTCTTCACGATGGCCCACGGCCGCTCGAAGGAGGAGTGCGACGCGATCCTCGACTCGATCGCCGAGACGCACGGCATCACGGAGCGCGCGACGCTCTACTCCTCGACCGAGTTCAAGAAGATCCGCCTCCTGTACTTCACGGACGAGTTCAAGGCCTGGGAACGTGAGCACGCGTGAGTGACATCGCCCGCAGGTCTCCGCTTGCGGTGACCGGAGGGCGAAACCCGGTCACTCCCGCCCCGCCGCTCGCCGACGCCCGCTCCGCCGAGCTGTACGCACGCGCGCTGACGCTCCTCCCCGGCGGCGTCAACTCGCCGGTGCGCGCGATGCGCTCGATCGGCCGCGACCCGATCTTCGTCGCGCGCGGCGAGGGCTGCGAGCTGGTCGACGTCGACGGCAACCGCTACGTCGACTACGTCTGCTCGTGGGGGCCGCTGATCCACGGGCACGCGCATCCGGAGATCGTGCGAGCCGTGACCGAGGCCGCCGCGCTCGGCACGAGCTTCGGCGCGCCGACGCCCGGCGAGGTCGAGATCGCCGCCGAGATCGTCGCCCGCGTGCCGTCCGTCGAGATGGTGCGGATGACCTCGTCCGGCACCGAGGCATCGATGAGCGCGCTGCGGCTGGCGCGCGCCGTCACCGGGCGCGACACGATCCTCAAGTTCGCCGGCGCCTACCACGGCCACGTCGACGGCCTGCTCGCCGACGCCGGCTCCGGCCTCGCGACCCAGGGGATCCCCGCCAGCCCCGGCGTCCCGGCGGCCGCCGCCAAGGAGACGATCGTCGTGCCGTGGAACGACGTGGACGCACTCGTCGCCGCGACGAACCACTACGAGCTGGCGGCGATCGTCGCCGAGCCCTACCCGGCGAACATGGGCCTCGTCCCGCCCGCGCCCGGCTTCCTCGAGCTGCTGCGCGAGCGCGCCGACCACAACGGCGCGCTGCTGATCTTCGACGAGGTGATCAGCGGCTTCCGCGTCGCGCCCGGCGGCGCGCAGGAGCGCAGCGACGTGACCCCCGACCTGACGATCATGGGCAAGGTGATCGGCGGCGGGCTGCCCGCCGCCGCCTACGGCGGCCGGCGCGAGCTGATGGAGCGGATCGCGCCGGCGGGCGACGTCTACCAGGCGGGCACGCTGTCGGGGAACCCGCTCGCCGTCGCGGCCGGGCTCAAGACGCTGGAGCTGCTGACCGAGACCGCCTACGCCCAGCTCGCCAGAACGACAGAGCTGCTGGCCGACGGCCTGCGCGACGCGATCCGCGCGGGCGGCTGGTTCGGCCGCGCGCACGTCGTCAGCGTGCCGGGGCTGCTGACCGTCTTCTTCCGCCGCGACCGCGTGCGCGACTACGCCGACGCGGTCGCCTGCGACCGCGACGCCTACGCCGCCTGGTGCCGCGAGCTGCTTGCGCGCGGCGTCTACCCGCCGGCCTCCCAGTTCGAGGCGTGGTTCCCGTCGCTCGCGCACGACGAGGCGGCCCTGGAGCAGACGCTCGAGGCTGCCACGGCGGCGTTCGCCGCGCTCCCGCGCGGGGCTGGCGCATGAGCGGCGCGCAGCAGCTCGCCGAGGCGGTGCGCGGCGAAGGCGGCCTGCTCGCCGGCGCGCTGCGCCCGGACGCCGCCGGCCGCGACGACGAGCCGCTGCTCGCGCCCGTGCCTCCCGGTCCCTACGCGCTCACGCTCGCGGCGGTGCGCGAGGGCTACCTCCTCCACTACGCCGAGGGGCGCGTCGTCGACGCCGGCGACGGCGATCTCGCGCTGCTGGGCGGCGACCGCCTCTACGCGCTCGCGCTCGCGGAGCTGGCCGCGCTGGGCGACCTCGACGCCGTCGCCGCGCTCGCCGACCTGATCTCCGACTGCGCCCGCGCCCACGCCGACGGGGATCCGGCGCGCGCGTCCGCCGCGTGGGACGCCGCGGTGGAGTCGATCGGCCGCAGGCCGTAGCGCGCGGACCGCGGCGTCAGCCGACGCACCCGTGCGACGTCCCACGGCCTGTTGGCGATATGGTTCGCGGCCGCGGTCGTCCACCGGCCGCCCCGCACGAACCCCGCAGAATTCTCACCGTGGCTGAAGACAGACACAAGAAGACCTCGCCCTACACGGCCGATCGCGGCATCCCCGGTGCCTTCGACGGCGAGACGGTCACCCGTCGCCGCTTCATGGGCGCGACCACCCACACGCTCGGCGCCGTCGCCGCCGGCGCGTTCGCGCTCCCGGCGCTCGGCTTCGCGCTCGGGCCGGTGTTCGAGCGCACGAAGATGCCGTGGCAGTCGGTCGGCCCGCTCACCGACTTCACCGAGGACACGTACTACCCGCGCGTGATCCAGATCGTCTCCGGCATCGGCGAGGCCGGCAAGACGACCGTCTACGTCCGCAAGCGCAACCCCGAGATCGACACCGAGCCGGGCGGCAAGTCCGCGGCGATCGTGATCTCGACCCGCTGCAACCACCTCGGCTGTCCGGTGCGCTTCACGCAGGCCGCCGGCAAGTTCATCTGCCCCTGCCACGGCGGCGTGTACGACTTCCGCGGCATCCGCGAGGGCGGGCCGCCGGTGCGTCCGCTCGACCGCTTCTACACGAGAGTCGACAACGGCCTCGTGATGGTCGGCCCGCGCTACAGCGTCAACAGCCAGCTGCGCCGCTTCTCGCCGCGCGACCCGGGCGAGCCGCTCGACGGCATCGGCCAGTACCTGTACCCCGCCCGCTTCTCGACGCCGCAGAAGCCGGGGAGATGAGCGCATGCCGAGAATGAAGCTTCCCGCTCCGCCCGTGCCGCCGGCGCTCAAGCCGCAGCCGCCGCGCCCGGGCACCGGCAACGGCAGAGCCGGTCCGCTCGACCACGCAGCCGAGGCCGGCATGACGGTCGTCGACTGGATCGACGAGCGCACGTCGCTCTCCGGCGGCGTCCGCTGGATGCTCTTCCGCAAGGTCCCAAAGGGGACGAACTGGTTCTACACGCTCGGCTCGGCGGCGATGTTCGCCTTCCTGTCGCAGGCGGTGACCGGCGTCTTCCTGGCGATGTACTACGACCCGTCGCCGACGCGCGCGTACGAGTCGATCCGCTACGTGACGAACGACGCCTTCCTCGGCCAGTTCGTGCGCGGGATGCACAAGTGGGGATCGACCGTGATGGTGATCCTCGTCTTCCTGCACATGGGCCGCACGTTCTTCTTCGGCGCGTACAAGTACCCGCGCGAGCTGAACTGGGTGATCGGCGTCGTGCTGCTGATCCTGACGATGACGATGTCGTTCACCGGCTACCTGCTGCCGTTCGACCAGCGCTCCTACTGGGCGACGATCGTCGGCGTGAACATCAACGGCACCGGCCCGCTGATCGGCCCGTACCTGTCCGACTTCCTGCGCGCCGGCCCCGAGTTCGGCGCCACGACGCTGTCGCGCTTCTACGCGATCCACATGATGCTCGTTCCCGGACTGCTCGCCGCGCTGATCGGCGCCCACCTGTACCTCGTCGCGAAGCTCGGCACGACCGCTCCGCCGTGGATCAAGGCGAAGCCGGACGAGCGCCTCACCGAGTCCGAGGTCTGAGTCCCGCATGAACCAGCGCGAGAAGGAGCAGTACCTTCGCGAGTACGCGACCCTGAAGTCGCAGGGGAAGCCGTTCTTCCCCTACGCGGTCGCAAAGGACTCGGCGATGGCCGTGATCGTGATGGTCGTGATCATCACGATGTCGATCGTGCTCGGCGCCGAGATGGGCCCGAAGGCCGATCCGACGACGACGACCTACGTGCCGCGGCCCGAGTGGTACTTCTTCTTCCTGTTCGAGCTGCTGCGCGTCATCAAGCCGCCGAACTTCGTCCCGTTCGCGACGATCGGCGTGCCGACGATCTGCATGATCCTGCTGTTCCTGCTGCCGTTCTACGACCGCAGCCCGGAGCGTCGTCCCGAGCGCCGTCCGCTCGCGACCACGGCCGGCATCTTCACGATCGCGGCGATGGCCTTCCTGACGTACCTCGGCGCGAGCGCCGGATCGCCGAACGAGATCGACCTCTCACCACCGCACGGCTTGCAGGGCGCGGCGCTGTCGCAGTGGAACGCCGGCAAGCTCGTGGCGGCCCAGTCCGGCTGCCTCGCCTGCCACAAGATCGGCGAGAACGGCAACGACGGCCCGGGTCCGCACCTGACGAGAATCGGCGGCACGCTGCCGGCGTCCGCGATCGCGCAGACGCTGCGCAACCCGACCGCGCCGATGCCGTCCTTCCAGGCGCTCGCCGAGCAGCAGCCGCAGAAGTTCCAGGCGCTCGTCGCGTTCCTCAGCCAGCTCAAGTAGCGGCATGACCGCGAGCGGCGGCACCACCGAGTCGGGCCCCGCCACTGGAACGCTGGAGGAGCCGCAGGTGCGGGCGATGTTCGACGGCATCGCGCGCGTCTACGACCGCATGAACTCGGTGATGACCGCCGGCATGCACCACCGCTGGCGCGAGCGCGCGGCCGACCTCGCCCAGCTCGCGCCCGGCGCCCGCGCGCTCGACGTCGCCTGCGGCACTGGGGACCTGGCGCTCGAGCTGGCGCGGCGCGTCGGACCCGGCGGCGAGATCGTCGCCTGCGACTTCTCCGAGCAGATGCTGGAGCTGGCGCGCGTGAAGGCGGCGAACCGCGACGCGGCCGTCCCGCACGCGCCGATCCGCGTCGAATGGGCGAACGCGCTCGAGCTGCCGTACGCGGATGACGAGTTCGCCGCCGCGACGGTCGGCTTCGGCGTGCGCAACTTCTCCGACCTCGAGCGCGGGCTGTCCGAGCTGGTGCGCGTCGTGCGGCCCGGCGGCCGCGTCGTCGTGCTGGAGATGACGACGCCGACGCGGCCCCCGCTGTCGACGTTCTTCCGCGTCTGGTTCGACCGCGTCGTGCCGCTGCTCGGCCGCGTCGCCGGGGACGGCGACGCCTTCACCTACCTGCCGCGGTCGGTCAGACGCTTCCCCGGGCCGCAGGAGCTGGCGGCGACGATGGAGCGCTGCGGGCTGCGCTCGATCCGCTACGTGCTGACCGCCGGGGGGATCATCGCGATCCACGTCGGCGAGGTCGCGTGAGCGGCGCTGCCGAACGCGAAGCCACGACGACGACCGCGGCCGCCGTCGACGCCGTCGTGCGCGCCGGCGGCCCGAGGCTCGCCGCCCTGCTGGAGCGCACCGAGGACCGGCTCGTCGCTCTGGCCGCCGGACACGGCGCCACGCTCGCGCACCATGCGACGGCGACGATCTCTGCCGGCGGCAAGCGCCTGCGCCCGCTGCTCGTGTTCCTCGCCGCCGGAGAGACCGCCGACGGCGCCGCGGAGGCGCGGCTCGTGCGCGCCGCGGTCGCCGTCGAGCTGATCCACAGCGCGAGCCTCGTGCACGACGACGTGCTCGACGCCGCCGCGCTGCGGCGCGGCGCGCCGACCGTCGTCGCTGCGGCCGGCCGCACGATAGCCATCGCCACCGGCGACCTGCTGTTCTCGCGCGCGTTCGCCGAGCTCGCGGCCGGCGGCGGCCAGCTCGACGACGTCCGCGCCCTGTCGGCGGCCGCCTCGGCACTGGCCGCCGGGGAGCTGGTGCAGCGTGCCGACGCATGGGACGCTGGCATCTCGCTCGAGCGCTACGTCCATCGCTGCGAGCTGAAGACCGGCAGCCTGTTCGAGGCCGCCTGCCGTCTCGGCGCGCTCGCGTCGGCGCCGGCGCCGGACACCGCCGGCGACGCCGCAGAAGCGCTCGCGCTGTTCGGCCGCCGCATCGGCTTGGCCTTCCAACTGCTCGACGACATCCTCGACGTGTCCGGCCCCGCGGCCCGCACCGGCAAGAGCCGCGGCACCGACCTGCTCGACGGCACCGTCACGCTGCCGTTGATCCTCGCGCGCGAGCGCGATCCGCAGCTGGCCCAGCTCGACCTGCGCGCACTGCGCACGCCGGCAGACGCCGAGGAGGTCTGCGACCGCATCGCCGCGACCGGAGCGCTCGCGAGCGCGAAGGAGCACGCGCTGGCGGTCGTCGACGAGGCGCGCCGCGGGCTGCCCGTGCTGCCGCCGGCGCAGCAGCGCGCGCTCGAGCTGGTCGCCGAGGGCGTCGTCGAGCGCTACGCCTGAGTCTGAACGTGCTCGGCAGGCCCGAGGCGTCGAGTCTTGCCCTGCGAGACGATGAAACATACGTCTCGCAGTCCAAGCTCGCGCCTCGCGCCCCCAGCAGCGTCCCGCGCCCGGCCGCGCCCGCTTGGGCGCCCAGCTCTCTCGGTTGCTGTGCGTTGGCTCGGCGTGAGCTGCGACGCCAGCAGCTGCCTGCGGGCCCTGGCTGGGGCTCAGCGTGCTGTGGTGCCGTGCCGCGCGAGCTTGCGCTGAGCGGCGTATGTTTCATCGCCGCTCAGAGCAAGACTCGGCGCGGCACGGCTGCCACGGCAACGGCGCAACAGCGAGCAGCAGCGCGGGCGGCTAGAAATCCTCGGGCAGGATCGCGTCGGCGTGGAGGGCGGCGACGAAGCGTTCGACGTCGTCTTCCATGTTGGCGCGCATGAGGCGCAGCAGATCGCGCACGAGCGCCTCGGTGCCGCGGTCGAGCTCTTCGTCGAAGCGTTCGACGGTGTCCTCGTCGAACACGTCCGCGTCCCACCATTCGCAGTTGGGGCACTGGATCGTGACCGCCCACTCGCGCGGCCCCGCCTGCTCCCAGGCGACGGGAGCGACGAGCGATGAGGCGCACTCGGGGCACACGTGCAGGCCGCTTTCGACGGGCGGGCTCGGCGGCATGCCGGGTGCGGCATCGCCCGCGCCGGCGACGAAGAGGACGTCGACGGCCTGCCCGGTGGGGAGCGTGACGCGGCGGGTGGAGTGGTGGTCTGCGGGATGGTTCATGGTGCTCTGGCCACAGGATCGGTCGCCCGCGACGCGAACTTGAGCGGATCGCCCGCAGACCCGCTCCGTGGACCTCACGGAGCCGCGGCGAGCCGGGCGCTACGCTGTGCAGACCCCATCGGAGGATTCCCGTGTTCTCTCAGATCGGTCCGCTCGAGATCGTCCTCGTCATCGTCGTCCTGCTGGTGATCTTCGGCCCCAAGCGCCTGCCCTCGCTCGGGCGCTCGCTGGGGACGGGGATGCGCGAGTTCAAGGACTCGATCACCGGCGACGACAAGCACGACGACGCGGACGCGGATGCCCGCCCCGCCTTGAGCCAGGCCCAGGCCGACCCGCCGCCCGCCGCCGCGCCGGCCCCGCAGGCCGCCGACCCGGCGCCTGAGCAGCGCGGCTGACGCAGCCCGCCCGCAGCGCCCATGGCGACCGCGCTCAAGCCGATCGGTCACGAGGACCGGCTCACGATCGTCGACCACCTCGACGAGCTGCGCTCGCGGCTGATCATCTGCGTCGTCACGATCGCCGTCGCATTCGGTGTCTGCTTCTGGCAGAACGGCGCGCTGCTCAACGTCCTCAACAAGCCGCTCAAGGAGGCGACCCAGACCACCAAGGGCAGCGGGCGCCTCGCGCAGGCCGCGACCGCTGAGCAGACGGTCCAGAGAGGGCTTTCCGCGACTGCCAGAGCGTTCGGTGCGCTCGCGACGGCCCCGAATCTCACGCCGGCGCAGCGCCGCGAGATGACCGACGCGGCCGCGCAGGTGGGCGCGGCCGCCCAGGCGCTGCCGAAGACGACGCCGGCGCGGGTGCCGATCACGACCGGCGTCGCCGAGCCGTTCACGGTGACGCTGACCGTCGCCGCCTACTTCGCGCTGCTGTTCTCGCTCCCGTTGCTGCTGTACCAGGCGTACGCGTTCGTGCTGCCGGCGTTCAGTCCGCGCGAGCGGCAGATCGCGCTTCCGATGATGCTGATGGTGCCGGTGCTGTTCGTCTGCGGCGTGGCGTTCGCGTACTACCTCGTGCTGCCGCCCGCCATCTCGTTCCTCCAGAACTTCAACAGCGGCAGCTTCGACATCCTGATCCAGGCCAGAGACTATTACCGCTTCCAGCTCTTGACGCTGCTGTCGATCGGGCTGGTGTTCCAACTCCCGATCGGGCTGCTCGCGGCCAACGCGGCCGGAATCGTCACGGCCCGCCAGCTCCGCTCGATCTGGCGCTACGCGATCGTCGCGATCGCGATCATCGCCGCGCTGCTGCCGGGCGTCGACCCCGTCACGACGGCGATCGAGATGGTACCGCTGCTCCTGCTCTACGGCCTGAGTATCCTGCTCCTGGAGATCGCCGACCGGCGACGGGGGGGTCGCGACGAGCTCGCGACGCACGGGCCGCACGACGGCGACGAGATAGAGGGAAGCTGACCACAGATGCTGTTCGACCTTCAGAGCCGCGGTCGCAGAACCGCCGTCAAGATCATCTACCTCGGCCTTGCCGTGCTGATGGGCGGCGGCTTGCTGCTGTTCGGGATCGGCACGGGCACGGGCGGCGGCGGCTTCTTCGACATCTTCAGAGGTGGCGGGGCGAGCACGAGCGCGCAGGTCAGCAGCGCCGAGAAGAGCGCCGCCCGGCTGGTGAGACTCCATCCGACGGATCCGAACGCGTGGTACAGACTCACCTACGCCCAGTACCAGTCGGCGCCGTTCGACAATACGCTCGACGGCGGGAACGGCGCGTTCACGACCGCGGGCAGAACGAAGCTCGTCGCCGCCTCCCGCTCGTGGCAGAGATATCTCGCGCTCAATCCCCAGCATCCGGATGCGACGCTGGCACGTCTGATGGCGAACGCCTACTCGCAGAGCGGGCTCAACCAGCCGGCCAACGCCTCGTCCGTGATGGAGATCGTCACCCAGCAGCAGCCCTCGGAGGCCGCCTACGCGACGCTCGCCCAGTACGCCTACCTCGCCAACCAGATGCGCAAGGGCGACCTTGCCGCGGCGAAGGCCGTGTCGCTCGCGCCTTCGGCGCAGCAGAGACTGCTGAGAGTCAATCTCGCGAACGTCAAGAGACAGGTGCTCCAGCAGTCCGCGAGAGGCGTGCAGTCGGGCGGCAGCTCCGTCAACGGCACAGGCTGAGCGCGGCCCTGTCGGCGGCGTTTCGCCGCGGGCATATGCAGATCGCGCCGCCACCGGCTACCATGCCGGGTCGGTCAGCCCCACTGGGGCCGCGCCATCCCCGGGCCGTTAGCTCAACTGGCAGAGCAGGGGACTCTTAATCCCAAGGTTGGAGGTTCGATTCCTCCACGGCCCACTCTCCGCCCGCCGGCATCTCCGCGGGCGCTCAGCCCGCCTCCGCGTGCTCCGGCTCGCGGCTCGGCTCGCTCGCGGCGGCGCGCTGCTCGTAGGCCGCGCGGGCCGACAGGTCGGCCTCGGCGAGGATGCGGTCGGTCTTCGCGCTGCGGCCGATCGCCTCGGCGAGCCGGCGCGGCAGCAGCGCCCCGATCCGCACGCCGACGGTGATCGCCTTCGGCACGTAGACGTCGTGGCGCGGGCGTTCGAGCGCCTCGACGATCGCGTCGGCGACCTGCTCGGGCTCGACGGTGGCCGTCAGCCCGCGCCCTCTCACGAGCCCGGCCGCGAGCTCCGTGTTCACGGGCACCGGCATCACGACGCTCGTCTCGACGCCGCTGCCGCGGATCTCGCCGCGGATCGCCTCCGTCAGGCCCACGACCGCGTGCTTCGTCGCCGAGTAGGTCGCGCCGCCGGGCACGCCCGCCTTGCCGGCGGTCGACGCGATGTTCACGAGGTGCCCGGTGCGGCGCGGCAGGAAGCGCTGCAGCGCGAGCTTCGAGCCGAAGATCACGCCGTGCAGGTTGATGTCGATCTGCCGCGCGGAGACCGCGTCGCTCTCCTCCGCGAAGCGCCCGAGCTGCATGATCCCGGCGTTGTTGACGAGCACGTCGAGCGGGCCGAGCCGCTGCTCGGTCTCGTCGAGGAAGCGCTCGAACGACTCGCGGTCGGTCACGTCGAGCGCGAGCGCGACCGTGCCGCCGCCCAGCTCCGCCGCCGTGCGCTCCGCCAGCTCCACGTCCACGTCGCCGATCGCGACCTTCGCGCCCTTGCGCACGAGCGCCGCCGCCGTCGCGCGGCCGATGCCGCGGGCGCCGCCGGTGATCGCGACGACCTTGCCGGTGAGCGTGCGGGGCTGCTTGGCCATGGGTTCTCCTTCGGGCGGGCGGTGTGTGCCGGGGCGTGGACTGGCTGCACAGCCAGTCTCGCGGGAATCGTCGCGCGACGCAAGCGCCGACCGCCGACCGCGCCCAATACCATTCGCGCCGATGGCGACCGCCCATCTCGCCTGCCTCGACGGCGCCGTGATGCCTGCGGCGGAGGCCGTCGTCCCCGCGACCGACGAGGGGCTGCTGCGCGGCGACGGCGTGTTCGAGGTGCTGCGCCTCTACAGCGGGCGGCCGTTCGCGCTGGACGAGCATCTGGAGCGGCTTGCGCGCTCTGCGGCGAACCTGCGCCTGCCGATCGATCCCGACGCGGTCCGCGCCGACGTCGACCGGCTGCTCGGCGCGGCCGGCGGCGAGCCGGACCCGGGCATGCTGCGGATCGTCATCACGCGCGGCGGGCGGCGCCTGCTGCTGATCGAGTCGCTGCCTGCTCATGCGCCCGCGATCCGCCTCGCGACCGTCACCTACGCGCCCGTGCGCCTGCTCGACGGAGTCAAGTCGCTCTCCTACGCCGCCAACATGCTCGCCACCCGCCTCGCGAGAGAGCGGGATGCCGACGAGGCGCTGCTCGTGACGCCGCACGGACGCGTGCTGGAGGCGCCGACGTCGTCGATCTTCTGGGTCAGCGACGGCGCCGTGCTGACGCCGCCGCTGAGCGATCACATCCTCGCCTCGATCACGCGCGCGGTGACGCTCGAGCTGGCGGGCGCGGAGGAGCGCTCGTGCACGCTCGACGAGCTGCTCGCCGCCGACGAGGCGTTCCTCGTCTCGACCACGCGCGAGCTGCAGCCGGTCGCGAGCGTCGACGGGCGCGCGATCGGCGCGGACGAGCCGGGGCCGGTGACCCGCGACCTCGCAGCGCGCCTGCACGAGCGGATCCTGCGCGACGTGGGCGCGGCCGGCTGATGCGCGTCCTCACCGTCATCGGGAACCGCCCGCAGTTCATCAAGGCCTCCGCCGTCTCCTCGCGCCTGCGCGCGCTCGGCGAGGAGGTCACCGTCCACACCGGCCAGCACTACGACGCCGAGCTGTCGCAGGTCTTCTTCGACGAGCTGGAGCTGCCGCCGCCCGAGCACCTGCTCGGCATCGGCGGCGGCACGAACACGGCGCAGACGGCGCGCATGCTGGCCGCGCTCGAACCCCTGCTGGCCGACGTCGCGCCCGACGCGGTGCTCGTCTACGGCGACACGAACTCGACGCTCGCAGGCGCGCTCGCGGCGGTGCAAGCGGGAATCCCGGTCGCGCATGTGGAGGCGGGGATGCGCTCGTTCGACCGCGCGATGCCGGAGGAGGTCAACCGCGTCGTGACCGACCACCTCAGCGCGCTGCTGCTGTGCCCGTCGCAGACCGCGGTCGACAACCTCGCGCGGGAGTCCGTGGCCGGCGCGGTCGAGCTGGTCGGCGACGTGATGGTCGACGTCGCGCAGCTGCTGCAGCCGGCCGCGCGGGCGCGCACGGCCGCGCTGGACCCGTACGGCGTCGAGCCGGGCGGCTTCCTGCTCGCGACCGCGCACCGGGCCGGCAACGTCGACGACCCCGCGCGCCTGCGCCTGCTCGTCGAGCTGCTGCTCGCGCTGCCGCTGCCGACGATCCTGCCGCTGCACCCGCGCACGCGCGCCCGGTTGGAGGCCGGCGGCCTGCTCGATGCGGTCCAGAACGCATCGCACATCCGCCTCGCGCCGCCGCTCGGCTACCTCGACTTCACCGCGCTGCTGTGCAACGCCGCCGCGGTCGTGACCGACTCGGGCGGCGTGCAGAAGGAGGCCTACCTCGCGGGAGTGCCGTGCGTGACGCTGCGCCCGAGCACGGAGTGGGTCGAGACGGTCGACGCCGGCTGGAACGTGCTCGTCGACCTCGACACGGCTTCCGCTCTCGCCGCGCTGGAGCGCACGCCGCCGGGCGAGCGCCCGCAGCTGTACGGCGACGGCCGCGCCGGCGAGCGGGTCGCGGAGGCCGTGCGCGCGCTGGGCGCGGGCGCGCCGGCAGCGGCTTAGGGCCGCCCGATCCGCCGCAGCGCCACGCCGGCCGCTGCGAACGGCGCCGGGTCGAGCGCATCGCGTCCGTCGACCACCGCGCGCGCGCCCGCCAGATCCGCCGGGGTCAGGGTGCGGTACTGCGCGTGGTCGGCTTGCAGGATCGCGCCGTCGAGCGGCTCGCCGTCCCACGGCTCGAAGCCGAGGGTCCGCAGCTCCGCCGCGTCGTAGAGCGGGTCCGCGGCCACAGCCGTCGCGCCGCGCTTGGCGAGCTCGTCGCGCAGCGGGAACGCGCCCGAGAAGGCGGTCTCCTTCACGCCGCCGCGATAGGCGACGCCGAGGATCAGCACGCGCGCGCCGTCGAGCCCACCGAGCGCGGACTCCAGCAGGTCCACGGCGTACGCCGGCATCGCCCCGTTCACCTCGCGCGCCACCGCCGGCAGGCGCGCCGCCGGATCGCCGTGCAGGTAGAAGTGCGGGTAGACCGGGATGCAGTGGCCGCCGACCGCGACGCCCGGCCGGTGGATGTGGCTGAACGGCTGGCTGTTGGACGCGTCGATCACGCGCATCACGTCGACGCCGGCACGGTCGGCGTGGCGCGCCAGCTCGTTGGCGAAGGCGATGTTGAGGTCGCGGTACGTCGTCTCCGCCAGCTTCGCCAGCTCCGCGGCCTCGGCGGAGCCCATCGGCCACACCTCGGCGGCCGGCTCGACGAACGCGCGGTACAGCTCGACGGCGCGCGCCTCGCCCTCCTCCGAGCAGCCGCCGACGAGCTTCGGGTAGGTGCCGAGGTCCGCGAAGATGCGCCCGCTGTAGACGCGCTCCGGGCTGAACGCGACGAAGAAGTCGTGCTCGGGATGCAGGCCGCTGCCGGCCGCCAGCGCCGGCGCGATGCGCGTGCGCGTCGTCCCGATCGGCAGCGTCGTCTCGACGCTCACGACCGTGCCGCGGTGCCCGGCTTCCCCTGCCGCTCGCAGCCCCCGCGCGATGTCCGCGAGCACGCTGTCGAGGATCCGCCAGTCCGGCCGCGCGTCGGCGTCGACCACAAGCGGCGGTACGGCGATCACCAGGTCGGCGCCCGCGGCGATCGCGCCGGTGGTGTCCGTCTGCGCGCGCAGGCGCTCGTCGCCGACGACCTCCGCGAGCGCCTCGTCGAGCCCGGCCTCGCCGGGGAACGGCGCCTGCGCAGCGTTCACCAGCTCGCACACGCGCGGGTCGACGTCGCAGCCGACGACCTCGTGTCCCGCCTTCGCGACGTAGGCGGCGAGCGGCAGGCCGATCTTGCCGAGCGCGACGACGACGACTCTCATGGCGCCAGGCGGACCGTCTCGCCGGCCGCGGCGCTCGCCAGCACGGCCTCGGCGGAGCGCAGCGCGGCGAGCCCCTGCGCGAGCGTCACCACGGGCGCGTCGTCATCGCCGGCGACGAGGTCGCGGAACGCCTCCAGCTCGGTCCGCAGCGGCTCCGCGCGCGCGAGCGCGTAGCGCGTCGCGTCGCCCTCCGAGACGCCGCGCAGCGCCTGCGAGCTGGGCCATGACGACGTCACCTGGCCGTTCTCGTAGAACGTCAGGTCGGCCGTGACCGTCTCGGCGACGAGCATGCCGCGGTCGCCGAGCACGCGCGTGCGGCGCGTCTTCGTCGGCGTCAGCCAGTCGACGATCGAGTTGAACGGCACGTCGGAGGCGAGCCGGCCGGTCACGAGCACGAGGTCCTCGTGCGGGCGCCCGGTGCGGTGCGCCGTCTGTGCGGCGACGGTGACGATCCGCGCGTCGGCGACCCACGTGACGATGTCGAGGTCGTGCGTCGCGAGGTCCTTCACGACGCCGACGTCGCGCACGCGTTCGGGGAACGGTCCGATCCGCTCCGTCGCGACGAGGAACACGTCGCCGAGCTGGCCCGCCAGCACGCGCTCGCGCAGCGCGATCAGCGCCGGGTTGAAGCGCTCCACGTGCCCGACCGCCGCTCGCACCCCGGCGCGCTCGCATGCCGCCACGATCTGCTCGCCCTCCTCGACGGAGGCCGCGAGCGGCTTCTCGATCAGCATGTGGACGCCCGCCTCCGCGAGCTGCAGCGCGACCGGCAGGTGCTCCTCCGTCGGCAGCGCGACGACGGCCATGTCGAGCGGGCCCTGGGCGAGCAGCTCGTCGAGGGTTCTGTAGACGAGCGACGGGTCGCGGACGGCGTCGTTGCGGTCGCCGAGCGGGTCGACGGCGCCGGCGAAGGTGACGCCGGGGAGGGACTGGAGGATGCGGGCGTGGTGGCGGCCCATCATCCCGAGCCCGAGGGTCGCCGCGCGCAGCACGGTTCGGCAGCTTATCGGGCGGGGTTTCGGCGTATGCGGTACGCCGGGGCGCGCGCGTCTGCGGTACGCCGGGGCGCACGATGCTCCCCCGCGAGAGGCCCGTCGTGTGACGTCGCTGCCGCCGCGTCGTGTTTGTGGAATCCGCAGAAGCCTCTCGCGGAGGACATCGCGCGCCCGGCTGACCAGCAGCGTCCGGGCCCCGGCCGCCTGCGCCCCGACCCGGTCCGCGTCTTCGCCGCGTAGGCTTTCGCGCGTGCCTGACGCTCCTGGCCTCGTGTTGTCGCCGTCCGCTCGCGTGGGCGCGGGCGTCGTGTTCGGTGCTCACGTCGTCGTGCACTCCGATGTCGAGATCGGTGACGGTGTCGTTGTCGAGGACGGTGCTGTGCTCGGCAAGCGTCCCCGGCTCGCGCCTGGGTCGGCTGCGGCCGGCGCCGTTGAGCTGCTGCGGATCGCGGCTGGTGCGACGGTGTGTTGTGGGGCGATCGTGTTTGCGGGGGCGTCGATCGGGGCGGGTGCGATCGTGGGGGATCAGGCGTTTGTGCGGGAGCGGGCGACGATCGGCTCGCGGAGTGTGATCGGGCGTGGCTCTGTGGTCGACAATGATGTGGTCGTCGGCGCTCGGGTGAAGGTGCAGACGAACGTCTATCTGACGGCTTTCTCCGTGGTGGAGGACGACGTGTTCGTGGGGCCGTGTGCGATGACGACGAACGACGATGCGATGGGGCGGCTCGCTCCCGGCACGCCGCTGCGCGGGGCGGTTCTGCGCCGTGCCTGCCGGATCGGTGGCGGTGCGGTGCTGACGCCGGGCGTCGAGGTCGGCGAGGAGGCGTTCGTGGCGGCGGGCGCGGTCGTCGTGCGTGACGTGCCCGCTCGTGCGGTCGTGATGGGCGTGCCCGCGCGGGTGGTGCGCGAGGTTCCCGACGAGGATCTGATCGAGCGCTGGCGCTGACTTACGCCGCGGCGACGGCCTTGCCGGGCACCGTCTCGCGGCCGGCGTCCGTCCAGACCGTCTGCTCGCGGCCCGGTCCGACGCCGATCATCACGACCGGGACGCCGATGAACTCCTCGACGAACGCGAGGTAGCGGCGGGCGTTCTCCGGCAGGTCGTCCTCGCTGCGCGCTTCGCCGATGTCCTCGGTCCAGCCCGGCAGGTCGATGTATTCGCCCGACGTGTGATGCAGCACGCTCTGGTGGTAAGGGAAGTGGTCGAACTCGGCGCCGTCCTCGCCGCGGTAGCGCGTGCAGACCTTGATCGTCTCGAGTCCCGTCAACACGTCGAGCTTCGTCACGACCAGCGCGGTCAGCGAGTTGATGCGCGCGGCGTAGCGCAGCGCCACGAGGTCGAGCCAGCCGACGCGGCGCGAGCGCCCGGTCGTCGTGCCGAACTCGCCGCCCTTCTGGCGCAGCTGCTCGCCCAGCTCGTCGTCCAGCTCGGTCGGGAACGGTCCAGAGCCGACGCGCGTGCTGTACGCCTTCGTGATCCCCCACACCTCGTCGATGTCCTTCGGCCCGACGCCGCTGCCGATGCAGGCCGAGGCGGCGATCGGGTTCGAGGAGGTGACGAACGGATACGTGCCGTGGTCGATGTCGAGCAGTGCGCCCTGCGCGCCCTCGAAGATCACCGTCGCGTGCTCGTCGAGCTTGTCCCACACCAGCCGCGTCGTGTCCTGGATGTGCTCGGACAGGCGGTGGCCGTACGCGAGGTACTCCTCGGTGATCGCCTGCAGGTCCAGTCTCGGGTCGCGCGCGAACGGGCGCAGCGCGAGCCGCTTGGGCTCGAGCGCCGCGACGATCTTCTGCTTGAGGATCTTCTCGTCCAGCAGGTCCTGCACGCGGATGCCGATGCGCGACGCCTTGTCGGCATAGCAGGGGCCGATCCCGCGCCGCGTCGTGCCGATCTTCAGCTTGCCCAGCCTCGCCTCGCCCGCGTCGTCGAGCATCAGGTGGTAGGGCATGATCATGTGCGCGTTGGCGGAGATCCGCAGCCCGCTCGTGTCGACGCCCCGGCCGCGCAGCTCGTCCAGCTCGTCCGTGAGCACCTTCGGGTCGATCACGACGCCGTTGCCGATGATGCAGAGCTTGCCGGGGTAGAGGATCCCCGACGGCATCAGGTGCAGCTTCCACGTCTCGCCGTTGCGGACGATCGTGTGGCCGGCGTTGTTGCCGCCCTGGAAGCGCACGACCGCATCCGACCGCTCGGCGAGCAGGTCGGTGATCTTCCCCTTGCCCTCATCACCCCATTGGGCGCCCACGATCACGATGCCTGGCATGGCGGTTGACAGTGTAGGGAGCCTTGCGTCTGCGGCGCTTCGCCGCCTGGGTCTCGGCGTTCTCGGTACGCCGGGGCGCGCGATGCTCCCCCGCGAGAGGCCCGTCGTGGGGCCGCGCCGCGGGTGCAGTCGGTCGTGGGATCCGCAGAAGCCTCTCGCGGAGGACATCGCGCGCCCGGCTGACCAGCACCGCCCGGGCTCCCGGCGCCCAGGCGTCGGCTCCCTACCCTGTCCGCGCAGGCGGCATCGGCGTGGGCTTTCGCTCAGCACCGCCCGCGCCCCGGCGTACCGCCAGCGCCGGAGCGCAATGCCTACGACCCGAACCGATCCCCAGCGAAGTTCATGAACTTGGGGTACTCCTTCTGGAACGTCAGCGTCACGTCCCCCAGGGCGCCGTTGCGGTGCTTGGCGATGATGATGTCGGCCTCGCCCTCGCGCTCGGACTCTCTGTCGTAGTACTCGTCGCGGTAGATGAACATCACGAGGTCGGCGTCCTGCTCGATGTTGCCCGACTCGCGCAGGTCGGACAGGATCGGTCTCTTGTCGGTGCGCGACTCGACGGCGCGGCTGAGCTGCGAGAGCGCGATCACCGGCACCTCGAGCTCGCGCGCGAGGATCTTCAGGCCGCGGCTCATCTGGCCGACCGCCTCGACGCGGTTCTCGATGCGGCTGTCGGCCCGCATCAGCTGGAGGTAGTCGAGGATGATCAGGCCGAGCCCGCTCTCGCTCTGTTGGTGCAGGCGCCGCGCCTTCGCGCGCAGCTCGAGGATGCCCATGTCGGACGAGTCGTCGACGTACAGCGGCGCGTCGGACAGCCGCTGGCACGCCTCCAGGATTCTCGGCCAGCGGTTCTCCGACACACGCCCCTTGCGCAGCTCCTCGCCGCGGATGCGCGCCTGCGACGCGACGAAGCGCTGCGCCAGCTCCGCCTCCGACATCTCCAGCGAGAACAGCGCGACTGGCTTGCCGTGCTCGAGCGCGGCGTTCTCGGCGATGTTGGTGACGAGGGCGCTGTTGTGCACGACGACGTCGTCGGCGACGAAGTTGTGGTCGCCGGGGACGGTGAGGTCGTACGTCTCCTGCTCGCCGATCGGCTCGATCGACGCGATCTCGTCCCACCACAGGTCGGATGTCGCGAGCTGTGCCAGCTCGCTGCTGTCGGTGGCGATCGCCAGCTCGCCCATCAGGTCGCGCGAGAGCCCGCGCTGCCCGACGTGCCAGTTGTGCGTGTCCGGCCGTCCCGTCGCTCGCGCGAGCGCTGCCCACGGTCGCGCGCCCTTCGCCTCGATCACGCGCGACCAGACCTCGACGGGGAGCGTGTCGACGTTCGTCTTGCGCCGCACCGTGGCCGCTTGAGCGAGCACGCGGTCGGCGTTTGTCTGCTTGCCGCACGCTCCGACGCGCCGGCAGAACGCCGTGAGCCCGTCCTGCCCGGTGATCCGCACCTCGCGCGCGACCGTCGCGGTGCCCGCGTAGACGTCGCGCTTCAGCGTCCGGATCGTCCCGACGATCCCGAGTCGCAGCAGCAGATGCTGGACGTCGCGCGCGAGTCGCTCGCTGATGGTCGTGTAGCCGATCTGGCTGAAGCGCTCGCCGGCGTGGATGTGGCCGTCGCAGCCGTAGAGGACGCTCAGGAAGCGGGCGATCTGGTCGTCGCCGAGTCCGAAGATCGCGGCGGGCACGAACTTGTCCGCCGAGCGCTTGCCCCACAGGCCGTGACGCTCGCACAGCGCGCGAACTGGATTCGGCACGGACGCCCCGCGGCCGGCACTGATCGTCGCCGTGCCGTGACTCCGCTCGCCGAGGTGAACTCGGAGGCCGTAGGCGGCGGCAGCCCGCTCGACGTCCGCGAGCACGGGGGAGTCGTCGCCGAAGCAGAAGCGCGGCGTGTTCTGGGTGAGGTTGCCGTCCGCGATCAGGGCGGCGATCAGCACGATGTCGTGGTCCGCCATCCGCTGCGCTTCGCCTGAGCGGGGAAGCCAGCGCGGGACCGCGATGCGCGCGCCCGGCTCCAGCTCGCCCAGCTCGCGCCATCCGCCGATCGTCAGCAGCGGATGGTTGGCCGTCGCCTCGATGTGGCGACCGAGCCGGGTCGTGAGGCGGAAGACCGGCTTGTGCCCGTTGCGCAGCGCTGCGCTCACGCGGGCGGGCCGCAGCTTCAGGTCCGGGCCGACGGACGCGATCCAAGCATCCTCTCCGCGCTCGACGCTCGCGACGACCTCGTCCATGCGGCGCCGGGCGCCGGTCGTCGGGTCGTACACGAGCGACCCACCGGTCAGGCATTTCCCCATGCTCGGACGTGCCGCGAGGATGATCAGGTTGCCGGGCTGGAAGCCGCCGGTGATCTCGTCGAGGTCCTTGTAGCCGGACGGGGTGCCGGTGAGGGCGGTGTGCTCGAGCGAGAGGCGGTGGAGCTTGTCCATCTCGTCGTGCAGCACCTCGCCGACGGCGCGGAAGTCCTTCTGGCGGTCGTCGTGGGCGACCTCGAGGATGTCACGCTCGGCCCACTCGACCAGCTCGCGCGCGGGCGCCTCGTGGTTCCAGACGTTCGCCTGGATCTGCTGCGTCGTCGTCAGCAGGCGCCGCAGCAGCGCGTTGCTCTGGACGATGCGCGCGTACTCGCGCACGTTGCCGGCCGCCGGCGCCGCGCCGGCGAGCGCGTCGACCATCGCCGGGCCGCCGACCTGCTCCAGCTCGCCCGCCTGCCGCAGCTGCTCGGTGACGGTGAGCACGTCGATCTCGCGGCTCTCCTCGTAGAGCGCGAGCATCGCCCGGTAGATCGTCGCGTGCTGCTCGCGGTAGAACTGCTCGGGCTTCAGGCCCTCGTTGATGACGAGCCCGTAGAGCGTCGTGTCGGCGAGCAGGATCGCCCCCAGCACCGACTGCTCGGCCTCGAGGTTGTGCGGGGGGAGGAGGGCGGGGTTGTGCTGCTGCTCGATCGCGGCCACGAGGCCGCGACGCTAGCAATCTGCGCCCTGAGCGGGCTCGCCGACCCCGCTCTAACCGGCCTTTTAACGACGACGCGCCGCGGATCTCCGCGGCGCGTTCAAACGAGGTGAGGCTTGTGGTGCGGTGCTACTTCTGCTCGACGACCATCGTCTTGATGGTCGCGTGGACGCCGTCCTCGATCTCGACGACGACCATGTGCGTCCCGATGTGCCGGATCGGCTCCTCGAGGTGCACCTTGCGCTTGTCGACCTTGATGCCGCGGGCGTCGCGGATCGCGTCGCTGATGTCCTGGGCGGTGACGGAGCCGAACAGGCGCCCGTCGTCGCCAGCCTGCTGCTCGATCGTGAGCACGGTCTTGCCGAGCAGCGCCGCGTTCTCCTGCGCGCGCGCCTTCGACTCGCGCTCGGCCCGCTCGGCGGCAGATCTGCGCTCCTGCGCGGCTTCGAGCGCGCCCTTCGTCGCCGGCTGGGCGAGCTTGCGCGGGATCAGATAGTTGCGCAGGTAGCCCGCGGAGACGTCGACGACCGTCCCGCGCTCGCCGAGCTGCTCGACGTCCTGTGTGAGGATCGCCTGCGGCATGGGGCTACCGGTCCTCGCGATCGCGGTCGCGGTCGCGACGGCCACCGCCGGCGCGCTCGTTCGCGGGCTCGGCGACGTACGGCAGCAGCGCGAGCTCGCGCGCACGCTTGACCGCCGTCGCGACCTGGCTCTGGTGCCGGCGGCAGGCGCCCGTGATGCGGCGCGAGCGGATCTTGCCGCGTTCGGAGATGAACCGCCGCAGCGCGCCGAGGTCCTTGTAGTCGACCTGGTCGATCTTGTCCTTGCAGTACGGGCACGGCTTGCGCCGACCGGAGCCCGGACCGCCCTTCTTGTTGTCACGCCGCCTCGTGGGGCGCCTACGCTGCTTTGCCACTTGGCTCTACCTCGTTGAAGTCGTCTGTCAGTCCCTAGAACGGGATGTCGTCGTCGGCGGTGGAAGCGGGTGCGACCGGTGCGGACTGGAAGTCCCGGTCGTCGATCGGAACGTCCCCCCCTCCCGCTACGCTTGCGGAAGGTCCGGAGAACCCGTTCCCGGCGCCGGCGTCGTCACGCCCGCCGAGGAACTGCACGGAATCGGCAATGATATCGATTGCCTGGCGCTTCTGCCCATCTCTCTCGTACTCGCGCCACTCGAGGCGGCCGTCGATCGCGACCGGACGCCCCTTCGCGAGGTAGCGGGCGCAGTTCTCGCCCTGTGCGCCCCAGACGGTGACGTCGAAGTAGTTGGGCTTGTCCTCCCACTCGCCGGAGGCCCCCTTGCGCCGCGTGTTGCAGGCGATCCGCAGGCTGCAGACGGACGTCCCGCTCGACAGCGAGCGCAGCTCGGGGTCCCGTGTGAGGTTCCCGGTCATCACGACGCGGTTGATGTTGGTGGCGGCCATGAGGCTCCTTTCGACGGCAGATGCTCAGCGGCGACCGAGTGTACGCAGCGATCGGCCGTGGTCCGGCTTCGTGGCCGGAAACTGGGCAGAAACGTCGCGACGCGCCGTGACAGGCGTGCGTAACCGCGTGAGATCCGTTACGCCTCGGCGCCTGCGGGCGCCGGCTCGGGCTCGACGGCGGCGACGGCGACCGGCTCCTGCAGCGTCGGCTCCGGCGGCGGCGGGGTGCCCGGCGTGACCTTGATGATCCGGTGGCGCAGCACGCCGTCCGTGATCTTGAGGTTGTAGCTCAGCGTCTCGACGACCGCCGGCGGCCCGCTGAACTGCAGCAGGTGGTAGTCGGCGTCGGCCGTGTGGTCGATCTCGAACGCGAGTCTGCGCACGCCCCAGTCCTGCTTCAGCTCGACCGTTCCGCCGCCGTCGGCGATCGTCTGCTCGACGTCCGCGAGGATTCTCGCGCGGCGCTCGTCCTCGGCCGAAGTGGCGAGGAGGACCATGAGGTCGTAGATGGGAGGGAGCTGGGCCATGGCTGATTGAAGTGCGGCGGGCACTATACCAACGGGGGCGAAACATGCCGCCCCGAGCCCTCGGAGGCCCTATGCCCGAGATCCCCTCGCCGTCGCGCGGCCCCCGTCCGAACGTCGTCACCGCGGCCGTCGTGCTGCTCGCGATCCTGCTCGCCGTCGTCTGGCTGGGCTCCGGCGGCGACGCCCCTCCGCCGGTGCCGGCGGGGCTTCCGGCCGGGACGGCTTCGCCGGCCGCCGTGGAACCGGCGGGATCCGCCGCGCCTGAGCAGGGAGGCCGAGGCGGAGCGGCGTCGCCGGCAAGCCGGGCTGGCGCGAACGGGTGGGAAGGCGACCCGCCCGCGCGCAGGCCGGGCGCGGGCGACCGGCGCCGTGCGAGGAAGCCGCGCGCCGGCGAGCGGAGCCGGCGGCGCGGAGCGCCGCGCAGGCCTGCGAGCGCGCCGCGGCGGGGCCGGACCGCCGCGTCGCCGGCGCCCGGGGCGGGAGGCGGGCGGCCGCCGGCCGCCGGCGCGGGAACCGGAGCGCCGCCGGCCGCGCCGGAGTTCGCGATCGGATGACGGCGCTTGTGGAGCGAGGATGTAGCGCCTACGGTGGAAGCGATGACGCCACATCGAGACATCCCGCTGAGACGCGAGGTCGGTGTGCGCGAGTTGCACGACCAGCTCAGCCGGTACGTCAGACACGCCGCCGAGGGCGGCGAGGTGATCGTGACGATGCGCGGCGCGCCGGTCGCGCGCCTGACCCCGCTGCCCTCCGTCGATCCGCTCGCAAGCCTGCGCGCCCGTGGGCTGATCCGGGAGCCGCTGCAGCCGCGGACCAGAAGCGCCGATCTTCCGCGCTTGAGATCGCCGATCTCCGGTTCGGACACGGTGATCGAGCAGCGACGCCGCTGATCGTCTACTTCGACACCTCGGCGATCATCAAGCTCGTTCTCGACGAGCCCGGATCAGATCTCGCGCGTGACCTGTGGGAGCGAGCGGACGTCGCGGCGTCGGGTCGGCTCGTCTACCCGGAGGCGCGTGCCGCGGCGGCCGCCGTCCAGCGTCGGGGGAGGGCCGGCAGAGGCTGGTTGGCGAGAGCCGTCGACACGATCGACACGGTGTATCGCGAGCTTGCGGTCGTCGCGACGTGGGACCGCGAGCTGGCAGCAGCGGCGGTCGCGGAGGGTCGCATGGTCGTGCCGGCGCGATAGCGCGCCGCGCGCTCAGCCCTGCGCTGCGGCCTTCTTGCGGATGTCCGCGAGCTGCTCGTCGATCCAGTCGCCGGGATCGCGCTGGGTGACGATCCGCTCGAGCCCGGCCATGCGCCGCTCGCGCTCGCTCGGCGGCATCGTCAGCGCCGCGTGGATCGAGTCGGCCAGCTCCTGGATGTCGAACGGGTTGACCGACAGCGCGAACTCGCCCAGCTCCTCGTGGGCGCCGGTGTTCTCGGACAGGATCGACACGCCCGCGCGCTCGTTCACCAGCGGGCCCTCCTTCGCGACCAGGTTCATGCCGTCGAACATCGCGTTGACGAGCAGCACGTCGTAGTGCTTGTAGGCCGCCACCGCCTCCTCGAGGTCGTCGCGCAGCTTCAGGTGGATCGGCATCCAGTCGGGCGTGCCGTGGCGGTGGTTGACGACCGCCACGATCGCCTCGATCCGCTCGAGGTACTCGGCGTACTCCGGCACGTCGGTCCGCGACGGCATCAGCTGCGCGATGAACGTCACGCGCTCGTGGAACTCCGGGTGCTGGTCGAGGAAGACGTCGAACGCGGTGAAGCCGCGCAGCACGTTCTTCGACAGGTCGGCGCGGTCGACGCGCAGGATCAGGTGGTCGCGGCGGCGGCGCAGCAGCTCGCGCTCGAACTCCTCCGTCCGCGGGCGCCGCGCGACGGCGCGGGTCGCCTCCGCGTCGATCGGCAGCGGGTAGGCGCGCACCCACACCTCGCGCCCCTCGTACTCGACGACGCCGCGCTCGAAGTCGACCTCCAGGTCCATCAGGTCGCGGCAGCACTGCAGGAAGTTGCGGCGGTAGGAGCGCGTGTGGAAGCCGACGATGTCGTTCGCCAGCAGGCCGCGGTACAGCTCCTCGCGGATCGTCGCCGGCAGCACGCGCCACGCGTCCGACTGCGTCCACGGGATGTGGATGAAGTGGTGCAGGAAGACGTCCGGGCGCATCTTGCGCACGAGCGCCGGCAGCGTGTAGAGGTGGTAGTCGTGGACCATCACGACCGGCTCCTCCTCGCCCTCGATCTCGTCGAGCACGGCGCGCGCGAGGTCCTCGTTGACGACGTTGTAGCCGAACTCGAACGCCTCGACCTCTTCGCGGCGGATGTCCGGCGCGTTCGACAGGTCCCACAGGTAGTGCTGGATGAACCACAGCATCGGGTTCGCGAAGACGTTGTAGAAGCGGTCGTACGCGTCCGGGTCCGAGGCCACCAGGCGCACGTGGTAGGCGCCTCCGTCGGGCAGCTTCACCTCGAACGGGCGCCCCTCGTGCCGCTGCGAGTGGACGATGTCCTCGTCCGTCATCGCCGAGGCGATCCAGACCGCCTCGCGGTGAGAGGCGAGGCCCGTCAGCGCCGTCACGAGTCCGCCGGTTCCGCGCCGCACCTCGCCGCCGGGCCCGAACGTGACCGGGCCGCGGTTGGAGACGAGGACGAGCGGGCGGGCGCCGTCGGGGGTCAGGGCCCCTGCCCCTCCAGCGCGGTGATCATCCGCAGCCAGTCGCGCAGCAGGCGCGGCATCAGGAAGTGGCGGCGCACATGCTCCTTGCCGGCGCGCCCCAACCGCCGTCCGAGGGCAGGGTCGGCGAGCACCTCGAGCGCGCGCTGCGCGCAGTCCTCGACGCTGTCGACGAGGAAGCCCGAGACGCCGTCCTCGACCTGCAAAGGGATCCCGCCGACGTTGCCGCCGATGAACGGCCGCGCCTTCCAGATCGCCTCGGAGACGGTGAGGCCGAAGCCCTCGCGCGTCGACTTCTGGATCAGCACGTCGGCGTGCGACTGGAACGCGTTGACCTCGATCGCTCCGACGTTGTTGAAGTTGTTGAGGATGTGGACGTCCGGGTCGCGGTCGGCGTGGGCGATCGTCGCGTTGAAGAAGTCCCAGCCCTCGGGGTCGTCGGTCGCCATCGAGCCGACGAGCGCGAGCTGCACCTCCGGCATCTGCTCCTTCACCACGCGATACGCGTCGATCACGCCGAGCGGATCCTTCCACGGGTCGAAGCGCGAGACCTGGCACAGCAGCGGGCGGTCGACGTCGATCCCGAACTGCTCGCAGATGTAGACCGAGTCCTCCGGCGAGAAGGCCATGTTCTTCGGCGCGAGCGGGTCGATCGCCGGCGGGACGATGTTGATCTGCCCCTCCATCCCCTCCGGCACGTACTGCTGCATGTGGAAGACGGAGGCGGGATAGCTCTTGATGTAGGGCAGCAGGCGCTCGATGGTGCCCGGATTCGGGGTCGAGAGGTCGATGTGGCAGCGCCAGATCCAGTGGCGCGCCTTCTCCGGCGCGAGCGTGTGGAGGGCGGCCGGCTGCGGGTCGTGGACGATGCACGTGTCCCAGCCGCGCGACAGCTCCCTTGCGTTCATCTCGTTGTACTTCCGCCATGCGTCCCACTGCTCGTCTGTGAGGTCCTGCGGGTTGCCCTGCAGCGCGTTGTGCATCACCTTCGTCGCGTTGAAGAACTCCTCGCGGCCGTAGATGACGTGCCACTCGACGTCGAGCCCGACGTCTCTCATCAGCGGCACGAGCGTGTAGAGGATCTCCGAGACGCCGCCGCCGAACGCGGTCGCCGACAGGTGCAGGACGCGCTTGCCCTTGAGCGGCTCCGCGAGCTCGCGGATCTCCTCGACCAGCGAGCGGCCGACGATGCTGGCGTAGTCCGCGAGCGTCTTGTGTCCGACGGCGATGGGTTGGAGCATCAGCTTTTTGCTCGCTCGGCTCGGGACGGGCTGGAGCGCGCGGACGATACCGAATCGCCCCGGCGGCGCTGGCGCGCCCGCGATCAGGCCGGCAGCTCGAGCGTGAAGACGGTGCGGCCCGGGCGCGACTCGACGCCGAGGCGGCCGTTCATCCGCTCCGCCAGCTCGCTCGCGATCGCGAGGCCGAGGCCCGAGCCCTGCGCGTCGTTGGACGTGTAGAAGGGCTCGAACACCTGTGACAGCGCGGTGCGCGGGATGCCCTTGCCGTGGTCGCGCACGGCGAGCAGCGCGAAGTCGTCGTCGCGCACGGCCGAGACGACGATGTTCGTGCCCGGGGTCGTGTGCGTGACGGCGTTGTCGATCAGGATCCGCGCGATCTGCGCGACGCGCACCGGGTCGCACTGCGCCTCGACCGGCACGCCCGGCAGCCGCACCTCGAGGTGCGAGTCGTGCTGGGCGAGCATCGGCTCGAACTCGGAGCTGACCGAGCGCGCCAGGTCCGCCAGGTCCACCGGCTCCGGCCGCAGCTCGAGCGAGCCGGCCTCCAGGCGCGACAGGTCGAGCAGGTCGACCGACAGCTTCGCGAGGCGGTCGACCTGCTGGCGCACCTGCGCGAGGAAGCGTCTGCGCGTCTCCTCGTCGAGCTCCTCGTCCTCGAGCAGCTCGACGAAGCCGCCGAGCGAGAAGAGCGGGGTGCGCAGCTCGTGCGAGGCGGTCGCGATGAACTGCTTGCGCGCGCGGTCGAGCTGCGCGAGCTGGCGCTGCATGTCGTTGAAGGCCATCGCGAGCTGGCCCAGCTCGTCGTCGGAGTCGACCGGGATCGGGCGCGAGAAGTCGCCGGCGGCGACCTGCTCGGCCGCCTTCTCCAGCCGCTTGACGCGCTGCGCGAGCGCGCGCGCGATCAGCCAGCCGGCGCACACCGCGAGCGCGAGCGCGATCGCGCCGGCGACGAGGATCTGCGCGCGCACGATCGCGACGTTGCGCTCGACGTCGGCCATCGGCGTCGAGAAGACGGCGACCTCGGCGACGCGCCCGTCCTGGCGCAGCGGCACCGCGACCTCGGCGATCGGGCCGCCGGAGGACACCTCCGAGCCGCGCGTGACGCGCCCCGTGCGGGCCGCCGCCTGGGCCGTCGGCAGCGCGAGCTCGGGCAGCGCGGGATCGCTCGAGTCGGTGATCGTGCCGGGCAGCGGCAGGCCGCCGACGCGGCCGATGCGCAGCAGCGTGATGCGCGCGTTCGCGGTGTCGCTCGCCGCGCGCACGAGCTTCGTGACGTCCCCGGAGGAGCCGTTGCGCTCGAGCGGGGAGACGATCGACGGGATCGCCTGCTGCGCCGACGCCGCGAGCTGCGAGAGCTTCTCGTCGCGCAGGCGCGACTGCAGCTGCGGCACGACGTACAGGTACAGCACGCCGATCGCCGAGAGCGTGATCGCGAAGAAGAGGAAGGCGAGCCGGTTGCGAAGCGAGCGCATGGACGGCCGGGTCAGGCGGGCGGGATCCGACCCCGGCTAGTCGTCGGTGTCGCGGAAGCGATAGCCGACGCCGCGCACCGTGAAGAGGTACACCGGCTCCTTCGGGTCGCGCTCGAGCTTCTCGCGCAGGTGGCGGATGTGGACGTCGATCGTGCGCGGGTCGCGGTAGGAGGAGTCGCCCCACACGCGCGCCAGCAGCATGTCGCGCGTGAAGACGCGGCCGGGGCTGCGCGCGAGCGTCAGCAGGATCTCGAACTCGACGAACGTCGTCGCGATCGACTCGCCCTCCAGCCACACGGCGCGCTTGTCGGGGTCGATCCGCAGCGCGTGGTGCTCGAGCGCGGTGCCGTCGCCGTCGGCTGCGCGCGACAGCTCGGAGCGGCGCAGCGCCGCCTTCACGCGGCTGCGGAACTCGCGCATCGAGAACGGCTTGGTGATGTAGTCGTCGGCGCCGATCTCCAGCCCGACGACCTTGTCGATCTCCTCCGACTTCGCCGTCAGCATGATGATCGGGACTGCGCTGCGGCTGCGCAGCCGGCGGCAGACCTCGAGCCCGTCGAGCTTCGGCAGCATCACGTCGAGCACGACGAGGTCGAACGGCCGCTCGTCGAAGCGCTCCAGCGCCTCGCGCCCGTCGACCGCCTGCACGACCTCGTAGCCGTCTCTCCGCAGCGGGTAGGACAGCAGCGTCTGGATCGACTGCTCGTCGTCGACCAGCAGGATGCGGGTGGATCGCTCTGCCATTGCCGTGCGTGAAGCGTAGTCCGATGAACGCAGGCGTACTACCCAAACACCTGGGGCGCCCCCGCGCAAGGGCCCCGACGGCACGCGTGGATAACCTCCGTGGGTGCTCGATCCGCGGATCTACCGGGCCGGATTCCTGCCGATCCTGTTCGCGCTCGTGCTCGCCGGCTTCTCGCTGCGGGAGCCTCCGCGGCCGCTGACGACCTCGCTCGCGCCCGACGCGTTCGACGGCGCCGCCGCCTTCGGCCAGCTCGACGCGCTCGCGACCGCGGCGCCGCGCCGGCGACCCGGCTCGGCCGGCGACCGGCTCGTCGCGCAGCGCGTCGGCGCGACGCTGCGCGCGAACGGCTTCCGCGTCGGCGTGCGCTCGTTCACGGCCCAGACGGCCGACGGCAGCAGACAGCTCGAGACCGTCGTCGGCGAGCGCGCCGGCTTCTCCAACCGCCGCGTCCTCGTCGTCGCGCATCGCGACGCGCTCGGGCGCGGCGCGCGCGCGGAGCTGTCCGGCACGGCCGCGCTGTTGGAGTTGGCGCGCGTGCTCGGCGGCCGCACGCTCGGGCGCACGCTCGTGCTCGCGTCGACGAGCGGCGGCACGGCCGGGCTGGCCTCGGCGCAGCGGCTGGCGCAGGAATACGGCGGCGACGGCACGACGCCGGTCGACGCGGTGCTCGTGCTCGGCGACCTCGCCGGGACGCGCACGAGCCGCCCGTTCGTCGTGCCGTGGTCGTCGTCCACCGCGCTCGCGCCGCTCGCGCTGCGGCGCACGGTCGAGGCGGCGGTCATGCAGGAGACGGGCCTGCGGCCCGGCGGCGTCACGCCGGCTGTGCAGCTCGCGCGCCTCGCCTTCCCGCTGACGCTCGGCGAGCAGGGGCCGTTCAACGCGAGTGGCCTGGGTGCCGTGCTGCTGTCGGCCGGCGGCGAGCGCGCGCCGGCGGCGAACGCGCCGGTCTCCGCCCGCCCGGCTCACGGTGTTCGGGCGCGCCGCGCTGCGCAGCGTGACCGCGCTCGACGGCGGCGCCGATCTGCCCGCCAGCGGCCCCTACGCGGTGCTGGAGCAGAAGCTGCTGCCCGCCTGGCCGGTGCGGCTGCTCGCGCTCGCGCTGATGCTGCCGGTGCTGCTGGCGGCCGTCGACGCGTTCGCGCGGGTGCGCCGCCGCCGCCAGCGCGTCGGCATGTGGCTGCGCTGGGTCGCGGCGACCGCGGCGCCCTTCCTGCTCGCCGCGCTGCTCGCGATCGCGCTGTTCCGCACCGGGCTGATCGACGCGGCGCCGGACGCTCCCGTCGCCGGCGCGGCGTCGCTGCCGAACGGTGCGGCGCTCGCGGGCGTGGTCGTCGTCTTCGCGGCCGCGTGGGCGTGGCTGCGGCCGTGGCTGGCACGCGTCGCCGGGGTGACCGGCGACTGCTCCGTGGGCGGTGGAGCGACGGCGGTCGTACTCGTGCTGTCCGCCGCCGCGCTGCTCGTGTGGCTCGCGAACCCGTACGCGAGCCTGCTGCTGATCCCGGCACTGCACCTGTGGCTGCTGGCGATGGCGCCGGAGACGCACCTGCGGCGGCCGGTCGCGGTCGCGCTGTGGGCGGTCGCGCTGCTGCCGCCGCTGCTCGTCGCCTACGCGTACGCGCGCCAGTTCGGGCTCGACCCGCTCGAGCTGGCGTGGATGGGCCTGCTGCTCGTTGCCGGCGGTGCGCTGTCGCCGCTCGCCGTGCTCGTGTGGGGCGTCGTGCTCGGCTGCGCCGCGTGCGCGCTGATCGTCGTGCTGCGCGCCTCGGGCGGCGCCGCCGAGGCGGCCACGCCGATCACCGTGCGCGGCCCGAAGACCTACGCCGGCCCGGGCTCGCTCGGCGGGACCGAGTCGGCGCTGCGGCGATGACGGCGGCCGGCACAGCCCGGCCCGGACAGTCGCCGCCACGCCGGGTGCGCGATGCTTCGGCGATGCGGCGCGTCCTGCGAGCGATCTCGACCGTGCTGATCGTCGCGGGCGGGCTGATGATCGCCGACGCCGGCATCACGCTCGCGTGGCAGGAGCCGGTGTCCGCGCTGCTGGCGCACATCGAGCAGAGCAAGCTGTCGGGCCAGCTCGACCGGATCGAGCGGACGGCCCCCACGCCCGTCGAGCGGCGCGTGCTCGCCGCGCTCGCCACGCAGAGACGGCGGATCGAGTTCCTCGCGCGGGAGGCGCGCCGCACCGCCCGCACCGGCGACCCGATCGGCCGCATCGACATTCCCAAGATCGGCGCCGGCTTCGTCGTCGTGCAGGGCACCGACACGGCGTCGCTGCGCAAGGGCCCGGGCCACTATCCCGACACGACCTTCCCGGGACTGTCCGGCACGGTCGCGATCGCCGGCCACCGCACGACGTACCTCGCGCCGTTCCGCGACGTCAACCAGCTGAAGCACGGCGACGCGATCGTGCTGACGATGCCGTACGGCCGCTTCGTCTACACGGTGGAGCGCACCCAGATCGTCCTGCCGACCGCGCTGTGGGTCACGAGAGACGTCGGCTACGACCGGCTCGTGCTGTCCGCGTGCCACCCGCTCTACAGCGCCTCGCACCGCATCATCGTGTTCGCCCGCCTGCGGCGCGTGACGGCGCTCGGCGCGGCGCTACGCGGCTGACCGCGCGCCACCCCTTGCCATTCGCGGCCGGCACCCTGGTAGCCAGACGTCCGATGTTACGAGGGTGTGCTCACGCGAGATCCGGGTAGTCCCGATATCCATGGCGACGACCGGCACGAGGAGATCGCGGATGCGGGTCCGCGGCCGTGCCACCGGCGAGCCCGGGAAGGTCGTGCGCAGGGATCGCATGGACCAAGAGACCCAGACAATGCGGATCACCGAGCTCAAAGCGCAGATCGAGCGCGCCGCCTACGACGTGGACGTCGAGGCGGTGGCGGAGGCGTTCGTCCACCGCATGCTCGCGGTGCACGGCGCGCTGCGCCGCGCCGACGTGCGCGCCCTGCTCGGCGACGCCGCGCTGGACGAGATGCACATACCGGCGTAGCCGGCGTCGCTCACAGTCTGTGCTCGAAGCCGCGCAGGGCCACGCCGCGCGGCCCCAGGTCGAGCTGCGGCTCGCCGGCCTCGACCGTCCCGACCCACGTGATCGGCGCGGCCGCCTCGGCGGCGCGGCGGGCGGACGGCGGCACGCAGACGCACAGCTCGTAGTCCTCGCCGGCAGTCGCCGCGAACGCCGCCGGGTCCCGGCCGAGCGTGCGCGCGACGTCGGCGACGCCGGGCGCGATCGGCAGGCGCTCGAGGTCGACGACGAGCCGTGCGCCGCTGCGGCGGGCGAGGTGGCGCGCGTCGGTCGCGAGCCCGTCGGACAGGTCGATCATCGCATGCGCGCCCGCGGCCGCCAGCGCGCGTCCCTCCGCGAGCCGCGGGAGCGGGCGCAGGTAGCGCTGCACGAGCTGCGGCATGCCCTGCGCCCGGCCGTCGAGGATCGCGAGCCCGGCGCCGGCGTCGCCGAGCGTGCCGGTCACGCCGACGAGGTCGCCCGGCTGCGCGCCGTCACGGCCGACGAGCGCCGCGGCGTCGTCGGCCCAGCCGACGACCGTCACCGCCAGCACGAGCGCGGGGCCGCGCGCGACGTCGCCGCCGGCGATCGTCACGCCGCTCGCCGTCGCGAGCGCCTGCGCGGCGCCGAACAGCTCGAGCGCCTCGTCCTGTCCGAGGCCGGGCGGCAGCACGAGCGCGAGGTACGCCTCGCCCGGCTCGGCGCCCATCGCGGCGAGGTCCGACAGCGCGCCCGCGAGCGCGCGGTGGCCGAAGTCGGCGAGCGTGCCGAGCCCGTCGGCCAGCGCCGGGAAGTGGACGCCCTCGACCATCGTGTCGACCGACGTGACCGCGTAGGGGCGGCCGCGCACGACGGCCGCGTCGTCGCCGAGCCAGCGCACGACGCGCGGGTCGTCGTGCACGAGCACGCGCTCGAGCGCTTCGATCAGCTCCAGCTCGCGCATCGGACCGCGGGCCTGCGCCGGCCGCGACCTAGCGGTGGCGGTAGACGATGCGCGCGCGGTCGAGGTCGTACGGCGACAGCTCGCAGCGCACGCGGTCGCCCGGCAGGATGCGGATGCGGAAGCGGCGCATCTTGCCGGCGACGTGGCCGAGGACGACATGGTCGTTGTCGAGTCTCACGCGGAACATCGCGTTCGGGAGGGCCTCGATCACCTCGCCCTCGAGCTCGACCTTTTCTTCCTTCGGCACGCGGGGAACCGTACCAGCGATCGGCGTATCGGCGCGGATGGAGGCTCAGTGCGAGGGCGGCGCGGCGCCGCCGCCCTGGCTCGGGCCGGGCGTCGCGTTCCCGTTGCCGCCTCTGTTGCCACCGCCGCCGGTCGCGGGCGCTCTCTGCGGCGGGTGCGCGTAGGCGTTCGGGTTGTAGCCGCCGCCCGGAGTCGTGGTCGTGCCCGGCGTGGTCGTGGTGCCGGTCGTCGTCGTGCTCGTCCCGTTGGTCGAGCTGCTCGAGCCGCCGCTCTGGCCGGCGTAGGTGCCGAAGAAGGGCGTGCCCTGGAACGGCTCTCTCGGCGGGCCCCAGTCGCCGCAGTAGCCGCCCTTGGCGACGACCATGAAGTCGTGCCAGATCGGCGCGGCGATCGTGCCGCCGAAGACCGAGGTGCCGAGCGTCGTCGTCTCGTTCGGGAAGCCGACCCACACCGCCGTCGACAGTCTCGGCGTGATGCCGACGAACCACGCGTCGGAGTTGTTGGAGGTCGTGCCGGTCTTGCCGGCGTTCGGGCAGCCGATGCCGCTGCCGCTGGCGGTGCCGTGGTCGATCACCGCCTTCATCGCCGGGATGATCTCGTCGGTCTGGCCGTCGGTGAACTTCTTCACGCGCGGGGCGGCGGGGACGTCGACTCTGCCGTCAGGGAAGACGACTCTCGAGATCGCCGTCACCGTGTTGCGCCAGCCGCCGTCGGCGACCGTCGCGTACGCGTCCGCCATTTCGAGCGGGGAGACGCCGTATCTGAGGCCGCCGATCGCCTCGGCGTAGTAGCCGTCGAGGTGCGACGTGACGCCCATGTCGTGCGCCGCCTGGTCGACCTTGTCAGGACCGATGTCGGCACCGAGCTGCGCGTAGACGGTGTTGTCGGAGATCGGCAGCGCGTCGGCGAGGCTGATCGAGCCGGCGTAGGAGTGGCTGTCGGTCTGGACGTCCCACGTCGGCGCCTCCGGCAGCCAGCCGGGCGCCAGGTGTCTGGAGACGTAGTAGGTCGTGTTCGGATCGATCCCCATCCGCACGGCCGCCATCAGGTCGATCACCTTGAACGACGAGCCGGGCTGGCGGTGCGCCTGCGCCGCGTAGTTGAACTGCGTCGGGCCGTACTGCGCCGAGGAGGCCATCGCGAGGATGTGGCCGTTGCTCGGATCCACCGTCGCGAGCGCCGCCGACGGGTCGCCGGGGGAGCCGACGTGGTTCTGGATCGCCTGGCGCGCGAGCTGCTGGAATCTCAGGTTGATCGTCGTGTAGACCTTCAGGTCGCCCTGCTGCACGACCTTGCGGCCGTAGCGTCTGATCAGCTCGCTTCTGACGTAGTCGAAGAAGAACTGCTCGCGGCGGCGCCCGTAGTAGTCGCCGTGTCTGACGCCGAGCGGCGAGGCGTCGGCGGCGTCGGCCTGCGCCTGCGTGATGTATCTGGAGCCGACCATCGCTCTCAGCACCTCGGCGCGGCGCCGGCGCGCGGCCGACGGGTCGTTGAACGGGTTGTACTGCGTCGGCGCCTGCGGCAGGCCGGCGAGCAGCGCGGCCTCCGGCAGCGTGAGCTGCCATGCCGGCTTGCTGAAGAAGGTGCGCGCCGCCGCCTCCACGCCGACCGCCGTCTGGCCGCCGACCGTGCCGTACGGGACGTTGTTGAGGTAGGCGGTCAGCACCCACGCCTTCGAGTGCTCGGACTCGAGCTGCTCGGCGAGCTTCGCTTCGCGGATCTTGCGCGTGAGCGTCTTCTGGAAGCGGTCCTGCGGGATGTAGAGGTTGCGCACGAGCTGCATCGTCAGCGTCGAGCCGCCCTGCGCCGTGCGGTTCGACGTGACGTTCTTGACGGCCGCGCGCACGATCCCGACGTAGTCGACGCCGCCGTGCTGCCAGAAGCGCTTGTCCTCGATCGCGACCGTCGCGCGCTTCATCGCGAGCGGGATCTCGCTGCTCGGCACCTGGTTGCGCAGCGTGTCGCCGGTGATGAAGCCGAGGCGCGTGCCGTCGGCCGCGTAGACGGTCGAGACCGCGCCCTGCGGCTTGGGCTTGAGCTGCTGGATGTTCGGCGTGTCGTCGACGACGTGCACGACCCAGCCGGCGAACGCGACGCCGCCGGCCAGGCCGGCGACGATCAGCAGCGTCGCGACCACGATCAGGGCACGCCGGGCGGGCCGGCCGTGCCGGCGCCGACGGCGCCTCTGTCGCTCTCGGCGGCTCACGGGCAGAAGAAGGGGCGTGCCGGCACGGGAAACGCCGGCGCGGGCAAGCAGGAGAAGTGTAGCTGTGAGCGTTCTTCGGGCCGGGGGGCGGGGCTCCTGCCGGTCAGATCAGCTCGGCCGCGCGCAGCGCGCGGAGCGCGTCCGCCCGCAGCTCCGCCTCGCGCGTGCCCCGCTCGGCCGGCGGCACCGTCCCGCGTGCGACCGTGTAGCGGACGCCGTCGGCGGCGATCTCGGCCACGTGCGCGATCGGCGCGCCGTCGAGCCCGCGCAGCGCCGCGAGCGCCGCGTCGGCGTCGGCCGCCGGCGCGAGCCACAGCTCCACCTCGAGCGCGATCACCGGCTCGACGATCGTGTCGTTGCGGAGGATCCCCGACGCCAGCCGCTCGTTCGGGACGAAGATGCGCCCGCCGTCGCCGCCGCGCACGACCGTGTAGTTGAGGCGCACGTCCTCGACGGTCCCGCTCTGGTCCTCGATCGTGACACGGTCGCCGATCCGCAGCGGCTGCGCGATCGTCAGCATCACGCCGGCGATCAGGTTCGCGAGCGTCTGGCGCGCGGCGAAGCCGAGGATCGCCGCTATCAGCGCGCCGGAGGCGAGCAGCCCCGCGGCGAGGCGGCTGAGCCCGCCGAACTGCGACAGCGCCAGCAGCAGGCCGATCACCACGATCGCGAGTGTGATCAGCCGGCGCAGGAAGCGCAGGCGCGTGTCGAGCACGGGTGTCACCTCGTCGCGCACGACGGCGGCCGCGAGCTTGTGGCCGCGGTGCAGGAGGGCGCGGTCGACGGCGATCGCGAGCACGATCGTGCCGACGACGGTCAGCAGCGCGGTCAGCTCGTTCTTGTGCGCCTGCAGGAACGTCGCCGCGAGCGTGGGAACATCCTCGCCGAGCATGGAGCGCGAGCGTACCGTCAGCCGCGGCAGTCCCCCCGTCCGCGCGAGCGTGTCCGCGCGGCTGCGCGCGACGCTCGGCGGCCGCGGCGGCGATCCGCAGTGGACGGCCGCCTGGCGCGAGGCGTGGGGGGCGCTGTGGACCTCGCGCCTGGTCGTGTGGGGAGCGGGGCTGCTCGGCGTGCTGTGGCTCGGCCGCGTGCCCGGCACCGAGCAGTACGACACCGCGCACCTGACGGCGCCCTTCTCGCCGTTCGGCGACCTGCTCGTGGGGCCGGCCGCGCGGTGGGACTCCGTCTGGTACCTGACGATCGCGAAGAACGGATACGGCACCGCCCACTCGCACGCGCAGGCGGCCTTCTATCCGCTGTATCCGATGCTGATGCGCGTGGTCGGCTGGGTCGTCGGCTCGCCGCTGCTGGCGGGGATCCTCGTGTCGCTCGCCTGCTTCCTCGGCGCGCTCGTGCTGCTGCACCGGCTCGCCGCGCTCGAGCTGGGCCCGCGCGACGCGCGCGGGACGGTCCTGCTGGTCGCGTTCTTCCCGACGGCGTTCTTCTTCTCGGCCGTCTACTCGGAGTCGCTGTTCCTGCTCGTCACGGTCGGCGCGTTCCTCGCGGCGCGCAGCGGGCGCTGGGCGTGGGCCGGCGCGCTCGGTGGGCTGGCGGCGCTGACGCGCAACACGGGCGTGCTGCTGCTCGTGCCGCTGCTGCTGCTGTTCCTCTATGGCCCGCGCGCCGACGCCGAGCCGGCGCGGGTCGGCGCGCGCTGGCTGCCCCGCTACCGCATCACCCCGCGGCTGCTGTGGCTCGGGCTCGTGCCCTTCGGGCTCGCGGGCTACCTCGTCTGGTCGGCGATCGCGCTCGGCGACGTGTTCGCCCCCTACCACGCGCAGGCGCTGTGGCTGCGGCACTTCGAGCCGCTCGGGGCGATCGGCGGTGGCGTCCACGCGGCGTGGCTGGGCCTGCGCCAGCTCGTGCACGGCTCGCCGACGCCGCGCTACTTCACGGCGAACGGCGGCGATCCGTTCTCGGTCGCGGGCGACAGCCTGATGCTGCTCGGCTTCCTCGTCTTCTCGCTCGTCGCGTGCGCGGGCGCGCTGCGGCGGCTGCCGCTCGCCTACGGCGCCTACGCGGCGGTTGCGCTGGCGGTCACGCTCTCCTACCCGCTCGACGCGCAGCCGCTGATGTCGCTGCCGCGCTACATCGTCGTGCTGTTCCCGTTCCAGATGTGGCTCGCGCGCTGGTGCGGCGAGCGCGGCGGGACGGAGCGCGCGGTCGGGGTGAGCGCGGTGCTGCTGGGGCTGTTCGCGGCGTACTTCGCGCACTGGGGGTTCGTGGCGTGAGCCCGCGCCCGCGCGCTCTTCTCCTCGATGCGCTCGGCACGCTCGTCGAGCTGGAGCCGCCGGTCGAGCCGCTGCGGCGCGAGCTGCGGGAGCGCTTCGGCGTCGAGCTGAGCGCCGCCGAGGCGGGCGCCGCGCTGCGCGCGGAGATCGCCTTCTACCGCGCGCACCACGACGAGGCGTCCGACCGCGCGGCGCTGGCGGGTCTGCGCGAGCGCGCGGCGAGCGCGTTGCGCGACGCGATGCCGCCCGCCTGCGCCGCGCTGGAGCTGGGCCCGCTGACCGAGGCGCTGCTGGCCGCGCTGCGCTTCCGCCCGTTCGCGGAGGTCCCGGAGGTGCTGCGCGCTGCGCGCGAGCGCGGCGTGCGGCTCGTCGTCGTCAGCAACTGGGACGTCTCGCTCCACGACGTGCTCGAGCAGACGGGGCTGGCGCCGCTGCTCGACGGCGTCGTCACGTCGGCCGAGATCGGCAGCGCGAAGCCGGCAGGCGCGATCTTCGCGCGCGGGTCTCGCGCTTGCCGGCGTCACGGCGGAGCAGGCGCTGCACGTCGGCGACAGCGTCGAGCACGACGTCGCCGGCGCGCTGGCGGCGGGGATCGCCGCGTTGCTGCTCGTCCGCGAGGGCACCGTGCCGGATGCGCCCGCGCCGCCGGGCGTGCGCACGATCGCGACGCTGCGGCCGCTGCCGGAGCTGCTCGACGACGCCCGCTCCGTATCGTTGAGCCCATGAGCACCGCCCCGCCCGATGGCTCGTGGCTGCCGCCTGTCGCGGTGCCGCCCGGGCAGACGCCGGTGGAGAACGACGGCGCTCCGCGCTGGGCGCCGTCGAGCGCGTGGCTCGCGCTGGTGACGGCGTTCATGTTCGCGATCGTCGGCGCGATCGTCGTCGGCCTCGTCGGGACGATCTTCGGCGCGAGCTTCAGAGAACCCGCCGCCGGCCGTGAACATCGCGGCGACGGTCGTGCAGGACATCGCGTTCATCGGCACGGCGATCCTGTTCGCCGGCCGTGCCGGGACTGTGCTTGCGGCGCAGTTCGGCTTCGTGCGCACGCGGCTCGGGCGGGCACTCGGCTGGATGGCGCTCGCGTACATCGGCTATGCGGTGCTGAGCACGCTGTGGGAGCAGGTGGTCCACGTGCATGGTCCGGAGAAGCTTCCGTCGAGCCTCGGGGTGAGCGGGAGCACCGCGGCCCTCGTCGCCGTCTGCGTGCTCGTGACCACGATCGCGCCGATCGCCGAGGAGACGTTCTTCCGCGGCTTCTTCTTCGGCTCCCTGCGCAACTGGCGCGGTCCGTGGCCGGCGGCCGTCCTGACCGGCGCGGTGTTCGGTGCGATCCACATCGGCTCTGCCGACGCCGTCTATCTGCTGCCGCTTGCGATCTTCGGCTTCATGCTCTGCATCGTGCGCTGGCGGACCGGCTCGCTGCTGCCGTGCATCGCGCTGCACGCGATCAATAACGCGCTCGCGTTCGGCTCCTCGCAGCATTGGACCGCGGGACAGACCGTGCTGCTGGCCATCGGCGCCGTCGGCGTCACGATGCTCGTCTGTCTGCCGCTGGTCGCGCAGCGCCCGCAGGCCGCCTGACGTGCCGGCCGCTCGACTAGCATTGTCCGCCCGATGCTCCGCCGTTCCGTCCTCCCGCTCCTCGTCCTCGCCGCGTTGGCGGGGCTGCCGGGGGCGGCTGCACAGGCAGCGCCGCAGGCGAGAACCGGGCTGCCGAGAGATCGCATCGGCCTGACGCTCGCCGGCTCGTTCACGCTGCACGGCAAGCCGCTCGCGGTCGCCGGCCGCGCGCTGCGGGTCGAGGGCCGCGTCGTCCCGTACGTCGCCGGCCAGACCGTGAGCGTGCGCATCTGGCGCGGCCACACGCTGATCAAGCAGGCGACGGTGACGCCGCGGCCGACGAGCACGAAGCGCACCGCCACGTTCAGCGTCCGCTTCGTGCCCGACAGAAGCGGCTTCGTGCAGATCTTCGCGCTGCACGCCAGAACCGACCAGCAGGGCAGACTGCTCGCGCGCACCGCGCTGCCGGTCGTCGCGCCGAAGGCCGGGCCCGGCTCGCGCGGGCCGTTCGTGCAGCTGCTGCAGCAGCGCCTGGCGACGGTCGGCTACGCGACGCCGCAGACGGGCGTCTACGACCCGCTCACCGGCCTGGCCGTGCTCGCGTTCCGCAAGGTCAACGGGATGCCGCGCCTGATGACGCTCTCGCCGCTGGTCGTCGACCGTCTGCTGCGCGGCGTCGGCGGCTTCAAGGTCCGCTACCCGGGCCAGGGCCATCACGTCGAGGCGAACCTCGGCTGGCAGGTGCTCGCGCTGATCGACCACGGCAAGGTCGTGCGCGCGTACACGACCAGCTCGGGCAAGCCGTCGACGCCGACCGTGCTCGGCACGTTCCGCTTCTACATGAGAGAGCCCGGCACGAACGCCCACGGGATGGTCGACTCGACCTACTTCATCCGCGGCTACGCGATCCACGGCTACTACGACGTGCCGCCCTACAACGCCAGCCACGGCTGCCTGCGCGTGCCGATCCCCGACGCCTTCGCGATCTATTCGTGGATCCACGTCGGGGACCAGATCGACGTCTACTACTAGGCTTCGGAGAGTTCCTCCAGCTCGCGCTCGGCCGCCGCGCGCACGGCGTCGCGCGCCTCGCGCGGAGCGAGTCCGAGCCCGCGCAGCAGGTCGGTCGCGGTCGAGCGCACCTGGCCGACCAGGACGCTGACGGAGAGGTTGCCGGTGCGCTCGAGCGCGAGCGTCGCGCCGGCCGCGGCGCGCAGCGCGGCGTCGCGAGCCGCCGAGGCGGCAGCCTCGTCGCCGGCCTTGCCGAGCGCCGGCCCGAGCGCGCGCACGGCGGCGGCGAGGTCGTGCAGCGCGTCCACGAGCTCGGGCGGGACGTGCTCGCCCAGCTCGAGCGCGCGCAGCGTCCCGCGTGCGAGCACCCGCACGTTGCGGCCGGCGAGGTCGAGCGCCGGGTCGGCGTCCTCGTAGGCGGCCAGCTTGCCGCGTGCGCGCCAGCGCTGCGGCGCCAGGCGCGCCGTCTCGCCGCCCGCGAGCACGGCGGCGTGGAACGCGCCGGAGCGTTCGTCAATCTGTCGGGCGCGCTGCAACGCGCCGACCGCGGCGTCGTGGCTCTGTGCTGCGAGCGCGGCGGCAACCTCCTCGATCGTCGCGGCCAGCTCCTCCAGCAGCGGCGCCACCGCGCGTTGTGCGAGCGCGACCGGGTCGACCGGGACGAGCGCGGTCACGAGCAGCCCGAGCGCGCCGCCGACGAGCGCGTCGGTGAAGCGTCCCCAGTAGATCCCGTGCGTGGGCGGCTGGACGGTCGCCACGAGCACGGCCGAGAAGGCGGCCTGCGTGACGAGCAGCGGTCCGCCGCCGAGCAGCACGGCGGCCGACATCGCCAGCGCGACGACGAGCATCAGCTGCAGGACGCCCACGCCGATGGCGGCGATCAGCAGGTCGCCGATCGCGATCCCGAGCGCCACGCCGACGACCAGCTCGGCCGTTCGGCGCCCGCGGGCCAAGTGGGAGGCGCCGACCGAGATGACCGCCGCGATCGGCGCGAAGTACGGCTGCGGATGGCCGAGCACGTGCCGCGCGGCGAGCCACGCCGCACCGGCCGCGACAGTCGCCTGCGCGATCGGCAGCGCCGCGGCGCGCAGGTCCTGGAGACGGCTGCGGACGAGGCTCGACTCGGACACGTGGCACAGGATCGCGCGCGGCGCCCGATCGCGTCGTGCGGCCGCTGGCGATCGCTCGGCGAGTGCCCCGGGCAGGAGTCGAACCTGCGGCCTTTCCCTTAGGAGGGGAACGCTCTATCCGGCTGAGCTACCGGGGCCACGCGAGATCGTAGTACCTGCGGATGCCGAAAAATGCCGCCATGGCAGGCGATCGGGGTCACCCGGCGCTCGGCCGCTCGGCTCGGCGAACACCTCCTCCCACGCGCGCCCGGTGTTCGCCCTCCGGCCGAGGCTGCGCCGCACGGCCGCGGGCCGTCCGTGGGCGGGGCCATCCCCCCCGAGCGTCTGCTCTTGGGCGGGAGCGTCTGGTGCCGCCGCTCGAGGACCCCGACGGTGAGAGCATGAGCACGTCCGTCGCATCCTCCACGCCGCCGCTCCGGCGGTGCGCCTGCCTCGTGGTGCCCGGCTCCGCGCCCGAGAAGCTCGCGAAGGCGCCCGGCCGTGGCGCCGACGAGGTCGTGATCGACCTGGAGGACGCGGTGCTGCCGGCCGGCAAGGAGGCGGCGCGGACAGCGGTGCTGACCGCCCTGCGCGAGCTGGACTGGGGCGCGGCGACGGTGAGCGTGCGGGTGAACGCTCCGCGCACGCCGTGGTGTCACGCCGATCTCGCGGCGCTGGCCGGCGCCGGCGCCGCGCTGCGCTCGGTCGTGGTGCCGAAGGTCGAGGGCGTGGGCGATCTCGCGTTCGTCGAGCGGTTGCTCGACGGCGCGGAGGCGGCGGCGGGGCGCACCGCGCCGTTGCGCGTGCAGGCGCTGATCGAGACGGCCGCGGGCGTCGCGCGCGCGCAGGAGGTCGCCGGTGCCTCGCTGCGACTGGAGTCGCTGATCGTGGGCTACGCGGATCTCGCGGGTCTCGCTCGGGCGCACGGCGGCGGGGGCGGCGGAGCTCGGGCTGTGGGACCCGGTGCGCGAGGCGGTGCTGGTGGCGGCGCGCGCGCACGGGCTGCAGGCGATCGACGGGCCGCATCTCGGCGTGCGGGTCGACGAGGCGTTCCACGCGGCGGCCGGCCGTGCGCGCGAGCAGGGCTTCGACGGCAAGTGGGCGATCCATCCCGCGCAGCTCGCGCCGCTGCGCGAGCGCTTCAGCCCGACCGAGGCGGAGGTCGCGCGCGCGCGTGCCGTGGTCGAGGCGATGGCGGCCGCGGAGGCCGCCGGCCAGGGGGCGGTCGCGCTCGACGGGCAGATGCTCGACGAGCCGGTGCGGCTGGCGGCGCTGCGCGTGCTCGCGGCGGCGGAGCCGGCGGCGTGAGCGCGGCGATCGAGCTGGCGCCCGCGCGCGAGGCGGCGGGGCCGTTCTTCGAGGATCTCCACGTCGGTCTGCGGGCGGCCGCGGCGCCGGCGGTGACGCTCACCGACGGGCTGGCGGTCTCGCACCGGGCGATCCTCGGCGGCCGGCTGCGCCTCGCGCTCGACGCCGAGCTGTGCCGGGCGGTCACGGGCGAGCCGGGCCTGCTGGCCGATCCGCAGCTCGTCTGCGATGTGGCGATCGGGCAATCGACGCTGCTGACGCAGCGCGTGATCGCGAACCTCTTCTACCGCGGGCTGGCGTTCCGGCGGCTGCCGCGGATCGGCGACACGCTGCGCACGGTGACAGAGGTCGTCGCGCTGCGCCAGACGAGCGCGAAGCCGGGCCGGCCGGCGACGGGCCTGGCGGCGCTGCGGATTCGCACGGTCGACCAGCACGACCGGCCGGTGCTCGACTTCCACCGCTGCGCGATGCTGCCGCTGCGCGACCCGCAGGGCGAGAGCGGCCGCGCCGACGACCTCGCCGCGGTCGGCGCCGACGAGCCCGCCGCGGCCCGGCTCGGAGCGCTTTTCGCCGGCTGGGACCTCGGCGCGTCGCGGGCGGCGACTGATGGCGGCCCGGCGGCGGACGGCGGTGCGGCGGCGCTCGCGGCGGGGACCGCGTGGGCGGTCGACGCGGGCGATGTCGTCTCGAGCGCGCCGGAGCTGGCGCGCCTGTCGCTCAACGTCGCGGCCGCGCATCACGACGCGGCGAGCACCGGGTCGGGCCGCCGGCTCGTCTACGGCGGCCACACGATCGGGCTCGCGGCGGCGCAGGCGACGCGCGTGCTGCCGGATCTGCTGGCGATCGTCGCGTGGCACGGCTGCGACCACCTCGCGCCGGTGTTCGAGGGCGACACGCTGACGAGCCGGATCGAGTTGGAGCGCGCCGAGTCGCTGGGCGGGGACGGGGCGGACGGCAGGCTGCTGCATCTGCGCTCGCGGGTGCGCGCCCGCCGCGCGGACGGCGACGGCGCCGAGCCGGTCGAGGTGCTCGACTGGCGCTTCGTCGCGGTGGCGCCGTGAGCGGCGGGATCCTCTCCGGCCTGCGGGTGGTCGAGGGCTCGGCCTTCGTCGCGGCGCCGCTGGGCGGGATGACGCTCGCGCAGCTGGGCGCCGACGTGATCCGCTTCGACCAGCTCGGCGGCGGCCTCGACCACGGCCGCTGGCCGCTGGCCGCCAACGGCGAGAGCCTCTTCTGGGCCGGACTCAACAAGGGCAAGCGCTCGCTCCAGCTCGACCTCCACAGCCCGCGCGGGCGCGAGCTGGCGACCGCGCTGATCGCGGCGCCGGGCGACGGCGGCGGCCTGTTCCTGACGAACTTCCCGGCGCGCGGCTGGCTGTCCTACGAAGCGCTGCGCGCGCAGCGCGCCGACCTCGTGATGGTCGCGCTGACCGGCAACCCCGACGGCACGAGCGAGGTCGACTACACGGTCAACCCGGCGACGGGGTTCCCGTGGGCGACCGGCCCGCGCAACCTCGCCGAGCCGCTCAACAGCGTGCTGCCGGCCTGGGACGTCGCGATGGGAACGCTCGCCACGACCGGCCTGCTCGCCGCCGAGCGCCACCGCACGCGCACCGGCGAGGGGCAGCTCGTCAAGCTCGCGCTGTCCGACGTGGCGTTCGCGATGGTCGGCAACCTCGGCCGCATCGCGCAGGCGCGGCTCGGCGCGCGCGACGAGGCCAAGGACGGCAACTACCTCTACGGCGCGTTCGGGCACGACTTCGCCACCCGGGACGGGCGGCGCGTGATGGTCGTCGCGCTCACCGCGCGCCAGTGGCACGCGCTGCGCGACGCGACCGCGATCGGCGAGGCGTGCGACCGGCTCGAGCAGGTCACCGGCCACGACCTCGACACCGAGACGGGCCGCTTCGAGGCGCGCGACCTGCTCGCGGCCCTGTTGCGCCCGTGGTTCGCGGAGCGCGACCTCGCGCAGGTGCGCGCCGCGTTCGCGGGCACCGGCGTCTCGTGGGGGCCCTATCAGACGTTCCGCCAGCTGATCGACGAGGACCCTCGCGCCTCGACCGCCAACCCGCTGTTCGAGCAGGTCGAGCACCCCGGCGTCGGCAGCTACCCGATGCCCGGCTCCCCGCTCGACTTCGGTGCCCTCCCGCGCCTCCCGGTCGAGCGCGCGCCGCAGCTCGGCGAGCACACCGAGGAGATCCTCGCCGACGTGCTCGGCCTCTCCCCGACGGAGATCGGCCGCCTGCACGACGACGGCGTCGTCGCGGGCGCTGCGGCCGCCGTCGCCTGAGCGTCAGCTGCCGTCGCGGTAGAGGTCGGTGATGACGCCGCGGATGTGGCGCTCCATCGCGAAGGTGGCCAGCTCGCCGTCGCGGGCGGCGATCGCCTCGTAGATCTCGCGGTGCTCGCGCGCGACGAGGCGCGTGTGCTCCGCCGTCCAGTCGCGCTCCTTGAGGTTGCGCCAGAGGCTCTGCGACATCATCTCCCACAGCGGGCTCAGCAGCCCGATCAGCACCTGGTTGCCGGTCGCCTGTGCGATCGCGGTGTGGAACTGGCGGTCCTCCGCGGTCGGATGCTCGGCGGAGCCCGCCTTCGCCGATCGCTCGACCTTGCGCACCGGCCGTGCGATCGCGGCGAGCGTCTGCCGTTCCCAGTTCGCCGCCGCGATCCGCGCGACGCCCGGCTCGACGAGCAGCCGCACGCGCAGGATCTCCTGCGGGCTCGCGTCGGCGGCCGCGCGGTCGGCGGTGCGGCCGTCCGTGTCCGCGGGGACTTCGCGCACGAACGTGCCGGCGCCGACATGCGTGTCGACGACGCCCATCAGCTCGAGCGCCGCGAGCGCCTCGCGCACCGTCGGGCGCGAGACGCCGATCTCCTCCGCGAGCTGGCGCTCCGCCGGCAGGCGGCTGCCCGGCGGAAACGCGCCGCTGCGCAGGCGTTCGAGCAGCAGTTGGGCGACGTCGACGTAGGCGCGGGTGGCCATGGCGCTTGAGTCTAGGACGCGGCCGGGGAGGCCGGTGCCGAGACGTCCGCAAGGTTACCAGTCAGTCAAAGATTAGAATTGGCTTGACAGGTTCACTGTGACTCGGCTATACCTGCCTGACCAATTCGTCGGCCAGGCATTTTGGACAGCCCTGGTCGCGGTTCAGGAGGAGAGAACACATGTCGATCAGGCGATGGCTCCTGCCATGCGCGCTGCTCATCGGACTGCTCGCCGCGGGATGCGGAAGCAGCGGAAGCGGCGGCGGCACGTCGAGCAGCGGAGGCAGCACGTCCGGCGGCGGCGCGTCCGCGCCGGCCGCCACGAGCAGCGGTCCCAAGACGGCGATGCCGAGCAAGAAGGTCGGGATCCTCAACGTGAGCGCCGCCGACCCGGGCGCCGCCCAGCTCGCGAGCGCCGCGGCGGACGCCGCCGCCAAGCTGGGCTGGACGACGACCCAGATCGACACCGGCGGCAACCCGGCGAGAATGGCCGCGGGCATGCAGCAGCTCGTCGCCGAGAAGGTCGACGCGATCATGCTCGACGCGGTCGACCCGGCCGCCGTCTCCGACGGCCTGCGCCAGGCGCACGCCGCCAACATCCCGGTCGTGCTCTACGGCGGGGCCGGCACGCCCTCGCCCTACGTGACGCAGATCGTGCCGAACGACTTCGCCCTCGCCTCGCTCGCGAGCGACTACCTCGTCAACGCGCTCGACGGCAGAGGCAAGGTCGCGATCATGACGACCGACGGCATCCCGTGGTCGCGCAACCGCTCCGACCTCTTCCGCGAGATCGCCAGACAGCACCCCGGCATCCAGGTCGTCGCCGTCCACCAGGTCGACTTCGCGAACTTCACGTCCGACCTGCTGAGCGCGACGAAGGACGTGCTCCAGTCCAACCCGGACCTCAACGCGATCCTCGCGACGATCTCGCCGTATCCGACGCCGATCGCGGCCGCCCTCAGACAGGCCGGCGCGAGCGGCAGAGTGAAGGTCGTCGGCTTCTACGACTACCCGTCGGAGCTGCAGCTGCTGAAGGCCGGCGGCCTCAGCGCGGTCGCGACGGCGTCGTTCCCGCACAACGCGTGGCAGGCGGTCGACGCGCTCGCCCAGTACTTCGGCAAGCACGAGGCGCTGTCCTCGGCCGGGCAGTACCGCCAGCCGCTCCAGTACCAGCTCGTCACGCAGGCGAACGCTCCCGCGTCGATCGGCGACGACCCGGCGGCGCAGAACGCGGCCTCGTACTACACGAGCCTCTGGAAGAGCGAATTCAGCAACGTGAAGTGATGAGCGTGTCCGGTTCGACACAGACATCGGCCACCACCGCGATCCCGCCGCTCGGAGGCTCCGAGCGGCGGGGGAGCCGGCTCCCCCGACCCGCCGCCCGGCTGTTCGCCAGCTATGGCGTGCTGCTGACGTTCGCGGCGGTCTTCGCGTTCTTCGCGATCGACATCCCGGGGGTCTTCCTGACCGGCCGCAACATGGCGAACATCCTCAACTCGGCGTCGGTCACCGCGCTGCTGGCCGTCGGCCTGACGGTCCCGCTGATCATCGGCGACTTCGACCTGTCGGTCGGCGCGGGCGCGAGCCTCGGCGGCGCGCTGACCGTCGTGCTGATGGCCAGCCACGGCTGGTCGCCGGCCGCGGCGATCCTCGCGGCGCTCGGCGTGGCGCTGCTCGTCGGCGTCCTCAACGGCGTCGTGATCGCCGTGCTCGGCGCCTCCTCGTTCATCATCACGCTCGCGATGGGCAGCGTCCTGACGGGCGTCGAGCACCTGCTCACCGGCCAGCAGACGATCGTCATCGGCATTCCCCAGAGCTTCGTCTCGCTCGGAACGTCCTCGATCGCGGGCATACAGGTCCCGGTGTTCGTGACGCTGGTGATCGCCCTGCTGCTCGCGTTCGCGCTCGGCCAGACGCCGTTCGGCCGCTACGTGCGCGCGGTCGGCGCCAACAGCACGGCCTCGCACTTCCTCGGCCTGCCGGTGACGCGCCTGCGCGTCGCCGCGCTCGCGATCTCGGCGACGTGCGCGTCGCTGGCGGGCATCTTCATCGTCTCGGTCGCCGGCAACTCGTTCCCGAACGCCGGCGCGCCGCACCTGCTGCCGGCCTTCGCGGCCGCCTTCCTCGGCTCGACGCTGTTCCCCTCGCGCCGCTTCTCGCTCGTCGGCGCGTGGATCTCCGCGTGGCTGCTGGAGATGGTCGCGACCGGCCTCGTCGAGCTGAACCTCGCCTCGTGGACGATCGACGTCTTCAACGGCCTCGTGCTGATGATCGCGATCGTCGCCGCGCTGCACGGAAGGCGGCTGGCGAGATGAGCGCGGGCGTCCCGGAGCTGGTCGTCGACGCGGAGGGCGTCGAGAAGGCGTTCGGCCCGGTGCGGGCGCTCAAGGGCGCCGCGCTGCAGGTGCGGCGCGGCACCGTCGAGGGGCTCGTCGGCCACAACGGCGCCGGCAAGAGCACGCTGCTCTCGATCGTGTGCGGCGCGCAGACCGCCGACGGCGGCACGATCCGCGTCGGCAGCGAGCCGTTTGCGGGCGGCGGCGTCGCCGAGGCGGAGCGCCGCGGCGTCGTGCTCGTGCCGCAGCGCACGTCGCTGTTCGACGGCCTCTCGGTGCTGGACAACCTGATGATCCCGCGCCGCTTCCCGCTGCGGGCAGGCGCGCTGATCGGCTGGCGCGCGGCCCGCGCGGCCGCCCGCCGGGCGCTCGAGGAGGTCGCGCTCGACGCCGACCTCGACGCGAGCGTCTCGTCGCTCAGCGTGCCGGCGCGACGCGCGCTGATGATCGCCCGCGCGCTGCTGCGCGACCCCGGTCTGCTGATCCTCGACGAGCCGACGGAGGCGTTCACCGAGGGCGAGGTCACGCATCTGTTCGCGGTGCTGCGCGGGATGGTGGAGCGCGGCCGCACCGTGCTCTACGTCTCCCACCGGCTCGACGAGGTGCTCGAGCTGGCGGACCGCGTCACGATCATGCGCGACGGGCAGACCGTCGGCCGCCACGAGGCCGCCGCGCTCGAGCGGCGCCAGCTCGTCGGGCTGATGCTCGGCGACACGGCGCCGGCCGTGTCGCAGCTCGAGGCGGTCCACAGCCCGGCGCCCGCCGGCGCGGCGCCGCTGCTCGCGCTGCGCGGCGTCTCGACGCGCAAGCTCGCGGACGTCTCGCTGACGGTCGGCCCCGGCGAGATCGTCGGCCTCTACGGCCTCGCCGGCTCGGGCCGCACCGAGGTGCTGCGCGCGGTGGCGGGCCTGCGCCCGACGACCGCCGGCGAGATTCGGCTCGCCGGCGAGCGGCTCGACGGCACGGTCGGCGCGCGCCGCCGCCGCGGGGTCACGCTGCTGTCGGAGGACGTCGGCGCCGAGGGCGCGCTGCCGGGCCTGACCGTGCGCGAGAACGTCGCGATCGGCGTGCCCGGCGGCGTGCGCGCCGATGCCCGCGTCCCGCTCGTCTCGCGGCGGACCGAGACCGAGCGCGCACGCGCCGCGCTCGGCGTAGTCGGGCTCGACGCCGGACGCATGGAGGCGCCGATCGAGACGCTCAGCGGCGGCATGCAGCAGAAGGTCATGCTCGCCCGCAGCGTCGTCGGCGGCAGCTCCGTGTGGCTGCTCGACGAGCCGATGACCGGCCTCGACGTGCACAGCCGGCTCGACCTCGCACGGCTGCTGCGCGAGCTCGTCTGCGGTGCCGCCGAGGCGTCCGGCCGCCCGCGCGGCGCGCTCGTGATCCTGAGCGACTTCGAGGACCTCGCGCTGATGTGCGACCGCGTCTACGGACTGCGCGACGGACGCGTCGTGGCCGAGCTGCAGGCCGGCCGCTTCGACGAGCACGACCTCGTCCACGCCGTCAGCTTCGACCTCGCCGCCTGATGGCGGCGCACGCCCTCTTCCCCCGACGCCAGATCGCGCCCCGGCGCGCTTGACCCAGAGGAAACCCATGTCAGTCACGGCCACCGACGCGCTCGCCCCCGGCGAGCGCATGTACCCCAAGCTGTTCTCGTCCTGGCAGCTGCGCGAGCAGCAGATCAAGAACCGCATCATCTTCCCGCCGACCTGTCCGACCTGGGTCGACCGCGGCGTGCTCACGCAGATGGCGACCGACTACTACGAGGAGCGCGCCAAGCACGACGTCGGCCTGATCATCATCGGCGCGACGCACGTCCATCCGACCTCGCTGGCGGCGCCGCTGCTGACGCCGCAGCTGTTCAACGACGACAACGTCGAGCCGCTGCGCGCGATCGCCGACGCCGTGCACGCGCACGGCACGAAGCTCGCGATCCAGCTCTGGCACTCGGGCATGCGCGGCTTCCCGTTCCCCAAGCAGGACCCGGGCTTCGACCTCGACGCGACGTGGCACACCGTCTCCCCGAGCCAGATCCCGCTCGGCGAGTTCCCCGGCGGCGGCGTCCCCAAGGAGCTGACCGACGCCGAGATCGTCGAGCTGGTCGAGGCGTTCGCGACCGCCGCCGAGCGCGCGATCCGCGCCGGGCTCGATGGCGTCGAGTACCACCTCAGCCACGGATACCTGGCGTGGCAGTTCCTCTCGCCGCTCTACAACAAGCGCACCGACCGCTGGGGCGGCTCCTACGAGAACCGCCTGCGCTTCCCGGTCGAGTGCATGAAGGCGATCCGCGAGGCGATCGGCTCCGAGCCGTTCATGGGCTACCGCATCAACTCGACCTCGTTCTGGCCGGGCGACCTCGAGCTGGAGGACGTCAAGCGCATCGTCGCCGACCTCGAGCAGCACGTCGACAACGACTACGTGAGCGTCAGCGCCGGCGTGCACCACGCCTTCATCCACACGCCGATGGAGTTCGAGGCCGGCTGGGAGAAGGGCTACGCGCGCGGCGTCAAGGACGTCTCCGGCAAGCCCGTGTTCCTCGTCGGGCGCATCACCACGCCCGAGGACGCGGAGCAGCTCCTGCAGGAGGAGCAGGGCGACGCCATCTGCCTCGCCCGCCAGATGTTCGCCGACCCCGAGTGGGGCACGAAGGCGCGCGAGGGGCGCTCCGAGGACATCCGCCGCTGCGTCGCGGCGAACATGTGCTGGCGCAAGGCGAGCACCGGTCAGCGCGTGCAGTGCGTCTACAACCCGACGATGGGCCGCGAGGGCCAGTGGGGCGCCGGTACGCTGACGAAGGTCGTCGACCCCAAGCGCGTGCTCGTGATCGGCGGCGGCCCCGCCGGCCTCGAGTGCGCGCGCGTCGCCGCCGCGCGCGGCCACGAGGTGACGCTGCTCGAGCGCGAGGCGGAGGCGGGCGGCCACGTGCGGCTCCAGTCGCTGCTGCCGAGCCGCGCCGAGTACGGCCGCATCGGCCGCTGGCTGGCCGAGCAGGCCGTCAAGAACGGGACGCTGCTGCGCACCGGGGTCGCCGTCGAGGAGGACGGGCTCGACGAGCTGCTCGGCGAGCTGTCACCCGACCACGTCGTAGTCGCCACCGGCGCGAGCATCGCGACCGACGGCTTCCAGGGCTGGACGGCCGAGGCGCTCCCCGGCGCCGAGACCGGCCGGCTCGTCGGCTGGGACGAGGTCGCCACCGGCCGCGTCGAGCCGCAGGGCGACGTGCTCGTGATCGACGACCTGTGCGACGTCGTCGCGCCGCTCGTCGCGGTCAAGCTGGCGAACGCGGGCGCGAACGTGAAGGTCGTCACGCGCTGGCCGATGATCGCGATGGACACGATGCTCGACGTCTACCTCGAGTGGGTCCTCCCGCAGGTCTACAGAGCGGGCGTCGGGATGGTCACCGACCGGTTCGTGAAGGAGATCCGGGGCGCCGAGACCGTCCTCAGCAACGTGCACATGCCGGAGGCGGAGGAGACGCTCGCCTCCGACTGGCTCGTGATGGTCACGGCGCGCCGCTCGGAGAACCGCCTCGCCGGGCTGATCGCCGAGCGGGGCGTCGAGGTTCTCGACGATCGGCTGCGCGGTCGCGCCGCGCGGCGCGTTCGAGGCCGTCTACGAGGGCCACCGCGAGGGGCGGCGGATCTGATGCGGCTGGTCAGCGTCCTCCACGCCGGCCGCCGCGCGGCCGGCGTGCTCGACGGCGAGCGCGTGCTCGTGGCCGACGGCGACGGCGGCCTCGACCGCGCGATCGCCGACGGCATCTCCCCGGAGCGCATCGGCGGCACGTGGATGCCGCTCGACGCGGTCGTGCTCGACGCGCCGCTGCGTCCGCCGGCCGTGCTGTGCGCCGGGCAGAACTACCGCGACCACCTCGACGAGAAAGCTCCCGTCGAGGTGAGAGAGCCGGAGTTCTTCATCAAGGCCGGGCAGACGATCGCGCGACCCGACGCGGCCTGCGTGCTCGACGAGACGGTCACGCGCAAGCTCGACTACGAGACCGAGCTCGGCGTCGTGATCGGCAGAGCCGGGCGCGGCATCGCGCCCGAGCGTGCGTTCGAGCACGTCTTCGGCTACGTCGTCGTCAACGACCTGACCGCGCGCGACCGCCAGGTCGTGCGCAACGGCGACGGCAGCTTCGGGCTCGCGCTCGGCCCCGGCAAGAACTTCGAGGGCGCGACGCGGCTCGCGCCGTGGGTCGTGCCCGCCGGGGAGGTCGGCTGGCCGCCCGACCTGCGGCTGACGACGCGCGTCAACGGCGAGCTGCGCCAGGACAATCGCACGTCGGGCATGACGTTCGGCATCGCGGAGATCCTCGCCTACCTCTCGACGCTGATGACGCTGCTGCCGGGCACCGTGATCGCGACCGGCACGCCGGGCGGGACGGGCTGGGGGATGGACCCCGTGCTCGGCGGCACGTCGGTCACGCCGGCCGGCTGCGTCCCGGCGAGCTACCTCGGCCCGGGCGACGAGGTCGTCAGCGAGATCGAGTCGCTCGGCGCGCTGCGCTTCGTCGTGGCCGCCGGCGGCGAGCAGGCGGAAGGGGATGCGCGCACGAGCGCCCAGGCCGCCTGAACGCCGCGGCGGGTGCACGCTCGTGTTTCTGTTACACGTTCACTGTCAAGACAGGAGTTGAGCTGGCGCGCGCGAACTCGTCTCGACAGGCGAACGAAGCGATGCACCAGATTCCCCAGCCACGAGCCCCGACGTCAGGGGACCGCCGATGAGCGTCGGCGCGCCCGGCCTGCTCGCGCAGGAGGAGCGCTACGAGCACGACTTCGAGGCGGGCGTCGCTCGCTCGCCGTGGCAGCTGTTCTGGCGGCGGCTGCGCGAGGACAAGGTCGCGCTGGTCGCAGGCGGGATCGTCGTCGCGCTCGTGCTCGTGGCGATCTTCGCGCCGCTCGTCGTCGAGCTGTTCGGCGCGCCGGGCCCGAACGTGCAGGACAAGAACGCGGTCGACGCCTTCGGTACGCCGCTCGGCCCCAGCTCGGGCCACCTGTTCGGCGTCGACTCGCTCGGCCGCGACGTGTTCGCGCGCACGGTCTACGGCGCGCGCGTCTCACTGCTCGTGGGGATCGTCGGGACCGGCGTCGCGATGCTGCTCGGCGTCGCCGTCGGGCTGGTCGCCGGCTACTACCGCGGCTGGGTCGACACGCTGCTGTCGCGGCTCGTCGACGTCGTGCTGTCGTTTCCCGTGCTGTTGCTGGGGATCGGGATCGCGTCGGCCTGCTCGCTGGGCAACGGCTGCGTCGCAGGTGCCATAACGCCGGGCGTGCGGACCGTGATCCTCGTCGTCGCGCTCGTGAGCTGGACGTCGATCGCGCGCATCGTGCGCGGTCAGGTCCTGTCGCTGCGAGAGCGGGAATTCGTCGTGGCGGCGCGGTCTTTGGGCGCCTCGAACCTGCGAATCGTGATTCGCGAAATCCTCCCAAACCTCACTGCCTCGATCATTGTCTACTCAAGTCTCCTGCTTCCGCAGACGATCTTGCTCGAGGCGGCTCTTTCGTTCCTGGGCGTCGGCGTGTCCCCGCCGACGGCGAGCTGGGGCTGGATGATCGCCGACGCAGCCGACAACTTCGACACGCAGTGGTGGTACATGGTCTTTCCCGGCGCAGCACTGCTGCTCACCGTGCTTGCATTCAACCTGCTGGGTGACGGACTCCGTGACGCACTCGATCCGAGAGCTGAACGGTGAATCAGGCCACCCCCCTTTCCCGACCCCCGAAAGGACCCCTCATGCCGCGACCCGTCAAGCGCGCGCTTCCCCTCGCCCTGCTGTGCACCGCCGTCGCGATCGCGCTCGGCGCGTGCGGCTCCAGCGGCGGCACCAGCGGGACCGGCGCCACGGCGGATTCCGGCGCGGGCGGCCACAGAGGGGGGACGCTGACGATCCTCACCAGTCAGGACGTGTCGAGCCTCGACCCCGGGGTCGCCTACGCGAGCCTCGACCTCAACGTGCTCGCCGCGACGCAGCGCACGCTCTACACGTACAAGCCGACCGACCCGACGACCATCGCCCCGGACCTCGCCGCCGGGCCCCCGCAGATCTCACCTGACGGCAAGACGCTCACGGTGAAGATCCGCAGCGGCGTCCGCTTCGGCCCGCCGGTGAACCGCGAGGTGACGTCGAGAGACGTCGCCTACGCGATCGAGCGCGGCTTCAACCCGCACGTCGCGAACCCCTACGCGAGCACCTACTACGGCGACGTCGCCGGCGCCGACAGAGCGACCGGCGGCCCGATCCCCGGCATCCAGACGCCGGACGACCACACGATCGTCTTCAAGCTCTCGCGCCCGACCGCCTCGCTCGTCGCGCAGGCGACGGTGCTGCCGCTGTCGGCGCCCGTCCCGCCGGAGTACGCGAAGCCGCTCGACGCGAAGGCGCCCTCCACCTACGGCAACCACGTCGTCGCGACCGGGCCCTACATGCTCACGGCCGACAGATCCGGCACCGTGCTCGGGACCGGCTACGTCCCCGGCCGCAGCCTCAGCTTCGTGCGCAACCCCAACTGGAGCGCGACGAGCGATATCCGGCCGGCCTACGTCGACGCGATCCAGGTGAGAATCGGCGGTTCGACGACCGTCGCCGGCCGCCAGGTGCTCGCCGGCAGAGGCCTCGTGCTGGCCGACTCGCCGACGCCCGAGCTGGTCAAGCAGGCGTACCTGCACAACCGCAGCCAGATCTTCTTCTCGCCCGGCGGCGGCTCGAACTACGCCGCGCTCAACACCGCGATCCCGCCGTTCGACGACGCGAACCTGCGCAAGGCGGTCGCCGCCGAGCTCGACCGCCAGCAGATGCGGACCGTGCGCGGCGGCGCGGTCGTCGGCGACATCGCGTCGCACTTCCTCTACCCCGGCGTGATCGGCTTCGAGCAGGCCGGCGGCCAGCAGGGCACCGGCGCCGACTTCCTCGCGAACCCCGCCGGCGACAGAGCGCTCGCGGCCAGATACATGAAGGCGGCCGGCTACCCGAGCGGCAGATACACCGGCGGTCAGACGCTGCAGGTCGTCGGCCTCGCCGGCGCGCCCGACAGCAACGACGCGCAGATCTTCGAGCAGGCCTTGCAGGATCTCGGCTTCAAGACGAACCTCAAGCTCGTCGACGGCTCGGTCATGCAGGCGCGCTTCTGCGGACTGCCGAAGGCCAGAGTCAACGCCTGCCCGAACGTCGGCTGGATCCGCGACTTCGCCGACCCGCAGACGGTGCTCGACGTCGCCTTCAACGGCAACGACATCAGCCCCGAGAACAACCCCAACTGGCCACAGCTGAAGGACGCGGCGATCGACAACGCGATGTCGAGAGCCGAGCTGACGGTCGGGACGCAGGAGCGCGCGAACGCGTGGGGCGCGATCGACCGCCAGATCACGGCGACCGCCGCCGCGATCCCGTGGCTGTGGGACAGACAGCCGAACATCTTCTCGGCGGACGTGCGCTGCGTCCCCGAGCTGTGGAACCAGGGGCACTGCGACTTCGCCTACTCGTCGCTGAAGTAGCGCGAAGCCGGCGCGCCGGGTAGGGAGAAGCCTGCCCGGCGCCGAATCAGACAGCACCGTGGCCGCCTACGTCCTCCGTCGCGTGCTGTGGGGCATCGTGCTCCTCGCGCTCGTGAGCCTGCTCACGTTCGTGATCTTCTACGTGCTGCCGTCCGCCGACCCGGCGCAGCTGCGCGCCGGCCGCGACGCCTCCCCGGCGACGCTGCACGAGATCCGCGTCACGCTCGGCCTCGACCGCCCGCTGCCGGCGCAGTACTGGACGTACGTCACGCACCTCGTCTTCCACGCCGACCTCGGCTACAGCTACTTCAGCGGCGCGTCGGTCGGCTCGCTGCTGATCGACCGGCTGCCGGCGACGATCTCGCTGACCCTCGGCGCGGTCGTCGTGTGGCTGCTCGTCGCCGTCCCGCTCGGCGTGATCTCGGCGGTGCGCCGCGGCACGTGGGTCGACAAGCTGACGACCGGCGGCGCGCTGCTGGGGGTCTCCGCACCCGTCTACTGGCTCGGGCTCGTCGCGCTCTACCTGTTCGCCGACGACATCGGCAAGTGGCCGCTGCTGCCCGGCGCCGGCAGCTACGTGCCGTTCACGGACAACCCGGGGAAGTGGTTCGCGTCGCTGATCCTGCCGTGGCTCGTGCTCGCCTCGACGTTCGCCGCCGTCTACGCGCGGCTGCTGCGCGGCAACATGATCGAGGTGCTGTCCGAGGACTACGTGCGCACGGCGCGCGCGAAGGGGCTGAGCGAGCGGCGCGTCGTCTGGCGCCACGGGCTGCGCGCGGCCGTGACGCCTTTGGTGACGTTGGCCGGGCTCGACATCGGGCTGCTGCTCGGCGGCGCGGTCCTCACCGAGACCGTCTTCGACATCCCCGGCATCGGGCGCCTCAACTACGACGCGATCCTCCATGCCGACTACCCGGTGATCCAGGGAACCGTGCTGCTCGCCGCCTGCTTCGTGATCGTCGCGAACATCGTCGTCGACGTGGCCTACGCCTATCTCGACCCGCGGGTGCGAGCGGCGTGAGCGCGCCCGACGCCGCCGGCGCGGTGCTGCGCGTCGAGGATCTGCGCGTCGGCTTCGACACGCGCGACGGGCTCGTGCAGGCGGTTGACGGCGTCTCGTTCGGCGTCGCGCCCGGTCGCACGCTCGGGATCGTCGGCGAGTCCGGCTCCGGCAAGACGGTCGCGGCGACGACCGCGATGGGGCTCACGCGCGGCCCGCGCGTGCGCGTGTCGGGGCGCGTGCTGCTCGACGGCGAGGACCTGCTCGGCGCAGCTCCGGAGCGGCTGCGCGCGCTGCGCGGCGACGCGATCGCGATGGTCTTCCAGGACCCGCTGTCCGCGCTGCACCCGCTGCTGCGCGTCGGCGCGCAGATCGCGGAGGCCGTGCGCGCCCATCGTCCGGATGTCTCGCGCGCGGCGGCGCGCGCCCGTGCCGTGGAGCTGCTCGAGTGGGTCGCGATCCCGAACGCGGGGCAGCGCGTGGACGCCTACCCGCACGAGCTGTCGGGCGGCATGCGCCAGCGCGCGATGATCGCGATGGCGCTGGCGAACGAGCCGCGCGTGCTGATCGCCGACGAGCCGACGACCGCTTTGGACGTGACGGTCCAGGCGCAGATCCTCGCGCTGCTGCGCCGCCTGCGCGACGAGCTGGGGATGGCGATGGTGCTGATCACCCACGACCTCGGCGTCGTCGCCGAGACGGCCGACGAGGTCGCCGTCATGTACGCGGGGCGGATCGTCGAGCAGGCGCCGGTGGCCGAGCTGTTCGCGGCGCCGCGGCATCCGTACACGTGGGGCCTGCTGCGCTCGATGCCGCGCATCGACGCGCCCGCGGGCGCCGCGCTCGTGCCGATCCCCGGCCGCCCGCCGTCGCTGATCCACCCGCCCTCGGGCTGCCGCTTCCACCCGCGCTGCCCGTACGTGCGCGAGCGCCACCGCTCTGAGGACCCGGCGCTGGAGCCGCTGCCTGGCGCCCCGGACCACCGCGTCGCGTGCCTGCTGCCGGAGGCCGAGCGTCGCGTCGCGTGGGCGCGGCTCGCGGCCGGCGCGACGCCCGAGCAGGCGCGCGCGGCGATCGAGCCGGCCGAAGAGGCGTCTGCATGACCGCGCCGCCGCTCGCCGGGGTCGAGCAGCTCGTCAAGCGCTTCCCGCTCACGCGTGGGGTCGTCTTCCGCCGCCGGCTCGGCGAGGTGGCGGCGGTCGACGACGTGACGCTGTCGGTGCAGGAGGGCGAGTCGCTCGGGATCGTCGGCGAGACCGGCAGCGGCAAGTCGACGCTCGCGCGCATCCTGCTGAACCTGCTCGAGCCGACGAGCGGCGTCGTGCGCTACCGCGGCGAGGACGTCACGCACGCCCGCGGCGCGCAGCTCGCGGCGCTGCGGCGCAAGCGGCAGCTCGTCTTCCAGGACCCGGCCGGCTCGCTCAACCCGCGCAAGACGGTCGGCGCCGCCGTCGCCGACCCGTTCGCGATCCACGGGCTGCTGCCCGAGCGGGCGGCGCGCGCGCGGCGCGTCGGCGAGCTGCTGGAGCAGGTCGGCCTGGAGCCGGCTTTGGCCAACCGCTACCCGCACGAGCTGTCGGGCGGCATGCGCCAGCGCGTCGGGATCGCGCGCGCGATCGCCTTGGGCCCCGAGCTGCTCGTCGCCGACGAGCCGGTCTCCGCGCTGGACGTCTCGATCCAGGCGCAGATCCTCACGTTGCTGCGCGACCTGCGCCGCGACCTCGGCCTGACGCTCGTGCTGATCGCCCACGACCTCGCCGTCGTGCGCCACATGTGCGACCGCGTCGCGGTGATGCACGACGGGCGCCTCGTCGAGGTCGCCCCGGTCGAGGAGCTGTACCGCGCCCCCCGCGAGGCTTACACGCGCGAGCTGCTCGCCGCGGTGCCTCGGATCCCGGGGCCGCCTGCGGGCGGCGCTCAGTCCTCGTCGTCGTCCTCGACGTAGAGCGACTCGCTCGCCAGCTCCTGGCCGCGCGAGGAGTAGAGCTTCACCTCGAGGAAGTCGCCGCGGTAGGCGTCGGGCGCGACGAGCGTGAAGCGCTCGTCCAGCAGCTCGCACTGGTCGACGGCGAGGTCGGCCAGCTCGGCCGTCGCGAGTGCGCCGTGCTCGACCATCGGCGTGCCCCAGATCAGCGTCATGTCGGCGGATCTGCCGTGCTCCCCGCGCCAGCGGCCGATCACCTCCTCGTTGAGGTCGATCTGCCAGTCGGGGTTGTCGTCGGCCGTCTCGCTCGTGAAGTCGGCGCGCGCGGCGAAGTCGTCCGGCACGCCGTCCGCGCCGTCGGCGAACGAGACGAAGCCGAACAGCTCGTAGCCGGTCGTCGTGCGCGCCGTCGCCGGCACGTACGTGCGGCCGGCGTAAGTGCGGTCGGGGAACCAGGCGATCTCGCCCGGCTCGCCGAGCTGCTCGTCGCCCGCGTCGATCTCCGCGACCGCCGCGAGGAAGTGCCCGCGCAGCGTGTCCGCCCAGCGCCCGTACGGCAGCGCTTCCTGCGGCGGCTCCGCGGCGAAGCGGATCACGAAGCGGTCAGTCGGCGCCATCGCGGCGGGAGACTACCGCGCGCGGGTGTGGCCGCCGCTCGCACGCGGCTCAGACGGCGGTGCGGCTGGGTCGTATGGACCCGGAACTTGCGGGTTCTCCACCGTATGGGTGGAAAACCTGCATCTCCGTCGGCGCGTGCGGCGTCACACCTCGACGAGCAGCGTGACCGGCCCGTCGTTGACCAGCTCGACCTCCATGTGCGCGCCGAAGACGCCGCGCTGGGCGCCGAGGGCGGCGCAGACGCGCTCGTAGAGCGGCGCGGCGACCTCGGGCGGGGCGGCGGCCACATAGCTCGGGCGGTTGCCCTTGCGGGCGTCGCCGTAGAGCGTGAACTGGCTGATGCAGAGGATCTCGCGGTCGGGGCCGAGCGGCTCGTTCATGCGGCCGTCGGCGTCGGGGAAGACCCGCAGCTTCAGCAGCTTGTCGGCGAGCTTGTCCGCAACGGCCGCGTCGTCGCCGTGCGTGACGCCGAGCAGCACGAGCAGGCCGGGGCCGATCGCTCCCACGACCTCGCCGTCCACGCGCACGCTCGCGCGCGAGACGCGCTGGACGAGCGCGCGCATGCGACCGCTACGCCTCGCGCAGCTCCGCCGCCGCCTGCTCCGGCGCGACGATGTTGAGGTGCAGGCCAGTGCCCAGCTCGAGCCCGGCGAGATGCGTCAGGCGCGGCATCACGTCGATCCGCCAGCAGAAGTGGTCCGCCCCGCGCGGCGCGGTGCGGACCCACAGGTTCAGCGGCGGGTTCGCGCCGAGCCGGCGGGCGAGCCGCCCGAGCACGTCGTGCAGCAGCGCCGCGCCGGTCGGACCGTCGTCCTCGAAGCGCTCCCGCGGGCGGCGCGGGGCGATCATCAGCTGGTACGGAAGCCGCGACCCGAATGGCGCGATGCAGACCGCCTCGTCGTCGATCGCGACGATCCGCTCGCGCCGGCGCACCTCCTCCTGCACGAGGTCCGCCAGCAGGTTGCCGCCCATCGTGCGGACCGCGTAGGCGGAAAAGCGCTCGCGCTCGCGCGCGATCGCCGCCGGCACGAAGTCGAGCGCGTAGAGCTGCGCGTGCGTGTGCGGCAGCGACGCGCCCGCTTCGCGCCGCTCGTTGACGAGCACGTGCACGTAGGCGGCGTCGGCGTGCACGCGCATCCGCTCGCGCCACACGTCCATCGCGGTCGCGACCTGCGCGACCGGCAGGTCCGCCAGCGCGGTGACCGACTGCGGTGCGTTGACGATCACCTCGTGCGCGCCGGTCGCCGCCGTGGCGGTGAAGAGGTCGGGCGAGGCGTCCGGCTCGGGCGCGTCGCCGTCGGCGGACAGCGCGGGGTAGAGGTTCGGCACGACCCGCACGGTCCAGCCGGGCGAGTCGGCGGGGCCGCCTCCCGGCCGCAGCGCGTACAGCTCGGGCGGCGTCTTCCCCTCGTGGCCCTCCGCGAACGGATCCCCGGCCGGGTCGAGCGGCGGCCCGGCGTCGGCGCTCAGGCCTGCGTTCGGGCGGTTGGCGCGCTCGCCGGCGACGATCGCGCGCAGGCCGGTCAGCGGGTCGACCCGCACCTCGCTCAAAGGCGCTTCTCCATTGCGATGTGCTCGATCCCCGCCTCGACGAACGTGCGCCCGCGCTCCTCGTAGCCGTCCGCCGCGTACAGCTCGCGCGCGTACGTCTGCGCGTGCAGGACGATCCGCTTCGCGCGCGCGGCGTCCGCCTCGCGGTCGGCCTCGAGCAGCAGCGCCGTCGCGATCCCGGCCCGGCGTGCGTCGGGCTCCACCGCCAGCCGGCTGAGCTGCACCGTGCGGTCGACGAGCAGCAGCCGGCACGTGCCCAGCACGCGCCCGTCGCGCACCGCGACGAGGTGGATCGCGTCGCCGTCGCGCCCGTCGATCTCCTCCCGCTTCGGCACGCCCTGCTCGACGCAGAAGACGCGATGGCGCAGGTCGAGCAGCGCGTCCAGCTCGGCGCGCCCCTCGGCGCGACGGACCTCCACGCTCACGAGGCCCCCGCGTAGCGCTTCACGTCGGCGACGAGCGCTCTCTCGCTCGCGTACTGGCCCTGATGGACGAACTGCACCTGGCCGTCGCGCCCGTAGAAGACGGTCGTCGGCAGGCCGGCGCGCACGCCGATCGCGTTCGCGATCGCGTAGTGCGGATCGACGTAGCTCGGGTAGGGGATCCAGTGCTCGGTCAGGAATCTGTGCGCGTCGCCGGTCGCGTCGGAGACGTTCACGCCGAGGAAGGCGACGCGTCTGCCGAGGCGCACCGCCGTGCGCGCGAAGTACGGCATCTCGAAGCGGCAGGGGTCGCACCACGTCGCCCACGCGTTGACGACGACGGGGCGTCCCTTCAACGCGACGATGCGCGCGCGGTAGGCGGACAGCCCGCCTTGGAGGAGCTGCGCGGCCTGGTCGTGCAGGGCCGCCAGCGCGGCCGGCGAGCCGGCCAGCTCGGTGCGCGCCTGCGCCGGCGTGGGGACGCTCACCTGCGCCCCCTGCGACCCGCACCCGCTCGCGAACACGAGCGTCAGCACGACGAGCGCACATGCGCCGGCTGCGACGAGGGGGGCGCGCATGGGCCGAAGCTTGGCACATCGTGCGATTCCCCCGTCCTATCTGATTGAATGTGGCTATCCTCCTGTGTTGGACGGGGAAACGCTGGTGAGAGTTCTCCCCGTGCCCGGCACCCGCCGGACCTCCTGAGCCGCTCGGCAGTTGCACCGCGGCTCCCTCATCGCAGAGGCCACGTCCATTCACAGGGAACCCCTGCAAGCCGTCCATGGCTGACCCTACGCCCCTTCCCGATGCCGGCGCGCTGAGACGCGCGGAGCGCTTCACGCGTGAGCGATTCGTTCACGAGGGAGAGCTGCCCGAAGACGCGCTCGCGCCCGGCAGCGCCCGCCGACGCGCGCTCGACGCCGCGCTCGCCGAGCTCGACGCCGGCCTGAAGGCGCCGTCGGTCGCCTGGCGGCGCGAGTACTCGCTGCTGCTCGGCCTCGAGCGCGTGCTGTCGGAGGACGAGCCGCGCCTGGCCGACGGGACGCTGCTCAACCCCCACCAGGTCGACGCGCTGTCGGGCACGCTGACCGCGCTGATGGCGGAGGTGCAGAGCCGCTCCGCCAACGGCAACGGGCGCGCTGCGGCCCCGCCGGTCGAGGAGCCGGTCGAGCTGGCCTCGGTCGCGATCCCCGGCGAGGAGGACCTCGACCTGGACCTCGAGGACGAGGAGGAGGAGCCCGACGACGAGCCGCAGGACTGGCAGGACGAGCCGACCGGCGAGGACGACGATGTCCAGCTCGCCGAGCAGCCCGAGGATCCCAACGCCGCCAAGCGCTTCTGGTTCGAGCACGCGACCGGCGCCGGCAAGACCGTCGCGGCGCTCGGCTTCGTCGACGCCTCGCGCACCGGCGGCGTGCTGATCCTGACCCACCGCCGCAACCTCGTCGACCAGTTCCACGGCGAGCTGCGCGACCGCGGCTACGGCGACCGCATCGCCGCGCCGCTGCTCGCCGGCAAGGACAACCCGAAGGGCCCGGTCACGGTCGAGACGTACCAGTGGTTCGTCCGCAACGCCGGCCAGATCTCCGACGCGTACACGATCGTCATCTGCGACGAGGCGCACACCGCGCTCGGCGAGAAGACGAGCGCCTCGATCCGCAGATGGGCCGGCCCGGTCTTCGTCGGCATGACCGCGACGGGCGCGCTGATCGCGCGCCACGTCACCGACCTGTTCCCGACGCAGACGTCGCGCTTCGACCTCGCGCAGGCGGCGCGGCGCGGCGTGATCGCGCCGCTGCGGTGCATCCGCATTCCGCCTGGTCCGGGGGTGCGGACGATCGCGAAGGTGCCGTTGCGCCGCGGCGAGGTCGACACCGAGTTCGACCAGGACATGCTGGCCGAGCTGCTGGACCAGCTGCCGTTCAACCTCGCGATCGCGGACCTCTACAAGACGCGCTTCAACGGGGTGCCGGGCGTGGTGTACACCGCCGGCGTCCGGCATGCGTACAACGTCGCGCAGGCGTTCCGCGACGTGGGCGTGAGAGCGCAGGCGGTCTCGGGCGAGACGCCGAAGCGCGAGCTGGCGCGGATCCTCGCGGAGTACGAGCGCGGCACGATCGACGTGCTGATCAACGCGCAGCTCCTGGCCGAGGGCTGGAACTCCCCGCGCGCGACCGTCTGCATGCACCTCGCGCCGACCGCCTCCAAGCGCATCTACCAGCAGCGCGTCGGGCGCGTCACGCGCCGTCATCCGGGCAAGGAGGCGGGCATCGTCGTCGACTTCGTCCATCCGGCGACGAAGCACGACGACCCGGTCGTGACGCTGCACTCGCTGCTCGACCGCGACGTCTACCGCGGCGGCGCGATCGTCGTCGGGCCGGTGCGCCGCGGCCGCGGCCGGCGCGTGCGCGTCGAGCGCCGCGTGCTGCCGGTGACGCCCGATCCGGAGCGGCGCGCGGAGGTCTTCGAGCGCGAGCTGTGGCGGATCGCCGTCGAGCACCTCGACTACGCCGAGCAGCACGTGTGGGCTGCCCTGGCCGGTGCGCGCGTTGCGCCGAACGGCTGGCGGCGCGCGAAGGCGATGCTGCACTTCGACCGCCAGGGCGACCTCAAGCGCCGCTTCCTGATCACCGCCGTCGAGCGCAACCGCAACGCGCAGCTGCGCCTGCGCGCGCTGCAGGAGATTGCGGCCGCGCGCGACGCGGAGGCGTTCGACGAGGCAATCGACCTGATGGCCACGTGGCCGCGCGACGAGCGCCGCGAGGGCGTGAAGGTCATGCTGCAGGCGCTGGCCGAAAAGCGGATCGGCCGTAGGGATCAGGCGAACGCCTGGATCTGGCGGATGGCGGAGTACACGCGCGAGGTGCACGAGGAGTACGCCGTGCAGCGCTGGCCGGAGACGAAGCGTCTGCTCGGGCTGCTGGTCAACTCCTCCGGCGGCGCGCATGCGCGCAACGCGCGCAGGCTGGTCCATGCGGCGCGCAGACAGGACCGGCGCTTGAGCGCCGCGTTGCTGGCCGCGGCGCTGGCGCACACGCCGGAGGCCGAGGAGGCGCTGCGCGGGGCGCGCACGCGGATGGCGCGCAAGCCGAGCGCGCTGGCGCGCGAGCTGCTGCGCAACTTCCCGAGAGGCCGTCGCGGGCGCGGCTCGCGCCGCCGCCGCAAGGGGGCGAAGGATGGCGTCGCCGCCGAGGGCGTCGCCGCCGGCGTGAACGCCGGGGGCGTGAACGACGACCTGGACCTGGATCTCGATCTGGACGACGAGCTGGACGAGGGCCCGTCGCCCGAGGTCGCCGAGGAGGCCTACGACGAGGCGCTCGACGCCGACGACGAGTCGCCGCCGCTCCCCGACGCGGGGCGCGAGAACGTCGAGGGCGTCGTCGCCGACGCGCTCGCGCACGACGCCGAGGGTGCGCCTGCTCGTCCGCGACGCAGACGGGGGTCGGGGCGCAGACGCGCCGCTCCCGAGGCGTCGTCGCCCGGCGCGAACGGCGCGGGCGACCACAGCGAGGGCGAGGCCGCGCTCGAGCTGGTCTCCGCCGACGCGCCGCCGGCCGCGAGAAGACGCGCCCCGCGTAGACGCAGACCGGCCAGAGCGGCGGACGCGGCCGCCGAGCCCGCCGCCAACGGAGCGGGCGACGCGCAGACGGCGCTCGACGTCCTGCCGGGGCTCGACGCCGACGTCCAGCCCGCGCCGAGAAGACGCGCCCCGCGCAGACGCAGAACGGCGAGAGTCGCCGTCGCCGAGCCCGGCGACGACGCCTGAGCGTCAGCCGGCCCGGCCGCTGCCGAGGTGGACCTCGCCGGCGTCGAGCAGCAGCTCCTCGCCGTTGCCGCCCGCATCCGCGGGTCGCACGCGCAGCCTTCCGTCGTCGGCGACGCCGACCGCGGTGCCGCGCCCGCCGCTCCACGTGATCTCCCGCCCGGCGAGCGCGTCGCGCGCGCGGTAGGCGTCCATCGCCTCCGCCGGCGTCGCCGCGAGCCAGGCTTCCAGCCGCTCGAGCAGCAGCGCGAGCACCGGCTCCACGTCGGCGGGCGTGCGGCCGAGCGAGGTCGCGATCGCCCGCAGCTCCGGCGGGAAACCGTCCTCCTCGACCGCGACGTTGAGCCCGATCCCGAGCACCACCCAGCCCTCCTGCGGCCTGCCCTCCGCGAGGATCCCGGCGACCTTGCGGCCGTCCAGCAGCACGTCGTTCGGCCACTTGATCGCCGCCGCACGGCCGGCCGCGTCGAAGCGGTCCGCCACGTCCGCGACCGCGAGCGCCGCGAGCATCGGCAGCAGCCGCGGCGGCTCGCGCAGCACGAGCGAGCACGCGAGCGCCCGCCCCGCGGGCGTCACCCACGCGCGCCCCTGCCGCCCGTGCCCGGCGCTCTGCCCCGCCGCCGTCACGAGCGTTCCGTGCACCGCGCCCGCCGATGCGAGCCGCTGCGCCCGCACGTTGGTCGAGTCGACCTGGCGGAGGTGGAGGCGTGGGGTGCCGAGCCGAATAGGACCGGTGTCCACGGTCGAGCGCACGATCATCAGCTCAAAGCAGGTCGCGTAGCTCGTCGCGACTGATGCCGGCCGTCTTGAGGATGCTCAGTAGCAGTCCCGGCTTGATGTCACGGTTGTGCACGGGGACGACGATTGCCTCGCGGCGGTCCGCATGGACGAGGTAGTGGTGACTGCCACGCGTCCGGCGGTGCTCCCAGCCACGACCTTCGAGGATGCGGATCAGGCGTTGAGGCCGGATCGCCGGGAGCTTGTCGCTCACGCAGCGTGGACGGCGACGCGCGCTCGTCGCACAGTCGGGACCGGCCAGCCCTCGTCGCGCATCACTTCGAGGTAGCCCTCGATCGCGTCGCGCGCCATGTCGAGCGCCTCCTCGAGGGTCTCCCCTGCGTCGCGACGCTAGGCAGCTCCGGCACGAGCACGCTGTAGCCGCCCTCGGCCTCGGGGATCAGCACGATGTCGTACTCGCGTGGCTCCATGACGACCAGCTTACGTCAGTGCCGGCTGCCGTCAACAGCATCCAGCTGCGATCGGGCGTCGGCTACGAGCGCTGCGAGCAGGCCGTCGATGTCGTGCTGCTCGGCTTCGGCGTGGGGCGTCAGGCCGTGGGCGCGGAGGGCGTCGCTGGTGATCGGGCCGATCGAGACGAGGCGGGCGGTCGTGTCGAGCGTGCCGCCGGCGGCGCTCAGCAGGTTGCTCACGGTCGACGCCGAGGTGAAGGTGACGTAGTCGGCGGTGCGCACGGCGTCGAGTTGCTCGGCGGTGAGCGGCTCGGCGACCGTCTCGTACAGCTCCAGCACGTCGACCTCGGCACCGCGCTCGCGCAGCGCGTCGGGGAGGGCGTCGCGCGCGACGCGGGCTCGGGCTACCAGCGCGCGGTCGACGGGCCAGTCGCGCAGCGCGTCGATCAGGGACTCCGCGACGGCTCTGTCGGGAAGCACGTCGGCTACCACGCCGTGGGCGCGCAGCGCCCGTGCGGTCGCCGGGCCGATTGCGGCGATGCGCGACTCGTGCAGTGCCCGGGCATCGAGTCTGGCGTCGGCGAGGCGGTCGAAGAACAGCCGCACGCCATTGGGCGACGTGAGGCAGATGAGGTCGTACTCCGCCGGGTCGCGCATCGGACGGACGTCGAGCGCCAGCGGCTCCGGCTCCGGTGCCGGCGGACTCAGCACCGGCGGGTCGAGCGGCACGATCTTGATCACCGGTGTCTCGACCACCTCGGCGCCGAGCGCGCGCAGCCGCGCGGCCAGCCCGCTCGCCTGCTCGCGGGCGCGCGTGACGGCGACGGTCCTGCCGTAGAGCGGCCGCTGCTCGAACCAGCCGATCCCCTCCTCGCGCAGCGCGGCGACGTCGCCGACGAGCGTGATCGAGGGCGGTCTGATCCCCTCCGCGGCGGCGCGCTCGGCGATCGTCGCCAGCGTCGCCACCACCGTGCGCTGGCCGGGCAGCGTGCCGCGCTCGATCACCGCCGCCGGCTGATCGGCCGGCCGCCCGCCGGCGATCAGCTGCTCCGCGATCCGCGGCAGCTGCTTGACGCCCATGTAGAAGACGAGCGTGCCCGGGAACGCCGCCAGCGCCGGCCAGTCGATCGCCGACTCGGGCTTGTCCGGGTTCTCGTGGCCGGTGATGAGCGCGACAGCCGAAGCGCGCTCGCGGTGCGTCACCGGGATGCCGGCGTAGGCGGGCGCGGCCACGCCGGACGTGACGCCCGGCACGATCTCGAACGGGATCCCCGCCTCCCGCAACACGAGGGCTTCCTCACCGCCGCGCCCGAACACGAACGGGTCGCCGCCCTTCAGGCGCACGACGCGCTTGCCGGCGCGCCCGTGCTCGACGAGCAGCCGGTCGATCTCGTCCTGCGGCATCTGCGGCCCGCGCCCCTCCTTGCCGACGTAGATCAGCTCGGCGTCCGGGCGCGCGCCGTCGAGCGCGGTGACCGGGATCAGCCGGTCGTAGAGGATCGTGTCGGCGTCGGCGATCAGCTCCAGCGCGCGCGCCGTCAGCAGGCCCGGGTCGCCCGGCCCGGCGCCGACGAGGTGGACGATGCCCGCGCCGCTCACAGCCGCGTCCCTTCCGGCGTACTCGCCGGCGGCACCGCGCCGTTCCCGAGCGCCTCGCAGGCGGCGAGCAGCTCGTCCGCGCCGGCCGCGCGCATTCGCTCCGCGACCGCTTCGCCGAGCCGTTCGGGGGAGGCGCCCAAAGGATCGGTCAGCTCGTCGCGCAGCCATGTGGACCCGTCGGGCAGGCCGAGGAACGTGCGCAGCCTCATCGCGCCGTCGTCGGTCAGCACGGCGTGCGCGCCGAGCGGCGTGTGGCACGACGCGCCCAGCGCCCGCGCCAGCGCGCGCTCGGCGGCCAGGCAGGCGGCGACGTGCGGGTCGTCGATCGCGTCCAGCGCCGACCGCGTGGCCGTGTCGTCCGAGCGCGTCTCCAGCACGAGCGTGCCTTGCCCGGGCGCCGGCACGAGCGCGTCGAGCGCGCAGCCGGCTTCGGCCGCGCGGCCGAGGCGCTCCAGCCCCGCCAGCGCCAGCACGATCGCCGCGCAGTCACCCTCGGCGAGCTTGCGCAGGCGCGTGTCGACGTTGCCGCGCAGCGCGACCACGTCCAGGTCGGGCCGCAGCGCGCGCAGCCCGGCGGCGCGCCGCAGGCTGCTCGTGCCGACGCGCGCGCCCTCGGGCAGCTCCTCCAGCGACGCCGCGCCGCAGAGCGCGTCGTGCGCGTCCGCGCGGTCGGGCGCGGCGGCGAGCGCGAGCCCGCCGGGCAGCTCGGCCGGCACGTCCTTCGCGGAGTGCACGGCCGCGTCGATCTCGCCCGCCAGCAGCGCCGCCTCCAGCTCCTTGACCCAGCGCGACTTGTCGCCCACGAGCGCGCCGCGATCCCCGCTCGTCGTCACGGCGACGACCTCGACCCCGGCGTCCGCGCCGCCCAGCAGCTCGGCGACGAAGCCGGCCTGCGCGAGCGCGAGCGCGCTCCCGCGCGAGCCGATCCGCATCAGGACCGAGACGGACCCCGCCCGCCCTGCCGGCGCAGCGGCCGCACGTCCGCCAACTGCCCCGGAGCGTCGACGCCGTCGACCGTCTCCTCGAGCCCGAACAGCTCGCGCACGACCTGCATCCGCAGGTGCACGCGCTCGTCGGCCATCTGCTTCATCCGCAGCGTCGGCTCGTGCAGCACGCGCTTGACGATCGCCTGCGCGATCGCCTCGACGCGCTCGCGGTCGCGCTCGGACATCGACTCCCAGCGGCCCTCGTTCTCGCGCACGACCTGCTCGGCGATCGCTCTGCCGCGCTCGCGCAGCGCGGCCAGCGTCGGCAGGACCTCGAGCGATCCCAGCCACTCGGCGAAGCGCTGGATCTCCTCTTCGACGATCCCCTCGGCGTGCGACGCCTCGCCCTGGCGGACCGCTCTGTTGCGCCGCACGACCGCCTGCAGGTCGTCGACGTCGTAGAGCGACACGCCCGGCACGTCGCGCACGTCCGACGCGACGTCGCGCGGGACCGCGAGGTCGAGGACCAGCAGCGGACGGCCGTCGCGCGCCTCCATCACGGCCGCGATCTCCTCCGCGCCGAGCAGCGCGTGCGGCGAGGAGGTCGCGCACACGAGCGCGTCGGCGCGCTCCAGCTCCTGCGGCAGCTCGTCGAACGACATCGCCTGGCCGCCGTAGCGCTGCGCCAGCGAGACCGCCCGCTCGTGGCGGCGGTTGGCGACGAAGATCGCCTCGACGCCGTGCCCGGCGAGCGCTCTCGCCGCCAGCTCGCTCGTCTCGCCGGCGCCGAGGATCAGCACCTCGCGGCGCTCCAGGCCCTCGAGCTGCTCCGCGGCCAAGGCGGCCGCGACCGACGACACGCTCAACCGCCGCTCGCCGATCTTCGTCTCGCTGCGCACGCGCTTGCCGGTGGCGAGCGCGGCGCGGAACAGGTGGTTCGTGAGCGGGCCGGTCGTCTGCGCGCCGAGCGCGTCCTCGTAGGCGCGCTTGACCTGGCCCTGCACCTCCGCCTCGCCGACGATCATCGACTCCAGGCCCGCGGTCACGCGGTAGAGATGGCGCGCCGCGTCGCAGTTGCGCAGCGCGTAGATCGAGGAGGCCAGCTCGGTCGGGCGGATCCCCGCCTTGCGCGCGAGCATCCCCAGCACGGCCGTCTCGGCCTCGACCGGGTCGCCGGCGACGAGGTACGTCTCGGTGCGGTTGCAGGTGGAGATCGCGACCGCCTCCTGCACGCCGGCGACGCCCTGCACCTCGTGCAGATAGGTCTCGACCTTGCCGGGCGTGAGCGCGAGCCGCTCGCGCACCGCCAGCGGCGCGGTCTTGTGCGAGACGCCGAGCGCGAGCACCTCGCTCATCGGTTCGCGGCCTCCGCCGCCTCGCGCTCCGCCTTCTCGCGCAGGTCGAGCGCCGCGTTCAGCTCGAGCAGCTCTCTGCTCATGCGCTGCAGCTTCACGGCCATGATCGCGACGTAGATCACGATCACGGCGACGAACACGACGAACGCGCCGGCAACGTACTTGCCCGCCTCGTTCAAGGGCAGCGCGGGCGCGGCGGCCAGCAGGGCGGGGATCACGAGGCGGCTCCCGCGGGGTTGCGGGCGGTCGAGGCGCCCGTCCGCGTCCCGGCGTCGCGACGCGGGTCCGGCGCGCCGAGCGCCGGCGCGGCGCTGCGGCCGAGCGGGGCGACCGCGTCGCTCCCCAGCAGCCGCCGTCTGAGCGCGCGCAGCTTCCACTTCGTCTGCTTCGCGGCGATCTCGTACGCGCACATCAGCGCGAACAGCAGCCCGATCGCGACGATCGCCAGCACGAACACCCACGCCATCTGGCTCGGCAGCCCGCCGTTCGCCGTCCCCAGCACGCGCGGGTGCACGAACGGCGAGGCGGCGCGCACCGCGGCGAAGTTGAGCGGCACGAACGCGCCGGCCATGAGCGCGAAGACGGAGGCGTAGCGCGCCTGGCGCTCGGGGTCCTCGATCGAGAAGCGCAGCGGCTGGTAGGTCGCGAACAGCAGGAAGACGATCAGGAAGGAGACGAGCGTCGGCTCGTCCCACACCCACCAGTGGCCCCACGACGCCTTCGCCCAGATCGCGCCGGTCAGCAGCCCGACGATGTTGAAGATCAGCGCGATGTGGATCACGACGTAGGAGCGCAGATCCCAGCGGGGATCGCGCGTGCGCAGGTGGATCGCCGCGAACACCGCGCCCACGACGTACGCGCACAGCGTCACGATCGCGACCGGCACGTGCACGTAGAAGATCTTCTGGATGAACCCCTGGTCGGCGTCGAGCGGGGCGTAGAAGAAGACCAGCGCGAACGTGGCGGTCAGCGCGGCGAAGGTGGCGAGCGAGAGCGCTCGGAGCCCCTTCCCGTACATGCTTGTCAGTCCTCCAGGAGGAAGTCGAAGACGGCGTAGGCGAGCAGCCCGAAGACGAGATCATAGAGCGCCAGCACGGCCAGCCACTTGGTTGGCGGACTGCCGGCCCCGCCGGCGGCCAGCAGCGGCGCCGCGCCGCGCGCCGCCGCGATCAGCGCAGGCACGAGCATCGGCAGCGCGACGATCGGCACGATCAGGTCGCGCGCGCGGGTGCGGATCGCGAGCGCGGAGACGAGCGTCCCGACGACCGCGAGCGCCAGATCCAGCAGCGCCAGCACGAGGATCAGCCCCGGCAGCGCCGGCCACGGCGACGGGCCGAGCAGCAGGATCGCGAACGCCGCGACGGTCACGACCTCGACCAGCGCCAGGAACAGGAACAGCGCCGCCGCCTTCGCGACGAACAGCGCGGTGCGGTCGATCGGCGCCAGCAGCACCCCGTCGAAGCCGCCCTCCTCCTGCTCGGAGACGAACAGGCGGTTGATCCCGAGGATCGCCGCGAACAGGATCGTCACCGTCAGCACGCCGGCCGCGAGCTGGCCGGAGACGGTGTCGCGACCGAGGCCGAAGTGGAACAGCACGAACGTCGTGACGCTGAACAGCAGCATCGCCGGGATCGCCTCCGGCGAGCGGCGCTCGAGCAGCAGGTCCTTGCGCAGCAGGGCGAGCGACGGGCGCATCAGCGGTACAGCTCCTCGACTGCGGCCGGGTCGACCTCGCCTGCCGGCGCGCTCAGCGCGACGCGCCCGTCGCGCAGCCCCAGCGCGAGGTCGGCCTCCGCCAGCCCGCCGGCCGGGTCGTGGCTCGTGACGACGCGCGTGCGCCCGCTCTCCCGCCCGATCAGCGGCTCGATCAGCTCGGCTGCGGCGGGATCGAGGTTCGCGCGCGGCTCGTCGAGCAGCAGCAGCGGCGGGTCGTGCAGCACCGCGCGGCAGACGGCGACGCGCTGGAGCAGCCCGCGCGACAGCGTGCGGACGGGGTCGTCGGCGCGCCCGGCGAGCCGCATGCGCTCCAGCAGCTCCTCCACGCGCGCCTCGCCGACCTTGTGCAGCCGCGCGTGGAAGCGCAGGTTCTCGCGCGCGGACAGGTCGCGGTACAGCAGCGCCTCGTGCGCGAGCAGGCCGACCTTGCCGCGCACCGCCCACTCGCGCGCAGGCAGCGGCTCGCCGAGCACGGTCGCCTCGCCGCCGTGCGGGCGCAGCAGCGTCGCGAGCACGCGCAGCAGCGTCGACTTGCCGGCGCCGTTGGGGCCGAAGACGACGAGCGTCGCGCCTGCCGGCACGCTGACGGACACGTCGTCGAGTGCCCAGCGCTCGCCGTAGCGGCGGCCGACGCCGCGCAGCTCAATGGCCGCTGGCGCGTCCACCGTCGCGGGTCAGCGTCGCGACGACGTGTCTCAGCGTCGGCACGAGCACCGGGAAGAGCTGGGCGATCGCCTTCGGATTGCCCGGCAGGTTGACGATCAGCGTGCGGCCCCCGATCCCGGAGACGCCGCGCGAGAGGATCCCCAGCGGCGTGTGCCTGAGCGACTCGGCCCGCAGCGCCTCGGCGAAGCCGGGCGCCTCGCGGTCGATCACCGCGCGCGTCGCCTCGGGCGTCACGTCGTCGGGCGTGAGCCCGGTGCCGCCGGTCGTGAAGACGAGCGGGACCCCGCTGCGCACGTAGCCGCGCAGCGCCGGCTCGATCCGTCCCTTGTCGTCGCCGACGACGTCCCGCGCGACGATCTCGCAGCCGGCCTCGGTCGCGAGCTGCGCGAGCAGCTCGCCCGAGACGTCGTCGCCCTCCCCGCGCGCGAGCGTCGTGGAGACCGTCAGGATCGCCGTCTGCACGGGGGCGAGCTTAGCCCTTTCCCGGTCGCACGCGAGACGTGCGTCAGCCGGCTACGCTCCGCGTGACGATGAGGCCGATGCGGATCCGCGGTGGTGCCGGTGCGTGTGCGCTCGCCGCGATGTGCGCCGCCGTCATGAGCCTGCCCTCGGCTGCGCTCGGGGCGGGCCTGACGAGCCTGCCGGCCGACGCCCGCGGCGCGATCGCCGCGGCGCTGGGGAACGAGAGTCCGCTCGTGCAGCAGGCGGAGCTGGGCGGGGCGGCCGGCGACGAGGCCGGCTGGTCGGTCGCGGCCGACGGCGACACCGTCGTGGTCGGAGCGCCCTACCACACCGGCGGCAGCGCTTCGGCGGGCATCGTCTACGTCTTCGTCAAGCCGGCTGGCGGATGGGCGAACGCCACCACGCCGACCGCGAAGCTGACCTCGGCCTTCGAGAACCTGGGCGACAACCTCGGCTTGTCGGTCGCGATCTCCGGCGACACGATCGTCGCGGGCGTGCCCAACTTCGATCGCTTCGGCAGCCCGAACTCGGGCGCGGCGCTCGTGTACGTCAAGCCCCCCGGCGGCTGGAGGGACATGACCGAGACGGCCGTGCTGAGCCCCTCGGACCCGGCCACGGCCTCGGGCTTCGGCAACGCCGTCGCGATCGCCGGCGACACGGTCGTCGCCGGCGCGCCGTACCGCACCGTCGGCGCCAACGTGCGCCAAGGGACGGCCTACGTCTTCGTCAAGCCGCCCGCCGGCTGGTCGGACATGACGCAGACGTCCCGCCTGTTCGGCGGCGACGTCGTCAGAGACGACAACCTCGGCTGGTCGGTCGCGATCTCGGGCGACACGGTCGCCGCGGGAGCGCCGGGGCACCTCGTCGGCTCCCACGCCAGCGCCGGCGCCGCCTACGTCTTCGCGAAGCCGGGCGCCGGCTGGCCGGCGAACGTCGTCGGTCAGACCGCCGAGCTGACCGCCTCCGACAACGGCGTCAGCGACTATCTCGGCGCCTCCGTCGCGCTGGCGGGCGACACGCTCGTCGCCGGTGCGTACGGCCACAAGGTCCGGGCGAACGCCGGGCAGGGCGCCGCCTACGTCTTCGCGAAGCCGCCGGGCGGCTGGGCCGCCGGCACGCAGACCGCCGAGCTGACCGCCTCCGACGGTGCGGCGAACGACGGGCTCGGCCGCTCCGTGGCCGTGTCCGCAGACACCGTGCTCGCGGGTGCGCCCAGCCGGGATCAGGGCCGGGGCGCCGCCTATGCGTTCGCCAAGCCACCGTCGGGATGGGCCGACGGCACGCAGACGACAGAGCCGACCGCGCTCGACGGAGTCGCCCCCGACAACTTCGGGACCTCCGTCGCGATCGACGGCGGGAACCTGCTCGCCGGCGCCTCGGGACGCAACGCCGTCTACGTGTTCGGCCCCGCGACCGGCGGCGGAGTCGGTGGCGGTGGGGCTGGCGGCGGGGCCGGTGGAGGGGCCGGCGGGCACGCGCCGGCGCTGACGAAGCTCGCTCAGACGCATCGAACCTGGCGTCGCGGCAGCCGGCTGGCCGGCCTCGCGCGGCGCACGCGGGCGCCGCGACCGCCCGTCGGGACCGTGTTCTCGTTCGGCCTCGACCAGCCCGCGCGCGTCAGCTTCACGTTCAGCCAGCAGGCGGCCGGCCGCAAGGTCGCGTCGAAGTGCGTCGCCCCGACGCGCCGCAACCGCCGCAAGCGCGCCTGCAAGCGCGCCGTCGTGCGCGGCACGCTCTCCTTGGCGGCCCACGCCGGCGCCGACCGCGTCGCCTTCCAGGGGCGGATCTCGCGCAAGCTCGCGCTCAAGCCCGGCCGCTACGCGGTGACGCTCGTCGCCACCAACGCCGCGGGGCAGCGGTCCGGCGCGAAGCGCCTGACGTTCGCGATCGCCAAGTAGCGGTGCCCGCGGAGCGCTGCCGCATCCTCCTGATCTCGGGCTCGCTGCGCGCCGGCTCGACCAACACCGCGCTGCTGCGCACCGCGCTCACGGTCGCGCCGGCAGGCGTCGAGGCGACCCTCTACGACGGTATGGGGACGCTGCCGCACTTCAACCCCGACGACGACGCCGAGGGGCTGCCGGTCCACCCGGCGGTCGCAGCGCTGAGGGCGGCGGTGGTGGCGGCCGACGCGCTGCTCGTCTCCACGCCCGAGTACGCGGGCGCGCTGCCCGGCTCGTTCAAGAACCTGCTCGAGTGGACCGTCGGCGACGCGAGCACCTACAGAAAGCCGATCGCGTGGGTCAACACCTCCGGTGCCGCCGCCCCGACCGGCGCCGCCGACGCGCACGACTCCCTGCGCAAGGTGCTCGGCTACGTCCACGCCGAGATCGTCGAGGACGCCTGCGCACGGATCCCGGTCCCGCGCGCAGCGGTCGGGGACGACGGCCTGATCGCCGACGAAGCGATCCGCGAGCGGGTCGCCGCCGTCTTGGCCGTGCTCGCGGACCAAGCAGATATGCGGTAGACGCGGCGGTGTCGCCGGCCCATCATGTCGGGACCCGTTCGAAGAGGTCTCTTGCTCTTGCTTCTATCTGCACTCCTCCGCCCTGGTTGGTTGACAAAGCGACGGAAGACGTCCTTCGAGGTCGACTTCGCCAAGGTCGATGCCGCTCGCGACATCCTCGGGACGAAGACAGTCACCGAGACGGTCGACGCCGCGCTCGACGAGGTCGTCAAGCGCGAGCAGCGTCGCAAGCTCGTAGAGCTGCTGCACACGCCGGGCATGCTCGATCTCAACGATCCGGATGTCATGGCCGGAGCGTGGCGCTGAGGCCATGGCGACCTATCTGGCGGACAAGAGCGCTCTCGCGCGACTGGAGACCAGCCCGGAGGTCGGTGCGGTGCTCGACCCGCTGCTGATCACAGGTGAGGTCGCGACGTGCGGCATGAGTGACCTCGAGATTCTCTACAGCGCTCGGAGTCCGCAGGGGTATGCCGCGGTCGCGACGTGTCTGCGCACGCTGCCTCGCGCGCAGATCACCGAGTCGGTCGTGGATCGCGCGCTGGAGGTACAGGCCCGTCTCGCGAAACGCTCTCAGCATCTCGGGATCCCGTTTCCGGACCTCATCGTCGCTGCGTGCGCCGAAGGCGCAGGCTTGACGGTCCTGCACTACGACGCCGACTACGAGCGCATTGCGGAGATCACCGGCCAGCCGGTGCAGTGGGTCGTGCCGCGCGGCAGCGTCGACTGACGCGCCGTCAGCCGCGCGCTGCGGCCGTGAGGCTCGCCGACAGCGCGGGCGGGCTCGCGAGCGTCTGGAAGACGACGCAGTAGCGCTCGGTCAGGCGCAGCAGCGTCGCGAGCTGCTGCTCGTCCGCGTCGGCGTCCAGCTCGAAGGCGAGGCGGATTGCGGAGAAGCCGACGGGGGCGTCCTTGTCGACGCCGAGCGTGCCGCGGAAGTCCAGCTCGCCCTCCGCGCGCACGCTGCCGCCGCGCAGCGGGATCTCCAACGAGGTCGCGACCGCGCGCAGCGTCACGCCAGCACACGCCACGAGCGCCTCCAGCAGCATGTCGCCCGAGCACAGCAGCGACCCGTCGCCGCCGGAGGCGGGATGGAGCCCGGCCTCGGCGAGCGCGCGGCCGGTCTGCACCGAGCAGGAGACGCCCTCGCCGAGCGTCCCGCTCGCCGACAGCGTCACCCGCGCGGCGGCCGGCTGCTCGCGGTAGCTCTCCTTCAGCGGCGCCTGCACGGCGCGCAGCTCGTCGCGGTCCATCAGGTCTCCTCTCGCCGCCACTCGCCTGAGCGTCCGCCGGACTTCTCCAGCAGCGCGACCTGCTCGATCGCGACGCCCTTCTCCAGCGCCTTGACCATGTCGTAGACGGTCAGCGCGGCGACAGACGCGGCTGTCAGCGCCTCCATCTCGACGCCCGTCTGCGCGCTCGTGCGAGCCTCGGCGAGGAGCGTGACGGTGCCGGCGTCCACGTCGACCTCGGCGGTTACGTCGGTGAACGACAGCGGCAGTTGATGACACAGCGGGATCAGCTCCCAGGTGCGCTTCGCCGCCTGGATCCCGGCGATGCGCGCGGGCCCGAGCACGTCGCCCTTCGGCGCGTCGCCGTCGCGCACGGCGGCGGCGGTTGCCGGCGACATCCGCACGACCGCCCGCGCGAGCGCGCGCCGTGCGGTGACGTCCTTGCCGCCGACGTCGACCATCCGCGCGCGCCCGGCGTCGTCGAGGTGCGTCAGCTCATTCACGCGGCCAGTGTCGCATGCCGCAGCGCCGCGTCGGCGAGCGCGTCGCGCACGCGCCGGCCGGCGATCCCGGCCTCCGGCAGCTCCGCGTGCCACTGGACGCCGACGCAGAACGGGTGACGCGGGTCCTCGATCCCCTCGACGATCCCGTCGGCCGAGCGCGACGTCACGCGCAGGCCGCGGCCGACGGCGTCGACCGCCTGGTGGTGGAGGCTCGGCACCGCCGCTCGCGTGCCGACCATCCGCCGCGTGAGCGTGTCCCCGCCGGTCGCGACCGCGTGCATGCGGCGGTCGGCGTGAAGCTCGGGGCGCTCCGTCGCGCCCTCGGAGCCGAGGTCCTGGTGCAGCGTCCCGCCGCGCACGACGTTCAGCAGCTGATGCCCGCGGCAGATCCCCAGCACCGGTATCCCGCTCGCGAGCGCGTCGCGCAGGACCGCGGCGTCGGCGCGGTCGGCGTCGAGCCGCGAGTCGCGTGCGCCCCGGACCTCCTGCCCGTACAGCGCCGGGTGCAGGTCGTGGTCGGCGCCGGTCAGCACGAGCGCGTGCGCGGTCGCGAGCTGGCGCGCGGCGTCGTCGGCCCGCGCGACGCGGCGGATCCGCACCTCGGCGCCTGCGAGCCAGCGCTCGTACGCCTCCGGCTGTTCGTCGCGGACGAGCAGCAGCACGAGCGGCTTGGCGCCGGGAGCACAACCCGCGTAGGCGCGGCGGAAGCGCTCGCGCGCCCGCGTCAGGCGCTTGCGCGCCGCCTCGGGCGTCGTCTCCAGCAGGCGCGCCGCGTCGGTCGGGCCGAAGCCGGCGAACTGCAGCGTCACGAGCGCGCGCTCGCGCGCCGGCAGCTGCGCGAGCGCGGCCTCGATCGCGAGCCGCTCGTCGGGGTCTTCGCCCGCGGGCGCGCCGGCGCGGTCGAGCGCGTCGAGCAGCGCGCCGTCGGACGGGATCCCGCCCAAGCGGCCGGCCCGCGCGCGCAGCGCGTCGATCGCGACGTTCGTCGCGACGCGGTAGAGCCACGCGCGCAGCCGCAGCTCCGGCAGGCCGTCGGGGCAGTGCTGCCAGGCGCGCAGGAAGACCTCCTGCGCGAGATCCTCGGCGAGCGAGGGGTCGCCGACGCGGCGGCGCAGGTGCCGCTCGATCGGCCGGCGGTGCGTGGTGACCAGCGTGTCGAGATCCATGTCGTCCAAGACGGATCCCGAGACGGAAAGCGGACTCCTACGCCGGCGCGTGCGTGCGCCGCGCGGCGGCGATCAGGTCGAGCACGGCGCGCTCGTCGCCGGCGCGCAGCAGCTCGATCGGGTCCGGCGAGCCGTTGACGATCGACTCGAAGAACTCCTTGCGGTCCTGGTAGGTCGGCAGCGTCGCCTTCGCCCAGCCGCGCGCGTCGTTGAGCATGGCCGCGAGGCGCGCGTAGTCCTCGCCGAACAGCGCGCCGATCTCGCGCTTCATGCGCTTGGCCAAAGCGGGCGACGCGCCGGCCGTCGAGATCGCGATCGCGAGCGGGCCGGTGCGGACGATCGCCGGCAGGATGAAGTTGCACAGCGGCGGCACGTCGACGACGTTGACGAGCATCGCGCGCTTCTCCGCGTCCTCGTAGACGCCGATGTTGACCTCGGAGTCGTCGGTTGCCGCGATGACCATGAACGTGCCCTCGAGGTCGGTCGGCTCGTAGGGACGTGCGACCCAGGCGATCGAGCCCTCGCCGGCGAGCCGCGCCAGCTCGGGGTGCAGCTCGGGCGCGACGACCGTCACGTCGCCGTCGCAGGCGAGCAGGCCCTCGACCTTCTCCAGCCCGACGTCGCCGCCGCCGACGACGAGGCAGCGCCGCCCCTTCAGCTTCAGGCAGGCGATGTAGAACGGCGTCTCCAGCATGTCGCGCACGCACGACTGGTCGCAGATCCCCTTGCGGAGCTGGCAGACGCACTCCTTGCCGCTGTAGGCCTGGGCGGGCATCGCGCTTGAGGGTATCGGGCCGCTGAGGGTGGCGGCGAGGCCGGCCCGCGCGTACGCTGCCGTTCATGCGCCTGCTGCCCGCGAGCCCGCTGAGCGTCCTGACGGCGCCGCTGTCGCTGCTCGCGAACCTCGAGCGGATCGCGAACGCGGTCGAGGGCCTGCCCGACCTCCAGCGCGACGTCCACCGCATGGCGGCCGCGACCGAGGTGCTGCCGGAGGTGCTCGAGCAGCTGCGCAGCGTCTCGCGCTCGACCGAGGCGATGCCGGAGCTCGACCGCCGCGTGGCGGACATCCAGGGCACGCTGCCGGCGCTGGTGGAGCTGGAGCGCGCGCTGCCGGCGCTCACGCCGGCGATCGTCGTGCTCGGCGAGTCGCTCGAGCGGCTGCTGGTGCTGCTCGACCGGCTCGACGGCACCGTCAACACGCTGGCGCTGCTCGCCGAGCCGCTGCAGGGGCCGGCCGAGCGGCTCGGGCGCCTGAGCGAGCGGCTCCCCGGCCGCGCCCGCCCCAGCGCATAAGCACAGACTGACTGGCTGCGCAGCCAGTACCCTGGGGTGCATGGCTGGCGCCGAGGGGATCTACGACGACGACGCGATCATCCGCCGCGTCTACCGCGAGCACGTGATGGTGCTCGCCGGGCCGCGGGCGCTGCTGATGCAGGCGGCCCACCCGGTCGCTTGGGCCGGCTTCTACGCGCAGACGGCGTCGAAGGACGAGCCGTACGAGCGGCTGCACCGCACCGCCCAGATCGTCGAGTTGGTCACGTACGGGCCGCGCAGCGAGGCGGAGCGGGCGACGCGCCGCGTGCGATCGATGCACAGGAAGGTGCGCGGCGAGCTGCACGAGGCCGCCGGGCGCTTCCCAGCCGGCACGCCGTACGCGGCCGACGCCCCGGAGCTGCTGCTGTGGATCCTCGCCACGCTCGTCGACTCCGGCATGACCGTCTACCAGCGCTACGTGCGCACGCTCACGCCCGGCGAGCGCGAGGCGCTGTGGCAGGACTACCGCATCTTCGGGCGCCTGTTCGGCCTGCCGGACGCGGCGATGCCGGCGTCCTACGGCGACTTCCGCCGCTACATGCGCCGCATGCTCGACGGCGACGACCTTCACGTGACCGACGAGGCGCGCACCACGGCGAGGGAGATCGTCATGCGCCCGCCGCTGCCGCTGGCGGCGCGCCCGCTCGTCGAGCTGGCGAACTTCGTGACCGTCGGGCTGCTGCCGCCGCGCATCCGCGGCCAGTACGGCTTCTCGTGGGACCCGGCGCGCGGCCTCGTCCTGCTCGGCCACACCGAGTACGCGCGCCGCGTGCTCGTGCCGCTCCTGCCGGGGCGGCTGCGCTACAACGCGCGACGGCACCTCCGGGCGGCGGCGTAGCGCACGACGTCCCGCCGTCGCGGGCCCGCACGACCTTCACCAAGCGCTTGGGCTCGCCCTACCGCAGGTGCTCGATGACGCGCGTGGCCGCCGCGACGGCCACGTCGCGCTGGAAGTTCTCGGTCAGGGAGCCGGCGAAGTGGGACTCCGCGTCGATCGTCGCCGGTGAGACGTCCTCCGCGCCGGCGTGCAGCTCCCGGTACAGCGTCGTGCAGTCTCTCGCCGTGTCGACGTCGTCGAGCGCCTCTCGAATGGCGTCTTCGACGTGCTGGTACCGATTCTGCGCCATCACGTTCCGAGCCGCGTTCGCGCACGCGAGGACACCTCCGGCGAATGACGCTGCGCTCGATTCGAATCTCGACTCGACCCACCCCGCGAACATGGCGGCAGCTGTCGCCCCGCTCGTCGCGGCCGGATCGAGCGTGACGCGAACCGATGCGGCGTCCTTCACGACGACCTCGGCGCGCGGCGGCATCCGGCACCACGCGAACATCGGCAGGCACGTCGGCGGCTCGGCTCTCGCCACCATCAGCTCGCGGAACGTCGTGGGCTCCGGGCCGGACGCGCTCACCGACAGCTCGCCGCCGCCGCCGTCGGAGGCGGCGACGGCGAGCACGAGCGAAGAGACGTTCTCCAGGCGCAGCGACGTCCCGTCTCTTGTGCTGCACGTGTGGAACTGCTCCGCGAGCAGGCCGTCGTTCGACACCCGCGCGGGGTACGCGTGGTCGCTGCAGCCGGCATCGGCCTGATCGCCGCCACCGCCACCGCCACCGCAGGCGAAGCCCGAAGTCGCGATTAGGAGGAGCAGCACGAGGAGCGGGAGCAGGCGCATTGCGCGAGAGATGGTGCGCAATCTACCCACTTCAACCCAAAAAGGGGTCGATAGCGCCGAGCGTCGGCGTGCGACGCTGGCGGGGCTCGGTTCAGAGCTCGCGCCCGCGCGCCCTGCGGATCTCCGCCAGCCGCGCGGCCAGAGCCGCCTCGGCGTCGTCGGGTGCGTAGAAGCGCTCGCCGGCGACGCCAGGCGGTGCGACCTCCTGCTCGTTCACATGCCCCGGATGGCGGTGCGGGCTGTCGTAGCCCTCGCCGCGCCCGCCGGAGCGCAGCGCTACCGGCGGCGGCTCGGCGCCGTGGTCGCGGACGAAGCCCTTCGCCGCGCCGATCGCGCGCTTGGCGGCGTCCGACTTCGGCGCCAGCGACAGGTAGATCGCCGCCTGCGCGAGCGGGAACTGCGCCTCCGGCAGGCCGACGCGATCGACCGCCGCAGCCGCGGCCGTCGCGACGCTCAGCGCCTGCGGGTCCGCGTTGCCGACGTCCTCGCTCGCGAGGATCACCATCCGCCGCGCGATGAAGCGCGGGTCCTCGCCGCCCTCCAGCATCACCGCGAGGTAGTAGAGCGAGGCGTCCGGGTCGGAGGCGCGCGTCGCCTTGATCCAGGCCGAGATCGTGTCGTAGTGGCGGTCGTCGGCGCGGTCGTAGTGGAGGATCCGCCGCTGCAGCGCGTCCTCTGCGTGCGCCTGCGTGACGACGCCCTCCGGCGCCGTTCTGCACGCGACCTCGAGCGCCGCCAAGGCGGTGCGCGCGTCGCCGCCGGCGCGCGCGGCGAGCAGCTCGACCGCGTCGTCCTCCACGCGCACCTCGCCGCACTCGCCGCGGTCCAGCGCGCGCCGCAGCAGCGCGAGCACGTCGGCGTCGGTCAGCTCCGCCAGCTCGTAGACGCGCGCCCGCGACAGCAGCGCGCCGTTGACCTCGAACGACGGGTTCTCCGTCGTCGCGCCGATCAGCGTCACGAGCCCCTCCTCGACGGCCGGCAGCAGCGCGTCCTGCTGGGCCTTGTTGAAGCGGTGGATCTCGTCGAGGAAGAAGATCGTCTGGCGGCCGCCGCGACGCCGCTCCTCGGCGCGTCTCAGCACCTCCCGCACCTCGGGTCTGCCCGCCTGCACCGCGCTCAGCTCCTCGAACGCGGCGTCGGCGCTCGCCGCGACGATCCGCGCGAGCGTCGTCTTCCCCGAGCCGGGCGGCCCGTGCAGGATCATCGAGTGCGGCCGGCCCTGCTCGATCGCCGTGCGCAGGGCGGAGCCGTCTCTCAGCAGGTGCTCCTGCCCGACGAACTCGTCGAGCGTCCGCGGCCGCATGCGCGCGGCGAGCGGGGCGCCGGCCGGAACGGCCGCGTCGTCGCGAGCGGAGTCGGCATCGAACAGCGAGTCCATCTTCACGCGTCAGTCTCCCGCACCGCCACGACGATCCGTACCCTCCCGCGCCGTGGACCTCGTCCTGCTCGCCGTCTGGTGCTTCCTCGTCGCGCTCGGCGGCGGTCTCGTCGGGCTGGTGCTCGGCAACCTGCGCCTACCCGTCGTCCTGCTCGTCGCCTCCTCGCCCGCGGCCGGCGCGGGTGCGAACATCGCGATCAGCGCGGTGGCGGCGGGCACGGCCGCCGTCGCGCACATCCGCGCGGGGCGCATCAACTGGCGGCTGTTCGGCTGGATGGCGCCGCCGTCGATCGCCGGCGCGGTCGCGGGCGGCTACCTGTCGGGCGTGCTGCCGACGCGCGCGCTGCTGCTCGTGATCGCCGCCGTGCTGCTGTTCAGCGGGATCGGGATGCTGCGCAGCGGCGCGCCGCCGCGCCGCGGCGATCCGGCGGCCGGCGAGAGCCGCGCACTCGACGTGCCGGCCGCCGTCGTCAGCGGCGCGGCGATCGGCTTCCTCGGCGGGGTCGTCGGGCTGATCCTCGGCTCGCTGCGGATGCCGGCGCTGCTGCGGCTCGTCGGCGAGGCGCCCGTGCGGGCGGTCGGCACGAACGTCTCGGTCGGCTTCTTCGTCGGCGTCGCCGGCGCGCTCGGCCACCTGCCGAACGCCGCGCCCGACCTCACGCCGATCCTCGTCGGCGGCGCCGCCTCGATCCCCGGCGCGCTGCTCGGCTCACGCCTCACCGGCCGCCTGTCGGAGCGCGAGCTGATCCGCGCGATCGGCGTCGTGCTGCTGATCGCCGCGGCGAGCATGGTCGTCGAGGCGATCGCGCGGTGACGTAGCATCAGCACGCTGATGAGCCACGATCTGCAACAGGCGACCGTCGAGCTGCTGCAGCAGCTGATCCGCTTCGACACCGTCAACCCGCCCGGGAACGAGCGCGTGCTGCAGGAGCTGCTGCTCGGCGAGCTGACGGGCGCCGGCTTCGACTGCGAGCTGCTCGGCGCGACGCCCGAGCGGCCGAACCTGATCGCGCGGCTGCGCGGCGCTCAGGACGGGCCGACGCTGTGCCTGCTCGGCCACGTCGACACCGTCCTCGCGAACCCCGACGAGTGGACGCACGGCCCGTGGTCGGGCGACGTCGCCGACGGCTACCTGTGGGGGCGCGGCGCGCTCGACATGAAGTCGCAGGTGGCGGCGGAGATCGCCGCGGCGATCTCGCTCGCCCGCTCCGGCTGGCGCCCGGCGCGCGGCGAGCTGCTGATCTGCTCCGTCGTCGACGAGGAGACGGGCGGCGAGCTGGGCGCGCAGTGGATCACCGAGACGCACCCGGACAAGGTCCGCTGCGACTACCTGCTCAACGAGGGTGGCGGCCCGTTCTTCGAGTACGCGGGGGCGCGTCGCTACGGCGTCTGCTGCGCCGAGAAGGGCGTCTTCCGCTTCAAGCTGATCGCCGACGGCGTCGCCGGCCACGCGTCGCTGCCGAAGATGGGCGACAACGCGCTGCTGAAGCTCGGCCCGCTGCTGGAGCGGCTCGGCGCGCGCCAGCCGTCGTATGCGATCACCGACGTGCCGGCTGCCTTCCTGCGCGGGCTCGGCGAGGACCCGGCCGACCCCGCCGGCGCGGTGCAGCGCCTCGCCGCGACCGACCCGCGCCTGGCGACGATGTTCGAGCCGATGCTCGGCGTCACGTTCACGCCGACGCGCGCCGCCGCCTCGCAGAAGGTCAACGTGATCCCGAGCCGCGCGGAGATCCACGTCGACTGCCGCGTCCCGCCCGGCCTCGGCGAGGACGAGGTGCGTCGTGCGATGCACGAGGTGCTCGGCTCCGACGGCACGGACGACGCGGCCGGCTTCCGCGTCGAGTTCACCGAGCAGGTCGTCGGCAACGGCTCGCCGCTCGACTCCCCGCTGCGCGACGCGATCGACGGCTGGATCGCCGACAACGACCCGGGCGCCGCCACCGTGCCGGTGATCCTGCCCGGCTTCACCGACTCGCGCTGGTTTCGCAAGACGTTCCCCGACTGCGTCGCCTACGGCTTCTTCCCCCACCGGCACCAGTCGCTGCTCGAATCCGCCCCGCTCGTGCACGGCGCCGACGAGCGCATCGACGTGCGCGACCTCGGCTACGCTGCGCGCTTCTACGCCGACGTGACGCGCACGCTGCTCGGTTGAGCGACGGCCCCGAGCTGCCGATGAGGGACGTGTGAGCGTCCTCGCGTCGTTCCTCGGCTACTACGACTTCAAGGAATGGGCCGGCATCTGGGTCGGGCCGTTGCTGATGGTCGTGTTCCTCGTCGTGCTCGTCTTCGCGCTGCGGCAGATGCGCCCGACGAAGCCGCAGCAGATCAAGCCCGAGGCCTCGCCGCAGATCGCCTGGGACGAGATCGCGGGCGTCGACGAGGCGAAGGAGGAGCTGCGCGAGGTGGTCGAGTTCCTGCGCGACCCCAAGCGCTTCAAGAAGCTCGGCGCGACCGTCCCGAAGGGGATCCTGCTGCACGGCCCGCCGGGCACCGGCAAGACGCTGCTCGCCAAGGCCGTCGCGCACGAGTCGAGAGCGAACTTCTTCGCGCAGTCGGCCGCCGCGTTCGTCGAGACGTTCGTCGGCGTCGGCGCGGCGCGCATCCGCCGGCTCTTCAGAGTCGCGCGCAAGAAGGCCCCGGCGATCGTCTTCATCGACGAGCTGGACGCCGTCGGCGGGCGCCGCGGCAACGACATCTCCGGCGAGAAGGACCAGACGCTCAACCAGCTGCTGGTCGAGATGGACGGCTTCACCGCCCGCGGCGACGTCGTCGTGATCGCCGCCTCCAACCTGCTGGAGAAGCTCGACCCGGCGCTGCTGCGCCCCGGCCGCTTCGACCGCCAGGTGTTCGTCGCGCCGCCCGACCGCAGAGGGCGCGAGCGGATCCTCGAGGTGCACACGCGCGCGATGCCGCTCGCGCCGAGCGTCGACCTCGGCCTCGTCGCGCGCCAGACGAGCGGCCTCACCGGCGCCGACCTCGCGAACATCTGCAACGAGGCGGCGATCGGCGCCGCCCGCCGCCACGTCGAGCAGATCGGCGGCAAGGACTTCGACGCCGCGCTCGAGCGCGTCGTCGCCGGCATGCAGGCGCAGCGCGGGCTCAACGAGCAGGAGAAGCGGATCGTCGCCTACCACGAGGCCGGCCACGCGCTGTGCGCGGAGCTGCTGCCGGCGGTCGACCGCGTCCACCGCATCTCGATCGTCCCGCGCGGCCGCGCGCTCGGCTACACGCTCAACCTGCCCGAGGAGGACCGCTACCTCAAGACGCGCGAGGAGCTGGTCGACCGCATGACGATGCTGCTCGGCGGCCGCGCCGCGGAGCAGCTCGTGTTCGGCTCCGTGACGACCGGCGCCGCCGGCGACTACGAGGCCGTCACGTCGCTCGCCGCCGCGATGGTCGACGAGTACGCGATGGGCACGCGCGTGAAGCTGCGGCGCGGCGACGGCGCCTGGCCCGCCGCCGAGGCGACGCTGCGCCTGCGCGACGAGGAGCAGCACGACCTCGCCGACGGCGCCTACCGCCGCGCGCTCGCGCTGCTGAGCGATCAGCGCGACCATCTCGACGCGCTCGCCGCCGCCCTGCTGGAGCAGGAGGTGCTCGAGCGCGCCGACATCGACCGCGTGCTGGCGGAGCTGCCGCGGGCGAACGGATCGGCGACCGGCGGCGACGTCGGGATCGCCGCCGCCCGCGACTGACTATCCTCCGCCCTCGTGCTGGGACGGATCGACCATATCGGCGTCGCCGTCGAGGATCTCGACGCGGCGCTCGCGCTCTACGCCGAGACGCTCGGGATGCCCGTCGTGCACCGCGAGACCGTGACCGAGCAGGGCGTCGAGGCGATCCTGCTCGATGTCGGCGAGAACCACGTCGAGCTGCTCGCGCCGCTCGGCCCCGACACGCCGGTCGGCAAGTTCCTCGCCAAGAAGGGCCCCGGCCTGCACCACGTCGCCTACCAGGTGGCCGACATCGACGCCACGCTCGCGGCGCTGAAGGCCGCCGGCACGCGCCTGATCGACGAGACGCCGCGGATCGGCATCCGCGGCTCGCGCGTCGCGTTCGTCCACCCCGCCTCCACCGGCGGGGTCCTCACCGAGATCGTCCAACCCGCGGAGGACCACTAGACATGGCCGACACGAAGCAGCGGATCAGCATCGGCTTCCACGGCCAGACGCTCGCCGCGCGCGTCACGGCCGACCAGCTCGCCGCGCTGCGCAAGGCGCTCGACAAGGGCGCCGCGGGCTGGCACGAGATCGAGGCCGAGGACGGCACGATCGCGCTCGACCTGCGCAAGGTCGAGTTCGTCCAGGTCGACGCCGGCGAGCAGCGCGTCGGCTTCGGCGCCTGAGCGGAGCCGGATGGCGAGCACCCGCGTGCGGCCGCGCGAGGCGGTCGCGACCCAGCTCGCCGCGCTCGACCTCGCCGGTCTGCGCTTCGCTCGCACGCTCGGCCACACGCCGCGCGCCGAGCGCGCGCTGCGCGCCTACTCGACGCTCGGGCAGCACGGCGCCCTGTGGCTCGCCCTCGGCACGGCGGGCGCGGCGCTCGACTCGGCGCGTCGCCCGCGCTGGCGCCGCGCGACGCTGTCCGTCGCGGCGGCATACGGCGCCAACCAGGCGATCAAGCTCGCCGTGCGCCGGCCGCGCCCGCAGCTCGCCGAGCTGCCGCCGCTGATCGGCACGCCGACGCAGCTGAGCTTTCCAAGCGCGCACGCAGCCACGTGCGCCGCCGCCGTGCACGGCTTCCGCTGGCTGCTGCCGCGAGCGCCGCTGCGCGCCGCCGCCGCCGCGATGGCCGCGTCGCGCCTGTACCTCGGCGTCCACTACCCGTCGGATATCGTCGCCGGCATGGCGCTCGGCGCGGCGATCGGCAAGATGGGATCGAGCCGATGAAGGTCGGCATCGTCGGCATGCCGAACGCCGGCAAGTCCTCGCTCTTCAACGCCTTGACGCGCGCGGGCGCGGAGGCGGCCAACTACCCCTTCACGACGATCGAGCCGAACGTCGCGATCGTGCCCGTCGCCGACGACCGCCTGGAGCAGGTCGCCGCGCTGCTGAAGGCGTCGAACGTCGTGCACGACACGATCGCCTTCCACGACATCGCAGGCCTGGTGAGAGGCGCGTCGGAGGGCGAGGGACTCGGCAACAAGTTCCTCGCGAACATCCGCGAGACGGACGCGCTCGTGCACGTCGTGCGCGCCCACGGCGACGACAACGTGATCCACCCCGAGGGCCGCGTCGACCCGCGCGCCGACATCGACACGATCGAGACGGAGCTGATCTACGCCGACCTCGAGCAGGCCGAGCGCCGCCTGGAGCGCGTCGTCAAGGCCGCGCGCGGCGGCGACAAGGTGGCCGTCGCCGAGGGCGAGTGGCTGCGTGCGCTGATCGCCGCGCTGCAGGAGGGCCGCCCGGCGCGCACCGTGCCGCCGCCGGCCGACGCGCCCCACGCGTTGCGCGACCTCTCGCCGCTGACCGCGAAGCCGGTGCTGTTCGTCGCGAACGTCGACGAGGGCGACGACACGGTCCCGGCCGAGGTGGTCGAGCACGCAGCCGCCCATGGCGCGCAGGCGGTCGCCGTCTCCTCGCGGATCGAGGCCGAGCTGTCCGAGCTGGACGACGAGGAGGCCGCCGCGATGCGCGAGGAGCTCGGGATCGCCGAGTCCGGCCTGCAGCGGATCGTCCGCGGCGCCTTCTTGCTGCTCGACCTGATCGCCTTCTTCACCGTCGGCGAGGCCAAGCCGGCGCAGTCGTGGCACCTCAGACGCGGCCTCACCGCCTGGCACGCCGCCGGCCAGATCCACTCGGACATCCAGAGAGGCTTCGTGCGCGCCGAGGTGATCGCCTGGGACGCGCTGCTCGACGCGGGCGGCTACGGCGTCGCCCGCGAGCGCGGCACGCTGAGAGTCGAGGGCCGCGACTACGCGATGCAGGACGGCGACGTGCTGACGGTGAAGTTCACGCCGTAAAGCGGTTTCGCCCTGCCGGCAGTCGCGAGCGACTGCCTTCGGGCGACGTCACCAGCGCGGCCGCTCGATCTTCAGCACCTCGCCGATCGTCGACCACTCGCTGCCGCCGAGCCGCGCGAGCGGGCGCAGCAGGTCCACGGCCGGGCGCCCGTCGCGCATCGCCTCCTCGGCGATTGCCATGTGCAGGACGCGCCCGAGCACGACGGTGCATTCGCCGAGCGGGAGCGTGTCGTGCAGGACGCACTCGATCGCCACCGGCGCCTCCGCCACGCGCGGCGGCGCCACCCGCAGGCTCGGCTCCCGCGCCACGCCCGCCCAGTCGAACTCGCTCACGTCGGGCGGCGCGTTCACGCTCGTCGCGTTGACCGCCTCGAACAGTGGCTCCGGTGTGAAGTTGACGACGAACTCGCGCGTCGCCTCGGCGTTGCGCAGCGAGTCCTTGTGCCCGACCGACGTGAACTGCACGATCGGCGGGTCCGTGCACGCGACCGTGAAGAACGAGTGCGGCGCGAGGTTGTCAACGCCGTCCGCGGATCGCGAGGAGACCCACGCGATCGGCCGCGGGATCACGACCGAGTTCAGCAGCCGGTAGAACGCGAGCGCGTCCAGCTCCCCCGGATCGAAGTCGACGCGCGCCACGCCGACGATGATCGCAGGCGGGCTCGCCGTCTCGCGCGTGTCAGTCTCGCGTCCGCGCCGCCGCCTCGCGTTCCGCGCGCCGCTGCGCGCGCAGATACCGCCGGTACCACCCCACCGCCGCGACCTTCTCCCGCAGCGTCCGCCGCGGCGGAATGTCGCGGGCCGGGACCCAGTAGTCGTGGGAGATGAAGGGATTGGGCATCCTCGGATTGCGGAGCCGCTCGAGATGTGCTCTGCGCGTAGCCTCGTCCATGGCCTAGAAGATCACGATCGACGCAGCGATCGTCAACACGATTTGAATGGCAAGCAGACACGCGCCCAGGCGAAAGACGCGCACAATCCGCACGAGCTGGGGGCCGTTGGCACGTCGCTGTCGCACCATGTGCCCGATCAGCTCGAGCGTGACGTCGACCTTGGCCGGTTTGTCGCCTGAGAGTCGTGCGTCGAGCAGAGCCTGAGGATCGATGTCGAAGTCCCAGTCAGCGTGCGGCCAAACAATCGCGAGCACGCAGACGCTGAGAAGCGCGAAGCACATGACCGCCAGCCACGCGAGCGGCTGCGATCCCTGCGCGGTCTCGCGGCCGAGCAGCGAGACCGCGATCGAGGCGGTCGCGAGCAGCATTCCGGCTCGCGACCGCAGCTCGGTCGCCGCTGTTCGCTGATGCTCCAATGCTCGCATCGCCTCCCGGTACGCCAGCTCGTATACGTCCTCGACGGCCATCCGGCGACCGTACGGCCGACCGCTGCGTCAGCTCAAGACGCGTTCGCGACGAATCTGCGTCAGAGCCGCGCCGGGTCTCCGGCACCGCGCAGGCGCTCGGCGAGTCTGCGCATCCCGAGCGCCGCGGCCGCCCTGGCGCCGCCCGCCAGGTCGGTGGCGCGGTCGGCGGGGCGGGCGACGTCGACCCGCTGGAGCGTCGCGATCGCGAGGAAGTCGCGCAGCTCGTCTGCCTGGTCGCGCAGCGCACCCTGCACGCGCGGCGTCTCGCCGATCGGTCTGGCCAGGGCCGCCTCGAGCGAGCCGTGGCGCGCCAGCAGGTCCGCGGCGGTCTTCTCGCCGATGCCTCTCGCGCCCGGCAGCCCATCCGAGGGATCCCCGCGCAGCGCGATGAAGTCGGGCACCAGCTCCGGCGGCACGCCGTAGCGTCTGCGCACCTCGCGCGGCCCCATCTCCTCGAACCCTCTGACGCCCGTCTTCAGGTACAGGACGGTCACCTCGGGCGCGGCGCACTGGAACATGTCGCGGTCGCCCGTCATCAGCAGCGCGGAGCCGCCCGCCTCGACCTCCGTCAGCGCGAAGGAGTGCAGCAGGTCGTCCGCCTCCAGCTCGCCCGTCCCGGCGAGCGTCCAGCCGAGCGCCTCGAACAGCCGCGGCGAATGGGCGATCTGCCACGCGAGCCCCTCCGGCACCGGCGGGCGGTCGGCGTGGTAGCCGGCGAACAGCTCGACGCGGTAGCGTGCCGCCTCGGCGCCCGAGCAGATCACGACCGCCCGCGGCGCGCGGTCGGCGGCCACGCGCAGGATCGCGTTCGTCGCGCCCAGCAGGGCGTTGACGGGGTGCCCGGCGCCGTCGGTGATCGAGTCCGGCAGCGCGAACCAGGCACGGTAGAGCAGCGACGGTGCGTCGACGACGAGAAGTGGCGCTGGCATTGCCGGCAGCCTAGTACGGTCGCCGCATGATCACGCTCAACGGCATCGACGACATCAAGGCGCGCATCGGCGAGGAGCTGGGCGTCAGCGACTGGCACCTCGTCACGCAGGAGGCGATCGACGACTTCGCCGACGTGACGGGGGATCACCAATGGATCCACGTCGACGTCGAGAGAGCGAAGCAGACGCCCTTCGGCGGCACGATCGCGCACGGCTACTACACGCTCTCGCTCGTGCCGCGCTTCACCTACGAGCTGCTCTCGATCGAGGGCTTCGCGTTCGGGCTCAACTACGGCGTCAACAAGGTCCGCTTCCCGGCGCCGCTGCCGGTCGGCTCGAAGGTGCGCATGCGCGCGGCGATCGCGTCCGTGGACGACATCCCGGGCGGGATCCAGCTGGCGACGACCTGCACGTTCGAGCGCGAGGGCGGCGACAAGCCCGTCTGCGTCGCCGAGACGCTCGCGCGCCTCTACACCGGCGGCTGAGCCGCTGGCGCTACGCGGCCGCGGCGTCGCCCGCCGCCTGCTCGCGCAGCTCTGCCACCGTCGCCGCCTCGGCCTCGTCGAGCAGCGCCTGAACCCGCACGCGGCAGCCGCCGCAGCCGGTGCCGGCCTGCGTGTGACGGCCGACCTGCGCGACGGTCGTCAGCGCGTTCGCGCGGATCGCGGCCGCGATCGTCGCGCGCGGGACGGCCTGGCAGCTGCACACCAGCTCGTCGCCGTTGGCGGTCTCGCCCGCGTCGCCGTCGGTCCCGAGGACGTCCTCCGGCACCGGCGCGCCGCTGACCGCCAGCTCGCGCAGGCGCGGCGCGTCGGCCAGGTCGCCGAGCAGCGTCGCGCCGGCCAGGCGCCCGTCGCGCACGATCAGCCGCTTGTAGCGGCCGCGGCGGGTGTCGAGCTCGAGCACCTCCTCGTCGCCCGCGAGCAGCGCCGGGTCGCCGGCGCAGAAGAGGTCGATCCCGGAGACCTTCAGCGTCGTCGCCGTCAGCGCGCCGTGGAACGCGCCCGGCCGGCCGCCGATCGTCGCGCCGGCCGCCTGCGCCATCGCGCGCAGCGGCGGCCACAGCCCATGCACGACGCCGCGATGCTCGGCGCACTCGCCGACCGCCCACACGTTCGGCGCGCTCGCGCGCAGCGAGTCGTCGACGACGATCCCGCGCCGCACCTCCAGCCCCGCATCGGCCGCGAGCGCGGTCTCGGGGCGGATCCCCGTCGCGATCACGACCAGCTCGGCGGGGATCTCCTCGCCATCGTCGAGCACCACCGCCTCGACCGCCCCGTCCTCGCCACCCGTCAACTCCGTCGTCGCCCCGTCGAGCCGCACGTCGACGTCGGCCAGCGCGCGTGACAGCAGTCGCGCGCCGACCTCGTCGAGCTGTGTCTCCATCAGCCGGCTCGCGCGGTGCACGAGCGTCACGCGCAGGCCGCGCCCGCGCAGGCCGCGCGCCGCCTCGATCCCCAGCAGCCCGCCCCCGATCACGACGGCGCGTCTCACGCGCTCGCTCGCCGTCAGGATCGCGCGCACGTCGGCGAGCGTGCGGAACGGGTGGACGCCGCGCAGGTCGAGGCCGGGCAGCGGCGGAAGCGCCGGCTGCGACCCGGTCGCGAGCAGGAGCTTGTCGAAGGCGATCTCGATCGCGTTTCGCCCTCCGGCGGTCGCAAGCGATCCGCCTGCGGGCGACGTCACGGTTGCGACACGTTCGCCGAGGTCGAGCGCCGTCACGTCGGCGCCGGCGAGCAGCCGCACGCGATGCTGGGCGAACCACGACGACGGCTTCAGCGCGAGCCCGGCCTCGCCGACGCGCCCCGCCAGCAGGTGGGAGAGCGCGACGCGGTCGTAGGGCGGGTCCGGCTCGCGCCCGACCATCGTCACCTCGAGGCGCGGATCGTGCGCGAGCGCCGCCTCGACGGTCGCCATCGCCGCCATGCCGGTGCCGACGACGAGCAGGCGGGATTCGGTCCGCGTGGTTGCGGCGGCGTCGGGCCGTCCGCGCGGCAGCGGCTCCACCCGCACCGCCGTCGCCTTCAGCTCCGGCTGGCGCGATGTCGGGTCGAGCGCGGGCGAGACGATCCCGTTGAGCGGCAGGTGACCCGGCTGCAGGTGCAGGTCGCCCCAGTGGAAGGGAGCGAACGCGACACCGGGCGCGACGCGGTCGCTCACGCGCACCCGCAGGTGGGCGACCCCACGGCGCGAGCGCACGAGCACCACGGCGCCGTCGGCGACGCCCGCCGCCAGCGCGTCCTCGGCGTGCAGCTCGACGAACGGCTCCGGCTCCTCCGCCAGCAGCGCGGCCGACTTGCCGGTGCGCGTCATCGTGTGCCACTGGCCGGCGACGCGGCCGGTCGTCAGCACGAGCGGGAACTGCTCGTCGGGCGCGTCGACCGGCTCGGCGTGCGGGGTCGCGACGAGACGCGCGCGGCCGTCAGGCGTGGGGAAGCGGCGGTTCGCGTACAGCCGCGGCGTGCCGCCGTGGTCGTCGCCGGCGCGGCGCGCCGGGCACGGCCACTGCAACGGTCCCTCGCGCAGCAGGCGCTCGTGCGAGAGGCCGCTGTGGTCGCACAGCCGGCCCGCGGTGAGCGCGGCGAGCTCGTCGTAGACCGCGGCGGCATCGCGCCACGCGAACGCGTCCTCGTGCCCGAGCGCCCGCCCCACGCGCGCGAAGATCTCCCAGTCGGGCAGCGCGTCGCCCGGCGGGCCGAGCGCTCGCTGCACCAGCGACACGCGCCGCTCGGAGTTCGTCATCGTGCCGTCCTTCTCCGGCCAGCCGGCTGCGGGGAGGAGCACGTGCGCGAGCGCGCCGGTTCTCGGTCGGGTGGTAGGCGTCCTGCACGATCACCAGCTCGCACTTCCGCAGCGCGGCCGCGAAGCGCTCGGCGTCCGGCTGCGAGACGACCGGGTTCGTGGCGACGATCCAGACCGCCCGGATCTCGCCGCGCTCGATCGCCTCCGCCAGCTCGGTCGCCGCCACGCCAGGCCGCGGCGAGATCCCCGGTGCGCGCGCCGGCAGATTCCACAGCCGTCGCATCTCGACGCGATCCTCCGGCGAGGCGATCGAGCGGTAGCCGGGCAGCAGCGGCGCGAGGCCGCCGCTCTCGCGTCCGCCCATCGCGTTCGGCTGGCCGGTCAAGGACAGCGGGCCGGTGCCGGACCGCCCGACGTTCCCGGTCGCGAGGCAGAGGTTGATCAGCGCCTGGTTCTTCAGCGTGCCGACGGCCGACTGGTTCGCGCCCATCGACCACAGCACCATCGCGCGCTGCGCCGCGCCGAAGCGGTGCGCGACGTCCTCGATCGCGCGGGCGTCGATCCCGCACACCGCCGCCGCGCGCTCCGGCGGCCACTCGGCGGCGACCGCGAGCGCGTCGTCGAGCCCGGTCGTGTGCCGTTCGAGGAAGGTGTCGTCGAGCAGCCCGTTGCGCTCGAGCACGTGCAGCAGCGCGTTCAGCAGCGGCAGGTCGGTGCCGGGACGGACCTGCAGGTGGACGTGTGCCGCCTCGGCGGTCGGCGTGCGGCGCGGGTCGACGACGATCACGTCGGCGCCCTCCTGCTGACGCGCGCGCACGCGCCCCCACACGATCGGATGACAGGCGGCGGCGTTGGAGCCGAGCACGAGCAGGCAGTCGGCCTGCGAGAGGTCCGCGTAGCCGGGCGGCGGCCCGTCGGAGCCGAGCGAGCCGCGGTAACCGGCGACCGCGGAGGACATGCACAGGCGCGAGTTCGAGTCGACGTTGTTGGTGCCGAGGAAGCCCTTGAACAGCTTCACGGCGGCGTAGTAGTCCTCCGTCAGCAACTGGCCGGAGAGATAGAGGGCGATCGAGTCCGGACCGTGCGCGTCGCGCAGCGCGGCGATGCGCGCGGCGAGGTCGGGGATCGCCTCCTCCCAGCTCGCCGCCTCCCAACGATGGTCGGCGGACGCGCGTCGCAGCACGGTCGTCGCGCGGTCCGGCGCCGCGACCGCGTCCGGCAGCCGCAGCGGCTTCTGGCACGTCGCACCGCGGTTGACCGGGTGCAGCGGATCGCCCTCGACCCGCTCGAGCCGCCCGCCGGCGACGTGCGCGAGCAGCCCGCAGCCGGTGCCGCAGTACGGGCAGGTCGTGCGGACGGCGGCGGGCTCGCGTGCGCTCATGGCAGGCGCAGCAGCAGCGCGCCGTCGCGCTCGGCGACCTCGTAGACGGGCAGCTCGTCGTCTCCGCCGCCGATCCGCTCGCCGCTGCGCAGGTCGAAGCGCCGGCCGTGCAGCGGGCAGGTCACGCAGCCGTCCGCGACGAGCCCGTCCTGCAGCGGTCCGCCCGCGTGCGGGCAGTCCGCGCTCACCGCGTGCAGCCCATGCTCTGTCCGGAAGATCGCCACGCGACGTCCGTCGACCGTCACGCGCCGGCCCTCCCACAGCGGCACGTCCGCGGCGCGACCGACTGCGATCCAGGCGCCCTCGGCGAGCGCGCTCATCGCGCGCCTCCGGCGGGCGGGCCGACGAGCACGGCGTCGATCGGCGTCAGCGGCTCCGGCTCCGTGTCCAGCTCCGCGAACTGCTTCGGGTGGACGGGGTCGTGGCGCTCGAGCCACGGGTCCGGGTCGGCGGCGGCCTTCGCGATCGCGAAGCGCTCTCGCAGCCGCGCCGGCTCGCCGCTCTCCTCGTCCAGCACGGCCGCTCTGATGGCATCCAGCCCGACGCGCTCGACGTAGTCGTACGTCCGCTCCAGGTACTCGCCCTGCTCGCGGTAGTGCTGGAGGAAGGTCAAAGCGACCTCGATCGCCTGCTCCCCGGACTCGACCGTCGTCAGCAGGTCGCCCTTGCGCACGCGCGAGCCGGCCGCGCCGCCGAGGTAGACCTCCCAGCCGCCCTCGATCGCGACGAGGCCGATGTCCTTCACGTAGGCCTCCGCGCAGTTGCGCGGGCAGCCGGTCACGGCCGACTTGACCTTGGCCGGCGTGTAGAGCCCTCCATGCGGCGCTCCAGCTCGATCCCGATCCCGATCGCGTCGCCCACGCCGAAGCGGCAGAAGTCGGTGCCGACGCACGTCTTGACCGTGCGCACCGCCTTCGCGTACGCGTGGCCGGAGGGCATGCCCAGTTCCTCCCACACCTGCGGCAGCGCCTCCTTGCGGATGCCGAGCAGGTCGATCCGCTGGCCGCCGGTGATCTTCACCATCGGCACCTCGTGCCGCTCGGCGACGTCGGCGATGCGGCGCAGCTCGGCCGGCGTCGTGACGCCGCCGCGGATGCGCGGGATCACCGAGAAGGTGCCGTCGTTCTGGATGTTCGCGTGGACGCGGTCGTTGATGTAGCGCGCGTGGCGCTCCTCGCGGTGGCGGTTGGCGGCGACCTCGGAGACGAGGTAGGCGAGCCCGGGCTTGCAGGTCCCGCAGTCGCGCCCGGCGCCGCACGCGTCCGTCAGCTCGGACACGGACGACAGCTCGCGCTCGCGCACGAGCGCGGCGAGCTGCTCGCGCGTCTGCTGGCGGCACGGGCACAGGTAGGCGGGCTCCTCGGCGGCGCCGCCGGTCGCGAGCGCGACGAGCTCCAGCACGGTCGATCTGCACGAGCCGCAGCCGGTGCCGGCGCGCGTGCGCGCCATCACCTCGCGACCGCTCGCGCAGCCGTCCACGCGCACCGCGTCGAGGATCTCGCCCTTGCAGACGCCGTTGCAGTTGCAGACCTGCGCCGCATCCGGCAGGTCGGCGGCGGTGGCCGCGCTCGCCTTGACCAGCAGCGCGAGCGCATCTTGGACCGCTTCGCCGCGCTTGACGACGTCGGTCAGCAGCTCGTGGCCGCGCGTGTCGCCGAGCAGCACGGCGCCGGCGGCACGGCCGTCCGAGTCGAGGATCACCTTGCGATACGTGCCGGCCGCCTCGTCCGCCGCGACGACTGCGCGTGCGCCCTCGGCCGCGCCGGCGGTGACGAGGTCGATCCCCATCACCTTCAGCTTCGCGGTCGGAATCGAACCGGTGTACACGGAGTCTCGGGCTCCCAGCAGCGTCTCCGCCGCGACCGCTGCCTGCTCGTGGATCGGCGCGACGATGCCGTGCACGACGCCGCGGTGCTCGGCGCACTCGCCGACCGCCACGACGCGCTCGTGCGAGCTGGACAGCGCGTCGTCCACGACGATCCCGCGAGCGACGTCGAGCCCGGCGGCTCTCGCCAGCTCGGTGCGTGGGCGAATCCCGATCGAGACGACGACGAGGTCGGTCTGCTCCTCGCCTCCGTCGGCGAAGCAGACGGCGGTCACGCGTCCGCCGGTCTCCGCGCGCAGCTCCGTCGTCTGACGCTCCAGCAGCACCCGCACGCCCAGCGCCTCGATCGCCGGCAGCAGCAGTTGCGCTGCGGCGGCGTCGAGCTGGCGCTCCATCAGCCGGTCGACGAGGTGGACCACGGCGACGTGCGCGCCGTGCCGGACGAGCCCGTAGGCCGCCTCCAGCCCGAGCAGGCCGCCGCCGATCACGACGGCCCGGCGGGCGCCGGCCGCACCGGCTGCGATCGCCGCGCAGTCCGCCGGAGTGCGGAACGCGTGGACGCCGGGCAGGTCGATCCCCGGCAGCGGCGGCAGCAGCGGGTCCGAGCCGGTGCAGAGCGCCGCGCGCTCGAAGCGCAGCTCGCGCCCGTCGTCCAGCGCGCCCGTCCCAGCGTCCGCGTCGAGCTCCACGACCTCGCGCCCGAGCACCAGCTCCACGCCCCGGTCCGCGTACCAGTCGCCCGGTCGCAGCGCCAGCTCGCCGGCGTCCGCCTCGCCGGCCAGCAGGTGCGACAGGCGCACGCGGTCATACGGCGCAGCCGCCTCCCCGCACACGAGCGTCAGCGGCACGTCGGCGTCGCGGCGACGGACCTCCTCGCAGACGGCCTGGCCGGCGATCCCGCCGCCGACGACGAGGATCCCCTCCGCCGCGGCGCTCATGCGCGCGCCTCGGCCGCGTGCGCCAAGCCCGCACCGGCCGCCGCGCGTGTGCGCATCGCCCCGCGCACGATCCGCACGATCAGCAACGCCGAGGCGGCGATCGCGGCCAGCAGCGCGAGCCCGACGCCATACGAGCCGGCCGTCTGCTTCACGAGCCCGAGCGCGAACGGCAGCGCGAAGCCCCCGAGCCCGCCGGCGGCGCCGACGATCCCGGTCATCGCGCCGATGCGGTCGCCGAAGCGCAGGCCGACGAGCTGGAAGACGGCGCCGTTGCCGAGCCCGAGCGCGCCCATCGTCAGCACGAACGCGACCGCGGTCACGTCGACCGCCGGCAGCCCGGAGACGAACAGCAGCCCGGCGCCGGCCACGCCGAGCACGCCCGACAGCACCGTCGTCCCGCCGACGCGGTCGCCGAGGTGGCCGCCGATCGGCCGCAGCAGCGAGCCGAGCGCGCCGCCGCAGGCGGCGATCGTCGCGGCCTGCACCTTCGTGAGCCCGTACTGGTCGTGCAGCAGGATCGGCAGGAAGGTCGTGAGCCCGACGAAGCCGCCGAACGTGATCGCGTACAGCCCGGCCATGCGGCGCGCGTCCGGCTCGCGCAGCAGACCCGCCATCTCGCGCACGGTGAGGCGTTGCGTCGCGCGCGGCGGCTCCTTCGCGAGCAGCGCGAACGCTCCGAACGCGAGCGCCACCGGCACGAGCGCCATCCCCATCACGGCGTGCCAGCCGGTGTGCTCGGCGATCCGCGGGGCCGCGAGCGTCGCGATCACCGTGCCGGAGTTGCCGGCGCCCGCGATCCCCATCGCGAGCCCCTGCAGCCGCGGCGGGTACCAGCGGCTCGCCAGCGGCAGCGCGACCGCGAACGACGCGCCGGCGACGCCGAGCAGCAGCCCGACGCCGAGCACCTGCGGCAGCGTCGTCGCGCCGAGCCACGCCCACAGCAGCGGCAGCGCGACGATCGCCATGCTGATCGTGCCGACGCGCTTGGGCCCGAGGCGGTCGCCGAGCAGGCCGAGCACGAGCCGCATGAACGCCGCGGACAGCAGCGGCGTCGCGACGACGAGGCCCTTCTCGAACGGAGACAGGTGCAACTGCTCGGCGATGTAGGCGCCGAGCGCGCCGAGCATCACCCAGCACATGAAGCTGACGTCGAAGTGGATCAGGGCCGCGGCGAGCGATGGTGCGTGACCGCTGCGGCGAAGCTCGTTCAGTCGCATGTTCGGGACTCCGTGACGGCGGGTCGGTATCGGTGCGACCACGCTACGAGCGGCTCGGAGTGGCGTCGTCCGCCCGCTGGCCAAGATGCGCGCGCGCCCCTTTCGCCATCGGTTCAAAGCTGAACCGATCGGGCAAAGTGCCGATGGTGATTAGGGATCTTGCGCCCTGCAAGACGCCGCTTCGTTCGTTACCGTTCGGTTCAGATGAGACGTGCCGAGCCAGACATCGAAGGCCTCGTCGCGGCCTTCGCCCCCGATGGGATCCACGGCGTCGGGATCGCCGAGCTGGCGCGTGCGGCCGGCGTCGCGAAGCCGACGCTCTACCGCGCGCACGCCTCCAAGGACGCGCTCTTCCTCGCCTGCGTGGAGGCAGAGGTCGAGCAGCTGCTGGAGCGGCTCTACGCCGCCTGGGCGAAGACGCTCGACCTCGCGCTGTCGGAAGCGCTCGCGGGACTCGCACGCGCGCTGCTGGCCCACGCCGACGAGCGGCCCGACGCCTTCCGCCTCCTGCTCGTCACCGCCGAGCACCGCAGCTCGACCGTCGCCGGCGACGTCGCCGGCACGATCGACCGCGTCGTCGACCGCCTCGCCGAGCTGCTCGCCCGCCACCCTGCGTGGCACGCAGACCCGGCCGACGCCGAGCTGGTCGCGGCGCTGCTTCCGGCGGCGGCCGCCGCCGTGGTGCGCCGCGCGCCCGGACCGTGGGATCGCGACGAAGCCGCCGCTCGGATCGCGGCCGTCCTCCAGCCGCCGGCGTTCGCGAGCTAAGAACCGCGGGCTACCAGTTCGGCGTCCGTCGCGAGAGCTGGACCGCTCCCGGCGTCGCGCGCTGGCCGCTGCTCGCCGCGTGAGCGCGAGCCCGGCTCATGAACAGGCGGGGATACCGAGCTGGTGCGAGAGCGTCCAGACGGGGCTGTCGTGGGCGCGCACAGCCGCTCTGCTTCTCGCGCTCAGTCTGCCGCCGGGCCGCGAGAGCTCGCGTGCGGCGTCCCGCTGGGCGCCCTTCCAGGCGACGAGGCGCGCGTAGCGGGCGGCCAGCTCCGGGGGCGCCTTGAGCGCCTGCAGACGCGCGACGCCGTTGCTCATGATCGTCGTCGCTCTCGCGAGCGACGCGTGCATGGTGGCCGGCGTGGCTCTCGCCGCGAGCGCCTGGACCTGTCTCGTCACGTCCTGGCAGACCGCACTGGCCTGCGTGCGCAGCTGTGCCTCTGTCAGCGGCTTCGACGCGCTGCCGCACGCCCCCACACCGAGTGCGAGCGCGAGCAGAAGCGCGCCCACCACGTTGCGCTGCATGTTTCCCCCTCCTGCGACCGTGGGTCAGGTGAGGAGCACCTTAGCCCGGCCGCAGGAGGCGGTTGACGGTTCGAATGTCGGTGTTTCGCCCTCCGGTCACCGCGAGCGGCGACCTGCGGGCGACGTCACGCGGCGCTGCCGCGCGCGATTCTGCGCAGGTCGAGCGCCTCGGCAAGCGTCGACTCCTCGACGCCGGCCTCGAGCGCGACCTCGCGCAGCGTGCGGCCGGAGGCGGTCGCCTCCTTGACGATCTCGGTCGCCTTGTCGTAGCCGATGAACGGGTTCAGCGCCGTCGCGACGGCGAGCGTCCCCTCGGCCGAGCGCTCGCAGCCGGCGAGGTTCGCCTCGATCCCGTCCACGCACTTCTCGGCGAACAGCCGCGACGTCGACGCCAGCAGGCGGATCGACTGCAGCAGGTTGCGCGCGATCAGCGGGATGCGCACGTTCAGCTCGAACTGGCCCTGCAGGCCGCCGATCGTGACCGCCGTGTCGTTGCCGATCACCTGCGCGCTGACCTGCAGCACGACCTCGGGGATGACCGGGTTGACCTTGCCCGGCATGATCGAGGAGCCCTTCTGCAGCTCCGGCAGGAACAGCTCGCCGATGCCGGCGCGCGGGCCGGAGCCCATCAGCGCGAGGTCGTTGGCGATCTTCGTCAGCGAGACCGCGATCACCTTGAGCGCGCCCGACAGCTCCACCAGCGCGTCGCGGTTCGCCTGCGCCTCGAACGGGTCCTCCGGCGGCAGGATCTCCAGCCTGCTCGCCTCGGCGAGCTTGCCGCGCACGCGCGCCGCGAACTCCGGGTGCGTGTTCAGCCCCGTGCCGGTGGCGGTGCCACCGAGCGGGATCTGCGCGACTTGCGGCAGCGCGTTGCGCACGCGCTTGGCGCCGAGCCGCACCTGCGCGGCATAGCCGGCGAACTCCTGGCCGAGCGTCACCGGCACCGCGTCCATCAGGTGCGTGCGGCCGGACTTGACGATGTCCTGGAAGGCGGCCGCCTTCGCCGCGAACGACGCCTCGAGCTGCTCGAGCGCCGGCAGCAGGTCGTTCGTCGCCTCGTCGAGCGCGGCGAGGTGCACGGCGCTCGGGAAGACGTCGTTCGACGACTGGCCCATGTTGACGTGGTCGTTCGCGTGCGCGCCCTCGCCGGCGAGCGCGGCGATGACCTCGTTCGCGTTCATGTTCGACGACGTGCCCGAGCCCGTCTGGAAGACGTCGACCGGGAACTGCTCGTCGTGCTTGCCGGCCGCGATCTCGTCGCCGGCCGCGGCGATCCGCTCCGCGATCGCGCCGTCGAGCAGCCCCAGCTCGCCGTTCACGCGCGCCGCGGCACCCTTGATGCGGCCCAGCCAGCGCACGACCGGCACGGGCACGCGCTCACCCGAGACGGGGAAGTTGGCGACCGCCTTGGTCGTCTCGCCGCCCCACAGCTGCTCCGTCTCCTGCACGCCCATGGCGTCCTCCGGGTCTCTCACGTAGTCAAAGAAGTCAGGAACTCACCCACAGAAGGAAATCAGCTCCCGCGCCAGGCCGACGGGATCGTCGTAGGCGAGCAGGAAGCCGGCGCGGTCGAGCACGCGCAGCTGGGCGTCTGGCAGCAGGTCGAGCGCCTGCCGCGCGACCGCGAGCGGGTGCATCGGATCCTCGTCGGCCCACAGCAGCAGCGTCGGGACCGTCACGTGCCGGTACGAGTCGAGCAGGTCGCGCTGCGGCTCGCTCGGCCAGTTGCGCGCGAACTTCGCCCACGAGCGGGCGCGGCCGGGGTTGCCGGGCACGTCGGCGAGCGCGTGGCGCACGAGGTCGCGCGCGGCCGGGTTGCGCTGGACCGACAGCCGCTCGCCGATCGCGGGGCGGAAGACGAGCGGCGCGGCGCGTGCGAGCGCGCGGTCGAGCCCTGGAATCGCCGCCGCCATCGCGACACCGCGCCACAGCGAGCGTCCCGTGCGGTGCTCGGCGCGGCGGTGCAGGCGGTTCGGCATCAGCACGAGCCGCCGCGGCGTCAGCCCGCCGTCCAGCACGGCGCGCAGCAGCAGCTCCGCGCCGAGGTCGTGCCCGCCGACCAGCGGCCGCGGGCCGAGCACCTCGGCGCAGAAGCCGGCGACGACCTCGGAGAGCCATGCGGGCGTGTAGGGATGGCGCGGCCGGTCCTCGCTGTCGCCGTGCAGCGGCAGGTCCGGCAGCACGACGCGGAAGCGCTGCGAGAGCGGCTCGACGACCGGCTCCCACTCGCGGTGCGAGAGGCCGAGCGAGTGGAACAGCGCGAGCCCGGGGCCGGTGCCCGCCTCGCGGTAGGCGATGCGCGCGCCGTCGCCGTGGTGGTAGAGCCGGAGCCTCATCCGTCCCGCAATCCTGCCGCACGCCCGCGCAGCAGCGTCGCGCGGCGGGGGCCGCCGTCGAGCCCGGCGGAGCCGGCGACGCGGTGCGCCAGCTCCTCCTGCAGGCCGGCGGCCTGTCGCGCGCCGCGCGCGGTCGCGCCGATCAGGAAGCCGAGCTGGAAGGCGGCCGCGTCGCTCGCGCGCATGCGCTGCGCCAGCTCGTCCGCGGCTGCCGTCAGCGTCGCGCCGAGCGTCTGCAGGCGCACGTCGTCGACCGTGCTGCGGACGCACTGCGAGAGCAGCGTGCCGTCGGCGAGCGCCACGCGCTGCGGCGCGCGAGCGAGGGCGCGCACGACGTCGGCCGACTGTGCTTGGATGCACGCCTGCGACGGCGGCGTGCGCCCACCGCAGCCCCCCAGGGCGAGCAGCGCGAGCACGCAGACGACGCCGGACCGTCCCACGTCGCGCATCCTGGCACCACACGCGCCTCCCGTCACGTTCGGTGCGCAAGGTTGTGCAAAAGCTGCCCATGTACTTCACAGAAGAGGGCTAACCCTCCCTAATGGGCTCATGCCTTTGCAGATGCATGGGATGAACGCGCGGCCTCTGGGGCTCTCCACGTCCCAGGCGGCGCGCGAGCTCGGCGTTTCGCTCGGCACTGTCCGCCGTTGGTCCGACATGGGCTACCTCCAGTCCTACCGGACCCCGGGCGGGCAGCGCCGCTTCAGCGTCGAGCACATCGAACAGTTCGTGCGCTCCCTCCAGCAGAGCAGCTTCTCGGTTCAGCAGAACCGCGAGGACTCGTTCCTGCAGCGCGCCACCGGCTGATCCCCCACCAACTGCAGCAGACCCCGGCGCGTCGCGACCAGCGGCGCGCTTCGTCGTGGGGCGGGCGGGCCCCGCAGTCGCTCAGCTGACGGCGGCCTCGTTGATGCGCCGTTCGAGGTCCAGCTCGCTGCCGAAGTCGGCGGCGTCGGCATGGCGGTACGTCGCGTCGCTGCCGGCGAGCACTCTCGACAGCGCCTCGACGTAGTCGGCGTCGAGCTGCGAGCCGGCGACGCGCCGCAGCTCGGTCAGCGCCTGGAACGAGCTGACCGCCGTGCGATAGGTGTCGGCGGCCGTCAGCGTGTCGTAGACCTCCGCGACCGCGATGATCTTCGCCAGCTCGGGGATTCTGTCGGCCTTCAGGCGATCGGGGTAGCCGCGCCCGTCGACGCGCTCGTGGTGCGCGCGCACGATCTCCGCGACCGGGCCGTACAGCCCGAGGTCGCGCAGCATGTCGGCGCCGAGCACCGGGTGCTGGCGGATCGCGTCCCAGTCTTCGTCCGTCAGCACGCGCCCGCGCTCGAAGACGCGGTCCGACAGCGCGAAGTTGCCGATGTCGTGCAGCAGCCCGGCGGTGTGGGCCAGCTCCTGGTCCTCTGCGCTCATGCCCGCCTCGCGGGCGATGTCGCGTGCGAAGGCGGCGACGGCGGCCGCGTGGCGCGCCGCGCGCGGGTCGCGGATGCTGAGCGTGCGCAGCAGGCCGGAGAGGACGCCCCACGACAGCGAGGCGTACTGCTTGCTGCGGTGTCGCGCGGTCGAGACGAGCCGCGCCATGTAGCTGAACGCGACCAGCGTGAAGGCGGCGAAGGCGGTCCCGCCGAGCCCCAGCTCGAGGCACAGGCCGGTCGCCGCGAGCGCGAGGGCGACGTTGATCCCGATCGACACGAGCAGCGTGCCGAGCGCGCCCCAGATCGTGCTCCAGAACGGCACGTCGTCGAGCATCGACGTGATGCCGACGACGATCAGCAGGTTGAGCGCGAACATCAACGCCGCCGCGAACGCGAGCGCGACGTAGAAGCCGGCGGAGCCCTCGACGGTGTCGAGCGCTTCGAACAGCGTGCCGGCGATCAGCACCGGGGCGCCGCTGCCGACGAGGTTCATCGCCATGCGCTCCGTGCGGTAGCGCTCGACGAGCCACGCGATCAGCTCCGAGACGACGACGACGGCGAACGCCGCCGCGGGCCCGAACAGGGCGAACACGACGATCGCGGCCAGCGCGGAGCCGGATACGTGAACGGCTTGCGCCCCGGTGCCAGTGCCGAACAGGTCGGCACCGATGACACCGAGGGCAAGCACACCAAAAAGCCAGGACAGCCGACCAGGATCGGCGGCAACCATCGCCCACGCGACACAACCAACGATGCCGACAAGGGTGATCCCCCTCGCGAGGCTGTCTCTTCGCGGCCACGCGCGTGCGACACGCATGTCCGCAAGGTAACGGTCCTGACGGACCATTACGAGTAAGGGAGAACTACTTGCCCTTGAAGAACATCCATTGCCTCCGATCGAATCGCGCTGCACATTCAGCCCGCGCGCGCCTTCCGAGAGCGGCGCGGACCCGCTGCCCTTCGCGGCGAACTGTAGCCGTTCGATGGAGGTTTTGCACCCATTTCGTGCCAAAAGCTGTGCAAATGCGCGCGACGTGCCGATAGGAGGGGTGTGAACGCCGACCTTTCCACGTGATGCGCTACCTGAAGACCAGCGAAGCCGCAGCGCTCCTCAACGTCAGCCCCAACACGCTGCGTGCATGGGAACGTCGTTTCGGGTTCCCGCGGCCGCAACGGTCGCCTGGTCGTCATCGCCTGTACACGCACGGGGAGATCGCTGCCCTTCGCGATGCGTTGCTGGACGGACTGTCGATCTCCTCGGCCGTCTCACGTGCGCGTGAGGGGCTGGGGGCCGACACCAACGCGCTGGTCGGGGCGCTCAACGCCTTCGATCAGGCACGGGCCGACAATGCGATCGAGGGAGCCCTCGCGCTGCGCTCGCTCGACCGCACGGTCCAGGAGGTCCTGCTCAACTCGCTCGACGAGGTGGCCCGCCGGCACGGAACCGAGTCCGTGCAGTGGGCCTTCGCCGCGCGGTGGGGCAACAGCTGGCTGCGCCGCGCGCAGCGGCTCGTGACGCCGGGGATGCAGTTCTCGGCGACGATCGTGCTCGGCGACGCCACACGCGACGAGCTCGACCCGGACGCCGCCTACGTGCGTGCGCTGGAGCTGCTCGCGATGCGGGCCGGCGCGCGCGTGCTCGGGCTGTCGGTTCGCGGCATCGCGAACATGTCGGAGGCGCTCGCGACGCACCGCCCGGACGGCGTGGTGATCGCGGGCGGGGCGCTGTCGGACGACGCCGTCGCCCGCTGGGCCTACGCCGTGCGGCTCGCGACCGGGCCGCTGCCGGTGTCGGTCTACCGGCGCGGACCGCAACGGACGCGCGTGCGCACGACAGGCGCTACGATACTTCCGGGCACGCCAGGAGAGGCAGCCCGCCAGATGATCGAGCTTGCGACCCACCGGGTCACGAGCTTCACGACAGGGACGTCGCCCGCTCGGCTCGCCGCCGACGGGGCGTAGGTCACGGAAAGACGGCACGGAGGCTTCACGGAGATGGCAATCGACTTCGGAGGACGCGCAGCACTGCGGCTCGTCCCTTCGACGGCTGAAGAGGCCTGCCCGTCACAGTGGTTCTGCGGCCACTGCGGCTCCCCGCCGCCGAACAACGAGACGCCGGCCCCGCCGGCGCGCGTGTGCGGCGAGTGCGGCCTCGGGCTGCTGCTCGAGGCCCGTGCCGACGTCGCGCCCAAGCCCGAGGACCCGTTCGTGATCGTCGACGGCTCGCTGCACGTGTGCGCGATGTCGGCGTCGAGCGAATCGCTGCTGGCGGTCGCCGAGACCGACGTCATCAACCGGCCGATCACCGAGATCCTCACGCCGGCCGACGCCGAGGCCAACGGCCCCGAGTCGCTCGCCGGCGCGATCATGCACGCCGCCGGCGGCGAGGACGAGGTGCGCCGCCTGATGGTGCGCCCCGCCAACGTCTTCGGCGTGCGCATGCCGCTGCGCGTCGGCGCCTGCGGTCCGCCGCGCGCCGCGCTCATCGTGCTCGAGGACTGAGTTCCTCCCCCTGCACGCGCGCTTGCGCGGTGCAGCATTCGTTGCGCCAGTTGCACCGCGGTGGCGCAACGGCGATAACGACTCCTGCATGAGCGGGATTCGAACGAACGCGGCGGCCGTGATGCTCGGCGTCAGCCCGAACACGCTGCGTAGTTGGGAGCGCCGCTTCGGCTATCCGTCGCCGGAGCGCACGTCCGGCGGCCATCGCCAGTACGCGCTGGCCGACGTCGAGGCGCTCAAGCAGGCCTTCGAGGAGACGCAGAACGTCTCCTCGGCGATCGCGATCGCGCGCCAGCGCGGCGCCGGGCCGCCGTCCTCCAACCGCCTCGGGCTGGCGCTCGCCCGCTTCGAGGAGGAGAAGGCGGCGCGCATGCTCGAGGAGAGCCTCGCGATCCGCTCGCTCGAGCGCACCGTGCAGGAGGTGCTGCTGCCGGCCGTCGCCGAGCTGCACGCCGAGGAGCCGGGCAGCCCCGAGCACGCCTTCGCCTGGCGCTTCGCGACCGACTGGATCTCTGCGCTGCGCCGCGTCGCGGCGCCTGCCACGCGCGCCGAGGGCGTGCTGCTGTACGACGCGACCGCCCCCGGCGACCTCGCCGCCCTGCAGGTGCAGGCGCTCGAGCTGCTGCTGCGCCGCGCCGGCCTGCGCACGCTCACGCTGACGGTCGCCACGGAGCCCGCGCGGCTGGGCCGCGCCCTGCGCGCGCTGCAGCCCGACGCGCTCGTGCTCGGCGGGACGCGCGCCTCGCTCGACGCGATCGGCCGCCTCGTCTACGCCGTGCGCAGCGTGCGCGAGGGCATCGACGTGCTCACCTTCGGCGGCGCGCTGCCGGACACCGGCGCGAGCACCGTGCGCCGCCTCGGCGACGAGCCGCTCGCGGCGCGCGACGCGCTGCTGGAGCGCCTCACGACGCGCCCGGCGGCGCTTCCGAGCGCCCCGGCGGTCCCGCCCGCGGACGGCGAGATCGTCGTCGCGCGCCGTCACAGCGCCGCGCTGCCGTTCTGAGCGTGGCTCCGGCGCTGCGGCTATCGCTCGCGGCGACCTAGAATCAGGCGCTCATGCCCGCGCCGCATCAGCCCGTCGACCCGCAGCAGTCGTTCCCCGCGCTCGAGCAGGCGGTGCTCGAGCGCTGGCAGGCGGACGACGTCTTCCACGAGACGGTCCGCCGCCGCAAGGGCAGACCGCCGTGGATCTTCTACGAGGGGCCGCCGACGGCGAACGGCAGGCCGGGCACGCACCACGTGCTCGCACGCATCTTCAAGGACATCTTCCCCCGCTACCGCACGATGTGCGGCTACTACGTCGAGCGCAAGGGCGGCTGGGACTGCCACGGCCTGCCGGTCGAGCTGGCGGTCGAGGAGGAGCTGGGCTTCAGAGAGAAGGACGACATCGAGCGGTACGGCATCGCGGAGTTCAACGCGAAGTGCCGCGAGTCGGTCTTCCGCTACGTCGACGAGTTCGCGCGCCTGACCGAGCGAATCGGCTACTGGGTCGACATCGAGGACGCCTACCGCACGCTCGACGACACCTACATCGAGTCGGTCTGGTGGGCGCTGCGCACGATCTGGGACAAGGACCTGCTGTACGAGGGTCACAAGGTCGTCCCCTACTGCCCGCGCTGCGGCACCGCTTTGTCCTCGCACGAGCTGGGCCAGCCGGGCGCGTACAAGGACGTGATCGACCCGTCGGCGTACGTGCGCCTGCCGGTCACGAAGCCGGCCGGGCCGCTGGAGGCGGGCGACGAGCTGCTGGTGTGGACGACGACGCCGTGGACGCTGCCGTCGAACGCGGCGGTCGCGGTCGATCCGGACTTGACCTACGTGCGCGTGCGGACCGACGAGGGCACCGTGTACCTGCTCGCGGAGGCGCTCGTGAGACGCGTGCTGGGCGAGGACGCCGACCTCGACCTGCTCGACCGCTTCGCCGGCGGCGAGATCGTCGGCGCGGCCTACGAGCCGCCGTTCGACTTCATCCCCGGCTCCGCCTACGGCGAGAAGGGCCACACCGTCCTGCCGGCCGACTTCGTCACCGCCGAGGACGGCACCGGCCTCGTCCACACCGCGCTCGCATTCGGGGAGGACGACTACCGCCTCGGCGAGCAGCAGGGCATGACGGTCGTCAACCCCGTGAGACTCGACGGCACCTACGACGAGCGGATCGAGGGGTACGCCGGCCGCCGCGTGCGCGAGGCGAACGACGACCTCGTCGAGGACCTGCGCGCCCGCGGCCGCCTGCTGCGCTCCGAGGACTACGAGCACGCCTACCCGCATTGCTGGCGCTGCGGCACCGCGCTGCTCTACTACGCCAAGCCCTCTTGGTACATCCGCACGTCGCAGATCCGCGACCGCCTGCTGGCGGCGAACGAGACGGTCAACTGGCACCCGCCGCACGTCAAGCACGGGCGCTTCGGCAACTGGCTGGAGGGCAACGTCGACTGGGCGCTGTCGCGCGAGCGCTACTGGGGCACGCCGCTGCCGATCTGGCGCTGCGAGCAGGGCCACGTCCACTGCGTCGGCGGCTTCGACGAGCTGGAGGAGCTGAGCGGCGTGCGCCTGGAGGACGCGCACCGCCCGTACGTCGACGAGGTCGGCTTCCCCTGCATCGAGTGCGGCGGGCGGATGCAGCGCGTGCCCGAGGTGATCGACGTGTGGTTCGACTCGGGCGCGATGCCGTTCGCGCAGTGGCACGCGCCGCACGAGAACGCCGAGCACTTCAGAGAGCGCTTCCCGGCCGACTACGTGTGCGAGGCGCTCGACCAGACGCGCGGCTGGTTCTACTCGTTGATCGCGATCTCGACGCTGCTGTTCGACCAGTCCTCGTACAAGAACGTCGTCTGCCTCGGCCTGCTGCTCGGACCCGACGGGCAGAAGATGTCGAAGTCGCGCGGCAACGTCGTGGACCCGTGGGAGGTGCTCGACCGCTACGGCGCCGACGCGCTGCGCTGGTACTTCTTCACCTCCAAGCAGCCGTGGGACGGCTACCGCTTCTCGGTCGACACGGTCGCCGAGGCGGTGCGGCAGTTCCTGCTGCAGCTGTGGAACACGTACGGCTTCTACGTCCTCTATGCGAACGCGAACGGCGTAGTGCCGGCCGATCTGCCCGACCCTGCGGCGTCCGAGCACGAGCTGGACCGCTGGGCGCTGTCGCGCCTCAGCGCCACCGTCGAGATCGCGCGCGAGCGGATGGACGACTACGACGCGACGGCCGCCGGCCGTGCGATCCAGGCGTTCGTCGACGACCTCTCGAACTGGTACGTGCGCCGCTCGCGCAGGCGCTTCTGGGACGGCGACGCGGCCGCGTTCGCGACGCTGCGCCACTGCCTCGTGTCCGTCGTGCAGCTGCTCGCGCCATTCACGCCGTTCGTCGCGGACGAGATCTACCGCAACCTCGACCCGGACGGCGAGGCGAGCGTGCACCTGTGCGACTATCCGACGGCCGCTGCGCGCGACGTCGCGCTCGAGGACGCGATGGAGGTCGCGCGCGAGGCGGTGCGGCTGGGCCTGGCCGCGCGCGGGCAGTCGAAGATCAAGCTGCGCCAGCCGCTGCACGCGGCCGCGATCGTCGCGACCGGGCGCGAGCGCGAGGCGATCGAGCGGCTCGCCGACGTCGTGCGGTCGGAGCTGAACGTCAAGGAGCTGCGCTTCGTCTCGGCCGCCGACGAGCTGGGCGAGCTGGAGGTCAAGCCGAACTACCGCGCGCTCGGGCCGCGCTTCGGCAAGCAGATGCCGGCGGTCGCCGACGCGGTCGCGGGCCTCGACCCGGCGCACGTCGCGGCCGCGCTGCGCGAAGGCCGCACCGTCGGCGTGATGATCGACGGCCACGACCACGAGCTGACCGCGGAGGACCTCGTGGTGGCGATGCAGCCGCTGGAGGGCTACCAGCTCGAGCGCGAGGGCTCGCACGCGGTCGCGCTGGAGCTGGCGCTGGACGACGGGCTGCGCCGCGAGGGGCTCGCGCGCGAGGTCGTCCACGCGATCCAGGCGGCGCGCAAGGCGGCCGGCCTCGACGTGTCCGACCGCATCGCACTGACGCTCGGCGGCGCCGACGAACTGCTCGCCGCCGCCCGCGAGCACGAGCCCTACGTGACCGGCGAGACGCTAACCACGGTCATCGACTACGACGCCTCCGTCAACGGCGAGGCGCACGCGGTCGAGATCGAGGGGCTTTCGCTGAAGATCGCCGTCGTGCGGGCCTGACGTCGGTCCTGCCAGCCTCCGCAGCCCGCGCGAGCGGTCCCGGGCGGAGGAGCGTACGCGACAGACAGTCGGGCGGTGCATTAAGGTGTTGCCCGTCCTACCGGCGGTGACCCCCTTGGATTCGCAGGAGATCGCAACGATCGTCGCCGCCTTCGGGACGGTCAGCTCGGCTGCCGGCGTCTGCTACGTGGCGGCACAGCTGACCGACGGCCGTCGCTTCATGAAGGCGCAGTTGATCAACGAACTCGAGGACGAGTACGTGCGCCACTACGCGATCTACAACCGGCTGCTGCCGGGCGGCGACTGGAGCCCGCAGGGGTGCGGCCCGACGACGGCCGACGAGATGGGTCGCCTGGAGGCGTATCTCGAGTTCTTCGAGAAGATCTCGATCATCATCGATACGGGGGCGCTGGACCTGCGGACCGTCGACCGGCTGTATGCGTTCCGCTTTCTGATCGCGCTGCACAATCCCCATGCTCAGAGACTGATCCACCGCGACGAGCCCTACTGGGGCTCGCTGATCGAGCTGTACCGGAAGTGGGTCGACTACCGCCTCGAGCGCGGGCTCTCGATCGTCAACGCGCAGCACGTCTATGCCGTCGGGCGGTGACGCCGTTCCGGCGTCCAGAGTCGATGGTCGCCAGCTGCCCGCCGGCTACTACGGGGCGCTGTCGGGCATGTACGAGCGTTCGCCGTTCCTGAGCCCCGTCAAGGACCCGCCCTACGCAGAGCACCTGACGCGGTTCCTGGTCGCCGGCGGGCAGCGGCACGTCGCCGAGGTCGGGCCGGGCTATGGAGAGCTGCTCGGTCGGGTCGGCGCCGTCGTTCCGAGCGGCTCGCACGTGTGGGCGATCGACTCGTGCGACGAGTTTCTCGCACGGGCGCGCGCAGCGTGGTCTGGGCCGCCGGACCAGCTCAGCACCGTCCAGGCCGACCTCGAGGCCGAGGCGAGCGGCGGGACGCTCGAGCGCATGCTCGACCGGATCGTGGCCGTCAACGTCCTGCAGGACCTCGAGCTGACGTGCGGCCTCCGCACCCTGCACCGGTGGATGCGCGCGCGGGGGCGCTTGCTCGTCACTGTGCTCGCGAAGGAGACGATGGACCTGCTTTACGTGGACCATCCGCTCTACGACCCGGCCGCCGGGCATTACTTCAAGCCATGCTCGTCTGGCGTGGTGCTGGGGCAGCGGGAGGCAGCGGGCGCCACGATCCCGTACGAGCGGATCCTGCGCTTTCACGACGCGGCCGGTCTCCGGGCGGCGTTCGAGACGGTCGGCTTGGAGATCGTCTCGGCACGACCCGTGTGCTACTCGACGGACGCGATGATCGCTCGCTGGCGCGCCGCCGGGACATTGCGGGAGCTGTGTGCAGAGGGCCTCATGCGGCTGCGGTCCAGCGGGCGCTACGTCGATTCGCACGAGATCGTGGCGCGATGTGCTCTGTGACCTGCGCCGAGTGCGCGGTGCGCGTCCACGGCCCCTGGTTCCGTCATGACTGTTTCGCCGCGAAGCCCCGCAACGTCTGGGTGACGCCGCATCTTGAGGGACCCGACGGCGCCGATTTCGACGTGCTGCCGCAGAGGCTTGCACTTCGCACGGCGCCTCCCGCCGTGCACGTGCAGCCCCTTTGGGACGCTCGGCGCGGCTCCTTCAAGCACGCGGCCGTCGCGGCCGCGGCTGGTGTGGGGCTGCGGCTCGGGTACCGTCGCTTCGCGGTGCCTTCGTGCGGCAGCGCCGCCCTGGGGCTGTGCCGGTGGGCAGCACCACACGGGGTCGAGGTGGAGCTATGGATACCGGCTGCAGCGCGCCCGGTGGAGGATCCGGGCGCCCGGCTGGTGGTGGTGAGCGGGTCATGGGCGGAGACCTATCGCCGCTTCTGGGAGCGGTGCCGGCGTGACGACGGCGTGTATCCGGTGTTCCCGGCTGGCGATCCGTGGTTCCTCGCGGCGCTGCGACGTCAAGCGCGACCGCTCTTGCGGCGTGGCTGTGAGACGGTCGTGGTCCCGTGCGCGAGCGGCGTGCACCTCGCCGCGCTGTTGGAAGAGGCCGAGGATTGCGGCACCCGCTCCGAGATCGTCGCCGTCCAGCTTGCGGGGAGCGATCCGCTCGTCCGCGCGTGGCGATCGCTGCCGCGGCCCCAGGCGGCGGCTCCGCCGTGCGGGATCGTGTCGATGTGGTCGCAGAGGCCGGTCAACCTCGAGCGGATCCTCGTCAGCGCCCGGCGTGTGGGGCGGGTGGCGCTGGAAACCGTCTCCGCGCGCGAGCTGGCGACTGCCGAGGCAGCGCACGCGCCGGAGCTGAAGCTCGGTGGCGTGTGCGTGGACCGGTCGTTGTTCGCCGAGCTGGCGGTCTGCGCGCGACCGGCCTTCGCCCGCCGCGGGCGCATCTGCGTGATCAGCACGGCGGGCCGCGCCGAGCGCCCTCTCCAGGTGAGCGAACTATGAGGGCGTGACGAGCGTGAACGCGTGGTCGAAGGCGCCTCGTCGCCGGCCGACTGCGACCCACAAGATCACGAGCGACTCGAGCTCGCGCGAGCGCTGGATCCCGCCGACGTCGAACGCGTCCCAGCCGAAGTCGTCGAGGATCTCGGCGACGGTCGCCTTCGCGGTGTCGTCGTTCCCGGCGATGAACATCGGGTGACGGCGGGCGGGTGGGGGGCCGAGTCTCGGGTCGACCATGAGCGCGTTGTTGACGGTGTTGAAGGCCTTCACGACGCGGGCGTCCGGGAGCGCGCGCTGGACGATCTCGCCGCCGGAGTCGGTGTGTCCGACGGCAAGGGCGGGGCCGTCGTCGGAGGGATCGAGCGGATTGGTCGTGTCGATCACGACCTTGCCGCTGAAGTGCTGCGCGCCGACGGTGGCGATCGCCTCCTCGACAGCGGTGCCGCGCGTCGCCAGGACGAGCAGCTCGCCGCCCTCGGCGGCGGCTGTGAACGAGCCGATCGCGACGCCGTCGTGCTGTGCCGCCCACGCCTGCAGGTCGTCGTTCTCCTCGGGGACGCGGGTGCCGACGGTCACCTCGTGTCCGCGCGCGGCGAAGCCGGCCGCGAGTGCGCGGCCGACTGCTCCGCTGCCGATGACGCCTACGCGCGTCGGCTTCACGGCGCTCGCCGGACTCAGGCCGTGAGGGCCGGCTCGAGCTCGGCCTCGAGCTTGCGCTTCGGGTAGGCGCCGACGACCTTCTTCGCGATCGCGCCGTTCTTGAAGAGGATCAGCGTCGGGATCGAGAGGACCTCGTAGGCCATCGCCGTCTGCTGGTTCTCGTCGACGTTGAGCTTGACGATCTTCAGCGCGTCGCCCTTCTCGGCGCCGATCTCCTCGAGCACGGGGGCGACCATCCGGCATGGCCCGCACCACGGCGCCCAGAAGTCGACGAGCACGGGCGTCTCGGACTCGATCACCTCGGCCTGGAAGTTGTGGTCGCTGACCTCGCTGATGGTGCCTGCCATGAGGGCTCCTTGGACGTGTTCGTCGTCTTTACTTCACAAAGTATAGTAGCCGGCCGCGCGGGTGCGGCGCGCCTGCCGCGCGCACTGCCCGCTCGCTCCGCAGGAACTGCGCAGATCCACCACTTCCTGCTGTAGACCGGCCCTCCTGCGTCGGCTTTCCTGGGCGGGCATGGTCAGATCCGCCCACCTCCAGAACTGTCGGAGCTCCAACTCCGGCCGGGGCGCAAGCCCTGAGAAAGGAGGTGGTACGAGTAGAACAGCTCGTACTGGCGATGCTGCTGCTTCTGCTCATCCTTCGTGCGATGACGTAGCAGCAGGGTCGGCGCCGTGGCGGCGGCGCCGACCGCTTAACGCGGAGAGCCCGGCGTAGCGGCGCCGGGCTCTCAGGAGGTGAATCTCATCGAGACTCGTACTGGCCTCCCCGGAGGATAGCGGCGCCCGCGCGGAGCGCAACAGCAGCTATCTGGCGCTCACCGCAGCAGCGCCGCGAGCAGGTGCGGCGAGACGTAGACCTCGATCAGGGCGGCGAGGACGAGGGCGGGGATGGCGATCGCGACCGTGACGACGGTCGCGGCGAGCAGTTGGTCCCACTGTCTGCGACGGCTTGCGATCAGCCAGGCGGCGAGCGGCAGGAACAGCGCCCACAGCTCCAGCAGCGCGTGCGGCAGCAGCGCGACGAGCAGGCGGCCGGGCGCGATCCCGAGCTGGGCGGAGACGGTCGAGGCGGTGCTGCCGATCACGTACGCCTGCGTCGCGAGCGAGAACAGCGTCGCGGCGCTCACGAACGCGATCGCGAGCGGGCCGGCGGCGTCGTGGATGCGGCGCCAGACGCCGCTGCGGCGCGCCGCCTCGCGCGGCAGCGAGCTGCCGGCGATGTAGCCGGCGACGCACGCGAACGCGTGCAGCGCGAGCACGAGCGCGTTGCGGTGCAGGATCTGCGCGACGTCGCCGAGGTCCGGCGGTGCGGTGATCCCGAGCACCGGCATCGGCGTGGGGTCCGGCGGCGCGGCGAGCGCGACGAGCCACGTCGCGAGCAGCAGCAGCGCGGCGATCGCGAGGCTGCCGAGCGACCACGCCCACAGCACCGGTCCCGGCCGCGCGTTCCAGCGCGCGAGCGTGCCGCGCGTGGGGCCGATGCCGCGGACGAGCGCGAGGTCGTGCACCTGCATGCGCTCCAGGTTGACAGACGCCCGCCGGCTGCCCTGGACGCGGCTGGACGCCGCCGCGCCGCTCGCCCTCCTACGCTTGCGGAGCAGGCCATGCCCGACTTCACCAACAGCGAGATCGCCGCGAGACTCGACGAGCTCGGCGACCTCTACGAGCTCGACGGCGCGATCGTGCACCGCGTCGTCGCCTACCGCAACGCGGCGAAGGCGGTCCGCGACGCTTCGACCTCGATCGCCGCGCTGACGCGCGCCGGGCGCGTCACGGAGCTGCCCGGGATCGGCGCGACGCTGGAGACGAAGCTGGCCGCGCTGCTGGAGCAGGGCGACATCCCGCAGGCGGTCGCGCTGCGCGAGAAGTTCCCGGCCGGGCTCGTGGAGATGACGCGCTTGCCCGGCCTCGGCCCCAAGCGCGCACGCCGCCTGTTCGAGGAGATGGGGATCGACTCGCTGCAGGCGCTCGCGACGGCCGCGAGACAGCAGCGCATCCGCGACCTCAAGGGCTTCGGCGCGAGAGCTGAGGAGAAGCTGCTCGAGGTGGTCGAGCGCGCCGTCGCGGAGGACGGCGGGATCGCGCCGGGAGCCAACCGCCGCACGGTGCTCGGCCGCGCGCGCGAGATCGGCGGCGAGATCGTCGAGGCCCTGCGCGCCCATCCGGCGGCGGTGCGCGTCGAGCTGGCCGGCTCGGCGCGGCGCTGGGCCGACTCCGTCAAGGACCTCGACGTCGTCGCCGCCTCCGACGACCCCGAGCCGCTGATCGCGGCGTTCGCGGCGCTCGACGCGATCGAGGTCGTCACCAACAGCGGCGAGGCCGGCGCGCGCGCCCGCACCCACACCGGCATGAGCGTCGACCTGAAGGTCGTCGCGCCCGACCAGTTCGGCAACCTGCTGCAGCACTTCACAGGCAACAAGCAGCACAACGTCGCGCTGCGCGAGGCGGCCGTGCGCAGAGGGCTGCACGTGTCGGAGTACGGGATCCTCGACGACGCGACCGGCGAGACGCTGCGCTGCGCGACCGAGGAGGAGGTCTACGCCGCGCTCGGCTACGCCTACGTCGAGCCGGAGCTGCGCGAGGGGCGCGGCGAGCTGGCGGCTGCCGCCCTGGACGGTGGCCCGGGCCTGCCGCGACTGATCACGCTGGACGACCTCAAGGGCGAGCTGCACTGCCACACGACCGCGTCCGACGGCAAGGACGAGATCGAGGACATGGCGCACGCCGCGCTGAAGCTCGGCTACGAGTACCTCGCGATCACCGACCACTCCGCCTCGCACGGCTTCGGCGACGACGTCTCGCCCGAACGGTTGGAGGAGCAGATCGAGCGGATCCACGCCGCCAACCTGGCGATCGACGGGATCGAGCTGCTGGCCGGCAGCGAGGTCAACATCCTGCCCGACGGCTCGCTCGACTACCCCGACGAGCTGCTCGCACGGCTCGACTGGGCGATCGCCAGCGTCCACACGTCCTTCGGGCTCGACGAGCGCGCGATGACCGACCGCATCGTCGCGGCCGTCGAGCATCCGTCGATCGACGCGATCGGCCACCTCACGGGTCGCAAGATCGAGGCGCGCCCGCCGTATGCGGTCGACGTCGAGCGCGTGATCGAAGCGTGCGCGCGCACCGGCACGATGCTGGAGATCAACGGCAGCGTCGACCGGCGCGACCTCAACGACGTGCACGCGCGCGCCGCGGCGGAGGCCGGCGTGTGGATCGTCGTGACGACCGACGCGCATCGCGTCGCCACGCTCGCGAGCACGCGGCCCTACGGGATCGCGACCGCGCGGCGCGCGTGGCTGACCGCAGGACAGGTTGCAAACACGCGTCCGTGGCAGGAGTTCGCGCGCTTGCGCAAAAGGGCACAAGGTCGATAGCTGTGCATCAACCGTGCGGCGCTCTTTCGCGTCGCACTCCGACCGGAGAGGTGTCCGATGCAAGAGGCGCTCAACGAAGGTCTGCGGCAGGGCCGCAAGTGGCTGTTGGTGTCGGGCTGGCTGGCCGTGATCGCGGGGACCATCGCGATCGTCGTTCCGGCTGTGGCGTCGGTGACGGTGGCGATCTTCATCGGCTGGATGCTGTTGTTCGGCGCGGTCTTCCTGCTGATCGACGCGTTCGCCGTGCGCGAGATCGGGCGCATGCTGCTGCGCCTGCTGCTGGCGTTCGCGGCCGGCGCCGCCGGCTTGGCGCTGCTGATGGCGCCGCTGCACGGCACGTACACGCTGACCGTGCTGCTCGTGCTGTGGTTCGCGGTCACCGGCGTGATGCGGATCGCGGTCGCGATCGCCGAGCGCGGCACGCCGGGCGCCGGCTGGATGGGCGCGAACGGCGTCATCACGCTGCTGCTCGCGGTCCTGATCGGTGCGCACCTGCCGGAGTCGTCCGACTGGGCGATCGGCCTGCTCGTCGGGATCGACTTCCTCTTCTACGGCTTCGGCGCGATCGCCGCGGCGTCCGCGCTCAAGCACGAGATGGCGGGCGGGACGGCCAGCGGGTCGATGACGACCCCCGGCGGCGCCGCGACGGCGTAGCGAGCGTGCGGCTGCAGCGGCGCGCTCGGCCGGAGCGCGTCGCTCAGCCGCCGGACCGCGCGCTGCCGTCGAGCAGCGCGGGCAGCACTCGCTCGCGCACGGTGGCGTCGAACGCGGCGCGGCGGTAGGGCGCCAGCAGCGAGGCCGCGCGCTCGGCGTAGTCGCCGGGCGGCGCGTCGAGCGCGGTGCGGATCGAGGCGGCGAGGTCGTCGCTCACGAGCCGCGGGTCGAGTGCGCGCGCGAGCGCCAGCGCCGGGTACGGACCGCTCGCGGGCGCGCTGACGAGCCGGCAGCCGTCGGCGAGCGCCTCGAGCTGGGCGATGCCGAAGTCCTCGTGGCGCGGCGCGGCGACGAACACGCGCGCGCGGCGCAGCAGCGCCCGGTAGTCGTCCGGCGCGAGCAGGCCGGTCCCCTCGGCGCCCTCGCCCAGCGGTCCAGCCGGCTGGCCGGCGACGAGCAGCGTCTCGTCCGGCCGCCGCGCCCGCTCCCAGGCGGCGAGGATGCGCGCGAGGCCCTTCTTGCGCGCGTCGGCGGCGTACGCGAGTGCGGCGACGTCGCGTGCGGGGGCGGGCGCGCCGGGCGCCGACGGCTCGACGGGCACCGGCAGCACGAGCGTCGGTTCCGTAGACCGGAGGTCGAGCCCGCGCAGGCCGCCCTCGCTCATCGGCAGCAACAGCGGCGCGCGCGCCATCCGCCGGCGCTCGACCGGCCGCTGCCAGACGCCGTGGCGGCCCGGGCGGTTCTCCGCCGCCGGCGAGTCGAACCAGATCGCGCCGGGTCGCGGGCCGAGCAGCGCGGCCGTCGCCGAGGCGTAGACGAGCGCGCGCGGGCGGTGCGCGGCGATCCCGGCCAGCGCGGCTCTGCGCGCGGCGTGTGCCTGCACGAGGTCGGTCAGCGCGAACGTGCGCACCTCGCGCACCGGCGCGGCGGGGGCGATCGCGACGCTCGCCCCGGCCCGCTCGATCGCGCTCGCCAGCGCCGGCACGGCGCCGCGCCACCCGGCCGTCGTCGGCAGTGCGACGATCAGCAGGTCTACGTCGCGGCTCACGCGCGGCCGCGGGGGACCGGCGCCGGCTCGACGTCTTCGAACTTCCACATGTTGGCCTTGAAGCCGGGTGTGCGCAGCAGCTGGATCGGCTTCAGCGGGGAGGTTCTCTCGACGTAGTAGCGCACCCCGTCACGCTCCTCGATCGCCGTCACGGCGGCGTCCTGCCGGCGCCACGAGAGCGCCCAGACGATCGCGAAGCCGGTCGCGATCGCGGCGACCTGCGGCAGCACGAGCCCAACACCGGCCGCCGCGACGGTGCACAGCAGCAGCGGCCACAGGCGGTTGAGCAGGATGCGGCTGGGGTGCACCTCGGGCAGCGCCTTCGTCGATCTCGCGCCGGCGAGCAGCCGCGCGATCGGCGGCGACGTCTCCGCGCGGCGGCCGAGCACCGTCCCGACGATCCCCCCGAGCAGCCACCAGCCGGCCGCGAACGGCACCAGCAGCGGGTCGTCCTGCGAGCCGGCGGCCGCGACCGTGAACGCCGCCAGCAGCGTGGCGGCCGCCGCGCTCGTCATCACCGTCGCCTTGAGGAAGTCCGTGAAGCGCATCGTCGGTGCGGGATCTCCGGCGGGTGCGTCAGCCGTCGTCGGTCGTGAGCAGGGCCTCGAGCAGCGCGCGCACGCCGTCGGGGCCGTCGACGACGAGGTCGGCCTCCTGCGCGAGCTCGGACGGACCCTCGTCCGAGTTGACGCACACGCGCAGCGCGTATCTCAGGCGCCGCTCGGCGAGCAGCTCGCCGAGCCCGTGGAAGGCGTCGACGTCGGTCGCGTCGTCGCCGACGTAGACCGCCGCGTCGAGGTCCATGCCGGACAGGAACGCGACGATCCCGGCGCCCTTGTCCATCCGCACCGGCGGACGCACCTCGAGCACCTTGCGGCCCCAGTGCGTGCGCAGGCCGGCCTGCTCGGCGCGCGCGGCGACCGCGTCGATCGCGGCGCGCGCAGCCTCCTCGTCGGGCGCGGCGCGCCAGTGGAACGCGACGATCGAGCCCTTGTCCTCGATCCGCACGCGCAGGCGGTGCAGCTCGGGCGCGTCGGCCTCGCGGCCGAACTCCTGGATGCGGCGGCTCCAGTCGCGCACCGCCGGGTCGAGCGCCGGCTCGGTCCAGCCGGCGCGCAGCAGCTCGGTGCCGTGGCTGCCGAGGTAGGAGATCGTCCCGATCGCGACGATCCGCCGCGCGTCGGACGCGCGCCGTCCGCTCACGCACGCGACGACCGCGTAGCGGCGCGCAAGCTCGATCAGCAGGCTGCGCGTGCTCTCCGGCACGTGCGCCTCCTCGGCGTAGCGCACGATCGGCGCGAGCGTCCCGTCCACGTCGAGCAGGACGGCGCTGCGGCCGGGGTCGGATCGCAGCGGGCTCAGCGCGTCGGCAAGTCGCACGTCCGAGGCGCCCGCCGTGGGTCGGGCGGGGGTCACCCGACCAGTATTGCGCGCCGCCGCCTCGGGCACGACCTCCGCAACCCCAACTCGTACGATAGTCGCCCATGTGTCCTAGCCTGAGCGAACTTCAAGACTGGGCGGCTCGCGGCGAGTCCGAGATCCAAGAGTTCAAGATCCGGTCAAGCGCTGGGTGTCGTCGAGAAGCAGCGCAGACGCTCTGCGGGATGCTGAACAGCCGCGGAGGGCGGGTCATGTTCGGCGTAGATCCAGGCGGGGCGCTCGTCGGCCAGATGGTTTCCGATCCGACGATCGAGCAGATCGTCGCGGAGTTCGCTCGAATCGAGCCGGCCGTGTATCCGGAGATCGAGCGCGTGCCACTCGGTCAAGCCCGTGAGGAGATCGTCGTAGCGTCGGTCGGGCAAAGCTATCGACGGCCTCACACGTACAAGGGCAAGGCGTTCCGGCGGGTCGGCAACACGACCCAGGAGCTGTCGCGCGAGGACTATCACGAGCTGCTGATCGAGGCACGCCACGCGCAACGCCGATGGGAGAGCGAGCCAGCCGACGGTTGGGCGATCGAGCAGCTCGACCTCAACGAGGTCGCCCGGACCGTCGATGAGGCGGTACGGCGTGGGCGCCTTGGAGAGCCTGGCACGCGCAATCCGATCGAGATGCTGAGAGGCCTCGGCCTGCTGAACGAAGATCACCTGTCGCGCGCTGCTGTCGTGCTGTTTGCGCGCAGCGAGGGGCTGGCGGCTGCGTATCCGCAGTGTCGCGTTCGCCTCGCGCGCTTCAGGGGGGCGGACAAGGGCGAGTTCGTCGACAACCGCCAGTACCACGGCAACGCTTTCGGTCTGCTTGCGCAAGCAGACCGATTCCTGCGCGACCATCTCCCGGTTTCCGGACGGGTCGTCGCCGGGGTGTTCGAGCGCTTGGACGATCCGATCTATCCGCTCGTCGCCCTTCGCGAGGCGCTCGCGAATGCGCTGTGCCATCGCGATTACTCCATCGGCGGAGGATCTGTCGGCGTAGCGATCTACGACGATCGGCTCGAGATCACGTCGTCAGGAGGTCTGCACTTCGGGCTGACGGTCGACGACCTCTACCGTCCGCACGACTCGCGCCTCTGGAATCCGATGATCGCCGACGTGCTCTACAGACGAGGGATCATCGAGAACTGGGGCCGGGGAACGCTCACGATGGCCGAGCTCATGCAGCAGGCCGGTCTTCCAAGGCCGGAGTTCGAGGATGGCGGCGGGGCACTGCTCGTGCGGTTTCGCCCGAACGGGTATCTGCCGCCGCAGCGGGTCGGTCGCAACCTCTCCGAGCGGCAGCAGAATGTGCTTCGAGTTCTTGCGGAGGGGAGAGCGATGGCGCTCAGTGCGATCGCAGGCACGCTCGGACTCACGGTCGAAGATCGAAGCGTGCAGAGCGACCTGCAGTTGCTCCGCAATCTTGGACTTGTCGATACCACCGGATGGGGGCGCGGCGCTCGCTGGCACCTCCGGAATGACGACCGGGGGCAAGGTTGAAGCGGACGGACGCGCCCTTTCCGTTCCTTTCCGTCCTTTCCCGACCAATATTCCGTCCGGTAGATCTGGTATGGCCCAAAGCGTCCCGTCAGGTAGGCAGATGAACGAGGACGTATTTCTGACTGTCCAATATGGGCTCGCGCGCTATCAACCCTGCCGGTTTACAACGCCAGCGCGCCCAGCACCTCCTCCCACCACGCGCGCTCGGCCTCGCCGACGGCGGCGCGCGCCTTGCGGCGGACCCATTCGCTCAGGAGCTGCTCGCGGCCGAGCGCGAGCACCGGGCCGGTGACGGCGAGGTAGCCGTCGTCGAGCAGCACGAGCGCGCCGGGCACGTCGCGGCGCGTGCGCAGGCGGTCGACGACCGCGCGGCCGGCGACGCGCTCGGCGCGCGCCGGGTCGCCGTCGGCGGCGTCCCAGCGGCGCACGCTGAAGACGGGCGCGTGGCCCTCCGGGATGCGGGGCGTGCGCGGCGGCGGACCGACCGGCCCGTCGCGCCAGCGCTCCAGCAGCTCGCGCATCGCGCCCATCTCCTCGCGGCGGATCAGCACGTGGAGCCGGTCGCCGGCCTCGATCCGCGTCGAGCCGCGCGGCGGGATCGCCTGGCCGTCGCGCACGATCACGTTGACGATCGCCGCGCGCGGCAGGCCGAGGTCGCGGATGCGGTGCCCGACGAGCGCGTCGCCCGGGGCGGCGGCGACCTCGATCGCGTCGGCGCCGAGCTGGCGGATCGTGCCGGTCTCCGTCAAGGCGCTCGTCGCGAGCGCGGCGTGCGTCGTGGTCGCTCCGAGCCGCCGCGCGACCGGCTCGAACGTCGAGCCCTGCACGACCGTCGACAGCAGCACCGCGAAGAAGACGACGTCGAAGAACTCGCGGCTGTGCGGGACGCCGGCGAGCACCGGGAAGGTCGCGAGCACGACCGGCACCGCGCCGCGCAGCCCCGCCCAGCCGAGCAGCGCGCGGTCGGCGATCCCGAACGGCCCGAAGCTGGCGGCGAAGGCGGCCACCGGCCGCGCCACCAGCATCAGCACGAGCGCGAGCACCGTGCCCTTGGCGGCGACGCCGGGGAGCTGGCTCGGTGACACGAGCAGGCCGAGCACGAGGAACATCCCGAGCTGGGCGATCCATGCCATCCCCTGGTGGAACGTCGTGATCGTGTGGCGCGCGGGGATCGTCGCGCTGCCGAGCACGAGGCCGGCGAGGTAGACGCTCAGGAAGCCCGAGCCGTGCAGCGTGTCGGCGGCGCCGTACGCGAGCGCCGCGGTCGCGATCGACGCGACGGGGTAGAGCCCGGGCGTCGCGAGCTGCACGCGCTTGAACGCCCACGCCGCCGCGGAGCCGATCGCGAGCCCGAAGGCGCCGCCGATCGCGACCTCGCGCACGAACAGCCACAGCATGTCGGCGAGGCCGTAGCCGGGCTGCTGGATCCAGTCGATGAAGCCGACGACGAGCAGCACCGCGACCGGGTCGTTCATGCCCGCCTCGCCCTCGAGCGTGCGCGCGAGCCGCCGCTTGAGCGAGGACCCGCGCAGCATCGCGAAGATCGCGGCGCCGTCGGTCGAGGAGACGATCGCGCCGAGCAGCAGCCCCTCCAACAGCGTGAAGCCGAACAGCCAGGTGGCGGCGAGGCCGCAGATCGCGGCCGTGATCAGCGTGCCGAGCAGCGCGAGGCTGATCACCGGCTTGAGCACCGGCCGGATCTCGGCGAAGCCGGCGTTGAGCCCGCCCTCGAACAGGATCAGCGCGAGCGCGACGATCCCGACGTCGCGCGCGAGGCGGTAGTCGGAGAAGTCGATCCAGCCGAGGCCGTCGCTGCCGACCGCCATGCCGACGCCGAGGAACAGCACGAGGCTCGGCAGCCGCAGGCGGCCGGCCAGCAGCGAGGCCGCGAGGCCCGCGGTGAGCAGCGCGCCCGCGACGAGGACGAGATGGCCGTCCGCCATGGCGGAACCATGTCAGGCGGCGGCGCGGCGCGGCGCGCGGGGCGGCTGCTACTAAGCGCCGACGGCGGGGTCCGACGTGCCGTCGAGCGCCTCGAGCACGCGCTCGACCGCGACCGGGACCTCGAGCACGCACAGCTCGACGTCGGGGTCGACCGGCGGCTCGTAGGGGTCGTCCACGCCGGTGAAGCCGTGCAGGTCGCCCGCGCGCGCCCGCGCGTAGAGGCCCTTCGGATCGCGCGCTTCGCACACCTCGAGCGGGGTGTTCACGAACACCTCTATGAAGCGCAGCCCGTCGCGCTCGTGCAGCTCGCGCGCGAACGCGCGCGCCTCCGCGTAGGGCGAGACGACCGACACGATCGCCACGACGCCGGCGTCGGCGAACAGGCGCGCGACCTCGGCCGTGCGGCGCACGTTGCGGTCGCGGTCCTCGGCACTGAAGCCGAGGTCGCCGCACACGCCGTGGCGCAGGTTGTCGCCGTCGAGCCGGTAGGCAGGCCGGCCGGCACGCACGAGCTGGGCCTCGACGGCCGCAGAGATGGTCGACTTGCCGGAGGCCGGGAGCCCCGTGAACCACACGGTCGCCCCCCGCTGCCCGATCGAGTCCCATCGCTGCGATCGCTCGACGACCCCCTCGTGCCACGTCACGTTGGCACTCGTCGTCATGGCACGCCGATGCTCCCACACTCGGGCAACCCGCGCGACGGATGCCCGCGAGGAGGCCGATATGCTCGCGCGCGATGAGCGCGCCGACCTACGACCTGCAATCGCACTCGCTCTACTCCGACGGGGCGCTGCCGCCCGCCGATGTCGTCGCGAACGCGGCGGCCGCGGGGGTGGAGCTGCTGGCGCTGACCGACCACGACACCGTCGACGGGGTCGACGAGGCGCTCGCCGCCGGCGCGCGGCACGGCGTGGCGATCGTGCCGGCGACCGAGATCTCCACCGTCCACGGCCGCTACGAGGACCTGCATCTGCTCGGCTACGGGATCGACCACCGCGACCCGCTGCTCGCCGAGCGCCTGCGCGCCGCTCGCGCCGACCGCGAGCTGCGCGCCGAGCGGATGGCCGCGAAGCTGCGCGAGCTCGGCTGGGAGGTCGACGACGCGCTGCTCGCGCGGCTGCGCGAGGCCGGCAAGCCGATCGGCCGCCCGCACCTGTCGCAGGCGGTGCTGAGCCATCCGGCAAACGCCGAGCGGCTCGCCGCGGAAGGCTATGACGACGTCTCGTCGTTCCTGCCTGCCTTCCTGATCCCCGGCAAGCCGGCGTATCTCGCGCGCACCCACCCGACGATCGCCGAGGCGATCGGCTGGATCCACGACGCGGGTGGCGTCGCCGTGTGGGCGCACCCGTTCTGGGACCTCGACGCCGACGCGGAGGTGCTGGAGGCGATCGACCTCTTCCGCGCCGACGGCCTGGACGGCGTCGAGTGCTTCTACGTGACGCACACGCCGGAGCAGACCAGGCTGCTCGCCGAGCGCTGCGACGCGCTCGGGCTGCTGAAGACCGGCTCCGCCGACTACCACGGTCCCGACCACCGGCTCTTCTCGCGCTTCCGCGCGTTCGACGCGCACGGCTTCGCCGCCGACCTCGACGCGCTGCCGCACGGCGCCTGACCGTGGCGCGCGCGCGCGACGTCCGCGAGCTGGCGGCGATCTTCGCCGGCGGGATGCTCGGCGCGCTCGCGCGCGTGGGGCTCGCGCAGGGCTTCCCGCACGCGGCCGGCGCCTGGCCGTGGACGACGTTCGGCGTGAACCTCGCCGGGGCGTGCCTGCTCGGCTGGGCGGTCACGCGGCTGCCGGCGGCGAGCTACGGCCGCCCGTTCGTCGGCATCGGCGTGTGCGGGGCGCTGACGACGTTCGCGACGCTGCAGCTCGAGCTGCTGCGGATGCTCGACGGCGGCCACTGGGCGCTCGCGCTCGCCTACGCCGCTGCCTCGCTCGCCGGCGGGATCGCGGCGGTGCGGCTGGGCATCGCGCTCGCGCGCGGCGAGCGGGTGCGGGCATGAGCGCCGTCCTGCTGTGGGGAGGCGTCGCGCTGCTCGGCGGCGCCGGCGCGGTCGCGCGCTTCCTGCTCAGCACCGCGGTCGCGCAGCGCAGCGAGGGCTGGTTCCCGTACGGCACGCTGGCGGTGAACCTGTCGGGCACCGCGCTGCTCGGGCTGGTCGCCGGGATCGCGCTGCACGGCGACGCGCTCACGCTCGTCGCCGGTGGCCTGCTCGGCTCCTACACGACCTTCTCGACGTGGATGCTCGACAGCGAGCGCCTCGCCGAGCACCACAGCGACCGCGCGCTCGTCGTCAATCTCGCCGGCAGCCTGCTGCTGGGGCTCGCCGCCGTCGCGCTCGGGTGCGCGCTCGGCGGCGTGCTGTGAGCGGGCGCTACGCGGCCGCCGGGTCGCGGCGTCGCGCCGCCTCCCACTCCTCGTCGCTGACGCCCTCGTCGCGCTTCGGCGTCGACGTGGTCGCCGCCTGCGACAGCGTCACCGGCTGACGCGAGGCGAGCTTCACGCCGCCCGCCTCGTCGGCCAGCAGGCCATCGCGCTTGAGCTTCGAGACGGTCGTCGCGACCGTCGGCTTCGCGATCTTCGTGACGGCGGCGATCTCGGCGACCGACACGCCCGGGCGCTCCTCGACGATCGCGAGGATCGCGGTCTGGTTCGGGCCGCGCGGTGCGCTGCCGTTCTCGCTCTCGTCGTCCGCTCCCCTGGAGGCGGCCGTTGCCGCCGGGGTCGGGGCGGCGCCGTTGAGGCGGCCCGTCGCCGCGCCGTTGAGGGGCGGCAGCACCCGCTCGGTCCGCCGGCGCGCCGAGCTCTCCGCGGCGGCATCGGCGAGCATCGCCTCCTTGGCGGCCACCAGCCGCTCCCCTTCCGCCACGAGCGGGCGCAGCTCGGCGAGGCGCGCCTCGATCTCACGCTTCAGGCGGGGGAGCAGCGGCTCGAGCATTCGTGGACCTCCGGCGGCAGTCGAGAGGGGGACGGGGAAGTCATCGATGTTAACTAACGACCGCCGCGGATCGAGTCCGCAGGTCTGCGCGCGATCAGGCGCGCGGCGCCGGCAGCAGCGTGCGCACGTCGTGCGCGAGGCCGCCGGTATCGAACGGGACGCCCGCGGGGACCTTCGCGACGAGGCGCCCGTGCGCGTCGACGACCCACACGATCGCCGTGTGCGCGCTCTGCGGGTCGCCCGCGATCTGCGGCGCGGCGTACCACGCTCTCCAGACCGGCGCGAGCGCGTGCTCGGAGCCGATCAGGTAATGGAACTGCGCCGGCTCGCGCTCGCGGCGCAGCCATACGCGCACGGCCGCCGGCGTGTCGCCGCGCGGGTCGACGCTGACGGCGACGACGCCGACGTGCTGTGCGGCGCCGCCGAGCTGTCGCAGCGTGTCGCGCAGCTGCGCGCCGATCAGCGGACAGACGTCGGGGCAGTTCGCGTACAGGAAGGTGACGAGATACGGCTTGCCGGCGAGCGAGCGCGTGTCGAACGTTCCGCCGCGCGCGTCGGCGAGGACGATGTCCGGCGCTGCTCTGCCGGCCAGCCCGGCCGGCAGCGGCTCGGCGACGCGGAAGCGGCCGTTGCCGGCCGCGGTCGCCGCTCCGCCGCCGGAGCTGCCGCAGCCGGTTAGCAGCGCGGCTCCGAGCGCAAGCGCGACCAGCGCGACCGGCGACACCAGCGACTTAGACAGGCTCGCCCTCCGGGCTGCCCAGCGGCGCGGGGCGCTCGGGTTCGTCGAGCGCCGGGTCGCCGGGCGCGCGCAGCACGCGGATCGTCGACAGCACCGCGAGCGACGTCATCACGATCGCGCTGCCGACGCACCACTGGCAGATCGCATGGATCTGGAACAGCTCGAGCGACGTCAGGTACACGCTGAAGGCGAAGCCGCCGATCGCCATCACGGCCGTCGCCAGCCGCGCCAGCTCGCCGCGCACCATCAGCGAGGCGAAGATCGCCAGGTAGCCGATCAGGCCGATGAGGGGGACCGGCACGCCGCCGACCTTGGCGTAGCGCGACGACTGCACCTTCTCGCACCCCTGGTTGAGTGCGCAGATCGGGCTCAGGCCCTTGTAGTGCACGTACGTCAGGTACGACGCGATGCCGATCCCGACGAGCGTCAGGACGATCATCGCGCGGCGCAGTGTGCGGTCCCCCCGCATGGACTCAGCCTCTCGTTCTCGTGCTCGCGAGCAGCTTGTCGATCGCGATCGTGAAGTCGGTCGGTCCGAGCGACGTGACGTTGACCGCGTCGAGTCTGCCGCCGGTCGGGCCGAGCAGGAACGACGGGGTTCCGCTGAAGCCGTTGGTCGTCCACTGCGTCTGCGCTTCGTCCATCATTCTCTGGACCTGGGGCAGGCCGCGATCGTTCATCGCTCTGGTGACGTCGAGACCCGTGACGCCGCTGCCGATTCTGCGCAGGAAGTCGTCGGTGACGTAGCCCGTGTTCTCCTCTTGCTGGTTCGTGTAGAAGAGGTCGATGAACGGCCACAGCTTGTTCTGCAGGCTGGCCGCCGCCGCCATCTGCGCAGCGCGCGCAGAGTCCGTGCCGAGGAACGAGACGTTGCGGAAGATCATCTTGACCTTGCCCGGGCGCACGTATTCGTTGACGAGCGTCGCCAGCGAGCTGGTCGTGTACTGGCGGCAGTAGGGGCACTGCAGGTCCGCGAACTCGACCATGGTGACGGGCGCTCTCGGGTTCCCGAGCACGATGCCGTTCTGCGGGATGCCGGCGAACAGCGCCGCCGTCTCCTTCTGTCCGGGCACGACCTCGCCGGCCTTGAGCTTCGGCTTGCCGCTGCCGCCGCCGGAGGCGATCGCGATGACGGCGACGACCACGGCGGCGAGCGCGAGCGCCCCGCCGATGACCCACAGCCGCTGGCGCTGACGAGCGCGCGCAGCTTCGGCGGCCCGGTCGCGCTCCGCTCGCGCGGTCGCGCGGCGTTCCTTGCGTGTATCGGTGCTGTCCGCCATCGCTGCTCGTCGTCCTCCTGGTCGGTGCATCCCCGGCCCGCGCCAGCCGTTCGCCCCCGGCGAACCGCACACCCGCAGGCCGCGCGAGATCGTGTCGATAGTACCTCTCCTGGAATGGTCGCCCTGCACCTTTACGGCAGCTCAACGCACGCGGCGGCGCGCCCGGGCGCGCACGCGGTCCATACTCGGTGCCGTCATGTGCAGGCTGCTCGCCTCGACCGCCCTCGCGATCGCCGTTGCCGCCACGCTCGCGGCGTCGCTCTCGGGCTGCGGGAGCGGTGAGCCGACGGCGGGTGCGGCGAGCCCGCCGGTGAGCGCGCCGCAGGCGGTCGACCGCCTCGTCCGCCATCCGCACGCGGTCGATCCGTCGGCCGGCGTGCTGGCCGGGGAGAGCGGCGTCGTCGCCGGCGGCGACGGCGGCGCGAGCGACGCGCTGCCGCGCCCTGTCTCGGACGCGCAGATCCGCCGCGAGCTGGCCGCGAGCGGGATCCCCTCCGGCGACCGCGCCGCGCTCACGCCGGACGGCCTGGCCGTCGCGCCGCTCGCCGCGCCCCCGACCGTGCAGGCGGTGATCGACGCGGGCAACCAGATCGCGCGCCTGCCCTACCGCTACGGCGGCGGCCATTCGACGTGGATCGACACCGCCTACGACTGCTCCGCCTCGATCAGCTTCGCGTTCGCGGCCGCCGGCCTCGTATCGGCGCCGATGGTGTCCGGCGAGCTGGCGCAGTGGGGCGATCCGGGGCCGGGCAGATGGATCACCGTGTTCGCGAACGGAGGCCACACCTTCATGTACGTCGCCGGCCTGCGCTTCGACACCGGCGGCCTCAGCGCGACCGGCTCGCGCTGGCAGGGGACGGAGCGCAGCACCGCGGGGTTCGCGGTGCGGCATCCGCCGGGCTTGTGACGTCGCGCGGAGGCGTCTCGCTTGCGGGCGCCGGAGCGCGAAACCCCGGTCGGCGCCGCTTGCGGTGACCGGAGGGCGAAACTAGGCGACTGCGCGGAGGTGTCGCCGCGCTCTGCGCTCCTCCGGCGTCTGCGCGGTCGCCGCGAGGAAGTCGTCGAGCTGGCGCCAGGTCGTGCGGCGCGCGGCGCGGCCGGTGAGGACGCCGAGGTGGCCGCCGGGGGCGCTCGCGATCCTGACCTCGGGCGCGTTCGGCAGCAGCTCGGCGACATGGTGGACGGCCTTGCGCGGCGCGATCCCGTCGCCCTCGCCGGCGATCGACAGCACCGGCACGCGCACGTCGGCGAGGTCGATCGCGCGCCCGCCCAGCTCGATGCGTCCGTCGGCGAGGTCGTTGCGGCGCATCATGCGGTGGTAGATCTGCCCGAACGTGCGCCCGGGGTAGGCGAGCATGTTCGACATGAACGCGTCGACCGCCTCGATCTGCGCGAGGAAGTCGCGGTCGTCCAGGTTCGACGCGATCGTCAGCGGCTTCATCACGTACTTGTCGAAGCCGGCGAGTCTGTACATGCGCTTGACGAGCGGCGCCGGCGCGCCCCCGAGCAGCTTGTAGGCGAGCGTCCCGACGCCGCCGCCGGCGAGGTTCGCGAGCGGCCGCAGCGGCGCGACCATCGGCACCTGCGTCACGTCGAAGGGGCTGGCGACGACCGCCACCGAGCGGATCGGCTGCGCGTTCCCGGCCGTCACGAGCAGCGCCATGATGCCGCCGAGGCACCAGCCGACGAGCTGCACCTCGCCGCCGCCCGCGTCCGCCGAGACGGCCTCGATCGCGCGCGGGATGACCTCGTCGACCCAGTGCTCGATGCCGAGGTTGCGGTCGCCGAAGGCGATCGGCCCGTAGTCGACGACGTACGGCCGCCGGCCGCTCGCGAGCAGGTGCTCGGCGAGGCTGCAGCCGCGGCGCAGGTCGAAGCAGCTGGCGGGCGCGGCGAGCGGGGGAACCAGCAGGATCGGCGGCGCGGAGCCCTCGTTGGCCTCGCCAGCTGCCGCGCCGCCTGCGCGCAGGTATCGCCGCACCGTGCGCTGCGGGCCCTCGTCGACGATCGCCGTCGGCAGCGGGCGCAGGTCCGCGAGCCCGCCGCGCATGACGCGGTCGAACACGTTCGCGGCGGCGGCGCCGAGCTGATCGGGGGTCGGGACGAGGTCCATCGCCGGAGATTGTGACAAAGGCGCACGAGCGCGCGCCGTCTGGCTGGCCGGACGGCCAGGACGTCGCCGAGCCTCAGGCGGCCTGTGCGAGCGCGGCGTCCTGCCCCAGCAGCAGCGCGACGACGCGCTCGGGGTACTCGATCTGCGGCGAGTGCCCGCAGCGCTCGAGCAGCTCGAGGCGCGAGCCCTCGACGGCGGCCAGCAGGCGCTTGGCGCCGCGGTGGAAGACGAGCCGGTCGCTGTCGCCCCACACGAGCAGCACCTGGCAGCGGATCGCGCCGAAGTCGAACGGGTCGTGCAGCTCGGGCAGCAGCCGGCGCCCGGACGCGAGCATGCGGGCGAGCGCGGCGCGGTCCGGATGGTGTCGCGCGAAGGCGCGCACGATCCCCGGCTCGATCGCCGCCGGGTCGGCGAACGCGAGCGAGCGGTAGGCGCGCCCGACGGCGCTCTGGACGACGCGCGAGGGGAGCGGGACGGGCACCTGCACGAGCGCGCGCAGCACCTGGTCGTGCTCGATCAGCGCGAGCCAGCGCGCCATGTCGAGCCCCGCGGGCGCCAGCGCGACGACGCGACCCACGCGCTCGGGCGCGCGCTCGGCGAGGCGCAGCGCGAGGCAGCCGCCGAGCGAGTTGCCGACGGCGATCGCGCTCGCCGCGCGCCGGCGCCCGTTGCGCTTCGCGCCGCCGCCCGCGTAGGCGAGCGCGGCGGCGCCGAACTCGTCGAGCTGCGGCAGCATCGGGCCGTCGTGCAGCCGGTCGGCGGTGCCGAAGCCCGGCAGGTCGACCGCGACCGCGCGCCGGCCCTCGCGGCCGAGCCGCGCCAGCACGCAGCGCCACGTGTCGGCGCTGTCCGACCAGCCGTGGAACAGCACGATCGGGTCGCCGCGACCCTCCAGCTCCAAGACGCGCGTCTCGTAGCCGGCGAATTCCATCCGATGTTCGAACAGCGGCTCCATGGGCTCTCCTCTTCCCACCACTGCTTGTAGCAAATGGCACGCATGCTGTGCGCCGGTTGCTGAACGACTGCGTTCCATCGTGGCGCGCCGCTCGGACGCCTACACGTCGCCCTCGATCAGCGGGACGAAGCGCACCGGGTCGAGCGTCGTGCGCGTCAGCTCGGCGGCCCCGGCGCCCGTGCCGCGCTCGACCAGCACGAGCTGCTGGCCGCTCGCGCCGACCGGCGCCACGAGCCGGCCGCCGGGCGCGAGCTGGCGCTCGAGCGCGGGCGGGATCTCGGGCCACGCCGCCGCCGCCACGTTGATCGCGTCGAACGGCGCCTCCTCCGGCAGCCCGCGCGAGCCGTCGCCGACGATCGTCGTGACGTTCTCGATCCCGGCGCCGCGCAGGTGCGCGGCCGCCTGCTCGGCCAGCGCGCGGTGGCGCTCGACCGTCCACACGTGCGTCGCGAGCTGCGCGAGCACGGCGGCGTGGTAGCCGGAGCCGGTGCCGACGTCGAGCACGCGGTCGGCCGGCGCCAAGCGCAGCAGCTCGGTCATCCGCGCGACGACGAGCGGCTGGGAGATCGTCTGCTCCTGCCCGATCGGCAGCGCGACGTTCTCGTAGGCGCGCGAGCGCAGGCGCCGCGGGACGAACGCCTCGCGCGGCACCGCGCGCAGCGCGTCGAGCACGCGCTCGTCCGCGATCGCGCCGCGCAGCTGCTCGATCAGGCGGTCGGCACGGGCCACGTCTGACAGCATGCCCGTCGATGGCGACTTCCCCCACGCCTCCTTACCGTCGGCGGCGACTGCTCGCGCTCGGCGGCCTGCTCGCGGTCGTCGTCGTGCTCGCGCTGGTCGTGGTCGGCTCGCTCGCCTCGGGCGGCAGCGGCAGCGCCAAGCCGCGTGCGGCGCAGAGCGGCGTCGCGCGCGCGTCGCGCACGACGGCGTCCGTCGCCGGTCCCGCGCGCGACATGGGCAGACCCGGCCCGCCGCGCCCGGTGCCGATCCTCATGTACCACGTGATCCGCGACCCCTTCCCGAACTCGCCGTACCCGGACCTGTACGTCCCGCGCGCGCAGTTCCAGGACCAGATGCAGGCGCTGAAGACCGCCGGCTACACCGCCGTGACGCTGCAGGAGGTGTGGGACTCGTGGCACGCGAACGGGCCGCTGCCGGCCAAGCCGGTCGTCGTCAGCTTCGACGACGGGTACACCTCGCACTTCAAGAACGCGTTTCCGGTGCTGCGCGCGCTCGGCTGGCCGGGGGTGCTGAACCTCGAGCTGAAGAACATCCGCTCGGACTACGGCCTCACCGGCGCGCAGGTGAGCGCGCTGATCGCCGCCGGCTGGGAGGTCGACTCGCACACGATCGACCATCCGGATCTGACGACGGTCGACGCCGCGAGACTGCGGTACGAGATCGCCCAGTCGCGCGCCGAGCTGAAGGCGCGCTTCCACATCCCGGTCAACTTCTTCTGCTATCCGGCCGGCAGATACGACGCGGCCGCGGTCGCCGCGGTGCAGGCCGCCGGGTATCTCGCCGCGACGACGACGCAGCCCGGCCTCGCGCAGCCGGCCGAGGCGGATCGCTTCACGCTGAACCGCGTGCGCGTCAACAACGGCGTCAGCGGCGCCACGCTCGTCGCGCAGCTGGCCGGCCTCGCCGCGGGCGGGAGCACGGGCGCGAGCGCGGGCGGCGGCGCCGGCTGACCGCACGGCGGGCGGGGGCGCCCGCCGTGCGGTGGTGGGGCGGGGGAGGCTCAGCCGATGACGGCGCGCACGAGCGGCTCGTAGCCGCTCCTGTGGCCCGTTCTGTTCGGGTGGAAGCTTTCTTCGACCGGGTTGGAGAGCCCGTTGAGCCACTCCGATTCCGAGCAGATCGCGTGGCCCGTGAAGCCCGGGATCGCGTCCTTGAACGTGAAGCCGTGCGCGCTCGCGCGTTCCTGCGTGACGGTCTTGAGCAGGTCCGCGATGCCGTTCATGCGGCTCATCTCCGTCGTGCTGAAGAACGTGCCGGCATTGCAGTCGACGCCCATGAACAGTCGCGGGTAGCCGAGCACGACCACCGTCGCGTTCGGCGCATCGGTGTGGATCCTGCCGTAGAGCGTTTCGAGCCGGCCGGGAAGCGTGCCTCTGATGAATCTTTCGGCTTCCGTCAGTTCGCCTTCGCACGACCACGGCCACGGTAGGGCGCAGGACGTGATGATGCTCGAGAAGCCGGCGTCGTTGCCGCCGACGGTGATCGTGACTATGTTCGTCGAGCTGCTGAGCGAGCCGAGCTGTTCGCTCGTGACGCTGCTCGTCGTCGCGCCCGAGCAGGCTCTGAACGTGAGGCTCGTGCCGGCGCGGTCCCTCGCGACCAGCTCGGGATAGGCGAATAGGCTGCGCTTGCACGTCTGTTCGTAGAATTCACGCGTGCCGACGCCGGACGAGTACGAGTCGCCGAGCGCGACGTAGTTGTCCGCCAGCGCGGATGCGGCCATGAGCAGCAGCGCAAGCACGGCGAAGCCGACCGCGAGCGCGGTCGTGCGCGAGTGATGCATGACGGTCCCCCCTGCCTAAACTGTACGGAGAGGCAGCTTAATCGATGCAGTCAACCCGCAGCCGGGCCGATGTCTCGATCAAGACCGGCCGGCCGCGTGCGCCCACGCGATCGCGAGCGCTTGCAGCGGCAGCCGCAGGTACAGCGTGCGCCGGCCGCCGGGCACGCGGAAGCGCTCCGGGTGCAGCGCCATGTGCACGTTCGCGGGGAAGACGGCGAGCAGCGTGGCGATGCTGAGGGCGCTGCCGAGGCGGCGCGTGCGCGGGTGCTGGACCGCGAGCCCGCCGGCGATCTCGGCGACGCCGCTGGCGTAGACGATCGCGCGTCTGTTCGGCAGCCAGTCGGGCACGATCGCCGCGTACACGCGCGGGATCGCGAAGTGCATGACGCCCGCGAAGACGAAGAACGGCCCGAACCATCTGCGCATGGCGGGGAGCCTAGTCCTCGGCGGTCGGTCGGCGTCGCGCTTGCTTGCGCACCGACTGCTGCTGCTTCGCCGCCGCGCGGCGTCTTCTGGAGGCCTTCGTCGGTCGCGTGGGCGTGCGCGGGCGGGGCCGGGCGAGCGCGGCCGCGAGCCGCTCGCGCAGGCGCTCGAGCGCCAGCTCGCGGTTGCGCGCCTGGCTGCGCGCGTCCTGCGCGACGGCCGTCACGCGCGGTCCCGCGCGCTCGATCACGCGCGCCTTCTGCGCGTCGCTCAGGGTTCTCGAGGCGGCCACGTCGAAGACCGCCTCCACGCGCGAGGCGGTCACGTTCGCGTGCTGGCCGCCCGGCCCGGACGAGCGGCTCGTGCGCAGCACGACCTCGTCGAGCGGAAGCGCGAGCCCGTGCGCGATCTCCAGCGGATCCTCCATGACGACTCCATGATCGCGTGTATCGTCCCGCGCGCGGAGCCGACCCGAAGGAGGCGCGACATGGCCGTGAAGCTGCACCGCTGCACCATCACGTGGATCAGAGGCCCCCATCCCTGCTGGAGAGTGCAGAAGGCGCTGGACGAGACCGGCACGCCGTACGAGGTGGTTCTGCACCCGCCGCGCCGCGGCAAGCGCGACGCGCTCGAGGCCAAGAGCGGCCAGCGCAAGCTGCCGGTGATCGAGTTCGAGGACGGCACGACGCTGCGCGAGGAGTCGAAGGACCTCGCCGCGCGCATCCGCGCCGGCAAGCTCGCGCCGCCGTCAGCCGGTTCGTAGCGCGAGCCAGTCGCGCAGCGCGGGCACGAAGCCCGGGTCGATCGTGTGCGGCATGCCCGGCGTCTCGCGGTAGAGCAGGTCGGCGCCGGCCGCCAGCAGGCGCTCGCGCGCCGCGTGCGCGAACGTCACCGGGATCACCGGGTCGGCCGCGCCGTGGCCGAGGGCGACCGGGAAGCCCTCACGCCCTGCGAGCACCGGCTCGTAGCCGGGGACGCCGGGGATGAAGCCGCTGAGCGCGAGGATCCCCGCCGGCGCCGGGCGCTCCGGCCCGAGCCCGAGCGCGAACGACATCGCCGCGCCCTGCGAGAAGCCGCCGAGCACGGTGCGCGACCACGGCACGCCGAACGCGTCCGGCAGCGCGTCGAGCCACGCCGCGAGCCGCGCGTACGTGGCGGCGAACGTCTGCTCGTCGGGGAAGCCGACGCGCGGCACGACGTACCAGTGCGCGCCCGGCTGGCCGGGCAGCGTCAGCGGCCCGCGCGGCGTCACGGCGACGAGCCGGCGCTGCGGGTCGAGCGCGTCGGCAAGCGGCAGCAGGTCGTGCTCGTCGGTCCCGCGGCCGTGCAGCAGCACGAGCGCGCCCTCCGGCGCCCCGGCGGGCTCGCGCACGCGGTGCGTCAGCAGCTCCAGCCCCGTGCTCATCGTGCCGTTGTGCTCAGCTGCGCCGGCGGCGGTGCCCGGCGTACGCGCCGATCAGCCCGCCGATCAGCAGGCAGGCTGCGATCACGATCACGAGCGGCATCGTGACGGTCGCGAACAGCAGGTGGACCTTCACGCTGTCGAAGTTGAGGATCGCGAACAGCAGCGCGACGGTGGCGAGGATCCCGATCGCGATCCGCCGCGCGTTGTCGCTGCGCGATGCGGTGCGGTCCGATCCGTGGGTGGGACTGCTGCTCATGCGCGCTCCTCCAGCTCGGACGGTTGCGGCCATGATGCCCTACCAGGCGGCGATCTCGAACGCGCTCGCCCGGTAACGTGCGCAGGCATGGCGCGCCTCGACCCGCAGGCGCTCGTGACGCACGTCGACCGCCTCTATCGCGTGGCGTGGGCGCTGTGCGGCTCGCGCGAGGAGGCGGAGGATCTCGTGCAGGAGACGGCTGCGCGCGTGCTCGCGAAGCCGCGCCAGCTGCGCGGGCAGGACGAGCTCGCCTACCTCGTGCAGGCGCTGCGCAACACGTTCCTGCTGTCGCGCCGCACCGCCTCGCGGCGTCCGCGCGAGGTCGCGACGCTCGAGGCCGTCGAGTCGGTGGACGTGCGCGGGGTGGGCGCCGGCGGGATCGGCCTGCCCGAGTCCGCGCTCGCGGCGCGCGAGCTGTTCGCGGCGATCGCCGGCCTGCCGGAGGACTTCCGCCTCGCGCTCGTCGCCGTCGACGTCGCCGGCCTCTCGTATCGCGAGGCGGCCGACCTGCTCGACACGCGCGAGGCGACGATCGCCTCGCGGCTGTTCCGCGCGCGTGAGCGGGTGGTGCAGGCGCTCGCGCCGGAGGCGGAGCGCGGGGAAGCCAGCGGGGCTTCCCGGAGTCTCAGATGATGGACGACCGCGACATGAGCCACGACGATCACATCGATCCCCTGCCCGCCGACCCGGTGGAGGCCCCCGCGGCGCTGCGCGCGCTCGACGACGTCGTCGCGCCCGGCCGCCTGCGGATGGCGGTCGCGGAGGCGGTCGCTGAAGCGGAGCGGGCGCAGGCGCCCCGCCGGCTGCTGCGCCGTGGCGCGTTCCGCCTCGCCCTGGCCGTGGCAGTCCCGCTGATGATGATCTTCGTGCTGTCGTTCGAGGCGCAGCGGATCCTCCAGTCCGGCGGCGCGAGCCACGGCACCGCGACGCCGAGCGCCCGCGTCGCGGCGACCGTCGCACTGCGCCAGCCGACGGCTCCGGCGCCGTCGGCCACCGGCGACGGCGAGACGCTGGCCGCGCACGCCGGGCCGATCGCGTTCCCGACGTGGACGCGGGCCGGCTGGCACGCCGTCGGCGCGCGCACCGACACGGTCGCCGGGCACGACGTGCGCACGGTCTTCTACGCCGACGCGGCCGGACGGCGGATCGGCTACGCGATCGCCGACGCGCAGCTCCCGGTCGCGGGCGGCCAGCTCGTCGTGCGCCGCGGCGCGCGCCTGCGCGTGCTCGACCGCGGCGCCACGTCCGTCGTGACTTGGCGGCGCGACGGGCGCACCTGCGTCCTCGCCGGCCGCGGGGTGCCGGTCGGGCGGCTGCTGACGCTCGCCAGCTACGCCGCCTGAGGCGGCCGGCGCGCTACGCGGTCAGCTCGCGGTAGACGAGCATCGCCCGCCCCACCACGATCACGTCGCCGTCGTGCAGCTCGGCCTCGAACACGCGGCGGCCGTTGAGCCAGGTGCCGTTCGCGCTGCGGTCGTCGAGGATCCGTGCGCAGTCGCGCCGCTGCACGACGATCGCGTGACGGCGCGAGACGCCCGCGTCCTCGAGCTGGAGCGTCGCCCCGAAGCCGCGGCCGAGGTGCGTGATCGGCCGCGTGAGCGCGAGCACGCGCCGTCGTCCGCCCTGCTCCACGATCAGGTAGCGGCCGGGTGCGGACGGCGCGTCCTGCGCGCTGCCCGCGGCGGAGGGGCGGTCGATCGCGTCGAGCGCCTCGGTCTGTCCGCGCTCGGCGGTGCGGCGGTCGATCGGCGTCGTGTGGAGCGGCATGCCAGGGACAGTAGGACCGCAGCCTGTGGGTCAGATGAAGATCCGGTGAAAGCCGGCGCGGAGACAGTCACCCCTGTCTCGACGGGCGCACGAGCAGCTCGTTGACGCTCACGTGCGGCGGCTGGCCGAGCGCGAACAGGATCGCGTTCGCGATGTCGTCGGCCTGCAGCGGCTCGACGCCCGCGAAGCGCTTCATCATCTGCTCGAGGACCGGCGGGCGGTTGTGGCTCGGCAGCTCGGTCGCGACCGCGCCCGGCTCGACGATCGTCACGCGGATCCCGGCGCCGACGCACTCCTGGCGCAGCGCCTCCGAGAAGGCGTTGACGCCCCACTTCGTGAGGTTGTAGACGCCCGAGCCGGCGCGCGCGACACGGCCCGCGACGGAGCTGACGTTGACGATGTCGCCCGACCCCTGCGCGCGCATCAGCGGCAGCGCCGCGTGCGTGCAGTAGAGGACGCCGAACAGGTTGGCGTGGATCATCCGCCGCCACTCCTCCGTCGGCGCGCCGTCGATCGGGCCGAGCAGCATCACGCCGGCGTTGTTGATCAGGCCGTCGAGGCGTCCCAGCTCCGCGTGCGCGCGCTCGACGAACGCTCGCGCCTGGTCCTCCTCGCCGACGTCGGTGGGGATCGCGAGCGCGCGGCCGCCATCGTCCTCGATCCGCTTGGCGAGCGCCTCGATGCGGTCCGCGCGCCGCGCCGCCAGCGCGACGCTCGCGCCGGCCGCCGCGCACGCGAGCGCCGTCGCCTCGCCGATCCCCGACGACGCGCCGGTGATCGCGATGACCCTGCCTGAGAGGTCGATGTCCATGCCGCCCGCCTTTCCGCCTGCCCGTGGTCGCCCGCCAGCCTCGCACAACGGCGTGCGGCGATCGGGCGATAGGGTCCAGGCCATGCCCGAGTTCGAGAACCCGTACACGCTCTACGCGGCGCTCCGCGTGCGCGAGCCCGGCAGCGGCGTGGACGCCGACGCGGCAGCTGCCGAGGCCGCGCTGACGGGCGGCGGCGTGACGCTGCGCGGGGCGTACTCGCTCGCCGGCTTCCGCGCCGACGCGGACCTGCTGCTGTGGCTCGTCGGGCCGAGCGCGGATGCGTTGCAGGACGCGATCGTCGCGTTTCGCCGCACGCAGCTCGGCCGCCAGCTCGACGCCGTCTGGACGAACGTCGGCGTGCACCGCGACGCCGAGTTCAACAAGGGGCACATCCCCGCCTTCCTGCAGGGGGAGGAGCCGCGCAAGTACGTCTGCGTGTACCCGTTCGTGCGCTCGTACGACTGGTACCTGCTGCCGCCGCAGGAGCGTTCGGAGATGCTGCGCGACCACGGCATGATGGCGCGCGACTACGCCGACGTGCGCGCGAACACGGTCAGCGCATTCGCGCTCGGCGACTACGAGTGGCTGCTCGCGTTCGAGGCCGACGAGCTGACGCGCATCGTCGACCTGATGCGCCACCTGCGCGGCGCCGAGGCGCGCCGCCACACGCGCGAGGAGCTGCCGTTCTACACCGGCATCCGCAAGCCGCTTGCGGATGTCGTCGCGGACCTTCCGTAGTTCGCCCTCCGCTCATCGCGAGCGACGAGCTACGGGCGACGTCTCCCCAGAAGCCCGCGCAGTCCGCCGCGACGCCGCGGCCGGCGCGGCGCGGGCGGGAGCGGGTCGCCGGCGAGGATCGCGGCCGGCGCCTCCTCTGCCAGCAGTGGCACGAGATCCTCGAGGCCGGCGGCCGCGAGCGGCGCGGCGATTCCCGGCGGCCGGCGCAGCGCGTCGTGCGCGTCGGAGGCGACGCTGTGCACGAGCCCGGCCTCCAGCATCCGCTCGGCGTAGTCGCGCACCGTACGGCCGAAGCTGCCGGCGAACGAGCCGGCGGTGACCTGCGTGGCGGCGCCGGCGCGCACGAGCGCGCGCAGCGCGTCGGGGGCGTCCTGCAGCAGCGGCGAGCGCTCGGGGTGCGCGATCAGCACGCGGTGGCCGCGGTCGAGCAGCGCGTGCGCGACCGGCGCCAGCCCGACGCCCTTGCGCAGCGGCGCCTCCAGCAGCAGCCACGGCCCGCCGCCGAGCGCGAGCGCGCGCAGCTCCTCGTCCGACAGGTGGACCGCCTGGTGGACGTCGATCTCGGCGCCGCGCACGACCTCCAGCGGGATCTGCGCCGCCGCCAGCGCGGCGCGCGCGTCGGCGAGGCGCAGCTCGATCGCGCTCACCTCGGTCGGCATGTCCCAGCTCACGTGCGGCGTCGCAGCGACCGTCGTCACGCCGGCCTTCACGTGCAGCTGCGCCATCGCGAGCGTGCCGCCGAGGTCGTCCGGGCCGTCGTCGATCCCCGGCAGCAGGTGGCAGTGGAGGTCGATCATCCGGACGAGATGATCGCGCGCCGCGCGGCGCGGCGCTCAAACCCTGCGACCGGCGCGCTCCGCCGCCTCGCGCAGCGTCTCCTCCCACACGTGCACGTTCGCCGCGATCGTCTGGCGCTGACCCCACTTGACGGCGCGCTTGGCGAGCTTGCGGCGCGCCTTGTGGTCGAGCACGAGCCGCTCGATCTCCTCCAACCAGCGGTCGTCGGGCACGAGCCGGCCGCCCTCGTCCTCGCCGAGGTCCGCGTACGGTCCTATCGGCGAGGCGAGCCACGGTACGCCGAGCGCGGCGTACTCCTTGACCTTCACGTTCGAGCGGCTGCGGTTGAACTCGCTGTCGGCGATCGGCGCGATGCCGACGTCGAAGGCCGTCACGTAGTTGGGCAGCCGCTCGAACTCCAAGCGCTTTATGTGCTGGTAGCGCGGGCTGGGCAAGCCGAGCCCGCAGCCGACGGTCAGCATGTGCACGTGCGGGTGTCGCTCGAGCAGGCGTCCCAGCGCGTCTTGCAGGCGCAGGCGCTCGATGTCGGTCTGATGCTCGACGTGCGCGACCCAGCCGACGGCGAGTTGCTGCGGCTCGCGCGGGGCGGAGCGCGGTGCCACCAGCCTGACGAAGTTCTCGACCACGCGCACGTCGGCGCCCGTCGTCTCGCGGTAGTGCTGCGCCAGTCCCGCGCTCGGCGTCGTGACGATGTTCGCCAGTCTCATCAGCGCGCACTGCTCGGCGAAGATTCTCTGGCCGCTGAGGCCGCTGAAGTATCTGTGGTTCGGGCGGCCCTTCACGTCGATCGCGGCGAGGTTGTCGTCGTTGTCCCACACGAAGCCGATCCTCGCGTCCGCCAGCAGGCGCGCGACCCGTGTGAAGAACTCGTCGTGCAGCCGCCAGCCGACGACGACGTCGTAGTCGAGCAGCGCGTTGGGGTCCTTCATCTCGTCCCACACGCTCGCGAGCACGCGGTGCCCGCGTCTGCGCAACTCGTCCGCCGGCCCGAAGATCCGGTAGCGCGCGTTCGGCCCGTCCCCCTCTGCGATCATCGCGATCCGCACGCGCCCAGGATCTCCGACTCGCCGGTTGGTTGCAACTCGAACCACCGGCTCCCGGTAGAGGGCTGCCCCAAGCCCGAGGCACGCGCCGCCGATCCGGGGTAGAGACTCAGCAGCACAACCTGCGAGGCGACGAAGGAGCGGCGATGCAACTCGGGATGATCGGCCTCGGCCGGATGGGCGCCAACATGGTGCGGCGGCTGATGCGCCACGGGCACGACGCGGTCGTCTTCGACATGAGCCCGGACGCGGTCGCCCAGCTGGCGGGAGAAGGCGCGACGGGCGGCGACTCGCTGGAGGACTTCGTCGGCAAGCTCGCCAAGCCCCGCGCGGTGTGGCTGATGGTGCCGGCCGCGGTCGTCGACCAGACGCTCGACAGACTGCTCCCCCTGCTCGATGCCGACGACGTCGTGATCGACGGCGGAAACTCGAACTACCGCGACGACCAGCGCCGCGCGAAGCGCACCGCGGCGCTCGGGATCCACTACGTCGACTGCGGTACCAGCGGCGGCGTGTGGGGGCTGGAGCGCGGCTACTCGCAGATGATCGGCGGCGACGACGCGGCCGTCGAGCGGCTGATCCCGATCTTCAAGGCGCTCGCTCCGGGCGTCGAGGCGGCCGAGCGCACGCCCGGCCGCGACGCCGACCTCGCGCCCGGCGAGGAGGGCTGGCTGCACTGCGGCCCGCCCGGCGCCGGCCACTTCGTGAAGATGGTCCACAACGGGATCGAGTACGGGATGATGGCCGCCTACGCCGAGGGCCTGAACATCCTCAAGCACGCGAACGCCGGCTCCGTGCAGCGCGAGGCGGACGCGGAGACGGCGCCGCTCGCCGACCCCGAGGCCTACCAGTACGACTTGGACCTCACGGCCGTCTCCGAGGTCTGGCGGCGCGGCAGCGTGATCGCCTCGTGGCTGCTGGACCTGACGGCCGAGGCGCTCGTCGCCTCGCCGCAGCTGGACGAGTTCTCCGGCCGCGTGTCGGACTCCGGCGAGGGCCGCTGGACCGCGCTGGCGGCGATCGAGGAGGGCGTGCCCGCGCCGATCCTCACCGGCGCGCTGTTCGAGCGCTTCGCCTCGCAGGGCTCCGACCAGTTCGCCAACAAGGTGATGTCGGCGATGCGCTCGCAGTTCGGCGGGCATGCGGAGAAGAGACGGTGACGTCGCCGGCAGCTCGGCCGCTCGCGCCGAGCGGACGGCGAAACACCGAGTCCGACGCCCTCGTCTTCTTCGGCGCCACCGGCGACCTCGCCTACAAGCAGATCTTCCCGGCGCTGCAGTCGCTGATCAGGCACGGCAAGCTCGACGTGCCGATCGTCGGCGTGGCCAAGTCGGGCTGGAGACTTGAGGACCTGCGCGAGCGTGCGCGCAGAAGCCTGGAGGAGCACGGCGGCGTGGACGAGCAGGCGTTCGCGCAGCTCGTGAGACAGCTGCGCTACATCGACGGCGACTACGGCAACCCGGCGACGTTCGGCCAGCTGCGCAGAGAGCTGGGCGACGCGAGACACCCGCTCCACTACCTCGCGATCCCGCCGAGCCTGTTCGGCGACGTCGTGCGCGAGCTGGGCAGATCGGGCTGCGCCGACGGCGCGCGCGTCGTCGTCGAGAAGCCGTTCGGGCGCGACCTCGAGTCGGCGCGTAGGCTCAACGCGACGCTGTCGAGCGTGTTCCCGGAGGCGTGCATCTTCCGCATCGATCACTACCTCGGCAAGGAGGCGGTCGCAGAACCTCCTCTACTTCCGCTTCGCGAACTCGTTCCTCGAGCCGATCTGGAATCGCAACTACGTCGAGCGCGTGCAGATCACGATGGCGGAGGCGTTCGGCGTCGCCGGGCGCGGGAGGTTCTACGACGAGGCCGGCGCGATCCGCGACGTGATCCAGAACCACATGCTGCAGGTGCTCGCGCTGCTGACGATGGACGCGCCGGTCGAGCGCTCGCACGAGGCGCTGCGCGACGAGAAGGCGCGGCTGCTGAAGTCGATCGTGCCGCTGCGCCCGGCCGACGTCGTGCGCGGCCAGTTCGCCGGCTACCGCGACGAGCCGGGCGTCGCGGCCGACTCGACCGTCGAGACGTTCGCCGCCGTGCAGCTGCACGTCGACAGCTGGCGCTGGGCGAAGGTGCCGTTCCTGATCCGCGCCGGCAAGCAGCTGCCGACGACCGCGACGGAGGTGCTCGTCGACCTGCACCACCCGCCGCAGACGGTCTTCGACACGCCCGACGACAGCGCGCCCAACTCGTTCCGCTTCCAGCTCGGCCCGGAGGTGCAGCTCGCGTTGCGGGCACGCACGAAGACGCCCGGCGAGGAGATGGTCGGCGAGGAGGTCGAGCTGCTGGCCCAGGCGCACCACCCCGGCGAGATGCCGCCCTACGAGCGGCTGCTCGGCGACGCGATGCGCGGCGACCCGACGCTGTTCGCGCGCGAGGACTCGGTCGAGGCGGCGTGGCAGGTGGTCGAGCCGATCCTCGGCGACACGTGCCCGGTGCACCCGTACGAGCCGGGGACCTGGGGCCCGCCGGAGGCCGATCGGCTGATCGACGACGGCGGCTGCTGGCATGCGCCCAGAGGCGTCGGCGGCACCGATCCGGCGTAGCCCGGAAACCCCCGCAGGGCGGCGCGCGCCGCGTTACAGCGAAATTTGGTCCGTATGCGGACGTCGCACGTGCGCATTCATACACGCCAGGTCGCACCGGACACTGGGGCGCCGGTTATGCTCAGTGCATGCCGAACCGTGCAGCCGGTCTTCCGTGGGACCGTGTCGTCGATACGGTTCTCCGAGTCCGAACCGCTCCGCGCCCGCGGCGGGCTCAACACGCAGGCGATCGTCGACACCGCGATCGCCATCGCCGACGTGGACGGGCTCGACGCCGTCTCGATCCGCCGCGTAGCGGCGGTGCTCGAGGTGCGGCCGATGAGCCTCTACACGCACATCGTCAGCAAGGACGAGCTGCTCGCGCTGATGGCGAACGAGCTGATCGGCACGGCGATCGTGGAGGCGCCGGTGCCGGACGCCTGGCGCGAGGCGTTGACGATGGTCGCCAGCCGGACGTTCCGGATGTTCGCCTCGCATCCGTGGCTGCTCGCGCTGCTCGCGCGCCGCCCGCGGCATGGGCCCAACGCTGCTCGGCAGGCAAGGCAGTTGGCCCGCGCCGTCGAGAGCCTGGGACTGCCGCCCGAGGAGATGTGGACGCTGCTGAGCATCGTCAACGACTACGTCGTCGGTCACGCGATGCGCGTGGCGACGACGGGGAGCACGAGCGACCTCGTGGCTTCCCTCGGAGCGGAAGACCGCGCCGCGCTGCCGGAGGTGGCGGCACTCGCCAGAACCGAGGCCTCTCGCCTCGACGGTGAGGTCTTCGAGCTCGGGTTCCAAGTGGTGCTCGACGGCATCGAGCACCGCTTCGTCACCGGACGGCGCTGAGCACCGGCGCCTCGGCGCCGCCGCTGGCCGCCGCGGGCTCCGAGTAGAACTGCTGCGCCCAGCGCCGGAAGGCGGGTATCGGCCCGTCGCCCTCGGCCAGCCGAGGCCGCTCGACGTAGACCTTGTGCTGCCAGACCGGGAAGTCCTGCCACAGATCGTGCTTCAAGGCGGGCCCGAGCGCCCTCGTCAGCATGTGCGACAGCACCTGTGTGCGGGGGCTGTCCGGATCGTCTCCCACGCGCAGGCTGACGCCGAAGCGGATGTCGACGTGGAGCGGGTCGACCGGCGTCGCCATCGCCTGGAACAGCGCGGCCGCGCGCAGGCGCGGGATCGTCGCGTCGACCCAGATGTGGCCGAGCCCGTGCACGACGATGTCGAAGACGATTTCGACGGGCCCGAGCAGCGGGAGCGTCTTTTCCGCTGTCGCGGCGATCGTGAACGACGGTCCGTCCGGCTCGAACGGCTTCCGCAGGCGCGGGTTGCGGTAGCCGTGGAGGGCGCCGATGTGGCCGGTGTCGACCGCGTTCTCGACGACCTCCTGCGGATGGTCGACGAGCGTCGCGAACTCGCGGAACGGCGGCGCGAAGCCGTCCATCGGCTGCGCGGCGACCTCCCACGTGGGCGGCGCGCCGCCGGCGTGGTGCCAGACGAGGATCGCGCCGTTGACCTCGCGCACCTCGCGTTGCACGAGCCGCGCGGCCGGTGGTTCTCGTGTCGTAGCCGGTGCGCACGCATCTCCCGTCGGGCCCGAACGCGAAGTGGTGGAACGGGCAGACGATGTCCTCTCCCTCGACCCAGCCGCCGACGCCGAGGTGCGCGCCGAGATGGGGGCAGTACGGCTCGACCACGCGCACGACGCCGCTGCGCGTGCGGTAGATCACGAGCTCCTCGCCCATGAAGCGGCTCCGCAGCACGCGGCCGCGCTTCAGCTCGTCGGCGAATGCGACCGCGAACCAGCCGTTGGGGTACGGGCGCCGCGGCGCCTGAGAGGCAAGCGGCAGCGGCTCGGGCCGCCGTCGGCTGCCGCGCAGCTGAGCGAGGTCTTGGACGCGGATCATGTGAGCTCCTCCCACCACCAGGCGATCGACGGATAGGGCAGCGGCGCGAGGCTCGCATCGAGCGGCTCTTGCGCCCAGCCGGGGAACGTCTGCAGCGACGGCGCGGCGGGGTCGCCGCCGGTCGCGTAGCGCGGTGTGCTGAAGCCCCACTCGAGGATTCCGCGCCACGTGTGCGCGAGGCTTGCGAGGAAGCGCCGCATCGCGTCGTCCCCGCGTGCTCCGGCCTCGGCCAGCAGACGCTCATGCAGCGCGAGGAACAGCGTCGAGATGCGGTCGGCGAGCGCGTGTGCGGCGGGGAGCGCCGCCGCCGGGGTGCAGCCGCGCTCGTGCGCGACCACCGAGACGACGTTGCTGCTGCTGTCGGCGTTGTGCGCCTCCTTCGCGAACGACATCAGGTCGTTCAGCAGCAGGCAGAAGGTCGACCATGACTCGACGAGCGCGCGCACCGGCCCCGAGGCCGCCTGTTCCGGCGTCAGCTCGATCCCGTTCGCGATGTTGAGCGTCGCCGCCCAGCTCGCGAGGCCGCCCGTGTGCATGCGCATCGCGAGGTAGTCGTTGAGCGACGGCGGTACGCCGCGCTCGGCGTTGGCCACGTCCCACGCCATCCCGAAGAACCACGCGCGCGCCGTGTGGGTCCACTCGATTCGCTGCGCGGGCGTCGCGTGGCGCAGGATCGCGGTCGTGAGGTCGCGCAGCGCGTCGTTGTAGGGCAGTTCGAACGCGAAGCCGGCGCGCGGCTCATCGCACAGGCGCACGAGCGGGGCGCCGAGCGCGAGGAAGTCGGCGGCGCGCCTGCTCGTCGGCCCGTTGTCGTAGTAGAGGTCGTCGGTCGCGAAGCCCCAGTACAGCCACTTCGCGACGTCGGCGACGCGCTCGGGATCGGCGGTCGGGAGGGCGCGCGCGTAGATCTCGGCCGCGCGCGTGCCGATCAATCGCGCGCGCCCCGCCGCGTCGCCGTACAGCGCGAAGCGGTCGATCCACGCGACGCAGCGCTGCTCGATCGCGGCCGCCTCGGGATGGATCGCCGGCGGGAACGGGCAGTGGAACGGCAGCAGCTCGAACGCGTCGAGCGGATGCTCGCGCGTCGCGGTCATGCGAGCCCACCGGCGGCGCCCCGCGGGTGGAAGCGGACCAGCACCGGGCCCTGTGGGCGCATCGAGATGAGCGGGGAGAGCGGCAGCGTCGTGTCGAGCGACTCGAGCCGGTGCATGCGCAGCAGCGCGCGCAACAGGACGGTCGACTCGAGCATCGCCAGGTGGCGGCCGATGCAGGCGCGCCCCCCGCCGCTGAAGGGCACGTATGCGAACTGCGGCCGGTCGTGCTCGCCGACGAAGCGGGTCGGGTCGAAACGCTCGGGATCCGGCCAGAAGCGCGGATCGCGATGCGTGGCCCACGGCACGACGAGCACGAGCGCGCCGGCGGGGATCGCGTGCCCGCCCAGCTCGGTGTCCGCCGCCACGCGCCGGGCCAGCGCGTACGACGGCGGGTAGAGGCGCATCGCCTCTTGGATGGACGCCCGCACGAGGTCCTCGGGGTCGTCTGCGGCCTCGCGAACCGCCGATGCCGCGACCTGCTCCTGGACCTCGGGATGGCGCCCGAGCAGGTGCAGCGCCGAGATCAGCACGTCGGCGGTCGTGGTGGAGCCGGCGAGCATGAACATCAGCGCCTCGTCGCGCACCTCGCGGGGCGTCAGCGCCGTCCCGTCCTCCGGGTCGCGCGCGTCGCGCAGGCGGCCGAGCAGGTCGTCGGCCCCGCCGCGCTCGTCGCGCGCGCGGCGGGCGACGACGCGATCGATCGTCTCCCGCAGCTCGGCGCGCAGCTCGAGGAAGCGCCGGTTTCGCGGCGTCGGCCAGCGCAGCGGCGGGCGCACCACCTGGGTCACGCGCGCGACGACCTGGCTGCCGACGAGCGGCACGAGGCGCTCGAGCGCAGCGACGGTGTCGGCATCGATCCCGTCCTCCTCCGCGAAGATCGTCTGGCCCAGCACGCGCAGCGCGTACTCCTCCATCGCTTGCGCGACGTCGACCGCCTCGTCGCCGAGCTGCCGCCAGCGCGCGACGACCCGGTTCGCCTCGCGCTCCAGCAGGCCGGCGTACTGCGCCACGTGCTGGCGCGTGAAGAGCGGCTGCAGGATGCGCTTCTGCCGACGCCAGCGTGCGTGCTCCATCGTCGGGAGCGTCTCGCCGAACAGCTCGCGCAGCACGGCGTAGGACGGCGCCTGGCGGACGAAGACGTCGGTTCTCGAGCATCACCCGCCGCAGCTCCTCCGGGTGCCGGACGGCGACGATGACCGGACGCAGGCGCCGCGGCCCGCGTGCCGGCCCGACGCGGTAGGCGACGACGTCGCCGTAGCGCGCGAAGCCCTCCTGCAGCGTGCCGAGCAGGTCGCCGCGCAGCGCGAGCGCGCTCCCCAGCAGAGGCTTGCCCGCCGGGCCGGGAATCGCCGTCGCCGGATCGGACGCCGTGCGCGGCTGCGGGAGTGTTGCGCTCATGCCGCGCCTGCCCTGGCAGTCGCGCGGGTCGCCGGGCGGCGCCAGCCGAGCGGGCGGCTGCCGAGCTGGAGCCGGTCGAGCGGCTCGAGCACGACCTCGCCGATCGCGATCAGCAGCTGCGCGCCCTCCGGGCGCACGCCCGGGTCGCCGAGGTGGGCGAACGCCACCTGCAGGTGGTCGAGCGCGAGCGCGACCGCACGGCGGTCGGCGCCGGCGGCGCGTACGCGCCGCGCGACCTCGCCGACGCCCTGCTCGTCGATCCCCTCGACGAGCAGCTCGACGAGCGCCGGATCGCGCTGCAGCGTCATCAGCACCGGCAGCGTGAAGATGCCCTCGCGCAGGTCACTGCCGGCCGGCTTGCCGATCGCGTGACCGTGGCCGTAGAGGTCGAGCACGTCGTCGACGATCTGGAAGGCGACGCCCAGCTCCATGCCGAAGCAGGCGAGCGCGTCGGCCGCCTGCGGCGTCGCGCCGGCGGTCGCGGCCCCGAGCCAGCAGGAGGTCGACATCAGCATCGCCGTCTTGCCGCGGATCGACGCGTCGTAGTGCGCGACATCGCGCCGGTGGTCGAACTGCGCCGCGCTCTCGGCGATCTGCCCGGAGCAGAGCGCGGTCAGCGTGCTGGCGAGCCGGCGCAGCTCGGTCGCGCCGAGGTCCGCGGCGACGCGGTAGGCGTGCGACAGCAGCACGTCGCCGCCGAGCACCGCCGCGTGGTTGCCCCACAGCGCGTTCGCGCTCGGGCGGTCGCGCCGCAGCGGCGCCGAGTCGAGCACGTCGTCGTGGTAGAGCGACGCGAGGTGCAGCAGCTCGACGGCGGCGGCCGCGTCGATGACGCGCTCGCTGACCGCTTCGTGCCCGCCGACCGCCATCGCCGAGCAGACGACGAGCGCCGGCCGCAGCCGCTTTCCGCCGGCCTCGATGCCGTGCAGCGCCATCTCCGCGAGTCGCTCGTCCGGCGTCGCCGCGACGGCGCGCAGCCGTGACTCGACGCGTCTCAACTGAGCCGCCGTTTCAGACGTGGGACGAAACGCGACCATCGTGCCTACAGCAGCGCCGGCATCGCGACCCTGGCTCGCGCGGCGCTGCGCTCCCCCAAACAAGCGCATGCAATTTGTTTTAATCAGTTTTGCGGCGAAACGCAAGTTGGAGCTGTGCGGCGCAAACATCGCCGCCGACCGCCATACCGCGCGTCCGTTTCTGATACAGTGTACGGCGGACGGCCTTCCTGCCGTCAGGACGGGCATTGGGGTCAGGGAACGCCACCGGGAGGGTGGTCGTTCCCGGCTGTGGTCGCGCGTGTCCGCGCGCTAAGCTTGGGGTCTGCCTCGCGCTGCCTGAATTTTTCGGGTTGAGGCTAGCCGTGCGCCAGGAGCGCACGGTCGCTGGCCCCTGCCGTTATTTAAGTCATAGCGGCATGCGGTTCGTGTTCGTTAACCACGGATTACCCGCCGACGCGCCAAGTATGCATCGAGTATGAGCGGCGAGAATCGCGACGATCCACCGGGTGACGCAGACGGATCCTTCGTAGGTGGGCGCCGCAGCCGGCGCCGCGGCGCCCGGCGGCGGCTACGCTGGACCGCAGCATGGCGGCGACCGACTCGCAGCTGCCCGCGGAGGGCTACCGCCTGACCGGCATCGCGCCGCGTGCCTACCAGCACCCGGCGGACAAGGCGGCGAGCGCGGCGCTGTCCGCGATCCCGCAGCTCGACCGCGTCGTGCGCAAGCTGATCGAGCTGGGCTACGAGCGCGCGCTGCGCCAGGTTCTCGCTCGGCTCCTCGGTGCGGCTGTCCGAGCAGCAGCTCCCGGACGTGTGGGGCGAGCATGCGCTCGCGTACCGGACGCTCGACATCGCGGACGTGCCGACGCTCTACATGACGCAGTTCCCGCTCGCGAACGCGATGGCGATCGGCGCGAAGCGGCCGATCGTCGTCGTCAACTCGGAGCTGGTGCGGCTGCTCGACGCGCCGCAGCGGCGCGCGGTCTTCGCGCACGAGGCGTCGCACATCCTCTCCGACCACCAGCTCTACGGCACCGCGCTGGCGATCCTGACGGGCCTCGCGACGGCCGGCCGTCTGCCGCTGCCGCTGGCCCCGATCCGCACCGCGCTGCTTGAGTGGAGCCGCGCCGCGGAGCTGAGCTGCGACCGCGCCGCCGCGCTCGTCACGCGCGATCCGCTCGTCGTCTGCCGCACCTTCATGTCGCTGGCCGGCGGCGCGATGGTCGAGCAGCTCGACCTCGACGCGTTCATGAAGCAGGGGATGGAGTACACGGAGGAGGGCGGCGGTCTCGAGCGGCTCACGCGCCTGCTGACCGACCTCGGCGTCACGCACCCGCTGCCCGTCCGGCGCGTCCACGAGCTGATGAAGTGGGTCCGCGGCGGCGACTACGACCGCATCGTCGGCGGCGCCTACGTCCGCCGCGACGAGCCCGCCGACCCGCGCGCCGAGGGCAGCGAGGCCGTCGGCTTCTACGCCGAGCGCTTCCGCAGAGCGTTCCGCGAGGCCGGCGACGCCGTCGGCTCGATGGGCGGGCAGCTGGCGGACTGGCTCAGACGCGAGCCAGCGGACGACGACGAGCCTGGCGCGTAGCCGCGCCGCGCCGGCTCAGCTCGCCGCGAGCGCCTCGTCGGCTGTGATCGCAAGGCCCGGGCTCACCAGGTCCTTGTGATCGCCGCTCACGAGAGTCCACCCGTGCACGTCCGCGGCTGCGGCGTAGGCGGCGTCGTACAGCGAAAGCGGATACTCGCCCATCAGAGCGATGGCGCGATCGAGCACCAGCGGATCGATGCTCACGACGGTGTCCGGGCACGCGATGCGCACGAGGTCTGCGACGCCGCGTGCACGGCTCGGTGATCTCCAGCGCTTCATCGCGACGTTCGCGACCTCGTAGAGCGTCAGATCCAGGGCTGCGAGCGGCCGTCCGCCGGCACCCTCGACCAGGCGTCGGGCGGCGTCATGCTCGGGCTCGTCGAGATTCCGGGCGGCAAGCCAGACGTTTGAGTCGAGCAGATGCACGGTCATCGCTCACGCCGCATCTGCTTGATGTACTCGACCGTATTGCCGCCGTGGTGACCGGGGTTGGCAAGCAGTCTCCGGATCCGGTCCCTACGCGCTTCGTCCTGCAGGTCCAGCTGCCATTGCGCGGCCTCTCGCAGAAATGCGCTGCGGCTCGTTCTGTGGGCCTGCACGTGGGCGTCGATGCGCTCCAGCAGGCTGTCGGGAAGGCTGATCATCACCTTTGCCATGGTGGCAGTCTATACCGGTGTTGATCAACCGCAAAGACGTGGAGAAACCTAAGGATCTGCGCAAACCGGCACGCGATCCCAACAAGGCTCGGTCCGCCTTCTGACCGGACACGTTCATCTGACTCGCATATAAATTTATATCTGGGTAACCTCGACACGGAATGGCGACACATGCCTCCGTGACACATGCCCAGCGGACCCGCCTGCCGCGCGCCGAGCGCGAGCGGCTGATCCTCGACGTCGCGCACGCGCGCTTCGCCGCGCACGGCTTCGGCGCCGTCACGATGGACGACGTCGCGGCCGACGCGGGTGTGACGAAACCCCTGCTCTACGCGTACTTCGGCAACAAGGAGCGGCTCTACCTCGCGTGCATGGAGCGCGCCGGCGAGGCGATGGTCGCGACCGTCGGCTCGGCCGTCGCGCAGGCCGACAGCCCCGCCGACGCACTGCGCCGCGGCATGCACGCCTTCTTCGCGTTCGTCGACGAGGACCGCGACGCCTGGCGCGTGCTGTTCGACGAGACGCTGCCGGCGGGTGGCGAGATCGCCGAGCGCGTTGCCGAGCACCGCGAGCGGCTGCTCGCGCTCGTCGCGCAGACGAACATCGCGCGCCTGCCCGAGCAGCGCCGCGCCGAGCACGCCACCGAGATCGAGGCGGTCTCCGTCGCGCTGCTGGGCGCCGCCGAGGCGCTCGCGCGCTGGTGGCTGCGCACCGGCGCGATGCCTGCGGCCGACGCCGCCGAACTGCTGATCGCGACCGCCGAGCCGGGCCTGCGGGCCCGCGCGGACAGCGGTCGCCCCCGAACCGGCACGGCGCCCACGGGCGCTGCCGGACCTGAATCCGAAGGAGCCAGATGACCCCCGCCGCACCGCGCCGAGCCGTCGTGCTCGGCGGCAACCGCATCCCCTTCGCGCGCTCCGACAGCGCGTACGCGAAGGCCACCAACCAGGACATGCTGACCGCCGCGCTCGACGGGCTCGTCGAGCGCTTCGACCTCGCCGGCGAGCGTCTGGGCGACGTCGTCGCCGGTGCGGTCCTGAAGCACAGCCGCGACTTCAACTTGACCCGCGAGTGCGTGCTCGGCAGCCGCCTGTCGCCCGAGACGCCCGCGTACGACATCCAGCAGGCGTGCGGGACCGGCCTCGAGGCCGCGATCCTCGTGGCGGGCAAGATCGCGCTCGGCCAGATCGAGGCGGGCGTCGCCGGCGGCGTCGACACGACCTCCGACGCCCCGCTCGCGCTCAACGAGGATCTGCGCGCGATCCTCCTGGACGCCAACCGCGAGCGCTCCACCGGCGGCCGCCTCAAGCAGCTCCTGCGCGTTCGTCCGCAGCAGCTCGCGCCGGCGATCCCGCGCAACGAGGAGCCGCGCACCGGCCTCTCGATGGGCGAGCACCAGGCGCGCACCGCCGCGCAGTGGGGGATCACGCGCGAGGCGCAGGACGAGCTGGCGATGCGCTCGCACCACAACCTCGCCGCCGCCTACGAGCGCGGCTTCCAAGACGACCTCGTCACGCCCTACCTCGGCCTCGAGCGCGACCAGAACCTGCGGCCCGAGTCCTCGATGGAGAAGCTCGCGAAGCTCAAGCCGGTCTTCGGCGGGCCGCAGGGGACGATGACCGCCGGCAACTCGACGCCGCTGTCGGACGGCGCCGCCGTCGCGCTGCTCGCGAGCGAGGAGTGGGCCGCGGCGCGCAGACTCACGCCGCTGGCGACGTTCGTCGACGGCGAGACGGCCGCGGTCGACTACGTCAACGGCCGCGAGGGGCTGCTGATGGCGCCCGCCTACGCCGTCCCGCGCATGCTCGCGCGCAACGGCCTGTCGCTGCAGGACTTCGACCTGTACGAGATCCACGAGGCGTTCGCCTCGCAGGTGCTCTCGACGCTCGCCGCCTGGGAGGACCCGGTCTTCTGCACGCAGCGGCTCGGGCTGAAGAGAACCGCTCGGCGCGATCGACCGCGGCAAGCTCAACGTCAACGGCAGCTCGCTCGCCGCCGGCCACCCGTTCGCCGCGACCGGCGGGCGGATCGTCGCCGCGGCGGCCAAGGCGCTGCACGAGCGCGGCGGGGGCCGCTGCTTGATCAGCGTCTGCGCGGCCGGCGGCCAGGGCGTCGTCGCGATCCTCGAGGCCTAGGGAGACATGGACATGGATCGATACACGCAGCTCGTCAACACGCCGGTCGGCGGCGCGATCGCGAAGCAGGTGGGGCTGCCGAAGCCGGTGCCTTTGAAGCGGTTCGCGGCCGGCAGGCCGGTCGTCGAGGGGAAGGTGCTCGTGGGCGGCGCCCCCGGCGGACGCCTCGCGGTGCCGCTGGCGCGCGTGCTCGCGGAGGTCGGCGCCGACGCCTCCACGCCGCTGCGCCCCGACCTGCGCGCGGCCGCCGCCGAGGCCGGCCTCGACGCCTCGCCGTGGACGCCGAAGGCCGCGGTCGACCATCGCTACGCCGCGCTCGTGTTCGACGCGACCGGCATCGTCGACTCGGCCGGGCTGGAGGAGCTGCACGCCTTCTTCCACCCGACGATCCGGCAGGTCGGCACGTGCGCGCGCGTCGTCGTGCTCGGCACGCCGCCGTCGGCCGCGAAGAAGCCGGCCGAGGCCGTCGCCCAGCGCGCGCTGGAGGGCTTCACGCGCGCGGTCGGCAAGGAGATCGGCCGCGGCGCGACGGTCCAGCTCGTCTACGTCGAGCCGGGCGCCGAGGACGAGATCGCCGGCACGCTGCGCTTCTTCCTCTCGCCCCGCTCGGCGTTCGTGTCGGGGCAGGTCGTGCGGATCGGCGCCGGCGGCGAGGGCACGCCCGAGGGCTTCGACTGGGAGCGGCCGCTCGCCGGAAAGGTCGCCCTCGTCACCGGCGCCTCGCGCGGCATCGGCGCGGCGATCGCCGCGACGCTCGCGCGCGACGGCGCGCACGTCGTCGGCCTCGACGTGCCCGCGCTGGAGGACGACCTCAAGGCCGTCGCCGGCGGCATCGGCGGCTCGGCGCTCGCGCTCGACATCACCACGCCGGACGCGCCGGCCGCGATCGCGGCGCACCTGAAGAAGCAGCACAGAGGCGTCGACGTCGTCGTCCACAACGCCGGTATCACGCGCGACCGCACGCTCGGCCGCATGGACGCCGAGCGCTGGAACGCGGTCATCGGCGTGAACCTCAGCGCGATCGAGCGGATCACCGACGCGCTGATCGCCGGCGGGTCGAGAGCGGTGCTGCGGCCGGGCGGCCGGATCGTCTGCGTCTCCTCCATCAGCGGCATCGCCGGCAACGCCGGGCAGACGAACTACGCCACCTCGAAGGCTGGCGTGATCGGAGTCGTCGACGCCTACGCGCCCGAGGTCGCCAAGCGCGGCGCGACGATCAACGCGGTCGCGCCCGGCTTCATCGAGACGCAGATGACGGCCAAGGTGCCGCTGCCGATCCGCGAGGCCGGCCGGCGCATGTCGTCGCTGTCGCAGGGCGGGCTGCCGATCGACGTCGCCGAGGCGATCGCCTGGTTCGCGTCGCCGGCGTGCGGCGGGCTGAACGGCAACGTCGTTCGCGTCTGCGGGCAGAGCCTGCTGGGGGCGTGAGGTGAGCTCGGTCGTCACCTACGCCCGCGCCGCGCTGCCGCTGGTGCCCGGCGCCTCGCTGCTGCCGTTCGTCGCCGGGCGGGGGAAGGAGATGCCGGCGCTGGAGCGCTCGGCGTCCGGCGTGACCGTGGACCGCGACGCGCTCGCCGCGTACGACCGCGTCTGCGGCTTCACGCTGCGGGATGCGCTGCCGGCGACGTACCTGCACGTGCGGGCGTTCCCGATGCACATGGAGCTGATGACGGACGGGCGCTTTCCGTTCCCTGCGGTGGGGTTGGTGCATTTGAGCAACCGGATCGTCGTGCACCGGCCGGCTTTGGTGAGCGAGACGTTCGACCTGACCGTGCGCGCGACCCCGATCGAGCCGCATGCGAAGGGCCGGACGTTCGCGTTGGTGTCCGAGGCGCGGGTCGACGGCGAGCTGGTGTGGGAGGACGTCTCGACGATGCTCCGTCGTGGCGGCGGCAGCGCCGCTGCGGCTGAGGGCAGCGAGGGGGGCGGGGCTGGTGTTTCTGCGGATGAGGAGCATTCTGACCCCGCTCTCCGGGGCGAAAGTGACGCTCATCCTCCGGTGGAGTGGCGGTTGGCCGGCGACCTGGGGCGGCGGTACGGCTCGGTCAGCGGCGACCGCAATCCGATCCACATGCACGCGCTGAGTGCGCGGCTGTTCGGCTTCCCGCAGGCGATCGCGCATGGGATGTGGACGAAGGCGCGGTGCCTGGCGGCGCTCGAGCCGTCCCTGCCGGATGCCTACACGGTCGACGTGAGCTTCAAGCGGCCGATTCTCCTCCCCAGCCGAGTGACGTTCTCGGCAGACGGCGAGCGCTTCGTGGTGCGGAGCGCCAAGAACCCAGAAACGATCCACCTCGAAGGGACGGTGACGCCATGAGCATGGCGGAGCGCAGCATGGGACTCGGTCTGCGCGCCCTCGGGCGCATCGCCGGCTCCGACGTCGTCGACCGCCTCGGTGTGCGCAAGCCCGCCGAGAGAGTCCTCTACCGCGCTACGCGCGACGGCTTCAAGGCCGCGAGCGCGGCCGGTCGCACGTTCAAGGCGGTCAACGGCAGCAGAAAGCCGGCGCGCCTTTCCACGACGGCCAACAAGGGTCTGTTCGACCTCACCCCGACCGACGAGCAGCAGATGCTGCAGGAGTCGTTCAAGGCGTTCGGGGCCGAGCAACTCCGTCCCGCCGCCCTGAGAGCGGACACCGCGGCGAAGACGCCCGACGAGATCCTCAAGCAGGCCGGCGAGCTGGGCCTGACGATGCTCGGCGTCCCCGAGGAGCTGGGCGGGGCGGTCAGCGAGCGCTCGTCCGTGACCGCCGTGCTGGCGGCCGAGGCGCTCTCGCACGGGGACATGGGATTGGCGGTCGCGCTGCTCGCGCCGGCCGGCGTCGCGAGCGCGCTCGCGCTGTGGGGCGACGGCGACCAGCAGGCGACCTACCTGCCCGCGTTCGTGGAGGCCGAGACGCCCGCGGCCGCGGCGCTCGCGCTGCAGGAGCCGCGCGCACTGTTCGACCCGTTCGAGCTGAAGACGACCGCGCGACGCGAGCGCGACGAGTTCGTGCTCGACGGCGTCAAGTCGCTCGTGCCGCTCGCCGAGAGCGCGGAGCTGCTGATCGTCGGCGCGCGGCTGGAGGGCCACGGTCCGGTCCTCTTCCTCGTCGAGACGAAGGCCAGAGGGGTGCTCGTGAAGGCCGCGCCCGGCATGGGCGTGCGCGCCGCCGCGACCGGCGACGTGCTGCTGGAGGGCGTACGCCTGCCGGCGAGCGCGCTGCTGGCCGACGGCGACCCGGCCACCTACGCGGCCGCCGTCCGCCGTGCGCGCCTCGCGTGGTGCGGGCTCGCGTGCGGGACCGCGCGCGCGGTGCTCGACTACGTGATCCCGCACGTCAACGAGCGCGTCGCGTTCGGCGAGCCGATCTCCAACCGCCAGTCGGTCGCGTTCACCGTCTCCGACATCGCGGTCGAGCTGGAGGGCATGCGGCTCGCGACGCTGCGCGCCGCCGCCCGGCTCGACGCCGGCAAGGACGCTGCGCGCGAGGTCGCGATCGCCCGCCAGCTGTGCTCCGAGAAGGGGTCGTGGATCGGCTCCAACGGCGTGCAGCTGCTCGGCGGCCACGGCTACGTGAAGGAGCACCCCGTCGAGCGCTGGTACCGCGACCTGCGAGCCGTGGGCGTCTGCGAGGGCGCCCTCCTGGTCTAGAGAGGAAGAGCTCAGATGATCAATCTCGAGATTCCCAAGAAGTTCGTCCCGCTCGTCGGTCAGGCGCACCAGGTGGCGGAGGAGGTCTTCCGCCCGATCTCCCGCAAGTACGACGTCGGCGAGCACGAGTACCCGAAGGAGCTCGACATGCTCGCCGCGCTCATCGACGGGATGAACGACGGCAGCGACATGGGCGGTGCCGGCGCGGCCGGCGTGCGCCGAACGGAGAACGGCGACGGCGGGGTCCGCAACGGCTCCAACATGTCGACCGTGCTCGGCATCATCGAGCTGTGCTGGGGCGACGTCGGCCTGCTGCTGTCGATGCCGCGCCAGGGCCTCGGCAACTCCGCCATCGCCTCGGTCGCCAACGACGAGCAGCTCGAGCGCTTCAGAGGCAAGTGGGCCGCGATGGCGATCACCGAGCCGGAGGCCGGCAGCGACTCGGCCGCGATCCGCACGACCGCGGTGCTCGACGAGGAGACCGGCGAGTACGTGCTCAACGGCGAGAAGATCTACGTCACGTCCGGTGAGCGCGCCGACCTCGTCGTGGTGTGGGCGACGCTCGACCGCAGCGTCGGCCGCGCGGCGATCAAGTCGTTCGTCGTGGAGCGGAGCAACCCGGGCATGAAGCTCGACCGCCTCGAGCACAAGCTCGGGATCCGCGCCTCCGACACGGCCGCCTTCATCCTCGACGACTGCCGCGTGCCGGCCGAGAACCTGCTCGGCTCGCCGGAGGTCGACACGAGAAAGGGCTTCGCGGGCGTCATGCAGACGTTCGACAACACGCGCCCGCTGGTGGCCGGGATGGCCGTGGGCCTGACCCGTGCGTGCCTGGAGCTGACGCGCAGACTGCTCGCCGACGCGGGCGTCGAGGTCGACTGGGACCGCCCGGCGGGCAACCAGTCCGCCGCGGCCGCCGAGTATCTGGCGATGGAGGCCGACTACGAGGCCGCGCGGCTGCTGACGCTGGAGGCTGCTTGGATGGCCGACAACTCGAAGCCGAACTCGCTGCAGGCGTCGATGGCGAAGGCAAAGGCCGGCCGCACCTGCGTCGACGTCGCGCTGCGCTGCGTGCGCCTGTGCGGCTCGCTGGGCTACAGCGAGGAGCTGCTGCTGGAGAAGTGGGCGCGCGACGCGAAGATCCTCGACCTGTTCGAGGGCACCCAGCAGATCCAGCTGCTGATCATCGCGCGGCTGCTGCTGGGCAAGTCGTCGGCCGAGCTGAAGTAGGTCCGCTTTCCGGCGCCACGTCCGCGCGTCGTGGGCGTGGCGCCGCAACGCTCAAGCTATGGCCGCAAATGCCGAGGTTCGGTAGACCATGGCCGTTCGCACAGCAGGGCAGGAGCTCCGTGCCGTCGAGCGGCTGAGCCGCGCTGTGGTCGAGGGGCTCGAGGAGGGCGTCGTCGTCACCGACGCCGAGCTGCGGCCCGTCAGCTGGAACGCGAGCGCGCTGCGGATCCTCGGCGTGACCGCGGCCCAGCTCGCCGCCGACGGCATCGTCAGCCCCGCGATCGGCACGCTGCGCTACGGCGACGGCCGCCCGGTCACCGCCGGCGACAACCCGCCGCGGCGCGCCCTGCGGCAGGGCTCGCCGGTGCGCGCGACGCTGCGCCGCACTCCGCTCGGCGGCGGCGACCGTTGGATGACCGTGCTCGCGCGTCCGCTCGGCGGTGCGCACGGCACGTCGCGGCAGGGCGTCGTCTGCACGTTCGCCGACGTGACGAGATCCGTCGAGGCGGAGCGCCGCCTGCGCGAGGAGCGCGACCGCGCGCAGCGGTACCTGGAGGTGGCGAGCACGCTCGTCGTCGTGCTCGACGCGCAGGGCCGCGTGGAGCTGATCAACCGCCAGGGCTGCGAGCTGCTCGGCTTCCGCGAGAAGGAGCTGCTCGGCCGCGACTGGCTCGAGATGGTCGTCCCGACCGCGGACCGGCTCGACGCGCGCCTCACGTTCCTGCGGCTCGTCTCCGGCGTCGACCAGCCCGGCGAGACGCTCGAGACGTTCGTCAGCACGAAGAGCGGCGAGCAGCGCAAGATCGCCTGGCGCAACGCGGTGCTGCGCGACGAGGAGGGCACGATCACCGCCGTGCTGCGCTCCGGCGAGGACGTCACCGCGCGGCGCGAGGCGGAGGCGCAGGTGACCTTCCTCGCCTACCACGACCGCCTCACCGGCCTGCCGAACCGCGCCCTGCTGGAGGAGCAGCTGACGCGCGACCTGACGCGCGCCCGCCGCTCGGGCGCGTCGGTCGCGCTGCTCTACTTCGACCTCGACAACTTCAAGCTCGTCAACGACTCGTTCGGGCACACAGCCGGCGACGAGGTGCTGCGCGAGACGGCGGTGCGCGTGAGCGAGCTGACGCGCACCGGCGACGTGCTCGCGCGCCAGGGCGGGGACGAGTTCCTGCTGCTGCTCGACTGCGCCGGCGCGGCGGCCGAGCCCGGCGCCGCGACCGACCCGCGCGCGATCGCGCAGATCGCCGGCGACCGCATCGCCGCCGCGCTGGAGCGCCCGTTCGAGGTCTCCGGCGCGGAGTTCCACGTCGGCGCGTCGATCGGCGTCGCGCTGTTCCCCGAGCACGCCGACGACCAGGAGTCGCTGTTCAAGGCCGCCGACCAGGCGATGTACCAGGCCAAGCGCGCGGGCGGCGGCGCCGTCGCCTTCTACGAGCCGCGCGCGAGCGACGCGCGCAAGCGGCTGTCGCTGACCACGCGCCTGCGCCGCGCGATCGACGAGGGCGAGCTGCGGCTGCACTTCCAGCCGATCGTCGCCGCCGCCGACGGCCGCCTCGACGCGGTCGAGGCGCTGGTTCGCTGGCAGGACCCGGACGAGGGGCTGATCCCGCCGGGCGCGTTCATCCCCGTCGCGGAGGAGACCGGCCTGATCGACGGGATCGGCGCGTGGGTCGTCGAGGCGCTGTGCAAGCAGGCGGTCGCGTGGGCGGCGGAGGGCTTCCGGCCGCGGCTGAACTTCAATCTGTCCCCGCGGCAGCTGCGTCGCGGCAACCTCGTGTCCTCGATCGCCGCGCAGATCGCCTCCCACCGGCTCGACCCGGCGCAGTTCTGCGCCGAGCTGACGGAGACCGCGCTGCTGTCCGACGCGCGCCGCCAGCGCTCGCTGCTGACCGAGCTGCACGAGGCCGGGCTGGCGATCGCGATCGACGACTTCGGCGCGGGGCACTCCTCCCTGGGCCGCCTGCGCGACCTGCCCGTGCAGGTGCTGAAGGTCGACCGCGCCTTCATCACGCGCGTGCCGGAGGATCCCGGCTCGACCTCGATCGTCGCCGCCGTATTGGACCTCGGCAGAGCACTCGGGATGACCACCGTCGTCGAGGGCGTCGAGCAGCAGGCGCAGCTCGACTTCCTGCGCTCGCACGGCTGCCCGTTGGTGCAGGGCTTCCTCACCGGTCGCCCCGTCCCCGCCGACGCCCTGATGCGCACGCTTCCGGCCACCGCGGCCGCGAAGGGGATCGTGCGATGACCGCGTACGCTTCCGACTACTGCTAGCTAGCTGGCGCCGAGCCTCTTGCCGGACCGGTTGTCTGCGCTGGCAGTCGTCGGCAGAAACGGCTGCAGCCACGACGGCGCCGACTCGAGCGGGGGCCCAGGCTGTGCTGGGTTAGGTCTGGGAGGGGGCGTGTTGGGCATCGATTCCTTCACGTGGTCACGTGGCGATCGGACAGCGTCCAGGCAAAGACATTGCTGAAGAGCTCTGCCTGCTCGATGGCATCGTCGAGTGCATTGTGGGTGTGCGGCCGGGCCGGCAGCAACTCGCTGGGCATGCGCTCCTTGCCGGAACGATCATGGACTGTATGGGCCTTGGCTTGGTAAAGGGTGCGGATGTCCAAGCAAGAAGAGAAGCCAAAGGGCGATCCGTGCGGAGCGAACCGCACGAAGTACCAGTAGAGGAAGGCCCAGTCGAACGCGACCGGGTACGCGACCAACACAGCTCGATGATTGCCGGCGATCTCTTGGACCCAGAGAGCGGCTGACTCCATCGCCTCACGCGGTTCGCGGCCGCTGCGTAGGAGCCGGTCGCGGTTGAGCCCGTTGACCGCCATGGCATCGGGTTGCCACTCGTCGGAGATCGGCTGCAACTCTGCGTAGAACGTCTTCTCGGCAGGGTCGTGACGGCGAAACTCTCGACCATCGAACTCCCCCGCCACGCAGAGTCCGACCGAAAGCAACGAATACGGGCCGGGGATAGGACCGTCAGTCTCGACATCGGCAGAGATATACAGATCAGCGCGGCTGGCCACTAAGGCTGATCGTATCGCGGCCTCTGCACAGGGAAGCTGCGCCTGTAAGCCAAGAACGCGTTAGCTTGCGCGCGCATGGAGGAGGACGAAAGCGAACGCAAGTCTTATTCGCTGCAACGGCTCACGGAACTTGCCGGCGGCCTCGACGAGGTACAGGATCTGCTTGCCGCAGGCGGTCTTTGCATATATGCGACCGGCTCATACGGGCGCTTGGAAGCGTGGGAAGCGTCGGACGTCGACCTGTTCTTCCTCTATGAGGACGTTGCCGCTGCTTCCTATCTGTCCTTCATACGCGTGGCTGGACGCTTGGTCGAAAAGACTGAGGCAATGAGATTCCCGCCCTTCTCCGGGGATGGCAAATACCTGGAAGCGCTCGACGTCGCGGCGATGGAACGCATACTCGGCAGCCGCGGCGATGACCACACAAACACTTTTACTGCTCGGATGCTCTTGCTCTTGGAGAGCCAGCCGGTCACTGACGGAGGGCGCTACCAGGAGTTGCTCGCGCGCATTGTCAGCTTCTACTACCGAGATCTCCCCGGGCACGAGGACGACTTCGTTCCGACGTTTCTGGTCAATGACATCTTGCGCTTCTGGCGGACGCTGACGCTCAACTATGAACACGACCGCTACCAGGTGCGCGTCGAGACCGACCCGCTCAGACGCGAGAAGGAAAGCAGCAAGAGCAGCCTCAAGAACTACAAGCTGAAGCACAGTCGCCTCGCGACGTGCTTCTCGATGGTGGCGCACCTGGCGTCGGAGCCCGCTCCGGTGCCGGCGGAGCGTGTCGTCGAGCTGTGTCGGATCACGCCGCAGGAGCGCTTCGGGCAGCTGCGCGGACGAACGGCGGAGGCGGACAAGCTGATCGCTGAGCTGCATGAGCGCTACGAGGCGTTCTTGCGCTGCGTGCAGCGCTCGGACGAAGAGCTGATGCCTGAGTTCTCCGATCCGGCATCACGGCGCGCGCGTCTCGGGGAAGCGGCCCGATACGGCGACGCGATCTACCAGCTGCTGACCTGCGTCGTCCCGGGCGAGCGCATGCGCCAGCTCGTCATCTGAACTGGTGGCGGGCGTCAGTCGGCGTCGAGTGCCGGCTGCACCAGCACCGTGTCCTCGTGCGAGTAGGGCGGCACGCACGAGCAGACGACGACGAGCGGGGCGGCGGGGTCGGCCCACAGTCGGTGGACGATCCCGGGCGGGATCACGACGCAGTCGCCGACCGCGATCTCCCGCGTCTCCTTGCCAAGCAGCAGCCGGCCGCTCCCCGAAGTCACGAGGTACACCTCCTCGCTCTCCCGGTGGTAGTGGGCGAGCGTCGATCTGCCGGCGCCGATGGTCGCCTCTGCCAGCGACTGGCGGCGGCCGGGCGTCCCGGGCGCGACCCACTCGCGGATCTCCGAGCCGTCGCGGGTGACGTACGCCTCCAGCTCTGAGCGGTGGGCGATCTCCATGCGCGAGAGCGTAGGCGCCGCGCGTCAGCGCCGCATCGCCTGGCGCAGCTCGCGCAGCTCGCGGACGTCGTCCGGGACCGGCTGCGAGGACGGCCCGCCGGGGCCGGCGCCGAGCAGCTCCGGCTCGATGCGGTGGCGGACGAGCTCGCCGCCGACGACGTCGACGCGCAGCGCGGCGGTGCCGGGGCGCGAGGTCACGACGCGCGTCATGCGCGTGCCGTGGAACAGCAGGCCGACGCCGTCGTCGGCGGCCCAGCCGCCGGGCAGCTCGCCGCTCCGCAAGGCGGCGAGCCACACCGGCAGCCGTTCCGGCTCGCCGTCCGCGTGGACGCTGAACGATCCGGGCAGCAATCCGAGCCCCTCGATCACCTCGAGCGGGCCGCCCGAGCGGGTCACGCCCCCGGCGAACCAGCACATCGCACCGGCGCTGAGCCCAGCCAGCACGATCCCGCGACGCCACGCCTCCACGAGCAGCTCGTCCAGCTCGTGCGCGCGCCAGATCGCGAGCAGGTTGCGCATCGAGCCGCCGCCGACGTAGATCACGTCCTGCTCCAGCACGATGTCCGCGAGCGAGCGGGCGGACCCGTGACGGCGGAACAGCGACAGGTGCGTCGCCGACGCGCGCCGCGCGAAACGCGCGTAGAAGGAGGTGATCTGCGCGGTCGGGTCGCCGGAGGCGGTCGGCAGGAAGAGGATCCGCGGCTCGGGCACCCGCACGAGCGACAGCACGAAGTCGTCCAGAGCGGGGTTGTCCGGCTCCATCGTGAAGCCGCCGCCGCCCATCGCCAGGATCTGCGGCTCGCCGCGCAGGCTCTCGCGGACGGTCACGCGACCGCCAGGTCCCGCTGCGCGTCGCCGAGGTAGCTGACCGGCAGCGGCTGCTCGACCACCTCGCCGTCGCGCGGCTCGACGCGGAACGCCCGCGCGCGCGGGCGCGAGCTGACGACGCGGCGCAGGTCGCGCCCGACGAAGTGCAGCGCGGCGCCGTCGTCGGCCGCGTAGCCGGGCCGCACGCCGTCGCCGACGAAGCGGCGGTACTCCTCGCGCCGCTCCGGCTCGCCGTCGTAGTGGACGCAGTTGGAGTGCGGCAGCAGGCCGAGCCCGCGCACGACCGTCGGCGCACCGTGGAAGGCGGTGACGGCCTCCTGGAACCAGCACAGCGAGCCGGCGGACAGCCCGCACAGCACGACGCCGCGCCGCCACGCGTGCTTCAGCACGCGGTCGAGCCCGTGCGCGCGCCACGCGCCGAGGAGCGAGACGACGCTGCCGCCGCCGACGTAGATCACGTCCTGTCTGAGCAGGTGCGCCTCGAGGTCGCCCTCGACCGCGCCGTCGCCGCGGTCGCGGCGGAACAGCGAGACGTGCGACGTCTCGCAGCGCGTCGAGAACGTGCGGTAGAAGCGCACGACGTAGTGATCCGCGTCGCCGGAGGCGGTCGGCACGAAGCAGACCTTCGGCCGCTCGCGCTCGGCGAGCCCGAGCACGTAGTCGTCGAGCAGCGGATTCCCAGCCTCCATCGAGAAGCCCCCGCCTCCGAAGGCGACGATCTGGGGTGGGCGGGCCGTGTGCATGCAGCGAGTCTGTCAGCGGGATTCCCGCGTGTCGTTGCACCGTTGTCCAAGCTTGGTGCGACATGGGGACAAGGGCGAGCGCCGGGAATCCAACTCCTATGTTGTATTCCACCATCCTGCTACCTTTCCACCATGGCGCTCAACATCAAGGACCAGCAGACAGAGGCGCTCGCGAGCGAGTTGGCACGGCTGACCGGTGACACGAAGACGGGCGCTGTGCGGACCGCGCTCGAGGAGCGGCGCAAGCGGCTTGCGCAGCGCGCCGTCGAGCAGGATCGTGGCGCACGGATCCAGCGCCTGCTGGAGGACGAGATCTGGCCGCAGGTTCCGCCTGAGGTGATCGGCAAGCCGCTCACACGGGAGGAGCGCGAGGAGATCCTCGGTTACGGGCCGGAGGGCGTGTGATCGTCGACAGCTCTGCGCTCGTCGCGGTGCTGCTGCGCGAGCCGGGGCACGAGGCGCTGCTCGAGCAACTCGGCGCGGAGCCGGCGATCGGTGTGGGCGCGCCTACGCTCGCCGAGACCGGCATCGTGCTGGCAAGCAGGATGGGCGTGCGGGGCCGGACGTTGCTCGCCCGCTTCGTCCAGGAGACGGAGCTCGTCGTCGTGCCGCTCTCCGAGCAGCACTGGGGCGTCGCAGTCGAGGCGTTCCTCCGCTTCGGCAAGGGCCGCCATCCCGCTCGTCTCAACTACGGCGACTGTCTCACGTACGCAGTCACACGCCTCGCGGGCGAGCCGCTGCTCTGCGTCGGCGAGGACTTCCCGCAGACGGACCTGGAGCTGGCGCTTCCCTCCTGATCCCTCAGCGCCGGTGCATCGCGTGCGCCGAAGGTGGGGCGTCAGCGACGCGCCAGGCGATCGCCCCGACGACCGCCGCGACGAGCAGCACCGCCGGCCACGCGCCGATCGCGTGGCCGAGCGGGTGGGCGAGCGCGAAGCCGGCGAGGAACGCGACGACGAGCGCGAGCGCACGGCCGAGGCCGAGCAGCACGCGCCAGCGCAGCCCGCACGCGAGCCCGCCGAGGAACAGCACGACCCCGCCGAGCGGGCGCGAGCCGCTGACGTCGGCGACCGCGAAGCCGAGGATCAGCGCGCCCGCGGCGATCGGCCAGGTGGGGAAGGGGCGCATCGGCTGGAGGGTAGCGGTGGGCGCGCGACCGGCTCGGGCCGCGCGCCCACGGCGGCTACCGCCGGTGCGCTCTTCTTCTCGGCTTCGGCTTGGCGATCTTGACCGGCAGCGGCTTGACGACCGTCTGCGCGGTCGTTCCCGGCCGGGTCAGTCTCGCGGTCATCGTGATGTGGCCGGTCTTGAAGTACGCGCGGTTCTTGCGCGCGATCTTCAGCGACAGCGCGGTCGTCTTGCCGGCGACGACCGTCACCTTCAGCGTGCCGAGCGTGCGCGGCTTCGCTCTTCTCGTCCGCTTCGCGGCCTTGTGCGCCCGCGCTCTTCTCGGCTTCGGCGCCGGCTGCGTGAGCGCGACGTTGACCGTGCACGAGCTCGCGTCCGGCGTCGGGCATCTGACGGCGTAGCCGAGTGCGAGCGTGCCGTTGACGGCGAGCAGCGCCTTGCCGGTGCGGGTCAGCAGGGGCGCGGCGACGGAGCCACCGCCGCCACCACCGTTGCCGCCACCGCCGCCCGAGCCGCCGCCACCGCTCATCCGCGCGAGCGCGGCCGCGACGTCCGTGTCGAGCGCGGCCTGCGTGGCGTCGCTGACGTAGACCGTGTCGATCTGCGTCCCGCCGCTCGCTGGCACGTCGACGTTGAACTTGCCGTCCAGCTCGTACGCCCCGGCGAAGCGCAGCGCCGCCGGCGGGCTGCTGACGACGACGGCGCCGACGCCCTCCGACGTGTCGCCGTCGGCCGCGCCGACGCTGTGGAACTGCGCGTCCCACGCGCCGGCCAGTGGCGGCGTGAGCGTGTCGCCCGAGACGTGCTGCGCAAAGGCCGCCTCGCCGGGTCCTCTCCACGCGCGCGGGAGCGCGTTCGAGCCGGCATCGGTGCTCATCCAGAGCGCGACCTGATGCGCTCTGCCGTCCGTCGAGGCGAGTCTCCACAGGCGGTCGACGACGTTGCCGGCCGGCGAGACGGTCGTGACGACGTCGAGCGCGACGCCGCTGTCCGCCAGGTTGCTGCAGGTGAAGCCGCCGGGCCGGTAGTACATCGGGTCGGCGCCCGTGCACTCCGAGACCAGGTCGTGCTCGCTCACGACGAACGACCCGTCGCCGGCGGTCGACTGCGTCACCGTCACGAGCGGGAAGTTGGCGTAGCTGCTGAAGGCGAATCTCGTCGCGCCCGAGGTCGCGCCGTTCTCCCACTCGTAGCCGTTGAAGGCGTTGACGCCGTCGACGAGCATGCCGGTGAGCGGGCCGTCGCCGTCGGGTCTCGGCCCCGTCGGGTCGAGCTCGGGGATGAAGCCGCTTTCGCCGAAGACCTGGCCGAGCTCGCCGGCGTTGCCGTCGACGAGGCCCGTGTAGCTGAGGCCTTCGCTGCCGGCCGAGTCGACGTATGCGTCGGCGCTCGCGCCGCCCACGGTGGCGTAGAAGTCGTACAGCTTGCCGTTGTTGGCGCCGCCGGCCTGGTCGACGTTGCCGCCGCCCGTGTCCTCCAGCTTGAACAGCCGCAGCGTCGGCCCCGACAGGCCCGTCAGGTCTGCCGGCGTCGTGCCGGTCGGCACCGCGACGAGGCGGCACAGCGCGTTGCCGTCGTTCGTCGGCAGCGTGACGCTCGGGGCGGAGAACGCGCCGCCGCTCACGGTCACGTTGGAGCCGCCGCCGAGGACGGAGCTGAAGCCCCACGTGCCGTTGTATCTGTGCGCGCAGCGCAGGTCGACGGCTGCCATTCCGGTGGCGGTGCCCGACACGGCGATCGACGTGGCGTTCGCGGTGCGATAGCTGTAGCTCGTCCCGTCGCTCGGCGACGTGACGGAGCTGCTGTTGATCGCCAGCGCGGGCGGCGCGAACGACAGGAGGGCCGCGACGACGGCGGCGGCGGGGAGGATGCGAAGGCTCATAGCGCGGCAACCTATCCGCTGGGCGGTCAGCGCGCTGACGCCTCTGCGGCGCAGGCGCTCAGCGGCGGTCTGCCGCGGCGGCGCGAAGGTGGCACCTCCTCACTCTGCCGCACCGCCTCCAGCCTGGGATGATCCACATTCCGGATAAGCAGGCCGAGGCTGCTCAGGGACAACCCTCGACCATCCCACCCCCGAGACGCGAAGGATCTCCTTGACGACTCATGACGGCCGGAACGGCGCTCGCTCGCCGGAGCACCGCCACCTCGGCGCCGCGGTCGCGGAGCTGCGCGAGCTGCGCGGCCTCTCGCAGGCCGAGGTCGCCGACAGAGCCGAGCTGCGCCGCAGCCACCTCGCGGCGATCGAGCGCGGCGAGGTCGACCCCACGTTCGTCACGCTCGTGCGGATCGTGCGCGCGATCCCGGCGCCGCTGGCCGAGCTGTTCGAGCTGTTCGAGAGACGCCGGGACGCCGCGGGGAGCTAAGCGCGCGCGCCCGCCGCGGGGTCCAGCCGCGACATCGTGACCGCCGCCTCCAGCGTCGACGACGACGAGCCGCGGTAGACGCCCTTCACCGGCGGCACGTCGGCGTAGTAGCGGCCGTGGCCGATCTTCACGTGCGTCTCGCCGGCGAGGCGGCGGTTCGTCGGGTCGGCGCCGACCCACGCCGGCTCGCCGCGGCCGCCGGTGCCCGGCAGCAGCGCCTCCAGCCACGCGTGCGTGTCGACCTCGACCGAGTCGACGCCGCCGTCCTGCGGCGCCGCCCACAGGTAGCCGGACACGTAGCGCGCCGCGATCCCGCGCCGCCGCAGCAGCACGAGCGCGAGGTGGACGAAGTCCTGGCAGACGCCCGCGCCCGCTTCGAGCAGGTCGCTGACGGTCGAGCCGACGTACGTCGTCCCCGGGCGGTAGGCGAACGTGTCGGGGATCAGCTCGCACAGCAGCGACAGCGCGGCGCCGGGGCTGCTCGCGGTCGCGAGCGAGCCGTAGAGGTCGTCGAGCCCGTCGATCCGCGGCTGGTCCTGCCACGGCAGCAGGAACTCGCCGGCCGCCTCGCGGTAGGCGCTGCTGGCCAGCTCCTCCCAGCCGCCGGTCGGCGGGGTCGGCGGCTCGGACGTCACGACGCGCGCGCGCACGTCGATCGTCAGCTCCTCGTGCCCGGTCGGGATGCCGAACTCGAGCACCTCCGTGCCGAAGTAGTCGAGGTGGCGGCTGACGCGCGCCTCCGGGTCGATGCGCGCGTGGAACTCGTCGCAGCGCTGCGTCGAGGTCGTCGCCGGCCGCACGCGCAGCGCGTTGAGGTTGTCGGTCACGGGCGACGGATAGCGGTAGGCGGTGAGGTAGCGGATCGAGAAGTGCATGGCGGAAGAGGGGTCGGGGGACGGGTCACGCGGCGAGCGAAGGGTTTCGCCCTCCGCTCATCGCAAGCGACGAGCTGCGGCCGACGTCACCGACGGCTCCTGCGAAGTAGCGCTCGGCGACGTCCTGGTCGACGCGCGCCAGCTCCTGCTGCACGCGCTCGCAGATGCCGAGCAGCTCGGCGCCGACGGGCAGCGCGCGGCGCTGGAACTCGAGGTCGGCGGCGAGGCGCGAGACGCGCAGCACCGGCTTGCTCTCGTGCGGCGAGGCGTCGGCCGCGGCGAACGCCTCGTGCAGCGAGTCGACGCAGGCCGCGACGCTGTCCGGGTACGCGCGCTCGAACAGCAGGAAGCGCGCGACCGGCTGCGCGTTCGGCGGCGCCGTCACGGCGCGCAGGTAGGCGTGGAAGCCGCCGACCGCCTGCAGGAGCGCGAATGCGTTGCCGTCCGCGTGCGGGTCGTCGCCCGCGGGCAGCGCGACGCGCAGCATCCGCAGCACCATGTCGGCGACCTCGAGCAGGCCGCCGGCCTCGAGGAAGCGCTTGGCCTCGTCGCGCAGCATCGCGCGCTCGGCGATCCCCCAGATCAGCGCGGTGCGCTGCTTGACGTACTGCGAGGCCTGGTAGGCACCGCCGGGCAGCCGCCACGAGGCGGCCGCGTCTCGCCGCAGCGCGAGCGTCGTCGCGTTGATCGCCTCCCACATCTCGGCGCTGATCACGTCGCGCACGGTGCGCGCGCCCTCGCGCGAGCGCTCGACGCACGCGAGCATCGAGTCGGGCCGGTCGGCGTCGAGCGTGAGGCGCTCGAGCGCCTGCTCGCGGGTGAGCGGGCTCCCGTTCGACCCGCCGCCGCCCGCGCCGTTCCCGCCGAGCATCGTGAGCAGCCCGTCCCAGCCGAAGCGCACGCCCGGGCCGGTCTCGGCCGCCGACTGCAGCTCGGCGCGGAAGACGCCGTCGACCGCGCGCGCGGTGAACTCGGCGCGTGCGAGGTTGCGGCCGAGCCAGTACAGCTCGTGGGCGATGCGGGCGAGCATCAGGCGCTCCCGGCCTGCTGCTGCTGTTGCTGCTGGGAAGACCAGGTGCCGTAGCGCAGGTCCGGCAAGGCGGGCGGGGCCGTGTCCGCGATCGGCGGGCCGGCGCGGTCGGCGACGTCTTCGCCGTCCTCGAGCACCCACGTGTCCTTCGAGCCGCCGCCGCGCGAGGAGTTGACGATCATCGAGCCCTCCGTCAGCGCGACGCGCGTGAGCCCGCCGGGGACGATGTCGATCCGCTCGCCGAAGACCGCGAACGGGCGCAGGTCGACGTGGCGCGGCGCGAGGACGCCGTCGGGTCCGGCGGTCGGCACGGTCGAGAGCCGCACGACCTCCTGCGCGATCCACGCCTCGGGCTGCGCGCGCACCGCGTCGGCCACCTGCGCCAGCTCCTCGTCGCTCGCGTGCGGGCCGATGCAGACGCCCTTGCCGCCGGACTCGCCGGTCGGCTTGACGACGAGCGTCTCGATCCGCGACAGCACGTGCTCGCGCACCTCGGGGTCGCTCAGCAGGTAGGTCTCGACGTTCTCCAGCAGCGGCTCCTCCCCGAGGTAGAAGCGCACCATCTCGGGGACGTAGTGGTAGATCGCCTTGTCGTCGGCGACGCCGGTGCCGAACGCGTTCGCGATCGCGACGCTGCCCGCCCGGTAGGCGCGCACGAGCCCCGGCACGCCGAGCATCGAGTCGGGGCGGAACTCGAGCGGGTCGACGAAGTCGTCGTCGAGCCGGCGGTAGACGGCGTGCACGCGCACGAGCCCGCGCGTCGTGCGCATGTACAGCACGTCGTCGCGGACCACCAGATCGGACGCCTCGACCAGCTCGACGCCCATCTGCCGCGCGAGGAAGGCGTGCTCGAAGTAGGCCGAGTTGAGCGGCCCCGGCGTCCACACGACGACCGTCGCCTCGCTGTCGGCGCTCGGCGCGACCGAGCGCAGCGCGCGCAGCAGCAGCTGCGGGTAGTGGTCGACCGGGCGCACGCGGTAGGACGCGAACAGCTGCGGCAGCAGCTGCGTCATCGCGGCGCGGTTCTCGATCACGTAGGAGATCCCCGACGGCGTGCGGACGTTGTCCTCGATCACCTTCCACGAGCCGTCGCCGTGGCGCACGAGGTCGCAGCCGGCGACGTGGCAATAGACGCCGCCGGGCGGGCGGATCCCGTGCACCGCGCGGGCGAAGTGCGTGCGGCTGGCGACGAGCGTCCACGGCACGATCCCCTCGCGCACGATCTCGCGCCCGTGGTAGACGTCGTCGACGAAGTGGTTCAGCGCGCGGATCCGCTGCGCGAGGCCGCGCTTGATGTGGCGCCACTCTTCGCCGCTCAGCACGCGCGGCACGAGGTCGAGCGGGAACGGCCGCTCGTGCGAGCGGGCGCCGCTCTCGCCGCTCGTCTCGAACGTGATCCCCTGCTGCAGGAACGCGGCGTCGCGGCGGCGGCCGGCCTCGGCGAGCCCCTCCGCGCCGAGCCGCTCCAGCTCGGCGACGAGCGGCGCGGCCGTGCGGCGGGGGACGCCGCCGGGCTCGAACAGCTCGTCGTAGAAGGGCGCGTGCGGTCGGTACGCGGCGGGCGTTGCGGTCGCCTCGGGCGGCATCGTGACGTCGATCCTCGTCCGTGCGGCGCGGCGCGTCATTCGCCCGATGGAGCAGGATCGTCGCGGCGCGCTCGACACGCGGTGCGAAGATGGGCGCGTGAGCAGCACCGGTACGGAGAGCCGCGCGCCCCGCTTCGGCGCGGTGCTGCGCGAGGAGGAGCGCGTCACGCCGCTGGAGCTGTTCTTCGACCTCGTGTTCGTGCTCGCGCTCACGCAGTGCACGGCGCTGATGGCGGCGACGCCGACCTGGGCGGGCCTCGCGCAGGGCCTGCTCGTGCTCGGCGTGCTGTGGTGGTCGTGGACCGGCTACGCGTGGCTGACGAGCGTCGTCGACCCCGAGGAGGGCTCGGTGCGGCTCGTGATGTTCCTCGCGATGGCCGCGTTCCTGATCTGCGCGCTGACCGTGCCGGAGGCGTTCGGCAGCGAGGCGCTGCTGTTCGCGCTCGCCTACGGCGTCGTGCGCGTCGCTCACATCCTGCTGTTCCTGCTCGCGAGCCGCGACGACCCGGGGCTGCGCAGAGCGACGCTCGGGCTCGCGGTGAGCACGGCGATCGGCGTCGGACTGCTGCTGCTCGCCGCGGCGACCGACGGCCTGCTGCAGGGCGGCCTGTGGGCGCTCGCGCTCGCGCTCGACATGGCCGGCGGGATCGTGGTCGACCCGGCCGGCTGGCGGCTCGTGCCCGGCCACTTCGCGGAGCGCCACGGGCTGATCGTGATCATCGCGCTCGGCGAGTCGATCGTCGCGATCGGGACCGGCGCCGGCCACCGCGTCGACGCCGGGATCGTGCTGGCGGCGGTGCTCGGGATCGTCGTCGCGGCGGGCTTGTGGTGGCTGTACTTCGACGTCGTCGCGCCCGTCTCGACGCGGCGGCTGATCGCCGCCGCCGAGGGCGCCGAGCGCAACCGCATGGCGCGCGACTCGTTCTCCTACCTGCACTTCCCGATGGTCGCCGGGATCGGGCTCGTCGCGCTGGGGATGAAGGAGACGCTCGCGCACGTGAGCGATCCGCTGCAGCTCGTGCCGACCGTCGCGCTGCTCGGTGGCGCCGCCCTGTACCTGCTCGCGCACGTCGCCTTCCGCCTGCGCAACGTCCGCACGCTCAACAGACGGCGGCTCGGCCTGGCGATCGTGCTGCTGGCGCTGATCCCCGCGCTGGACACGCGGCCCGCGCTCGTGCCGCTCGGGCTGCTGGCGGCGGCGCTGACGCTGCTGATCGCCTACGAGACGCGCGTCTACGGCGAGGCGCGCCAGCGCGTGCGGCATCCGGACACGGCCGCCTGAGCGCAGCGCGATGGAGGTTCGCCCCTCTCATCCTGCATCAAATCTCCCTGATCGATAGAGATTGTCTGAGCAGTGGCCATGATGGCGCGGTGCCACTCGTCCTGAACGAGCCGTCGGCTCCCGCGGAGACGCTGCCGGCCCCCACGCCCGCGGAGGAGGCCGCGGCGCTCGCGGCGCGCAGCCGGCGCCAGGTCGACGCGCTGCTCGGCCGCGTGTTCGAGCACGCGGCGGTCGGGATGGCGGTCGTCGGCCTCGACGGGGCCGAGCGCGAGGTCGTGCTGGAAGCGAACGCGAGCTTCGCCGCGATCTTCGGGCGCTCGATCGGCGCGCTGCGTGGGACGCCGGCACTGAGCGCCTGCGTCGACCCCGCACACGCGCCGGCCGTCGCCCGCGCGATGGAGGAGCTGCTGCGCGGCGACGTCGAGGTCCACCGCGGCGAGTACCGCTTCGTGCGCGCCGACGGCGAGCGCGTGTGGCTCGACCTGACCGCCTCGCTCGTGCGCGACCCCGGCGGCGCGCCGCGGCATCGGCTCGTGCACGTGCTCGACGTGACCGCGCGGCGGGCCGGCTACGTCCGAGACCGCAAGGCGGTTCAGCGCACGTCCGCTTGACGGCCGCTTCCCGACGCGATCCTGCACAAAGTCGTTCAGCTGCGATGGTTGGCGCGTCGCCGGTCGATGATCCTGAGGTGAGACGGTCGCAGTCACGCAGGCGTCGGGGACGCGTGCTGGCCGTCGCGGCGTTGACGTTCGTCGCGATCTTCGTCGCGCTCGAGCTGGACGAGAACGCCGGCAGCGGCCTCTCGATCCTCTACCTGCTGCCGGTCGTGTTCGTCGGCGTCGAGCTGGGCCGCCGGGCCGGCGTCGTCGCCGGGCTGCTCGCATTCGCCCTGTTCGTCGAGTGGGCCCCGTCCGCGGGGGTCGCGCTCGCGCCGTCCGCCTACGTGACCCGTGCCGTCGTCTCCGTGCTGATCGGCGCCGTCGCCGGGCACCTGGCGGATCGCATGCGCTCCGCCGCCGCTGAGGCGGAGGTGAGCGCGCGCCACTTCGAGCTGGCGGGCGACCTGCTCGGCACCGCCACCTTCGACGGCCGCTTCATGCACCTCAACGGCGCCTGGGAGCGCTGCCTCGGCTGGACGCGCGAGGAGCTGATGGCGGAACCGTTCCTCGACTTCGTCCACCCGGACGATCGCGCGCGCACCGAGGCCGAGGCGGCGCACGCCCCCGATGGCGACGGCAGCGCGCGCTTCACGAACCGCTACCGCACGAAGGACGGCCGCTGGCGCACGATCGAGTGGCACTCGTGGGTCGACGCCGAGCGGCAGCTGATCCACGCGGCCGCGCGCGACGTGACCGAACGGGTCGCGGCGGAGGCCGCGCAGCGCGAGGCGGAGGAGCGCTTCCGCCGCGCGTTCGACGACTCCGCGACCGGCATGGCGGTCGTCGGCGTCGAGGGCGAGTCGCGCGACGTCCTGCTCGACGCGAACGACAGCCTCGGCCGCATCTTCGCCTGCCCGCGCGGGCAGCTCGTCGGCACACGCGCGCTGAGCGCGATGGTCGACCCGGCGCAGGCGCCGATGCTCGCGCGCGGGATGGACGAGCTGCAGCGCGGCGCCGACGCGGTGCATCGCGGCGAGTACCGCGTCGTGCGCCCAGACGGCGTGCGGGTCTGGCTCGACCTGACCGCCTCGCTCGTGCGCGACGCCGACGGCCGGCCGCGCTACCGGCTCGTGCAGGCGCTCGACGTGACCGAGCGCAAGGGGGCCGAGGAGCGCCTGCGCTTCCTCGCCGACCACGATCCGCTGAGCGGCCTCTTCAACCGCCGCCGCTTCGAGGCCGAGCTGCAGCGCGAGCTCGACCTGTCGGCCAGCCGCGCGCGGGGCGGCGTGCTGCTGCTGCTCGACGTCGACCGCTTCAAGGCGATCAACGACACGCTCGGCCACGCGGTCGGCGACGCCGTCATCGCGCGCCTCGGCGACGCGCTGCGCTCGCGGCTGCGCTCGGCCGACGTCGTCGCGCGGCTCGGCGGCGACGAGTTCGCCGCGATCCTGCGGCGCGTCGACCTGCCGGCTGCGCACGACGTCGCGCGCGACCTCCAGGCGGTCGTCGCGCAGCGGCTCGCGAGCGTCGTCGGCGACGCCCACGGGGCGGTGACGCTGAGCGCCGGGCTCGTGCCGATCGCCGAGGGCACGAGCGCCGACGAGCTGCTGTCGCAGGCCGATCGCGCGCTGTACGCGGCGAAGGCCGCCGGCCGCGACCGCGTGGTTTCGGACGACGACGCGGGGAGCGGCGCGCTCCTCGCGCGCGCAGCGCCGGTCCGCCCCAGACCCTCTTAGCTTCCCGCCGCGTCGAGCTCCGCGACGAGCGCCTGCACGCGCGCGGCGATCTCGTCGCGTGTGGCGCGGACGGCGTCGATCGGCTGGCCCTTCGGGTCCGGCAGGTCCCAGTCGAGGTAGCGCTTGCCGGGGATGTAGGGACATCTGTCGCCGCAGCCCATCGTCACCACGACGTCGGCCTGCTCCGCCAGCTCGCGCGTGAGCAACTGCGGTCTGCGGTCGGCGACGTCGATCCCCAGCTCGCGCATGACTTCGACGACCTCGGGGTGGACGCGGCCGGCGGGGTCGGCGAGCGTGCCGGCGGACAGCGCCGCGTGCCGGCCGCCGGCGGCCTGCGCGAACAGCGCGGCGCTCATCTGCGAGCGGCCGGCATTGTGCAGGCAGACGAACAGGGCGGTCGCCATCAGGCCCGCACCTCCACCCGGTCTGCCGCCTCGGCCGCGGCGGGCGCCGCCTCCGCGCGCGGATGCTCCCCGCGGATCAGCTGGTAGGCGAGCGCGCCGGCCGCGGCGCCGAGGATCGGGCCGACCACGTAGACCCAGAAGTCGGTCCACGTGCCGGACGCGAGCGCCGGGCCGAACGAGCGCGCCGGGTTCATCGACGCGCCGGTGATCGGGCCGCCGAACAGCGCGTCGAGACCGACCGTCCCGCCGATCGCCAGGGCGGCTGCCGCGCCGACCGCGCGGGTGTCGGTCGCCACGGCGATGATCACGAACATCAGGAACGCGGTCAGGATCGCCTCGTACAGCAGCGCGGTGCCGGCGCCGACGCTCGGCACGGTCGCACCGAGCTGCGCCGGCTTCGCGCTCCAGGCGGCGAGCAGCACGAACGCTCCGGCGGTCGCGCCCGCGAGCTGCGCGGCGATGTACGCGACCGCGTCGCGCAGCGGGAAGTGCCGCGTGAGCGTGAATGCGATCGTCACGGCCGGGTTGATGTGCGCGCCGGACAGGTGCCCGGTCGCGTAGATCATCGCCATGATGATCAGGCCGAAGGTGGCGGAGACGCCGATGCCGCCGAGCGCGCCGGCGTGGACCGTGTTGGCGACGATCGCGCCGCAGCCGGCGAACACGAGCGCGAACGCGGCGAGGCCCTCGGCCAGCGCGCGGCGCGCCAGGTCGGGTCGCTGCATCGTCAGCAGCAGCTCGCGCCGGAGGCCGGCTGCTCGCAGCACGGCCGAGCCCGGCCTCGCGCAGCCTTCGCAAGTGGTGGGAGAGGGTCGGCTGCGAGATGTCGAACAGCGGTTCCAGCTCGCACACGCAGACCTCGCCGGCGTGGGTGCGCAGCACGTCGACGAGCTGCACGCGGATCGGGTCCGACAACGCCTTCGCGACGGCGGCGATGCGGGCGGCGCCGGCGGGGTCGACCTCCGGCAGCACGACCGGCTCGCAGCAGCGCTCGCCGGCCGCGCGCTTGCGCTTGGGTGCGAGCGTTATATCGACGGACATGAATGGAACGCTACCGCATTCGAGCGACGACGACGCGCTCGCCGATAGCGCCGACGCGCCGCAATCCGGCGAGCATCCCCGGTCCGAGTAGGGTGGAGCGGATGTCCCTGCTGCTGCTCGCGTTCGAGGCGGCGCTGTATCCGACGCTGCTGGCGGCGGTGGTGATCCTGCTGTCGCTCGAGCGGCCGGCGCGGCTGATCGCGGCGTACCTCGCGGGCGGCATGGTGATCAGCATCGGGCTGGGGCTCGCGATCGTGTTCGCGCTCGACGGCTCGACGCTCGTGCAGAGCAACACGTCGCTGCTGAGCTGGACCGCGGACCTCGCGATCGGCGGGCTCGCGGTCCTCGTCGCCGTCGCGCTCGCGACGCACGCCGACGACCGCATGCGTGCGCGCCGCAGACGCAGCAGACGGCGGCGCGGGCGCCCGGAGCCCGAGCCCGAGATCACGAAGGCCGAGCCGTGGTCGCAGCGGATCCTCGCGCGCGGGTCGGTGCCGATCGTGTTCGTCGCGGCGCTGTTCGTCAACGTCCCCGGCGCGGCCTACCTGATCGCGCTGAAGGACATCGCCGCCGCGCACAGCTCGACCGAGACCGTCGTCGCGCAGATCCTCCTCTTCAACGTGATCATGTTCCTGCTCGCCGAGATCCCGCTCGCCGGCCTGCTCATCGCGCCCGAGCGGACCGCGGGGTTCGTCGACCAGATGAACACCTGGCTGCGCGACCACAGCCGTCAGCTTGCGATCGTCATCTGCATAACGATGGGCGGGTACCTGATCGCGCGCGGGCTCGCGCACGCGTAGGCGCGCTCAGTCGGGCGGCGGCTCGGGTCTGTCGCCGGCGTTCGGCGTCGGCGGGGCGTCGGGCGGCGGGGGCGGCGGTCTGCCGACGGCGGGCGGTCTGGGCGGCGGCGGGGCGTGCTGCTGGCCGAGCCCCTGCTCGACCTGGAGGTCGCCGACGCGCAGTCTGCGCACGACCAGCTCGTCGATCTCGACGCGGCCGAGCGAGGTCCCTCTGACGGCCAGCTTCTCGATCGCCGCCTGCTTGATCGCGAGGCGGCGGATCGCGAGCGCGCCGATCGCGCATGCGCCGATGGCGACCGCGCCCATCGCCGTCGCGCCGCGCGACTGCGCGGCGATCGCGGAGAACGGACGCATCTCCGGGCCGAAGCGAGCCGAGCGCGCGGAGTTGCGGATGGCGTAGCGGGCGATGCGGGTGCGCGGCTTCATGTGCGCCTGACCATACCCGCGCGGCGCGCCGCCCACGCCTCGCTCGGCGTTCTGTCCGCGGCGCTGAATCGCAGCCGACCTGACGCGCATCGCGCGAGCGTTTGCGCAGAGCCGGGTCGGCGCGGCCCGCAAGGCGCCACGGCGGTTGCGCGACCGCCGCCTCCCTCCCCTCGATGCCCGACGGCCCACGCGACGCGCTGGCGCTGCGCATGGGCAGAGCGCCGGCGTGCGCGCGCGAAGCGCTATCCCGCCCGCCCTGCTTGCGCGATCGCTCTGCGCACCTGCTTGGCGGTGACGCGTGCGCCGAGCGCCGGGGCGAACGACGCGGCGCGCAGCTCCTCGAGCATCCAGCGCACCTCGTACAGCTGCGGCGGCTTCGGCGTGCTCGCGGGCCAGTCGGCCAGTCGCCCCTCGTAGGCCGCCTCCAGGTCGTGGAGCGTGCGCATGCGGTCGCGGTCGCTGCCGGCGGCGTCGGGCAGGCGGTCGAGCCGGATGGCCGCCGCTCTCAGCCACCGCTCGACGTCGGGCAGGCGCGCGGCGCCCGCGGCCGTCGCGCACGCCGGGTGCACGAGCCGGCCGAGCTGGCGGGCGACGTCGAGGCGGATCTCCTGCAAGGGCGCTGCGGCCGGCAGCGCGTCGAGCCGGCGCTCGATCTCGCGGCGCGCCTCCAGCACCGCGACCAGCGCGCGCGCCGTGGCGAGCGTGCGGTCGGCCAGTTCGCCCGCGACGTGTTCGCGCAGCCGCGCGAAGCCCGCCTCGTCCCATGCCGGCCCGCCGCCCGCGGCGATCAGCGCGTCGAGCGCGGCCAGCAGCGCGTCGTCGAGCGCGGCGCCGACGTTGCCGTGCGGGGCGGTCATCAGCGCGAGCTTGGCGGGCGTGTCGAGCCGGTCGACGACCCACGGGATCGGCGAGCGGACGGTCAGCAGCAGCAGCCGGCGCGTGCCGGCGTGCATCGCGCTCGCCTGCGCGCCGGGCGTCTCGAACAGCTTGACGCCGACCGTCTCGCCCTCGTCCACGAGCGCCGGGAACGCGCGCAGGCCGCCGCCGGCCGCGGGCGCCAGCTCGCGCGGGAGTGCGCCGAACGCCCACTCGCGGCAGCCCGTGCGCTCGATCGTCGGCGTCGCCGCCGCGAGCCGCTCGCGCAGCCGCGGCTGGACCGCCTCGCGCAGGGCGTCGAGGTCCTCGCCCTCGGCGACCACCTCGCCGCCGGTGTCCTCGACGCGGAAGCGCATGCGCAGGTGCGGGGGCAGCTTGCTCAGGTCCCACGCCTCGCGCGGGATGCGGACGCCGCGCCGCTCCAGCTCGCGCGCGAGCGCGTCGAGCAGCGGCTCGCTCCCCGGCCGCAGATGCGCGAGCGCCGAGGCCGCGACCTCCGGCACCGGCACGAGCGGCTTGCGCAGCTCCTTCGGCAGCGAGCGGATCAGCGCGGTCACGAGCTCCAGCCGCAGCGCCGGGACGAGCCAGCTGAACTCGTCGGCGCGCAGCTCGCCGACCTGCTCGATCGGCACGTGGACCGTGACGCCGTCGTCGGCCGCGCCCGGCTCGAACTTGTAGCTGAGCGGAAGCGAGAGCGAGCCGTCGCGCCACTCGGTCGGGCTCGCCTCCACGGCCGCGTCGGCGGCCAGCAGCAGCTCGCGCGGCAGCGTCAGCAGCTCCGGATCGCGCCGCCGCGCGTCGCGCCACCAGCGCTCGAACTCGACGCCCGAGACGACGTCGGCCGGCACGCGGTTGTCGAAGAAGCGGTAGCGCGCCTCCTCGCCGGCGAGCAGGTCGCGGCGGCGGGCGCGGTCCTCCAGCGCCTCGACCTCGGCGACCCGCCGCGCGTTCTCGGCGAGGAAGTCGTGGCGTGCCTCCCACTCGCCGGCGACCAGCGCGCGGCGCAGGAACAGCTCGCGCGCGGCCGCCGGCTCCACGCGCGCGTAGGGCACTGCGCGCCCGGCGACGATCGGCAGGCCGTACAGGCTCACGCGCTCGTCGACCACGGCCGCGCCGCGCCGCTCGTCCCAGCGCGGCTCGCCGTAGGAGTGGCGCAGCAGGTGCGCGGGCGCGACCGGCTCGATCCACGCCGGGTCGATCTGCGCCGCGGTGTGGCCCCACAGCCGCGTCGTCTCGACCAGCTCGGCGACCATCGCCCAGTCCGGCGCTCTGCGCGCGAGCCCGCTCCCCGGCGACAGCGCGAAGCGCGCCCCGCGCGCGCCCGTGTACTCGGCGAGCGGCCGGCGGCGCTGCGGGCCGGAGCGGCGCGAGGCGGCGGCGTCGGCCGCGACGTCCTTCACGCCGACGTGCGACAGCAGCCCGGCGAGCAGTGCGCGGTGGATCTCGTCCGGCTCGGCCGGCGCCGCGTTGATCGCCACGCCGGCCGCCTTCGCCGCCTGGCGCAGCTGGCCGGCGAGGTCCTGCCACTCGCGGATCCGCATGAAGTGCAGGAACTCGGTCTTGCAGCGCTTGCGGAACTGCGAGCCGGACAGCGCCTTCTGCTGCACGCGCACGTATCTCCACAGGCGCAGGAAGGCGAGGAAGTCGGAGCGCTCGGGATAGCGCTCGCCGTCCCCGTCCGCGCGGTCGAAGCGCGCGTGCTGCTCGGCCGCCGCGGCGCGCGCCTCGGCCGGCGACTCGCGCGGGTCCTGGATCGACAGCCCGGCGGCGATCACGATCGCCTCCTCGGCGCAGCCGAGCCTGTCGGCCTCCAGCACCATGCGGCCGAAGCGCGGGTCGACCGGCAGCTGCGCGAGCCTGCGCCCGAGCGGAGTGAGGCGGTTCCTGCCGCCGCGGCGCTCCGCGGCCTCGCTCACGCCCGGCGCCGCGCTCGCCGGTTCCAGCGCGCCCAGCTCGCGCAGCAGCGCCACGCCGTCGCGCACCTGGCGCGCGTCCGGCGGGTCGAGGAACGGGAAGTCCTCGACGTCGCCCAGCTCCAGCGCGGCCATCTGCAGGATCACCGACGCCAGCGAGGTGCGCAGGATCTCGGGGTCCGTGAAGCGCGGGCGCGCGGCGAAGTCGTCCTCGTCGTAGAGGCGGATGCAGATGCCGTCGGAGGTGCGCCCGCAGCGGCCCTTGCGCTGGTCGGCGCTCGCCTGCGAGATCGGCTCGATCGGCAGCCGCTGCACCTTCAGCCGCGCGCTGTAGCGGGAAACGCGCGCGGTCCCCGGGTCCACCACGGAGCCGATCCCCGGTACCGTCAAAGACGTCTCGGCGACGTTCGTCGCGAGCACGACGCGCCGCCGCGAATGGCCCTGGAAGACTTTCTGCTGCTCCGCGTGCGACAGCCGCGCGTACAGCGGCAGGATCTCGACGTCGGATCTCAGCCGCCCGCCCAGCAGTTCCGCCGTGTCGCGGATCTCGCGCTCGCCGGAGAGGAACACGAGCACGTCGCCGGGGCCGTCGCGCAGCAGCTCCTTGACCGCGTCGGGGATCGCGTCGAGCCGCTCGTGCTCGGCGTCGGGCACCGGCCGGTAACGCGTCTCGACTGGGTACGTGCGGCCGCTCACCTCGACGACCGGCGCGCCGTCGAAGTGCTCGCTCAGCCGCTCGACGTCGATCGTCGCGCTCGTGACGATCAGCTTCAGCTCCGGCCGCCGCGGCAGGATCCGCTTCAGCACGCCGAGCAGGAAGTCGATGTTGAGCGACCGCTCGTGCGCCTCGTCGACGACGATCGTGTCGTAGCGGCGCAGCAGCCGGTCGTGCTGGATCTCGGCCAGCAGCAGGCCGTCGGTCATCAGCCGCACGAGCGTCTCGTCGCTCGATCTGTCGGCGAAGCGGACCGCGTAGCCGACCGGCCCGCCGAGCGGCACGCCCAGCTCCTCGGCGACGCGCTCGGCGATCGTGCGCGCGGCGAGCCGGCGCGGCTGCGTGTGCGCGATCGTGCCATGCACGCCGCGGCCCAGCTCCAGGCACAGCTTCGGGATCTGCGTCGACTTGCCGGAGCCCGTCTCGCCCGCGACGATCACGACCTGGTGGTCGCGGATCGTCTGCAGCAGGTCCTCGCGGCGGCCGCTGACCGGCAGCTCGGCCGGGTAGTCGATCCGCGCCGGCACCGCGGCGCGGCGCAGCGCCACGCGCGCCTCGGCCTCGGCGACCTCGGCCGCGAAGCGCTCGAGAGCCCGCCCCTGTCCGCCGCGCATCCGCTCGAGCCGGCGGCCGAGCCGGTGCGCGTCGTGCAGCGTGAGGTCGTTCAGGCGCTCGCGCAGCGCGCGCAGCTCGGCGCGCGCATCCGCTCGCTCGGGTGTCGTGGACACCGGATGAGGATAGGACCGGGCGTCCGGCCGCGTCCGGGGGTGCGAGCTGCGCCCGCCTGCGGCCTTCCCGCACGCGCCATGCGGCAGCGCGCGGATGGAGCCTCGCGACGCGGCGCGTAGCGTCGTTCGGGTGAGTGCTCCTGTGAACGGCGATCGGGCGGCAAGCGTCGCCGACCCGGCGGGTTCGCGGGCGGGGTCGCTGCTGGTCGAGCGACTGCTCCCGCGGCCAGACGCGGTTCGCAGCGAGCACTTGCTCGTCGAGGGCGACCCCGACACCGTCTACGCGCGGGTGCGCGAGGCCGACTTCATGCGCGCGTGGCGCGAGTCGCGTGCGGTCCGCCTCCTGTTCGCGGCGCGCACGCTCGGCGAGCGCGCGGTCTCGGTCGCGGCCGGCCGCGACCGTCCGCCCGACCCGTCGCCGCCCGAGACCATGCGCCTCGTCGACCTGCCGCGATACGGCGAGTGGGTGGTGCTCGGCGAGGACCCGCCGCACGAGATCGCGTTCGGCGCGATCGGCCGCTTCTGGGCAGGCGAGACGGTCTGGGAGCAGATCGACGCCGCGCGGTTCGCGTCGTTCGACCGCCCCGGCCTGGCGCGCATCGCCTGCGACTTCTCGCTGCGCCCCTACGGCGCCGGACGAACGCTCGTCAGCTACGAGTGCCGCACCCAGACGACCGACCTCGCGTCCCGCCGCGCCTTCCTGCGCTACTGGCGCCCGCTCTCCCCGTTCATCGGCGTCGTGCTGCGCTCGCAGCTGCGCGTCGTCGCGCATCCAACCGAAAGGACGCCCCATGGCTGACGAACCCGTCTTCCTGTACCTCGCCGCCTACGACAGCGAGGACGACGCCCGCCTCGACTACGACGCGCTGCTGGAACTGCACGCCGAGGGCGTGGTCGGCACCTACGACGCGGCGCTCGTGACGAAGGACGCCGAGGGCAAGGTCCACGTCCACAAGCACGAGAAGCCGACGCAGCACGGCGCCTGGACCGGCATCGGCGTCGGCGCCGTGATCGGGATCCTGTTCCCGCCCTCGATCGTCGTCTCGGCCGCCGTCGCCGGCACCGCCGGCGGCGTGATCGGCCACCTCTGGCGCGGCATGTCGCGCAGCGACGTCAAGGAGCTCGGCGAGCTGCTGGACAGCGGCGAGGCCGGCCTCGTCATCGTCGGCCGCTCGAAGCTGGACGAGGCGGTCGAGCGCGAGATCAAGCGCGCGAACCGCCGCGTCGAGAAGGAGCTGAAGGTCGACTCGAAGGACCTCGAGAAGGAGCTGGCGGCGGCGAGCTGAGTCGCCTCCTCGGACGCCTGAGCTCCGGTCGGCCAGGCGTCCGAGGCCTACTTCGCGAGCTGCTCCAGCACGGCGCGCTCCTCCTCCATCATCCGCTTGATGCGCGCCTGGAACGCTCTGTCGTTCCGGCGCGCCTCGATGCGGTCCTGGATCGCGGCGCGGACGGCCTCGGAGACGCTGACGCCATCGGCGCGCGCGACCGCCTCGATCTGCGCTGCCTGATCGGCGGGGAGGCGGAGTGTGATTGCACGAGTCTCCATGGTGGCTCCTTACGGCACGGTAGCAGGCATGATAGCAGAAATACTGAAGTATTCTTTAGCACTTTGATATTGGTAAAATCCGAAAGATCTAACGACTATTGCTATGTTTCTTACATGCAGCCGCTCCACCTCGCCGACTTCCTCGTGCTCGCGGAGGCGGTCACCGGCCTCGACGCCAAAGACCTCGCAAACGCGCCGCATGTCGTGGCCAGAGCCGAGTCTGCGTTGGCCGCACCCTTTGCCGAGTTCGACGGCGTCGAGATGTACGACGGCCTCGTTACGAAGGCAGCGATCCTCTGCTCGCGCCTGCTGCGCAACCATCCGCTGCCCGACGGCAACAACCGCGTGGCATATCTCTGCATGATCGAGCTGATCCGCCGCAACGGCGGAGCGTGGCGGCCCGCCGCGCCTGTCGACGAGCGTGCGCAGATGGTGGAGCGGCTCGCCGCGCGCGACCTGTCCGAACCCGACTTCGTCGTATGGCTGGCGGCCCAGGTCGGCGATGTGCCCGAGCGCCGTCGCGCGCGGCAGGGCCAGCGCGCGACATAGCCCGCCCGACCTCGCGCGCGGGCGTGCGGCATCATCAGGCGACGATGGCGGCCTCCCCCGAAACGGCGTCCGGCGGCATGGGCGACGCGACGATTCGCGTGCGCGGCGTCGTCAAGCACTACGGCGAGGTGAGAGCGCTCGACGGCGTCGATCTCGAAGCCGCCGCCGGCACCGTCCTCGGCGTGCTCGGCCCCAACGGCGCCGGCAAGACCACCGCTGTTCGCGTGATGACTACGCTGCTGAAGCCCGACGCCGGCGAGATCATCGTCGCCGGGCTCGACGCCGTGCGCGACGCGGCGCGGCTGCGCGAGCGGATCGGGCTCGCCGGCCAGTACGCGGCGGTCGACGAGAACCTGACCGGCGCGGAGAACCTGACGATGGTCGGGCGCCTCTACGGGATGCCGCGTGCGGCCGCCAAGGCGCGCGCGCAGGAGCTGCTCGAGCGCTTCGACCTCGCCGACGCCGGCGGCCGCCCGGCGAGAGGCTATTCGGGCGGGATGCGGCGCCGGCTCGACCTCGCGGCGGCGCTCGTCGCCCGCCCGCCGGTGCTGTTCCTCGACGAGCCGACGACCGGGCTCGACCCGCGCTCGCGCCTCGCGCTGTGGGAGACGATCGAGGGCCTCGTCGCCGACGGCACGACCGTGCTGCTGACGACCCAGTACCTCGACGAGGCCGACCGCCTCGCCGACCGCATCGCCGTGATCGACCGCGGCAAGGTGATCGCCGACGGCACGTCCGACGAGCTGAAGGACCGCGTCGGCGGCGAGCGGCTGGAGATCCACCTGAGCGACGGCGCGGACGCCGGCGCCGTCTGCGAGACGCTCGCGCCGATGGCGGCCGAGCCGCCGTACAGCGAGGACGGGCTCGTGAAGCTGACGGTGCGCCAGCGCACCGGCGCGATCGTCGAGGCGGTGCGCCGGCTCGACGATGCGGGCGTCGGCGTGGACGACATCGGGCTCAAGCGCCCGACCCTGGACGACGTGTTCCTGACGCTCACCGGCCATGCGGCCGAGGAGGGCGAGGCGGAGACGAACGGCGACGCGCCGAAGAAGACGAAGAAGGAGAACGCTCGATGAGGCGCCTCGTGTCCGACACGCTCGTGATCGCCGAGCGCAACCTGATCCGCCTGCCGCGCTCGCCCGACCTGTTGCTCGCGTTCACGGTCCAGCCGATCATGTTCGTGCTGCTGTTCGTCTACGTCTTCGGCGGCGCGATCAGCACGCCCGGCTACAGCTACGTCGACTACCTGATCCCCGGGATCATCGTCCAGAACATCGCGTTCGGCGGGTTCGTGACGGCGCTCGGCCTCAACGAGGACCTGCACAAGGGCCTGATCGACCGCTTCCGCTCGCTGCCGATGGCGCGCCCCGCCGTGCTCGCCGGCCGCACGCTCGCGGACGTCGTCACGAACACGCTGTCGGTGATCGTGCTGGTGATCACCGGCCTGATCATCGGCTTCAGCTTCGGCACGAGCGCGGGCGAGATCGTCGCCGGCTTCGGCATCCTGCTGCTGTTCGGCTACGCCTTCTCGTGGGTCTTCGCGCTGCTCGGGCTGCTCGTCAACTCGCCCGAGTCGGCCAACTCGCTCGGCTTCATCGCCGTCTTCCCACTCACCTTCATCAGCTCGGCGTTCGTGCCGGTCGCCTCGATGCCCGCGGCGCTCCAGTGGTTCGCGAACATCAACCCCTTCACGATCGTCGTCGACGCGATGCGCGCCCTCTGGCTCGGCGCTCCCGCCGGCAACTACGTCTGGGGCGCGGTCGCCTGGTCGATCGGGATCATCGCCGTCTTCGCGCCGCTCGCGGTGGCGCGCTACCGGCGGGCGGCGAGCGGGCGCTGAGGCCGGCGCCCGGAGTGGCGGCGGACGAACGCCGCCGCCGCTCGCGCGCGGATCAGACCTTGAGCTGCCCGCGCAGCGAGCCGCTCGGGTATCTCTTGGTCTGGATGTTGAAGTAGTAGCCCTGCGGCTTGGCGATCATCGTGTCGACGACCGACGCCTTCGTGTGCAGCTGGCACACGCCCGGCGTGCTGCCGTTCCACGCGACGACGTGCTTGAACAGCGGCACGACCGCAGCCCCGGTTCTGCCCGCCGCGCCCTTGAAGATCGCGTAGTTCTTGAAGACGCTGCCGTCGTCGGTCCAGTCGACGATTCTGACGCAGACCTTCGTGGCGCCCGTCTTGGGCGTCACCTGCAGCCGCACCACGGCGTGGCCGACGAGCGGGATCGATCTGCCGAACATGTCCGTCACGGGCGGGACCGGCGGCACCTCGTTCGCGCCCGCGAGCGCGACTCGGTACGTCTTGGTGATGACTCTCGGCGCTCTCGCCAGGGCGGCGGCGGGCGCGAGCGCCAGCGCGAGCCCGGCGGCGAGCGCTGCGATGCCGGTGGTCCTTGCCTTCACGACGGCTCCTCTCGGTGCGACTCCCAAGTGGCTGCGATCGGCGCGATCATGCCAGCCCCGGCGGATCCGCGGCGTCCACGAACAGGTCGACGGCCAGCTCGGCGCCCGGCACGTAGGAGTAGGGCGAGAGGTCGGTGACGCCTTCGGCGACGAGGACGTCCTCGCACAGGAAGGCGTTGCCGCTGCACTCGCGTGCGGGGCGGTTGAGGATCGCGTAGGCGGCGTCGGCGTAGACCTCGGGGCGCCGCGCGCGGGTCATCGCCTCGTCGCCGCCGAGCAGGTTCTGGACGGCCGCGGTCGCCACCAGCGTGCGCGGCCACAGCGCGTTGGAGGCGATCCCGTCCTCGCGCAGCTCGGCGGCGAGGCCGAGCGCGATCAGCGACATGCCGTACTTCGCGAGCGTGTAGCCGAGGTGCGGGCCGAGCCATCTCGGGTCGAGGTCGATCGGCGGGGAGAGCGTGAGGATGTGCGGGTTCTCGCGGCCGCGCAGGTGGGGGATGCAGGCGCGGCTGACGGCGAACGTGCCGCGCACGTTGATGTCCTGCATCAGGTCGTAGCGCTTCATGTCGAGCGCCTCGGTGCGCGCGAGATTGATCGCGCTGGCGTTGTTCACGCACACGTCGATCCCGCCGAAGCGCGCGGCCGCCTGCTCCACCGCCGCCGCCACCTGCGCCTCGTCGCGGATGTCGCCGACGATCGGCAGCGCCTGGCCGCCGGCCGCCTCGATCTGCTCGGCGGCGGTATAGACCGTGCCCTCGAGCTTCGGGTGCGGCTCGGCCGTCTTGGCGATCAGCGCGACGTTGGCGCCGTCGCGCGCGGCGCGCAGCGCGATCGCGAGGCCGATGCCGCGGCTCGCGCCGGAGATGAAGATCGTCTTCCCTTGGAGGCTCATGCCGGCCAGTCTGACCGAGCGCGGCGGGCAGCGCGCCGGGCGGCCGCCGGCTCAGCAGGCCCACACGACCGGTCTCGCGACCGTCGCGCCGCCCGGCGCCGGCCCGCAGTGGCGCACGTCGACGTGGTGCACGAGCCCCGTCGCCGCGTCGTAGCCGATCCCCGAGAAGACGCGCAGCGCGTGCACGTCGCCCACGAGCATCGCCGGTTCGAGGTCGGCGGCGGTGCCGTGCAGGTGCTGCGAGTCCGGCGCGCCGCCGTGCGCGGCGTTCCATTCGGCGTCGCGGTGTCCGGCGAGTATCGCGACCGGTTCGCCGAGCTGCGCGCGATACGCCTCCAGCCCGCGCACGAGCGCGCGGTCGAGCTTGATCCAGCCGTCGCCGGGCGAGCGGAAGCTGCGGAACGTGAAGTGCTGGGAGCAGCGGCCGCCGTGGCGGATCGCCGTGCGCAGCGCCGTCCGCGTGCGCGGCCCGACGCCGCCGCCGGCGACGAGCGTCGAGAACGCGTACGCGCGCTGGAAGTCGCGCACGGCCGCCGCCGTCCGCTCGCCGACCACCCCGTCGACGCGGATCGGCCAGCCGAGCAGCCGCAGCGCGCGCTGCAGCTCGACCGTGGAGGATGTGCTTCGACGGCGTGAGGGAGGCACGGCGATCGGCATGACACCACTTTCAGGTGTGTTGAGCGCCATGTCAACGCGCAGCAGCGGGGGCCGGCCCCTACCCGGAGTCCGTCGCCGCGGTCCGCTGCGCGCTGCGAAGATGCCGCGCATGCCACGGTCGCGCGTCCGCACCGACGGCCCGCTGCGCGGCCGTCCGCTGCTCGTGCACGCGTGCGTCGCGCTGGCGGCGCTCGCGCTCGCCGTCTCGGCGCTCGGCTTCTACGCCCAGCGCGTGCTGTTCGACTCGCACCGCTTCGCCGGGCGCGTCGAGCTGGCGCTGAGCGAGCCGGCCGTCGCGCGCGACGTCGGCGGCACGCTCACCGCCCAGATCGTCCGCGCGAAGCCGGACCTGCTCGCCGTCGACCCGCTGCTGCGCTCGCTGTCCGAGCAGGTCGTGCGCAGCGCGCCGTTCCGCTCGCTCGCCGGCCACGCCGCCTACCAGGCGCACGCGGCCGTGTTCGGCAGAGCGCACGCCGGTGCGGTGCTGATCGTCGGCAACGCCGCGCTGCTCGTGGCGCAGACATTGCAGGCGGTCGACCCGGCCGCGGCGCGGCAGATCCCGCCGCGGCTGCGCACCCCCGTCGCGTCGCTGGATCGGGGCGGCACGGCCCGCGCGTTCGTGGACGTCGCGCGGGCGGCCGGCCGCGTGCACGCGCTCGGCGCGATCGTGCTGCTGCTGGCGCTCGCGTTCGCCGTCCTCGCCGTGCTGCTGACGCCGCGCCCGCAGCGCGCCCGCACGATCGCGCGGCTCGGCTGGGTGGCCGCCGTCGTCGGCGTGCTGCTGATCCTCGCGGTCGAGGCGGGCCGCGCGCTCGTCGGCGGCCTCGCCGCGACGGAGGTGCGCGCGGACGCGCTGCGCGCCGTCTGGGGCGTCTTCCTCGGCGACCTCGAGGTGTGGAGCTTCGCGCTCGCGGTCGCCGGCCTCGTGGTCGTCGCGGCCGCCTCGCGCGCGAGCGAGCCGGCGTTTGCGCGTCGCGTGCGGACGCTCGCGCTGCGCGTCGCGGCGCGCCCGCGCGCGGTGTGGCTGCGGACCGTGCGGGCGCTCGCGCTGCTGGCGCTCGGCGCGCTGATCGCGCTGCAGCCCGCGGCGGCGCTGCGGCTCGCGGCGGTCGCCGGCGGGCTGTTCGTCGCGGCGCTCGGGCTGGAGGAGCTGATGACGTTGGTGGAGCGGCCGGAGGCGCCGCGCGACCGCGAGCAGAGCGCGCCCCCGCCGCCGCGCATCGGCGTGAAGCCGTTCGCGGCGCTCGTCGCACTCGCCGTGATCGGCGCCGTCGCGGTCTCCGCGATCGGCGTGTCCGCCGCGACGCAGGACGCGCCGCCCGAGCCGGGCTGCAACGGCGCGCAGTCGCTCTGCCCGAAGCGGCTCGACGCGATCGCGATCCCCGCCACGCACAACTCGATGTCCTCGCCGCAGGACGGATTCCTGCTCGCGAACCAGGACAGCGGGATCCCCGCGCAGCTGCGCGGCGGCATCCGCGGCCTGCTGATCGACATGCACATGGGCGTCCGGACGCCGCGCGGCGTCTACACGGTGCTGGCGGAGGGCGGCAAGAGCCGCGCGAAGATCGAGCAGGCGATCGGCCCGGCCGCGACGCGGACCGCGCTGCGGCTGCGCGAGCAGATCGGCTACACCGGCGGCGGCGACGAGCGCGTGTACCTGTGCCACGGCTTCTGCGAGCTGGGCGCGCTCGACGCCGTGACCGTGCTGCGCCAGATCCGCGACTACCTGCTGACGAACCCGGGCGCGGTGCTCGTGATCTCGATCGAGGACCAGGTCCCGCCGAAGCTCGTCGAGGCGGCGTTCCGCGACAGCGGCCTGCTCGACCTCGTCTGGACCGGCCCGGTGAGACCGGTGCCGACGCTCGGCGAGATGGTCGACCGCGACCAGCGCGTGCTCGTCTTCGGCGAGGAGGAGACGGGCGGCGTGAGCTGGTACCACCAGCAGTTCACGTACGTGCGCGACACGCCCTACGACCTGCCGGACGCGGCGGCCGTGCTCGGCCCGCCCGGCTGTGCGCTCAACCGCGGCACGAAGGCGAGCCCGTTCCTGCTGCTCAACCAGTTCGTCGCCGGTCCGCCGCGGCTGACCCCGGCGCTGACCGTCAACCGCAGAGACGCGATCCTCGCGCACGCGCGCGCGTGCGCGAGAACGCTCGGCGGCCTCCCCGGCCTGATCGCGGTCGACTTCTGGCAGGAGGGCGACGTGGTCGGCGCGGCGCGCGAGCTGAACGGGCTGGGCTGAGCAGCCTGGACACGTCTGCGAGGATCGGTCGCATGCCACCGATCTCGCGCGGATTCCGCGGCCGCCGCCCCGCGGTCGATCCCGCGCGCGTGCCGCCGGGGCAGTACGTCGTGGAGGACTTCCCGGTGCTGTCGGCCGGGCCGACGCCGCGCACGCCGCTCGACGCGTGGAGCCTCGCGCTGCGGGGCGAGGTCGACGCGACGCCGACGTGGTCGTGGCGCGACTTCATGGAGCTGCCGCAGGAGACGTTCACGGTCGACATCCACTGCGTCACGAAGTGGTCGAAGCTCGGCACGACGTGGACCGGCGTCTCGATCGACACGCTGCTGCGCGGGATCTCCACCGAGGCCGGGTACGTGACCGCCTTCAGCGACGGCGGCTACACGACGAACATGCCGCTGGAGGAGCTGACCGACGGCAAGGCGTGGGTCGTGCACACGTTCGACGGCGAGCCGCTGGACCCCGAGCACGGCGGCCCCGCGCGCCTGCTCGTCCCGCACCTGTACTTCTGGAAGAGCGCCAAGTGGGTCCGCGGGCTGAAGCTGACGCTGGAGGACGAGCCGGGCTTCTGGGAGGCCGCCGGGTACCACAACTTCGGCGACCCCTGGCGAGAGCAGCGCTACTGGAGCGACTGACGGTGGGCGTGGGGGAGCCGCCGAGCGTCGCCCGCGGCGGGCGGGCGGGGGTGCCGATCATCTGGCGCACCGTCACCGTCCGCGAGCTGATCCGCGAGACCGCGCACGTCTGCACGATCCTCTTCGACGCGCCCGGCTGGCCCGGCCACCGCGCCGGCCAGCACGTCGACGTGCGCCTCACCGCCGAGGACGGCTACCAGGCCGAGCGCTCCTACTCGATCGCCTCGGCGCCGGAGGATCGGCACCTCGCGCTGACGATCGAGCGGATCGACGACGGCGAAGTCTCGCCCTACCTCGCCGACGAGCTGCGGCCGGGCGACGAGTTAGAGCTGCGCGGCCCGATCGGCGGGCCGTTCACCTGGCGCGCGCAGGACGGCGGCCCGTTGCTGCTGCTCGCCGGCGGCTCCGGCCTCGTGCCGCTGATGGCGATGCTGCGCCACCACGAGGCGGCCGGCAGCGCGGCGGACGCCCGCCTGCTCGTCTCCGCCCGCACGCGCGACGACCTGCTCTACCGCGAGGAGCTGACCCGCCACGCCGCGCGCGCCGGCGTGCGCGTGCAGGTCACGCTCACGCGCGCGCAGCCGGACGGCTGGGACGGCGGCGCCGGCCGCATCGACGCGCCGATGCTCGCCGCCCTCGGCCCGCCGCCGGAGGCGCGCCCGCGCGCGTACGTCTGCGGCCCCACGCCCTTCGTCGAGCACGCCGCCGACCTGCTCGTCGCACTCGGCCACGACCCCGCCGCGATCCGCACCGAGCGCTTCGGGCCGACGGGCAACTGATGCACCGGTATGGGGAAGTTTGTTTGACTGATCACCGTCGTGTTCCACCCGATCGGAGAGCCCCCCGCCTCTTCCGAGTGGTCTGCGCGCGACTACGTCCTGTATGGCCGCTACTGCGAGCCCGAGACGATCGCGGCCGGCATCGAGCGCCTGCGCGCGGCGACCGGCTCGCGCGCGGCGATCCTCGTCGTCTATCTCGATCGCACGATCTTCCATTCGCTGCTGCTTGTCGCCCATGAGGACGAGAAGACGAAGGCCGGGCTGCAGAAGCGCTTGACAGGCGGCACGCGCTACGGACTCCACGGGAGATCGCCGTTCGAGCGCTTCGCGCGCGGCGGGCTGGGCGAGGCGGAGATGCTCGAAGAGCTGCGCGGCACACCCCCGTTCGTACACGTTTCGGATCTCCTGAGCGGCGACGTCCGGGTCGTCAGCCGCACCATCCCGGTGGGTCGCGGGATCGGCCTCGGGCTGGCGTCCGTGCCGATCCAGGCGCTGCTCGTCGACCCACAGCGCGTCGAGGGGACGGAGGACGACCTCGACGAGCTGCTCGTGATGGTCAACGCAAGCGCTGCCGTTGCCGTGCACGCGAACATCGAAACCGAGCGCCGCGTCGATGCGGCGCTCGATCGCGTCAACCACCTCGTCGCCGTCGGCGACCCGCAGACGGACTCGGTCGAGGAGGGCGAGGACGAGGCGACGGCGTCGTTCCTCGGAGCGCTGTTGAAGGAGACGCTCACCCTCACCAGCAGCGACGTCGGGAACATCTATTTCGCGAATCCCGACGGCAAGCGGCTGTCGCTCGTCGCGGCGGTGCGTAACGCGCGTCCGCGAAAGGCGCTCGACGTGGACGACGACCGCAGCATCGTCAGCTGGGTCTATCGCCGTCGCCGCCCGATGGTCATCAACGACATCGCCGAGTTCCTCGACCGCAACCCGCAGAGCGGCTTCATCAACGTTGCCGGTACCGCAGAGCCCTATGCCGAGCTGGCGATGCCGATCATGCAGTACGGGCTGGGCAGCGGCGGGGTCAAGGTGATCGGCGTCGTCAACGTCGAGAAGCTCGGCGGGGGTCTCGGGCGCTTCACCTACCGCGACGCCACGATCCTGCGCTCGGTTGCTCACCGGCTCTCGCTGTGGTCGGCGTACGCGACGGCGCATCGCGCATCCGTGGCGATCGCCGCGCTGACGAGACGCAATGCGGGGGTGCGCGATCTCGACGACGACGCGTCGCCGCCCGACCTCGATCCGCGGGTCCCCGTCGATGCAGAGGCCGCGCGCGAGACGATCGAAGCCACGTTGCGGACGGTCCACGATCTGACGCGCTCCTACTCGGCGACGCTGCGGCTGCTGAGCCCGGATCGCCGCTCGCTCATGCGCTTCGCTGCGCACCCGCCCGAGCGGATGACGGATCCCGACGGCGGGATCTGGATCGGAAGACGCGACAGCGTCGTCGCCTGGGTTGCCCGCGAGGGCCGCCCGTGCAGCCTCTGGAACGTGCGAGACAGCCTTGCGCGCCGGCGGTACCGCGGCCTCGAGGGATGCCGCGACGTCGGTCGCGAGACCCGCTCCGAGTTGTGCCTGCCGGTGTTCGTCAGCGGCCGCCTCGTCGGCGTTCTGAACCTGGAGAGCCGCTTCGTCGCCGGCTTCGCCGACGCCGCCGGGATCGGGGCGGCGTTCGCGGAGCAGCTCGGCCTGGCGATCCAGAACGCGCGGCGCTCCTACGAGCAGGCGGTGCTCTCTATGAGCACCGCGACGACCGCGAACGTGCACGAGCTGGGCAAGCTGGCAGACAGACTGCGCGAGCTCGGGCAGCGGATCCTCGACCCGGACGCGGCGCTGGCGGAGGACGAGGACGAGGCGCCCGAACAGCGGCTGCCGCTGCCGGACCGGCTCGCCGCGATCGCCGCGGAGGTCGACACGTGCTCGCGCAGCGGGGTCGACCTGCCCGAGCTTCCGCCCGTGACGACGAGCGCGCTGGTTCGTCAGACGCTCGTCGACCTCGCGCGCGAGGACACGTTCGAGCTGCGCAACCCCGGCATCGCGGACGCGGTGCATCACGGCAGCGACGCGCTCGCCCTGCGTGTCGCGCTCACCGCGCTGTTCGACAACGCCTACAGACGCGCGGCGAACAGCAACCCCGGGTGCTACGTCGCGTGGCGCACGACGAAGGTCGGAGGGCGCGACTACCTGACGTTGATGGTCGGCAACAACATCGTCGTCCCACCCGACGAGGCGGTCGTAAAGGACCTCTTCCGTCGCCCGATCCGCTACGGCAGCGACCGCACGCGCCTCGGCGCGTTCACCGCCGGCGCACTGGTGCGCGCGCTCGGCGGCGACGTGTTCGTGCGCCACAGCACGCCACCTCGTTTCGTCGTGGGGATCGACCTGCCCTTGGCTCCGCGCGCCGTCGATCTGGAGGAGGCAGCCTAGATGCCCGTGTTCCGCGCGCTCGTCGTCGACGACGACGAGCAGTACCGCACCAAGGCCAGAGGAGCGAGCAGCCCCGGTGTCGAGGTGCTCGTGGCGGAGACCAAGCAGGAGGCGCTCGAGCTTATCGCCGAGCACTTCCTGCATGTCGCGGTCGTCGACCTCGAGCTGCGCAGAACGCCGCGCGCGCTGGCCGAGGGCCGCGCCGTGCTGCGCGCGCTGAAGGCTGCGCGTCCCTCGTGCCAGCGCGTGCTCATGACGAAGCACACGAGAGACTTCCCCGACAAGGTCTTCGAGCTGTTCAATCCCGCCGATCCGATCCTCGCGGGAGCGATCGACAAGGACTCGCTCGACACGGACTTCCGCCAGTACCTCGCCGCGATGGCCGCCGCGTGGCAGCGGGTCCCGGTCGAGATCGCGAACCTCGAAGACATCTACGAGCAGCTGAGCGGCACGTCGGTGCGGGGCGAGCCGGTCGACGGCGACCGGCGTGCGCAGGTCACCTGCGACGAGCTGCACTACGTGCTCGCGAGCCTGTTCGGGCAGCGCTTTCGCGTCAGCGACGACCTCCCGGACCCCGACGACAACGAGCGCATCGAGCTGCGGCCCTTCCTTGGGGGCAAGAGCCGCTCGATTGTGCTGCACGGACGTCCGGTGAACCGGCTCGGCGGTGCCGGCCTGCTGTGCGTCGTGAAGGTCGGGCCCCGCGCCGACGCCGAGGAGGAGCTCCAGCGGTACGAGCACTACGTGCGCTACCGCGTCGCGCTGCGGCGCCGCGTCGAGCTTCTGGGGCACGTGCTCGGCGACACGCTCGGGGCGATCGCCTACTCGTTCGCCGGGCACGACCCGAGCGAGGTCGTCGACCTGCAGACGCTCCTCGACCGCGAAGACCGCCGCGCGTTCGTGTCGTTCGACGCGATCTACGCCGGAGGCGACGAGTGGGGGCCGGAGGCCGACGACGGCGAGGACCTCGGGGGGTTCTTCTTCAAGGCATACAGACTGAGACCCGCACAGAGTGCTCGAGGAGGTCTCCCTGTTCGCCGACGAACAGGCGACCACGCACGGCTGGCAGCACCGCCGCGACGAGCTGCTGCTGTCCGGCGGGAAGCTGCTGCTGCCGACGACCGAGAGCCTCGGCCAGGGAATCATGCGCACCGAGTACCGCTCGCTCGTCGTGCACGGCGACCTCAACGCGAGCAACGTGATCATCGGCGATGGCGACCGGACGATTCTGATCGACTACCGCACGACGACTCGCGGACCGCGCGCGGTCGACTACGCGTCGATGCACGCGAGCGTTCGCCTCAGTCGCGCCGCATGCGACCAGCCCCCGCAGAATGCGGTGGACGACGAGCGCGCCGAGTACGCCCTCTGGCAGCACGACTGGAAAGCGTCCGAGGATTGGTGGACCGGCAGCGGCGAGCCGTCCTATTGGCTCGAGGTCGCCGCCCGGCTGATGCGGCTCGCGTCAGTGCGCGTCGAGGATCTCACGCGCACCGAGCACGCCGCGACCTGCCTGTGGTATGCGCTGCGCGTCTTCCGGGTCCGCGAGCTGCCAAAGGACGCGAAGCTGCGACTGCTGATCTGGATGTCGGCGCTCGAGCGCGTTCTTGCCGACGCGGCCAGATAGCGCGGCCCCGCGTCGCCTTACGCGCCCGTCCCGCTCCAGCGCGGGTCCGCGTCCAGCTCGGCCGCCGGCACCGGGCGCCCGAGCAGGAAGCCCTGCGCGCAGCCGCAGCCGCGCTCGCGCAGCCATGCGAGCTGGGCCTCCGTCTCGACGCCCTCGGCGGTCACGTCCAGCTCGAGCGCCTGCGCCATCGACAGCACCGCCGCGGCGATCGCGGTGTCCTCCGCCGACTCCCCCAGCCCGTCGACGAACTCGCGGTCGATCTTGAGGCCGTCGAGCGGGAAGCGCTTGAGGTAGCCGAGCGAGGACCAGCCGGTGCCGAAGTCGTCGAGCACGAGCCGCACGCCCATCGCCTTCAGCCGCCGCAGCGTCCCGAGCACGCTCGCGCTCTGCTCCATCAGCACGTTCTCGGTGATCTCCAGCTCCAGCCGCGACGGCTGCACGCCCGTCTCCGACAGCGCCCGCGCGAGCAGCGCCGGCACGTCCGAGTGCGACAGCTGGCGCGGCGATAGGTTCACCGACACGGTGCGCGCGCCGCCCCACGCGGCGACCTGCCGGCACGCCTCCTCGAGCACCCACGCGCCGAGCGGCGCGATCAGGCCGCTGTCCTCCGCGACCGCGATGAAGTCCGCCGGCGCGAGCAGCCCGCGCTCGGGGTGCTGCCAGCGCACGAGCGCTTCGGCCCCGACGAACGCGTCGTCGCGCAGCGACAGCACCGGCTGGAAGTGCAGCCGCAGCTCGCCCTCGGCGAGCGCGCGGCGCAGGTCCGCCTCCGTCTCCAGGCGCGCGACGAGCGACGCGCGCATCTGCGCGTCGAAGACCTCGAAGCGGCCCTTCCCGCCCGCCTTCGCGCGGTACATCGCGGCGTCCGCGTCGCGCAGCACCTCGGTCGCGCTCGCCATCCCGCCGGTCGCGAACACGAGCCCGACGCTGACGCTGAGGTGGTGCGGGCGGCCGTCGATCTCGAACGGCAGGCGGACCGCCTCCGTGATCCGCTCGGCGATGCGGATCGCCTCGCCCTCCGACGAGAGGTCCTCGCACAGGACGACGAACTCGTCGCCGCCGAAGCGCGCGACGGTGTCGCCCGCGCGCAGCGCCTCGCGCAGGCGCGGCGGCAGCGCGACGAGCAGCTCGTCGCCGCTCTCGTGGCCGAGGCTGTCGTTGACGTCCTTGAAGTCGTCGACGTCGCAGAAGCAGACCGCGACGCTGGAGCCGGAGCGGCGCGAGCGCGTGAGCGCGTGCTGGAGGCGGTCGAGGAACAGCGCGCGGTTGGGCAGGTCGGTCAGCGGGTCGTGCAGCGCCTGGTGCGCGAGCAGCCGCTCGGCGGCGCGCTGCTCGGTGACGTCCTGCGTCGTGCCGACCATCCGCTCGACGCGGCCGTCCGCGCCGACGACGACGCGGCCGCGGCCGTCGACCGTGCGCAGCTCGCCGTCGGGGCGCACGACGCGGTGCTCGAAGCGGAACGGCCCGGGCTCCCGCATCGCGCGGTCGATCTCGTGGCGGACCAGCTCGCGGTCGTCGGGGTGGATGTGCGTGACGTAGCTCTCGTAGCGCGCGTCGAACGTCTCCGGGGCGATCCCGTAGATGCGGAACAGCTCGTCGGACCACGTGACGCGATCCTCGAGCACGTCCCACTCCCAGCTGCCGATGCGCGCGAGCCGCTGCGCCTCGGCGAGCGCGTGCTCGCTCTCCGCCAGCCGCTCGAGCGCGTCCTCGGCGCCCTCCCACTCGGTGCGCATCGCCGCGACGAGCAGGCCGGTGAGTGCGGCCAGCGCGACGAACACCTGCGCGCCCAGCAGGTCGAGGTCGGGCGCGCCGCCGGTGAACGGCCCCTTGCCGTTGGCCGTGTACGCGACCGCGATCGTCGAGACGACGAGCGCCGCCACGACCGCGCCCGTCTGGCGGAAGCGCATCGCCGCCAGCACGATCAGCGGGAAGATCGGGAACGCGAGCGTCACGCCCTGGTTGAGCACGATCAGCATCGCCGCGACGAGCGCGGCCGCCAGCAGGCTCGCCTCGGCGACCCAGGCGCGGTGCCGCGCGCGCGGCAGGTGGCCGGCGGCGAGCAGCAGCAGCGGTGGCGCGACGAGCAGCACGCCCGTCAGGTCCCCGAGCCACCACACGCGCCAGACGCCCCACACGCCGGACAGGTGGTCGACGCCGGCGATCAGCAGCGTCGAGGTGCCGATCGTCGCGTTGATCGCGGTGCTGAGCGCGGCGCCGAGGATCGCGAGCGCGACGACGTCGCGCACACGCCGCAGCGCCGGGTCGAGCTGGGCGCGCGCGAGCAGCGCGCCGCCGGTGACGGCCGCGAGCGCGTTGCCGGTCGCGATGCCGGCCGAGGTGCCGAGGCCGCTGCCGCTCGTCGCGTCCGCGACCAGCGCGCCGAGGAAGATCGCCGGCGCGACGCGCCAGCCGAAGACGAAGGCGGCCGCCAGCGCAAGCCCGCTCGGCGGCCACACGGCCGAGACGATCGCATGGCCCTGCGAGAACGACAGGCCGAGCTTCGCGACGGCGAAATACGCCACTCCGACAAGCACGAGCGCGACCGGCGCAGGCGCGCGCGAGGACCTGCTCCGCGCGGCCTCCAGCCGCACGCGCGCGCGCCAACCATCCGTGATCGCGTGCCCGGGGATCACGGGATCATGCAGCAGCCGCAGGTCGTCGCGTGTTGCGGCCTCAGCCCCCGTCTCGGGGGAACATGTCCGACCACATCGCTTCCACGAGGGCGGTTGCTGCGACGAACGTGGTCGTCTGCATGTCGTGGTCCGCCGCGAGGCGCTCGTAGCGCTCAGGCCAGCTCGCGGGGAGCGTCGGCAGCTCGGCGGGAGGCGGTGCGCCGTCTCGCTCGGCCCACACGTCGCGCACCGCGGGCGCGAGGCAGGCTGGGTCGAGCATTTTCTGTTCGGTCAAGATGACGAGATCGACGAGATCGCGCACGCGCGTGTTGTCGCGATCGCCGACGACGCGGAGCATGCCGTGGAGCTTCTCGGCGCCATGGCGATGCACGTCGATGATCTCCACCTCGCGCGATGCGGCGCCCGCGAAGGCGAGCGAGTTCGGGAGTGCGACGAGCTCGGTTCGCGTGAGTTCGTGGACGCGCGGCGAGATGTCGAGCTGCAGGCCGCCGAACGGGCGTCCGGCGAGTTGGGCGGCGACCTTCGTCCGCCATGTCACGTGCCCGGCGCCGTCCTCGAGCAGCCGCTCGACCGGCCCCGGACTGAGCGCGAAGCGATCTCCGTCGAGATCGACGGTGAGCAGCTCGACGAGGCGCTCGCGCAGCTCCTCTCCGGCGGTCACCTCGTCGCGCAGGCCGAGATCGACATCCTTGGTGAGTCGTGCGCGGTCTGCGAGGCGGACCTCGAGCGCCATGCCGCCTTTGAGCACCCAGCGTCCAGGCTCGGCCGAGTGAAGTCGGGCGACGACGCGCTCGAAGAGCACGCGCCGGCGCAGCCGGTCGAGCGCGACGCCGGTCTGCCGCGAGCGCGTGAGCAGTCGCTGCTCGAGCGCCATCCGCAACGCCTGGGCGGTCTCGTACGTCACGATGCCGCCAGTCGGCCGAGGGCGCGCTCGATGTACAGCGCGGCCTTCGGATCGACCGCCTCTGCACGCTCGCGCAGCTGACGCGGCGTCAGGAGGCCCTTCGCCCGTGCGTCCTCGATCGCGCGCGCGAGCTGCTCCTCGTCGGCGCCTGTGCTCGCTACGTCGACGAGTGACCGGACTGCTGTCGTGACGCGGAAGCCGGCGTGCTCCACGACGTCCGCGGCGGGGATCTCCCCGCGATGGACCTCGACGGCGGCGTCGCGCTTGCGGAACCCGGGAGGGGCCGTCAGGTGGACGCGAGCCGACTCGAGCTCGCCGATCTCATGCACCGCGAGCGCGCTCTCATGCGAGACGACGGCAGTCCCGTTCGACCACAGCGTCCAGCGCGCAAGGTCGTCATGCAGTCCGGGAACCCACTCGGCGAGCCGGAAGATCGCCCGATCCACGCGGTGCCAGTTGCCGGCTTGGACATGGTGGGCCTGCGCCTGATGCGAGTAGCCGATCTCTCGGGCCTGTCTGGCGGTGAAGTGGCCCCCCTGGGTCGCGGCGAGGGCGAACAGGGTTCGGCGCAGCTCGCGGCGGTTGGCTGGCATGTCGGCCAGTCTATCGACCACCCGGCAAGAGACTAAAGAAAAACTATAGCTATATGCCCAGCACTCATCAGAAGATCAAGATATTCCGTAGCGAATGGCGCGACCGTCTCCCTACACGTCGATCGTCGACATGTCGGGGTAGCGCTCGCCGGCGGCCGCGCCGGCGGGGACGGCCTCGTCGAGCGCGCGCAGGTCGTCCTCGGTCAGCTCGATCGCGTTCGCGGCGACGTTCTCCTCGAGGTAGCCGCGCCGCTTCGTGCCGGGGATCGGGACGACGTCGTCGCCGCGGTGCATGACCCACGCCAGCGCGAGCTGCGCGGGCGTCGCGTCCTTCGCGCCGGCCAGCTCGCGCACGCGCTCGACGAGCGCCATGTTGCGCGTGAAGTTCTCGCCCTGGAAGCGCGGGTTGCCCTTGCGGAAGTCGCCGTCGGGGATCGCGTCCGGCGAGCTCCAGCGGCCCGACAGGAAGCCGCGCCCGAGCGGGCTGTAGGCGACGAAGCCGATCCCCAGCTCGCGCACCGTCGGCAGGATCCTGCGCTCGACGTCGCGCGTCCACAGCGAGTACTCCGTCTGCAGGGCGGAGATCGGGTGGACGGCATGCGCGCGGCGGATCGTCTCCGGCGCGGCCTCCGACAGCCCCAGGTATCGCACCTTGCCGGCCGCCACCAGCTCCGCCATCGCGCCGACGGTCTCCTCGATCGGCACGTTCGGGTCGACGCGGTGCTGGTAGTAGAGGTCGATCGTCTCGACCCCGAGCCGCCGCAGCGACGCGTCGCACGCCTCGCGCACGTACGCCGCGTCGCCGCGGATCCCGAGCCGCTCGCCGTGCTCGCCGCGCACGTTGCCGAACTTCGTCGCGATCACGACCTGATCGCGCCGCCCGGCCACCGCTCTGCCGACGAGCCGCTCGTTCGTGAACGGCCCGTACATGTCGGCCGTGTCGAGCAGCGTCACGCCCAGCTCGAGCGCGCGCTGGATCGTCGCGAGCGACTCCGCGTCGTCCGTCCCGCCGTAGAACTCCGACATGCCCATGCAGCCGAGTCCCTGCTGCGAGACCTCGAGTCCCTGCCCGCCGAGTCTGCGCGTGTCCATCCCGTCTCCCGTCGTCCGTTCACTGCGCGTGTGCGCGTCTCGTTCTAGCGCGTCATGCCCCGGATGCGCAGGGTCAATCGCGCGTATGCGGACGACCGGGCGGACGCCGAACCGACTCGCCGCGCGCGTACAGCGGCGCCAGCTCGATCCCCCACGACACCATGACCGTGCGGTGGCCGTGCGGAACCGCACGCAGTACGGTGCGGCGATGAGGCGCGCCGCAGCCATCGCTCTGGTCGCAGCGCTGGCGGCCGTCGTCGCGGCGTCCGCGTCCGCCGCGACGCCCACCGTCACCGAGTTCTCCAGAGGGATCACGCCAGGCGCGACGCCGCAGGGGATCGCGATGGGGCCGGACGGGAACATGTGGTTCACGGAGTTCGGCGACGACAAGATCGGCCGCATCACGCCTGCGGGCGTCGTCACAGAGTTCCCCCTTCCGGCTGGCTCGGCGCCGTTCGACATCGCCGCCGGGCAGGACGGAGCGATGTGGTTCAGCGAGCTCAGAGCGGGCAAGATCGGCCGGATCGCGATGGACGGGACGCTGCTGCCCGAGATCGCGCTGTCGGCCAACGCCGGCCCGACCGGGATCGCCACGGACGCGAACGGGAACGTCTGGGTCGCGGAGCCGGGGATCAGCAAGCTCGCCCGCTACAGCGCCGCCACGACGAGACTGCTGTTCGAGGACGGGGGCGGGCTGACGGCGAACGCCGGCCCGTGGGGGGTCGCGCCCGGCCCCGACTTCGCGATGTGGTTCACCGAGATCGGCGCCGACGAGATCGGCCGGCACGGCGTGATGGACGCCGGCTCGAGCGAGCGCGGGGGGCCGAGAGGGGCGGGCATCGCAGCCGGTCCCGACGGCGAGATCTGGCTCGTCGTTCCCGGCCTGAGCGGCTACACGCATCTCGGCACCAGCGCATCGGGCGCCGGGACCACCCTCCTGCCGACGGCGTCGAGCTGGCCGGTCGACGTCGCGCCCGGGCCGGACGCCCTGATGTGGATGACGGAGAACGACGGCGACAAGCTCGCGCGCGTCGGCACGCACACCTTGGTCGAGGAGCTTTCGGCCGGCATCTCGCCCGGCGCGTCGCCCTACGGGATCGCCGCCGGCCCCGACGGCGCGATGTGGTTCACCGAGTCCGGCGGCGACCGCATCGGGCGGGCCACCACCGGCGAGGACCAGCCCGCGTTCGCCTCCTCGACGCCGATCAGACTGCCGAGCGCCCCCGGGGCGTCCGCCCCGTATCCGTCCACGCTCCAGGTTCTCGGGTCTGCAAGGGACCGTCAAGCGAGTGCGGGTCCGCCTCAACGGCCTGTTCGCGCAGCGACCCGACACGCTCGACGCGCTGCTCGTCGATCCCGCCGGGCACGCGGTGCTGCTGCTCGGCGGCGTCGGCGCGAACGCGGACGCATCCGGCGCGGTGCTGACGTTCGCCGATGACGGGCTGACGCCCGGCCAGCTCGTGACCGGCGTGTACGTGCCCCACGACGACGGCTTCCTCACGACCCTGCCGGCGCCCGCGCCGGCCGGTCCCTACAGCACGAGCCTGTCGGCGTTCAACGGCGCCGATCCCAACGGGCAGTGGAAGCTCTACCTCGCGCGGACGTTCGGCGCGAGCGACCCGAGCGACGTGCTCGCCGCGGGCTGGTCGCTCGACGTGCAGACCTCGCCGCCGCAGACGGTCGCCGTCCCGGGGCCGACGCAGACCGTCACCGTCACCGCACCCGCCGACAGACGCGCGGCGAAGGTGAAGATCGGCGGCGTGCCGCGGACCACCACGATCGCGAAGCTGCTGAAGGGCCTCTCGATCGCGCTGACCCCCGACGAGCCGGCGAGCTTCGATGTCTCGCTCACCGGCACGACGCGGAAGGCGACGCTCGCGGCGGTGCGCGTCCTGCTGTTCGAGAAGACGCTCGCCACCGCGTCCGGCCGGCGCAGTGTGAAGGTGAAACCCGCGAGGTCGGCGATCGGCAGGCCGCGCAAGACGTTCAAGCTCGCGCTGCGCGTCGTCGCGACCGACCGCGGCGGCAACCGCACCGTGGTGAGCCGGACGATCGCGGTGGAACCGGCCGCGAGCAGACGGCGCGGCAGGTAGCGGCCGCCGCCGCGCGGCGTCAGCGGACGATCCGGAACGCCGCCGACTTCGCGGCGGTTCTCCCCGCCCGGGCGGTCAGCCGGTAGCTGCCGGCGGGCAGTGCCGCGCCGCGCAGGCGGCCGGTGAAGCGGAAGGTCCCGCGCGCGCCGGCGGCGCGCGCGAAGCTGCCGCGGAGCGGGATCCAACGGACGCATGCGCCGGCGTGGCGGTTGCGTCGCGTCGGTGCGACGCAGCGCTTGCCCGAGCGGCGGCCGGAGGCACGCCGCTGCACGGTCAGCGTCACCTTGGACGGCGCGGTCAGCGCGAGCTGCACCGTCGTGCCGACCGGGATCGCTCTGCGGCGACGCGCGGCGACGCTCGCGCCTCTCGCCGCGGCGCGGAACGTCGCCGGCGACAGCGAGATCCTGCGCACGGCCGCCGCACTCACCGCGACGGCCGCCGTCGCGCTGCCGCCGACGCCGGCGCTGTCGGTCGCCGTCAGCGTCGCGACGTGCCGGCCCGCCGTCGCGAACGCGTGGCTGACGGCGGCGCCCGTCGCCGTCGCGCCGTCGTCGAAGCGCCATGCGTAGGAGACGACGCTCTCGCCCGGGTCGGCCTCCGTCGCGGACCCTCTGAACGCGACCTGCTGGCCGGGGTTCGCCGTCCCCGGGGACGCGGACGCCGTCGCCGCCGGCGCGCGCCGCTGGTACTCGAAGGCGCCCATGTCGCGCGTCGCGGTGCCGTTGCCGTCGCCGTCCACGATCCGCGGATCGCCGTCGAGGTCGGTCGCGGACTCCTCGGGCGAGAGCGCGTGCGTCAGGCCTCTGTCGAGCACCGGGGAGTTGAAGCGCAGCAGCTGCGCGAAGCCCGGCAGCGCGACGAACAGCGGGTCCGTGTTGACGTTGCCGTCGCCGGGGCCGGCCGTCAGCGTGCCGCTGCCTCTGCTCACGACCGCCGCGGGCGACAGGTCGAGGTCGGAGGCGAAGATCGTCAGGTCGGCGGAGCGGTTCCCGCCGCCGTAGTCGCGGTCCACCGACGTCGGGCAGCCGCGCACGATGCTGCTGGCGAGCGTCGCGTCCTCGAGCGTGAAGTCGTCGGGCGGCGAGTACGCGCCGTTCGCGCCCGACACGGCGAGGCCGATGCAGCTCCCGCCCGCGCCGATCAGCGTCACGTTCGACAGCAGCGCCGTCCCTTGGGCGTCTCTCACGGCTGACGGCGAGACGCTCGCGACCGTCCCGCCGAGCGTCGTCGAGACGAACAGCGAGCTCGAGACGACGAGCGAGTGGTTCTGCCCGTACAGCGGGAACGGCCCGACGCTGCGGACGCGCCGCACGATCGTGTCGCTGGTGCCGGTGTACAGCCCGGCGCCCTGGAGGTCCGAGTCCTCGATCGTCCCGTTGACGCTGAGCGTTCCGGTCCCGGTCGCGAGCACGTGGCGCACGGTGCCGGTGACGTCGGCGTCGTTCGCCGTGACGAAGGCGACGCGGTCGACCGTCCCGGCGATGTAGCTCCCGAACTGGCCGGGGGGCGGCACGGCCGCCTCTCTGACCGTCAGGTCCGAGAGCACGCCCGTGCGCTCGAGGTCGAGGACGTAACCGTCCGCGCTCGACACGATCGTCGTCGCGTCGCGACCGGCGCCGACGACGTCCACGGTGTTGTCGGGATTGGCGGATCTGTAGACGCCCGGTCCGTTGACGGTGCCGGCCGGCAGGCGGACGGTGTCGGGTCCGGTCGACGCGAGCGCGGCGTCGAGCGCTCTCTGAAGGGACGGCAGCTGCCCGCCGCCGCAGCCCGTCGCGGGCGCGACGCAGAAGTCGCTCGCGGCGGCGGGGCTCGCGCACGCGAGCAGGGCGCCCAGCAGGCCGGCGAGGACGCACCACGCCCTGACGCGTCGAGGCATGCGCGGACTATAGACCCGCCGCGAGGATCCGCTCGGGGCGAAGCTGCCCGCGTCCGTCAGAGGGTCGCTCTGCCGCAGAGGTCGCGCTGGCCGGCCGCACGGTGTCGCAACCGGCCGCGACCGTCACATACGGATGTCGAAGCCGACCTCGTAGCGTCTCGACCGGGGAGCGGGTTCCCATCGAGACCGGGGGATCCATCTCGCTGAGCTTCGCGTCGCCCCGGCGCAGGTCCTCCTCGGTCTCGAACAGCGCGATCGCGATCACGCGACCGCCTTCCGGATCGGCCAGGAACGTGAAGCCGGTCGAGGGGACGCCCTCCGGCGGCCCGGACGCCGCGTCGCCTCTGATGCGCGAGACCGACTCGCGGATCGCGTCGGCGTCGCCGCCCTCCCATCGCACCACGCGTGCATACATCGCTGGCCTCCTCGGCTCGGGGACGCCGACGCTACGCGTGGACGGCGCCGCGGTCAACCGGGTCCATGGAGGCGCGGGACACGGTCAGGGGCGAGGGACGACCGTCTGCGTGCGCAGGAGGCTCGGGCGACCGTTGCGAGGCGCCCGGGAGCAGACCGAGCAGCTCGGCTGGGAGGCAGCTGCTGGCGTTGCTGTAGCGGATGCCGATCACCTGACCGCTGCCGTCGTCGATCACCTGCAGATGGTCGCCGCCGAACGCGCTCTGATCGTGGCCGTCCACCCGGATGTAGGCCTCGTCGGCGGCACGGTCGTAATAGCCGCGGATCGTCACCCGCTGCTCGATGCGGCGTCTGATCCTCAGGTAACTGAGAACCCGAACGACGATCAGCAGCAGGGCGATGCCGAGCGCTCCCCATCGGCCGGGATCGCCCACCAGCAGAAGGCCCAGGGGCAGGTTGCCGAGCAGCTTCGCGCCGGGCGCCCAATTGAGGCGCCACACGGCTTGATCCTCCAGATGGAACTCGTCGGGCGACCAGTGCTCGAAGCGCAGGAACTGACCCGCGAGCAGCTGGTCGAAGAACGCCAGCTGGATCCAAACTGCGGCCGCGGCGCAGACGGAGAGCGGCGTCGCATGGGTGAAGAGCACCACGCCGAGGACGACCCACATGGCCGTCGCCCGATCCGCCAGGATGTCGAGTTGGGCGCCGATCACGGTCTCTCGTCTTCGCCAGCGCGCGAGCAGACCGTCTCCAATGTCGAGCAGCCAGCTTGCGGTCAGCCCGACGATGAGCAGGAACATCGACCGCTCGACGATCGCGATCAACAGCACGCCTGTCGCGATGCCCAGGCGCGCGACGGTCATGACGTTGGCGCTCGTCCACAGCGACTCCTTCAGGTCCGGGTGCGTGCGATGGACCCGACGTTCGAAGAGCAGCTGAGCGAGGCCCGATATGCGGCCGTCCGTCCGACTCCCAGCGCCTTCGGTGAGCGACTCTGCGGCTATTGCGGGGGTCGTCGAGATGGCCGATATCGGCGCCTCGGCGTGTGGCGAAAGCCTGAGGCTCGACATCACGCGCAGACTAGCGCAGCCCCCACTCGGCTCAGGACCGGCACGGTCGAGATGCTGGTATGTAGTGCGTCGTTCGCCTACCCTCCATATGCTTGCGGCGTTGTGACGAGCGAGGCCGGGACCGACGAAGGCGTGGCGCAGGATCCGTCTGCGCATCGACCGCAGCGGGTGCGGAAGTTCGCAAATGCGGTTCTGCAACTGCTCGGCGACCCGCGCTGGTGGCCGCGGGATCTCGAGATGCCCAAGCGCAGGTTGGGGTGGCGCACCATCAAGCGCGCCGAGCCTGGATCTTGGCCCCCTCCGGACACTCCCGCCGGCAGAATCGACCGCCTTCGCGCGCTTGCCGAGGCGCAGTACGGCGAGACCAAGCTGTGGTTCCTGCTCGTCACCGATCTGTACGTCGGTGGCGCGGCGCTCGCCGGCGCCGCCTTCCTGATTCCGTCCGGGCGCACGTGGCTGACGTTCTCTGCAGCGGCCTGCCAAGGACTGGCCGCCTTCGCCCGCATCCGGGCGGTGCGTCTGCACGCGATCGCGCATGAGGCCGACTGGCGCGCGCTCCTGCTCGATGCGATGGGACCGACGCCCGCTGAGCTCGACCGTGCGGCGATGCTCGAGAACGTGATCAGCGACGGTGCGCGGCGCCGCGCCGGCGTCCTCGCCAACTATTACTCGAGCAAGGAGACCTACGGCGAACGGCGCCTGATCGAGAACCTGCGCCAGACGGCCTTTCTGACCGGTGCTCTCTACGGCGGCGCCAAGGTGCAGGCGTTCTTTCTTGCGGCCGTGGTGGTCTTGATCCCGCTGATCGGTCCCATCTACTGGCTCGTCACGGGAACGGCGTTGCCCCCGGAGTTCGGGGTGCTGCTTGTGACGGCGGTGCTGCCGCTGTGGGACGTCATCGGCCGTCAGCGCAGTTGGCGCGAGGCGGCGACCACACTCGAACGGGTCGTCGAGGGATTGCGCACGACGGATGACATCCGCGATGCGCTGCCGTTGATGGTCGACGCGATGACGGCGACGGCGATGGCGCCGCCGATTCCACGAACGGTCTATGCGCGTTGGGTGAAGGAAGGGCTTCGCCTCCGCTGGAAGCTGATGTCCAAACCGGACGCCCCCGAGGCCGAGCCGGGGTAGCGCCGCGGCGGCCCTTTGGCCCCGTGCCCTACCTTCCAGGGTGGTTTGCTCACCGGTCCCCTGGTCGCGTCCCACCTCACGTTCGCCGTCCCGGCGCTCGGCGCCGTGCTCGGCTCGCTGCACCAGCACCTGCACGGGTCGCAGGTCGACCTCGTCGGCGTCGCGCTCGCGGCCGCGATCAGCTGGTTCGGCGTACCGGGGCCGGGCGAGCCGGTCCTGATCGCGGGCGGGATCTACGCCGCGCGCGGCCGCGTCGACCTCGCCGAGCTGCTCGTCGTCGCGTGGGCCGCCGCCACGGCCGGCGGGATCGCCGGTTGGCTGCTCGGGCGCCAGGGCGGCCGCGCGCTGTGGACGGCGCCCGGTCCGGTCTACCGCCTGCGCCTCAGCTCGCTGCGGCGCGGGGAGCGGTTCTTCGAGCGCTACAACCTGCTGGCGATCTACCTCGCGCCATCGTGGGTCGCGGGCATCCACGGCGTCCGCGCCCGCCGCTACCTGCCCGCCAACGCGATCTTCGCGGTGATGTGGACGCTGCTCGTCGGGCTCGGCGCCTACCTCGTCGGCCCCTCGATCGAGGACGTCGTCAGCGACGTGGGGCTCGTCGGCCTGGGAGCGCTCGCCGTGCTGGTGCTGCTGGCCGTGGTCGGCGACCGCTGGCGCCGGCGGCGGCGAGGTTTGACGCGGACGCTCTGAGCATGCGCTCCTTCCTCGACGATCTCGGCATCGAGCGCCCGGTCGTGCAGGCGGGCATGGCCGGCGGCGTGGCGCGGGGCGAGCTGGCGGGCGCGGTGTCGGAGGCCGGCGGGCTCGGGACCGTCGGGATGATGGCGCCGCGGGCGTTCGCCGCGGCGCTGGCGCAGGCGCGCCGCCGCGCACCCGGCCGCCCGCTCGCGGCGAACCTGCTCGTGCCGTTCGTGAGGGCGGCGCACGTGCGCGCGTGCGCCGAGGCCGAGGTGGCGCTCGTCGTGCTGCACGGCCGTCTCTCACGCCGCTGGATCGCGCGGCTGCGTGCGCGCGGCCTGCGGGTCTTCGTCACGGTGGGGACGCCGCGCGAAGCGGTGCGCGCGCTCGCGGCGGGTGCGGACGGCCTCGTCGTCCAGGGCAGCGAGGCGGGTGGCCACCTGCTCGGCGTCGAGCCGCTCGAGCAGGCGCTCGCGCACGTGATCCGCGTCGCAGGCGATGTTCCCGTTCTCGCTGCGGGTGGGATCGCCGACGCGTCCGACGTCCGCCGCGCGCTCGCGCTCGGCGCGGCCGCCGCGGTCGCCGGCACCCGCTTCCTGCTCACCGAGGAGTCGGCCGCGCACCCCGAGTACAAGCGGCGCGTGTTGGGCGCCGAGCGCACGCTCGACACCTCGCTGTTCGGGATCGGCTGGCCGTTGCGCCACCGCGTGGTCCCGAACGCCGCCACCGACCGCTGGTGCCGCGACGACGAGCGCGGTCCCGCCATCGCGCGCGCGGCCGCCCGCCTCAGCGCCCCGCTCGGGCGCCTCACGCCGCTCGGCGCGATGGGCCGGCTCGCCGCGCTCCAGCGTCCGCGGCTGCCGTTCTTCAGTCCCGCGCTCCCGCTCGCCGGCATGCCGTCCGGCGCGGTCGACCGCTGCGCCCTCTACGCCGGCGAGACCGCCCGGCGCCTGCACGACGTCATCCCCGCCGCGCAGGCGGTCGAGCGGCTGGCGCCCTGACGGACTGCTGCCGGCGGTCAGACGACCAGGCGCTCGGCGAAGAACGCGAGGATCTCGTCGCGGGCGGCGATCGTCGGCTGGCCGGCCTCGTCGATCAGGTGGGCGGTGACGACGCTGTGGGGGCTTCTCACGACGTGCTCGAAGAACGGCGCGGTCTCGGGGTTGGCCGCCTCGTCGGGCAGCTCGCGGGCGACGAAGCGGTCGCCGAGCGCCTCCGCGTAGGCGGCAAAGCGCTGCGCGCGGCAGAAGCGGTCGCCCTTGAACCGGTAGCCCATCACGGTCAGGTCCTCGCGCTCGAGCCGTTCGCGCACCGCGGCCAGCTCGTCGGGCGCGATCTCCAGCCCGCCGGGGTCGTCGAGCGGCAGCGACGGCTGCGACAGGACCGGCGCGAGCAGCGCCGGCTCGAGCATCATCGTGAGCGCGAAGTTGCCGGTGAAGCACATCCCGATCGCGCCGACGCCCGGCCCGCCGCACTGCTCGTGGGCGAGGCGCGCGAGCGAGCGCAGCCACGCCGTCACCGGGCTCGACGCGCCCGCGCCGAGCGCGCGGAACTCGGCGCTGACGCACGCGCGCTGGAAGACCTCGACGCTCTCCTCCACGCCGGGCACGGCGCCGTCGCGGCCGAACAGCGACGGCATGTAGACGGTGAAGCCGGCGTCGCGCACCCAGCGGGCGAAGCGCGCGACGTGCGGGCTGATGCCCGGCATCTCCGTCATCACGATCACCGCCGGCCCGCTGCCGGCCACCTGCACGATCTTCGTGACGCCGTCGAGCGCGATCGCGCGCGGCTCGAAGTCGTCGAGCGGGTCGTCGGCGCTCATGTCGCGCGGCGGCATCCGCACAGTCTCGTGCCTGCGGCGCGGCGCGGCGCCGCATCGCGGCGGCGGCGTGCGCTCAGCTCAGCGGCTGCAGCCGCGTCCGCTCGACGCGCGCGAGCTTGCGCCTCAGGCGCAGGTACTCGCGCTGCTGCGCGGGCGTGCGCTTGTGGCCTCTGTAGGCGAGGTTCACGCGTTCGAGCGGGTCCGTCTTCAGGTCGTACATCTCCCACTGGTCCGGCACCTTGCCGTTCGCGTCGTAGTAGCGGGCGATCTTCCAGCGCCGCTCGCGGATCGAGACGACGTGGTTGGGCGGCGTCGGGTAGGGGCCGCGCGACTGTCCCGACTGCCAGTCGTCGTACGTGAAGACGGTGTAGGTCTGCGGCGGCGGCTTGGGCGTGCGGCTGAGGATCTGCGCGGAGTAGTCGACGCCCTCCCAGGCCGCGCGGGCGCTCGACGGCGCGCCGACGAGCGAGGCGAGCGTCGGCAGGAAGTCGACGTGCGAGACGAGCGAGTCGTTCGTCAGCGCGTGCGGGAACAGGCGCGGGTTCGAGTAGACGAGCGGGACGCGGATCGACTCCTCGTACATGTTGAAGTTCTTCTGCCGCATGCCGCCGTGGGCGGTGCCCATCTCGCCGTGGTCGGCCGTCGCGATCACGAGCGTGTCGTCCAGCAGCCCGGCCTTCGCGAGCGTCTGCATGATCTTCACCAGATACGCGTCGGACGACTTCATCAAGTTGCCGTAGAAGTTCAGGTAATTGCGCTTCATCTGCCGCGTCGGGATCGGCCCGGTGAGGTTGAAGATGCGCCGGAACTGCGCTTGCACGGTCGGCTTCGTCGCGAGGCTCTCGTTCGCCGTGGCGGGCGGCTCGATCTCGCCCTGCAGCCACGAGCTGTCGTAGCCGCCGCTCGTGTAGGTGGCGGGGTAGAAGAGCACGTCGTGCGGGTTCACCAGCGAGACGACGATGAAGAACGGCTGGCTCTGCGCGGCCGCCGAGGCGAGGTACTGGAGCGCGCCCTCGGTGCCCGCCGCCGCCGTGCCCTGCGAGGTCATGAAGCGTCCGTCGTTGTCGTAGATCCCGCCGCCCTCCTCGGGCACGTCCTGGTTGGCGCCGGCGTCGGGCGGGTTCCAGCGCGTGAAGCCGTACTGGTCGACGTCCTCGGGGACCCAGGTCGAGCCGTTCGCCGGCTTGACGCAGTGGAACTTCCCCTTGTAGACGGGCGTGTAACCGGCGGCGGCGACGACGCTGGCGGGGTTCGCGAACGTCGTCGCCAGCTCCACCTGCGGATACTGCGGCGACGGCATGTCGGTCTCCAGCGTGTACTTGACGCCGTGCTGGGCGGGGAAGTAGCCGGACATCAGCGTCGAGCGCGCCGGCGAGCACATGCACGCGTTCGTGAAGGCGTTGGGGAACGTCATGCCGTGCTGCTGCAGGCCGGTGAGGCCGGGCATGTTGCGCGCGGTCCATCCGGGCGGGAAGTGCTGGATCGCGCGCTGCTGGTCGGTGAGGAAGACGAGCACGTTCATGCCGGCGACCTTGCGGGCGGAGGGCGGCGTGCGGCGCGGCTGCGGGAGCGTCCGCGCCGCGGCTGCCGCGCCGTGCGCGCCGAGCAGGAGCCCGGCGCCGGTGCCGGCCGCGCCCTTGAGCAGGTCTCTGCGGGTGATCCCCTCCTGCTGCTCGTCGTCGCGCCTGGATCTGCCCATCTCGGCTCCTCTCGTCAGCGCGTGACGCGCTTGAAGACGTCGACCGCGTCGCTCCCGAACGCCCCCGCGTAGACGAACCGGCCGTCGGGGCTGACGGCGATCGAGCTGACGCCGCGCAGCGCGCGCCCGCGCGTGCAGTCGGGCACGGCGCTCGTGGCGATGCAGCCGGCGCGGCGCGGCTTCTGCAGCAGGGCGCCGGAGCTGGTGTCGCGGTCGAAGACGTCGAGCGTCCCCGACGCGAACGCGGCCGCGTAGACGCTCGCGCCGTCGGGCGAGACGGCGAGCCCCTCGGGCGAGCGCAGCTGGCGCCCGAGCGAGCAGCCGACCGCGAGCACGTAGATCGCGCAGGCGGAGGTGCCGGGGAGCTGGGCGAGCTGGCCGGTGCTCGACGTGCGCGCGAACGACGTCAGGCTGTTGCTCGTGAGCGACGTCGCGTAGATGTCATCGTCGCCGGGGCTGACGGTCACCGCGTTCGCGCCGCCGAGCTGCACGCCGGTCGTGCAGCCGGCGAGCGGGCTGTTCACGACGCAGCCGGTCTGCGTCAGCGCGCTGGTGGAGCTGTTGCGGGCGAGCACGTCGAGCGCGTTGCCGAGCGCGGCCGCGACGTACACGTCGTCGCCGTCGGCGCTGATCGCCATGCCCTCCGGCGCGCCCAGCGCGACGCCGGTGGCGCAGCCGGCGGCCGCCGTCTCGGCGATGCAGCCGGCGGTGCCGGACGGCTGCTTCAAGCCGCCGCCCCACGGGTCGCGCACGAACGCCGCGACCTCGTTGCCGAAGAACGAGCCGACGTAGGCGCTCGTGCCGTCGGGGCTGACGACGACCACGTCGGGACCGTCGAGCGCGCGCGCCGTGACGCAGCCGGGGACGCCCGTGCGGCCGGTGATGCAGCCGCCGGTCGCCTGCGTGAGCTTGCCGGTCTTGCGGTTGCGCCAGAAGATCGTGAGGCTGTCGCCGGCGAGCGAGGTGGCGTAGACGTTCTGCCCGTCGGCGCTGACGGCGACCGAGTTGGGATGGCCGAGCCCGATCGCCTTCGCGCAGCCGCCGGCGCCCTTTGCGGCGATGCAGCCGCCCTTGCCGGGGGCCTGCGTGAGCGCGCCCGTGCGCGCGTTGCGCCGGAAGATCGCGATCGCATTGCTGCCGGAGGAGGCGACGTAGACGACGCGGCCGTCCGGGCTGATCGCGACGGCGCGCGAGCCGAGGAAGGGAGCGGGTCCGCGCAGCGCGCGCACGGGCGTGCAGCCGCCGCGGGGTCTCGCCGAGCGATCGACCAGGCAGCCGTTGCGGCCGGGGAGCTGCGAGAGCGTCCCGCGCGCCGTGACGGGCTGGCGGCTGGGCTGCGGTGCGGCCGCGGCGGTCGCTGCTCCGGTGGGAGCGACGAGCCCGGCGAGGACTCCTAGTGCGCAGAGCGCCCGGGTGCTGCGCGGGGGCTGGGGGACGGCGATGCGCATGCGTCGTGGCGAAGGACCACGAGCGGACGACGCTAACAGTGTTCAGTCAGAAAACCAGTGTCTTGGCGGACTGCCGCTCCGAAGGTCACGCCTCGCGTATTGACCCGGCGCACAGCCGCTGGGAGACTCGCGCCATGAGCACCGTGCCAGCCGGCGTGACCGCCGAGTTCGTCGACGCAGTCCTCGCCAGGGACTTCGCGCGCGTCCGCGGTCTGCTGCACCCCGACGTCGACTTCCGCGCGATGACGCCGAAGCGCGTCTGGGAGGCCGACGGTCCCGCCGCCGTCGAGGATGCCATGCGCACCTGGTTCGAGCACCCCGAGCGCGACGTCGAGCGCGTCGATCCCGCCGAGACCGGAACGGTCGCCGACACGCAGCGCGTCAGCTGGCGCGTCCACGGCACCGGCGCCGACGGCCCGTTCGTCTTCGAGCAGCAGGCGTACGTGCGCGAGGACGAAGGACAGGTCGTCTGGCTGCGCGTCATGTGCAGCGGCCCGCGGCCGGCGGGGAGCGGGTCGCCCTAACTCAGGGCCGGGCCGCGCGGCGAGGTCCGGTCGCCGATCGTCTACGACGCTTCCTCGAGATGAGGAAGAACCGGATTGGTGAGGTCTCCGATGCCCTCGATCGACACGGTGACCTCGTCTCCGGGCGACAGGAAGGCCGGCGCGCCGCGCGACGCGCCGGCGGCCTCCGGGGCGCCGATCAGGAGGAGGTCGCCGGGATGCAGCGTGAACGACCAGGACGCATACGACAACAGGTCGGCGAGCGACACGTTCATGTCGTCCATGCTGGACTCCTGCATCACGACGCTGTTGATGTAGGTGGAGATGCGCAGCCCCTGCGGATCCTCGCACTCGTCGGCGGTTACGATCAGGGGGCCGATGGGGCAGAAGCCGTCCAGGTTCTTGCCGCGAGTCCACTGCCCATCGGGGTCCTGCAGGTCGCGGGCGGTGAGGTCGTTCGCGGCGGTGTAGCCGAAGACGCCGTCGAGGCACTCGTCAGGAGACGCGCGCCGTAGGCGCCGCCCGACGATGACGCCGAGCTTCGCCTGCCCGGCCACGCGCCGCGTCACGTCGGTGGGCCAGCTGATCGGCATGCCGGGGCCGGCCAGGCTCGAGGCGAACTTCGCGAACATCGCCGGCTCGCCGGTCCGCCGCGGCTCCATCGCCACGATCTTCGGCGACCGGGCGAGCGGCGGCGGCAACGGCCCGCTCGGCGGGTCCTGGGACGCTCCGGCGACCCGCGCCTGAGCAGCGGTCCGCACCCGCTCCCAGACCTCCGGACCCGCCCGGACGAGGTCGTCGATCGACCGCGTGCCGGGGATGACGCCGGCCAGGTCGACGACCCGATCCTCGACCAGCGCGGCCAGGCGCGGCCGGTCCTCGTCGTCGGGCAGATGGAGGTACCGCATCAGTCACGCCGGTCGGCCGCAGGGCACATTGCTTCGACATCCTAAGAGCAGCCTCGGGACCGCGGCGCCCGATTTCGCGGACATGCCTGGCGATATCATCGTCGCCGATGCAGGTCAACGACCTACGCGCGTTCGTGCTGACGGTGGAGCTGGGCAGCGTCACACGGGCGGCATCTCGTTTGAGCCGCGTCCAGTCGGCCGTGTCCCAGGCGATCGGTCGTCTCCAGAAGGAGTTCGGGGTCGTCCTGCTCGTCCGCGGCTCGTCCGGGATGGAGCCCACCCCCGCGGGGCTCGAGCTGGCTCGCCAGGGCAAGGTGATCCTGGGACTGATCGAACGCGTGGAGCGGGACATCGCCGCCTACCGCGACACCGGCGTGGACAACGGCGGGGAGCTCGCCGGGACCGTCGAGCTCGGGATCGCGACGGCGCTTACCCCGACGCTGCTGAGCTGGCTCCTGCGCGCCGTCCGTGCGCGGTTTCCCCGCATCACGGTTCGTGCGCGCGAAGACATCAACGCCGAGATCACGACGCTGGTGTCCGAGGGGCGCCTGAACCTCGGGGTGGTCTGGCTTCCCGTGCGTGCGGAAGGGCTGGTCAGCCGCCGGCTCGGAAGCAGCGGCCTGGTGGCCGTCCTGCCCGCCGATCACCCCTGCTCCGACATCAACCCGCTGCCGCTCGCGCGCTTGAGCGACGACGCGTGGATCTCGTTCCCGGAAGGCAACCCGCTGCGGCGATGGCTCGAGCAGAGCTGCGCGCAGGTCGGCTTTGCGCCCAACGTCCGCTACGAGGTGCACACGCTCAGCGAGGCGAAGGCGTTCGTGGAGTCCGGCGTGGGCGTGACGTTGCTCACGCGGTCGAGCATCAGCCTGGGGGCCGTGTCGGGCAAGCTGCGGGTCCTCCCGCTCGAGCCGCCCGGCTCGGCGAACTTCGGCTACATCGCCACGGCGGCCGGTCGTAGCGCCGTGACCGACGCCGTCATCGCCCTGCTGGAAGAGGCGTTCGGCGATCGCGCCGGCGCTCCCCGCGCCGATCTGAGCTGACCCCCGGCTGCGTTCCGGTCGAGCGGGCGCACGTGCCGCGTCCGCGTGGTCATCACGCTCGTTGATGGCGACATGCGGCACCAGTCATGTCGGTTCCGTGGCTCGCCGCGATGACAGTAGAAGTCCCTCACCGGAAATGGCCCCCGCCGCGCAGGCAGCGGGAGTATTTGCAATGTCATCGAGGAGAGAGCGAGCCGCAATGTTGAACAGGCGCTTGGCGTGCCTCACGCCGCTCGTCGTTGTTGTTGCTGTCCTGGCCGCGGGCTGTGGGAGCTCGAGCGGGGGATCCGCGTCGAGCGCCGCGGAGCCCACCGGCTCGCTCGACGGCGGTGGGAAGACGATCGTCTCCTTCGTCCTGTCCAAGAGCTTCCCGTGGATCGCCGAGGAGCAGCAGGCGGCGGAGGCCGAGGCGACCAAGCTCGGGTACCGGCTCAAGACCATCGAGAACGGGTTCGACGCCAACGAGCAGAACAACCAGATCCAGCAGTACCTCGCGACGGGTCAGCCGCCGGCCGCGTTCTTCTGGCTGCCGGTCGATCCGTCCTCCCAGGTCAACCCGCTGCGGCAGATGGCGAGGGTCGCCCCGGTCTTCCAGATCGACGCGCAGATCGCGCCCTTCGACAAGGACTACGTCACGGGATACGCCGGCATCGACGGCGTCTTCATGGGCCGCGCCAACGGCACGTTCGCGTCGCGGCTCCGGGATCAGGACCGGCACGCCGGCCGCAAGCTGCACAGCCCGGCCGGCAACCTGCTCTACCTCCAGCCGCCGGCCGGGTTCCGGTTCGGCGAGCTGGGCCTGCAAGGGTTCCGCGACGCCACGAAGGGCGAGCCGTTCAACGTGCTGCGCGTGGAGCACGCCGGCATCGGCGCCGAGCCGGGGTACGAGACCGCGTCGCAGCTGATCGCGCGGTACAAGGGCCAGGGGATCGACTACATCTTCGCGACCAACGTCGACACGGCCAACGGCGTGGTGAAGGCGCTCAAGGAGAACGGCCTGCGGCCCGGCAAGGACGTGAAGGTGATCGCCGGCAACTGCGCAGGCGACCTCAGCGCCATGATCGGCGGCCAGATCGCCAACTGCGGCGTCAGCTCGGGAGCGGCCAACGGGAAGCTCGTGGTCGACATGATCGCCCAGTACCTGGCCTCCGGCAAGAAGATCGAGCCGGGCGCCAAGCAGCTGCCGGCGACCCGTGAGGCCCCTCCCGTCAAGGTGGAGCCGCCCACGCGGTCGACGTACATCCCGTACCCCATGACGACCGGGAAGGGGATCCTGTCCGGCTGCACGATCTGGGGGCTTCCGTGCGTGCAGGCCGCGGGGGCGACCGCGTGACGGGCGGCGCCGTCGCCGTCGCCGTCGAGCGCGACGTCGAGGTGCCGATGCGGGACGGGACGTCGCTGCGCGCCGACGTCCACCGGCCGCGGACGGGAGGCGACCTGCCCGTGCTGCTGCACCGGACGCCCTACGACAAGACGTTCGCCCAGACCAACGTCTACCAGCACCCGGCGTGGTACGCGTCGCACGGCTACGTGGTCGTAGCCTGCGACGTCCGCGGCCGCTTCGCCTCCGACGGCCGCTTCGACCCGTTCCGGCACGAGGCCGCGGACGGCTACGACAGCATCGAGTGGGCGGCGCGGCTGCCCGGCACGACGGGACGGGTCGGGACGTACGGCTTCTCGTACGCCGGCGCCACCCAGCTGCTGGCCGCCACCGAGGCGCCGCCCGCGCTCGCGTGCATGGCGCCGGCGATGACGCCCGAGGACTTCTACGACGGCTGGTGCTACCGCGGCGGGGCGTTCCAGCTGGCGTTCGTCGTCAGCTGGTGCCTCGAGGCGATGGCGATCCCGGAGCTGCTGCGGCGCGGGGAGCGCGAGGCCGCGCGCAGGGTCGCGGTGGAGCTGCGCCGTGGGGCGATGACGCTCATCGGCGACCATCCGCTCCAGGACCACCCGCTCCTGCGCGACGCGGGGGTCGAATGGCTGTTCGACTGGCTGGAGCACGACACGCGCGACCCCTACTGGTCCGACGTGGGCCTGCTGGGACGCGCCGGGGCGATCGACGTTCCCTGCCTCCACATCGGAGGCTGGTACGACACGTTCGTCGAGGGGACGCTCCGCCTCCACGGCGCGCTCCGCGAGCGCGGGGAGACCCGGAACGCCAGCGTCTCGTCGTCGGTCCCTGGCTGCACGTCCCGTGGAGCCGCCGGGTCGGCATCAGGGACTTCGGGAGCGAGGCGGCCAACGCGATCGACGAGCTGCAGCTGCGCTGGTTCGACCGCTGGCTCAAGGACGCCGCGCCGGCCACCGCCGAGGATCCGGTCAGGTACTTCGTGATGGGTGAGGACGCGTGGCGCTCGGCCGCGACGTGGCCGCCGCCCGAGGTCGAGGCCCGCACCTTCTACCTGCACTCGAGCGGGCGCGCGCTCTCGGACTCCGGCGACGGCCGGCTCCGTCCGGACGCCCCGCAGGACGACGGCCGGCCGGACGTGTTCGTCTACCTGCCCGGCCTGCCGGTCCCCAGCGCGGGTGGGCGCTCCTGCTGCTCGGCCGGCTCCTCGCCGATGGGGCCCGCGTGCCAGTGCGAGGTCGAGGGCCGCAACGACGTGCTCGTCTACACCACGGCGCCGTTCACCGAGCCGACCCTCCTGGCGGGCCCGGCGCACCTCGTGCTGTTCGCCGCGACCGATCGCGTCGACACCGACTGGACGGCGAAGCTCGTGCACGTCGATGCCGAGGGCAAGGCCATCAACTTGTGTGGCGGGATCGTCCGCGCGCGGTTCCGGGAGTCGCTCGAGCACCCGGAGCCGCTCACGCCCGGCGAGGTCGTCCGCTATCGGATCGACGTGGGCACGACGGCGATGCTCGTGCGCGCGGGCGAGGCCCTCCGGCTGGAGGTCTCCAGCAGCGAGCACCCCACGTACGACGCGAACGTCAACACCGGCGCGCCGTCGCTGACCGCCGACGTGTTCGACGCCCTGCCCGCCACGCAGCGCGTCTACCACGACGTGCTGCGTCCGTCGCATCTGGTCGTGCACCTCGCGGCGGGCCGGGTCCGCGACGCCCATCAGTCAGCCTCATTGGAAGATCAGTCGCTTCTGCGAAACGATCTCCGTAACGACAGCAACGCGTGACCCAGCGCCGCCGGCCAGCCGCCGGGCGAGGCCCGGGAACGCGTCGAACAGGGGTGACGCAGTGATCGAGAAGCCGGGCAAGATCGTCGCGATCGGGCTCAACTACATGGACCACGTCCGCGAGTCGGGCATGACGCCGCCGGACAACCCGTTGGTGTTCAGCAAGTTCACGACGTCGCTGATCGGCGACGGGGACGAGATCAGGATCCCGAAGGGGGTGACCGCGCGCGTGGACTGGGAGGTCGAGCTGGCCGTCGTCATCGACCGTGACGCCCGCGACGTGGCCGAGGCCGACGCCCTGTCCTACGTGCGCGGGTACACGGTCGCCAACGACGTGAGCGCGCGCGACCTGCAGTTCGCCGACGTCCAGTGGGTGCGGGGCAAGAGCCTCGACACGTTCTGTCCGCTCGGGTCCGAGCTGGTCCAGGTCGACGACCCGCAGAACCTCAGGCTCACGACGAAGGTCAACGGCGAGGTCGTGCAGGACTCCAGCACCTCGGAGATGATCTTCGGGGTCGCCCAGCTGATCAGCTTCTGCTCGCACAGCTTCACGCTCGAGGCCGGCGACGTGATCCTCACGGGCACGCCGTGGGGCTGCGGTGAGTTCATGGAGCCGCGACGGTCGCTCGAGCACGGCGACGTGGTCGAATGCGAGGTGGAGGGCGTCGGGGTGCTCCGCAACCCGGTGGTAGAGGTATGACGCCGGGCGCCGTCGTCATCGGCGCGGGACGGATGGGCGCCCAGGTCGGATGCGAGTACGCGATCGCGGGCCACCGCGTGACGGTCCTCGCCCGCGACCGCGAGCGCGCCGAGGGAGCGCTGCGGGCCGCGCTCGACCTGGCGCGCGCCGCGGGGCGCGCCGACGCCGAGGAGCTGAAGGCAGCCGACGGAGCGATGACGGTCGCGACGGACCTCGACGAGGTCCTCGACGAGCCGGCGATCGTGTTCGAGTCGGTGCCCGAGGACCTCGAGCTGAAGGCGCGACTGCTCGGAGCGGCGAGCGAGCGCTGGCCGCGCGCCACCCTGGCCTCGAACACGTCCTCGATCCCGATCGAGCGGCTCGGCGCGGCGATCGGACGGCCGGAGCGGCTCGTGGGCACGCACTACTGGAGCCCGCCGTTGCTGATGCCCTTGGTCGAGCTGGTCACGACGGCCGCGACGCTGCCCGAGGTCGTGGAGTCCATCGACGCGACGCTGCGGGCGATGGGCAAGCGCCCGGTCGCCGTGCGGGACGTGCCCGGGTTCGTGTGGAACCGCCTGCAGTTCGCGCTGCTGCGGGAGGCGCTCTGGCTCGCGGAGCACGACGTCGCTTCACCGGAGACGATCGACGAGATCGTCCGCGATGGCCTGGCTCGCCGCTGGCGTTACTCCGGTCCGTTCGAGACCGCCCGGCTCGGCGGCGTGGGCACGTTCGCCGCGGTCGCCGACAACCTCTTCCCGGTCCTGTCGACGGCGCGCTCCGCGCCCGGGCTGCGGGAGTGGCCGGAGCCGGACCCGGCGGCGCTCGAGCACAGCGCCGCTCGGCGCATGCGGGGGCTCCTCCAGGAACTGCACATCACCTGACCCGTTCCGGGTCTCTGACAAACCCACGGCAAGAAGTGGCAATGGACAAGCTCATCATCACCGTCACGGCGGACTCGACGCCGCAGTACCCCGATAACCCCCTGCTCCCGGCGATCACCGACACCGGCGCGTTCGCCCGCGAGTACCGCGACGCGGTCGCCGCCGGCGCCGCGATCTGTCATCACCACGGCGTGTACTCCGTCGAGCGGGGCGCCGACGGCCGCAACCGGATGGTCGCCGATCTCGACGGCTTCCGCGCGCTGAGCGAGGCCATCCGGGAGGGCGGCGACGCGATCATCCAATACGGGACGGGCGCGTCGCTGGACCAGAAGCTCGCGCTGATGGCCCAGGGGCCCGAAATGGTCTCCTATCCGTTCGGCGCGCATGACATGTACCTCGACTCGGACCTGCGGTCGGTGCCGTTCGAGCTGTACGCCCTCCATCCGCGCGACGAGCTGCTGGAGGTTCTCGCGCGCCGCGATCGCCAACCAGGTGAAGCTCGACATCGAGTGCTTCCAGGTCGGGGCGTTCTGGAACCTCGAGCACATCCGCGCGCAGGGTGGGCTCATCGACCCCGTGTGGGTGACCTTGATGCTGGGCTGGGGCGGCGGTGGGTGGACGCCCCCGACGATCGACTCGGTGCTCTACCTCCAGCGTCATCTTCCGCCCGGCGTCTGCTGGAACACGAGCATCATCGACCCGGGCAGCGCCTGGAAGCTGATCCCGACGATCATCGCCCTCGGCGGGCACGTGCGCGTCGGCTGGGAGGACAACCCCTACCTGCCGGACGGCTCCCTCGCCGCCAGCAACGCCGAGCTCGTCGAGACCGTGGTCCAGATCGCCGAGCGCCTTGGACGCGAGGTCGCGACCCCCGCCGAGACGCGCGAGATCCTGGGGCTCGGGACCCGGACCCGGGATTGACCAGCGAGCGCGGCGCGAGGCCATCACGTTGGTCGATGCGCCCATGCCCCACCTTCGATGTGCGTTGCGCCGGTCCTCGGGCGCGCACTAGCTTCAGGGAACTCGAGAGGAACTTGAGAGTGAGATACGAGCCCGCACACGCGGAGGGGTGAAGTGACGGATTTCTTGATCGTGGGCGCGGGCTCGGCGGGCTGCGTGTTGGCCAACCGGCTCTCCGGCGGCGGGGCCGACGTCCTGCTGGTGGAGGCCGGCCGGGACACCCCACCGGACGCCACTCCGGACGACATCCAGGATCTCTACCCGCGCTCGTACTACAACGACGCGTACATGTGGCGCGGCCTCAAGGCCGATCAGAACGCCGACGGCAGCGGCCGCAAGACGGCGTTCCCGCAGGCGCGGGTGATGGGCGGTGGATCGAGCCTCATGGGCATGATCGCCGTGCGCGGCCTGCCCGGCGACTACGACGGATGGGCGGACGCCGGCGCGACCGGCTGGGGGTGGAAGGACGTCCTGCCGTACTTCCGGCGGCTCGAGGCCGATCGCGACTTCGACGGGCCGCTGCACGGGACGGACGGTCCGGTGACGATCCGGCGCCATCACGAGCGTGACATCCCGCCGTTCTGCCAGGCGGTCGGCGAGGCGGCGGCGCGCCACGGATGGCCGGCGGTCGACGACATGAACGGGGACTTCTCCGACGGCTACTGCCGCCTGCCGCTCAGCGGCACGCAGGCGTTGCGCGTCTCGGCGGCGTCCGCCTACCTCGACGCGCGGACGCGCGCCCGCCCGAACCTGCGGATCCTCGCCGACACCACGGTCGAGCGCCTGATCTTCGAGGGATCGCGATGCGCCGGGGTCGAGGCGATCCAGGGTGGCCGCCGCGTCCAGCTGCGCGCGCGCCACGTGGTGGTGAGCGGTGGGGCGATCCACTCGCCGGCGCTGCTGCTGCGCTCCGGCATCGGGCCGGAGGAGGACCTGCGGCGCCTGGGCATCGAGCCGGTCGCCGACCGCGCCGGGGTCGGGGCCAACCTGCAGAACCACCCGGTGGTCTACCTCGCCACGCATGTGGTGAAGGGCGCGCGCCAGCCGCCCGGCCTGCGGCCGCAGTTCAACACCGCGCTGCGCTTCACCGCCGGCAGCGAGCCCGGCCTGAGCTCGGACGCGCTGATGCTCGTCGTCAACAAGTCGTCCTGGCACGGGGTCGGCGCCTCGGTCGCCGGGCTCGGCGTGACGCTGGTGCAGCCCTGCTCCCGCGGTCGCGTGAGCCTGTCGTCCGCGGACCCCCGCGCGCTCCCGGACGTACGCTTCCGGATGCTCACCGACGAGCGCGACTACGAGCGGATGGTCGACGGCCTCGCGCTCGCGCTGGAGTTCATGCAGGACGACGCCGTCCGGCCGCTGCGCCACGAGGTGTTCGCGGCCGGCTATTCACGGGTCGTCCGCCACCTGAACCAGCCCGGGCCGGCGAACGTCGCCGCCTCGCGGCTCCTCGCCCGCCTGTTGGACGGGCCGGACCCCGTCCGTCGTGCGCTGATCAAGCGCGGCATCGCCGCCGGCGAGGTCAACGAGAACCCGGATGCGCGAGCAGAGCTGGCTGAGGGCGACGGTGCGCAACCGGTCGTTCGGGACGTATCACCCCGCCGGCACCTGCCGGATCGGGCCGGCCGACGACCCGTCGGCGGTCGTCGACCCGGCCTGCGCCGTGCACGGCGTCTCGGGGCTCAGCGTCGTCGATGCCTCGGTGATGCCGAACGTCGTCCGTGGCAACACCAACATCCCGGTGATCATGATCGCCGAGCGCGCCTCCGACCTCCTCCTCGAGGCCCATGGACCTCGGCGGGCGCCGGCGGAGGCCGTCTCGCGTCCGGTCCCCTGAACCCCGACCCCGCGACATCGAGGCCCGCTCACATGCACCCAAGCCAGAACGAACGGTTCGATCCCAAGCATCGATCGCGCACGCTCACCGAAGGCCGCGACCGCGCGCCCGCGCGCGCGTACCTGAAGGGCATCGGCTACGACGACGAGGCGCTGGCCAAGCCGATCATCGGCGTCGCGAACACGTGGGTCGAGACGATGCCCTGCAACATCCACCTCCGCGCGCTCGCCAAGCACGTCAAGGACGGGATCCGAGCCGCCGGCGGCACGCCGATGGAGTTCAACACCATCGCGATCTCCGACGGCATCACGATGGGCACCGACGGGATGCGGACGAGCCTGGTCTCGCGCGAGGTCATCGCCGACAGCATCGAGCTGGTCGCGCGCGGGCATCTGTTCGACGCCGTCATCTGCCTGTGCGGGTGCGACAAGACGATCCCCGGCACCGTGATGGCGCTCGCGCGGCTCGACGTGCCCGGCGTGATGCTCTACGGCGGCTCGATCCCGCCCGGCCGCCACGACGGCAAGGACATCACGATCATGGACGTCTTCGAGGCGGTCGGCGCGAACGCGGCCGGCAAGATCACCGACCGGGAGCTGGCGGACATCGAGGCCGCGGCCAGCCCGGGTCCGGGCGCCTGCGGCGGCCAGTACACGGCCAACACGATGGCCATGGCCTTCGAGATGATGGGCATCAGCCCGATCGGACCGAGCCTCGTCCCGGCCCAGGACGCGACGAAGCCGCAGGTGGCCTACGCGGCCGGCGAGCTGGTCATGGACGTCCTCGCGCGCGGACAGCGGCCGAGCGACCTCATCACCCGCGAGTCGATCGAGAACGCGATCCTCGCGGTCGCCGCCTCCGGCGGCTCGACCAACGGCGTCCTGCACCTGCTCGCGGTCGCGCGCGAGATGGGCGTGCCGCTGGCCATCGACGACTTCGACCGGATCGCCGCGTCCACGCCGACGCTCTGCGACCTCAAGCCCGGCGGGCGCTTCGTCGCGACCGACCTGCACGCGGCGGGCGGCACCGCGGTCTTGGCCAAGCGCCTGAAGGACCTCGGCCTCCTGCACGCGGACGCGCCGACGGTCACCGGCAAGAGCATCGGCCGGCACGCCGACGAGTCGCAGGAGGCCGACGGCCAGGAGGTGATCCGGCCGCTCGCGAACCCGATCAAGGCGACCGGCGGCATCGCGATCCTGCGCGGCAACCTCGCGCCCGAGGGTAGCGTGGTCAAGCTCTCCGGTCACGAGCGCCGCCGGCACAGCGGCCCGGCGCGCGTCTTCGAGGGCGAGGAGGCTGCGATGGCCGCCGTCACCGCCGGCCGGATCGACCCCGGCGACGTCGTCGTCATCCGCAACGAGGGCCCCGCCGGCGGCCCGGGCATGCGCGAGATGCTCGCGGTGACCGCGGCGATCGTGGGGGAGGGCCTCGGGGACTCGGTCGCGCTGATCACCGACGGTCGCTTCTCGGGCGCCACACGCGGATTCATGGTGGGCCACGTCGCGCCCGAGGCCGTCCAGCGCGGCCCGATCGCGGCGGTCCGCGAAGGCGACATCGTCACCGTCGACGTCGACCGCCGCCGCATCGACGTCGACGTCTCCGACGCCGAGATCGAGCGGCGCCTCGCCGGCTACGAGGCGCCCGCGCGCGCCGTGACGCGGGGCGTGCTGGCCAAGTACGCCGCGCAGGTCGCGAGTGCCTCCGAGGGCGCCATCACCACGCAGGCCGCCGATCTCCATCCCACTCGGAGATAGCCTAGTGAGCAAGATTGAAGACGCCAGTTCGGTTGTAGGCGAACCCGTTACGGTAACGATCCGGTCATTGGTGATCTGTGAACACCGGTGACTATTGAACTACCCGCGCGCGGTGTCCCATTGACTGTTACTGCGACGGGAACGATCACGCTTCGGAGGAGTGGCTATGGCGTTCAACCTCGGCTCTGTCGCACGCACGTGCGACAGCGGCAGCACCCATCTCGGGACGGGCGTCTGAGATGCCCGTCGAACCGCCGACGCCGAAGGCGGACGGCCAGCACCCGCTGCGCTTGCAGATGTCGGGAATGTCGAAGCGCTACGGCGCGGTGCAGGCGCTGGACGCCGTCGACTTCGAGCTCCGCGCCGGCGAGGTGATGGCCTTGCTCGGCGAGAACGGCGCCGGCAAGAGCACCCTGGTCAAGGTCCTCACAGGGCTCGTCGACGCCGACGACGGACAGGTACGAGTAGACGGCGAGGTCGTGCACCTGTTCCCGACCTCCCGCTCGCAGGCCGCGGGCGTCGCCGCCGTGCAGCAGGAGATCAGCTGCATCCCGTCGATGAGCATCGCGGAGAACCTGGTCCTCGGCGACCAGGCGGCGGGCGCGTTCACGTCGCCGCGACGGCTGGCCGCCGACGCGCGCGCGCTGCTCGAGCCCGTGGGCCTGCAGCACCTCGACCCGCGCCGTCTCGTGGAGGAGATCAGCGTCGCGGAGTCGCAGCTCGTCGAGATCGCGCGCGTGCTGGCGCGCAAGGCGAAGATCGTCATCTTCGACGAGCCGACGGCCGCCCTGTCGGATGCGGACATCACCCGCGTGCTCGCCATGGTCCGCGAGCTGGCCCGGCGCGGCTGCGGTGTCATCTACGTCACGCACCGCCTGCGCGAGGTCTTCGAGATCGCCGATCGGGTCACCGTGATGCGCAACGGCAACAGCCTGCCGCCGATCGCGGTGGAGGACCTGGACGTCGACCGGGTCATCACGCTCCTGCTGGGCCGGCGGCTCGAGAGCATGTTCCCGAGCCGCGAGCCGTTGAGCGGCGAGCCCGTGCTCGTGGTGGATCGGCTCCAGGCCGCGGGGCTGGCGGAGCCCGTGTCGTTCGAGCTTCGCCCCGGCGAGATCCTGGGGCTGTCGGGCCAGATCGGAAGCGGCGCCAACGTCGTCCTGCGCGCCCTCGCGGGGACCGTCCCCGGGGTGCAGGGATCGGCGACGCTGCACGGTCGCCCGCTCCCGTTGCGCGGACGCCACGCCAGCACCCGCGCGGGGGTCGGCTACTGCTCCGACGACCGCAAGAAGGACGGCTTCTTCGCCGGGCGCTCGACGCGCGAGAACCTGTCCGCGCCGTGGCTGTCCGGGGTCGCGAGCGGCGGCTGGGTGTCACGCCGGCGGGAGCGTGAGCGCGCGAACGCGATCGCCGGATCCTTCGCGATCGACCAGAGCCGGCTGCGGTCACCGGTGCAGACGCTCAGCGGCGGCAACCAGCAGAAGGTCGTGCTCGGGAAGTGGCTCGGGACGGACCCGGCCATCCTGCTCGTCGAGGAGCCCACGCGCGGCGTCGACGTCGGGGCGCGCGCCGAGATCAACCACAAGCTGCGCGAGCTCTGCGCCGAGGGGCTGTCGATCGTCCTGGCGTCGTCGGACACCAACGAGGTCCTGGGGTTCTGCGACACGATCGCGACGTTCTACCGCGGCCGGATGACCGACGTCCGCAGCCACGAGCAGTGGACCGAAGAGGAGATGGTGCGAGAAGTGATGCACCCGGTGGGAGCGCCGTCGTGACCAAGCCGGAAGCGATGATCTCCTTCTCCGACGAGAGCACGACGGCGCCGGTCGCCCCCGGCGCGGAGCCGCCGCGCTCGCCCAGCCCGGTCCGCGCGGCCCTGGTGGCCCGCGCCCCCCTCCTGTTCCTCGTGGCGCTGCTCGCGGTGGCGATCGCGGTGACGCCGGAGTTCGGCACGGCCGCCAACGTCAAGGCGATCCTGGCCAACGCGGCGATCATCGGCATCGTCGCGGTCGGCACCACCTTCATCACGCTCTCGGGCAACATGGTGTCGTTGGCGGTATCGCAATCGGGGATGCTCGCCGCGGTCGTGTTCCTGTCCTGCGTCGGCCATGGGTGGAACCAGGTCCTGGCGGTGGTCGTGGTCATCGCGCTGCTCGTCGCGGCGGGCATCGCGCAGGGTGGGCTGGTGGCCGCGGGGCTCAACCCGATCGTCGTCACGCTCGCCGCCGGCGCGATCGTGCTGGGCGTCGTGGCCCAGCTGACCGGCGGCAGCACCATCACCTCGCACGGCGCCGACATCGGGTGGATCGCCAGCACGCCGCTGGGGATCCCGTTGTCCGTCTACGTCTTCGCCGCGGTGACGGGTCTCGCCACCGTGCTCACGGGCAAGACCGTGCTGGGGCGCCGCCTGACCCTCCTGGGGGCCAACCGGAGCTCGGCGGACTTCAGCGGCCTGCCGATCGCCCGCACCACGATCTGGGCGTTCGTCCTGCTCTCGGTCGGGATCGCCCTGGCCGGCATCCTCGTGGGCGGCGGCCTGCGGTCGGCCAACCTCGACACCCTCAACACGCTGTCCATCGACGTCGCGGCAGCGGTCCTCGTCGGCGGCACCGCCATCCAGGGCGGCGACGGCTCCCCGCTGCGGAGCGCCGTCGGCGCCTGCGTGATCGCCACGGCGAACAACGTCATGCTCTTGAACGGGTTCTCGCTCGGGGTCCGCCAGGTCGGGTCCGGACTGACCGTCCTGATCGTCGTCGTCATGCTCGCCCTCCAACGTGGGAGAACCGTCCGATGAGGCACCTGACCCCGAAGCTCGGCCGTCTGCTGCCGTACGCCGGCCCGGCGACGGTCCTGATCGCAGTGTGGATCGCCGTCCTGATCTCCACCCCGTCGCTGCGCGGGGAGTCCGGCGGCTACGTGATCGCGCTCAACTTCGAGCTGGTGGGCCTGGTCGCGGTGGGCGTCGCCATCACGATGATCGCCGGCGAGCTCGACCTTTCGGTCGGCTCCATGGCCGCGGTCGGCGGCGTCGTGGCGATCAAGGCCTCCGACGCCGGGCTCGTCCCGGCGGTCCTCGCCGCGACGCTGGCCGGCACGCTCGTCGGGACGCTGCAGGGCTATCTGATCGCGCGCCTGAAGATCAACTCGTTGGTCTTCACCATCGGGACGCTCATCGTCCTCCGCGGCGTCGCCTACGTCATCGCGCACAACGAGCCGCTGCCGCTCTCGAACTTCGGCGCCGCGGACATCCTGCTCCAGCGCTGGTGGTTCCTGACGGCGGGGTCGATCGTCGCGCTCGCCGTCTTCGTGGTCCTCGGCGTCTTCATGTCGTCGACGCGCTTCGGCCGAGAGGTGCGCGCGCTCGGCGGCGGCCGCACCGAGGCCGAGGCCGCCGGGGTCCGGACGGACCGGGCCATCGTCCTGTCCTTCGCGATCTCCGCGACGTGCGCCGGCCTGGCCGGCGGCCTTGCCTCCTTCAAGGACGGCAGCGCGGTCCCGTGGGCCTATCCCGACCTCCTGCTGTCGGGCGTCGCGGCGGCGCTGATCGGCGGCATCGCGCTCGCGGGCGGGCGTGGCACGGTCTGGAACGTGGCGATCGGCGTCGCGATCCTCGGGCTCCTGAGCGGAGCGCTGACCGCCCATGGCGCGCAGGACTCGCTCAGCCAGCTGTTCACCGGGGCGCTGCTGTTGATCATCGCGACGGCCGAGCTCGGAGGCAGACGCCTCCGAGCTCGGCGCGTGATGCGCGACCGGTCCTTCGGACTGGCCGCGAGGCCCGATGCCTGAGCCCGGCACAGGGCTCCCTGCGGGCGCTCGCGCCGGTCGTTCACCGTGAAGTTTGAAGTGTGAAGAATGACTTTCTCGCAAACCGGTGAGCGGTGTCAGAGCCCTGCGTCGTCGGAGTTCATCACGGTGGTTGATGAGCCAATGCTTCAGCCCTGCTCTGCGTTGCGCCGGGCGTCGTGTGAACCCTATTCTCGGCTTACTGAAAGCGGAGGAGTTGTGGAGGAGTTGTGATGGTTCGACCGCGGTATGGTTGGATTGCTGTTATTACGGTAATTGTCGGGCTGGCCGTGGCAGGCTGCGGCAGCTCCGGCGGCGGTGCCACGTCGAAGGCGACGAAGGGCACCGGGACGCTCAACGGCAACGGCAAGAAGATCGTCTTCTTCGACCTGTCCAAGAGCTTCCCGTTCATCGCCGAGCAGCAGAAGGGCGCGCAGGAGGAAGCGGCCAAATACGGGTACAAGCTTCAGATCATCGAGAACACGCTCGACGCCGATCAGGAGAACGGCCAGATCCAGCAGTACCTCGCCACTGGCGAGAAGCCGGCGGCCTTCGTCTGGCTGCCGGCCGACCCGGGATCCCAGGTCAACCCCCTGCGCCAGATGGCGCAGGTCGCTCCCGTCTTCCAGGTCGACGCGCAGATCCAGCCGTTCTCGGACCGGTACGTCACGGCGTACGCCGGCATCAACGGGATCCTGAAGGGGAGCACCAACGGCGAAGCCGCACTCAAGATCCGGGCGCAGGACCAGAAGTCCGATCGCAAGCTGCACAGCCCGGCCGGCAACCTGCTGTACATCGCCACGCCCAAGGGCTTCCGGCTCGGCGAGCTGCAGGACCAGGGCTGGAACGAGGCGACGAAGGCGCAGCCCTTCAAGCTGCTGCGCAAGGAGTACTCCGGGATCGGCGCCCAGCCCGGCTACGACACCGCGTCCCAGCTGATCCCGCGGTACAAGGGCCAGGGGATCGACTACATCTTCGCGACGAACGTCGACACGGCCAACGGCGTGGTGAAGGCGCTGAAGGAGAACGGCCTGCAGCCCGGCAAGGACGTGAAGGTGATCGCCGGCAACTGCGCGGGCGACCTGAGCGGCGTGATCGACGGCGAGATCGCCAACTGCGGCATCGAGTCGGGCGCGGCGCAGGGCAAGACGGCGATCGACGAGATCGCCCAGTACTTCGCGACCGGGAAGATCCTCCCGGGCGAGAAGCAGCTGCCCGCGTCGCGCGAGGCGCCGCCCGTCAAGGTCGAGCCGCCGACGCGGTCGATGTTCACGCCCTACCCGGAGACGTCGGGCCGGGGCATCTTGAACAACTGCCGGCTGTGGGGAGTCGATTGCGTGACGGCGGCGGGCGCCAGCCACTGAGAAGCCCGCGCCGCTTGGCGGGATCGGGCCGGGGCCGCGCGGAGCGGTCCCGGCCCGAAGGTCGATGGATCGATGTGAAAGGACTTTTTTGAGATGCCGCAATTGCCCTCAGGATTCAGCAGCCACTCGGCACAGGTCGACGACATCCGGATGCATTACGTGACCGGCGGAAGTGGCGATCCCGTCGTGATCGTCCACGGCGCGTGGGACTGTTGGTGGGCGTGGCGGGACGTGGCCAGCGTGCTGGCGGAGCGGTACACCGTCATCCTGCCGGCGGTCCGCGGGCTGGGCAAGACGTCGAAGCCGGACACGGGCTACGACGCCAACCGGGCGGGCGAGGACGTGCACCGGCTCGTCACCGGCCTGGGCCACGACCGCTACGCGCTCGTCGGCCACGACTGGGGCGCGGTCGCCGCCTACGCCACCGCGGCGCAGCACCGGGACGCGGTGAGCCGGCTGGCGATCTTCGACATGGTCATGCCCGGCGTCGGGATGATCGAGGAGACGATGGTCCCGCGGCCGGGAGGCAAGTTCCTCTGGCACATGGGCTTCCTCTCCGTTCCCGACTTCCCCGAGATCCTGCTCGCGGGGCACATGCGCGAGTACATGCTCTCGCACTTCGCGCTGTTCGCCGCCGACCCGGACGCCGTGAGCAAGGAGTCGATCGACCACTACGTCGACATGTACTCGCAGGCCGGGGCGCTGAAGGGCGTGCTGAGCTGGTATCGGAGCTTCTGGACGCACGCGGAGCAGGTCCGCGAGCACCGCAGGCAGCCGCTCGAGATGCCGGTGCTCGCCTACGGCGGCGACTTCTCCTACGGCGAGGAAACCCGTCAGTGCATGGAGATGCTCGCCTCGTCGGTCGCCGGCGGCGTCATCCCCGAATGCGGGCATTGGATCGCCGAGGAGCAGCCCGGCTTCGTCACCGAGCGGCTGCTCGAGTTCCTCGCCGCCGAGGCGGCGCCAAACCACCACGACGATCCGGACGCCGGCACCGAACGGCGCTTCGAGCAGGAGGTGCAGGGATGAGCGGTCGAGTGCTTCCCCAGGAGGGGCGCCGCGAGCTGGTCGAGGTGGCGATGGGCCGCAAGCCGGCCGACGCCGTCGTCAGCGGCGGCGTGCTGGTCAACGTCAACACGGCCGAGACCTACGAGGCGGACATCGCGATCAGCGGCCAGCGCATCGCCGCCGTCGGCGATGTCGCGCACACCGTCGGCGAGGGCACGCGGCGCATCGACGCCGGCGGCCGGTACGTGACGCCGGGGCTCATCGACGCGCACATCCACTCCTACCACAGCTACCTCAGCGTGCACGCGTACGTCGAAGGGATGCTCCGTCACGGCATCACGGCGGTCGCGGACGGCTTCTACGGGCAGGGCATCGTCAGCGGCATCGAGGCGATCCGCTGGTCGAAGGAGACCTTCGAGCGGATGCCGATGCGCCTGCTGTTCGTCGTCCCCGTGATGAGCTACATCCAGAACCGCGAGCTGGGGCTCACGCCGGTCGAGAGCATCTCCGTGGAGGACATGCACGAGATGCTCCGCTGGGAGGACTGCCTGGGCATGGAGGAGCCGCCGTTCCTCGTGCTCGAGCACGGCTTCGACGAGATCTACGGGCTGTTCGAGGAGTCGCTGCGCCTGCGCAAGGTGATCACCGGTCACGCGGCGGGTCTCACCGATCGCCAGCTCCAGGCGTACATCGCGATGGGCGCGGCCACCGATCACGAGATGGTCACGGCGGCCGAGGGCGTCGACCGGGCGCGCGCGGGCATGCGGCTGCTCGTGCGCGGCGGGTCGGGGTGCAACGACCTGCCGGCGGTGCTTCCCGCGTACACGCGCGACGGCATCGACCCGCGCTCGATCTCGTTCTGCACCGACGTGCTCTCGCCGGAGAAGCTCGTCGGCGGTGGCGGCGTGCTCCAGATGCTCCGCGACTCGATCGCGTCCGGCGTCGAGCCCGTGACCGCGGTGCAGATGGCGACGATCAACGCGGCCGAGGTCTTCAACATGGAGCTCGAGATCGGAGCGGTCGCTCCCGGCCGCCTCGCCGACTTCCTGTTCGTCGACGACCTCGAGCGCTTCGAGATCTCGAGCGTGTTCGTCGGCGGCGTGGAGCGCGTGCGCGACGACCGGCTGGTCGAGGAGCTCCCGCCCGTCGAGTACCCGGCGGAGTTCCGCTCCACCGTGCAGCTGGCGGCGCCGGTCACGGCGGAGGACCTGCGCGTCCGGGTGCCCGCGCAGCCGAAGACGACCATCCGCGTGATCGGCGTCACCGACGGCAGCCTGTTCACCAAGGAGCGGCGCGTCGAGCTGCCGACCGAGGACGGCGTGCTGCGGGCGTCGCTCGAGGACGACGTGCTGCCGATCGTGATGGTCGACCGGCACGGCAAGGGCACCGGGATCGGCCACGCGTTCGTCCAGGGCATCGGGTTGAAGCGCGGCGCGATCGCGTCGAGCGTCAACTCGGTGTGCGAGAACCTGGTCGTCGTCGGCGTGGACGAGGACGACATGGCGCTCGCGGTCAACCGGCTCGCGGAGATCGGCGGCGGGCAGATCGTCGTCGCCGGCGGTGAGGTGCTCGCCACCATCGAGCTGCCGATCTTCGGCATGCTGTCGGAGGACCCGCTGGACGTCGTCACGAAGAAGTTCGACGCGGCGTTCGCGGCGATCAGCGGCCTCGGCTGCGAGCTGGACAGCCCGTTCTCCACCCTCGAGTTCTGTTGCGCGTGCGGCGAGATCGGTGACATCCGCCTCTCGGAGGAGGGGCTCATGATCGTCGAGACCTCCAGCCGCGTCGACCTGGTCGTCGGCTGATGCCGGGTGGCCCTCAGCCGCTGAAGGTCGGCATCGCCGGCGTCGGATGGCGTGCCAGCGCGTTCGCGACCGCGGTGGCCGCGGACGCCCGCGTCCGCCTGGTCGCCGTGCAGGATCCGGTGCGCGAGGCGCGCGACCGCTTCGCCGCCGCGCACGGGGTGGAGATCGCGTGCTCCAGCTTCGGCGAGCTGGTCGAGCACGTCGATCTCGTGATCCTGGTCACGCCGCTCCCGTACCACGCGCCGCAGGCGTGCCACGCCCTCGCTCATGACGTCCACGTCCTGAGCGAGGTGCCGGCCGTCATCAGCCACGAGCAGGCCCGGGAGCTGCTTGCCGCGGTCCGCTCCAGCAAGGCGCGCTACGGCCTCGCCGAGAACTACTGCTACATGACGCGCCATCTGATCGCGCGTGAGCTCGTCCGCGCGGGCGAGCTGGGCGAGCTCTACTACGGTGAGAGCGATCACCTCGCCGACTTCAAGTCCCACGTACGCAACCCCGATGGCACGCCGCACTGGACCTACCACTGGTGGATGGGCCGCGACGGCAACACCTATCCCACCCACAGCCTCGGCCCGCTGCTGCAGCTGTTCGAGGACCGGGTGACGGCGGTGAGCTGCGTCGGCTCCGGCCACCACGAGGCGCCCGAGCACGAGCTGCAGGACACGACCGTCCTGCTCGCCCGGACGGTGAAGGGGGCGCTGCTCCGGGTGCGCTTCTCGTGGCTGTCGTCGCGTCCGATGCAGAGCGCCTACGGGGTGCAGGGGACGCGCGGGGCGCTGGAGCTCGGCGATCCGCTCCGCGGCGTGCAGCCGGCGATCTACCTTGAGGGCAGGACGCCCCGGGACACCTGGGAGCCGCTCGAGCCGTTCGCCTCCCGCCTCCCCGAGCGGTACGCGCAGGGGGCCTCCGGTCCGCTGTACGCCGAGGAGGACGCGTTCGAGGCGCTGTTCGGCTCGGCCGACGCCTGGCTCGTCCGCGACTTCGTCGACGCCATCGTCGACGACCGTGCCTTTGACCTGGACATCTACGCCGCGCTGGACATGACGCTGCCCGGCCTGGCCGCCGAGGTGTCGGCCGCGCAGAACGGGGACTGGATTCACGTTCCCAACCCGCGCCTGCTCTCGGCCGGCATCGGCGTCGACGCCGGTCGCGAATTCCCACTCGCGTGAGCCGCCGCCACCGCGGCGCCGGCCACGCCACCACAGGAGCTACCACATGGATCTGAAGGGCAAGACCGCGCTCGTCACGGGCGCGACAGCGGGCATCGGCCGCGCGACCGCGCTCGAGCTGGCGCGCGACGGGGCGCACGTGATCGTCTCCGGACGCGACGCGCGACGCGGTGCCGAGACGGTCGCGGCGATCGAGGCCGAGGGCGGGAGCGCGCGGTTCGTCGCAGCCGACCTCGGCGACCTCGCGAGCGTCGCGCGGCTGGCCGAGGAGGCCGCCGACGCGGACGTGTTGGTCAACAACGCCGGGACCTACACGTTCTCGCCCACGGCCGACCAGGACGTCGCGTCGTTCGAGACGATGTTCGACGTCAACGTGCGCGGCGCGTTCTTCCTGACCGCGGCTCTGGCGCCGAGGATGGCCGCCCGGGGCTGGGGCAGCATCGTCAACATCACCACGATGGCCGCCGAGGTCGGCTTCGTGGGCGGCGCGGCGTACGGCGCGACGAAGGCGGCGCTGGCCGCGTTGACGCGGAGCTGGGCCGCGGAGTTCGCCTCCAGCAACGTCCGCGTCAACTCGGTGTCGCCCGGTCCGACGACCACCGAGGGGACCACCGAGGTGATGGGCCCGGAGGCGATCGCGCAGGTCGGGTCCACCGTGCCGCTCGACCGCTCGGCGACCCCCGACGAGATCGCGCGCGTCGTGGCGTTCGTGGCCTCGCCGCGGGCGAGCTACGCCACCGGTGGCACGTTCGCCACCGACGGCGGCCGCGCCGCCGTCTGACCCGGAGCGAAGCGGCGATGCACACGACAGGCCCTCGCGGGCGCGATCGCTTCCCGCGCCTGGCGGCGCCGGGACGACTGGGCCCGGTTCAGCTACGCAATCGCGTCGTCATGCTGGCCCACGGGACCGGCTACGCGGCGGACTATGCGCCCACGGACCAGCTGCGCGACTACTACCTCGAACGGGCGCGCGGCGGCGTGGGCCTGATCGTGACCGGCAGCCACACGGTCGACGCCCATGGCCGGCACGACCCGCAGGTGTCGGTCGACGCCTCGGACCCGGAGGCGGTCGCCGCCTGGCGCCCGGCGATCGACGCGCTCCACGACCACGGGACGAAGTTCTTCACCCAGCTGTCGCACATGGGCGCCGAGGCGGACTCCGCGCACACCATGCTGCCGCTCTGGGCGGCGTCGCCGGTCCCCAACCCGGCCGTCGGCGAGAACGTGCACGCGGTGACGCTCGACGAGATCGCGCGGATCCAGGCGTCCTTCGCGCGGTGCGCGGAGCTGGCCTGCGATGTCGGCTTCGACGGCGTCGAGCTCAAGGTTGCCCACGACGGGATCATGCGCGGGTTCCTGTCGCCGTACTACAACCGCCGCGACGACGCCTACGGCGGGTCGCCCGAGGCGCGCGTGCGCATGGTCCTCGAGACGCTGTCGGCCATGCGCGCCGCCGTGCCCCGGGATCGCGCGCTCGGCGTCCGGTTCGTGATGGCGGAGGCGATCCCCGGCGGCTACGGCGAAGACGAGGGGTTGGGCTACGCGCGCCTGATCGCCCGGTCCGGGCTCGTCGACTACTTCGCCGCGGACATGGGCACCTGGACCAGCTCGGCCGAGATGTACCCGCCGATGGGGACGGAGGAGGGCATCTTCGACGACCTCGTCGGTCGCCTCACGGCGGCGGTGGACGGGCTGCCGGTGATCGCGTTCGGCGGGTTGCGCACGCCGGAGCACGTCGAGCGGATCCTCGCCGCCGGGCAGGCCGAGTTCATCGGGATGGCCCGGCAGCTGATCGCCGATCCGGAATGGGCCGACAAGGCCTTCGGCGATCGGGTCGAGGACATCCGGCCGTGCGTCGCGTGCAACCAGGAGTGCCTGATGCGGCTGCTCCGGCACGCGCCGATCAGCTGCGTGCACAACCCGGCGGCCGGGCGCGAGCGGCATCTGGGCGCCCACACGCGGCTCGCGGCGGCGACGCCGAGGCGGGTCGTGGTCGTCGGCGGCGGTCCGAGCGGCCTGAAGGCGGCGGAGGTGGCGGCCGAGCGCGGGCACCGGGTCGTCCTGCTCGAGCGCGAGGAGCGCCTCGGGGGCCAGGTGGCGGTCGCCGCGACCGCGCCGGGCCACGACCAGTGGGGCGACATCGTGCGCCATCTCGCGGGCCGGGTCGCGCGCCTCGGCGTCGACGTCCGCCTCGGCGTCGACGTCACGGAGAGCGACATCGCCGCCGAGGAGCCGGACGCGGTCGTGCTCGCCACCGGGGCGGTGCGCGGGCCGTGGCCGTTCGAGGTGCGGTCCGGCTGCGTGCTGGACGAGTGGGCCATCATGGCCGGCGCCGGTCCGCGCGACGCGCGCGTCGTCGTCGTCGACATGGGCGTGCGCTTCGAGGCGAGCGCGATCGTCGAGACGCTCGTCGAGCGGGGCAACGACGTGCACTGGGTCGCGGCGGCCGCCAAGGTGCCGGTGGACGTCGAGCCCGCCATCCTCACGTCCCTGCTGCGTCGCCTGCAACGCGTCGACCGGCGGCCGGAGACGGTCGTGACGGCGGTGGACGGCGACGCGGTGCGGATCCGGAACGTGATGACCGAGCGCAGCGACAGGCTCACCGGCGTCGGCGCCGTGGTCGTCGTCGGCAACAAGGTCCCGGCCTCCGCGCCCGATCGGTTGCCCGGCGCGATCGAGGTCCACCGGATCGGCGACTGCGTCGCTCCGCGCCACACGGCGATCGCGATCTACGAAGGCGAGATCGCCGGACGCGCGATCTGATGAGCGCGAGCGCGCGATCGGGCCGGCCGCTCTGGTCGGCGCACCTGTCGACGCTGTTCCAGGAGCACGACGTCGCCGAGCGCCCGCGCGCGGCGGCCGCGGCCGGCTTCACGCACGTCGAGTCGTGGTGGCCGGGATCCCGCGCCGGCGAGTGGGCGCGGGCCGTCGCGCGCGCCGGGTTGCGCGTGTCGTGCCTGAACGCCGACGGGGGAGACCTCGCCGCGGGCGATCGAGGGTTCCTCAACGTCCCCTCGCGCCGCGACGAGGCGCTCGCCGCGGTCGCAGCGGCGGTGAACGCCGTGTCCGCGCTGGGCGGAGGGGCCGTGAACGTGCTCGTGGGGCGCGCGACCGCGACCGGCATGCGCTCGCGGGAGCTGGACACGGCGCGCGGAGTGCTGCGCGAATGCGCGGGCCACGCGGCCGCGTCCGGCGTGACGCTGGTCATCGAGCATCTCAACGAGCACGACGTCCCGGGCAGCCTGCTGCCGACCCCCGAGGCCGCGGCGCGCTTCGTCGCGTCGCTCGACATGCCCTCGGTGCGCCTGCTGTACGACGCCTACCACGCGGCCATGGCCGGGCTCGATCCTGTGCGCGACGTCCATCGCTACGGTCACCTGATCGGTCACGCTCAGTACGCGGATGCTCCTGGCCGCGGGGCGCCGGGCACCGGCGAGGTCGACCTGGAGGCCTTCGTCGCGGCGCTCGGAGACGCCGGCTACGGCGGTCCCGTCGGTTCTCGAGTTCAGTCCGCGGGGCCGCACGGTCGACGCCTTGGGCTTCATGCGCCGGCGCTCGGCCTCGACGTCGCCCAGGTCAGCCGCATCCTCGGCCACGCGCAGATCACCACGACCCTGAGCGTTCGCGATGGAGCTATAGGGGGGACTCGAACCCCCCGACCTCCTGGGTGCGATCCAGGCGCTTCGAGGCCGAAACGCTTAGATACGGGCAGGCTAGCCCGGCTGGATAGCCCTTTCTAGCGGCAGTTTCGGCACGTTCGGTACCCAAAGTGGTACCCACGGCAGAGTGGTACCCACGGCCGATTTTGGTGGTACCCTCGCGCAGATGAGCGCCAAGAGCCCCGCCGTTCTCGTCCGCGTCGGCCCCGACGGCACACCGTTCTTCGAGGCCAAGTGGCGTGACGCCGACGGCAATCAGGTCAAGCGCCGGCTCGGGCGGGCGTGGCTGGATCAGGGCAGCGAGGGGGACTGGGTCAAGCGTCGCGGGCGCACCCCGCCGGGTTGGCTGGACGAGCGCTCGGCGCACGTCGTGGCGGCGGAGAAGTTTGCGGCTGTGGAGGGGGAGCGCGAGGCGGCAGCAGAGGCCGTCCGGCGTGCGGGTGTCCCGACTGTGCGACGGGTGGCGCACGAGTGGCTCGCGTGGAAGCGCGACGTGAAGGGCGGCGCGCCGTCGACGCTGCGCGAGAACGAGATCCTGCTGCGCGAGCCGGGCACCGCGTACAAGCGCGGGCGCGGCGAGTCCAAGGGCCGCATCATGGCCCGCTTCGGCGACCGCCCGATCGACGCCGTCACGACGCGCGAGGTCTCGACGTTCCTCCGCGAGCTGGACAGAGAGGGCATGTCCGCGCGCAACGTCAACGAGCACCGCGCGGTCCTGCACTCGATCTTCGTCTACGCGATGAAGCCGGACACGTACGCGCTGCCGTCGAACCCGGTCGCTGCCACCGACAAGCGCTACCAGCCTCCCCCGCCGCCGCTCGACCACTACGAGGTCGCCGAGTTGGAGTCGCTCGCGCGCGCGTGCGAGCGCAGCGAGCACCGCACGGCGCCGCCGAGCTACCGAGGCAGACCGAACCAGCTCAGTGACGACGAGGAGGCCGCACGCGCTGCCGAGGACCGTCAGGACGCCGAGCTGTTCCGCGTCGCGTTCTACAGCGGAATGCGACTCGGCGAGCTCGTGGCGCTGCGGTGGCGCTACGTCCACTTCCTGCCCGACCTCTCAGGCGCGGTTATCAACGTCGAGCGCGCGGTAAGCGCCGGCGTCGAGAAGGAGCCGAAGGGCAGACGCGGCCGACAGGTGCCGGTCCCGCGCCCGGCCGCCGAGGCGCTCGCTCGGCTGGGCCAGCGCGACCACTTCACCGGCGCCGAGGACTACGTCTTCTGCAACCGGCTCGGCCGCCGCCTCGACCCCTCAGCGGTGCGCCGCCGCTACAAGCGCGCGGCGGAGGCCGCCGGCCTGCGCCCGCTCAAGCTCCATGGCCTGCGCCACGCCACCGGCTCCGTCCTCGCCCGCTCGCTGCCCCTCGTGACTGTCCGCGACGTGCTCGGCCACGCCGAACTGCGCACCACCAACCGCTACCTGCACAGCAAGATCGACGCGGCGGCGATCGTGGCGGTGAATGCTGCGTTCGGCGTGGTCGACGATCCGCCCGTGTCGGACGCGGCGAAGCGCTGAGCTACCAGACCGCGCGCTCGCCGAGCGCGGCCCGGATGCGACGGTCAGCAGTCAGGAGCGGTAGATCGGCGAGCAGCGCGGTCGCGGCGATGATGCGGTCGAACGGGTCGGGCACCTGCTCGCGGGTGACCTCGCGCATGGCGTGGTGCACCGCGAGGTCGTAGGAGACGACTGCGAAGGATTCGTGCTGCACGACCTCCTCGGCCTCTCTCAGCACCTTCTCCGGGAGTCGCTCGGAGTCGACCAGGTAGCGCATGTCGAGGAACGAGCCGATCGAGACGAACACCCGGTGTTCGGCGACCGCGTCAGCCAGTCCGCGTGCCGCCGCCGCTGAGCGTCTCGGCAGACTGCCGTCGAGCATCCACAGCAGCACATGGGTGTCGATCAGCGCCCCGGCCATGTGCCCGCGGCTACCGCGTCTTGCCCTGCAGCGCCTCGCGGCGCGCAGCCTTGATGTCCTCGATCTCGATCGAGGGCATCCGGCCGGCGAGCGCACCGAATGGCGCGGGCCACTCGCCCGCGGGCTGCGGACGGCGGACCTCCACGTCGGCGCCGATCTCCAGGTCCGCGGCGTCTTCGGCCGGGACCTCGACCAGTACGGCTCCGTTGGGGCGCTTGTCAACGACCTTGGCCATGAGACAAGGGTACGGGTCGGGAGCTGAACGCGCCAGGGCTGGTCTACTCGCGGTCTTTGCGGCTCAGGCGGGCTCAAGCTCGCCGCGAGCCAACTCCTCGAGCCCCCGGCGGACGCTCTCGCTCCGGCGGTCGTTCGCGTCGTGCAGGTAGTCGACGAGGGCAGCCAGCCAGTCGCGGTCCTGGCCGCGGGCGCGCAGCTCGCAAAGTGCGTGGTGGACCCGCCGCGCACTGTCGCGGTCGATCTGTAGCGGCTTGCTGCTCGGCTTGCGCTCAAGCACGCCTCGCTGCGCCCATGCCCGCACAGTCGGCGCCGATACGTCGAGGTACCTCGCGGCGGCATCCACGCTCAGACCAGTCCCCCGCGCGACCTCGGCTTCCAGACGGGAGGCAGCGGCAGAGATCTCCTCCACTGCGCGCACCAGCGCGGCGCGGGCGTGGTGTGCCTCTTGTCTCACAGCGAACTCGCCGAGCCGATCGCGCACGTCGTCAAGCCTGACCAAGACCTCCGCCGTCACTCGCTGCTCACGCGTCGCCATGCTCCGTAGACCGTACCGAGCGCCTGCGAAAACGACAGCAGAAACCGAAGGCTTGCCACGCCTCAGGCCGTTCCCCCGAACCGCTTGCACGACTCCGCGCGCACCCCCATCTGTGACCGTAAAAGCAGCGCAGACTAGATGCACTGTTGCAATGTGTGACACCGCTCGCGCCTTGCGTCAGCGGGAGTCGGCCCCTCGCAACCGGTCGCGCATTTGGCGCTCGTAGACCGTGGTCAGCTCGCTGAGCGGGATCGCGAGTCCGTGGCAGACCTTGAGCAGGATGCGCAGGGTCGGATTGATCTCGCCACGCTCGATCGCACCGACGTAGTTTCGGTGCAGGCCACCGGCGAAGCCCAGGTTCTCCTGTGACAACCCACGCCGCGCGCGCAGCTCGCGGACGGCTGCTCCGAGCGCTCGTTGCTGTGGATCTGTTCGCGCTCTCGACTTCTCCACCGCACTCTCCTTGGTTCTTGCAACACGCGCCTGTAGCAGGACCGATCGGTCCTGTAGGAGGACTTATAAGTCCTTGCAGCGTTGAATGCAAGCGCAAAGGCTGCAGCCCATGTGCGACCCCCTGCCGATCCTCGCTGCCAACCTCCGCCGCCTGCGTGAGGAGCGCGGGTTGTCTCAGGAGGCGCTCGCGTTGGAGGCCGACATGGACCCGGCGGAGGTGCGGCGCATTGAGGCATGCAAGCGCGACCCCGGCGTTCGGGTCCTTGCGCGGCTCGCCCAGGCTCTCGGGGCGACCTCTGCCGAGCTGCTGGTCGGTATTCCTGCGCCAGAGGACTGATCGGTCCTGGGATTGATCGGTCCTGCATCGAACCCACCGATGTCATGACCGATACCGACCCGCTCCCGACCTTTGGCGCCAACCTCCGCACTGCGCGGGAGGAGAAGGGCCTCTCACAAGAGGCCTTTGCTCAACGCGTTGGTATGGACCCCGCTGAGATCCGTCGCCTTGAGTCGGCCCGCCGCGACCCCGGGGTTCGTGTCGTAACACGACTCGCGCGCGGGCTGCGCCTCAGCCCGGCCGAGTTGCTCAAAGACATCAGGTAGACATCAGGTAGACCAGACGCTCTCCGAGGTGCAACCGGTCTACGCGATAGCCGATGTGTCTTCCGGGTTCGGGCGTCAAGCGGCGCTGGACTTCTCTCGCAGCGAGCCCAGCTTCGCTCCCAGCGTGCGCTTGACCGCGTTGGCGATGTGGTACCGCTGCATCACCGCAGCAGTCAGCGCCTCCGGGCTCAGGATGGTCTCCATGTCCTTGGGGGACCAGCGCCGTTCGCTCTGCAGCGCCTGCGCTCCGAGGACGGTCTCGATGAGCGCCTGCTGAAACCACTCGCGGACCACTGAGACGACGATCTCGTTGCCGCGTGCGACGCCGTACTCATCACACCAGTAGTCGGCCATGTCAGTGAAGACCCGGAAATCGCCATTGGCCTGAACAAGGTTGTCCTCGGGCAGAAAGAGCGCAGCGCGGTCGTCCAGAAGATCCGGAATGCTCGCGCCCTCCTCGGTGCTCAGCCACAGTACGTTGGGGATCAAGGGCTCGGCGGGCGGGAGGGCTTCAGCCTCGTCCCCGTCCGCGGCGAGCATCGAAGCCAGCAGATCCCCCGTCTGACTGCCCGGTTTCCTGGTGGCGGGCTCGCGCTCGATCACTTCGGTCGAATTCGTGTGCTCGCCAGGCTCGCGTCCTCCGCTCACGCGTTCCCCGGCCCGGAGCAGGCCGCCGGCCTGGGTTCGGTAACGCGAGAGGCGGAAAAGCTTCACGTAGGTCTTCAGTCGCTCCATGATGGACTCACTGTTGTCCACACCCTTAGTTCCGGCGATCACGGAGTCCATGTAATCGCGGATCTCCTGCGGGAAGTTCTTCGCGTCGCGGAACTCGTGAGCCCACTCTCCGTAGGGCAGTGGCGAGCCCTTCATCAGGAGCTGGCTTCGGGCTGTGTTCGATGAAAGCGGACGCTCAGGTCCGTTCTTTGGCTCAACATAGAGAACGACGCGGTCAGGCCCAAAGAGGACGCCGAACTGCTGCAGCCGGGCGGTCCCGCCGCGGCCGGCGGTCAGCTCGTAAATCTCATCTTGGTACAGGGCCCCAAAATGCCCGGCGTTCGGCAGCTCGCTGGTCTTTCGACGCTTCTCTGAGTCGTCGAGGATCCACCAGTGCACCTTGCAGTCGGTGAGGTCGGCGACACCGGACGAATCCGCATGCTCGGCGAGGAAGTCCGCCATGCCGCGAACTCGACGCAACACGTTGTGGTCAGTGTCCTCCGGGTCATACGTCCAACCCTCTCGGGCGCGCATCGTCACGCCCTCGGGGAACCTGAAGAACCGTCCATTCAAGTAACGGGAAAACCAGCGCGACGGAGTCGGTACGCCCTCTGGGGCGGAAACCGTGTCGTCCTCGTCATCTACCCCGAACAACACCACCTTGGTGCCGTGCTGGAGGGTGATCGTCGTGTTGCGGTCGACTCTTACTGTTGGCATAGCCGCTGCGGTGAGCGGCACCACGTAGCTGTAGGAACCATCCGGGAGGCGGAACTGCTTCAGCCCGTACTCGCAACTCTTGGGATCACGCCAGAGCTGAATCATCGAGCCCTTGCCGTCCTGCCACGACTGGTAAATCACACCTGCTGGGTTCCGCGTAGCGGCGCTGATCTTCGCGCCCACGCCAAAGTTTGCGTCCATCGCCTGCACCCGCCCGGACGACGAGAGGTTGTTGATGTGCTGGACCATCTCTCGCGCGCTCATCCCACAACCGTCGTCGATGCAGCAAAGCTTGTAGATCGTTCGCCCGGATGCCTCGAACAGCTTCCAGTCGACATCCCAGAAGACATGCTTTGCTCCCGCCTCAAGCGAGTTGACCGTCAGCTCGCGGAGATACTGCTGGTCGCCACAGTCGGCGCCGAGGCGTTCCAGCAGGAACCCGATGTCGGCGACATCCATCCGCATGGTGCGGTCCGCCTCAACGGGGCCCGCTTCGGCCACGGTCCCGAACAGGTCGGACTGGCCGAGGTCATGCGGCGGCTCGGGTGGTCTACTAGCCATAAGGCTCTCCTCAGGTCGTGTGGTCTTTTATGACCACCTGGACTGGGCGGCCTGATCACCCGACGGGTTGCAGTGGGTCAGGTCGAAACCTGAGCGACCGCGCACCGTGCACTGGACCTGGCCTATGTGCGCATTGTAGCGAGCTGCTCCGACGGCCGTCCGAGGAGGGGCGAGATCTACGCCTGCCCGCTCCTGCAGGCCGGTGGGGTCGGGCCGCGCAAGTGGTACCCACCCGCGGTACCCACAGCGCCCCAATCGAACCGCCACCCAACCCCCAAAACGCCGGAAGCCCCGCCGTAGCAGGGCTTCCGTCCGATGGAGCTAGGGGGACTCGAACCCCCGACCTCCTGGGTGCGATCCAGGCGCTCTCCCAACTGAGCTATAGCCCCGTGTGTCCGTCCGTCGCTGCGGGTGCGGACGCGCAGGTGCTTGAAGTGTACCCGTGTGCCCGCGGAGTCGGCCCGCCGGGGCCGACAGCCCGCGGCGGGGCCGGGGCGGGCCGCATCTCGCATCTCGTCCACCGCCTGCCCATCGAGCCCGCCGGCGGCGATAGCCTCCAGTCCACCCGAAGTTGGTGATGAGGGGATGAGCTTCCGCACCCGGCTGACGCTGTTCTTCGTGCTGATCGTGGTCGTGCCGATGATCGCGCTCGGGGTCGTCGTCGCCCGGCTCGTCTCGACGAGCGAGCATGCGAAGGCGGTCGCGCAGAACCGCGCCAGCGCCGCCGCCGCGCTCGCCGACTACCGTCGCCTCTCACAGGACGGCGCAAGCGACGCGGGCGCGCTCGCCCATGACCCCGCCCTCGCCGCCGCGCTCCGCACGCCGTCCACATCCGACGACCGGGCCCGCGCCCAAGCGCTCGCCGCCCAGCTCGGCCTCGCGCGCGTGCGGCTCACGAAGGCCGACGGCACCGTCCTCGCCGATGTCGGCGATCCCGGCGCGATCGCGCGCGGCGCCGTCCGCGTCCGCGAGCCGGGCACGGCTCCGGTCACGATCGAGGCCTCCGACCTCACCGCCGCGCGCTTCGCCCGCACCGCCTCGGTCCACGGCGTCCGCGCCGTCGTCGCGCGCGGCCGCGCCCTCCTCGCGAGCACGCTCCCCGTCGCGCTCACCGCCAAGCGAGCGACCCACCTCCCCGGCCACGGCACCGTGTCGCTCGGCGGCGTCGACTACACCGTCTCCACCTTCCACGGCCAGGACTTCGGCGGCAGACCCACCACGATCGTCGTCCTCACCGACACGAGCGCCGCCGCCAGCGCCGCCGCGCGCGGCCAGTGGCTTGCGATCGGGCTGCTCGTCCTGTTCCTGCTGCTGGCCTTCGTCGGCGCGCTGCTGATCTCCCGCCAGCTGCACGGCCAGCTCGCGCGCTTCCTCGCCGCCGCGAAGCGGATCGGCGGCGGCGACTTCGCCGTCACGGTCCCCGTCGAAGGCGACGACGAGTTCGCGCAGCTCGGGCGCGAGTTCAACAAGATGTCGCGCGAGCTGGAGCAGCGCGTCGACGAGCTGGCCGACGAGCGCGCGCGGCTGCGCGAGTCGATCGAGCGCGTCGGCGCCACGTTCGCCGCCAACCTCGACCGCGCCGCTCTGCTGGAGATCGGCACGCAGACGGTCGTCGACGCGGTCGAGGCGCAGTGCGGGCGCGCCACGATCCGCACCCCGGACGACGGCCCGCTGCTCGAAGCCGCTCGCGTCGGCGACCTCGCCGGCGCCGAGCAGGCGCTCGAGGCAGCCGAGGCGCACGTCCGCGAGCACGGCGCCGCCGCCACCGCGGACCGCGACGCCCTCGCCGCGCTCGCCGCGCCGATCCCGCACCGCGACGGCGCGCCCGGCCCGCCGCGCGGGATCGTCAGCGTCGCCCGGCGCGGCCGCCCGTTCACCGACGCGGAGCGCGAGCTGGTCGCGTCGCTCGCGCGCCAGACCGGCATCTCGCTCGAGAACGTCGACCTGCACGAGCAGGTCAAGCGCCAGGCCGTGACCGACGAGCTGACCGGCCTCTCCAACCACGGCCGCTTCCAGCAGGTGATCGCCGCCGAGGCGGCCGCCGCGCGCCGCTTCGACCAGCCGCTCGGGCTCGTGATGCTCGACATCGACAACTTCAAGCGCGTCAACGACACGTACGGCCACCAGCAGGGGGACCTCGTCCTGCGCGAGGTGGCGCGCGTGCTGCACGACTGCTCGCGCGAGGTCGACGAGCCGGCGCGCTACGGCGGCGAGGAGCTGGCCGTCGCGCTCCAGCAAACCGACGTCGCCGGCGCGGAGGCGATCGCGGAGCGCGTGCGGACCGCCGTGGAGGCGCTCGCGCTGCCGCGCCTCGACGGCGCCGGAACGCTGCGCGTCACCGTGAGCTGCGGCGTCGCCGCCTCCGCCGACGGCGACCCGCTCGCGCTCGTCGCGGCCGCCGACGCCGCCCTCTACGCGGCCAAGCGCGCCGGCAAGAACCGCACCGTGCGGGCGGCCGACGCGCCCGTGGTCGCGGTTCCGGCGGACGACGCTCCTCGCTGAGCGCGTCCTTGCACGGCCCCGCCCACCGGCGGCGGCCAGTAGGATGGCCCTCTCATGGGTCTGCTGGACGACGCGATCCGCGAGCATCTGGACCTCAAGCGCCGCCGCGGTGCCGACCCCGCAGAGGTCGCCCGGCTGGAGCAGGAGGCCCTCGGTCCCGTCCGCCGCGAGGCGGCGCCGGCTGAGCCCGCTGCGGACGAGCACCGAGACGAGGCGCACCGCGCGCCCGAGCCGCACGCCGACGAGCACCCGCATCCGGCCGGCGAGGGCCTCCACCCCGACGACCACACCCACGTCCTCGCGCCCGAGGACCGCCGCGAGCCGCCCCACGGCGACCCGCTGTTCGAGCACCACGAGGAGCTGGGCGGGGCGGCGGCGCCGGCGCCCGAGCCGGCCGCCGCGCGCGAGCCCGAGCCGGAGCACGCGGACGACCCGCACGGCGACGAGCCGCACGACGACGAGCCGGACGACCCCCGCCACAGCGACATCGTCCACCAGCCGACGACCGAGTTCCGCGTCGAGGACCACCACGACGACGAGGACGAGCACGACGCGCCCCCCGCCGACGAGGACGTGCTCGAGGAGACGCCGGACTTCCTGCAGGAGACGCCGGAGCACGACCGGCTCTGGTTCGAGCAGCGCCCACCGCGCGACTTCGACTTCGACGGATAAGGCCGGAGCGAAACCGGGGTGGGGGCCCATCGCTACACGCTGCTCGACGTCTTCACGGCCACGCCGCTGGAGGGCAACGCGCTCGCCGTCGTGCACGACGCCGACGAGCTCGACGCGTCCACGATGCACGCCGTCGCGCGCGAGACGCGCCTCAGTGAGACGACCTTCGTGCAGCGCGCCGACGTCGCCGGCGCCGACTACCGCAACCGCATCTGGACCGTCGAGCGCGAGCTGCCGTTCGCCGGGCACCCGTCGCTCGGGACGGCCGTCGCGATGGCGCGCGCCGAGTACGGCCAGGCGTCGCAAGCGGTCCGCTACGTGCAGCAGACCGGCGCCGGCCTGCAGCCGATCGACGTGCGCCTCGACGGCCCCCACGGCGCCCACGCCTCGATGCTGCAGGAGCCGGCGGTGCTCGGCGCCGAGCTGCCGCGCTCGGAGGTCGTGCAGGCGATCGGCCTCACGCCCGAGCACGCCGACCGCGCGCTGCCGCCGCAGCTCGTCGGCAGCGGCCTCACGCAGCTGATCGTCCCGCTGCGCGACCTCGACGCGCTCGCGCGCGCCCGTCCCGACTGGCAGGCGGTCGAGCGGCTGCTCGCGGCCCACGGCGCGACCGTCCTCTACGCCGCCGTCTGCGAACCGGCCGCCGCCCATGCCCGCGCGCGTGCGTTCGTGAGCGCCGCGGTCGGCGAGGACCCGGCCACCGGCTCCGCCGCCGGCCCGCTGTGCGCCTACCTCGCGGTGCGCGCCGGCTGTCCGGAGCTGATGATCGAGCAGGGGATCGAGCTGCGCCGCCCGAGCCTCCTCGAGGCGGCGATGGAGGGCGAGCGGCCGCGCGTCGGCGGCCGCGTCGTCGTCGTGGGGGACGGCACGCTGCACCTCTGAAAGCAGTGGGGGCGCCCCCGGCCAGAGGCGCCCCCACCAAGCATCCGTGCAGTTCGCGACGGACCGTCCCGGCCAGAGCCGGTCCGCCGGCGTCCTTGCCGTCCAGGCGGGTCGTCCATTGCACCCACCGGCACGAGCTGCATCGGTCCCGCGCCGGCAGGGCATGACGCCGGGGCGCCAAAATGGACGGACGTTCGAGCGCCGCTCAGGCGGCGGTCGCGTGCCGCGCGAGCGCGTGGAGCGCGTCGATCGTGCCGGCGTCGAATACCGGCACTGCGGCGCCACCCTCGGCGGTCACGGGCGCACCGCACGTCAGCAGCGCGTCGGCGCGCTCCGGCAGCTGCGCGCGCACGGACGCGTCGATCGGCCCGAGCACGGCGATCAGGTGGGCGGTGCCGTCGGCGTCGAGTCCCAGCTCGCTCACGAGCTCGCCGAGCAGCTGCCCGGCGGTGGCCGGCAGCAGCGTGCTGGCGTCGATCGCGAGCGTCGCGTCGGCGCCGCCGTCGAAGCGCTCGCCGTAGGCGGCGAGCAGCTCGGGATGCGCCACCAGCTCCTCCGCGAACGCGAGCGTGACGAAGCGCCGCGCGCCCGCGAGCGGATCCCCCGCCGCGCGCCGCGGCCGCGCCGCCAGCGTCTCGGCGAGCAGCTCGCGCGCCGGGGCGCACCACGGGTCGAGCGCGGCCGCGCGCACCGCGAGCGCGGCGGCCGGCCACGTGTCGCCGTGCGCGATCGCCGCGCGCGCGTCGGCGAGGGCGCGGTGCGCCTCCGAGCGGTCGGCGTCGGTCACCGTCACCAGCTCCGCGAACGGATCCCCGCCGGCGGCGGCGAGCAGCCGCCGCGCGTTCGCCATGAAGGCCTTCCAGATCTCGCCGAGCGCGTCGGCGTAGAGCGACTCGGACGTCGCGTTGCGCAGGAACCAGCGCTGCACCGCGAGCGCCTCGCGCAGGGCGCCCTCGCGCGCGGCGTCTGGAGCGGCGTCGCCGGCCTCGTCCTGCTCGTCCGCCGTCGCGATGCCCGCCGGCGCCCACGCGATGTCGGTCACGCACGCGGCGCGCACGACGAGCCACCATGCGGCAGCGGGCAGCTCCGGCGGTAGCGGGCCGAGGGCGGGGAGCAGCGACGCGCGCAGCGCGATCGAGGAGGGCGCGACGCACGGCGGCTCGCGCAGCAGCCGGCCGGCGGGCCGCCCGCTCGGCGGGTCGCCATCGAGCGGCAGCAGCTCGGAGTAGACGAGCCCGGCCTCGGGCCATTCGGCGAGCGCCGCGACCTGTGCGGCGACGCGCCCGATCGGCCAGCGGACGCCGGGCTCGAGCAGCGCGAGCACGTCGCCGCTTGCTTCGCGCAGTGCGCGGGCGGTCGCGGCGAGCGGGCCGGCGCCCGGCTGGACGACGACGCGCACGCGCCCGGGGAACAGCTCGGCGTACCCGGCGGCGACGGCATCGGTCGCGGCGTCGCCGTCGTGCACGACGACCAGCTCCAGCAGCTCCGGCGGGTACTCCTGCGCGAGCGCGCCGTCGAGCGCGACGGCCAGTCCGTCGGCCGCGTCGCGCGCGGTCACGAGCACGCTCACGAGCGGCAGCTGCGTCATGTCCCGCTGAATCGGCCCGCGGACGGCGCGACTTGAGCGCCGGAGGCCGCGCGTCCTCTGAACGACGCATCGTTCCCACGCAGCGCGCCGGGTTGTGTACGGTTGGTCGTCCAGCGCGACGTCGGGGGAAAACGGCCGTCGCGCGGCCAGTTGAAGATTTCGCCAGGGGGAAGGCGATCCGCTCGACGCTGCACGAACCGACGCTGTTCTCGGTGCGCGACCGCACCGACGAGTCGCCGCGCGCGCATCAGGAGCCGGCGTACGCGTTCCTCGACCGCGCCGCGGGCACGCGCTGGGAGCGCGTGCGGGGCGAGCTGGACGGCTGGTTCGGGCGCCTGCCGGCGCCGGCGCGCGCCGACCTGCGCAACCGCTTCGCGCAGGACGCCGAGCTGGACCACGCCGGCGCCTTCTGGGAGCTGTGGGTGCACGAGGCGCACCGCCGCCGCGGCTTCGAGGTGACCGTCAACATCGGCTGCGAAGCGGGCGAACGACGCCAGGACTTCGTGCTCGCGCGCGGGCGCGAGCGCTGCTGGCTGGAGGCGACCGTCGTCGGCGGCGACTCGCCGCTGTCGTTCACCGAGCGGCGGCTCGACGAGCAGCTGCGCGACATCGTCGCGACCGTGCGCGCGCCGCGCTTCTCGCTCGCGCTGGAGGTCGTCAAGTACGGCGCCTGCTCGCCGGGACGGCGCCGGATCGTGCCGCCGCTCGAGCGCTGGCTCGGCTCGCTCGACGTGCGCGAGTTGCGCGCGCCGGCCGTCAGACGACTCGCGTTCGACGACTGGGTCGTCGACGTCGAAGCGATAGCGCTCGACCACGCGGACGCGCGCGCGTCCGGCTGCGCCCAACTCGTGCCGCGCGGCGCCGGCGGCCGCTCCGCCGTCAACGACGTCCGCCCGCTGCGCCGCAAGATCAAGAAGAAGGCCGCGCGCTACGGCGAGCTGGACCGGCCCTACCTGCTCGCCGTGCTCGCGCTGGGGGACGCCGTGCGCGAGCGCGACGTCGAGCACGCGCTGCTCGGCGACGGCGCCGCCGCCCGCGACCACGCCGTCTGGCACGGCCCCGGCGGTCCCTGCAACACACGCCTCTCCGGCGTCCTCGTCGCCCGCGGCCTGCGCTCGACCGACCCGCTCGCGCCCACCGCCGCGCCTGCCCTGTGGCAGAACCCCTGGGCGCTACGGCCCCTCGGCCTGGCGCTGCCGTGGCGGGATGCCGCGCGCGCCGTGTCCGCCGCCGCTTCCGCCGCGTAGGCGCGGTGCAGAATCCGGCCAGTATCGGTTGGTTCGCAGGGATACTATCTAGTGGTTAAGCGGGATAGTATTTCCTGGTCAAGCGGGATACTATCTTCGGGATGGCGCCCAACGACTCCTATCGTCGCCGCCTCGTAGACGACACGTTGGACGAGTTGTTCCAGCAGCTCCCGGCCATCTCTGTCATTGGCCCGCGGGCGGCTGGGAAGACGACGACGCTCGAGCGGCGCGCCGCGACGGTCGTCCACCTCGACGACGACTTGCAGGCGCTGGCGTTCAGACTCGATCCAGCCGCTGCTCTGCGTGAGCTCGAAGAGCCCGTGCTGCTCGACGAGTGGCAAGCCGTCCCGGGAGTCCTGGGCGCCGTGCGTCGAGCGGTCGACGACGACTGGCGGCCGGGCCGGTTTCTGATCAGCGGCTCAGTCCGTGCCGCGTTCAGAGGCCCCGTCTGGCCCGGGACAGGGCGGATCGTGGAGCTCGCGATGTATCCGATGACTGTCCGGGAGCGGCGCGGCGAGCAGGCCGGCGCGGGCTTCGTCGAGCGCCTGATGACGGGCCAGGAACTCACCGTCCCCCGCGACTCGCCGGACCTCCGCGGCTATGTCGAGCTGGCCGTGCAGAGCGGCTTTCCGCGGTCCGTCGTTGAGCTGGAAGGCCCGGTGCGGGCCCGGTGGCTGCGCAGCTATGTCGCGAATCTCGTGACCCACGACCTGGACCAGCTGGAGGAGCCGGTGACACGGTCGCGCGATCCGCAGCGGCTGCGACGGTACCTTGAGGCGGTTGCGCTCAACTCGGCTGGCGTGGTGGACCAGCGCACGCTCTACGAGGCGGCTGACGTCAGCAAGGTGACAGGGGCGGCGTACGAGGATCTTCTGCTCGACCTGCTCGTCGCCGAGCGCGTTCCGCCATGGTTCTCGAATCGGCTGAGACGCCTCACGCGACAGCCGAAGCGCTACTTGATCGATGCGGGGCTCATCGCCGCCGTGCTGGACGTCGACGTGAACGGGGTCCTCCGCGATGGGGATCTGCTCGGGCGCGTGATCGAGACCTTCGTCGTCGCCCAGATCCGGCCCGAGGCCGCTTCGCTCGCGGATCGCGCGCGGCTTCACCATCTGCGGACCCAAGAGGGACGCCAGGAAATCGACCTCGTCATCGAGCTCTCGGGCGGCCGCGTGATCGGGATCGAGGCGAAGGCGACGTCCGCGCCGAGTGCCGGCGACGCCAAGCACCTGCGATGGCTGCGCGATCAGCTCGGCGACCGCTTCGTGGCGGGCGTCGTGCTGCACACGGGACGGGTGCCGTTCCAGCTCGACGAGCGGATCGTGGCCGCGCCGATCTCGACGCTGTGGGGGTAGCCGCTGTCGCATAGCGACGCACCGATACCTAGACTGACGGCAGGGCGATCGGCGACTCGACGCGGATCGTCGAGGCGCTGGAGGCGAGATACCCGGCGCCGCCGCTCTACCCGGCCGACCCCGCCGAGCGCGCGCGGGCGCTGGAGCTGGAGGACTTCTTCGACGAGCAGCTCGCCCCGTACGTGCGGCGGCTCGCCTTCTCCTATGTCACGCAGGAGGGCTCGAAGGAGTTCCTGCAGGGCGTGCTGCCGGACGCCTCGCCGCTCGAGATCGCGCTGCTGGCGCCGGGCGGGTTCGTGACGACGCGCGCCACGCGCAGCCGCTACGACGCGACGGAGCGCAACCGCGACGAGGCGCGCGCGAAGATCCTCGCCGCGATGGACCGCCTCGAGGCCGAGGTCGGGCCGAGCGGCTACCTCGTCGGCGACGCCTTCAGCGTCGCGGACCTGACGGCCGCCGCGCTCGCGACGCCGCTCGTGCGACCGCCCGAGCGTCAGCACCTCCCCCCGATCCCCTACCGCGAGCCGCTGCAGTCGTTCGCCGACGAGATCGCCGCGCGGCCGGCCGGGCTGTGGGTGCTCGACATGTACCGCAGACACCGCGGCGTCTCCGCCGAGGTCAAGCGGGGAGGGGCGGCGCCAGCGCCGCCGTCGGCAGCCGTCTCCGCATGACGGCGATCGCGTCGGGATTCGAGTCGACCAGCACGTAGCGCCGCCCGAGCTGCGCGGCGACGGCGCCGAGCGTGCCGCTGCCGGCGAAGAAGTCGAGGCACCAGTCGCCGGGTCTGGTCGACGCCTGCACCATCCGGCGCACGATCCCCTCCGGCTTCTGCGTCGGGTAGCCCGTCTTCTCTCGCCCGTTCGTCGGGACGATCGTGTGCCACCAGACGTCGGTCGGCAGCTTCCCCTTCGCGACCTTCTCGGGGGTCACGAGGCCCGGCGCCATGTACGGCTCGCGGTCGACCTCCGCCGAGTCGAAGAAGTACGCGCCCGCGTCCTTGACGTACACGAGGATCGTGTCGTGCTTGGCGGGCCAGCGGCGTCTCGCGCGCGCGCCGTAGTCGTAGGCCCAGATCAGCTCGTTGAGGAACTGCTCGCGCCCGAACAGCTCGTCGAGCAGCAGCTTGCAGTAGTGCGCCTCGCGGTAGTCGATGTGGAAGTAGAGCGTGCCGCTTGCGTGCAGGAGCCGATGCGCCTCGCGCAGCCGCGGCTCCAGGAACGCGAGGTAGTCCTCGAACGTGTCGCGATAGCGCGACTCGGTCAGCAGTCTCGTGCGATAGCGCCGGCCCTTGAAGCCGGTGCGGTCGCCGTCCGCGTCGGGCGCCATCGCCAGCGTCCGCCGCGACTGCGTCTCGCCCGTGTTGAACGGCGGGTCGATGTAGATCAGCTGGAACGCCCCGTCCGGAAGCGCCGGCAGCACCGCCATGTTGTCGGCGTGGTGGATGGTGTCGTGGTCGGCGGGGGCGGGCGGCATGGTCGCGGTCCTCAAGCCACCTGCGCCGCGCGCGCGGAGATCGTCTCGACGATCGCGTCCACGATCGGATGGTGCCAGCCCTCGGCGACCGCCTCGTCGCGCAACGCGCGCGCCTCCGCCAGCGTGTGTCTTGCGAGCGCGCGGCGCGCCTGCTCGAACGCACCCGGATGCAGCCCGAAGTCGTGCGCGAGGTCGCTCCAGTGTGCGGCGCCGATGCGAGCGGGGTCGAGCTCGTCGCCGATCGCCAGCGCCAACTCGGTGCCGAGGTGTGGATAGGCGGCCGTGGCGACGACGTCGTAGAGCGGGGCGAGGCGGACGCCGTCGGGCAGATGCAGCAGCGCGATGTTCTTCGCGTGCGCGTCGGCGTTGCCGACGAGGAAGTGGAAGACCGCCGCGCGCGCGGCGAGCAGCCGGTCGACGCCGGGCTGCGGCGAGTGACGGTCGAGCAGCCCGGCCAGCGCGCGGTAGGAAGGCAGCGCCCAGTCGGCGTGCTGGTACTTGAATGCGGGCAGGAGGCCGAGCGCCTGGCACAGGTCCTCCTGGTGCACGCGCGTCGGCGGCCACGTCGTATGGTCGCGGTCGAAGCGCTCGACCACGAGGCAGCTTCGATTCGCTGCCTGGATCAGCCCGACAGACGCGACGAGCATGCCGCAACGCGCCGCCAGTCGCATGCAGAAGCACTCGTTGATCGCGAGGCCGGGCAGGTCGGCATCGAGCGGGTCGGGCTTGAGGATGTGGGTGCTCGGCATCCCGTCGAGCGGCTCTCCGTAGCGGCCGGCCTCGTCGCGGACGAGCACGGCCTTGCGCTGCACCCCGGCCAGGCTGAGGCGCAGTCGGTCGTCGCCCGCACGCATCCCCAGCGGCCGTCGCGGCAGCTGTTCCACCAGCTCGTCGAGCTGGTCGGCGTCGAGCCAGCGCACGTCCGGGGAGACCGCCGGCGCATCGTCGGGCGTGATCTGGAGCGCGCCCGCGCAGTCGCGCCCGAGTCGCGCCAGCAGTCCGTACGTGTCCGCCGCGCCGAGGCGCAGCTCGTGTGCGATCTGCTCGCGCACGACGCCCTCGGGCAGCAGCGCCTCGAAGAACGGCCGGCTCTCGGCGGAGTCGAACGGCTCCTCGCGCACGGGAAGCGAGAGCGAGATCGCGCGTGCGTCTCGGTGCGTGTAGCGAAACGCATACTCGCGCGAGCGCTCGTCGGCCAGTTCGAGCCGGCCGACCTCCGCGCCCCACACGACGAGCAGGCTCATCTGCCGCCGCGGTTGAGGTCGAGCTCGAGGCCGAGCGCGAGCGCGATGCGCAGCAGCACGTCGAGCCGCACTCTCGGCTCGCCGTGCTCGACGCGGTGGACGGAGCGGACAGCCACGTTCGCGACCAGCGCGAGGGTGCGCTGGTCGAGGCTTTGACGGCGCCGCTCCTCGCGAATCCGTCTGCCGAGCTGCTGGGCGGCGATGTCGACACGTGAGTTCATCTGCGTGATCGCGCACATCATGCTCTAAACGGTGGACAAGCGATGAGATCTGCGCGATTGCGCATATTCATACCAGGATCCCTTTTCGTCGGAATGAATATGCGCAAACGCGCAGATTCCCTATCCGGCCCAAACTGGCCAGCCAGCCAGTACCATCGATCGACCACCCGCGTGCACGAACCGAGGAGGTCCCGATGACGTCGACCCGCAGCGATCTCGACGATGTGCTCGTCGGAGACCCCGAGCACTGGCAGGAGGGGCCGCCGTACGAGCTGTTCAAGCGGCTGCGGGCCGAGTGCCCGATCCACTGGACCTCGCGCATCCCCGACTTCCCGAGAGAGGCCGGCTACTGGTCGATCACCACGGCCGACGACGTCCACACCGTCAGCCGCGACTGGCAGACGTACTCCTCCGAGCTGGGCGGGATCACCGCGCTGACCGACTCGATCCTGCCGCTCGAGCTGACGCGCGCGATGTTCATCGGAATGGACCCGCCGAAGCACGACCGCCTCAAGGCGCTCTTCCAGGCCGGCTTCACGCCGAAGCGGATCGCGGAGCACGAGGGCGAGATCCGCGCGATCGCCGCGCGCGTGCTCGACGGCCTCGCCGGCCGCGAGACGTGCGACCTCGTGATCGACGTCGCGCAGCCGGTCGTCTCGCGCGTGATCGGCTCGTTCATGGGGATCCCGCCCGAGGACGACGCGATCTGGGCGCGGCTGATGAACACGACGCTCGGCGCCGGCGACCCGGACGTCAACCCCGAGGGGCCCGAGACCGTGATGGCTCGCGACGTGCCGGAGATCTTCGAGCGCTGCCGCGCGCTGATCGCCGAGCGCCGCACGCACCCGGGCGACGACCTCACGAGCGTGCTGTGTGAGGCCGAGGTCGACGGCGAGAAGCTCGAGGAGCACGAGATCGTCATGGGCTTCTTCCTGCTGATGGCGGCCGGCAACGACAGCACGAAGGCGACGTACGCGAGCGGCATGCGCGCGCTGCTGGAGGACCGCTCGCAGCTTCAGCAGGTGCTCGACGACCCGGCGCTGATCCCGGGCACGGTCGAGGAGGCGCTGCGGATGTTCCCCGCGTTCGCCCACTTCCGCCGCACCGCGACGAGAGACGTCGAGCTGAGCGGCTGCCCGATCAGAGCGGGCGACAAGGTCGTCATGTGGTACGTGTCGTCCAACCGCGACGAGACGCGCTACGAGGACCCGGACCGCTTCGACGTGCAGCGCAACCCGGAGCACCAGGCGTTCGGCGCCGGCGGCCGCCACTTCTGCCTCGGCACCGCGCTGGCCCGGCTGGAGCTGCGGATCCTGTTCGAGGAGACGCTGAAGCGCTACCCGGCGATGGAGCTGGCGGGCAAGCCGGAGTACGTGGTGTCCGGGTTCGTCAACCAGCTGCGGACGCTGCCGGTGCGGCTGGGCGGCTGACGCGGCGGCGGGCGGTCGCGCTCGGCGCCGCTGCGCCATGATGCCGGGCTCCGAACCTGAACCCAAGGAGTCCCGATGTCCGCCCTCCGCACCATGCTTGACCCGTCGCAGCGACGCACCGACGGCGTCGCGCCGCTGCTGCTGCTGTTCCTCGTGCCGGTCCTCGTCATCGTCTCGATCGTCGGGTCGATCGGCTCCAGCGGGTCCTGGGCCCTGGTCGCCGTCGCAGTCGCGGCCATGGTCGTCCTGCTCGGCGTCGTGATGTTCGGCATCACGCACCTGCTGGCGGACGACAAGGACTGATCGCCGGGCGTGGCGGTGTGAGGGCGGCGCCCTCAGGCGGGCAGGCTGCGCGTGTCGATGTAGATGCGCCACCCGGCGATGCGATCGTCGCGGTACTCGAGGATCCCGCAGCCCTCGACCGGCACGAGATCGCCGCCGTGCAGCGTGAAGTTCACGCGGATCTCGGCCACGGCCGTCTGACGCCCGTCGTCCACCGCAACCCGCTCGAGGTCGTGCGTGACGCGCGCGAAGCCCGACTCCCGGTCGCGGATGAACGCGAGGATCGACTGGGGTCCGGTGGCGACGACGGTGCCGTTGAAGGTGAGGCTCCCGTCGGGCGCGAACAGCTCCCCGAACAGGTCGCCGTCGCCTGCGTCGAGGCGCCGGTACATGTCGCGGATCCCTGCTTCGAGGTCGATCGTTGCGTGGCTCATGTGTCAACCCTCTCGCGTCGGTGTCGTTCGGTTCATTGGCCCCGCGACACGCCGCCGTCGATCAGCAGCGACGCGCCGGTCACGTACGAGGCCAGATCGCTGGCGAGGTAGACGACGGCGCCCGCGACGTCCTCCGGCCGGCCGTGGCGGCCGAGCGGGACCAGGCTCGGCGGGCGCTCCTCGGCCAGCGCGACGTCCTCGGACGTCATCTTGGTGGCGATCAGGCCGGGGTGGATCGCGTTGACGCGGATCCCGTGCGGGCCCAGCTCGTCGGCCAGCGAGTACGACAGCAGGCGGACGGCGCCCTTCGCGGCTGTGTACGAGGCGAAGCGGGCGCACCCGTTGAGGCCGGCGATGCTCGAGATGTTGACGATCCAGCCGCCGCCGCCCCGTCTCACCATCGCGTTCGCGGCCGCCTGGGCGCCGAAGAACGTGCCCTTCACGTTGACGTCCATCATCCGGTCGTAGGCGTCCTCGGAGACCGACAGGAAGTCCTCGGCGCGGAAGATGCCGGCGACGTTGACCATCAGGTCGACGCCGCCGAACGGGTCGGCCGCGGCGACGGCCCGCCGCACGTCGTCGGGAGCGGTGACGTCGCAGGTCACGAACTCCGACCGCGCGCCGGTGCGCTCGGCGATCAGCTCGTGCGTCGGCTGCCCGCCCTCCCGCGGCTCGCGCAGGACGTCGGCCACGATCACGGCGCGCGCCCCCTGCTCGGCGATGGCGATCGCCGACGCGCGGCCGATGCCGCTCGCGCCGCCCGTGACCACGGCGACCCTGCCGGGGAGCAGCCCGGTCACGTCGCCGCCTCGATCCACGTCATCGGCCGACCGTACGCGCAGGCCGGCGGCGGTTTGGACGCGGCACGACGCGCTCACCCCCAAATGGGTGAAGGAAGGCTCGTCGCCCGCATCGGCCGGCGCCGCGGACATAGCGTCGAGCGCATGAGGTCGAACGTCGGAGTGTGGAGCTCGGGACTTGCCGTGGACAGCCCCGGCCGCGCCGAGGCGGCGGCCGAGCTCGACGAGCTCGGGTTCGCCTCGATCTGGATCCCCGCAGACGTCGGCGACGTGTTCGCCAACACCGAGGCGCTGCTCGCGGCGACGAAGCGGATCACCGTCGCGACGGGCATCCTCAGCATCTACGACCACCCGGTGGAGCGGGTCGTCGAGCACGTCCTCGCGCTCGAGGCCGCGTACCCGGGGCGCTTCCTGCTGGGGCTCGGGGTCAGCCACCGCTGGGTCGTCGACCGGGGAGCCCCCGGCCGCTACGGACCGCCGTTGCGGGCGATGGCCGAGTTCCTCGACGCGCTCGACGCGGTCGGCCGGGACGCCGTCGGTCCGCGGCGGCGCATCGTCGCCGCGCTCGGGCCGAAGATGACGCGCACGGCCGCGGCCCGATCGCTCGGAGCGCACCCGTTTCTCGTGGGGGAGGACTGGCTGGCGCGCCAGCGCGAGGAGATCGGCCCGGAGCCGCTGCTCGCGCCGATCCTGCCCGTGACGCTGGAGTCCGGCCGGGCGGCGTCGCTGCAGCTGGGCCGGGACTTCCTGCCGTTCTTCCTCGCGATGTCCAACTATCGCGAGAGCCTGCTGCGCGGCGGGTTCGACGCGGCCGAGATCGACGGCGTCTCGGATCGCCTGAGCGAGTCGCTGATCGTCTGCGGCGACGAGTCCGTGCTGCCGGCGCGACTCGACGCGCTCGACGCGATCGCGGGACCCAACCTCCATCCGATCCTCCGCCATCTCCCCTCGGCGGACGACCTGCCGCTGCCCGCGTGGCGGCGCTGGGCGGCGGCGCTGTCCTGACGCGCCGCGCCGAATCCGGCGCGGCGCGTCAGATGGTCGTGTAGCCGCCGTCGGCGAGGATCGCGGCGCCCGTGACGAAGGTGGCCGCGTCGGAGCACAGCCACAGGGCGGTGGCCGCGATCTCCTCCGGCAGGCCCATCCGCTCGAGCAGGTGGGCGTTGCGGATGTCGGCGGCGGTCTGCTCCGGGTCGTCCTGCTTGCTCATGTAGTCGGCGGGCATGTTGGTGTCGACGAAGCCCGGCGATCTCCGACACGAGCCCGACGCCGGCGTCGATCTCCGACACGAGCCCGACGCCGGCGTTGTTGTAGAGCACGTCGATCCGGCCGTGCCGCGCCACGGCGGACCGCGTGAAGGCGTCGACGACCTCCTGGTCGGTGACGTCGCCGACCGTCACCTCGATCCCGTGCTCGTCCTGCACGGACCGGGCGGTCGCGGGGTTGCGCTCGCAGCCGACGACCGTCGCGCCCGCGGCCTGGAAGAGGCGCACCGAGGCACGCCCGATGCCGGATCCCACGCCCGTGATCAGCGCGACCTTGTCCTGCAGCAGCGGTGCCCGGCCCGTCGCGATCGCTTCGTCGAACGCCATTGGTCGAACGCTCCCTCTCGAGTGGCTGGGGGCGTTCTACCAGCGCCGCGGCGGCACGTCGCGGGGGCGTGACCCGGATGGGGAAGGTCAGGCCGCGGTCCGCCGCGGGGAGGAGGCGTCCCGGGCCACCTCGAGGGTCGCCCGCGTCAGCTCGTCGCGCCGCTGGGCGAAGCGGAAGGCCGGCGCCATCACGGTGATCGCCGCGACAACTGTGTCGCCGTCCCGGAGCGGGGCGGCGACGCAGCTGACCGCCTCCTGGTACTCCTCGACGTCGTAGGCGACGCCCGCTTCGGCGATCCGCGCGAGCTCGGCGTCGAAGGCCGCCGGGTCGGTCACCGTGTGCGCCGTCCGCGCCTCGAGCGGATGCCGCGACAGGTAGGCGTCGCGCGCAGCGGGCGCGGCGAAGGCGAGCAGCAGCTTGCCGGTGGCGCGCGCATGCCCGCTGTGGATCGCGCCGACGTGCAGCCCGGCGACGCGCAGCGGCTGCGGGCCCTCGACGCTGGCGACGACCTGCAGCTCGTCGCCGCGCCACGCCGACATGCCCGTCGTCTCGTGGGTCAGCTCGGACAGACGCCGGCAGGCGTCGAGGTGATGCTCGGGGACCGACAGCTGGCGCTGCAGCGCGTTGCCCAGCGCGCCGACGCCGGGGCCCAGCAGGAACCGCCGGCTGGCGTCTCTGACGAGCAGTCCCTCGGCGACCAGCGTGCCGAGCAGGTGGTACATCGTGGGCAGCGGCACGCCGAACGCGTTCGCCGCCTCCTTGGCGGTGCACCCGTCCGGTCGCGCGGCCACGAGGAACAGCACCTGCGCCGCGCGCGCGACGGACTGCAGCCGGGTGCCGCCGTCGCGCGAGGAGCGCCCTGCCTTGCGCGTCTCGCCGGCCATGCGCGCCACGCTAGCAGCGCGCATCGCCGGCGGCCGCGCGCTCAGCGGACGGCGGCGGCAAGCCCGATCCGCTCGCGCACGGTCCGCTCGATCGCCGCGGCGCCGGGCAGGTACGCGTCCTCGAGCGTCGCGGCGAACGGCACCGGGATGTCCGGGCTGGCGAGCACCGCGGCGTCGTCGAGGTCCCCGAGCCCGTGCTCGGCGATCTCGCCGAGCAGGCTCGTCGCCCAGCCGCCGGTCCGCGGGCCCTCCTCGACCACGAGCACCCTGGTGGTCTTCGCCACGGAGGCCACGACGGTCTCGAGGTCGAGCGGCCGCAGCGACCGCAGGTCGATGACCTCCGCGTCGGCGACGCCCGCCGCGGCGAGCGCGTCGGCCGCTCTCAGACAGTCGTGGACGCCCCGCATGATCGAGAACCAGCGTGATGTCGGTCCCGGGTCGCACCACCTTCGCCGACCCGATCGGGATCGGCTCCGAGCTCGCCGGGGCGTCCTCCTTCATCGGGTAGAAGGTCTTGTGCTCCAGGAACAGGACGGGGTTCTCGTCGCGGATCGCGGCGATCATCAGCCCCTTCGCGTCGGAGGGCGTCGCCGGGCAGACGATCTTCAGCCCCGGGACCGCCTGCAGCCACGGCGCCGGCATCTGCGAGTGGATGGCGCCGAAGCGGCCGCCGCCGCCGACCGCGCTGCGCATCACGAGCGGGACGGTGCTGGTCTCCGCGGACAGGAACCAGTGCTTGGCCGCCTGGTTGATCAGGTTGTCCATCGCCAGGGGCAGGAAGTCCCCGAACATGATCTCCACGATCGGGCGCAGCCCCGTGGCGGCGCTGCCGTAGGCGGCGCCGGCCAGCGCCAGCTCCGAGATCGGCGTGTCGAAGACGCGCTCGTCGCCGAAGCGCGCGTGCAGGTCGGTGGTGACCTTGAAGACGCCGTCGGCCAGGGCGACGTCCTCGCCGAAGACGATGACCCGGTCGTCGCGCTCCATCTCCTCGGCGATCGCGTCGCGGATCGCAAAGCGGAACTCAAGCGGCATGGGCGTACTCCGTCAGCTTCGTGGCCGGGTCGGGCGGGGCCGAGTCGAGCGCGGTCGCGACGGCGTCGTCGACCGCCTGCGCCACCTCGCGGTCGACGTCGTCGAGGACGCCGGCCGCCACGCCGCGCTCCTCCACGAGCACGCGCCGGGCGGCGGGGATCGGGTCGCGCGCCTTCCAGCGCTCGACCTCCTCCTTCGGCCGGTAGGTCGCCGGGTCGGACTTGGAGTGGCCCAGGTGCCGGTAGGTCAGGCACTCGAGGAACGTGGGGCCCTCGCCGGCGCGCGCGCGCCGCACGGCGTCCGCCGCCGCGTCGCCGACGGCGACGACGTCGTTGCCGTCGACCTTCGCGGCCGCGACCCCGTAGGCGGCGGCGCGCTCGCACAGGTCGCCGGCGGTCGAGCGCGCGATCGCCGTGTACTCGCCGTAGAGGTTGTTCTCGCAGACGAGGACGAGCGGGAGCCTGCGCATCTGCGCGAAGTTGAGGCACTCGGGCAGGTACGCCTGGTTGCACGTCGCGTCGCCGAAGAAGGCGACCGCCACGCCGCCGCGGACGCGCGCGGTGACCGCCGCGCCGGTCGCCGCGGCGATGCTGCCGCCGATGATCCCGTAGCAGCCGAGCAGCCCGTGCTCGCGGGAGATCACGTTCATGCCGCCCGCCCGCCCGAGGTTGACGCCGGCCAGCCGCCCCATCATCTCGGCCATCAGCGCCGACGGCGAGACGCCGAGGGCGAGCGTGTGCCCGTGGCCGCGGTAGGTGGCCGCCACCTGGTCGCCCTCCTCCAGCACGGAGGCGACGCCGGCCGCGATGGCCTCCTGTCCGTTGCACAGGTGGGTCGTGCCGAGGATCGTCCCGGCGAGGAACTGGCGCTGGACCTCGTTCTCGAAGGCGCGGATCAGCGCCATCGTCCGGTAGGCCTCCAGCAGCTTCTCGGTGTGCTCGAGCGGTCCCCTCGGGGTCGCCGCCTGCGTCTTGCTCATGCGTCGCTCCTAGCCGGTGCGGAACGGGTCGCGGGCCGCGCCCGCCGTCTCGACCCAGATCGCCTTGGTCTCTGTGAAGTCGTGCAGCGCCTGCAGGCCGTTCTCCCGGCCGATGCCGCTCTGCTTGAAGCCGCCGAAGGGGACGCTGTACGTCAGCGTCCGGTAGGCGTTGATCCAGACGGTTCCGACGCGCAGCGCATGCGCGACGCGATGCGCGCGCTGGATCCCCTGCGTCCAGACGCCCGCGGCCAGGCCGAACGACGTGTCGTTGGCCAGCGCCACCGCCTCCTGCTCGTCGCGGAACGGGATGACCATGGCCACCGGCCCGAACACCTCGTTGCGCGCGAGCCACGAGTCGTTGCCGAGGCCGCTGAAGACGGTCGGCTGCACGAACAGCCCGTCGCGTAGGGCCGGGTCGTCCGGGCGTCCGCCGCCGGCCACGAGGCGGCCGCCGTCCGCGATCCCGCGCTCGATGCACGCGAGGACCTTGTCGCGGTGCTGGGCAAACGCCAGCGGGCCCATCTCGGTCGCCGGGTCGGACGGGTCGCCGAGCCGGATCGCGCGGGCCCGCTCGCCGAGGCGGTCGGCGAAGCCGGCGGCGACGTCCTCGTGGACGAGGACGCGCGAGCCGGCGACGCACGTCTGCCCGCCCGCGGCGAAGATGCCGGCGACGACGCCGGACGCGGCCGCGTCGAGGTCGGCGTCGTCGAACACGATGTTGGGCGACTTGCCGCCCAGCTCGAGCGACAGGCGCGCGAGGTGCTCGCCGGCCGCCTGCGCGACCTTCCGGCCGGTCTCGGTCGACCCGGTCATCGCCACCTTGTCGACGCCCGGATGGCGGGCCAGCGGCGCGCCGGTGCCGGCGCCGTCGCCGGTGACGACGTTGAGCACGCCGGGCGGGAAGCCGGCCGCCTCGAACAGCCGGGCGAACTTCAGCGTCGAGACGGGCGTCTGCTCGGCGGGCTTGCAGACGAACGTGCAGCCCGCCGCCAGCGCCGGCGCGAGCTTGTAGGCCAGCAGCAGCAGCGGCGAGTTCCAGGCCGTGATGCCAGCCACGACGCCGACCGGCATGCGCTGGGTGTAGACGAGGAAGTTGTCGCGACCGGACGGGATGACCTCGCCGCCGACCTTGTCCGCCCAGCCGGCGAAGTACTCGTAGAAGTCGGGCAGCGAGTCCAGCTGCGCCTGCATCTCGCGGATCAGCTTGCCGTTGTCGCGCACCTCGGCGATCGCGAGGTCGGGGGCCTGCTCGGCGATGGCCGTCGCCAGCCGCCGCATGAGGCGCCCGCGCTCCTTGCCGTCCAGCCGGCTCCAGGGGCCCTCGTCGAAGGCCCGCCGCGCCGCGGCGACGGCGAGGTCCACGTCCGCCGGCCCGGCCTCCGGGACCTCGGCCCAGGCGCGGCCGGCGTAGGGGTCGAGGCTCTGGCGGACGGCGCCGTCGCGGGCGTCGACCCAGCGGCCGTCGATGAGCATCTGCAGGCGCTCCACCTCTGCGGGTGGCGCGGCGGTGGGCGCAACCGGGTCCATTTGGGGCATTTCCTCAGTGCGGTCGACGGTGTGCCGGCGGAGCTGGGCAAGAATCGCTCGGGTGTGCGTCCGCCGCCGATCTGCTTTCAGAATATGAAAAAGATTTCACACTGTTTCCACAGTAGACCGCGGCGCCGGTGGCTGTCAACCCCGGCGCCCAACCGGAGGTGAGGCGCATGGCGACCGACACGGTGACCACGACTTCGACCGCCCTCGTGACCGGGGCGGCGGGCGGGATCGGCGCCGCCGTGGCGCGGCGGCTGATCGCGGACGGCTACGAGGTCGCGATCGTCGACCGCGACGCCGACAGCGTGCGAGCGCAGGCCGAGGCGCTCGGGCCGCGGGCGTTCGCGCTGGCCGGGGACGTCACCGACGAGGCGAGCCTGCGCGCCGCGATCGACGAGGTGCAGCGCCGCATGGACCACCTCGACGTGCTCGTCGCGAGCGCCGGGGTGGCCTCCGTCGGGCGCTTCGACGACCTCGATCCGGCGGAGCTCGAACGGGTCTACCGCGTCAACGTGGTCGGCACCTACCTGTCGATCAAGGTCGCGCTGCCGCTGCTGCGCCGGGCGCCCGGGCGGGCGCGGATCGTCACGATCGCCTCGGTCGCGGGCAAGGTGGCGACCCCGTGGATGACGGCGTACGGGGCGTCGAAGGCGGCGGTCATCCAGCTCACGCGCTCGGCCGCCGCGGCGCTCGCGCCCGACATCCGCGTGAACTGCTGCTGCCCCGGCGCGGTCGACACGGGCATCTGGGACGTGATCGACCGCGGCTACGAGGAGGCCGGCGCGCCGCCCGAGATGCGCTCCGGGCAGCGCCCGGCGCAGCAGCTGCTGCCCGGCGCGGGAACCCCCGACCAGATCGCGGGAGCCGTCGCGTTCCTCGCCGGCGAGGACAGCGCGTACGCCACGGGCGCCGTCCTCGACGTCAACGGCGGCTTCGCGATGCACTAGTGCGCGGCACGCCGACAAGGAGGCGAGCATGAACGAGCAGGTCCTGTCGCTGGCGGCCCAAGCGCCGACGTTCGCGGAGCGCGTCCGCGCCACCGTGCTGTCGTGGTGCGCGAGCGAGCCGTGGTTCGACGAGGTGATGCACGCGCCCGGGCCGCACTGGCACCCCGATGCGACCGAGGTGTTCGTCGTGCTCGAGGGCGCCTTCGAGCTCGCGGTCGGGCCCGAGACGTTCACGCTGACGCGCGGGGAGATGTGCCTGATCCCGCCCGACGCGGTCCACGACCCGCTCGGGACGGCCGGGACCGATCTCGCCCTGCTGTCGATCGTCAGCCCGAACCGCAAGGGCCTGCGCTCGCAGATGGCGAGCACGCCCGCGTCGGAGTCGCCGATCCGCGCGCCGCGCGCACGCGTCGAGGCGGGGCCGCTGCCGTCCAACCACCAGCTCGAGTGCGCGGCCTTCGAGGTCGGCCGCGACGACGAGCTGAGCTGGGACGGGCGCCTCGGCACCGACCGCGTCCTCGTCGTCGTGCGCGGCGAGGTCGACGTGCGCGTCGCGCGGCTGACGGGCCGGCTGGCTGCCGGCGCGGTGACGTTCGTGCCGGCCCGCGCCGCGCACGGCGTCGCCGGGCGCAGCGCCGAGCCGGCGGTCGTGCTCGCCGTGTGGGCGTCGGGCGCCGACAGCTAACGGCGGGTCGAAGCCGGCGAGACCTCGGGGAAGCCGCGGAACGGCCGGTCCGGACTGCCGAACGACCACAGCCGTCGCAGCAGCCCGTCGACGTCCCAGTCCGCGCCCGCGTAGGCGACGCAGTCGCGGAGCTTGTCCTCGAGCGCGGCGCGCTCGAGCGGCATCCGGCGGTCGCCGCGGGGAATGTCCACGCGCGAAGTAACAATGTCCTCGCCGGTCGTGAGCTCGATCGCGGCGTAGGCGTAGTCCCACGCGGCGTCGCCGAAGGGCGGGCGCTCCGACTCGGCGGTCTCGACGAGCTCGATCAGCCGCCGGGCCGGCGCGCGCATGACCGCCTCGTCGGTGAACGTCGCGAGCTGGATGCGGCCGTCGAGCAGGCCGGCGGCGATCACGTACTCGGCGCTGAACTTGCCCTGCAGCCCGGACGTCGGGCGGTGGTGGATCAGCGGGTCGAAGCCGCCGGGCTCGAGCGTCAGGCGCACCGCGCGGACCGCCTCCGGCCGCGGCGCGTGCCGCCCCACCAGCTCGAGGATCGCGTCGGCCGTGCGGTGCGTGTTGTAGCAGCAGGGGTACTTCTTGACGTTCAGCCCTTCCGCGAGCAGGGCCGAGGGGCCGGCCAGGACCGCGCCGGCGGCGCCGGGGTCGGCGGCGCCGGCGAACATCGCGTAGAAGCCGAGCGGGCCGTCGAGGATCGACGGGTCGGCCGTGAACCCGCCGGCCGCGAGGGCGGCGGCGAAGACGGCGTCGCGCGCGGCGAGCCCGACGTGCAGCGGCTTGGTCATGGTGCCGAAGTTCTGGCGGCTGCCGCCGGCCATCGAGACCGCGAGGCCGAGCGCCCGCCGCGCGGCGTCCGCGTCGAGCCGCCGCAGGCGCGCGACCGCCGCCGTCGCGCCCAGCACGCCGAGCGTCGCGGTGCTGTGCCAGCCTCTGCCGTAGTGCTCGCGCACGTCCATCGCGGCCGCCACCGCCGCGATCGTCGTGAAGCCGACGCCGAACGCCTCGACGACCTCGCGCTCGGTCGCCTCGATCGTCTCGGCGACGGCGAGGATCGCGGGCCACAGCACGACGCTGGGGTGGCCGTACATGTGGTCGCTGACGTCGTCGAAGTCCAGCGCGTGCCCGGCCAGCCCGTTGAGCAGGGCGGCGCGCTCGGGCGACGCCGTCGACCCGTCGGCGAAGACGGTGGCCGCGCCGGCGCCGCCGCCGGCGGCCGCCGCGAGGATGCGCAGGCCCGGCTCGCCGCGCGCCGCGACCATCACGCCGAGCGTGTCGACCAGCGAGCGGCGCGTCAGCTCGACAGCCTCGTCCTCGAGGCCGCGCAGGTCGGCGGTCGCGACGTACTCCGCCAGCGCCGCCGTGGCCCGCGTCTCGGCCGCCGCGCTCATCGGGCCTCCGGGTCGGTCGCCGCAGGCCGTGCCGGGCTGGCGATCGGCTCGCGCCACGGCGACATCGCGCCGGCGTAGGCCGACGGGCCGGCGCGGAAATGCCGGGCCTGCTCGAGCGTCTCGACGAATGGCATGTCCATCGCGTAGAGGGCGGCGCCGCGGGGACGGGGGCCGGCCTTCGAGACGTGACCGTAGAGCCGGTGGCCGACGATCTCCTCCGCGAGCGCGACGGCGTCGTTGAGCGCGTCGAGGTCGACGCCCGTGTCGAACCCGGACTCCTCGAGCAGGTCGACGAGGTCCTCCGTCGGCACGAGCCCGGCGGCGCGGCCGTTGCCGCAGTACGGGCACCCCGCCATCCCGCCGAGCGCCGCGTCGACGATCAGCGTGTGGCGCGCGTCGAGCGCCTGCAGCGCGCAGTACGTGGAGATCGGGGCGGCCCCGCGCGTGTTGTGCAGGTGGAGGTGGAAGGTCGCGATCGAGGGCCAGCGCGCCATGATCGCGCGCACGTCCGCGACGACCGCGTCCGGCAGGTTCCAGCCCATCGGGTCGCCGAGGAAGACCTTCGTCACCGGGATCCCGGCGCGCTCCCACAGCCGGTGCTGGCGCTCGAGCAGGTCCATGCGCTGCTCGGCGCCGAACGGGCCGAGCCAGTTCGATCCCCAGGCGGCGTTGACGCTGATCTGCGCCTCGGTGGCGCCGGCCTCGACGGCCGCGTCCACGGTCCGCTGCCAGCCGGCGATCTCGTCGGCCTGCGAGCGGTTGGCGTTGCGCCGCACGAACACGTCGCACAGGTGCACGAACGTCGCGGGCCGGGGGTCGTCCAGCGACAGCGGCGGCATGTGCCGCGCGCGCCGCTCGGCGCCCTTGGCGTTGAGCGCGAGCGCGGTGTAGACGACGCCGTCGACGGGCGTGAAGCGCTCCACCAGCGCGTCGACGTCGGCCATCTGCGGCGTCCACTTCGGGCTGACGAAGCTGCCGACGACGATGCGCTTGAGGCCCGTGCGCGACAGCGCGTCGAGCAGGCGGACGCGGTCCTCGAGCGCGATCGCCGCGTCCTCGATCTGGAGCCCCTCGCGCATCGTCTCGTCGACGAGCACGACGGCCGGGCGGCCGGGCGGGCCGACGGCCGCTCCGGGAAGGGTTGGCTGGGCGATCCCGTCGGGGTCCGGTGCCGTCACGGCGTGCGCTCCTGCATGCGGGCGCGCTGCTCGTCGAGCGCGCGGAGGATCTCGTCGTTGTGCTCGCCGAGCTGCGGCGGGACGCGCGTGACGGGCATCGCCGCCCCGCCGTCGCGCACCGGCAGGTTCACGAGCCGCAGGCCGTCGATGCGCGGGTGCGGCACGTCGGCGATCGCGCCGATCGCGTCGACCTGCTCGTCCTGCGCCACCTGGTCGAGCGAGCGGATCGGCGCCGTCGGCACGCCCGCGTCGTCGAGGACGCGGAGCCAGTGGGCGCTGTCGCGCGTCCGCAGCGTGCGCGCGAGCTCCTCGAACAGCGGCTCGCGGTGCGTGACGCGATCCGCGTTCTCGCGGAAGCGCGGGTCGGCGGCGAGGTCCTCGCGCTCGATCGCCGCGCACAGCTTGCGCCACAGGCTCTGGTTGCCGGCGGCCACGACGATGTGCTCGTCGCGCGTCGGGAAGGCGGCGTAGGGATAGATCCCGACGGTGCCGGACCCGAGCCGCCGGGGGACGGTGCCGTCGGCGAAGTAGCCGATCAGCTGGGCGGGCAGCCACTGGAGGGCCGTGCTCAGCAGCGACGTCGTCAGGTGGGCGCCCTCGCCCGTCGCCGCGCGGCGCAGCAGCGCGGCGAGCACGCCGATCGCGACCCACATCCCGCTGCCCTGGTCGAGGATCGAGACCGGGATCCGCGCCGGCGGCCCGCCGGCCTCGCCGGTGAGGCTCATCAGTCCCGCGTACGCCTGCATGAGCGGGTCGTAGGCCGGGGACGCGGCCTTCGGCCCCGCCGGCCCGAAGCCGGACAGGTCGCACCAGATCACGCCCGGGTTCTCGGCGGCGACGTCGTCGTAGGCGAAGCCGAGCCGCGCCAGCGCTCCCGGCCGGAGGTTCTGCACGACGACGTCGGCCTGCCCCATCAGCTCGCGCAGGACGGCGCGGCCGTCGTCGGAGCGCAGGTCGAGCGCGAGGCTGCGCTTGTTGCGGTTGAGGCTGAGGAACGTCGCGCTCTCGCCGTTCCAGAACGGCGGCCCCCATCCGCGTGTGTCGTCGCCGCTTCCGGGACGCTCGACCTTGACGACGTCGGCGCCCAGGTCGCCCAGGATCTGGGTCGCGAACGGGCCCGCCACGTTGACGGTGACGTCGAGGACGCGGATGCCGTCGAGTGCGCCGATCATCGCTCGCCCCGGGACGCGCTCAGTACGACTTCGGCATGCCCAGCACCTGATGGCCGATGTAGGCGAGGATGAGGTTGTTGTTGACCGGGGCGACCATCGGCAGGCGCGCCTCGCGGAACTTGCGCTCGATGCCGTACTCCTCGGCCAGGCCGAAGCCGCCGAACGTGTCCATGGCGGCGTTGGCGGCTGCGTAGTTCGCGCGCGACGCGAGCAGCTTGGCCGCGTTCGCCTCGAACGCGGCGGACTCGCCCTGCTCGAACAGCTCGGCGGCGCGCCAGCGCATGAGCGAGGCCGCCTGCAGCTCCGCGTACGCGGAGGCGAGCGGGAACTGCACGCCCTGGAAGCTGCCGATCGGCTTGCCGAACACTCTGCGCTCGCGCGCATAGCTCGACGCCCGGTCGACGAACCAGAAGCCGTCGCCGAGGACCTCCGAGGCGACGAGGATGCGCTCGGCGTTCATCCCGCCGAGGATCGCCCGGAAGCCTCTGCCCTCCTCGCCGATGCGGTTCTCGACCGGCACGCGCAGGTTGTCGATGTACAGCTCGTTGGTTTCGTGGCTGGTCATCGTGCGGATCGGGCGCGCGACGATCGCGTCGCCCGCCTCGCGCAGGTCGACCAACAGGACCGACAGGCCGTCGCTCTTCTTCTCGACGTCCTCGTAGCGCGTGGTCCGCACCAGCAGCAGCATCAGGTCCGAGTGCTGGAAGCGCGACGTCCACGTCTTCTGGCCGTTGACGACGTAGTGGTCGCCGTCGCGCTTGGCGAACGTGCGGATCCGGGTGGTGTCCGAGCCGGCGTCCGGCTCGGTGACGCCGAACGCCTGCAGGCGCAGCTCGCCGGTGGCGATCTGCGGCAGGAAGCGCTGCTTCTGCTCCTCGGTCCCGTGCCGCAGGACGGTGCCCATCGTGTACATCTGCGCGTGCGCCGGGACGCCGGAGCCGCCGGAGCGGTTGATCGTCTCCAGCACGAGCGCGGCGTCGCCGATCGTGCCGCCGCTGCCGCCGTACTCCTCCGGGATCAGGATGCCGAGCCAGCCGGCTGCGGCGAGCGCGTCGACGAACTCCTGCGGGTACTCGAGCGCGGCGTCGCGTGCGCGCCAGTAGTCCTCCGGGAAGTCGGCGCAGAGCCGCTCCACCGCCCACTTCATCTCCTGCTGGATGTCGCTGAGCGTTGCGCTCATGTCCGGTCCTCCATCGGGGTCGCCTCGCTGTTCGCAGCCGTCGCTAGCGCCCACGCCACTGCGGCGCCCGGCGCTCCAGGAACGCGCGGACGCCCTCTTCGCGATCCTCGGAGAGGTACGGATTCGGGCCCGCGTTCAGGCGCAGGGCGCCGTGGACCGACAGCTCCCAGCCCTTCGTGGCCATCTCCTTGTAGCGGCGCAGGCTGAGCGGGGCGTTCGCGACGATCGCGCGCACGAGCGCCTCGCCGGCGTCGGGCAGCTCCGCCGCGGGGACGACCGCGTTGTAGAGACCCCAGCGCAGGGCCTCCTCGGCGCTCAGCGGCTCGCCGGTGTAGAGCATCTGCAGCGCGATCGCCCGCGGCAGCAGGCGCGGCAGGACGACCGTCGCGAAGTTCGCGCCCATTCCGCGCTTGGCCTCGGGCATGCCGATGACGGCGTGGTCGGCGGCGATCCGCAGGTCGCAGGCCAGCGCGACCTCGCAGCCGCCGGCCACCGCCGGGCCGTTGAGGATGGCGACGGTCGGCTTGTAGGTTCTCGAGCACCGCCTCGTAGACGTTGCGCTCGCGGCCCGTCATCGGGACGGGGATCTGCCGGCCGGCGCGGGCCATCTCGTCGAACTCCTTGAGATCGCCTCCGGCGCAGAACGCCTGCGTCCCGGCTCCGGTGATCGCCACGGCCCACACGTCGGGGTCCTGGTCGGCCTGCGAGAGCAGCTCGACGATCCGGCCGAGCATCGCCTGGCTGAGGGCGTTGCGGCGCTCGGGCCGGTTGAGCGTGAGGTACGCGACGTGGTCGCGGATCTCGAACAGGACATGGTCGTCGACGGGTTCGATGGGGCCGACGCTAGGCGGCCTGCGCCGGCTCGCGCGCCCCGCGCCCCGCCGCGTTCCCCAATTGGGGGAGCCCCGTCGGCGGGCGACGACGCGGTGGCGCCCGCCATGCATTCTCGGCCTCGGTAGCGAGATCAACGCTAGTAGGAGGAGAGATGGAGCAGCGTAATCGATGGTCGTCGATCATGCGCCACAAGCTCGCCGCAGTCGTGTGCTGTGCGGTGTGCGCGATCGCGATCGCAGCCTGTGGCTCGTCGTCCGGCTCCGGCTCGAGCTCGAGCTCGAGCTCGACGAGCGCGTCCCAGACGCCGGCCGGCCCGACCGGCGACGTCTCGGCCCCCGCCGGCGACGCGGCGATGCTGAGTGTGGTCCCCAGCCAGCTCAAGGCCAGCTACGAGGGCGTCTCGACGTTCGCGAAGGTCGGGCCGAACCCGTATGCGTCGTGGACGCCGCCGAAGCCGCCGTGGAAGATGTGCCTCGCCGAGACGTACCTGAAGAACACGTTCCGGCAGGAGATGCTCGCGCAGCAGAAGGCCAACGACGCCGCCTGGGAGTCCCAGGGACTCGCGAAGGGCGGCCTCACGGTCCTCAACGCCAACGGCGATCCGAATCTGTACATCTCGCAGATCGACCAGCTCGTGTCGTCGGGCTGCAACGTCATCTTCAGCCTTCCGGCCGGCCCGACGGGCTACTGCAAGGCGGTCGACAACGCCCGAGCCCACGGCGTGCTGTTCTACGTGGTCAACGACTCGACCGACTGCACGAGCGCGGTCGGCTCCGGCGAGAACCAGTACACCGTCCTGCGGGACTCGGCCAAGTGGCTTGCCCAGAACATGGGCGGGAAGGGCAAGGTCCTGCTGCTGCAGGGCATCCCAGGCAGTCAGGTCAACACGGCGCGCATGAACGTGGCGAACGCCGTGTTCAAGACCTACCCGGGCATCCAGGTCGCCGGCACGGTCGAGGGCGACTGGACCGCGACCGTCGCCAAGACGGCGGTGCTGAAGTGGCTGGCGACGCATCCGGGCAAGGTCGACGCCGTCTTCGACTCCGGGGCGATGGCCACGGCTGCGGCCCAGGCGTTCCAGCAGACCGGCCGTCCGGCGCCGAAGCAGAACAACTTCGCCGGCGACTGCTCGTGGCTGGCGTACTGGAAGCAGCACAACCTGACGTCGCACAGCTACGCGGAGGGCCCGCGTTCGGCCGTCAACATGGCCTGGGCGATGGCGCAGCGCATGCTCAGAGGCGAGAAGCCGAAGATCAACTACTTCTTCTTCCCGCTGGCGCCGATCGACAACGCCAACCTCGACCAGTGGGTCAAGCCGGGCACGACGGTCGACAGCACCTGCTTCGCCGAGCCGGCGAGCGGGATGCCCGTGGACGCGAGCTTCTTCGACCCGGCCTTCAAGAAGGCCGGCTAGCGGAAGCCGCGGGAACACCCGTCGATAAAGAACGGCCGGCGCTTGCGCCGGCCGTTCTTTCGTTGGAGACCGCCCCTCGGAGAGAGCAGGGAAGCGCGGCTCGATCAGCCGCTGGCGACGTAGCCGCCGTCGACCGACAGGATCGCCCCGTTGACGTACGCCGCGCGGTCGGACAGCAGGTAGCAGACCGCGTCGGCGACCTCGCCGGGCGTGCCCACGCGGCCCATCGGCGTCGACCGTTCCACGTAGGCGGTCCAGTCGTCGCCGTGGAGGGTGGCGACCTCCTGGCCCATCGCGGTGGCGATCAGGCCCGGGCACACGGCGTTGACGCGGATCGCGTCGCGGGCGCCCTCGATCGCGGCGACGCGCGTGAGGCCGAGCAGCGCGTGCTTGCTGGCGATGTACGAGCTCGCGTCCGCGAAGCCGACGAGGCTGCCCATCGAGCACGCGTTGACGACCGCGCCGCCGCCGCGCCGCGCGATCGCCGGCAGCACGGCTCGCAGCCCGAGCCAGGCGCCGCGCACGTTGATCCGCATGACGCGGTCGAAGGCCTCGACCGGCGTCCCGCTCCAGGGCTGGGACGGCCCCAGGATGCCGGCGTTGTTGAAGAACAGGTCCACGCCGCCGAAGACGCGCTCGGCTTCGGCGACGTACGCCTCCGCGCTGCCCTCCTCGGCGACGTCGGCCTCGAATGCGGCGATGCGCGCGGGCCCGCCGCCGAAGCGCTGCGCGACGTCGGCCACCGTGGGCGAGACGTCGACGGCCAGCACGGCCGCCCCGGCGTCGAGCAGGGCCGCGCAGGTCGCCTCGCCGATCCCGCTCGCCGCGCCGGTGACGATCGCCACGCGGTCCGACAGGTCGATCTCCATGGGCCGCTACTTCGCTGCGCCGACGCCGAGCGCCGCGTGGCGAAGCGTCGGACCGGGCTGCAGCAGCTCGACGGTGATGCCGTCGGGGTCGCGCAGGTAGGCGAAGCGCGTCCCCGCGCCCGGCCCGTCCTCGTCGGCCGGGTTGGGCCGGGCGACCCCGCTTGCGCCGAGCGCGACGAGCCGGTCGTAGGCGGCGTCGATGTCGTCGACCTCGAAGCACACGTGCGCCGCGCCGACGTCGTTGTTGGCGCGGTCGAACGGCCGGCCGTCGGGCGCGACGTACTGCAGCAGCTCGACGAGCCCGTTGTCGGCGGCGAGCGCGACGACCCGGAGGCTCGCGCCGGGGACGCCGACCGCGCGTGCGAAGTCGGGGCCCGACAGCTCGTGGCGGAAGGCCTCGACGCAGCCGAAGGCCTCGCGGTAGAACGCGCTCGAGCGATCGAGGTCGCTGACGGTGATGCCGGTGTGGTGGATGGTCGCCATGACGCTCAGGCCTCCGCCCGGTCCTGCGCTACGCCGTAGGCGCGCTCGCGCTGCGCCTCGGCGGCCGCGAGGCGCTCGCGCCACGCCGCGGTGGCGTGCTCGAAGGTGTCGGAGCCGAGCAGCAGGCGGTGCGGCGGATCGTCCTCCTCGACCACCTCGATCATCGCCCGGACGACCTTGCCGGCGTCGCTGGGCATGTCCTCGGCGGCGACGCCGACCTCGCGGACGAGGTCCGGATGGTCGGCGTAGGCGTCCATTACCGGGGTCGTCGGGACCCCGTCGTAGAAGGGCGTGTCGGTGATCCCGGGCTCGACGAGCGTCGTGCGGATCCCGAACGGCGCGACCTCCCTGGCGAACGCGTCGTAGAAGCCCTCCATGCCCCACTTGGTCACGTGGTAGAGGGCGAACCCCGGGAACGCGACGATGCCGCCCATGCTCGACAGCTGCAGCAGGTGACCGCTGCCCTGCGCCCGCAGGTGCGGCGCGACGGCGCGCGCGAGCTGGATCGAGCCGACGAGGTTCGTGGCGATCAGCGCGTCGATCTCGTCGTCGCGCAGCTCCTCGACCGCGCCGTAGATGCCGAAGCCGGCGTTGGAGACGACGACGTCGATGCGGCCGAGCTCGTCGAACGCCTCACGCACGACGGTGCGCATCTGCGCCACGTCGGTGACGTCGAGCTGGCGCCGCCACAGCCGGTCCCCGTGCTGCTCGGCGAGGTCGTCGAGTCGCGCCGGCGTGCGCAGCGTCGCGGCGACGCGATCGCCGCGCGCGAGCAACTGCTCGGTCAGGCCGCGTCCCAGACCCGTCGACGTGCCCGTGATGAACCATGTCTTGCTCACGTGACTCCCTCGATTCCCAGGTGGACCTGCCGATGCTAGGACGGGCGGGACGCCCCGGCCGGGCGGGCGCCGCCGACGTTGACCCATCCGGGGCATCGCACCCGCCGGGCGCGTGCCGCCCGCGAGCGGGTCGGCCACCGTCGCGCGCATGGCGCAGCACGACGAGTGGGTCGACCTGTCGCAGCCGCTGTTCAACGGCATGCCCGGCGCCTCCGTGCACGGCCGCCCGCGCTTCTGGGTGGACGAGATCGACGTGCCGAACGACCGCGGCGAGCTGACGGCGCGGATCACGCACCTCGAGATGGCCGCGCACATCGGGACGCACGTCGACGCCAGCAGCCACTTCGTGCGCGGCGGCCGGACGATCGCCGAGTACCCGCTCGACGCCTTCGCCGGTCCGGGCGTCGTGCTCGACGTGCGGCGCGACGGGGTCCAGGCCCTGACCGCCGCCGAGCTCGAGGCCGCGCAGCCGCAGATCCGCAGCGGCGACATCGTGCTGCTGTGGTTCGGCTACGCGCAGCGCTTCCGCGATCCCGCGTACGTCGATCATCCGTACCTGTCGGTCGACGCGGCCGACTGGCTGGTCGCGCGCGGGGTGCGCATGGTCGGCGTCGACACGATCACCCCCGAGGTCCCCAACGGGCACCGGCCGGAGGGGTTCGACTACCCGGTGCACCAGCGGCTGCTGGGCCGGGAGATCCTGATCGTGGAGAACCTCGGCCCGGGGCTGAGCCGGCTCGCGGGGCGGCGCATCGACTTCCGCGCCGCGCCGTTCGCGATCGAGGGCGGCGACGGCTCGCCGATCGTCCCGCTCGCTCGCGCCGTGGCCGGCTGACCGTCAGTGCGCGGCCGTCTCGGCGCGCGCCGCCAGCTCGACCGCGATCTCGACGAGCAGGTCCTCCTGGCCGCCGACGAGGTTGCGCTCGCCGGCGACGCGCAGGATCTCCGCCCCGGAGACGCCGTAGGTGTCGGCCGCCGTCGCGGCATGCTTGAGGAAGCTGGAGTACACGCCGGCGTACCCGATCATCAGCGCCATGCGGTCGAGCGTGCACTCGTGGCCCATGATCGGCCGCGCGACGAGCTCGGCGGCGTCGGCGAGGCGCAGCACGTCGAGCCCGGTGCGCACGCCCTGCTTCTCGAGCACCGCGGCGAGCGCCTCCGTCGGCGTGTTGCCGGCGCCGGCGCCCATGCGCCGCAGCGACCCGTCGACCTGGACGGCGCCGGCGTCGATGGCCGCCAGCGTGTTGGCCACCGCGCAGGCGAGGTTGTCGTGGCCGTGGAAGCCGACCTGCGCCGCGTCGCCGACCGCCTCGCGGATCGCGGCGACGCGCGCGGCGGCGCCGGAGGGGACGAGCGCGCCGGCGGAGTCGACGACGTAGACGCACATGCAGCCGGCGCCGGCCATGACGCGCGCCTGCTCGGCCAGCACCTCCGGCGGCTGCGAGTGGGACATCATCAGGAAGCCGACCGTCTCGAGCCCGAGCCGGCGCGCGACGCCGAAGTGCTGGATCGCGATGTCCGCCTCGGTGCAGTGGGTGGCGATGCGCACGATCGAGACGCCGAGGTCGGCGACGGCGTGGACGTCCTCCGCCGTCCCGATGCCGGGGAGGACGAGCGTGGCGATCCGCGCGCGCTCGACGGCGGCGACGGCCGTCGCGATCAGCTCGCGCTCGGGCGTTCGCGAGAAGCCGTAGGTGAACGAGCTGCCGCCGAGGCCGTCGCCGTGGGCGACCTCGATGACGGGGACGCCCGCGGCGTCGAGGCTCGACGCCAGCGCCTCGACGTCGGCGGTCGTGAGCTGGTGGCGCACGGCATGCGATCCGTCGCGCAGGCACGTGTCGGTCACGCGGACGTCGAGCTGAGCGGCCAGATCCGTCATGCCCTCGCCTCCAGCGCGTGCGCCAGCTCGTCTCCGACGCGGGCCGCGGCCGCCGTCATGATGTCGAGGTTCCCGGCGAACGCCGGCAGGAAGTCGCCGCGGCCCTCCACCTCCAGCAGGACCGTCACCCGGTCCTCGCGGAACTGCGGCGGCACCTTCAGGCGATAGCCCGGGACGTAGGCGGCGACGGCGTCCACCATCTCGGCGATCGAGCGGGCGATCGCGCCGTGGTCGGCGCCGGGCTCCAGCGCGCAGATCACCGTGTCGCGCATCAGCAGCGGCGGCTCGGCCGGGTTGAGGATGATGATCGCCTTGCCGCGGTCCGCGCCGCCGACCTGGGACACGGCGGCGGCGGTCGTCTCGGTGAACTCGTCGATGTTGGCGCGGGTGCCCGGGCCGGCCGAGCGCGAGGCGATCGAGGCGACGATCTCGGCGTACGCGACCGGCGCGACGCGGCTGACGGCGTGGACGATCGGCACGGTCGCCTGGCCGCCGCAGGTGACCATGTTGACGTTGTCGTGCCCGAGCAGGTCGCCGATGTTGACGCTGGGGACCACGTAGGGCCCGACCGCCGCCGGCGTCAGGTCGATCGCCGTGATGCCGGCGTCGGCGTAGCGCGGCGCGTTCGCGGCGTGGACGCCCGCCGAGGTCGCCTCGAAGACGAGGTCGGGGAGCTCCGGCTGCGACAGCAGCCAGTCGACGCCCTCGGCGCTGACGTCGAGCCCGGCCTTCCGTGCGCGCCGCAGGCCGGAGCTGGCCGGGTCGATGCCGATCATCCAGCGCGGCTCGACCAGGTCGGAGCGCTGGAGCTTGTACATGAGGTCGGTGCCGATGTTGCCCGACCCGACGATCGCGGCGGTTGCCATGCGGCGATCCTGGCGGCCGGCCCGCTCGCGGCGCAACGTGGTATCCCATTGAATGAGATGCGGTCGACGACGGATCAGGCCGAATCGGTGCTCGACCGGGCGTTCCGGCTCCTGGACGCGTTCGACGCGGGCCGGCGCGAGCTGACGCTCGGGGAGCTCGTCGACCGCAGCGGGCTGCCGCGCTCGACGGTGCACCGGCTCGCCAAGCAGCTCGAACGCAACGGCGCGCTGGAGCCGACGCGGCGCGGCTGGCGCGTCGGGGTGCGGATGTTCGAGCTGGGCCATCTCGTGCCGGCGCAGCACGACCTGCGCGAGCTCGCGCTCCCGTACATGAGCGACCTGCAGGCGGCGACGGGCGAGATGGTCCAGCTGGCGGTGCTCGACGGCGCCGACGTCGTCTATGTCGAGGTGATCTCCGGGCACGAGCCGGTCCCCAGCCCGTCGCGGCGCGGCGGCCGGATGCCCGCGCACTGCACGGCGGTCGGGAAGGCGCTGCTGGCGTTCGCCGCCCCGGCCTTCGCGGCCGACGGACCGCCGCTCGAACCGCGCACGCGCCGCACGACCACCGACCGCCACGCGCTGCGCGACGAGCTGCTGCGGGTGCGCCGCGCCGCCGTCTCGTTCGACCACGAGGAGTCGCTCGAGGGCCTCTGCTGCACGGCCGCCCCGGTCGTCGCGGCGAGCGGCCGCGCGGTCGCCGCGATCTCGGTGTCGATGCGGACCGGCGGCCGGCTCACGCCGGCGGCGCTCGAGCCGGCGGTGCGGATGACCGCGTTCCGGGTGAGCCGGGTGCTCGCCGAGCGCGGCGGCCGCCCGGCGTGAGCCGCGCCGGCGATCCCCCGAACGGGGCAGCGCGGAGGCGGCCGTCCCGCCGGCGCGCCGCGGGTGTGGAAGGGTCGTCGCGGATGCGAGCGGTCGTCAAGACCTCCCCCGGGGCGGGCAACGTCGAGGTGCTCGACTGGCCGTGGCCGTCGCCGGGGCCCGGCGACGTGCTGCTGGAGGTCGCCGGGGCGGGCGTGTGCGGGACGGACCTGCACATCGAGGACGGCGAGATCGGGTCGGCGCCGCCGGTCGTCCTCGGGCACGAGGTGTCGGGGACGGTCGTCGAGCTGGGGGCCGGGGTCGACCCGGCCTGGCTGGGCGCGCGGGTCGTGGCCCAGAACACGTACGACACCTGCGGACGCTGCGCGGCCTGCCTGTCCGGCCGGACGCAGCTGTGCGCGCACCGCCGCTCGATCGGCTCGCGCGTCGACGGCGCCTTCGCCAGCCATGTGAGCGTGCCCGCGCGCCAGCTGTTCCGCGTGCCCGACTGGCACGACCTGCGGGCGGCGGCGCTGCACGAGCCGCTGGCGTGCGTCTGCCACGCGCTCTGCGCTCCGAGCGCCGCCGACCCCGGGGACCGGGTCCTCGTCGTCGGCCCGGGGCCGATCGGCCTGCTCGCCGCCCAGGTGCTCGCCGCAGCCGGTGCGCGCGCGACCGTCGCCGGGCTCGGCCGCGACGCCGCGCGCCTGGAGGTCGCCCGATCGCTCGGCCTCGACACGCTGCTCGCCGAGGACGTGAGCGCGGACGAGCTGCGTGCGGCCGAGTTCGACGTCGTGGTCGAGTGCTCGGGTTCGGAAGGCGGCCTGCGGATGTGCCTGACGGCCGTGCGCAGCATGGGCCGCTACGTCCAGCTCGGGGTCTTCGGCCACCCGGTCGTCGCGCCGCTGGACCTCGTCTTCCAGAAGGAGCTCGACGTCCGCTCGCGCTTCTCGTCCGACGCCGCCTCCTGGCGGCGTGCGCTCGAGCTCGTGCGCACGCGCGCGGTGCAGCTCGAGCCGTTGATCAGCGACGTGTGCAGCGTCGAGGACTGGCCGCAGATCTCGGCGCGCATGCGGCGCGCCGAGGGCGTCAAGTTCGTCATCGACCCGCGCTCCTGAGCCCGTCGCGACCGTCGCCGCTCGCGAGCGCGACATCACCCACAAGAGGGATTCCGGTCATCGCGCCGTCGTTTCGCCCGACCGCGACCGATATCTCTCAGCGCGTGCCCGCACCGTCCACCGAGAAAGCACCCGTCGTGATGGCCGACAGCGCCACGAAGCTCGGCGAGCGCGCCCGCGGCGCCGTGGTCTTCTGCGGCTCCCACGGGGGCCGCTTCTCCGCTGCCTGCGCGCTCGCCGCGGGCGTCGCCGGGATCGTCCTCAACGACGCGGGCGTCGGTCGCGACCGCGCCGGCGTCGCCGGCCTGGACCTGTGCGACGAGCACGGGGTGCCGGCGGCCACGGTGGCGCGCGCCGGAGCGCAGATCGGCCTCGCGAGCTCGACCGCGGCCGGCACGCTCAGCCACGTCAACGACAGCGCCGCCGGGCTCGGGATCCAGGCGGGCATGACCGCGCGGGCGTTCTACGACGGCGTCGTGCGGGCCGGGGCCGTCGCCGCCGTGCCGCACCTGCTGCCGCAGATCGCCGAGAGCCGCACGCTGCTGCTCGAACGTCCGATCCCGGTGTGGGCGATCGACTCGGCGTCGCTCGCGCGTCCGGCCGACGCCGGCGCGGTCGTGGTGACCGGCTCCCACGCCCAGCTCGTCGGCGAGGACGCCGGCAGCGCGCTCGGCGTCGACGCGCGCATCGCGATCTTCAACGACGCCGGCGGGGCCGTCGCCCCGAGCCGTCTCGACGCGCTGGACGAGCGCGGCATCGCCGCGGTCGCCGTGTCGGCCGCGAGCGCGCGCATCGGCGATGCCCGCTCCACGTACTACGACGGTGTCGTCAGCGCCGTCAACGGCACCGCCGCGGCAGACGGAGCTTTCATTTCAACGACCGTGCAGGCGTACGTGACCAGCGTCGTCGAGCGCGCCAGGGGAGAGGCAATACGATGAACGGCGGGCTTGCGCTTGCACGGATGCTCCAGGCCCACGAGGTGGGTCCGATGTTCGGGATGGGCGGCTTCCAGCTCCTCCCCTTCTATCGTGCGGTCAAGGAGCTCGGGCTCGAGCACCACCTCACCGACGACGAGCGCTCCGGGCTCTTCGCCGCCGACGCCTATGCGCGCGTGACCGGCAGGCCGGGCGTCGTCGACGCCACGCTCGGACCGGGCGCGACGAACCTCGTGACCGCGCTGGTCGAGTCGCTCAATGCGGGTATCCCAATCGTGGCGATCGTCGGTGACACGCACCGCGCCCACAGCTGGAAGAACATGACGCAGGAGACCCGGCAGCTCGACATCCTCGCGCCCGCGGCCAAGCTGGTCCTCCGCGTCGAGGACGGCATGCGCATCCCCGAGCTCGTGCGCCGGGCGTTCGCGGTGGCGACCAGCGGCCGGCCCGGCCCCGTCGTCCTCGCCGTTCCCGAGGACGTCTCGCACGGGGAGCTCGAGCTGCCCGAGGAGGCCTTCTGGGCCGATCCGAAGACGCTCGCCGTGCCCTCCCGGCGCACGCGTCCCGCCCGCTCCGACGTCCGCGACGCCGCCGAGCTGCTGGGCCGGGCGCAGCGCCCGCTGATCCTCGCGGGCGGCGGGGTCCATCTGTCCGGGGCGTACGACGAGCTGCTCGCGCTCAGCGAGCGCCACGGCATCCCCGTCGCGCACACGCTCTCCGGCAAGGGCGCGATCCCCTGCGTCCACCCGCATTCGGTCGGTCTGTTCGGCCGCTACAGCCGCATCGCCAACGAGCTGATCGAGGAGGCCGACTGCCTGCTGGTGGTCGGCTGCAAGCTCGGCGAGATCGCCACCAAGCGCTACACGCTGCCGCTCGAGGGCACCGCCACGATCCACGTCGACGTCATGCCGGACGAGATCGGGCGCTGGAAGCGGGCGGACGCCTCGCTGTGGGGCGACGCGCGCTGCGCGCTCGAGGACCTGCTCGAAGCGCTCGGCGAGCCGCAGGGCCGCGAGTCGTACGTCGAGGACGTCGTGCGGCGGCACGCCGACTGGCGCGAGCGCACCCGCGCCCGCTACGAGAGCGACGAGCAGCCGATCAACATGGCGCGGCTGATGGGCGAGCTGAACGGCGGGCTGCCCGAGGACGCGATCCTCGTGGCCGACGGCGGCTTCGCCAGCCACTGGTCGGGCCTGCTGTTCGACACCCGCCGCGCCGGGCGGCTGTTCGTCTCGGACCGTGGCTTCGCGTCGATCGGCTACGGGCTCCCCGGCGCGCTCGGCTGCCAGCTCGCCGCACCGGACCGGACCGTCGTCGGCATCACCGGAGACGGCGGGCTGAACATGACGATCGGCGGGCTGGAGACGGCCCGGCGCGTCGGCACGCCGTTCACGTTGATCGTCGTCAACAACGCGGCCAGCGGCTACGTGAAGGCGCTGCAGCACGCGGTCTACGGCCCGGAGGCCTACCAGTCCTCCGACCTGATCGAGCTCGACTACGCGCGGCTGGCCGAGGGCTTCGGCTGCCACGGCATCCGCGTCGAGGACCCCGCGGAGATCGCCCCTGCGCTGCAGGCCGCCTTCGCCGAGCGCGACGTGCCGTCGGTCGTCGACGTCGTCGTCACGCGCGACGCCGGCGAGATGCTTCCCGGCGTCGACAGCCGCACCCAGCCGATCCTTGCCGGCGACCGGCCGGCCTGAGAGGACGTCCGATGTTCACGCACGACCAGCTGGTCCGGATGTACCGCCAGATGGTGGCGATCCGCGAGTTCGACGAGCGCGTCGTCGCGATGCGCCTGGCCGGGGAGATCGAGGGGGTCGTCCACCCCTACGTCGGCGAGGAGGCGATCGCGGTCGGCGTGTGCGCGCTGCTGCGCCGCGACGACACGATGACCAGCACCCACCGCGGTCACGGGCACTGCATCGCCAAGGGGGCCGGCCTCGACCGGATGATGGCCGAGCTGCTGGGGCGGCGCGACGGCTTCTGCGGCGGTAAGGGCGGCTCGATGCACATCGCCGACTTCGACATCGGCATGCTCGGCGCCAACGGGATCGTCGCGGCGGGGCTGCCGATCGCCACGGGCGCGGCGCTCGCCGCCCAGCTGCGCGGCGGCGACCAGGTGACCGCGTGCATGTTCGGCGACGGCGCGGCCGCCGCCGGCCCGTTCCACGAGACGCTCAACATCGCCGCGTTGCAGCGCCTGCCGCTGATCTTCGTGTGCGAGGACAACGGCTGGGCCGCCAACTCCACGGGGGGCGGCATGCTCTCCGGGACGCCGGCGGCGCTGGCGCAGGCGCACGGCGTGCCCGCCGAGGAGGTCGACGGCAACGACGTGCTCGACGTCGCCGCCGCGACCGAGCGCGCGGTCGATCGAGCCCGCGGCGGGGGCGGGCCGACGCTGATCGTGGCGCACTCCTTCCGCACCAAGGGGCACGCGTATCGCAGCGTCGACGTGCCGCTGCGGGGCGATCCGGAGCTGCGCGCCGCGTGGACGGCGCGCGACCCGATCGTCCAGTTCGCGCGGCACCTCGCGTCGCAGGACGTCGCAGTCGACGCCGACGCGATCCGCGACGAGGTCCGGCGCGAGCTCGACGCGGCGGTCGAGTTCGCCCGCTCCAGCCCGGTGCCCGACCTCGACGACGCTCTCGCCGACATGTTCGCCGAGGTGATCGCGTGACCGAGCGGATGAGCTTCTTCGCCGCCATCGACGCGGCGATGGCGGCCGAGCTGCGCGGCGACCCGGAGACGTTCGTCCTCGGCACGGCGCCGCCGCCGGCGCTCGTCGCGGAGTTCGGCTCCTCGCGCGTGCGCGAGATGCCGATCGCCGAGTCAGCGATGACCGGCATGGCGGTCGGGGCCGCGGGCAGCGGGCTGAAGCCGATCGTGCTGTGGTCGTGCGTCAACTTCGCCTTCAACGCGTTCGACCAGATCGCCAACCAGGCGGCGCGCATCCGCTACATGTTCGGCGGCCAGCGCGACTTCCCGATCGTCTTCCGCGCGCGCTACCTCAACGGCACCCGCTCCGCCGCGCAGCACTCGCAGACGGCGTATGCGCTGTTCGCGCACGCCGGCGGACTGAAGATCGTCGTGCCGTCCGGCCCCGCCGAGGCGGCCGCGCTGCTGCGCGGAGCGGTGCGCGACCCGAACCCGGTCATCTTCCTCGAGCCCGACCGCTTCTCCACGCACAGCGAGGACGTCGACCTCGACGCGGTCCTGCCGCTGGGCGCCGCGCGGACGGCGCGCGCCGGCGACGACGTCACGATCGTCGCGCTCGGCTACATGGTGCCCGTCGCGCTGGAGGCGGCGCGCGCGCTCGAGGCCGACGGCGTCTCGGCGGAGGTGATCGACCCGCGCACGGTCGTGCCGCTCGACGTCGGGGCGATCAAGGCCTCCGTCGCCCGCACCGGCCGCCTCGTGGTCGTCGACGAGTCGATGCCGACGTGCTCGGTCGCCTCCGAGATCGTCGCCATCGTCGCGGAGGACCCGGCCTGCCTGGGCGCGCTGCGGGCGGCGCCCCAGCGCGTGTGCACGGCGCCGGTTCCCGTGCCCTTCAGCGCGCCGCTCGAGGATCGCGTCCTGCCGGACTGGCGCGACGTGCGCGCGGCGGCGCTTGCGACGACGGGCGGTCACGCGGTCGTCGCAGAGACGGAAATGTTCAACGCACACGGGAGGTCGGCATGACGATCGAGGTTCCCACGCTCCCGCCGCTCACCACGCGAGTCGAGCTCGCGGGCAAGGTGGCGATCGTCACCGGCGCGGGGCGCGGCATCGGCTCGGGCATCGCGGAGGGGCTCGCGCAGGCGGGGGCGACGGTCGTCGCCGCCGACGTCGACCCGGCGACGGCGCGCGAGACCGCCGAGAGCCTGCGCGGCGCGGGCCATGAGGCGACGCCGCTGGCGGTCGACGTCACGGACGAGCAGAGCGTCGCCGCGATGGTCGCCGCGGCGCTCGACGCGCACGGGCGGATCGACGTGCTCGTCAACAACGCGGCGATCACGGGGACGAAGGTCGTCGAGGAGACCTCGGCCGAGGAGTGGCGGCGGACCCTCGAGGTCAACCTCACCGGGCCGTTCCTGTGCAGCAAGGCCGTCCTGCCGGCGATGACCGCGGCGGGCGGCGGGCGGATCGTCAACATCGGCTCGGTCGCGGCGAAGCGCATCTCCTACAACGCCGACGCGAGCTACACCGCGGCCAAGGCGGGCCTGCTCGCCTTCACGCGGCACCTCGCCTACGAGGTCGCCCCGCGCGGCATCACGGTCAACGCGGTGTGCCCGGGGCCGACGCTGACGCCGAACATCGCGGCGATCGCCACCGAGGAGACGCTGCGCGCGCGCGAGAAGTCGGTTCCGCGGGGACGCCTCGCCCTCCCGGAGGACATCATGCGCACCGTCCTGTTCCTCGTCTCCGACCTGGCCGAGATGGTCTGCGGGCAGGCGATCGACGTCGACGGCGGATCGCTGCTGGGCTGGTACGACACCGACACCTACTTCGCTCGGCGCGGCGCGGCGGTGGCTCGTGTCTGACGGATGGGTCGACATCTCGCAGCCGTGGTTCAACGGCATGCCGCGCGCCAAGGCGCACGGCACGCCCCACTTCTGGGTCGACGTGATCCGCTCGCCGAGCGCGGACGGCGAGAACGTCGCGCGCGTGACGCACATCGAGATGGCCGCCCACGTCGGGACGCACGTCGACGCGGCGATCCACTTCATCCCCGGCGGCCGCACGATCGACGAGTACCCGCTCGACGCATTCAGCGGTCCCGGCGTCGTGCTGGACGTGCGGCGGGAGGGCGTGCAGCCGCTCGGTCCCGAGGAGCTCGAGGCGGCCAGCCCGGCGATCGAGCCGGGGGACGTCGTCCTGCTCTGGTTCGGCTATGCCGAGCGCTATCGCAGCCCCTCCTACGACCACCACCCGTACCTCACCGCCGAGGCGGCCGACTGGCTGCTGGAGCGCGAGATCCGGATGCTCGGCGTGGACACGATCACGCCCGACGTGCCCGGCCCGCACCGTCAGCCGGGCTTCGACTTCCCGGTGCACAAGCGCCTGCTGGGCCGCGACGTGCTGATCGTCGAGAACCTCGGACCGGGCCTCGGGCGGCTCGCCGGGCGGCGGATCGAGTTCCGCTGCGCGCCCTTCTCGATCGAGGGCGCGGACGCGTCGCCGATCGTGCCGCTGGCGCGCGCGCTCGAGGACTGAACGACCGACACCACCACTGGAGACCCCCCCGAATGCTCACCGGAAACCTGAGATACCTCCGCGCCCCGTTCGTCGCCAACGTCGAGCCGGGGCAGAACGTGCTGGTGCTGTCGGACACCGCCCACGACGAGCGCGTCTGGCAGGCGGTCATGAGCGTGATCTCCGAGCAGGGGGCGGAGCCCACGCTCGCGCTGTTCGAGCCGCGCCCGGCCGACTACTACGACCCGCCGCCGGCGGTCTGCGAGGCGATGCTGCGCTCCGACCTCAACGTGCTGCTGGCGTCCACGGGGATGCTCCACAGCCCGGCCAACGCCAAGGCGATGGCGGCGGGCGTGCCGGCGATCTGCATGGACGGCGGCATGACGCTCGAGATGTTTCAGTCGGGCGCGGTGACCGAGGACCCGACCGAGATCGCGCGCTTCAAGCACCGCGTCGCCCGGAACGTCTTCGGCCCCGACGCGCGCGAGTGCCGCGTGACCTCGCGCCAGGGCTCCGACCTGACCTACCGGGTCGACGGGCGCGTCTTCGTCCCGCCGATGCCGGGACCGGACTTCGAGCCGTTCAAGATCGTCGACTTCGCGAAGGCCGACGCGCGCGAGGGCGGCAAGCTGCTCTTCTACCTCTTCCCGACGGGCGAGCTGAACGTCGCGCCGGTCGAGGGCTCGGCCAACGGCGTGCTGGTCGTCGACCTGACGATGCACCACCTCGACCGGCTCGGCGGGCCGATCGCGCTGCACGTCGAAGACGGCCAGGTCGTCAGGATCGAGGGCGACGCCGACGCGCACGTCCTGCGCCGGTACCTCGCCACGTACGGCGACGAGAACGCCTACATGTTCCCGGCGGAGGCGTCGGTCGGCGTCAACCGCCGGGCCGTCGTCCGCGGCATCCAGCGCGAGGACAAGAACATCTGGGGCGCGATGCACTTCGGCCTCGGGACGAACGTCGACGTCGGCGGCTCGATCGACAGCCGCATCCACCTCGACGGCGTCGTGCTCGAGCCGACGCTCTACGTCGACGGCGAGGTGCGCATCCGCGACGGCCGCTTCCTCGTGCCGGTCGAGTTCGATGACAACGCGACAGGCGATCCGGGCGCTCCGGTCGCCATGGAGGTTTGAGCCATGCCTGCGATCTTCGTCCACGGCGTCGCCGACACCCACCGCATCTGGGACGGCGTGCGCAGCCACCTCGAGCGCGACGACGTCCGGGCGCTGTCGCTGCCCGGCTTCGACGCGCCCCTCCCCGACGGCTTCCAGGCCACGAAGGAGGACTACCTCGAGTGGCTCATCGCCGAGCTCGAGCAGGTGGGCGAGCCGGTCGACCTCGTCGGGCACGACTGGGGGTGCATCCTCACGGCGCGCCTCGCCGCGGTGCGTCCCGACCTCGTCCGCACGTGGGCCGGGGGCAGCGGCCCGGTCAGCGCCGCCTACGAATGGCACTCGTTCGCGGTGGTCTGGCAGACGCCCGGCGAGGGCGAGGCGTGGATGGCCACCCTCGACAAGGAGGCCTTCGCCGCCGACTACGTCCGCTTCGGCGTTCCGCCGGACGTCGCCCGCCAGATAATGGAGCTGCTGGACGACACGATGAAGGACTGCATCCTGCGGCTCTACCGTTCGGCGGTCCACCTCGGCGAGGAGTGGGAGCCGGGGCTGGCCGACGCGACGGCGCCCTCGCTCGTGTTCTGGGGCGTCCACGACGTGACCACCCCGATGGAGTTCGGGTACCGGCTGGCCGGGTCGCTGCGCGCCAGACGGGTCCTGGCGCTCGACTGCCAGCACTTCACGCCGATCGAGAGACCGCGGGAGATCGCTCAGGCGCTGACCGAGCACTGGGCGTCGGCCGCCGGCTCGTAGCGGTCGAGCAGGCCCGTTTCGGCGGCCTTGACCTGGAGCGCCAGCGTCAGCGAGAAGTGGCGCACGAGCGCCAGGTTGCCGCCGGCGAACCACAGCCCGTCCTGGCCGGACGACCGCCACACCGATCGCAGCTCGCCCTCGTCGTCGAGCCCCCACACCGGATCGAGACGGTCGACGATCGCGTCGTCGAGGTACTCGCGCGCGACGTCGACCATCGAGCCGTACCCGGTGGCGAAGACGACGCGATCGGCCTGCAGGGCCGTCCCGTCTGTCAGGGCGACCCCGTCGGCGGTGAAGGCGTCCAGCTCGACGCCCGAGCGCACCTTGATGCGCCCCTCGGCGATGGCGGCGGACGCGCCCACGTCGACGTAGTAGCCGCCGCCGCGACGGAGGTACAGCTCGATCAGGCTCTGGTCGTCGACGAGCTGGAAGCCGGCGCGGCGCAGGCCGTCGCGCGTCTGCGCGTCGCGTGCGCGGATCTGCGGCGCCAGGTGCTCGGCATGGAGGCGGAAGAAGAGCGGCAGCGGGAGCGAGTAGACGAGGTGGTCGACGTCCTCGGCCGGCGGGCCGCCCTGCTCGTAGCCGCCCTTGCGCAGCACCTCGAAGGCGCTGCCGCTGGACTGCACGTACGTCCGCGAGCGCTGGATCATGGTGACCTCGGCGCCGGCTTCGGCGAGGTCGTGGCAGATGTCGTGGGCGCTGTTGCCGGCGCCGACGACGACCACGCGCCGTCCGCTCGTGCCCTCGGGCCCGCGGTAGGCGCTCGCGTGCAGGATCTCGCCGGCGAACCGCTCCGCGCCGGCGACGTCGGGCACCCGCGGACGACCGCTGTGACCGGTCGCGAGCACGACGTGACGGGGCCGCATGACGCGCGTCTCTCCGGCGCGCTCGGTCGTCACCGTCCAGCGGCCGTCCGCCGCCGGCGGCTCGCACCGCGTCACGGTGGCGCTCGTCCAGACGTTCAGCTCCATCGCCTGCGCGTAGGCCTCGAACCAGTCGGCCAGCTTGTCCTTGGCGACGAACCGCGGCCACGTCTCGGGGAACGGCATGTAGGGCAGGTGGTTGGCCCAGATCGGGTCGTGGAGCACGAGCGACCGATACCGGTTGCGCCACGTGTCGCCGACGCGCGGCTGGCGTTCGAGCACGAGCGTCGCGACGTCGAGCTGTCCCAGCCGCGCCGCGAGCGCGAGCCCGCTCTGGCCCGCGCCGATCACCACGACCGTGGGGTCGCCGTCGGCGAAGCGCTGCGCCCGGCTCCGGCGGTCGAGCCAGCTCTCCGCGCTCCGGGTCGCTCCGTGGGCGACGCCGAACGGCCGGCGCGCCCCCTGCGGCTCCTCGTGGCCCTTCAGCTCCCGCAGGTCCAGGAGGACGGTCCACGCGAGCGCGCGGGCCGGGTCGGCCGCCTGCACCAATCGCACGACGCCGCGGCCCCGGCCGATCGCGGTCTCGAAGCGGAACGAGGCCTGGACCCAGCGGCCCAGGGGGCCGGCGTCGACGATGCGCGGCTCGATCCGCGGGTCGAGCGTCACGGCCCGCACCGAGGCGCTCGCCAGCCGGTCCGCCAGCACCCGGCGGATGGCATCGGTCCCGTGGAACGTGCGCAGGTCCCACGTCAGGGCCAGGCGATCGCGCAGCCAGCCGTCCTCGGTGAAGAGCGCGACCGCCGCGTCGACGTCGTCGGCCTCGAGCGCCGTTCCGAACCGCTCGAGCCAGACCTCGGCCGTCTCGCGTACAGAGGAATCCATCCGCGGAAGGATCGCCGCTCATGAGGTAAGCGACAAGAATCAACTTTGTCACTTACCGATAAGCGTCACCTATCTAGATCGGGACGGGCATCATCGCCTCGCGCGTGCTGGCGCGGAACGCGGTCAGGCCGAGCGACCGGTGCCGGTTGGACAGCCAGATCAGCGCGACCTGCCGCGTGAGGCGCGTCGGCGCGACGCTCAGCGCGACGACGCGCGGCTCGCGCTCCGCGATCGAGCGCGGGATCAAGGCGACGCCCAGGCCCCGCGCCACGAGCTGCACCGCCGTGGGCATGTCCGGGCTCTCGAAGGCGATCTGGGGCGTGAGCCCGGCGCGCGTGAACTCGGCCAGCACGGCTTCCCGGATGCTCGCGCCGGGGTGGAAGGTGATCAGCGGCGTGCCGGCGAAGTCGCCGATCTCCGCGGCCTCCTGGGCGGCGCGCGGGTCGCCGCGCGGGACGGCGAACACGAGCTCCTCTACGCGCAGCGGCTCGACCGTGAGGTCGGGCTGGCTTGTCAGCTCGTCGACGTGGCAGATCGCGACGTCGAGGTTGCCGAGCGTCAAGGCATCGCACAGCTGCCCGCTGTTGCCCACCCGCAGACCGAGGTCGACCTGCGGATGACGGCGGCTGAAGTCGGCGAGGATGCCGGGCAGCTCGAGGTTGGTCAGGTACTGCATCGAGCCGACCGTGAGCCGGCCGCGCGGCTCGGCGGCGAAGTCCCGCAGCTCGACGCCGGTGCGCTCGACGTTGGCGAGGATCGTGCGCGCCCGCGGCAGCAGGTAGGTCCCGGCGTCGGTCAGCCGGACCGGGCGGGTGGAGCGGTCGAACAGCTTGATGCCCAGCTCGCCCTCCAGGCGCCGCATCTGCTGGGACAGCGCCGGCTGCGCGAGGCAGAGCTCCTCAGCCGCCGCGCGGAAGCTCGTGTGCTCTGCGATGGCGACGAAGTAGCGGAGCTGCCGCAGATCCATGATAAGCCCAGCCTATCGCGACGAGCACAAGTTCGGTCTTGTAACTGAACTTCTGGCGTTGCATTGTAGTTTCGTTCAGGGCGCGAAGAGGTGGCCCTGCCGTCACGAGGAGGAGAGACAGATGTACACGTCAGTGAACTCGCTCGCGCGGGTCGCACGGGAGCGCGGCCGCAGCGCCGTCGGCGTGTTGGTCCTCCACGACGAGGAGATAGTCCACTACGGCTGGCGCCTGCTGCTGTCGAGGCAGAGCTGGGTGTCGCGCTGCGTGGCGGCGCGCGACACGAGCGAGGCGCTGTCGCTGCTCGAGCACTACGACTTCGCCGTGGCGATCGTGGATCTCGACGCCGGTCACGGGCCGGCGACGGACATGGTCGCGGTGCTGCGCGCCGCCGCGCCGCGGCTGTCCGTCCTGCTCGTCACCGGGCGCACGCCGATCAGCGTCAAGGCGGTCAGCTTCATGGGCGCGACGGGCGTCGTGCGCAAGTCGCTCGGCGCGGAGGACCTCGCCAACGCCGTGCGCGCCGTCGCCTCCGGCCAGCGCCTGTTCGCGATCGCCACGCCGAAGGGCGCCGGGCGCCTGTCCGACCGGGAAACCGAAGTGCTCGCCCTCATGTCCGCGGGCGCGACCAACCGCGAGATCGCGGCGTCGCTCCAGGTGTCGCCGGAGACGGTCAAGCGCCACGCCGCCACCATCTTCCGCAAGCTGGACGTCCGCAACCGCACCGAGGCGGCGCAGCGGGGCCGGGAGTTCGGCCTGGGCGCGCAGGTCGCCGCGGGCGTGCCCGCCTGACGGCGATCGGCCGCCCGCCCGTCGTCGCGGGCGGACCGTCGGCCCGCCCGCGGTCATCGCGGCGGGCCGACGCCGACGAGCACCACGTCGAGACGGCGCGGGCCGTGAACGCCCTCCACGCGCACCAGCTCGATGTCGGACGTCGCGCTCGGGCCGGAGACGAGCGTGATCGGGCGGCGCTCGGCCACGACCTCGCGCAGCACGGCGACCGCGTCCGGCACGGAGCGCACGACCTGATCGGAGCGCACGACGCAGACGTGGTGGTCGGGGATCAGCGTGATCGCCCGGCGGCCGCTGCGCTCGCCGCCGTCGAGCACGATCGTGCCGGTCTCGGCGATCGCCGTGCGGCAGCCGGTGACGACGGCGCCGAATGCGTCGAGCGCCGCCGCGCCGAGCGTCCCGTCGTCCCGGCGGGGCGCGGTGCCGGGATCGCCCGGCCATGGCAGCAGGGCGTCGAGCACGCCCGCGGCCGCGAGCGCGCGCTCCCCCGCGGTGAGCCGGGCGACGAGCGCCGGCAGCGCGTCGGCTCCGACGCGATGCACGGTGGCCGAGTAGTCCGCGACCCGCTCGGCGAAGCGCGCGACGGGGTCGTGCGGGACCGCCTCGCCGGCGCCGCGGTAGTCGCGCGGGACCTCGGGCACCGCGGGGGCCGCCCCGAGTGCGGCGCGCACGCGCGCGAGCACGTCCTCCCGGGCCGGCGTCACGACGGGCCGCCTCGATCTCGTCCCGCCCACCACTCGCGGAAGGTCTCGTCGGGCGGCGCGGGCAGCTCGCGCGTCGCGGTCCATGCCTTCAGCGGTCCGGCCGGCACGTGAGCGAGCGGGCCGCGGCCGAGCTTCGCGAGGCGCTGGGCGATCTCGTAGCGCCGGCGCGTGCGGAACGCGCGGCCGACGACGGCCATCGCGACGGCCTCGGGGTCGCGGCCGCGCTTGACCTCCCGCGTGATCCGTCCGCGCAGGTGGACGAGCACGGAGGGTATGTCGATCTTGACGGGACAGACCTCGTAGCAGGCACCGCACAGCGACGACGCCCACGGGAGCGTCGGCGCCCGGTCGAGGCCCTCGAGCTGCGGGGTCAGGATCGCGCCGATCGGCCCCGGGTAGACCGACGCGTAGGCGTGGCCGCCGGTGCGCGAGTAGACCGGGCAGACGTTCAGGCACGCCGAGCAGCGGATGCAGTGCAGCGCCTGGCGCCCGGTCTCGTCGGCCAGCGTCGCCGTCCGCCCGTTGTCGAGCAGCACGAGATGGAACTCGCGCGGGCCGTCGCCCGGCGACACCCCGGTCCACAGCGACGTGTACGGGTTCATCCGCTCGGCGGTCGACGAGCGCGGCAGCAGCTGGAGCATCACCTCGACGTCGCGCCAGGCCGGCAGCACCTTCTCGATGCCCATGACGGTCACGAGCACCTCGGGCACCGTCGTGCAGAAGCGGCCGTTGCCCTCCGACTCGACGACGGCCACGGTCCCGGTCTCGGCGACGGCGAAGTTGGCGCCCGACACGCCCATGCGGGCGCGCATGAAGCGCTCCCGCAGGTAGGCCCGCGCGACGCGCAGCAGCTCGCGCGGCTCGTTGGACAGCGCCTCGCCCGGTGCGATCGTCGCGGCGAACAGCCGCCGGATCTCCTCGCGGTTGCGGTGGATCGCCGGCACCAGGATGTGCGAGGGCGTGTCGTCGGAGAGCTGGACGATGAGCTCGGCGAGATCGGTCTCGTGGGCGGCGATGCCGGCCGCCGCCAGGGCCTCGTTGAGCTGCGTCTCGTCGGTCGTCAGCGACTTGACCTTGACCACCTCGTCGATCCCGCGCTCGCGCGCGATGCGCGTGACGTGCGCGTTCGCCTCGGCGCCGTCGCGCGCCCAGTGCACGACGCCGCCGGCGGCGGTGACCGACGCCTCGAGGCGCTCGAGCTGCTCGGGGAGCGTCGCGAGGGCGTGCGCCTTGATCGCGGCGCCGGCCGACCGCAGCTGCTCCCAGTCGTCGACCTCGCCCACGACCGCCGCGCGCTTGTCGCGGATCGTGCTCGTGGCCGTGCGCAGGTTGCGCCGCAGCTGCGCGTCGGCCAGCTCCGCGCGCGCCATCTCGGGGAAGCCGCGCTCGGTCATCGGGAGGCGAGCACCTCGGCCAGGTGCATGGTGCGCACGCCGGCGCGCTGGCGGGTGAGCGCGCCGCCCATGTGCATCAGGCACGAGTTGTCGCCGGCGACCACGACCTCCGCCCCGGTGTCGAGCACGTGGCGCAGCTTGTCGGTCAGGATGGCGTTCGACGTGTCGGCGTTCTTGACGGCGAACGTCCCGCCGAAGCCGCAGCACTCGGACGCCGCCGGCAGCTCGACGAGGTCGATGTCGCGCACCTCGCGCAGCAGTCGCAGCGGCTTGTCGCCGACGCCGAGCAGCCGCAGCGAGTGGCAGGTGGGGTGATAGGTCACGCGATGCGGGAACACGGCTCCGACATCGGTCACGCCGAGCACGTCGACGAGCAGCTCGCTGAGCTCGTGCGTGCGCCGCCCGAGCTCCTGCACCTCGGCGAGCAGCCGCTCGTCGCCGGCCTGGCGAGCGAGGTACGGGTACTGCTCGCGCACCATCGCCGTGCACGAGCCCGACGGCGACACGATCAGGTCCGCATCGGCGAACACCCGCACGAAGCGCCGCATCAGCGCCGTGGCGTCGTCGTGGTAGCCCGAGTTGCCGTGCATCTGGCCGCAGCAGGTCTGCTCCACGGGGAAGTCGACCCGGTGGCCGAGCCGCTCCAGCAGCTCGACGACCGCTCTGCCGGTGGCCGGGAAGAGCGTGTCGTTGAAGCAGGTGATGAAGAGCGCGATCTGCACCGGACAGACAGGCTGACCGCAGTTCCCGCCGCGGGCAAGGTCAAATGCCCTGGATGGGGGAGCGCGCCGCGCGGCGCGTTGTGCGGGCGCGGGTCGGGGCCTACGGTTGACCGAGAGCCGTACACGCCGACGAGGAGCAGCAGGCGATGGGATCGATCATCGGGGTCGACATTGGAGGGACGTTCACGGACTGCGTCGTGGTCAGCGACGACGGCAAGGTCACGATCGGGAAGGCGCTGTCGACCGGTCCCGACTTCGACGAGGGCTTCATCAACGCGGTCGCCGCGACAGCCGAGCGACTCGGCCTGTCGCTCGAGCAGCTGGTGTCCTCGGCGGACGGGATCTACCACGGATGCACGGTGGGCACGAACGCGATGGTCGAGGGGCGCACCGCGACCGTCGCGCTGCTGACGACGCGCGGCCACCGCGACGTGCTGTCCTCGATGCAGGCCGGACGGCGCCTGCGCACGCAGACGCCGGACTACATCGCCCACGTGTCGATGCAGACCAAGCCGGAGCCGCTGGTCCCGCGCTCCCTGATCTTCGAGGTCGACGAGCGCGTCGGCGTCGACGGCGCGGCGATCGTGGAGCTCAACGAGGAGCGGGCGGTCGAGGGCATCCGGGAGCTCGTGGCGCGCGGCGCCGAGGCGTTCTCGATCTCGCTGCTGTGGTCCGTCGCCAACGACGCGCACGAGCGCCGTCTCGCCGAGCTGGTCGAGCGCGAGGCGCCGGGGCGCTTCGTCTCCCGCGCGTCGGCCGTCGTCAACCGCATCGGCGAGTACGAGCGCACCGTGGCGACGGTGGTCAACTCGCTCATCGGCCCGGCCATGGACGAGTACCTGGCCCAGGTGCAGGATCGGCTGCGCCGTCTCGGCTACCGCAAGACGCTGCAGATCATGACGTGCTCCGGCGGCGTCATCGCCGCCCAGGAGGCCCGCCGGCTGCCGATGCTGACGATCGGCTCGGGCCCCGTCGGCGGGCTCATCGGCTCGGGCGCGCTCGGCCGCGTGTCGGCCGGCGGCGGCGCGCAGGGCAACGGCCGCAGCGCGATGCTGGACGTCATCACGGCCGACATGGGCGGCACGACGCTCGACGTCGGCGTCATCCGCGACGCGCAGCCGCTGTCGCGCGCGACGAGCTGGCACGACCAGTACGAGTACTTCGTGCCGACGCTCGACGTCCGCTCGATCGGCTCCGGCGGCGGCAGCATCATCCGCTACGACGCGGACCTCGGCACGCTCCGCGTGGGCCCCCGCAGCGCGGGGTCGCGGCCCGGGCCGGTCTGCTACGGCCGCGGCGGCACCGAGGCGACCGTCACCGACGCGAACGTCGTCCTCGGGTACATCAACCCCGAGAACTTCCTCGGCGGCGAGATGAGCCTCGACGTCGACGGCGCGCGGGCGGCGCTCGCGCGCGCCGGCGAGCCGCTCGGCTACTCGGCCGAGCAGACGGCGATGGCGGCCATCCGCATCGTGGAGAACCAGATGGCGGACGCGATCCGCCTCGCCAGCGTGCAGCAGGGATACGACCCGCGGCACATGTCGCTGTTCGCCTACGGCGGCGCCGGGCCGCTGCACGGCGTGGCCCTGGCGCGCGAGCTCGGCATCGGCCGCGTCGTCGTGCCGCTCAGCGACCTGGCCGCCGGCTGGTCGGCGTTCGGCATCGCCAGCTCGGACGTGCTGGTCGTCGAGGAGGACGCGCTCAGCCTCGTGTCCCCGTTCGAGGCGGCGACGCTCGCGGCCGGCTTCGACCAGCTCGAGGCCAAGGTGCTCGAGCGCATGAAGGTCCAGGACATCGCCCCCGCGGACGTCACGCTCGTGCGCTACGCCGACATGCGCTACCAGCGGCAGGTCAACGAGGTCGAGGTCGAGCTGCCGGGCGGGGCGGTCGACGTCGACGCGCTGACGGCGGCCTTCGAGCGCGAGTACGGCCGCCTGTTCGGCGAGGGGACCGGCTTCGCGGCCGCCGGCTTCGCGATCACCGGCCTGCGCGTGCGCGGCTCGGCGCGCAGCGGCGAGTTCTCGCTCGCCGAGGCCGCCGTCACGGAGTCCGTGGCGGACGCGCGGCGCGGCGAGCGGCTGATCCTGTTCCCCGAGGGCGGCGGCGAGCGCGAGGCGGTCCCGATCTTCGACGGACCGGCGCTTGCGCCGGGGGTCGACGTCGTCGGCCCGGCCATCGTCGAGTTCCCCGACACCTCGGTCATCGTCCACGGCGGCGCGGTCGCCGGCGTGGATCCCTTCGGCAGCGTCGTCGTCCAACTGTGACTGAGGAGCTTCAGGCAATGATCGACATGACCACGACCGATCAGTCGCAGGCGGTCCCGGACGCGCCCGAGCCGGCCGTCGACTGGGACGGCGTCACGAACAGCTACCGCCCGCCCTTCGACTGGCGCGAGCACGTCGACCCCTCGCTGCGGTTCCACGACGAGACGGACGAGGAGCTCGACCCGGTCACGTTCGAGGTGATCCGCAATCGCCTGTGGTCGATCAACATCGCGCACGGCGAGCAGGTGACGCGGGTTCCGGGGTCGCCGGTGTTCGCGTCGCTGGACTTCAACATGTCGATCCTCACCGAGGACGGCGAGATCGTGCAGAACGCGCCGTTCATCCAGTGGATGGCGGCCGGCGGCCCGTTCGGCGCCCGCTACGTGATGCAGCACCTCAGCAAGGAGTCGGGGGTCCATCCGGGCGACGTGTTCCTCGTCAACGACCCGTGGATCGCGGCGATCCACGAGATGGACGTGCTGTTCCTGCGGCCGGTGTTCGTCGACGGCCGCCTGTTCTGCTGGACGGCGAACGCCGGCCACCAGTACGACCTCGGCGGGGTGCAGCCGGGCGGCTGGCCGCAGGACGCCATCGACGTCTTCCACGACCCGGTGATCTTCACCCCCTTCAAGATCGTCGCGAGAGGCGAGCTCAACCGCGAGCTCGAGCGCGTGTACGTGCGCAACTCGCGCGAGCCGGAGATGCTGGCGCTCGACCTGCGCGCGCAGATCAGCGGCGTCACCTTCGCCGGCGAGCAGATCGCCGAGCTGGTGCAGCGCTTCGGCGCCGGCGCCGTCAAGGCCACGATGCGGCGCACGATCGACAACGCGCAGGAGTCGATGCGGCGCAAGCTGGGCCGGCTGCCGGACGGGACGTGGAGCGAGGTCAAGTACTTCGACCACAAGCTGCCGGGCGATCGCCACACGTACCGCATGCAGATCAACATCACCAAGGAGGGCGACCGGCTGCGCGTCGACAACAAGGGCTCCGAGCCGCAGCCCGACGTCGGCACGATCGGCATCACGGCGCTGGCGATGAGCGGCTCGACGGCCGGGATGCTCGCGGTGATGGTCGTCTACGAGCAGCTGTTCAGCGTCGGCGGCGCCGAGCGGCAGATCGACTGGGACATCCAGCCGGGGCTCGTCACCTCGGTGCAGCACCCCGCCGCCGTCGGCGCGGGCGTGCTCAACACGATCGCCCATGCCGGCGCGGTCCAGAGCTGCCTGAGCCGCATGCTGGCCTGCGACCCGGAGCTCGCCCGCGACGCCATCGCGCCCTCGGCCGAGTACTCGGCGGTCGTGGTCGCCGGCCGCGACGAGCGCGGCGCGCACTACGGGCAGGCGATCCTCGACCACTTCGCGATGGGGTCGGGGGCGCGGTCGTTCAAGGACGGCATCGGCACCGCGGGGCCGCCGTGGAGCCCGTTGACGTTCCTGCTCAACGTCGAGGCGGTCGAGCAGTGGTATCCGCTGATCTACCTGTACCGCCGCGAGCTGCCGGACAGCGGCGGCGCGGGTCGCTGGCGGGGCGGGACGGGCTTCGCCTACGCCTGGGCGCCCTACCGCGCGGCGTCGATGGAGGCGATGACCTTCAGCGCCGGCATGTCGATCTCGGCCTACTCGGCGGGCGGGCTCGGCGGCGGGTATCCGTCGCCCGCGGCGCGCGTCGTGCTGGCGCAGGACACCGATCTCGCGGACTGGTTCGCGCGGCGCGAGCTCCCGGCGCGCTTGGAGGACCTCGCCTGCGGCGAGCTGACGTACCTGGCCGGCAAGAACAACGCGCTGCCGATCGGGCGCGCCGGGATGATCGAGGCGGTCGTCGGCGGCGGCGGCGGCTACGGCGACCCGCTCGATCGCGAGCCCGAGCGCGTCGCGGCCGACGTGGCCGCCGGCGCGGTGAGCGTCGGCGGGGCGCTGAACGCCTACGGCGTGGTCGTCGACGCCGCCGGCACGCTCGACGCCGTTGCGACCGAGCGCCGCCGGGCCGAGCTGCGCGCGGAGCGGGCGGCGTGGCCGCGCGTGGACGACGGGGCGCCGCTCGCGCTGACGACGCCGGCCACCGGCGAGCCCGCGCGCCAGATCCATCCGAGCGTCGTCGCGCGCGACGAGGCGGGCAACCGCGTGCTCGCCTGCTCGGTCTGCGGCGAAGTGCTGGCCGACTACGGCGAGGACTACAAGGCGCATGCGCTGCGCGGCATCGCGGCCGTCTCCGCGGTGCCGGGCGGCCCGGGCGTGGAGCCGAGTCACTTCCTCGACGAGGAGATCCAGTTCCGCCGCTACTGCTGCCCGGGTTGCCAGACGCTGCTGTCGTCGCACATCGTGCGCGGCGACGAGCAGGTCACGCCCGAGATGACCCTCAAGCCGCAGCCGCCGGCGTGACCGAGGCCGACAGCCCGGCGCGGCCCTCCGCAGAAGCGCTGGCGGCTCAGCCGCCGATCTTCGCCGAGCGCGTGCGCGCCACGGTCATCGCCTGGAACGCCGGCGAGCCGTGGTTCGCGGGCCAGCCGCTGGCGGCCGGCCCGCACGCGCACCCGGGCGCGACCGAGCTGTTCGTCGTGCTGGCGGGGGCGTTCGAGCTGTCGGTCGGCCGCGAGCGTCACACGATGCGCGAGGGCGACGTGTTCCTGATCCCGCCGGACGCCGTCCACGAGCCGCTGGGGACCGCCGGCACCGATCTCGCGCTGGTGTCGATCGTGAGCCCCAATCGCAAGGGCCTGCGCTTCCAGACGGAGGGCTTCTCCGCCGACAGCTACCTCGCCGAGCCCGGCCGGGCGGCCGCCGGCGAGGCGCACGTGCCGGCCAACGCCCAGCTCGACGGCGTCAAGCACGTCCTGGCCCCGGGCGAGCAGATCGCCTGGGAGGGCCGTCGCGACGTCGATCGCGTGCTGCTGGTGCTGCGCGGCGCGGTCGACGTCGAGATCGGGCCGCTGGGCGGCCGGCTGGAGCCGGGATCGATGGTCTTCGTGCCGGCGCGTGCGGCGCACCGCGCCGTCGGGCGCGGGTCGGAGCCGGCCGTGCTGCTCGCGGTGTGGGCGACGGGGAGCGAGGCGGCCGCGTGAAGTTCCTCGTCGAGCTCGAGGCGGTCTTCCCGCACTCGGTCGACGACGAGGCCCGCGCGGCGGTCGTCGCCGCCGAGCGGCGTCGCGGCCGCGAGCTGCGCGCCGACGGGACGATCGAGCACATCTATCGCATCCCCGGGACGATGGCGAACGTCGCGATCTGGGACGTTCCCGACGCCGACGCGCTGCACGAGCTGCTGCGCTCGCTGCCGGCCTATCCGTACGTCGTCCTCAGACGCGTCCAGGCGCTCGCGACGCATCCGCTCGAGCGCCCCGGCGCCTGATCCGGCCGAGGTCACCCAAACGGGGAAATCGCGCCGCCGGCGTCCGCCCGGGCGGGGCCGTCGTGGGACGCTCACGAGCGAGGGTGACGACACGCGTCACACGAGGAGAGAGGAATTCGGGATGGTGAACATGCGCGACTCGCTGCTCTCGGGCGAGCGGACCAGGCCGGCGCTCTCGGCTGCCGCCCCGTTCATCCTGACCGTGGCCGTGTTCCTCGTCGGGGGGCAGGTGATCGACGGGTTCGCCGACGTCTCGAACATTCGCTCGCTGCTCGTCATCGCGGCCCTGCTCGGCATCGCGAGCGTCGGCCAGACGCTGACGATCCTGGTCGGCGGCATCGATCTCTCGATCCCCGCGGTGATGGGCTTCGCCAACGTCATGTCCGTCGAGCTCTACGGTCGCGGCTGGAGCTTCGGCGTCGTAATCGTCGTGCTGCTCGCCAGCGCAGCCCTCATCGGCGCGGCGAGCGGCGCGGCCGCCAAGGCCCTCGGCGCCCATCCGCTGATCATCACGCTGGCGATGGCGTCGATCGTGACCGGCGCGGTCCTCGCGCACACCCAGGGCGGGGAGTCGGCGCAGGCGCTGCCCGCGTGGCTGTCCTCCGCCGTCTCGCCGGCCGGGCACACCGGTCCGCTCGCCGTGCCCGGCGTGGTGGTCGCCTGGGCGGCGATCGCCGCCCTCGTGGTCTTCCTGCAGCGCGGGACCGTCTTCGGCCGGCAGCTGTACGCCGCCGGGGCCAACCCGACGGCCGCGTCGCTCGCGCTGGTGCGGACCACGCGCGTGTGGGTCGTGTGCTTCGCGCTCAGCGCGGTCTTCGCGGCGGTCGGCGGCATCATGCTCGGCGGCCTGAGCGGCGGCGCGAGCGCCGCCGCGGGCGACCCGTACCTGTTCCTCACGGTCGCCGGCGTCGTGGTCGGCGGCACGTCGCTGCTGGGCGGGCGCGGCGGCTACGGCCGCACCGTCGGCGGCGTGCTGATGATCTCGGTGCTCACGACGCTGCTCGTGGGCGTGGGAGTCGACGATCCGGGTCAGCAGATGCTGCTCGGTGGCCTCATCGTCGCCGTCGTCGCAATCTACGGGCGCCAGGCCAGCGTCCGCACCCAGATCTGATGCGGGAGCCGTCGTGACCTCCGTCGAAGCTGCCAAGCCATCTGCCGGACCGAATCGGAGCGAGGCCGTGCCGACCCTGATCGACGTGCGGGACGTCGCCCGCCGCTTCGGCGAGACGCGCGCGCTGACCGCCGCGACGCTCGAGGTGCGCGCTGGCGAGATCCACGCGCTGCTGGGCGAGAACGGCTCCGGCAAGAGCACGCTCGTCAAGGTGCTGGGCGGGGTCATCAAGCCCGACACGGGCGAGCTCGCGGTCGAGGGCAGACGGGTGACGCTCAGGACCCCGTCACAGGCGATGGCCGCCGGCGTCTCGATCGTCTTCCAGGAGACGCTCGTCGTCGACGAGCTGACCGTGCTGGACAACCTGCTGCTCGGCCAGGACGGAATCGTGCGACGGCGCCAGGCCGACCGCGCATGGACGCCCGCGGTGCGCGAGGTGCTCGCGGACGTCGGGCTCGAGCGCATCGACCTCGCCGCCCCGATGTGGTCGCTGGACCTCGGCCAGCGCCAGCTCGTGACGATCGCGCGCGCGATGCTGCGCGACTGCCGCCTGCTGATCCTCGACGAGGCGACGTCCGCGCTCGACGTCACCGCGCGCGACCGCGTGTTCGCGGCGCTCGAACGGCGCCGCGACGCGGGCCTGGCGATCCTGCTCATCACCCACCGCATGGACGAGATCGCGCGCCTGGCCGACCGCGTCACCGTCCTGCGTTCCGGCCGGACGATCGCCACCGTCGCGGGCGCGACGCCGTCGGCGCAGCTCGTCGCGCTGATGACCGGCGAGGATGCCGCGGGCCATCACGCGAAGGCGCGCAGCGTGCCCGCGGACGCGGCCGGTCGATCCCCGATCCTGCGCGTCCGCGCCCTGCAGCTGACCGCCGCCGCCGCGCCGTTCGACTTCGACGTCGCGCCCGGCGACCTGATCGGCGTCGCCGGCCTCGAGGGCCACGGCCAGGCGGCCTTCCTGGAGTGCCTCACCGGCGTCGCCGGGGCGGCGCACGGAACCGTCGAGGTGGCGGACGAGGGCGGCTGGCGCGACCTCGGCGGGGCTCGGCGGGCGACCCGCGCCGGCATCGTCTACGTGCCGCGTGACCGCAAGCGGGAGGGGCTGTTCGCCCCGCGCTCGACGGCCGAGAACCTGACGATCTCCGTCCTCGGCGAGCAGTCGGTCTGGGGCATCCTGCGACCGCGCCGCCTCCGCCGGCTCGCGCAGCAGCTCGTCGACGACATGCGGATCCGCGTCGCCAGCCCGCGCACGCCGGTCATGCACCTCAGCGGCGGCAACCAGCAGAAGGTGCTGCTCGCGCGCGCCATGAGCATGCAGCCGCGCGTCCTGGTGCTCAACGACCCGATGCGCGGCGTCGACCAGGGCGTCAAGCACGAGCTGTACGAGCTGCTCGGGCGCCTCAGCGCATCCGGCGTCGCCGTCGTGCTGCTGTCGACGGAGCTCGAGGAGCTGGTGACCGTCTGTCCCGAGGTCGTCGTCTTCCACGAGCAGACCCTGACCTGCGTGCTGGAGGACGACGCGGTGAAGCGCGAGTCGCTCGTCGGGGCGATGTTCGGGCAGGAGCCACGAGATGCAGAGGAGACGAGCTGACATGGGGACTTCGACAGCGATGCGAGCGAAGATCGCCGGGTGGTACGCGACGCCGGCCGTCGTGGTGCTCGTCGTCCTGCTGCTCGCCAACCTGATCGCCGACTCGTCCTTCTTCGCGCCCGACAGCTGGCCGGCGACGTTCGCCTCGATCGCGCCCTACATGCTGGTGGCGATGGCGGTCACGCCGGCGATCATGTCCGGTGGGGCGGGGGTCGACCTGTCCGTCGGCCCGCTCGCGGGGTTCGTGGCCGCGGTGGTCGTCGCCAAGCTGGTCCCGAACGGGCTGGGCGCCCTGTGGCTCGCCGCCCCGATCGCGATCCTGATCGGCGCGGCGGTCGGCCTCGGCAACGCGGTCATGACCTGCTACCTGCGCGTCCCGCCGATCGTCGCGACGCTGGGGACCTACCTCGTGCTCAGCGGAGGGGCGATCAAGGTCCTGCCCGACCCGGGCGGCAAGGCTCCCGGCTGGCTGTCCGCCCTGTCGGGCGGCATCGGCCCGATCCCGAAGATCTGGCTGCTGATCGCCCTCGTGGCGGTGCCGTGGACGCTGCTGCAGCGTTCGGCGTACGGGCGCAACCTGCTCGCCGTGGGCGGCGACGACCGGGCGGCGTTCACCGCGGGCGTCAGCGTCGAGCGCGTGCGCCTCGTGGCGTACGTGAGCGCGGGCATGATCGCCGCGGTGGCCGGGTTGGCGTTCGTCTCCAACCTCGACTCCGCCGACCCGAACGTCGGGCCGCCCTACACGCTGATCGCGCTCGCCGCGGCGCCGCTCGGCGGGGTGAGCCTGATGGGCGGCCGGGGAGGGCTGCTGGGCGCCGGGATCGGCGGCATCGTGCTGTTCCTGGTGCAGCATCTGCTCGACTCGCTGGGCGTGTCGGTGTTCGTCACCCAGATGGCCTACGGCGTCGTGCTCGTGCTCGCCCTCGCGGCCAACAGCCTCAGCGACCGGCGGCGGCGATCCCGCGGCGTCCGCGCCGAGCCGGCGCTCGCCGCCGGCCTGGACCAGGCGGCGAGCGCGGCCTGACTGCGCGTCGCCGTCCGACTGGATGAGTCGCGCGCCACGGAACGCAGCGGAGCGCGCGGCGATCGAGCAGGTCGCCGCGCATCTCGTCGGCGGCACGGCTGTGGGCGCGACCGACCCCGCTCAGCCGTAGCGGCCGGGTCGCTCACCCGCGCGGGCTCGGGCAGGTGCGGGTGCGTTGCCGCAGAGCTACGCCAAGCCTATGTACGCGCTCCGTACCCAGAAGTGCTGGCAGGCGCCCTGCGGACGCTGGCGATGAACAGCCGGGGTGGCGATCGACCGCGAACTCGCTCGCCGCGATCGTGCGCACCGCGCCGGCCGGCGCCTGTACAGCCCTGGTCGCAACGATCACACCTGGGCGCTACGGGCGGGTGCCGGATGGAGATCCAACTTCGATGTCGCGGATCCGAGCGCAGACAGCGATACGCTGCGGCCGACCAACCGATTTGCTCAGATCGCGCGATGACCGCCCCCGCCTCGGCCGCTGACATCGGTCAGCGGCGATTCGTCCCTCAGCCGCTGTGACGGAACGGCGCCCAGCCCCGCGCCGCAACGTCGAGCTGAAAGCGCGCGACGACGATCCGGCCAGGTCCCTCGCGATCTGCCTCGAGCTCGGTGCCGAGGATCACGGCGAGTTGTGGCAGCGCGACACCTATTTCGCCGTCCCGCGCGGCGGGCTGAAGCTGCGCGAGCAGCGGCCGGGCACGCCGCACCTGATCCAGTTCGAGCGAGCGGACCAGGCGCACGAGCGCGAGAGCCGCTACCGCATCGCCGAGGTCGGCGACGCCGGCACGCTCACGGCCGCGCTCGGCGCCGCGCTCGGCGTGCGCGGCGCCGTCGAGAAGCGCCGGCGCCTGCTGCTGTGGCGCGACGTGCGCGTCCATCTCGACACGGTCGATGGGCTGGGCACGTTCGTCGAGCTCGAAGCGGTCGCGCCGCCGCAGTCCGATCTGTCGACCGAGCACGCGCGCGTCGCCATGCTGCGGAAGGCGCTCGCGATCGGCGACGACCGGCTCGTGCCGGTCGGCTACGCCGCCCTGCTCGGGCTCTAGCGTCGCGGCAAAAGCTCACCAGAAGGGCGATATCTGGTTAGGATATGTCGCATGGTGCGGGCGCATCTCGACACGATCCGGGAGCACTTCGGCAATCGACCATTTCGGGTTCGGGAGGCTGTTGATGCCGGGGTCCCTCGTCAGGCGGTCTATCGCCTTCGCGACGACGGATCGCTGGTAGGCGTATCTCGCGGGGTGTTGCAACGAGCCGACGCCGACCCGTCCATGCATCCCGAGTTCGCGGCGGTCGCCGCTCGCGCGCCAGACGCGACGATCTGCCTGAGCTCGGGGCTGTCCTACTGGGATCTGTCCGACGAGCTGCCGGACAGCGTCCATCTCGCGATCGCCCGGGGCGCTCACTGGCCGAAGATCGACACGCCGGCGACGACGTTGCATCGATTCCCCGCCAAGACGTTCGCGCTCGAGCGCCAGGCCGAGCACACCGAGGCGGGCGAGCCATTCTGGATCTACTCGGCCGAGCGGTGCGTCGTCGATGCGATGCGGCTTCAGCGCCAGGTCGGCCGCGAGGTCGCGTTGGCCGCGCTGCGGCGCTATATGGCTCGTGACGACGCCGATCCGTTGCGTCTGAGCGCGCTTGCTCGTCAGCTCGGTGGCGAGCGGCAAGTACGGCAGGCGCTCGAGGTGATCCTCGCGTGAGCGACCGCGCGCGAGATGTCTATCGAGAGCTGCAGAGGCTCGCGCGCGCCGACTACGGCGGCGCGACCGGGCAGCTGTTGGTGGTCTACGGCGTCGAGGGCTTCCTGCGCCGTCTCGCAGCATCGACGTATGCGACGAGGATGACGCTCAAGGGCGGCATGCTGATGGCTGTCACCGCGACACGCCGGATGACGAAAGACGCCGACCTCTCGACGGTCGGGGTCGTCAACGACCCCCAGCACATCGCTCGGGTCGTTGCCGGCATCGCGACGGTCGAGCTGGCCGACGACGACGGACTGGTGTTCGACATCGCCACGATCCGCACAGAGGTCATGCGCGAGCAGGCTGAGTACCACGGCGTCCGGGTCAAGGTCGAGGCGCGTCTGGCGACTGCGGAACCGATCGTCACGCTCGACTTCTCCTTTGGCGATCCGCAGAGGTCGGTGCTGCTCGATCTGCCCGAGCTTCTGGGCGGGCGCATCAGGCTGGCGTGCTACCCGCCTGAGCTGACGCTGGCCGAGAAGATCGTCACGATGATGAGCCGTCGCGAGCTCAACACCCGCGACCGCGACTTCGCCGACGTCTGGACGCTGAGCCGCACGCTCGCGGTGAGCGCGGCGTCCCTGCGGACGACCATCGACGAAGTCGCCCAGCATCGCGGCTGCGATGTCGTGCCCCTCGGCGAGGCGTTGGCAGAGATGCCCGACCGTCAAGCATCGTATGCGGCGATGCTCTCGCGCATGGCCTATCAGCGTCCATTGCCGCAGTCGTGGAGAGAGCTGCTCGCTGGCGTGCGTGACTTCGTCGATCCGCTCGTCAACGACGTCGACGACAGGCTGGCGGCGTGGGATCCCGTCCACCGGGTCTGGCGCGAGGACTGAGCCGAGGCGCGTGCGCCGCTGCGGTTCGCCCGCGCCTGTGCGGCTGGCAGCTCGACCACCTCAACGTCGGCGACATGGATGAATTCCCGACCAGTCCTCGGTCGGGGAAGTGCGCGACGACACTGGCCTGGACCCTGTCGGTGTTGTCACTTCAGGCCGCTGGGATTGCTGGGTTCTCGGGATGCTGCCAGGTAGCCGCGATCTCGCGCGGCGTCTTGTAGGAGAGCCCGCTGTGTGGCGGTGGTGGTAGCTGGTGATGTAGGCGGCGATCTTCTCCCGTGCTTCGGTGATGGTTTCGAACTCTTCGCGCCAGACGCAGCGCAACTTCAGCTTCGAGAACCAGCTCTCGATGAACGCCTGGCGCTCGGGGTCGTCTTGCGCCCGAGGAGGCTCGTCGCTGTCGCCTGTGACTGCCCGGTCGGTCGGATGGTCCTTCGACGCAGCCCCGCGCGCTGGGGCAGGCGCAGTGTGCCCTCGCTGCGGATCCGCCTAGCGCATGTACACGCTCGGTACACAGAAGTGCTGACAGGGCCCTTCAGACGCTCGCGATGAACCAGAGCATTCGTGTCGGTTTGCAGGCACTTCCCGTCAATGGAGGCGGGGGGAATCGAACCCCCAACTCCGCCTTGCAAAGGCGTCTGACGGTTGACGCGGGTACCCGGAAGTGCCGGAGCTACGGGGAGGCGGGCCGGTCCCCGGACGGCTGCGGAGCGTGCTGCCGCGAGCTGATGTACACGCTCGGTACACAGCCGGGGTGGCGATCGACCGCGAACTCGCTCGCCGCGATCGTGCGCACCGCGCCGGCCCTGCTCGGGCTCTAGCGTCGGGGATGAGTTCGGCGGTCGCGGTGGCGTCCAACTCAAGGCGAGCAGGCCATGTAGGGACGTCCGCGGCGGTCCCGTCTTCGGGGGGGGCGACCAAGCCGGTCGTCGAGCGCGCGCTCACGGAGTGAGGTGATGCGAGCAGCTTGAGGGTTGGTTGCGTCCGAGGCCGGGAGCGCTGACCCACTTGTCGATTGGGCGGCGGAGCAGGTCGAGAACGAGCGTGGGCTCTTGTGCTGGTGGGAGGCCGCATCTGCGGCCGGCTCGCCGCTGGGGATCTTCGCGCTGATCGCAGCCGCCTCCCATTCCTCGACCGACGAGCACGATGCCGCGGCGATCGAGGCGGCGTACTTCCCGTGGATCGCGGCGCTGCACTGGCTGCTGGAGAGCCTCGTCGACCAGGAGGACGATGAAATCTCTGGCAACCGCAGCTACGTGCGCGAGTACGGATCGAAGGCGGTCGCGTGCGAGCGGTTGGGCTGGATCGCATGCGTCGCGCTCGCCGACACCCGGACGCTTCCGCAGGCCGACCGGCACTCGCTGCTGCTTGCCGGCATGGTTGCGCTGAACCTCGCGCATCCGGGTGCTGCCTCCGATCAGGCGCGGCAGGCCGCTGCGATCGTCGAAGCGCAGATGGGTGGGCTTGTCGCTCCGCTGCTCGCGGCCGTCCGGATGCGACGGCGGCTGGGATGGGCGTGAGCGCGGCGACACGGGCGAGCGCTAGCTGCGTGCGCGCGGCCGCGCCGCGGAGGGTCAGGATCACTTCGAAGCCTGCCGACTGGAAAAGACGCCTGCCAGTGATATACGGTGTTGTTTCCGGGAGGGACTGGGCGGATGCTCTCTACAAAGCACGTCGTGCTCGGGCTCGTGATCGAGCGCCCGGGATATGGCTATGACCTGCAGAAGCGACTCGACCAGAGGTTCGCCTTCCTGGGGTACTCGGAGCGCGTCGTGTACCGCACGCTCGACAGCCTGTTCGAAGACGGCCTGATCGAGATCATCGGCCAGTCGGCGAGCAGGACGCCGCGGGGCGCGCCGAAGAAGCGCTACGGAGCGACGCCGGCTGGACATGAGGAGTTCGGCCAGTGGGTCGCGGAGCCGTGTGAGGTGGCGGTCGTGCGCGAGGAGGTGCACGTCAAGGTCGTGCTCTCGCAGGAGGAGAACTTCCCGCGGGTGGTCGAACTGACGGTGCGGCTCGAGCAGGCGTGTCTGGCGGCGCTGCGCGTGATGCAGGACGCCGAGCCGCCGTCGCTGGAGGAGCTCGCCGACCCGGCGTTTCCGTGGGACATGGCGGCCGCGGTGCTGATCGACGACGCTGAGGCGACGCGCCTGCAGGGCATCATCGACTGGCTGCAGCGCGTCCGTGCGGTCGTGCAGCGCCGCATGAGCCCGCCTGCTCGCGGCACCCGGAGGACGATCAGGCCGTGAAGGGTCCCCTGTTGTCGCTGTCGCGCGTCAGCAAGACGTTCTGGCGCGGCCAGCACGAGTTGCGTGTGTTGCGCGAGGTCTCGCTCGATCTGCATCTCGGCGACTTCGTCGCGGTGTACGGGCAGCAGAGCTCGGGGAAGTCCACGCTGCTGAAGGTCGCCGCGGGGATTGAGCCGCCGGATGCAGGCCACGTGCGCTTCGACGGCGCGGACCTCGCGACGCTTCGGCGCGGGCGCCTGTCCGAGTTGCGCCGCGACGAGATCGGGTGGGTGCGGCGGTCGGGTCCGCAAAGCCCGGATCTCCTGATGATCGACTACGTCGCACTTCCGGTGCTCAGCAGATACGGCGAGCACGAGGCGCAGCGCTGCGCGAAGCGTGCGCTGGCGATGGTGGGCGCCGAGCCATGCGCGTTCGATCGGTGGGCGACGCTGTCGGACGGCGAGCGGACGTCGGTCGTGCTTGCGCACGGCCTCGTCCGCGAGCCGCGGCTGCTGCTCGTGGACGATCCCACCGCCGGGCTCGACCTGATCGAGCGGGAGCGCATCGTCGGTTTGCTGCGCTCGTTCACGGATCGCGGCTCGCTCGCTGTGCTGATGACGGTTCCGGACCTGCCGGCGACGCTGCGCGCTCGCGACGTGCGCTCACTGAGCGGGGGGAAGCTGCTGGCGCCCGAGGCGCCTCCGGGCGGTCGCGGCGTCGTGATCGACTTCCCGGGCAGTGAGCGGTCGGCTTGAGTGCTTGAGCTTCGCGAGCTGGTCAAGCACTACTCGTCGAGCGGCGGGGAGGTCGTGCGTGCCGTGGACGGCATCTCGATGTCCGTCGCTCGAGGCGAGCTGGTCGCCGTCTATGGCCCGAGCGGGTCCGGCAAGTCGACGCTGCTGCTGATGATCGCGGCGCTGCTGGCCCCGGACCGTGGGCAGGTGCTCGTCGGCGGGCGCGACGTGGGAGTGCTCTCCGCGCGCGAGGGCGCACGCTACCGGCGGCTCGAGCTCGGCTTCGTGCGGCAGTCGCTCGAGCTGTTGCCGGGCGTTCCGGCGATCGACAACGCGGCGTTGAAGCTGTTCGACAGCCGCGTCGGGGTGCGCGAGGCGCACCGGCGGGTGAAGCCGCTGCTCGGGCGGCTCGGACTTGCACAGCGCCTGCACCACCACCCCGAGGAGCTGTCGATGGGCGAGCGTCAGCGGGTGCTGATCGCACGCGCGCTCTCGACCGGGCCGAAGCTGCTGCTCGCCGACGAGCCGACCGGCAGCCTCGACACGCACCGCAGCCGCGAGGTCCTGGAGCTGCTGACGGAGATCTGCCGTGAGGAAGACGTCGCGATGCTGCTGGTGACGCACGACCCGCAGGCGGCCGCGTTCGCGACGCGGGTGCACACGCTCCGCGACGGGCATCTGTTCGATCACGAGCCCGGTGCCGACGTCGTCGCCGGGGCCGAGAGCCCGTAGAGACGGTCTGCGATGGAGCTGATGCGGCTCTCGAACGTGGTTCACCTCTACCGCGTGCGTCTGCGGGCGCGGCTCGTCCAGGAGCTGCTCGCGTGCGCCGGGATTGCCGTCGGCGTCGCCCTGCTGTTCGCGGCGTCGGTCGCCAACACCAGCCTCGTCGGATCGGTGACGCAGCTCCAATCCGGGCTCGTCGGCAACGCACGCCTGCAGCTGGCCGCTCGTAGCCCGCACGGGTTCGACGAGCGACTGCTCGCGCAGGTGCAGGCGCTGCCCGGCGTGCGCGCGGCGGCGCCGCTGCTCGAGGCGTATGCGACGGTGATCGGGCCGAGGGGGCAGCGCCCGGTGGACCTGATCGGCGCCGACCCGCGCTTCGCCCGACTTGGGGGAGCGCTGCTCCGTCACTTCACCGCCGACGAGCTTGCGCGGCAGCGCGCGATCGCGTTGCCGGTGCCGGTGGCACGCACGGTCGGCGCCACGTTCGGGCAGAGGGTGATCCTCGACGTGTCCGGTGGACGAGTCGTGACTTCAGTCGGTGCTCAGCTCCAGTCAGACGACATCGGCGATCTCGTCAACGACCCAGTGGTGCTTGCGCCACTCGCCTACGCGCAGGCGATCACGGGCATGGAAGGGCGGCTGACGCGGATCTTCGTCGAGCCGAGAGCGGGCAGCGGCGCCGAGGTTCGCGCCGGCCTGAACCGCCTCGCCGGCGGGAGCGTCAACGTGCGGTCAAGCGACTTCGACGTCCAGCTGTTCAAGCAGGCTGCGGCACCCACGAGCCAGGCGACGACGCTCTTCTCGGCGTTCAGCGCGCTCGTCGGCTTCCTGTTTGCGTTCAGCGCGATGCTGCTGACGGTCCCGCAGCGGCGGCGGCTGATCGTCGACCTGCGTTTGGCCGGTCACGACGCGCCCGTCGTGATCCAGGTGCTGCTGTTCGACGCGCTCGTGCTGGGAGTGCTCGCCGCCGGGCTCGGACTGTGGCTCGGCGATCAGCTCTCGCTTCACCTGTTCGGCGGCGTGCCGGGCTACCTCTCCGCAGCGTTCCCGATCGGGGCCCAGCGCGTCGTGACGTGGCAGAGCTTCGCGCTGGCGATCGGCGGCGGGCTGCTCGCTGCCGGGGTGGCGGTGCTCGCCCCGGTGCGCGACATCTTCTCGCGGCGGCCCCCGCTCGGCGACGCGCCACCGCAACGCAGACGTGGCGAGCGGACCTGGCTCGCAGCTGCCGGTGCGGTGTGCCTCGCTGCCACGACCGCGATCCTGCTGCTCGCGCCCGCGGCTGCGCTCGCCGGGATGGTGACGTTGACCGCAGCCCTGCTGTTGCTGCTGCCAATCGTGATCGACGCGACCTTGCGAGCCGTCGCCCCTCTGGGCCGGCGGTTTCGCAGCGTCGTGCCGTTCCTGGCGATCGTCGAGTTGCGTGCGCGTTCCACGCGCTCCCGGTCGCTTGCGGTCGCAGCGACCGGCGCCGTGGCGGTGTTCGGCAGCGTCAGCATCCAGGGGGCGCACGGCGACCTGCAGCGAGGGCTGGACGCGGCGACGCGCGACTTGAATTCCATCGCCGACATCTGGGCGAGCCCAGCCGGGTATCCGAACCTGTTCGCGACGACGCCGTTCCGCGCGCATGTCGCGCGACAGCTCGCCGACGTCCAGGGTGTGCGCAGCGTGCGCCTGTACCGGTCCGGCTTTCTCGACTACGAGGACCGGCGCGTGTGGGTGCTCGCGCCGCCGAGGTCCGCAAGCGAGCCGATCCCGCGCAGCCAGTTGCTCGAGGGCGACTTTGCTAACGCCACGCGCCGCGTGCGCGCGGGCGGCTGGGCGGTCCTGTCGCAGGCGGTCGCCGCGCAGCACGGGCTTCGGATCGGCGACGCGTTCGTCCTCCCCGCACCGATTCCAACCCGTTTCCGGGTTGCTGCTATCAGCACCAATATCGGATGGCCCTCGGGCGCGATCGTCGTCAACGCCGACGACTTCGCACGGGCGTGGGGGAGCACGGAGCCGACCGCGTATCAACTGCTGCTCGCGCGCGACGCCTCGCCGCCGCAGGTCCGTACCGCAGCCGCGCGGATCCTCGGGACAACTTCGGGCTTCACTGTCGAGACCGGTCAGCAGCGCGTCACGCGGCATCGTGCCGCGAGCCGACAGGGGCTGGCGCGCCTCACGCAGATCGCGATCCTCGTGCTGGTCGCGGCCGTGCTTGCGATGAGCGCGGCGATGGGCGGGATGATCTGGCAGCGCCGTGTGCGACTCGCGCAGCTGAAGGTCGACGGCGTCGGCGACGGCGAGCTGTGGCGGGCGATGCTGCTGGAGAGCGCGCTGCTGCTCGGCGCAGGCTGCACCGCCGGTGCCGCGTTCGGTTCTCTACGGTCAGCTGCTGCTGAGCCGCGCGCTCTCGACGGTGACCGGCTTCCCGGTGGTCTACGAGCCCGCCACGGCGATCGCCCTCGTCAGCCTGCTGGCCGTGACCGCCGTCGCCGTCGCGATCGTCGCGCTGCCCGGGCGCCTCGCCTCCCGCGTGCAGCCGGCGGTCGCGCTCCAGGAGTGACCTGGACGGGCGGCCACTCGGCTGGGAACGAAAGACCAGCCCAAGGTGTAGCGAAGAGCTGCTCGCCAAACCATCGATCCCGCGCATTGCTGCTCTTACGCTGCGACGCGGATGCCGCCTGCCGTCGCAGACCCGTTGCCCCTGCGCGCGTCGCAGCTGCGCGCGCTCGTCGCCGTCACAGCGCGCGAGCTGGTGTGGGGCCGTCGCGCCGTCTTACGGGAGATCCAGCGATGGCGGCACAAAGCCGACACCATTCCCAGCGCAGAGCTGCGCGCCGATGCACTCGACGTGCTGACGCGCAAGCGCGGCAACACCGACGGTGCCGCGCTGTTCTGGACGCTCGCCGCTCGCCGCGACACGAGCCTTCTGCGACTGCTCGTCGCGCACGAGATCATCTGGGACTTCCTCGACAACGTCAATGAGCGCGGCGCATTCGTCGGCGAGCGCAACGGGCGCCAGCTGCACCGAGCGCTGGCGGAGTCGCTCGACCCGACCCGGCCGATCTCGGACTACTACCGCCACCATCCCTGGCGTGACGACGGCGGCTACCTGCGGTCGCTCGTGGAGACGTGCAGGCGCTGCGTAGCGCTGCTTCCCTCCTACGGCCTCGTCGGGCCGCTGGTGATTCGCGAGGCCGAGCGTGGAGCCGTGCAGAGTCTCAATCACGACCCGGACCCAGCTCGCCGCAACCGTGCGCTCAAGCGCTGGGCGACACGCGAGTACCCCGGCCTCCGCGAGGTGAACTGGTTCGAGCTGAGCGCCGCGGCGAGCGCGCCGATCGCGATCTATGCGCTGCTCGCGCTCGCCGCGGAACCCCGATGCGAGCCGTGCGATGTCAGTGAAGCGTTCGCCGCGTACTTCCCGTGGGTCTCGCTCGCCACCGTGATGATCGACAGCTACGCCGACCGGACGCAGGACGCTGCCGCCGGCGCCCACAGCTACCTTGCGCACTACACCAGCGAGACCGAGGCGTTCGAGCGTTTGAGGGAGAGCCTCATCCGCTCGGCCAGAGGCGTCCTGCCCCTGCGAGGCGGTGAGCGCCACGCCGTCGTCATAGCCTGCATGGTGGCGATGTATCTCTCGAAGGACAGCGCCCGTGCGCCGGAGATGCGCGCGACCACGCGCGAGATCGCGGCCGCCGGCGGGTCGCTGACGCGACTCCTGCTGCCGATCCTGCGTTTGTGGCGCGTGCGCCACGGACAGCAGGCAGCGTAGGCGGCGCAGTCGATTCGCACCCCTGCGCGTAACTAGTTTCGGGAAGTCTGGCGCGCGCTTCGCGCCGGAAATAAGGTGCGCGTGCGTTCGATGGACCCTGCGGCATCCAATCGCGGGTCCTCGAAGGTCCGAGCGGCGGCCCGTCCCCCATCGAGCCGCTCCGGCCGCGCAAACAAGGAGTTGGGCGGGGCGTGCCAGCCCCCGTCGCACGCCCCGCCCCCTCCAACCCAACACCGACGACACGCCACGGCCGCATCGACGACAGATGACCGAAGAATGGAGACCGGACCGATGCACGGCCAGCCGTCACAGGCCACCCGAGTCGTGTGACGACCTGATGCAGCTGGCACAACAGACGCTGCGAGCGACCGAGGTCTTCGCCGAGGTGCTCAGCGACCGGATCGCGTTTGCGAGCGCGACCGACGCCAGCCAGCTCGACGGCGTCTCCGCGGACCACCTCGTCCAGTTGATAGCGATCTCCGACGCCTTCCAGGACGGAGCCTGCCGCACGCTCTGGTTCATCGAACCAGAGCTGGCACGCAGCGCGCGCGTCGTCGCCCAGCTGGCCCGCGACGGCGTCGGTCGCCGCTGACATGTCCGACGCCTCTGAGGCATGGCTGGTGGTCGGGATCGCAGAGCTGGTCGGGGTGGGCGAGGAGCTGCTGCTCCGGGCGCTGCGGGCCTTGGACCCCGACGCGCGCGCGAGCATGCCGGAGGACGGCGGCTGGGTCTTGAGTGGCAGCGACGCTGACGAGCTGCGCACGCTGCTTGCTGAGCACGGCGAGGTCGCCGAGCGTCTGCGGACACTCAGCGAGCGGCTGCCCGAGCACGGTGTTACGGCGACGTATACGGACGTACGGGACGGTGCCGCGGCGGCCCTGGCTGATGGCATTCTCGATCCGGCGACCGTGGTGATGACGGCCACGGCGGTCGATGTCGGGACTGGCTGGGTCGCGTTGGCCGATGCGCTGGCGAGCACCGACGTGCGCGGTGCATGGACGGAGCTGGCTGTCGGCGAGCTGCTCGAGTCCTTCCGGCACGCGGATCGACGTCTCGTGAGTCGTGCGCTGGCAGACGTCGCCGTCGACGCGCACACGCCGTGGCCGGATCTGAGCCTGGACCAGACGCGGCGGTTGGCGAGGACGCTGCGCGCGTACGGGGAGCGGCTCTGAGGATGGACGAGCTGGCGGGCACCTTCGATCAGCGGTGGATCAAGGCGCTGGCGCATCCCGTGCGGATCGCGATCCTGCAACATCTGTACGAGCACGGCGTCGCGACGCCGGCTTCGATTGCTGTGGCGCTGGAGGTTCCGCACGGCACGATCAGCTATCACGTTGGGCGCCTGCGCGACGCGGAGCAGATCAGACTCGTCAGAAGGACGCAGCGACGCGGCTCGAGCGTGTACCACTACGCGCTCACGAGCCCCGAGGCGACACGCGACGCGATGCGTCGGGTCGGGCTTCCGATCCGCTCAGTGAGGATGCAGGAGGTCGCGCCGAGCGACCCGTGGGAGAGGCTCAGACGCGCGCTCAACGAGCTGCGACGCCGCCGCGAAGCACAGAGCATCAGCCGCGATGCGCTGGCTCGGAGCCTGCGGATGAAGCCCGCACAGCTGGCTCGCATCGAACGCGGCGGGACCGACCCGCGCTCGACTGTGCTGATGGCGATCGCGCACGAGTTGGGGACCACGCTCGGCGAGGTCTTCACCGCCGCCGAATCGTGACCGGACCCCATGCACGCTCGATCGGAAGGCCTCTTGGTGTCAGGAATGCATCCGCCAGATCGGAATGACCGCGGCGCGGCGGCGGAGCAGTTGCGTCGAGAGGCCGAGGCGCTGCAGCACCTCTGCGCCTACCACCCCGGCCGCCTGACTCTGGCCGAGCTCGACGCCCTGATGAGCGAAGGCGACGGCCAGAAGCTCGTCGACGACACAGAGGTCGCAGTCAGCGAGCTCGTCCGCTACGGACTTGTCCACCGCGACGGCGATTTCGTCTTCCCGACCCGTGCGGCCATGCGCGCCCACCAGCTAACGACGGTCTGGTAGCCAGGAGAAGCGTGACCATCCAGTGGCCGACGCCTGCCCATGGCGCTTCGAGATCGTCGTCCCAACTTGCGTCGCGAGCGGCCAGCGAGAGCTTGCGCAGCAGGGGTGAACTGCGGCCCGGCCCACCGCTCATCGACCCGCACGCTGCGCAGTACCCAGCCCTCAAGAGAACGTCGCAGCTTGGTCCGCACGCGTTTGGTCGCACGGTCCGCATGCTTCGCGGTCGTCGTCGTCTGACGCAAAGACGGTTCGCCGAGCTGGTGGGGTTGAAGGCGCAGCACATCAGCGATATCGAGCTTGGACGGGTCAATCCGTCGTTGAGGACGCTCGAGGCGCTGGCCTGCGCACTGGGTGTGCGCCCCTCGCAGCTCCTCGCCGAGGTGGAGGCAACCTCGGGCCGAGGAACATAGAGCGCTGTATTACTCGGATGCTGCTTGGCGATTTGCAGGGCTTTTACCGGTGCAGTGGGAGAACCGGCGCGCCACAACTATTTTGCAGCATAACGTACCGGTCTGTCATGTTTTCGATTGCCTGGGAGGCGTCAATGAGCCGGGCCGTGTGCTGCGCTGTGGTCGCGATGGCGATGTCTTGCTGCCTTGCTGGGACGGCGGTTGCTGATTCGCCGTTCGTGACGCCGGGGCATGCAGTTCGGGAGTTGACGGGGGATCGGACTGCAGAGTCGCGGACGTGGGTGATGCCGTCGGGTGAGCACGTGACGCAGGTCGCTCCGACTCCGGTGCAATGGAGAGACGCTCAGGGCAGTTGGCATGATTACGATTTCTCGCTGCGTCCGGGCGCCGGCGTCTGGGACGCCGAGTCGGGGAAGGTCGGCATCGAGCTGCCCTACAGCATGGGCGCATCCGGGGACGGCGCCGTGAAGGTTGTTGACGGTGACGGCAACGTGGTCACGATGTCGTTCCTCGGGGACACGTCGACGGGCACCGTGTCGGGCGACGTCGCGACGTACCCCGACATCGCGAAGGGTGTGGACCTTCGGCTCCGCGTGGTCCCGGGCGGGGTCAAAGAGGAGATCGTTCTCGCGGATGCGCAGGCGTCTCGCGAGCTGAGATATCGAGTGACCGTCGGTGCGGACGATCTGACGCTGCAGGAGGAGAAGGACGGCGGGCTGGCCATCATGCGTGGCACGGACCGGTTGTTCGTGATCCCGGCTCCGGTGTTGATCGACGGCTCCAGAGTGCCCGCGAGCGGACGTTACGTTGTGAGCCAAGATGGCCCCCGGTCGTGGGTCGTGACGACGGTTCTGCCGGAGAAGTGGCTCGATGCGCCGGAGCGCACATGGCCGGTGGTGGTGGATCCGACGGTGTATACGAACGACCTTGCGGCGCTTTACGACTGCACGCGAGCGACAGTGTTCGACGGGGCAACGAGAACCCAGATCAGCCAGGGGACCTACTGCAACTTCTACTCGTCGGACTGGGTCGGGAAGGACTACAACCCGGCTTACGATTTTGCGTACTGGGAGACGCTGTATCGCTTCAACACCGCGTTGACGCTGGTGCAGTCAGACGCGATCGACAGCGCGACTTTGAAGCTCTACCGCTCATCGATGAGCAGCGACGTGACGCCCTTGCCAGTTGATGTCAAGCGCATCACGGTGCCGTGGTCCAACGGAGGCTCAGACCCGATGCTGCCGCCGGCGAACTACACGGACGTGGCGCCGTACGCGCAGATCCCGGTGGGGGCGGTCGGGCCGGTCAGCGTCGATGTGACGGATCTGGTCGACGAGTGGCAGCAGAACCGCAACAACAGCTCGACCGGCTATCCGAACTACGGCATGCAGCTCTCGCAGGCGTTCGTGCCGCCGGGCACGGGCAGAGGGCCGTACTTCGATTGCTCGACGGAGCCGTGTCCATGGACGGGCTTCCGGCCGACGTCGTACTCTGACCCGACAAGACGCCCTGTCCTGGAGGTCAGAAGCTGGCCTGCTGCGGCGGCGGGCAACGCGATCATCACTCCGGGGGAGGGGGACCTGACCGGCAAGCGCGTCAAGTTGCAGGCCAGAGCGCTCGCGAGCTCGGTCGGCACGGTTCGTTTCCAGTACATCGCGGGCTCCCAGCGGGCGTGGACGGACATCCCGCTGGCGGCGCTGAGCACCCCGACGCGCGGCGCGGTCGCCAGTCAGGACATCTCGGTTTCGGGACCGAGCGGCGATCGCAGATCGGACCTGGTGTATTGGGATCTGAGTGCGATGCCCGGCGGCGACGTCGACGGACCGGTGCATGTGCGCGCGTGGCTGGACAGCCCGATCCCGGGCGACGGAGGGATGACGCCGGAGGTCAACTTCCGGCTCGACCGGCGTGGGATCGACAAGTCGCCGACCGAGCCGATCGGCCCGGGCGAGCTGAACCTCGTCTCGGGGGAGTTCTCGACGAGCGAGACAGACGCGTCGCTCAGCGCGTTCCTGCAGGACCTCACGTTGACGCGCACCTACCGCTCCCGCGGTGTGTCGGTCCGCAACGCCGACATGTTCGGCTCGGGCTGGGAGGCGAGCGTCGACGCCGATGGCGGGGACCTGCCCTACAAGGGGATCTACGACTACAGCGAGATCAGAGACGTCACGGTCGACCGCCAGGTGCTCGATCCTTCCAGTTGGAACTGGGAGCTGTTCTTCCAGACGTTCAGCTTCGAGGATCTGAACCCGGACGTCGAGACGCTCCAGGAGACGGAGCGCTTCAACTACGAGTACGTGGTCGTCGAGGCGGCTGACGGGACGAAGATGACGTTCACGCAGGTCACGGACTCCAGAGGCAACGTGACCGACTGGACTCCTGACGACCTGCATCCGGGCTTCACGCTCAGACGTGATACGACGGGCACCTCCGGGGTGTTCAGCTACACCCTGACCGATCCGAGCGGGAACGTCGCGACGTTCCTTTCGGAGGTCGCGAACTCGCCGAACGCGCCCTTGAGCACGTTCCAGCAGCCGGGCAGCACGAGCTCGCTGACCTACACCTATGAGGCGTCGGGGACGCGCCAGCGGCTCAAGACGGTGACGGCGCCGGCGCCGGCCGGCAGACCGGCGCGCTCGCTGACGTTCAATTGGTCCAACGTCGGGACGCCGGCGGTGCCGCGCGTGACGTCGGTCGACTTCAAGGACGGCTACAGCACCACGACGACTGTCGCGAGCTACAGCTACGACAGCAACGCACGCCTGATCCAGGAGACCGACCCGCGCATCAGCGGCAGCGCGCGCAACACGAGATATCACTACAACGCCGACGGCCAGCTCGACCAGATCACGCCCTCGGGCGAGGCGACCTGGAACTTGACGTACACGAGAATCAGCGGCGATACGGGGCCGCGGCTGCAGAGCATCAGCCGCGCGCATCCCGACGGCGGGACCGCGACGAGCACGATCGCCTACGGCGTGCCCCTGTCAGGCAGCGGCGCTCCGTACGACATGAGCACGAGCGCGACCGGCGCGTGGGGCCAGGTCGACGACATTCCGTGGGACGCGGTCGCGATCTGGCCGCAGGACACCGTGCCTGACCTCAGAAGCCCCGACTACAGCAAGGCGACGATCCACTACCTCGACGCTCAAGGTCTCGAGGTCGACACCGCCGAGCCCGGCGGCGCGATCACGACCGACTGGCATGACGCCAACGGCAACGTGATCCGCGAGCTGGGCCCTCAGGGCCGTTCCGCGGCGCTTGCCGCCGGATCCAACAGCGTCAACGTCGCCGCGGACCGCTCGACGCTCTACCAATACGCCTCCAACGGCATCGACCTGCTGGCGACCCGCGAGCCGGTCACACAGATCACCCTCTCCACCGGAAGCGTCGTCACCGGCCGGCGGCTCAACACGACGAACTACGACGAGAGCGCCCCGGCCGGTGGTCCCTACCACCTGCCCACGAGCGAGTGGCGCGCCGTCGAGCCCACCAGTGGCGGCCAGGTCGATGCTCGCGAGAACGTCCTGCTTGACTACTCCGCCAACGGCGGCATGAGCGGCTGGACTGCCCGGCACGCGACAAAGACGGTCGTGGATCCCAACGGCAGAGCGCTCACCTCGTACAGCATCTTGAATCCAACCTACCCAGTCGTCGAGGAGACGCGCACCCCAGGCGCGCCCGGCGGCGGCACGACCCCCGACGACCAGTTCTATCAGTACTACGGATTCAAGCCGTCGGACCGGGTGCCGATCCCGCTTCAGGGTGCGAACTGCAACACCTACACCGGCGCATACGACCCACCCGGCTACCTGTGCCTGCGCTCGGAGGCGACGCTGCCGGACGCCTCGGTTCCGCGGCGCTGGTACGACTACAACCCGCTTGGGGAGACGACGAACCTCTGGCAGGAGAGAACCGCTTGCCTACAACGGCACCGGGTATCGGCTCACACAGGCCGGCTATGACTCTGCAGGACAGCAGACCGGCAAGACCGTCAGCGGCGGCACCGGTACGGCCGTCCCGGCGGCAAGCTTCACCTACGACCCCGCGACGGGGCAGCAGACGCAAGCCAGCTCGACGAACGGCACGATCAGACGCGCCTATGACTCCAACGGGCGCCTCAGCTCCTACACGGACGCGTCGGGCACCGTCACGGGCTACAGATACGATCTGCGAGGCCGTCTCATCCAGCGCACCATCGGGACGCGCGTCACGACCTACGGCTATGACGATCGCGACAACCTCACGAGCGTTCAGGACTCGGTGATCGGCACGCCGATCACCGCGACGTACGACCTCAACGACAACCTGTTGACCGAGGCGCTGCCCAACGGGCTCGTTCGGACCGCCTCCTACGACGAGAACCGACCGCACACGCGAGGTCAGATGGGACAACACATCCGGGTGCTCGTCGAACTGCACCTGGGTCGACAGCCTCGTCACCGGCCGCGACGCCGACGGCAACATGACCGGCCACCACTCCACGCTCTCAGACCAGACGTTCACGTACGACAGCGCTCAGCGGCTCACGAACGTCGATGACGTTCGCGCCTCGGACAGAACCTGTGTGCGTCGCACGTACACGTACGACGCGGGCGGGGCCGGCGACTCGAACCGCACATTGAAGATGTGGTGGACCAGCAGTCCAGGCGGAACCTGCGGCACCGGAACGGTTGCGAGACGCGGCTACGGCTACGACACGGCCGACCGCATCACGACCACTGGCTGGGCCTGGGACGCCTTCGGCCGTGCCACGAGCGTGCCGGCACCGGACTCGGGCGGAAGCAGCACCCTCACGGTCGCGTACTCCGCTGACGATCTGGACCGTCAGCTCACCCTCGACGGTCGCACGCAGACCTACACGCGCGATCCCACGGGCCGCGCCTCCACGATCGTTTCCTCTGGCGGCGTGCCTCCGACGATCACGACGACGAACGAGTACGCCGACGACACGGACTCGCCAGTTGCAGCCGTTCGCTCAGACCTCACGATGGCCAGCTACGTCGACGGCCCGGACGGAGAGCTTGCCGCCACAAGCGACGCAGGGATCCTGACCTACCAGCTCGACGACGTCGAGGGCAGCGTCGTCGCGGACGCGTCCTCCACCACGGGAGGATCCGGCCCGATCAGCCGCACCGAGACCGACGAGTTCGGCAACGTGAGGACCGGCGGCACGCCCGTCATCGACAACACCAAGGGCGTCCCGGCCTACGGCTGGCTTGGCGGCCATGAGCGCGCAACGGACTTCGGTCAGGCGCAAGGCTCCGGCGGCCCGGTCGAGATGGGAGCCCGCGCATACCTGCCGACCGTCGGACGCTTCCTGCAGGTCGACCCGGTCGACGGCGGATCCGCCAACTCGTACGACTACGCGTTCCAGAACCCGATGAACGTGCAGGACCTCAGCGGCCAATGCCCGATATGTGTCGTAGCTGCCATCGAGGGCGGAGAGATCGTCTTCGCCGCCGCCGCTGGCGTTATCTTCACGACCGGCGTCGTCTATGTCGCCTCACGCGACGGCGCGATCTCCTCCCTGGCCGACATCATCAGAGACGCCGATCCCTTCAAGTTCGCAAAGGGAGGGCAGCAGAACTGGAGACATGACCACCTGGGTGATATGGACGCCAGACAACTCCGAGAGGCGTATAAACAAGCTACGAACAGAGCGCTGAGACGGAAGATCCAAAAGCAGGAGAAGGCGCTCAAGATCCGCAACGAGCAGAAGCGACGTAAGTGATGGGTACAGCGATCGAGGTATCTTATGAGCAGCCGTGGTGAGTGGTATGCCGTTCGCTGTGTTCTGGCTACCGAGCGGGAGGATGTCGCTTCCGATGAGCCCCGTCTGAGGTATGAGGAGCGGATCACTCTCTGGCGAGCGGACAGCTTCGCCTCTGCCATCGAGTTGGCGGAGGCTGAGGCTGACGAGTACGGCGCTGACACCGAGTCGCGACGGTTGGATATCTCGCAGGCGTTCGAGCTGTTCGAGCCACCAGGCCACGGGGCCGAGGTGTTCTCGTTGATGCGCGACAGCGACCTCCCGGCATCTGAGTATCTCGACGCGTTTTTCGACACGGGTACCGAGCGCCAAGGCCATGTCGACGAGTCCTGACGTGGAGCATCGGCGTGACGTGATGTTGACGGAGTAGGGATGCGTGACTGCGGGGCGCGATGGCGCGTGCGGCAGAGATTGTCTGGCAGGATCGCTCCGATGACACGTCTGCGGTATCGCTGGCGAACGCGTCTCAGGCGCCGTCTGCCATGGGCGCTCGTCGAGCTCGGGCTTGCTCGCAAGGGCAGGGGCGACGGCGGTGCCCATGAGTTCTACAACTGCGATGGTGTCGTCGAGCGGTGTTACCACTGCGAGGTCGGCGTTCGGCCGTATGACGCCCGGCACTTCGCGCAGGAGCGTGCATGACCGCGGAGGAAGCCGCAGCGCTGGTTGCCGAGGCGCGGGGCGAGGAGGACGATTACGACCGTCGTTGGGAGTTGTTGACGTCGGCGACGAGAGCCGGCGCTACGTTCGTGCGGCGGACGGCTGAGCGGCTGCTCGTGTCGTCTGACGTGGTGGACATCGCGCTTGGGGCCGATCTCGTGTCGGCGATGCCGTTCTTCAGTGCCGAGCAGGCGGCGGTTGCGCATGAGCTGAGATGGCCGGTCCCCGATACAGCCCCCTTCAGTGCGGAGGATCGCGATGCGATCGCTGTCCTCATCGGCCGGGCTCTGAGCGAGCTGAGCGATCCCGACGCGCTCCAACCGTGCGTGATCGCTGCCGGCAAGCTTCAGCGGCCTGAGCTGTTGGATGCGGTCCTGCGTCATGTGGGCGATGCGGATCCGGATGTGCGCGAGGCGTGTGCGTGGTCGTTGAACGGCCTTGAGGGAGAGACGCCATCGGAGCGCGCGGTGGCTGCGTTGGTGGTTCTGGCAGACGATCCGGTCGGCGAGGTGCGGGACTGGGCGATCTTCGGCCTCGGTGGCAGCGGGATCGAGCCGATCGACACGCCGGAGACGCGGCGGGTGTTTCGCGAGCATGTCGAGGACAGCGACGAGGACGCGCGCGAGGAGGCGATCCGGGCGCTCGGGCTGCTCGGCGACGCCGAGATGCTGGCGCGGTCGCTCGAGTTCGACTTCGTCACCACAGAGGAGGTCGAGTTGGCGGCGAGACTGGCGGACCCCCGCCTGCACGCGCCGCTGGTGCAGTTGCGCGAGCGCGGGTGGGCGCGGACTTCCGATCCCGAGCTCGCGGCGCAATTCGACGAGGTGCTGCGTACGGCGATCGAGGCGACCGATCCCGCGTTATTCAGACGGCGCGAGATCTCGGCTCCCTCGAGAGAAAGCTGATGTGCCTGCGAAGTTGCCGGACTGCAGCTTGGCCTGCGCCCCGAGAGGCTGATGGGGTCGAGATCGACATTGCTGCGCCGGAGGAGCTCTACCCTCGAGCGCCGCAGATCAGCCGAAGCAGCTCGCGCTCGGCTACGACGAGACCTTCCCCCGGCGGGGCTTGGCAGCTTGACCCGCGCGCCGGGGTAGTCGGCGTCCTCGCAGATCTGCCCGATCGTCATCGCGGGCGAATGAAAGACGACCCCGTCAGGCATCGGAACGCCCGCGATCTCCTCGACGACCGCTTGGATCGCCTGCGGCTCGTTGGCGAGTCCTCGCACGAGCAGGTCGGCGTCGCGCGTAGGGCGGCGGACGTCGAGGACGGCGAGCAGCATGCCTCCCTTGAGCACGAAACGCTGCGAGAGCGACGACTCCGCCAGCCGCGCGAGAACCGCTCATGGACGTAGAGCTCGAAGAGCTGCTGGCTCGTGCGGCCCTGCTCGCGCGCGAGCCGCTGCAGCGCGGCGTATGCCTGGTGTGGCGTGCGCTCGGTCATGCGAGCAGCGGCTCCATCGCGGCTGCCACAACCGTGCCCGCTCGCAGCCGGCGCGCAAGGGAGAGGAGCTCACCGGGGCGTGCGCCGTCGCTCTGCAGGTAGCGGCGCAGCGCGGACAGCGCCTGGTCGCGCCCGACTTGGGAGCGAAGCCGCAGGAGATCCACGACGGTTCGCTCGCGCGAGCTGATCGCGATCGTCTCGCCGGACTCGATGCGCAGCCGCTCGCGGCCGAGCTCGAACGTTCCGGCGGCGAAGACGTGCACCCGCGTCGGCGGGTAGGCGATCTGCGGGCGGTGCCGGCCGCGCGCCACGGCCACGTGCACCGCGGCCGGCAGCTCGTCGGTCAGGTCCCAATAGCTCGCGGCCGAGTTGAGGCAGATCATCCCGTCCGGCACGCGCCGGCAGACTGCGAGGAGGTCGAGATGGGCGGTGGCCGCAGCGTCGGCGACACGGTAGATCCCACGGGAGATCTCGACGAGGGCGCCACGGTCGCGCATGGCGTAGAGGTCCTCCCAGCGGGTGCCGCCGGCGATCAGCTCAGCCGAGGAGATCGTTCCGCCCGCGTCGCGCACAAGCTCCAAGACACGTTCCGGTCGCATGGATGAAAGTCTACACATGAAAGATCTATGTGTGATGGCTTTCATCCAAGCCTCGGTTCAGTGGGCCAACGAAGTCCGCGCTGGTTTGAGACCACGCTCGGCGAAGCCTTCGCCGCCGCCGATTCGTGAGCGGCCCGATTCGAATCCTGAACCTCCGTGCGCGCGAACCTGCGCGCAGCCGGGCTGTGCGCCACTACCGTCGGTCGCTGTGAAAGGCGTGTCGCGGCGCTGTCATCCGGGTGCGCGTGCGTTCGTTAGGGATCGGGAGGCGTGATGGATGGGTCTGAACGGTCCGGTGTGGTGCTGGATGTTCGGGATTTGAGCAAGGCGTATGTGACGGCGAGCGGTGAGGTGGTGCGTGCGCTCGATCAGGTTCTCGTTCGAGGTTGCGGCCGGTGAGTTGGTCGCGGTCTACGGGCCCAGCGGGTCGGGGAAGACGACGCTGTTGAAGCTGCTCGCCCGGGTGCTGGTTCCGGATGGCGGTGTCGTGCGTGTTCGGGGCGTCGACATCGCCGGACTGAGAGGCGCGACATTGGATCGCTATCGCCGGGAGGAGCTGGGCCTGGTGCTGCAGTCGGCGCAGCTCGTCGCCGGCCTGAACGTCGCTGGGAACGCTGCGTTGCGGTTGATGGAGGGCCGTGTGCGGTGGCGTGAGGCGCAGCTCCAGGTCGTGCCGTTGCTCGAGCGGTTGGATCTCGGCAGAGAGCTTGAGCGGATGCCGTCTGAGCTGTCGGTCGGGGAGCGACAGCGGGTGGCGATCGCGAGCGCGCTGTGCACCGATCCGGGGTTGGTGTTGGCCGATGAGCCGACGGGTGGGCTGGATCGGCGTCGTGCGCGGGTGGTGCTGGAGCTGCTGGCGGAGGTGTGTCGCGAGCGCGGCACGGCGGCGTTGATCACGACGCATGATCCGTTGGCGACGTCGGTTGCCGATCGGGCGTGGGCGCTGTTGGACGGCAAGCTCGTCGAGCACGGTCCGGACCTGCTCGATCCTGCGTCGGCGCCGACCGGACGCTGAGGGCCCAGGGGCATGCGCTGGGGGAGCATCGTTCGCCTCTACTGGCATCGTCTGCGGGCGCGGCTGCTGCGTGAGCTGTTCGCGTTCGCCGGTGTGGCGGTCGGCGTGGCGTTGCTGTTCGCGGTGCAGGTATCGAACGCGAGTCTCGGTCATTCGGTCGCGGATCTGATGCACGCGTTCGTCGGCCGCGCGCAGGTGCAGTTGCTGTCACGCAGCGCGCAGGGGTTCGACGAGCGGCTCGTCGACGTCGTGGCTCGCGATCCCGAGGTGCGCGCGGCGGCGCCGGTGCTCCAGCTGCCCGCCAACCTCGTCGGTCCGGCCGGGCAGGCGGGCGTGACGATGCTCGCGGCCGACGGTCGCGTGGCGAGCCTGGGCGGCACGCTGCTCGGCGGCGTCGGCGTTGCGGCGCTGCCGGGCTTGAGAGCGGTCGTGCTGCCGGCGGCGGTCGCCCGGCGGGTCGGCGCGCATGCCGGCGGGACGGTCGTCTTGCAGATCGCGGGCCGCTCGGCGCGGGTGCCGGTCGCGGCGACGCTTTCGGCCGCGTCGGTCGGCACGCTCGCGGCCGCTCCGGTCATGCTCGTCCCCCTGCGCTATGCGCAGCAGCTCGCGCACGCGACCGGGCGCGTCTCGCGGCTCTACGTGCGCGCACAACCGGGCGCGGAGCCACGGGTCCGCCGGTTGTTGGCCGCGGTCGCCGGGGATCGGCTCGACGTGCGCGGAGCCGACTTCGACGAGCGCGTCTTCGCGCAGGCGAACGGCCCCAACGACGAGTCGAGCAGTCTGTTTGCGCAGGTGACGGCGCTGGTCGGGTTCGCGTTCGCGTTCAACGCGATGCTGCTGATGGCGCGCGACCGCCGGCGCCTGATCGCCAAGCTGCGCCTCGACGGTCACAGCACATGGACGATCGGGCGTCTGCTCGCGCTCGACGCGCTCGTGCTCGGCGTGGTGGCGTCCGTTGCGGGGTTGCTGCTCGGCCAGTGGCTCTCGATCCACGTGCTCGGGCCGGCGCCGGGCTACCTGACGATCGGGTTCCCGATCGGGACCGCCCGCACCGTCGACACAAGCGCGGTCGTGACCGCGCTGCTGGCCGGCATCGGCGCCGCGTTCCTGGGCACATTCGCGCCCTTGGTCGTGGGGGTGCGCGGCCGGAGTGGCGATGACGTGCTGGAGGCCGACGACGGTCGCCATCCGCTGAGCTACCGTCCGCGCTGGCTGGCGGCGGACGCCGCCCCGCTCGCCGGCGCGGCGGTCGTCTGGTTCGCGATCCCGCAGGCGGCGACGGCCGGGATCGTGCTGCTGGTCGCGGCCTGCGTGCTGTGGCTGCCGACCGCGCTCATGCTGATGCTCGCGCTCGTGACGCGACTGACCCGCAACGTCCGGACGCCGGTGCCGGCGCTCGCGGTCGGCGAGCTGCGCGCCAACGGCGCCCGCTCGATCACGATCGCCGCCGTCGCCGCGATCGCCGTCTTCGCCAGCGGCGGGGTCGAGGGCGCCCGCCACGACCTCCAAGCCGGACTCGACACCGTCACGCACGCCGTCAACACGATCGGCGACGTCTGGATCACACCCGCCTCCTCCAGCAACCAGCTCGGCGCCGACACGTTCCCCGCCACCCCGCGCGCGGTCGTCGCCCGAGTACCGGGGGTGCGGCGCGTCGACGTCTACCGCGGCGAGCTGCTGACGATCGGCACCCGGCTGATGTGGGTCTTCGCGCCCGCGAGCGCCTCACGCGAGCTGGTCCCCACAAACCAGATCCTGCACGGCAACCCCGCGACGGTCCAGCGAGAAGTCCGCAGCGGCCGGTCCGCGTCCGTCTCCCACGCCTTCTCTGTCGAGCACCACCTGCACATCGGCAGCACCTACACGATCCCCGCCCCACGACCGCAGACGGTGCGCGTCGCGGCGATCACCACCAACATCGGCTGGCCGCCGGGCGCGATCGTCGTCAACACCCGCACGTTCGACGCCGGCTGGGGCACCGGGCAGGCCAGCGCGCTGCAGGTACAGCTCGACCCCGGCACCACGCCCGCGCACGGACGCGACCTGATCGCCCATGCGCTCGCATCGACGCCGTGGACCGGTCTGACAGTCGAGACCGCCGCCCAGCGCGAGCATCACCAGCGCCAAGCCTCGCGCGGTGGGCTCGTGCGGTTGCAGCAGATCAGCCGCCTCGTGCTCGTGACCGCCGCGCTGGCGGTCGCGATCGCGATCGGCGCGATGATCCTCGAGCGCCGCCGCGGCATCGCGACGCTCAAGCTGCGCGGTCTGACCCGCGCCCAACTGCGCCTCGCGCTGCTGCTCGAGACCACGCTGCTGCTCGCCACCGGCTGCGTGACCGGCGCGGTCTTCGCGCTCGCCGGCACGCAGCTTCTCGACCGCTGGCTCACCACCCTGACCGGCTTCCCGGTCGTCCGCTCCACCGGCGCGCTCACCGCGCTCACAAGCCTCGCCGCCGTCGCCGCGATCGCGCTCGCCGTCACCACCCTGCCGATCCTTCGCGCCGCGAGCGTCAGCCCGCAGGCCGCCTTCAACGACTGAGCGCGGATCGACAGCATCGAGAGCAGCCGCGGCAGCCGCGGCAGCCGCTCGGGCTCGGCGTCCAAGCCAGGTTCATAGCTTGAAAACGGTACTGTGTACTTCGACAGTGGCTGCGTATATGGTGGGCAGGGGCGCGATCTTCGGGGCACAAAGCAAGGGAGGCAACGCCGTGACAAAGAACCTCGCTCGAACCGGTGTACGAGCCGCGCTGCTCGCGATCGCCGTGTTCACGATCGGGCTGTGCGCGACGGCGAGCGTCGGGGCCGCACCCGCAGCGCACGCCGCTCGGCATTCGCTGCACGTCAACGACACCGGGCATCTGCATCTGACACGCAAGTCCGGGGCGACGCTGTACGAGAGCGGGTCGGCGAGCGGCTCGCTTCCCGGATCGATCACAGCGGTCTTTCACACCAGCGTGACGAAGGTGACCGGCACCGTCACGTTTCACTCGCGCCGTGGGTCGATCACGATGACCGCGGTCGGCTACCCGCACTCCGCCGGGACGGTCGTGCCGTTCTCGGGCAACATCGCCGTTCGCAGCGGCACCGGCGCCTACCGCAACGCACTCGGCAGCGGCACCTTCTCGGGATCGGTGAACCGGCGCAGCTGGGCGGTCAGCGTCCACGCGGTCGCGAACGTGACGTACTAGAGCGAGAGCGAGCGCAAGGTGATGGGGGCTCGGAGCGCGCTCGCCGCGCTGCTGGTCGCGGCGAGCGCGTTCGGATGCACGAGCGCGCACGCCGCACCGGTGCGCGTCAACGCCTCACTGGACCGCCACGCCAGGCTCGGCGGCTCGAGCGCCCTGACGCTCGGCCTGCACGTCGACACGCGCCAGGAGCCCTCGCCGGTTACGAGTGTCCGGCTCTCCTACGCGCAAGGCCTCGGCGTGGTCTCCAGCAGTCTCGGGCTCGACTCGTGCGTGCGTCCCGCCAGCGAGTTCCAGGCCATCCTGATCTCGTCCAGCGGCCTCGGCGGCTGCCCACCGAACGCGGTCATGGCCTACGGCACCGCCCGCGCCATCGTCCGTCTGGTTCAGGGTGGCCAGGTGATTCCCGAGTACGCGAGCCTGACCGTCCTCTCCGGGCCGATCGAGCACGGCGCCCTGCAACTCGTGCTGTTCATCGACGGCCAGCGCCCATTCGGCGCGCGTCTCATCCTCGCCGGCCAAGCCGTCACGGCCCCCTCTCCGTACGGCGGAGCGCTCGTCGTCCAGTTCCCGCAGATCGCAAGCCTCGAAGACGTCGCCACGATCTACCTCACCGACTTGCAGCTCACGCTCGGATCGCCCAAGATCCGCTACTTCGACCATGGCCGCCCCTACTGGCCGGGCGGCATCGCGCTCCCGGACCGCTGCCCGTCGCGCGGGTTCCCTTTCGCAGTCGCGCTGGCCTTCAGAGACGGCACGCACCGCGCGGCGAGCACCACCGCACAGTGCCCGTCTCGCTGAACGCCCCGCAGCGGAGGTGAGGCAGCCCCGCAGTCGCTGCTGGGAGGCTTTCGGCCCGGCCGAGCAGGGTCGTAGGACGACATCTCTAAACACATGGCCTGTCCGTTGGGGGTTGTGGGTCGATCAACTCTCTTCTAGAGTCGCGCTCCGTGCCGTTGTTGGCATTCGAGGACGTCGCGCTGGTCGATCGCTCGCGGCGGAAAGAGGTCGCGCTGCTCGAGAACGTCTCGTTCGAGTTGGAAGCGGGCGAGTGGTTGGCGGTGTGGTGCCAAGAAGCCGCGGCCCGGACGGCGCTGACGCGCCTGGCAACAGGGATATTCCGCCCCGAGTCGGGTGTCGTCCGACTGAATGGGCAGGCGTTGCCCCGTCGGCGCGGCCGGAGCATTCGGCGGCAGCTCCCCCTTTGCGATGCCCAGCTTCTTGAGTGGGCCGATTGGTGGCCTTGGGTCCTGCCCGACAATGGCGCGCCGGGTGGAGGTCGAAGAGGCGTGGACGCAGTGCTGGAGCACCTTGCCGTTCCGGAGTCGTACTGCTTGCCGAACGATGTTCCAGAGCCGCTGGAGCGTGCGCGGGCCTCACTCGCCGGCGGGCTCGCCTGCGGCCCGCGTGCCTTGATCGTGGAGGGGCCTCTACGGGACTCTCCGTTCGGCCAAGCCGATCACATCTCTGCGCTCATTCGCGAGATCGCAAATCAGGGCGTCGCGGTCCTGATGACGACAGACGACGCACGCAACATGGCGGGAGCTGACCGTGCGCTCTCGCTGGGTCTCGGCACGATGCGTGGCGAGCTGAAGGCGCGCGCGCCGGGGTCCGTTCTGTCGTTCCCGTCCGTCTGACGCCGATCGACCTCCCCCCAGCTCCCGCTGCGGCGCGGGGCGGCGCCCATCCCCAAGCGCACGGTCCGCGACCGGCTGCTCCGCGCCCTTCGTCGCTGATGCTCCGAGCGCGCCGGCGCAGCGCCATCCTGCTGGCCGCCGGGCGGCATCAAGCACGTCGACGAACCGTACGCGCCGACCCGATGTACACGCTCGGTACACAGAGGCGGGCGGATTGCCGCCCTGACAGTCGTCGGCGAAACGCTGAAAGTCGCCTATTGCAGGCACTTCCCGTCAATGGAGGCGGGGGGAATCGAACCCCCAACTCCGCCTTGCAAAGGCGGCGTGTTCCCGTTAGCACTACGCCCCCGGGCGGGTCCAACTGTAGCTGTGATCGGGGTTGCGGAGCGCGGCCGGGCCCTTGCGCCGCGTCTGCTCGATCTGCTGTGATCGTGCGGGATGCTCTCGACGATCGCCGACGTGGTGCTTGGGTTCGTGCTGGTCGGCTCTGCGGGGGCGAAGCTGGCCGCTCCGACGCGAACCCGCGCGGCGCTTGCGACGTTCGGACTGCGGACGCCGCGGGCGCGCGCGATCGCGTGGGGTGCGGCGGTCGCGGCGGAGGCACTGCTGGGTATCGGCGTCGCGCTCGGGCTCGACGCCGCCGCCTACGCCGCCGCTGCGCTGATGCTCGCCTTCGCGCTGCTGCTCGCGCGCGCGCTCCAAGACGGCCGCGCCGGCCAACCCTGCGGCTGCCTCGGCGCGCGCTCGCGCGTCAGCCCCGCGGCGCTCGTGCGCACCCTCCTGCTCGCCGCGGCGTTCGCGCTGCTGCCCGCGGTCCCCGACACGCACGTCAGCGCGACCGGCTGGCTGGCGATCGGGCTCGGCATAGCGCTGGCGGCAATCGCCGTGCTCGCCGTCCTCCTGCTCGCGCTCGCGCGCGAGGTCGGGGAGCTGCGTCTCGCGCTGCCGCCGCAGCTCGCGCTCGAGATCGACGGGGAGGGACCGCCGCGCGGCGAGCGCATCGAGCTGATCGAGCGCTTCGCGCCGCAGCCGACGAGCCGCTTCGCGCTCGCCGTCTTCTCCTCCGACGGCTGCCCGATGTGCCAGGCGCTGGAGCCCGCCGTCGCCGCGCTGCGGCGCGATCCGCTGCTCGCCGTCGAGACGTTCGACGAGCACGCGGACGCGGACGTCTGGCGCGCGCTCGCGATTCCCGGCAGCCCGTATGCGCTCGTGCTCGCGCTCGACGGGACCGTCCTCTCCCAAGGCACCTTCAACAGCGCGCGCCAGCTCGAGGCGCTGCTCTCCACCGGCGAGGCGCGCGAGCCGGAGCTGGCACGTGCCTGACACGGACGCGGGCGGCGGCGAGCCCCGCCGCCGCCTCAGCGACGCGCTCGCCGGCGGCACCTCCCGGCGCGGCTTCCTCGCCCGCGCCGGCGGCTGGCTGCTCGCCACCACCGCCGGCACGTCCGCGCTCGCGGCCGGCGTCGAGGACGCCGACGCGCAGCAGTACTACGGCTACTGCGGGCACACCTACACGACCGGGCACTGCCCGCACCCGACCGGCATCCCCCGCGTCGACATCCACGGCTATCCGCTGCGCGCCCGCGACGGCAAGCCGGTCGACGACCTCGGTCGCCCGGTCGAGCGCCACGGCCGTCCGCTCGACGAGCACGGGCACCGCCTCACCGGCCCCGACGGCCACCCGCTGCCGCCCGCCCCGCGCACGCGCATCTGCCAGGACGGGATCCCCGCGCGCTACGGCTTCCACACGCAGGTCGACGGCTCCTGGTACCGCTGCTGCGGCGGCCGCGTCCGCCGGCTGATGGACTGCTGCGCGCACCACGAGACGCGCATCAACGGCGACACGGCGCTCACCGGCTACTGCTACCAAGGCCGCAGAGTCTTCTGCGTCATGTACTTCCAGACGAGCGTCCCGTGCTGAGCCCCCGATGACCGCCGCGATCCTCCTGCTCACCGCGTTCGTCGCCGGGATCACCGGCGCGTGGTCGCCGTGCGGCTTCTCGATGGTCGAGACGCTCGGCAGCGCGCGCTCGCACCGCGGCGCGCGCGCCGTCCGCACGAGCTGCGCGACGTTCGCGCTCGGCGCGCTCGGCGGCGGGGCGATCACCTTCACCGCGCTGGCGGCGCTGGGCCGGGCGCTCGGCGGCGCCGGCAGCACCGTCGCGCTGGCGGCGGCGACGGCGATCGCGCTGGCCGCCGCGCTCGGCGAGGCGCTCGGCGTGCGGATCGTGCCGCAGATCCGCCGCCAGGTGCCGGAGTCGTGGCGCCGCACGCTGCCGCTCCCGCTCGCGGCCGGCCTCTACGGGATCCTGCTCGGGCTCGGCTTCACGACGTTCGTGCTGACGCTCGCGGTGTGGGCGCTGGCGGGGATCTCCGTTGCGATCGGCTCCGTCCCGGCCGGCCTGCTGATCGGGCTCGGCTTCGGCGCCGGCCGCGCGCTGCCGGTCGTGCTGATGGCGCCGCGCTACGCGACGCTCGGGCAGCGGCTCGAGCTGCAGATGGCCGAGCGGCCTGCCCTGCTGCGCCGCCTGCGGCTCGCCGACGGGGCGCTGCTCGCCGCGCTCGCGGTCGCGTTCCTCGCGAGCGGCAGCGCGAGCGCGGCGCGGCTCGTCGCCGGCCATGCGACCGACCCCTCGGCGGCTGTCGGCGCGCTCGCGTTCGAGCGGGTCGGCGGGACGGGCGCGGTGCTCGTGCAGAGCGGCGCGCGCACCGCGCTGCCGGCGCGGGACGTCGCGATCGGCGGGCGCTGGGTGGCGACGCTCGGCGACGGCACGATCGCGGTGCGCGAAGGGGCTGGCGGCGCGGTCGTCGCACAGCGCGCAGCCCCTGGCGCGTCGCAGCTCGCCGTCTCCGACGGCTGGCTCGTGTGGCGCGCGCCGCGGCCGGGCGGGGGCGACCGCCTCTACGCCAGCCGCCTGCCCGCGCCGCCCCCGCCGGGCACGGCCACCCCGCTCGCGATGGAGGCGCCGCGCGTCGTCGCGGGCGGCGTCGGCGCCCACGCCTCGATCGACCGTCCCGCGCTGTCGGGCGACCGCCTCGCTTACGCGACCTCCTCGCCCGCCGTCAGTCGCATCGCGCTCGTGAACCTCGTCACCCGCAGACGCCGCGTCCTGCTCGCCGCCCGCGTCTCCCAGCTGTCGCAGCCGGCGCTCGACGGCGGCCGCCTGCTGTTCGTGCAGTCGACCTCCTGCACCCAGCGGCTGCTCGTCGCCCGCACGAGCAGGCCGCACCGTCCGCGCCGGCTCTTCGAGATCGGCACCACGGCGCACCGCGACGCCGGCCACGAGCCCGGCCTGGACCCGACGGGCAGCGCGTCGAGCCGCTGCCCGCGCGGCACGCCGCACCGCACCGACACGCTCCTGTGGACGACCGCGCTTGCGGGCCGCGACGCCTACGTCACGCTGCTGCGCCCCGGCGCCGGTGCGCGCACGGCGGCGGCGCGGATCGTGCGCGTCCCCTCCTGAAGGTCCGCGCGCGAACCGCGCCCGCTTGCGGCCCGCGAGCCATACCCCTATTGTTAACCACATGGCTAACAGTCATGCATCGGCCACGCTCGACCGCTCGTTCGTCGCCGTGGCCCACCCGCTGCGCCGCACGATCCTCGAGCGGCTCGCCGACGGGGAGCTGACGGTCGGCGAGGCGACGCACGACTTCCCCGTCTCCAAGCCGGCGATCAGCAAGCACCTGAAGGTGCTGGAGGAGGCGGGCGCGATCGTGCGCGTGATCGACGGCCGCACCCACCGGCTGCGCCTCAACGGCTCCTCGCTCGAGGAGGCGTACGCGTGGCTGGCGCGCCAGCACGCGCTGTGGGAGCGCAAGCTCGACGTCGTCGAGGAATACCTGAGAGAGCAGCAGCAGCACGGCAGAGACACCCCCAAGACCCCCGGAACGGAGCGATCAGCATGAGCGACGTTGACGTCGACACCGGCACGGTGCGCGTGGAGCGCACCTTCGAGGCATCCGCCGAGGCGGTCTTCGACGCATGGACGAACCCCGAGGTGCTGCGGCGCTGGTGGAAAGCGGACCCGAGCCACGAGGTGACGATCCCCGAGCTCGACCTGCGCGTCGGCGGCGGCTACCGCCTCCAGATGCGCAGACCGGACGGCGAGGACATGGTCGTCCACGGCACCTACCGCGAGATCTCCCGCCCCGACCGGCTCGTCTACAGCTGGCAGTGGGAGGGGACCGGCCCGAACGCCAACCACGAGAGCGAGGTCGCGGTGACGTTCGTGGAGGACGCGCCCGGCCGGACGACGGTCCTGATCGAGCACGCAGGCCTGCTCGACGACGAGTCGCGCGCCAACCACGCCAGAGGCTGGAACGGCGTCCTCGACAGCCTCGAGCGCAGCGGCGCCGCCGCCCCGCGCTGACACATCGGCAAAGCCCCACCGAAGGAGCAACACCATGGCGAAGTACGTGCTGGTCTACACCGGCGGACGGATGGCGGAGACGGACGAGGAGCGCCAGGCCGTGATGGCCGCCTGGGGCGCCTTCCTCGGCGGCCTCGGCGAGTCGCTCGTGGACGCGGGCAACCCGTTCGGCCCGTCCGCCGTCGTGAAGGCCGACGGCGGCAACGGCAGCGCCCCGTCCTCCCTCACCGGCTACTCGATCGTCAGCGCCGGCAGCCTCGCGGAGGCGACCGAGAAGGCGAAGGGCGCCCCGGTCCTCGACGGCGGCGGCTCGGTGGAGGTGTACGAGACGATCGAGGTGATGTAGGCCGGCGCCCCGCCCAGTGGGCTTTCGCCCTGCGGTGATCGCAAGCGATTACCTACGGGCGACGTCACAGCGCACCATCGGCGGCGCGGGCGTGTTCCGGGCTGCAACGGGACGCCCAGGATGGGCGCCCGGCGGGGCCTAAGCTGGCTGGCTCGCGGCCCCGCCGCCCGCATCGCCGATGATCGTCGTCCGCCACCGCATCCCCCGCCGCCTCGCGCTCGCGTGGGCCGCGGTGCTGCTCGCGCTGGCGGGCGCCGCCCCCTCCGCCCTCGCGCTCGCGGGCGCCGCCTCGGCTCCGGTCGCCGGCCATCCGCGGATCGTCTTCGTGCGCTGCTCGTCGGTCCCGTTCCCCTGCAAGGGGCGCACGGTCGTCACGCGCACGGGCAAGCTGCTCGTCGGCGCCAAGGCGATGAGCCCGCACGCGAAGGTCGTCTTCACCGTCCGCCTGCGCAGCGGGCGCGCCGGCCTGCGCGCCGTCAGCGGGCGCCTGCGCACCTCGACGCGGATCCTCGTGTCGGTCCCCAGCGACGCGATCAGCGGCGCCGTGCGCGTCGCGAACCCGGGCGCGCGCTACTCCAACGCGGTGCGCGTCACCGTCACGCGCCCGCCGAAGCCCGCCGCCACAGGCGGCGGCGTCCCCTTCAGCGGGCCGAGCGCGTTCGACGGCAACGGCATGTGGATCTGGTACCTGTCGAAGTCCGAAGGCGGGAGCCCGACCGCGATCGCCGCGCAGGCGAAGGCGCACGGCATCCGCACGGTCTACGTCAAGAGCGCGGACGGGACGGGCCTGTGGCCGCAGTTCAGCGCGAGCAACGTCGCGGCGCTGAAGGCGGTCGGCCTGCGCGTATGCGCCTGGCAGTTCGTCTACGGCACCGACCCGGTCGGCGAGGCGCAGGCGGCCGCCGCCGCGAAGACGGCCGGCGCCGACTGCTTCGTGATCGACGCCGAGGGCGCCTACGAGGGCAAGTACGCGCAGGCGCAGCAGTACATGACGACGCTGCGCCAGCTCGTCGGCGCGAGCTTCCCGGTCGGGCTGACGTCGTTCCCCTACGTCGACTTCCATCCGGGCCTGCCGTTCTCGGTCTTCCTCGGCCCCGGCGGTGCGACGTTCAACCTGCCGCAGGTGTACTGGAAGACGATCGGCGACGCGGTCGACGCCTCGCTCGCGCACACGTACGAATGGAACACGCCGTACGTGACGGCGATCTTCCCGCTCGGCCAGACCTACGACGGCCCGCCGGCGGGCGACATCCTGCGCTTCCGCCAGCTGTCCGGCGCCTACGGCGCGCGCGGCGTGAGCTGGTGGGACTGGCAGGAGGCGAGCGCGTCGGACTGGGGCGCCGTCGGCGCCTCGATCGCCGCCGTCCCCAAGCCGCCGGCGCTGTGGCCGACGCTCGCCGCCGGGAGCGGCGGCAAGGTCGGCTCGCGCGGCGACACGGTCGTGTGGGCGCAGGAGCACCTCGCCGGCGCCGGCTACCCGGTGACGGTCGACGGCCAGTTCGGCGGCGGCAGCGCGAGCGCGGTGCGCGCCTTCCAGACGGCGTCCGGCCTGCCGGTCACCGGCAAGGTCGACGCGGCCACATGGCCGGCGCTGCTGAAGGCGACGCCGGCGATGGTCGACTGGGTCGCGAAGGCGAGAGCGAGAGCGAGCCGGGCGCGCGCCGCCGCGGCTGGCGCGACGCTTCCGCCCGGTCCCAACGGCCCGGCGTCCGCCGCGCTGCCCGCCAAGCGCGACGAGATCCCGCCCGGCCCGCGCGGCTGAGCGGCCGCCGCGCGGCGCCCGCGCTCAGGCCGAGCCGGCCGAGGACGCGGTGCGCTTCGCGGCGAGCTTCGCCGGGTCGATGCGCACGACGTCCCACGCGAGCCCGAGCTTTTCGAGCAGCGCGATCACGCCGGCCGAGATGTCGAGCTGCCAGCGGTCGAGGCCGTGGCGCGCCGAGGTGGGGAAGGCGTGATGGCCGTTGTGCCACGCCTCGCCGAACGACAGCGGGGCGAGCCAGGCGAGGTTGCGCGACTCGTCGCCCGTCTCGAACGGCTTGCGGCCGAAGAAGTGGCAGAGCGAGTTGATCGAGTAGGTGACGTGGTGCAGGACCAGCATCCGCACGAGGCCGCCCCACAGCATCCCCGTGAGGCCGGCCTGCCACGTGCCGCCGATCGCATACCCGAGCGCGAAGGCGAGCACGAAGCTGCCGACCGCCCACACGAAGAAGGTGTCGTTGACCCACTTGACGACCGGGTCTCCGAGCAGGTCGGGCGCGTAGCGCTCCTTGTTGCCGCGCGCCGTGTGGATGAACAGCCAGCCGAGGTGCGCGTGCAGCAGACCGCGCAGCGCGCCCTTCAGGCCGTGGCCGTGGTCGACGTGCGGGCTGTGCGGGTCGCCTTCGCGGTCGGAGAAGGCGTGGTGCTTGCGATGGTCGGCGACCCAGGAGATGATCGGCCCCTCGATCGCCATCGAGCCGGCGGCGGCGAGCACCCCGCGGACCGCGCGGTTCGTCTTGAACGAGCGGTGCGTGAAGAGGCGGTGGAAGCCGACCGTGATGCCGAGGCCGGTGATCGCGTACATGATCCCGAACACGAGCAGGTCGCTCAGCCCGAAGGCGTCGCCCCACAGCTGCCAGGCGACGAGGCCGAGCGCCAGCACCGGCACGACCGTGATCATGCCCGTGAGGAAGCGGTCGAGCGTCTCGAACTCGACGGGCTGGACGTCTTCCGGCGTCGGGCCGGCAAGCACGCGCTCTTGCTCCAGTACCTGGTCGATGCACGGCAGCGTACATGGTCTTTCGGAAAGCGCTGCTAAGGTGCCGGGTGCGTGCGGCGCCGCCGCGCGCGGAGGTTCTTGCTCCTGAAGGCGCATCGCGCGGTTGGGGTCAGTCGAATCTCTCCCCACCACATAGCGTCCGCGCACGTTTGCGCTGGGCGCAAGGAGCACCATATGCAGCAGTCCACCTTCGCCGACCTCGGCGTGTCCAAGGCCGTGGCCAACGCGCTGCGCGCCCGCGACATCGAGCGCCCGTTCGCCGTCCAGAAGCTCGTCGTCCCCGACGCGCTCGAGGGCTTCGACGTGCTCGCCGAGTCGCCGACCGGCTCGGGCAAGACGCTCGCGTTCGGGATCCCGCTCGTCGACACGCTCGAGCCCGGCCGCAGCGCCGGCCGCCCGCAGGGCGCGCCCGGCGCGCTCGTGCTCGCGCCCACGCGCGAGCTCGCCAGCCAGATCGTCGACGAGCTCGGCGCGATCGCCAGAGCGCGCTCGCTGTCGGTGATCGCCGTCTACGGCGGCGCCGGCATCAACCCGCAGATCAAGGGTGCGCGCAGAGCCGACGTGCTCGTCGCCACGCCCGGCCGCCTCGTCGACCTGCTCGACCGCAGAGCGGTCACGCTCGGCCATGTCGAGGTGCTCGTGCTCGACGAGGCCGACCGCATGCTCGACATGGGCTTCCGCCCGGTCGTCGACCGGCTCGTCGCGCTCACGCCCGACGACCGCCAGACGATGCTCTTCTCCGCGACGCTCGCCGGCGAGGTCGACCGCATCGCGCGCGTGTACACGCACCAGGCCAGACGCCACGCCCATGTCGCCGCGCCGCAGGCGCGCGGCAAGGTCGAGCACCGCTTCGTGAAGGTCTCGCGCGAGCGCCGCACCGACCAGCTCGTCGCCGAGCTGACCGAGTCCGAGCGCGGCCGCACGCTCGTGTTCGTGCGCACCAAGCGCGGCGCCGACCGGCTCGCGAAGCAGCTCGGCCGCGTGCCGACGCTCAACGTCGCCGCGATGCACGGCGACAAGTCGCAGGCGCAGCGCGAGCGCGCGCTCGCGCAGTTCGAGTCGGGCCGCATCGACACGCTCGTCGCGACCGACGTCGCCGCGCGCGGCATCGACGTGCGCGACGTCACGCACGTCATCAACTACGACGCGCCCGCCGCCACCGAGGACTACGTCCACCGCGTCGGCCGCACCGCGCGCGCCGGCGCCGAGGGCATCGGCATCACGTTCGTGCTCGAGGACCAGGTCCGCGAGGTCGTCTCGATGGTCGCCGGCCTCGGCCTGCACCGCGAGCTGGAGGCGGGCGGCCTGCCCGTCAACCACCGCGCCACGAGCACGCCGTCGATCAGCGGCGGCGGCGCCCGCCGCCGTCGCTCCGGCCGCCGCCGCGGCGCCAGCGGGAGTCGCTCCGCGGCGCGCTGAGCGGCGGTCGCGCGTGCAGCACCGCCGGAACGGTGCATGCGCGCGCGATCCACGCGGGCAGGCCTGCGTCGACGTAGCCGGCCACGAGCAGCAGGTCGGCGTAGTGCGCGTCGAGGTCGCGGTTCCACACGCGCTGATGGTGCGCGATGCGGTTGCGGAGGTCGTGGAGCCGGGCGATCGGCTCCTCGACCGTCTCGCGGCGACGGTCGGGAGCGCCGGGAAACGCGCTCGCGAGGTCGGGCCACAGCGCGGTGTGCCGTCTCGTGATGAGGTAGCGCCAGAAGCCGAAGGCCAGCTCGCTGATCGTCTGGCTGTCGCTGGGGCGCTTGCCTTTCTTGAGTACTCGACGACGAGCAATTGCAATGTCGGCCCGCGCTCGGCGGTCCAGTGCGATTGCGGCGTCGTCGAGCCACGAGCCGGGCAGATCGTCGCGGGATTGACGCGCAGCCAGAGCCAGGCTCATGGCGTTGCGCAATACGACCTCGATATGACCGAGCGGTTGCCAGAAGGCTGCACTCACCGCCGTGTTCCAGTCGTAGAGGTCGAGCGCCGTGTCGAGCTGCCCGTCACATCCCGCCACGTAGGTGCCGAGGCGTTCCACGCTCAGAAGCTCGACGAGGCGATGGTTGGAGAGGGTATGGGTTGGCGCGCGGGACATCAGGTGCTAGCCTTCGAAGTCAAGGCCCCGGAACGGTCCCTGTGTAGCCCCGCCATCTGGCAGGGCAGGCCAAACCGCCGGGGTTTCGTCTTGTCTGGGGGCGGACCCGATCCTGTCGCGTCGCGTGTGACATGTCACACGCGGTTCGCAAAACAAGTGCGTAGAGGCGGCGGGATCGACGCCGGCTGACGGCGATCTGCGCAGGGGGTAGGCTCGCCCCATGCTCGTGCGCGACGCCGGCGACGTCTGGCAGATCGTCCTGCAGACCGATCACGCGGACCTGTCGGGACAGCTCGCCGAGGCGTGGGGCGGGCCGGGCTTCGCGCGGCCGGAGCCGTACGACGCCGTCGTGCGAGCGGCGCGGCGCCACGACGACGGCTGGGCCGTATGGGAGCAGCACCCGCGACTCGGCCCCGACGGCGCGCCGCAGTCCTTCATCACCGTGCCGGCGCCGGTCCACCTCGCCTTCTACCGCGCCGGCGTCGAGACGCTCGCGGAGGAGGACCCGCGCGCCGGGCTGCTCGTCTCGATGCACATGAGCGGCCTCTACCGGCAGCGCTACGACGTGATGCCCTCGCCGCCGCGCGCGCTGGACGAGGACGTGCGCGACCTCGTCGACGCGTTCGTCCAGCAGGAGGAGGATCGCCAGGTCGCGCTGCGGCGGATGCTCGACGCCGACGAGGCGTGGCGCTGGACGAGCTACGCGCTGCTGCAGGTGTTCGACGTCGTCTCGCTCTACTTCGGCCTCGCGAACGTCGAGGTCGGCACGCCCGGCGCATGCGAGGGCGTCCCGACCGCCGACGGCGGCGATCCCGTCCGCATCGCGATCGAGCCGCTCGGGCCCTGGCGCGTGCGCTTCGACCCGTATCCGTTCGTGGACGACACGACGCCGCTCACGCTGCGGCGCCGGCTCGTGCCCAAGCGCGAATGGCCCGACGACGACGCCTTCCGCGCCGACTTCGCCGCCGCGCCGGTCGAGACGGTGCGGATCTACGCGACTGCGTAGGTTTCGCGCTCCGGTGACCGCGAGCGGCCACCTGCGCGCGACGTCACAGCTTGCGCACGCGCACGGCCGTCCCGTAGGCGGCCACCTCGCTCATGATGTCGCCGATCTCGTTGCAGTCGAAGCGCATCGCGATGACCGCGTTGGCGCCCCGCTCGGCGGCGGCCTCGCGCAGCCGGTCGACCGCGTGGTTGCGGCTCTCGGCGAGCAGCTTCGTGTAGCCCTTCACCTCGCCGCCGGCGAACGTGCGGAACGAGGCGCCGATGTTCGAGAAGGCGTTGCGCGCGCGCACGATGAGGCCGAAGACCTCGCCGTAGACCTCCTCGACCTCGTAGCCCGGCAGGTCGTTCATGGTGGTGATGATGATCTCGTCGCTCATGGGATGGACGATGCCAGGCCCGGCGGCGGTTGCGACGCAAGCGGATCCGGCGCCAGCGGCTGCTGCCCGAAGTCGAAGTCGCGCCGCAGGTCGCCGAGCTGCGGGGCGGCTTCGCGCACGTCCGGGCGCGGGTCGGACCGCCCGTCGGTGCGCGGGTCGATGCGCGCTCCGCCGAGGAAGTCGTCCTCGACGAACTTGTTGATCGCGTCGAACGACAGCGTCTGGTGGTCGATCATGCCGCGCCGCGCCCACGGGCTGATGACGAGCCCCGGGACGCGCAGGCCGTAGCCGTTGCGGTCGACCTGCGGCGGCACGACGTGGTCGTAGAAGCCGCCCCAGTCGTCCCACGTCAGGAAGATCGCGGTGCTGTTCCAGTCCGGGCCGTTCATGACGGCGTCGACGAGCCGCGTCACGTACGTCTGCCCGGCGGTCGGCGTCGCCGGCGCGTGCTCCGAGTGGGCCTGGTCCGGCACGACCCACGCGACGTCGGGCAGCGTGCCCGCGTGCGCGGCCGCCAGGAAGCGCGAGACGTCCTGCACGTCGCCGACCTGCTTGTCCTGCTTGACCGTCGTGAAGGACGGCAGCGGGTTCCAGATCTCGGGCGTGCTCGCGCTCTGGCGGCCGGGTGTGCAGTTCGCGTCGCCGTCGGCGCAGTCCGGCTGCAGCCCGCCGTGGACGTAGTAGCGCCAGCTCACGCCCGCTCTGTGGAGCAGGTACGTGAGGTCGGTCCAGGCGTAGTTCGCGTCGGGCGTGAGCCGGCGCAGCGCGCGTTCCGGAGCGAGCGCTCTGCACGCGGCGAGCGCCGCTGGCATCGCCGGGTTGCGCACGTCGAGCCCCCACGGGCGCAGCGGCACGCCGTGCCCCACGAGGCAGCGCGTGAGCGGGCGCAGCTGCGGCTTCACCTGCTGGATGCTGCCGGGTCCGCCGCCGTTCGCGCCCGCGATCTGGTTCGTGTGGAAGCCGTGCAGCTCGTCGTCGTTGACGCAGCTCGCCGGATCGCCACGGCGGCTGCAGCTCGCCGACCAGCCGGAGACGAGGAACAGGTGCGCCGGCAGGCTCCACGAGGCGTTCGACTCGAACAGGTGGTCCTGCAGCACGAAGTCGTGCGCCCAGCGCCAGTAGTTGGGGATCTCGCGCGCGTCGTGGTAGCCCATCACGTCGGGCGGGGACGCCGAGGAGCAGACGCCGGTCGCACCGCCGCAGCCGCGGCCGCCGGGCTGCTCGGCGGCCGCCACGAAGCCGTTCATCGCGCCGCCCGCGATGTCGCGCACGGCGGAGGCCTCGTTGTGCGGCCCGCCGCCGTTGACGAGCGCCGGGTCGTGGTACGGACGCTGACAGCCGCCGGCGCGCGGGTCCGGCACGCAGACCGTGAAGCGCCCGTTCCTGGCCGGTATCCCGTCGGCGCCCGGGTACGTGCCGAAGTAGGAGTCGAACGAGCGGTTCTCCTGCATGATCACGATCACGTGGCGGATCGTGTGGATGCCGGTGCCGCCGGTCGCGCTCGCGCGCGTGCCCGAAGGAGCGCTGAGGACGTACGCGAGCGCGGCGACGGCGGCGAGCGCTGCGACGCCCGCCGCGGCTCGCGCGAGATGACGGTGCGACGAAGGCATGGGCACCCAATGATGCCCATGCTTCCTTTGGCCTTGTGTTACGCCGCGGCTCCGGTCAGCAGCTCGCCCGCCAGCCGGTCGACCGCGTCGCCGGTGCCGCCGAGCAGGCGGCGCGAGAGCTGGGCGCGGCGGAAGAACAGCGGTGCGTCGTGCTCCCACGTCGCGCCGATCCCGCCGTGCACCGAGATCACCTCGCGCGCGGCGAAGTCGAGCGCGCCGCCGCCGGCCGCTCGCGCGGCGCTCGCCGCGGCGGCGAACTCGTCGGGCTTGTCGACGTAGGCCCAGCCGGCGTAGTAGAGCAGCGAGCGGGTGTTCTCCTGGCGCCGCAGCACCTCCGTCAGCGCGTGCTTGACCGCCTGGTAGGAGCCGATCGCGCGGCCGAACGTGTAGCGCTCCTTCGCGTAGGCGACCGAGCGCTCGAGGCACTCCTCGACCGCCCCGAGCGACTCGGCGGCGATCAGCGTGTGCGCGAGGAACCACGCGCGGCGCAGGTCCTCCTCGCGCGCGGCGAGCACCCGCCCGGACGCGTCGTCGAGCGTCACGTGGCCGAGCGGCCGGGTGGAGTCGTAGACGCCGGTCGCGGCCTCGACGCGCACGCCTGCGGCGCCCGCCTCGAGCGCGACTGCCACCGGTCCGCTCGCGTCCACGCCGACGACCACGAGGACGTCGGCGCCGACCGCGTCCGGCACCCACGACACGCTGCCGCTCACCGTCGCGAGGCCATCGTCGCCGCGCACGACCTCGGGTGCCTCGCCGCGGCGCTTGCCGCTGCGCGCCTCCACCGTCCAGGCCGCGTCGACGTCGTCGCCCGGGCGCGCCGGCACGTACGCGGCGCGCAGCTCGCCGGCGGCGAGCCTGCGCAGCGTCTCGTCGTGCAAGCCGCCCGCGTCGAGGATCGCCGTCGCCGGCAAGTGCCCGAGCAGCGGCACGCTCGCGAGCACGCGGCCGGCCTCGGCCGCCACGAGCATCGCGTCGATCGCGCCCAGCCCGGCGCCGCCGTGCTCCTCGGACAGCAGCAGGCCGGTCCAGCCGGCCGTCGTAGCGGTCGGCCAGAGGTCCGGCAGCGTGCCGCCCTCGAGCGCCTCGCGCGCCGCCTCGACCGTTCTCACGCGGCCGAACGCGTCGCGCGCGGCCTCGCGCAGCAGGACCTGCTCGTCTGACAGATCGAAGTTCACGACGCGACCTCCTGGCGCTCCTTGGCGCGCAGCTCGCTGAACGGGATGCCCTTGTCGAGGCGCGGCTCCGGCGGCAGCCCGAGCACGCGCTCGCCGACCGTGTTGCGCAGGATCTCCTCGGTGCCGCCGGCCGACTTCAGCCCCGGCAGGAACGAGATCAGGTAGGACCACTCGCTCTCGGGGTCCAGCGCCTCCGGCCCGAGCACGTCGGCGATCAGGTCGCCGGCGGCGATCGCGCCGTTGACGGCGGTGATCTTGCCCATGCCGGCCTCGGGGCCCGGTATCTGGCCGCGCGAGATCGCCGTCAGCAGGCGGTAGCCGGTGAAGCGCAGCGCGAGCAGCTCGGTCGCGAGCTCGCCGAAGCGCGCGCGCACCTCCGGGTCCTTCGCGGCGGCCGGGTCGCTCGCGATCGCGGCGGCGAAGCGGTCGGCGCGGTAGCCCATGCCCTCCGAGCCGGCGCCGATCGTGAGGCGCTCGAACATGAGCGTCGTGAGGGCCACGCCCCAGCCGCCGTTGACCGCGCCGACTTCGGAGCCCGGCTCCAGCCGCACGTCGTCGAAGAAGACCTCGTTGAACTCCGGCTCGCCGGAGATCTGGCGCAGCGGGCGGATCGTCACGCCCTCCGCGTCCATCGGCACGACGAACATCGTGAGGCCCTTGTGCTTGTGCGCCTCGGGGTCGGTGCGCGCGAGCAGCAGGCCGTAGGCGGCGAACTGCGCGTTCGTCGTCCACACCTTCTGGCCGGACAGGCGCCAGGAGCCGTCGTCCTCCTTGCGGGCGCGCGACTGGATGCCCGCGAGGTCCGAGCCGGCGGCCGGCTCGGAGAACAGCTGGCACCACACCTCGTCGGCGTGCAGCATCGGCGCGAGGTAGCGCTGCTTCTGCTCGTCGCTGCCGTGGGCGATCAGCGTCGGGCCGAGCATGCCGACGCCGATCGCGTCGAGGATCCCCGGCACGCCCGCGCGCGCGATCTCCTGGTTGATGACGACCTGGTGGAGCGGGCCCTTGCCCTGCCCGCCGTGCTCGGCCGGCCAGGTGACGCCGACGTAGCCCGCCTCGGCGAGCTGGCGCTGCCAGGCGCGGTGCGCCGCGACGGCGCCCTCCTCGTCGCCGCGGCCGCGTGTCGCGGGGGCGTGCGAGGCGTTCTGCTCGAGCCACGCGCGCACCTCGGCGCGATACGCGGCCTGCTCGGGCGTGTCGTTGAGGTCCACGGCGCTGGCGCTCCTTCCAGGGACTGGTTGACTGGCCAATCGGTTTGTCGAGAGCACCATACCGCGGTCGGCCCGCCGCGTCGCCGGAAAGACGGCGCAGGTTCTCCGCAGGATTGGCACAGAGCGCGGTCTGAGAAGTACAGGCCGCTGGCCTCAGAGGAGGGTGCCGACGATCAGCGCCTTCCACGGGATCCTCATCCGCATGTGGTGGCGGGAGCACCCGCCCCCGCATTTCCACGCCGACTATGGCGAATACAGTGCGAGCGTTGCAATTGACACACTTAATATTGTGGACGGATGGCTTCCTCGACCGGTGCTCAAGCTCGTGCGAGAATGGGCCTTCGCCCATCGCGACGAGTTGCATGACAATTGGCAGCGCGCTCGTGCGAGCGAGCCGTTGAACTCCATCGATCCGCTTTCATGATCCGTCCGCCTCGCATCACCGACGTACGTGTTCTCCCCGACCGGTGGCTGCGCCTGTGGTTCACCGACGGTGCGATCGTCGACGTCGACGCCAAGCCGATGGTCGCGGGCGGCGGCGTCTTCGCGCAGATCGAGGCCGACGACGCAGTCTTCGGGCGGGTGCGGGTGCAGGGCGGGACGATCTGCTGGCCCGGCGAGGTCGACGTCTGCCCCGACGTGCTCTACGGGTACGGCGAGCCGGCCGACGGCACGCGCTTCGAGCGCCGCGTCGTGCGGCCGGGCCGCGGCTCGGCCGCGTAGGCGACCGGCGCACCGGCTCTCCGCGCGCCGCTACCTTCGTTCGGGGAGGCGCCGCTCGTCGCGAGGAGAGGAGCGGAGCGATGTCGGATCACGGTCTGTTCGGACCGAGAAGCGTCACGTGGCGCGTCAACCGCGAGTCGGTGCTGCTGCTCGGCGGCGGCCGTGCGCTGCTGCTGCAGGTCGCGCACCCGAGCGTCGGGGCGGGCGTCGCGCAGCACTCGGGCTACCGCGAGGACCCGTGGGGCCGCTTGGCGCGCACGCTCGACGTGACCCGCCGCATCGTCTTCGGCGACACCGACACGGCGCTGCAGGCATCGCGCCACCTGCACGGCGTCCACGCGCACGTGCGCGGCACGATCGAGGACGGCGCCCGCGCCGGCGAGTCCTACGCCGCCGCCGACCACGAGCTGCTGCTGTGGGTGTGGGCGACGCTCGTCGAGAGCGCGCTGCTGATCTACACGCGCTACGTCGGCCCGCTGAAGGTGACCGACGTCGAGGCCTACTACGAGGAGCAGAAGCGCTTCCTCGCCGCCTGCGGGGCGCCCGCCGATGCGGCGCCGGCGACGTTCGCGCAGTTCATGGCCTGGTACGACGAGAGGGTCGAGCACGCGCTCGAGGTGACGCCCCCGGCGCGCGACGTGGCCGACGCGATCCTGCGTCCCCAGCGCCTGCCGCTGCCGCTGCGGCCCGTCTTCGACGCGCTCAACCTTGCGACCGTCGGGCTGCTGCCGCCGACGCTGCGCGCGGACTACGGCCTCGGCTGGGGGCCGCAGCGCGAGCGGCTGCTCGGCGCGCAGACGAGCCTCGTCCGCCGGCTGATGCCGCTGCTGCCCTCGCTCGTGCGCGAGCTGCCGGCCGCGCGCTCGGCCGGCCGGCGGCTGCGCGAAGCGGCGTAGCGCGGCGGCGCCGCTTGCGACTCGGCTACCGTTTCCCGCGTGCGGTCGCGCTTGCTCACGCTGCTGCTCGCGCTCGTCGCGACGCTCGCCGCCGGCGGCCCGGCGCTCGCCGCGAGCGTCACCTTCACGGCGCCGCCAGGCGGCGTCACGTATCCGGCCACCGCGGTGTTGGGACCCGCGGGCTACAGCGAGGCGCCGTTCGAGCTGCGCACGGCGGACGCGCAGCCGGCGATCGGCTTCCAGGCCGACGGCGGGACCGTCGTCTGCCACCTCGACTCGATCCGCGACTCCGTGCCCTGCGGCCCCGCGCCGGCCGGCTGCGCGTCGTGCGCCAGCGTCAGGCCGGCCGCGCCGCTGGCCGCCGGGCAGCACGACTTCGACGTCGAGGTCGACGACCCGGACGGCAACGTGCTCGCGGCCGTCTGGGTGCGCGTCGAGATCGACACGACGGCGCCATCGGTCCAGCTGGACACCGACGGCGGGATCCTGCACGCCGATGAGCTGAAGCCGTTCGCCCCGGAACCGAGCTTCGCGGTCGTCGACGACAACAACGTCGGCGGGAACGTCGACCGCGCCGACTGCTCGTTCCAGCCCCACGGCGCGGCACCCGCGTGGCACGCCTGCGCGACCGACGCCACGGTCGCGCTCGCGCACCGCCACCGCCTCTACGACGTGCGCGTGCGCGCGACCGACGACCTCGGCCGCGCCGGCGCCGTCGCGTCGGCGCTCTACGACCCGATCCCGTGCACGCTGACAGTCCAGCGCCACGTGCGGCTGGGCACCCTGCTCGCGCACGGCATCGCCGTCAGATCGAGCTGCGACGGCGTCACGCGCGCCACCGTCGCCGTGTTCGCGTACGCGGTGAACGGCCGGCGCTCCGCATCGACGCGCGGCGCCGTCGGCGAGAACCCGCTGCTCGGCAAGCTCGCCGGCAAGGGGCCGGCGCTCAGCTTCGAGATCCACGGCCGCCTGAAGCTGTCGCGCGCAGCCCGCTCGGCGCTCGACGGCGCCCGCTCGGTCGGCCTCGCGTTCGCGGCCGGTCCCAGCGAGCTGGTGACGACGGGCTTCGCGACCGACGGCCTCAGCTACGCCGCGCTCACGTTCCGTCGCTGACGCTATTCGCGGTCGTCGGGACCGCTCGCGAGCGCGCCGAGGATCCCGACGCCGAACAGCACGAGCACGAACAGCGAGACGATCGCGAGCACGTCGATGCCGTGCTGGACGATGTCGTAGAAGGTCAGGAACGCGAAGAAGGCGGTGAACACGAGCGCGACGGCCGCGACGACGCGGCGGGTGCTCACGACAGGACCGCTTCCGCCCGCTCGGCCGCCCCCGACGACGGCAGCCGCTTGCGGCGCTGCGCGAACGCGCGGATCGCCAGCAGCCCGAAGGCGAAGCCGCCCACCTGCGCGAAGTACGCGACGCCGCCGCTGCCGCCGGCCGGATGCGCGACGGATGTCGCTGCGAACACCGCCTGCATGACGAACCACAGGCCGAGCAGCAGCCACACCGGCACCTCGATCAGCGTGGAGAAGAAGAGCGCGAACACGACCGTCACGACGCGCGCGCGCGGGTGGAGCACGACGTAGCCGCCCAGCACGGCGGCGATCGCGCCCGAGGCGCCGACCACCGGGGCGGTGGCGTCCGGGTCGAGCGCGATCAGCAGGCCGATCGCGCACAGCCCGCCGAGCAGGTAGAAGGCGACGAAGCGCACGCGCGACATCGAGTCCTCGACGTTGATGCCGAAGATCCACAGGAACAGCACGTCGCCGGTGAGGTGGAGGATCCCGCCGTGCATGAACGTCGCGGTGAAGAGCGTCACCCACGCCGGCACGGGTCCGCCGTCCGGCTGCTGGCGCGTGACCTCGGCGGGGATCGCGCCGTAGTGCAGCACGCTCGATTGCGTCGGCCCATGTGCGAAGCCGCCGTGCTGCAGGAAGAAGTAGACGACGACGTTCGCCGCGATCAGCAGCAGCGTGACGATCGGCAGCCGGTCCGTCGGGATGTTGTCCTTCATCGGGATCATGGGGGACGGCCCCGGAGCTTGGCAGGCCGCGCGTGCGTGCGCGCGGTCAGCGGTCCTCAGTCGAGGTACGTGACGACGTCACCCGCGGGCGCGCGCTCGGGCGGCGGCTTCTCCTGGCGCCGCGGGCCGAGGTGCACGAGCGCGATCGCGCGCTCCTGCGGCGGCAGCCCGAGCGCCGCGCGGCCGGCGTCGCTGCGCAGCACCGCGGGCGTGCGCCAGTAGGCGGCGAGCCCGCGCGCATGCGCGCCGAGCAGCAGCGCGTAGACGGCGCAACCGGTCGCGAGCAGGTCCTCCTCGTCGGCGATCGGATCCTCGCCGCCCTGCACAGCGGAGACGCACACGAGCGTCGGCGCGCGGTCGAGCTTCGCTGCCGCCTCGGGGCCGGCGGCGTCTTTGAGCGCGGCAAGGGCGACCGGCCCGAGCACGCGGAAGCGCCACGGGTTCGTGAGGTGGTGGTTCGGCGCCCAGGTGGCGAGCTCGAGCAGCTCGTCGAGCAGCTCGCGCGGGATCGGCTCGGGGCCGTAGACCTTGTGCGTCCGCCGGCTGCGGATCGCCTCCTCGACGTCCACCGCCGGGGCTCCTACGCCGCGAGCGGGCCGGTGCCCGGCTGCTGCTGCGGCACGTGCTGGTCGGCGTGGTACGACGACCGTACAAGCGGGCCGGCGGCGATGTGGTCGAAGCCGAGCGCGTAGGCCGCGTCCTCCAGCGCCTTGAACTCCTCCGGGTGCCAGTAACGCACGATCGGCAGGTGGCGCTCGGTCGGGCGCAGGTACTGGCCGACCGTCAGCACCTGCACGTGGTGCTCGCGGAGGATTCCAAAGGTCTCGACCATCTCCTCGTGCGTCTCGCCGAGGCCGACCATCAGGCCGGACTTGGTGACGACCTCGTCGCCGCCCATCTCCTTCGCGTTCTTCAGCACGCGCGCGGAGCGCAGGAACTCCGAGCCGCGCCGCGCGACCGGGTACAGCCGCGGCACGACCTCGCAGTTGTGGTTGAAGACGTCGGGCCGCTCGGCGATCACCTTCGCGAGCGGCATCTCCTGGCCGCGGAAGTCGGGCGTCAGCACCTCGACCTTGCACTGCGGCGCCTGCTGGCGGATCGAGCGGATCACGCCGACGAAGGCGGAGGCGCCGTAGTCGGGCAGGTCGTCGCGGTCGACGCTCGTGATGACCGCGTGGCGCAGGCCCATCTTCGCGACCGAGCGCGCGACGCGGGCGGGCTCGAGCGGGTCGTTCCAGGTCGGCTTGCCGGTCTGCACGTTGCAGAAGCCGCAGCGGCGCGTGCACGTGTCGCCGAGGATCATGAACGTCGCGGTGCCGCGCTCCCAGCACTCGCCGACGTTGGGGCAGGCGGCCTCCTGACAGACGGTGTGCAGGTTCTCCTGCTTGATCATCGCCGTCAGGTCGCGGTACTTCGGGCCGCCCGGCGCGGGGACCTTGAACCACGGCGGCTTGCGCTCGCGGAACGGCCGCACCTCGGGGCCGAGCACCTTCAGGACGTCCATGCCGCCCGGGTTCGCCCGCGAGCGCGTGACGTGTCTGCGTTCCTCAGTCGCGCTCATGCCCTGTGAAAGGTAGCGGCCGCGCGGTGCGGAGGGCTGTCCGGTCTCATTCCCCACCTTTCCGACCGTTCCCACTATCTCGACGTGTCCTATGGGGATGCTGTATAACGAGAAACCCACGAAATCCGACTGGCTTGGAGGAGTTTTGATCTCGCACGTACGCAAGACCGTCCCAGCACTGCTCGCCGTCGGAGCGCTGGCGGCCGTGGCGGGCTGCGGCGGCTCCTCCGACAGCTCCAGCGGCACGGGCGCCGCGAGCAGCGGCGGCTCGGGCCCGACGCTCTCGCTCGTGGCGTACTCCACGCCGGAGGTCGTCTACGACCAGGTCATCCCCGACTTCCAGAAGACGGCGGCCGGCAGAGGCATCAACTTCAAGACCTCCTTCGGCGCGTCCGGCGACCAGAGCCGCGCCGTCGACGCCGGCCTCAGAGCCGACGTCGTGACGTTCTCGACCGAGCCCGACATGACGCGCCTCGTCAGAGACGGGCAGGTCGCCGCCGACTGGAACCAGGGCCCGAACAGAGGTCTCGTCACGACGTCCGTCGTCGCGTTCGTCGTGCGCAAGGGCAATCCGAAGCACATCAAGACGTGGGACGACCTGCTGAGACCGGGCGTCAAGGTGCTCACGCCCAACCCGTTCTCCTCGGGCGCCGCGAAGTGGAACCTGCTCGCCGCCTACGGCCAGGCGTCGCACGCCGGCAAGAGACCCGGCCGCCGGCCTCGCCTACGTGAGAAAGCTGATCGCACAGGTGCCGGTGCAGCCCAAGTCGGGCCGCGACGCGCTGTCGGCCTTCACCGGCGGCAACGGCGACGTGCTCCTGTCCTACGAGTACGAGGCGACGACCGCGCAGAAGAAGGGCCAGTCGGTCGACTACGTGCTGCCGGACGACACGATCAAGATCGACATCGACATCGCTACGACCAAGACGGCGCCGGCCGCGGCGCAGGCGTTCCTCGACTACGTGCTGTCGAGACCGGCCCAGCAGCGCTTCGCCGACTGGGGCTACCGGCCCGTGAACGCCGCCGTGCTGGCCGCGAACGCGAGCAAGTTCCCGACCCCGCCCGGCCTCTTCACGATCGAGGACCTCGGCGGTTGGAGAGCGGTCGACGACCAGCTGTTCGACGTCACGAGAGGCGCGATCACGACGATCGAGCAGAACGCGGGGGTGTCGACCGCCAAGTGAGCGCGACGTCCCTCACCGGACCGCGCTCCGCCGCGCCCGGCGGCTCCGCCCCCGCGGGCGGGACCGCCACGCGCGTCGCTCCGGCCTGGCGCTCCACCGGGGCGCTGGGCCTCGGCGTCGCCACGCTGTGGCTGTCGGTGATCGTGCTGCTGCCGCTGTCGGCCGTCGTCGTGCACTCGCTCGACGGCGGCCTCGGCGCGTTCTGGGACGCGGTCACGAGCAGACAGGCGCTCGCCGCGCTCAGATTCACCGTGCTCGTCTCGCTCGCGACCGCGCTCATCAACGTGATCGGCGGGACGCTGATCGCGTGGGTGCTCGTGCGCGACCGCTTCCCCGGCAAGCGCTTCGTGAACGCGCTGATCGACCTGCCGTTCGCGCTGCCGACGGTCGTCGCCGGCCTCGTGCTGCTGACGCTCTACGGGCAGAGAAGCCCGGTCGGGATCGACATCGCCTTCACGCAGGCGGCCGTGCTGGTGGCGCTGCTGTTCGTGACGCTGCCGTTCGTGATCCGCAGCGTGCAGCCCGTCCTGATCGAGCTCGACACGGAGATGGAGGAGGCGGCGCTGTCGCTCGGCGCGCGCAACGCGACGATCTTCCGCCGCATCGTGCTGCCGAACCTCGTGCCGGCGATCCTGTCTGGCGCCGCGCTTGCCTTCGCGCGCGCGGTCGGCGAGTTCGGCTCGATCGTGCTGATCTCCGGGAACATCCCGTTCAAGACGCAGGTCAGCTCGGTCTACGTCTTCAACCTGATCGAGAGCGATGCGCCGACGAGCGCCGCGGCGGTCTCGACGGTGCTGCTGCTCGTCTCGCTCGCGGTGCTGCTGGCGATCCGCGGCCTCGGCCGCTGGGGGGCGCGCCATGACCGTTGACCGCCGCTGGCAGCTGAGCCTGCGCGTCGTCGCGCTCGCGTACCTGGGCGCGCTGCTGTTCGTGCCCGTCGGGCTGATCTTCTACCGCACGTTCGAGCACGGCGTCGCGGCCGTGTGGGAGTCGATCACGACGCCGGCGGCGATCCACGCCTTCCAGCTGACGCTCGAGGTGACGCTGATCGCGGTCCCGCTCAACACGCTGTTCGGGATCGTGATGGCGATCGCGCTCGCGCGCGGGAGATGGCGCGGCAAGGGGCTGGTCAACGCCTTCATCGACCTGCCGTTCGCGGTCTCGCCGATCGTGATCGGCCTCTCGCTCGTGCTCGTCTACGGCGTGCACGGCTGGTTCGGCGGCGCGCTCGCGAACGCCGGGATCCAGGTGATCTTCTCCGTGCCCGGGATCGTGCTGGCGACGATCTTCGTCTCGCTGCCGTTCGTCGTGCGCGAGGTGACGCCGGTGCTGAAGGAGATCGGCGACGACCAGGAGCAGGCGGCGGCGACGCTCGGCGCGGGCGCGTGGACGACGTTTCGCCGCATCACGCTGCCGGCGATCCGCTGGGGCGTCGCGTACGGCGTGGTGCTGAGCGTCGCGCGCTGCATCGGCGAGTTCGGGGCCGTCAGCGTCGTGTCGGGGAAGATCTCCGGCGAGACGGACACGCTCACGCTGCTGGTCGACAAGCGCTTCTCCAACTTCGACCTCGCGGGCGCCTACGCCGCCTCCGCGCTGCTGGCGCTGATCGCGCTCGTGACGCTGCTCGCGATGACCACCATGAACCGGCGACGGGAGGAGGGGGACACGTGATCTCGGTCACCGGACTCACGAAGCGATTCGGCGACTACGTCGCGCTGGACGACGTCTCGCTGGAGGTGCCGGACGGCTCGCTGACCGCGCTGCTCGGCCCGAGCGGTTCGGGCAAGTCGACGCTGCTGCGCATCATCGGCGGACTCGAGTCGCCCGACGCCGGCCGTGTCGAGATCCGCGGCGAGGACCAGACGTCGGTCGCGCCGCAGCGGCGCGGGATCGGCTTCGTCTTCCAGCACTACGCCGCCTTCAAGCACATGACGGTGCGCGACAACGTCGCGTTCGGCCTGACGGTGCGCAAGCGCCCGAAGGACGAGGTCGCCGCGAAGGTCGACGAGCTGCTGGAGATCGTCGGCCTCGCCGGCTACCAGAAGCGCTATCCGTCGCAGCTGTCCGGCGGCCAGCGCCAGCGGATGGCGCTGGCGCGCGCGCTGGCGGTCGAGCCGAAGGTGCTGCTGCTCGACGAGCCGTTCGGCGCGCTCGACGCGAAGGTCCGCGCGGACCTGCGCGAATGGCTGCGCAAGCTGCACGAGGAGGTCAACGTCACGACGCTGCTCGTGACGCACGATCAGGAGGAGGCGATGGCGATCGCCGATCAGATCGCGGTGATGGACCACTCGCGGATCGAGCAGGTCGGCACGCCGCGCGAGCTGTACGACGGGCCGCAGACGCCGTTCGTGATGCGCTTCCTCGGCCCGGTCACGCAGCTCGGCGAAACGCTCGTGCGCCCGCACGACATCGCGCTGTCGCTCGACGCGCGCCCCGGCTCGTTCGAGGCGCAGGTCGCGCGCGTGGTGCACCTCGGCTTCGAGGTGCGCGCGGAGCTGGTGCTCGGCGACGGCGAGGAGCTCGAGGTGCAGCTCCCGCGCGGCGAGGCCGACGAGCTGGAGCTCGGCGTCGGCGACATCGTGCACGTGCGCTCGACGGCGCTGCCGAGCGCCCTGCGCGTGTCCGAGGCGCCAGCGCCCGCCGCGGAGCCGGACGCGCTCAGCGCGTAAGCCAGGCGTCCTCGACGCGCGTGAGCGCCTCGACCTCTCTGGGCAGTCTGCCGCTCGCGAGGTCGGCGAGCGTGACGTGCTCGTTGACCTGGCGCAGGGCCGATCGCACGGCGATCCACAGTCTGCGCAGCGGCTCGGCCGAGCCGGCGTACTCGACGTCCTCCGGGCGCCCGCCGCGCACTTGGGCCATCGGGCCCTCGACGACGCGGATGATGTCGGCGACCGTGATCTCCTCGGCCGGTCGGGCGAGCCGGTAGCCGCCCTCGGCGCCGCGCTGGCTGCGCACGAGCCCGCCCTGGCGCAGGTCCCCGAGGATGTTCTCGAGGAACTTGGGCGGGATGTCCTGCTCGCGTGCGATCGCGTCGGCTTTCGTCAGCTGGTCGCCGGCCTGGGCCAGCTCGATCGCCGCGCGCACGGCGTAGTCCACCTTCGCGGAGATGCGCATGGGACCGAATCATGACCGCCCGGCCGGCTGGCCGCTCCGCGCGGCCACCCCGAAATGGCGATATCTCCGCCATGGATAGCGGAGAACCAGCTGTGACTCTGCAAAAAGTGTCGCCTGAGCAGGGAAAACTTGAGCGGCTGCGGTCTACGGTCTGTGGGTCCGCATGCCCAGAGCTGTCGCCCCCATCGATCAGCGCTCGTGTTATCTTCCGAGGCACACATCGCGTCACGGCCTTCGCGCCGGGCGCTCGAGCGTCCCCCAGGGGTCGCTCTACCTCCGGGGCCGCCATTGCGCGGCCTCGGCTATTTCAGGCGGGCCCGCGTAGCCGTGCAGCTCTGCTACGTCGACGAGTCCGGCAAGGCCGAGACGCTCGTACGCGCCGATGCGGATCGCCAGCCGGTTGTGGTCGTCGCCGGTGTCTCGTTCCCCGAGGCGCATCTCACGGACATCACGCACGAATGGATCGACCTCAAGCGTTCCTACGTTCCCGCGGTCCGCGGAATGAGCCGGCACGGATGGCTCGACGGGATCCTCAACGAGCTGAAGGGGGCGACGCTTCGGCGTGGCTTCCGGACGACGGCCACGACGCGACAGCGCAAGCAGGCGATCGGATTCCTCGACGGTCTGGTGCGGTTGCTCGAGCGGCACGAATGCCGCATCGTCGGCCGGATCTGGGTCAAGCAGCTTGACGTGCCGACCGACGGCATGGCACTCCACGTGAGCTCGCTGCGGTTCATCTGCGCCGCATTTCACGCGGGCTTGGCGGACGACGAACGCGGGATGGTCCTCATCGACAGCCAGACGTATCAGCACAACCACCGGCTCGCCCACGCGATCTTCACACAGCGATTTGCGAGATATCCGTCCCACGAGCGACTGCTGGACATGCCGGTGTTCGGCCACAGCGACAACCACGCCGGGCTGCAGCTGGCTGACTTGGTCTGCTCGGCGCTGCTCGCGCCGATCGCTTGCGCGACCTATGCCTCCGAACACGCAAGCTGGAATCGGCATTGCGACCCGGGCTTCTTCGACGTCCGCGAGCGCTACGGGGAGCGGCTCGCGCGTCTCACGTACACGTGGAGCGATCCTCGCAAGAGACGCGAGAGGTCTAGCCTCGTGGTTCGCGATCCACTGAAGCGCTCGGTCCAACTGATGTGGGCCGCAGCGACGCCCTCTTACGACGCGATCTGAGCCGCGGCCACCGGAACGCCGAGAGCCTCGGCTTCCGCCTGGACCGGCGCGCGGCCGAAGGCGGCTGCGAAGTGTGCGACGACGCGGTCGGCGAGCTGCGCGAGCAGCGGGGAGGGCTCACGCGCGAGCGCGAGCGGCTCGGTTGCCGGCGGCTGGGTGAGACGCGTCTCGCCGCGCTCGTCGGCGAGCGAGGTCATGCGCACGCCGTGCAGCCCGCACGCGACGGCCCACTCGAACGGGCGCATGTCGTTGTCGACGTTGACGGCGAAGCCGTGGGTCGTGACGCCGTGTCTGACGTGCACGCCGAGCGAGGCGATCTTGCGGTCGTCGACCCACACGCCGGTGTACTCGATCCCGTCGTCGGGGCGGTTGCGGGCGGCGACCCCCTCGTCGGCGAGCGCGGCGATCAGCGACTCCTCCAGCGTGCGCAGGTAGGCGACGACGTCCTCGACCCGCACGATCGGATAGCCGACGAGCTGGCCGGGGCCGTGGTAGGTGAGCTGGCCGCCGCGCCGCACCGGCACGACGTCGATCCCCTGCTTGGCGTACCAATCCGGGGCGAACGGCAGGTCCTCCGGTCTCGAGCGCCGACCCTGCGTGTAGACGGGCGGGTGCTCGACGAGCAGCAGCACGTCCGGCAGTTCCCCGGCGATGCGCCGCTCGCGCACGGCCTCCTGCAGCTCCAGCGCGGCGCGGTACTCGAGCGTGCCGAGGCGCACCACGAGCAGCTCGGGCACCTCAGCCATCCCACCGCTCCAGCCGCCGCCGCAGCGCGCCGAGGAACTGCGCGGCCTGCGCGCCGTCGAGCGCGCGGTGGTCCCACGAGAGGCCGAGGATCGTCTGGGGGCGGATCTCGATCACGTCGTTCCCATCGTCGTCCTCGATCACGATAGCCCGCTTGACGATCGCCTCGAGGTCGAGGATCGCGACCTGCGGCTGGTTGATCACCGGCGTCGCCATCAGCGAGCCGAACTGGCCGGGGTTCGTGATCGTGAAGGTGCCGCCGCGGACCTCGTCGGGCGTCAGCGCGTTCTTGCGCGCACGCCGGGCAAGGTCGCGGATCGCGATGCCGAGCTGCTCGACGCTGAGTGTGTGCGCGTCGCGGATCACCGGCACGATCAGCCCGTCCTCGCCGAGTGGAGACCGCGACGCCGAGGTGCACGGCGTCGTGGCGCGTGTAGCGCTCGCCCTCCAGCGTCGCGTTGAGCGCCGGGTGCTCGGCGAGCGCGTCGATCGCGGCGCGTGCGACGATCGGCAGGGCGGTGACACCGAGCAGCGAGCTGGCCTTGGCGCTTCTGCGCGCCGCCTCCACGCGCGACATGTCGGCCTCCATCCACGTCGTGCACGTCGCCGCCGTCTCCAGCGAGCGCTTCATGTGCGCGCCGATCGATCTGCGCATGCGCGAGAGCTGGCCGGCGGGCTCGGGCTCTGCGTCGGGCCGGTACGGGCTCTCGATGTGCAGCGGGCGCTCGGCCGCGACCGCGAGCACATCCTGCTTGCGCACGCGCCCGCCGGTGCCGGTGCCTGCGACGTGCGCCAGGTCCACACCGTGTTCTGCCGCCAGTCGTTGCACTACGGGTGAGAGCCAGGCGCTGCTGCGGGCGGGTCCTGTCGCCGGTGAAGACGATTTCGCGAGCGGGGTCGCGGAAATCGTCTCACCCGCGCCACCCGCCCGATCGGCGTGTGTGGTTCCGATCCTTGCGAGGAGCGTGCCGACTTCGACCGTCTCTCCCTCATCGACCAGGATCTCCGCCAACATGCCGGCGGCCGGTGACGGGATGTCGGTGACGATCTTGTCGGTGTCGATCTCGCACAGCGGCTCGTCGGCGGCGACCTCGTCGCCGACCGCGACGAGCCATCTGAGCAGCGTGCCCTCGACGACCGACACCCCGAGCTGGGGCATCGTCACGTCAGTAGTCGAGGAGGTCTCGGCAGGCATCGCGGATGCGCTCGACCGAGGGCAGGACGGCCTGCTCGAGCGGGGGGCTGAAGGGGATCGGCACGTCGGGCGCGGCGACCCGCCGGACCGGGCCGTCGAGCTGCTCGAACGCGCGCTCGGCGATCAGCGCGGCGACCTGGGCGCCGGCGGCGCACGTCTCGTTCGCCTCGTCGACGATCACGACCTTGGAGGTCTTGGCGACGCTGGCGAGGATCGCCTCCGTGTCGAGCGGGACGAGCGAGCGCAGGTCGAGCACCTCGACGCTCGCGCCGCCGAGCTGGTCGGGCTCGGTCGCCTCGAGCGCCGCGTGCACCATCGCGCCGTAGGCGATCACCGTGAGGTCAGGCCCCTCGCGCGCGACCCGCGCGGTGAACGGCGTCTCGTAGGAGCCCGCCGGCACCTCGCCCTTGATACGGCGGTAGAGGTGCTTGTGCTCCATGAACACCACCGGGTTCGGGTCGCGGATCGCGGCGGTCAGCAGCCCCTTCGCGTCCTCCGGCGTGGACGGGGCGACGACCTTCAGACCGGGCGCGTGCATGAACCACGCCTCCGGGCTCTGCGAGTGGAAGGGGCCGCCGGAGAAGCCGCCGCCCGACGGCAGCCGCACGACGATCGGCACCGCGAGGCCGAGGCGGTAGTGCGTCTTGCCGGCGACGTTGACGAGCTGGTCGAAGCCGCACGAGACGAAGTCGGCGAACTGCATCTCGCAGACCGGGCGCATGCCGACGACGGCTGCGCCGACGGCGGCCCCGACGATCGCGGACTCCGCCAGCGGCGTGTCCATCACGCGCTGCTCGCCGAACTCCGCGACGAAGCCGTCGGTCACCTTGAACGCGCCGCCGAACGCGCCGACGTCCTCGCCCATCACGAGTACCCGCTCGTCCGCCCGCAGCTCCTCGCGCAGCGCGTCGGAGATCGCCTCCAGGTAGGTCATGACGGGCATCAGGCGAACCCGCTCCACGGCGCGCGCCCGTCGCCGAGCGGCTCCGCCTCGGCGGTCGCGAAGACGCCGCGCGTCGCATCCGCAGGGTCTGGCATCGGGGCCGAGAGCGCCTCCGCCGCGGCGGCCTCGACCGCTGCGTCGACCTCGGCGCTCAGCGCCTCGACGTCGATCCCGAGTCCGGTGACCCGCCGCTCTTGGCGCTCGATCGGGTCGCGCTGCGCCCACGCCGCGAGCAGCTCGGGCGGGACGTAGCGCATGTCGTCGTGCGCGGCGTGGCCGTGCATGCGCATCGTCACGGCTTCGACGAGCGTCGGCCCGTCGCCGGCCAGCGCGCGCGAGCGCGCCGCTCGCACCGCCTCGAAGACCGCCTCCGCGTCGTTGCCGTCGACCGTCACGCCGGGGAAGCCGTAGACGCGCGCCCGCTCCACCGGATCCACGGCGAACTGCTTCGACAAAGGCGTCGAGTACGCGTACTGGTTGTTCTCCAGCACGAACACGACGGGCAGCCGCTGCACGCCGGCCCAGTTCATCGCCTCGTGGAAGTCGCCGCGCGAGGTCGCGCCGTCGCCGCACCAGGTCAGCGCGCAGCGCGCCTCGCCGCGCAGCTTGAACGCCATCGCCATGCCCGTCGCGACGCACATCATGTCGGGCAGCATCGAGACCATCCCCATCACGCCGGTCGTGCGGTCGCCGAAGTGGACGTTGCCGTCGCGCCCGCCCGTCACGCCGCTCGCGCGGCCCATGTACTGGGCGAGGATCCGCGCCGGCTCGACGCCGCGCACGAGGTGCGCGCCGAGGTCGCGATGCAGCGGGCACAGGCGGTCGCGCGGACCCATCGCGAACGCCGCGCCGACCGACACGGCCTCCTGCCCGAAGCCGTCGTAGAAGGAGCCGGGCACGCGGCCCTGCTTGTAGAGCGCGAGCGCGCGCGCCTCGATCGCGCGCATCAGCAGCATCGCGCGCAGCAGCTCGACGCGGTCGGCGGCGGTGAGGTGCGCCGGCGCGCCCGCGGGATCCTCCGCCGCCGCGGCCCCGGCCGGGCCCGACGACACGACTTCCATCGCGCCAGGGTACTTCGGCTCCGGCCCCCCGATCGGGTGGGTGGCCGTCCGCGCATCTGCTCGGCGCCCGCCGCCGGCGCTTCGCCGCGCAGCCCCGGCGGACGCGTACCCTCGCTGGATGGAGCGCATGTGGCCCTCTCGGCTGCGCTGGCGCCTGCGGGGGGCGTGGCTGGCGCCGCTGCTCGTCGTGCTCACGCTGCTCGACGCGCTGCTGATCCGCTGGCACCCGCTCGCCGGCGACGGCCCGACGAGCGTCGCCGCCGCTCTGCTGCTGGCGAGCTTCCTGAACCTCGTGGCGGTCGCGGCGCTGGCGCCGTTCGTCGCGCTGGCGCTGCGGCGGATGAGGCCGGACCAGCCGGTGATCGTCGCGCGCGACCGCGCCGGCGTCGTGCTCGTGCTGCTCGTGACGGCCGGGCTGCTGGCCGCCGGCCTCGCGCACCACGGCACGCTCGTGCGCGACCGGCGCGCGCTGGCCGACGCGCACGAGCGCGCGGTCGCGTGGATCGGCACGTACGCGCCGGCCGCCTTCCGCCGCCACGTCGAGCTGGCCGACACGGTCGCCGTCGTCCCCGGCCGCCTCTTTCGCACCTGCGCGCCCGACCCGGCGAGCGGCCGCGCCTGGTGTGTCGTCGTCCGCACCGGCGGCGGGGTACGCCGCGACGGCGGCACCCCGAACGCGCTCTTCCAGGCGGGGCGGGAATAAGGAGAGGCATCAAGGCATCAACTGCCCTATGCTCTGATGCATGCGTACGACGTTGACCTTGGACCCGGATGTCGCAGTCCAGCTGGAGCAGCGCCGGCGCGAACGGCAGAGCTCGCTCAAGGCCGAGGTGAACCATCTGCTGCGCCTCGGTCTGGAGGCGGAGCGCTCCGCCGAACGCAGGGCGCCGGCCGAGCCGTTCAGAGTCGAGCCGTGGCCGGGCGGCGAGCTGCTGATCGACGTCGACGACGTGACGGCGGCGCTCGACCTGATCGACCCGCCGCGGCTGTGATTCTGGTCGACGCGAATCTCGCCGTCTACGCCCACCTCGAGGAGGCGCCACGTCACGCGGCGGCGCGCGCCTGGTTCGAGGAGGTCATGGGAGCGCCCGACCGCGTCGCCTTCCCGTGGCCGACGCTGCTCGCGTTCGTCCGCTTGATGGGCAACCGCGCCGTGATGCCGAACCCGATGCCGCTGACCGAGGCGTGGGCCCGCATCGAGCGCTGGCTGTCTCGCCCGCAGTCATGGATCCCCGTCCCGACCGAGCGCCACCAGCAGATCGTCGCGGACCTCCTGCACGGCGAGACACGTCATGACCTCGTCAACGACGCCCACCTCGCCGCGCTCGCGATCGAGCACGGACTCACCGTCTGCAGCAGCGACCGCGACTTCTCGCGCTTCCCCGGCGTCCGCTGGGAGAACCCGCTCGCTCACCGCTGAGCTGCCGGCGCCTCCGCCTCGTCCACCGCGCCGCCGAGCACCGCGCCGACTGCGGCGCAGAGGGTCAGCGCGAAGCCGACGCCGACGAGCCAGGAGACGAGCGCGATCGCGATCCCGATCGAGCCGTAGTGGGTCGCCGAGCGGCCGATCGCCTCGGGCATCCAGATCACCGAGCCGATGCTGATCGCCGTCATCGCGATCGCCGTCAGCAGCGCGCTCGGCAAGAGCGCGCGCCAGTGCACGCGTCTCGCGAGCAGGATCCACGGCGACCACAGCCACAGCACCGCGTCGCCGACGAGCAGGATCGTCAGCGACGCGACCGGGCCGGTGAGGTCGAGCAGCCCGCGCCGCACCGCGCTGAAGAGCGTCGACCACACGACGATCCCGGCGATCCAGGTCAGCCCGGCGCGCGTGCCGGTGAGGCCGCGCGCCTCGAGCCGCCACGCGCGCTCGTAGACGCGCTGCAGCGCGCGCGTGAAGCTGAGCGCGGCGACGACCAGCAGCAGCAGGCCGAGCCACGACACCGACTGGCGCACCGCGTCCGGCTGTGCGAACACTTCGCGCACCAGCTCGGCCGTCGCGCCGCGCAGCTCGAAGCGCCGGACCAGCTCGTTCGCGAGCCCGTCGGTCCCCGGCAGAAACGCGGAGACGATCACCAGCAGCGGGACGATCGCGGTGAAGGCGAGCGAGCCGAGCGCGACCGAGCGGTCGACGAACTGGATCTCGACGAGGCGCTCGAGCGACGCGCGCGCCAGCTCCACGATGCGCGCGGATCGCGACATGCGCCCACCGTAGCCGTCGCGCCGCGTGTGCGTCGCGCCACGGCGGCCCCGCGTGCTCAGGCCGCCTCGTCCTGCTGCTCGCGCCGGCGCCGCAGGTTGCCGACCAGCAGCGAGATGACGGTGACGAGGTAGATCTGGCCGGTCAGCATCTCGACGACCGCGACCGCGCGACCGCCGCGCTGGGCGGGCGTGAAGTCGCCGAAGCCGGTCGTGGTGAGCGAGGTGAAGCTGAAGTACACGCGCTCGCTCTCGGTGCCGTCGGTCCCCTGCGCGAAGTAGGCGCCCGCGCCCGCTCTCGCGAGCGTCGTGACGACGAACGAGAAGACGATCCCGAGCAGGAGGTAGACGGCGAGCGCGCCGGCGACCGCCTGCACCGTCACGCCGCGCGTGCTCAGCAGCACGATCAGCCCGCGCACGAGCTGCACGAGCGTCGTCAGCACGAGCGCTGCGCTCGTCGCGGTGCCGATCCACACGGGGATCCACTCGAACCCGATCGCGGTCACGAGCGCGAGCGTCCCGGCGATCGTCGCGATGCTCGCCGACTCGCGCAGGCGCCAGTTGCCGCGGCTCGTCGCGATCACCACCACGAGCATCCCGCCCGACAGCAGCACCCCGATCGCGCGGCTCCACGACGACTCGGGCGAGATGATCAGGAACAGCACGGTCGCGAGCGCGACCGCCAGCACGATCCCGTAGCGGTGGCTGCCCTCCGGCGCGAGCGTCGATTCGGCCTCCATGTCCCACAGCATTGCTCGTGCGACGGCGGCAGGGAAGCGGCGGGTCAGCGTCGCTCCAGGTCCAGGCCCGTCCAGCGACGCCAGCGGACCTTGCGCCGGACACGACGCAGCTCCTCGTCAAACGCCCTCTCGACCCCCGGATCGAGCTCCATGACGAGGTCGAGCTCGATCACGACCGGCTCACTCGACGCGAGATAGTCGTCGAGTCTCGTCATCGCCTCCACCGTCTGCTCGACGAATGCGCGTATCTGCTCCAGCGGCCGGCCCAAGTAGTGCAACGCGAGCTCATGCATCCGCGTGAGCAGCTGGGGCGGCTCGATCGAGAGGAGCTGTCTGCCCGCCCCGAGCAGGTCCGCGTACGTGGTTGTGACGCTGCCCGCCATGTGCAGGATCGCTCCGACGTTGCCGTCCTCTCCGGGGGCGCCGAACGCGCGCTCCTGCGCCTCAACCGCGAGGATGCGCTCCAGCGGCCCGATGCTGGTGGCCATCTGGTGGTAGAAGGTCTCCATCGTGTCGAGGGCGATCTGGAAGTCGACCTCCTTGCTGCCGCGGGCGATCCTCATCACGTAGTCGAGGTATGCGGACTCGAGGGCGTCCTGGCCCTGGATCAGCGCGCCGGCGAACAGCCGGTACTCCCAGTAGGGAGGTCTTGCGGCAATCAGACGGGCTTGCTCCTCGGGGGTCCGCGGCACCTTCGCGGGCTCACCGGTTTCCTGCTCCAGCTCCTGCGCCAGCCCCTCCACGCTTCGGTGCAGCGCACCGAGTCGATCTGCCACCTCGTTCACCTGGAGCGTCGGGAACAGGTTCTCGGATGCGTGGGTGCTCCTGGATCGCAGCCGCGAGCTCGGCCGGCCCCTTCCACGACACGTCGATGCCAGCTCTGCTGCCGATGGGGACGACCTCGGCGGCGATCCGCTCGCTCACGGGATAGTTGGAGACGAACGTCCAGGCATCGATCGGCCACACGCCGGCTTGCTTCAAGGCGATCGCCTTGCCGAGGTCTCCCACCATCTTGCGACGGATCAGCTGGTCGATGCTCTGGTTCTGCACTCGCTTGAAGCAGTGCATCGCGAACATGCGCCGGGTGGACTTCAGATAGCCGTCGTTGCCTGCATCCGGCTGGTCGTCGTCGATGGGCAGGAAGTCGTCGCCGTGCTCGGCGTGCAGAACCGCGTTGCAGAGGCGCGCGAACTCCTGCGGCACCGTGATGAGGCTGATCTGGGTCTCGAGGCTCACGGTGACGACACTGGTGCGGAGATCGTCCAAATCCCGAGGAGCAGGCTACTGTGCCGGAGCGCGCCGCTCGCCGCCGCCGGCAGCTTCGAATGGATCACGCCGGAGCTGCATGCGCGCTCCTTGGAGACACACCTGACCGACCTTCGCCGCCGCACGCCACTCGTTGACCACGCAAGCCTTGCGCTGATGCGCGAGCACGAGATCGGCGAGGCGGTCGCGCTCAGCCGTCACTTCCGGGAAGCAGGTTTCGCGCTCAAGCCTGACCGCCCCGTCCTCACAGCGCCAGGCCGAGCGGCGCCTCGAGCAGCGCGCGGATGCGGGCGAGCAGTTGTGCGGCGTCGGCGCCGTAGAGGATGCGGTGGTCGCTGACGAGCGTGAGCGTCATGCGCTTGCCGGGGACGACCGACCCGTCGACGACGACCGGCACGTCGCGCAGCGCGCCGACCGCGAGGATCCCCGCCTGCCCGGCGTTGACGATCGCGGTGAACTCGGTCACGCCGAACATGCCGAGGTTGGAGACGGTGAACGTGCCGCCGCTCAGCTCCGGTGGCGTGATCGCCCCGGAGCGCACCCGAGCGGCGAGCGCGCGCGCCTCGAGCGCGATCTCGCCGATCGACTTCTGGTCGGCGTCGAAGATCGTCGGGACGATCAGCGCGTTCTCGGCCGCGACCGCGACGCCGACGTTGACGCGCTCGTAGAGCTCGAACTTCGCGTCTCTGTAGGCGCCGTTCGCGCGCGGGAATTCGCGCAGCGCGAGCGCGGCCGCCTTGACGACGAAGTCGTTGTACGACGGCGCCGGATGCTCGTCGGTCGCGAGCGCCTTGAGCTGCTCGCGCACGTCGACCGCCGCCGCCATGTCGACGTCGGTCGAGACGTGGAAGTCCGGCACGGTCGCCTTCGCCTCCGCCATCCGCCGCGCGATCGTCTGCTGCGTGCGCGTCAGCTCCTCGACCGTCGTCTCGCCCTTGCCGCCGCCGCGCTCCCCGGGGGCGACCGGGCCGGGGACGCTAGCGGGCGCGGCTGGCACCGCGGGCGCGGGAGCCGCCGCGGCGGGAGCGGCGACCGCCGCTTCCACGTCCGCCTTCACGATCCGCCCGCCGGGACCGGTGCCGGCGACGCCCGCAAGGTCCACGCCCCGCTCGCGAGCGAGTCGCCGCGCGATCGGCGACGCCTTCACGCGGCCGCTGGGGACCTCGGCGGAGGGCATCGAGGGGGACGGAGCCGGCGGCTCGGCCGACGCGGCAGACGCCGATCGGGCGGGTGGCGCGGGTGAGACGATCTCCGCGGCCCCGCCCGCGGAATCGTTCTCACCGGCGACAGGACCCGCCCGCAGCTCCGCCTGACCCGAGCCGGAGCCACCGCCACCGATCCGCGCGATCAGCTCGCCGATCGGGAGCGTCGAGCCCTCGGAGGCGACGATCTCCAGCGCACCGGACGCATCGGCCTCGTACGTCATGTTCGCCTTGTCCGTCTCGATCTCGGCGATCTCGTCCCCGCGCGCGACCTCCGCGCCGTCCTCGACGAGCCATCTGAGGATCGTGCCCTCCTCCATCGAGTCGGACAGGCGGGGCATGACGACGTCGGGCACGGGCGAGGTCCTTTTCTAGATGTCGCGCAGCGTCGCCAAGGCGGCGGCGACGACCTGCGGCTCGTGGGGGAAGGCGATCTGCTCGAGCGGCTTCGAGTAGGGCATCGGCACGTCCGCCCCGGTGACGCGGCCGACCGGCGCGTCGAGGTCGTCGAACGCCTGCTCCTGGATCAGCGCGGCGAGGTTGGCGCCGACGCCGCCGTGCGGCCAGCCCTCCTCGACGATCACGCAGCGGTTCGTCTTGCGCACCGAGGCGAGGATCGTGTCGAGGTCGAGCGGGCGCAGCGTGCGCGGGTCGATCACCTCGGCCGAGACGTCGTGCTCCTCGGCGAGCACTTCAGCCGCGCGCGAAGCGGTCAGCGCCATCCGCGAGATGCCGACGATCGTCACGTCGTCGCCCTCGCGCCGCACGGCCGCCTTGCCGAACGGCACGAGGTGATCCCCGTCGTCGGGCACGTCCCCGCGCTGGCCGTAGAGGTACTCGTGCTCGATGAAGATCACGGGGTTGTCGTCGCGGATCGCCGACTTCAACAGCCCCTTCGCGTCGGCCGGCGTCGAGGGCACGGCGACCAACAGGCCGGGCACGTGCAGGTACAGCGCCTCGAACGAGTGCGAGTGCGTCGGTCCGAGCTGGTGCCCGGCGCCCTGCGGCATCCGCACCACCAGCGGCACCTTCGCCTGGCCGCCGAACATGTAGTGGATGTGCGCCGCGTGGTTGACGATCTGGTCCAGCGCGAGCAGCGAGAAGTTGATCGTCATCAGCTCGACGACCGGGCGCGTGCCCGTCATCGCCGCGCCGACGCCCATCCCGACGATCGTGTTCTCCGAGATCGGCGTGTCGCGCACGCGCGCCTCGCCGAACTCCTCGAGCAGGCCGGCGGTGACCTTGTAGGCGCCGTTGAAGACGCCGATGTCCTCGCCCATCAGGAACACGCGCTCGTCGCGCGTCAGCTCCTCGCGCAGCGCCTGGTTCAACGCGTCGCGGTAGCGGACGACGGCCATCGCGTTCAGCCCCCGCGCTCGCCGTCGTGGGTGCGGCCGCCGGGCGCCACGTCGTGGGCGTCGTCGGCCGGCCGCTCCTCGATGCCCGCGTGCGGCCCGGCCGCGTGCTGGTCGTACTCCTCCTGCATGCGCGGATCGACGTCCATCTCGCGCTCGTGCTCGCCGCGGTGCACGCCCGGCGAGCGCTCGTCGACCGAGTACCAGCCGCGCACCTGGTCGCCGAGCACGTACACGTCGTCGTAGAGCGACTCGGGCGTCGGGAAGGGCGAGGCGTCGGCGAACGCGACGGCCTCGTCCACGCGCGCGACCGCCTCCGCGTCGAGCGCCTCGACGCCGGCTCTGTCGAGGATCCCCGCCTCCTCCAGCCGTGCCGACCACAGCGCGATCGGGTCGCGTCTGCGCCATTCGGCGACCTGCTCTCTCGTGCGGTACTCCTCCGGATCGGCCATCGAGTGGCCGCGGAAGCGATAGGTCACCGCCTCCACCAGCACCGGCTGGCGCTCGTCGCGCGCGCGGTGCAGCGCGTCCACGATCGTGCGGTGCGTGTCGGCGACGTCCATCCCGTCGCAGCGCACGCCGGGCACGCCGAACGACTCGCCCTTGCGCTGCAGATCCGTGACCGCGGAATGGCGCGCCAGTGCGGTCCCCATCCCGAACTGGTTGTTGGAGACCATGAAGACGACCGGCAGTCTCCACAGCGCCGCGAGGTTCATCGTCTCGCCGAACGTGCCCTGGTTGGAGGCGCCGTCGCCGAACATGCAGAGCGTCGCGTCGTCGGTTCTCAGCAGGTCGGCGGAGAGGCCGAAGCCGGCGGCGATCGGCAGGTTGCCGCCGACGATCCCGTAGCCGCCCATGAAGCGCCGCTCGAGGTCGAACATGTGCATCGAGCCGCCGCGCCCGCGCGAGCAGCCGTCCTGCTTGCCGAACAGCTCCGCCATCACCGCGTTCGGCGAGGTGCCGCGCGCGATCGCGTGGCCGTGCGAGCGGTAGGTGGAGATCAGGTAGTCGCTGTCGCGCAGCGCGCGCGCCGCGCCGACGATCGTCGCCTCCTCGCCGATCGCGAGGTGCAGGAAGCCGCCGATCTTCGCCTTCGCGTACAGCTCGCCCGCGCGCTCCTCGAAGCGGCGGATCAGCAGCATCGTCGCGAGCCACTCGCGGGCCGCCTCGGGCGCGGGCAGCGGCGGCGGACCCGCGCTGTCCGACCGGTCCCGGCGCTGTCTCGCTGCCGGCGTCGTGGCCATGCGCTTGACCTTACCCGTCGTGCTGCCCTGCGTCCCGCCAGGCGGTGAGGAACTCCTCCGCCTCGAGCCGGCCGAGGTCCTCACGCAGCGCGCGCACGAGGCGGCGCGCCTGCACGGCCGGAAGGTCCCAGAAGAGGACGACCTCGCCGCTGTCGATACCCACGATCTCGATGTGGTCGATCCGCCGCGGCCCGGCGAGCCACGCCGGGCCCGCGCCGCCGCGCGTGACGATCAGCCGGTAGGCGCGGCGGGCGGTCATGCCGAGGCGAGCTCCGCCAGCGCCGCGGCCGCCTGCTCGACGGCGTCCGCGCCCTCGAACACGCGCCCGCCGAACACGATCGCCGGGACCTGCGTCACGCCCGCCGCCGCGGCCGTCGCCGTCGCCACGTCGAGCGCGGCGCCGACCGATCTGCGGCCCAGCGCCTGCAGCACCGCGCGCGGGTGCATCTCGCAGGCGGCGGCGGCGATCACGACGGTGTCCTCGTCGAGCGTGCGGCCGCCGGCGAACGCCTGGCGAAAGGCGGCGAGCGAGAACGCGACGGCGCGGCCGATCTGCTTCGCGTACGTGGCGCCGACCATCGCGACGCGCGTGTCGTCCTGCGGCCAGCCGGCCGGCCAGCGCAGCGGCTGGACGTGCTGCGCCTGCGCGCGCGCCTCGACCGCGGCGCGGCGTTCTCCCGCCGGCGCGCCGGCGTCGCCGCCAAGCGGGCGGGACCCGAGTCCGGCCGCGAGGATCGGCACCCACTCCGGCACGACCGGCAGCTCCGCCATCACGCGCTCGGCGGCGAGGTACGCCTCCGGGCTGCCGAGGTCGAAGTAGAAGACGGGCTGGGAGCGGTCCGGCTGCGCTGGGTGCGCCGCCGGACCGTCGCCATGCTGCGTAACCGAGAGCCCGTGCTCGGACACCGCGGCGTCGTCCCTCAGCCGTGGATCAGCCAGCCGTCGGCGGCGCGCGCGGCCTCCATCACGCCCTCGGACAGCGTCGGGTGGCCGTGCACGATGCGCGCGACCTCCGGGTAGCCGCCCTCGAGCGCGCGCGCGTTGACCAGCTCCTGGATCAGCTCGGTCGCCTTCGCGCCGATCACGTGGCCGCCGAGCAGCTCGCCGTATCTCTTGTCGCCGACGATCTTGATGAGGCCCGTGCGGTCGCCGTAGACGGTGCCGGCGCCGACTGCCCCGTAGGGCACTCTGCCGACGACGACGTCGTAGCCGGCCTCCTTCGCCTGCGCCTCCGTCAGGCCGAACGACGCGACGTTCGGCGTGCAGAAGGTCGCGCGCGGGATGTCGACGTAGGAGAGCGGGTGCGTCGCGTTGCCGGCGATGTCCTCCGCGGCGATGATGCCCTCGTCCGACGCCTTGTGCGCGAGCGCGGGGCCGGGGACGATGTCGCCGATCGCCCAGATCCCTCTGGCCGACGTGCGCAGCGCGCCGTCGACCACGAGCAGCCCTCTGTCGTCGACCTTCACGCCGGCTTCGTCGAGCCCGAGGCCCTCGACGTCGGCGCCGCGGCCGGCCGCGATGATCAGGTAGTCGACCTCGCCCTGCTGGTCGCCGTACGTGAAGGCGACGGCGTCTCTGCCGTCTCTGACGTTCTCCACGAGCGTTCTCGTGAAGACCTGCATCCCCTGCTTCTTGAGGCCGCGCTCGGCGAGCTTGGAGATCTCGGTGTCCTCGGTCGGCAGGACGCGGTCGAGCGCCTCGAACAACAGCACCTCGACGCCGAGGCGCGCGTAGGCGGACGCGATCTCCGCGCCGGAGGCGCCTGCGCCGACGACGGCGATCTTCTTGGGCAGCGCCTCGAACGCCCACGCCTCCTCGGTGCCGATCACGCGGCCGCCGAACTGCGTGCCCGGGATCGGCTTCTTGACCGAGCCGGTGGCGAGGATGATGCCCTTCGTCGCCGTGTACTCGACGCCGTCCTTGGCGGAGCCGACGCGCACCGTGCCGTTGCCCGTCACCGCGCCGAAGCCCTCGATCAGGTCGATTCTCTTCGCTCTGAAGAGGCCGCTGACGCCGCCGGTGAGCGTCTTGATGACTCTCTTGCGGCGCTCGCTCACTCTCGCGAAGTCGATCGTGCGGCCGGCGACGTCGATGCCGAACTCGGCGGCCTCGTCAATCTCGCTGAGGATGTCAGCCGTGCGCAGCACGGCCTTGGCTGGGATGCAGGCGTAGTTGAGGCATCGCCCACCGACGACGTTGTCCTTCTCGACGACGGCGGTCCGCATCCCGAGCTGGGCGGCGCGAATCGCCGCCACGTAGCCGCCGGGACCGGAACCGATGACGATGCAGTCATAAGCAGATTCGGGCATGGCGGCGAGTGTATGTCACCCCCTGTTTCGGCCGCGGTCTGGCGCTCTCGCGCACCCCCCGAACGTCTGGTGGGGGCGAACGTTGGGTCGCGCGCGCCTCTGGCGAGCGTGGGCAGCACCCGATACATCGAACGGTTCGACTATGTGCGCGGCATCGCGGTGCTCGTTTGGTTCGAGACTCACCGCGACGACGTCACGAACTTCGCTCTCGTGCTGGTGGCCCACGACGCCGGGCAGTCCCGGATCGTCCGCGTCTACGACGCTGCCCACGGCCGCAACGAGATGCACCGATACACGAAGGGGCTGGGCAAGCAGCCAGCCGAGATCTTCCACCACGGTACGCTCGGAGAGGGCATGCGTGACGCGCTGGACCACTCAAAGACACGTATGAGGAGATGATCGACGGATGGCGTCGAGGGTGAAGACCAAGCGCGCAGCCGAGCGGCCTGCGAGTCGGCTCATGGATGAGGCGATCGAGTTGGCTATCAGAGACAAGTCGCCGTACCCCAGTCCCGCCTTGTTCCTCGATCACGATGCTCCGTTTGTGACGGATCAGATCGCCGAGGCGTTCGACGAGCAGATCTCCGTCGTCCTCGTCTGGCCCGACCTCAGCTCCCGGGTCCTGAAGCCTGGCGATCAGATCCCGGCGCCTGCGCCGAGCGCGGCCTTGAAGGCGTCGGGCAGCGGCATCGACCGCCCGGCCGCGTAGTCGTAGCCGACGACGACGCCGTAGCCCTCGGCGAGCAGGCGCTCGTCGCGCACGGCGTGCATCGCGAACTCGATCCGCACGCTCGAGCGGGCGATCTCGCCCGGACGCACGCACGTGCGGATCTCCTCGTCGTAGAAGGCCGGCGCGCGGTAGTTGATCTTGCACTCGGCGAAGATCAGGCCGAACGTTCTGCGGGTGAGCGGGTCCTCGCCGAGCAGCTGCGAGAGGTACTGGACGCGCGCGTCCTCGAAGTAGGCCAGGTACGTCACGTTGTTGACGTGGCGCATCGCGTCGAGGTCGCCGAAGCGGACCTTGTCGACGTGGCAGTAGGCCCAGTCGCTCACGGCGCCGGCCGCCGCTGGGGCATCTGGATGCGCGCCATCGCGCGGATCAGCTTCCAGAACAGCGTGCCGCAGATCGCGAGCACGAGCACCGCCCGCACCGCGCCGCCGACGCTGGAGGCGACGAGCAGCGACAGCGCGGCGGCGACGCACGAGATGCCGAGGATCACCTGGAACCCGATCACCGCCCAGTAGCGCGTCTGCCACATCCCGATCGCCGCCACGAGCAGCACCGCGCCCACGCCGACCGTGCCGGAGAAGGTGGCGCCGTGCACGCGCACGCCCGCCACGTACAGGACGACGTTCAGCAGCCCGACGACGGCCGCGAGGATCGCGGCGACCGTCACCGCGCCCGGCCGCTCGCCCTCCGCGAGCGGCTGCAGCTGCTCGCGGATCTCGGCGTTGCGCTCCTCGGAGCTTCTGCGCTCGCGCTGCCCGCGCTTGCGGCTACGTTGCGCCAACGCCGGCCTCCTGCGGGAGCGCCCCGCGCAGCGCGCGCGCGGTCGCCTCGGGATCGGCGGCATCCGTCAGCGCGCGCACCACGACGATCCGCGTCGCGCCGGCGGCGACGACGTCGCCGACCGTCGCGGCGTCGATCCCCCCGATCGCGAACCACGGGAGCGGCCGCGGCGCGCCCGCCGCGTGGCGGACCAGCTCCAGCCCGACGGCCGGACGCCCCGGCTTCGTCGGCGTCGCGTGCACCGGGCCGACGGCGAAGTAGTCGACGTCGGCGACGGCCGCGTCCTCGACCTGCTCGGGCGTGTGCGTCGAGCGGCCGAGCAGCACGTCCTCGCCGACGAGCGCGCGCGCCTCGGCGACCGGCAGGTCGTCCTGGCCGACGTGCACCCCGTCGGCGCGCGCGGCCGCGGCGAGGTCGGGCCGGTCGTTCAGCACGAACAGCGCGCCGTGCGCGTCGCAGGCGTCGCGGAACGCGCGGGCGGCCGCGAGGATCGCCTCGTCGCCGACCGCCGGATCCTTCTCGCGCAGCTGCACGACGTCGACCCCGCCGCGCAGCGCGGCGTCGAGGAACGCGCGCAGATCCCCGCGCCCGTCGCCGGCCGCGCCGCACACGAGGTACAGCCGCGCCGCCGCCAGCCGCGCACGCCGTTCGTCACCGAGTGCAGACGCCATCGCCCTGCATCTTGGCAGCCGGCGCCGGATCCGACGCTACGCCCGCAGCCCCTCCAGCAGCGCCAGCAGCGGTCCTTCGACCTCGGCGCGGGCGGCGGCGGGGTCGGCGGCGTTGGCGATCATCATCGACGCCTCGACCATCGCGCCCATCAGCATGTGCGCGAGCGGCTCGGCGTCGCGTCTGCGCATCAGGCCGGCCTCCATCGCCTCTCCCAGCGCCATCGTCAGTACGCCGAGCCAGTGCTGCGCGTCGACCTCGCGCCACTCGGCCCAGCCGAGCACGACCGGGGCGTCGAGGTGGGAGATGCGGATCACGGCCGGGTCCTCGCAGATGTCGAGGAACGCGCGCATGCCTCTCGTGAGCGCCTCCCAGGCGTCGGCACTGCCGGCCGTCTGCGCGACGATCGAGCCGAGCAGCTCGTCGGCGAGCTGCGCGTGCACCGCGCGGAAGAGGTCGCGCTTGTCGGTGAAGTGGTGGTACAGCGCGCCGCGCGTCACGTGCGCGCCGCGCACGATCTCCTCCGTCCCGACGTCCGCGTAGCCGCGCGCGGCGAACAGCTCGCGTGCGACGCGCAGCAGCTCGGTCCGCGTGGCGACAGCCTGCTCCTCACGTGGCATACCGTCTGTATGCTAGGGACATACAACCTGTATGTGAGAGAGGCGGGACGCGATGGCGAAGGCTGAGAACGCAGGGTGGCGGGCCGGCGACCTCGGACCCGCGCGCACGCTCGAGCTCGACGGCGGGCGCCTGCGCGCGCACGTGACCGGCGAGGGGCCGGCGGTCGTGTTCGTCCACGGCCTGCTCGTCAACGCGAACCTGTGGCGCGGCGTCGTGCCGCGGCTCGACGGCTTCACGCGCGTGGCCCTCGACATGCCGCTCGGCTCGCACCTCGTGCCGATGCCCGCGCGCAGGCTCACGCCCGACGACCTCGGGTCGCTGATCGGCGAGGCCGTGCAGGCACTCGGCCTTGAGGACGTCACGCTCGTCGGCAACGACACCGGCGGCGCGCTGTGCCAGATCGCCGCCTCGCACCGGCCCGCCTGGCTCGGCCGGCTCGTGCTGACCTCGTGCGACGCGTTCGAGCACTTCCCGCCGCCGATGCTGAAGCCGCTCTTCGCCTCGCTCAGCATGCCCGGCGGCGCGCTCGCCGCGCTCACGCCGATGCGGATGCGCGCCGCGCGGCGCCTGCCGATCGCCTACGGCATGCTGACCCACGCGCCGATCCCCGACGCGCCGTCGGACTCCTACGTGCTGCCGGCACTCGAGTCGGCCGAGGTGCGCGCCGACCTCGTGCGCGTCTCGCGCGGGATCGACGCCTGCTTCACGCTCCAGGCGGCCGAGCGGCTGCGCGCGTTCGACCGCCCGGCGCTGATCGCGTGGTCGGCGGACGACAAGTTCTTTCCGCGCGCGGACGGCGAGCGGCTCGCGGCGACGATCCCCGGCGCGCGCTTCGAGCTGGTCGACGGCGCGCGCACGTTTTCGCCCGAGGACAGACCGGAGCGGCTCGCCGAGCTGATCGCCGCATTCGCGCGCGCGCCCGTCCCAAGCGCGACATGAGCGACGACAAAGCCGCGTTCGTCGAGCACTTCCGCGCCGGCTGGGCCGGCGGCCGCGAGACGCTGCTTCCGCGCTTCCTGCCCGACCTGCTCGACCCCGGCGTAGTGATGAGGCAGCCGCTGCTGCCGGCGGCCCGCGGGCACGACGGCTTCCGCGACTTCTTCGACGTGCTGTTCGGGACGATCCCCGACCTGCGCGGCGAGGTGCTCGACTGGCGCCCGACCGGCGACGGCGTCGAGATCGACTTCGTGCTGCGCGGGACGCTCGGCGGGCTGCCGATCGAGCTGCCGACGACGGATCGCATCATGCTGCGAGACGGACGCGTGCTGGAGCGCCACGCGCGCACGGACCCGCGCGCGCTCGCGCTGGCGATCGCGCGCCGCCCGCGCGCTGCGCTGCCGCTGCTCACGGCGTCGCTGCGCCAGGCGCTCGGCGGCCGCTCGGGCATCCTCGGGCGGCTCTCCGGCGACGGCGCGGCTCGGCGCCGTCGCTGACCGGCTGCCCGCTGCGGGCTAGGGGCTGGCGCTACCATCGCCTCTACGGGAGCCCTCAACCGGGCTGAGAGGGCGGCACTCCGGCCGCCGACCGTCAGAACCTGATCCGGGTCATGCCGGCGCAGGGAAGGAGCACGTGCCCCAGCATTCCGATCGCTTCGACGTCGCCATCGTGGGCGGCGGCATCGCCGGCCTCGCCGTCGCTTGGCGTGCGCAGCAGCGCGGGCTGCGCACGGTCGTGCTGGAGCGCGACCGTCTCGCGCGCGGGGCCACCCACGTTGCCGCGGGCATGCTCGCGCCGATCAGCGAGGCGCGCGTCGGGGAGCGCGGGCTGCTGGCGCTCAGTCGCGCGTCGCTCGACCGCTACCCGGCGTTCGTGCAGGAGCTGGCGGCCGCGTCCGGCCGCGATCCCGGCTTCACCGCGTGCGGCACGCTCGCGGTCGCGCGCGACCGCGACGAGGCCGAGGCGCTCGAGCGCGAGCTGGCCGAGCGCGAGGCGATGGGGCTGCCCGTCGAGCGGCTGCTCGCGAGCGAGGCGCGCCGCCGCGAGCCGGCGCTCGCGCCGACGCTGCGGCTTGCGCTCGACGTGCCCGACGACCACGCGATCGATCCGCGCGCGCTGAGCGCCGCGCTGGCCGTCGCGGTCGAGCGGGCGGGAGGCGTGCTGCGCGAGCACGCGGAGGTCGCGCGGATCGCGCTGTCGGACGACGGCGAACGGGTCGCCGGCGTGGAGCTGGCCGAGACCGGCGAGCGCATCTACGCCGGCCAGGTCGTGATCGCCGCCGGCGCGTGGGCCGGCGCGCTGGACGGTCTGCCGGAGCACGCGCGCGTCCCGGTCCGCCCGGTCAAGGGGCAGATCATGCGCCTGCGCGACCCGGCGGGTTCGGGTCTGCTCACGCGCGTGATCCGCATGCAGCCCGGCTACCTCGTCCCGCGCGGCGACGGCCGCTACGTGCTCGGCGCGACGATGGAGGAGCAGGGCTTCGACACCGCCCCGACGGCGGGCGGGATCTTCGAGCTGCTGCGCGACGCGATCGAGCTGGTGCCCGGCGTGAGCGAGCTGGCGATCGAGGAGGTCGCCGCCGGCCTGCGCCCCGGCACGCCTGACAACGCGCCCGTGCTCGGCCCCGGCGCCGTAGCCGGGCTGCAGTGGGCGGCCGGCTGCTTCCGCCACGGGATCCTGCTCGCACCGATCGTCGCCGACGCGCTCGCCGCGACGCTCGCCGGCGAGCCGCTGCCCGAGGTCGCGGCGCCGTTCGGCGCGGGGCGCTTCGCGGCCGACCGCGAGGCGGTGCCGTCGTGATCTCGGTCCAGCTCAACGGCGACTGGCACGAGCTGGCCGACGGCGCAACGGTCGCCGACGCGGTCGCGCTGCTCGGCGTCCCGCTCGACGCGCGCGGCGTCGCCGTGGCCGTCGACCGCGAGGTCGTGCGGCGCGGCGCATGGGCCGACACGCGGCTGGGCGCCGGCGCCCGCGTCGAGATCCTGACCGCGATCCAGGGAGGATGAGCAGCATGGACGACCCGCTCGTCATCGCCGGCAAGACGTTCCGCTCCCGCCTGCTGCTCGGCACCGGCGGCTTCCGCTCGCTCGAGGAGATGGCGGAGGCGATCCGCGTGAGCGGCAGCGAGCTCGTGACGGTCGCGCTGCGCCGCGTCGACCCGCAGCAGCGCGGCTCGATCATGGACGTGCTCGCCGAAGCCGGCGTCGACGTCCTGCCGAACACCGCCGGCTGTTACACGGCGCGCGACGCGATCGTGACCGCCCAGCTCGCGCGCGAGGCGTTCGAGACCGACTGGGTCAAGCTCGAGGTGATCGGCGACGACCGCACGCTGCTGCCCGACGCGGTCGAGCTGCTCGCCGCCGCCGAGGCGCTCGTCGCCGACGGCTTCGTCGTGCTGCCGTACACGACCGACGACCCGATCCTCGCGCGCCGGCTCGAGGACGTCGGCTGCGCGGCGGTGATGCCGCTCGGCTCGCCGATCGGCTCGGGCATGGGGATCCGCAACCCGTACAACGTCGCGATCATCCGCGAGCGAACCGAGCTGCCGGTCGTGCTCGACGCCGGCGTCGGGACCGCCTCCGACGCGGCGCTCGCGATGGAGCTGGGCTGCGACGCGGTGCTCTGCGCGAGCGCGATCTCGCGCGCGCACGACCCGGCCGCGATGGCGCGCGCGATCCGCGCCGGCGTCGAGGGCGGGCGCCTCGCGCGCCGCGCCGGCCGCATCCCGCGGCGCCTCTACGCGGAGGCCTCGACGCCGGACGCCGGCCTGCCCGACTTCGGCGCTCCGGCACCGTCGCCGGCCGATGCCTGACGGGCCGGACCCGGCCGCGAGCGACGCCGGCGCCGCGCGCGTCGAGCCCACACCGCCGCTCCCGCTCGACACGCTGCTCGACCGCTGGGAGGCGGCCTGGTCGGGCCGCGACGCGGCCGCCTTCGCGCCGCTGTGCGATCCCGCCGTCCAGTACGAGGACCCGCTGACGCCCGCGCCGCTGATCGGCGCCGACGAGCTGGCCGCGCACGCCGAGCGGCTGTGGCAGGGCTTCCCCGACGTGCGCGTCGAGCGCGCGGGCGAGCGGCTCGCCGACCCCGCCGGCCGCTTCGCCGCCGCGCCCTGCAAGCTCGCCGGCACGCACCGCGGCGCGCTCGAGGGGCTGCCCCCGACGGGACGCTTCGTCGTCGTCCACGGCGTCGTCTACGCCGAGCTGCGCGCCGGCCGCCTGCTGCGCGTGCGCGCCTTCTTCGACCGCTACGAAGCCGCCGTGCAGCTCGGCGTCCTGCCGGCCGCCGGCACGCTCGGCGAGCGCGCGCTGCTGATGCTGCGCGGCTTCGGCCTGCGCTCGCGCGGCGGCTGAGCGACGTCTTACCATTCTTATCTGTTATTCGATAAGAAGCATAAGACGGAGTAAGCTCGGTTCATATGGACGAGCTGGAGAATCCCTTCCGGCCCGGGGCCGGAACGCCCCCGCCGGCGCTCGTCGGGCGTGACGCGCTCATCGAGCAGTTCCGGGTCACCGTCGGGCGCGCCGTTCGCGGGCGGCCCGGCAAGAGCCTGATGCCGATCGGCCTCCGCGGCGTCGGCAAGACGGTGCTGCTCAACCGCTTCGAGGAAGTCGCCGAAGCCGAGGGACTTCGCTTCGGCTACGTCGAGGCGCCCGACGACGGCGGGTTCGTGCGGCTCCTGGCGGCCCGGCTGCGGTCGATCCTGATGGAGCTGGAGCGCACGGGTGCAGCGTCCCGCGCGGTACGGCGAGCGCTGGGGGCGCTGCGGTCCTTCACCCTCGGGCTTCCCGACGGCTCGTCGATCTCGATCGCCGCGGACGCGATCGTCGGCGTCGCCGACTCAGGCGAGCTGTCCGACGACCTGACCGACGTGCTCGTCGCGGCGGGCCGAGCGGCGGCGGATCGCGACACCGGCGTCGTGCTCGCGATCGACGAGGTTCAGTATCTCGCCGCTGACGAGCTGTCAGCGCTCATCACCGCGATCCACCGCACGTTGCAGCTCGACCTCCCGGTGGTCCTCGTCGGCGCCGGACTGCCTCAGCTGCCGGCGCTCACCGGCGACGCGAAGTCGTACGCCGAGCGGCTGTTCTCGTTCCCGCGCATCGGATCGCTGGAGCCTGCCGAGGCGCGAGCCGTGCTCGAGCTTCCGGTGCGCGAGCAGCGTGTGAGATTCCGGCACGACGCGCTCGATCGGCTGCTCGAGCTGACGCAGGGCTATCCCTACTTCCTGCAGGAGTGGGGCTACGAGGTCTGGAACGTCGCGCCGAGAACGCCGATTACGCTCGCGGACGTCGATCGTGCCACGCCACTCGTGCGGCAGAGGCTCGACGACAACTTCTTCCTGGTGCGCGTCGACCGCCTCACGCCGGCCGAGCGGGAGTACCTCCGCGCGATGGCAAAGCTCGGGCCCGGGCCGCATCGATCGGGGGACATCGCTCGCGAGCTCGGGGCGCGCGTCGAGAGCGTGGGTCCCCGCCGCGCGAGACTGATCCAGAAGGGCATGATCTACAGCCCGGGACACGGCGACACCGCGTTCACCGTCCCGCTGTTCGACGACTTCCTTCGTCGAGCGCTCGACTGAGCGTGGAACGCGCTCACAGCGAGCACGCGCGGCTCCGTTACGGGACCGTACACTTGCGCGCTTGCCGCGCCACCTGCTCACCGGAGAAGAGCTCACCCGCGACGAGCTGCTCGCGCTGGTCGAGCGCGCGCTCGAGCTGAAGGCCGAGCCGCTCGCCTCGCGCGCGCTCGCGGGCAAGCATGTCGCGCTGATCTTCCAGAAGCCGTCCACGCGCACGCGCCTGTCGTTCGAGACGGGCATCGTCGAGCTGGGCGGCCATCCGCTGATCCTGCGTCCGGACGAGATGCAGCTCAGTCGCGGCGAGGCCGTGCGCGACACCGCGCTCGTGCTGTCGCGCCACGTGCACGCGATCGGGATCCGCACCGGTCCCGACGAGCTGGTGCGCGAGCTGGCCGAGCACGCGAGCGTGCCGGTCGTGAACATGCTCACCGCCGGCCACCACCCGTGCCAGGCGCTCGCCGACCTGCTGACGCTGCGCGAGACGTTCGGGAGACTCGACGGCCTCGTGCTCGCCTACGTCGGCGACGGCAACAACGTCGCTCGCTCGCTCGCGATCCTCGGCGCCCTCGCCGGCGTGGAGGTGCGCGTCGCCGCGCCGGACGGCTACCAGCTCGAGCCCGTCGCCGGCGCTGTCCTGACCGACGACCCGCTCGTCGCCGTCGCCGGAGCGCACGCGGTCTACACAGACGTGTGGGTCAGCATGGGCGACGAGGAGACGGCCGACGCGCGCCGCGCCGCGCTCGCCGCCTACCGCGTCGACGACGCGCTGCTCGACCGCGCCGCGCCCGGCGCGATCGCGCTCCACGACCTTCCCGCCCACCCGGGCGAGGAGATCACGGCCGAGGTCCTCTACGGCGCCCGTCAGCGCATCTGGGACCAAGCCGAGAACCGGCGCCACGCCCAGAAAGCGCTCTTGGAGCTGCTGCTGCGGTAGCCTCGCGCCCGACCGGTCCGTCTGTCCATACCGAGGAGCATCGATGCCCCAGCCGAAGTCCCCCGCTGCGAGAAGAGCGAGCACCGGCGCGAGAAGAGCCGCGGCCGCCCGCAGACCGGCTGCCAGACGTGCCGCAGCCGCCAGAGCCAGCCCGGCCGCCAGAAGCGCGGCGGCGAGAAGACCGGCGCGCGCCGCGGCCGCGAGAAGAGCGACCGCCAGAAGACCCGCTCGCGCCGCTGCGGCGACGAGAGCGACCGCCAGAAGAGCCGCGGCGAGAAGACCCGCTCGTGCCGCCGCCGCCAGAAGACCCGCAGCCAGAAGACCCGCCGCGCGCGCTGCGGCCAGAAGACCCGCGGCCAGAAGACCGGTCGCCAGAAGAGCCGCTGCCAGAAGAGCGGCGGCGAGAAGACCGGCGGCCGCGCCGAGACGCGCGACCGGCGGCGCCCGCAGACGCACCGCCGACCCCGTCGCCCAGCTCGTCGACGCGCTGCGCGACCAGCTCTCCAACCGCGTCTTCGAGCCGCGCGATCTCGTGCTGCTCGCGTCGGAGGCGATCCAGGAGGCGCTCGACGAGGCCGTCGCCCGCGGTCACGTCGCGAGAGGCGACGCGAACGACCTCGTCGGCGAGCTCGTGCGCAAGGGCCGCGAGCAGAAGGACGACGTGCTCACGAACCTCGACACGCTGCTCGGCAAGGGCATCGAGCAGCTCGAGCAGCTGTCGAAGAAGCTCGACGGCACGGCCGCCAGAGCGCGCCGCGCCGACTCGGTCGACCGCCTCATGAAGAGCGCCGAGCGCGCTCGCAGAGCGGTCGGCGCCGCGGCGAGAAAGAACGCCCCGCGCAGAAAGAAGTAGGGCTCAGGGCGTCCCGGCACCGCTGGCCGGGACGCCCTCCAGCCCCAGATCCGCGAGCAGCGCGCCGAAGTCCAGCTCGGCGCCGGTCAGCTCGGCGAGCAGCTCCTCGGCGGATAGGCGCTGGCCGTCGCGCCACAGCGCGCGCAGCGCGTCGCCCGCCTCGCGCCGCTCGAACCAGCGCTCGCCGAAGCGCTCGCGCAGGTGCGCGCGCAGGTGCGTCTCGAGCGCCCAGGCGCGCAGGTAGCAGGCGACGTAGAAGCCGGGGTCGAGGTCGGCGAGGTATGTCTCGCGCGGCCAGCGCACGCGCGCGGCGGCGCCCAGCAGCGTCGCGTAGCGCTCGCGCAGCGCGGCGTCGGCGGGCGGGTCGACGGCGTGCACGTCCAGCTCGTACGGCAGCTTCGCCGCGTAGCGGCGCAGGTAGATCAGCCGCGTCGCGCGCGCGTGCGCGGCGAGCGTGCCGTCGGCGTCCTGCACGCCGAGCCGCGCGCGCAGCCACCCGCGGTCCTCGACGAGGTGGTCGAACAGGAACGCGAACGCCTCGGTGATCGCGTTGTCGCCGAGATGGCGGTACTCGAACGCGAGGCTCGGGTCGACGTGCGCGTAGTGCTCGACGTGGCCGCCCTCGTGCAGCAGCGCAGTGAAGTCGTCGCGCCCGCCGATCGGCGGGACGACGAGCCGCACGTCCTGTGGGACTCTGACCGCGACGCAGAAGGCGCGCGGCGACTTGCCGGGACGCGACGCGACGTCGAGGTGGACGTTGCGCTGCGTCGCCGGATCGATCCCGAGGCCGGCGAGCGTCGCCTCGAAGCTCGGCAGCAGCTGCGCGCCGTCGAACGCCGCGTCCGCTTCGGCGAAGCGGAAGAGGCGCGGCAGGTCCGCGCGCACGAGATCGTCGAGCGCGAGGCCGTCGAGCGTGCGCTCCACCACCGGCGCGACGAGCGGCGCATACGCCTCCTCGGTCGCGGCCGTGAACGCGTCGGTCGCGCGCGCGAGGCGGTCGAGGTCGAAGCCCTTCAGCTCCTCGCACAGCGCGCGGTAGCTCGGCCAGCCCAGCTCGACCGCGGTCGCGCGCGTGCGCTCCAGCATCTCGCGGTAGAGCGGGTTGAGGTGCGTCTCGGTCGCCTCCAGCCGCGCCGCCTCGATCGCCGCGCGCCGCGCGCGGTCGGGCTCGTTCGCCTGCACGATCGTCGCCTCGCGGAAGGGGATCGCGGCGCCGTCGCCCTCGATCGACAGGACGAGGCCCGCCTCGCGCTGCGCCAGCTCGCCCTCCAGGTCGGTCGACACGAGCCCGAGGTGCCCGTCGACCGCGAAGTCGAGCAGCATGCGCGCGCGGCGCCCCGCGTCCTCGCCCTGGGCCGCCGCGGCGTCGGCCTGCTCGCGCAGGCGCGCGACCGACTCGCGCGTGAACAGCTCGGCGTGCTTGGCGTAGATCGGCTCGACGTCGAACTCCGCTCTGAGCCCCGCGAAGTGCGCGTGATACTCCTCGCCCAGCTCGGCCGTGAACGCCTCGGCTTGCAGTCGGTACGCGGCGAGGTCCATGGGCCTGGCATGCTAGACGCCGCATGTCCACCGCACTGACCAGACGGCAGCGCCCCAGCCGCGGCGACGAGCTCGAGCTGACGATCGACTCGCTCGCGTTCGGCGGCAACGGCGTCGCGCGCCACGAGGGCTACGTCGTGTTCGTCGTCGGCGCCGTGCCGGGCGACAAGGTCCGCGCCAGAATCACGCGCCCGAAGCGCGACTACGCCGAAGCGATAACGCTCGAGATACTCGAGCCGTCGCCCGAGCGGATACCGGCGCACGCGCCGCACCCCGGCGTGCCGTGGCAGGTGCTGCCGTACGAGCGCCAGCTGGAGATCAAGCAGCAGCAGGTCGAGGACGCGCTGCGGCGGATCGGCAAGCTCGACGGCTTCGCGATGGAGCCGATCGTGCCGGCGGTCGAGCGCTGGCGCTACCGCAACAAGCTCGAATACTCGTTCGGCACCGAAGACGACGGCGAGCTGGTGTTCGGCTTCCACGCGCCCGGCCACTGGGAACGGATCGTCCCGATAGACGACTGCCTGATCGCCTCCGAGCGCTCCAACGTCGCCAGCCGGCAGGTGCTCGACTGGTGCCGCTCGAAGGGCCTCACCGCCTACGACCGCCGCACGCACGAGGGCTTCCTGCGGAATCTGGTCGTGCGCGAGGGGCGGCGCACCGGGCAGATCCAGGTGCGCCTCGTGACGATGCCGGGTCAGCTCGACACCGACGGGCTCGCCGAGGCGGTCGACTGCAACGGCCTGCTGTGGACGGCGTTCGACGGCGTCGGCGAGACGACCGCGCTCGGCGAGACGGAGCTGATCGCCGGTAGCGACTACCTCGACGAGGAGCTGAGCGGGATGCGCTTCCGCATCTCCCCGCACGCGTTCTTCCAGACGAACACCGAGATGGCGGAGAAGCTCTACGCGCTTGCCGGCGAGTACGCCGCGCTGAGAGGCTTCGAGCGCGTCTACGACCTCTACTGCGGGATCGGCACGATCGGGTTGACGCTCGCGCCGCGCGCGTCGGAGCTGTGGGGGCTGGAGTTGATCGAGCCGGCGATCGGCGACGCGATCTCGAACGCGCGCATCAACGACGTCGACAACGCCCACTTCTTCGCGGGCGACGTGCGCGTCGCGCTGAGAGACCTCGTCGCGAAGGCCGGCACGCCCGATGTCGTCGTCGTCGACCCGCCGCGCGCCGGGCTGTCGACGAAGGTCGTCAGACGCATCATCGACAGCTCGCCGAAGCGGATCGTCTACGTCTCCTGCAACCCGACGACGCTCGCGCCGAACGCCGCGCAGCTCGTCGAAGCCGGCTACATCCTGCGCAGAGTCACCCCGGTCGACATGTTCCCGCAGACCCCGCACATCGAGTGCGTGGCGCTGCTGGAGCGCGGGTAGCGGCGCGCGCGTTAGCGTCCCGGCGATGCCGGGCGTACGGATCCACGAGCTGACGATCGCCGACGAGCCCGCGACGTGGGCGGCGCTCGGGTTCGTGGTCGAAGACGACGTCTGCCGCGTCGGCTCTGTGCCGATCCGGCTCGCGGGGCGCGACGCCGGGCGCGGGATCGTGCGGTGGACGCTGGACGGGATCGCGAGCGAGCAGCTCGACGGGCTGCCGACGACGCGTGCGGACGACGTCGTGGCCGGCGGGCCGCCGTCGCCGACGCACCCGAACGGCGTCACCGCGCTCGACCACGTGGTCGCGATCACTCCGGCGCTCGACCGCACGGTGGCCGTCCTCCAGGCCGCTGGCCTCGACCTGCGCCGCGTCCGCGAGGAGCCGACGCCGGCGGGAGCGCCGCGGCAGGCGTTCTTCCGCCTCGGCGAGGTGATCCTCGAGGTCGTTCAGGCGCCCGCCGATGCGATCGAGCGCAGCGGCGGCCCGGACGGCCCGGCCTTCTTCTGGGGCCTCGCCTTCAAGGTCGCCGACATCGACGCGACCGCGGCCGCCATCGGCGACGAGCGATGCAGCGCGCCGCGCCCCGCCGTCCAGCCCGGCCGCCGCATCGCCACGCTGCGCCGCTCCGCTGGTCTGGCGGTTCCGGTGGCGTTGATGACGGAGTGAGACGGGCTCTCGCGAGCACACCGCCGATGCGGTTGTCTCTGGGTGGGTCGCGACTTATCCTTCGTCGTGATTGCCATGGCTGCGGACGACATCTGTCCCTCCGTTTGCAGTCGGGCCGGGGGCGGCAACCCCCGGCCCGCTGCGTTCCGCATCGACCACGGAGCCTGCCGTCGATGCGGCTTTGCATGACGGCCTCGCGTTAGCGCCGTCTGTCGACGAGCCGGTCTATGACCAGCAGGGCGACAAGCAGCGCCATTGCCATGACAGCTTCTCCCATAGTCCCTCCTTTCCGGATGCCATGGGCGTCCGATGGACGCCGGGGCTGACAGGCCCCGACCAGTCCCGGTGTCCGGAGGATCGGATGGCAGAAGCTGCTTCCGTCGTGCACGCACGACGTTACGGTCGCGCTGGCCCATTGTCGCCACCGCATATCTGTGATCGGGTAAAGACTCTCCGCGAGATGCGACCCGGCTCGCATCGCAGAACCGCCTGACAGAATCCGGCGCCATGGCAGCGGGCTCACAGCAGCGTGGAGCGGTCGTCGTGACCGGCGCGTCGAGCGGGATCGGGGAGGCGTGCGCGCGGCGGCTTGCGGGCCTCGGCTTCGCGGTCTTCGCCGGGGTGCGCAAGGCGGAGGACGGCGAGCGGCTCGCGCGGGAGATCGCCGGCGTCACGCCGCTGCGGATCGACGTGATCGACGCGGACTCGATCGCCGCCGCGGCGCAGAGCGTGAGCGAGCAGACCGGCGGTCGCCTCGCCGGCCTCGTCAACAACGCCGGCGTCGCCGTCCCCGCACCGATCGAGCACCAGCCGATCGACGACTTCCGCCGTCAGATCGAGGTCAACCTGATCGGCCAGGTCGCCGTCACGCAGGCGTTCCTGCCGCAGCTGCGCGCCGCCCGCGGCCGGATCGTCAACGTCAGCTCGATCGGCGGCAAGGTCGCCGTGCCGCTGCTCGGCGCCTACGCCGCCTCGAAGTTCGGGCTGGAGGGCTTCTCCGACACCCTCCGTCGCGAGCTGCGCCCGTGGGGGATCGAGGTCTCCGTGATCGAGCCGGGCACGATCGCGACGCCGATCTGGGACAAGGGCATCGCCTCCGGCGACGAGTTGCAGCAGACGATGAGCGCCGACGCGCAGCGCGACTATGGCCCCCTGATCACGACCGTCCGCACCGCCTCCGAGGAGGGCGCCAAGACCGGCCTCCCACCCGACGCCGTCGCCAAGGACGTCGCCCACGCGCTCACCGCCCGCAGGCCGAAGACGCGCTACCTCGTAGGCCGCGAGGCGAAGAGCCGCGCCCTCGCCGCCCGCTTCCTCCCCGACCGCTTCGTCGACAGAGCGATCGCCAGAGTCATGAGATGGGGCTGAGCCGCCCCGCGCACCCCGGCGCGCCGCACCCCGCCGGCTAGACTCCGCCGCCATGCGAGCCGCCACGATCCGCGACGGCGAGATCCTCGTCGAGGAACGCCCCGATCCGCAGCCGGGCAAGGACGAGGTGCTCGTGCGCGTGCGCGCCGCCGGCCTCAACGGCGCCGACATGATGCAGAAGCGCGGCCTCTATCCGGCCCCGCCCGGCTGGCCGCAGGACATCCCCGGCCTGGAGCTGGCCGGCGAGGTCGTCGAGAACGGCCCTGGCGCGACGCGCTTCAAGGAAGGCGACCGCGTGATGGCGATCGTCGGCGGCGGCGGGCAGGCGGAGCTGTCGGCGATCCACGAGCGCATGCTGATGCCGGTTCCCGGCGCGCTCGACTGGCCGCAGGCGGGCGGCTTCCCGGAGGTCTTCGCGACCGCGCACGACGCGCTCTTCACGCAGGCCGGCCTGCAGGCCGGCGAGCGGCTGCTCGTGCACGGCGGCGCCGGCGGCGTCGGCACCGCGGCGATCCAACTGGGCGCGAGCCTCGGCGCACGCGTCACCGCGACCGTCCGCAACGCCGGCAGCCGCGAGCAGGTCGCCGCGCTCGGCGCGACCGTGATCGAGCCCGACGGCTTCGAGCAGCACGGCCCGTTCGACGCGATCCTCGAGCTCGTCGGCGCGCCCAATCTCGGCGCGAACGTCGACGCACTCGCGACCAGCGGCCGCATCGTCGTGATCGGCATCGCCGCCGGCGCGAAGGCGGAGCTGAACCTCGCGAAGCTGATGTACAAGCGCGGCCGCGTCATGGCCTCCACGATGCGGGCCCGCCCGCTGGAGGAGAAGGCGCTGATGACGCGCGGGCTCGAGCGCCACGTGCTGCCGCTCGTGCAAAGCGGCGCGATCCGCGTCCCCGTCGCCGAGACGTTCCCGCTCGACGACGCGCCCGCCGCCTACGAGCGCTTCGCCGCCGGCGGCAAGCTCGGCAAGCTCGTCCTGCTGCCGTAGCTCAGTACGGCGGCAGCGCCTCGTACCACTCGCCGAGCACGCGGAAGGCGCGCCAGAAGTCGCGCTTGGCGCTCTCCTCGTCGAGCGCCTCGTCGATGTTCGGCACGTACAGCGCTTCGATCGACGGCGTCAGCCGCTGGATCGCGCCGGGCTCGGCGAGGAGCGTGCGCGCGAGCGGGATCTCCAGCTCGTTGACCACGTCCAGCGCGTCCTCGCCCATCACCACGACGATCTTCGGCTGCACGATCGCCAGCTCCTCGATCAGCCGCTCGACGCAGGCCGGGTCGGCCAGCGACGGATCGGGCAGCGGGCACTTCACGCACAGCGTCCCGTAGACGGCGAGCGGGTCGATCTGCAGCCGCTTGAGCGACTTCATCAGCGCCCCGCCTGCGCGCCCGTAGAAGGCGACGCCCTCCTCGATCTCGGAGGGGCGCGGGTGGTGCTTGACCATGAACACGTCGGCCTGCGGATGGCCGGATCCCAGCACCGGCATGAGGTTGCCGCGCGGGCAGTGGCTGCACTCCTGCAGGTCGCGCGTGAAGTGGTTCAGCTCTCGGATCGCCCGCTCGAGGTACTTCTCGCGGATCTCGTCGTCGGTGATGGGCATGCTGGGGGGAAGATTGGACGCGCCCCCGGCATGTCCCTGCTCGTGCATCAGGACTTTCAGGATTTGCGCGCCGCTCGGCGGACCCGGCGCTCCTTCGAGGCCGCCCGCGCGCCTCTCGGCACGGCTCTCGTCTGCAGGAACTTCAGCGCCTGCACGTAGAGGAGCGAAGCCGGCGTGCGCACGATGTCGGCCTCGCGCAGTGCCTCCATGAACTCCTCGGGCCCGTCGAAGTCCGGCATCCGGATCCGCACCGAGCCGAGGCCCTGCGCGACGTGCGCGTCCGAGCCGGCGCCCGCCGGGATGCGGTACTTGGCGGCGAAGCGGGCCGCCTCCTCGTTGAACTCCTGGATCGCCACGCGCGGGTTGAAGACCTCGATCGCGTCGACGTCGTCGAGCACCGCCGTCAGGTGCTCGTAGTCGGGCACCGCGTGCATGCGGTCGAACGGGTGGGGGACGTAGACGACGCCGCCCTGGCGCTTGATCTCGGCGATCGTCTCCTGCAGCGTCAGCCCGCGCGGGATCAGCTCTCTGAGGAACAGGCCGATCACCTCGCCCTGGTCGGCCGTCTTGACCTCCTCGCCGACGATCACCTTGATCCCGCTCGCCTTCGCCTGCGCCTCGAAGGCGCCGGAGATGACGTTGTGGTCCGTGACGGCGATCGCGCCGAGCCCGCGCGCCTTCGCGGTCGCGAGCAGCACCTCGACCGGCGTCGCGCAGTCGGACGAGTGGTCGGTGTGCATGTGCAGGTCGACGTCGATGCGGCGGCGCTTGGCGACCTTCGCGCGCAGCGCGGGGTCGCCGCGGCCGTCGTGGCGGCGCGCGACCAGCTCGCCGTAGACCTCCTCCAGCTCGTCCACGACGCGCGTCCATCTGAGCCGCTCCCGCAACGGGTCGGCCGCGGTGCGCAGCCGCGTGCGCAGCGCCGGCTCGGCGACGAGCCGCGCGAGCTGCGCCGCGAGCGTGTCGGCGTCGCCCGGCGCGAACAGCAGCCCGTGCTCGCCGTCGCCGATCAGCTCCTCGTAGACGGGCAGGTTAGCGGCGACCGGTACGCAGCCGGCGGCGAGCGCGCGCACGAGCCCGCCGGGCGCGGGCGCGACGCCGCTCGACGCGCGCACGACGACGTCGGCGCGCGCGAGCAGGGCGTCCTCGTCGCAGTCGTCGGGACCGAGGAAGTCGATCCGCTCGCGCAGCTCGGCGCGCAGCGGCCCGGCGCCCTGCGTCGCGCGGCGCGACCAGACGGTCGCGTGCCAGCCGTCGCCCGCCGGCATGCGTCGCAGTGCGCGCACGAGCGTGCGCACGGCGGGGCGGTCCTCGTCGGCGATCAGCGCGATCTCGACCCGCTCCTCCGTGCGCTCAGCCGCCGTCGGCGCGTCCGCGCCCGGCAGGATCACGCGGCAGTCGCCGGGGAACCAGCGCTGCAGCAGGTCGCGCGTCGCCGCGTAGCTCGCGACGCGCGCGTCGAGGCGGCCGAGGAACAGCTCCACGACGCGCCGCGCGACCTGCGTCGAGAGCACGCGCTCGGTCGGCGCGTGGAACGTGCCGACGTTGAGCGCGCGCGAGTGGCGCAGCGCCGCGCTCGCGGCGCTCGGCGCGAACGGCTCGTGCAGGTGGACGACGTCGAGCGGCGCGATCGCGAGCGCCTGCTCGATCGTGCGCGCGACGTCGATCGGCAGCGACGCCGCGCGGCGCCGCGACGGCGAGAACGGCAGCACCTCGCCGACGCCGAGCACGCGATACGGCAGGCCGTCCGACGGCTCCAGCAGCGCCTCAGGTCGCTCTCTCGCCGCGTGGATCGCCTTGCGCGACTCGCGCACGAGCGCGCTCGACGTCGAGGGGGCGATCACGACGACGCGATGCCCGCGCGCCGCCAGCTCCTCGGCGCAGCGCGCAACCGCGCGGTTCACCTCGTGCGGCGTCTCCCAGGCGTAGGGCGTGACCTGGGCGATCGCGAGGCGCGCGGACACGCCCCGGAGCATAGAGAGGCGCCGTGGGCTACGGCTCGTGCGCTAATGAGTGCCCGGGCAGACCTGGTGATCGGGATCCCACCACAGCAGGCACGCGATGGCGTTGAAGCGCAGCATCCAGAGCCGTGCTCTTCTCGTGATGCGTAGGGAGACGAGATGGTTGTGATCGTCGAATCCGAGCGTGGCGAGACGTTGCTGGGCATCGGGGCAGATGCTCTCGATCGGGATGCTCTTGGTTGCACCGACCGTCTGTCTGTATCCCGCCTTGTCGAACAGCTCCGATGCCGTCTGTCTCTCGACATCGCGGATGACGCCCACGAGGTTGACGAGTTGGGACTCTGTGATCTCGGCCCAGCCGAAGGGCCCTTCGAGATCGATCGCTCCGAAGTGCCAGCACACGCGCTCGTGGCTTGCATGGCTCGGCACCATGTAGACGCGCTTCCCTCCAGCGGTGCTGGTGAGCCTCACGTCGCCTGTGACGCGCTTGGCCCCCGCCGCCCCAGCGAGCGCTGGATCGATCTGCGTGCGCTTGGCCTTCTTCGCCCGGCGGTTGCTGCTCACGCCGATGCGATGAGGCTTCCGTAGTACTCGACCATCCGCTCGAGCGTGATCTCCTCCGAGCCACGCTCGTGCGGTGCGAATCCCTGGCGCGCGTCGTGCCATGGCGGCTCGCGGTGCGTGAGATCGCTGAGGAACTGCGCAGACTTGTCCCCGTAGCTGCTGAGAACGATGTCGATGCTCTCGCGCTCGTGCTCCTTGAGCTGGGAGCAGTCCGCTCCCCACGCCGCGGTGTCCTTGCTGCCCACTCTGAACATCCCGCGGTGGCGTCTGTAGAGATCGGGACAGACGGGACCGTTCGCCCATGCCTGGATCCGTGCGCGGAACAACGGCTCGTCCTCCCAGGTGGCATGCCACGCCTGGCAGTAGTACACAAGCTTCTGCAGCTTCATGGTCGTCATCGGACCTTGACGCTTCAGGATGTAGGCGGCGACGTCGATCGCGCGGGCCATGTCGTTCCTCGTGGCGGGGCTAGGCTGGTCTGATACTGGCAGGTTAGCCGGCGCGGTCGTGCGGCTCCACCACTCAGGAGTTGTTTCTGGAACGAAGCTGTCCGCTCTTCGTGTGGAGGTGCGCCGCGAGCCGCCGCTCGAGGTTGGCGCGCACGTCGGGCCACTCGCGGTCGAGCACGCTGTACCAGGCGGAGTCGCGCAGCGTGCCGTCGAGCAGCACGCGGTGCTGGCGATGGATCCCCTCGAACTGGGCCGGCAGGGCAGCCATCGCGGCTCGCGAGCGCGTGTTGCGCGCGTCGGTCTTCAGCTCGACGCGGATGCAGCCGGCCTCGTCGAATGCCCGTCCGAGCATCAGCAGCTTCGCCTCGGCGTTCGCGCCCGTCTGCCATGCCTCAGGCGCGAGCCACGTCCAGCCGATCTCGACGCCGCGGTCCCGCTCGCGCAGTTCGAGGAAGCGCGTCGAGCCGATCGCGACGCCGTCGGCGCGTCGCACCGTCGCGAACGTCACGTCGCGCTGCGTCTCCCACGCCGCGCGGGCGTCCTCGCGCCACCACGCGAACCATCTGGGGTCGTGCAGCGGCACCGGCAGCCAAGCCGACACGCGGGGGTCCGACGCGGCCACGCGCAGATCCTCCACGTGCCGCTCCTCCAGCGGCTCGAGCGCTACGAGCGAGCCGGCAAGCGGCGATGCGAGCGTGTCGAACACGCCCGCATCGTCGCAAAGGCGATCCCGGCTAGGAGTCGGTCGAAGCCGGTGCGGGCGCGCCGAGCGGCTTCGTGCCCGGCAGCCCGGTGTGGTCGGCGATGAACTGCTCGGTCGCCAGCCGCGCCTCGTCGTCGGGGCGCTGCACGTGCGGCGACTTCATGAGGTACGAGGACGGCCCGTCGAGCTGGCCGCCGATGCCGTGGTTCAGCGCCAGCTTGCAGCAGCGCACCGCGTCGATGACGATGCCCGCGGAGTTCGGCGAGTCCCACACCTCGAGCTTCATCTCGCACGTCAGCGGCACGTCGCCGAACGCTCTGCCCTCGAGCCGGATGTGCGCCCACTTGCGGTCGGTCAGCCACGGCACGTAGTCCGACGGGCCGACGTGGACGTCGTCCGCCGGCAGGTCGACGCCGGCGACCGACGTCACCGCGTTCGTCTTGGAGATCTTCTTCGACTCCAGCCGCTCGCGCTCGAGCATGTTGAAGAAGTCCATGTTGCCGCCGACGTTGAGCTGCGAGGTGTGCTCGAGCATCACGCCGCGCTCGTAGAAGAGGCGCGCCAGCGCGCGGTGCGTGATCGTCGCGCCGACCTGCGACTTGATGTCGTCGCCGACGATCGGCAGGCCCGCTCTCTGGAAGCGGTCGTCCCAGTAGTCCTCGCGTGCGATGAAGACGGGGATGCAGTTGACGAAGCCGCAGCCGGCCTCGAGCACCTGCTCGACGTACCACTTGGTCGCCTGCTCGGAGCCGACCGGCAGGTAGGAGACGACGACGTCGGTCTTCGTGTCCTTGAGGATCTGGACGATGTCGGCCGTCTGGCCCGGCGCCTTCTCGATCCGCTGCGAGAGGTACTTGCCGAGGCCGTCGTGCGTCATGCCGCGGTAGACCGGCACGTCGAGGTGCGGGACGTCGGCGAACTTGATCGTGTTGTTCTGCCCGGCCCAGATCGCCTCGGACAGGTCCTTGCCGACCTTCTCCTTGTCGACGTCGAAGGCGGCCGTGAACTCCACGTCGCGGACGTGGTAGCCGCCGAGGTCGACGTGCATCAGCCCGGGCACTCTGCCGTTCGGGTCGGCGTCCTTGTAGTACTGGATGCCCTGCACGAACGACGAGGCGCAGTTGCCGACGCCGATGATCGCGACGCGCACCTTCTCGGCCTGGTATCGGCTGGCGCCGTTGCTCGAACTGTTGCTCACGGTGAGAGGTTCCTCCTGGGGGAAAAGTCTGGGGAAAGGACCCCGCCGGCCGCCGCGGGTTACACCTGGGGGGTGCCCGACAGCTCGCGCCGGACGTGGAAGATGCGCTGGAAGACCGTGATCGTAGACAGGCCCGCGAGCACGTACACGGCGGGGGCGAGCAGCTCGAAGTCGCCGAGGCCGGCGCCCTTCGCGAACACGAGCCCGACCGACAGGATCACGACGCGCACCGCGCGGCTGGCGATCCCGACCTTGCATTCGACCCCGAGCGCCTCGGCGCGCGCGCGGGTGTAGGAGACCATCAGCGAGGCGAGCACCGCGACGACGACCGCCGCGACCGCCAGCTCGTTGTTCTGCGTCGCGAAATAGGCGGCGACCGCGGTCAGCACGATCCCCTCCTCGATGCGGTCGAGCGTCGAGTCGAGGAACGCGCCGAACGGCGTGCCCTTGCCCGACATGCGCGAGTAGCGCCCGTCGAGCGTGTCCATGATCGAGCCGAGGATGAAGGCGACGCCGCCGAGGAAGAAGTACTCCTGCCACACGAGCGCGGCCGCCACGAGGTTCCCGACCAGGCCCGTGAGCGAGATCGCGTTCGGCGTCAGGCGCGACTCGATCAGGCGGTTGCGCATCGCCGCCGAGAACTCCTGGGTGGCGGACATCAGGCCGCGGCCCCGGCCCCGTCACGCCCGAACGACCACGCCTCGGGGCGCCAGCGGGCGAGCAGCTGCTTCGACAGCAGCGCCGAGAGCCCGGCGGTCAGCGCGCCGAGGAAGGCGTCGAAGAAGTAGTGGTTGCCCGTCGCGACGACGACGAACGTGATCAGGAACGGGTACAGGAACCAGACGACCTTCAGCGGCCGCGGCTTGACGAGCCGGGCGAGCGGCCAGCCGACCATCAGCGCGAAGCAGACGTGCATCGACGGCACCGCCGCGTACAGGTTCAGCAGCGCGCTGACCGGCTCGTTCTCGACGCGCTGGCCGGTCAGCGCGGCGATCGAGTCGGTGAAGCCCCACTCCGGCATCAGCCGCGGCGGCGCGGTCGGGTAGGCCGCGTAGCCGATCAGCGCGAACGCCATCGCGATCATGAACATGTTGCGCACGAAGTAGAAGCTGTCGTTGCGGCGCAGGTAGAGGAAGACGAGCGCGCCGATCGTCACGACGAAGTGCGAGTTGAGGTACATCCAGTCGGCCGAGTGGATGATCCACGCCTTGTTCGACGCCCACGCCTGCACGCTCGGCTCGGCGAACACGTGCAAGCTGTGCTCGAGGTTGATGACCTTCGTCGCGTTCCACGCGGCCGTCGAGACCTGCCCCTCGACCATGCTGCGGACGAGCTGGTAGGCGTAGTAGGCGGCGGCGAAGAGGAGGAGCTGACGCGCCGCGTCCGCCCATCCTCGCGGCAGCACGCGCCGCTCGATGTTGCGAAGGCCGCGAATCATGGGGAAGCGCTGCATCCTATCGGTGTTACCCGTCTTTCACGACATTTCGATCGGCGCAACGTGCGGTGTGTTCTGCGATGCGCCCGAGCGAGAAGCGGATCGCCAGCCGGACTATCCCCGCCCGCTGCACGCGCAGTCGCGTGAAGTCGCCGTCCGGCGCCACGCACGCGTCGCCCGCGACCACCGCCCAATACGGGGTCCAGCGCACGCGCAGCGCGACGTCCGCCGGCCGCGCGACGGCGAGCGCGAGCGTGTCGGTGCCGGCGCGCAGGACTCGCGCGGGCGGGTCGGCGAGCGGCGCGGCGTCGCGCACCTCGTAGAGGCGCCAGTGCGCGCCGCGCCAGACGGGCCGCAGGTAGGGGAGCCCGCGCGCGATCAGCCGCGCCTCCGCCTGCGCCGAGTAGTCGAGCCGCACGTCGGGGACGGCGACCCAGCGGACCGCCATCCGCCGCAGCCACGCGTGGTAGCGCGCCGGGGTGAGCGTCGCCGCGGCGCCGTAGAAGAGGAGGTTGACCTCGTCGTCGAGCTGGCGCTCCCAGCCGCGCGCGAGTGGGATCTCCGGCGCGACCCAGCGCGACTCCCAGTGCAGGCGCGTAAACGGGATCTCGATGCGGCCGTCCGCGCCGCCGCGGGCCCCCGCGCGGTCGAGCGCCGCGAGCAGCGGCGCGTAGTAGGCGGCGTGCAGGCTCGGGTCGCCGCTCGCGGTGCGCACGTCGCCGGCCGCCGCGCTCCACTGCCACCACAGCAGGAACGGGGCCAGCAACAGCAGCGCCGTCGCGCGCCGCGGCCACAGCACGAGTGCGGCGAGCGGGCCGGCGCACAGCGCGCCGAGCCGCTCGGCGTTGCCGCCGACGGGCGTCGCCAGCGCGTACGCCGCGACGCACCCGAGCGCGTAGAGCGCGACGCCGATCCGCAGCGTGCGCTCCTCGCGCGGCAGCACGGCGAGGAGCGCGATCGGCGCGAACGCGAGCACCGGCCACAGCGACGTGAAGCCGAACGGCTCCGTCCCGCCCTCGGGGAACGCGACCGCGAGCGCGAGCACCGGCGCGAGCGCCGCCGCCGCGATCGCGAGCCCGATCGGGCGCCGCCGGGCGAGCGCGTGGGCGGTCCCGGCCAGCGCGAGGAACAGCGCGGCGACGGGGCTCGCGAGCGGCGTCAGCAGCGCGGCCGCGAGCGCGAGCGCGCGCCGGTCGCGCTGCAGCGCCCACACGGCGGCGAGCGCCGGCACGAGCCCGAGCGCGAACGTCATGCGGCCGCTGAACAGCGTCGTGGCGGCGCCGGCGGCGAACCAGGTCGCTCCGAGCCAGGCGTCCGGGCCCCAGCGCTTGTGCGCGATCCGCTCGAACAGGGCCGCCGCCGCGACGACGGACAGCGCGCCCAGCAGGCGCGGCCCGAGCCAGTAGGCGAGCGGCGGGAAGACGACGCTGTAGCCGGGCAGGTGATGGCCGCCGTACCACTGCGCGTCCCACAGCGCGAAGCCGGCATGGCCGAACAGCCACGCGCGGTACTCGGCCGCCGCCAGGTCGAGGCTCGGCGGCTGCCAGATCAGATACACGGCCGCCAGCGCCGCCGCGACCGCCGCCGGCGCGAGGCGCCGCGGATCCCGACCGATGCGCGAGCGAGCCATGGCGGTCGCGGAGGCTATTGCAGCGCCTGCCGCTCCCGCGTGCGCGCCGGCGCTCAGCCCGTCGCCCAGTCGACCGTGTAGAGCGCGGTCGGGTTGCCGTTCTGGGACGAGGTTGCGCGGCCGATGCCGATGCGGCTGAAGTCGCCGTCGAGCAGGACGCGGCGGTGGGGCGGGGAGCCGAGCCAGTCGCGCACCATCGCGCTCGCCTCGGCGCCCGGGCTGCTCTGCACGCGCCAGCCGATCACCTCGCCGATGCTGCGGGCGCCGCCGGCGGCCGCCATCACGCGCCCCGGCCAGGCGCCGTGCGCGAAGTAGCGCCGCCGCGCCATGTCGCGCGAGTGGCTGGCGGCGCCGCCGTCCATGTGCCGGTCCTCGCGCAGCGCGGGCAGGTGGTGCGCGGCGCGCATGCGGTTCAGCTCGCGCAGCATCGCGCGGGCGAACGGGCCTGTGTGCGGCTGCGCCGCGGGCGCGCTCGCCGCCGCCGGCAGCAGTGCGAGCAGCGCGCAGCCGACGCCCATCAGCAGGGCTCGCAGCGGCCGGTCAGCTCTCTTCGAGGAAGGTCGCAATGCGGTCGATCAGGTCGGGCCGGTCCAGCCAGGGCCAATGCCCGGCGTCTTCGACGTGCACGACCTCCCCGTCTGGCAGCTCTGCGGCGTATCGGTCCCCGAAGCGCGGCGAGATGTACGGGTCGTGCGCGCCCCAAACTACCAGCGCCGGCATCGCGAGATGTGAAAGGTCGTTGCCCGCAACTGCGAGCGACGCCTCCGGCGCGCTGCGGTACAGCCGCAGGATCGCCCGCTGCGTGCCCTGGTCGAAATGGCGCAGCGCCGCTTCCGCGAACCCGGGCGGGACCGGCCCGGCGAACGCCGGCCGCAGCGCCCGCTCGAGCGTCCGGCGGCTCGTCAGCCCCATCGCCAGCTCCCCGAGCAGCGGCGCGCGCCACAGGCGCGCAGTGCGGTGCCAGCGGTAGCCGGGCAGCAGCGGCACGGCATCGATCACGACGAGCCGCTCGACCCGCTCGGGATGGCGCTGCGCGAACGCGAGCGCGGCCGCGCCCCAGTCGTGCACGACCAGCCGTACGCGCTCCACCTCGACGACCTCGTCGAGGAAGCGCTCGACCCAGCGCGCGATCCCGCCGAGCGAGTAGTCGTTCTGGCCGCCCTTGCCGGAGCGGCCGAAGCCGAGCAGGTCGGGCGCGGAACCGCCCGTGCGGGCGAGGAACGGCAGCCAGTCGTCGCTGCTGGTCGGAACCCCGTGGACGTACACGACGGGCGCCTCGGCGCCGGACCCCGACGCGGCCGCGCGCCAGAAGACCGGCTGCCCGTCGATCTCCGCGGTGTGCTCCTCGACGGCCACGCGCCGCGAGGATACGGGAGGCGCGGCCGCGACGGCCGCGCCTCGGCCGCTCAGCTCGCAGCCGGCTCCGGATCCGCCCGCACCAGCACGGTGTCGACGACCTCGACCACCTCGTCGGCCGGGAGGCCGGCGCGCGTGGCGTGCTCGCGGACCTTCTCGGGGCTCGTCCCCTGGTAGATGCAGACGGTGCCGAGGCTGCCGTCCGGCTCGCGGATCACGTACGAGCGGATCCAGCGGATGTCGTCCGACATCTCCTCGTCGCCGACCGCGCCCGATCTGCTCGCGGCCGCCTGCAGCTCCTCCGGCGTGCGCCACCCGTTGCGGCGCAGGATCACGTAGGTGTTCACGGCTCTCCTCTCGGTTGCTGGCAACGATCCGTCTACCCAGGTGGACGCTAACGTCCCCGCGCGTGTCGCCCGGCACCACCATCCCCGCCGCCGACTGGCGCGCCCCGGCGCGGCGGCGCGTCACCACGATCCGCGACCGCCTGCGCGAGGTCTACGGCGTGCCGATCATGGCGCCGCACGAGCAGCCGCTCGACGAGCTGATCCTGACGGTCCTGTCGCAGTCGACGAACGACCGCAACCGCGACGTCGCCTACGAGCGGCTGCGCGAGCGCTTTGGGTGGGCGGGCATGTATGAGGCGGTGCTGAACGCGCCGAACGCGGAGGTCGAGGAGGCGATCCGGCCGGGCGGGATCTCGAAGGTCAAGTCGGCCCGCATCCAGGAGATCCTGCGCGCGATCGACGGGCACGAGCCGCACGGGCTCGACCTGCGCTGGCTGCGCGACGCAGCGGTCCCGGAAGGCCAGGCGTATCTGTGCTCACTGCCAGGCGTCGGCCGCAAGACCGCCGCGTGCGTGCTGCTGTTCGCGTACGGGCTCCATGACGTGCCGGTCGACACGCACGTCTCGCGCGTCGGCATGCGGCTGCATCTGCTGCGCCCCGGCGCGCCGTTCGAGGAGCTGCACGACGCGATGCTCGCGCTCACCCCGCCCGGCGAGGAGCTGGAGCTGCACGTGAACCTGCTGCGCCACGGGCGCCGCACCTGCCACGCGCGCAGACCGGACTGCCCGGGCTGTGCGCTACGGCGCATGTGCCCTTCCCGTCGGGCATAGCGAGTTCGCATCTCGCGTGAGATCTACTACACTCACGCTTAGATTTCATCTCCCCTCGAATAGGAAGCTGCAAGGAGACAACGCCCATGGGCAAGACGATCGGCATCGACCTCGGTACTACCAACAGCTGCATGGCCGTGCTCGAGGGTGGTGAGCCCACCGTGATCGAGAACGCCGAGGGCGGTCGCACGACGCCGTCGGTGGTCGCGTTCACGTCGAGCGGGGAGCGGCTGGTCGGCACCGTCGCCAAGCGGCAGGCGGTCACCAACCCCACCAACACGGTCTTCTCCGTCAAGCGCTTCATGGGCCGCAAGGAGGCCGAGGTGCGCGAGGAGGAGTCGATCGTGCCCTACAAGGTCGTCGCCGGCCCCGGCGGCGACGCGCGCATCGAGGCGGGCGACAAGCAGTACAGCCCGCCCGAGGTCAGCGCGATGATCCTCGCGAAGCTGAAGGCGGACGCCGAGGCCTACCTCGGCGAGACGGTCGACAGCGCGGTCATCACCGTCCCCGCCTACTTCAACGACGACCAGCGTCAGGCGACGAAGGACGCCGGCAAGATCGCCGGCCTCGACGTCAAGCGCATCATCAACGAGCCGACCGCGGCCTCGCTCGCGTACGGGCTCGACAAGGAGTCCGACCAGACGATCCTCGTCTTCGACCTCGGCGGCGGCACGTTCGACGTGTCGGTGCTGGAGATCGGCGACGGCGTGTTCGAGGTCAAGTCGACCGCCGGCGACAACCACCTCGGCGGCGACAACTTCGACAAGGCGATCGTCGACTGGCTCGTCGCCGAGTTCAAGAAGTCGCAGGGGATCGACCTCGCGGCCGACGCGATGGCGCTCCAGCGCCTCTACGAGGCGGCGGAGAAGGCGAAGATCGAGCTCTCCACCACGCAGGAGACGCAGATCAACCTGCCGTTCATCACGGCCGACCAGTCGGGGCCGAAGCACCTCGACACGCGGCTCTCACGCGCGAAGCTCAACGAGCTCACCTCCGACCTGATCGAGCGCACCGTCGCGCCGGTCCGTCAGGCGCTCGACGACGCGAAGGACAAGGGCGCGAAGAACATCGACCACGTCGTGATGGTCGGCGGCATGACGCGCATGCCGGCCGTGCAGGAGAAGGTCAAGGAGCTCACCGGCAAGGACCCGCATCGTGGGGTGAATCCCGATGAGGTCGTCGCTGTCGGCGCCGCCATTCAGGCCGGCGTCCTGGCCGGAGACGTCAAGGACGTCCTCCTGCTGGACGTCACTCCGCTCACCCTCGGCATCGAGACCAAGGGCGGCGTGATGACGAAGCTGATCGAGCGCAACACGACGATCCCCACGCGCAAGGGCGAGGTCTTCTCGACCGCCGACGACAACCAGCCGTCGGTCGAGATCCACGTGCTGCAGGGCGAGCGCGAGATGGCGCAGTACAACAAGTCGCTCGGCAAGTTCCAGCTCACCGGCATCCCGCCGGCGCCGCGCGGCATCCCGCAGATCGAGGTCGCCTTCGACATCGACGCGAACGGGATCCTGTCCGTCTCCGCGAGAGACCTCGGCACCGGCAAGGAGCAGAAGATCGAGATCAAGGCGGGCTCGGGCCTGTCCGACGACGAGATCAAGCAGATGGTCGGCGACGCGGAGACGCACGCCGAGGAGGACCGCAAGGCGCGCGAGCTGGCCGAGGCGCGCAACAACGCCGAGAACGCCGCCTACCAGGCCGAGCGCCAGCTCAAGGACCTCGGCGACGGCGTCGACGAGGCGTCGAGAACGGAGATCGAGGCCGGGATCAAGGCGGTGCGCGAGTCGCTCACGTCCGAGGACCCGAACGAGATCAACGCGAAGGCCGAGGCGCTGCAGTCCGCCTTCCACAAGGTCTCCGAGGCGATGTACGAGAAGGCCCAGCAGCAGGCCGCGGCCAGCGGCGCCGACGGCCAGGGCGCCGGCGCGAACGGCGCCGGTACCGGCGGCGCCTCCGCGGAGGAGGACGTCGTCGACGCCGAGGTCGTGGACGAGGGCAGCTGACGATGACCGCCGAGCACGAGCCGCAGGCGCCGGTCGAGGACACCGGCGCCGAGGCACCGGCCGACGGCGTGCACGCCACGATCGACGAGGTCGTCAGTGCCGAGGAGCAGGCGGCGGTCGAGGTCGAGCACGACCTCGACGAGCTGCTCGCGCGCGCCGGCAAGGCGGACGAGTACCTCGCGCTCGCGCAGCGCACGCAGGCCGACTTCGAGAACTTCCGCAAGCGGATGACGCGCGACGTCGCCGCCGCGGAGGCGCGCGGGGTCACCCGGCTCGCGAAGGAGCTGCTGCCCGCGCTCGACAACCTCGGCCGCGCGCTCGCCGCCGCCGAGGCCGAGGGCGAGGCCGCCGGCCATCTCGGCACGGGCGTCAAGCTCGTGCAGGACGAGCTGCTCGCCGCGCTGCGCCGCGTCGGGATCGAGCCGTTCTCGCCCGAGGGCGAGCGCTTCGACCCCAACGAGCACGAGGCGATGGTCCAGCAGCCGGTCGACGGGGCCGAGTCCGGGACGGTCGTCGAGGTCTACCAGCAGGGCTTCCGCCACGGCGAGAGCGTCCTGCGTCCTGCCCGCGTCGTCGTCGCCGCGTAAGGGGGCCTGCACGTGGCCGCCACGCAGCCCGACCTCTACAAGGTCCTCGGCGTCGGCAGAAACGCCTCCGACGAGGAGATCAAGAAGGCGTACCGCAGGCTCGCGCGCCAGTACCACCCGGACACCAACCAGGGCGACGCGAGAGCCGAGGAGCGCTTCAAGGAGATCTCCGCGGCGCACGACGTGCTGTCGGACCCGGACAAGCGCAAGGCGTACGACCAGGGCACCGGACCGTTCGCGGCCGGCGGCGGCGCGGGCTTCGATCCGAACGCGTTCGGATCGTTCAGCGACATCCTCTCGAACCTGTTCGGCCGCGGCGGCGGACCGGGAGACGGTCCCGCCCGCCCCGGCGGGCGCGGCGCACCGGGCGCCGGCCGCGCGCGCCCCCAGCGCGGCCGCGACCTCGAGACGGAGGTGTCGCTGAGCTTCCAGGAGGCGGTCGAAGGCGCGCAGTCCTCGCTGGCGATCCCCACCACGACGCCCTGCGAGACGTGCCACGGCACGGGCGCGAGACCGGGCACCTCGCCGGTCGTCTGCCCCGTCTGCCAGGGCCGCGGCGTCGAGTCCCAAGGCCAGGGCCTGTTCTCGATCACGCAGCCGTGCTCGCGCTGCGGCGGCAGCGGCTCGATCGTCGAGTCGCCCTGCCCGACCTGCGGCGGCTCGGGCGCGCGGCGCACGATCAAGCGCCTGCGCGTGAACATCCCCGCGGGGGTCAAGGAGGGCAGCCGCGTCCGGATAGCCGGCAAGGGCGAGCCGGGCGTCAACGGCGGCCCGCCCGGCGACCTGTTCGTCGTGACGCGCGTCGCGCCGTCGCCCGTCTTCAGACAGGCCGGCGACCAGCTCGAGGTCGAGGTGCCGCTGACGGTCGTCGAGGCGCTGCAGGGCGCGACCGTCGAGGTGCCGACGCTGCACGGCCGCAAGCGGCTGCGGATCGCGCCCGGCACGAGACACGGGGCGGTCCAGCGGCTGAGAGGCGAGGGCGCGCCGCGACTCGGCGGCAGAGGCCGCGGCGACATCCACTACCGCTTCACGATCGAGCTGCCGAGATCGCTCAACGCCGAGCAGCGCGAGGCCGTCGACCGGCTCGCGCAAGTGATGAACGGCAACCCGCGCGAGCGGCTCTTCAACGGCGGGCGGACGGAGGCGACGGCATGACCGGCGCGGGCGGCGGCGGAGGCGCGCGCCGCATCCGCACGACGACGCGCATCGAGCTGAGCGACGACCGCGGCGTCTTCATGATCTCGGTCGCCGCCGAGCTGGCGGAGATGCATCCGCAGACGCTGCGCATGTACGAGCAGCGCGGGCTGATCGAGCCGAAGCGCTCGCCGAAGGGCACGCGCCTGTACTCGCAGGCCGACGTCGAGCGGCTGCGCCGGATCCAGCAGATGACGGCGGAGATGGGCATGAACCTCGCCGGCGTCGAGCGCGTGTTCGAGCTGGAGCAGCAGCTCAACGCGATGACGACGAAGGTGCGCCGGCTGGAGAAGCGCGCCGGCGACCTCGCCGCCGAGGTCGAGCGGCTCGAGGAGCTGCGCCGCTCGCTGCGCGCGGAGATCGTCCCCTACGTGCGCGGCGGCGCGATCGTGCCGTTCGAGCGTTCGCCGTCCGCCCCGCAGCCCCGTTTCAGAATCCCCGTCGAACGGCCAACCCAGGACGGAGGAGGTGCCTGATGCAGCTCGACCGCTTCACGATCAAGTCCCAGGAGGCGATCCAGGCCGCCCTGCGGCTGGCCGAGGATCGTGCGAACCCGCAGGCTACGCCCGAGCACCTGCTCGCGGTGCTGCTGGAGCAGTCGGAGGGCATCGTCGTGCCCGTGCTGCGCAAGGTCGGCGCCGACCCGGGCGCGATCCGCTCCGCGGTCAACGGCGCGCTCGACGCGCTGCCGAGAATGACCGGCCCGAGCGGCGGCAGCGGCCCGTCCGAGGAGCTGGTCCAGGTGCTGCGCGCCGCCGAGGCCGAGATGCGCCAGCTCGGCGACGAGTACGTCTCGACCGAGCACCTGCTGCTGTCGCTCGCCGGGCACAACTCGAAGGCCGGCGAGCTGCTGCGCGACGCGGGCGCGCGCAGAGAAGTGCTGCTGCAGGCGATCGCGGAGGTGCGCGGGCCGCACCGCGTCACCGACATGAACCCGGAGGACAAGTTCCAGGCGCTGGAGAAGTACGGCCGCGACCTGACGGCGGCCGCGCGCGACGGCAGACTCGACCCGGTCATCGGCCGCGACGACGAGATCCGCCGTGTCATCCAGGTGCTCAGCCGCCGCACGAAGAACAACCCGGTGCTGATCGGCGAGCCGGGCGTCGGCAAGACCGCGATCGCCGAGGGGCTCGCGCAGCGGGTCGTCTCCGGCGACGTGCCGGAGGGCCTGCGCGACCGCCGCGTCGTCGCTTTGAACGTCGGCGCGCTGATCGCCGGCGCGAAGTACCGCGGCGAGTTCGAGGACCGCTTGAAGGCCGTCCTGAAGGAGATCGCCGACGCGGACGGCACGGTCATCCTCTTCATCGACGAGCTGCACACGATCGTCGGCGCGGGCTCGGCCGAGGGCTCGGTCGACGCCGCCAACCTCTTGAAGCCGATGCTCGCGCGCGGGGAGCTGCGCGCCGTCGGCGCCACCACGCTGGACGAGTACCGCAAGCACATCGAGAGAGACGCGGCCCTGGAGCGCCGCTTCCAGCCGGTGCTCGTCGGCGAGCCGTCGGTCGAGGACACGATCGCGATCCTGCGCGGGCTCAAGGAGCGCTACGAGGTCCACCACGGCGTCGACATCCAGGACTCGGCGATCATCGCCGCCGCGACGCTGTCCGACCGCTACATCGCCGACCGCTTCCTGCCCGACAAGGCGATCGACCTGATCGACGAGGCCGCCTCGAAGCTGCGGATCGAGATCGACTCGAAGCCGACCGAGATCGACGAGATCGACCGCCGCATCATGCAGTTGCAGATCGAGCTGCAGGCCTTGGAGAAGGAGAACCGACGAGTCGTCCGTCACGCGCCGCGAGGCGATCGAGCGCGAGATCGCGGACCTGCGGGAGAGAAGCGACGGCATGAAGGCGCAGTGGCAGCGCGAGAAGGAAGCGATCGATTCGGTCAAGGTTGTGCGCGAGCGCTTGGAGCAGGCGCGCGTGGAGGTCGAGAAGGCCGAGCGCGCCGCCGACCTCCAGCGGGCCGCCGAGCTGCGCTACGGCGAGATCCCCGAACTGGAGAGACAGCTCGCGGCGGCCGAGGCGAGCGAGGGCACGCCCGACGGGCAGCCGCAGTTCTTGAAGGAGAAGGTGGACGCGGAGGACATCGCCGAGGTCGTCGGCAAGTGGACGGGCATCCCGGTCTCACGGCTGCTGGAGGGCGAGGTCGAGAAGCTCGTGCACATGGAGGAGCGGCTGCACCAGCGCGTCATCGGCCAGCACGAGGCGGTCACGGCTGTGGCGAACGCCCTGCGGCGCTCGCGCGCTGGCCTCCAGGACCCCGACCGGCCGATCGGCACGTTCCTGTTCCTCGGCCCGACCGGCGTCGGCAAGACCGAGCTGGCGCGCGCCCTTGCCGAGTTCATGTTCGACTCGCAGGACGCGATGATCCGCATCGACATGTCGGAGTACATGGAGAGACACTCCGTGTCGCGGCTCGTCGGCGCGCCCCCCGGCTACGTCGGCTACGAGGAGGGCGGCCAGCTGACCGAGGCGGTCCGCCGCCGGCCCTACTCCGTCGTGCTGCTCGACGAGGTCGAGAAGGCCCACGGCGACGTCTTCAACATCCTGCTGCAGGTGATGGACGACGGCCGCCTGACCGACGGCCAGGGCCGCACGGTCGACTTCAAGAACGTCGTGCTGATCATGACCTCGAACATCCCGGGCGGGAAGGCCGGAGCGGAGCAGCACTTCCGCCCCGAGTTCATCAACCGCCTCGACGACATCGTCGAGTTCGAGCCGCTCTCGCGCGAGCAGATCGCCGAGATCGTCGACCTCCAGGTCGCGCGCCTGATCAAGCGCGTGCGCGAGCGCGAGATCGACGTCGAGCTGACCGACGCCGCCCGCACGCTGCTCGGCAACCTCGGCTACGACCCGACCTACGGCGCGCGCCCGCTCAAGCGCGTGATCCAGAAGCGGCTCGTCGACAAGCTCGCGCTCGCGATCCTCGAGGGCGAGTTCGCCGCCGGCGACCTCGTCGAGGTCGACGCGCTCGACGGCGAGCTGGTGTTCACGAAGGCGGCGCGGCCGGTGGCGGCGTAGCCGCTCAGCCCGTCTGCCCGCCGCTCGGTCCTCTGCCTCTCGCCGGTCTTCTGATCTCGAAGCCGAGCAGCAGGCGGGGGGTCGTTCTCGCGCTGTAGGCGTGGTTCGCGTCGACCTGGAAGGTCCACGTCCCGTACGTGTATCTGAACGGGAAGAGCGCGATCGGGCCGGTCTTGAGCGTGCCGCACGCGCCGTGCGTGGTGCCGATCCGCAGCGTCTTCTTCAGCTTGCCGTTCGGCGCGACGTAGTGGACGTAGACGCCGTGGTTCGGGCCCAGCCCGAGCACGCGCCAGCGCACGCGCAGCGTCTGCGGGTCGCCGGTGCGGGGGCCGAAGCTCGCCGTCAGCGGCGTGAGCTGGAAGGTCGTGGAGGCGACGTGCGGGCCGTCGGTGACCGACAGCGTCAGCGTCCGCGTGCCGGTGGTGCCGTGGTAGACCGGCGCCGTGAAGCGCGCGCGGATGCGGCCGCCTGCGTCGATCCGGCCGGTGCCGATCTGCTTCGTGCCGGTGAGCTTGGCCGTCCACGACGCGTTCGGCGTGAAGCCGCTGCCCGACAGCAGGCCGATCCCGCTGCTGAGGTAGCAGCCGGGATTCAGCACGATCCGCGCGCGCGCGACGGCGGTGGCGGCCGCCGGCCCGGGAGCGAGCGCGGCGGCGAGCGCCGCGGCGGCTGCGAGGAGCGTGGATGGACGGGGGAGGCGCATCGGCGTCAGAGCGAGAGCGAGCGGACGTGCACCGCAATCTTCGCGCGCGGGCCGTTCGCCTGCGTCCGGTACCCGCGGTGCGTGTCGAACACGAGCACCCAGCGCCCCGGCTCGGCGGCGAACGGGAACACGCGCCGCGGCGCCGTCGTCAGCGCGCCGCAGTCCCCACCGGCCGCGCCGAGCGCGGCGCTCGCGCGGACGCTCCCGGCCGGGCTGATCCAGTGCAGCCACACGCGCGCGCCGCTGACGCCGCCGCCGAGCGCGAAGCCCCACATCGAGAAGCGCGCGCGCAGCGTTCTCGGGCTGCCGCTCGACGGCTCGAAGTCGGCGCCCGTCGGGCGCGTGACGGTGAAGCGCGCGCGCGGTCTGCTGGTCCCGTCCGAGACGGCGAGCACGTGGCGCTTCTGCTCGACGCCCGGCAGCAGCGCCGGCACCGCGAAGGAGCTGGCGAACCCGCCCGCGGCGTCGGCGGCCGGCGTCGCGCCGTTGCGGTATCTGAGCGTCTGCCCGTCGAGCGCGACCGTCAGCGGCGCCTGCGGCGCGAGGCCGGTCGCGGTCATCCTCAGCGGGGCGCCCTGGAGATAGCAGCGCGCGTCGGTCGTGAGCGTCGCCGCGGGCGCGGCGGCCGCGCCGGTCGCCGACGCGCCGGCGACGACGAGTGAGGCCACGAGCACGGCCCGCCGGAGCAGTGGATGGGGCGACCGCACGCGGGGCATCATCGCTTCAACAACAGCTGAGCGGGCCGGTCGATGCGCCGCCTGGCGCGCGAGCGTCCGCCGACCGGCGCGCACCGTCGCCGCCGGGTGGGATAGAAACCAGGTCGCACCGTATCGGCGACCGACCGCGAAGATGGGAGCGCCATGCCGACGTACATCATGCTTTCGAAGCTCACCCCCGACGGGACGCAGACGATCAAGACGAATCCGCAGCGGATCCGCGAGGTCAACAGAGAGATCGAGCAGCTCGGCGCGACCGTGAAGGCGCAGTGGTGCGTGCTCGGCCGCTTCGACTTCGTCAACGTCGTCGAGGCGCCCGACGAGAAGACGATCGCGCGCGTCTCGCTCGAGCTCGGCTCGCGCGGCACCGTCCAGTACGAGACGCTGACCGCGATCCCGATCGACGACTTCATCTCGTCGCTGTAGCGGCTCGGGCGTGCCGCCGAAGGTCCTCGTCATCGGCGCCGGCGGGCGCGAGCACGCGATCGTGCGCGCGCTCGCGCGCTCGCCGCAGGCGCCTGAGCTGCTGTGTGCGCCCGGCAACGCCGGGATCGCGGCGGACGCGCGGCTGCTGGACGTGAAGGTCGACGACGTCGCAGGGCTCGTCGCCGCCGCGCAGGCGGAGGGCGTGACGCTGACCGTCGTGGGGCCGGAGGTCCCGCTCGTGGCGGGCGTCGTGGACGCGTTCGAGTCGGCCGGCCTGCGCTGCTTCGGCCCGCGCGCCGCGGTCGCCGAGCTGGAGGGATCGAAGGCGTTCTCGAAGTCGGTGATGGAGGCGTCCGGCGTGCCGACCGCCGCCTACGAGGTCGTCACGACGGTCGAGGCCGGGATGGCGGCGATCGAGCGCTACCCGGTCGTCGTGAAGGCGGACGGGCTCGCCGCCGGCAAGGGCGTCGTGATCGCCGCCGACGAGGAGGAGGCGCGTGCCGCGCTCACGGCCTTCCTCGTCGAGCATCTGCACGGCACCGAGCAGGTCGTCGTGGAGGAGTTCCTCGACGGCGAGGAGCTGTCGCTGCTGGCCGTCTGCGACGGCGAGCGCGCGATCCCGCTCGCGCCCGCGCAGGACTACAAGCGCATCTTCGACGGCGACCTCGGTCCCAACACCGGCGGCATGGGCGCGTACTCGCCGGTGCCGGGCTTCGACGCGGCGCGCGCCGAGGAGCTGTGCGCCGAGGTCCACCAGCCGGTCGTCGATGAGCTGCGCCGCCGCGGCACGCCCTTCCACGGGATTCTCTACGCCGGGCTGATGTTGACGGCCGACGGCGTGCGGGTCTTGGAGTTCAACGTGCGCTTCGGCGACCCGGAGACGCAGGCGGTGCTGCCGCGGCTGCGCTCGGACCTGCTCGAGCTGCTGAGCCGCGCGTGCGAGCCGGGGGGACTCGCGGGCGTCGCGCTCGAGTGGTCGCCCGAGACGGCGGTCACGCTCGTGCTCGCGAGCGCCGGCTATCCGGACGCGCCGCGCACGGGCGACCCGATCGCGGGGCTCGACGCGGTGCCCGTGGGGATCGAGGTCACGCACGCCGGCACCAAGCGCGCCGACGACGGCGCGATCGTCACGGCCGGCGGCCGCGTGCTCAACGTGACGGCGCTCGGCGCCGACGCGGCGGCCGCGCGCGCGGCTGCCTATGCTGCCGCCGACACGATCCAGTTCGACGGACGACAGATGCGCTCAGACATCGCTCTCCGGGCGGTTGCGGCGACGACTACCGGGGAGGCCCGATGACGGACGACCAGCTCTCAGAAGCCGCTGCGGCGGCGCCCGCCACCGACCCGACCGTGGTCGCGCTCGAGCAGGAGCTCGCCGCCGAGGGCGTCCTCGTCGGCATCGTGATGGGCTCGCAGAGCGACATGGAGACGATGCAGAAGGCGGCGAAGGAGCTGACCGACCGCGGCATCGCGAACGAGATCAACGTGATGTCGGCGCATCGCGACCCCGACACCGTCGCCGCGTACGCGAAGAGCGCGCGCTCGCGCGGCCTCAAGGTGATCATCGCCGGGGCCGGCCTGTCGGCTGCGCTGCCCGGCGTCGTCGCCGCGCACACCGACCTGCCGGTGATCGGCGTCCCGCTCACGAGCGGCATGACCGTCGCCGGCGGCCTCGACGCGCTGCTGTCCGTCGCGCAGATGCCGCCGGGCGTGCCCGTCGCGTGCGTCGGCGTCGACAACCCGAAGAACGCCGCCGCGCTGGCGGCGCGGATCCTCGCGGCGTAAGGCGCGTCAGCCCGCCGGCGTGCGCGGCGCGTAGCGGTGGTGCAGCAGCAGCACGTTGCCGTCCGGGTCGGAGAACGGGGCCATGTGGCAGACGCCGCTGTCGATCGTCTCGCCGCGGAACGCGACGCCGCGCTCCTCCAGCGTCGCGCGCGCCGCGGCGACGTCCTCGACGTGGAGCGCGATCGGGTGGGTGCTCGGCGTGAACTCGCGGCCGATCGCGGCAGCGTCCATCACCTGCAGCGTGAGGTTGCCCGTCTCGAACTCGCCGCCGCCGACTCTGCCGTACTCGGCGCTGCACGGCAGGCCGAGCGTCGTGCCGTAGAACTCCGCGGCCCTCGGGTAGTCGCTCACGAACACGGTCGTGAAGTCGACGCCGGTGACGAGGGGTGCGTCTGCGGTCATGCTGCCTCCAAGGTCGTGGTGGATCCCGCCATCGTGCCACCCGCGCGGCGTCGCGCCCGCCGGCCGTCGATAATGCGTCGCGCATGATCGCCCGCTACAGCCGACCCCAGCTCGCCGCGCTCTGGAGCGACGAGGCGCGCATGACCGCGTGGCGCGACGTCGAGGTCGCGGCGTGCGAGGCGATGGAGGGGCCGACGGCGTCCGACCTGGAGGCGATCCGGGCGGCGACGTTCACCGTAGAGGCGGTGAACGAGCGCGAGCGGACGACCGACCACGACGTCGCCGCGTTCGTCGACGTGCTGTCGGCGTCGGCCGGTCCGGCGGGGCGCTGGATCCACTACGGGCTGACGTCGAGCGACGTGCTCGACACCGCGCTGGCGCTGCAGCTCAAGCGCGCCGGCGAGGTGATCGTGCCGGGCGCCTACGGGCTCGTGGGCGCGTTGGTCGCCCGCGCGCGCGAGCACAAGGAGACGCTGTGCGTCGGGCGCACGCACGGCGTGCACGCCGAGCCGACGTCGTTCGGGATCAAGCTCGCCGGCTTCGCGTTCGAGGCGCATCGCAACGCCGTGCGGCTGGAGCGCGCGTTCGCGCAGGCGTCGGTCGGCGCGATCTCCGGGGCCGTCGGGACCTACTCGGCGACCTCGCCGGCGTTCGAGTCGGCCGTGCTGGACGCGATCGGGCTGGAGCGCGAGCCGGTCTCCACGCAGGTCGTCGCACGCGACCGCCACGCCGAGCTGTTGCAGGCGATCGCCTTGGCCGGCGCGGGGCTGGAGCGCTTCGCGACCGAGCTGCGCCACCTCCAGCGCACGGAGGTGCGCGAGGCGGAGGAGCCGTTCCGCGCCGGGCAGAAGGGCTCGAGCGCGATGCCGCACAAGAGAAACCCGATCAAGTCCGAGCAGCTCTCCGGGCTCGCGCGCGTGCTGCGCGGCAACGCCCAGGCGGCCGTCGAGGACGTCGCCCTGTGGCACGAGCGCGACATCTCGCACAGCTCCGTCGAGCGCGTGATCCTGCCCGACTCGACGATCCTGATCGACTACATGCAGGCGCGCGCGAGCGCGCTCGTCGAGGGCATGGTCGTCCACAGAGCGCGCATGGCCGAGAACCTCGAGATCACGTGCGGCGCGCTGTTCTCGCAGCGGGTGCTTTTGGCCTTGATCGAGCAGGCCGGGATGGTCCGCGACGACGCCTACCGGATCGTCCAGCGGACGGCCCAGGAGGCATGGGACACGCGCACGCCGCTGCGGGACCTGCTCGCCGTCGAGCCCGCGGTGGTCTCCGCAGGGTTGGACCTCGACGCGCTGTTCGACTACGGCGTCTACATCCGCCACGCCGACGAGATCTTCGCGCGGTTGGACGAGATCGTCTGAAGCAGGCCGTCCCGGCCCGGGCGACAGCAGCCCGACACTGGTGCAGGTGATCCGGTACTAGCCCTTGGAGGGCTCGACGGGGCTCGTTCGCCGCTGCTTCACGAACCGCTGGAAGTCGCTGGAGTTCTTTTCCAGATAATCGCCGACATCCTCGGAGATGTCGCCCATCGGCCGAAGCTCGCCTTCGTGGCGAACGTAGTACCGCTCGAGGCCCTCATACGGCTGAAGAAAGCGTCGCAACACCCAGCTTTCGCGTGCCAGCAGCGACCAGTTCGGAACCACCGCGAACGCTAGAACGGCGATGCCGCCCATCACAAGGCCAGAGACGATCCCGGGGGGATCGGTCAGGACGAGCAATGTCGTCGCAAGCATCGCGCAAACCCAGAGGAGCACCAGGCCGCGCAGACAGACCGCGTCCCAGAAACCATAGAAGGTGTCTCGCCATGTTGGGTGTCGGGATCCAGACAACGTGCTCATATATGGATGAGAAGGTAGCTCGGAATCGCAAAAAAGCCAGCGACGAACGGTGCCCATGCCGCACCGGCCGCCAGCCGTCTGGTCATTGACGGGATGTCCGGCTCTCGAAAGACCGCGATCATGCCGAAGACCATCCCGATGAGCAATGTCCACGCACCTTCGAGTTCGAGTAGTAGCCCGAGATCCATGAGAGTGCGTGAACGCTATCGATCATTTGTCCGCTCCGTGCAGGTACCAAGGTGGTGCCCACCGCCTTGGCGGCCATAACGTATGTGGCGCCGCGGCGGAGCGGTCGAGGACGCACAGACGACCCCGCCTGGCTCAGCGGGGTCGTCCAAGACAAGCCCTGTCGATCCTCGCGACCTGACGCGAGGACCCGAACTCGGCGCGGTTAGGCGGGGACGGCTGCCCCGTCCAAGTACGGCTCGTTGCGTTCCGCCCGCTCCACCAGCGAGGCCGGCGGCTCGAACCGCGGCCCGTACTTCGCGGCCAGCTCGCGCGCCCGCGCGACGAAGGCGGCCGGTCCGCCGGCGTCGCCGTTGCGGGTCGGGTCGCCGTACTGGTTGATGTACTGGCAGACGCCGCCGGTCCAGGCGGGGAAGCCGATCCCGAAGATCGAGCCGATGTTGGCGTCGGCGACGGACTCGATCACGCCCTCGTCGATGCACTTCACCGTCTCGAGCGCCTCGGCGAACATCATCCGCTCCTCGAGGTCTCTCAGCGAGATCGAGGACGGATCGTCCACCTGCGGGAACGCCTCGCGCAGCCCGGACCACAGGCCCGTGCGTCTGCCGTCGGCGTACTCGTAGAAGCCGCGGCCCTCCAGCTTCCCGGGCCGGTCGTGCTCGTCGAGCATGGCATCGATCACCTGCTCCGACGGGTGCCCGTCCCAGCCGGTGCCGGTCTCCATCGCCGCCTTCGCGGCGTCGCGGATCTTGCGCATGAGCTTGAGGTTCAGCTCGTCGCTCAGCTGCAGCACCGGCGCGGGGTAGCCGGCCTGCGAGGACGCCTGCTCGATCGAGGCCGCGGGGATCCCCTCGGTCAGCATCGAGATGCCCTCGTTGATGAACGTGCCGATCACGCGCGAGGTGAAGAAGCCGCGCGAGTCGTTGACGACGATCGGCGTCTTCTTGATCTGCTGGGCGACGTCCAAAGCACGCCACAGCGTCTCGTCAGAGGTCTGCTCGCCCTTGATGATCTCCAGCAGCGGCATCTTGTCCACCGGGCTGAAGAAGTGCAGCCCGATGAAGTCGGCCGGCCGCGAGACGCCCTCGGCGAGGCCGGTGATCGGCAGCGTCGAGGTGTTCGAGCCCAGCAGCGCGCCCTCGGCGAGGTACGGCTCGATCTCGGCGAAGACCTTCGCCTTGACGGCCGGGTCCTCGAACACCGCCTCGATCACGAGGTCGGCGCCCTGCGCCTTCGACGGGTCGTCCGTCGCGGTGATGAGCGCGAGCAGGGCGTCGCCCTTCTCCTGCGTCGTCTTGCCGCGCGAGACGCCCTTCTCGACGAGTCTCGCCGAGTAGCCCTTGCCGCGGTCGGCGGCCTCCTGCGAGACGTCCTTCAGCACGACCTCGATGCCGGCCTTCGCGCACACGTACGCGATCGCGGCGCCCATCATGCCGGCGCCGAGCACGACGACCTTCTTGGAGCGGAACGTCTCGACGTCCTCTGCCCGACCGCGCGGCCCGTTGACGGCCTGCAAATCGAAGAAGAACGCCTGGATCATGTTCTTCGAGACCTGGCCGGTCGCGAGGTCGACGAAGTAGCGCCCCTCGATCTCGATCGCGGAGTCGAAGTCGACCTGCGCGCCCTCGACCGCCGCGGCCATGATGTGGTGCGGCGCCGGGTAGTTCGCGCCCTTGATCTGCTTGCGCAGGTTCGCCGGGAAGGCCGGCAGGTTCATCGCCAGCGCGGGCGTGGACGGCGTGCCGCCGGGGATCTTGTACTTCTTGTCCGCGTCCCACGGCTGCTGCGCCTCGGGGTTGGCCTCGATCCACTTCTTCGCGGCGGGGATCAGGTCCTCTCTCGTGGCGACCAGCTCGTCCACGATGCCGATCTCGACGGCTTTGCTCGGGCGCACTCTCTGGCCCTGCATCAGCAGCGACATGAGCGCGTTGACGATCCCGATCATGCGCACCGTGCGCACGACGCCGCCGGCGCCCGGGAGCAGGCCCAGCTGGACCTCCGGGAAGCCGAAGACGATCTTGTTGTCGTCGATCGAGATGCGGTGGTGCGTGGCGAGCGCGATCTCCAGCCCGCCGCCGAGCGCGGTGCCGTTGAGCGCGGCGACGACCGGTCTGCCGAGCGTCTCCAGCCGGCGCAGCTGGCCCTTGCCGAGCTTCAGGCCCGCGGCCAGCTCCTGCGCCTGCGCAGGCGTGACGGCTCTCAGGTCGTTGAGGTCGCCGCCGGCGAAGAAGGTCTTCTTCGCGGACGTGATGATCACGCCGGCGATGTCGTCCTTCTCGGCCTCGAGCCGGTCGACGGTCGCAGCCATCGACTCGGCGTAGGCGCGGTTCATCGTGTTCGCGCCCTGGTTCGGATCGTCGAGGGTCAGGATGACGATCCCGTCGTCGCCCTTCTCCCAGCGGATCGTGGTGCTCTCCGCCATGTCTAGATCGCCTCCACGACGGTCGCGATGCCCATGCCGCCGCCGACGCAGAGCGTGCAGAGGCCGTATCTGCCGCCGGTGCGGTGCAGCTCGTCCACGATCGTGCCGAGGATCATCGCGCCGGTCGCGCCGAGCGGGTGCCCCATCGCGATCGCGCCGCCGTTGACGTTGACCTTCTCCATGTCGAGGCCCATGTCCTTGACGAAGCGCAGGACCACGGCGGCGAACGCCTCGTTGATCTCGACGAGGTCGAGGTCGTCGACCGTCAGGCCGGCCTTGGCGAGCGCCTTCTTGGAGGCGGGCGCGGGGCCGGTCAGCATGATCGTCGGGTCGGCGCCGGAGAGGGCGGTCGCGAGGATGCGGCCCTTCGCCTTCAGGCCCAGCTCCTTGCCCGTCTTCTCGTTGCCGATCGCGACGAGCGCGGCGCCGTCCACGATGCCCGAGCTGTTGCCCGGCGTGTGGACGTGCTCGATCTTCTCGATCCAGTGGTACTTCTGCAGTGCGACGGCGTCGAAGCCGCCCATCTCGCCCATCACGGCGAACGACGGCTTGAGGTTGCCGAGCGTCTCGACGGTCGTGCCGGGGCGGATGAACTCGTCCTTGTCGAGGACGACGTGGTCGTTGACGTCCTTGACCGGGACGACGCTGTTGTCGAACTTGCCGGCCGCCTGCGCGGCGGAGGCGCGCTCCTGCGAGCGCACGGCGTACGCGTCGACGGTCTCGCGGTCGAAGCCCTCGACCGTCGCGATCAGGTCCGCGCTGACGCCCTGCGGGATGAACGACGTGTCGTAGTTCGTCTCGGGGTCGAGCGCCCACGCGCCGCCGTCGGAGCCCATCGGGCAGCGCGACATCGACTCGACGCCGCCGGCGAAGACGAGGTCCTCCCAGCCGGAGGCGACCTTCTGCGCGGCGACGTTGACGGCCTCCAGGCCCGAGGCGCAGAAGCGGTTGAGCTGGACGCCGGCGACGGTGTCCGGCAGGCCGGCCTTGATCGCGGCCGTCTTGGCGATGTCCATGCCCTGGTCGCCGACCGGGGTGACGCAGCCGAGCACCACGTCGTCGACCCGCTTGGGGTCGAGCTGCTCGTTGCGGATCAGCATCTCGTGCATCAGGCCGACGACCAGGTCGACCGGCTTCGTCGTGTGCAGGGAGCCGTTGGACTTGCCCTTGCCACGCGGTGTGCGAATCGCGTCGAAGATCAACGCGTCAGTCGATCCCACGGTGTCGTTCTCCTCAGGAGGGTGCGGTGATGGCCCGAGGCTAACATGCATTCACGCATGCATGTATCGGATCTGTGTAGGGTCAGCGCGGGATGAGCACCGCTACGACGCGCGCGCGACGCACGCAGGAGGAGCGCCGCGCCGCCACGCGGGCCGCGCTGCTCGACGCCGCGCTGGAGTGCCTCGTCGAGCACGGCTACGAGGGCACGACGACGCAGCGCGTCTGCGATCGCGCCGGCGTCTCGCGGGGCGCGCACCAGCACCACTTCGGCACGCGCCCCGAGCTCGTCGCCGCCGCGCTCGAGGAGCTGGCGATGCGCCGGCTCGACGAGATCCGCGGGGAGGTCGCCTCGCTGCCGGCCGGCGAGGAGCGCGTGGAGCAGGCGCTCGACGCGATCTGGGGCTGGTTCACCGGCCCGCTGTTCCAGGCCTCGATCGATCTGGCGGCCGCCGCGCGCACCGACGAGGAGCTGCGCGCGCAGCTCGCGCCGGTCGAGGCGCGCCTGTCCCAGGGCACGCTGCTGTGCTGCCGCGAGATGCTCGCCGACGGCCAAGAGGATCGCTCGCGCGACCCGCTCATCCAGATGACGCTCGGCACCGTGCGCGGGCTCGCGCTGCTGCCGATCCTGCATCCGGGGAACCGCAGCGCGGCGAAGCAGTGGGCCTTCGCGCGCGGGCAGCTCGCGGGGCTGTTCCGCGCTGCCGGCTGACGGCGCGCGACCGCACGCCCGCCGTCGTGCGCGCTCGATAGCATCGGGCCCGTGAGCACCCTCGCCGACCTGCCCCTGATCGCCTCCGGCAAGGTCCGCGAGCTGTACGACCTCGGGGACCGGCTCCTGCTCGTCGCGAGCGATCGCATCTCGACGTTCGACGCGGTCCACCCGACGCCGATCCCGGACAAGGGCAAGGTCCTCACGGGCCTCTCGGTCTTCTGGTTCTCGAAGCTCGCGGACGTGCTCCCGAACCACTTCGTCTCCGCGACGGAGGGCGTGCCCGACGAGGTGCGCGGTCGCGCGCTCGTCGTCAAGAAGCTCGAGATGCTGCCGGTCGAGTGCGTCGTGCGCGGTTACATCACCGGCTCGGGCTGGAAGGAGTACCAGGAGGTCGGCTCGGTCTGCGGCGTCTCGCTGCCGCTCGGGCTGAAGGAGTCGCAGCAGCTGCCGGAGCCGATCTTCACGCCGACGACGAAGGCCGAGGTCGGCCACGACGAGGCGATCAACTTCGAGGGCGCCGTGGACCTGGTCGGCGGCGACCGCGACCTCGCGCACGAGCTGCGGCGCGTGTCGATCGAGCTGTACGCGACCGCCGCCGAGCATGCGCGCTCGTGCGGCGTGATCCTCGCCGACACGAAGTTCGAGCTGGGCCGCGACGCGAACGGGACGCTGACGCTCGGCGACGAGGTGCTGACGCCCGACTCCTCGCGCTTCTGGCCGGTCGAGGGCTACGTGCCCGGGCGCGGGCAGCCGTCGTTCGACAAGCAGATCGTGCGCGACTGGGCCGCCGCGACCGGCTGGGACAAGCAGCCGCCGGCGCCGGAGATCCCCGACGACGTCGTCGCCCGCACGCGCGAGAGATACATCGAGGCGTACGAGCTGATCACGGGCGAGCCGTTCGACGCCTGGCTGGAGCGCACCGCGCCGTGACGCGCTACCGCGTGCTCGTGCGGCCGAAGGCGGGGATCCTCGACCCGCAGGGCCAGGCGGTCGAGCGGGCGCTGCCTGCCCTCGGTTTCAGGGGTGTCGAGAACGTGCACGTCGGTCGCCTGATCGAGCTGGACGTCGAGGACCCGAGCAGGCTGCCGGAGATGTGCGAGAAGCTGCTCGTGAACCCGTTGATCGAGGACTACGAGATCCTCGAAGCGGAGCCGCACCCGGCGTCGTGAAGTTCGGGGTTCTCCGCTTCCCTGGCACCTGCGACGAGGTCGACGCGCAGCTCGCGTGCGAGCGCGTCGGCGAGGCCGTGATCTTGTGGCACGGCGACAAGGACCTGCAGGGGGTCGACGCCGTGGTGGTGCCCGGCGGCTTCTCCTACGGGGACTACCTGCGCGTCGGCGCGATCGCGCGCTTCGCGCCGATCATGGAGTCGGTCGTCGAGTACGCGCAGGCGGGCGGGATCGTGCTGGGGATCTGCAACGGCTTCCAGGTGCTGTGCGAGGCGGGCCTGCTGCCGGGCGCGCTGCTGCCCAACAGATCCCTGCGCTTCGTCTGCCGTCAGGTCGACCTCGTCGTCGAGCGCGGCGGCACGCGCTTCACGAACGCGTGCATGGAGGGCGAGCGGCTGTCCATCCCCGCCAAGCACACGACCGGCTGCTGGTACGCGCCGCCCGCGTTGCACGAGCGGGTCGAGGCGAACGGCCAGGTGCTGCTGCGCTATGCGCCCGGCGAGAACTTCAACGGCTCGCTCGCCGACGTGGCCGGCGTCTGCAACGAGGCGGGCAACGTCTTCGGCCTGATGCCGCACCCCGAGCACGCGGTCGACCCGCTCACCGGCTCGGTCGACGGGCTGAAGCTGTTCGAGTCGATCCGCAACCACGTCACGGCGCATGTCGCAGCCTGAGGCGCCGGTCGCGCCGCACCGCGCGCTCGGCCTCACCGACGCCGAGTACGACCTCATCGTCGAGAAGCTCGGGCGCGAGCCGAACGCCGTCGAGCTGTCGATGTTCTCGCTGATGTGGAGCGAGCACTGCGCCTACAAGCACTCGAAGAAGCTGCTCGGCCAGCTGCCGGTCGAGGGGCCGTACCTGCTGCTCGGCCCGGGCGAGAACGCCGGTGCGGTCGACGTCGGCGACGGGCTCGCGATCGCCTTCAAGGTCGAGTCGCACAACCACCCGTCCGCGGTCGAGCCGTTCCAGGGCGCGGCGACCGGCGTCGGCGGGATCCTGCGCGACGTCTTCGCCGTCGGCGCGCGGCCGATCGCGGTGCTCGACTCGCTGCGCTTCGGCGAGCTGGACAGCGCGCGCTCGCGCTACCTGCTCGAGCATGCGGTCGGCGGGATCGGCCACTACGGCAACTCGATCGGCGTGCCGACGATCGGCGGCGAGCTGTACTTCGAGGGTCCGTACGAGCAGAACTGCCTCGTCAACGCGATGGCTTTGGGCATCGCCGAGCACGACCGGCTGATCCGCAGCGCGGCGGCCGGCCCCGGCAACGTGCTGATCCTGTTCGGCGCGCTGACCGGCCGCGACGGGATCGGCGGTGCGTCCGTGCTCGCCTCCGCCGAGCTGGGCGACGCCGACGCCGACAAGCGCCCGACCGTGCAGATCGGCGACCCGTTCGCGGAGAAGAAGCTGATGGAGTGCTCGCTGGAGCTGCTCGACCGCGAGCTGCTGGTGTCCTTGCAGGACCTCGGCGCCGCCGGCCTCACCTCGTCCTCGTCGGAGATGGCGTCGAAGGGCGGCCTCGGCCTCGACATCCACGTCGACCGCGTGCCGCTGCGCGAGCCGGGGATGGAGCCGTTCGAGATCATGGTGTCCGAGTCGCAGGAGCGGATGCTGTGCGTCGTCGAGCCGGCTCGGGTCGACGAGGTGCTCGCCGTCTGCGCCAAGTGGGAGACGACCGCGACCGCGATCGGCGAGGTGACCGACTCCGGCCGCCTGCGCGTGCTCTCGGGCGGCGACGTCGTCGGCGACATGCTCGTCGAGGCGCTCGTGGACGACTGCCCGCTCTACGACCTCGCGCCGGAGAAGCCGAGCGCGCCGATCTACCCGGCGCCGCGCCGCGTGCTGGAGAGCGACGACCCCGCCGCGATCCTCCCGGCGCTGTTGCGCTCCGCCAACATCGCCGACCGCCGCCCCGTCTTCGAGCAGTACGACTGCGTCGTGCAGTCGCGCACCGTGCGGCGCCCCGACGACGCCGACGCGGCGGTGCTGCTGCTCCCATCCGATCCCGCCCGCCCCGGCGAGCGGCCCGCGATCGCCGTCTCGATCGACGGCTCCGGCCGCCGCGTCGCGTGCGACCCGTACCGCGGCACGGTCGAGGCGGTGCTCGAGTGCGCGGCGAACCTCGCGTGCGTCGGCGCCGAGCCGCTCGGCCTGACGAACTGCCTCAACTTCGGCAACCCGGAGAAGCCGCACATCGCGTGGCAGCTCTCCGAGTCCGTGCGCGGGATGGCGGACGCCTGCCGCGCGCTCGACGTGCCGGTCGTCGGCGGCAACGTCTCCTTGTACAACGAGGGGCCCGAGGGCCCGATCTACCCGACGCCCGTCGTCGGCATGGTCGGCCGCCTGCCGGAGGCCGCGCGCGCCGGCCGGCTCGGCTTCGCGGAGGAGGGCGACGCGATCGCGTTCGCCGGTCCCTTCAAGCCGTCGCTGCCGGGGAGCGAGCTGGCCAAGCTGCGCGGCGAGGCGCTGCCCGACGGGCTGCCCGAGGTCGACGTCGCGGCCGTGCGCAAGGTGCAGGAAGCGGTCCGCGACGCGGTCCGCCGCGGCGACATCCGCTCCGCCCACGACGTCGCCGAGGGCGGCCTCGCGGTCGCTCTGGCGGAGTGCTGCCTCGGCGGCGGCCGCAGCGCCCAGGTCGACTTCCGCGGCGCCACCGGCGACCGCCTGCTGGAGGTCTTGTTCGGCGAGGGCGCCGGCGGTTTCGTCCTGTCCGGCCCGCGCCCGGCGCTGGCCGCGCTCGCGCGCGAGATCCAGCTGACGTTCGTCGGCGTCGTCGGCGCTGCCGAGGGCGCGCTCGAGCTGAGCCTCGACGGCGACGCGACGCTCGCCTGGCCGCTCGCCGAGCTGCGCGCCGCCCGCGCGCGCGGCCTCGCCGACGCGCTCGACGGCTGAGCGCGGGGCGGGGCGCGCTGCCGTGCGCGCCGCCGCCCCGTTCGCCTACGGGCTCGCCACTCCCGCGGCGAGCCCGCCGCTCAGTACAGACGATGTCGTCACCGTCGGCGTGGGCGCCGGCCACGCGCTGGCGGCGGTGTGCGTGCTGCTGCCCCTGGCCGCGCTGACCCAGCCGGATCTCGTGCCGCCGTAGAGCGTGCCGGCCTCGGTCCCGCTGAGCGGGATCGTCGCGGCCGCCGTGCCGCCGTTGGCGACGACGACCCTCGTGCCTTCGATGTAGCCCGTCACGCCGCTTGCGGTGCTCCAGCCTTCCTGGCGCGCGAGCTGTTCGCTGATCTGCGTCGGCGTCAGCTGCACGATCGGCTCGCTCGCGTTGAACCAATGCGAGTAGTCGGCGAGCGTCGCGTTCAGCACCGGGTAGAAGACGGCGCCTTCGGGCCTTTCCGACTCCGCCAGGTTCGTCTGGTGGAAGAAGTGCGGCCTCGGGTCGTTGCCCATCATGTGGCCGAAGATCCGGTCCGACTCGGCCGCCACGTAGTCGCTCCAGGTCGCCGGCCTGCTGAAGCAGGTCGAGGTCGCCGTGTTCGTGCATCCTCCGCCCAGTTCCGGCGGCAGGTACAGGTAGTTGTACTCGTCGAGCTGCTGCTGCTGGGTGGCGGTGTTGTAGTAGACGTTCGTCGGCCAGCGCGGGACGACGCGGAACCTGCCCTCGACGAACGACGTGCCGGCCGGATAGGTCGGCCCGGTCGCGCTCGTCGGCGTCACCGGGTAGGGCTTGGACGCGTCGGCGCCGGTGTCTCTGACCCCGGCGCTTTCGAGCGCGGAGGCGAAGACCGGGTTCTGGCCGTACGGGTCGAGCGCCGCGCTGTCGACGCTCGGCGGGGCGGCGGCCGTGCCGGCCGCGCCGGTGTCGCGGAACCTGATCGTCACCGCTCCGCCGGCGTTGAACGCGGGCGACGGCTGCGGCACCGTGCCGATCAGCGCCCACGCGCCGGCGGGCGAGAGCCGGCGGTAGACCTTGTACGAGGTGGCGTGGCAGATCGCGGAGAAGTCGATGCGCACCGAGGATGTCCTGAGCCTGCGGGCCGCCACGACGACGGTCGTCGTCGAGGCGTTCGTCTCGCCGTGCGGGTCGGTCGCGGTGACGTCGTATTCGTAGGTGCCGCCGGAGAGCGTGCCGCCGAGCGCGGTTTCCCACGCTTCTTCGATCGGCGGCGCGTCGATGTAGCCGGGGCTGCCGGGGATCAGGTTCGCGAGGCCGGAGTGCTCGCCGGTGACCAGCTCGCCCGCGTTGACGGCGAAGCCGGCCGCCCTCGCCCACCTCGTGTTCTGCTGGATCTCTTCGACGATGAAGCCTCTCGCCGAGCAGTCGAGGTTCGGGTGGTCGTAGGTGTGGTTGACCCAGCCGAACGTCGTCCTGTTGGCCTGAAAGGCGCTCAGCAGCGGGTCGGCGCCGGCGTGCTCTTCTCTGTACTGCACGCTGCCGCCGCCGTTGTAGAGCGCGTCGATCCGCAGCCCGGTCGCCCTCGACCAGGCGACCGCGGTCGCCACGTCGCCCGGGCTCATGCGCACGGCGTCTTCCGGCGCGAAGTCGGTGAAGTGGCCCGCCGGGTTCCAGATGTCGTCGCCGAGGAAGACGTCGTCGACGTGCATCTCGAGGTAGTTGCGCTGGTCGCCGAAGAAGGTGCCGCGCGTGACCCACGCGAGCTGGCCGTGGCGCAGCAGCTCGCTGTGCAACTGCACGCCGTTGTTGTCGAACGTCTGCACCATCTCCTCGCGCCCTTCGGGGTGCGCGTAGACGCCGAGCAGCGACGCGCCGCTGCCGTCGGTCAGCAGCGTGGTGAAGGCGGCGCCTTCGGCCGGTGTGGCGCCGTAGCCCCAGGTCCCGGGGGCGACCTTCACGCCGCCGTTCAGATAGGGGAAGACGCTTCTGCCGGCTTCGGTCAGCGTCGCTTCGTCGCCGTCGAGGCGCCCGGAGGTCGTCGGCCCGTTGAGGCCGACTTCGGGGTTCGGGAAGGCGTAGGCGGTGAGCTGGCGGACGTGGAAGGTCTGCTCGTAGGCGCTCAGCGCGGCCCACTCTTCGGGCGCGAGCGCGGAGGCGCAGCCGCCTTCTTCGCAGCGCGGGAGCTGGCCGACGGCGACGATCACCGCCTGGTACCTCGCCTCTTCGACCCCGGCAGTCGTCTGCGAGAGCGTCGCGGCGGTGATCGGCGCGTGGCCGGGCGTCGCGATCAGCTGGTCGAACGGGACGCCCTCGCGTCTGAGCTCGGCCTGCCAGCCGAGGAACGACGGTTCGCTGCCGCTCGCGCCGAGCAGCAGCACCTTCATGTCGATGCGCTGGGCCGCCGAGGCGGTGGACGCCGTCGCTGCGAGCAGCAGGCAGCAGAGCGACAGCAGGACGACGACCGGCTTGGCACGCATGCGACGCTCCCCCGCGTCCGGTGATCAGGTCGCGTCCCACTGTCGCCCATCGCACCGCCCGGGCCAATGAGCCGTGTGGCGCATTTCGGCGTTCAGCGCGGTGAACGACCTGCCCGGCGGTCTCGTCCGGCCCCAGCTCTTGCCGTCCTCGCGCGAGAGCCAGTCGACGTTCGTCGGTTCTCGCGCTATCTCACCAGCTCAACGGATTCGCCGTCGTCGAACACCGCGCGGACCTCGAGGTGCCCGCCGAGCGCGCGGACGTACCGATCCAGCGTGGTGACGCGCACGTCGTCCTCCGCCTCGATTCGCGACACGTTCGGGCGGCTCGTCCCGAGCTGCTCCGCGACCGTGCTCTGGGTGATGCCCCGGTGCTCGCGCAGCTCGTGGAGCCGCACCTGGAACTCCATGGCGCGCTTGAACGCATCGATCCGCTCGCCCGCCTCCGGCGTGATCGGCCGGCGCGCGAGGATGTCCTGTCTGGTCTTGATTCTCGACACTGTGGACCTCCCAGTCCGGGTGGTTACGTCTCGTTCTCGAGGTAGTCGTCGTAGAGGTCGTCCGCGATCGGCACGTTGCGCTCGTACCAACCCGTCCAGTCGCCGCGCTTGTCGCCGCCGAGCAGGACGATCGCCCGGCGGTTGGGATCGAACGCGAACAGCGCGCGAAGCGTGCTAGCGCGCAGTTCCTTCATGTTGTAGTGCCGGCTGCCCTCGACGCGGTCCACGAGCGGCCGCCCCAGCGCCGGTCCGTGCTCCTCGAGGATGGCAACCGCTGCCATCACATGCTCGTACTGGTCCTGATCGAGGCCAAGGATCCAGTCGAACGCCGGGACGGTGTAGACGACTTTCCACGGCATGCCTGACTATGGTAACGAATACATTTCGGAAATGCAATCATTACTACAGCCGGCGCCGGGTGGGTGAGTTGCCCGGCCCCGCTGCTACCCTTGCGCCTCCGGGCCCGATACCGCCGTCGGGCCCCAGCCGGAGCGCTGGAACGCCTCCTCGATGACCGACCACCTGACCGATCGCGACGGACCGCGCGACGAGTGCGGCGTCTTCGGGATCTACGCCCCCGATCACGACGTCGCCCGCCTCGCGTACTTCGCGCTGTACGCGCTGCAGCACCGCGGGCAGGAGTCGGCGGGGATCGCGACCACCGACGTCGGCGGCAACATCATGACCCTGCGCGACCTCGGGCTCGTCTCGCAGGTGTTCGACGAGCAGAAGCTGCGCGCGCTGCCCGGCGACCTCGCGCTCGGCCACGTGCGCTACTCGACGACCGGCTCCTCCGCGTGGGAGAACGCGCAGCCGATCTACCGCTCCGACGACCGCGAGCTGGCGCTCGCGCACAACGGCAACCTCACGAACGCCGTCGAGCTGCACGCCGAGCTGCGCGAGCGCGACGTCGCGTTCCGCTCGACCTCGGACTCGGAGATCATCGCCGCGCTGCTGTCCACGCACCCGGCCGACAAGATCGAAGACGCGGTCGTGGACGTGCTGCCGAGGCTGCACGGCGCCTTCTCGACCGTCGTGATGACGCGCGAGAAGATCGTCGCCTTCCGCGACCCGCACGGCCTGCGCCCGCTCGCGCTCGGCCAGATCGGCGACCGCTACTGCGTCGCGAGCGAGTCGTGCGCGCTCGACATCATCGGCGCGAGATTCCTGCGCGAGATCGAGCCCGGCGAGGTGCTGACGATCGACGCCGGCGGCATCTCGACGCGGATGGCGGTCGAAGGCGCCCGCCGCGCCTTCTGCGTCTTCGAGTACATCTACTTCGCCCGGCCCGACTCGATCATGGGCGGCACCGTGCTGCAGGGCGCGCGCGGGCGGATGGGCGAGATCCTCGCGCGCGAGGCGCCGGTCGAAGCCGACCTCGTGATCGCCGTGCCCGACTCCGGCAACCCGGCGGCGCGCGGCTTCGCACGCGCGAGCGGGATCCCGCACGACGACGGCTTCGTGAAGAACCGCTACGTCGCGCGCACGTTCATCCAGCCTGGGCAGGAGCTGCGCAAGCACGGCCTGAGACTGAAGTTCAACCCGATGCCGGAGATCGTCAGAGGGCAGCGGCTCGTCGTCGTGGACGACTCGATCGTGCGCGGCAACACGACGCGCCAGATCGTGCAGATGCTGCGCGACGCCGGCGCGCGGGAGGTGCACCTGCGCATCACCGCACCGCCGATCCGCAACCCCTGCCACTACGGCATCGACATGTCGACGCGCGAGGAGATGGTCGCGCACGGGCGCGAGGTCGACGAGATCGCGGCTGAGCTGGGGGCGGACTCGCTCCACTACATCTCGCTGGCGGGCGTCTACGAGGCCGTCGGCTCCACGCGCGAGACGCACTGCGACGCCTGCTTCACGGGTGAGTATCCGCTGCCGCACGGGCCGGGCGGGCAGGACAAGCACGCCTTCGAGCAGGCGCTTCCCGTCATACACGCGTAGGGCTGCGACGGGGCTCGCGCGGCGCGCGCACGACGGCCGCGAGGCGGCCTGCGCCCCGCCGGTCGCGCCGATATCGTCGGACGGGTGACTCCCCGCGAGGCGCTGCGCACCCACTTCGGCTTCGACGACTTCCGGCCCGGCCAGGCGGACGCGGTCGACGCGGCGCTCGCCGACCGCGACACGCTCGTCGTGATGCCGACCGGCTCGGGCAAGTCGCTCTGCTACCAGCTGCCGGCGCTGATGCGCGACGACCTGACGATCGTCGTCTCGCCGCTCGTGTCGCTGATGCAGGACCAGGTCGACCAGCTGCGGCGGATCGCGCCCGAGCGCGTCGCGCTCGTCAACGCACAGCAGACCGCCGCCGAGAACCGCGTGGTGATGGAGCGCGCCGCGGCCGGCGAGCTGCGGCTGCTGTACGTCGCGCCGGAGCGCTTCGCCTCCCCGGCCTTCGTCGAGCAGGTCGAAGGGGTCCGCATCGGCCTGTTCGTGGTGGACGAGGCGCACTGCGTCTCGCAGTGGGGGCACGACTTCCGGCCCGACTACTTCCGCCTCGCCGACGCGGCGCGCTACCTGAGAGCGCGCGCGATCGTCGCGCTGACGGCGACGGCCACGCCGCAGGTCGCGCGCGACATCGTCGCGCGGCTGCGGCTGGAGGACCCGGCGACGGTGACGACCGGCTTCGACCGGCCCAACCTCTCGTTCGCGGTCGTCCCGTGCAGAACGAAGGCCGACAAGCACCGCCGCATCGCCGCCGCGCTGGGCGAGCCGGGGATGCTGCCGGCGATCGTCTACGCCGGCACGCGCAACGGCTGCGAGGAGCTGGCGATGAGACTCGGGCACGCGCTCGACGAGCAGGTGCTCGTCTACCACGCGGGCCTCGACCGCGACCGCCGCGCGGCGGTCCAGCGCGCCTTCATGGGCGGCGACGCGCGCGTCGTCGTCGCGACGAACGCGTTCGGGATGGGCGTCGACAAGGCCGACGTGCGGACCGTCTGCCACGAGACCGTCCCGCAGTCGGTCGAGGCCTACTACCAGGAGGCCGGCCGCGCCGGTCGCGACGGCGCGCCCGCGCGCTGCCTGCTGTTCTCCGAGTCGCGCGACAAGGGGCTGCACGTCTTCTTCATCGAGCGCTCCAGAGTCGAGGACGCGGCGTTCGCGGCGGTCGCGCGGCGGCTCCACAAGCAGGCGACCGAGCAGGGGCGCTACGACGTCGAGCTGCGCGAGCTGGCGGCGCTCACCGGCAGAGGCGGCGACGCCGACCAGGCGCGCGCGATCGTCGGGCATCTGGCCCGCGCCGGGATGATCAGACCGGCGCCGTCGCCGCCGGACCGCGCCGTCGGGCGGATCGTCGGCGCGTGGGACCGCGCGGCACTGCTCACCTGCCGCTCCTCGGCGGGCGACGCGCAGCAGGTCCGCTGGCGCCAGTACCGCGCGATCTGGGCGTTCGTCGAGCAGCGCGCCTGCCGGCGTAGAACGCTGCTGCGCCACTTCGGCGACGCGTCGGCGCCGCAGACCGATGCGGGCGTCGCGTGCTGCGACGTGTGCGATCCGTCGCTGGTGCCCGCCGCGCCGGCCGCGCCCGAGGTTCCGGCGCGCGACGGCGCTTCGCGGCGGGTCGCGCCGCGGCCCGGCGTCGCTCCGGCTGACGGCAACTTGGACGACGCGATCTTCGCCGTCGTCGAAGCAGCGGAGCCGGCCGTCGGCCGCACGCGCGCGGTCGAGATCCTCTGCGGCGGGCGTTCGAAGGTCGTCGAGAAGTACAGCTACGACGGGCTGCCGACGTACGGCACGTTCGCCCACCTGCGGCGTGACGACGTGCTCGCACGCGTCGACGAGCTGCTCGCCGACGGGCGCCTGCGCTCGACCGGCGGGCGCTTCCCGAAGCTGGCGGCTACGTGAGCGAGTTCCGGCTGGCGGTGCTGGCCTCCGGCACCGGCTCCAACCTGCAGGCGATCCTCGACACGCTGCACGGCGGGCCGGAGGGGATCGTCGTTGCGGCGGTCGCGTCCGACAAGCCCGGCGCGCGCGCGCTCGAGCGGGCGCAGCAGGCGGGCGTGCCGACGAAGACGTTCCCGACCGGCGACTTCCCGGACCGCGCCGCGCGCGACGCCGCGCTCGCCGACTGGGTCGCCGGCCACGACGTGCAGTTGGTCGTGCTGGCCGGCTACATGCAGTTGCTGACGCCCGCCTTCCTCGGCCGCTTCCCGCACGCGGTCGTCAACGTGCACCCGGCGCTGCTGCCCGCGTTCCCCGGCCTCGACGCGGTCGGGCAGGCGCTCGCGCACGGGGTGAAGGTCTTCGGCGTCACCGTCCACTACGTCGACGAGGGCGTCGACACCGGGCCGATCGTGCTGCAGCGCGCGCTCGAGCTGCCGCACGCGCGCGAGCCGCACGACGTGCTCGAGCCGCTGCACGCGGTCGAGCACGAGCTGCTGCCCGAGGCGATCCGCCTGATCGCCCGCGGGGTGGTGCGGATCGACCCGGCGGACCCGCGCCGCGTGCTGCTGGAGCCGTAGCTATCCTCGGGCGCGCATGACGGACGGCACGGAGATCGCGCACTCGGAGCAGCCCTTGACGGCGCCCGGCGAGGTCCACGTGCGTCGGGCGCTGCTGTCGGTCTCCGACAAGACGGGCGTCGTCGACTTCGCGCGCGGGCTCGCCGAGCTGGGCGTCGAGCTGGTGTCGACCGGCGGGACGGCCGGCGCGCTCGCGGACGCGGGCATCCCGCACCGCTCGATCACCGACTACACCGGCTTCCCGGAGATCATGGACGGGCGCGTCAAGACGCTGAACCCGAAGCTGTACGCCGGCCTGCTGGCGGTGCGCGACAACCCCGAGCACCTCGCGGCCGCGGCCGACGCGGAGGTCGAGATGGTCGACCTCGTGTGCGTGAACCTCTACCCGTTCGAGCAGACCGTCGCCAAGCGCGGCGTCGCCGACGCGGAGGTGATCGAGAACATCGACATCGGCGGCCCGACGATGATCCGCGCGGCGGCGAAGAACTTCGCCTTCGCGGCGCCGGTCGTCTCGCCGGCCAGCTACGACGCGATCCTCGACGAGCTGCGCGCCGGCGGCGGCAAGCTGTCGCTCGCCACGCGTGAGTCGCTCGCGGCCGAGGCGTTCGCCTACACCGCCCGCTACGACACCGCGATCACGCGTTGGTTCAGCGAGAAGCGCGACGACTTCCCGCCGCTGTTCGTGCGCGCGTTCGAGAAGGTCACCGACCTCTCCTACGGCGAGAACCCGCACCAGCGCGCCGCCTACTACGCGCAGGTCGGCTCGCCGTCGCACCTGCTCTCGAACGTGCGCCAGCTGGGCGGCAAGCCGCTGTCGTTCAACAACCTGCTCGACCTCAACGCCGCGCGCCTGCTCGCGCGCGAGTTCGGCGGCCCGGCGTGCGTGATCGTCAAGCACAACAACCCGTGCGGCGTGGCGCTCGGCGAGGACCCGCTCGACGCCTACCGGCGCGCCTTCGCGTGCGATCCGATGTCCGCCTTCGGCGGGGTCATCTGCCTCAACCGGCCGGTCGACGGCGCGCTCGCCGAGGCGCTCGCGCAGCAGTTCGCCGAGGTGCTGTTCGCGCCCGGCTACGACGAGGCCGCGCTCGAGACGCTGTCGAGCAGACCGAACCTGCGGATCCTCCAGGACGACGAGCAGCAGCCGCTGCACCTCGCCGAGCCCGACCTCAAGCAGGTCGTCGGCGGCCTGCTCGTGCAGGACCGCGACCTCGACACGCAGGATCGCTCGGAGATGACGGTCGCCACGCAGCGTCAGCCGACCGACGCCGAGTGGCGCGAGCTGCTGTTCGCCTGGCGCGTCTGCAAGCACGTGCGCTCCAACGCGATCGTGCTGTCGAGAGACGGCGCGTCGGTCGGCATCGGGGCGGGGCAGATGAGCCGCGTCGACTCGGTGCGGATCGCGATCGAGAAGGCCCAGGGCGACTCGGTGCAGGGTGCCGTGCTCGCGTCCGACGCCTACTTCCCCTTCCCGGACGGGCCGCAGGCGGCGATCGACGCGGGCGTCACCGCGATCGTCCAGCCGGGCGGGTCGGTGCGCGACCCCGAGGTGGTCGCCGCAGCCGACGCGGCGGGCATCGCGATGGTCTTCACGAGCCGCCGCCACTTCAAGCACTGACGGCGTTTGCGGGCGCGCGCACGCCAACCGCTACAGGCGCGTCCGCGCGCTGCCGATAGGGACGGCGTGACGTTGGGAGCGAGATCGCCGGATTGCGCGCCGGAGGGCGCCTGATGCGCCTGCGCCTGCGCAGCGTGCCGGCGCTGTTCGGGACGGTCCTGGCTGCGATCGCGACGCTCGTCGCGACGATGGTCGCCGTCAGCAACTGGGGCGTCCCCGTCGCCGGCATGCTGCTGACCGTCGCGCTCGGGATGCTCGCGCTGCACGCGCTCCAGCGCGAGCGCAGCGCGACGCGCCGCGTCGGCGAGCAGGCCGCGGAGCGCGACCGTGTCGAGAGCGAGCTGCGCGCCGCCGAGCTGCGCCACCGGCTGCTCGCCGACAACGCGACCGACACGATCATCGCGTTCGGCCCCGATGGCCGCATCACGTACGTCTCGCCGGCCTGCAGCGAGCTGATCGGCCACGTGCCGAGCGAGATCGTCGGGCGCCAGCCGCAGGACTTCGTCCACCCCGACGACCACCACGAGGTGCACGCGGCGCGCCGGCGCGCGGCGGCGCACGGCGGGACGATCACCGTCACGAGCCGGCTGCGCCACCGCGAGGGCCACTTCGTCTGGATCGAGGCGCGCGTGCGGCGCGTGCTCGACGCCGAGACGGGCATCCCGATCGAGGGGCAGGCGATCGTGCGCGACGTCAGCGAGCGCGTCGCCGCCGAGGCCGCGCTGCGCGAGAGCGTCGAGCGGATCGCGGCCGCCGAGCAGCGCTTCCGCACCGCCTTCGAGGCCGCGCCGATCGGGATGGCGCTGTCGGGGCTCGACGGGCGCTTCATCCAGGTCAACGACGCGCTCTGCGCGATCACCGGCTACACGCGCGAGGAGCTCGAGGAGATGGGCTTCGCCGACCTCGGTCACCCGGCCGACGCCGGGCGCGAGGAGGAGATGATGCGCGCGCTGCTGTCCGGCGAGCAGAGCACGTACTGGATGGAGAAGCGCTACGTCGACGTCGTCGGCCAGGTCGTGTGGGTGGCAGTGCACGCGACGCTCGTGCGCGCCGCCGACGGCAGTCCGCAGCACTTCCTCGGGCAGATCCAGGACGTCAGTGAGCGCGTCAGGTACGAGGCGCAGCTGCAGCACATGGCCGACCACGACCCGCTCACCGGCCTGTTGAATCGCCGCTCGTTCGAGCGCGAGCTCAACCAGCACATCGTGCAGGTGCAGCGCTACGGGCCCGAGGGCGCGGCGCTCGTGCTCGACATCGACCGCTTCAAGCACATCAACGACACGCTCGGCCACAACGTCGGCGACGAGCTGATCGTCAAGGTCGCGCAGACGCTGCGCACGCGATTGCGCGACAGCGACGTGCTCGCGCGCCTCGGCGGCGACGAGTTCGCGATCCTGCTGCCGCGTGGCGGGGCGGCCGAGGCGGCCCGCGTCGCGGAGGCGGTGCTCGGCGCGGTGCGCGCGCAGTCGGTGCTGACCGCGGCGGGGCGCCGGCGCCCGATCACCGCGTCGATCGGGATCGCGTTGTTCAGCGACACGGAGCGATTGAGCGCGGAGGACGTGCTCGTCAACGCCGACCTGGCGATGTACGACGCGAAGGAGGCGGGCCGCGACCGCGCCGCCACGTACTCGTCGCAGGAGCGCGGCGCCTCGCGCATGAAGGCGCGCATCACGTGGGCCGAGCGGATCCGCGAGGCGCTGGAGGAGGATCGCTTCACGCTCTACGCGCAGCCGATCGTCGACCTCGCCGACGGCGAGGTGCGCCAGCACGAGCTGCTGCTGCGGATGCTCGACGAGCGCGGCGAGGTGATCCCGCCGGCCGCGTTCCTCGGCGTCGCCGAGCGCTTCGACCTGATGCAGGACATCGACCGCTGGGTCGTCTCGCGCGCGATCCGCCTGATGGGCGAGCAGAAGGCGGCGGGGCGCGAGCTCGCGTTCGAGGTCAACATCTCCGGCAGCTCCACGGGCGACCCCGAGCTGTTGACGATCATCGAGCACGAGCTGGCGGTGAGCGGCGTGGACCCGGTGAACCTCGTGCTCGAGGTGACGGAGACGACTGCCGTCGCGAACATCCCGCGCGCTCAGCAGTTCGCCGCGCGGCTTGCCGAGCTGGGCTGCCGGTTTGCACTTGACGATTTCGGAGCAGGCTTCGGAAGCTTCTACTACTTGAAGCACCTGCCATTCGACCTGCTCAAGATCGACGGAGAGTTCGTTCGCTCATGTACGACGTGCACCACGGACCAGCTGCTGATTCGCGCTGCCGTGGACATCGCCCGCGGGCTCGGGAAGAAGACGATCGCGGAGTACGTCGGCGATGAGGAGACCGTCGAGCTGCTGCGGGAATTGGGCGTCGACTATGCCCAGGGTTTCCACATCGGACGCCCAGGGCCCTTGGCCGCGCGTCTCGAGCGCGACTGCGTCAATTCCTAAGCTTCGCTTTACCAATGAAGCTTTGTAACGGACAAGCGCCAGCTTCTTGACGAGAACCTCCCACGGGGTTCAATGCAAGTGCGTATATTGCTAGCCTAGAACTACCCCTCGTAGGCTTACCAGGAGTCATATACATGGCAGATCTCGTCGGGCAAATTCAGCGCGACATCGAGAAGCGCCTTGCAGAGTTGCGGCCGCTGATCGAGGAGAAGGAGCAGCTCGAAGCCGTGCTCGCGGCGCTCACGAACGGCAGCGCAGGCGGCGCTGTGGCTGCCCCCCGCGCTCGCGCGACGACGACGACGCCGCGCGCTGCCGCACGTGCGCCCTACGCGGCCGGCAAGAGCCGCCGCGCGCCGCGCGGCGCCAACCGCGAGGCGATCCTCAGCGTCGTGCGCGAACGCCCGGGCGTGTCCGCCGCCGAGGTCGCCGCGATCACGAGAATCGCCAAGCCGACGGTGCACACCACCATCTCGCAGCTCAAGCGCAAGGGCATCCTCGAACCCGAGGGCTCCGGCGGCGTCAAGCTCGCCAAGGGCGCCTGAGCCGAGGCTCGCGGCCCGGGGCGTGCATTCGATGCGCGCCCTGGGACTCGAACCCAGCCCGCCGGATTAAAAGTCCGGTGCTCTAACCCGATGAGCTAGACGCGCCCGTGCAGTTTCGCACGGCGAGCGTCCGGGCGTGATGCGAAGGTTCCTATGCTGTAAGGGACGCCCCGTGCATCCCGTGGTCCCCCTGCCCCCATGGTGTAGCGGTCAGCACGCCAGCCTTTCACGCTGGTAGCGGGGGTTCGATTCCCCCTGGGGGTACTCGCGGCCTGCCGGGCCGCCCGCGGCTACCATCCTGAGAGCCGCGGGCCCGCCGGGCTCGCAGCCGCGGGCGGTTAGCTCAGCTGGTAGAGCACGTGCCTTACAAGCACGGGGTCGCTGGTTCGAACCCAGCACCGCCCATGATGTCCGCAACCAGCGGCGGCTGTGCGGCGCGGCTCAGGTGCGCATGCCTCTTGGCGGCGCCGGCGGGTCGCGGTGTGTCTCCGGCGGCCGGACCGGTTCGGCGCCGGGGATCGCGATGTTCTCGCGGAAGAGACAGAGCGCGTGGTGCTCGGGGCGGGCGGCGCTGGCGTAGAGGATGCCGCGGCATCCGTCTTGGGCGAGTTGTTCGCCGGCTTCTTGGAACGGCGTCCAGGTGTGCTGGCCTGGTCGTGCGGGCTGCAGGTCGAGCGCAGCGAGCTTGGCGGGGGTAGTTAGGTCTGCGACGTCGTCGACGGCGATCGTCCAGCGCCACAGGTCGCGGGGCATGCCGTGGGTGGGTGGCATGCCGATCTCGGCGAGCATGCGATACCACTCTGCCCAGGCGGTTTCGGGCTGGTCGGCGTAGTAGAGGGCGGCAAGGTGCTCGCCGCGTTGCCAGCGGCCGCTCGAGGGCGGGGTGGCGAGCCAGAGTGGGTCGGAGCCGTGCGGGATCTGCCGCCACCAGGTGCCGGCGACCGAGACCCGATCGACCTTGAGCGCCACCGGACCGAGGGTGGGCTACGTGAAGGGGGCCTCTTCGAGCGCCGAGATCAGGCTCGCGACGCGCATGTACTCTCCGCGTGCGATCAGATCGATCGGCTTCTCATCCCCGAGCGCGGGGACGGGCTTGCGCAGCCAGACGGCGATGTAGGAGGGCTCCATCAGCCGCGCGAGGCGCTCGACCATCGCCGAGAGCTCGATCAACCGCTCCGCGCGATCCCCCGTCGGCTGGCGCGTGTGTCCGAGCCACGCTCGCGCGGTGCTGCGCGCGACCCCAGTCGCGCGCGCGATGTCGGCGTCGCTGAGCTGCGCGATCTCGTGCAGGTAGACCGCCTCGCGGATGAGGGGGCGGGTGGCGAGCGTTGCCGAAGCCATGAGAGGACTGTAGCAAGATTGCAGCAAGAAGCGAAATCGCTGGTGCAGCCGCTGTTGCGGTCCAGCGCAGAGCGGCTCTCGGCCCGAGCTTGACTGTGGCGGGCTGCGGGACGCTACCCGCGTGCCTGCCCATCCAGCGGCCGGCGAAGCCGGATCCGGTTGGTGCCGTCTCTGGTCCCTTCGAACAGGTCCGGGTACTTGGCTGCCCGCGCACGCACTTGAGCTGGAGGCAGAGGGTGCCGGTCCTTTCGCCGGTACAGCCCCCGCTCGGTCACTCTCCGTGCCACTTCGTGAACGGGCACCCAATCTTCTCTGTGGTCCTTGAGCACGAGCGTCATCGCCTCGTGCAGCGTTGGCCGTCTCGGGGCGATCGGGTGGGCGTTGATGATCTGGGCTACGCGCTGATGGCTGACTCCGACGGCCGCCGAGATGTCGCGAACGGACAGCCCGCCGTGATAGCTCGCTTGGCGGATCAACAGGTCACGCTCGCTTTCGGCCCGCGCGGCGGCCGTCCTCGCCTCCGCGGATTTCCTGCCGACTTGGATGAGCTCGCGCTCGTAGTTCATATGGCGACAGTATCGACAGATGGCTGTTTTGGCAAGTTCATTAGCCAAATAATCAATATCAAGCTCGGACTCGGGGCACGGGCAGACGTTTCGGCATGTCCGCTTCGCCGGACCAGCACCGCGCATCGCCGGCGCCCGTCTGCAACCCTTTCGCGCCCATGTCCGAGCCGCTCTCGTTCGACCCGATCGCGCAGGCGCGCCGCCAGTGGGTCGACCGCTGGGGCGAGAAGCCGGCGCGGCCGATGGCGGCCGTCACGTCGATCATGCGCGTGCAGCAGATCCTGCTGGCGCGGCTCGGGGAGTTGCTGCGGCCGTTCGGGCTGACGTTCCCGCGCTACGAGACGCTGATGGTGCTCGTCTTCAGCCGCACCGGCTCGCTGGCCGTCGGCAAGATGGGCGAGCGGCTCCAGGTCCATCGCACGAGCATGACCCACATGGCCGACCGGCTGGAGGAGGCCGGGCTCGTGACGCGCGTCGCGCACGCGGAGGACCGCCGCTCGACGCTGATCGAGATCACGCCCGCCGGCCGCGACCTCGCCGCGCGCGCGACCGCCGTGCTCAACGAGGCCGGCTTCGCGATGGATCCGCTGACCGACGAGGCGCTCGACTCGATCACGCGACTGCTCGAGGGGATCCGTCGCCACGAGGGCGACTTCGCCGAGCCGGAGCCCGCGGCTCAGAACACCGGCGCCTCGGTGTAGCGGCCGAAGACGGTCTGGAGCGACTCGACGATCTCGCCCTCGGTCGCCTCGGCGCGTGCGGCGGTGAGCAGCGGCTCCATCAGGTTGGCGCCGTCCTGCGCGGCGGCGCCGCGGATCTGCGCGAGCGCCTGCTCGACCGCGGCGCTGTCGCGGCGGGCGCGGACGGCCTGCACGCGGTCGATCTGCTTGCGCTCCAGGGCGGGGTCGATCTTGAGGTACGGGGTCTGGTCGTCGCCGCCCTCGGTGAAGGCGTTGACGCCGACGACGACGCGACGGCCCTCGTCGATCTCGGTCTGCAGCTCGAAGCTCGCGTCGGCGATCTCGCGCTGCGGGTAGGAGCGCTTGACGGCCTCGACCATCCCGCCCAGCTCGTCGATCTTGGCGAAGTACTCGTACGCCTGCGCCTCCAGCTTGTCGGTAAGCGCCTCGACGAAGTACGAGCCGCCGAGCGGGTCGATCGTGTTCGCGACGCCGGTTCTCGTGGGCGATGATCTGCTGGGTGCGCAGGGCGATGCGGACCGCGTCCTCGGTCGGCAATGCGAGCGCCTCGTCATACGAGTTGGTGTGCAGCGACTGCGTGCCGCCGAGCACGCCCGCCAACGCCTCGATCGCGGTGCGCACGATGTTGTTCAACGGCTGCTGGGCGGTCAACGACACGCCCGCCGTCTGCGTGTGGAAGCGCATCAGCCACGACTTCGGGTTCTTGGCGCCGAACGTCTCCTTCAACTCCCGCGCCCAGATGCGGCGAGCGGCGCGGTACTTCGCGATCTCCTCGAAGAAGTCGATCTGCGCGTTGAAGAAGAAGCTCAAGCGCGGCGCGAAGTCGTCCACGTCCAGCCCGCGTGCGACCGCCTGCTCGACGTACGTGAGGCCGTCCTTCAGGGTGAACGCCAGCTCCTGCGCGGCGGTCGCTCCCGCCTCGCGGATGTGGTACCCGGAGATCGAGACCGGGTGCCAGCGCGGCATCGCCGTCGAGCACCACTCGATCATGTCGCCGACGAGGCGCATCGCCGGGTCGATCGGGAAGCACCACTCCTTCTGCGCGATGTACTCCTTGAGGATGTCCGTCTGGATCGTGCCGCCGAGCTTGTCGGCGGGCACCGGCGTGGGAGCGCGCTCGGCGGCGACGACGTAGAACGCGAGCATGATCGCCGCCGGCGCGTTGATCGTCATCGAGACGGTCACCTCGCCGAGGTCGATGCCGCCGAACAGCGTCGACATGTCCTCCAGCGAGTCGACCGCGACGCCCTCGCGCCCGACCTCGCCGAGCGAGCGCGGATGGTCGGAGTCGTGGCCCATCAGCGACGGCATGTCGAACGCGGTCGACAGACCCGTCTGGCCGTGGTCGATCAGGTAGCGGAAGCGCTCGTTCGTCTCCTCCGCGGTGCCGAAGCCGGCGAACTGCCGCATCGTCCACAGCCGCCCCCGGTACATCGAGTCGTAGACCCCACGCGTGAACGGGTACTCCCCGGGACGGCCGATCGCGCCCGCCTGATCGGCCGGCAGGTCCGCCTCGGTGTAGAGCGGCCGCACCGGCTCCCCCGAGAGCGTCGTGAACGGGACGTCGCGCTCGGCGCTCATCGGCCGAGTATCGCAGGCGTCATGCCGCCAGCCCGGCGGGGACGCCGCGAGCGCGCACCGTCATCGACAGCGGCTCGCGCGGGCTGAGCGTCGGCATCTGGCGCACCGTCATCGTGCGGCCGGGGTCGAGCTCGAGCCGGAAGCGCTGCAGCAGCAGCGTGACGATCGTGCGGATCTCGAGCTGGCCGAAGCGCATCCCGATGCACGTACGCGAGCCGCCGCCGAACGGGATGTAGGCGCCCTTCGGCAGCTTCGCCTTCGCCTCCGGGGCGAAGCGCTCGGGCACGAACGCCTCCGGCTCCGGCCACACGTCCGGCAGCCGGTGGCTCGCCCACGAGCTGTAGTAGACGTAGGCGTCGGCGGGGACCTGGTGGCCGCCGAACTCGAACGTCTCGACCGCGCGGCGCGGCCCGACCCACGCGGCCGGGTAGAGGCGCAACGTCTCGTCGAGCACCATCTCCAGCTCCGGCAGCGCCTCGCCGCCCATCAGCTCGGCGGCGGTCGGCGCGCGGCCGGCCAGCACGCGGTCCTGCTCCTCGAGCAGCTTCGCCAGCGCGGCCGGATGGCGGGCGAGCTCGTAGAGCATGAAGGAGATCGTCGAGGTCGACGTGTCGTGCCCGGCGAACAGCAGCGTCATCACCTGGTCGCGCACCTCGCGGTCGCTGAGGCGCGAGCCGTCCTCCGCGTCCGTCGCCTCGATCAGCATCGACATCACGTCGGCGCGCTCGGGGTCTGGCTGCTGCCGCCGCCGCGCGATCTCGGCGTAGACGATGCGGTCGAGCGCCTTGCGCGCGGCGAGCATGCGGCGCCACGGGGTGCGCGGGCCGCGCATCACGCGCACGACGAAGTCGGTCCCGTAGAAGCTCAGCGCGCGCTCGAACTCGATCGCCGCCTGGGCGCCCTTGCCGCGCTCGTCGGGGTCGAGCCCGAACAGCGCGCGCATCGCGACGCGCAGCGTCAGCCGGCGCGCCCAGTGGTAGACGTCGAGCACCTCGCCCTCGCGCCAGCTCGCGAGCGCCTGCTCGGTCTCCTCGATCATCGTCGCGTGGGAGGCGGCGATCCGCTCGCGGTGGAACGCCGGCAGCATGATGCGGCGCGCGCGGCGGTGGTAGTCGCCGTCGATCGTCAGCAGGCCGTCGCCGAGCAGCGGGATCAGGTCGCCCATGCTGCCCGTGCGCCAATGGAACTTGTCGGCGTTGGAGACGGTCATGAAGTGGTTCGCCTGAGGGCCGAGCATGAACACGACGCGCCCGTGGAACACGCGCATGCTGAAGATCGGCCCGTATTCGCGGTAGAGCGGCAGCAGGATCGGCAGCGGGTCGCGCACGAAGCGGAACGTGCGCTCGACGTTGAAGTCGTTCGGCCCGGGCGGGAACGGCACCGGTGCGGTGCGCTCGCGATAGAGGTCCTCGAAGATGCGGCGGACCGCGTTGCTCGACAGCGGCTCGGGGGCGACGACGCTCATGTCCCCGACAGCGTACTGGCTGCACAGCCAGGATTGCGCTGCCCAGCGGTCACGAGCGGGTCCACCAGAAGGTAGTGTGGGCCGGCACGTATACACCGCAGGAGGGGGAATCATGTACCGCAAGGTCGCAGCCGCGCTCGTCGCCGTGCTCGCGCTCGGGGTCGCGAGCTGCGGAGAAAGCGGCAAGACGCTGACGAGAGCGGACCTGGTCCGGCAGGTCGAGGCAGCCTGCAGGCAGGGGCAGCAGGTGACGCAGCAGCGGGGGAGAGCCTCGGGAAGATCTGGCGAAAGTGTGGCCTTCTTGACCGCGCTCGTCGTCGGCCAGCGCGTCGTCGTCGCCAGAATCAAGGACTTCAACGGTTCCGGCGAAGCCAAGAGCGACTTCGCCGCCTTCAAGCAGAGCATGCAGCAGCGGCTCGCCCTGTTCGAGAGAGTCCAATCCGCCGGCAGCGCGGGGATCCAGAGAGCGATCAGAGCGGTGCAGGCCGAAGCCGAAGCGGTCACCAGGAGATTGCAGGCTGCGGCCACGAGACTCGGCTTGGAAGGCTGCTCCTGAGCTGCCTCGCATCGCGCCGCGCCCCTCGCGACTGCCCGTCGCCGCGAGGGGCGCCACGGCGTCTCTCGCGGCACCGCGTCCGCGCGCCCGGGCGTGCCATACTTCACGCCCCCTCGTGGGGGCGTAGCTCAGTTGGTTAGAGCGCCGGCCTGTCACGCCGGAGGTCGCGGGTTCGAGTCCCGTCGCTCCCGTCCTAAAAGCCCTGCAAATGCGTAGGTGTTCAGTTCGCGGCGCAGGCCGGCGAGGCGCGGGTAGAGGTAGCGCGCGAACGCTGGGCGCCAGCACTCGTCGAGGATCGTTTTGTGGAGCGCTTCGACGTTGCCGTTGGTCTGCGGGCGGCCGGCGTGGATGCGGGTGTGGCGGACTCTGAGCTTCGTGACAGTCGTCGTGAAGTCGCCTTTGAACTCGTTGCCGTTGTCTGAGAGGAAGCGCTCAAGCGTCCAGCCGGCGGCCTTCAGTTCGCCGGCAACACGACCCGCGAGGGCGCTGGTCTGTCGAGCGGTGGGGTTGCCCTTCTTTGCGACGACGAGCTCGGCCCAGGCGAACGAGGAGGCGATGTCGATCGCGGTCAGCTGCCAGATCGCCCCGTCGGTGCCCCGCAGCCGGCCGACATAGAAGCAGTCGATCCCGACCAGCTCGCCCGGCCGCTCAACGTCAATGTGCTGGTCAGGACCGGGATCCCGCGGTGGTTCGTAGGGGGCGGCGTAGCCGGCGATCAGACCGAGACGCTTGATCCGGGTGTTCAAGCCGTGACGGCAGAGCACCTTCCAGACACCGTTTGGTGAGACAACGATCCCACCCCACTTCTCCCGGGCGAGCTCGGAGGCGACGCGCTTGGGACCGAGGCCGGGGTGCGCGATCGAGAACGACACGATCCGTTCCTCGATCATCTTCGGCAACTGGTTGGGCATCAGCGGCCGTCGGCGCTCGCGCGGGCGCAGCATCTCGAGGCCATGCCGGTCGACCTGACGCTTCCAGTGGTAGTAGGTCGAGCGATGCACCCCAAACGTGCGGCACGCTTGGGAGACGCTCGTGCGCGCCGCCTCAGCGAACAGCTGGCAGCGATAGCCGAACAGCACGTCATCCTTCGTCATCAGGCTCCTGCTCCCTCTTCACTTGGCGGTGAAGGAGGCAGCCTGAGCCGCGGCACGGATGGTCCCGCCCCGATCGGGGCGGGACCATCCAGCCTCAAAGACCTATCGAGCCCCCAACTGTCGGGAGCACTCGGAGACAGCCCAGCCCTAACAGCGCCAGCGACGACCTGAACAGTCACGCAAATGCGGGGTTTTATTGTGCCCGGGCTGGTCCCGGTATTTTTCGGTTGATCGGACCGGAGGTCGGCCCTGATCTGGCGTCAGGGCGGTCGCGCGCGTTGGGTCGACATTGAGTGGAAACGGCTGGTTTGCTGGGCTTTTGCGTGTTGACCCTGGCGCATGCGTTCGTTTGCGTGAGCGGCTGCGCGATAAAAAGGGGACCACGCGTGGGTACCAACTCGGGTACCAACCACCGGGTCGGAGTGGCGTATCGGCGTGATGGCGTGGGGTGTCTGCACGGTGTCTCCTGGGCGCGTGTTGTTCGGGTGCTTGTTCCTTCTGTAGCTGCGGGCGTGAGATTTGCCCCGGCGAGTTTCGATCGGTCGTGCCATGGGCGAGTGGTTGGTCGTTCTGGGGATATTTCGGCCGTTATCTCTTCTGTAGCTGGCACGCCGAGTTTTGCCCCAGCGGATTTCGCGTCCGCAGGCTCAGGCGCTCGGGGGTGTGTTGGTGCCGAAGGCGCGGTCGAGTCGGGCGGCGTCGTCGTGGCGGGCTCGACGCCGGCCTCGATGGCGTGGATCTGGCGCCCGATGCGGGTGTCGATGTCGGCGAGTTGGCGCTGGATGCGCGCGCGCTCCTCGTCGCCGGTGTCGTTCAGCTCGCGTGCGAGCTCGCGGTGCTGGGAGCGGAACGCGGCGGAGGCGGGACGGGCCGAAGATGTGCGTGGTAAAAAAGCTGCACGATCGCACCGACGTCGATGCGGTGCAGGCGCGTTGCGTGACCGAGCTCTCGCGGATCACGACGACCATCTAAGGTTCGCCGCCTACAGCAAAGCACTATCTCGATGTCGCCACCGAGGAGCCCAGATACCCATGACCGATGTCGTGATCGCCGGCGCCGCTCGTACCGCCATCGGCTCGTACGGCAAGAGCCTCAAGGACATCGCCCCCAGCGACCTGGGCGCCACCGCATCCAAAGCCGCCATCGAGCGCGCCGGCATCGCGCCGGCCGACGTCGGCCACGTCGTCTTCGGCAACGTCATCCACACCGAGCCGGGCGACATGTACATGGCGCGCGTCGTCGGGATGAAGTCCGGCATCCCGAAGGAGACCCCGGCCTACACCGTCAACCGCCTCTGCGGCACCGGCGTGCAGGCGATCGTCTCCGCCGCGCAGACGATCCAGACCGGCGAGGCGAGCATCGCGCTCGCCGGCGGCGCGGAGTCGATGAGCCGCGGCCAGTACTGGATGCCGGGCGCGCGCTGGGGCGCGCGCATGGGCGACGCGCCGCTCGTGGACGCGGTCGTCGGCGCGCTCACCGACCCGTTCGACAAGGACCACATGGGCATCACGGCCGAGCGCCTCGCCGAGCGCGGCTCGATCTCCCGCGAGCGCCAGGACGCGTTCGCGGCCGAGTCTCACCGCCGCGCCGCGGCCGCTCGTGCGGAGGGTCGCTTCACCGACCAGATCGTCCCCGTCGACGTCAAGGTCAAGCGCGACACCGTCGCGTTCGAGCAGGACGAGCACATCCGGCAGGAGATCGACGCCGCCGCGATGGGCAAGCTGCGCCCCGCCTTCAGAGGCGACGGGACCGTCACCGCCGGCAACGCCTCCGGCCTCAACGACGCCGGCGCCGCCGTCGTGCTGATGTCCAGAAGCGAGGCCGAGAAGCGCGGCGCGCCGGTCCTCGGCCGGATCCTCGCCTACGCCTCGTGCGGCGTCGACCCGCAGATCATGGGGATCGGCCCCGTGCCCGCCACGCGCAAGGTGCTCGAGCGCTCCGGCCGCTCGCTCGACGAAGTCGGCGTGATCGAGCTGAACGAGGCCTTCGCCGCCCAGGCGCTCGCCGTCATCGACGAGCTCGGCCTCGACGAGGCGAAGGTCAACCCCAACGGCGGCGCGATCGCGCTCGGCCACCCCGTCGCCGCGACCGGCGCCGCGATCACGGTCAAGCTGCTCGCCGAGATGGAGCGCGGCGGCCACGACCTCGGCCTCGCGACGCTCTGCATCGGCGGCGGCCAGGGAATCGCGCTGCTGATCGGACGCGACTGAGACGCGGGCTGCAGGCGCGGGGGCTTGGGCGCGCGACCTGTTCTCGGCGATCCCGCCCAGTCGCCAGCCGGTAGGGCGTCCTCCGCCATCTGTGTGCGGCGCCCTGTGGCGCGGTTAGTTCGCCCGTCTGGGAACGCTCTCGAGCAGTGAGACGAGGCAGGGACCGCACAGGCCGCCGCCGGACTGCGCTGCGCCAGGGCCCTCGACGAGGAAACAGACGTCATCCGCTCGGGTCGAGCAGTGATCGCAGATCGTGCCGAGGATCGGCGGGAACAGTCGCACGCGTCGGCCCGGAGGCCCGACGCAGGTGATCTCGCAGTATCGGGACGGCGATGCGCCATCGCTCGGCATGAGGGAGTTGCTCCTTGGTGTGCGGCGCTCGACTATAGCCAAAAGGCAAGGCCAAGGAGAGGTTCTCACCGTGAGCGGCGCCATGACGTGCGCGGAAGCGCGAGCGAAGTCCCGGCGCTTCTGCGGGCGGATGCTGCCGTTCTTGACAGGTCGAGCCATGCTTTGGTAGGACATCTGCCATGTCAAATACGCTCGTTCTCAGGGAAGTGACGCTGATCGACGGCACCGGTGCTCCGCCGGTGCCGGGTGCGGATGTGGTGGTGCGCGACGGTCGCTTCGCGCTGATTGGTGTGGGCGCCGGCACCGGCGTCGACGGCGCAGTTGTCGACGGCGCTGGGCGGTTCGTGATTCCCGGTTTGTGGGAGACGGAGACGCATCTGACGCGTCCGGTGACGGGCTTGTTCGAGGACATGGCGAGGGCGTCGGTGGAGGAGATCGACGTGTCGTTGGTGGAGGCGTTGTTGCGGGCGTATACGGCGTGTGGGTTTACGACGGTGGTGGATCTGGGTGGGCCGGAGGAGTTGTTGGTGGAGGTGCGGGCGCGTCAGGAGCGGGGGGAGCTTGTGGGGCCGCGGGTGTTGTTTACGGGGCGTCAGTTCACGCCGGTTGGGGGGATGCCGCGCAATCCGGATGGGAAGCGGTGGTCGACGTTTACGGTGGATGTCGATGATGTCGGTGTGGCGCGGGGGGTTTTGGATCGGATGGTGGGGGAGTTCGGGATCGATGCGATCAAGTTGAACTACACGTTCGGGATGGGCGCGGGGCATGGTGACTCGCCGATGCTCAAGCCCGAGATTCTGGGGATGCTGGCCGAGGAGGGGCGGGCTCGCGGCCTCTGCGTGCACGCGCACGTCGACTCGGCGTCCGAGGCGATCTCGGCGCTGGAGGCGGGGGTCGGGAACATCGAGCATTTCTTCGGCCCGGAGGAGGGGCGCGATCTGGGGCGTGACGTCGAGCGGGTGACGGAGCTGTGCCTCGAGCACGACGCGTACTGGCCGTTCACGCTTGTCACCTGGGAGGGCGTCGCGCGCCTGGGGGACGCCGGCTACCTCGACGAGCTCGACCTCGGCGACACCGTCCCTGCGTCGTGCATGGACACAGTCCTCAACGACCCGCAGAGCCTGTGGGTCAACCCCCCGGCGCCGATCAAGGCGCATGGCGAGCATCGCTTCGAGGCCGCGATGAGATACCTGCCCCAGGTGATGGCCGCCGGGGTCAAGACGACCTGCGGCTCGGATCCCGGCTTCCCCCCGATCTTCCACGGGGCGTCGGCGCGGCGCGAGCTCGAGCTGATGGTGAAGGCCGGCGTGCCGGCGATGGACGTGATCGTCGCGGCGACGCGGGACTCGGCGGCGAAGTACGGCCGCGAGCGCGAGCTGGGGACGATCGAGCCGGGGAAGGTGGCGGACCTGCTGGTGCTCGACGAGGACCCGTTGGCGGACATCACCGCCCTGCATCGGATCCACGCCGTGTACCAGAAGGGCGAGCGGCAGCCGGTGGGCGTCGGCGCCTGACGCCGCTCCGTGGCCGGGCTGCCCGGGGGCTTCGGCTCACGCCGACCGGCGTGGTTGACTCCGTCACCGCGTCCGTATAAGGTCGGACCATTAGGAGGCTGGGCCAAAGTGGGCTCGTCCGGCCGCGAAAGGCGCGGCCGGGCCGACGCTCCATGTCGGCGCAGACATGTCCTGCGGGTTCGGCGTGCGCGCCGCCGCGCGATGACGAGGGTCGTCCATGAAAGACGTTGTTCTCTTTTCCATTCTCGGCCTCGGGGCCGGGACGGCGTACGCGCTGACCGCGAGCGGCGTCGTCCTCATCTACAAGGGGACCGGGGTCGTCAACTTCGGTCAGAGCGCGATCGCCATGTTCTCGGCGCTCTCGTTCGTCGCCCTCTACTACGCGGGCGTCTCCAAGTGGATGGCGGCGCTCGTGTGCGTGGTGGGGTCGATCGTCGGCGGCGCGCTCTTCTACCAGCTGGTGATGCGGCCGCTGCGCGACTCGCCGCTGCTGGCCAAGGTGGTCGCGACGATCGGGCTGCTCGTGACGTTGCAGGGCCTCGCCTCGGTCTTCTGGCTGCACAGCCTCAACCTGGCGCCGGCGCTGTTCCCCCAGTCGACGGTCGAGCTCTTCGGCGCCGCCGTCTCGGTCGATCGCCTCTACCTGCTGGGGATCGCGGTGGCGCTCGGCGTCGTCCTCTGGGCGACCTTCCGCTACACGCGCATCGGCTTGGCCACGCGTGCGACCGCGGAGAACGAGCGCGGCGCGGCGCTCCTGGGCTTCTCGCCGCACCAGGTCGGGCTCGTCAACTGGGCGGCGGGGGCGGGGCTCGCCGGGTTGGCCGGCGTGCTCATCGCTCCGATCGCCGTGCTGGACATCAACGCGCTCACGGTGATGATCCTGCCGGCGCTGGGGGCGGCGCTGATCGGCCGCTTCTCGTCGTTCGGGCTGACGATCGCGGCCGGCCTGCTGATCGGCGTGGGGCAGTCGCTGCTGACGCAGTACTGGGCCCAGCAAGGGGTGGGCGATGCGCTGCCGTTCCTCGTGGTCATCATCGCGATGGTCGTCACGGGCAAGCTCATCCCGCCGCGCGGGACCCTCGGCCACGGCCGTCCGCCGTTTGTGACCGACGGCCGCGTGCGGCCGCTCTGGGTCGTCGTCGTGCCGCTGCTCGCGATCCTCGGGCTGTCGACGCTGAACGGGGTCTACCAGGGCGCGATCACGACGTCGATGGTGTTCGTGATCATCGCCCTGTCGTTGGTGGTGGTCACGGGGTTCGTGGGGCAGGCGTCGCTCGTGCCGATGACCTTCGCCGGCGTGGGCGCGTTCCTCGTCTCGAAGCTCGCGCACAACCTCGGCATCCCGTTCCCGTGGTCGATCCTGCTCGCCGCGGCCGCCGCCGTCCCGTTCGGCGTGCTGATCGGGCTCCCCGCCCTGCGGGTGCGGGGCATCAACCTGGCGGTCGTCACGCTCGGGGCGGCGGTCGCGATCGACTCGGTCGTCTTCCACAACCTCTCCTGGACGGGCGGGGTCGAGGGCAGCCCCGTGCCCTCGCCGTCGCTGGCCGGGTTCTCGCTCGACAGCACGCTGCACCCGGCGCGCTTCGGCATCTTCGTGCTGGTCGTCATGGGCGCGCTCATGATCATGGTCAGCGGCTTGCCGCGCACGACCTCCGGCCGGCGGATGCTGGCCGTCCGGGCCAACGAGCGGGCCGCGGCCTCCGCGGGCATCAACGTGCCCGCGGTCAAGATCCAGGCCTTCGCGCTGTCCACCGTCCTCGCGGCCCTCGGCGGCGCCGTCCTGGCCTACCAGTTCGGGACGGTCTCGTACGACCGCTTCGGGGTCGTCGCGTCGATCAGCGTCGTCACGCTGGTCTACATCGGCGGGATCGCGAGCGTCAGCGGCGCGCTGCTCGCCGGGGTGATGGCCACGGGCGGCATCTCCTACGCATTGATCAGCCAGGTCAGCGCGCTGGATCGGTACTGGCTCGTCCTGACGGGCCTGACGCTGCTGCTGACGGTCGTCACGCAGCCCGACGGGATCGCGGTGACAAACCAGCGGCTGATCCGAGGGTTGTCCTCGAAGTGGGCGCGGCGCGGTGGCACGCCCCCGCCGGACGCCGGCCCGGCCGGTGCCGAGCAGGAGCTGCCCTCGATGGCCGTGCGCTGAGGGCGGATTCCGCGCTGCGGGATGCGCCGGCACGGCGCCTTGACACCGGAGCGCCATTCCCCCTATGGTCAGGCCTCTGTTTGGATCGGCCTTTAGGCCACGCGCGGTGCGGCGACTTGCCGCCCGCGCGGGATTCCGTAGGAGGAGAGCTACGTGATGAGACGTGCGCGGAAGTGGCGCGTGGGTGTGCTCGTCGGTGCCATCGGGATGGCGGCGCTGGCTGGATGTGGAAGCAACAGCAACAGCAACAGCAACAGCAACAGCAACTCGTCGACGACGTCGTCCACGACGGCCGCTGCGCCCGCGGTGAAGAAGCCGACGGGCAAGCCGATCGTCATCGCCGACATCTCCGACACGACCGGGCTTCCCGGCATCAACATCGGAGCCTTCCCGATGGGGGCGTCGGCGGCGGTCGACTACATCAACAACACGCTGGGCGGCGTCGCCGGCCGTCCGCTGAAGCTGTGGACGTGCAACTCGAAGTTCGACCCGGCGGCCGCGGCGACGTGCGCCAACGGGGCCATCGCCCAGGGCGCGGTGGCACAGGTGGGCGCCTCGGCGTTCCTGGTCCAGAACGGCTCCAAGGCGCTGCACCTCAAGGGCATCGCGACGATGAACGTGCCGAACACGCCGCAGGACTTCGGCGACAAGCTGAACTTCCCGGTCGGCGGCGGCGGCATGTCCGAGTACCCGGCGCAGGGCTACTACGCGGCCAGGGTGCTGAAGGCGAAGAAGGTCTCCATTGTCGAGCCCGACTTCCCCGCCGGCCACCTGTTCGCGCAGCAGATCGCCGGGCAGCTCCAGGCGGGCGGCGTCGCGGCCGGGGACGTCAACACGGTCTACTACCCCAAGACCGCGACCGACGTGACGCCGACGGTGGTCAAGGCGGTGTCCAACAAGCCGGACCTGATCATCGGGGCCATCGACGGCCCGAGCGGCATCACGATGTACCGGGCGTTCGCGCAGCAGGGCTATCCCGCGTCGAAGATCCTCGCGGTGAGCAGCCTGATCGACAAGGCGACGTTCGCGCAGGGCGGGGCCACCCTCAAGGACGCGCAGATGGTGACTCAGTTCCGCAGCCCCGACGACACGTCGAACCCCGACGTGAAGATCTACCGCGACGCGATGGCGCAGGCCGGCCACGGCGCCGACGCGATGTCGATGTACGCGCAATGGGGCTTCGCCAACGTGATGATGGTGTACCAGGCCGCCAAGGCCGTCGGCGCCTCGTTCGACGCCAAGGGCTTCGTCAACTACATGGAGAGCGGCGTCAAGCAGGGAATCCCGGTGTTCATGGGTCCGACGTTGAAGGACTCCAACTCCCCGGCGGGCGCCCCCGGCGTGCGCAACACGAGCGTCATCGTCGTGCAGTGGGACGGCACGACGTTGAAGACGGTGACCCCCGACTTCTTCTCGGCCTCAACCTCGAAGTGATGACGGAGTCCTCCGCTGCGTCATAGCGTCGGAGGCACCGAGAGGAACCACTGGAGCGGCCGAGAGGCCGCTCCAGTGCGTTGTCGGGGGACGTGACGGCAGGCGGTCGCCGGCGGGTGATTCCGGAAGGCGGAAACCCCGTCGGCAAGCGCTGAATTCACGGCTAGAGTCGTCGGCGCATGGGCGCGGAGCCGGTCTTGCGCGAGCGCGCCGGCGTCCTCGCCCCCGACCTCGGAGACGACCCTTTCGATGACCACGCTCGACCACGTTGACCAACTGCGGAGCGACATGCGCCGCAGGCACCTGATCCCCCTCTGGGAGCTCGAGGCGGAGATCATGGGCGTCGTCCCCACGCCGCGGACGCGCGCCTGGCTCTGGCGATGGAGCGACCTGTACGACATCGCGGAGCGCGCGGGCCGGCTCGTCCCGGTGGAGCGCGGCGGGGACCGGCGCGCGATCGCCCTCGCGAACCCCGGGCTCGGGGGCATGCCGCACGCCACGTCGACCCTGTGGGCGGCGGTGCAGTGGCTCAACGGCGGCGAGGTCGCGCCGGCGCACCGCCACACGTCGCAGGCGATCCGCTTCATCATCGACGGCGCCGGCTCGTACAGCACCGTCGAGGGCGACAAGGTGTACCTCGAGCGCGGCGACCTGGTCCTGACGCCGCCCTGGACGTGGCACGACCACGGGAGCGAGTCGGAGGAGCGCGCCGTCTGGATGGACGCGCTCGACATCCCGCTCAACAACTTCCTCGACGCGCCGTTCTTCGAGAACTACCCGCACGAGCAGCAGCCCGTCGACAAGGTCCTCAACGGCTCGGTGCTGAAGTACGGCGTCGGGCAGATGCGCCCCGCCTGGGAGGAGCCGAGCACGGACTACCCGCCGATCATGACCTACAAGTGGGCGGACACCGCGCGGGCGCTCGCGAACCTCGCCGAGGCGGACGCCGACCCCTACGACGACGTGGCGCTCGAGTACACCAACCCGCACACGGGCGGGTCGGTGATGAAGACGTTCGGCTGCGCCATCCAGACGCTGCGACCCGGCGTGCACACCCGCGCGCATCGCCACACGGGCAGCTGGGTCTACCTCGCCTTCGAAGGGCACGGCGCGACCATCATCGACGGCGTCGAGCATCGCTGGGGCCCCGGCGACATGTTCGTGCTGCCGAGCTGGGCCGTCCACGAGCACCGCAACGACCGCGACGACGAGCCGGCGACCCTGTTCGCCGTGCACGACACGCCGTTGATGAAGCTCGTCGACAAGTACCGCGTGGCGCCCCACGACAGCGAGCACCAGACGGTGACCGGGACCTTCGTGACGGGGGAGGTCGCCTGATGCGCCTCGCCACCGTGACGACAGACGGGTCGGCGACCAGCGCCGCCGTGATCGCCGGCCAGGGCGTCGTCCCGGTCGACGGCTACGCCGACGTCGGGGCGCTGCTGCGCGATCCGCGGGGGATGGAGCGCGCGCGCTCGGCTGCCTCGGCGGCGGACGGCGCCGAGCCGCTGGACGCCGCGCGCCTGCGCCAGCCGATCCTGCAGCCGGGCGCCGTCGTCTGCGTCGGCCTGAACTACCGCTCGCACATCCTCGAGATGGGGCGCGAGCTGCCGACCGAGCCGACCTTGTTCTCCAAGCTGCCCCGGGCCCTCACCGACCCCTACGCTGACATCGTCCTCCCGGCGGTGAGCGACAAGGTGGACTACGAGGCCGAGCTGGCCGTGGTCATCGGCCGCGGCGGCCGCGACGTCGCGGCCGCCGACGCATGGGACCACGTCGCGGGGCTGACCGTCATCAACGACATCACCATGCGCGACTACCAGCGCCGCACGGTCCAGTGGTTCGCGGGCAAGACCTTCCAGGCCTCCACGCCGTGGGGCCCGTGGATCGTCACGCTCGACGAGCTCGGCGACCTCGACGACCGGGCGATCTCCCTCACGGTCAACGGCGAGGAGCGGCAGCGCTCGGTGCTCGGGGACCTCGTCTTCGACGTCCCGACGCTGGTCGCGGACCTGTCGCGGATCGTCGAGCTCGAGCCCGGGGACGTCATCGCCACCGGGACGCCCGGCGGCGTCGGCGTCGCCGCCGGCCGCTTCCTGCAACCCGGCGACGAGGTCGTCGTGGCGATCGACGGCATCGGCGAGCTGCGCAACACGATGGTGGAGGCGGGCGCGTGAAGATCGATCCCGCCGACCTGGACCGGCGCGAGCGCAACGCGCTGATCAACGGGCTGGTCGCTCCGCGGCCGATCGCCTGGGTCTCCTCCGTGGCGCCGGACGGCACGCGGAACCTCGCGCCGTTCTCGTTCTTCGGGGCGTTCTCGTTCGATCCGCCCACCGTCGGCCTCGGTCCCGGCAGTCGCGGCGGCGTCAACAAGGACTCCCTGGCCAACGTCAAGGCCACCGGCGAGTTCGTGGTGAACATGGTGGACCGCCCGCTCGCCGAGACGGTGAACGCGTGCAGCGGCGAGTGGGGGCCCGACGTCGACGAGTGGCTCGTCGCCGGGGTGACCCCGGCCGCGTCGGACGTCGTCGCGCCGGCGCGGGTGGCGGAAGCGCCGGCGGCGCTCGAGTGCCGCGTCCGGCAGGTGCTGGAGCTGGGCGAGGCGGACCGCGCCAGCAACAACCTCGTCGTGGCCTGGGTCGTCCGGGTCCACCTCCGCGACGACGTCCTGGACGGCATCCACCCGGATCCCGGGAAGCTCGACCTCGTCGCGCGGATGGGCGCCGACGAGTGGTGCACGACGCGTGACCGGTTCACGCTGCCGCGGCCCACGAGCAACGACCCCGAGGTCGTGACGCGCGAGCTTCGTGCGCTCCGCGACGCCATCGGCTGATCCGGCGGCTCGTCGGCCGGGGCGCCTCGGGTCGGAGCCGACTCCCGGGCGGTGTAGCCTCACGTCCGCGCGCCAGGCACAATGGGTGCGTCGACCATGACGAGCACCGCCAACACCACCTTCCGATCGCTGGAGCGCCGTCGCGCGTTCGAGGAGATCATCTTCCAGATCCAGGAGGCGATCATCGAGGGTCGGCTGCGCCCCAAGGATCGGCTGCCGCCGGAGCGCGAGCTCGCCGAGAGCTTCGGGGTGAGCCGGGCGTCGGTGCGCGAGGCGCTGCGTGCGCTCGAGGTCTTCGGGGTCGTCGTCGCACGGCGGGGGACCGGGCCCGACGCCGGGTCCATCGTGGCCGAAGGGGCGACCGAGGGCTTGACGCACGCGCTCCGCCTGCACGCGGGGCTCCTCGGGATCCCGATGACCGACGTCGTGCAGGTCCGTGCCGTGCTGGAGGCCGAGGCCGCGCGCGAGGCGGCACGCCGCCAGGACGCCGACGGCATCGCGGCGCTGCTCGCCATCGTGGACCGGCAGAAGAGCGCCGACAGCTTCGGGACCTACCACAACCTCGACACCGAGTTCCACGTCGCGCTCGCGCACGCCTCTGGCAACCGGCTCCTGCCCGTGTTCATGGAGAGCCTGCGCAGCGCGATGCGCCGCGCCATGATGGAGGGGTTCTCCCGCCTCGAGGACTGGCGCAAGGTGCGTGACAAGCTGGTGGTCGAGCATCTCGAGATCGTCGAGCGGATCCGCGGCGGGGACGAGGAGGGCGCGGCGGCCGCGATCACGGCCCACATCACCGGCTTCTACGAAGACGTCGTCGAGCGGCGCGCGGACGACGCGCCCAGGCGCCGCGCGGCCGGCAGCCCCGCGCCGCGGCGTCAGAAGAAGCGCTAGCGCGCGGCCGCGGCCGCGGGCGCGTCCCGCAGGACGGAATAGCGGAGACCGCGCATTGCGCGCCGGATGGCGCGGACGTAGGGTCGTTCGATCTTCGGCACGTGCGCGCCGCGCCGCACGACCACGCGAAAGGACGACCATGGACAACCTCGACACGGACACCGCGGGCATGTGGCGGGAGACCGGGCAGTGATCGCCGCGACCGTCAGAGACGGCGGGCTGTTCGACATCGTCGAGCAGGAGACGCCGCGCCCGGGCGAGGGCGAGGTGACGCTCGAGGTCCGCGCCTGCGGCATCTGCGGCTCCGACCTGCACATGACCGCGAGCGGGCGGTTCCCGGTCGGCACGACGATCGGTCACGAGGCCAGCGGCGTGGTCACGGAGGTGGGCCCGGGGGCGGAGGGCGTGGAAGTGGGGGATCGCGTCTGCGTGTTCCCGTTCCACCCGTGCGGGAGATGCGCCTGGTGCGAGGCGGGCCATCCCAACCTGTGCGAGAGCATGCTGCCGGGCTTCGGCCTCGGCGCGCGACCGGGCGGATACGCCCAGTTCAGCGTCGCCCACCACTCGATGCTGTGGAAGCTCCCGGAGGACCTCGGCTTCGAGGCGGGTGCGTTCGTCGAGCCCGTCGCCGTGGCCGTGCACGGGGTGAACCTCGTCGAGGCCCAGGCCGGGCAGCGCGCGGTGGTCGTCGGCGCCGGTCCGATCGGCCTGCTCGTCGCGCTCGTGCTGAAGGCGCGCGGCGTGCCGGACTGCGTCGTGGTCGAGCGCAATCCCGCCCGCCGTGCGCAGGCGGAGCGTCTCGGGCTGGCGACGGCCTCCGGCGAGGACGGGGCCGCGGCGGTTCGCGAGCGGCTCGGCGGGCCGGCTCACGTGGCCTTCGAGTGCGCGGGCGCGCCGGCCGCGCTCGCCCTGGCCCTCGACTCGGTCGGGCCGCGCGGGCGTGTGGCGCTGCTCGGCATCGGCGGCGCCGAGCTCACGTTCCCGCAGATGGCGCTCATGGGCTTCGAGCGCATGCTGATCGGAAGCCGCGCCTACGACCGCGACGACTGGCGGACGGCGCTGGAGCTGGTCCACGAGGGCCGGATCCCCGTGGGCGAGCTCATCACGAACGCGGTCCCGCTGGCCGAGGTCAACGACGCCTTCCTCGATCTGCGGCGGCCCGAGACGGACCAGACCAAGGTCCTCCTCCTGCCGTCCCAGGGCTGAGGCGGGCGCTCCCGTCCCTCAGAGCGGAAAGCGCTTTGACGGGCGCAGCAGGCCAATGTAAGGTCTGACCTCTGTCGGTGATGGTGGTGCCGATGGGGCGGTCACGCGCCGGAGACGGTGGCGGCCGCCCCGCGGTCGAGGAGGAGAGACATGGGTCTGCACATGAGCCGGAAGGGCGCGTCGTGAGCACGGCCATGCTCGAGGTGAGCGGGATGACGGTGCGCTACGGCGGGCTCGCCGCCGTGGACGACGTGTCGCTGCGCATCGAGGGTGGCGCGCTGGTCGGGCTGATCGGCCCCAACGGGGCCGGGAAGACGACCTTCATCGACGGCCTGACCGGCCTCACGCGCGCAGCGGGCGAGATCCTGTTCGGTGGTGCACGGCTCGATCGGCTGCCGGCGCACAAGCGGGCGCGGCTCGGCCTGGTCCGGACGTTCCAGAGCCTCGAGCTGTTCGAGGAGCTGAGCATCCGCGAGAACCTGCTCGTCACCGCCGAGCGCAGCCACTGGTGGACGCCCGCGCGCGACATGCTCATCCGGAGGGTCGAGCCGCGCGCGGCCAAGGCCGTCGACGCCGCGATGGACCTGCTGGACCTGGCGACCCACGCCGACGCGCTTCCCGGTGAGCTGTCGCTGGGACGGCGCAAGCTGGTGACGGTCGCCCGCGCGCTGGCGGCCGAGCCGAAGCTCATCCTGCTCGACGAGCCGGCCGCGGGCCTCGACTCCGACGAGACCTTGGAGCTGGGGAAGACCTTGGAGCGCATCAAGGGCACCGGGGTCACGACGCTCCTGGTCGACCACGACATGGGGCTGGTGCTCGGGGTGTGCGACGAGATCCACGTCCTCGAGTTCGGCCGGCTGATCGCGAGCGGGTCGCCCGCCGCGATCGCCGCCGACCCCGCCGTCATCCGGGCCTACCTGGGCGAGGAGGACGAGGGCGCCGTGCCGTCGCTCGTCCCGGGAGGTGCGGAACAGTGACCGGATCGCCGATCGAGTGCGTGCGGCTGACCAGCGGCTATGACGGCATCCCGGCCGTCCGCGAGCTGGACCTGCACGTGGACGCGGGCGAGGTGGTGGTCCTGCTGGGCCCCAACGGCGCCGGCAAGTCGACGACGCTGCTGACGCTCGCCGGAGTGCTGACGCCCATCGGCGGAGCGTGCAAGATGCTCGGCAGCCCGTCGCCGGCGGGCCGCCCGCACATGGTCGCGCGGCGCGGGGTGGCGCTCGTGCCCGACGATCGCGCGCTGTTCTTCGGGTTGACCGCGCGGGACAACCTCCGGCTCGGCATGCCGCGCAACGGGCGCGACGAGCGGATCCGCACCGTCCTGGAGTACTTCCCCGCGCTGGAGTCGCGGCTCGACGTTCCCGCGGGCGCTCTCTCGGGCGGCGAGCAGCAGATGCTCGCCGTCGGGCGCGCGCTCGTGCGCGAGCCCAAGGTGCTCATGATCGACGAGATGAGCCTGGGCCTCGCGCCCGTCATCGTGAAGTCGATGCTCCCGGTCGTCCGGCGCATCGCGCGCGACCGCGGGACGGCGGTCCTGATCGTCGAGCAGCACGTCGACCTGGCCCTGCAGGTGGCCGACCGCGCGTACGTGATGCATCACGGCCGGATGACGATGACCGGGGCGGCAGCCGACCTCGCGAGCAGGCGGAGCGTGATCGCCGCGAGCTACCTCGGCGAGGTCACGCCCGAGCTCAAGACCACGGAGACCGACGCGTGAGCCGGTTCCCGAGACCCTCGACCAGGCCCACCGTGGGCGAACAGGGAGAACCACAACGATGAACGTCGTGATCGTCGGCGGTGGCATCAGCGGGCTGACGCTTGCGCTGGGCCTCCATCGCAACGGCACACCATGCCGCGTGTACGAGGCCGCGCCGGAGTTCAAGCCGCTGGGCGTGGGCATCACGCTGCAGGCGCACGGAACGCGCCGCCTCGTGGAGCTCGGCCTGCTCGAGGACCTGCGGCGGGTGGCCGTGCCGCTCGAGGCGACGGCCTTCTACAACCGCTTCGGCCAGCTCGTGCACCGGGCCCCGGCGAGCAGCGACCCGCAGTTCCTCATCCACCGCGCCGACCTCCACGCGGTCCTGCTCGAGGCGGTCTACGAGCGCCTGGGCGAGGACGCGGTGGTGCTCGACCGGCGCTGCGTCGGCGTCGAGCAGGACGAGTCCGGCGCCGTCGCGCGGTTCGTCGACAGCGCCGGCGCGACGACGGACGACGCGCGCGGCGACGTCGTCGTCGCCTGCGACGGGATCCACTCGGCGGTGCGCAGGCAGTTCTACCCCTTGGAGGGCGAGCCGGTCTGGTCGGGTGTGAACCTCTGGCGCGGCGTCACCGTTCGCGAGCCCTTCCTCGACGGGCACACGCACGTGCGCGTCGGCGAGCTCGAGTCGGGCAAGATGGTGATCTACCCGATCCGCGACGACGTGGACGGCCGCGGGAGCCAGCTGATCAACTGGGTGGCCGAGTTCCGCTCGGGCGAGGCCGCGCCGCTGGGATGGAACATCCCGGCCGACCCGGCCGAGGTCGCCGCGCGCTTCGTGGGCTGGAGCTACGACTGGCTCGACGTCGCCGCGCTGGTGCGCGACGCCGAGTCGATCTTCCAGTTCCCCATGTCCGACCGCGATCCGGTCGAGCGGTGGGCGTTCGACCGCGTCCTGCTGATCGGCGACGCCGCGCACCCGATGCTCCCGCGCGGCGGCAACGGCGGCATGCAGGCGATCGTCGACGCCGCGATCCTGGCCGAGCACCTCGCCGGCGACGGCGACCCGCGCGCGGCGCTCAAGCAGTTCGAGGACGCGCGCCTGGAAGGCGTCAACGCGATCGTCCGGGCGAGTCGGACGACGCCGCCGGACACGCTCCTCGAGCTGGTCCGCGAGCGCGTCGGCGACCGTCCCTTCGCGCGGCGCGAGGACGCGATCTCCGACGAGGAGATCGCGCGGGTGCTGGCCGGCTACCGCCAGGTCACCCTCAGCTCGGAAGGGCGGGCGTGACGCCGCTCAGAGGCGCATTCCCGCCGACGGCGCGACCCATCCCCGACGATGCGCGGGCGTCGACGGAGCCGCGGAGGTGGGTGCCGCAGTTGTCGTTGGTGGAGCGTGATCGGCGGTGGGATGGGTTGCGCAAGAAGATGGTGTTGAGTGGGTTGGATGCGTTGGTCTTCTTGGGCAATGACATCTATTGGGGCATGGGCATGGCGAACATGCGGTATGTGCTTCAGGTCGATTCGCAGATCGGCGCGGATGCGTTGTTCTTCATGGATGAGGCGCCGATCGTGTGGAACTCGTTGCCGCATATGAATCGGCCGACGAACATGTATTACTCGTTGCAGGATTGGGTGGAGGACTTTCGTCCGCGTGGGGGTCTGCGTCCGATCGTGCAGGAGTTGGAGTCGCGCGGGTTGGCTTCGTCGCGGATCGGCCTGGTGGGCTTCACCTCCACCGTGCAGGTCACGCCCTCGTTCCTGCACGACGACATCACCGGTTTCGAGTCGCTGCTGCCGCGGGCGTCGTTCGTCGACGCCACGCCGCTCGTGCAGGAGATGCGGATGGTCAAGAGCGAGGAGGAGATCGACATGCTGCGCGGCGCCGGCCGCGTCGCGCGCAAGGTGATCGACGCGATGATCGAGACCGCGGCTCCGGGCGTGCCGGACGCGGCGGTCTACGCCGCGATGATCCACGCGCAGATCGCCAACGGCGGCGAGCCGAACATCTTCAACCTGTTCGCGGCCGGTCCGATCGACCACCCGAGCACGGACCTGTGGCATCTGCTGCACGGGTGCGAGCAGCCGTTGACGCCGTCGATGCGTCCGCTGCAGGAGAACGACCTGATCGTCTCCGAGTGGCATACGAAGTACGGCGGTTACCGGTGTCACACGGAGTTCACGTGCTACGTGGGCAAGAGAGCGCCGGCTGAGCTGCATCGGATCTGGGACGTCTCGTGGCAGTGCCTGGAAGCCAGCAAGAAGGCGCTGGTCGCCGGCAACACCCTGCGCGAGGCGTGGCAGATCATCCGCGCCCCCGCCAAGGAAGCCGGCCTGGACTGGGTCGAGCTCGGCTTCCACGCGATGGGCACCGCGTCGCCGGAGTTCCCGACGATCGTCTACGAGGAAGGTTACGGCCGCCGCCACAACGGCGGCGCGAAGATCGCCGACCTCGAGCTGGTCGAGGGGATGTGCTTCGGCAACAACATCGACCTGCACGACTCGAAGTGGCGCCCTGACGTCGGCTGCATGCTGGCCGACTTCATGGTCGTGCGCGAGGGCGAGGCGGAGTGCCTGATCGGGACGCCGCGCGAGCTGCCCGAGTGCGCGTGAGCGCGACGTCCCCCATCTCGAACACTGGAGAACGAACGTGAACCATCAGCTCACCGGTCTGTTTCCGCCGACGGCGAAGGCGATGCCCGAGGATGCGCGGGCGTCGACGGAGCCGCGGAGGTGGGTGCCGCAGTTGTCGTTGGTGGAGCGTGATCGGCGGTGGGATGGGTTGCGCAAGAAGATGGTGTTGAGTGGGTTGGATGCGTTGGTCTTCTTGGGCAATGACATCTATTGGGGCATGGGCATGGCGAACATGCGGTATGTGCTTCAGGTCGATTCGCAGATCGGCGCGGATGCGTTGTTCTTCATGGATGAGGCGCCGATCGTGTGGAACTCGTTGCCGCATATGAATCGGCCGACGAACATGTATTACTCGTTGCAGGATTGGGTGGAGGACTTTCGTCCGCGTGGGGGTCTGCGTCCGATCGTGCAGGAGTTGGAGTCGCGCGGGTTGGCTTCGTCGCGGATCGGCCTGGTGGGCTTCACCAACCTGGTCCAGACGTCGCCGTCCCTGCTGCACAGCGACGTCGTGGAGCTCGAGTCGCTGCTCCCGAACGCCTCCCTGATCGACGCCACGCCGCTCGTGCAGGAGATGCGGGTGGTCAAGAGCGAGGAGGAGATCGACATGCTCCGCGGCGCGGGGCGGATCGCGCGGAAGGTCGTCGACGCGATGATCGAGACTGCGCGGCCGGGCGTCACCGACGCGGCCGTGTACGCGGAGATGATTCGCACGCAGATCGCCAACGGCGGCGAGCCGAACATCTTCAATCTGTTCGCGGCGGGCCCGATCGACCACCCGCCGGGCGAACTGGGGCACACGCTGCACGGCTGCGAGCAGCCGCTGACGCCGTCGATGCGGCCGCTGCAGGAGAACGACATCATCGTCACCGAGTGGCACACGAAGTACGGCGGCTACCGCTGCCACACGGAGTTCACCTGCTACATCGGCAGAAGAGCGCCGGCCGAGCTGCAGCACATCTGGGACGTCTCGTGGGAGTGCCTGGAGGCCAGCAAGAAGGCGCTCGTCGTCGGCAACACCCTGCGCGAGGCGTGGGAGATGATCCGCGAGCCGGCGAAGGAGGCCGGCCTGGACTGGGTCGAGCTCGGCTTCCACGCGATGGGCACCGCGTCGCCCGAGTTCCCGTCCGTCGTCTACGCCCCGGGCTACGGCCACCCGAAGAACAACGGCGACGGCATCGGGGACTTCAAGCTGGTCGAGGGGATGTGCTTCGGCAACAACATCGACCTGCACGACTCGAAGTGGCGCCCTGACGTCGGCTGCATGCTGTCCGACTTCATGGTCGTGCGCGAGGGCGAGGCGGAGTGCCTGATCGGGACGCCGCGCGAGCTGCCTGAGTGCGCGTGAGCCGCGACGTCGCGCGCGCTGTTGCAGACGCGTGCGTGGCGCAGACGGCGTGGGCGCGCCGGCCGGCGCGGGACCGCATCGCGGTGCTGCGCCGGGCCGTCGTGGACATGGAGGGGCGCCGCGACGAGATCGCCGGGTGGATCCGGCGCGAGTCCGGCGGCGCCCGCGAGGCGTCGTGCGAGGTGACGGACGCGATCGAGGAGTGCCATCACGCGATCGCCCTGGCGCGCATGCGGGCCAGCCGCTCGCTCCCGCTCGGGGTGATCTCGATCGTCAACCCGTTTGCCGCGCCGTTCTACTCGGCGATCCGCTGCATGGCCGCCGGGCTGGCGACCGGCAGCGCGGTGCTGCTCAAGCCCGATCGCGGCACGCCCGTGTCCGGCGGCACGCTGATCGCGGAGCTGATGGAGCGGGCCGGCCTGCCGCCGGATCTGCTGCACGTCCTCTCGGGCGACGCCGCCACGAGCGCGGCGATGATCGCCGACCCGGCGATCGCCGCCGTCTTCTGCCTCGGACGGCCGGTGCGCTAGCTCCGCCGTGCCCGACGCGCTCGTCATCGAGGACGTGACCGTGGTCGACGGGACCGGTGCTGCGCCGTCGGTGGGCGTCGACGTGGTGGTGCGCGACGGTCGGGTCGCGCTGGTCGGTGCAGGTGTCGGTGCGGGGGTGGACGGCGCCGTGGTGGACGGCCGTGGCCGCTTCGTGCTCCCGGGGCTCTGGGAGACCGAGACGCACCTCACCCGGCCGGTCACCGGCCTGTGGGCGGACTTCGCCAAGACGTCGGTGGATGAGATCGACGTGTCGGTGGTGGAGGCGCTGTTGCGGGCGTATACGGCGTGTGGGTTCACGACGGTGGTGGATCTGGGTGGTCCGGAGGAGTTGTTGGCGGATGTGCGGGCGCGGCAGGAGCGTGGTGTGATCGCGGGGCCGCGGGTGTTGTTCGCCGGGCGTCAGTTCACGCCAGTCGGGGGGATGCCGCGCAATCCGGATGGGAAGCGGTGGTCGACGTTCACGGTGGACGTGAGCGACGTCCGAGCGGCGCGTGCGGTGTTGGATCGGATGGTGGGGGAGTTCGGGATCGATGCGATCAAGCTGAACTACACGTTCGGGATGGGCGCCGCGGGCGGCGCTCCGCTGCTGTCCGACGAGATTCTCCGGATGCTCGTCGACGAGGGCCGCGCCCGCGGGCTGCGCGTCCACGCGCACGTCGACTCCGCGGCGGCCGCGATCGCGGTGCTCGGCGCCGGCGTGGGCAACGTCGAGCACTTCTTCGCGCCGGAAGAAGGACGCGACCTGGATCGCGACGTGGAGCGGGTGACCGAGCTGTGCCTTCGGAACGACGCCTACTGGCCGTTCACGCTCGTCACCTGGGAGGCGGGCTCACGCCGCGGGGACGCCAGCTACCTCGAGGAGCTGGACCTCGGCGACACCGTTTCCGCGGCGTGCATGGAGACGCTCCTCGAGCACCCCGACAGCATGTGGCGCAACCCGTCGCCGGCGATGCGGGAGCACGCCTTGTGTCGCTTCGAGGCCGCGAGGAGATACCTGCCTCAGGTGATGGCAGCCGGTGTGAAGACCACATGCGGCTCGGATCCGGGCTTCCCGCCCAACTTCCACGGGGCGTCGGCGCGGCGTGAGCTGGAGTTGATGGTGGCGGCGGGCATGCCGGCGATGGACGTGATCGTGGCGGCGACGCGGGACTCGGCGGCCAAGTACGGGCGTGATCGAGAGCTCGGGACGATCGAGCCCGGCAAGCTCGCCGACCTGGTCGTCCTCGACGAGGACCCGCTGGCGGACATCACCGCCCTGCACCGCATCCGCGCGGTGTACCAGCGAGGTGTCGAGGTGCTCGGAGCCCGCGATGCGTCTTGACATCAGCGGCCCGACATCTGTAAGGTCGGACCTCTTGGCTCGGCCGGTCGTGAGGCGATCACACCGTCGCGCGGTGCGAGCAGCCAGGGCCCAGCCGGAGGAACTAGAGAACAGAGGTGGAGCATGCGGGTCGGCGTGACGATGTTGGTGCAGAACAACGCGGACTGGGATCGGTTCGAGGCCCAGGAGCGCGGCGAGGACGTGCCGGGCGGAGCCGCGTTCGAGGACAGCGAGCGGTTCGGCGAAGACCTGCGCCTGCATGAGCAGATCGAGGACCTGGGCTACGACTCCCTCTGGACGGTCGAGCATCACTTCACGCCCTACGCGATGGTGACCAACCCGATCCAGCTGCTCACCTACTTCGCCGGACGGACCAAGCGCATCGACCTCGGGACGATGGTCGTCGTGCTCCCGTGGCACAACCCGCTGCGCGTCGCCGAGGACATGCTGATGCTGCAGAACTTCCTCGGGCCGGACCGCAACGCGATCATCGGCCTCGGCCGCGGCCTCGGCCGTCGCGAGTTCGGCGGCCTCGGCATCCCGCAGGACACCGCCCGCGCGCGCTTCGTCGAGGGCGTGGAGATCATCAAGCAGGCCCTGACGCAGGACCGCTTCAGCTTCGACGGCGAGGTCTTCCAGATCCCCGAGACGTCGCTGCGGCCGCGCGGCGGCGAGCTCGGCCGCAAGCTCGTCGAGAACCTCCGCGGCGCCTGGGGCAGCGAGTCGAGCATCCCGTTCGTGGCGCGCGCCGGCCTGAAGCCGATCATCGTCACGGCGAAGCCGTGGGAGGAGTTCGCGAAGGACCTCGGGGTGTTCGCCGACGCGCAGCGCGAGGCCGGCATCACGCCGGTGCCCGCGATCGCGAACCTGAACATCTACTGCGCCGAGACCGAGGAGGAGGCGCGCGAGACGTTCGCCAAGGAGGCCGGCGCCTACAGCGACAGCGTCATCCGCCACTACGAGCTGACGAGCGACCACTTCAAGGATCTCCCCAGCTACAGCCAGTACGCCGAGCGTGCCGCGGCGGTCAAGGCGCTGTCGCCCGAGGTCCGCCGCGAGGGCTACGTCAGAAGCCACGTCTGCGGGACGCCCGACCAGTGCTTCGAGCGGCTCCAGAAGCTGCAGGAGTTCCTGGGCATCTCCGAGTTCACGCTGACGTTCAAGTACGGCGACATGCCCTACGAGACCGCTGACCGGAGCCTCAAGCTGTTCGCGGAGAAGGTCCTGCCGCGCCTGCACGAGATCGAGGTCCCCGAGCCCGCGGTGGCGGCGTAGCCGCGTCGGTGCAGCGATGACCGACCAGATCGCGAATCCCGACAGCTGGGTCGACGCGGGCCGCTGGTCCGAGAAGATCTACAGCACTGACTGGGTGGCGGGCGAAGGCGAGCCGCTCGAGTCGATCGAGCCGGCGACCGGCGAGCGTCTCGCCACCGTCGGCACGGCGTCGCCGGCCGACGTGACGCGCGCGTCGGCGCGCGCCTGCGCCGCCCAGGTGGAGTGGGCGCAGCGGCCGGCGCACGAGCGCATCGCCGTCCTGCACCGCGCGGTCGACGTCATGAAGCAGCGCCAGGACGAGATCGCCGAGTGGGTCATCCGCGAGTCGGGCGGCGTCGGCGGCAAGGGCCTGTGGGAGGTGGCGATGTCGATCCAGGAGTGCCACCAGGCGATCGCGCTGGCGATGATGCCGGCGGGTGACATCCTGCCGGCGTCGCTGCCGGGCGAGCTCAGCCTCGCGCGGCGCGTGCCGGTGGGGCTGATCGCCATCGTCAACCCGTTCAACGCGCCGTTCTTCTTCGCCATGCGCGGGGTCGCCTCGGGCCTGGCGCTGGGCAACGCGGTGCTCCTGAAGCCGGATCCGCACACGCCCGTCTCCGGCGGCGTGCTGGTGGCGCAGGTGATGGAGGAGGCCGGCCTTCCGGCCGACCTGCTGCACGTGCTTCCCGGCGGCGCGGCGACGGGCGAGGCGATGGTCACGGACCCCGGCGTGTCGCTCATCTTCTTCACGGGCTCAACCGCGACGGGGCGCGCCATCGGCGAGCTCGCGGCGCGCCACTTCAAGCGGACGCTGCTCGAGCTCGGCGGCAACAACCCGTTCATCGTGCTCGACGACGCCGACGTCGAGCGTGCCGCGTCGCACGGGGCGGCAAGCACCTTCCGCAACCAGGGGCAGGGGTGCATCGTCGCCGGCAAGCACCTGGTCCACGAGAGCCTCGCCGACGCGTACGCCGAGGCGCTCAAGCGCCACGCCGAGTCGATGAAGGCCGGCAACGGACGGGAACCGGGGGTGACGATCGGGCCGATCATCAACGAGAAGCAGGCCGTCCGGATCGAGGGGCTCGTGGCGGGCAGCGTGTCCGCCGGAGCGAATGCGCTCACCGGCGCCGCGCGCGACGGCCTGTTCTACGCGAACACGGTGCTGACGGGCGTCCGGCCGGGGATGCCGGTGTTCGACGAGGAGATCTTCGGTCCCGTCGCGGCGGTCGTGCCGTTCGCCACCGACGACGAGGCCGTCCAGCTCGCAAACGACACCGAGTACGGGCTGACGTCGGCGATCCACACGCGCTCGATCCCGCGGGCCATGGCGATCGCCGACCGGCTGCACGTCGGCATGTGCCACATCAACGGGCAGACGTCCGAGAACCACTCCTTCGTCCCGTTCGGTGGAGTGGGGGCCTCCGGGAACGGCACCCGCTTCGGCGGCGTGGGGACCCTCGAGCAGTTCACCGAGTGGAAGTGGATCACCGCCAACGAGGTCGCGCCGCCAACGCAGTTCGGCTGATCGCCCCTCAGGTCCCTCGACAAGGAGAAGTCCCGTGCAGGCTCAGATGTCTGCCTACCCGCTGACGCTCGTGCACGCGCTCGAGCGCGCCGAGCGGCTGTTCGGCGACAAGACGATCACGACCTTCACCGCCACGGATCGCACGCAGGTCACGTACGCGGAATGGGCCGACCGGACGCGCCGACTGGCCGGCGCGCTCGACGACCTCGGCGTCTCCGCGGACGGTCGCGTGGCCACGTTCGGCTGGAACACCGCCCGTCATCTGGAGCTGTACTTCGCCGCGCCGTGCAGCGGGCGGATCGTCCACACGCTCAACGTGCGGCTGTTCGCGGAGCAGATCCGCTACATCGTCGAGCACGCGCGGGACGAGGTCATCTTCGTCGACCGTTCGCTCGTCGCGACGCTGTGGCCGATCGTCGCCGACCTCGACGTCCGTCACGTCGTCGTCATGGATGACGGAGACGGCGACGTCCCGGACGACCCGCGCGTCGTCGACTACGAGGAGCTGATCGGCGGGGCGAGCCCGGCGGCGTTCCGGATCGACGACGAGAACCGCGCGGCCGCCCTCTGCTACACGAGCGGGACGACCGGCAACCCGAAGGGCGTGCTGTACTCGCACCGCTCGAGCGTCCTGCACGCGCTGGCGATCATGCTGGCGGACACGATCGCCGTGAGCGAGCGCGACACGATCCTGCCGGTCGTCCCGATGTTCCACGCCAACGCCTGGGGCCTGCCCCACGCGGCGGTCATGGCCGGCAGCTCGCTCGTGCTCCCCGGCCCCCGCACGGCTCCGGCGGCGGTCGCCGACGCGATGGAGCGCGAGCGCGTCACGCTCGCGGCCGCCGTCCCGACGGTCTGGACCTCTGCGCTGGAGGCGCTCGCCGGTCGCGACCTGTCGGCGCTGCGCGCCATCGTCTGCGGCGGCTCGGCCGTTCCGCGCGCTCTCTCGGAGGCCTATCGCGAGCAGGTCGGCCTCCCGATCCTGCAGGCGTGGGGGATGACGGAGACGAGCCCGATCGCCTCGCTGGGCACCGTCAAGAGCGCGCTGGCCGGCGGGACCGAGGAGGATCTGGCCGACCTTCGCTCCGCGCAGGGTGTGGTTCTGCCGCTCGTCGAGGCGCGCATCGTGGAGCCCGACACGACGGAGCTGCTTCCCTGGGACGGCCAGGCCCGCGGCGAGCTGCAGGTCGTCGGCCCGTGGATCGCGGCGTCCTACTACCGCAACGAGGGCGGGACCGCCGCCTTCACCGACGACGGCTGGCTGCGCACCGGCGACGTCGCGACGATCTCCCGCCAGGGCTACATCCGGCTCATCGATCGCACCAAGGACCTCGTCAAGTCGGGCGGCGAGTGGATCTCGTCCGTAGAGCTCGAGAACGAGATCGTCGCGCATCCGTGCGTCCGCGAGGCCGCCGTGATCGCGATCCCCGACGAGCGCTGGGGCGAGCGGCCGCTCGCCTGCGTCGTGGTGGCCGAGGGCGCCGAGCTCGACGCGGACGAGATCCGCCGGTTCCTCGCCGACCGGGTCGCGAAGTGGTGGATCCCGGAGCGGATCGAGTTCATCGACGAGGTGCCGAAGACGTCGGTCGGCAAGTTCTCCAAGCAGTCGTTGCGGGCGCGGTTCGCGGCGCCTGCCGGCGCGCCGACCTCCTGAGCGCCATGCGGCTCGGCCGACTCCGCTCAGCCGGCGGGACGGTGTTGAGCCGTCCAGCGCTGGAGGCCGACGTGGTTCTGCTCGGGCGGCACCACCGCCTCGTACGCGACCCGGCGCTCCTCGGGCAGCGACCGGAGCCGGTCGCGGAGCGACGCGACGTAGACGTCCCGGGGCGCGACTGCGAGCCGCCGCGCGGCTTGCAGCTGCCCCCGCACGGCGCCGAGGTGCTCGGCGGGGTCCTCGACGGCGCCGAAGTGCGTCAGGGCGAGGCTCGTCGCGTCCCAGGCGCCGATCGCGTCGAGCGAGCGGTCCCAGGCGTCCAGGTCGATGTCCGGCGGCGGCGTGGGCAGGAGGATCGGACCTTGGGGGTCCAGCCGGACGCCGGCGACGTCGCCGACGAAGGCGCGCCCGGACCCATGCAGGAACGCGAGGTGGTGCGACGCGTGGCCGGGCGTGGCCGCGACGCGGAAGCCGTGGACGTCCTCGCCGCCGTCGAGCGCCGCGACGTTGCCCTCGGGTATGGGCGTCAACGTGCCGTAGCGCTCGTCGAAGGCGGCGCCGAACACCCGTCGCGCGCTGGCCTCGAGCCGTTCGGGGGCCACGAGATGCTTGGCGCCGCGCCGGTGAACGAAGACCCGGAGGTCGGGCCAGCGCGCCACGAGGCTGCCGGCGGCGCCGGCGTGGTCGAAATGGATGTGGGTGAGCAGGAGCGCCTTGGGCCGCCACGCGCCCAGGGCGTCCACGAGCGCGTCGGCGCACACGCGCGGCCCGCAGTCGATCAGCACGTCGCCGACGCGCCAGACCGCGATGCAGCGCGCGAGCCCGATCCAGCGCAGGTCGATCGCGGTGCCTCCGTCGTCATCGTGCGCGGTGCGGTCCGGGGCGTGTGCTGCGAGCATCGGCGCGCAGGCTATCAAAGGTCTGACCTTTTCCGGATGGCGGGACCGAGGGGCGGCTTGGCGTGATGTCAGGGTCCGAAGTGCGCGAACGCGCGGGAGGAGGCGACGCGTCCATGCTCGACGGGGCCGGCCCCGCGGGCGGCGAGCCGCCGGCGTTCCGGAGGATCCTGGTCGGCGTGAACGGATCGACGAGCAGCCGGATGGCGTTGCGGGCCGCGGTCGCGTTGGCTCGCCGGGCGCAGGGCGAGATCACGATCGTGGGCGTGAGCCCGCCGCCTCCGTGGCAGCTCGGGTACGTGGGTCTGTCGCCGACCCAGCTGCAGGACGAGGTCGACGAGCAGGTTCGCGACACGCTCGACGACGCGCTGCGGGGCGTGCCGTTGGACGTCGCCGCCAGGACGAGCATGCTCCGCGGCCACGTGGGCCGGGCGATCGTCGCCGCCGCGGCGGATCACGACGTCGTCATGCTCGGCACGCGCGGCTCGCGGCTGCTCGGCTCCCCCGTCTACGGGGGCGTGCCCCGGTACGTCCGGCGGCGCGCGAAGGTCCCGGTGATCGTCCTGCGCTGTCAGGGCGGCGCGCCTCCCGCGTCGGCGGGGGGCGTCGTCCCGCAGGGCCTGGCCGGTCGCGACGGGCCCGAGGGCGACGCACGACGCGCGCTGAGCGGCGCCTGACGCCGCCGGACCCTGCCCACGGCTTGCTTTAAGGCCTGACCTCTTATATGGTCAGGCCAAGAGTGGGCCCGGGCGGGTCCGGGTTCATGCGACAGGAGAGCGATATCCAATGAGTGAGGGCAGCGGTGAGCCGATCCGCGTGCTGCTGGCGAAGGTCGGCCTGGACGGCCACGACCGTGGCGTGAAGGTGGTCGCACGCACGTTGCGAGACGCGGGGATGGAGGTTGTGTACAGCGGGCTCCATCGCACGCCCGAGGAGATCGTCACCACGGCGATCCAGGAGGACGTCGACGTCATCGGCGTCAGCCTGCTCTCCGGCGCGCACATGACGCTGTTCCCGCAGATCGTGGAAGGGCTGCGCGAGCGCGACGTGCTCGACCGCTACATCCTCGTCGGCGGTGGGGTCATGCCGGACGAGGACGTCGAGGAGCTCAAGGCGATCGGCGTGGCCGAGGTGCTCGGGCAGGACACGGCTCCGGACGACGTGAGCGCCTGCATCCGCAGGCTCGTGGCGGCCCGGGGAGCGCGAGTCTGATGGAGGCCTGGGACTGGCCGCAGACGTACGACCCCAGCTACCGGCCGCCGGACGACCAGGAGCACTGGTTCCCGGTCCGCGAGACGATGGATCCGGAGCTGCGCGACCAGGCGATCCTCGCGCGCATCCAGCAGGTCATGGCCTATGCGCACGAGCGCTCCCCCTTCTACCGGCGCAAGTGGGGCGAGGCGGGGCTGGAGCTCGGCGACGTCAAGACGCTCGAGGACTTCGAGAACGTGCCCGTCGTCGTCAAGGAGGAGCTGCGGACGACGCAGGCGGAGCATCCGCCGTTCGGGGATTACCTGTGCATCCCGCCGGAGGACGTCGTGCGCGTCCACGGCACGTCCGGCACGACGGGACGGCCGACCTCCTTCGGCATCGGTCGCGACGACTGGAACGCGATCGCCAACGCCCACGCGCGCGCGATGTGGGGCATGGGCATCCGCCCCAAGGACACCGTCTTCATCGGGTCGGTGTTCAGCCTCTACATGGGCTCCTGGGCCGCGCTCGCCGGCGCCGAGCGGATCGGCGCCGCCGCGCTGCCGTTCGGGGCCGGCGTCGTCGGCCAGTCGCTCCGCGCCGTCAACTGGATGGCGCAGATGCAGCCGGCGGCGTTCTACGGCACGCCCTCCTACGCACTGCGCCTGGCCGAGGTCGCGATCGAGAACGGGATCGATCCGCAGGAGCTGGGGCTGCGGATCCTGTTCTTCTCCGGCGAGCCGGGCGCCTCGATCCCGTCGGTCCGCAGACAGATCGAGTCGCTGTACGCCGCCGAGGTGTTCGACTCGGGCTCGATGGCCGAGATGACGCCGTGGACCCATCTCGCCGAGACGACGGGGCACGACGGGATGCTGTGCTGGCAGGACATGGTGTACACGGAGGTGACGGACCCCTCGACGCACCGGCGCGTGCCGTTCGGGGGCGAGGGCACGCCCGTCTACACGCACCTGGAGCGCACGAGCCAGCCGATGATCCGGCTGCTCTCCGGCGACCTGACGCGCTGGGAGGCCGGCCCGGCCTCCTGCGGCCGGACGTACCCCGTCCTGCCGAGAGGGATCTACGGGCGGATCGACGACCAGTTCACCGTCCGCGGCGAGAACATCTACCCCAGCGCCATCGACGACGTCGTCTCGTCGTTCGCGGACTACGGCGGCGAGCACCGCATCATCGTCTCGCGCGAGGAGACGATGGACACGCTCGCCGTGCAGGTCGAGTACCGGCGCGGGCTGGAGGGCGACGAGGCGGCGATCGAGGCGTTCCGCCGGACCGCCGCCGACGCGCTGCGCACGACGCTGGGCGTCAGCACGCGGGTGGTCGCCAAGCCGCAGGGCACCTTCGAGCGCACCGAGTTCAAGGCCCGCCGCGTCGTCGACGAGCGCGACCTGTTCCGCGACGTGCTCGAGGCGACCTGATGGCGACCGCCGCGACGCCGGCCACCGACCTGCTGGAGCGTGCGCGCATGGGCGACGTCGTCGCCACGACGCAGCTCATCAGCGGCCTCGAGGCGCTTGCCCCGTCGGCGGTCGCGGTCCGCGGCGAGCTGCATGCGGCAGGCGGCGGCGCGCGCGTGATCGGCGTCACGGGCGCGCCCGGGAGCGGGAAGAGCACGCTGGTCGGCGCGCTCACGCACGAGCTGCGCGGGCGCGGGGTCAGCGTCGGGATCGTCGCCGTCGACCCGTCGAGCTCGCGCTCGGGCGGGGCGATCCTCGGCGACCGCATCCGCATGCAGGAGCACACGCTCGACGCCGGCACGTTCATGCGGTCGATGTCCTCGCGCGGCTCCCTCGGAGGGGTCTCGCGCGCGACGGTCGACGCCGTCGCGGTCCTCGACGCCGCTGGCTGGGACGTCGTCATCGTCGAGACGGTCGGCGTCGGGCAGGCCGACGTCGACGTCGTGCGGATCGCCCACACCACGCTCGTGGTCTCGGTCCCGGGGCTGGGCGACGACATCCAGGCGATCAAGGCCGGCCTGATCGAGCTCGCCGACGTGCACGTCGTCAACAAGGCCGACCGCCCGGGCGCCAACAAGACGATGGCCGAGCTCCTGGCCATGCTCACGCTCGGCGGGCCGACGGCCCCCGGGGCGTGGGCGGTGCCCGTCGTGGGCACGTCCGCGGCGTCCGGCGACGGCGTCGCCGAGCTCGCCGACCGGCTCGCGGACCACTGGAGCTGGATGCGCGCCTCCGGAGACCTCCAGCGCCGCGAGCGGCTGGCCGCGGTCGCCCGCATCAAGGCCATCGCCAACGACATGCTCGTCGAGCGGCTCGCGGACCCGACGACGGACGACGGGTTCGACGCCCTCGTCGAGGCGGTGGCGGCGCGCCGCCTCGACCCGCACGCCGCCGCCGCACAGCTCATCGACGGCGCCGCCGTCACGACTTGAGCCGAAGCCGAAAGGAACCAGACATGAGTGCCACCGAGCGGGAGCTCACCACGCTGCTCGACGACGCGATCCGGCAGCAGATCGAGCAGGACCTCGCGTCCTGGGAGGGCGACGAGCTCGCCGGGTTCGTCGAGCGCCGGCCGGAGACGCAGGAGACCTACCTGTCCGGCTCGCAGCGGCCCGTCAAGCGCGTCTACACGCCTGCCGACGTCGCCGACGTCCCCTACGAGGACATCGGGCTGCCCGGCCGCTACCCGTTCACGCGCGGGCCGTACCCGACGATGTACCGAGGCCGGCCGTGGACGATGCGCCAGATCGCCGGCTTCGGCACGCCCGACGAGACGAACGAGCGCTTCCGGTATCTGATCGAGCAGGGCCAGACGGGCCTGTCGGTCGACTTCGACATGCCGACCCTCATGGGCTTCGACTCCGACAGCCCCCGCAGCGTCGGCGAGGTCGGCCGCGAGGGCGTGGCGATCGACGTGCTCGAGGACATGGACCGGCTGTTCGCCGGGATCGACCTCGAGGACATCAGCGTGTCGATGACGATCAACCCCAGCGCGTGGATCCTGCTCGCCATGTACATCGTCGTCGCCGAGGAGCGCGGGCTCGACCTCGACAAGCTGTCGGGCACGATCCAGAACGACATCCTCAAGGAGTACATCGCCCAGAAGGAGTGGATCTTCCCGCCCGAGCCGAGCATGCGGATCGTGCGCGACACGATCACGTACACCGCCGGGCGGATGGCGCGCTACAACCCCATCAACATCAGCGGCTACCACATCTCGGAGGCCGGCTCGAGCGCGCTCCAGGAGGCGGCGTTCACGATGGCGACCACGCGCGCGTACGTGCGCGAGGTGGTGGCCACCGGCATCTCGGTCGACGACTTCGCGTCGCGGCTGTCGTTCTTCTTCGTGTGCCAGGCGGACTTCTTCGAGGAGATCGCCAAGTTCCGCGCGCTGCGCCGCTGCTACGCGCGGATGATGCGCGAGGAGTTCGGCGCGACGAAGCCCGAGGCGATGCGGATGCGCTTCCACACCCAGACGGCCGCGGCCACGCTGACCAAGCCGCAGCCGATGAACAACATCGTCCGCACGGCGCTGCAGGCGCTGGCCGCGGTCCTCGGCGGGACGCAGTCGCTGCACACCAACGGGCTCGACGAGGCCTACGCGATCCCGTCGGAGATGGCGATGAAGATCGCGCTGCGCACGCAGCAGATCATCGCCGACGAGACCAACGTCACGCAGGTCATCGACCCGCTCGGCGGCTCCTACTACGTGGAGTCGCTCACGACGGAGTTCGAGCGCGCCATCGACGAGGAGCTGCAGAAGATCGAGGAGATGGGCGGCACGCTGCGCGCCATCGAGCTCAACTACTTCCAGCGCGAGATCGCCGACTTCGCCTACGACTTCGCCAACCGCAAGGGCCGCGGCGAGCGCGTGGTGGTCGGCGTCAACAAGTACGTCGACGCCACCGAGGACCTGCAGGTCGAGGTGCACAAGATCGACCCGACCAGCGAGCGCCGCAAGATCGAGCGGCTGCAGGAGATCAAGCGCACGCGCGACAACGCGGCCGTTCGCGCGGCCCTGGACGAGCTGGCGCGCGTCGCCCGCGATCCCGGCGCGAACCTGATGCCGGCGACGATCGCCGCGGTGCGCGCGCACGCGTCGATGGGCGAGATGGTGGACGAGCTGGTCGGCGTCTTCGGGCGCTACACGGAGACGCCCGTCTTCTGAGCGTGCGCACAGGCGCTTCCCGGCCGCATGGGCGAGGTCGGGGAGCGCCGCGCGCGGTCTTCCCGCGCGGGTCAGCAGACCCGCGCGAGCCAGTCGAGCAGGAGGCGGTTGACCGCCTCGGGCTGCTCCTGCTGCACCCAGTGCCCGGCTGCGGGGATGACGTGGCGCTCGAGCCGCGGCAGCAGCGCGTCCATGTGGTCCGTCGAGCCCTTCGGGAAGAACCAGTCGTCGGCCGCCGAGATCATCAGCGCCGGCTTGTCGACGACGAAGTCGTCCCGGCCCCGCGCCTCCTCCCAGCTGGCCTGGATGGCGCGGTAGCCGCCCAGCGGCCCGCGGAAGCCCGTGCGCCTGTAGGTGTCCACGTAGACGGCGAGCTCCTCTTCGGAGAGGAGCTCGTCGCCGAACAGCTGCGGGTCGCCGACGAACACGCCGGCCGGCAGCTCCTGGACCTCCGGCGGGGCGGCCAGGAACTGCTCCATCGTGTACCCGCGGCCGCGCATGAGCGCGCGGAAGGTCGCCTCGACGTCGCGCTCGAGCAGCGCCTCGGCCACGCCGGGCTCCTGGAACGTCGCGACGTAGGTGTTGGGGCCGCGCCGCTGCTTGAGCAGCTCGAGGCGGTCGACGTCGCCGCCCGGGGGCATGTACGGCGTGCACAGGCTGGCGATCGCGACGACCCGCTCCGGCGCGTAGAAGCCGCTGTACCACGCGGGCAGGCTGCCGCCGTCGTGGCCGACGAAGACGGCCCGCTCGATCTCCAGCGCGTCGAGGATCCCGACGAGGTCGTCGACCAGCGTCTTGGTGCTGTAGGCCGCGCGCTCCGCGGGCGCGTCGCTGCCGCCGTAGCCGCGCTGGTCGGGCACGATGACGCGGTAGCCGGCCGCGGCGAGCGGGCCGACCTGCTTGCGCCACGAGTACGCCAGCTCGGGGAAGCCGTGGAGCAGGAGCACGGCGGGCCCCTCGCCGGCGACGTGCACGGACGCCGCGATGCCGTTGGTCGCGATCCGGCGTGGCTCTGGGAAGGACGTCGGCACCTGGCCTCCTTGTCGGGACGGGTTCATCGGACGTGCTGCGGCCCGGGCGTCATCGCTCGTCCCACGAGCGCCGGCGCGGCGGGGCGAACACGTGGCCGAGGCGATCGCGCTTGTCGCGGAGGTACTGCTGACTCTCCGGACGGGGCTCGCCCATCAGCGGCACCGTCTCGGACACCCGCGCGCCGTAGGCCTCGAGCCCTTCCCGCTTCGCAGGGTTGTTCGTCATCAGCCGGAAGTCCTCGATGCCGAGGTCCCTGATGATCTGCATGCCGACCCAGTAGTCGCGGGGGTCCGCCGCATGCCCGAGCTGAAGGTTGGCCGTCACGGTGTCGAGGCCCTCGTCCTGCAGCTTGTAGGCGTTGATCTTCTCGAGCAGCCCGATTCCCCGTCCCTCGTGTCCGCGCAGGTAGACGATCGCCCCGCAGCCGCGCTCGGCGATCGTGTCGAGCGCGAGCGCGAGCTGGCGCCCGCAGTCGCAGCGCCGCGACCCGAAGACGTCGCCGGTGAGGCACTCCGAGTGCACGCGCACGAGGACGCCGTCGGTGCCGGCGACGTCGCCCAGGACGGCCGCCATGTGCTCGCGGCCGTCGACGTGATCCTTGTAGCCGACGACCCGGAAGGCGCCCTGATCCAGCGGGAGGGTGGCCTCGCTGACCCGCGTCACGAGCTCCTCGTGGCTGCGCCGATAGGCGATGAGATCCTCGATCGTGATCACGAGGAGGTCATGACGGGCGCCGAACTCCAGCAGCGCCGGCAGGCGCGCCATCTCGCCGTCGTCGTCCGCGATCTCGCAGATCGCGGCCGCCGGACGGCATCCTGCCAGGAGCGCCAGGTCGATCGCCGCCTCGGTGTGGCCGGCGCGGCGCAGGACCCCGCCGGGCCGGTACGCCAGCGGGAACACGTGGCCGGGTTGGCGGAAGTCGGACGGCAGGCTGTTCTCGTCGGCCAGCGCCCGGAGCGCCTCGGCGCGATCCTGCGCGGAGATCCCGGTCGTCGCGCGGTCGGCGTGGTCGACGCCGACGTGGAACGCGGTCTTGTGCAGGTCCCGGCTGTGGGCTGCCATCGGCGGGATGCCGAGCTCGCACAGCCGCTCGGCCGGCATCGGCGCGCAGATGAGCCCGCGGGCGTGCGTCGCCATGAAGTTGACGTCGGCGTCCGTGACGAACTCGGCCGCCATGACGACGTCTCCCTCGTTCTCGCGGTCGGGCGAGTCGACGACGATGACCATCCGCCCAGCGGCGATCGCGGCGACCGCGTCGGGGATTGCGGCGAAGCGCACGACGTCTCAGCGGCGCAGGCCGCGGTCGGGCTGACGAAGGGCGGCCGGGCATGAGGCAAGGCCTCTTGACGGAGCCCTCGGAAGAGGGGCGTGCTCGATCAGCTGAGCGCTCGCAAGTGACGTGAAGAATGCTGGGGGCAAAGGCAAAACGAGGGCTTGTGGTCGACGGCTCGGGAGGCAAGCGCGGCCGCCGGACAGCTTGGCGCAAGCCTGGCTGGCTTCTATGGTCAGGCCATAGTACACTAGCCCCGCAACGGCCAGGAGGAAGCGTGCGTCGCGTGGCGCGCGGCTGGGCCGGAGGGTGTGTGAGCGGAGGAGCTGGCGGACCAGATGGGTCGTGTCGTGGAAGTTGAGCCGGCCGCTTGGGGCGGCGTCATGGACGGGCCGGCGCGTTCGGCCGGCCTGCGCACCGAGCGGCTCCAGTCGGTCGACAACGCGCTGCGGGTGCTGCTCCTGCTGCGGAACCGATCGATGCGCCTGTCCGACATCGCCGACGAGCTCGGCGTCGCCCGCTCGACCGCGCACCGCCTCGTCTCGACGCTCGTGCATCGCGGGTTCGTGACACAGGACGCGTCGGCGCGCACGTACCGCACGGGCGAGGTCCTGCTCGAGATCGCCGCCGGTGCGCTCGCGGCGCGCGACCTGCGCGCGCTGGCGCGGCCGCACCTCCATGCGCTCCGCGACGAGCTGGAGGAAACCGCCCATCTCATCGCGCTCGAGGGCCGGATGGCACGGTTCGTCGACGGGATCGAGGGGTTGCGCGGCGTCCGCGTCGGCAGTCGCATCGGCCTGCGGCTGCCCGCCTACTCGACGTCCGGGGGCAAGGCGCTGCTCGCGTGCCTGGACGATCGCACCGTCGAGGCGATGTACCCGGCGAACCTGCGCGGGATGACCGACGAGACGGTGCCGACGCGCCAGGCGCTCATCGGCGAGCTCGCGACGATCCGCAAGCAGGGCTATGCGTACAACCTGGGGGAGTCCGAGGCGAAGGTGATGGCCGTCGGAGCCGCGGTGCGCGGGCCCACCGGGCACCCGCTCGTGGCCGTGGTGGTCGCCGCGCGGGGCGAGTGGCTCCGCGACTCCGTGCTGGCGACGGCCGGCAATCGCGTGGCCGGCGCGGCGGCCGCGATCTCGAGCGAGATCGCCGGCGGGGTCCGCGCGCAGGCATGAGGTCAGACCACTAATAGGCCTGACCTCATGTTACGATGAGGAGGTGGCCCCCACCGATCCCACGCATCTGGCGATCGATCCGCGGGCGTTCCGCGACGTCCTCGCGCACCTCGCGACGGGGGTGACCGTGCTCACGGCCCACGGGGCCGACGGCCCGGTCGGGATGGCCGCGAACTCCTTCACGTCGGTCTCCCTGGATCCGCCGCTGATCCTCGTCTGCCCGGCGAAGTCCTCCGCCACGTGGCCGAAGATCCGGCGCGTGGGGCGGTTCTGCGTCAACGTGCTCGCGGGTCACCACGAGCCGCTCTCGCGGCAGTTCGCGGAGAAGGAGGCGGATCGCTTCTCCGGCGTCGAGTACGACGATCGGCACGCCGGCCCCGCGCTGACCGAGGCGATGGCGTGGATCGAGTGCGACGTAGAAGCCGAGCACGACGCGGGGGACCACACGATCGTCGTGGCACGCGTGACCGCGATCGAGGCCACGGCGGACGAGGCGTTGCGGCCGCTCGTGTTCTTCCGCGGCGCGTACGGGTCGTTCGCACGGCTGTGAGATCTCTCGGCAAAGGGCGGTAGATGAGCGAGCAGGACGTCTTCAAGCAGGCCGGCATGATCGGCGGGGGCTTCATGGGCTCGGGGATCGCCGAGTCGGTGGCCCGGGCCGGGATCCCGGTGGTGGTCTACGAGCCCGAGGAGGCGCCGCTGGCGCGCTCGCGCCAGCGCATCGACGCGTCGCTGGAGCGCGCGGTCGCCGGCGGCAAGCTCGAGGCTGCCGAGGCGAGCGCGCTGCTCCGGCGGATCGCGTGGACGACCGACCTGAAGGCGATCGACGGCAGCGACGTCGTGATCGAGGCGATCGTCGAGGACCCGACGATCAAGGGCAAGGTCTTCCGCGAGGTCGACGGGTGGCTCTCGCCCGACTCGCTGTTGGCCTCCAACACGTCGTCGATCCCGATCGCGCAGCTGGCGTCGTGGACGCGGAACCCGAGCCGGGTGCTCGGCCTGCACTTCTTCTCGCCGGTGCCGGTGATGAAGCTCGTCGAGGTCGTGGTCGGCCTGGACACGGGCGCCGACGCCGTGAGTCGCGCGCAGTTCTTCGCCCAGGCGATCGGCAAGACGCCGATCGGCACGAAGGACCGCTCCGGCTTCATCGTGAACATGCTGCTCGTCCCGTACCTGATGGCCGCGGTGCGGATGTACGAGGAGGGCTTCGCCTCGCGCGAGGACATCGACCGGGGGATGCGGCTCGGCGCCGGCCATCCGATGGGGCCGCTGACGCTGTGCGACTTCATCGGGCTGGACGTCCTGTACGCGGTGTGCGACTCGCTCTACGAGGAGTTCAAGCGCCCCGAGTACGCGCCGCCGCCGTTGCTCAAGCGGATGGTCGTCTCCGGCCACCACGGCCGCAAGAGCGGTCGCGGGTTCTACGAGTACACGACTGAGCGAGCGCTGGCGCGCGCCTGAGCGTCCGCGGTTCTCACCGCGGATGCAGCGGCGGCCCGAGTGGCGGCGGCGCGCTGTCGTAGCGTGCCGGCGTGTCCGACAGCCCGATCGGGTTGCGCGGCAGGCGGACGCTGGTGCCGTCGCCGCGCGGCACCGCCACGACGGGGTCGAGCCCGAGCCGCTCGGCGAGCCGGAACGCGCCGGCGACGTCGTTGACGCGGCCGGCGGGGACGCCGCGCTCGATCAGGCGCTCGGCCCAGTCGTCCGCGGGCGCGTGCACGAGCCGCTGCTCCAATATCCGCTTGAGCTCCCCGCGGTTGGCGACGCGCGCCGCGTTCGTGTGGAAGCGCGGGTCCTCGGCAAGCTCGGGGAGGGCGAGGACGTCGCAGAGCGCGGCGAACTGGTGGTCGTTGCCGACGGCGAGGACGAGGTCGCCCTCGCGCGTGTCGAACAGCTCGTAGGGGACGATGCTGGGGTGGGCGTTGCCCATGCGTTCCGGCACGACCGCGCCGGCGGTGTAGGCGGAGGACTGGTTGACGAGCGCCGCGAGCAGCGACGAGAGCAGGTCGACCTCGACGCGCTGCCCCTCGCCGGTCGCATCGCGGTGGCGCAGCGCGGTGAGGATGCCGATGGTTGCGAACAGGCCGGCGATCACATCGACGAGCGCGACGCCGGCCTTCTGCGGCTCGCCGCCGGGGGTGCCGGTGATCGACATGAGGCCCCCGAGCGCCTGGATCAGGAGGTCGTACCCGGGCAGCGCGGCGCCCTTGCCCGAGCCGAAGCCGGTGATCGAGCAGTAGACGAGCCGCGGGTTCGCGGCGCGCAGCTCGTCGGCGCCGAGCCCGAGGCGGTCCATCACGCCGGGGCGGAAGTTCTCGACCACGACGTCGGCGCGCAGCGCGAGGTCGCGGACCGCGGCGAGATCCGCCGGGTCGCGCAGATCGGCGGATCGGCTTGCCTTGTTGCGGTTGACGGACAGGAAGTAGGTGGCCGTCCCGTGATCGTCGTAGGGCGGCCCCCAGGCCCGCGTGTCGTCACCGCCGGGGCTTCGCTCGACCTTCACGACCTCCGCCCCGAAGTCCGCGAGCAGCATCGTCGCGAGCGGCCCGGCGAGCACGCGGGAGAAGTCGAGCACGAGCAGGTTGTCGAGCGCACTGACGATGTGTGAAAAGATAATCGAAAATCGAGCATCGAGCATTGGAGCGCGTCACCTCATGTCCTCTCCCTCCGGCCCGGCTCCGGCGCCGCGGCCCTCTGACTTCCTGAACCTCGACGCGCTGCTGTCCGACGAGGAGCGGCTGATCCGCGACACCGTGCGGGCGTTCGTGGCCGAGCGCGTGACGCCGTTCGTGGGCGACTGGTTCGAGGCGGGCGCGATCCCGGCTGAGCTGGCTCCCGCACTGGGCAGGCTCGGCCTGCTCGGCATGCACCTGGCCGGCTACGGCTGCGCGGGCGCGTCGGCGACCGCGTACGGCCTCGCGTGCATGGAGCTGGAGGCCGGCGACTCCGGCGTGCGCTCTCTGGTGTCGGTGCAGGGCTCGTTGGCGATGTATGCGATCTGGCGCTGGGGGTCGGAGGAGCAGAAGCAGGAGTGGCTGCCGCGGCTGGCGGCGGGCGAGGCGATCGGCTGCTTCGGCCTGACCGAGCCCGACGCCGGCAGCGATCCCGGCTCGATGCGCACGCGCGCGCGGTGCGAGCCGGGCGGGGACTGGGTCCTCAACGGCGCGAAGATGTGGATCACGAACGGGTCGATCGCGGACGTCGCGGTCGTGTGGGCGAGAACCGACGACGGCATCCGCGGCTTCCTCGTCCCCGCTGGGACGCCCGGCTTCAGCGCCCCTGAGATCCACAAGAAGCTGTCCCTGCGCGCATCCGTGACGAGCGAGCTGGTGCTCGACGACGTGCGCCTGCCCGACAGCGCGCGCCTGCCCGAAGCGACGTCGCTGCGCGGCCCGCTGTCGTGCCTCAACGAGGCGCGCTACGGGATCGTCTGGGGTGCGGCGGGCGCCGCGCGCGCATGCCTGGAGGCCGCGCTCGACTACGCCAAGGAGCGGATCGTCTTCGACAAGCCGATCGCCGCCACGCAGATCCAGCAGCAGAAGCTCGCCCACATGGCGCTGGAGGTCAACCGCGCGTCGCTCGTCGCGCTGCACCTCGGGCGCATGAAGGACGCCGGCACGCTGCGCCCCGAGCACGTCAGCATGGGCAAGCTCGGCAACGTCGACGGCGCTTTGGACGTCGCGCGGACCGCCCGCCAGATCCTCGGCGCGAACGGCGTCAGCCTCGAGTACCCGGTCATGCGCCACGCCAACAACCTCGAGTCGGTCGTCACCTACGAGGGCACCGCCGACGTCCACGCGCTCGTGATCGGCGGCGCGCTGACCGGCATCCAGGCCTTCCGGTGAGCGCGGCGGCCGGCATCGAGCGCGCGGGGACCGCCGGCGGCGTCGATGGCTGAGCAGGCTTCGCTTCCGGCCACGACGCAGCAGCACGTGCTCGAGTGGCTGCGCCGCGCGATCGTGGCGGGCGAGCTGCGGCCCGGGCAGCGGGTGGCGCAGGACGACGTGGCGGCGCAGGTCGGCGTCAGCGTCGCGCCGGTGCGCGAGGCGTTGCGCGTGCTCGAGCAGGAGGGTCAGCTGACCTACCTGCCGCGGCGCGGCTACTTCGTCACCGAGCTGCGGATCGCCGACCTCGAGGAGATCTACGAGTTGCGTGGGCTGCTGGAGGAGCGTGCTGCGCGTGCCGCGCTGCCGACGCTCGACGACGAGGCGCTCGCGCGCATCGCGTCGGCGGCCAAGGAGTGCGCCGACGCGGCCGAGGTCGCCGACGTCGCCGCGGAGCTGGCGGCGAACCGGCGCTTCCACTTCGGCCTGCTCGACGCGCCCGACCAGCCCCATCTGCTGCGGATGATCCGGCTGCTGTGGGACTCGACTGAGGCCTACCGGGCGCTCTACTACAACTCGGCCGACGAGCGGCGCGCGGCGATCGACGCGCACGATCGGATCCTCACGGCGCTGCGCGCGCGCGATGCCGATCGGTTGGTGGAGGCGCTCGCGGAGCACCGTGCGCGGGCGCTCACGGTGCTGCGACGCATCCTGGCCACGGACAGCGCCCAGTCGGGATAGGGCGCCGCCGGTCGCTCAAGCGCGACGTCTGCGGGGTGGGAGTCGTCGCCGTGCGTCTTTGCCGCGGGAGCGTCGCCACTTCCATATGGCAACGGCGACGGGCGCGAGCAGGATCGCGGCGCCGGCGTAGTCGAGGAAGTGGAGGGACGTTCCTATAGATGTCAAGAGGGGGAGAGAGATCTCAGATCGTCGCGGAGGGTGGCGTAGATCTCGCGGGCGATGTAGCGCTTGAGGCAGCGCATGATTTCCTTTCTGGTCTTGCCTTCGGTGGTGCGGCGTGCGGCGTAGGCGCGTGTCTTGGGGCAGTAGCGCAGGCGGCAGACCGCGATCATGTGAAGGGCGCGGTTGGCTTGGCGGTCGCCGCCGGGGTTGAGGCGGTAGCGGCCGCGTTTGCCGGAGGCGACGGGGATCGGGCTGGCGCCGCAGAGCGCGGCGAACGCGCCTTCGTTGTGCAGCCGGTCGATGTTCTGGCCGGCGGTGTGCAGCAACTGGCCGGCGTGCCCGGTGGAGATCCCGAGCAGTGCCGTGGTGCGTGGGGCGGCGGTTGCGACGAGTGGTGTGAGCTGGGCGTCGAGCTCGGCGATCTCGTTGTCGAGGACCGCGATCCTGCGTGCGAGGCTGCGCAGCGCGAACTTCGCGGCGTTGACCGGTTCGCTGAGACGGCTGGCCTCGGGACGCAAGCGCCGACAGAGCGACGCTTTGCCCTTGAGCGTCCTGCGCATGGCGAGTTGCTCGCGCAGATCGCTTGGCGCGGTGAGGATCAGGTCGCCGAGCTGCAGCATCGCGACCGACCTCGACTTCACCGCACTTTCGCGCGCGACACGCAGCTGGCGGATCGCTTCGACGATCCCGGTGGTCTGCTTTGGGATGACCGCCGTCGCGAGACTCAGCGCGTGACGCGCGGCCATCTCCGCGTCGATCGCGTCGGTCTTGCCGCGCCGACGGCGGGTGTGTGCGTGGGGCTGGTTGACCTCGAGCACCCGGACGCCTTCGGCGAGGAGATGACGAGTCAGGCCGGCGGCGTAGGAGCCCGTCGACTCCACACCGACACGATCTATCTCGCCGAAGCTTCTCAGCCACTGCAGCAGCTCGCGGTAGCCAGCGGCGGAGACCGCGAACGACCTGGTCGCCAGGAATGCTCCGCGGTCGTCAAGCGCCGCGGCGTGATGCGTATCGGCGTGCGCGTCGACGCCGCCGATGACACGACGCTCCTCGTGGTTCATGCTGTGCACTGCTGTCCCTCTCTGATCGGCGGGACAGCCGGTCGGGTGGGCGGACACAACAGTGACGAGGCACTTGTCGCAAGCAGGTTCCTATGAGGTCACGCTCCGCCCTTCCCGGCCGTCCCTCATCGGTCGGTCGCGACGGCCCGTCCGAGAACCGACAGGTCCCAGCAATGGCACCCAACAGGGCCAGTTTGACGGCAAGTCAGATCCCGAACGAAACGCCAACCGGCATCTTCACTGTGTTGGTGGAGGGTGTCGTAGTGAGCCGGGCTGGGTTTCGCGGAGGCGGGGTTTGGTGGTTCCCTCTTTTCATTCTGTGAGAGGGAGATCTGGAACCTATCGGGTCGCTGCGAGTGTCTCGAACTCGACGGGCGGGAGGTTTCCGAGGTTTTCGTGCAGGCGGTCGGTGTTGAACCAGCTGACGTATTCGACGATCGCGAGCTCGAGCTGGGTGCGGGTGCGCCAGACGCGGTCGCGGATCAGTTCGGTCTTGAAGGTGTCGACGAAGCTTTCGGCCATGGCGTTGTCGTAGGCGTCGCCGACGCTGCCGATCGAGGCGAGGACGTGGTGGTCGTCGAGGACCTGCTGGAAGGCCTGAGCGGTGTATTGGGTGGATTCAAGTGGTCGTCGCAACGCTCGAGCGAGGAGGGTTGCGATGGGCAGGCCTGCTGGATGGATGATCGAGCTCACGGGTCGGTCGCCGATGAGGTCGCCGGGGCACCCGTCGCTGCGGCGTGATGTCGAGCGGTCCTTCTGGCGCAAGGTCGCGGAGGGGTCCAGCAGCGAGGACGCGGCGCTGGCGGTCGGGGCCTCCTCGGCGGCTGGCAGCCGGTGGTTCCGGGAGCGTGGTGGCATGCCAACGTTCATGCTTGCTCCGCTGTCGGGCCGGTATTTGTGCTTTGAGGAGCGCGAGGAGATCGCGCTGTTGCGCGCGCAAGGTGTCGGGGTCAGGGAGATCGCCCGGCGGCTGGGTCGTTCGCCGTCGACGATCTCGCGGGAGTTGCGACGCAACGCGGCGACCCGTAGCGGCAAGCTGGAGTACCGCGCGTCGGTCGCGCAGTGGAAGGCGGAGCTGATGGCCCGCCGGCCGAAGACCGCGAAGCTCGCCGCCAACGAGTCGTTGCGCGACTATGTGCAGGAGCGGCTGGCTGGTCGCGTGCGTCGCCCGGACGGGACGGTGGCGGGTCCTGAGACCGGGCCGTGGAAGGGCCGCAACAAGCCCAGGCGCGGAGATCGCCGGTGGGCGCGGGCGTGGAGTCCGGAGCAGATCGCGAACCGGTTGAAGGTCGAGTTCCCTGATGATGAGTCGATGCGGATCTCGCACGAAGCTATCTACCAGTCGCTCTACGTCCAGGGCCGCGGCGCGCTCAGGCGAGAGCTCGTCGCGTGCCTGCGGACCGGACGGGCGCTGCGCGTCCCGCGCGCCCGTCTGCGGGGCCGCGGCAAGAGCTTCGTGACCGAGGAGGTCATGATCAGCGAGCGGCCGGCCGAGGCTGAGGACCGGGCCGTGCCCGGTCACTGGGAAGGCGACCTGATCCTCGGCACCGACCGCACGGCGATCGGCACGCTCGTCGAGCGCTCCAGCCGCTTCACGATGCTGCTGCACCTGCCGCCGATGCCCGGCCGCGACGGCCCGCGCGTCAACAACGGCCCGGCCATGAGCGGTCACGGCGCCGAGGCCGTTCGTGACGCGATCGCCTCGGCGATCACCACGCTGCCCGAGCAGCTGCGCCGGTCGTTGACCTGGGACCAGGGCGCCGAGATGGCCCAGCACGCACAGCTGCGGATCGACACCGGCCTGCAGGTCTACTTCTGCGACCCGCGCAGCCCATGGCAGCGCGCCAGCAACGAGAACACCAACGGCCTGCTACGCCAGTACTTCCCCAGAGGAACCGACCTCGCCCGACACAGCCCCGAGGACCTCGCCGCCGTCGCCGCGACGCTGAACACCCGTCCCCGCAAGACGCTCGGCTGGAGAACCCCCGCCGAAGCGCTCAATGAACACCTGACAGCGACCGTCTGAATCGAGCGTGCCCCCGCGAGGGGACCGTCTGGTCGGACACCGGCGCGACTATCGCCGCTGCGGCCCGCCCTCCGGGCGAGCCTCCACGACGACAGTCGCGCCGGCCCAACCCCGAACACCACAGACACAGCCGTCCCCCGCGACCCGTAGATTCATCACACCACACACTGTTGCGACGACCGGTTGAGTCCGGGTTGAGATCCGGCGTCGCTGTGATGGGTCAGCTCGACGTCGGCGCCGTGCTCGCGGCGGGTGAGTGCCATCCGCAGCGCGTCGAGGACGAGGTCGGTGCGCATGTGGGCGGCGAACTGCCAGCCGACGATCCGGCGAGAGAACACGTCGATGACGAAGCTGAAGAACACGACGCCTTCCCAGCACCTGAGGTAGGTGAAGTCCGCGACCCACAGCTCGTCGGGCCGGCTCGCGGTGAAGTCGCGCGCAACAAGGTCCGGCGGCCGCCGCGCCGCCAGATCGGGTCTGGTGGTGCGCCAGGGCTTGCCGCGCCGCTTCGCGCCCTGGATCCCGTGCGCGCGCATCAGCCGCTTGACGCGATCACGACCACAGCCCTCGCCGGCGCGCAGCAGGGCCTTCCAGGTGCGCCGGTAGCCGTAGGCGTGATAGTTGGCGGCGTGGACCTCCTCGATCCGTGCCAGCAGCCGCTCGTCGGCGACTTGGCGCGCGGACCGGGCGCCGGTGGCACGTTGGTAGTAGGCGGACGCCGACACGCCCAAGACCCTGCAGATCGGCTCGACGCCGAAACGGCCGCGATGCTCGTCGATGTAGCGGCTCACTTCGGTCGGTCTGCGTCGAGCTCCTTGGCGAAAAACACCGAAGCGGACTTCAAGATCTCGTTCGCCCTGCGCAGCTCGAAGTTCTCGCGGCGCAACTGCTTGATCTCCTCGCGCTCAGCCGCGGTCGGCAGATCCGGTCGCAGGCCCTCATCGGCCTCGACCTGACGCACGTGCTTGCGCAACGTCTCCGACGGGACGCCCAGGTCCCTGGCGACGTGCGCGATCGGGCGGCCGGACTCGAACACGAGCCTGGCACCACGATCGAGCAACTCGGGTGGGTACTTCCTCGGACGGGGCATGACGCAGAAGCCTTCCTCTCCCCAGGGACAGAACCCTGGATGAAGCCTCCGTCAAACCCAGCCTGGCTCAGAGAAGCTTCGGCGAGATAGATCGTGTCGGTGTGGAGTCGACGGGCTCCTACGCCGCCGGCCTGACTCGTCATCTCCTCGCCGAAGGCGTCCGGGTGCTCGAGGTCAACCAGCCCCACGCACACACCCGCCGTCGGCGCGGCAAGACCGACGCGATCGACGCGGAGATGGCCGCGCGTCACGCGCTGAGTCTCGCGACGGCGGTCATCCCAAAGCAGACCACCGGGATCGTCGAAGCGATCCGCCAGCTGCGTGTCGCGCGCGAAAGTGCGGTGAAGTCGAGGTCGGTCGCGATGCTGCAGCTCGGCGACCTGATCCTCACCGCGCCAAGCGATCTGCGCGAGCAACTCGCCATGCGCAGGACGCTCAAGGGCAAAGCGTCGCTCTGTCGGCGCTTGCGTCCCGAGGCCAGCCGTCTCAGCGAACCGGTCAACGCCGCGAAGTTCGCGCTGCGCAGCCTCGCACGCAGGATCGCGGTCCTCGACAACGAGATCGCCGAGCTCGACGCCCAGCTCACACCACTCGTCGCAACCGCCGCCCCACGCACCACGGCACTGCTCGGGATCTCCACCGGGCACGCCGGCCAGTTGCTGCACACCGCCGGCCAGAACATCGACCGGCTGCACAACGAAGGCGCGTTCGCCGCGCTCTGCGGCGCCAGCCCGATCCCCGTCGCCTCCGGCAAACGCGGCCGCTACCGCCTCAACCCCGGCGGCGACCGCCAAGCCAACCGCGCCCTTCACATGATCGCGGTCTGCCGCCTGCGCTACTGCCCCAAGACACGCGCCTACGCCGCACGCCGCACCACCGAAGGCAAGACCAGAAAGGAAATCATGCGCTGCCTCAAGCGCTACATCGCCCGCGAGATCTACGCCACCCTCCGCGACGATCTGAGATCTCTCTCCCCCTCTTGACATCTATAGGAACGTCCCAGCCCGGCTCATGGTGCTGCCGGACGGGACGGTTGTGAGGCCGCAGGACCCGCCGTATGAGGCGTTGATCCTGTTGCACCCGGGCGAGACGCTGTTCGTCAGTACGCGCGAACGCCTCCACGTGCTACTCGACCTGGTCGGCAACATGTCGATTACCGGAGGGCTCTCGCGAGATGGTGTGCTCTCGCTGACGGGGCTGATCGTCGACCCCGGCTACAAGGACGGTCCGAGCGGCGATGGTCGCCTGATGGTCGCCTGCACTTCCGCCTCGCGAACCTCGGTTCGCGTCCGGTTCCCTTCCAGCCGGGGTCCACGCGCATCGTCTCGATCCAGTTCCTGAGTCTCTCGAGAGATGCGTTGGCGGACCCGCAGACGTTTCGCAACATCTGGACGAACGCACACGAGTTGCAGGAGGGCCTCGGCTTCATCGACGAGCTGACCAGACTGAGAGCGGAGCTCGCGACGGTCCGCCGCGACTTCGAGAATCAGAAGCGCTCAGTGAACCTGGTGGTTGCGGCCGGATTCCTTGTGATCATTGCGACGATTTTCGGCGTCGGCCTCGCGGCCCTGCTGTCGCTTGGCGCCGACTCCAGACTGATCCGGGCGGCGAAGAACCTCGTGCCGGACGACACAACGGGGAGGGTGATCTGGCTGATTGCGCTGCTCGGGCTCGCCGCGATCGTCGGCGCTGCGGTCGTCGGTGTTGCGGGGGTACGCCGGCGGAGACGCCCAGACCGCCATGGGGTCCGTCGGACGGAGCGGGAGGCATATGGCTACCTGCGAGTTGGGCGCGGCCGCTTGCTTTGCCTGGGCCTGGCGGGCGTCGTCGCAGTCAGTGGGGGTGTCGTCGCAATCGCAGCGGCGCTGCACTGGTCGGCCCAAGCCATCGCGTCGCTTGGGGTCGTAGTCTTGCTGCTCTCTTCCGCTGGCGCGCTGTGGCTGTGCTGGAGGCCGATCACGCCCGCGAAGGTCGACGAGAAGCTGGCCGAGTGGTACGGCTAGCCATTCGTGGCCACCGAGTCGTAGCCGCGGAGACGATCGCGCCAAGCTGACCCTTCGAGTCGAAGGCTGTGGTCAGCAGCCTGAGGTAGAGCCTCGATTGGGAGCGCGCCGTGACGCCAGACAGAGATGACCCGCGGATCAGGGCTCCCGCTCTGAACCAGCGACTGGCGCCACCCGCACCTCAATCTCCCGATGTGTAATCACCGGGACAGCTTCCCGTCGCTCCCGCTTTCGGCACCGCACTTGCTGCGGTGCCGTTTCAGTTCTTGGGCGGCCTCGAAATAGGGCGCGAAGGCTGCGCGCAGTCTGACGGCGACGATCGCGCCCTCGTGCATCGTGTACCTCGATCGAGCCAGCTCCCCGGGCGCCTACCGCTCGTAGGCCCGTCCCCGCGGCAATACGTGCCGCACGACGATCGTGCGGGTGGCGGGGTCGTGGTCGAAAATGACGCGCCAGTCGCCGACGCGCAGGCGGTACTGCTCACTGCCGGTGAGACGGCGGACGTCGAGGGGTCCGTCCTCAGCTATGAGGCGATCGAGCGCCGTGAGGATGCGAATGCGAACGGGCGGGTCGAGCCGTCGCAGTTCCTTCTGGGCGCTGCGCGCGAAGCGCAGCGTGCGCGGGTCGCTCACCCAGCCGGGTAGCCGAACTCGCGCTTGATCTCCTCGAAGGAGACCGTGCGTCCTGCGGCGATGTCCGCGGCACTCTCGGTGAGCGCTTCGCGCTCCTCGTCCGTCAGCGGCTCGTCGTCCTCGGGACGCGAGTCGAGCCAGCGGGCGAAGCCGTCGCGGCCGCGCGAGGCGATGAAGTTGAGGGTCGCCTCCGCCTCCTGCTCGGTCAGTTCCTCGACGCGAACTCGCAGCTTCTCCTTCGCGGTCATGACCTCATGGTAATCGCCGTTCGGCGTGTCGAGGGTGGACTGGAACTCGTGCAGCACCTCGTCGAGCGGCGCGGGCTCGATTCCGCGTGCGCGATCCGCGTGCGCAAGCGCGACCGCGCGATGCTCGTCGTCCGTCTCAGGCTCGTCATCGAACGGGGCGTGGTCGAGCATCCATGCGACTGGATCGGGCGGCGGCTGCGGCATGGCACGAGTGTTGCGCGCCAGTGTGGTCCGCTCAACAGCACATGCGTTGTATCCGCTGACACGCCACTGACACGCACCGGCACAAACTGCCTGACACCCGAATCGAGCGACCCGACCCGCCGCTCGAAGGCTAGAGGTCGAGCGTGACCTCGCCGTGCGGCTGTGAGCAGCAGATGAGCGCGCTGCCGGCTCCCGGCGGTTCGAGCGGGTCGGGCCGGTAGCTCACGTCGCCGCTGACGAGCCCGGTCTCGCACGTGTGGCACACGCCCGTGCGGCACGACCACCGGACCGGGACGTCGCAGGCCTCGGCGAGCTCGAGCAGGCTCGCGAAGGAGTCGTCCCACGCGATCGACAGGTTGCTGCGGCTGAACGAGATCGACGGACCCGCGCCCGCGGGACCCGCCGGTGGATGCGGCGGTCGGGCGGACCCGCCGGCGATGCCCGGCGTGATCGCGCCGGCCGGGCCGAACGGCTCGGTGCCGATCCGCTCGGGCGGCGTCCCGCGCGCGACGAGCGCGGCGGCGATGTCGTGCATGAACGGCCCGGGGCCGCAGACGTAGACGTCGGCGTCGGCCGGGACGCCGGCGCGGTCGAGCACGGCGCCGGTGAGCCGTCCGGCGACGTCGAACCCCCGGTTGCCGGGGCCGGGATCGCTGTAGCAGACGACGCGGTGCGCGTCGGCGAGCCGGCCGAGCAGGCCGAGCACCTCCTGCGCGAAGCTGTGCTCGGCGCGGTTGCGCGCGCCGTGGAGCCACCACACCTGCCGCCCCGGTCGCTCCTCGGCGAGCGCGTGGAGCATCGCGAGCACCGGCGTCGCCCCGACCCCGGCGCTGACGAGCACGACCGGACGATCGCCCGGACGCAGCACGAAGGAACCGCGCGGCGCGCCCGCCTCGAGCACGTCGCCGACGCGGACGCCGCTGTGCAGGTACTCGCTGGCCGCCCCGTGCGGCTCGCGCTTCACGCTGATGCGGTAGCTCTCCGAGTCCGGCATGCCCGACAGCGAGTAGGTGCGCAGCAGCGGCGCGGCCGCGGCGTCCGGGCGCAGGCGCACGGTCAGGAACTGCCCGGGCCGCGCCGGCACCGCGGGCTCCCCGTCGGCCGGCACCAGGCGCAGCGAGATCACGCTCGTGCTCTCGCGCTCGATCGCGGCGACGCGCATCGGCCGCATCCCCGTCCACGCGACCTCCGGCGCCGCGCCGTCGGGCGCCTGCTCCAGCAGCTCGCGGAACGATCCCTGCCAGCCCTCGCTCAGCGCCGGGATCCGCAGCGCCCGCTGCAGGTCGCGGCGCGCGCGGCCGGGGAGGTACAGCAGCGCGTCGACCTCGGCCACCGTCATCGCCTCCGGGCCCTGCGCGACGCGGACGATCTCGTCGCCGGCGCCGACCTGTCCCTCCTCGAGCACGCGCAGGTAGAAGCCGGGCCGGCGGTGCGCGACCAGCAGCGACGGCATCCGCGGCTCGCGCATCCGGATGCCGACGCGATAGCAGGTGACCCGCGGCTGGCTGACCTCGAACAGCGCCGAGCCGATCCGGTAGCGGTCGCCGATGCACACCTCGGCGTCCGCGAGCCCTTCCACGGTGAAGTTCTCGCCGAACTGCCCGTACTCGAAGTCGTCGCGGCCGAGCTCGTCCTCCCAGTAGCGGTAGGACTCGAGCTGGTAGACGAACACCGCGCGGTTGACGCCGCCGTGCCCTTGCAGGTCGCCCTGGCCGTCGCCGTCGACGTTGAGCCGCCGAACCGTGCGGCGGCCCTCGATCGCGTGCTTCCAGATGCCCGTGTGGACGGTCCGCCCGTCCCACTCGACGTCTTGCGGCAGGCCGACGTTGACCGACAGCAGCCGGGCGCAAGCGGGCATCAGTCGCTGCTCGGGACGTCGAGCGGGACGCGGGCGCGGATCGCGAGCGTCGCCTGCGAGGCTGCTCATCTCGAACCTCCATCCGTTGGTGGCGCCAGCAGAGCGACGCAGTCTCGCCGACCGCGCAGCGACCGGACGCCGGTCGTCGCTGCGAAGCTGCGCTGCGCAGGGTGCGTACCCGCAACGCTCGCTCTCGTCCCATCCGGGGGGTTGTACGGGCCGGGCCGTCTAGCATGCGCGCGGTGAGCGCACCCGAGGCCGACGACGAGGGCCTCCTGTGGCAGGGCCTCGACCCGGGGGCCCCGCGCCGGCTCGCCGCCGCCGGGCTCGATTGCTTCGCCGAGCGAGGCTTCCACGCCACGACGACGCGCGACATCGCGGCGCGCGCGGGCCTCAGCCCGGCCGCGGTGTACGTGCACTATCCGTCGAAGGGCGAGCTGCTCTACCGCGTGAGCCTGGCCGGGCACATGGCGGCCCTGCGCGTGCTCGAGCAGGCGGCCGGTGACGAGCAGGACCCGCGCGAGCGGGTCCGTCTGGTCGTCTCCGCGTTCGCGAGCTGGCACGCGCGCCACCACCGCATGGCGCGCGTGGTCCAGTACGAGCTCGCCGCGCTGCCCGCACGACGCCGGCGTCAGATCCTCGCGATGCGCCAACGCTTCGAGACCCAGGTCGAGGACGAGCTCGAACGCGGGGTCGCAGCCGGGTGCTTCGACGTGCCCGAGGTTCCGGGTGCCGCGCTCGCGGTGCTGTCGCTCTGCATCGATCGGCACCTTCCAGCACAGCCGCTTCCTGATCGCGGAGCTGGTGACGGAGCTGGACGTCACGCAGGCGTACGTCGACCGCTGCGTCGAGGCGCACGTCGCTGGCGGACTGAGCGCGGTCGATGCGGCGAAGGCGAAGTGGTGGAGCGCCGAGGTGCAGAACCGCGTGATCGACGCGTGGCGGTCGACGAGCGCGTGCCGCTGTGCACGTGGTGCGACGACCGTCCCGGCCGACGCGGCTGAAGCGGTTCGGGCAAGGACGTCGCGCTCGCTCGGGCGTGCGCTCGCGCGCGGCTCGCCGTCAGGCGGCGATCGCGACGTACTTGACCGACAGGTACTCGTCGATGCCTTCGAGGCCGCCCTCGCGGCCGAAGCCGGATTGCTTGACGCCGCCGAAGGGGGCGGCGGAGTTGGAGACGAGGCCTTGGTTGAGGCCGAGCATGCCGGTCTCGAGCTGCTCGCTCACGCGGATCGCGCGGTCGAGGCTCTGGGTGTAGACGTAGGCGACGAGGCCGTATTCGGTGTTGTTGGCGGCGGCGATCGCCTCGTCCTCGTCGGTGAACGTGACGACGGGCGCGACCGGCCCGAAGATCTCCTCCGCCAGCAGCTGCGCGTCGCCCGGCACGCCGGCGAGCACGGTCGGCGCGTAGAAGTGGCCCGGGCCGTCGAGCCGGCTGCCGCCGACGAGCGCGGTCGCGCCGCGCCCGAGCGCGTCGTCGACGAGCGCCGCGACCTTGCCGCGCTGGTCCTCGTCGATCAGCGGCCCGACCTGCACGCCGTCCTCGACGCCGCGGCCGACCTTCAGCGCGCCCATCCGCGCCGCAAGCTTCTCCGTGAACGCGTCCGCGATCGAGGCGTGGACGTGGAAGCGGTTGGCCGCCGTGCACGCCTCGCCGATGTTGCGCATCTTCGCGACCATCGCGCCCTCGACCGCCGCGTCCAGATCGGCGTCCTGGAAGACGACGAACGGCGCGTTGCCGCCCAGCTCCATCGACAGCCGCAGCACGTGTCTGGAGGCCTGCGTCATCAACTGGCGGCCGACCTCCGTCGAGCCGGTGAACGACAGCTTGCGCAGGCGCGGGTCGTCGATCAGCGGCCCGGTCGTCTTCGAGGCCGATCGCGAGGTGAAGACGTTCAGCACCCCGCCCGGCAGGCCGCAGTCGTGCAGGATCTCGGCGAGCGCGAGCATCGACAGCGGCGTCTGCTTCGCCGGCTTGACGACCATCGTGCAGCCGGCCGCGACGGCCGGGCCGATCTTGCGCGCGCCCATCGCCAGCGGGAAGTTCCACGGCGTGATCAGCAGGCACGGCCCGACCGGCTGGCGCATCGTCAGCATCCGCATCCCGCCGTTGGGCGCCGTCGCCCAGCGGCCCTCGATCCGCACCGCCTCCTCCGCGAACCAGCGCAGGAAGTCGGCCGCGTAGAGCACCTCCGCCTTGGACTCCGCGATCGGCTTGCCCATCTCCAGCGTCATCAGCAGCGCCAGCTCGTCCGCGCGCGCGACGACCCGCTCGTACGCGGATCGCAGGATCTCCCCCCGCGCACGCGGCGGCGTCGCCGCCCACTCGGCCTGCACCGCGCACGCCGCGTCCAACGCCGCCATCGCGTCCTCGGGCGTCGCGTCCGCGACCTCGCACAGCGCCTCGCCCGTCGACGGATCCTCGACCGCGAGCGTCCCCCCGCCCGACGCGTCGCGCCACTCGCCTCCGACGAACAATCCCTTCGGAACCTGCTCGACGACCGACTGCTCGGTGCTGGGGATGATCGTGCTCACGACGCGCACACCGTACCACCGCGGCGCGCCCGCGCTCCTTCCGGAAAAGCCGAAATCGCTCGGTGCCGAGCACTGCCTGCCGGAGCTCGTGACACTGCCCGACCGGCCAGTCGAAAGCTTGGGTCAGGGGGAAGCGGGAGCGGTCGGCGTCCCGATTCCGTGCACGAGCGTGTCCCAGAAGATGTACGCGACCTCGCGTGCGCGCAGCGGCCCGCTCGGCCGGTACCACTGGTACGCCCAGTTGCACATGCCGAACATCGCAAGCGTCACGAGTCGGGCGTCCAGGTCGGCGCGCAGATCCCCCTCGCGGATGCCGCGCTCGATCAGCTCGCGCGCGAAGGCCTCGTAGCGACTGCGCTTGGCGGCGATCTCGGCGTGCGCGGGCGCCGCGAGCTCGCGATGGTGCTCGAAGAACACCCGCACGTGACCGCGGTGCGTCTCCATCAGCTCGAGGATGTCGGCCATCATCTCGAGCAGCATCTGCCTCGCAGGCATGGGGATTCTCGCCCGTCGCTCCTGGCGCTCGAGCAGCAGCCCGATGAACTCCTCGTGGATCGAGTGGAGGATCTCCTCCTTCGAGGAGAAGTAGTGGTAGAGCGTCGGCTTGCGCACGCCGACGGTCGCCGCGATGTCCTCCATCGAGGTGGCGTGGTAGCCGCGCTCGTCGAACAGGCGCGCCGCCTCGTCGACGACCTGCCGGCGCCGGGCCGACTGCAGCGGCGTCACGGCGCCGTCGCCGTCCGTCGCACTGCCCGCCGGGACGCGGGGGCGGTCGTCGGGCCGGGGCGGGGGCATGCGGTACGCAGCTTATTGGGCCACGCCGTCGTGCTCCGGCGCGCGCCGGCGGGGTGTTCGTGCTGCTGCCGTCCGACCAGTCGGTCGAGAGGCTATTATGCCGCACCGATGACTGCCCAGACGGACTCCCCGGCGCTCGTGCAGACGCCGCCGACGCTGCGGCTCGACGGCAAGGCCGCGTGGATCACCGGCGCGAGCCGCGGGCTCGGGCGCGCGCTCGCCTTCGCGCTCGCCGGCGCGGGCGCCGAGCTGCTGCTCACCGCGCGCGACGCGGCCGGCGTCGAGCAGGTGGCGCAGACGATCCGCGAGGCGGGCGGCGTCGCCCATGCGGTGCCGGGCTCGGTCGCGGACGACGACGCGCTCGCCGCCACCCTCGCGTTCGCGCGCCGCGAGTGGGGCCGGCTCGACGTGCTCGTCAACAACGCCGGCATCAGCCCGAGCTTCGCGCGCGCCGAGGAGGTCGAGGACGCGCTGTGGCGCGAGGTGCTCGAGGTCAACCTCACGGGGCCGTTCCGCTGCTGCAAGGCGGCGCTGCCGCTGCTGGAGGCCGCCGGCGGCGCGAGCGTCGTCAACGTCTCCTCGATCCACGGGCACGTCGCGCACGAGCGCGTCGCGGCCTACGGCGCGAGCAAGGGCGGGCTGGAGCTGCTGACGCGCACGCTCGCGCTCGAGTGGGCGCGGCGCGGCATACGCGTCAACGCGCTCGCGCCCGGCTACCTGGAGACCGACATGACGAGCGGGCTGCGCGAGCACGGGCGCTGGCGCGAGCGGCTGCTCGACCGCATCCCGCTCGGGCGCTTCGGCGCGCCGGCCGAGATCGCCGGTGCGGTGCTGTTCCTCGCGAGCGACGCGTCGAGCTACGTGACGGGCACCACGCTGTTCGCCGACGGCGGCTGGACGGCGCAGTGATCGACTTCGCGCTCGACCCCGAGCTGGAGGCGTTGCGCGAGCGCGTGCGTGCGTTCGTGGCGGAGGTCTGCATCCCGGCGGAGGCGCGCGACCGCTCCGAGCACGGGCTCGACGAGGTGCTGCGCGCGGAGCTGCAGGAGGCGGCGCGCGCCGCGGGCGTGTTCGCGCCGACGGTCGCGCGCGAGCTGGGCGGCCTCGGGCTCGACCACCGCGCGCAGGCGGTGATCCTGGAAGCGGCCGGGTACAGCATCCTCGGTCCGCAGGCGCTGCACTGCGCGGCGCCGGACGAGGGCAACATGCACATGCTCGCGCGGATCGCCGGCGCCGCGCAGCGGGAGCGCTACCTCGCGCCGCTGGCGCGCGGCGAGGTGCGCTCGTGCTTCGCGATGACCGAGCCGGCGCCCGGCGCGGGCTCCGATCCGTCGATGCTGCGCACGACCGCGACCAAGGTGGACGGCGGCTGGCGGATCGACGGGCGCAAGTGGTTCATCACCGGCGCGCAGGGCTCCGCCTTCGCGATCTGCATGGCGCGCACGAGCGACGCGATCGCCGGCGGGCGCGGGGCGACGATGCTGCTCGTCGACACGGACAACCCGGGCATGCGCGTCGAGCGCATCGTCGACGCGATCGACCGCTCCTTCCCCGGCGGCCACGCCGACGTCGTCTTCGACGACTGCTTCGTGCCGGACGCGGCGCTGCTCGGCGAGGTCGGCGAGGGCTACCGCTACGCGCAGGTGCGGCTCGCGCCCGCGCGCCTGACGCACTGCATGCGCTGGCTCGGCCTGGCGCGCCGGGCGCTCGACGTCGCGCTCGACCGCGCCGCCGCGCGCGAGGCGTTCGGCGCCAAGCTCGGCGAGCTGGGGATGGTCCAGCAGATGATCGCCGACTCGGTCATCGACCTCGACACGAGCCGGCTGCTGATCTGGCGCTGCGCCTGGGTGCTCGACCAGGGCCGCTCGGGCATTGCGGAGTCGTCGATCGCGAAGGCGCACGTCGCGGAGGCGGTCAACCGCGTCGCCGACCGCGCTGTGCAGATCTGCGGCAGCCTCGGCATCTCCGGCGACGCGCCGCTCGCGCGGATCCTCGCCGAGATGCGCCCGTTCCGCATCTACGACGGCCCGACCGAGACGCACAAGTGGGCGATCGCGCGGCGCGCGCTGCGCGAGCGTGCCGCCGAGCGCGCATGACGGCGACCGGACGCGACGCCGCGGGCGCCGACGTCGTGCGCACCGCCGCCGAGGCGGCCGCGCAGCCGCGCCCGCCGCTGCTCGTGCTGGAGCCGCTGGAGGCGTTCCTCGACGCGCACGGCCTGGGCGCGGGACCGGTCGCCGCGGAGCCGATCGGCGAGGGGCACTCGAACGTCACGTACGCACTGCGACGGGGTGACGCCGACCTCGTGCTGCGGCGGCCGCCGCGGCCGCCGCTGCCGCCCTCCGCGCACGACATGCTGCGCGAGGCGGCGCTGCTGCGCAAGCTGCACGCGGCCGGCGTGCGCGTGCCGCGGGTGCTGGCGGTGTGCGAGGACCCGGCCGCGATCGGGATGCCGTTCTACGTGATGGAGCGGCTGCACGGCGTCGTCGTCACGCGCGAGCTGCCGCCCGCCCTGGGCGCGCACGGGGTGCGCTCGCAGATCGGCCGCGAGCTGGTCGACGCGCTCGTCGAGGTCCACGCGGTCGACGTGCGGGCCGCCGGCCTGGAGGGGCTCGGCCGCCCCGGCGGGTACCTCGAGCGCCAGCTGCGGCGCTTCGCCTCGATCTGGGAGCAGCAGCGCACGCGCACGCTGCCCGAGGTCGACCGCCTCCACGCATGGCTGGCCGAGCGACTGCCCGCCTCGCCGGCGGCGACCGTCGTGCACGGCGACTTCCGGCTCGGCAACGCGATGCTCGATCGCCAGCCGCCGGCGCGGCTGCTCGCCGTGTTCGACTGGGAGATGGCGACGCTCGGCGACCCGCTCGCCGACCTCGGCTACCTGTGCGCCACCTGGGCCCGTCCGGACGACGAGGAGAACCCGATGCTCGAGCTGTCCGCCGTCACGCGGCTGCACGGCTTCCTGCCGCCCGAGGAGCTGGTCGAGCGCTACGCCCTGCGCAGCGGCCGCGACGTCGAGGGCCTGCGCTGGTACGAGGTGCTCGCGCTGTGGAAGGCGGCGGTCTTCCTGGAGAGCAGCTACCGGCGCTATCTCGACGGCACGACCGACGACCCGTACTTCGCGCGGCTCGACGACGGCGTGCCGGCGCTCGCGCGCGCCGCGCTGGCGCGGACGGCCGCCGCCGGCTCCTGAACCGGCGCGCGGCGGATCCTCACTTGCGCAGCAGCTCCAGGCGCGAGACGATCTCCTCGGCGATCGCCAGCGACGAGGTGGCGGCGGGCGAGGGGGCGTTGCGGATCCAGGCGATGCGCGCGTCGCCGCCGATGCGGAAGTCGTCGACCAGCGCGCCGTCGCGGTCGACCGCCTGCGCGCGCACGCCGGAGCCGGCGCGCACCGCGTCCCCGCTCCGCAGCTCGGGCACGTAGCGGCGCGCCTCGCCGACGAACGCCCGCTTGGAGAGGGAGCGGCGCGCCTCGTCGACGCCGGCGCGCCAGTGTCTGCGCATCAGCCGCCAGGTGCCCGGCCACGCGAGCGTCTCGGCGAGGTCGCGGCCGTTGACCGCGCTGCATCTGTAGCCCTCGCGCGCGGTCGCGAGCACGGCGTTGGGGCCGATCAGCACCGAGCCGTCGACCGTCTTCGTCAGGTGCACGCCGAGGAACGGCAGCGCCGGGTCCGGCACCGGGTAGATCAGCCCTTTCACGAGCGAGCGGCGCTCGGGCCGCAGCGCCCAGTACTCGCCGCGGAAGGGCACGATCCGCGGCGCGGCGTCCTCGCCGGATCTGCGCGCGAGGCGGTCGGCGTGCAGGCCGGCGCAGACGATCGCACGGTCGGCGTGCAGCTCCGAGCCGTCGGCCTGCTCGACGACGGCGCCGCCGCCGGCCGCCGCGCGCACGCGCGTCGCCTCGACCCCGGTGCGCACGCTTCCGCCGCGCTCGGTCAGCTCGCCGGCGAGCGCGAGCGCGACGGCGCGGAAGTCGGTGATCGCCGTCTCGGGCGAGTGCAGCGCGGCGATCCCGGCGGCGTGCGGCTCGACCTCGCGCAGCTGCGCCGCGTCGAGCCGGCGCAGGCCCGGCACGCCGTTGGCGTGGGCGCGCTCGGCGAGCCGCTCCAGGCGCGGCAGCTCGGCCTCGTCGATCGCCACGACGAGCTTGCCGCAGGCCTCGTAGGGCAGGCCGCGCTCGGCGCAGAAGTCGCGCAGCAGCGCGACGCCGCGGCGGCACAGGCGCGCCTTCAGCGAGCCGGGCTCGTAGTAGATGCCGGCATGCACGACGCCGGAGTTCGTGGCGGTCTGGTGGAGGCCGAGCTGCGCCTCCTTCTCCAGCACGGTCACGTCGGCGCCCGGCTGCTCGCGGGCGATCAGGCGCGCGGTCGCGAGGCCGAGGATGCCGCCGCCGACTATCGCGACGCGCATCGCGCCCGCTTCCTGCGATGCGCACGTGCGCTCATCGTCGGGATTCTGCCGCCCTGAGCCGGCGGTCGGAGCTCAGCCGCCGGCGCGGGCGCCCGCCGCGATCCGCGCCAGCGCGCGGATGCTCTGGCCGAGCCCCTCGGGCAGCGCGGCCGACGGCGAGGCGCCCGGGTGCCCGCGCGCGACGCGCACGCGCAGCACGCGCGGGCGCGTGTGGAAGCGCAGCGGCGGGGTCAGCCGCACGGCCTCGCCGTCGATGCCGGCGGGCACGTCGCCCTCGGCGCCGACCTCGAAGGCCGGCGCGCTCCACTCGCGCCACGGGCGCCGGGATCTGCGGTCGTCGTCCGCGCCGTCGCCGGAGCCGCCCGCCACCGCGATCCCCAGCACGCGCTCGTCGAGCCGCGGGCGCGTGCCCGAGCCGATCGCGCGGCCGAGCCGGTAGCGGTTGTTGGAGACGAGGATCGCGGCGCCGCCGCGCTGCTCGCCTCCGCCGGGGTCGGTCCAGCGCAGGTCGAGCCCCGGGCCGCCGGGGCCGAGCGCCTCCGGAAGCGTGCCGAACAGCGTCCGCAGCTTCGCCTCGCGGTAGCCGGGCCGCTGGACCGCCTCGGCGTAGAGCCCCAGCGAGACGTTGTTGACGAACACGCGCCCGTTGACCTCCGCCAGGTCGACGCGGCGCTCGCCGCCGTCGACGAACGCGTCGAGCGCGCCGACGACGTCGTCGCGGTCGACGCCGAGGTCGAGCGCGAAGTGGTTGCGCGTGCCGGCCGGCACGCACGCGTACGGCAGGTCGTGCTGCGCCGCGATCGCCGCGACGACCGCCTGCGACCCGTCGCCGCCGGCCATCGCCAGCCCGTCCGCGCCGTCGGCGACGGCGGCGCGCACGAGCCGCTCGAGGTCCTCGCCCGGGCGCAGCTCGATCGGCTCGATGCCGCGCGCCTGCGCCTCGTCCGCCAGCCGGAAGCGCTGCGCCTTGCCGCCGCCGGACTTCGGGTTGTAGAACAGCGCCGGGCGCTGCGGCGGCGGCTGCGGTGGGAGCTGCACGCGCGTCGCGAACGCCACCCGCGCCAGCACGCCGCTCAGCACGAGCGCGCTCACGACGACCGCCTCCTCCAGCAGCCGGTGGTTGAGCAGCAGCACGATCGCGGCGCCGAGCCCGAGCACGCCGACCGCCAGTCCGGCGACGCGCAGCGGCCCTGTGCGCAGCGCCCCGTACCAGGCCGCGGCCGCCCCGACCGCGACGCACGCGAGCGCGATCAGGCCGCGCGGGAACGCCTCGACCGCGACGACGACGGCCAGCGCGAAGCCGCCGAAGCCGAGCGCGAGCGCGCCGATCGCCGCAGCCCGCCGTCGCTTCACTGCATCATCTCCCCGTGGACTCCGGCGCAGATCCCGGCCCGGCCCCGCGGCTCCTCGCCGGCTGGCGCCGCGACGCCCAGCGCGTCGACGCCGCGCTGTACGCGGCGATCGCCCAGACCCCGACGCCGGCGCTCGACCGCGCGATGGCTCGCCTCTCCCATGCAGCGGACTATTCCCGACTGTCGCTCGTTTGCGCAGCTTTCTTGGCGTGTACGCAGGGTCCGCGCGGGCGGCAGGCCGCCGCCGACGGCCTCGCCGCCGTCGCCGCGACCGCGACGCTCGTCAACCTCGGGGCGAAGCCGCTGGGCCGCCGCCGGCGCCCCGACCGGGAGGCCGAGCGGGTGCCCGTCGCGCGGCACGTGCGGATGCCGGTGTCGACCTCGTTCCCGTCCGGGCACTCGGCCGCCGCGTTCGCGTTCGCGACCGGCGTCGCGCACGCGCTGCCGCCGGCCGCGGTCCCCCTGCGGGGCCTCGCCGCGCTCGTCGCCTACTCACGCGTGCACACGGGCGTGCACTACCCCGGCGATGTCGTCGCCGGGGCGCTGATAGGGACGGTGGCGGCGCAGCTCACGACGCACGCGCTCGACCGCGTCAGGGTCTCAGCACGATCTGCTCGCGCTGCATGACCTGGCCCTTGGAGAACGACACGGCGACGTAGGTGACGATGCTTCTGCCGGCGGCGAGTTGCGCGCGCGCGACCGGGGTGAGCACGAGCTTCAGGTCGACGATGCCGGCTCTCGTCGCCACGACCGGTCTCGCGTCGGCGACGTGAACGATCCCGACTCTCGGGATCTCCGCCTGACCGAACGCCGAGACCTTGCCCGGCCCGCCGACGGCGACCGGCAGTACGAGCGTCCCGCTCTTGGCGAGGTGCGTCGACGCGGCCGGCGTGATGACGGCCGGCGCGAACGCGTGCGGCGAGGGCTTGGCGGTGGTCTTCGTGGTGCGCGGGGGCTGCGTCGCGGTGGTGTGCGACGCCTTCGGCGTCGCGGTCGTCGCCGCGTGCTGGGCCGTGGTGCCGGCGGCGCTCGCCGATGTGGCCCGGCCGGTCGCCGTGCTGCCGCCGCCGCAGCCGGCCAGCAGGCCGGCGGGCAGCGCGACGAGCGCGAGCAGGGGGATGACTGCGGGGATGTGGTGCCGTCTCATGGCTGGCAAGCCTAGATCCCCACCTAAATCGCACCGAAAAGCCGTGTTAGCGGTCGGTGTGGGGGCGGACGTCGTCAGCGCGCCTGTCGCCGACGGAGGCGTTGCGGGCAGCGTAGATGTGGAAAGTTGCCAGAAATAGCAGTTTGTCAGTTTCGGCAAAAATGCAACTACAGACAAATAGCGCTACGATCGGCAAATGTCAGATACGGAAAACGCATCTGCCGAAGCCAATCGCCTGGTGGACGAGGCGATCGACTGGCTCGCCGAGCGGCTTCCCGCGAGCTGGGCTGTGGCACGGTCGCAGCAGCGAAGCGACGCGCGGAGGCTGGACGGTGCCATCGACCTGCGCGAACCGGCCGGCACGGTCACGACATTGGTGGTCGAGGCGCGCCGCGAGCTTGCGCCGCGCGACGTCGACCAGCTCTTCTCCGGACTGGCAGGCCAGCTGCTCGCGCTCTCCAGTCACATACCGGTGCTGGTCGTCGCGCCGTGGTTGAGCGCCCGGACACGGGAGCGACTCGCTGCGGCGGACGTCAACTACCTCGACCTCACAGGCAACGCGCTGATCAGGCTCGAGCGTCCGGCGCTCTTCCTGCAGACGGCGGGCGCGGAGCGCAGCCCGGCACCGGCGGCGCCGCGCGGCGCGACGCGCCTCCGCGGGCCCAAGGCGGGTCGGCTCGTGCGGCTGCTCGCCGACGTGCGACCGCCGTACGGGCTGCAGGAGCTCACGGCCGCGACGCGGCTCAATCTCGGCTACGTCTCGCGGCTGCTGGACGAGCTCGACCGCGAGACGCTGATCGACCGCGAGCCGCGCGGACCTGTGCGCACGGTCCGCGTCGAGGAGCTGCTGCGTCGCTGGGCGCAGAGCTACGACGTCTTCAAGCGCAACGACGCGACGTCCTTCGTCGCGCCACGGGGCGCCACCGCCGCGTTCGAGCGGCTCGTCGCGCGCAGATCGTCCGGCCGGATCGCCGTGACCGGATCGTTCGCCGCGGCCCGCCGTGCACCGGTGGCGGCACCCGCGCTGCTGGCGGTGTACTGCGAGGAGCCGTCCTCGATTGCCGCCGATCTCGACCTGCTGCCGGCCGACGCGGGCGCGAACGTCGTGCTGCTGAGCGCGTTCGACCCGGTGGTGTGGGAGCGCACGCAGCGCGAGGGGGACGCCGTCTACGCAGCCGACGCCCAGGTCGCCGTCGACTGCCTCACCGGCAACGGCCGGATGCCCGCCGAGGGCGAGGCGCTGCTCGCGTGGATGGCCGACAACGAGTCGAGCTGGCGTGCGCGGTCGCTCGACGCGGACGAGGGAGACCGCCGATGACGCCGGCCGAACCGGGCGCCGACCCGCGCTACGTCGCCGCTCGGCGCGTGCTGATCGACGCGCTCATCGCACTCGCGCCCCATGGGCCGGCGGTCATCGTCGTCGGCGCACAGGCGGTCTATCTGCGCGCCGGCGACGCCGATCTGACGGTCGCGCCCTATACGACGGACGGCGATCTCGCGATCGATCCCGGTCACCTGGAGGAGGTTCCGCAGCTGGCCCAGGCGATGGGCGAGGCCGGCTTCGTACGATCGGCCGAGCCGGGCATCTGGCTCGCTTCCGTCACGGTCGCGGGCGAGGAGGTCGGCATTCCGGTCGACCTGATCGTTCCCGAGGACGCCGCGCCTCCCGGGGGCCGGCGCGGTGCTCGCCTCGGCGTCCACGGCAATCGCGCTGCGCGGCGCGCTCGGGGGCTCGAGGCGGCGCTCGTGGACCACGGTCCGTTGACGATCGCAACGCTCGATCCGGCAGACCCGCGCAGCGTCGAGGTCCAGGTCGCGGGCGAGGCGGCGCTGCTGGTCGCCAAGGCGCACAAGATCCACGAGCGGGTGCACGGCGCGCGACAGAACCGCATCACGGACAAGGACGCAGCAGACGTCGTACGGCTGATGCGCGTCACCGCCCCGGGTCGCGTCGCAGAGACGTTCGGGCGTCTCGTGGAAGACCCCGTCGCAGGCTCCGTGAGCCGCGAGGCGATCGAACTGCTCGACCAGCTGTTCGGCCGTGCCGGACGGCCGGGCGTCGAGATGGCGAAGCGCGCACTGCAACTGGCGCTCTCGGAGCAGGAGGTCGAGGCGCTGTGCGTCGCCTACGCCCGGGCGCTGGCGCGCGCGCTCGGGCACATCGCTTGAGCCGCGCGCTCGCCTACGCCAACGGCCCGATCGCCCACGGGCCATCCTCGTGCGGCTGGGCGAGCCAGCGCTCGGCGTCCTCGCGGCCGAGCGCGATCAGCTCGTGGGCGAAGGCGGGGGCGAAGAAGAGGTAGCTGAGCAGCTCGCCGTGCGCCGGGTCCGAGCCGCCGGCGACGGCGCGGCCGAGGAACGCGAGGTCGCGGGCGCGCAGCGTGTCGGCGAGGTCGCCGTAGTGCCGCTTGAAGACCTCCTGCGCGAGGCGCCCGATCGCGTCGCGCTCCTGCGGTGCCACGTAGATGTAGGGGACCTGCTGCTTGCCGGCGAGCCGCTCCTCCTCGCTCGCCCCGACGAGCGCGTTGACGCTCGCGAGCGTCGCGACGTCGTCGGCGAGCGGGTCGACCAGCACCGCCTGGAGCAGCTGGCCGGCGCCCTCGAGCGCGTCCGGGCGGTGCGGTCCGGCGAGCGGCTCGGGCTGTCCGGCCGCCGCCGGCTTCCCGATCGCGTTGAGAGCCACCACGACCACCCGCTCCGCGCCGAGCGCGAGCGCCGGCTTGATCGGCGTGTTGAGGCGCGTGCCGCCGTCGGCGTACCAGCCGCGAGCGCGCTCGGGCGCCGTCACCTCGACCGCCGGGAACGCGCCCGGGATCGCCGCCGAGGCGCGCACGTGCTCGTCGGTCAGGCGCACGTCGACGTAGTCGATCCCGCGCGTGTCGTCGCGCTCCGGCGGCTCGCCGCCGTGGTGGAAGACGACGCTGCGGCTCGTCAGCGCGGACGTCGCGACGACCGCGGCGGACTGCAGCACCCCGGTGGCGACGTTGCGTTCGATCGCGTCGAACGGCACGATCCGCGCGAGCGTCGCGCGCAGCGGCGCCGGGTCGAGCAGCGCCTCCAGGCGCGCGCCGGGGACGCCGAGGAACTGGCCGACGTAGCGCGCAAGCCGTCGCAGCGCGCCCGGCGAGCCGAGATGCTCCAGCACCTGGTCGAAGCGGATCTCGCGCCAGATCGCGAGCCCGCGCTCGACGACCTCTTCGACCGGCCGCTCCGCCGTCGCGGCGAGAAACGCCGCGTTGAGCGCGCCGACGCTCGTGCCGACGAGCACGCGCGGGCGCTCGCCGCGCTCCTCCAGCACAGGCAGCAGCACCGACAGCACGCCGAGCTCGTACGCCCCGCGCGCACCCCCGCCGGCCAGCACCAGCCCGACCGGCCCGTTCGCGGATCCCGCTCCGCCTGCCATCCGGTGAGACTAACGACTCGAAGGCGGTGTGACGAGTCGGCTCAGGCGGAGCGACGGGCTCTGCGACGCGTGCCGCCGAACAGGTCGGCCGCACTCACGAGCAGCACGTCCTCCTGCTTCGCCGCCTTGCGCAGCCGCTCGCCGAAGCGCTCTCGCGCGAACACCACGAGCCGGGCGCGCGCCGCCTTGGGGCCGAGCGCGTCCTGCTGGCGGCGCAGGTCGGCGAGCACGTCGACGTCCGCCGTGCGGCGCCACTTGCACGAGCCGACGAGCACGTAGCGGTGGTCGCGCACGCCGACGACGTCGATCTCCGTGCGGCCGTCGCGCGACCACCAGGAGCCGATCTCGCGCGGCCGGCCGAGCGCCGCCTCGTCGGCGTACGTCGCGGCCCAGTGCCGGCAGCACTGCTCGAACGCCCAGCCCATGACGTTGTCGAGGTCCGCGAGGATCTCCGCGAGGACGTCGTCCACGCGCCCCCGCTCCAGGCGGCTGCGGTTGCCCGCGACGTAGCGGAACCAGAAGCGGAAGAACGGGTCGTCGATGCGGTAGCTCGCACGGCCCTCCGGCCCGCCGGGCCCGAGCGCGCGGACGGGGGTGACGTAGCCGAGGTCCTCGAGTCGCTCGAGCTTGCGCGCGAGGTTGCCGGTCGGCACGTCCGCCCGCTGGGCGATCGCGTTGTGGGTCGTCGCTCCCGCCGCAATCGCGCGCAGGATCGCGAGGTAGGTGCCGGGGTCGCGGATGCCCTCGCCTTCGCGCAGCAGGTGTCGCGGCTCGTCGTAGAGCGGCGCGTCCTTCGTCAGGATCCGCGCGCCGATCAGTCTTCTGAGATCGCCGGGGCCGGCCCACAGCTGGTACTGCGGCGTGCCGCCGAGGACCGCCCAGCGGCGCAGCAGCGCGACGGGATCTCTGGTCGAGGCGAACGCCGCCGCGTCGCGATAGTCGAGCGGCTCGACGCGCGGTCGCGCGCTCGCCCGGCCGAACAGCGGCGCGCCGCGTTCCAGCATCTGCTCCATCAGCGTCAGCGCGCTGCCGGACAGCACGAGCGTGATCGGCACGTCGTCGCGGTCCCAGCGGTCCCAGTGGCGCTGGACGATCGAGTCGAGCGCCGGCTGGGCCGCCTTCAGCCACTGGAACTCGTCGAGGATCACGGTCAGCGGCTCGCGGCGCGCCTGGTCGCCGAGGAACGTCAGCGCGTCGTCCCAGCTCGCGAACGACAGCGCGGGCGATCCGAACAGCGCGCGGCCGGTTTCCTCGGCGAGCAGGTCGAGGTGCTGGCGCTCGCTCTGCTCGTCGCCCTGGAAGGAAACCGTTCGCTTGCCTGTGAACGTGCGCGCCAGCAGGAAGCTCTTGCCGACGCGGCGCCGGCCGATCATCACGATCAGCGTGGCGGGTCGCGCCGAGACGGCATCTCTGAGCAGGCGCTGCTCGCGCTTGCGGTCGATCAGCTCGGGCACGAATCTGACTATACCGTGTGCAGCTATACCGTAAGTTGCAACCTACGGTATAGCGACTTGCCGGCGCGTCATGCGCCTGACTGTGCGCCATCGCGGTGGTTGGGTCCGCTCGGCGCGCGGGTAGGACGTTCGTGCCGACTGCCCGATCGAGGAGGAGATCGCATGGGGAACCGCCGCCGCACCGCCGCACGCCTGATCGCCGCTGTCCTGGTGGCCGCCGCGCTCGTCGCGGCGCTCGCCGTCCCGGCCGGCGCGCACGGGCGCGGCCATCGTCACGCGCACGGCGACCACCGCCACGGCAAGCCGATCACGGTGATGACCCGCAACCTCTACCTTGGCGCCGACATCACGCGGCCGCTCGTCGCGATCGGGCTGCCGCCCGAACAGCAGGGGCCCGCCTTCGTCGCCGCCAACACGACGCTGCGCGCGATCGTCGACCAGACGAGCTTCCCGCTGCGCGCCAAGCAGCTCGCGCGCGAGATCCGCCAGCACCGGCCCGACCTGATCGGCCTGCAGGAGGTCGCGCTGTGGCGCCACGGTCCGCTCGACGGCAGCCCCGCGACCGTCGTCGACTACGACTTCCTGCAGTCGCTCACCGGCGAGCTGGCCGCGCTCGGCCAGCACTACGAGGTCGCGGACGTGCAGCAGGAGTCCGACGTCTCGGGCCCGGCATTCCTCGGCGGAACGCTGCAGAACGTGCGCCTGACGATGCGCGACATCGTGCTCAAGCGCGCGCACGACGGCGTCCACGTGACGAGCGCGACGGGCGGCAACTACGCTGCGCGGATCCCCTTGACGATCGCCGGCCAGTCGCTGTCGTTCATCCGCGGCTACGACGTGCTCGACGTGCGCGCCGGGGGCCAGCGGCTGCGCTTCATCGACACGCACCTCGAGTCGCAGTCCTCCGACGTCGCCTACGCGCAGGCCCAGGAGCTGGTCGCGGGGCCTGCGGCGCCGAGCGGCGTGCCGGAGATCGTCGTGTGCGACTGCAACTCCGACCCGCTCTCGTCCGCCGTCGACCCGGGCGGCGCCGTGCCCGACTCGGCGCCCTACCAGGCGATCGTCGGCGCCGGCTTTACGGACGAGTGGCTGCGGTTCGCGCCCGCCTCCGCCGGCTTCACCGACGGGCTGAGCGAGCTCGTGAACGACTCGCCGGCCCAGGCCGCTGCCGCCTTCGACCACCGCATCGACTTCGTCTTCGGCCGCCGCGCCGACGGCTCGCCGATGCCGGTCGAGCACGCGTGGGTCATCGGCAAGGACCCGAACGAGCGCACCCCACCGACACCGATCGGCCGCCTCTGGCCGTCCGACCACGCGGGGGTGGTGGTGCGGCTGCGGCCGTGAAGCCGTTGCGGCGGCCGCTTCGGCGGCCGCTTCGGCGGCCGCCGCTGCAAATCTAAAGACCATCAGCCCCACCCGGCGCCCCGTCGCACCGAGCGTCGTAGCATCGGTCGAACGACCGAGACGACAGGGGAGGCGAAGCGTGGCCGAGGAGAAGCCCACCTACTGCCGCATCTGCGAGCCGCTGTGCGGGATGGTCGCCACCGTCGAGGACGGGCGGCTGCTGCAGCTGCGTCCCGATCCGGACCATCCGCTGTCGCAGGGCTTCGCGTGCCCGAAGGGGATCGCGTTCGAGCAGGTCCACAACGACCCGGACCGCGTGCTGCATCCGCTCAAACGGCGGCCGGACGGCAGCTTCGAGCGCGTCTCGTGGGACGACGCGCTCGCCGACATCGTCGCCAGACTGCGCGCGGTCCACGACGTGCACGGCCCGCAGGCGGTCGGCTGGTACTGGGGCAACCCGGGCGCGTTCAGCGCCTCGCACACGCTGTGGCTCGCCGCCTTCATGACGCTGCTCGGCTCGTCGCACCTCTTCACCGCCGGCTCGCAGGACGTCAACAGCCGCTTCGTCGCCAGCCAGCTGCTCTACGGCGGCCCGCTCGTCGTGCCGATCCCCGACCTCGCGCGCGTCGACCTGCTCGTCGTGCTCGGCGCCAACCCGCTCGTCTCGCACGGCAGCGTGCTCACCTCGCCGCGCATCAAGGAGTCGCTGCACGGGATCGTCGGCCGCGGCGGTCGCGTGGTCGTCGTCGACCCGCGCCGCACCGAGACCGCCAAGGCGTTCGAGTGGCTGCCGATCACGCCCGACGGCGACGCATGGCTGCTGCTGTCGCTGCTCAACGTGCTGTTCGAGGAGGGACTCGCCGACGAGCGCGCGGTCGAAGCGCAGGCGTCCGGCATCGACGCGCTGCGGGCGCTCGCGGCGCCCTTCGCACCGGAGGAGGCGGAGCCGCACAGCGGGATCCCGGCCGCGCAGGTCCGCGAGCTGGCCCGCGCGCTCGCGGCCACGCCGCGCGCCGCGCTCTACGGCCGCACCGGCACCTGCCTCGGCCGCCACGGCACGCTCGTCAGCTTCCTGCTCGACGCGGTCAACCTCGTCGCCGGCAACCTCGACCGCGAGGGCGGCGCGATGTTCGGCACGCTCGGCATTCCCGGCGAGCGCTTCGCCGCGCAGCTCGCGCCGAAGCTCGTCCCGATCGGCTACGACAACCGCCGCAACCGTCTCGGCGACTTCCCCGAGGTGCTGGGCTCCGAGCCGGCCTCGCTGATGGCGAAGGAGATCTCCACCCCCGGCCCCGACCAGATCAAGGCGCTGTTCGTCTCCGCCGGCAACCCGGTCCTGTCGGTGCCCAACGGCGACGAGCTGGAGGCGGCGATGGGACAGCTCGACCTGTGCGTCTCGCTCGACCTCTACGTCAACGAGACCAACGCGCACGCCGACTACGTGCTGCCCGCGACGACGATGTACGAGCGCGCCGACTTCCCGCTGCCGTTCCAGACCTACCTCACCACGCCGTTCCGCCAGGCGACCGATGCTGTCGTGCCGCCCGCCGGTGAGGCACGCGAGGAGTGGGAGACGATCGACGTGTTGATGCGCGCGCTCGCGCGCCGTTCGCGCGGGCTCGGTGCGCTGCAGCTCGTACGGCGCGGGCTCCGACTGATCGGCAAGCGGCTGGAACCGCAGCTGTTGCTCGACCTCGTCGTGCGGCTGGCAGAGGGCGGCGACCGCCTGGGTCTGAAGCCCGGCGGCCTCACGCTCAAGCGCCTGAACGAGGACCACCCGCACGGCAAGGTCCTGCGTCCGCACCTGCGCGCCGGCGCGCTGCGGCGCGTCTCGCTGCACCGCGACCGTCGCGTCGCGCTCGACCACGCGGCGATCGCCGCGGAGGTCGCCGACCTGCGGGCGCGCGCCGCGGCCGGCGCCGACGACGGCTTCCCGCTGCGCCTGATCGGCATGCGCGAGCTGCGCTCGGAGAACTCGTGGATGCACAACGCGCCGCTGCTGCTGCGCGGCGGGCGCAGACAGCGCGCGCGCATGCACCCCGACGACGCCGCCGCGCTCGGCCTCGCCGACGGCGACACCGTTCGGCTCGTCACCCGCCACGGCGCGATCGAGCTGGCGGTCGCGCTGACGGACGACCTCAAGCAGGGCGTCGTCGCCGTCCCGCACGGCTGGGGCCACAAGGGCACCGGCGGCTGGAGAAGGGCGAACGCGGCCGCGCGCGGCGGCGGGGTCAACGTCAACCTGCTGATGTCCTCCGCGCCCGAGGACCTCGAGCGGCTCGCAGGGATGGCGGTGCTCAACGGCGTGCCGGTGCGCGCCGAGGCGGTCGCGCGCACGGCGGAGGCCGTCGCGCACGAGGCAAGCGCGTGAGCGCGACCGCACAGGCGCCGGCGCCCGCGGCCCCCGTCCCGGTTCGGCGTGGCGCGCTCCCGCCCGGTCCATCAGGGCCGGCGCTGTGGCAGTTCCTGCAGATGGCCGAGCGGCCGTTCGAGAAGCTGCTGGGCTGGCACGCGCGCTACGGGGACTGCTTCACGATCAGCTGGCCGGTCTTCGGCACGGGCGTCTACGTCGCCGACCCGCAGGCGATCAGAGCGCTCCACACCGGCGACCAGTCCGACCTGCGCGCCGGCGAGGCGAACGCGCCGCTGGGGATCATGCTCGGCGACCGCTCGGTGCTCGTGCTCGACGGCGCCGAGCACCTGCGCCAGCGTCGGCTGCTGCTGCCGCCGTTCCAGGGCTCGGCCGTAGGCGCCTTCCGCGCGGTCATCCGCGCCGTCGCCGAGCGCGAGGTCGCGCGCTGGCGGCCCGGCGACCGCCTGGTGCTGCGCGAGCGGATGCGGGAGCTGACGTTCGAGGTGATCGCGCGCGCCGTCTTCGGCGTCGAGCAGACGGCGCGGATCGAGCAGCTGCGGCGCGCGCTCGCCGCCGTAATCGACATGCAGTACGTCGGCCTGCTGCCGCGCACGATGCAGCGCGACCTCGGGCCGTGGAGCCCGTGGGGGGCGTTCCAGGCGCGCCTGCGCACCGCCGACGACATGCTGTTCGAGGTGATCGCGGAGCGTCGCGAGGCGCCCGACCTCGAGGAGCGCACCGACGTGCTGTCGCTGCTGCTGCGCGCCCGCGACGAGGACGGCGCGCCGATGACCGACCGCGAGCTGCGCGACGAGCTCGTGACGATGCTCGTCGCCGGGCACGAGACGACGGCCACCGCGCTCGCGTTCGCGTTCGACCTGCTGTACCGCCATCCGGCGGTGCTCGCGCGGCTGCGCGACGAGCTCGCGGACGGCGACCGGACCTACCTCGACGCGGTCGTGACGGAGACGCTGCGGCTGCGGCCGATCATCGACGCGAACCAGCGCAAGCTGACGCGGCCGCGCGTCGTCGCCGGCTGGGAGCTGCCGGCCGGGACGACCGTGCTGCCGTTGATCGCCGTCGTCCACCGTCGCGAGGACCTCTACCCGCAGGCCGGCCAGTTCCGCCCGGAGCGCTTCCTCGACGGCCGCGCGGAGTCGTACGCGTGGCTGCCGTTCGGCGGCGGCATCCGCCGCTGCATCGGCGCCGCGCTCGCGCAGGCGGAGATGGCGGAGGTGATCCGCACCGTCGCCACGCGCACGGAGCTGCGCCCGCTGCGCGCCGGTCCCGACCCGGTCGTCATGCGCGGCATCACGCTCGTCCCGCGCCACGGCGTCGAGGTCGAGGTCGTGCGCGCCGTCGCGTAGCGGAAGGCGAACACGCTTTGGCCGGCGCGGCCGAGGCGCGGAGCGGCCGCGCCGGGAAGACTTCACGCTCGTGGAACCGCATCGAGGGCAGGCGCTGTGGCATCCGTTCGCCGACATGGGCGCCGTCGAGGACGCGCCGTTCGTGCTCGCCAGAGCGCAGGACGTGTGGGTGTGGGACGAGCAGGGCCGCCGCTACCTCGACGCGACCGCCTCGCTGTGGTGCGCGAACGCCGGCCACGGCCGCCCCGAGATCGCCGCGGCGGTCGAGCGCCAGCTGCGCACGCTCGACACGTACTCGATCTTCGGCGACTACGCGAACGGCCCCGCGATGGACCTCGCCGACCGGCTCGCCGCGCTCGCCCCGACGCCCGGCTCGCGCGTGTTCCTCGGCTCCGGCGGCAGCGACGCGATCGACACGGCCGCGAAGCTCGCTCGCGCGCACTTCCAGCTCGCCGGCGAGAACCGAGCGCGTCCACCTGATCGCGCGCGAGCACGGCTACCACGGCACGCACGGCTTCGGCACGAGCGTCGGCGGGATCGCGCCGAACCTCGTCAACTGGGGGCCGCTGATGCCCGGCATCTCGCGCGTTCCGTACGACAGCGTCGACGCGCTCGTGGCGGAGATCGAGCGCGTCGGTCCGCAGCGCGTCGCGGCCTTCTTCTGCGAGCCGGTGATCGGCGCGGGCGGCGTGCGGCTGCCGCCGGAGGGCTACGTCGAGGCCGTCGCCGACGTCTGCTCACGCTACGGCGTGCTGTTCGTCGCCGACTGCGTCATCAACGCCTTCGGCCGGCTCGGCACATGGCTGGGGATCGATCGCTGGCCGGGCGTGCGGCCGGACCTGATCGTGCTCGCGAAGGGCATCAGCGGCGGCACGCTGCCGGTCGGCGCGGTGCTCGTCGCGCCGCACGTCGCCGCGCCCTTCTTCACCGGCGCGTCCGGCGCGCCGGTGCTGCGCCACGGCCCGACGTACGCCGGCCACCCGACCTGCTGCGCGGCGGCGCTGGCGACGCTCGACATCTACGAGCGCGAGGGGCTGATCGCGCGCGGCCGCGCGCTCGAGCGCCCGCTGGAGCGCGCGCTGCGCCCGCTCGCGGCGCACCCGCTCGTGTCGGAGGTGCGCGCCGGGCTCGGGCTGCTCGGCGCGGTCGAGCTGAGCGAGCAGGCGCGCGCCGCGGATCCCGGCGCGGTGTCGCGGCTCACGCTCGCCTGTCGCGAGCAGGGACTGCTCGTGCGCACGCTCGGCACCGGCGTCGCCGTCTCGCCGCCGCTGACGATCGCCGAGCAGCAGATCGAGGAGATCGGCTCCGGCATCGCGGCAGGTCTCGCCGCGCTCGAACGCGCGCCGCTGGGCGGGTGAGGCGAGGAGAGGTCGCGCCGGCGGCGCCGTATGCGCCGCCGGCGCGATTGCGCGATCTGCTCTCATTCCGCATGTGAGCGACGACGCGCACGACGACGGTCCGGCGATCTCCTACCTCGCGCTGCGTCGCGGCACGCGCGTGCGCGGCAGCGACGGCGTCGAGGTCGGGCGTGTGCGGCGCGTGCAGAACAACGAGCGCGAGCACATCTTCGACGGGATCGTGGTCGAGACGCGCCGCGGCCGCCGCTTCGTCGACGCGCCCGAGGTCGCGCACATCGCCGAGCGCGCGGTCACGCTGACGATCGCCGCCGACGCGGTCCTCGACCTGCCGGTCCCGCGCTCGCGCATGCTCGAGCGGCTCGACCAGATGACGATCGTCCGCCGCGCCAAGCGCGAGCTGCGCAATCGCTGACGCCACTGCGCAGCTGGCTGATAACAACACAAAGGGTTGATCTTCAACCGGATTCGGTCTGGTCACGACCGGATCTGTGGTGGAGGGTGCGGGGCGGATGCCCGCGCCCGCGCCGACCAACGTCGAGAGCCTCGGGCGCGCGGTCCGCGCGGTGCGCCGCGAGCTCGACCTCTCGCAGGAGGCGCTTGCGGCGCGCGCCGGGCTGCACACCAACCAGGTGGGCCGGCTCGAGCGCGGGACGAACGTGCAGGTCGCCACGCTGCTCGCGGTCGTGGACGGCCTCGGCGTCGGGCTCGCCGAGCTCGGGCGCGTGTACGACACTCGCCGCCGGTAGCGAGCGGCGCGCCGGGCGGCCCCACGCGAGGGGTCGTCGGGGGCCGCCCGGTCTGCGCTGCGCCGGGGATGCTCTGGGAGGTGCCCCCGGCGCCCACCGGCCGGCGGCCCGAGCGCATCACACGTGGGGGACATTCACGGCGATATGGCTCGACGCCGGCAGGTGAGCGCCGAGCCTACAGAAACAAACCGATAGAGGTGGAAGTTAGACCGATAAAGGTCTGGCATACACCGCATATGTAGGGCACGCTGGCGGCGCATGACGACGACGCCGCCCGACGAGCAGCTGCGCGAGCTCGGGCGGACGATCCGCCGCATCCGCCGCGAGCGCGACCTGTCGCAGGAGGCGGTCGCGAGCGCCGGCGGCGTGCACCCCAACCAGGTCGGCCGCCTCGAGCGCGGGGCCGCCGACGTGTGCACCTCCACGCTGCTGCGCGTGGTCGCGGGGCTCGGCGTGCCGCTGTCGGAGGTCGCGCGCGCCTACGAGCAGCCGCCGGACGAGCGGTAGCGCTGCGCGCGAACGCTCAGACGTCGCGGTCGAGCTTGCGCAGGCCGGCGGCGATTCTGCCGTGCAGCACGCGCGCGATGAGCGGCGCGAGGCCCGGCACGGCCGAGCCGAAGCGGATGCGGTAGTCGAGATGGGTGCCGCCGCCGCCCGTCGCCGCGAACGCCATCGCCCCCTCGTGGTCGCGCATCGGGCTGCCCTTCGTGATGCGGTAGACGATCCGCTCGTTCGGGACCATCTCCGTGACGGTCTCCTCGAACGGCAGCAGGCCGTTGAAGCTCAGGCGCCGGCACGAGCCGACGCCGTTGCGCTCCGTCTCGCCGTCGCGCACGCGCTCGACGCGCGTGCCGAACAGCGCTGCCAGGTTCTCGTGCTCCGCGAGGTACGCGAAGACGCGCTCGACCGGCGCGTGGAAGTCGTGGCTGACGTGGACGTGCGAGAGGGCCATCGCGGCCGGGCACGTTATACGCGCGAGCGGCAGCGGCGCGCCGGTGGCGTGCGCTCCGGGTTCACGAGGCAGCCGACGACGCGCCCGCGCCGCACCGGCAGCGCGGCGACGTCGTCCTCCAGCAGCACGTAGCCGTCGGCGTCCGCGCGCACGCGCCGCAGCCATGACGGCGGCTCCTGCGTGAACTCCCCGGCGGCCGTCGCATGCCGCAGCTCGCGGTAGGCGGCGGAGACGGACGTCGCCGGATGGAGGGCGCGACGGTAGGCCGTCACGGCATTGTGGGTCATGCGAAGCGGCGGCATGTCTAGAGCATCGGGCGCGATCTTCGCCGCCGTGACCGTAGTCGCCCATACGCCCCGCACGGTGGACTGCCGACGCCGGGCGTGCCCTCGCGCCAACCTGCGCAGGCGTTGGTTTCCCACCCGTTCGTAGTGGGGGATACGCCGTATCGCACAGGACGCGGCAGAGGGGCGCGCAGCAGCAGTGGGAAGGGAGGCTCCCGTCACGTCGGCGAACGGCAGAGGCGCACAGGTGGAGTCGATGGCGCTGTTCGAGCGGGCGCTCGCGCTCGCGCCGGACGCGATCGTCGGCGTGCGCCCCGACGGCACCATCGCGCTCGCCAACGCGCAGACGGAGGCGCTGTTCGGGTACGCGCGCGAGGAGCTGCTCGGGCAGCCCGTCGAGCTGCTCGTGCCGGAGCGCTTCCGCCACGTCCACCCGGGCCATCGCGCCGGCTACCTCGCCGACCCGCGCACGCGCCCGATGGGCGCCGGCCTCGACCTCTTCGGCCGCCGCCGCGACGGCAGCGAGTTCCCCGCCGAGATCAGCCTCGCGGGCGTCGACGCCGGCGAGGGCACGCTCGCCGTCGCCGCGATCCGCGACGTGACCGAGCGCGTCGCCGCCGTGCGCGAGCGCGAGCGGCTCGAAACCGAGCTGCACCGCGCCCGCCGGCTCGAGGCCGAGCGCGAGAAGCGCGGCCTCGAGGAGCAGCTCGACCAGATGCGCCGGCTCGAGAGCGTCGGGCAGCTCGCCGGCGGCGTCGCGCACGACTTCAACAACATCCTCGGCGTGATCCTCAACTACGCGGAGTTCGTCGCCGACGAGATCGGCGAGGACTCGCCGGCGTACGGGGACGTCGAGGAGATCCGCCGCGCGGGGCTGCGCGCCGCCGCGCTCACGCGCCAGCTGCTGATCTTCAGCCGCCGCGACGTCGTGCGCCCGCGCGTGCTCGACGTCAACGCGGTGCTGGCCGACGTCGACAACCTGCTGCGCCGCGCGATCGGCGAGCACGTCGTGCTCGAGACGCGCGCCGCGCCCGACCTGTGGCCGGTCGAGGCCGACTCCGGCCAGCTCGAGCAGGTGATCGTCAACCTCGCGGTCAACGCGCGCGACGCGATGCCGAGCGGCGGGCACCTGCTGATCGAGACGGCCAACGCGGAGCTGGACGTCGAGGCCGCGCCGCTCTACGGCGACCTGCCGCCGGGCCGCTACGTGCGCGTCGTCGTCAGCGACACGGGCGTGGGAATGGACACGGAGACGGTGCGCCACGCGTTCGAGCCGTTCTTCACGACGAAGCCGAAGGGCGAGGGGACGGGCCTCGGGCTCGCGACCGTCTACGGGATCCTCACCGAGGCGGGCGGCGCGATCCAGCTGTACTCGGAGCCGGGTGTCGGCACGACCGTCAAGACGTACCTGCCGGCGAGCGGCGGAGAGGTCGCCGCTCGCGAGCGCGAGCGCGTGTCGCCGGCGGCCGCGCGCGGCGAGAGCGTGCTCGTCGTCGAGGACGAGGACGGCGTGCGGCGCCTCACCGAGCGCATCCTCGCGCGCGCCGGCTACCGCGTGCTGAGCGCGCCGACCGGGCGCGCGGCGCTCGACCTGTGCGCGCGCGAGCGCGAACGGGTCGACCTGCTGCTGACCGACGTGATCATGCCGGAGATGCTGGGGCCCGAGCTGGCGGAGCGCGCGGTGGCGCTGCGGCCGGGGCTGCGCGTGCTGTTCATGTCGGGCTACAGCCACCAGATGATCGCGCGCCGTCAGCTGTCCGAGCGCAAGATCGCGTTCGTCGAGAAGCCGTTCACGTCGGACTCGCTGCTGGTCGGGGTGCGCGAGACGCTCGACGCCGAGGCCACAGATGCGTGAGCGGCCGTCGCGCGAGCGGGTCCTGATCGTCGACGACGATCGCCACGTGCTGACGCTGCTCGAGCGCATCCTCGTGCGCGCGGGCTACCACTGCACCGTGGCGGCGTCGGCGGAGGACGCGAGCGCGCGGCTCGACGGCGGGCCGTTCGACCTGCTGCTGTGCGACGTGCAGCTGCCGGGCGAGCCGGGGATCGACTTCGTCGAGCGCGCGCTCGCACGCGACCCGCGGCTCGCGGCGCTGATGATCAGCGGCCTCGACGACGTGACGCTCGCCGATCGCGCGCTTGCGATCGGCGCCTACGGCTACGTCGTAAAGCCGTTCACCGCCAACGACGTGCTGATCGCGGTGCTCGGCGCGCTCAGCCGCCGCCGCCACGACCGCGACGCCGACGCGGAGCTGCGCGCCTCGCGCGAGGAGACGATCGAGCGCCTGTGCATCGCCGTCGAGGCGCGCGACCCGGACACCGCGACGCACATCGCCGAGATGAGCGAGCTGTGCCGGCTGATCGCGCGCGAGCTGGGCCTGCCGGCCGAGCGCTGCGACCTGATCCGCACCGCGAGCGTGATGCACGACGTCGGCAAGGTCGGCATCCCCGACCAGATCCTGCTCAAGCCCGGCCCGCTGACGGCGTCGGAGCGGGCCGTGATGGAGCGCCACGCGGAGATCGGCTACCGCATCCTCGTCGGCTCGCGCGCGGACCTGCTGCAGCTCGCCGCGACGATCGCCTGGACGCACCACGAGCGCTGGGACGGCGCCGGCTATCCGCGCGGGCTCGCCCGCGACGCGATCCCGCTCGAAGGCCGCATCGCCGCCGTCGCCGACGTCTACGACGCGCTCACGCGCGACCGCTGCTACCGCCCGCGCCTACCGCCGGGGGAAGCGGTCGCGATGCTGCGCGAGGGCCGCGGCAGCCACTTCGACCCCGACGTCCTCACCGCCTTCCTCGACGTCATCCCCGACCTCGCCCACTCGTCGGTGCTGTAGGAGGCGGCCGTCAGGGGTCGAGCCCGACGCCCCGGCGCGTCGCCTCGCGGGCCAGGCGCTCGTCGAACGTCAGCACGCTCCCTGCGTGGGCCTCGGCCGCGAGCAGGACGCAGCAGTCGGGCAGCTTCAGGCCGGTGTCGACGCGCAGCGCGGCGAGCCGTGCGGGCGCGCTCGGCGGCAGCGCCAGCTCAGCGAGGGCGAGGTCTGCGAGCGCGCGTTGCGCCGACGCCAGCGCTCCGGTGCGAGTCGGCGCGACGAGCACCTCGGCGAGCGTGATCTGGCTTGCGCCGAACGGTCGGTCCGCGAGTGTGAGAAGCCGCTCCCGCGCTGCTGCGTGGTGGGCGTCGTCCCGATCGAGGTGCGCGATCAGCACGCTCGCGTCGAGGACGATCACGCCGGCCAGTCGTCGCGGAGCCGGTCGAGGTAGCCGGGGGGATACGTCCCGGTGAGGGCGCCGGCGCTGCGCTCGATCGCGGCTCGTCGCTCGCTCGCTGCCCCCGCGTGCTCCCGAGCGATCGACCGGTGTCCCTCTCGGACGAGGTCGAGCAGCAGCTTCGAGGGGCGCTCGCGGTCCTGAGGCCACTGGCGCGCGGCGTCGGCCAGCGCGCGGGCGACCTCGTCGGTCTCGGTGATCATGTGGCGCGCGCGCGACGTGGGCATCGCGCACAAGTGTAACACGCCTGGGCAGGTGCAACACCTATCCTCTCAGCGGGCTCACGCGGCTTGCAGCAGCGGACGTGGCTCGATGGTCAGGATTGGCAAGACGTCGGCCTCGACGCCGGCATGCCGGTAGAGCGATTCGGGACCCTGCAGCAGGACGGCATCGCCGAGGCGGCAGCGCAGGATGATCGGCAGCTCGCCGAGCAGGCGGCCGAGATCGCGCCGGACGCGTGCCCCCGCAGCGCTGTCCATCAGGTCGCCCGGCTCGGTGTGGACGATGCCGATCGGACCGTCGGGCGTGGGGCAGAAAGAGACGCGGAATGGCATGTGCAGCTCCCTTCGGTGGGTGTCGGTGGCCGACGCGGACCGCCTCGGCCTAGATCTCTAGGTGGGAAATGACAGTTTCTATGCGTGCACGCTAGGACTAGCTCCGGACGGAATTGCGGCGATCGGGCGGTCCGCTGTGGTGCCGTCGGTCATGCGCGGCCAGGGCGAATCGGCTGTGCGTATCCGCCATAAAGCCGCTATCTGGGAGGAAAATCGTCGGCTGTGCACAGGGTTGTGCACAGCATCGCTACGAACTAGCGCTACTTATGAACAGCTCTGTGGAGTTGTCCACAGGACGCGTGTCTGCGCGGAGTGCAGGCCGCCTGCGGGTCCGCTACTGATAGGCGCCGCAGATGGCCTCCACCGTCCCCAGCTCCTCGCTCGAGCGTGCCGCCGGCAGCGAGTTCGATCGCATCGAGCGCCTGCTCGGCGGCATCGCGCGGCGCCGTGCGGCGCTCGAGGCGCAGCTCGCGGAGCTGGAGGCGGAGGCGTCGGCACTCCAGGAGCGTCAGCGGTTGCTGCAGCTGCTCGTGCCGGCGGCGGGCGGGGCGTCAGGGACGCGCGACGCGCCGCCGATCACCGCGGGCAAGCTCGTCAAGGGACGGGCGCTTCGCCAGGTCGCCGGCCGCCTGCTGTGGGAGCTGCAGCGCGACGAAGAGATCCACTACCGCGAATGGTTCGAGCGCGTGATGGCCGCTGGCTACGCGGTCGGCGGCAAGGAGCCCGCTGCGACGTTCCTCACGAACGTGCGCGATTCGCCCGCGGTGGTGCGCGGCTCACGTGCCGGCTACTACCGGCTCGATCTGGCGAGTGGCGAGCGTGTCGCGCAACTGCTCGGGGAGGCACATGCGGAGCTCGCGGACGTGAACGGATTGCTCGACAACGCGCGTCACGCCGGGGCGCCTGTCGAGGAGGCGGACCGCCTGCGTGCGCATCGCGATGCGTTGGTACAGCGGATCAGACGGCTCGAGCTCGACACGCGCGAGCTGGACGCGATCTTCGCGCGCGCGTCGGATTCCGAGCGCGCCGACGTGCAGGGCGATCTGCGCGTCGCGTAGCGCTGCTCAGCCCACGGGCGTGAGCCGCAGCGGCAGTGCTCTCAGGCCGTAGACGCCTTGCACGCCCTCGTAGGCCGGCTCGCCGTCGAGCGCGACCGACTCGACCCGCTCGGCGATCAGGCGCAGGCCCTCCTGCAGCTCCGCTCTGGCGAGGTTCGCGCCGAGGCAGTAGTGGATGCCGGCGCCGAACGTGAGCGGTCTGCCGGTGTCACGGGCGGCGGCGATGTCGAACGCCTCGCCGGCGGGCACGTCGCGGTTGGCGCTGTGGGCGCAGATCAGCAGCACGGTGTCCTTGGGGAACGCGACGTCGCGGTACTCGACGTCCTCGACGAGGATGCGCGCGGTGAAGGGCGTGATCGGCTCGTAGCGCAGCGCCTCCTCGACCGCCGCCGCGGCCCGCCCCGCCGGGTCCTCGCGCAGCAGCGCCCACTGCTGCGGGTACTCGGCCAGCAGCCGCACGGCGTGTGCGAGCTGGCTCTGCGTCGTGTCGATCCCGCCGATCAGCACGTCGAGCACCAGGTTCACCAGCTCCACGCCGGACAGGCGGTCGCCGTCCTCGGCGCGCGCCGCGATGAGCTGCGAGATGAGGTCGTCGCCGGGGTCGTCGCGCCGCGCCGCCAGCAGCGCGTCGAGGTAGTCGTACAGCTCGACGACGTTGCGCTCGATCCGCGGCCGCTCGGCGATCAGCGTCGGCGCGTCGAACTGGCGCTGGACCCAGTTGGACCACTCGTGCAGGCGCGGCGCGTCGGCCAGCGGCGCGCCCAGCACGGTCGCGATCACGAGCGACGGGTAGGGCTTGGCGACCGCCTGCACGAAGTCGCAGCGGCCGTCCGGATCCGCGAGCGCCGCGTCGAGCAGCTCGTCCATGAACGCGCGCATCGCCGGGCGCCAGCGCTCGGCCGCGCGCGGGGTGAACGACGGGTTCACGAGTCCGCGCAGGCGGGCGTGGTCGGCGCCGTTGATGTGCAGGATGTTGCGGAGCATCTCCTCGTACAGCGGCCCGTCCTCGATCCCGAAGATCTCGGCGATCTTCATGCCGGGGAACTCGGCGCTGCGCGAGCGCAGGAAGAAGCCGGCCGCCTCGCGCTCGAGCACGACGTAGCCGAGCGGCGTGCTCGCGAGCCAGCCCTGCGCGCGCAGCTCGCCGATCGTCGCGTGGAAGCGCGGTCCGTGCAGCTCGGCGTCGGTGTAGTCGAACGCCGGCAGGTCGAGGTCGGTGACGAGCGTCGCGGGACTCACTCCGGCGAGCAGCGTATCGAGCGCATGCGCCGCGCCCGCCGCCTCGCCGCCCGGTCGCGTAGCCTGCCGCCGATGGACGCGCTCCTGAAGCTCGCCGCGGACGCCGGCGTCGAGGTCTCCGCCGCCGAGACCGCGCTCGAGGAGGGCGCGCCCGGCGCGGCGCGCGACGCGCTCGACCGCGCCGACGACGCGCTCGCCGCGCTGCGCGAGCGCTGGCCCGAGATGTCGGCCGCCGAGCGCGCCGTGATCGGCGAGGCGGCCGGTGCCGTGCGCGCCCGCCGCGACCTGCTCGCCGCGCAGCTCCCGCCCGTGCGCCCCGTCAGCGACGGCGTCGCCGAGCTCGACCCCGAGCAGGAGCGCGACCCGGACGAGTCGCCCGCCGGCTGACGCGCGGCCGCAGCCGTCGGTTTGGGCCGGCGCAGCGCGGGAACCTCTTCTGCAGGGGCCATTTCGGCTCGAGGAGGAGGCATGCGACAGAGAAGCACCCGACGTGCGCTGGCCTTGGTCGCAACCGCTGCGCTGAGCATCGGCGGGCTCGCCGCCTGCGGCGGCAGCAAGAGCAGCGGCACGACGAGCAGCGGCAGCACCTCGGGCGGCGGCAAGAGCGGCACGATCGCCCTGCTGCTGCCGGAGAACAAGACGACGCGGTACGAGTCGCAGGACAAGCCGCAGTTCGAAAGAGACATGAAGGCGCTCTGCCCGAACTGCAAGATCATCTACTCGAACGCGCAGCAGGACGCGTCCAAGCAGCAGTCACAGGCCGAAGCCGCGATCACGAACGGCGCCAGAGTGCTGGTGCTCGACTCGGTCGACAGCAAGGCGGCGGCGGCGATCGTCACGCGCGCGAAGCAGTCCGGCATCGGCGTCGTCGCGTACGACCGCCCGGTCGAGAACGCCAAGGTCGACTACTTCGTCTCGTTCGACAACAGACGCGTCGGCGAGCTGCAGGGCTCGGCGCTCGTCGCCAGACTCAGAGCGGACGGCGCGACAGGGTCGCTCGTGATGATCAACGGCTCGCCGACCGACCCGAACGCGGCGCAGTTCAAGGCCGGCGCGCACAGCGTGATCGACTCCAGCGGCTACAGAGTCGCGAAGGAGTACGACACGCCCGACTGGAGCCCCGACCAGGCGCAGACCGAGATGGACCAGGCGATCGCCGCGCTCGGCAAGAGCGGCTTCGTCGGCGTCTACGCGGCCAACGACGGCACCGCCGGCGGCGCGATCGCGTCGATGAGATCGGCCGGGATCACTCCGGGCACGCGCCCGACGACCGGCCAGGACGCCGAGCTCGCCGGAATCCAGCGGATCGTCGCGGGCCAGCAGTACATGACGGTCTACAAGGCCGTGAAGCAGGAGGCCCAGGCGGCCTCGCAATTGACGATGGCGGTGTTGAACGGGCAGACGTCCAGCCCGCTCGTCAACAAACAGGTCAGCAACGGCACGACGAACGTGCCGTCGGTGATCCTCACGCCCGTCGCCGTGACGGTGAGAAACATCAGAGGCACCGTCGTCAGAGACGGCTACTGGACGGTCGCGCAGATCTGCACCGCCGCATACGCGGCGGCCTGCAAGAGAGCGGGGCTGACCTAGGCCATGGAGACGACGGCGCGCAGCGCGGGCGACGGCGGCGAGCCGCTGCTCGCGCTGCGCGGGATCACGAAGCGCTTCGGCGCGGTGCAGGCGCTCGGCGGCGTCGACTTCGACGTGCGCGCGGGCGAGGTGGTCGGGCTCGTCGGCGACAACGGCGCCGGCAAGTCGACGCTCGTGAAGGTGATGTCGGGCATCTACGTCGCAGACGACGGCGAGTACCGCTTCGGCGGCGACGTGCAGCACGTGAGAGGCCCGACCGACGCGACGACGCTCGGCGTCGCGACCGTCTACCAGGACCTCGCGCTGTGCGACAACCTCGACGTCGTCGCCAACCTGTTCGTCGGCCGCGAGGAGCTGGCCCGCGGCCCGGCGCGCGTGCTGCGCGCGCTCGACGAGCCGTCGATGGAGCAGCAGGCGGCCGAGCTGCTGCAGACGCTGACGGTGAGACTGCCGAGCGTGCGCCAGGAGGTCGGCCTGCTGTCGGGCGGCCAGCGCCAGTCGGTCGCGATCGCGCGCTCGCTGATCGGCGAGGCGAAGGTCGTGCTGCTCGACGAGCCGACCGCCGCGCTCGGCGTGCAGCAGACCGCGCAGGTGCTCGCGCTGATCAAGCGGCTGCGCGAGCAGGGCCTCGCCGTCGTCGTGATCTCGCACAACCTCGCCGACGTGTTCGAGGTCGTCGACCGCATCTTCGTGCTGCGGCTCGGGAGGCGCGCGGGAGTCTTCGACGTCCGCGACACCTCCCAGGAGGAGGTCGTCGCCGCGATCACCGGCGCCGAGTTCGGACGGGAGGCAGCGCGATGAGCACCGCCGCAGCAGCGCCAGAGCCGCAGGCCCAGCCCGCCAGCCCCGGATCCTCGGAGCCGCGGCCGGGCGGGCGCTTCGCGGTCTTCCAGCGCGTCGCGCAGGGCGAGCTCGGCTCGCTGCGGGTGCTGCTGGGCCTCGTCGTCATCTGGGGCATCTTCGCGATCGCCAACGAACGCTTCCTGACGGCGACGAACCTCGTGAACCTGTCGCTGCAGATCGCGGCGACGGGGATGATCTCGATTGGCGTCGTGCTCGTGCTGCTGCTCGGCGAGATCGACCTGTCGGTCGCGATCGTCTCAGGCCTGTGCGCGTCGATCATGGCGGTGCTGGTCGAGCAGCACGGCTGGGCGGCGGCCCCCGGGATCGCAGCGGCGATCGGCGCGGGAGCGCTGATCGGGCTGTTCCAGGGGGGCGTGGTCACGCGCTTCGGGATCCCCTCGTTCGTCGTCACGCTCGCCGGCCTGATCGGCTGGCAGGGCGCGCTGCTGCTCGTGCTCGGCAGCACCGGCACGGTCAACATCACGAACCCGGCGATCACCGACCTCGCCGGCAAGTTCTTCACCGGCGCGACCGCCTGGATCATCGCCGCGGCCGTCGTCGCGCTGTTCGCGCTCTCCTCGCTCGACGCGCGCCGCCGGCGCCTGCGCGCCGGGCTCGTCGCGGCGACGCCGGTCGTCGTCGCGGTGCGCGTGGCGGCGGTCGCGCTGGTGTCGTTCGGCGTCGTCGCGGTGCTGACGGAGGATCGCGGCGTGCCGCTCGCGCTCGTGATCCTGATCGCCTTCGTCGTCGTGTTCGACTACATCGTGCGGCGCACGCGCTTCGGGCGCCACATCCTCGCCGTCGGCGGCAACGCGGAGGCGGCGCGCCGCGCCGGCATCCGCGTCGACCGCGTGCGGATCATGGTGTTCGTGCTCGGCAGCTCGCTCGCGGCCTGTGGCGGCATCCTGTTCGCCTCGCGCCTGCTCGCGGTCAACCAGTCCTCCGGCGGCAGCGACCTGCTGCTGCTCGCGATCGCCGGCCCGGTGATCGCCGGCACCTCGCTGTTCGGCGGCCGCGGCACGGTCTGGTCGGCGCTGCTCGGCGGGCTCGTGATCGGCTCGATCTCGAACGGCATGGACCTGCTCGCGCTGCCGTCCTCGACCAAGTACATGGTCACCGGCGGCGTGCTGCTCGCCGCGGTCGTCGTCGACGCCGCCGCGCGGCAGCGGCGCCAGCGCTCGGGGCGGGTCTAGCCCTCCAGCGGCATGAAGATCGCCAGCTGGCGGGCGTGCGCGAGCAGCGTGCCGTCGGGCAGGAAGAGGGCGGCGTCCTCCTCCATCAGGCCGCCTTGCGCGGCGGTCGAGCGGTAGGTGCCGAGCACCGGCTGGTCGGGCAGGCCCTGCGGCGGGATGTCGGCGCGCACGTGGATCGTCAGGTCGATCGTCGGCGCGATCGCCGGGCGGCCGAGCGGCTGGAAGGCGGGCGGCCACCACACGTCCGCGCACAGCGCGACGAACGCGGCGTCGATCGGGCGCGCCTCGGGCAGCGAGATCCAGCCGCCCGTCTCGGGGGCTTCGCCGGGCGGCAGCGGGCGGTTGGAGAACGGCACGCCGCCGATCCGCGGCGCGACGCGCACGCGCTCGAACATCGGCGGCATCGCCGGCGTGCGTCCGAGCCAGCCTTCGCCGCCGCGGGTGCGGTAGTCGTCAGGCGAGACGAGCGGCGCGTCGCGCGGCGGCGGCGATCCGATCTGCGGCGGCTCCGGCTCCCACTGACCCGCAGCCGGCAGGTCCAGCACCGCAAGCGCGGCGAGCGCGAGGATCGCGTCCTTGCCGTTCTGCGAGGCGGTCAGCTTGACGGTCGAGATCCGCCGCCCCGCGCGCACCAGCTCGACCGCAACGTCGAGCGGGCCGCCGCTGACCGGGCGCAGGTAGTGGCAGGTGAGGGAGCGGAGCTGGCGCGCTCCGGCGTCCTGCGTGAGCCCCGCCGCCTCGATCGCGCGCACCAGGATCGCCGCGAGGTAGCCGCCGTTCGCCGCGATCGGCGTCGACCAGCCGGGGTCGACCTGGGCCTGGAAGTGGCCGTCGCCGATCTGCGTCACCGCGGTCGCCTGCTCGAAGGTCCCGGCCGCGGCCGTCTCGCTCGTGCTGCTCATGGGGGCGGAACGGTAGCGCCAGGGCGCGCGGGTGGGCGCGGTCCGCGTTTAGAAGCTTTTAGCCAACTCTCAGGAAATTCTCGGGATCGGGCGGAAGCATCGTCCTGCCGGGGCGCGACGACGCGCCCCGGCGCCATGTTGCCGACGAGGAGCGTCACGCCCCGATGCACGACAGACGAGTGGCCGTACGGCACTGGAGCACCTACCTCCTCGTCCTCGCGTGCGTCGGTGCGCTCGCCGCCGCGGTGCTCGTCGTCGGCACGTCCACGTCCGCGTCGGGCACGAGCGAGCGGATCGTCACCGTCGCGCAGGGTGTCGTCCAGTCGACCGTGTCCGGCTCCGGATCGGTGGAGGCGGCGCAACAGCTCGACGTCAACTTCCAGACGGGCGGCACGCTGACGCACGTCTACGTCAAGCCGGGCCAGCACGTCGCCGAGGGGCAGGCGCTCGCCGCGATCGACCCGGCCGACGCGCAGGCCACGCTCGACCAGGCGGAGGCGAGCCTCGCGGCGGCGGAGGCCGGCGGTTCGGGCGGATCCGGCGGCTCGGGCAGCGGGAGCGGCAGCTCGGCGAGCACCGCGTCGGCCGGCGCCGCGACCGCGACGACCGCGGCGCTCACGACGCCCACGACCACGCCGACGACGCCGGCCACGACCACCCCGACGACGACCACCCCGGCCCCCGCCAGAACCACGCCGACTCCCGCCAAGACCACCCCCTCGAACACGAGCGCCGGCAGCGGCGGCGGCAGCAGACCGTCCACCGGCGGCCGGGGCGGATCCAGCCCGAGCGGCGGCGGCAGCGGATCGTCCGGCGGCAGCGGCGGCTCGGGCAGCGGCGAGACGGCCGCCCAGAAGGCCGCCAACGTCGCGAGCGCGCAGGCGGCCGTCGACAAGGCAGAGACGGCGCTCGCCGCGACGACGCTGCACGCGCCGATCGGCGGCACCGTCGCCTCCGTCGCCGCCGCCGTCGGCGAGCAGGTCAGCGGCGGCGGCAGCTCCAGCGCGAGCGGCTCGTCCTCGGGCGGCGGCAGCGGCAGCGGGAGCGGATCGGGCAGCGGTGCGAGCGGCGGCGGCTCGGGAAGCTCCGGCTCGGGCGGGAGCGGCGGCTCCGGCAGCTCCGCCTTCATCGTGCTCGCGGACCTCGACGCGCTCAACGTCGTCGTCCCCTTCAGCGAGTCCGACGTCGGCAAGCTGCGCGTCGGCCAGCCCGCGACCGTCTCCGTCAACGCGCTGCCCAACCAGCAGCTCGCCGCCCACGTCGTCTCGATCGCGACGCTGCCGACGAGCAGCAGCGGCGTCGTCAGCTACGACGTGACGCTGCGGCTCGACCAGCTCACGCCGGGCCTCAAGGCCGGCATGACCGCCTCCGCCCAGGTCGTCGTCGAACGCGTCGGCGACGCGCTCAACGTCGCCAGTGCGGCGATCTCCGGACGCGGCGCGAACGCCTCCGTGCTGCTCGTGCAGGGCGGCAAGCGCGTCCGCACGCCGGTCGTGACCGGCGTCGTCGGCGACAGCACGACGCAGCTCCTCGGCGGCGTCAGAGCCGGCGACCATGTCGCGATCGTCACCCAGCTGCCGAGCGCGTCGTCGGCGAGCGGCCTCGGCGGCGCCGCCACCGGCACCCGCGGCGGGGCGTTCGGCGGGGGCGGCCGCTTCGGTGGTGGCGGAGGTTTCGGTGGTGGTGGCGGCGGGATCGTCGTCGGCGGTGGGCCGGGCGGCGCGGGAGGGCCGCCGTGAGCGCAACGCGCGCGACCGCGCACTCGCCGCGCCCCCGCTCCCGCAGCGCCGTCATCGACGTCGCCAGCGTGACGAAGACCTACGCGATGGGCGACGTCGCCGTGCACGCGCTGCGCGGCGTCTCGCTGCGGATCGAGCGCGGCGACCTCGTCGCGGTGATGGGCAGCTCGGGCAGCGGCAAGAGCACGCTGATGAACATCCTCGGCTGCCTCGACGCGCCGAGCGGCGGGCGCTACCTGCTCGACGGCGTCGACGTGCGCGCGTTCGACGACGACGAGCTGGCCGACATCCGCAACCGCAAGATCGGCTTCGTCTTCCAGAGCTTCAACCTCGTGCCGCGCACGCGCACGCTCGCGAACGTCGAGCTGCCGCTCGCCTATGCCGGCGTGCCGCGCGCCGAGCGCCGCCGCCGCGCGCTCGCCGCGCTCGCGACGGTCGGCATGGGCGACCGGCTCGAGCACCTGCCGTCAGAGCTGTCGGGGGGCCAGCAGCAGCGCGTCGCGATCGCCCGCGCGATCGTCACGAACCCGCCGCTGCTGCTCGCCGACGAGCCGACCGGCAATCTCGACTCGCACTCCACGCACGACGTGCTGGACCTCTTCTCCGACCTCAACGCGACCGGTCGCACGATCGTCCTCATCACGCACGAGCCGGACGTCGCCGCGCGCGCGAAGCGGATCGTGCGGCTCGCCGACGGCCGCGTCGTGGAGGACCGCCGCGTCGCCGCCGTGCGCGCGCGGCCGCCGCTCGGGAGAGCCGCATGATCGGCGCCGAGACGCTGCGGATCGCGCTCGGCGGGATCCTCGCCAACAAGCTGCGCTCGGGCCTGACGATCCTCGGGCTGACGATCGGCGTCGCCTCGGTGATCGTGCTCGTCGCCGTCGGCAACGGCTCCTCGCAGGCGGTCGAGAGACGGATCGAGGCGCTCGGCACGAACGTGCTGCTGGTGACCGGCGGCGGCTTCCGCGGCGGCGCGCGCTTCGCGACCGTCGACCAGCAGCCGCTCACGCTCGCCGACGCGACCGCGCTGAGAGACCAGACGCAGGCGCCCGACGTCGCGAGCGTCTCGCCCGTCGTCAACGCCGGCTCGACGACGCTCGTCGCCGACGGCGTCTCCTACACGCCCGGCCAGCTCGTCGGCACGACGCCCTCCTACGCGCAGGCGCGCGACTACGCTGCGGCGAGCGGCAGCTTCTTCACCGACGCCGACGTGCGCGGCCGCAGACGCGTGATCGTGCTCGGCCCGACCGTCGTGCAGCAGCTCGGCGTGAGCGTCGGGCAGACGATCCAGGTCGGCGGGGCGGACTTCCAGGTGATCGGGATCACCGCGCCGAAGGGCTCCAACGGCCTCCAGGACCAGGACGACGTCGCGTTCGCGCCGATCTCCGCCGTGCAGGACGTGTTGACCGGCTACGGCAACCTCGGTTCGATCACGGTGCAGGCGAGATCGCGCGACGCGCTGAACGCCGCCTCGGCGGAGGTGACGTCGATCCTCGACGCGCGCCACCACATCGCCGCCGGCGGCACGCCGGACTTCCAGGTGATCAACCAGGGCTCGATCCTCGCCGCCTCGAGCGCGACCTCGAGCGTCTTCACGACGCTGCTCGGCGAGGTCGCGGCGATCTCGCTGCTGGTCGGCGGGATCGGCGTGATGAACATCATGCTGGTGTCGGTCACCGAGCGCACGCGCGAGATCGGCATCCGCAAGGCGATCGGCGCGCGCCGCTCCGACGTGCTCGCGCAGTTCCTCGTCGAGGCCGTGCTCGTCTCGCTGCTCGGCGGCGTCTGCGGCGTGCTGCTCGGCGTGGCCGGCAGCCAGTTCCGGATCGCGGGCGTCGAGCCCGTGATCGCGCCGTACTCGATCGGGCTGGCGTTCGGCGCCGCCGTGCTGACCGGCCTCTTCTTCGGCACCTACCCCGCGAGCCGTGCCGCTCGCCTGCGACCGATCGAAGCGCTGCGCTTCGAGTGAGACCCGGAGGACCCGACCCGATGCCATCTGACGACGACGAGGCGATCGCCGACGCCGAGCAGCTCGACGACGAGCTGTACGAGGACGAGTGGGACGACGAGCCTGCCGCGCCCGCGGCGGCCGACGAGCTGCCGCGCCGCCCGCGCAGGCGGCTCACGCCGCTGACCGCCGGGCTGCTGGCGCTGCTGCTGGTCGCCGGCGGCTTCATCGGCGGCGTGCTCGTGCAGAAGGGGCAGGGGGGCGGCTCGGCGGCCGGCGGGGGTGCGGGCGCGGGGCGCTTCGCGGCGGCGTTCGCGGCTGCCCGCGGTGCGGGTGGGGCGGGCGGTGCTGCCGGCGGCGGGGCGGGCGGTGCTGCCGGTGGCGGCGCGGGCGCGCCCGGCGGCGTCACGTTCGGGACGGTCGCGACCGTCCAGGGCGACACGCTCTACGTCACCGACTCGCAGGGCAACACGCTGAAGGTGACGGCCGCGCACGGCGCCAGCGTCTCGCGCCAGGTCGACAGCAAGGTGCACGCGATCCAGCCGGGCTCGACGGTGATCGTCCAGGGCGCCGCCAGCAGAGGCGCGATCGTCGCGACCTCGATCCGCGCGACGCCCGCGGGTGCGGGCGGCGCAGGCTTCGGCGGCGCGGGTCGCACGGCGGGCTCCGGCGGCGCGGGCGGCGTCGTCGACCAGCTGTTCGGGGGCGGAGGCGGAAGCGGGGGCGCAGGTTCCACGACCAGGGAGACACCATGACCAGCTCGTCCATCCCGGCCCGCGCGCGTGCGCTCATGGCGCTCGCGGTGATGCTCGCGCTCGCCGCGGCGCTCGCCGCCTGCGGCTCGTCGTCGAGCAGCACGAACGCGAGCGCCGGCGCCAGCACGACCGCCAGCACGACGGGGGCGGGCGCCCGTCCCGGCTTCGCGAGACTGCGCACCTGCCTCCAGCAGCAGGGCGTGACGCTGCCGAGACCGTCCGCGGCCGGTCCGGGCACGCGGCCGCCCGCCGGCGCGGCGCCCGGCTCCGGCGGCTTCCGCCGCGGCGGCGGCTTCTTCTCGAGACTGTCGAGCGCCGAGCGCGCGAGACTGAGAGCCGCGATGCAGAAGTGCGGCGGGCAGTTCGGTGGCGGCTTCCGCCGCTTCAGAGGCCCGGACGTGCGCAGCGCCGGCTTCCGCAGAGCGCTCGTGGCCTACGTCGCCTGCGTGCGCAGAAACGGCTTCGACCTGCCCGCCCCGAACACGTCCGGCAGCGGCCCCGTCTTCGATCCGAGCAAGGTGAACCGCCAGGATCCGAAGTTCGTCGCCGCCAACGCGAAGTGCCAGCAGCTGCTGGCCGCCGCGCGGCCGGCTCCCCCCGCCGGGGCGCCGCCGCTGCCCGGTCAGTCCGCCGGCTGAGCGCCGCCGTCTACCGGGTCTGCCGTCGGGGCGCCGCCATTAGGCTGGCGCGTCGACGGCAGAGCGCGAGCGCGGAGGTGTGCCCGGTGGGCGAGGAGACGACGGTCACGCTGGAGCGGCGCGGGCACGTGCTGCTGATGGGGCTCAACACGGCGAGCACTTCACCGGCGGGCTCGACCTCGCGCAGGTCGCGCCCGCGGTGATCGACGGCGGCGGGCTGCCGGTGCCGGAGGGCGGCCGCCAGCCGTGGCGGCTCGACGGGCCGTGGACGACGCCGGTCGTGATCGCCGTGCAGGGCTGGTGCATCACGATCGGGATCGAGCTGCTGCTCGCCGCCGACGTGCGGATCGCCTCCGCCGACACGCGCTTCGCCCAGCTCGAGGTGCAGCGCGGCATCTACCCGTTCGCCGGCGCGACGATCCGCATGCCGCGCGAGGCCGGCTGGGGCAACGCGATGAAGCACCTGCTGACCGGCGACCCGTTCGACGCCGCCGAGGCGCACCGCATGGGGCTCGTGCAGGAGGTCGTCGAGCCGGGCCGCCAGCTCGAGCGCGCGATCGAGCTGGCCGAACGGATCGCGACCGCCGCCGCCCCGCTCGGCGTCGCCGCCACGCTGCGCTCCGCCCACCGCGCGATCGCCGGCGACGAGGCCGGCGCGATCGCCCAGCTCCAAGCCGACGCCGTCCCCCTCTTCGCCAGCGAGGACGGCGCCGAGGGCATGCGCTCCTTCCTCGAGCGCCGCCCGGCGAGATTCACGGGGCGCTGAGCGGGCACAACACGGATCGGGTTGTGCGGCTCGAATCGGGCACGTACCCTTGAAGCGTGCCCCTGGGTGGGCTCGGAGCCGACTCCCACCCAGGGACATCATGGTGATTGGCGTGTGGCGCTACTCGCGCGTCTGCCGGTCGATGACCAGCAGCGCGACGAGCAGCGTCACTGCCAAGACGACGATCGCTTGGATCAACGCCGCTCCTCCCGTGGGGATGGGGGACCCCGTTCCCACAGAGCCGCTCGGCTCCGTGACGGTCCGCGGGACGGAAGGAGACATCACCATGTCCACTTCGTACCGCACGGACCCGGCCGTTTCGGCCGTTTGAGCGACGATTGGTACAGCGCTGCGCGATCGCTGTAACAGGCCGCCTCAGGCCGCCCGCTGATACGCCCGGACGCTCGCGTCGCGACGGCGAAGCAGGCGACGAGCAGGAGCGCGAGCAGGCCGAGGCGGGAGAAGACGACGCCGGCGGGCACCGTGAAGCTACGCCGTTGAGCGCGCGCAATCCCCGTCGTCATCGCGCCCACCGGCGACCGCCGCGAGTGCGTCGCCGTCGAGGCGGTGCAGCCGCCACTCGTCCATCGTCCGCGCGCCGAGCCCGCGGTAGAACCCGAGCGCCGGCTCGTTCCAGTCGAGCGCCGACCACTCCAGCCGTCCGCAGCCGCGCTCCACCGCCAGCCGCGCGACGTGCACGAGCAGTGCGCGCCCGATCCCGCCGCCGCGCAGGGCGGGGCGCACGAACAGGTCCTCCAGCCACAGGCCGGGACGGCCGAGGAAGGTCGAGAAGGTCGGGAAGAACAGCGCGTAGCCGGCCGGCGCGCCGTCGCGCTCGGCCAGCACGACCTCCGCGGCCGGCCTCGGCCCGAACAGGTGGCGCTCCAGCAGCTCCACGTCGGCGACGACCTCGTGGCGCAGGCGCTCGTAGTCGGCCAGCTCGCCGATCAGCTCCAGCAGCAGCGGGGCGTCGGCGCGCGTCGCGGGGCGGATCTCGCACGGTCTCGGCATCGGCCGTTGAGCGTAGCCGCGGTGTCAGCGTGGCGGGCCGGCCCGCAACTCGCACGGGGGCGGGCGAGTTGTGAACCCCCGTACGCCCCGAACGAACCTGGAGGTTCCCCCATGCGGCGATTCGCTGCGCTCGGCGCCATGACGATCGCGCTGCTGGCGCTCACGGCGGGCCTGGCGCTCGCGGCCAGTGCGCCCAGTGCCACGACCGGAAACGCGTCCGGCCTCACCGACACGCAGGCCTCGCTGGCGGGGACGGTCAACCCGCAGGGCCAGCTCACGAGCTACGCGTTCCAGTACGGCACGACGACGGCCTACGGGCAGCAGAGCGCGCTCACGTCCGCCGGCTCGGGCTCCGCCGACGTGCCGGTCAGAGCCGACCTCGCGGGCCTCACGTCCGGTACGACCTACCACTACCGCGTGATCGCGACGAACGCGACCGGCACGACGGTCGGCGCCGACAGAACGTTCCAAACGACCGGCACCGCCCCGCCGCCGCCGACGGCTCCGAGCGCGACGACCGGCGGCGCGGTCGTCAACGGCGCCAGCGCGACGCTCAGCGGCTCGGTCACCCCGAACGGCGTCGACACGTCGTACTACTTCGAGTTCGGCACGACCGCGAACTACGGTCAGCAGACGCCGCCGCAGGGCGCCGGCTCCGGCTCGAGCGCCGTGTCGGTCTCCGGCACGCTGCCGGGCCTCGCCGCGAACACGACCTACCACTACCGGCTCGTCGCGGTCGGCCCGAACGGCGCCTTCGCCATCGGTGCGGACAGCACGTTCTCGACCGCGATCGTCGCGTCGAGACTCGGGCTGTTCGGCCAGACGGCGTTCGCCGACCAGCACGGCGTCGGCGGCGTGTTCGTCGCGTGCATCGGCAGCGCCGCCTGCAAGGGCAGCCTGACGCTGTCGCGCAGCGGCCAGACGCTCGGCGCGCGCCCGTCCTTCGCGCTCGCGGCGAACGATGGCGGCTTCGTGCACGTCACGCTCAACGACCTCGGGCAGCGACTGCTGCGCCAGCGCGGCACGATGCGCGTGCGGGCGACCGTCGTGAACGCGCTCGTGAGAGGGCAGACGATCACGTCGGTCGTGACGCTGATCCGCTTCTCGACCAGCGGGCTCCGGGGCTGAGAACGCGCGGCCACGCGGCTCGGCGGTCAGCGATCCGTCGAGCCGCGCGGGTCGAATGATCCAAGACAGGGACCGCCGCGTAGCAGCGAATGGTCCCCACCAACGCGCTCCGCTCCGGCTTCAGGCGAATCGCCGGGGCGGGGCGCGTTCCCTCCTCGGGCGCACACCCCCCTCTCGCGCCCCCGGGTCGGCCCGGGGCGCTTCCCGCCCCGGGGCGCCTCGGGTCCGGCTGCGCCGAAGGCTTGACATGGCAAAAGAGTGAGTGCATACTCACTCTTTGTGATCCCGCCTCCCGCGACCCGTCAGCTGTCCACCGCCGCCGAGCGCCGCGAGGTGCTCGTCGAGGCGGCCGTCGCCGCCTTCGCCGAGCACGGCTTCCACGGCACGCCGACGACGGAGATCGCGAAGGCGGCGGGCATCTCGCAGGCGTACCTGTTCCGCCTCTTCCCGACGAAGTCGGAGCTGTACGTCGCCGCCGTCGATCGCTGCTACCGCCGCCTCGGCGACGCGATGCGCGCGGCCGCCGAGGACGAGAGCGCCGACGGCGAGACGACGATGGAGCGGATGGGCCACGCCTATGCCGCGCTGCTGCAGGATCCGACGACGCTGCGCGCGACGCTGCAGGCGTTCGCCGCCGCGTCGGGCGACGACCTCGCGATCCGCGACGCGGTGCGGCGCGGCTACGGGGATCTGATCGAGCTGGTCCAGCGCATCGGCGGCGCCGAGGGCGACGAGCTGCGCGACTTCGTCGCGCGCGGGATGCTGATGACCGTGCTGGCGGGCATGGACGCGCCGTCGATCGACGCGCCGTGGGCGCGCGAGCTGTGCGGCGGCGCGATGGAGGAGAAGCTGAACGCGACCAAGCCCGCAGCCGCGGCGGCCGACTGACCGCTCTTTTTTTTGCCGTAAAGATGAGTGACCACTCACACACCAGCGCAGGAGGCTCGACCCGATGACCCGCTCCCGCCAGATCTGGACCTCGATCGTGACGAGCGTCGCGCTCTTCATGGTCACGCTCGACAACCTCGTCGTGACGACGGCGCTGCCGTCGATCCGCGTCGACTTCGGCGCGACGCTCGCCTCGCTCGGGTGGACGGTGACGGCGTACACGCTCGCCTTCGCGGTGCTGCTGCTGCCGGCCGCCGCGCTCGGCGACCGGCTCGGCCGCAAGCGCGTGTTCGCGTTCGGGCTGAGCGCGTTCACGCTGTCCTCGATCGCGGCCGCGCTCGCGCCGAGCGCCCAGGCGCTGATCGCGGCGCGCGGGTTCCAGGGCGCGAGCGCCGCGTTCGTGATGCCGCTGTCGCTCACGCTGCTGAGCGAGGCCTTCCCCGCGGGCAAGCGCGGGCTCGCGCTCGGGATCTGGTCGGGCGTCAGCGGGCTCGGCGTTGCGCTCGGGCCGCTCGCCGGCGGCGCGGTCATCGAGGGCATCTCGTGGCACTGGATCTTCTGGCTCAACGTGCCGATCGGGATCGTGCTCGTGCCGCTCGTCATCACGCAGTTGACCGAGTCGCACGGCCCCGGCCGCCGGCTCGACGTGCGCGGCCTGCTGCTCGCCGCCGGCGGCCTGTTCGGGCTCGTGTTCGGGATCATCAAGGCGCAGGACCTCGGCTGGACGAGCACGACCGTGGTCGGCTCGGCGACCGCCGGCCTGCTGCTGCTCGCCGTCTTCGTCGCCTGGGAGCTGCGCGCCCCGGAGCCGATGCTGCCGATGCGCTTCTTCCGCTCGCGCGGGTTCAGCGCCACGAGCGGCGTGACGGTGGCGATGTTCTTCGGCACGTTCGGCTCGATCTTCCTGCTCGCGCAGTTCTTCCAGACGGTGCAGGGCTACTCGCCGCTGCAGGCGGGGCTGCGGACGCTGCCGTGGACGGGCGTGACGATCCTCGTCGCGCCGATCGCGGGGATCCTGTCCGACCGCATCGGCTCGCGACCGCTGATGACACTCGGCCTGACGCTGCAGGCCGGCGCGATGGCGCTGCTCGCGCTCGTCTCGACGCCGGATGTTCCCTACGCGCAGCTCGTCGGCCCGTTCGCGATGGCCGGCGCCGGGATGGCTCTGGTCTTCGCGCCGGCCGCCAACGCGGTGCTGTCCTCGGTCCGCCCGCAGGAGGCCGGCCAGGCGTCCGGCGCGACCAACACGTTCCGCGAGATCGGCGGCGCGCTCGGCGTCTCGGTCCTCTCGACGGTGTTCGCCGGCGCCGGCTCCTACGCCTCGCCGCAGGCCTTCACCGACGGCATGACGCAGGCCGTCTGGGTCGGCGCCGGCGTGCTCGCGCTCGGCGCGATCTGCGCCCTCTTCGTCCCCGGCCGCGCGCGGCAGGCGGAGATGGCGGCGGCGAGCCGGGCGGCGGGGGAGGCGGACTCCGCCGCCGTGCCCGCCGGCGCGCCGGTCGCGGAGCTGATCGCCGCGTAGGGTGCGCTACCGGCTGTCCTGCCACAGCGGGACAGCCGGTAGCAGCGATTGGTGGTGCATATCGTCCTGTGGCTGAATCAGAATCAACGTTGTGGATGGCTTCGTCTCGCCCACCGACTACGGCTGGTACGAGTACCTGCGTGCTCGCCCCGAGCTGGAGGAGGTCAACTTCTGGCGTCCCGGCGGCGCCTCCTTCGCGGCTCTCGAACGAGGTGAGCCGTTCTTCTTCAAGCTCAAGTCACCGCATCACGCGATCGGCGGGTTCGCACATTTCTCCGGCTTCACGCGTATGCCGTTGTGGATGGCCTGGGACACGTTCGGCGAGGCCAACGGGGTTCCAGATCCGTCTGCGCTGCGGGCACGCCTCGTGAAGCTCTCGTCGGCCAGGACGGACGGCCTCGACTTTCAGCTCGGATGCATCTCGCTGGTCCGGCCGGTCTTCTTCGCTCCGGAGGATTGGGTGGCCGTTCCCGCCGACTGGAAGTCGAACATCGTGAGCGGGCGTCGGTACGATCTCGCCTCGGGCAGTGGCCAGGCGCTCTGGGAGGCGTGTCTCGACCGCGACGCCGACGGTGCTCGCATCGATCTTCCGGTCTCGACGACGGCCGAGCGCGCACGCTACGGCGCCTACCGGAGAGTTGCCTCGCGCCTTGGCCAAACGACCTTTCGCCTTGCGGTGCTGGAGGCCTATCGGGGTCGGTGTGCCGTCACGGACGAGCATCCGCTCCCGGCGCTCGAGGCCGCGCACATCCGCCCGTACAGCCACGGCGGCACGCACGACGTGTCGAACGGGATTCTGCTGCGGCGAGATCTCCACACGCTGTTCGACTTGGGCCTCGTCACCGTGCGTCGCGACGGCACGTTCACGATGAGTCGGCAACTGCGGGACGATCCGGCCTGTGGTCATGCTTATCGTGCGTTTCAGGGCCGGTCGATAGCGCTTCCGCGTCTTCTCCGGCATCGACCCGATCCCGACGCCCTGGAGTGGCACGGAGACACGATCTTCGCCGGCTGACGAGATCACGAGGGCGCCGCGCACCACGTCACCGCTCCCGTGCGATCCCTATCGGCGCCGGGCGGGCCGGGCGGGTCGTGTGGCCCGGCGTCGCGACGCCGCGCTCGAACGCGTCGAGCAGCTCGAACAGCTCGCGTGCCTCCCAGCGGCGGCCCCAGCGCTGCTGCGACGGGGTGACGATCCCGGCCTTCTGGAGCGCGGCGAGCGCGCTCGCAGCGGCCGTCTCGCTGACGCCGGTCAGCTCGGCCGCGCGCGCGACGGTGAGCACTGGCTCGGCAGTGAGCTGATGCAACAGCGCGCGCGAGCTGGCGTGTCTGCGCGGCTGATCGAGGCGCTCGAGCCAAGCCTCGCGCAGGGCGGCGACGCTCGCCTCCAGCTCGTGTGCGCTGTCGACGGCCTTCACCGTCGCCCCCGCGAACGGCAGCAGCCAGTCCTTCAGGTCGCCGGAGCGGTACGCCACGAGGCCACCGATGTAGAGGTCGACGTGCGTCGCGAGCACGAGGCTGATCGGCGGCACGACGGTCCGCGCCAAGTCCCGCCGCCGGAAGACGACGTGAATCAGGCAGCGCCCGATGCGCCCGTTGCCGTCGAGGAAGGGGTGAATCGTCTCGAACTGCGCGTGCGCGATCGCCGCCTGCAGTGTCACCGGCAGGTCGTGGCGGTTCATGAACGTCGCGAGGTCGTCGAGCAGCTTCTCGACGTGCTCGGGAGGTGGCGGGACGAAGGCGGCGCCGGCCGGGCTGTAGGCCGAGCCGCCGATCCAGTTCTGCTTTTCGCGCACGACGCCCGCGAGCCACTCGTCGTGCGTCCCCGCGAACAGGATGCGGTGGATCGCGACGATGTCGTCGCGCGTGAACGGCCGCGGCTCGACCGCTAGCTCGATCGCCCGCTCCATCGCGCGCACGTTGCCGATGACGAGGCGGGCCGTCTCGTCGCGCTTCCCGTCTCCGCCACCGGCGGCGGCGCGCGCGAGTCGCCGCTGCCCGATCACGATGTCCTCGATCCGCGAGGAGCCGACCGACTCCTGGCGCAGCAACTGGCGCGCGAGCGCGTCGAGGCCGTCGGCGGACGGCGCGTGGCGGTTGAGGTCCCACACCTCGAGGTCGGCCTCGGCGATCAGCGCCGCGGTCGACGCCGTCAGCGTCGGGTCCCAGTCGGCGATCGGGTCGGGGACGAAGCACTCGATCTCCTGCGCGACGCGATGCCGGCGACCGGCGCCGTGGTCGGCCCTCGGCCTCCAGACGCGCTGCTCGATCCGTCCGCGCGAAGGTTGGGTAGTCGTCTCCACATCCCAACTTTAGTTCATGAAAGTTGGAAAGCGGCGAAGGCATCCCAACCTTCGCCGCTTCCGTGTCGTCTCCCCCGCGAGATCAGTGGTGCGGCGCCACCGCCGCGTGCCACGTCCCCACGTCCATGAAGCCCTCGCCGTTCGCGTCGCCCCTCTTCGCGTCGCCGACGAACGTGTAGAGCGGGCGCCCGTTGAACGTCGCCTGGCGGCTGCCGTCGGGGCGCTTGATCACGCCGAGCTTCGCGACGCCCGCGACGGCGCCGCCGGCGGGGACCTTGAGCGGGCGCCAGGTGGACAGGCACGAGCGGGTGCAGATGAAGCGTCCGTGCGTCTCAGCGCTCAGCGTGTAGAGCGTGCGGCCCGAGGCGGTCACGACGACGCGCTTGTGGAGCGTCGCGTTCTGGGCGGTGTGCACGTGCACGGTGGTCTTCGCGAATGCCGGCACGGCGAGCGCCGTGAGCGCTGCGGCGCACGCGAGCGCGATGGCGATCGCCAGGAAGGCGGCCGGGCGCGCACGCGGCGGGGACTGGGCGGGGGAGGACGTCGGGTGGATCGGGCGCATCGGGCGCGGCTCCTTCGGCTCGGGGATCGGCGTCATGTCCCCCAGGGACGCCGCCGCACCGCGGAAGCTTCCCGCCCCGGGCGCAGGGCTCAGGCGAGCGACCCGTCGGCTACCAGCCAGCGCTGGTCGACGGAGCTCACGGCTGCGATCCGCTCGTAGTCGCGGTCGTAGTGCACGAGTGCGACGCCGGCTGCCTCGGCGCATCCGGCGATCAGGAGGTCGACGGGTGGCACGCGACGGTGGTCGCCGCCGGCAGCGAGCAGCAGCTGCAGCTCCCGCGTGCGGCGCCATAGCCCCTCCGGCATGGGGAGCGACTCGAACAGCCCGAGCCGCTCCGCGACCTCGCGCGCACGCGCCTCGTTCGGTGCCAGCCGCGTCAGCTCCAGCGCCACCAGGTCGCACACGAGCACGAGCCCGGCGGCCACCTGGGCGTTGAACCAGGCGGCGAGGTGGGGGAACCGGCGATCGCGGACCCATGTCCACACGCCGGTGTCGAACAGCGCGGGGCGCTCGAGCTCGATCGGTTCAGGCAGCCTGCTCAGGGAACCGCTCCCGCCGGTTGGCCTCGACCTCGGCGGGGGTGCCGTCGATGTCGCGCAGCACGTCGAACCCGGCGAGCGTGCGGCGCCGGGCGACGTCGCGCAGCGCCGCGTTGACGGTTGCGCTCAGGCCGGTGGTGCCAAGCTCGGCACGTGCCACCTCAAGCGCCTGCTCGTCGATGTCGACCGTGGTGCGGGACATGTGCATCATGCTAGCGCATCAGTGGCCCGCATCGACGGATTCGCCTACCGCGCCACCACCCGCAGCGGCGCCCCGAACGCGCGCTCGAACAGCTCGCCCTGACGCTCGGCGCCCCAGCGGGCGACGGTGTCGTCGCCGACGGCGTCCAGCTCCAGCTCGACGTCCCCGCTCTTGCCGCCCGGCCGCGTCAGTCGCGCGGCCCGCACGACCTGGTCGCGGTTGCGCTCGAGCTGCTCGGCGATCCGCAGCAGCGCGGCGCCGCGCAGGACGAGTTGCTCGTCGCCCTCGCGGCACAGCGGCGCCAGCGCGCCGAGCTGCGGCGTGCCCTTGCGGTGGTAGCGCGCCATCAGCGCGATCAGCGCGACCTCGCGCGGCGTGAAGCCGGGCAGGCCGCTGCCGAGGATCAGGTAGGACGAGTGCTTGTGGTGGTCGTCGTAGTCGACTGCCATGCCGACGTCGTGCAGCAGCGCCGCCGCCTCCACCAGCTCCGGCTCGCCCGGCTCCGGCAGGCCCGCGCCCGGCAGCGCCTCCACCAGCTGGCGAGCGAGGTCGGCGATGTGCTCGGCATGCGGCAGGTCGACGCCGTGCTGGCGCGCGAGGTTGCGCACGCTCGTGGCGCGCACGCACGGCACGAGCGGCGGGTCGGCGGGCGCCAGCAGTCCGCTCAGGAAGATCCCCTCGCGCAGGCCGGCCTCGGTCGCCTCGATCCCGCGCGCGCCGCTCGCCTCCAGCACCGCGCGCAGCACGATCGCGGCCGCGAGGATCACTTCCCCGCGTCCGCGCTTGATCCCCGGCACGCGCTCGCGCTCGTCGGCCGGCCGGGCCGCGAGGTCCTCGATCAGCGCGTCCAAAGCGTCCGCGCTCAGCACGAACCCCTGCACGCTGTCGAGCGGCAGCTCCGCGACGCGGATCGCGGCCATCGCCAGGTTGCGCACGCTGCCGCCGAGGCCGACGAGTCGCGGCGGAGCCCCCCCGGCCGCCGCCACCCACGGCGCATCCTCCAGCGCCCGCAGCGTCCGCTCCCGCAGCTTCGCGATCGCGCCCGCCTTCGCCGGACCGTCGCCGGGCAGGTAGCGCTCCGTCGCCCGCACCGCGCCCAGCGGCCACGAGGCGATCGCCTCCGGATGCCGGTCGCGCACCTCGACCAGCTCCAGCGAGCCGCCGCCGAGGTCGAGCACGATCCCGTCCGTCAGCGACGTCGAGTTGACCGCCGCCACATACGAGTAGAGCGCCTCCTCCTCGCCGGCGACGACGCGGATCGGCAGGCCCGTCGCGCGGTGCGCGCGGTGCACGAACGCGGCGCCGTTGGGCGCCTCGCGGATCGCACTGGTGGCGACCGCCTCGATCGCGTCCGCATGGATGCCGCTCGTCGCGCAGAACGCCGCGAACACGCGCAGCGTCTCCAGCGCGTGCGCCATCCGCGCCTCCGACAGGCCGCCGTCGGCGTCGAGCTCGCCGCCGATCCGCACCATCTCGCTCAGCTCGTCGGTGCGCTTCCACCAGCCGCCCTCGCCGGTCGTGAAGACGACGAGCCGGAAGCTGTTGGAGCCGAGGTCGATGACGGCGCGGCGGGAGCTCACGCCTCGGTGAGCTGCGCACGCGCGAGGTGAGCGCGCATCAGCTCCGCCTGCACGTCGCGCGGCTGCCCGCCGGACGGCACGCGGCGGTGGGTCCACGAGCCGTCGGCGGCGAGGTCCCACGCGTTCTCCGTGTCGGCGAGGCAGCGCTCGAGCGTGTCGAGCAGCTCTGAGCGCGCGTCGGGGTCGTCCACCGGCACGACGAGCTCCACGCGCGAGTCGAGGTTGCGCGGCATCAGGTCCGCGGAGCCGATGAAGATGGCCGTCTGCTCGCCGCGCTGGAAGGCGTAGATGCGCGAGTGCTCGAGGAAGCGGCCGACGATCGACACGACCCGGATGTTCTCTGAGACGCCGGACACACCCGGCCGCAGGCAGCAGGCGCCGCGCACGTTGAGCTCGATCGGCACGCCCGCCTGCGAGGCGCGGTAGAGCGCGCGGATGCAGGCGGCGTCGACGAGCGAGTTCATCTTCATGCGGATGCGCGCGTCCTTGCCCGCCTCGTGCGCGTCGATCGTCGCGTCGATCTCGCCGATGATCCGCTCGCGCAGGTTCAGCGGCGCGACGAGCACGCGGCGGTAGTGCTCGGGCCGCGAGTAGCCGGTCAGCTGGTTGAACAGCTCGGCGATCTCGCCGGTCAGCAGCTCGTCGCAGGTGAACAGGCCGAAGTCGGTGTAGAGGTCGGCCGTGCCGCGGTGGTAGTTGCCGGTGCCGACGTGCGCGTAGTGGCGCACGCCGTCGCCCTCGCGGCGGACCACCAACACCGCCTTCGCGTGCGTCTTGAGCGCCGGGATGCCGTACGTGACATGCACGCCCGACTGCTCCAGCGCGCGCGCCCAGCCGATGTTCGCGCGCTCGTCGAAGCGCGCCGTCAGCTCCACCAGGCAGACCGCCTGCTTGCCGCGCTCGGCCGCGCGGATCAGCGCCGGCACGAGCGGAGAGTCGTCGCTCGTGCGGTACACGGTCTGCTTGATCGCGAGCACGTTCGGGTCGTTGACCGCCTGGTTGACGAACTGCTCGACGGTGCCGAACGTCTCGTACGGGTGGTGCACGAGCAGGTTCTCTCGCGGATCAGCGCGAACAGGTCGGTCTTCTTGCCGTCGCGCTCGAACTCCGGCGGCGTGAGCGGCGTCCAGGGCGCCTCGCGCAGGTCGCGGAAGCCGGGCAGCTTGACGATCTGCCACAGGTCGACCGGGTCGAGCAGCCCCTCGACCTCGTAGACGTCGCGCTCGCCGACCTCCAGCTCGCTCATCAGCCGCGCTCTCAGCACCGGGTCGGTGGAAGCCGACAGCTCGAGCCGGACGACCTCTCCGAAGCGCCGGCGGCGCAGCTGCGCCTCGACCGCCTCGAGCAGGTCGTCGGCCTCGTCGGAGACGGTGAAGTCGGCGTCGCGCGTGACGCGGAAGACGGTGTGCGCGAGGATCTCCATGCCGCGGAAGAGGTGGTCGAGGTGGTCGGCGATCACCGCCTCCATCGGCACGAACGTGCGCCCGTCGGCGACCGCGATGAAGCGCGGCAGCCCCTCCTTCGGCACCTTCACGCGCGCGAAGCGCGTCTGGTCGGTCGCCGGGTCGCGCACCAGCACGCCGAGGCTGAGCGACAGGTTGGAGATGTACGGGAACGGCTGCGCCGGGCCGACCGCCAGCGGCGTGAGCGCGGGGAAGACCTCGCGCCGGAAGCGGTCGTCGAGCGCCGCGCGCTCGTCCTCGCTCAGCGCCGCCGGCTCGACGACGCGGATGCCGTGCTCGGCGAGCGCGGGCGACAGCGAGTGCTCCCAGGCGCCCGCCTGCCGCGCGCCCAGCTCGCGCACGCGGTCGCCGATCTGGTCGAGCAGCTCGGCGGGCGGGAGCCCGTCGGCGCTCGTCGCGTCGATGCCCGCGTCGACCTGGTCGTGCACGCCGGCGACGCGCACCATGAAGAACTCGTCGAGGTTGGAGCTGTAGATCGCGCAGAACTTCACGCGCTCGAACAGCGGCCGCGTCGTGTCCTCGACGAGCTGCAGCACGCGCTCGTTGAAGTCGAGCCACGACAGCTCGCGGTTGAGGTAGAGCGACGGGTCGCCGACGGCCGCGGCCGCCTCGCTCGTCGTCGGGCGCAGGCGCTCGATCGCGTTGGCGAGCGGCTCGAGCAGCGGCAGGTCGGGGTAGGCCTCGCGCAGCTCGGCGAGCGACGCCTGGAAGTGGCGCAGCTTCTCCGGGCGCAGGCGCCCGCCGGCCGCGCGCGTCGCGCGCGCGAGCTTGTCGGCCGCCATCACCACGGCGACCTCTCTGCCGGCCGCGATGCCGCGCGCGCGCAGCTCGCGCTTGCGCTCGGCGTAGGCGGCGAGCTGCGGGTCCTCGGTGAGCGCCAGCACGCGCCGCGCGACCTCGGCGCCGCAGCGCTGCTCGATCACGGCCGCGTCGAGGCCGGTGTCCTCGATCACGTCGTGCAGCACGGCCGTCGCGACCGTCGTCTCGTCGCAGCCGGCGTCGAACAGCAGGCGGGCGGTGATCGCGGGGTGCTCGACGTCGGCGGCGGGATTTCTGCTGCCGTCGCCGTTGACGGCGCTGCCCCGGTAGGCCTCGAGCGCGAGCCGCCAGGCGTCGGCCACGAGGGCAGAGTCGCGCGCGAAGGCGGGCAGCTCGCCGGGCAGCTCCGGGGGGCGGGTGGCGGAGGTCATCGGGTCGATTGTCCGTCCTCGGGGAACACGCGTCGTTATCGGGCGGTTGCGCCTGTGACGATACGGGAAAGAGTTGTTGACGAAGCAACGATCCTGGCGTACAATACCTAGCGTGCCAGTAGGTATTGACATGAAAGGAACCGCCACGAAGACCATAGACACCCAGGCCATCGCCCCCGAGGAGACCACCTTCGACGCCCTCCAGCTGCTGATGCGGGAGGCGCGCAACTGGCCCCTGCTCACGCCGGCAGAGGAGATCGAGCTCGCGAAGCAGATCGAGCGCGGCGACCTCGTCGCCAAGGAGCGGATGGTCAACTCCAACCTGCGACTCGTGATGTCGATCGCCCGCCGCTACCAGGGCCAGGGCCTCTCGATGGGGGACCTCGTCCAGGAGGGCACGCTCGGCCTGATCCGCGCTGTCGAGAAGTTCGACTGGCGCAAGGGCTTCCGCTTCTCGACGTACGCGACGCTGTGGATCCGTCAGTCGATCCAGCGCGGGCTCGAGAACAGCGGTCGCACGATCCGCCTCCCGGTCCACGTCGGGCAGCGCGCCCGCAAGGTCGCGCGCGCGCGGCGCGAGCTGACGGCGAAGCTGGGCCGCGAGCCTTCCGACGAGGAGATCGCCGACGAGACCGGCCTCGAGCTGGAGCTCGTGATCGAGGCGGCGAAGGCCGACCGCGAGCCGACGAGCCTCGACCTGCCCGTCGGCGACGACGGCGAGACGTCGCTCGGCGCGCTGATCGCGACCGACGAGGCGAGCCCGCACGAGGAGGTCGCCGACACGCTCCGTCACGAGGCCGTGCAGAAGGCGATCGAGACGCTCCCCGACAAGGAGCGGACGGTCATCCACCTGCGCTTCGGCACCGGCGGCGAGCCGCCGCAGACGCTCAGCGAGGTCGGCAAGCGCCTCGGCCTCAGCTCCACGCGTGCGCGCGAGCTGGAGGAGCAGGCGCTCAAGCGCCTCTCGCGCCAGAGCTCGCTGGCCGCGCTGCGCGAGGCCGCATAGCCCCCCACGGATCCCTCCCGCGACCGCGCTCCCCAGCGCGGTCGCGGCCGTTCTAGTCGGTGACGAGCCGCCGCTCGAGGGCGTCCAGCAGCACGTTGACGATCCACACGACGATCGCCGCGCCGACGCCGCTCCAGAAGCCGTTCACGTGGAAGTCGCCCACGACCCAGCTCGTGAGGAAGACCATCAGCACGTTCACGAGGAAGTAGGCGATCCCGAGCGTCAGGACGATCAGCGGGATCGCGAGGATCGCGACGATCGGCTTCACCACCAGGTTCGCGAGGCTGAAGACGAGGCCCGCGAGCACGAACGTGAGCCACGCATGGCCGCCGCTCACATGGACGCCGGACAGCAGCTTGTCCGCCACCCACAGCGCCGCGACGTTGAACGCCCACGTGACGAGGAAGCGCTGCGTCCGCATGCGCGCATCCTCGCGGATCGCGCGGGCGGGCGCCAGCGGGTCGCTATCGCTGCGCCAGCAGCTCGCGCACTGCCGCGGCGACGAGCGCGGGGTGGACGTAGGGGGCCATGTGGCCGCCGCTGACCATCACGAGGTGGGCGTTGGGGAGCGTGGCGGCGAGTCTGCGGCCGTGCTGCGGCTCGACGAGCTGGTCGTGGACGCCCTGGATCACGACTGCGGGCACGGCGAGCGTCGCGAGTCCCTTGTCCACGCCGGCGATCACGCCGTCGGCGTGAAGCTGCTCGCCGGCGTAGGCGTCGAGGTCGGAGTGCTGCATGTTGAGCGCGAGCAGGCGGCGCTCGTGCGCGGGGGCGACGGCGCCGGGGTCGAACGCGCGTGCATCGCCCTGTTTGGCCGAGACGGTGCGCACGAGCTGGGAGAAGGTCGCGTCGGCGATCGGCTGGACGACCGGCCACGAGAGGAACTCGACGAGGTGCGACTGCGCGCGGTCGGCGAACCGCGAGTGCTCGCCGCCCGCCGCCGCGTCGAGCAGCACGAGCCCGCGCACGTCCTGCGGGTAGCGCTCGGCGTAGGCGAGCGCGATCGTGCCGCCGTAGGAGTGGCCGACGAGCAGCGGGCGTCTGACGCCGAGCTGCGCGAGCAGCGCGTGGAGCGTCGCGATCTGCTCGGCGAACGGGTGGTAGCCGCCGCTGCTGTAGCCGAAGCCCGGCCGGTCGTACGCGATCGTGTGGACGCCCGGCAGCCGCGCGGTGACGAGGTCGAAGTCCTGCGCCGTGCCGGGCAGCCCGTGGATCAACACGACCGCCGGGCCCGTCCCCGGCCGCTCGAGCACGCGCACGTTGGTGCTGCCGACGCGCACGATCCGACCGGTCATCGGCGGCTCGCCGGGGATGCGTCCCCACGTCCAGTTCAGGACGACGACGAGCGCGGCGAGCGCGAGGACGGCGATCAGGACGATGCGGCCGATGCGGGGGCGCGTGCGCACGATCTACCAGACGCTATGGAATCGGCGGAGCGGACACGCCGGTCGGCTTTGGCGGAGCGCAGCCGCCCGCCTACGCCGTGCCGAGCTGCCGCGCCGCCGAGCGTTCCGCGGCCGTCGGCGGGCGCGCCGCAGGCTCGGAGGCGGCGGCCGGCGCCGGCCTCGGCGCGACCGCCGCGGCGAGCGCGGTCCCCAGCCCCAGCAGCGCCCACGTCAGCGGGTCCTCGAGGAACGCCGCGTAGACGAGCGTGTGGAACAGCAGCGCGAGGAACGCCGCCGCGACGAACGAGCGCGCGACCGACTCGCCGGCGCTGCGCGACAGCAGTCGCGCCAGCGCCGCCGCCAGCAGCGCGAGGTAGGCGAGCAGCCCGATCGCGCCCTGCTCGGCGGCGATCGTGATGGGGATCGTGTGGGAGGCGCTCGCCGCGTCGGCCGACAGGTGCCGGCCCTCGTGGCGGCGGTACTGGACGATGAACGAGCCGCTGCCGTAGCCCTGGATCGGCCGTGCGGCGAACAGCGCGCCGCCGCCGCTGACGAGCTGCGAGCGGCCGCTCGAGGAGCCGTTGAGGTTGTGCAGGTTCACGCCGAACGTGTGCGGCGTCACGAGCACCGCGACGAGCGCCACGGCCACGACCGCGCCCGCCGGGAGCAGCACGCGCTTGGCGCCCCAGCGCAGCACCGCGAGCGTCGCGAGGCCGACGAGCAGCGCGCCGAGCGACGACTGCGACAGCGTCAGCACGAGCCCGGCCCACAGCGCCGCGAGCACGGCGGCGCCGATCCAGACCGTGCGGGACCGCGCCGTCTGCAGCATCGTCGCCGCCACCGCCAGCATCGCCACGACGAGGAAGCGGCCGTAGATGTTCGGGTCGAAGAAGACCGAGTTCGTGCGGAAGTACGCGTGCAGGTCGTTCGAGGCCAGCAGCTTCGGGTTGAGGAAGATGTGCTTCGTCGCGTACTCGACATAGCCGATCCCGCAGAAGGCGAGCGCGAGCCCGACGAGCACGCCGAGGCACACCCGCAGCAGCCGCGGCGTCCAGTCGATCTGCGCGAGCAGCACGAACAGCAGCGCGAACGGGACGACGAAGAAGGCGATCTGCTGAAGCGCCTTGTCGAAGTCGGTCGAGTACGTCGCCTGGATCCCGTACAGCGCGATCGACAGGGCGAGCATCCGCTCCAGCCAGCCGGGCTGGGGGGTCGAGCCGTCCTCGGGTCCGGCGCGCTCCCGCAAGCCCGCGACGATCATCCCCAGCGCCCCCGCCGCGATCACCAGGTACAGCGGCACCAGCAGGTTCGACGTCGTCCCGCCGACCTGGATCGGGACGCGGAACGGCAGCGCGACGACCACCAGCAGCGGCAGCACGAGCGGCCGCCGCGCCATCAGCAGCGCGAGCGCCGCGACGGCGCCGAGGCCGACAATGCCCGCCGCCACGGCCGGCAGCGGATGGTGGCGCGCGACGGCGAGCTGCGGCGAGTGCCAGATGTCCGCCAGCAGCAGCACGGGCGCGAGCACCAGCGCCCCCGCCATCGCGAGCGCGCGCCGCCGCGGGTCGCCCGCGAGCAGCGCGCCGGCCGCGAGCAGCACCGCGAGCACGGCGCCGGCCTTCGGCAGCGGACCGGCGAGGGCGAACAGCGGTGTCATCGGGGGGCGAGTCTAGACCGTGCCAGCCCCGCGATCCTCTAGCCTGTGGGCCGATGCGGTCCCGGCATCTCCCCCCGGCCACGGCGCTGCTCGCCGTCCTGTTCGTCGCGCTGCTCGCGAGCGGCTGCGGCAGCGGCGGCTCGACCGTCGGCGGCGGCAACCACTCGTCCACGGGCGGGGCGATACCCGCGGGCAGAGAGGCGGCCGCCTTCGACCCGCGCGACGCGCCGCTCGGCTGCATCCTCGCCAAGCGGATCGGCGCGCAGAAGGACGCCAAGCAGGACGACAGACTCGACATCCTTCCGGCCACCAGCGGCGCCTACGTGACGTTCGCCGCCACGCCCGCCGCGGCCGAGGGCATCCAGCTCAGCAACGCGGACCCCGGGGCCGAGTCGATCGGCCCGCACCTGCTGACGGTCGGCCACCTGTCCGACAGCGAGCTCAGAGCGATCGAGTCCTGCCTTCAGGCGCAGGGCATCAGATACTGAGCGAAGGACCCCGCGTGTCCCCCCGCACGAAGCGCCTGCTGCTGCTCGTCGTCTGGCTCGTGCCGATCGCCGGCGTCGTGTGGTGGGCGTCGAAGCAGAGCGCGCCCACGTTCCCCAGCTCGTTCGGCGGGATCATGGCGCTCGTCGGCGCGCTCGCGCTGTATGCGGTCGCGACGCTGATGCGCGGCGAGCGGTGGATGCGGATCCTGCATCGCTCGGGGGTCGCCGACGCGACCCGCGGCGACGCCTACGCGCTCGTGCCGGTCGGCTACATGGGCAACAACGTGCTGCCGGCGCGCGGCGGCGAGCTGCTGCGCACGTTCCTGCTCGGCGGCAGAGTGACGGCGACCAAGCGCACCATCCTCGGCACGATCCTCGCCGAGCGCGTGCTCGACGCGGTCGCGCTCGGCGTGATCCTCGTCGTGCTCGCGGCCGGGCTCCTGCGCAGACTGCCGACGCCCAGCGGGACGCTGCTGCTGGCCGGCGGCGCGCTGCTCCTCCTGCTCGCGCTGGGAGCCGTCGTCGCGTTCGTCCGCTACCGCGAGCGGCTCGTGTTCGTGCTGCGCGCGCTCGCGCCGATGGCGGCGCCCAGCCGGCAGCTGCTGAGCCGCTTCGGGGTCGTGCTGCTGCTCGTCTCGCTGGCGATCTGGTGCGTCGAGGCGACCGTGTACATGGCCGTCGGCCACGCGGTCGGGATCGGCCTCAGCCTGCGCGACGGGCTCGCCGTCGTCGCGTTCACGAACGCGGCCGCACTGATCCCGGCCGCACCCGGGTACATCGGCACGTACGATGCGGCGGTCATCTTCGCCGTGGACGCGGTCAGCTCGGCCGCGAAGTCCTCCGTCCTGTCGTACCTGCTGCTGTTGCGCTTCGTCCTCTTCATCCCCATCACGATCGTCGGCTTCGGCCTGCTCGCGATCCGCTACGGCGGGCTCTCGCGCATCCGCGCCGCGCGCGCCGCGGCGAGCGCCGAGACCGCCACCGTGCCCGCCTAGATGGCGACCTCGACCGCCCAGCTCGACGCGCCCACCTGGCTGGAGCTCCTGCGCGCGCGCCTGACGCCGGCGACCGCCGCCGCCCGCGAGACGGCGACGAACGGCCGCGTCTACGCGCTGCTGGCGGCGGTCGCGCTCGCGCTCGGCGCGCTCTCGCTGCTGTACCCGAGCACGCCGACGTACGACCCGTGGGCGTGGATCGTGTGGGGCCGCGAGATCGTCCACATCGACCTGCAGACGACCGGCGGCCCGTCGTGGAAGCCGCTGCCGGTGCTGTTCACGATCCCCTTCTCGCTGTTCGGCAGCGCGGCGCCCGACCTGTGGCTGGCGGTCGCGCGCGGCGGCGCGATCCTCGCGGTGCTGCTCGCGTTCCGGCTGGGCGCGCGGCTGACCGACCGCACCTGGACCGTCGCGTCCGTCGCCGCCGGCCTCGTCGCCGCCGTCGCGCTCGTGATCAGCTCGCAGTTCGTGCGCACGATGTCGCTCGGCAACTCCGAGGGCCTGCTCGTCGCGTCGGTGCTGTGGGGGATCGAGCGCCATCTCGACGGCCGCTACCGCCAGGCGTTCGTGCTCGGCTTCCTCGCCGCGCTGCTGCGCCCCGAGGTGTGGCCGTTCCTCGGCCTCTACGGGCTGTGGCTGCTGCTCGTCGACCGCAAGGCGCTGTGGCTCGTCGTCAGCGGCTTCGTGCTGATCCCGGTGCTGTGGTTCCTGCCGGAGCTGTGGGGCTCGGGCAACGTCTGGCGCGCCGCCGACCGCGCGCAGCAGCCGAACTCGAACAGCGCCGCGTTCGCCAAGCACCCGTTCCTCAAGCTGCTGCAGCAGACCTGGCCGCTCGTGATCACGCCCGTGAAGGCGGCCGCCGCGCTCGCGCTCGTGCTGGCGGCGATCGACTGGGTCCGCCGTCGCCGCCAGGGCGCGGTGCTCGCGATCGGGCTGCTGGCGATCGCCTGGATCCTGCTGATCGCGGCGATGACGCAGGCCGGCTTCTCCGGCAACCCGCGCTACATCATCCTCGGCACGTCGATGCTGGCGGTGATCGGCGGCGTCGGCTTCGGGCGCGTGGTGCAGTACGCGGGCGCGCTCGTGGCGCGCGTCTTCGGCCCCACGCGCAGAGGGCTCGCGCTGGCCGCCGGCGTCGCCGCGTTCGCGGTGCTGGCGCTCGCGACGGTCCACTGGGCCGCACCGCGCTTCAAGAACTTCGGCGCGCTCGACAAGGCGCTGCGCTACCAGGCGGAGCTGCGCTTCGACCTGCGCGACGCGCTCGCGAAGGCCGGCGGCGCGAACGCCTTCAAGGCCTGCGGCCCCGCGACGGCCGGGAAGTTCTCGGTCCCGATGGTCGCCTGGTACCTCGACGAGCACACGCTCTCGGTCGGCCTCGTGCCGGCGCCGAGAGGTGAGCTGGTCGCCGCGCGCACGACCAACAAGCAGAGCCTCAAGCCGCAGCCGCAGCAGCCGTACCCGCCCGGCTACGCGCCGGTCGCGGCGGTCCGCACCACGACCCTGTTCTCGACCTGCAAGGCGCCGGGCGCCTAGCGCCTCGCTAGCCTTCGGACGCGCAATGGCAACGGTCGCGGTTCCCTCCTCCCGGCGCTTCGAGCGGTTGCGCGCGTCCGACGCGCTGCTTGCCGGTGCGACCCTGGTCGTGCTCGTCGCGCTGTCCGCCTACGTGCGCACGCGCGCGATCGGCGGCTCCTTCTGGATGGACGAGGGGCTGTCGGTCGGGATCTCCTCGCACGCGCTGACGGCGATCCCCGGTGTCCTCAGACAGGACGGCTCGCCGCCGCTCTACTACCTGCTGCTGCACGAGTGGATGGACGCCTTCGGCCGCAGCGAGACGGCCGTGCACTGGCTCTCGCTGACTGCCTCGCTGCTGACGATCCCCGCCGCGATGTGGGCCGGCTGGAGCCTCTGGAGCAAGCGCGCCGGCTACCTCGGCGCGGTCCTCTGCGCGCTGATGCCGTTCCTCACCGCCTACGGCGAGGAGGCGCGGATGTACTCGCTGATGGCGCTGCTGGCGCTGCTGACGAGCGCCTTCTACCTGCACGCGTTCGTCTACCGCCGCCGCGGCTACCTGCCGGCGTTCGCGGTCGGGCTGGCGCTGATGGTCTACACGCACAGCTGGGGGATCTTCTTCGGCGTCGGCGCGTTCCTCGCGCTCGGGCTGCTGTGGTGGCTGGCCGCGCGCGAGCAGCGCCGGGCGCTGCTGATCGACGGCCTGCTCGGCTTCGGCGCGGCCGTCGTGCTCTACCTGCCGTGGGTCCCGACGCTGCTCTACCAGACCGCCCACACCGGCGCCCCTTGGGCCAACAAGCCGCGCTTCGGCGTGCCGGTCCAGATCGCGAGAGACGTGCTCGGCGGCTTCGGCCCGGCCGTCGCGGTGGTGCTCGTCGCCGGCTTCGGGATCGCCACGCTGCTCAACGCGAAGCGCGCGCGCGACGACCGCGAGCGGCTGTCGGTGTGGGTGCTGCTCGCGATCCCGCTCGTCACGCTCGGGCTCGCCTGGCTGCTGTCGCAGATCTCGCCGGCGTGGGCCTCGCGCTACTTCGCCGCGATCGTCGGCCCGCTGGTGCTGCTGCTCGCGCTGGGGCTCACGCGCGCGGGCAAGCTCGGGCTCGTCGCGCTCGCGCTGGCGTGCGTCTTCTGGGTCAAGCCGACGCAGTACGTCGACGGCTACAAGAGCGACGTGCGCGACATCGGCGCGGAGGTCGGCGCGCAGATGAAGCCGGGCGACCTGGTGCTCGTCGGCCAGCCCGAGCAGACGCCGCTCGTCTGGTACTACATGCCCGCGGGGCTGCACTACGCGCAGACGATCGGCGCCGTGTCGGACCCGCGCTACCTCGACTGGGCCGACGCGCTCAGCAAGCTCGAAGCGGCGCAGCCCGACAGAGTGCTCCCGCCGCTGCTTGCTAAGCTGCGGCCCGGCCAGAAGGTCCTGTTCGTGCGGCCGATCACGGACGGCGTCACGAACTGGAGAGCGCCCTGGACGCAGCTCGTACGGCGCCGCTCGGCCCAGTGGGGTGCGATCCTTGCGGGCGACCCGACGCTGCGGCAGGTCCAGGTCGCGCCGCAGTTCTACCGCGGCGCCTCGACGGTCGGCGACAGCGCCGCGTTGTACGAGAAGACGTCGTCCCCGCAACTTCCCTGACACGAAGGCTCCCTTCACGCCCATGACTGAGAACGAGACCTCCAACCCCCGGGACGCCCGCCCGTTCGTCGTGCTCGGCGGCGGCCCCGCGGGCCTCACCGCCGGCTACCTGCTCGCCAAGCGGGGCGAGCGCGTGATCGTGCTCGAGTCGACCGACCAGGTCGGCGGCATCGCGCGCACCGAGGTGCGCGACGGCTACCGCTTCGACCTCGGCGGCCACCGCTTCTTCACGAAGGTGAGAGAGGTCGACGACCTCTGGCACGAGATCATGAGAGGCGAGTTCCTGCTGCGCCCGCGCCTCTCGCGCATCTACTGGCACCGCAAGTACCTCCAATACCCGCTCGAGGGCATGGACGTCGTCAAGAAGCTCGGCCCGGTCAACCTGATCAAGGCCGGCACGTCCTATCTGTGGGCTGCGACGAAGATGAAGCTGCGCCCCAACCAGCGCGAGGACACGCTCGAGCAGTGGGTCTCCAACCGCTTCGGCAAGTACCTCTTCAACCAGTTCTTCAAGACCTACACCGAGAAGGTGTGGGGCGTGCCGTGCTCGGAGCTGCGCGCCGACTGGGCCGCGCAGCGGATCAAGGGCCTGTCGTTCTTCTCCGCCGCGAAGGCCGCCTTCCTCGGCAACAAGGGCAACAAGATCAGATCGCTGATCGACGAGTTCCACTACCCCAGATTCGGCCCCGGCCAGATGTGGGAGAGAATGAAGGTGGACATCGAGGAGAGAGGCGGCGAGGTGCGCATGAACGCGCCCGTCACCAAGGTCGTCTTCGACGGCACCACGGCCGTGCAGGTCGTCGCCGGCGGCGAGACGATCGAGTGCCGCGGCGTGATCTCCTCGCTGCCGCTGTCGCTCACGACGAGAATCGCCGACCCGGAGCTGCCGGTCGACGTGCGCGACGCCGGGCGCAACCTGCGCTACCGCGACTTCCTCACCGTCTCGCTCGTGATCGAGGGCGCCGACCTGTTCCCCGACAACTGGATCTACATCCACGAGCCCGACGTCGAGGTCGGCCGCATCCAGAACTTTCGCTCGTGGAGCCCGTGGATGGTGCCGAACGACACCGAGGCGTCGATCGGCATGGAGTACTTCTGCTTCGCCGGCGACGAGCTGTGGAGCATGGACGACGAGGACCTCGTCAAGCTCGCCACCAAGGAGCTGGCGCAGACCGGCCTGTGCGACGCCTCGCGCGTCAAGCGCGGCTTCGCGGTCCGCGTCCACAAGGCCTACCCGGTCTACGACGAGCACTACGCCGAGCGCATCCAGACGATCCGCACCTGGCTCGACACGACGCCGAACTTCATCCAGGTCGGGCGCAACGGCCTGCACCGCTACAACAACTCCGACCACTCGATGCTGACGGCGATGCGAGCGGTCGAGAACCTCTGCGACGGCGCGAGACACGACATCTGGGCGGTCAACGCCGAGAGCGTGTACCACGAGGAGGACCACGGGAACGAGGAGAAGAACCCGTACCCGTACAAGGACGCGCCGCCGGAGAACGAACGCGAGACGGCCGCGGCTTCCTAACTGTCACGCGAGTCGCGCGCCGGCGCTAATGTCGGCGCATGGCTCGCATCGTCGCGTTGGCGGTCGTCGCGGCGCTGGCCGCGATGCCCGCGGCGGCGCTGGGAGCGTCCAGAGGGGAATCCGGAGCTGCCGCGCTCGCCCGGCAGCAGGCGCAGCAGGCGCAGGCCGCCGGACAGTCGCTGCTCGGGACCGCGCCGCAGCAAGCGCCCGCCCCGGCACAGCAGCAACAGCAGCAGCCCGCGCAGGCGCCCGCCTCGCAGACGGAAGCCAACGCCGGGTCGCTCAGCGGCAGCCAGGTGCTGCTCGTCGCGCTCGGCGTCGTCGCGCTGATCGGCGGCATCTGGTTCGTGATCGCGCGCGACGCCCGCCGCGCGACGGCCGGGCGCGTGCGCACGTCCGACGGCGAGCTGGGCGGCGGACGCGGCGGGAGCGCGACCCGCTCCGCGCGCAGAAGCCGCAGGCTCAGCGCGGACGAGCGCAGGCGGCGAAAGCGCGGCCGCGCGCGCTGAGGCGGCTTGGCCGCCGTCGCCCGCCGCGCGACCACGGCGAGTGACAGACTCCTAGGTTCCAATGCAGACCTGAACCGTCTTCGCCTGCACGCAGGCGGGGACGCTGTGAAACCAGGAGATTCCCCATGTCAACCAACAGCTTCGATGCGAAGGCGACGCTGTCGGTCGGAGATCGTCAGTACGAGATCTACCGGCTCGACGCGCTCCAGGCGCAGCACGACGTCGCGCGGCTGCCCTTCTCGCTGAAGATCCTGCTCGAGAACCTGCTGCGCAACGAGGACGGCGAGACGATTCGCGCCGAGGACGTCGACGCGCTCGCCCGCTGGGACGCGAAGGCCCAGCCGAGCAAGGAGATCGCGTTCACGCCCGCGCGCGTCGTGATGCAGGACTTCACGGGCGTGCCGGCCGTCGTCGACCTCGCCGCGATGCGCGACGCGATGGCCGCGATGGGCGGCGACCCGGCGAAGATCAACCCGCTCGTGCCCGCCGAGCTGGTGATCGACCACTCGGTGCAGGTCGACGAGTTCGGCACGCGCTACGCGTTCGACGCGAACGCCGAGCTCGAGTTCGAGCGCAACCAGGAGCGCTACGCGTTCCTGCGCTGGGGCCAGGACGCGTTCGAGGACTTCAAGGTCGTGCCGCCGGACACGGGCATCGTGCACCAGGTGAACCTCGAGTACCTCTCGCGCGTCGTGTTCGTCAACGACGCGCTCGGCCAGGCGTACCCCGACACGCTGGTCGGCACCGACTCGCACACGACGATGGTCAACGGCCTCGGCGTGCTCGGCTGGGGCGTCGGCGGCATCGAGGCCGAGGCGGCGATGCTCGGCCAGCCGATGTCGATGCTGATCCCGCAGGTGGTCGGCTTCAAGCTGACGGGCGAGCTGCGCGAGGGCGCGACGGCGACCGACCTCGTCCTCACCGTCACGGAGCTGCTGCGCAGACACGGCGTCGTCGGCAAGTTCGTCGAGTTCTACGGCGCGGGCGTCTCGCGGCTGCCGCTGGCCGACCGCGCGACGATCGGCAACATGTCGCCGGAGTTCGGCGCGACCTGCGCGTGCTTCCCGATCGACGCGGAGACGCTGCGGTACCTGGAGTTCACCGGCCGCGCGCCCGAGCAGATCGCTCTGGTCGAGGCGTACGCGAGAGCGCAGGGGCTGTGGCACGACGAGGACAGCGAGGAGCCGACGTACAGCGAGACGCTGTCGCTCGACCTCGGCGAGGTCGTCCCCTCGATCGCCGGCCCCAAGCGCCCGCAGGACCGCATCGCGCTGACCGACGCGCAGGCCGCCTTCCGCAAGGCGCTCGCCGGCTACGTGCCGACGGCCGACGAGGACGACGACGCACTCGCTGGCAGCTTCCCCGCAAGCGACCCGACCGCCAGCCAGGAGCCCTCCAACGGCGACGGCGCCCGCGACCCGCACGCCGATCGGGCGGGTGGCGCGGGGGCAAGTCTTTCCGCGGCCCCGCCCGCGGAAAGAGCTTCCCCCGCGACAGGACCCGCCCGCAGCAGCGCCGGGACCCTGGCGAAAAGCACCGCCGTCCCCGTCACTCTCGCCGACGGCACGGAGACGACGCTGGACCACGGGCGCGTCGTGATCGCCGCGATCACGTCGTGCACGAACACCTCGAACCCGTCCGTGATGCTCGGCGCCGGGCTGCTCGCGCGCAACGCGGTCGCGCGCGGCCTCAGAACGAAGCCGTGGGTGAAGACGTCGCTCGCGCCCGGCTCGAAGGTCGTGACCGAGTACTACGAGCGCGCCGGGCTGACCGGCGACCTCGACGCGCTCGGCTTCAACCTCGTCGGCTACGGCTGCACGACCTGCATCGGCAACTCGGGGCCGCTGCCGGAGGAGATCTCCAAGGTCGTCAACGACGCCGACCTCGCGGTCTGCTCGGTGCTGAGCGGCAACCGCAACTTCGAGGGCCGCATCAACCCGGACGTGAAGATGAACTACCTCGCGTCGCCGCCGCTGGTGGTCGCGTACGCGCTGGCAGGCTCGATGGACGTCGACCTGCAGAACGACCCGCTCGGCCAGGACGCCGACGGCGAGCCGGTCTACCTGCGCGACATCTGGCCCTCGGCGGAGGAGGTCGCGCGGACGATCGAGCAGGCCGTCCAGTCCGACATGTTCGAGAAGTCCTACGACGGCGTGTTCGCCGGCGACGAGCGCTGGCGCGGGCTGGAGACGCCGACCGGCGACCGCTTCGCGTGGGACGACGGCTCGACGTACGTGCAGAACCCGCCGTACTTCGTCGACCTGCCGCGCGAGCCCGCGCCGGTGGGCGACATCGAGGGCGCGCGCGTGCTCGCGCTGCTCGGCGACTCCGTCACGACCGACCACATCTCGCCCGCGGGCGCGATCAAGCCGGACTCGCCGGCGGGCCGCTACCTGCAGGAGCACGGCGTGGAGCGCAAGGACTTCAACTCCTACGGCGCGCGGCGCGGCAACCACGAGGTGATGATGCGCGGCACGTTCGCGAACATCCGCCTGAGGAACCTGCTCGCCCCGGGCACGGAGGGCGGCGTGACGCTGTACCTCGCGGTGACGGCGAGCCCGAGCAGCTGGCGATCTACGACGCGGCGATGAAGTACGCCGATTCGGGGACGCCGCTCGTCGTCCTGGCTGGCAAGGAGTACGGCTCCGGCTCGTCGCGCGACTGGGCGGCGAAGGGCACGAACCTGCTCGGCGTGCGCGCCGTGATCGCCGAGAGCTTCGAGCGCATCCACCGCTCGAACCTCGTCGGCATGGGCGTCCTGCCGCTGCAGTTCAAGGACGGCGACTCGGCCGCCTCGCTCGGCCTCACCGGCCGCGAGGTCTTCTCGATCTCCGGCATCGCGGGCGGCGACGACGTCCCGCGCGAGCTGACGGTCCACGCCGACGACAAGCAGTTCACCGTCACCGTGCGGATCGACACGCCGAAGGAGCAGCGCTACTACCGCAACGGCGGCATCCTGCCGTACGTCCTGCGCGAGCTGCTGGCGGGCGCCTGACGGCGCCTCGGCGCGCCTGGCGGCGTCATCGGGGTTCGCCGTACGTGGGTACGGCTTCACCCCTGCTTCCTTGCCAGGCACGCCGATCCGCTCGTCAGCCCATCACACCGCAAGCTGGCGCGTCGACGTCCCGGCGACGCACGAGACGGCCTGACCGGTCAGACTCCTCCCGCATGGGAGGAGTCCGGCCGCGCCGCCTGGGCGCTCGTTCGCTCGCGGTCGGCCTGCTCGCCTTGGTCGCCGTGCTCACGGCCTCGCCCGCGGGCGCCGGCGCAGCATCGCTCGGCAGACCTTGCTCGAGCGCGCGCGGGGACCGCTCGCGCTGCCTGCGCGTCGTCGTCCCGCTCGATCGCAGCGGGGTGCTGCCGGGAACGATCTCCCTGCGCGTGCGCGTGCTGCCGCCGGTCACGCCGACGCCGAGCGAGACGATCCTCGCGCTGGCCGGTGGGCCGGGCCAGGCGGCCGCGCCGTTGCTCGAAGGGTTCGCCGAATCGCTTGGCGGAAACCTGTTGCGCGGTCGCCGGCTCGTGACGTTCGACCAGCGCGGCACCGGCGGCTCGGGTCGCCTCACGTGCCCGTCGCTCGACGCGGTTCCGGCCGACGCGGCGCCGGAGGGCGCCGTCGCGCAGGGCGCCGTGGCGGCGTGCGCACAGCGGATCGGCCGGGCGGACGGCGACTACGCGACGGCCGCCTCGGTCGCGGACATCGAGGCGGTGCGCGCGGCGCTCGGCGTCGACAAGCTGACGCTGTGGGGCACCTCCTACGGGACGAAGGTCGCGCTCGACTACGCGGCCGCCTACCCGCAGCACGTCGGCCGGCTGCTGCTCGACTCGATCGTCGCGCCGGAGGGGGTCGACCCGTTCGAGCGCCTGACGATCGGCTCGATGCCGCGCGTGCTGCGCTCGCTCTGCGGCCGCCGCGGCTGCCCGTTCACGCAGGACGCGGCGGGCGACCTCGACGCGCTCGCCGCGCGGCTCGCGAACGGCCCGTTGCGCGGGCGCTGGATCGACGGCTACGGGCACGCGCGCCCCGCGGCGCTGACGCGCACCGATCTCTTCGGGCTGCTGCTGGACGGCGACCTCGATCCTTCCGAGCGCTCGTCGCTGCCGGCGGCGGTGCGCGCGGCGGTGAACGGCGACGCGATGCCGATCCTGCGGCTCGCGCACAGCTCCGGCGGCGACTCGCTCGACGCGTCAGCCGGCGACAGCGATGCGCTCAACCTCGCGACGACGTGCGACGACGGCGCGGTCCCGTGGGCGCCGGGCACGCCGGTCGCCGACCGGCCGGCGGCGATCTCGGCGGCGCTCACGGCGATCCCGCCTGCCCAGCTCGCGCCGTTCGGCCCTGCCGGCGTGCGCGAATTCGGCGAGGCGGACCTCTGTCGCAGCTGGCCCGCCGCGCCCGTCGTGCAACAGCACGCCGCGCTGCCGGCCGTGCCGACGCTGATCCTCTCGGGCGACCAGGATCTGCGCACGCCGCGCGCCGCCGCGCTCGCGGTCGCGGCGCGGATCCCCGGTGCGCGCGTGCTGCGGGTCCCGCAGGTGGGCCACTCCGTGCTCGGCTCCGACATCTCCGACTGCGCGGACAAGGCCGTGACCGCGTTCTTCGAGGATCGAGCTGTGAGCGGCTGCGGCGCGGCGGGCCTGGACCTCTTCTCGCCCGACGCGTTGCCGCCCGCCAGCCTCCGAGCTGTGACGCCGGTGCGTGGGCTGCCGATTCGTATCGGGCGCACGCTGACGGCGACGGTGGAGACGTTCGAGTTCGCGAGCGAGGATCTGCTGAGCGAGGCGTTGCCGCAGCTGCTCGCGGACGGTGGGCTGAGGCACACCGTCCGGGTGGGCGGCCTTCGCGCGGGCAGCATCGCGATCGATCGTCACGAGCTGGTCCTGCGAGGCTACAGCTACGTGCCGGGTGTGACGGTGAGCATGAAGGAGCATCTCGGCGGCAGAGCGGCCGGCGGCATGCGGATCGGCGTCGGCGGCTCCGCCGCGGCGCGCGGCTGGATCCGGGTCGTCAGAGGAGGCCGGATCGTCGGACGGCTCGGCGGCCATCGCCTGGACGTCAGCACCAGAGCCGTCGCGAAGGCGGTGTTCGCGCGGGCCGGGGCGGCGGCGGCCGCTCGGATCGCGCACGCGAGCGCACGCGGGATCGACCCCGCCGAGCGGCAGCTTCCGCCGCTCGTGCAGCAGCTGCTCGCGCTCGCCGCCGCCTGGCCGGCGAATGCGACTCGGTAGCCTCGCAGGATGAGGCCGCCGCTCTCGCTTGCGCTGCTCGTCGCGTGTCTCGTCGCCTGCGGCGCATCGACCGCCTCGGCCGGAGTCCTCGGCCGCTGCACCACCGTCTCGACCGACCCCACGCTGTGCGGGCGCGTGACGGTGCCGCTCGATCGCGGCGGCGCGTTGTCGGGGACCGTCTCGCTGCGCGTCGAGGCGCTGCCGCCGAGCGGCGGCGGTACGCCGCAGGCGACCGTGCTCGCGCTCGCGGGCGGGCCGGGGCAGGCGGCGACGCCGCTGCTGAGCTCGTTCGCGAGCGTGCTGAAGCCGCTGCTGCGCACGCGCGAGCTCGTCACGTTCGACCAGCGCGGCACCGGAGGGTCGGGCCTGCTGAGCTGCGCGTCGCTGTCGAGCGGCGGCGGCACGCTCGCGGGGGCCGTGGAGGACTGCGCGAACGAGCTCGGCCCGGGGCGCACGGACTACACGACGGCGGCCTCGGTCGCCGACGTCGAGGCGGTGCGCGCGGCGCTCGGCGTCGACAAGCTGATCCTGTGGGGAACCTCGTACGGGACCAAGGTCGCGCTCGAGTACGCGGCGGCGTACCCGCAGCACGTCGACCGGCTCGTGCTCGACTCGGTCGTGCCGCCGGCGGGGATCGACCCGTTCCAGCGCAGCACGCTCACGTCGGTCCCGCGCGTGCTGCGGACGGTCTGCGACGGCGCCTGTCGCTTCACGCGCGATCCGGGCGCGGATGCCGCGGCGCTCGCGCGGCGGCTCGCGAACAAGCCCCTGCGCGGCACCGCGATCGACGGCAACGGGCATGCGGTCAGGGCCGGCCTCTCCGAGTCCGACCTGCTCGGGCTGCTGCTCGCCGGCGACTTCGACCGCTACCTGCGCGCGTCGCTGCCGGCGGCCCTGCACAGCGCGCTGACCGGGGACGCGGCGCCGCTGCTGCGGCTGGCCGGCAACGCCGGCGCGGGGTCCTCCGGCGGCAGCTCGGACAGCGACGCCGTGTACATCGCGACGACGTGCGAGGACGGGATGGTGCCGTGGCCGGCGGGCACGCCGCTCCAGCAGCGCCACGCGGCGGAGAACGCGGCCGCCGCGGCGATCGCGAACAGCGCGTTCGCGCCGTTCGACCGCACGAGCGGGCTCGCGCTCGGCCTCGCCGACATCTGCCGCGGCTGGCCGGAGGCGCCGATCGCCCAGCCGCAGCCGCCGCTGCCGCCGACGCCCACGCTGATCCTGTCCGGCGACGAGGACCTGCGCACGCCGCGGGTCGACGCCGTCGCGCTGGCCGCGCAGCTGCCGAGCGCGCACCTCGTCGAGGTGCCGGACGCCGGGCACGGCGTGCTGTTCTCGGACCCGACCGACTGCGCGCAGCAGGCGGTCGCGGCGTTCGTCGGCGGGCTCGTGCCGGGCGACTGCCGCTTCCATCCGCCCGTCGCCACCGCGCTGCAGCTCGCCCCGCGCCGGCTCGCCGACGTGCGCGGCGCCGGGCACGTGCGCGGGACGCCGGGCCGGACCGTGACGGCCGCGCTGAGAACGCTCGACGACGCCAGCGAGCAGCTGATCGAGCAGATCGTGACGACGAACGGTCAGGCGCAGCCGTTCGGCGGCCTGCGCGCAGGCAGCGCGACGCTGGAATCCGGCAGCCGCGGGCTGCGGCTGCGGTCGTACTCCTACGTGCCGGGCGTGACGGTCAGCGGGCTGGTGCCGTCGAGAGCGACGCGCTTCATGCTGACGGTCGGCGGCCGGGCCGCCGCGCGCGGGCGCCTCACCGTGTCGTCGAGAGGCGTCTCGGGCGTGCTCGGCGGGGTGAGAGTGCGACTGTCGGCGCGGGCGCTGGGGTGGAGAGGCGCGTCGAGCGCCGCGGTCGCTTCGGTCGTGGATGCCGTGGCGGCCCCGCATCGCGAGCCTGCGCCGTTCGCCGGCGCATGGCCGCGCGGGCTGACGGGCGCTCGCTAGGCTTCGCGCCGATGCCGACGCCGCCGCTCCTGCAGACGCTGCTGACGACGCCCGGGCCCTCGGGCTACGAGGGCGACGCGGCGGCGGCGTGGCGCTCGGCGGCGTCCGCGTTCGCCGACGTCAGCGCCGACGACCTCGGGTCGTCGGTCGCGCGCGTGAGAGGAACCGGCGACGGGCCGCTGCTGGCGATCGTCGGGCACATCGACGAGATCGGCGTGCACGTCTCGCACATCGACGACGACGGCTTCCTGCGCTTCGGCTCGGTCGGCGGCTGGGACCCGATCATCCTCGTCGGCCAGCGCGTGACGCTGCTCACGCGCGAGGGCCAGATCCCCGGCGTGATCGGCAAGAAGCCGATCCATCTGATGAAAGACGAGGATCGCAAGCGCGTCCCGGAGCTGAAGGACCTGCACATCGACATCGGCGCCAGAGACGGCGACGACGCGCGTTCGATGGTGCGGATCGGCGACGTCGCGGTGATCGCCGGCGAGCCGGTAGAGCTGCCCCACGGGCGCCTCGCCTCGCGCGCGATGGACAACCGCATCGGCTGCTTCGTCGCGCTCGAGGCGGCGCGGCTGGTGGCCGCGGCGGGCGGCGCGGTCGGGGACGTGGCGGCGGTCGCGGCGGTGCAGGAGGAGATCACCTTCGCCGGCTCGCGCACGACCGCGTTCTCGCTGGCGCCGGACGTGGCGGTGGCGGTCGACGTGACGTTCGCGACCGATCAGCCGGGCGTGACGCTGGGCGAGCTGACGAGACATCCGCTGGGCTCAGGCCCGTCGTTGACGCGCGGCTCCACGATTCACCCGCGCGTGTTCGAGCTGCTGCACGAGGCCGCCGAGGCCGAGGGGATCCCGTTCACGGTCGCCGCATCCGGCCGCTCGACGGGCACGGACGCCGACGCGATCCACCTGAGTCGCGCCGGCATCCCCACCGCCCTGGTGTCCGTCCCGCTGCGCTACATGCACTCGCCCGTCGAGCTGGCCCAGCTCGACGACATCGAGAACGCCGCGAAGCTGATCGCGGCGTTCGCGCTGCGCCTCGCGGCGGACACGTCGTTCGTGCGCTGAGGACTGCGACGCACCGGAGCGCGCGTCGCAGTCGGTCGCGGCTGTGGCTCAGGTCGAGCCTCTGACGGTGAGTTCGAGCGTCCTTTCGGTTGTTTCCACTCTGACCGTGTCGGAGAGAGTTCTTTCGGCTTCGCCGGGTGCTGCGAAGAGGACCTTGAACGCACATGTCCCTCTTTCGGACAGTCTCGCGCCCACGCACCTGTTCGGATCAGTTATCGCGAAGTAGTTGCCGCTTACGACGCTGATTCTGTTGACGGTGATTGCGCTTGTGCCTGCCGTGATCGTCACGGTTCTCATCGCGAGTCCTTCCGGTTCGACTCTGCCGAATTCGACCGGCGACGGCGTCAGCGTGGTGGCTCTTTCCCCTATTAGCCTGACGATGATCGCGGCGCCGCCGGGGGTTGTCACGGTGCCCCTGCCGGCGAAGGTGCCGGTGGCGAATCCGCAGAGGAAGTTGCCTCTGAGGTTTATGATGCCGCTGGCTACGATGCCGGTTGCTTCGCCTCTGGTGCCGAGTTCGATCGTTCCGAAGCCGGGTTCCGTTTGGGTGGTGCCGGCCTCGCATTCTGTGGCGGAGTTCCTTATCCTGAAACGGGCGCCGACGAGAACCGATCCTGACCGCCGTTATGTTCGGTAGGGTTCCGACAAAGCTGCTGTATTGCTCATGCCACGGGAGCGTTTCCGTGTGAGCTGTCGCGCTGCCGCCTGCGCAGGCTCCGATGCTGGCTCTATTGACGTGGCCGACTAGCGCGTTTGCGACCTTGGCGATTGTTCTGCTGTGGAAGCTGCCTTCGAGCGTGACTTCGCACGTGATGTCGCCGGCAGTGTTGGCGAAGTCGAGTGCCCTCCAGGCTACTTTGTGATTTTGTTCGTTGACGCTGAGCTGGACGGCGGACGCGCTGCCGACGGCTGCTGCGAGCAGGAACGTCGCGCAGAGGCTGGCAAGCAGGAGCTTGCTGTAGGCGATCATTAGTCGTCTCCCCCTGATTGATGAGCGTGCGTGGCAGGCCCGCCGCGGCGAGTCTAACGCACCGAAAGACGGAAAACCAACTAGCTGGTTGGTAGGAAGAAGGGGGAAGGGCCGCTGCACGCGGCCACAATGCCGGGCGGCGGGCGGGGCTCCCGTGCGCTACTCCGGCGTCGGGAACTGAGCGCGCATCATCGCGTCCCACATGCGGTCGGTCATCAGCCGGCGCGAGGGGATCGAGAGCTTGGCGGAGGGGGTGATCGTCACGCGGGTGGGGGCGCGGCGCTTGGTGATCGACTTCTCGATCACCTTCGCGACCTTGTCGGGGCCGGCGCCGAGCAGGCGCATCGGGCCGGTGTAGGCGTCCTGGGTGACGGAGCCGACGGTCGCGTTGAAGGTGGCGTAGGGGTCGCCGTCGGCCGCCGCGGGCGAGCTGTCGACCTCCGTCATGCTCGCTGCCGCCGCGTTGCCGAACTCGGTCGTGATCAGGCCCGGCTCGAGCAGGATCACGTCGATGCCGAAGCCGCGCACCTCGAAGCGGAGCGCGTCGCTCACGGCCTCGAGGGCGAATTTGGTCGCGTGGTACCAGCCGCCGCCGGGGAACACGAGCTTGCCGCCCATCGAGCCGAGGTTCACGATCTTGCCCCAGCGCTGGTCGCGCATCTTCGGCAGCACGAGCTGCGTCAGCCGCGCGAGGCCGAACACGTTTGTCTCGAACTGCCGCCGCACCGCCTCCAGCGGCACCGTCTCGATCGCGCCGCTCTGCGAGTAGCCGGCGTTGTTGATCAGCACGCCGACTGCGCCGTGCGTCTCCTCCACAGCGCGCACCGCAGCGACCATCGAGTCCTCGTCGGTCACGTCCAGCGCGAGCGTCCGGCAGCCGGCCGCCTCCAGGTCCGCGATCGATTCTACGCGCCGCGCGGTCGCGTAGACGGTCCAGCCGCCGGCGGCGAGCCGTCGCGCCGTCGACCGCCCGATCCCCGACGAGCAGCCGGTGATCAGCACCGCCTTCGAGACGTCTCCCATGCACCGGACCCTAGCGCGGTGCACAAGCGGAAGGCGCGGGTCGCGCCCGCGCGCATGCGCCCACCGGCCCGTTCCGCTTGCCAACGCACCGCGGCGTGCGGTTGACTCCCTCGCCGATCCTCGAAGGAAGGAACGGAAACCGCATGCGTCTCCTCACCAGCCTCGGCGCCCGCGCGCTCACCGCCGCGCTGCTCGTGCTCGCGTTGCCCGCGACCGCCGGCGCCCTCACCGAGCCGCCGACGCTCAGCGCCACCCTCGGCACCGCCAAGCACTACAGCGTCTACTTCAGCGCCACGTCGTTCGGCGCCGAGCTCGACTTCATCCGCACCGTGCACGGCGCCACCCAGTCGCACACGCTCGAGAACGACGGCTCCGCCGCCGGCATCAGCTACACCGCTGCGGCCGATCTGTCGACCGCGCAGATCGTCGACTCGTGGGGCTCGCACGGCAGAGTCTCGATGACGTTCACGCCGACCGGCCCCGCCAAGAGCGTGCTGCCGAAGGGCTGCACCGGCAGAGCGGCGCTGTCGCGCACCGGCACGCTGAGAGGCACGCTCGCGGCGAAGATGGACAAGCGCTTCTTCAAGACGTTCAAGCGCACGAGCTTCAAGGCGACGCTCAGCCAGCCTGGCTCCTTCTTCTGCGGCGCGGGCGGCGGCGGCTTCGGCGGACCCGGCCTCTCGGACTTCGGCGCCGGAAAGCTCGGCAAGCTGCAGGTTCTCGTTCATCAGATTCGGCAAGGGCAAGGTGACGGAGAGCGCGTCGCTGACGCAGCAGAGCGTCGCCGGCAACTGGCAGCTGCGCCACACGATCAGCGAGACGGCGCCGGCCTCCGCGCTGAGCATCGCCAAGGACGCGTCGAGCGCGAGCGGCAAGGGCGTCTCGCCGTTCCTGTCCGGCACGCTGCTGTTCAGAGCGGTCGGCACGCACACGAGCACCGGCGCGACCGGCACCGCGAGCGGCAGCTTCGCCGCCAAGTTCGACTCGATCGGCAAGCAGAAGATCGCGCGCGGCTCGGGCGGGAACGTCAGCCAGCCATAGCGAAGGAAGACGCGGGGCGCGGGCGGTTCGCCGCCCGCGCCGGCGCTCCTACGACCGCACGAGTCTCTTGTACTGGATGCGGTGCGGGCGGTCGGCCTCGGCGCCGAGCCGCTCGTGGCGCTCCGCCTCGTAGGCCTCGAAGTTGCCCTCGAACCAGCGCACCTGCGACTCGCCCTCGAACGCGAGCACGTGCGTCGCGATGCGGTCGAGGAACCAGCGATCGTGGGAGATCACGACGGCGCAGCCGGGGAAGGCGAGCAGGGCCTCCTCCAGCGCGCGCAGCGTGTCGACGTCGAGGTCGTTCGTCGGCTCGTCGAGCAGCAGCACGTTGCCGCCCGACCGCAGCAGCTTCGCGAGGTGCACGCGGTTGCGCTCGCCGCCGGACAGCTTGCCGACCTTCGTCTGCTGGTCGGTCCCCTTGAAGTTGAAGCCGCTCACATACGCGCGCGAGGACATCTTGCGCTCGCCGACCATGATCTGGTCGTCGCCGCCGGAGATCTCCTCCCACACGCTCTTGTCCGGGTCCAAAGCGTCGCGCGACTGGTCGACGTACGCGAGGTCGACCGTCTCGCCCAGCTTCAGAGAGCCGGCGTCGGGCTGCTCCTGCCCGGTCAGCATGCGGAACAGCGTCGTCTTGCCGGCGCCGTTGGGGCCGATCACGCCGACGATCCCGGAGCGCGGCAGCTTGAACGTCAGGTCCTCGATCAGCAGCTTCTCGCCGTAGCCCTTGCGCAGCCCCTCGGCCTCGATCACGACCTCGCCCAGGCGCGGGCCCGCGGGGATGTGGATCTGCACCTCGTCGAGCTTGACGTTGCGCTCCTCGGCCAGCAGCTGCTCGTAGGCGTTCAGGCGCGCCTTCGGCTTCGCGCGGCGGGCGGACGCGTTCATCCGCACCCACTCCAGCTCCTTGGCGATCGTGCGTCTGCGCGTCTTGTCCGAGCGCTCCTCCTGCGCGAGGCGCTCCTGCTTCTGGATCAGCCAACCGGAGTAGTTGCCCTCGTAGGGGATCCCGCGGCCGCGGTCCAGCTCGAGGATCCAGCCGGCGACGTTGTCGAGGAAGTAGCGATCGTGGGTGATCGCGACGATCGTCCCTCTGTACTCCTTCAGGTGCGTCTCCAGCCACGCGACCGACTCGGCGTCGAGGTGGTTCGTCGGCTCGTCGAGCAGCAGCAGGTCCGGCGCGCGCAGCAGCAGGCGGCACAGGGCGACGCGGCGCCGCTCGCCGCCGGAGAGCTTCGTCACGTCCGCGTCGCCCGGCGGCAGCCGCAGCGCGTCCATCGCCGTGTCGAGCATCGTGTCGAGGTTCCACGCGTCGGCCGCGTCGATCCGCTCCTGGATCCGGGCGAACTCGTCCGCCGTCTCGTCGGAGTAGTTCATCGACAGCTCGTTGAAGCGGTCGAGCAGGCCGCGCAGCTCGGCGACGCCGTCCTCGACGTTGCCGCGCACGTCCTTGGCCTCGTCCAGGTGGGGCTCCTGCTCCAGCAGCCCGACCGTCGCGCCCGGCGCGAGCTGCGCCTGGCCGCGGTACTCGGTGTCGGTCCCCGCCATGATCCGCAGCAGCGTCGACTTGCCGGCGCCGTTGTAGCCCAGCACGCCGATCTTCGCGCCCGGGTAGAAGGACAGCGAGACCTCTCTGAGGACCTCCTTGTCGGGCGGGAACGACCGCGACAGGCGGTGCATCGTGAAGATGTACTGGGCCGACATCGACCGCGGAGGATAGCCAGCCTCGGCTGCCCCGGCCCCGTGGCCCTCGGTACCCTGGGACGTTGTGCCGAGCGTGTTCGACATCGAGCAGGGGATCCTGCTGCTGGAGCTCGAGCCGCCCTTCGACAAGCGGGCGGTGCAGCTGGCGCGTCGCAAGATGGCGAAGCGCTGGCATCCGGACATCGCCCCGCCCGGGCGCCAGCACGAGCACCAGCGCCACCTGCAGGCGATCAACGAGGCGGCCGACCAGCTCGAGCAGCTCGCCGAGACCTCGCGCGGCGGCAAGGTCTCCGGCAACGCCGTCAAGGTCGCCGCCGCGGCCGCGCGCAAGCGCCGCGCCGAGGAGGGCGCGCGCGCCTACGCCGAGGCGCAGCGCCAGCGCGAGCAGGCCGAGGAGCAGGCGAGACACGATCCGTTCGGCTCGCGCATGCCCGACCACTCGGTCGTGCACCGCTACGCGCGCTGCAACGCCTATCCCGAGTGGGGTGTCGGCTCGGTCACCGGCATCTACTTCTCCGGCGAGGGCGACGACACGCAGCAGTGGGCGCGCGTGAGGTTCCAGCACGGCATCCGCACGATCCCCGCGGGCACGCTGCACTTCGTCGACTTCTCCAAGCCCGACCCGGCGGCCGACCGCGTCGAGCGCTTCATGACCGCCGCGCGCCACGCGCTCGCCGAGGGTGACCCGGTGCTGGCCGCGCAGCGCCTCATCTACGCGCGCGACGCCGATCCGCGCAACCCGGTCGTGCTGCGCCAGCTGACCGTCGCCTTCTGGCAGGCGGGGAACCTCGCCGCCGCCGGCCGCGCCGTGCGCGACTGGGCGCGCGCCGAGCCCGACCGCCCGACGCCGCACCGCTTCGCCGCGCGCATCTACGAGGACATGCGCGCCTACGACCTCGCGCGCGACTCCGCCCTGCGCGACGACCGCGACCGCCCCGACCGACGCCTCCGCCTGGGAACGCCTCGGCCGCCTGCGCCTGCGGCTCGGCGACCGGCGCGGCGCGCAGGAGGCGCTGGAGCACGCGCGCGGCCTCGCGCCGACGGTCGAGGGCCTGCTCGACCTCGCGCTCGTGCACCAGCTCTCGGGCGACGTCGGCGCGGAGGTGACCGCCTGCGAGGCGGCGACCCTGCTCGCGCCCGAGTCCCCGGTGGCCTGGTCGCGCTACGCGCACGCGCTCGCCCGCACCGACCGCGTGACCGACGCGATCGAGGCCTGCGAGCACGCGCTCGGCTTCGCGCGCGACCCCGAGGTGCTGTCGCTGCTGGGCGCGCTGCGCGAGCGGGCGCCGCGCGTGCTGCCGGCGGAGAGCGTCGCGTCGTGAGCAGCGCGCTCCCCCGCCCCGGAAATCCGGTCTGGTCTAGACTCCCGCAGGGCTTGGGGGTCTCCGTCCGGCGGAGCCGCCACGCATATGCGCGAGTAGCTCAATTGGTAGAGCACCGGCCTTCTAAGCCGATGGTTGCGGGTTCGAGCCCCGTCTCGCGTGCTGACCGGCTCGGGGGGGAGCACACGGATGGATGAGGTCGCACCGCTGCAGACGGACAACCTGCTCGACGCCGTCGAGGCGACGCTGCGCACCGTCGATCCGGCCGCGTTCCGCGTCGTCCCGATCCTGAGAGCGAACCAAGACGCCGACGTCAGCGCGATCGCGCTGCAGGCGGAGGCTGCGCCGCGTGCTGAGGAGGCGCTCGCCGCCGACCCCGCGATCGCCTCCGTCGAGCAGCAGGGCCAGCGCTTCCTGATGCGCTTCGCCGACGAGCGGATCGCCGCCACGGGCGCCGGCCTGGAGGCGGGCCGCTTCACCGGCATGGAGACCGACGACCTGCGTCCTGACACGCGCGCGATAGTCGACTTCTGCGACCCGAACGCGACGAAGGCGCTGCACGTCGGCCATCTGCGCAACATCGCGCTCGGCCAGGCGGTCACGATGGCGCTGCGCGCCGCTGGCGCGCACGCCGAGCGCCAGTCGCACATCGGCGACGCGGGCCGCTCGATGGGCGAGGCGATGGCGGGCTACCAGCGCTACGCCGCGCCGCAGACCCCGGCCGAGGCGGGCATCAAGGGCGATCAGTTCGTCGGCGAGCTGTACGCGCGCTACGCGCGCGAGGAGGGCCCGCCGGCCGAGGTCCACGACCACGACGCCCCCGTCGCGCGCGACCTCGACGAACGCGACGACCTCGCGCAGCAGCTCCTGACCGGCGTCGAGCAGGAGGACCCCGAGGCGCTCGCGCTGTGGAGAACGGTGCGCGACTGGGCGGTCGACGGGCAGAACGAGACGCTCGCGCGCCTCGGCCTGCACTTCGAGCGGATCATCTACGACTCGCAGCGCACGCAGACGAGCAAGCAGGTCGCGCAGCTCGGGATCGAGCGCGGCGTGTTCGTCAGGGAGGAGCGCGGCACGATCGCCTACCTGACCGGCGACGACTCCTACCCGGTCATGCCGCTCACGCGCGCCGACGGCTTCCCGACGCACCACCTGCGCGTCGTCGCGATGTGGCGCGACCTGATGATCGCCGAGCAGGGCAAGGACCTGATCCATCTCTCCGGCGACGAGTGGAAGGCGCACGTGATCCACGCCGAGGAGCTGCTGACGAGACTCGAGCCGGAGCTGCGCGTGCTGCCGAGCCTGCACATCGTGCACGGGATGGTCTCCTCCGAGGTCGACGGCGAGCTGAGCAGCTCGAAGGGCACCGCGCAGCTTGTCGACACGCTGCTGGACGAGCTGGCGGCGCGGCCCGAGGTGCGCGCGCTCGCGCGCGAGGGCGAGCCGCTCGTGTCCGCCGACGACCTCGTCGCGATCGCAGTCCTCGGCTACTGCCTCGACAAGCCGGTCCACAAGGGCCTCGTGATGCCGACGGTCGACCACTTCCTCGATCCCGACCACAACACCGGCTGGCGCATCGCGCTCGCGTGGGCAAAGGCGTGGGACGCCGCGAACGACGGCGCGCCCGACCCCGCGCCACAGGACGCCGCCTACCGCCACATCGTCCTGCAGTCGCAGGTCCACCGCCGCAACCTCGCGGTCGCCCTGGAGGACCTCGACCTGCTGAAGTACGTGCGCTATGTCGGCCATCTCAGCGGCTGGTACCTCGACGGCGAGCACGATCCCCGCGTGGGGCGCGTGATGCGTGCGATCCTTGTCAGCGGGCTCGGCGCGCTCGGGCTCGTGCGCGCCGGCGCCGACGCCGCCCGCGCCGAGACGCTGCGCCGCGCCGAGACCGCCCAAGCCGCGATCAGCTGACGACAGGGAGCTGCCACGCCATGAATCCCCCCCAGGGCACAGCGACCACCGACGAGCGGGTTCTCAACGAGCTCGACACGTACGGCCCCGCGTACATGCGCGTCGCCGAGCGGCTCGGCGGCTACGAGGAGACGGAAGCCGAGGCGGAGCAGGTGATCGAGCTGCTCGGCCTCCAGGAGGGCGACCTCGTGCTCGACGCGGCCTGCGGCTTCGGCCGCTTCGCCGAAGCGCTGTCGCGACACGGCGTCGAAGCGGTCGGGATCGACATCTCGCCGGCGGCGATAGCCGAGGCCGAGCGGCGCTGCTCCGGGCCGCGCTACCTCGTGCACGACCTCACGCAGCCGCTGCCCGCGGGCGTCGGGCCGTTCGACGCGCTCGTCAACGTCTACTCGTCGTTCGGCTACGGCGTCACCGTCTCCGAAGACATGGAGATGCTCGCCTGCCTGCACCGCGCGCTGCGGCCGGGCGGCTCGATCGTGATGCAGCTGTCGGACCTGGAGCGCTCGCGGCACCGCTTGAGAAGCGACGCCGAGCCGGTCGTGCGCTGGACGAACGGGGTCAAGGAAACGCTCACCGTCAGCTTCGCCACCGGCGAGCTGCACGTGCGCTACGAGCTGGACGGCGACGTCGTCGACTCGCGCATCCGCATGTACGAGCAGGACGACCTCGTGCGCATGTTCGAGGAGGTCGGCTTCACCGACATCTCCGCGTACGGCGACTTCACCGGCAAGGTCAAGGAACCCGCCGACCGGCTCGTGCTGGTGGCGCAGGCGTGACGCAAGGGGGGACGGGGGACGTGGGGAACCTCAACGACGTCGACGCGATGGGCCCGGCGTTCATCGCGATGTCCGACCAGCTCGGTCGCTACGAGGAGACGCGTGCCGAGTGCGAACAGATCGTCGCGCTCGCCGGGTTGGAGCCCGGCGCGCGGATCCTCGACGCCGGCTGCGGCTTCGGGCGCACCGTCGGGGTGCTGCAGGGGATGGGCTTCGACGCGGTCGGCGTCGACATCTCCCCGGCGGTGATCGAGGAGGCGCGGACGCGCAACCCGGGTCCGTCGTACCTCGTGCACGACCTGACGCAGCCGCTGCCCGCCGAGGTCGAGCGCTTCGACGCGATCGTCAACGTCTACTCGTCGTTCGGCTACGGGGAGACGGTCGAGGACGACGCGGCCGTGCTGCGCACGTGGCATGACGCCTTGAAGCCCGGCGGTGCGCTCGTGATGGAGCTGAGCGACGTCGAGCGCTCGCAGGCGCGGCTCGGCCCGCTCGGGACCGTCGTCGACCGCGAGGACGACGGCGTCCACGAGCACCTCTGGTGCGACCCCGAGACGCACGTGCTGCACGTCAGATACACCGCGGCCGACGGCCAGACGCTCGACGTCGACACCCGCCTCTACGAGGCCGGCGAGCTGGCCGAGATGGTCGCTGCCGCCGGCTTCCACGACATCGCGCGCTACGGCGGCTTCGACGGACATCCCAAGCAGCCGACCGACCGGCTCGTGCTGGTGGCCCGCGCATGAGCAGACGCACGGCCGTCGTCGTCGACGCCTACTCCACGGGCGCGAGACTCGCCCCGCGCTTCCACGCCGCGGGGCTCGACGTCGTGCACGTGCAGTCCTCACCGCAGCCGCCGGACTTCTACCTGCGCGCGCTCAAGCGCGAGGACTTCGTCGCGAACGTGATCCACGAGGGCGACATCGAGGCGACGGCGACGCAGGTGGCGCGCTTCGATCCCGCGTTCGTCGTCGTCGGCTCTGAGCCGGGCGTGCTGGTGTCAGACGCCTTGAGCGAGCGCCTCGGCCTGCCGTCGAACGGCACCGCGCTCAGCGCCGCGCGCCGCGACAAGCACCAGATGGCGCAGGCGCTGCGCGCCGCCGGCGTGCGCGCGATCGAGGAGTGCAAGACCGGCTCCGCGGACGAGGCGGTCTCATGGGCGGTCGCGCGCGGCGACTGGCCGGTGGTCGTCAAGCCGGTCGACAGCGCCGGCACCGACGGCGTCGTCCTGTGCGAGACGCCGGACGCGATCCGCGCCGCCTTCGCCGAGACGATCGGCAAGCCCAACGCGCTGCACGGCGCCAACGAGCAGCTGCTCGTGCAGGAGCTGCTGCGCGGCACGCAGCTGTTCACCGACTCGATCAGCTGGGACGGCGTCCACCACGTCTCCGAGTGCTGGCGCGACAACAAGCGGCGCGTCGGCGCCGCGTTCGTCTACGACTACGAGGAGCTGCTCGACCCGAGAGGCGAGCAGCAGGACCAGGTGATCCCGTACGTGCACAGCGTGCTCGACGCGCTCGGCGTCAGGTACGGCCCGGCGCACACCGAGGTGATGCTGACCGACACCGGCCCGGTGCTCGTCGAGTGCGGCGCGCGCATGCACGGGTCCGTACGCGACGACATCATGGACCGCTGCACGCCGAGTCACGTCACCGTGACGGTCGACGCCTACCTCGACCCGCCGTCGGTGGCCCGTCGTGCCGCGGAGGGCTACACGCTGAGAGCCGCCTCCTACTGCGTGATGCTGATCTCCCACCAGGAGGGCCGCATCGTCGCCGAGGCCGGCATGAAGGAGGTCGAGCAGCTCGAGTCCTTCGCCGGCACGATCTCGATGGCCGGGCCGGGGGACACCATCACCCCCACCATCGACCTCTTCTCCTGCCCCGGGATCATCTACTTCATACACCCCGACCGCGAAGTCCTCCGCCGCGACTACGAGCGCATACGCGAGCTGGAGGAGACGGTCGGGATGTTCGAGCTGGCGCCGTTGCCGGTCTCGGCGTAGGGCGCTCCGGCCGCGCGGCAGCCACGCCGCGCGAGTCTTGCCCTGCGAGGCGATGAAACATACGCCTCGCAGTCCAAGCTCGCGCGACGCGGCACCAGCGCCGCATGAGCCCCGGCGCGCGCAGCACGGGCCGCTGTCCACGCCTCTGCTGTGATGAGCTGCCGGCGCGGCTGGGGCCCCAGCCGCTCGGCAAGACCGACCCCGTGCGGGACCAGCTCGTCAGCCCGACGCTGCTGGCGGCGCGAGGCCCGAGGTCTCGATGAGCGACGTATGTTTCATCGTCGCTCAGCGAGAGCCTCGGCGCCTCGGCGCCTGCCACACACGACAGAGAACCGAGCTACAGGTACGCCAGCGAGGTCGGCACGCCGCCGAGCTCGTTGCGGATCTTGCGCAGCGTCGGCGCCAACACGCTGTCCTCGCGCCAGCCGTAGGTGTCGAGCACGCGCTGGACGGCCGCGCTCTCCGGCGCCGAGACGACATCGCGCTCGAGCGTCGTGCAGAGCCTGTGGACGCCCTCCACGACTCGCTCGGTGTCCCACGAGATCGTGCCGTCGCGGTGGACGTCGATCGCGCCGTGGGTGGCGAGGAAGCTCAGCTCGACCGACGCGGCGCCGGCGTCGCCCCAGTTGCGCGGGTGGCGGCGCAGGTAGTGCAGCGCCTCGGCGAGGTAGACGGCGACCATGTCGTCGAGCGAGCAGCCGGCCAGTTCGAGCCAGGTGTCGGTGAACGCCATCGCGCTCCCGTACGCGTCCGCTATCGCCTCCTGCAGCGCGTACCACGGCTCGTGTCCGACGTCCTGCGGCTCCACGCGGCCGACGCGCGGCGTCGTGACCGCGTGCGCGATGTCGTGGCCGCGCATCCAGGTGATCAGCACGTTGCGCACGTCGACGCTGGGGTTCGGCCGGTAGCCCTTCAGCAGCGCGTCGCCGAGCGGCTTGGAGATGTGCTCGTAGCGCAGCCCGTAGACGTTGCGGAAGAGGATCGTCTTGTTGAAGACCTCGCCGTAGCCGGCGCCCTCGTCCTCGGGCAGGAAGTAGGCGAAGTGCTTCGGGAAGGCGTTGCTCTCCCCGCCCATCGCGATCAGGTCGGTGACCTGCATCGCGAAGATCCCGCCGACCGTCACGTCCGGCGTGCCGCAGTAGCCGTTGACCTCCTGCAGGACCGCGCCGGAGGAGGCGTCGAGCGCGGCGATCAGCCGGTCGCCCTGCTCATGCGCCGTACAGGCGACGACCGAGTGCAGCGGCGTGCGCGTCTTGTTGCGGAAGGTGCACATCGGGCCGGCGATCACGGTGAGGTTCTGCGACGTCGTGAGCGCCGCTTCGTCGTGCGAGATCGCCGTGTCGTGGCGGAGCTCGGCGAGTGCGGCGGCGCGGCGGCGCAGCATGTCCCGCTGCGCCTCGGAGACGGCGTCGGAGTCGGCGATCTCCTCCATCAACTTGGCCGAGCCCTGCGCGAGCGCGCGGGCGTGCGCCTCGTGCACGAACGAGCCGTCGAGCGTCTGCAGCGCGCGCAGCGCGTCGCCGAGCGCAGCGAGCTGGCGCAGCTGCGGCAGCAGCGCCTCGACGTTCTTCGGCATAGCCGGGTCGAGGTCGACGGACGTGAGCGAGTGGATGTCGCGCTCGGGCCAGATCAGCGGCGCGGGGGTGGCGACGGATGTGGTGCTGGAAGCGGTGGCGGACATGGCGTTCGGTGATCTCCTGGAGTCGAAAGCTGACGTGCGGACTGTGCGGGTGACGCTCGCTCGGGCCTCAGCGGCCTCCGGAGGCGAGCGTCGCGCGGGTCATCGCGAGTTGGACGCGACGAACGTGCGTCTTCGAGACACGACGAACGCGCGTCTTCGCGCAGCAGCGGCCGCGAGGCGGCTCTCGATGTCAGCGGTGGCGATCACGGTGTAGTCAGGCACGACGCCGCGCATTAAACCGGATAACGCGCAACTCCCCCAAAGGCGTCGCACCAGCATCCACATCGTAGAGGAGCCGCTGCCGCGGGCGCAAGCGATCCGGGGGGATCGCCGCCCGCTGCGAGGTCAGCGGCCGGAGAGCCGGTCGGCGGCGTAGGCGAGCGCGCTCGTGCGGGTGGTGCCGGAGGCGGCCTCGCGGCGGTCGGCGGTGCGGTAGAGGGCGTAGACGAGGTTGGCGCCGATCCAGCGCAGCGGCTCGGGCTCCCAGCGGCGGGATCTGTGGCCGACCCAGGAGAGGCGCGTCAGCTCGGTGTCGCGTCCCAGCGCGAGGTCGCAGAGGGTGCGGCCGGCGAGGTTGGAGGCGCCGATGCCGGGGCCGACGTAGCCGCCGGCGATGCCGATGCCGGTTGCGCGGTCGAGCCGGACGGCCGGCTGCCAGTCGCGTGCGACGCCGAGGACGCCGCACCAGGCGTGGTCGATCGCGACGCCGGCCGTCGCGGGGAACAGCTCGTGCAGCATGCGCACGAGGCTGTCGATCGTGCGCTGCTGCGTGCGGCCGTCGCGGTCGGTGCGCGAGCCGTAGCGGTAGGGGACGCCGCGTCCGCCCATCGCGATCCGCCCGTCGGCCGTGCGCTGGGCGTAGAAGTACGCGTGCGCGTTGTCGCCGAGCAGCTCCTGCCCCTCCCAGCCGATCTGCGCCCACGTCGCCTGCGGCAGCGGCGCGGTGACGGCGATCGCCGAGTTGAGCGGCAGCAGCGCGCGGCGCTGGTCGCGCAGCCCGTGCGTGAAGCCCTCCAGGCAGCACAGCACGACCGGCGCGCGGACCGTGCCGCGCGCGCTGACGGCGGCCGCGCGCCCGTCGGCGCCGGCCGGGCGCAGCTCGCGCACGGCCGTCGACTCGCAGATCCGCGCGCCGTGGCGCTCGGCTGCGGCGGCCAGCCCGCGCACGAGCTTGGCCGGCTGCACGCGCACGCCGTGCGGCGTCCACACGGCCGCGCTCGCGCCGGCGATGCGCACGCGCGCGGCGAGCGCGGCGGCGTCGAGCTCGTGCAGGTCCTCGACTCCCTGTGCGCGCTCGTGCGCGAGCGCCGTGCGCAGGCGCGCCGCCTGCGCGGCTCCGCGGGCGACGCGCAGCAGGCCGCCGGCGTGCCAGTCGCAGTCGATCCCCTCCTCGGCGCAGACGGCCTCGACGTCGGCGACGCTGTCGTGCAGCGCGCGCTCGATCGCGGGGTCGACGGTGCCGCCGTGCGGGCCGAAGGCCGGCATCAGCTGCCCGCCGTTGCGGCCCGAGGCGCCGAAGCCCGCGTACTCGCGCTCGAGCACGGCGACGTCCAGCTCGGGCCGCGCGCGCTTGAGGTGGTACGCGGTCCACAGGCCGGTGAAGCCGGCGCCGACGATGCAGACGTCGGCCTCGCGGTCGCCGTCGAGCGGCGGCCGGCGTGCTTGAGTGGGCAGCGACGCCTGCCAGAAGGAGACGCCGCCGTTGCGCAGGGCGACGACCGGGGTGCGCGCCAGCGGCACGTCCCCATGATGCCATGCGGGGGGAAAGGACCCCCCGGGAGCATCGGCGCGTGCGCGCGCCGCGGTCGCCGCGGCTGTCCGCCGTTCGGCCTGGTAGGGATTGGCGAAGCTCCCGCGGCGTCTGGCGGCGGGCGACGCTGCGCGGATGCGTCGTTCTCGGTCGGCGCAATAGCTCCGCTATTGCCGCCTCCCTGCGTCCTCGCCCCGCTTGGTCGCCCATCCGCCAGCCACTCACATGAGTTTCGCCAATCCCTACTAGTCTGCCGGCGTGCGCCTGATCGTCGCCCGCTGCGAGGTCCGCTACACGGGCCGCCTCGACGCGCTCCTGCCGGAGGCGCTGCGGCTGATCATGGTCAAGTCCGACGGGTCGGTGATGGTCCACGCCGACCACGGGGGCTTCAAGCCGAGCAACTGGATGACGCCGCCGACGGTGATCGAGGAGTCCGACAGTCACATCGTCGTGCGCAAGCATGCAGGTGACACGGAGGACCGGCTCGACATCCGCATCGCGGAGGTGCTCTCCGACGTCACCCACGACATGGGTGAAGCCGCCGCGCTGGAGAAGGACGGCGTCGAGGCGCACCTGCAGGAGCTGCTGGCCGAGCAGCCGCAGTGGTGCGGCGAGGGCTTCCGGCTCGTGCGGCGCGAGTGGGCGACCGACATCGGCCCGGTCGATCTGATGTGCCGCGACGAGGAGGATGGCTGGATCGCCGTCGAGATCAAGCGCGTCGGCACGATCGACGCGGTCGAGCAGCTGTCCCGCTACCTCGTGCGCATCCGCCGCGACCCGGCGATGGCCGACTGCCGCGGCGTGCTCGCGGCCCAGCAGATCAAGCCGCAGGCGCGCGTGCTGGCGGAGAGCCGCGGGATCGCCTGCGTCGAGGTCGACCTCGCCGTCCTGCGCGGCGAGCGCGAGCCCGATCTGACGCTGTTCGCCTGACCCCGCTGCGGCGGGGTGACGGTCTCCGCCCGGCCTCTTCCGCTACCCGTGCGCGCATAGCACGACACACCGGTTTCCGTCCACCCTCTAGCGCGCACATGTGACTTTTGTGTACGGTTGGGTTCAATCGTTGGGGACGGAGGAGAGCTGCCATGTCGGTGAAGCACGCCGTGCTGGGGCTGGTGATCGAGCGGCCGGGTTACGGCTACGAGCTGATCCAGCGCCTCGAGCAGCGCATCGAAGGCTGGCGTCCGTCGGAGACCGCGGTCTACCCGGCGCTCAGATCGCTGCGCGCCGAAGGCATGATCCGCGCGCGTGAGGCGACCGCCGACGGCGCTGTCGTCTCCGCTCACCGCGGCGTCGTCTGGTACGAGGCGACCGAGATGGGGCACGACGAGTTCCGCGCCTGGGTGCGTGCGCCGACCGACCTCGCGCCGCAGCGCGACCCCTTCTGGCTGAAGGTCGCATTCGCCAGCCCCGAGGACCTGCCGTGGCTCGTCGAGCTGGCGCGCGAGCTGGAGAGCGCGTGCCTCGAGCGAATGACCGAGCTCGGGGAGCAGGGGGGACCCGTCGAGGACCTGCGCCGCCAGGACGTCGAGTGGCGCGAGATCGGGCAGGCGTGGCTGCGGCGCACGGAGGCCGCGCAGCTCGCCGTCCGCATCGAGGCGGTGCAGCAGATCCGCGCCGCGATGAAGCGGGCGATCCAGCGCCACGAGCGCGGGCTGGGACCTGTGCCGGCGGTGCCGTCCTCCGAGCCTGAACCGCGATGACGCTGCTCGCGCTCGAGCGGGTCAGCAAGAGCCACTGGCGCGGGCGCCACGAGATCGTGGTGCTCGACGCGGTCTCGCTGGACGTCGAGCCCGGCGAGCTGGTCGCGATCTTCGGGCAGCGCGCCGCCGGCAAGACGACGCTGCTGCGGATCGCGGCGGGGATCGAAGCGCCCGACTCCGGCCGCGTGCGCTTCGAGGGGCGCGAGCTCGGGTCCGGCCGCTTCCGGCGCCTCACCGGCATCCACCCGCACATCGGCTGGGTCGGCCGCCAGGGGCCGTTCGCCTCCGGCATGCGGATGCTCGACCACGTCGCGCTGCCGCTGCTGAGAGCCGTGGCCGCGGAGGAGGCGGAACGCCGCGCGACGCGCACGCTCAAGCGCGTCGGCGCAGGCGACCTCGCGAGCGCGCGCTGGCACGAGCTGTCCGACGCCGAGCGGACGCTCGTGACGATCGCCCACGCGATCGTGCGCGACCCGGCGCTGCTGCTCGCCGACGATCCGACGAGCGGGCTCGGCGTCGAGGAGCGCGAAACGATCCTCGGGCTGCTGCGCGCGATCGCGGAGGAGCAGCACATGGCCGTGCTGGCGACCGTCCCCGAGATTCCGGACGCGCTGCGCTCGCACCGCGTGATGTCGCTCGGCGACGGCGAGCTGATCCAGGCGTCGCGCAGGGCCAGCGGCGAGGTGATCGCGTTTCCCCAGCGGCGTGACGGGCGGGCGTGATGCTCGAGATCCGGCGCCTCGTCAAGCACTACCCCGTCGCCGGCGGCGAGCCGGTGCGCGCCGTCGACGACGTGTCGCTGACCGTCGAGCGCGGCGAGCTGGTCGCGCTGTACGGGCCGAGCGGCTCCGGCAAGACGACGCTGCTGAAGCTGATCGCGGCCGTGATGTCGCCCGACAGCGGCGAGGTGCGCGTCGCGGGGCGCGACGTCGGCCGCCTGTCCGACCGCGAGGCGGCCCGCTACCGGCTGCGCGACGTCGGCTTCGTGCTGCAGACGTTCCACATGATCGCCGGGCTGACGGCGATCGACAACGCCTCGCTGAAGCTGGTCGGCACCGGCATGAGCGTGCGCGAGGCGCAGCAGCGGATGACGCCGCTGCTGGAGCGGCTCGGCCTCGACGAGCGCGCGGAGCGGCGCATGAGCACGCTGTCGATGGGCGAGCGCCAGCGCGTCGCGATCGCGAAGGCGCTGTCGACCGATCCCGGGCTGCTGCTGGCGGACGAGCCGACCGGCAACCTCGACACCCGCCGCGGCGCCGAAGTGCTCGCGCTGCTGCGCGAGCTGTGCCGCGAACGCGACACCGCCGTCCTGCTCGTCACGCACGACCCGCAGGCGGCTGCCGTCGCCGATCGCGCGCTCGCGCTGCGCGACGGCCGGCTGGTCGACTACGCACCGGACCTGCAGGGGGATCCTCCGGCCACGCTCCAGCCGCAGTGAGCCTCCGCAACCTGCTGTGGTTCTACCGTCGCCGCGTGCGTGCACGCGCGGTGCAGGAGCTGCTCGCGCTCACGGGGATCGCCGTCGGCGTCGCGCTGCTGTTCGCGGTCCAGGTCTCCAACCGCAGCCTCAGCGCGTCGATCGCGCAGCTCACGCAGGGCCTCGTCGGCCACGCGCAGCTCCAGCTCGTCGCGCGCGGCCCGCAGGGCTTCGACGAGCGGCTGGTGGGCGAGGTGGAGCGGGTTCCGGGCGTGCGCGCCGCGGCGCCGCTGCTGCAGGTCCCGGTCAACCTCGTCGGACCGAGCGGCTCGCGCTCAGCCACGCTGCTCGCGGCCGACCCGCGCCTGGCGCACCTCGGTGGCGAGCTGCTGCACGGCTATGCCGCGGGCCGGCTCGCCGGCATGCGCGCGGCAGTCCTGCCAGCTCCGATGAGCGAGGCGGTGGGCGTCGGCTTCGGCGAATCGCTCACGCTGCAGGTGCAGGGGAGAACGGCCAGCACGCCGGTGGGGGCGGTCGTGGGCCGTGGCGACGTAGGCGTCCTGGCCGACGTTCCGGCGATCGTCATGCCGCTCGACTACGCGCAGCAGCTGACGGGCATGCAGCAGCGCGTCTCGCGCGTCGTCGTGCTCACCGCGCCCGGCCGCGGCGCAGCCGTCGCGGCGGCGCTGCGCAGGATCGCGGCGGGTCGTCTGAGCGTGCTGCCGACCAGCTCGGACGCCAGCCTGTTCGCTCAGGCGGCGGCGCCGAACGACCAGTCGACGGCGCTGTTCGCGGCGATCAGCGCGATGGTCGGCTTCCTGTTCGCGTTCAACGCGATGCTGCTGATGGCGCGTGAGCGCCGCCGCCTGATCGCCGAGCTGCGCATGTCGGGCTACGGCCTCGGAGCTGTGCTCCAGGTGATCGTGTTCGACGCCGTCGTGCTCGGGCTTGCCGCCTCCGCCGTGGGCATCGCGCTCGGCGAGCTGCTGTCGCGCTTCGTCTTCCATCCCTCGCCTGGCTACCTCGGCATCGCCTTCCCCGTCGGCACCGCGCGCATCGTCGACTGGCAGACGGTGGTGCTGTCGCTCGCGGCGGGGACGCTGGCGGCGACGCTCGCCTCGCTTGCGCCCCTCGTCGCCGCCTTCCGCGCCAAGGCGATGGACGCGGTCGGGGAGGAGGCCGGCGACGAGTCGGGGCGGCCACTGCGCACGGGGCGGCTCGTCGCGGCAAGCGCTGCCTGCCTCGCCGTCACGACCGCGATCCTGCTGGCCGCTCCGTCGGCCGCGACGATCGGCATGGTGGCACTGGTCGCCTCGATGCTGCTCGTGCTGCCGGTCGCGCTGGCTACGGTGCTCGCGCTCGCCGAGCGCCAGCGACGGCGGATCGCGAGCGTCGTGCCGGCGATCGCGTTCGGCGAGCTGATGTCCGCGCGCACGCGCTCGGTCGCGATCGCGGCGATCGCGGCGATCGCGGTGTTCGGCAGCACGGCGATCGAGGGCGCGCACCACGACCTGCAGGGCGGGCTCGACCCCAACGCGCGCGAGCTGAACGACGTCGCGGACCTGTGGATCTCGCCGGCGGGCGCGTCGAACACGCTCGCGACCGTCCCGTTCGCGGCCGGCGACGCGATCGCCCGGCTCGCGCTGGTCCCGCAGGTGAGAGCCGTGCACGTCTACCGCGGCAGCTTCCTCGACCTGGGCGATCGGCGCATCTGGGTGATCGCGCCTCCGCGCGAGTCGGGGCGGCCGTTCCCGCCGAGCCAGATCGTCGACGGCGACCTGCGCACCGCCGACGCGCGCCTGCGCGCTGGCGGCTGGGCCATCGCCTCCCAGGCGGTCGCGCAGCAGGAGGGCCTGCATGTCGGTCGCTCGTTCACGCTCGCGGCACCGGTGCCGATGCGGCTGCGGCTGGCCGCGATCACGACGAACTTCGGCTGGTCGCCGGGGACGCTGGTGCTCAACGCGGACGACTACCGCAGGGCGTGGGGCTCCGACGACGCGAGCGCCGTCCAGGTCGACCTCGCCGCCGGCGTGACGCCGGCGCAGGGGAGGCGACTCGTCCGCGCGGCGCTGGCCCCCCTCCCGGGCCTGGCGGTCCAGACCGCGCGCGAGCGCGAGCTGCTCGACCGCGCGACGACCCGCGACGGGCTGTCGCGCCTCACGCAGATCGCGACGCTCATGCTGATCGCGGCGGCGCTGGCGATGGCCGCCGCGATGGCGGGGATGGTGTGGCAGCGCCGGCGGCGCCTCGCCGATCTCAAGCTCGCCGGGATCGACCACCGCCAGCTGTGGAAGGCGCTCCTGCTCGAGAGTCTCGTGCTGCTCGGCGTCGGCTGCATCGTGGGGACCGTCTTCGGCCTGTACGGCGAGCAGCTGCTCAACCGCGCGCTCAACGCCGCGACGGGCTTCCCGGTCGCCAGCTCGGTCGGGGTCGCGGTGGCGCTGCTGAGCCTGGTGGTCGTCGTCGCGGTCGCGTGCGCCGTCGCGATGGTGCCCGGATACCTCGCTGCCCGTGTCCCCGTGGACGCGGCCTTTCGGGACTGACAGCCGCTCGCAGCGCGCATGACAGCGATGGGTCGGCGGGCGATCGATCCCACGCCGCTCGGAGCCCGGCAGCTATCGGCGTTCGTCGCAGTCGCCGCACGCGAGCTGGCATGGGTGATCCCCAGCGTCTCGCGTGAAGTGCGGCGGTGGCATGCCGTCGCGCTCGCGGCGCCGGACCTGGCGCTGCGTGCCGACGCGACGATGACGCTCGAGCACGAGCGGCTCAACACAGAGGGCGCAGCGCTGTTCGCGGTCCTTCCGTGCCGGCGTGAGGCGCGGCTTCTGCGCGTGCTCGCGGCTTACCAGATCACGCTCGACTATCTGGACACGATCAGCGAACGGCCGTCCGAGGACCCGCTCGGCAACGGACGCCAGCTGCACTTCGCGCTCACCGAGGCGGTCGATCCCGGCGGCCCGATCTCCGACCACTACCGCCTGCACCCGCAGCGTGACGACGGCGGCTACCTGCGGGAGCTCATCGAGACGTGCCGCGCCGGCTGCATGGCGCTTCCGGCGTTCTCGCTCGTGCGGGCGCGGGTGGCGCGCTCCGCCCATCTCGGCACGGTTCAGGTGCCGAACCACGATCCGTGCCCCGCGCGGCGGATCGCTGGCCTGCGCGCATGGGTCGAACACGAGCTGCCGGGGCGGCCCGAGCTGCGCTGGTTCGAATGGACCGCCGCCGCCAGCTCGTCGCTGTGGACGCTCGCCCTGCTCGCGCTCGCCGCCGATCCGCACCTGCGCGAGGACGATGTCCTGGAGGCGGAGGCGGTCTACTTCCCGTGGGTCTGCGCGGCCAGCACGCTGCTCGACGCGTTCGTGGACCAGCGCTCCGACCGCGAGGAGGGCAACCACTCCTACGTCGAGCACTACGACAACCCGGCCGAGATGGTCGAGCGGCTGTGCGAGATCGTGTACCGCTCGGTCGACGGTGCCCGCCGCCTGCGCAACGGCGAGCGGCATGCGCTGATCGCCGCGGGGATGGTCTCGATGTACCTGTCGAAGGCGAGCGCGCGCGGTCCCGAGCTGCGCGCCGCCTCGGAGCAAATCGCGCGGGCGGCCGGCTCGCTGCCGCGGATCCAGATGCCGATCATGCGGGCGATGCGGGCGGTTCAGCGGCTGGGCGACGCCTGACCCCTAGCGCTAACTATTTACGGAAAGGGGGTTGACCGGGGTCGGCGCGTGGACGTAGCGTCCTTGTCGTCCCGGCTCCGAGCGAACTCGGCCACCGCGACGCTTCGGTGATGACTGCGCACAAGGCTTCGAACCGCACGGCTCTTCCCCCGAGGGCCCTCTGCGACGGGGTCCGCGGTCGTCGCGGCCGATCGCTCGCGGTGTGCGTCGAAATGCGCTTGGCGCGGGCAAGCACCCCGCCCTGCGCCGTGGCGTCCATGGGCGCTGACGGCGGCGACGGGTGCGCAGGACGCCTCCGGGTCCCGGCTCCGACCCCCCATCCCGGCCGGGGCCCGAGGCGTCCCCTTCGATGAGTGCTGCAGGCGAGCGCCCGGGCGACGCCGGTCGCGACGGCTGGACGCTGGTGCAGATCTCCGAGCTGGTGCGCCGTGCCGAGGAGCTGCTGCTGGACGGCATCGCGCTCGTCGGTCCGCACGCCCACGCCGGAATGGCGGCCGACGCGAAGATCGAGCTGGAGGCCGGCGAGGTGCGGCGCGTCGCCGAAGCGCTCACCGAAGGCGTCGAGATCGCCGAGCAGCTCGAGCTGCTGGCGGCGCGCCTGCCCGGCAACGGGGTCGTCGCCGGCTACGAGGCCGTGCGCGAGGCGGCCGCCGCGGACCTCGCGAACGGGATCGTCGACCCGCGGCGGCTGCTGCTCGCGGCGCGCCTGCTCGACGTCCCGCACGGCTGGGGCGCGCTGGCCGCCTCGCTGGCCGCGGGGGACGTCGTCTCGGCGTGGGGAACGCTGACGGTCGAGACGCTGCTCGCCCGCTTCCGCGGCGCCGACCCCGCCGTCGTCGCGCTCGTCGCGGCGGAGGCGGGCGCCGCGTCCGGCGCGCGCCTCGCGGAATGCCCGCCCGAGCAGCTCGCGGCGCTCGCCGGCGAGCTGCGCCGCCACGCCAGCGGGCAGCCGGCGCCATGACCGCGCGCCGGACTCCGTGGCCGCTGCCGGCCACCGGCGGGCGCTCGCGCGCCGACCTCGCCTGGTCCCGCGCGCTCGCGCATCCGGTGCGCGTGGAGATCCTGCGTGCGCTGCTCGAGCAGGAGCCGGGCACCCCGAGCGGCTTCGCCGCGACGCTCGAGATCCCGCTCGGCGTCGCCAGCCACCACGTGCGCCGGCTGCGCGACCTGAGGCTGATCCGCATCGTCCGGCGCACGCACCACCGCGGCGCGGTCCAGCACCACTACCGCCTCTGCGACCGCGCCGCGACGTCGCAGGCGCTGTGGCGCTGGGGGCTCGCGCCCGAGGAGGCGGAGCCGGCCGACCTGTCTCGCGCCGGCGGGCTGGGCGCGGCGAGCCGCGAGACGATGCAGCGCGTCGTCGCCGTCCTGCGCGAGCGGCGCGAGCGCCAGGGCGTCTCGCGCGTGGCGCTCGCGCACGCCGCCGGCATCAGCCCCGACCAGCTCGGCCGCATCGAACGCGGCGAGGCCGACCCGCGCATGAGCGTCCTGCTCGCGCTCGCCGCCGTCCTCGGCCTGCCGCTGCGCGAGCTGTTCGCCGAGGCGGAAGCCGAGGCCGAGAGCGCCGCTTAATTAACGCTCGCCCCAAGCGGTCGCGACGAGCCGTCGCGGGCCGCCGGCGTCGCGGTGCTCGCACAGGTAGATCCCCTGCCACGTGCCGAGCGCGGGGCGGCCGCCGGCGATCGGCAGCGTGAGCGAGGGACCGAGCAGCGACGCCTTCACGTGCGCCGGCATGTCGTCGTCGCCCTCCAGCGTGTGCGTCCAGTAGGGCGCGCGTTCCGGCACGGCGCGGTCGAACCAGCTCTCGAAGTCGCGCCGCACGTCGGGGCTCGCGTTCTCGTTCAGCGTCAGCGAGGCGGACGTGTGGAGGATGTGCACGTGCAGCAGGCCGACGCGCAGCGCGGCCAGCTCCGGCAGCGCGCCCACGACCTCGCGCGTGACGAGGTGGAAGCCGCGCGGGCGCGCCTCGAGCCGGATCTCGCGCTGGAGCCACATATGCCGGACCGGAGGCTAACGACTTCCGGTTGTCAGCCGTCCGCGATGCGAGCTAGGCTAAAGGTCCTTTCGCAGAACTCCGAAGAGTGGAGCGGCCAGGCAGGGCAGCTTTGATGCTTTGCAGGTCGGCCAACCGGGTTCGCACCCTTTGCGGCAGCGCGAACGAGCCAGTCGTCTGCTCGCCAAGGGCCATCGCACACAGGAGCTCGCCTCTCATGGCTGATCCGATGCCGAACGCCTTGACTGTCCAATGTGCCGAACCCCTAACCGATGTGGGAGCGAGCCTGTCGAGAAGGAAATGAGTCGAAAGATCGAATTGGCTTGACCTGAGACACATGCGCTATTCGCGACTCATCAGGAATGCATTCGCAGTCCTCCTCACCGGTGCGACCACCTTGGGTTCTCCTGGTGACCTTCGGGATGCGTCCAGCGGAGCTCGGTCGAGTCGCGTGGCCATGGGGCACGGTCGCGGTGCTGGCCGTTCTCTGTGTCGTCTTCGCTGCCCGGGCGCATGGACAGGAGCCGGCTGCGCCGGAGGCGATCCGGCGGCGCAAAGCCGATCAGCGTCTCCTCGATGCGATGTTGCGAACGCTGCCGCGTCAGCTGATGCGCAGCATCATGCGACACGACTTCTCGTCTGAGTGGCCGGCCGAGCTGACCTTGGCGCCGGTCGTGTTCGCCGAGGAGTTCGGGGAGGTCGAGCACCATTTCTTCGACAAGAAGATCGAGGTTGCACGGGCGCATCTGTACGACGCGGCCGAAGCCTTCAAGGACGTAGGTCGATCTTGCGTCTTTCGCGTCCCCAACCGTCCCGAGCTGCATTACACCGGCTACCACCACTGGCAGATCGATGGCAACCCACAGCTCGAAGAGCTGGTCCGGGAACGCGAAGACGTCCTATGGAGCGCGTCGCGCAGACTCCTGAGGTCGTACGACGAGCTCGTCCGCCGCGCCCGCGGCGCCGGCTTCGGGCTGACGGCTCTCGACACCGACATGCTGCACCCGCGCCTCGAACAGGCACGTCGAAAACGCGAGACGACTGCGCAGCCGAAGCTCAGACGCGACACTCGCCGGCAAGGCTGACGCCGGCTGCCTGGTGGGCGCTACCCGGCATCACTCCGGCAGCCGCGCCGCGCGCATGTCGACGCGCTCGCCCCTGAACGGCACGCCCTCCGCCTCCAGCAGCGCCCGCTGCCGCGCGCCCTTCGCGAGCGAGCCGTCCGCGCGCACGATCCGGTGCCACGGCACCGACGGGTCGTCGCACTCCGACAGCACCGCGCCCGCCACCCGCGGCGCCCCCGGCGACACGTCCCCGTAGCTGCGCACGAAGCCCTCCGGCGTCGCCCGGACGCGGTCGAGGATCAGTGCCTCGCGATCCGTCATGCCCCGGCAGATTACGACCGTTCGCCGGCGGATGCCTGGCGAGATGCCGGCGCCGCCCGCGGACGGTCGTCAGCGCTCGCCGGGCAGCTTGACCGGGTACATGCCGACGGGGCGACTCAGGTCCAGCGCGGTCGTGACGATGCGGCGCTGCTCCATCGCGTGGGCGGCCGGGTAGCCCTCGGCCGTCGAGGCGCGCTCGGGGCGGCCGATGTAGCCGAACTTCAGCTCGCGCGGGAGGATCTGCATGAGGCGCGGGGACATGTGCGCGCGGGCGCCCATGTTGCGCGGCTCCTCCTGCAGCCAAACGACTTCTCTGAGGTTCGGGTAGCTGCCGACCAGCTCGAGGATCTGGCCCTGCGGGAAGGGGTACAGCAGCTCGACGCGGCCGATCGCGACGCCCTCGTTGCCCTGGCGCAGCTCGTCGCCGACGAGGTCGTAGTAGACCTTGCCGGAGCAGAGGATCAGGCGCGTGACCTTGTCGTTGTCGACGCGCGGCTCCGCCAGCACGGGATAGAACTGCGTGTCCGAGAGGTGCTCGATGCGGTTCGTCGCCTGCGGCAGGCGCAGCAGCGACTTCGGCGTCATCACGATCAGCGGGCGCTGCTTGGCGATCTTCGCCTGGCGGCGCAGCAGGTGGAAGTACTGCGCCGGCGTCGTGGGGTAGGCGACGCGGATGTTGCCCTCGGCGGCGAGCTGCAGCCAGCGCTCCAGGCGCGCGGAGGAGTGCTCCGGGCCCGATCCCTCGTAGGCGTGGGGGAGCAGCAGCGTCAGGCGCGTCGACTGGCCCCACTTCGCCAGGCCGGAGATGATGAACTGGTCGATGATCACCTGCGCGCTGTTGACGAAGTCGCCGAACTGCGCCTCCCACAGCACGAGCGTCTCCGGGCCCTCCTGCGAGTAGCCGTACTCGAAGCCGAGCGCCGCCGTCTCCGACAGCGGGCTGTTGTGCAGCTCCATCGGCGCGAGCGCGTTGGGCAGGTGCTGGATCGGGCAGTACTCCTGGCCCGTCTTCGGGTCGTGCAGGACGAGGTGGCGCTGGCTGAACGTGCCGCGCTCGGCGTCCTGGCCGGTGAGGCGGACGGGCGTGCCCTCCGTCAGCAGCGAGGCGAACGCGAGCTGCTCGGCGTGCGCCCACGTGATGCCGCCCTCGGTGCCCATCGCCTCGCGCCGCTGCTCGAGCGGGCGCTTGAGCTTGGGGTGGACGGTGAAGCCCTCGGGCACGCGCAGCAGCGCCTCGTTGAGCTCGCGCAGGCGCTCGGCGTCGACGGCGGTCGCGACGTCCGGCGAGGGCGTGCGGTCGAGCTGGTACTCGCCGGTGCCCTGCTCGACCGCGCTCGCCGCCGACAGGCGCGCCTTGAGCTGCTGGTGCTGCTCGCTGAGCTGCTGCCAGACGGCGTCCGTCAGCGTGTCGACCTCGTTCTGCGTCACGACGCCGGCGTCGATCAGCTGGCGCGCGTAGATCGCGGGCGGGGTCGGATGGTTCTTGATCTTCGCGTACATCTCGGGCTGCGTGTACGCGGGCTCGTCGGCCTCGTTGTGGCCGAAGCGGCGGTAGCCGATCAGGTCGATGACGACGTCGTGGCCGAACTCCTGGCGGTAGGCGTGCGCGAGCCGCGCGGCCGAGATGCAGGCGGCCATGTCGTCGGCGTTGACGTGGATGATCGGCACGTCGAAGCCCTTCGCGAGGTCCGACGCCCAGCGCGTGGAGCGCGCGTCGTCGGGGTCCGTCGTGAAGCCGACCTGGTTGTTCTGGATCAGGTGGACGGTGCCGCCGACGGTGTAGCCGTCGAGCGCCTGCAGGTTGAACGTCTCCGCCACGACGCCCTGCCCGGGGAAGGCGGCGTCGCCGTGCAGGATGATCGGCAGCGCGGCGTTCGTGTCCTGCGCCGCGTGCGGGCCCTGGCGCGTCGTCTGCGCGGCGCGCGTGGCGCCGATCCCGACGGGGCCGACGTACTCGAGGTGGCTCGGGTTCGACTCCAGGCGCACGATCAGCGAGCCGCCGCCGGGCAGCTCCTGCGTGCCGCGCGCGCCGTGGTGGTACTTGACGTCGCCGGTGCCGCCCTGCGGGATCGAGGTGATCACGTCGAGCGTCGTCTGCCCCTCGAACTCGGCGAAGATCGAGCCGTAGGAGCGGCCGAGGTTGTGCGCGAGCACGTTGAGGCGTCCGCGGTGCGCCATGCCGATGACGACCTCGCGGCCGCCGTTGGCGCCGGCGAGGCGCACGACCTCGTCGATCATCGGGACCGTCATGTCGAGGCCCTCGATCGAGAACTGCTTCTGGCCGAGGTAGGCCTTGTGCATGAAGCGCTCGAGCGCGTCGACCTGGATCAGCCGCTCGAGCAGCCGCTTGCGCTCGTCGCTCGTGAGCGGCTGGCGGAAGGCGCCCGTCTCGATCTTCTCGCGCAGCCACACGCGCTGGCGGTGGCTGGAGATGTGCTCGATCTCGTAGGCGATCGTGCCGCAGTAGGTCTCTCTCAGGTGCGGCAGCGCGTCGGCGAACGTCTTGCCCGGAACGCCGATCCGCAGGATGTGCGCGGGGATCTGCGCCATCAGCTCAGGCGTCAGGCCCAGCGTCGCGGGGTCGAGCGCCGGATCGCCGACGGGGTCGGAGCCGAGCGGGTCGAGGCGCGCGGCGAGATGGCCGTGCATGCGGAAGGCCTTCAGCACCGAGTCGGCCGCCTGCACGGCCTGCAGCAGCTCCTCGCTCGGGGCGCCGCCGGCCGTGGGCTGCGCCGTGGAAGGGGCGGCGGCGAGCTGCGGTGTGGGCGCGGGCGGCAGCACCGGGAGCGCGACGCCGAGCGCGTGGAAGACGCCCTCGTAGAAGTCGTTCTCGCCTTGGAGATATCTCTCGATCAGCTGCAGGAAGCGGCCCGACTCCGCCCCCTGGATGATGCGATGGTCGTACGTCGACGTCATCGACATCGCCTTCTCGGCGCCGATCTGCGCGCCGATCGCGCCGAGGCCGACCGGGTAGGCGATCGAGCCGGTCGCGACGATCGTGCCCTGGCCGACCATCAGCCGCGGCACGGAGGCGACCGTGCCGATCCCGCCCGGGTTGGTGAGCGTGACGTTGCCGCCGGTGAGGTCGTCGGCGGTGAGCGTGTTCGTGCGCGCCTTGTCGACGAGCGCGTCGTAGGCGGCGAGGAAGCCCTTGAAGTCGAGCGCGTTCGCGCCTCTGATGACCGGCACCATCAGCGTGCGCGAGCCGTCCTTCTTCTCGACGTCGACCGCGAGGCCGAGGTTCACGGCGCCGTCGTCGACGCGGTGCGGCTTGCCGTCGATCTCGGCGAAGTGGTGCGCCATCACCGGCATCTCCTCGCCGGCCTTCGCGATCGCATAGGCGATCAGGTGCGTGAAGGAGACCTTCAGCCCGGCTTCCTTGAGCTGCTTGCGGCGCGCCTCGAGGACGGTGACGGTGAGTGTGCGGAAGGACGTCGCCGTCGGGATCGAGCGGCTGTCGTCCATGTATCTGGCGAGCATCGCGGCGCCGCCCTTGAGCAGCGTGGCGCCGGCGGGCTTGGAGAGAGCGGCGTTTCGCCCTCCGTCCGTCGCAAGCGCCGGACTGCGGGCGACGTCACCCGCCGTGCCGTTGGCGGCGGCGAGCACGTCGTCCTTCACGATCCGGCCGCCCGGTCCGCTGCCGGCGACGGCTTCGAGCGGCACGCCGTGGGCGGCGGCCGCGCGGCGTGCGACCGGCGAGGCGTTCGCGTCGCCGTCGACGGCGGGCGCGGGGGTCGTGGCCGCGGCGCCGTTCGAGGCGGCGGGGGCCTGCGCGGCGACGGCCCCTCCGGCGGTGGCCTCCATACGCGCGAGCACCTGGCCGACGGTGACGGTGTCGCCCGGCTCGACGAGCAGCTCGGTGACGGTGCCGCTCGCGGGCGCGGGCACCTCGGCGTCGACCTTGTCGGTCGAGATCTCGATCAGCGTCTCGTCGGCGGCGATCGCGTCGCCGGCGGCCTTGTGCCACTCGAGCACGACGCCCTCGGTGACGGACTCGCCCATCTGCGGCATGACGATCTCGAGCATCTGCGTCTGACCGGCGTCATCGGACGCGGCGGGCGCTGCTTGAGCGGGGGCGCCGCCGTTCGCGGAATCGGCGTTTCGCCCTTCGCTCGTCGCAAGCGCCGAGCTGCGGGCGACGTCACCGTTCGGCGCGATCTCCGCCAGCACGCTCCCGACGGCGACCGTGTCGCCCTCGGCGGCGAGGATCCGGACGACCGTCCCGGAGACGCCCGCGGGCACCTCGGCATCGACCTTGTCGGTCGAGATCTCGACGAGCGTCTCGTCGGCCTCGACCGTGTCCCCCTCGTTCTTGTGCCACTCCAGGATCGTGCCCTCGGTGACGGAATCACCCATCTGGGGCATCACGACCTGGGTCGTCGTGTCCACTGACATCCTGTCGCCTGACAATAGCGATTTGCGTTCGCGACCGGCTTGCGCTAAGCCGACAGCTCGACCCGCGCCCGCCGCCGGCTCTCGACCAGAAATCCGACTGTCCCGGCGAACGGGCCGACGCCACCCACGACGGCGACCGTGACCGCCAACCAGAACGGAATCGTTCCTCTGCGCACCGCGATCAGGCAGAGCGCCGAGAGCCCGATCCACAGCAGTCCGTGGCACCAGCCGAGCACCATCGTGGCGGCCGGCGCGCTCGGCCCGAGCCAGAAGAGGAGCAGGCCGGCGAAGATCGCCGAGGCGGTGAACGAGAGCGCCTCGAGCAGGCGGAACGAGGGGAAGCCGCGGGCGGCCATCAGGCCAGCAGCGCGGCCATCCGCCGCACGATCTCGTCGGCCTCGTCGGGCCACTGCTCGACGTCGGCCGGCCACCACGCGTGCGCGTCGTGCTCGTCGTCCGGCACCGCAACCGCGCCGGGCGACAGCCACGCCAGGCCGACGAGGAAGACGAGCCCGTTCGGCGTGCCCGCGAGCGCCTCGACCGACAGCTGCGCGGGCGTCAGCGACCACTCCTCCTCCAACTCGCGCACCATCGCGTCGACCGGCTGCTCGCCGACCTCGACGGCGCCGGCCGCGCCGAGCGTCCAGCGGCCGGTCCACGACGCGAGCCACGGCGCGCGGCGGCCGGCGAGCCAGCGGCCGTCGGCGTCGCGCACGACGCACAGGACGCTGATGCTGCGGGCCGCCTCGTTGCCGACCAGGCGCAGCGCCCAGCGCGCCGGCTGCAGCTCGAGCCGCAGCCCCTCGGCGTGCTGCTCGTAGCCGGCCATCCGCGCGGCGAGCCCGTCGTGGCTCGGCGAGCCGCGCTCGCGCAGCGCCGCGAGCGCCGCGTCCGCCGCAGCCGTGGCGTCCGCGTCGGGCTCGAACGGCTCCTCCCGCCACGCCGCCGTCACCTGCGCGGGCGACCAGGGACCGCGGGCGAGCAGCAGGCCGTGCGTCGAGGACATGAACGACAGGCTACATCTGGCGCGAGCGGCGGACCGTGGTCGTAGCCTGGCGCTCATGACGACACGACTGCGCAACCACTGGGGCTGGGGGTGGGCGGACGAGGCGCTCTCGCACGAGCAGGTGCGGGAGGCGGCCGGCGGGCTGGCGCAGCACCTCGGCTTCGGCGAGGTGGAGCCCGAGCGGCCGGTGGAGCTGGCGGCGATCGAGCTGCCGGCCTCGCGCCTGCCGCCACCGCCGGGCGCGCTTGCGGAGATCTGCACGAGCGATCGCGACGAGCGCGTGCGGCATGCCTACGGCCGCGCCTACCGCGACGTCGTGCGCGCGTTCCGCGGGCAGATCGACCACGCGCCCGACGTCGTCGCGCGCCCGTGCGAGGAGGCCGACATCGAGCGCGTGCTCGAATGGGCCGCCGGCGCGGGCGCGGCGGTGATCCCGTTCGGCGGCGGCACGAGCGTCGTCGGCGGCGTCGAGGCGCGCGTCGGATCTGCGTACGCGGGGGCGATCGCGCTGGACCTCGCCGCGCTCGACCGCGTGCTCGAGGTCGACGCCGTCTCCGGCGCCGCCCGCATCCAGGCCGGCGCGCTCGGCCCGGCGCTGGAGCAGCAGCTCGCGCCGCACGGCCTGACGCTGCGCCACTTCCCGCAGTCGTTCCAATTCTCGACGCTCGGCGGCTGGATCGCGACGCGCGCCGGCGGGCACTTCGCGACGGGCGAGACGCACATCGACGACCTCGTCGAGTCGGTCCGCGCGATCACGCCCGTGGGCGTGTGGGAGTCGCGGCGGCTGCCGGGCTCCGGCGCCGGCCCGAGCCCCGACCGGCTGCTGCTCGGCTCCGAGGGGACGCTCGGCGTGATCACCGAGGCGTGGGTGCGCGTGCGGCCGAAGCCGACCGAGCGCGCCGGCCGCGCCGTGCGCTTCGCCGACTTCGCGGCCGGTGCGGCGGCCGTGCGCGCGGTCGTGCAGGCGGGGCTGCAGCCGTCGAACTGCCGGCTGGTGGACGCGCGCGAGGCGGCGCTGACGTTCGCGGGCGACGGCTCGTGCGCGCTGCTCGTGCTCGGCTTCGAGTCGAGCGGAGCGCCCGTCGAGGAGCGGATGGATGCGGCGCTCGCGATCTGCCGGGAGCACGGCGGCGCGTGGGAGGAGCGCGCCGAGGGCGCAAGCGGGGTTTCGGCCTCCGGTCGTCGCGAGCGACGACCTACGGACGACGCTACGAGTGCCTGGCGCGAGGCGTTCCTGCGCGCCCCCTACCTGCGCGACGTGTTCGTCGCGATGGGCGTGCTGAGCGAGACGTTCGAGACGGCGATCACGTGGGAGCGCTTCGATGGCTTCGTCGAGGACGTGAAGGCGGCCACGCGCGCGGCGGTGCGCGAGGTCTGCGGCCACGACGGGATCGTCACGTGCCGCGTCACGCACGCCTACCCGGACGGCGCGGCGCCGTACTTCACGGTCGTCGCCCCGGCGCGCCGCGGCGAGGAGGTCGCGCAGTGGGACGCGATCAAGCAGGCGGCGGCCGGCGCGATCATCGCCGGCGGCGGCACGATCACCCACCACCACGCCGTCGGCCGGGACCACCGCCCGTGGTACGACGCCCAGCGCCCGGAGCCGTTCGCCGCCGCGCTGCGCGGGGCGAAGGCCGCCGTCGACCCTGCGGGCCTGCTGAACCCCGGCGTGCTGATCGATCCCCGCGCTCACTAGCCTCCCGCCGGTGACCCCCTCGATCGCGATCCTCGGCCCGGGCGGCGTCGGCGGCCTGCTGGCGGCGGCGCTCGCGCGCGCGGGAGCGGACGTGACCGTCGTCGCGCGCGAGGCGACGGCCGCGACGATCGCGCGCGACGGGATCGAGGTGCAGAGCGCCGTGCTCGGCGACTTCACGGCGCGGCCTGCCGCCGTCGCGCGGCTGACGCAGCCGGTCGACGTGTTGATCGTCGCGACGAAGGCGGCAGCGCTGGAGCAGGCGCTGGAGCGCGTGGACGCGGAAACGCCGGCGCTCGTCGTGCCGCTGCTCAACGGCTTCGACCACATGGCGCTGCTGCGCGAGCGCTTCGGCGCGCGTGTCGCCGCCGGCACGATCCGCGTGCAGGCCGACCGCCCGGCCCCCGGACGCGTCGTGCAGGGCGGCAGATTCCTGTTCGTCGAGCTGACGAGCGACGCCGCCGCGCTGCGCCCGGCGCTCGGCGCGTTCGCGGAGCTGCTGACGCAGGCAGGGGTGGAGAACCGCGTGTCCGGCGACAAGAGCGAGGCGCGGATCCTGTGGGGCAAGCTCGTGCGTCTCAACACGCTCGCGTGCATGACCGCGGCGTACGACGCGCCGTTCGGCGCGATCCGCTCCGACCCGCAGCGCTGGGCGGAGCTGACGGCGTGCGTGCACGAGGGCGCCGCCGTCGCGCGCGCGGAGGGGGCCGACGTCGACCCGGCCGTCGTGTTCGGCGAGTTCGAGGCGATCCACGACGGCTTCGGCACCTCGATGCAGCGCGACGTCGCGGCCGGGCGCGAGCCCGAGCTGGACGCGATCGCGGGCGCCGTCCTGCGCGCCGGGGCGCGCCACGGGATCCCCTGCCCGACCGTCGCCGCGCTCGCCGCGCGCATCGCCGAGCGGGCCGGCATGCCGGCGCCGGCCGTCTGACGGCGCCCCCCGTCGCCTCAGCCGTCGTCGCCCGCGAGCGTCGCGCGTGCGCGCGCGAGCCACGCCAGCTCTGCGCGCAGGCGCGTGACGACGGCGTCGTCGAGCAGCGTCGCGCCGGCGCCGGCGTGCGGGCGCGGGTAGCAGGCCAGCAGCTCCTCGCACGCGCGTTCGTCGGCGGCGAGCTGCGCGGCGAGCGCCGCGCGGTGCTCCTCGCGCGCGAACGCGATCCGCAGGTGGAGGTCGGCGCGCACCGGCTCGGGCGGCGCGCCGGTCGTGCGCAGCCAGGCGTCGAGCGCGGCTTCCCCGGCCGCCGTCGGCGCGTAGACCACGCGCGGGCTGCGATGCGTCCCGCCGCGGCGGACCGCGCTCGTCGCGAGCCCGCCGCGCTCGAGCTGGTCGAGCGCCGGGTAGACCGCGCTCGGGTTCAGCCGCCAGCCGGGGCCGACGCGCTCCTCGAAGCGCTGGACCAGCTCGTATCCGTAGCCGCGCCGCTCGACGATCAGCGCGAGGACGGCGTGCTTGAGAGACATCGTGCCGGCGAACGTAGCGCCCCGTTCGCCCGGCCGTCGCAGACGACAAGCCGCAGCGCGCAGATCGCTCTATATATGTGTCAATTGGCGCACTCTATTCAGTTCGGAACTTTTCCCCATAGCCTTGACCAGGCGCGCCGTTGCGCCAAGCATTGCGCGCGATGACAGTCTCGCGGTCGCCGTTCCCCTCCGATCCCCCAACCCGGTCCTCGTCACTCCCCCGACGAACCCCGGGACGATCCGTGCGCACCCCCATCCCGGCGCACGGAGTTGCTGGCCTGGCCGCGCCTCCCGCGTCGGTCGACCGTCGCTAGCTACGGGTGGGAACGGCGATGCGAGCTGAACAGCGACCCTGGCGGGTCTCGAGCCCGCCAGGGTCGCTCATCATCGCCCGGAGCCCGGGGGGCTGAGCGTGGCCGCCCAGTTCGACGCCGATCCGGTCGACGCGCGCGTCGTCAAGGCGCTGGGGCATCCCACGCGCGTGCGGATCCTCAACGTGCTGCGCGACCGCGAGCTGGCGAGCCCGGTCGAGCTGTCGGCCGAGCTGGGCGTCGCGCTCGGCACGGTCGGCTACCACGTGCGGCGCCTCGAGGCGCTCGGCTTCATCGAGCTGGCGAGACGGACGCAGCGCCGCGGCGCGGTCGAGCACCACTACCGCGCCCGCCAGGTGCTGGACGAGGCGGACGCCGGCGTCGCCGCGCATCCGGCCGCCGGCCTCGCCGGCGAGGCGATCGTCGTCGCGCGCGCCGGGCAGGCCGCGCTGGCGCGCGGCGGCTTCGACGCGGTCGCGGCGCACGCCGATCTGCACGCGCTCGCGCTCGACGCGCGCGGCCGCGAGGAGCTCAAGCGCGCGCTCGCCGAGTGGGACGCGACGGTCGAGCGGATAGCCCGCGCGAGCGCGTCGCGCATCGCCGGCGGCGAGCAGCCCGACCACCGCTGTGCGGCGGTCGTGATGTGCTTCGAGCTGCCGGCCGGGCTCGGCGGGGACTGAGCGGCCGCCCCGGCTGCGCTCAGCGCGCGGCCTGTGCTCGCCGGCCCCCTGCGGGCCGGCGCAGTGCTTCAGAACGAGCGCCGCTCCAGGTCGCCGGACCGCTCTCCGCCGACGGTCGTCGTCGCGTAGGCCTCGACGACCTCCTCCTCGGCCGCCTCGCGCTCCTCGTCGTGCTGGCCGTCGCACAGCACGCGGAAGTTCCCGGTGACGCCGTTGTCGGCCTGGATCACGATGCCGGGGAGGATCTCCTCGCCCTCGTCCAGGCCCAGCCGCTCGAGGTCGAAGGGCGCCAAGCCGATGCCGAACGCGGTGTGCGTCGGGTTCTCGCGGTCGTGCGCCGCGATCGCCTGCGCGAAGCGCTCGAGGTTCTTGGCGATCTTGCTCGTGTCGGCCATGGCGTGGAGGCAGGGTACCGGCGCAAGGCCGGCTTGTCAGTGCCGGCAGTCGACCGCGACACCGAGCGCGTCGCAGATCTCCCGCATGCGCGCGTCGGCGAGGCGGCCGAGACGATCGGTCAGGGTGGCGACCGCGACGCTCTCGACCGAGTCGAGGTTCACGGCCGAGCGCCGCGGGACGGGATCGACCTCGGGATCGAGGACGACCTCGCTGGGCAATCCGCGGATGGTGGTCGTGCACGGTGCGATCAGGGTTCGCCGCAGACGTGGGATCGCGGCGTCGCGCGACAGGACGACGACCGGCCGGCGGCCGATCTCGGGCAGCTCGCACCACCATGCCTCGCCCCGGGCCGGTAGGGCGGTCACGAGGCTGCGGCGGCGCGGCGGAACGACGCGAGGTCGCCCCACGCGTCGGGCTCGTCGAGCGGGTGGGCGTCGTACGCGGCATAGCCCGCGTCGATCTCGGCGGTGCGGTGGAGGGAGAGCAGCGCTGCGAGCGCCTCGTCGACGAGGCTGGCATCGGTGATGTCGGCGCGCAGGCCCCGTGCAGTGTCGAGGAGATCCGCGTCGACCGTAGTGCTCAGGCGTGTGCGAGCCATGCCACGATTATGCCACGCACCGCCGTCCTCGCTCCCAAACCAGGCGCAGGGCGGTCAGATCGCTGCGCGCTCGATCAGCTCGATGCGGTAGCCGTCCGGATCTCTCACGAAGCAGAGCCGCGAGCCGCCCTCGCGGATCGTGTACGGGGGCTTCTCCGGCTCGATCCCCTGCTCGGCGAGGCGTGCGAGCGTGCCGTCGAGGTCGTCGGCGGTGATCGCGATGTGGCCGTAGCCGGTGCCGATCTCGTAGGGCTCGGTGCGGCCGATGTTGTACGTCAGCTCCAGCCGCGGCATGTCGCCGTCGCCGGGGATGTTCATGAAGACGTTGACGGCCTCGTCGCGGATCGGCAGGCGCGCGACCTCTCTGAAGCCGAGTGCCTCGTAGAAGGCGACCGAACGGTCGATGTCGAGGATGCGGTAGCAGGTGTGGATGAGGGGCATGCGGTCAGCTTCTCACAGCGGCGAGAACGCGTGGCGCGGCCGTGTATGGACGGACATTGGGGGGGCTACTCGGACGACGATCGTCATCGGTCCGGACGGCGTTGTCGCGCACCGTGATCCCAAGAGTCACGCCGAGAACGCACGACGACGAGGTGCTGGCGGTGCTGGAGCAGTTGGCGGCGGCGTAGCCGGCCATCCCACGTCCGTGCGCCCGGCGCGCTGGGCGCCGGGCGCACGACGTGGGCTGATGTAGGCGCTGCCTACCCGTCGGGGCTAGGGCTGCGGGACGGTCGCGTCCGTCACGTTCGCGCTCATCTGGGTCAGGGGAATCGGCGTGTCGCCGAGGCCGACTCCGCGTACGTCTCCGGTCGCATCGTCGGTGACGACGATGAGGTACTTGGCGGGTTTCGGTGTAGGCGCCGTCCCCCCGACCGGTGGCGGCGCGGTCGGCGGCGCGAACGTGCCCGACACCTCCACGACGGTTCTCCGTGCCGCCGGACGAGTACGTCGAGTTGTTCGACTCGACTCCGCTTGAGTCGAGGGCGTCGCTGACGACCGTCTTCTGGACGGCGGCCACGACCTGCGCCGGCAGCGTTGCCGGCGCTGCCGCAGCCGTGCCCGAGGACGGCGAGGCGGGGAGCGCGTAGGCCCCCGCGACGTTCGCCGCGTTCTTCAGCGCCGCGTCGATCTGCGCGCTGTGCGCACGCGGCACCCCTGAATGGGCTGCGCGCTGCGTCAGTCGGTGCGAGCGGTGATGGGGTCGTACTTTGGGCATGTGGGCGAGCTGCTCGGAGAGCTGCTTGGTATGGGCGAGCGCTGCCGCCGCGCTTGGCCGCCCGGTCTTGTCGGCCTGGGCGAACGTGACGCCCGCGACGGCTGCCGCGACGATGGCGACGCCGACGATCAGGCTGAGTCGACGGGAGATGTGCATACGTCGCGGCCCCTTCCGGTTCTGGTTCAGCATGTGATCGACCCCGCGCCCATCTGGATCCAGTCGTACTGGTTGACCCATTGGACCCGCGTGTTGGTTTGCTGAGTCAGCAAGAATGGACCCCAACCGTCCACCCAAGAGCCACCGTTCTCCATTCTCAACATGCTGGACTCGCTGCCCCAGCTGCTGGTGTTGTTGGAGTTGGTCTCGATCCCGCCCTGCAAGGTGCTGACCGGCGTCGTGACCGCTGAGGTGTGGTTCCAGACCCCGTCGTTGTAGACGTACCACTGCCCGCTCGAAAGCTCAAGCGTGACTGGCTCGTAGGTGTTCGCGGGCGCCGCGCCGAGGTTCCACTCCATGTACGCCGGATTCAGATTGGGGTCATTGCGCGCCCAGAAGTACTGGAGCCCGCCAGTCCCGGCGCTACCCCCCTTAGCGATTCCGCCCTCGACCCAGCGCGCGCCGTTGCTCGTCACAGCCCACAGCTCGTTGGTCACGAACTCCGCGCCGGATGCCAGATTGATGCAGTTGGTCCGAACGTACGCGGAGCTGCCAGCGAAACCGTTCCCATCCACCGACGAGGCGATGCCATAGCAGTGGGACGTGCCCGAGCACGCCGAAGCGGTCGGCGCATGGACCGCAGCCCCGGCCGCCAACGCGAAGACTGCGCCAGCGATTACCAGCATGAAGCGAACGCGGACCCGCGCCGCAGCGCCGCTCCGCGAGGTCAACGCGCCCGTGCGGGCGACACTTCTCCTAAGCGTCAAGCTTCCTCCAGAAGTCCAGCTCACCGCCTTCGTGCGCGACTGATCTACCAGCGGGCGCCATATTACGTGGCGCCTCTGCAACCGGTCGAAGTACGCCGAACGCTCACCGTTCTTCGCGGCGGACCCGCGCAGGCCACCTTCTGCGCGATTCGTGCGTCAGTCCGGACTTCCCGTGGGAAGCGAGCGGCGGCGCCGCGCGAGAAGGGCAGTCTGCCCGCGGGCGCCGCCGCCGTTCGGGGGCCGCTGAGCGACCTGCCCCCGCCGAGACCTCGGCCGGGGGATTGGTTCGTTCGCTCCAACCGGCCGAAGCCTCGGCGGGGACCGGCCGCCGGGGGTGAGGCCCTTGGCGAGCCCCGAGGGAGGGGGAAGACCTCCGAGAGCTGCCAAGGGCCTCGTATGCGTGCGGCGCCGACCTCGCTTGGGGGAGGCGAGGCGGCGGGCCTGGGGCCAGCCGCACGCAACTTCGATGGGATGTGGACCCGTGAGGATCGAATCGCCCCCGGTGGTCTCTCTCCGCCCCGTCCCGCGCTCGCACCGCTTCTCGGTGCCGCGGGGCCATGATCTTGTGAACGGCACGGCTCGGTCAATGCCTACTCTGGAAACTTCCGGGGGTCCGGCGCGCTGTCGTTGCGTCTCGGGATCGCGCACGAAGCACAGCCGCGAGCCGCCCTCGCGCACCGAGTACGGCGGCTTCTCGGGCTCGATGCCCTGCTCGGCGAGGCGTGCGGCGTGGCGTCGAGGTCGTCTGCGGTGATCGCGATGTGGCCGTAGCCGGTGCCGATCTCGTAGGGCTCGGTGCGGCCGATGTTGTACGTCAGCTCCAGCCGCGGCATGTCGCCGTCGCCGGGGATGTTCATGAAGACGTTGACGGCCTCGTCGCGGATCGGCAGGCGCGCGACTTCTCTGAAGCCGAGCGCTTCGTAGAAGGCGACCGAGCGGTCGATCTCGAGGATGCGGTAGCAGGTGTGGATCAGTGGCATGGGGCGGGCTCCTGGTCAGGCGATGCGGAACAGATGGCGGCCGCTGTGCGTCGCGGTGAACGGATGTCTGAAGCGTCGCTGGAACGACGGCGTGAGCGGCGGCGGGAAGGCCGGCGCGTACGTCGCGCCCCAGCGTCCGTTCCAGGCGTCCCACGACGCCGGCGTGAGTGCGTCGGGGCCGGTCGGCATCAGCTGGACGCAGCGCCGCCGGCAGCCGCTCGCCGAGTTGCCGATCCACGGGCGCCTGCCGTCGAAGCGCGCCTCCGGCAGCGTCGCGTCGGTCTGGCGGCAGAGGCGGACGCATGCGCGTGGGTAGGAGGCGTGGTCGCCGCGCGCGACGAACACCTCGACGCGGCCGCCGACGAGCTTCGGGACGCCTCTGTCGTAGCGCCAGACGCCGGCGTGGGCGGCGTAGTGGACGTCGAGCACCTTCCTGCCGAACGGGTCCACGATCACGGTCACGCCCTCCCAGTCGCCCTCGTGCTCGTCGAGCGAGTAGGCGTTGTAGCGCAGGAACCACCAGTAGTCGATCGCGATCCGCTTGGGCGGGATCCTCGCCGTCGGGTCGGGCGAGCGCACGACGTGGGCGTAGATCGTCGAGGTGCCGTTCGCGTCGCAGTCGCGCAAGTTGGGATAGGTCTTCGGGCAGGTCGCGAGGCCGGGCGCGGTCGCGTCGGCGCCCTCCGGGTTCGTTCCGCGCAGGTCGAGGTAGGCGACGGCCGGCGTCAGCTGCGCGAGGCTCGTGAGCGGGACGCAGGCGCCGGTGCCGGCGGGCGGGCACGCCTGATGCCCCGGTTCGGCGAGGAAGCGGTTGACGTCGAGCGGGCGCCAGCGCTCGGCCGAGTCGAACAGCAGCAGCGGGCGGAATCTGTACGCGAGCTCGAGGTCGGTGGGGTAGCTGCCGCCGGGGCTCGTCGCCGCGTGCGCGGGCGCCGCGCAGATCGCCAGCGCCACGAGGATCGCTCCTGCCCGTCGCACCATTCATCCGATCTTCGCACGCCCGCTGGGTAAGCTCGCCGCATGATCCTCGAACGCTCGATGTCCGACGGCTTCCTCACGAACACGTACCTCGTCGCCGACGAGCCCGGCGGCTCGGCCGTGCTGATCGACGCGGGCGGCCCGATGGGTCCGCTGCTCGACGCGCTCGAGCGCGACGACCTGACGCTGACGCACGTGCTGCTGACGCACCACCACTACGACCACGTCTGCGCACTCGACGAGACGCTGGAGCGCCTGCCCGGCACGCCGGTGCTGATCCACGCGCTCGAGCGCGAGCTGGTCCCGCAGGCGACGGGCGAGATCGTCCCCGGCGAGCCGATCCTCTCCGGCGGCCTGCGGATCGAGCCGCTGCACACGCCGGGCCACACCGCCGGGATGGTCGCGCTGCTCGTCAGCCACGGCGCCGAGCAGGCGCTGTTCACCGGCGACACGCTCTTCAAGGGCTCGGTCGGCGGCGTGCGCGCGCCCGGCCACACGACCTACGAGGACCTCAAGTCCTCGATCATGGACAAGCTGCTGGCGCTGCCGCCGGGCATCTCGGTCCACCCGGGCCACACCGACCCGACGACGGTCGGCGACGAGCTGGAGTCGAACGCGTTCGTGCGCGTCTGGCGCGGCCTCGACGCCGAGGGCGCCGAGCCGTGCACCGCGCTCGGCGAGCCGGCGACGCTCGTCCTGCTCGGCGACGACTACGACGGCGGCCACAAGGCGTGGGTGCGCTGGCCCGACGGCTCGGACGACATCGTGCCGGGCTCGAAGGTCGAGCGCGGCTGATCGGGGCGGGGCCGGCGCGCGGCGCCTAGGATGGGTGGGCGATGGCGCGCGACAGAATCCCGACCTCACGCGTGCGCCGCACCGCCACGCTGGGGAGACTCGCCGCCGGTCAGGCCGTGCGGCAGGCCGGCACGCGCGCGGCGAACGTGACGCGCTCGAAGGAGGACGGTCAGGCGGCGCTCGAACGCCGCCACCTCGAGGCGGCCGAGCAGATCGTCACCGCGCTCGGGACGATGAAGGGCGCGGCGATGAAGCTCGGTCAGGTGCTGTCGTTCCTCGACGTCGGGCTCGTGCCGGAGGAGCACCGCGAGGAGTTCCAGGCGAAGCTCGCGGCGCTGCGCGACGCGGCGCCCAAGGTCGGCTTCAAGGACATGCGCAAGGTCATCGAGGAGGAGCTCGACGACAAGCTCGGCGAGATCTTCGCGTCCTTCGACGAGGAGCCGATCGCCGCCGCCTCGATCGGGCAGGTCTACCGCGCGACGCTGCACGACGGCCGCGACGTGGCGGTCAAGGTCCAGTACCCGGGCGTCGCCGCCGCCGTGCGCGCCGACATGTCGAACCTCGGCCTGATCATGCGCGTCGTCAAGCGGATGACGCCGGGCCTCGACGTGAAGGCCGTCACGGAGGAGATCCGGCTGCGGATCGACGAGGAGCTCGACTACGAGCTGGAGGCGCAGAACCAGCGCTCGCTCGCGCGCATCTTCCGCGGGCACCCGTTCATCGTCGTGCCCGACGTCGTGACGCGCCTCTCGCGCGAGCGCGTGATCGTCAGCGAGTTCGTCGAGGGCAAGGGCTTCGAGGAGCTGAAGAAGGGCACGCAGGCGGAGCGCGACCGGCTCGGCGAGATCGTCTTCCGCTTCTTCATGGGCTGCCTCTACCGCCACCACCAGTTCTCCGGCGACCCGCACCCCGGCAACTTCCTGCTGCAGGACGACGGCAGAGTCGCGTTCCTCGACTTCGGCCTCTTCAAGCGGATGAGCGCGGAGGACGTCGAGAACGAGCTGGCGTGCCAGCGCGCGGTCAGCGAGGGCGACGCGGACGGCGTGCACGCGCTGCTGGCGCGGCTCGGCTTCCTGCCGCAGCCGGACAGGATCGCGCCGGAGACCGTGATGGCGTACATCGAGGACACGATCGGCTGGTACACGACCGACCAGGACCTGCAGCTCACGCCCGAGTTCGCCACGCACGTGATGATCGAGTCGTCCGACATGCGCTCCTCGCACTTCCGCGAGATGCGCCATCAGGACATCCGGCCCGAGCACCTGTTCGGCCGCCGCATGGAGATGCTCACGCTCGCCGTGATCGGGCAGCTGCGGGCGAAGGCCAACTGGCACCGCATCGCGCGTGAGTGGATGTACGGCGATCCCGCCGTGACGGAGCTGGGACGGCTGGAGGAGGAGTTCTACGGCCGCGTCGCGGCGTGAGCGGCGCTACGCGCTGCTGCGCCTCGCGCTGCTGGCGGCGCTCGTCGGCGCGCTGTTCGCGGCCGTCGCGCTGAGCGGCAGCCTGTCGGCCGACCGCGTGCGCGACGCGGTGCGCGGCTCCGGCGCGCTGGCGCCGATCGTGTTCGTGCTCGTCTCCTCGCTGCTGACGGTCGCGATGTTCCCCGGGCCGCTGCTGGCGGGCGCGAGCGGGCTGCTGTTCGGCACGGCGCTCGGGACGCCGCTGTCGATCGTCGCGGCGACGACCGGCGCCAGCCTGGCGTTCCTCGTCTCGCGCCGCTTCGGTGCGGGCGCGGTCGACGAGCTGTCGGGCCATCGCGTGCGCGTCCTGCAGGACTTCGTCGCGCAGCGCGGCTTCCTGTCGGTGCTGTACGCGCGGATCCTGCCGGGGATCCCGTACAACGTCGTCAACTACGCCGCGGGGCTCACGCGCGTGCGGCTGGCGACGTTCGCCGCCGCGACCGCGATCGGCTGCGCGCCCCGCGCGTTCGCCTACACCGCGCTCGGCGGCAGCCTCTCGAAGCTCGACTCGCCGGCGGCGATCGCGGCGTACGCGGTGCTGCTCGCGATGGCGGCCGGCGGCGCGGTCGTCGCCGTGCGTGACGTGCGGATCCGGAAACGGCTTTCGGCCTCCGGCGATCACGAGCGATCGCCTGCGGACGACGTCAGACTGTCTGGATCTGGAACAGGCTCGTCGTCCCCGGACGGCCGCTCGGCAGACCGGCCGTGATGCCGACGCGGTCGCCGCGTCTGACCCAGCCCAGCTCGACGGCGCGCACGGCGGCGTCGCCGATCAGCTCCTCGGTGATCTCGTGGCGGCGCATCGAGGCGGCCTCGACCCCCCACATCAGCGCACAGCGGCGGACCGTCTCCTTCCCCGGCGAGAGCGCGTAGATCGGCACGTTCGGCCGGTGCGCCGAGATCAGCCGCGCCGAGCGGCCCGACAGCGTCGGCACGATCAGCGCCGCGAGGCCCAGCTCGCGGGCGGCGTCGCAGGCGTTGTGCGCCAGCGTGTAGGCCGGATCGCGCGCGTCGCGGCTCACGCGCTCCTCGTTCCAGCGCTCGTACGGCAGCTCGCGCTCGGTGCGCAGCGCGATCGAGGCGAGCATCGCGACGGCCTCGACCGGATGCGCGCCGACGGCGGTCTCCTGCGAGAGCATCACCGCGTCGGTGCCGTCGAGGATCGCGTTCGCGACGTCGGTCACCTCGGCGCGCGTCGGGCGCGAGGAGGCGACCATCGAGTCGAGCATCTGCGTCGCGGTGATGGCGGGGCGCGCGAGCCGGCCGGCGAGCCGCAGCAGCTGCTTCTGCACGACCGGCACGTCCTCGATCGGCAGCTCGATGCCGAGGTCGCCGCGCGCGACCATCACGCAGTCGGCCGCGCGGATGATCTCCTCGGCCTGCTCGACCGCCTGCGGCTTCTCGATCTTCGCGATCAGCGGGATGCGCGTGTGCTTGCGCACCTCCGTGATGTCGCTCGGCTCGCGCACGAACGACAGCGCGACGAGGTCCACGCCGATCGACTCGCCGAAGCGCAGCAGCTCGAGGTCCTCGTGCGGCACGGCCGGCAGGCCGCGCGTGGAGCCGGGCAGGTTGAGGCCCTGGCGGGAGGCGAGCGCGCCGCCGATCTCGACGGTCGTGTCGACCTCGTCGTCGCGCACCGCCTGCACGCGCAGGCGGATGCGGCCGTCGGCGAGGTAGATCACGTCGTTCGCCTCCACCGCGGCCGGCAGCCCCGCCCAGCTGACCGAGATGCGCTCCTCGTCGCCCGGCTCGTCGTGGCCGCAGGCGAGGGCGAGATGGTCGCCCGGGCGCAGGTCGATCAGGTCGTCGCGCAGCGGGCCGATGCGCAGCTTCGGCCCCGGCAGGTCCTGCAGGATCGCGACCTGGCGCCCGGCGCGATCGGCCGCTGCGCGCACGAGCCGCACGTTGTCGGCATGCTCCTCGCGGGTGCCGTGGGAGAAGTTGAGGCGCGCGACGTCGAGCCCCGCCTCGACCATGCGGGCGAGCGTCTCGGGGTCGCGGCAGGCGGGACCGATGGTCGCGACGATCTTGGTGCGGCGCACGCCGGGCACCGTAGCGCGGGCGCCTCGTGGGCGTGCTGGCCGAGGTGTGAACGCCCCCCGGTCGGGGCGTGCACGACGCCCGCCCGGTTCGATGCAGGGTCGCTCAATCCGCCCACTCGACCACGAACGGCGCGTGGTCGGAGGGTTCTCGGGCCTTTGCGGTACGGGCGCTCGATCCCCGCGCGGGTGAGGCGCGCGGCCAGCTCCTCGCTCACGAGCGCGTGGTCGATGCGCAGGCCGAGGCCCTTGTGGAAGTGGCCGGCGCGGTAGTCCCACCAGGTGAACTGCTGCTCGCCGGGGTGCAGGCGGCGGAACGCGTCGTGCAGGCCGCCCGCCTCCGCGACGGCGGCGAGCGCGGCGCGCTCGGGCGGCGTGACGTGCGTCTCGTGGGCGAAGGCGGCGGGGTCGTAGACGTCGACGTCGGCCGGGGCGACGTTCATGTCTCCGGCGACGACGAGCGGGGTGCCGGCGGCGCGGATCGCGCGGACCCGTTCGGCGGCCGCGGCGAGGAAGTCGAGCTTCTGCGCGTACCACTCGCTGTCGACCACGCGGCCGTTCGGCACGTAGGTGCTGACGACCCGCACCCCGCCGACGGTCGCCTCGACCCAGCGGGCCTCGTCCGGCGCCGGCTCGCCGGGCAGGCCGAGCGCCGGGTCTTCCAGCCCGAGCGGCTCGCGCGCGAGCACCGCGACGCCGGCCCAGCGCCCGCCGCTGTGGTCGGCGGCGCGGTAGCCGGCGGCCGCCAGCTCGTCGTGCGGGAACGCCGCCGCGTCGGACTTCGTCTCCTGCAGGCAGATGACGTCGGGCGCGTGCTCCGCGGCGAACTCGAGCACGCGCGGCAGGCGAGCCTTGAGGGAGTTGACGTTCCAGGTGACGAGGCGCACGCCGCGCTGTAGCGTACGACTGCATGCGGCACCAGCACGATCCGTTCCACGAGGGCCAGAGACTGTGGGTCCAGGGGCCCGAGGGCGCAGCCCGTCCGGCGGTCTACGTCGGCAGCGCGGAGGGGATGGCGTTCCTCGGCGGCCCGCCGATCGCCTACGTCGTCTTCACGGACACGCGCGAGAGCGCCGAGGTCCAGCTCGACTGGCTGACCGCGCGCGAGGGCTGAGAACCCGAGCGCGGGGCCCCGCACGCGCGAGACCCCGCGGCGGTCGGTCCGGTCTACCCCGCAGCCGGCGGCCCGTCGATCGACGGCGCCGACAGGTTCGTCGTGGTTGTCCCGTCCGTGTAGCTGATGCTCGCCGTCGCCTTGTCCACGACGAGGTCGTAGGCGTTGTCGCGCACCGGCGCGATGGCGGTCGAGCCGTCGGCGAGGTGCACGACCACCTGCTGGACGCCGTCCGGCACGAGGCCCCGGATCTCGACTTCGGGCGCGCTGCCCGCGACGGCGACGGTCTTGCCTTCGAGCGCCTCGGCGAGCGTGTGACAGTGCGCCGCGGGCAGCTCGCGGGGCGAGATGATGGGCGTGTCCACGAGGCAGATCGCGTCGCCGTCGGCCGGCGCCACCCACATCCTGGAGCGCGGATCGGGCGAGACGCGACGCGCGAGCGCCGGGTTGAAGCCGGCCAGCGTATTCGCCTCGACGTAGGAGCCGAGCGTGTCGGCGGACGTCTGTGCGTGGGCGAGCGCGGCGAAGCGCGCGACGACGTTTGCGCTCGGGGCCTGGACGAGCCCCGACGCCGCGTCCGCGTTGCCGCGGTGCCCGCCGAGCAGCACGAGCGCCAGCGCCGCCGCGGCAATTGCGGCGAGTGCGACGGCGAGCAGCGAGCGACGGTCGATGTGCGTTGTCATAGCGATGGTTTCCTTGCCCGCGCTAGCCGGTGTAGAAGGTCGTGCCGTGGAAGCCGGTGTGCGCGGCGCCCTGTTTGTTGATGATCGTCGCCCAGTCGGCGATCGGATCGATGAGGGTCGTTTCGACGACCGCGGCGCCATATTCGCAATCGGCCCTCACATATTGATCCGCGCCGCCGCCACCCGATTCAGGCTTGAACGCGGCGCACGTGTCGTAGCCGTTGTCGTTGTACGCGACGACGCGGTACATCGAGTAGTAGTAGGCGGTGCAACGGTCGCCGGAATGGCCATACGCCTGGAGCGCCATCGTCCCGTTGGACGGGCAGAAGTGGTTGGACGATATGGCTTGCGCCGCGGGCGCGGTCATCGCGACGACAGCCGCGGTGGCCAAGCCGAGCAGCGACATGCGCAGGCATGCTCTGCGATTCATTGAGGATCTCCCCCCGCTGCGAGGGTGGTCAACGCCCCTGCCGACCACCCTAGTTTTTGGTTGATGTGGCGTGAGCGAGTTTATACCGCCCCTAGGCGGTCGTCGCAACCACATGGAAATTGCATGCGGCGGTTCAACGATCGGTCGTCAGTACGCCGTGCAGCGGGAGCGCGGGCGGGGGACGGCCTTGTAGCGCGCGCCGCCGCCCTTCGTCCACAGCAGGTGGTCGACCCGCTGGGCGGTGAGGTCGGGGCGCGCGGCGACGATCAGCTCGGCGGCGTGGACGGCGCAGGCGCGCATCTCGACCTCCTCGGGGCTGTCGTGCCGGATCAGCCCGCCGGCCTCGATCCGCGCGGCGAAGGCAGGGTCGAAGACGAGGATCCCGTCGAGTTGCAGCACGTGGGGGACGAGGTTGTCGGCGAACAGCGTCAGGCGACGGAGGTCGGCCGAGAAGTCCGCGACGCCCGCATGGTGCAGGTCGGCGGCGGCGAGCTGCGCGCGCTTGCAGAAGGGGACGCGGCGGCTGGCGTAGGTCGAGACGTCGGCGAAGCAGTCCCAGCCGGCGAGCAGCTCGGCGAGCGCGACGGCGGAGCCGTGGGCCGCCTGGGCGACGGCGAGGAAGCTGCCGCCGTGGTCCTTGGCCACGTGCGCGCCGAGGTCGTTCAGCGAGCGGGCGAACAGCTCCATCAGCTCGTGCGCGGGGTCCTGCCCGAGCGTCGCGGCTACCGCGGCCGCATCGATCTCCCGCAGCTCCTGCGCGCTCCACGCCCCGTGCCGGACGAAGCGGTCGCGCAGCCCGAGCGCGACCGTCCAGTAGCCCGAGCGCCCGTCGCGCTTGCGCAGCGTCGGGAACCAGCCGGAGCCGAAGTTGATCGCGTCGAGCGTCAGGTGGAAGGCGGCGAGCAGCTCCGGCGAGCCATCGAGCAGCCGGTCCTCCGCGGCCGGCGCCCGCCACGCCGGCAGCGCCGCCGCGTACGTCGGGACCGCGTCCTCCACGACCCGCACGTGCGCCGCCCCCGCTGCGACCCACGCGCACGCCTCGCGGATCTCGTCGACGAGCGTCACGCGCGGATCGTAGGCGCTGCTCAGGCGATCGCGGCGACGCCCTGCTCGTGGTCGAGCAGCCAGCGCTTGACCGGCAGCCCGTAGCCGAAGCCGCCGAGCCCGCCGCCGGTGCGCACGACCCGGTGGCAGGGGACGAACAGCGCCGCCGGGTTGCGGCCGCAGGCGGTGCCGGCGGCGCGCACTGCGGCCGGGCTCTCGCATCTCGCGGCGAGCTGGCCGTACGTCTCGGGCGCGCCAGCCGGGATCAAGCGCAGCTCGGCCCACGCCCGCTCGTGGAACGGCGTCGAGGACACGCTCACGGGGACGGGGTCGATCGCGGTCAGGTCGCCCGCGACGTAGTCCGTCACCGCCTGCGTGAACGGTCCGAGGTCGCGCTTCGCGCGCAGCTCGCCGGCGGGGCGCAGCTCGGCGCCGATCATCGCGCGCAGCCGCTCGGGGTCGTCGGTCCAGCCGCTCGCGAGCACCGCCTCGTCGGAGGCGACGACCGTGAACGGGCCGGGGGGAGTGGGGATCGTGGCGGTGTACGTCGGCATCAGGTTCCTCCTTCGGAGAGACTCGCCCACAGGTGCTGGACGGCGTAGGCGCGCCATGGACGCCAGCGCTCAGGATCGGCGTTGCCGCCGAGCCGATCGAGCGCCTTGCGCACGCCGAGGTCGGTGGCGGGGAAGGCGTCGGGGTCGCCGAGCGCGCGCATCGCGACGTACTCCGCCGTCCACGGGCCGATGCCCGGCAGCGTCAGCAGCCGCTCGCGCGTGGCGTCGCGGTCGGCGCCGGGGTCCAGCGCCAGCGAGCCGTCCGCGAGCGCGCGGCAGAGCGTCGTGAGCGCATGCGCGCGGGCGCGCGTGAGCGGCAGGTCCGCCGGGTCGGCGGCGGCGAGCGCGGCGGCGGAGGGGAAGGCGTACGTGAGCTGCTCGTCCGCGAGCCCGTCCGGCAGCGGCTCCCCGAGCGCGGCCGTCAGCCGGCCGGCGAGCGTGCGCGCGCCCGCGACCGACACCTGCTGGCCGAGCACGGCGCGCACGGCCAGCTCGGCGCCGTCGACCGCACCGGGGACGCGGCGGCCGGGCGTTGCGCGGACGAGCGGCGCGAGCAGCGGGTCGGCAGCGAGCGCCGCGTCGACCGCGACCGGGTCGGCGTCGAGGTCGAGCAGCCGGCGGCAGCGCTGCACCGCGGCGGCGAGGTCGCGCAGGTCGCTCAGGCGCAGCTCGCAGCGAACGTGGTCGCCCGCCTCGCTCGGCGCGAGCGCCGCGACGCCCGGCCCGTGCGGAAGCGCGAGCACGCGCCGGTAGGTCCCGCCGCCGGCCGGCTCCCACGCCTCGACGCCCGGCACTGCGCGCATGCCGAGGAACGCCAGCAGCGCGGCCGCGTCGAGCGGCGCCCGATGGCGCAGGCGCAGCGTCAGTCCGGCCGCATGCTCCGCGTGGCCGTTGCGGCGCGCGCCCCGACGCAACTCCGTCGGCGTCGTCGCGAACACCTCGCGGATCGTCTCGTTGAACTGGCGGATGCTGGGGAAGCCGGCCGCGAACGCGACATCGGTGAACGGCAGCGCCGTCGTCTCGATCAGCAGGCGGGCGGTCTGGGCGCGCTGCGCGCGGGCGAGCGCGAGCGGGCCGGCGCCCAGCTCGGCCACGAGCTGGCGGTGCAGGTGGCGCTCGCTGAAGCCGAGCCGCCGCGCGAGCCCGGGCACGCCGTCGCGCTCGACCGCGCCGTCGCGGATCAGCCGCATCGCGCGGCCGACCGCGTCGGCGCGCAGGTTCCACTCCGGCGAGCCGGGGGAGGCGTCCGGGCGGCAGCGCTTGCAGGCGCGGAAGCCGGCGCGCTGCGCGGCGGCGGCGGTCGGCAGGAAGCGCACGTTCGCGCGCTTCGGGGTCATCGCCGGGCAGCTCGGCCGGCAGTAGATGCCGGTCGAGGTGACGGCGATCACGAACCACCCGTCGAAGCGCGCGTCCTTCGAGCGGACGGCGCGATAGCACTGTTCGAAATCCTCGACCACGCCATGGATGATGGCGCTCCCCCCGGTCGCCGACTAGTGGAAATCGGACGCGTACGTCGGCGGCCAGTCGAGCGCCCAGATGCCGTCGCGCTCGACGTGCGCGAACGCAGCGGGATCCTCCTCCACGAAGCGCGTGCCGCGAAAAGCCGTGACGACCGTGTGGTACTCGCCGCGCTCGCCGCAGGGGTGGAACGCGGCGGGGTCGTCGAGCCCGTGCTCGGCCAGCAGCGCGCGGCCGACCGGGCGCCCGAGGAACGTCGCGCGGTAGTGCTCCGCGCGCAAGCCCGCGACCGTTGCCTCGACATGCTCGGTAGCGAGGAAGTCGAGCAGCGCGCCCGCGTCCTCGTCGGCTGCGGTCGTCAGCGGGGTCTCGAGCGCAAGGCCCGTCGCCGCGCACGCCTCGCCGAGCCACGGCCACTCCCGCGGCGTGATGTCGCCCGTGACGATCCGCTCCACGCCCTCGTCGGCGAGGCGCGCGAACGCCCGCCGGTACGACGCCTCCCACTCGTCGCGCTCGATCGCGACGAGATCATGCCGCAGGCCCAGCCCGGCCGCCTGCCGTCGCATCACCCCGAGCGGATGGCAGCGGAACGCCACCGCCTCGCCCGCCGGCACGAACGTCACCAGCCGCGTCCCCGCATCCTCCAGCGCCCCGCTCCGCAGCCCCGCCGCGAAGCAGTCCTTGCCACCGGACCAGAGGACGCAGGTGCTCATCGAAGCTCTCAACCTACTTTCAACCAGCTCTAACGCCGAGCGTGAGAGTAGGTTGAGAGTAGGCGTGAGAGTACGCGCGCGGCGCGCTCATCGCCGGACGATCTCCCAGTAGGCGCGAGGATCCCGTGTGCTGTTCCCGACCCACCGGATCAGCTCCGCGGCCTCGAGCGACTTGAGCACCCTGATGGCGGACGGCCGGGAGCGCTGAAGCAGCTCCGCGACCTCGCCGGTGCTGAGGCGCCCGGCGTCGCGCAGCGCCGCGGTGACCTTGCGGGCCTGCGGTGTGAGCCGCGCGTCGAGCCGGTGGTCGGCGGGCTCCGCGGACAGCAGCAGCCGCACGCTGGCGGCGGTCTGCGTGTAGACGGGGTCGTTGAGGCCCGCGTCCCGCATCTCCTCGTAGATGCGGCGGATGCCCTCGCCGAGCTCCTGCCCGAGCTTGAGGTCGGCGCAGACGCGCGCGATGCGCGGGTTGCGCGCGAACCGCGGCGCCGTCAGCGGATCGGCGAGGTCGACGATCCCGGGGAACCGCCCCGGGCTGGCGATCTCGATGCGGTCGTCGAAGATCTCGACGCGGACGTGGTCGCCGGCGAGGCTGTACGAGCGATGGACGACCGCGTTCACGAGCCCCTCCAGCCAGGCGTCCTCCGGCACGAGCGCGACGTCCTCGAAGCGTCCCTCGCCGCCGAGCGCCCGCCGCACCGGCTGCAGCTCGCGGACGCGCATTCGGGCCTCGGTCAGCATCCACGGGATCGGGCCCTCGCAGCGCACGTCGGAGACGAGCTGCTGGCTCGCTCCCGCGCTACTCGAAACCTACTCGAACGCTCGCCCGCCCGGGCGCGTCTCGACGACCTCGCCATCCGCCGTCAGCCGGCCGCCCTCGCGCAGGTCGCAGATGAGGTCCCAGTGGACGGCGGACTCGTTGAGGCCGCCGGTCTCGGGGTAGGAGCGGCCGAGCGCGAGGTGGACCGTGCCGCCGATCTTCTCGTCGAACAGGATCGCGCCGATCGGGCGGTCGATCCCGCGGTTGGTGCCGATGCCGATCTCGCCGAGGCGGCGGGCGCCGGGGTCGGTCGCGAGCGTGCGCTGGAGGTAGTCGTCGCCGCGGCTGGCGCGCGCCGCGACGACCTCGCCGTCTCTGAACGTCAGCTCGACGTCCTCCACCGCGACGCCGCGCGGCGAGGACGGCACCGTGAAGCGCGCCACGCCGTTCGCGGAGTCCTCGAGCGGCCCGGTGAAGACCTCGCCGCTCGGCATGTTGCGCTTGCCGTCGCTGTTGACCCACGTGCGGTCGTCCACACGCAGCGTGAGGTCGGTCCCCTCGGCCTCGATCCGCAGCTCGCGCGCGCGGCGCAGCCGCTCGATCAGCCCGGCCTGGAAGGCGCCCAGCTCGCGCCACGCCGCCGCCGGGTCGTCACGGTCGAGGAACAGCGCGCCGCGCACGAACGCCGCGAACGCGTCGTCGCCCATGCCCGCCTGCTGCGCGCCGGCCGGTGTCGGCCACAGCGTCCCGCACCAGCGCTTCGCCAGCCGCAGCTCGCCGAGGGGCGCGCGGGAGCGGGCGACGCGCGCCATCCGCTGCGGGTCCGCGTCGGCCAGCGCGCGCGTGTTCTCCGGCGCCTGGATCGTCAGGAACGCGTCGGCCTGCGCGGCCTCCGCCTCGGCGATCGAGCCGAACGAGTCGAGGTGCCGCTCGCGCGCGAGCGCGAAGAAGTCCTCCTCCACGCCGGGCAGCTCGGCGCGCAGGAGCGGCCACGCGTCGCGCTCGATGATCGCCGCGTGCAGTGCGCGCAGCAGTGGCGCGGCCAGCGTCGTAGAGCGCACGAGCACCTGCCAGCCCGGCTGGACGTCGAGGCAGTAGTCGCACAGCAGCGCCGCGAAGCGCTCGGTGTCGGTGTCGCGCCAGCCGCCGCCCGTCACGGCGCCTCCACGTCCGGGAACCACTCGGCGAGGTGCTCGCGCAACGCCCCCCGGATCCACGCGCGCTCGTCCTGGGAGGCGAAGCGGAAGCGCGCCAGCAGCTCCTTCTGCTTCTCGATCGGCACGTCCGCCACCACCCACCGCACCGCGAGCCGCTCGAACAGGAACTCGACGCCGCGCTGCCACGCGTCCTCGCGCGTCGCCGCCGGAGCGCCCGCGCCGCCCGCCATCGCGTCCGCATACTCGCGCCGCGTCGCCGGCGTCATCGACCCGCGCAGCGTCAGCACGTTCCCCCCGGGATCCGTGTAGTCCGTCGTCGGCGCGACCAGCTCGTCGCGACCTCTGCGCTGTCGGCTGCGTCGGCCCATGTCCCGACAGTCTGCCGCGCTACGCGGACCACAGGCCGGCGAGCGGCACTGCGGCGAGCCGGTCGCCGAAGGGAAGCGTCCGCGAGCCGGTGTGCAGCACGACGCCGAAGACGAAGCGATCGCCGAGGCGGTCGCGCAGCAGCTTCAGTCCGCGGAAGTCGTTCGAACCGGTCGTCGCCGACGCTTTGACCTCGACGCCGACGACTGTGCCGTCGCGCCGCTCGAGCACGAGGTCGACCTCGTGCCCGCGCTGATCGCGCAGATGAAACGAGCGCGGCGGATCGGGATGGGCTGAAGCCTGCCGCACGATCTCCATCACGGCGAAGGTCTCCACGAGCGCGCCGGCGATGCGACCGTCCGACACCACCCGCGCAGCGTCCGCGCCGAGCAGATATGCGAGAAGCCCACTGTCGATGACATGCAACTTCGGTGCCTTCGTCAGACGGCTCAGCAGGTTCGAGTGCCAGGCCGGCAGGCGGTGCACGAGGAAGAGCATCTCCATAAGGTCGGCGTACGAGCGCACCGTGTTGGCTGCGAGCTTGAGATCGCGTGCGACGCCTTCGATGTTGAGCGGCGAGCCCGTGGTCGCTGCGACGGCGTAGAGCAGCCGCCGCACGTTCGCACGGTCGTGCACTCGCGCGATCGTGCCGAGGTCGCGGTCGAGGACGGTGTCCAGGTATGTGTCGAAGAACCGGCCTCGCCGGGCGCTGCTGCGCCGCAGCGCTTCCGGAAAGCCGCCGCTGACGAGCATTTGCGCGTGGGGGCGGCGCCCACTCTCGACATCGGCGATGCGCGGCGGGCTCGCTGCGAACAGCGCGTCGATGAAGCGGGGAGGCACGTTGTGCAGCTCCGCTTGCGAGAACGGCCACAGGCGCAGGTACTCGGTTCGGCCGGTGAGCGCGTCGGCGATCGTCGGGGCGGTGAGCAGGTTCGCCGACCCGGTGAGGATGTAGCGACCTGGGCGTTGGTCCCGGTCGACGGACTGTTTGATCGCCAGCATCAGCTCCGGTGCCCGCTGGACCTCGTCGATCGCCGCGGGCGTCTGAAGATCGGCCACGAAGCCCGTGGGGTCGTCGATCGCGGCTTGGCGTGTAGGGGGATCGTCGAGCGTCACGATGGTTCGCTGCTCCTCGCCGGCCGCGATCTGCGCGACAAGGGTGCTCTTGCCGACCTGTCGGGCGCCGAGGATGACGACGACGCGCGTATCGGCGAGGGCCAGCCGCACGTTTGCCGCGAGGTGGCGCGGGACGAGTGCGGTGCTGGTCGTAGGAGGAGAAGAAGTCGCCATTCTGGCTTGATCTTACGCTGGTGGATCGGCAATTTCCAGATGGTAGATCTTCAAAGTTCCTATGGGAAATCTGCAATATTTTCCTGGTGGATCTGCAACGATTAGCCCGCGGATCCGCAAAAATCCGCCCGCTGATCCGCAATAGATGAGCGGTAGATCTGCAATTTGGGGCCGGTGGATCTGCAATATCCGCCAGGCGGATCTGTAATTTCGCGTCGGCGGATCCGCGATCCACGCGGCGCGACGCGGCCCCTCAGGTCGTCGCCGCCGCGTGCTCCAGCTGCCCCGCGACGTCGCCGCGCAGCGGCTCGGCGTGGCCGCTCCAGGCGGTCGCGGGGGCGAGCGCGGCGAGCTTGCGCATCGAGGCGCGCGCCTGCTCGGTGTCCTTGTTGAAGGCGCGATGGGGCACGCGCGCCGCGCCGGGGATCCCGGTCTGCGGGTCGAGCGTGTAGAAGCAGTCGCTCACGAGTGCGAGTCGGTCGGACTCGCGCCACAGGCCGATCAGCCCGGGCGCGTGGCCCGGCAGGTGGACAACTCTGAAGCCGGCGACCTCGTCGCCCTCCGCGACGGTGCCGGCGATCGAGAACCGGGCCGCCGTCCCAGATCGGCAGCAGCCGTCTCAGCAGCAGCTTGCCGTGCATGTCGAGCTGCGTCAGGTCGAAGTAGTGCGCGCCGCCGTCGCCCTCCGCGTCGGCGACCTCGTCGGGATGGCACCACACCGGCGCGCCGAGGCCGGGCGCCGCGCCGCGGTGGTCGGCGTGCCCGTGGCCGAGCACGATGCGCGTGATCCCGCCCAGCTGCGCGCCGATCTGCGCGAGCGCCGGCGTCATCGACTTCACGCCCGCGTCGAACAGCAGCACGCCGTCGCCGTCGCGCACGAAGTACACGTTCATCACGCGTCTCGGGAAGCCGCCGCGGACGACCCACACGCCGTCGGCGATCGGCTCCGGGTCGCCGGCGGCGAAGCGCCGCGCGAGCCGCGTGCGCAGGTTCGTCAGCGCCGTCAGTCCGCGCTCGGCGCCCGATTCGCGCGGCGGCAGCGCGCCGATCTGCCGCGCGATCGTCATGCCGTCGACGTACGCCTCGTTCCCCGCCACCAGGCCGTCGGCCACCCGCACGACGTCGCAGCCCTGGACGTCGACGCGGCTGCCCGTCGCCGCGAAGCCCTGCCAGTCGCCCGGTCCGGCGAACGTCCCGGTCAGCCGCCAGCGCACAGCGCAGCGATCCTCCTGCGCGGTCGTCTCGAGCACCTCGAAGGCGCAGTCGGGCAACGCCGCGAACAGCTCCTCGAACCATGCGCGCACGCCGTCGGGCGCGACGAGGTCGGCCTGGCCGTGCAGGCGGTCGACGCCGCCGGCGCGCCAGCAGGCGACCATCTCGTCGACGTCGCGCGCGGCGACCGCGGCGAAGTAGCGTCGCGCGACCTCCTCCGTCGTGGCGGGATCGGGCGTGGCGGCTCTCGGCATCGGCAGGTCCCTCCGTCATCGGGTGCGTCGACCGCCCAGCCTACGCCGCCGCCGCGGCTAAGGTGGAGAGTGGTGGTCCCCCCAGCGAGCTCACACACCGGACGGCGGGCCCGGGTGACCGCCTGGCGGCGTCCTCGGATCTCGAAATACCGCCGGTATTCCTTCGATCCTGCGTCCTTGCCAGCCGGCCCCCGGGCCTCGCCGCCCGGCGCGCGAGCCCACTGGAGGAACCACTGATGTCGGAATCCGGTCGCAAGCGTGAGCAGGGGCGCGGCGAGCGCGTGCTCGGCGGCCTCTGGCGCCTGCGCCTTCCGCTCCCGTGGCCGGGCGTCCCACACTGCAACGCGTGGGCGATCCGGGCCGGCGACGGGATCGTGCTCGTCGACACGGGGATGCACGAACCGGGCTCGCTCGAGCAGCTCGAGCGCGCGATGTCGATGGTGGGTCTCGCGCTCGAGGACGTGCGCCTGCTCGTCTGCACGCACGCGCACTCCGACCACTACGGCCAGGCCGGCCCGATCGTCGACCGCGCCGGCTGCGAGCTGTGGATGCATCCGAACCACCAGCACGCGACGCGCTCGATCAAGGACCCGCAGCAGGCGCTCGCGCGGCGCCTGGAGGTCGGGCGCACGAGCGGCGTGCCGGAGCTCGTGCTGCGTCGCTACGCGGAGGTCGCGAAGGGTCAGCAGCCCGGGATAGCGCGCGTCGTCGAGCCCGACCTCGCGCTGCTCCCCGGGATCGAGATCGAGACCGATCTCGGCCTGTGGAGCGTGATCGAGACGCCCGGTCACGCGCCCTCGCACGTCTGCCTCTACCAGGCCGAGCGCAGGATCCTGATCTCCGGCGACCACCTGCTCGGGCGCATCTCGCTCTATTACGACTACGGCTGGACGCCCGACCCGGTCGGCGAGTTCCTGCGCTCGCTCGACGCGGTCGAGGCGCTGAAGCCCGCGCCGCGCCTCTGCCTCGCCGGCCACGCGCGGCCGTTCACCGACGTGCAGGCGCACATCGAGGCCAACCGCGAACTGGTCGCCCAGCGCGTCGCGGCGACGGCGGTCGCGATCGAGAGCGAGCCGCTGACGGCCTACGAGGTCGTGCCGCTCGTCCACGGCCCGGACGCCGTCCACGCCGCGGCCTGGCTGCTGACGGAGACGCTCTGCTACCTGGCGCATCTCGAGGCGATCGGCGCCGCGCGCCGCGAGCCCGGCGACCCTGAGCGCTGGGTCGCGGTCTGACAGAGGGCTCCACGACGGTTGAGCACGTGGGTCGACACGGCGAGCCGTCCCGCGGCGCACGGCTAGACTGCCCGAGATGCGGATCGACGAGATCATCGCCGCGGACGGGGACCCGGTCTTCTCGTTCGAGTTCTTCCCGCCGAAGACGGAGGAGGGCGAGCGCAACCTCTACGGGGCGCTCGCCGCGCTGCGCGCGCTCGAGCCTGCGTTCGTGTCCGTCACGTGGGGCGCGGGCGGCTCGACGCGCGAGAAGACGATCGAGATCGTGCGCAACATCCGCGCGACGCACGGCCTGGAGGCGATGGCGCACTTCACCTGCGTCGGCGCGACCGTCGGCGACCTGCGCGGCGCGCTCGACCAGATGCGCGACGCCGGCATCGACAACGTCCTGACGCTGCGCGGCGACCCGCCGCGCGGGGAGACGGCGTTCGTCCAGACCGAGGGTGGCCTGCGCTACGCGAGCGAGCTGGCCGGCCTCGCCGCGGACGGCTACGACTTCTGCCTCGTCGGCGCCTGCTATCCGGAGGTGCACCCCGAGGCGGCCGACCGCGCGAGCGACCTCGCCCACCTGAAGGAGAAGGTGGACGCGGGCGTGAAGGTTCTCATCACGCAGCTATTCTTCGACAACGAGGCGTACTTCCGCTTCGTCGACGAGGCGCGCGCCGCCGGGATAGGCATCCCGATCGTGCCGGGCATCATGCCGATCACGAACGCGGAGCAGATAAAGCGCTTCACCTCGATGTGCGGCGCGACGATACCCGCGCCGCTGCTCGACGCGCTCGACGCGCGCCGCGACGACCCGGCCGCGGTCGTCGACCTCGGCGTCGCCTACGCGACGCTCCAGTGCGCCGAGCTGCTCGCGCGCGGCGCCCCGGGCATCCACTTCTACACGCTCAACCGCTCGCCCTCCACGCGCGCGATCCTCTCCGCCCTGCGCCTCCAGCGCCCCTGGGAGCGCCGCGCCGGCGGCGAGCCCGCGCTCGGCGCGCTCGCCTGACGCTCAGCCGCCGAGCGAACGCGCCCGCGCCCAGACCTCGGCCGCCATCGGAAAGTCCTGGTCGACCTGGCGCACGTGGAGTGCCGCGGTCCTGACGCGTTCCGTGACCGCTGCCGTCGTCCGCCGCACGAATCGCTCGCTGACGCCGATTTCGCCGGCGAGCTTGATCCACGCATCCATGTCGACCTGCTCGATGTGGGCTGCGCCGTCGATCCGCATCGCGAGCCGTCTCGTCAGCTCCGGATACGCCGTCGTGCACACGAGGTCGTAGAGCGGCGCGAGCGTCGCCGCTCCCGTGTCGTAAAGCAGCGAGAAGTTCTTGCCGTGCGCGTCGCAGTTGCCGATCAGCCAGTTGAAGACGAGCGCCTCCCACAGGCGCGGCAGCTCCTGCGCAGGCACCGCGGTCGCGCCGCGCAGCAGTTCGACCACCTCGCGGACGCCCGGCCCGCCCTCGGCCTGGTACTTGCGATCGGACGGGACTCCGAGCGCCTGACAGGCGTCCTCCTGATGGAGGCGTCGGATCGGGTCGCTCGTGAGGTCGCGGTCGTAGCGCTCGACAATCAGATACGACAGGCCTGAGACGGTCATCGCCGTCTCGACCTCGGCCACCCGCAGCCCAGCGGCTCTCGCGAGCCGCATGCAAAACGCCTCGTTCGCGACGAGGCCTGGGAAGCGCGCCGGCTCCGGCTTGAGGATGTGCGTCGTGGGCGTCGCGGCGTTCAGCGGCAGGGCGACGCGTCCGTCCTCGATCACGACGGGGAGCTTGGGCTGCGCGCCCGCGAGCGAGAGGCGCACTCCTTCGGCGGGCGCCGCGCCGAGCGGACGCTGCGGCAACGCGCGCAGGAGCGCGTCGAGCTGCTCGTCGTCGAGCGGCCGCAGGCTCGGAGCGGCGGCGGGCGTCGCATCGGGTGGGAGCAGCGAGATCGCCCCGGCGCAGTCGCCCCCGACTTCGGCGAGCAGGCCGTAGTCGTTCCCCGGCGAGACGCCGAGGACGCGGGCGAGCGCCTCGCGTCCGTCACCCTCGGGAAGCAGGCCGCCGAACACCGCGCGGCAGGCGGCGTGCGGATGCGCCTCCTCCTGCACCGGCAGCGCATGCGACAGCGCGGGGCCCGTGTAGCCCTCGTCGTAGCGGAACTGCAGGTTGCCGTTGTCCTTGCGGATCAGGCGGCCGGCACGCTCATCCGCAAGATAGGCGATCAGTTCCTGGCTCATGCTTCGCGCGCTCGCAACTCGACGTCGAGGCCAACCGCTCGCGCGGCGGCGAGCGCGATTTCCAGTCGCACGGAACCCTTGCCGCGCTCGAGCTCACCGACGACACGCCGGTTCACGCCGATCACCTCGGCGACAGCATCCTGCGAGAGGTCGAGCGCGCGCCGGCGAGCGCGGACCGCAGCGCCGAAGGTAGAAGGATCGACCTGACTCATGGTACCGATCGATCACAGTAGCACTCAGAAGGATCAAATGGTACCGATTGGTACCAAGTGGAGCCAGGTTGCTCCATTGTGATCGATCGGTATCAGTCTGGCGTGGGTGCCGCCGGCGCCGTCACCGGCAGCCCCTGCGCCACGAGCGTGCGGCCGCCGACGGTGTAGCGCACGTCGACCTCGTCGTTGCGGCGGTAGGTGCCGATCCCCCAGGCGCCGAGGAACCAGCGCCAGAAGCCGAGTCTGCCCTCCTGCACCAGCTCGCGACGGAACAGCAGCGCCGTCGCGCCCGGCGCAAGGTCGTAGTCGACGCCTTCCTGTTGCGGCACGCCGTTGACGAACACCTCGAACGGCGTTCGCACCGCGGGCGGCAGCTCGACGCGCCAACGTTCCTCCATGCCGCGGATTATGGCCGCAGGCGCGCGAGCCTGGCGCGCACGGACTGCACGAGCAGCACGCCCGCCCATGCCGCCAGCCCGAGCGCCGCGAGCAGGCTCAGCAGCGCGCCGGTCCGCAGCCCCGGCACGCGGTAGCTCCAGACGACCCGGTGCCGGCCGGCTGGAACGACGACGCCGCGCATCACGACGTCCGCGCGCAGGGCGCGTGCGGGGCGACCGTCGACGGAGACCGACCAGCCGGGCGCCCACGCGTCGTCGAGCACGACGAGGCCGCGGCGCGCGAGGCGCGCTTCGAGCGCCACGCGCGCGTCCTGGTCGCCGGTCACGCGCACGGCGCCGCTGTCGCCTTGCATCAGCGCCGCCGTGTGCGCGAAGGCGCTGCGCGGAAGGATCGCGTCGCGGCGCGCGTCGAACCCGGGCGCGGCGGCGGCCGCGAGCTCCTGGTCTTCGCCGGTGGCCACGTCGATCCGTCGCGCGACGATTGCGCGCGGGACGGCGAGGCGGTTCTCGAGCACGGTCGCTTCCCCGCCGCGATACGCGTAGCCGAGCGAGCCTGCGGCCACACCGGCAGGCAGTTCGGCGTTCGCGCCGGTGACGAGATAGCGCGCGCCGAGCAGACCGAGCACCTGGAGCGCGGTCGGCGAGAGCGCGGCGACGTCCAGCCCCTGCAGCATGTCCTGTTCCGGGTTGACCAGTCGCCACAGCCGGATGAAGCGCAGGCTCGGCTGCGGCGCGTCGTGCCCGCGCACGTCGTGCAGTCCGTAGACCGTCGAGTAGTCGTTCATGAGCGCCCCGCGGATCCCGGCTATGCGGCCTTCGGCCTCATGGCGCTGGAGGAACGCGATCGCCGGCGTGCGGGGTGGGAGCACGATCGAAGCCGGCCCCATCGGCTGGTAGGCGTGCGCGAATGCGAGCATGTCGAGCGCGGCCGCGAGCGCGAGGAAGCCGCCGCCGACCCAGGCCCTGCGCGGTCGCACCCGCAGCAGCACGAGCCCACCGGCCACGACGGCGACGACAAGCAGCCACCGCAGCACGCTCGCGAGCGCGAGCGCGCCCGGCGTCACGCCGGCGAAGCGGTGGGCGAGGTGGCTGAGCGCGTGCGCCGTGTCGCCGGGGGCGAGGTGCAGCGTCACGATCGCGGCTGCGCCGGCGAGCGCGCCGAGGGCGACGACCGCCCACGCGCGCGCCTGCCCGCGTGGCGCCTCGAGCAGCGCCTGCAGCCCGAACGCCGACAGGATCGCCGTCGCGAACATGAACCACAGCAGCAGGCGCTGGTCCTGGATGCTGCTGAAGGCCGGCATGTGGACGACCAGGTCGTGGATCGCCGGCGTGTCGAGCGGCACGGCGATCCCGAGCACGGCGAGCGGCAGGAACGGGGCCTTGCGCCGCCAGTCGCCGCGGGAGACGAGCGCGACCGCAGCGAGCAGGAGCGCGACGCCGCCGGCGTAGAACGTGCGCTCGTTGTAGTTCGCCGGTCCCGTCAGCAGCGCCTCGCTCGGTCGTCCCCACCAGTCGGGGAAGAGCGCCGTTCGCAGTGCACTGAGCGGAAGCACGTGGCCTATGAGCGCTTCCGAGCCGCCGTTGCGGCGCACCGCGGCGCCCATGGTGCCGGCGGTGGCGAGCGTCCCCGGCAGGAGCACGACCGCTATGCAGAGCACGCCGACGAGCGTGCCGGCGCCGATCAGCAGCAGGCGTCGCAGCCGCGTGCGCCACGGCACGCCCGCGACGGTCGTGCTGCGCAGGAGCGCATACAGCAGCATCCCGCTCACCACGTGGACCTGCGTCCCGGGGTGGCCTCCGGCGAGCGCCAGCGCGACGACGACCGCGAGCGCGATGCCCTCGTAGCGTCCGCCGCGGCGGACGATCCGCTCGGCGAGCAGCACCAGCCATGGCAGCCATACGGCCACCGACACGTGCGCGTGGCTCAGCCACACGACGTCGAATGCGCACAGCGCGAAGCTGATCCCGGCCAGCAGGCCGGGCAGCAGGCCGAGCCTCAGCTCGCGCACGAGCAGGTAGGTGCCGAACGCCGCCACCCACAGCTTGAGCGCCGCCGCCGCCCCGAGCCCGTAGCTGAGCGGGAGCGTCCACAGCAGCAGGTTGAACGGCCCGAGCCAGCCGACGCCGAGATTGGCGAACAACGGCGAGCCGGTGAGCACGTACGGGTTCCACGCCGGGAACGTGCCGCTGGAGATCATCCCGCGGGCGAGCGCGTCCCACGGGTAGTAGCTCGTCGAGAAGTCGGTGAGCAGCAGGTTGTAGGAGTCGATGCCGGCGGCGGGCCGGAAGGCGCTCCACGGTGCGACGCCCCAGAGGTGCGACGCCGGGCTGAGCACGTCGCCGCCCACGAGCACCGGCCACAGGTAGGCGAAGACGAACATGGCGAGCAGGCCGGCCGCCACACGGTGCGGGTGCGCGTGGACCGCGCGGATCGTGCGTGCGTGATGTCGTCGGGTGCGCGCGCGAGCGTGCACTGCGCTCTGCAGCGCAGCGTCGTTCGGGCGCCTCCCCCAGGCGCCGCCTCCCATTGCACCAATATACCTAACCATGCCGTACGATGTACGGCTATCCCCGGTTAGGCGTGAGTGTGCCACACGAGCGACCGCGCGCCCGCGTACCCTGACGCCGATGCGCGACGGAGCCGAGCCGCCGTTCGACTATCGCGTGCGGCGCTCCGACCGCGCGCGGCGCGTGCGCGTGCGCGTCGACGCCGCGAACGGGGTGGAGGTGGTGCTGCCGCGGCGCGCGGCCGAGCGCGAGGCGGCGGCGGCGATCCGCGAGCTGCGCCCGTGGATCGAACGGCGGATGGCCGAGCTGCAGCGCACGCGCGCGCTCGTCGCCGCGCGCGGCGCGAGCGTGCCGTACCTCGGAGAGCTGCTCGAGCTGACGTTCGAGCGGGACCGCACGCGCGTGCACCGGAGAGGGGGCACGCTGCTCGTGCCGGGCGGGGTGGACGCCGACCACCGCCCGGCGCTCGAGCGCTGGTACCGCCGGCAGGCGCGCGTGGAGATCGCGCCGCGGCTCGACGCCGCGACGGCGGCGGCCGGCACCTCCTACAACGGCCTCACGATCCGCGGGCAGCGCACGCGCTGGGCGAGCTGCTCGGCGACCGGCGCGATGTCGTTCAACTGGCGTCTGCTGCTCGCGCCCGCGACGGTGCTCGACTACGTCGTCTGGCACGAGGTCTGCCACCTCGAGGTGATGGACCACTCGCCGCGCTTCTGGGCGCTGCTCGCCGCGCGCTGCCCGGAGTACCGGGTCCACGCCGGCTGGCTGCGCCGTCACGGCGCGACGCTCGTGCTGTGAGCGCGGCGCGCGTCGCGGTCGTCGGGCACGTCGAGTGGCTCGACTTCGCGCTCGTCGAGCGGATGCCGCTCGCGGGCGAGATCGTCACCGCGCACGAGCACTTCGAGCTGGCGGCCGGCGGCGGCGCGGTCGCGGCGGTGCAGCTGCGCAAGCTCGCCGGCGCGGCGCTCTTCCTTACCGCGCTCGGCGACGACGAGCGCGCCCGCCGCGCGGCAGCGGAGCTGCGCGACGTGCACGGCCTCGAGCTGTTCGCGGCGGTGCGCGCCCGCTCGCAGCGGCGCGCCTTCACGCACCTCGACGCGGCAGCAGAGCGCACGATCACCGTGCTCGGCGAGCGGCTCGTGCCGCACGGCGGCGATCCGCTGCCGTGGGAGCGGCTCGCCTCCGCCGACGGCGTCTACCTGACCGGCGGCGACGGCGAGGCCGCGCGCGCGGCGCGCACGGCGCGCGTGCTGGTCGCGACCGCGCGCGCCGCCGACGCGCTGCTCGCCGGCCACGTCGCGCCCGACGTGCTCGTCGCCAGCGGCCGCGACGAGAAGGAGCGCGCCGGCCTCGAGGCGCTGCCCGCGCCGCGCCTCGCGACGGTCCTGACCGACGGCGCCCGCGGCGGGCGCTGGGAGAGCGCCGGCGGCGGCAGCGGCAGCTGGCCCGCCGCCGCCCTCCCCGGCGCGCCGGTCGACGCCTACGGTTGCGGCGACTCGTTCGCCGCCGGCCTCACCTACGGCCTCGCGGCCGGCATGGAGCTGCCGGCTGCCCTGTCGCTCGCCGCCCGCTGCGGGGCGGCGTGCCTCACCGGCCGCGGTCCGTACGCCGCTCAGCTCGGCGCGGCTCAGGCCGACTGAGCGGCCAGCGCGCGCCGCAGCGCCGCCACCGGCGACTCGCCGTCCTCCTGCGCCACGACCTGCCGCCGCGCGCGGCCGGTCCACGCCTCGGCCGAGCCGTCGCCGCGCACGTCGACGCCGGCGTGCACGCGCGGGAGCAGCCGCTGCGGGCCGCTCAGCTCGGCGCGCGCGACGACCTGGGCGACCGGCTCGAAGCGGCGGATCCCCACGTCGATCGCGTCGCGCTGGGAGCCACCGGCCAGCTCCGCCAGGCGCGCGTCGAGCGCGTCGAGCGCCTCGTCGAGCGTGCCGAACCGCGCGCGCACGACGCGCGGGCCCTCGCGCACGAGCAGTCGATAGCCGGCGCTCATGCACGCGATCCTAACTTTCCGGGTGCCTCGTGCCGATACAGTGCCGCGGCTGCGCCGAGCTCCACGGAAAGGATCCACCACATGCGCGCAAGGCTCCTGCTGACCTGCCTCACGGCGTTTGCCGTGCTGGCGCTTCCCGCCGTCGCCGGCGCCCACTGGCACGTGCGGCCGCATCGCGCGGTCTGCGCCGACACGGTCGGCAACGGCCTGGCGCACTGCCAGGCGGACGTCGTGACCGACGGCCAGGGCACGCCCGCGGCCGCCACCGGCCCGAGCGGCTACGGCCCGGCGCAGTTCCACAGCGCCTACGGCCTGCCGGCCACCGCGGCGACGAGACAGACGATCGCGATCGTCGACGCCTACGACGACCCGACGATCGCGTCGGACCTCAACGCGTACAGCACGCAGTTCGGGCTGCCGCAGTGCAACGCCGCGAACCCCTGCTTCCAGAAGGTCAACCAGAACGGGCAGACGCGCAGCTACCCCCGCGCCGACTCCGGCTGGTCGCTCGAGATCGCGCTCGACGTCGAGGTCGCGCACGGGATCTGCCCGAACTGCAAGATCCTGCTCGTCGAGGCCAGCACGGCCAGCATGAGCAACCTCGAGGCCGCGGTCAACGAGGCGGCGCGGCTCGGCGCCACCGAGATCTCCAACAGCTACGGCGGCTCGGAGTTCTCGGGCGAGAAGACGGACACCGCCTACAAGCACCCCGGCATCGCGGTCACCGTCGCAGCCGGCGACGGCGGCTACGGCTCGTTCGGCTTCCCGGCCGCCTCGCCGTACGTGGTCGCCGTCGGCGGGACGACGCTGACGCTCGGCAGCGGCGGCGCCTGGGCCGGCGAGACCGCCTGGAGCGGCGGCGGCAGCGGCTGCAGCAGCTACCTGCTCGCGCAGGCGTGGCAGTCGACCCTCGCGAACTGGTCGCTGAGCGGCTGCGGGACGAAGCGCGGCGTCGCCGACGTCGCCGCCGACGCCGACCCCAGCACCGGCGCGGCCGTCTACGACACGACCCGCTACGGCGGGCGCAGCGGCTGGTTCCAGGTCGGCGGGACGAGCCTCTCCTCGCCGCTCGTCGCCGGCATCTACGCGCTCGCCGGCAACGCGTCGAGCACCGCCTACCCGGCGTCGCTCGCGTACGCGAACACGGCGGCGCTGCACGACGTCAGCGCCGGCTCGACCGGCAGCTGCACGACGCTCATGTGCATCGCGGGCGCCGGCTACGACGGGCCGACCGGCGTCGGCTCGCCGATCGGGCTCGGCGCCTTCTAACCGAGCAACCGCATCCGGGGGCGCGCCGCGCGGGCGCGTCCCCGGACAGCTCGCTCGCTTAGGAGCGCGCCCCCATCGGCACGTAGTCGCGCACGCGCGCGCCGGTGTAGATCTGGCGCGGGCGGGCGATCTTCTGCTCGCCGTCGTCGATCATCTCCAGCCACTGCGCGATCCAGCCGCTCGTGCGGCCGATCGCGAACAGCACCGGGAACATCTCGACCGGCATCCCGAGCGCCTCGTAGATGAGGCCCGAGTAGAAGTCGACGTTCGGGTAGAGCTTGCGCGAGACGAAGTAGTCGTCCTCGAGCGCGATCTTCTCGAGCTCGAGCGCGATGTCGAGCAGCGGGTTCGTGCCCGTCACCTCGAACACGTCGTCGCGCGGCCTTCTTGATGATCTTCGCGCGCGGGTCGTAGTTCTTGTAGACGCGGTGGCCGAAGCCCATCAGCCGCTCGTTGCCGGCCTTCACGCCCTCGATGAAGTCGGGGATGTTCTCGACGCGCTCGATGCGGTGCAGCATCCGCAGCACCTGCCTCGTTCGCGCCGCCGTGCAGCGGGCCGTAGAGCGCCGCCGATGCCCGCGGCGAGCGCCGAGTACGGGTCGACCTGCGAGGAGCCGACGCTGCGCACCGCGCTCGTCGAGCAGTTCTGCTCGTGGTCGGCGTGCAGGATGAACAGGACGTCGAGCGCGCTGCTCGAGCGCGGGTCCGGCTTGTACTTCAGCTCGGCGATCTTGAACAGCATCGCGAGGAAGTTGCCCGCGTAGGAGAGGTCGTTGTCGGGATAGACGTACGGCATGCCCGCGGTTGTGCCGGTAGGCGAACGCGGCGAGCGTCGGCATCTTCGCGATCAGGCGGATGATCTGCATCGTAGCGCAGCTGCGCGTTCTTGATCTGGTTCGCCTCGGGATAGAAGGTCGAGAGCGCGCCGACCGACGCGAGCAGCATCCCCATCGGGTGCGCGTCGTAGCGGAAGCCCTGCATGAACTTCTTGACGTTCTCGTGCACGAACGTGTGGATCGTGATCTCGTGCGTCCACTCGTCGAGCTGCGGCTGCGTCGGCAGCTCGCCGTGGATCAGCAGGTAGGCGACCTCGAGGTAGGTCGACTGCTCCGCGAGCTGCTCGATCGGGTAGCCGCGGTACTCGAGGATGCCCTTGTCGCCGTCGATGAACGTGATCGCGAGCGGCACGACGCGGTGTTCATGAACGCCGGGTCGTAGGTCATCAGGCCGAAGTCGTCGTCGTCGGTCCTGATCTGGCGCAGGTCGATGCTGCGGATCGTGCCGTCGGCGATCGGGATCTCGTACTGCTGCCCGGTGCGGTTGTCCGTCACCGAGAGCGTCGCGGCGGCCGCGGCTACGCCCCCCTCGGATACTCCATTGCTAACGGTCTCGGTGCCCATGGCTCTCCCTGAATGCGTGCTCGGTCTCACACCTGTTCTACCGGATCGGGCCGCTCGGCCGATCTCCGGCTTGTGAAGACGCGAGCGTTCAGGAGGAGACGATGACGGCGGTCGCCATCGCCGTGGCCATCAGCAGGCCGCTGACGAGCATCACGCCGCGCGCGGCGGCGGCGCTGCCCGGGAAGGCCGGGCGCGTCACGCCGATCACGCCGATCAGCACCGCCCAGCAGGCGAACGTGCCGCCCGCGACGTAGAAGGCGGTCTTCGAGCCGTGCTCGGCGGCTGCGGCGACGATCGTCGGGAACATCGCGGCGAGCCTACAGAATCAGCCGGAGGTCGGCGAGGGGGATCCGTAGCGGCTCTCGGTCGCCTCGCGCTGGCCCTGGTAGTGGGAGCCGAGCTCGGCGCTGCCGTAGGGGCGCTGCGCCGGGCGGTCGAGCGTCATGAAGGACAGCTGCGCGATCAGCAGGCCGGGGGAGAGCTTGATCGGGACGCGCGTGAGGTTGTTCAGCTCCAGCGTCAGCGTGCCCTTCCAGCCGGGGTCGCAGAAGCCGGCCGTCGCGTGGACGATCAGCCCGAGGCGCCCGAGCGAGGACTTGCCCTCGATCCGCGCGACGATGTCGTCCGGCAGCTCGACCCACTCGAGCGTGCGGCCGAGGCAGAACTCGCCGGGGTGGATCACGAACACCTCGCCGTCCGGTATCCGCACCTCCTCGGTGAGGTTGCCGGGCGGCTCGCGCAGGTCGATCGAGCTGATGCGGTGGTTGTGGAAGACGCGGAACGTGTCGCCGAGGCGCAGGTCCACGCTCGCCGGCTGCACGAGCGACGGGTTCCACGGGTCGATGCGGATCCGGCCCGCCTCGACCAGCTCGAGGATCGTGCCGTCGGACAGCACCGAGGTCGGCGGCGTCGTCATGGGCGCGAAGTGTGCCATGCGCGGCGGCTGCCCATCACGCACCCGCCCGCCGCTCGAAGTCGTCCAGCATCGCTTCCCACTCGCGGAAGTAGCTCGGGTTCTGCTCGCGGGTCCGCTCTATCCACCAACGGATCCGCTCGAAGACGACCTTCGCCGTGTTGCCGATCTGGCGCTCCACGATCGTGCGGTTGAGGTGGTCGAGGTTGTAGAGGCCGGCGATCGACTCGAACGCGTTGAAGGGCGCCGCGACATCGAGCTGACGCTCGTGGTTGAGCGCCTGGAACACATGCCAGCGGATCGTCGTGCCCTCGGGCGACGTGTCCTCGACTCTCAGCGCGTCCATGCTGCGTGCGAGGTGCTTGACGAAATCGACGTCCGACAGTCTCGCGATGTAGGCGTGCGTCGTCTCGTTCGTCGCCTGCAGTCGTGACGAGCGCACCTGCCAGACCGCTGCGCCGAGGGCGGCGACCGCTGTTCCCGATGTCACCAGTTGGGCTGCGTCGATCGCGTCCATCTGGCGCGATCCTACGAGTGGATCGGAGCCGGCGCGCCGGCCGTGCCGGCTACACTGATCCGGATGGCTCCGATCATCCTCCCGCCCGGCGACTGAGCTTCTGACGGCGACCTGCGGGTCGTCAGCGCTCCGGCGTGCGCGCGCGGGCGATGGTCGTGCGCACGCGCGGCGGGGTGGCGGGCGCCGGGTCGCCGTGCGGTCCGCGGCGCGGCCGGCGCGGGAACGGGCGCCGCGGGTGCTCGACGCGCGAGCCGCCGCCGCCCTCGCCCTGCGGCTGCTCGTCCTCCTCGGGCGTCTGTCTGACCGCCCACCAGACGAGGTACAGCAGCATCCCGAGCGGGATCTTCAGCGCAAGCATGAGGAACAGGAAGCCCGTCCACTCCATGACAGGCGATGCTACCCCGCCCCGGGGGCCGCTGTCACCCCTCGCGTCGGTGCGTCGTTACGGCTACGCCCGCAGCGCCAACGGCGCGTCCGCGAACTGCGTGATCTGCGCCAGCTCGCCGACGCGCGCGACGATCTCCTCGCGCGTCAGCCGGCGCACGCGCTCGGTGCCGAACTCCTCGACGTTGTAGGAGGCGATCGCGGTGCCGTAGGCCATCGCGCGGCGCAGCGTCTCGGTCGAGAGGTCCTCGCCGCCGTGCGCGGCGATGCAGCCGACGAAGCCGCCGGCGAACGAGTCGCCCGCGCCGGTCGGGTCGAGCACGGTCTCCAGCGGGAAGGCCGGCAGGCCGAAGAAGCCCTCGTCCGTGAGCAGCGCCGCGCCGTACTCGCCCTGCTTGGCGACGACGACCTTCGGCCCCATCGCGCGGATCTCGCGCGCCGCCTGCACCAGGTTCGGCTTGCGCGTGAGCTGGCGGATCTCGGCGTCGTTGAGCAGCACGCAGTCGACCTGCTCGATCGTCTTGATGAGCGAGTCGCGGGCGGTCTCGATCCACAGGTTCATCGAGTCGAGCGCGACGAATCTGGCGTTGCCGCACTGCTCGCGCACCTCGCGCTGGAGGTCGGGCTGGATGTTCGCGAGGAACAGCACGTCGCAGTCGCGCGAGGCGTCGCTCAGCTTCGGCGCGAACTCGCCGAAGACGTTCAGGCGCGTGTCGTCGGTGTGCGCGGTGTTGAGGTCGTACTCGTAGTGCCCGCGCCAGAAGAACGTCTCGCCGCCGGGGACGCGCTCGATGTCGTCCGTGAGCACGTTGCGGCCGTGCAGGACGCCGTACTCGTCGTCGCCGAAGTCGTCGCCGACCGGGCCCACGACGCGCACGTCGGTGAAGAACGACGAGGCGAGCGAGAAGTGCACCGCCGAGCCGCCGAGCATCTTCTCGCGGCTGCCGAACGGCGTGGAGACGGCATCGAAGGCGATCGATCCGACGACGGTGAGCGACATCGTTTTGGGCGTCTTTCCGGTTGGGTGCGGGAGCGGGAAGCGTACCGGCGGTGCGCTGCTCGGCGTTGGATAGCCTGCCGCCCATGCGCGCGATCCAGTTGCAGGAGTTCGGCGGACCCGAGGTGCTGAGACTCGTCGAGCTGCCGACGCCGGTGCCCGGCCCCGGCGAGGTGCTCGTCGAGGTCAGCCGCGCCGGCATGAACTTCGCCGACACGCACCAGCGCGAGAACTCCTACCTCGCGAGAGCGACGCTGCCGCTGATCCCCGGCACCGAGGTCGCCGGCGTGCGGACCGACACGGGCGAGCGCGTGATCGCGCTGACCGGCAACGGCGGCTATGCCGAGTACGTCGCGGTGCCGGAGGCCTTGGTCTTCCCGATCCCGGACGGAGTCGAGGATGGCACGGCGCTCACGATGATCGTGCAGGGCCTGACGGCCTGGCACCTCTACAAGACGTGCGCGCGCGTGGCGCCCGGCGAGTCCGTCGTCGTGATCGCGGCGGCCGGCGGCGTCGGCTCGCTGGCCGTGCAGCTCGGCAAGCCGTTCGGCGCCGGACGCGTGATCGCGGTCGCCTCGACCGAGGACAAGCGCGCGCTGACGCTGGAGCTGGGCGCGCACGCGGCGATCGACGCGTCGCCGGAGGGCATGACGGAGCGGATCCTGGAGGCGAATGGCGGCAGACCGGTCGACGCCGTCTTCGAGATGGCGGGCGGCGCGGTCTTCGACGCATGCCTCGACGCGCTCGCGCCGTTCGGCCGGCTCGTCGCGTACGGGATCGCCTCGCGCGAGCAGAACGAGGTCCGGTCGGGCGCGCTGATGCGCAAGTCGCGCGCCGTCGTGGGCTTCTGGTTCATGCACTGCATGGGCCGCCGCGACATGGTCGAGGAGCCGCTGGCGGAGCTGTTCGGCCTTGCCGCGCGCGGCGAGATCAGAGTCGTCGTCGGCGAGACCTACCCGCTCTCCGATGCCGCCCGCGCGCAGGTCGACCTCGCCGAGCGCCGCACCACCGGCAAGCTGCTGCTCGACCCGAAGGCGTGAGCGCGCGGCGTCGCGCCAGGAGCCGCGCGACCTCGCGACGCGCTTCCGACTAGTCTCAGGTCACGTGACGACCTTCGCCGAGCTCGGCCTCTCCGCCTCACTCCTCGACGCGCTGCACGACGTCGGCTACGAATCGCCCAGCCCGATCCAGGAGCAGGGCATCCCGCCGCTGCTCGCCGGCTCGGACGTGATCGGCCAGGCGCAGACCGGCTCGGGCAAGACTGCGGCGTTCGGCCTGCCGCTGATCGAGTCCGTCGATCCCGACGTCCACGAGGTGCAGGCGCTCGTGCTGACGCCGACGCGCGAGCTGTGCATCCAGGTCACGCAGGCGCTGCGCGCGTACGGCGCGCGCAAGGGCGTCGACGTCGTCGCCGTCTTCGGCGGCGCGCCGATCCGCTCCCAGCAGGCGCAGCTGCGCGCCGGCGGGCACATCGTCGTCGGCACGGTCGGGCGCGTGAAGGACCTCATCTCGCGCCACTCGCTCGTGCTGCACGACTGCCGCTTCGTCGTGCTCGACGAGGCCGACGAGATGCTCGACCTCGGCTTCCTCGAGGACGTCGAGAAGATCCTCTCGCTCACGCCCGGCAGCCGCCAGACGGCGCTGTTCTCGGCGACGATGCCGCCCGAGATCCGCGCGCTGTCGGAGCGCTACCTGTACGACCCGGTGCTCGTGAAGGTGAGAGCCGCGACGCTCACCGTCGACACGGTCGAGCAGTTCTGCCTGGAGACGACGTCGAAGGAGAAGGACGACGCGCTCGTGCAGGTGCTCGAGGCCGAGCGGCCCGACCAGGCGATCGTCTTCGTGCGCACGAAGATCCGCTGCGACCAGCTGTTCCGCCGCCTGCGCGATCGCGGCATGAACGTGAAGGCGCTGCACGGCGACATGAGCCAGGGCCAGCGCGACGGCGTGATGCTGGCGTTCAAGAGCGGGCGCCTGCCGATCCTCGTCGCGACCGACGTCGCCGCGCGCGGGCTCGACATCTCGTCGGTGACGCACGTGATCAACTTCGACGTCCCGACTTCGCCTGACGTCTACGTCCACCGCATCGGCCGCACCGGCCGCGTCGGTCGCTCCGGCCGCGCGATCACCTTCTACGAGTCGCGCCAGAAGCGCGACGTCGAGGCGATCGAGCGCCACACCTCGACGCCGATGGCGCCGTGGACGGCCGGTGCGAAGGTCGCCGCGCTGAAGGTCGAGGCGAAGCCGAGACGGCACTCCAAGCCGCACGCCTCCGCAAACGGCGACGACGGCGCGCGCACGCGGCTCGTGCTCGCCGGCGGCCGCGCCGACGGCCTGGAGCCGAAGGACGTCATCCACGCGATCACCGCCGCCACCGGCCTCGACGGCGAGGCGATCCGCAACGTCCGCATGCTCGACCGCTTCGCCTTCCTCGACGTCCCGGCCGGCGAAGCCGAGCGCGTCGTCGAGCAGGTCGACGGCTCCGAGGTCGCCGGCCGCCGCCTGCGCCTCGAGCCGGTTCGCGGCTGAGGCAGCGCGCGGGGCCGGCCCGGATGCCGCCGAAGCGCAGCGCGGGGATCGTGCTGTTCCGGCGCGCCGGCGGCGGGCAGTTGGAGGTGCTGCTCGTGCATCCGGGCGGGCCGTTCTGGGCGAAGAAGGACGCCGGGGCGTGGAGCATCCCGAAGGGCGAGGTCGACGCGGGCGAGGACGAGCGCGCGTGCGCGTTGCGCGAGCTGGCCGAAGAGACTGGGAGTGCGTTTGCCGACGTGCCTGAAGACGCGTTGCTGCCGCTCGGCGAGGTGCGCATGCGCAGCGGCAAGGTCGTGACGGCGTGGGCGCTCAAAGGCGACCTCGACGCGGGCGCCGTTGTCAGCAACACATTCGAGCTCGCATGGCCGCCGCGCTCCGGCCGCACGCAGACGTTCCCGGAGGTCGACCGCGCGGCGTGGCTCGCGCTCGACGCCGCCCGGGAGAAGCTGCTGCCCGCGCAGACGCCCTTCCTCGACCGGCTCGCGGAGGCGGTCGGCGCCTGAGCCGGGCCGGCGGGCCGGTAGGGTCGGGGCGAGACACCCCCGACCCCGACGAGGAGCCGACCCGATGTCCCAGGCCACGCTGCACACCACCCACGGCACGATCGTGCTCGAGCTGTTCGACGAGGACGCGCCGAAGACGGTCGCGAACTTCCGCGAGCTGTCGGAGAGAGGCTTCTACGACGGGCTGATCTTCCACCGCGTGATCCCCGACTTCATGATCCAGGGCGGCTGCCCGCAGGGGACCGGCACCGGCGGTCCCGGCTACACGTTCGTCGACGAGATCAACGAGCACAAGATCGTCCGCGGCACGCTCGCGATGGCGAACGCCGGCCCGAACACGAACGGCTCGCAGTTCTTCCTCGTCACCGCCCAGGCGACGCCGTGGCTCGACGGCAAGCACACCGCCTTCGGCCGCGTGACGGAGGGGATGGACGCGGTCGACGCGATCGAGGGCGTCGAGACGGGCCCGGGCGACCGGCCGGTCGAGCCGGTCATGATCGAGCGCGTCGAGCTGGCCGACTGAGAACCGGTTTGGCGCCACACTGACATATCGGGCGCCGACCCCATAAAGGGATTCGGCGCCCGGCGCGATAGAGGAAGGGATGGTCGCGTCGCGGACGGGCTCGCTCCTCGCCGGCGCCGTGCTCGCCACGGCGCTGCTCGCCGCCGTGCTCGCGGCGCCCACGGCTGACGCGCGCCGCCGCACGCCGACCACCGCGGTCGGCGTCGGGGCGCGCGAGTACCGCTTCGCCGAGTACCGCGCGAGCGTGCCGCGCGGCGTCGTGCGCTTCGACCTGACCAACTACGGCGAGGACGGGCACGACCTCGTCGTCGAGACGCGTGGGGGTCGCGTGCTCGCCCGCACCGGCAAGGTGAAGGCCGGCCGCCGCGCGGTGCTGCAGCTGCGGCTCGCAGCCGGCACGTACCGGCTCGTCTGCGACCTCGCAGACCACGAGGCGCGCGGCATGCACACGACGCTGCGCGTGACGCGATGAGCTGGACCGACGCGCACGTGCGCCGCCTCTTCTGGCGGGCGGGCTTCGGTGCGACGCCCTCCGAGGCGCGCGCCTGGGCGAAGCGCGGCCGCGCCGCGACGCTCGACTGGGTGGTCGACGGCCCGCGCGGCGGCGCGCGCCTGCGCGGCCCGGCGCCGAGCATCAGAGGCCGGCGCCTGGACCCGGTCAACGTCTGGGGCGACGACGTCCTGTGGTGGATCGACCGCATGGTCCGCAGCACGTATCCGCTGCAGGAGAAGCTGACGCTGATCTGGCACGACCACTTCGCGACCGCCCAGCAGGACACGCCGCTGATGCTCGCGCAGAACCGCACGCTGCGCCGCGGCGCGCTCGGCTCCTTCCGTGCGCTGCTCGGCGCCGTCACGCGCGACCCGGCGATGCAGCTGTTCCTGTCGCTCGCCGACTCGACGAAGCAGGCGCCGAACGAGAACTACGCGCGCGAGCTGATGGAGCTGTTCACGCTCGGCTCCGGCTACACGGAGCGCGACGTGCGCGAGGCGGCGCGCGCGCTGACCGGCTTCTCGTCGCGCTACAGCAACAGCGGCCTCGTCTCGATCGCCTACCGGCCCGACCAGCACGACGGCGGCGTCAAGACGCTGCTCGGCCGCCGCGGCCGGCTCGGCCCCGACGACGTGCTCGACCTCGTGACCGCGCACCGCGAGCACGCGCCGTTCCTCGTCACGAAGCTGTGGAGCTACTTCGTCGCGACGCCGCCGAGCGCCGGCACCGTGCGCGCGCTTGCGGCGACCTACCGCCGCAACGGCCTGCGGATCAAGCCGCTCGTGCGCGCGATCCTCTCCCACCCGGCGCTGTACGCGAACCTCGACGCCCCCGACCTCGTCAAGTGCCCGGTCGTCTACGTCGCCGGTGCGCTGCGTACGACCGGCACGTACGTCACGCAGGACTACGCGACGTGGATGCTCGAGCAGATGGGGCAGCTGCCGTTCGACCCGCCCAGCGTCGCCGGCTGGGACTGGGGGCCGGCGTGGATGTCGTCGAACGCGATGTGCCAGCGCTTCGCGCTCGGCAACTACCTCGTCACGTGGGGGCGCCCGAGAGTCCGCAGAGGCAGCGCGCCGGCGACGCTCACGCCGAGACAGGCGTTCCAGCGCGCGTGGAGCGCGGTCGGCGAGCCGCACGTCTCGGGCGCCACGCGCGCGACGCTCGAGCACCTCGCCAAGCACTTCTTCGACGACCTCGACCGGCGCTGGCGCGACACCGCCGGCTGGCGCGGCGAGGCGCTGCAGGGGACGCTGCGCCACCTGCTGCTGACCTGCCCCGACTCCCAACTCCACTGATGCCGCGATCGATCCACAAGGGCTGCGACGACTTCCGCCAGACGAGCGCCGGCGCGCGCGAGCGCTGGCTGACGCCGCAGCTCACGCGCCGCCAGGCCTTGATGGGCGCGCTCGGCGGCGGCCTGACGATCTGGGCCCAGCAGGCGATGCCGTGGGCGCGCGTGCTGGAGGCGGCCAGCGCGCAGGCCGCCGGCGCGCCCGGGGCGCGCGTGCTCGTGACCGTCTTCCTGCCGGGCGGGTGCGACCTGCTCGACACGCTCCCGCCGCTCTCCGCCTACGGCCAGTACGCCGACCTGCGCGGGGCGATGAAGGTCGACGCGCCGCCCGCGCTCGGCGCGACCGGCCTCGGCATCAACCCGGCGCTGACGGAGGGGACGGGCGGCGGCGTCAAGGGCCTGTTCGACGCCGGCAAGGTCGGCTTCCTGCCGGGGATCGACTACGCGAACCCCGACCTCTCGCACTTCCACTCGCGCCACTTCTGGGAGACGGGCCTGGTGACCGAGGCGGCCGCGTCCGGCTGGCTCGGCCGCTGGCTCGACCATCACGGCTCGGCCGAGAACCCGCTGCAGGGCCTGACGCTCGGCTCGACGCTCTCGCCCGTGCTGGCGACGAGCAGCGCGCCGGTCGCGGCGCTCCAGTCGCCGACCGACGTCGCGCTCGACGTGTGGGGGATCGGCGGGCTGCAGGAGCGCCAGATGCTCGACGCGTGGGCGAAGCTGGCCGGCGGGCACGCGCGCGGCGCCGGCCCGCAGTCGGTCCACACCGCCGCGCGGCTGGCGAAGTCGGTCGGGGACCGCCTGAGACCGTACGCGCCGCGCCAGGACGGAAGCGACCCGCTCGCGCCGCCGGTCGCCTACCCCGACGGCGACACGCTGGGCCAGCGCCTCTCGCGCGTCGCCGCGCTGGTCGCGCAGCCGCTCGGCGTGCGGCTCGCGACGGTCGACTCCGACAGCCAGTTCGACACGCACGACGACCAGGCGAAGAACCTCGGCGACGGCTTGAGATCGGCCTCGCAGTCGCTCGCCGCCTTCCAGGCCGACCTCGAGGCGCGCGGCGTCGCCGACCGCGTGCTGACGCTCGTCTGGTCCGAGTTCGGCCGCCGCCCGAGAGGCAACGAGTCGGGCGGGACCGACCACGGCGCCGGCGGCGTCGCGTGGGTGCAGGGCACGCACGCGGCGAGCGGGGTCCTCACCGACTACCCGTCGCTGACCGCGCTCGACGCCGAGGACAACCTCAAGGTGACGGTCGACTTCCGCAAGGTCTACGCCTCGCTGATCGAGGGCTGGCTGGGGACCGACGCCGCCGAGGTGATCCCCAACGCGGGCGCCTACGGCCGTCTGGCGCTCGTGCGCTGACGCCGCGCGCGCGTCATTCCTGGCCAGCCGGCCAAATCGCTGCACGGCTCCGGTAGGCTCTTGACCGCGGGTCAACCCGGACCCGACGCCGAGCACCGAAGAGGAGCGCGCCATGTCGACCACCGAGCAGGCACCGGCCGCCGTCCAGAACGGCGCCGGCAAGCACACAGGCATCCCCGTCGAGAACCCGGCCACGGGCCAGACGATCGCGACCGTCCCCGCGCTCGGCCGCGACGAGGTCACGGCGATGGTCGAGCGCGCCCGCGCGGCGCAGCCCGCCTGGGACGCGATCGGCTTCGAGGAGCGCGCGAAGGTCTTCCTGCGCATGCAGAAGTGGACCGTCGACAACGCCGACCGGATCATCAGAACGATCGTCTCGGAGACCGGCAAGACCTACGAGGACGCCCTGCTCGCCGAGGTCATGTACTGCGCCAACGCGTTCGGCTTCTGGGCCAAGCACGCGCCGGAGTACCTCGCCGACGAGCACGTCAAGTCGTCGAACCCGATGACGAAGGGCAAGAAGCTCGTCGTGCGCTACGCGCCGATCGGCGTCGTCGGCGTGATCGGCCCGTGGAACTTCCCGCTCACGAACTCCTTCGGCGACTGCATCCCCGCTTTGGCGGCCGGCAACGCCGCGGTGCTGAAGCCGGCGCAGGTGACGCCGTTGACGTCCCTGCTGATGGAGGAGGGCCTGCGCGCCTGCGGGATCCCCGAGCACGTCTTCCAGGTCGCCACCGGCACCGGCCGCGAGGCCGGCGAGGCGCTGATCGACGCAGCCGACTTCGTCATGTTCACCGGCTCCACGCGAGACCGGCATCAAGGTGATGCAGCACGCCGCGCAGACGCTCACGCCGGTCGGCCTCGAGCTCGGCGGCAAGGACCCGATGATCGTGCTCGCCGACGCCGACATCGACCGCGCCGCCAACGCCGCCGCCTACTACTCGATGAACAACGGCGGCCAGGTCTGCATCTCCGTCGAGCGCGTCTACGTCGAGGCGCCCGTCTACGACAAGTTCGTCTCCAAGGTCGCCGACAACGTGCGCGCGCTGCGCCAGGGCGTGCCGACCGGGCCGGGCACCGTCGACATCGGCTCGATGATCTACCCGCCGCAGATCGACATCGTCGAGGCGCACGTGAGAGACGCCGTCGCGAAGGGCGCGAGAGTGCTCGTCGGCGGCAAGCGACGGCACGGGCCCCGGCGCCTTCTACGAGCCGACCGTGCTGGTCGACGTCGACCACTCGATGGCGTGCATGACCGAGGAGACGTTCGGCCCGACGCTGCCGATCATGAAGGTGCGCGACGACGAGGAGGCGCTGAAGCTGGCGAACGACTCGCCCTTCGGGCTGCAGGCGTCGGTGTGGACGAAGGATCTCCACCGCGGCGAGCAGCTCGCACGCCGCGTCGAGGCGGGCGCGGTCTGCGTCAACGACGCGCAGGTCAACTACACGACGCTCGAGCTGCCGATGGGCGGCTGGAAGACGTCCGGCCTCGGCTCGCGCCACGGCGCCGGCGGGATCCGCAAGTACACCAAGCAGCAGACCCTCCTCGTCACCCGCTTCGCCGGCAAGAAGGACCCGCACATGTTCCCGTACAGCGCGCGCAAGACGAAGCTGCTGGGGCGCCTCAACAAGTTCCTCTACGGGCGGGGCAAGCGCGCTTAACGCCGCACGCAGGCGGGGACGTCGAGTCCCCGCCAGTAGGCGTTCTCCTCCGTCGTGAGCGGCTGGAGCGCGGCTGCGAGCTGGCGGAAGGTGTCGGCCGGGTCGTCGCCGCGCGCGAGCGCCCGCTCGCTGCGGGCGATCAGCGCGACCTCCTGGCCGGCGAGCTGGGCGGCGCGGTCGTAGCGCTTGCGCAGATCCTGCGGCGCCTTCAGGGCTCTCAGCCGCGCAGCCGCCGGGCGCAGGTGCGCGAGCCCCTGCTGCAGGAACAGGCCGCCCTGCGCGGGCGCGCTCGGCAGCGCGACGCGGTCGGTCGCGGCGGCCGTTCTCGTGCAGATCGCACTCGCCTGCGTGTGCAGCTGGCTGGCGCTGAGGCTGTCGTCGCCGCCACAGGCGCCGAGCGCGCACGCGAGCAGCAGCGGCAGCAGGACGGCGAGGACCGGCAGGGCACGACGGGGCATCCGACGGCGGATGCTACGCAAGCGCCAGGTCGAGCAGCCGCTCGAGCTCGGCGATCGTCGCCGTCGTGTCGACGTGGTGGACGGTCGCCATCCCCAGTTCCTGCGCCGGCGGCAGGTTGAAGGGCAGGTCGTCGACGTAGACGCAGACCTCGGGCGCGGCGCCCGCGCGCTGCGCGCCGAGCACGTACATCTCCGGCGCCGGCTTGCGCATGCCGACCTCGCCGGAGATCACGACGCCGTCGAACAGCTCCTCCAGCATCGCGCGGTCGTAGCGGCGCGTGCCCCACGAGTTCGAGACAAGGCCCGTGCGGATCCCGGCGGCGCGCGCGTTGCGGACCGCGGCGAGCATCGCCATGTCGGGGCCGACGCGCGCGAACAGGCGATCGATCAGGCCGCTGTGGTCGACGCCGAGCAGGCCGCCGAAGCGCTCCTCGAACACAGGCTCCTCGATCTTCCCCTCCTCGAATGCGATCAGCGTGTCGCGGAACTCCTGGTTGCCGCGGAACGCCTGCACGAGCGTGTCGGGCGCCAGCCCGGCCTCTCTGCAGAACTCGCCGAACGAGGCGAACAGGTTCGTCGTCAGGACGCCGCCCCAGTCCACGAGCAGGGCGCTGCGCTCAGTCGCCATGCGCCACCGTCCACGCGTGCTCCGCCAGCGCCGGGACGCCGGCGTCGAGCAGCTTGAAGAAGGGGTCGTCGGTCGTGCCGGCGAGCAGCCGCTTGTAGGAGCCCTCGAGGAAGATCGCCGCCTTCCACAGCGCGAGCGTCGCGTACCAGGCGACGTCCGTCATCGAGCGGCCCGAGCGCTCCTCGTAGCGCGCGATCAGCTCCGCACGCGTCGGGAAGCCGCCCTGCGTCGTGACGGCGAAGCGCGTGAAGTTCGTGTCGGGGTCGCCGGGCTGGGCCCACGTGGCGGTCAGGTAGCCGACGTCGGCGAGCGGGTCGCCGATCGTCGCCAGCTCCCAGTCGAAGATCGCGTTCAGCCGCGCCGGCGCATCGTGCTCGTACATCACGTTGCCGAGACGGTAGTCGCCGTGGACGATCGTCGCCGGGCCGGACTCGGGGCGGTTGGCGGCGAGCCAGTCGGTCACGCGGTCGAGCGTCGCGATCTCGCGCGTCTTGTTGTGCTCCCACAGCCCGCCGAAGCGGCGCAGCTGGCGCTCCAGGTAGCCGGTCGGCTTGCCGTAGCCCTCCAGCCCGCACGCCTGCCAGTCGACGGCGTGCACCTCCACGAGCGCGTCGATCAGCTCGTCGGCGACGCGCCGGTGCTGCTCGGGTGCGTCGAGCGCGGGCGAGACCTGCGTCGTGATCACGTCGCCCTCGACCTTCTCCATCAGGTAGAAGGGCGCGCCGATCACGCCCTCGTCCTCGCAGACGGCGAGCACGCGCGGGGTGCGCACCGGCTGCGACTCGACCGCGCGCAGCAGCCGCGCCTCGCGCAGCACGTCGTGGGCGGACGGCGGCAGCGGCGGGCGCGGCGGGCGGCGCAGGACCAGCTCGCTCGCGCCGCGGCGGATCAGGTAGGTGACGTTCGAGTGCCCCTCGCCGACCGGCTCGGCTTCGAGCAGTCCGTCTCCCGGCGCGAGCCCGTGCGCGTCGAGGAAGGCGGCGAGCGGCTCGCGGATCAGCAGCGGCGCCAGCTCCAGCGCCGCGGCGTCCTCGTGCGTGTCGACGATCGCGCTGCTGCTCACACCGCGAACGCTATGCGACAAGGGGGTGAGCGGGCGCCGGATGGGGGAGCCGGCGCCCGCTCGGGGGGAACGCTTGGTCAGGCGGCGCTGCGGAGGTACGTGTTGCTGCCGACGATCGCGTCGAAGCCGGCGAGCGTCAGCTCGGCCGGGTCGCCGACGAGGCCGACGACGGTCGCGCCCGTGGCGCACTCGACCGACGTCAGGAGCGTCGCGAGGCGGTCGCGCCGCGTGGACGCGACGCGCTGCTCGCTCCAGCCCCAGTTGGGGTCGTCCGCTTCGATCAGCACGGTGACGTGCCGGGGATGGTGCGCCGCGGCCGCCGCGACGAGCTCGTCGTCGCGGCCTTCGGGCCCTGCGATGAGGAGGATGTCTTCGTTCGTCATGCCCCGCACCCTTTCGCTCTCCCGTAAAGCCGTCATAACGTGACGGATTGTCCACCTTAAACCTGAGCGATGTCCCGTTGTTGCTGGACTTCTCGGCCTCACTTGGCGGACGCGTTAGCCTGAATGGAGCATGCCCGAGCTGCCCGAGGTCGAGATCGCCGCACGGCTGATCGGCGCCGCCGTGGCCGGCGCTCGCGTGGAGTCCACCCTGGCGCCCGGCGTCAACGCGCTCAAGACGTTCGACCCGCCGCTGCACGCGCTGGACGGCTCGACGCTGACCGGCGTCGGGCGGCGCGGCAAGCACCTCGTCGTGGAGTCCGACGCGGGGCTCGTGCTGCTGATCCACCTGATGTCCGCGGGCCGGCTGCAGCTGTTCGACAGACGCGCCGGCCTGGAGACCGCACGTCGCGCGTGCTGATCCGGCTCGACGACAGCCGCGAGCTGCGGCTGCGCGAGTTCGGCACGAAGCAGGCGGCGTGGGCGCGGCTGCTGCGCGCCGGCGAGCTGGAGGCGGAGGAGGCGATCGCGACGCTCGGCCCGGAGGCGTGGCCGGATCCGCCGCCGTTCCTGCCGCTGCTCGGCAGAGCGCCGCGGCCGCTGCACACGCTGCTGCGCGACCAGCGCGTGATCGCCGGGATCGGCCGCTCGTGGGTCGACGAGATCCTGTGGGAGGCGCGGCTGTCGCCGTTCAAGCGCGGGGCGGACCTGTCGCCGGACGAGGCGGACGCGCTGCGCGCCGCGACGGTGTCGCTGCTCGGCGGCGCGATCGACACGTACGCCGCCACCCTGACGCTCCCGCTGCCCGACAGACTGCCGCTGCCGCTGAAGATCCACCGCCACGAGGGCCAGCCGTGTCCCCGCTGCAGCACGACGCTCGAGGCGGTCCACTTCGAGGACTACGTGATCGCCTACTGCCCGGCGTGCCAGACGGACGGGCGGGTGCTCAAGGACCGGCGGCTCTCAAGGCTGTTGAAGTAGCCTGCCGCGCATGATCGAGACAGGCGCCACCGCACCCCAGTTCACGCTCCCCGACCAGGACGGCAACCCCGTCAGCCTGGCCGACTACGCCGGCAAGACCGTCGTCCTCTACTTCTACCCGAAGGCCGACACGCCCGGCTGCACGGTCCAGGCCTGCGGCGTCCGCGACCACCTGCCGAACTACGCCGAAGCCGGCGCCGTCGTCATCGGCATCTCGCCCGACCCGGTCAGAGCCGTCAAGAAGTTCGCCGACAACCAGGCGCTCGACTTCACGCTCCTGGCGGACGAGGACCACGCGGTCTGCGAGCAGTACGGCGTTTGGGCCGAGAAGAGCATGTACGGGCGCCGCTTTTTCGGAGCCCTCCGTGCCACTTTCATCCTCAGTCCAGACGGAATCGTCGCCCATGTCATCCCCAGAGTCACGCCTAGAACGCACGACGACGAGGTGCTGGCGGTGCTGGAGCAGTTGGCGGCGGCGTAGCAGGACCGCGACGGCGGAGCGGAACTGCGAGCCCGGTCGACGTCCGGCAGGGCCGTGCGCTCTTCGGGCGCGCGCAGGACTGGCTCGCGGCCCTCGCCACTTGACGGTGCTTCAGCGCTCGCGTTCTCGGGAGTGTTTGGCACGGGGGCGCCAAACGGTCTGGCGACGGTCGTCCGCCGGCGAGTCGCTACGCGCAGATGTTCGGGCAGTGGCCCGCGTGGTGGGGACGCGTCTTATGGAAGCAGTTCCAGTGCTGGAGTGTGTCTGGGTCGCACGACGGTGAAGTGTCGGTGGTCGAGGGTGGCGACCTTGGTTTCGTCGAGCATCTCTGTTGCGGCGATGACGGTGGCGTCGACGAGGCCGAGGGGAAGGTCGCGGTAGCGGTCGATGAGCTCGCCGCTGCGCATGAGCCAGCGTGTCGGGAGATCGAGGAGCTGGAGCGCCCCGGTCTGGAAGTCGGTGAGCAGGGCGGCGAGTGCTCTGGGCCAGGGGCGCAGGACGTACTCGACCTCTACGAGCACGCAGACGGGGACGATGCGCGGTTCGCGTGTCTCGCGGATGAGCGTCGCGCAGCGGTCGTGGTCGGGATCGGTCGCGTCGAGCAGCGCGACGAGCGGTCCGGTGTCGAGGATCAGCGCCACGCGTCGGGCTCGTATGCCCGCTGGCGAGCGAGTCCGTCGGTGCTGATCGCGCCGACGCAGCTCAGCGGACGTGCGGGCTCGGTTCGCGTGGCGAGCTCGTGCTCGAGTGCTTCGCGCACCAGTTGGGGGAACGTGACTCCGCGTTCGCGGGCGGCGCGGCGCGCGCGTTCCAGCAGCGCCTTGTCGGCTTGGACCATGACCCGCTCCATGACGCTATCAATGCTATCAGCCGTTCGGACGCGCTTGACCGAGCCCGAGCCGCGACTGAGCTGAGCCCCCTCGGTCGGTCAACTGCTTGCGTGCTGGGCCGGACAGCGAGCGCTCCCCATGGGGGAGCGGTGGGGAGCGCTCGCTGCGGGTGTCGTTCACGGTTCGCCGGTGAACGGTGGTGCCGGTCGCGCCGTGGAAGGGGGTGGGCGGGACCGGGACCCGGGCTGGCACCAGCGGTGTCGAGCTGGTGGCCGAGCGTGGCTGACGCTAGCGGTCTGAAAAGCGATCTGTCGTGTTTGATGCTGGACGTTCCTGCATTTTGCGAAGAGCCGGTGCCTGGTCTTGGCGCGCCCGGCGGGTTGCGTGAGGGGGAGGACTCGTCGTACACGGGGCGAATGGGCCGGGTGCGATGTCCGATCGTTCACGTGCCTCTGAGTCGGATGGCTCGGATCTCGATTATCTCGAGGGGTGGGCGGATGAGCGCGACGGGGCGGCGCGTGCGCGTGCGGAGCGGCGGCGTGCTCGCAGGGAGCGGCGTGCGCGGCGGCGGACGACGCCGTCTGTGGCGTCTCGGCTGGCGGCGGGGGTCGTGCCGCGTCGCGTCCGCCGGCGGGTGGTGGGTGCAGAGCGCGCGTCGGCGGGGTTGTGGTCGAGTCGTTGGGGGCGTGGGCTGATCGGTGCGGTCGGCGTGCTGGGGTTGGCGACGCTCGTGGGCCTGCTGGTGTTGTGGCCGCACGGCACCGCGCACGTCGGCAATCGCGAGCTGCTGGGTGGCAAGACGCTTGCGGCGCAGGTCACGGTCGTGCGTGACGTGCGCTGTCCGGGACCGGTCGCGCAGCGGTGCCGGCAGGTCGTAGTGCGGATGGGGGAGGGACCGGATCGTGGGAGCTCGCAGACGATCACGCTCGGCCCGGCCGCCGTCTCGCCGTCGGTCGGGGTGGGTGACAGCGTGCGGGTGCAGCGGGCTGCGGGGGCGGCGCAGGCCAATGTGGAGCGCTATGGCTTTACGAGCGTCGACCGGCGCGGGACGATGTTGTGGCTCGCGATCGTCTTCGCGGTGCTCGTGATCCTGCTGGCGCGCCGGCGCGGCGTGCTGGCGTTGATCGGGTTCGCGTTGAGCTTGTGGCTGGTGACGCATTTCGCGGTGCCGGCGGTCGCGGACGGCGGGTCGGCGTTCGCGGTCGCGCTGGTCGGCTCGTTCGCGGTCATGTTCATCACGGTCGTGCTCACGTATGGGTTGCGCGCGCCGAGCCTGGCGGCGATCTTGGGGATCGCGGCGAGCTTGCTGCTCGCGGCGGTGGTCGGGGCGGTCGCGGTGCAGGCGGCGCGGCTGGACGGGCGCGCGAGCGAGGTCTCCCAAGCGCTGACGCAGCTCGACGCGAGCGTCTCGTTGCAGGGCGTCGTGCTCGCCGGCCTGGTGTTCGCCGCGCTCGGCGTGCTCGCCGACCAGGCCGTCACGCAGGCCTCGGCGGTGCTCGCGCTGCGGCGCGCGAATCCGCGGCTGTCGGTGCGGGGGCTCTACCGGGAGGCGCTGGCGGTCGGTCGCGATCACCTGATCGCGACCACCCATACGCTCGTGCTGGTCTACGTCGGTGCGACGTTCCCGTTGCTGCTCGTGCTGCGCGTCGGGCAGGTCGGTGCGGTCGATGCGCTCAACACGCAGGATCTTGCCGAGCCGGTCATCGCCACCCTCGTCGGCGCGATCGCGCTGCTGGTTCTCGGTGCCGCTGACGACAGCGCTCGCCGCGCTGATCGCCGCACCCGCGCCGCCGGAGGCGCTGCCGGCCTCTGACGGCCACGCGCACCACCACCACTGAGCGGCACCGGCGGGTAGTCTTCGGCGGCGATGCGACGACGGACGATCGGTCTTCGCGACGTCTCGCCGGTGCTGCGCGGCGCGGCGCTGATGCCCGTGGCGGCGTTGGCGGTGCACCAGCTGCGCTACAAGCTCGCGTTCGGCGGCGGGTCCTCTCACATGCTCGCGGCGCAGGGGCACGCGTACCTCGCGGGCCTCGCGCCGTGGATCGTCCTGCTGGCCGGGTTGTCGGTCGGCGCGTCGCTTGGCCGGCTCGCGCACCGTTGGGCACGTGGGGCCGCTGAGGGGACCTCGCGTCGTGCGGCGGGGCTGGGCGTGTGGCTGCTGGCAGCGTTCGCGCTGGTCGCCATCTACACCGGTCAGGAGCTGCTCGAGGGGCTGCTCGCGACCGGGCATCCGGGCGGGCTGGCCGGGGTCTTCGGCGACGGTGGCTGGTGGGCGATGCCGGTGGCGCTGGTCGTGGGCGGGGCGCTCGCGTTGGCGCTGCGCGGCGCGCAGGCGCTCGAGCGGGCGCTCGCCGGCGTCCGGCTGACCGCGCCTGCTCGCGTCCGCGCGGCGGCCGAGATCGTGCGGCGCGGCGTGGCGCCGTCGCTGCTGGCGTGCGCGCCGTTGGCGCGCTTGGCGGCTGGGCGCGCGCCGCCGCGCCGGTCCGCGGCTCTCGCGTAGCGCACCCCTGACCGCCGGCGTTGCGGCCCCGGGGGTGGGCTGCGATGTCGATTGCGAAGAGCGGTTTGCGGTCCTCTCGCCGGCTGTGGCGGGCGGTCCTGCCGGCGGCGTGCTCGCCGGCGGCGGCCGCCGTGCGGCTGGGTGCCGCGGGGCTGATGCCGGCTCCTTCGCGCGGTCGTCCGTTCGAGGGTGCCCGGTCGGGGCTCGCGCCTGCGTGTGCGGGCTCGGCTGGCTGCGCTCGGCGGTGAACACGTGAGGTGAACGAATGCAGGTGAGACGTTTGGTCCGATGCGTCGCGGTCGCGGCGCTGGTGGCGGCTGGGCTCTCGAGCGGCTGCGGCGGCTCGGGATCGATTCCGAAACCGACGACGCAGGGTTCGTTTCGCGGGGTCGCGTCGCTGCCGCCGGGGCTCCTCGGCAGGCCGGCGCCGCGCATGCGTCAGACCGATGTGCGCGGTGGGGTGCTCGACACGAACGCGCTGCACGGGAGGCCGTATGCGGTCACGTTCCTCTACGTCAACTGCCCGGACGTCTGTCCGTTGATAGCGCAGGAGACGGTGCAGGCCCTGCACGACCTGGGCGCACAGGCCGGGAAGGTTGCCGTGGTCGCGGTCAGCGTCGATCCGCGCGGGGACACGCGCGCGAACGTGGAGACGTTCCTCGCGCGCCATCGGGCCCCGGCGAACTTCCACTACCTGATCGGCAGCGAGGCGCAGCTGGCGCCGATCTGGCGGGGCTATCGCGCCGCGCCGCAGATCGTCGGCGATCCGAACAGCTCGCACACCGCCGCGATCTGGCTGATCGACCGCCGCGGGCGGTTGGCGGCGGAGTTCGACGCCGGCGCCGCGTTCGACCCGTCCGACCTGGCCCACGACCTGAAGGTGCTGCTGACATGACCTATCCCGGTTGGACCTCTTGGAGCCTTGACCCCGTGCTGCTGGTCGCGCTCGTCTCGCCGTTGGGTGAGATCGGCGATCGCTGGCTGATCTCCGCGCACATGCTCCAGCACGTGCTGCTGACCGACCTCGCAGCGGCCCTGCTCGTGCTCGGCGTGCGCGCGCCGGTGCTGCCGCTCGGGTTGCCGAAGGCGGGTCTGCGGGCGCTCGCGCCCGGCGCACGGGCCGGGCGTGCGATCCACATGCTGACGCGTCCGTGGGTCGCGCTGCCGTTGTGGGCGCTGGCCACGTGGGTGTGGGCGATCCCCGCGGTCTTCGACTACGCCGCCTCGCACACGGTCGTGCACGCGCTCGAGCACGCGACGCTGTTCTACACCGGCATCGCGCTGTGGTGGCTGATCGTCGACCCGCTCCCGAGCGAGCGCCGCAAGCCGCACCCGCACCGTCTCGGCTACCTCGCGTTCACGCGCGTCGCCAGCGCCGCCGTCTGCTTGCCGCTGACATGGCTCGCGACGCCGCTCTACCCGCTCTACGCCAACGCGCCGCGGGTCTACGGGATCCCGGCGATCCGCGACCAGCAGATCGCGGGGGCGAGCATGTGCCTGATCGAGTTCCTGATCTTCGGGATCGCGGTCGCGGCCGTCTTCATCGACATGCTCGGCCGCGAGCAGCGCCTCGCCGACCGCGCGGAGGCAACGGTCGGATGAGCTGGCGAGATCAGACGGCCGACATCGGGCGCCGCTCGCGCCGCGACGGACGCGGACGCCCCGCGGCCTTGCGGCGCTTCTCGCGCAGCGTCGAGATCGCGATGCCGCCGCCGAGCAGCAGCGCCGGAGCGGCGTAGATCAACGACACGTACCAGTGGCCGATGCAGGCAAGCAGCGTCATCGGCACCGCACCTTACCGCCCCACACCACGACAACCACACCAGGAGGAACCATGATGCGACGACCGACCACCGTGCTCGCGGCGACCGCCGCGCTGGCGCTCGCCGTCCCCGCGGCGGTGCAGGCGCACGTCTCGCTGCACCCCAACATCCTGCCCGCCGGCGGGTTCGCGACGGTCAACGTGCGCGTGCCGAACGAGCAGGACAAGACGACCGTGACGAAGGTCCAGATGCAGATGCCGCCTGGGCTGGTCTCGGTCAGCGCGCAGAGCCCGACCGGCTGGACCGTCGTCTACAAGATGAGAAGACTGGCCACGCCGATCCAGACCGACGACGGCCCCGTCACGAGCGAGGTCAGCGAGGTCGACTGGACCGCGGCCAAGGGCGCCGGCATCCCGCCGGGCCAGTTCCTGCAGCTCCCGCTCTCGATCAGCACGCCCGACACCGTCGGTGCGGTGGTCGCGTTCCCGACCGTGCAGACCTACAGCGACGGCAAGGTCGTGCGCTGGATCGGCCCCCCATCGGCCGACTCGCCGGCACCGACGATCGACGTCTCGAAGGCGAACGGGCCGATGCTCGACGTCACCGGCGGCGACGCCGGCCCCCCGGCGAGCGCTGCCAGGCTCACCGTCGGCACGGGCACGCCGGTCGCCGAGAGCGCGACCGTCGTGAAGAGCACGAGTGGCGCGAGCAAGGGCCTCGGCATCGCCGCGCTGATCCTCGGCGCACTCGGCCTGCTCGCCGGCTTCGGCGGCCTGCTCGCCGCCCGTCGCGCGGGGCGGCGTGCCGCGGTCTGAGACACGAGGCGGGAGGCGCCCCACCGGCGCCTCCCGCCGTCGCGCCCGCGCCGAAGGGCTCGTTAGCATCCTGCGCCTGTTGCCCGGCGAGCTGTCACGACAGCGCCCCGTCCGGCCGGCCGCGGCGCGCGACCGGACGAGCGCCATGTCGCTCCGGCTGCGGTGGGGTGCGCTCATGCTTGTCGCGCTGCTCGCGGGCGGGTGCGGCGCGCAGATCTCGGGCGGCGCGCACCGTGCCGCGAGGACCAGCACGCATGCGACGACGACTGCGGCCGCTGTCGTGCCGGCGACGCCGACGGCGCCCGGCAGTGGGCGTCCGGGGCGGTTGGCGGCGCCGGTGTTGATGTATCACGTGATCGCTGCGCCGCCGGCGGGTGCGCCGTTCCCGGGCCTGTACGTGCTGCCGGCCGACTTCGCGGCGCAGATGCGCGCGCTCGCGCACGCCGGATTCCATGCGGTGACGCTCGATCAGTTGATGGCCTATTGGCGCCGCGGGGTGCCGTTGCCGGCCGGTCGGCCGGTCGTGGTGACGTTCGACAACGGGTACCGCTCACAGGCAACCGAGGCGTTGCCGGTGCTGCGCGCGCTCGGCTGGCCGGCGGACCTGAACATCCAGCTGACCGGGCTGCCGCCGTCGCAGGGCGGGCTGACCGGCGCGCAGGTGCGTGCGATGCTCGCGGCCGGCTGGGAGCTGGACACGCAGGGCTTGAGTCACGCCGATCTCGTCACGCAGACCGCGGCCGGGTTGCGCGCGCAGATCGTCGCGCCGCGGCTGACGTTGCAGCGGCGCTACCACGTTGCGGTCAACTGGTTCTGCTACCCCTCCGGCCATTACGACGCGACCGTCATCGCGGCCGTGAAGGCCGCGGGCTATGTCGGTTCGACGACGACGATTCCGGGCTGGGGGCAGCCTGGCGAGGACCCGTACCGGATCAAGCGCCTGCGGGTGCTGGGTGGCACGACCCCGGCTGCGCTGCTCGCGCAGATCGCCGCGAGCCGCGAGACGCCGCCGCCACCGGCCGCCTACCCGAACTGACCGGGCGCGCCCCCTTCTCGTGGGGGTGCGGGCGCGCTAGGCTGTCGCGCATGTGCGCGGGCTGCATCATGGCTGCGACCGCCGGGGCGAGCGGGCTTCGCGCGTGGCTGCAGGCGCAGCACATCACGTGGCTGACGCCCAAGCGGATGAAGGCGGTCACGATCTCGCTCGTCGTCGTCGCGTTCGCGATCTCCTCGGTCGGGATCAGCGGCTCGACGCCCGCCTCCGCCGCCCACCAAGGCCAAGGCTCGGTCTCGGCCGCGGCCGCGCGCCACTGAGCCCGCGTCAGGGCGCGATCGCGGCTCTGATCGCGCTGCGCATGCCGCTCGCAGCCCGCGTCTCGGCCATCGCGGTCGCGCTCACCGCGGTCGTGCTGCTCGCCGGACGCGGCGGAAGCACAGCAGAGCTGCGGGTGACGCGGACGCGCTGGCCGTTGCCGATCCCGGTCGGGCACGGCCAGGCGTTCCGACTCGCACCGCGCGGCGCGGCCGCCGCGGGCGCAGAGCCGATCGGCCGGTTGCGGTGCAGCGCGGATCCTGGCGTGCGGGTGCTGGCGCACGTCGAGCTGTTCGCGGCCGGACGGGTCGTGCCGGTGCCGCCGGGCATCGGGATCGCGCCGCCGCTCGTACGCCGCGGCGCCTACGTGCGCGGCGGCCGTTGCTCCTATCCGGTCCGCAGCACCGAGCCGACCGGGCTGCTCGAGCTGCGCGCCGGCAGGCGGCTCACGCTCGGGGACCTGTTCGCGATCTGGGGCCAGCCGCTCTCGCGCACCCGCCTCGCCGCCTTTCGCACGACCCTGGCGGCCCCGGTGCGCGCCTACCTCGACGGCCGCTTGTGGCATGGCGACCCGCGGTCGCTGCCGCTGCGCGCGCACGCGGTCGTCGTGATCGAGGTCGGCCGGCGCGTGGCGCCGCACGTCCGCTACCGCTTCCCGCCCGGCCGATGGGACCGGCCGTCCTTCTACGCGTGGCGATGGTGCTGGTCGCGAGTGTCGCGTTCGCTCCAGCGCGCGCGCTCGCGGACGCCGACCCGCCGAGCGACGTGCTGCTGCTGCAGGCCGTCTACTACCCGTACCACCCGGCCGTCTCGCACACGCTCCAAGCCCAGCTCGACGACCTCACAGCCCGCGCGCGCCGGGCCGGCTTTCCGATCAAGGTCGCGCTCGTCGCCAGCCCGGCCGACCTCGGGGCGGTGCCGCAGTTGTTCGGCCACGTCACCCGCTATGCCCGCTTCCTCGAGCGCGAGCTCGAGTACAACCGCCCGCAGCCGACGCTCGCCGTCATGCCCGGCGGGTACGGCACCGCCGCCACCGGCCCGCACGGCACGTCGATCGTCGCCCGGCTGCCCGCGCCGCGCACCGCGGACGGCATGGCGCGCGGCGCGATCGTCGCCGTCGAGCGACTCGCCGCCGCCGACGGTCGCCCGCTGAGCGCCGGCGGGCTCGGCAGCCGGCAGTCGCATCGCGGCGGCGGCACGCCGGCGCTGCTCGTCTTCGCGCCGCTGGCGCTGCTCGCGCTCGGCTTCGCGGCGATCTCGATCCGCCGCCGCCGCGGATCGCCGCGCCCCGCGGACGCGCAGCCGTTTGACTGGGACGCCGACGCTTGACCGGGGAGCGCTCTGTCACGAGACGATAACGAGACTCAATCCTGAAAAGTGTTAGGGTGCGGTCCCTTGTCACCCGGGCCCCGCTCGAAAGGACCGTCGTGCTGATGCCTCGTTACCTGCTTGGAGTCGCTGTTGCCGTCGTGCTCGCCGGGTCGCTCGCGGCGTGCGGCTCGTCGACGTCCTCGACCTCGCCTGCTTGGGGTGGTGGGGTGCGGGTGGTGGCGGCGGAGAACTTCTGGGGCAGCATCGCCAGCCAGCTCGCGGGCTCGAAGGCGAGCGTGCAGTCGATCATCGTGGACCCCAATCAGGATCCGCATTCGTATGAGCCGAAGTCGTCTGACGCGCGGGCGTTCGCGACCGCGCAGCTGGTGGTCGTCAACGGTGTGGGCTACGACGCGTGGGCGCCCCGGCTGTTGGCCGCCAACCCGGTCAGCGGCCGTGTCGTGCTGAGCGTCGGTGACCTGTTCGGCCTCAAGGAGGGCGACAATCCGCACCGTTGGTATGACCCGGCGGATGTCGAGGCGGTCGCGAACGCGATCACCGCCGACCTCAAGCGCCTCGACCCGTCCGAGGCGGCGACGTTCGATCGCCGCTGGCAGGCGTTCGAGACCCGTGGCCTGGCCGGGTACCACCGTCTGATCGCCGCGATCCACGCCCGCTACGCGGGGGTGCCTGTGGGCGCTTCGGAGAGCATCTTCGCGTTGCAGGCGCCGGCGCTGGGCCTGGACCTGGTGACGCCGGCGAGCTTCATGAAGGCGATCAGCGAGGGCACCGACGTCAGCGCGCAGGACACCGCGACCGTGCAGCGCCAGCTCTCCCGCCACCAGATCAAGGTGTGGATCTACAACGCGCAGAACGCGACGCCGAGCATCCAGCGGCTCAACGCGCTCGCGCGCGCCCAGCACATCCCGATCGCGACCGTGACCGAGACGCTCACCCCCGCCGGCGCGAGCTTCGAGCAGTGGCAGGTCGCCCAGCTCCAGGGCATCGAGCGGGCGCTGCATCAGGCCACGGGGCGATGAGCGCGCAGCCGGACGCCGTCGTCGTCCGTGGCGCGAGCGCCCGGCTCGGTGGGCGCACGATCTGGAGCGAGGTCGACCTGACGGTCGAGCAGGGCGCGTTCGTCGCCGTGCTCGGCCCCAACGGCGCGGGCAAGTCGACGTTGATGAAGGCGATCCTCGGCTTGCTGTCGCCGAGCGCCGGCAGCGTGCGGGTGCTGGGCGGTGCGCCGCGCGAGACGCGCGGCCGGATCGGCTATCTGCCGCAGCGGCGCAGCTTCGACGCCTCCACGCGCGTGCGCGGGGTCGACGTCGTGCGGCTCGGCCTCGACGGCACCCGCTACGGGCTCCTGCCGCCGCTCGGGCCGCGTGCGCGCGCCCGGCGCCGCCAGGCGCGCGAGCGGGTCGCCGAGGTGATCGAGCGCGTCGGCGCGACCGGGTATGCGCAGCGGCCGATCGGCGAGCTCTCCGGCGGCGAGCAGCAGCGGCTGCTGATCGCCCAGGCGCTCGTGCGGCGCCCGCAGCTGTTGATCCTCGACGAGCCGCTGGACAGCCTCGACCTGCCCAGCCAGGCCGCCGTCGCCGCGCTGCTGGAGCGCATCTGCCGCGACGACGGGGTCGCGGTGCTGCTCGTCGCGCACGACGTCAACCCGCTGCTGGGCTATCTGGACCGCGTGATCTACCTCGCGAACGGCCGTGCGCTGGAGGGCCCGGTCGAGCAGGTCATCACCGGGCCGAGGTTGAGCGAGCTGTTCGGCGTGGCGATCGAGGTGCTGCGCACCGGCGACGGCCGCCTGGTCGTCGTCGGCCAGCCCGAGGCGCCCCACCACCACGGCCACCGCCACGACCACGCGGCGTGAACGCGAGCCCGTCGCTGTCGTGGGACCTGCTCGCCGACATGCGCGAGCTGCTCGCGTTCCCGTTCATGGTCAACGCGCTGGAGGCTGGCACGATCGTCGCCGTGCTGGCCGCGGTCGTCGGCTGGTACATGGTCCTGCGCCGCCAGAGCTTCGCCGGGCACACGCTCTCGGTGATGGCCTTCCCCGGCGCCGCTGGCGCCGCCCTCGCCGGCCTCCCGACAGCAGCCGGCTACTACCTCGCCTGCACCGCGGCGGCACTTGCGATGGGCGGCGGCCGCAGCCGCGGCATGCGCAGCGATGGCGGCGGCGAGTCGGCGACGATCGGCACCGTCCAAGCCGCCGGCCTCGCCGCCGGATACCTCTTCCTCTCGCTCGACAAGGGGGTCCTCGGCGGACTGGAGAGCCTGCTGTTCGGCACCTTTCTCGGTGTCAGCCGCGGCCAGGTGCTCACGCTGCTGCTCGTCGCCGTGGTCGTGCTGGTCGTGCTGGCGCTGGTGGCGCGGCCGCTGCTGTTCGCGACGATCGACCCGCACAACGCCCAGGCGCGCGGCGTCCCCGTGCGGGCGCTCGACGCCGGCTTCCTGCTGCTGCTCGGCCTCGCGGTCGCGGCGACCAGCCAGATCACCGGGGCGCTGCTCGTCTTCGCGCTGCTCGTCGCCCCGGCGGCGAGCGCGCAGGCGCTCACCGCATGCCCCGCGCTCGCGCTCGGGCTGAGCGTCGTCTTCGCGCTGCTCGTCGTGTGGCTCGGGCTCGGGCTCGCCTACTTCTCGATCTATCCGGTCGGGTTCTTCACCACCGCGCTCGCGTTCGCGATCTACCTGCTGGCGCGCCTGGCGGGCGGCTGGCGCCGGCGCCGCGGCACGCGCGGCCGGGAGGGCTGATGCTCGCGCGCGAGTTCGTCCGCAACGCCTACCTCGCCGGCACGTTCATCGCGCTCGCGTGCGGCCTCGCCGGCTGGTTCGTCGTGCTGCGCGGCCAGGTCTTCGCGACCGACGCGCTCTCCCACGTCGCGTTCGTCGGCGCGATCGCGGCCGCCACGGTCGGCCTCGACGAGCGCGTCGGCCTGTTCGCGCTCACGCTCGCGCTCGCGGCCGGGATCGCCGTCCTGGGCCGCGGCGGGCGCCCGGACGACGTGACGATCGGCGTCGTCTTCTCGTGGATCCTCGGCCTCGGCGTCTTCTTCATCGCGCTGCTCGGCGTCAGCGCCGCAGGCGGCAGCGGGATCGCGACCGCCAACACCCTGTTCGGCTCGATCTTCGCCCTCAGCGGCCCGCAGGCACGCACCGCCGCCGTGATCGCGCTCGCCGTCGCCCTGGGCGTGGTCGCCGCGCGCCGGCCGCTGCTGCTCGCCACGATCGACCCCGACGTCGCCGTCGTGCGCGGCGTCGCGGTGCGCGCGCTCGGCGTCGCGTTCCTGCTCGCACTCGCGCTCGTCACCGCCGAGGGCACCCAAGCCGTCGGCGCGCTGCTGCTGCTCGGACTGATCGCCGCACCCGCCGGCGCCGCGCACCAGCTCACCAGCCGCCCGCACATCGGACTGGCGCTGTCCGCCGCGCTCGCGGTCGGCGCGACGTGGGGCGGCCTCGCGCTCAGCTACGCGATTCCCGCACTGCCCCCCAGCAGCGCGATCATCGCACTCGCGACCGGCGCCTACGCGCTCGCCGCGCTCACCCGACAGGCACGCCGTCGCACAACGCACCGGAACTGAGGCGGCCGCGATGCGGAACACTGGGGCGGTGCCGCATCACCGCCGCAGGCGAGACGGCAGGCGTGCTCGGGTCCTGCTCGTGGGCGTGCTCTTGCTCGCCGCCGGCGCGGCCGGCTGCGGCGGCGCCGGCGTGCGGCACGCGCAACCGGCGACCGTCGCCGCCGCGCGCACCGCGCCGCGCTCAGATCCCCGGCCCGCCCGCGCTCCGGTGCGCGGGCGCATGGTCTCGGTCAACGGCAAGATCGGCACCAGACCCGACCCGCTCCCGCGCCAAGCCGCGACCTCCACAGGCCGGATCGCGCCCGGCGCGCCCTCCGACGCGCAGGTGCGCCGCGAGCTGCGACAGCTCAAGCAGGCCGGGGTGGCCGTGCCCAGCGGCGACAGCGCGCAGTCGTTCAACGAGGAGCCGCAGAGCGGACTCGCGGTCGGCGGGTTCGCGTTCCCGATCCAGCCGCTCTCGGTCGTGCTCTCGCCCGGCACCTGGAGCCTTGACCAGGGCGTCGACATCGCGACCGTCGGCGGCGCCTGCGGTCCGAGCGCGACCGAGGTCGCGATCGCGAGCGGCACGATCGTGCGCGAGGGGATCGCCGGCTTCGGCCCCTACGCGCCCGTGCTGCGCCTCGACGCAGGCCCCTACGCCGGCCGCTACGTCTACTACGGCCACGCCGCCCCCGCGCTCGTGCCCATCGGCGCCCACGTCACCGCCGGCCAACCGATCGCCGAGGTCGGCTGCGGCGACGTCGGCATCTCCAGCGGCCCCCACATCGAGATCGGCATCGACGTCCCCGGCGGACCACCCTGCTGCCCCGGCTGGCAAGAGACATCCCCACTGATGCAGGCGATCCTCGAGCAGACCTACCGGCGCTCGCGGTAGCCGAGCGGGGCCGACGACGTACTCGGAGAGCGTCCGCCTTTCTGTGTAGGCGGGGTTGATGGGTTAGTCGGGCAGTCGGTCTCCGAAGTGGATCTTGAACGCGAGGAGCGCTTTCGTCCAGCCGCGGGTGCGGGTCCATTGCGGGACGGCGTTTCCGATTGCGAGGTAGATCAGCTTGCGGGCGGCGTCCTCGGTCGGGAAGCTGCCCTTGGTCTTGATGGCCTTGCGCAGCTGGCGGTTGAGGGCTTCGATCGCGTTGGTGGTGTAGATCACGCGGCGGACCTCGTCGGGGAACGCCATGAACGGGATCACGTGCTCCCAGGCGTCTCGCCATGCTTGGCCGATCACGGGCAGCTGGCCGCCCCACTTCTCCTCGAAGGCCTCGAGCGCGAAGAGCGCGGCGTCGGGGCCCGGCGCGGTGTAGATCGGCTTGAGGTCCTTGACCACCTGGTCGTATTGGCGGCGCGGGACGTAGCGCAGTGACTGTCGGATGAGGTGCACGATGCACGTCTGGACCGTCGTGGCCGGGAAGATCGCCTCGATCGCCTCCGGGAAGCCTTTGAGGCCGTCGACACAGGCGATCAGGATGTCCTGCACGCCGCGTTGTTTGAGGTCGGTGAGGACCTGCATCCAGAACTTCGCGCCCTCGTTGGCTTGGAACCACAGGCCGAGCACGTCGCGCTCGCCGTCCATGCCGATCGCCAACGCGATGTAGCACGCCTTGCGCTGGACGCTGGCGCCGTCGCGGACCTTGAGCACGAGCGCGTCCAAGAAGACGACCGGGTAGACCTCATCCAGCGGACGGCTCTGCCAGGCGCGGGCGTCGTCCATGACCGCGTCGGTGACTTTCGAGATCAGGTCCCGGCCGACCTTGACGCCGTAGACCTCCCCGAGGTGCGCCTCGATGTCCCGGGTTGAGAGCCCACGGCTGTAGAGCGCGAGGATCTTCTCGTCGAAGCCCTCAAACCGCCGCTGACGCTTCCTGACGATCTGCGGCTCGAACGTCCCGACCCGATCCCGCGGCGTGTTGATCTGGACAGGTCCATGCTCGGTAAGCAGCGTCTTCGGCATCGACCCGTTGCGGGTATTCCCAGCGCCGCCCGGCGGCTCGGCGTGCGGCTCGTAGCCGAGATGGTCGGTCAGCTCGACCTCCAGCGCCCGCTCCACCAACCGCTTCGTCAACTGCGAAAGCAGCCCACCCGGCCCGGTGATCTCCTCCTCGGTCCGGGCGCCAGCCAGCAGCTCGTCGAGCAACTCGTCCGGCAGCAGCGCCCTGACCTCGTCAGCGAGCTCGGGGCGCGCTGAGGGCGTCAGGCGAGACGCAGCGCCGGCACGCCGCTTCGCTCGCCCTTCGGGCTCGCTCCGCGCCCCGCCGGCGCCATCACCGTGATCCGGGACTTCCTCCAACCTGGATGTGATTGTCCTCGACATCGATCTCCTCTCGATCGATGCCTACACAGAAGACCGGACACTCCCCGTACTCGCGCAGATCGAAGGTGAGTTTGTCGGCGGGGACGGACTACAGGGAGCGAGTTAGCCGTGTCGCTGCATACCCGCTGGCCTGGGTCCCCTGTGGAGCGTCGACACTCCGCTTGCGAGCGATCTGCGCGGCTTCAGCGGTGTCGGATCGTGAGCGTCGCCGAGTGCGGCGCGGAGCTGTTTCCGGCGAGGTCGGTGGCGCGGACGGTCAGCCGGTAACGGCCGTCGGCGAGCGTTCGGCCGCCGGTCTTGCGCGCGATGGAGAGGGTCAGGTTGCCGGCCCTGGTCGCCTTGCGGGCGATCGTTGTGCGGACGAGTGCGCATGCTGCTCGGCGGCGCAGGCGTGCGGAGTTGCGGCGGCGCTTGGTTCCGTGCTGGCCTGCCAGCTCGTTGCTGAGCGTGCGTGCGAGCGTGCGGCGGGCGTTTGGGGTCGGTGCTTGGCAGATGCCTGAGCCCAGCGGCGGGCCGAGTGCGAGGCCGGCGCCGGGTTTCGCGAGCGTGGCGGTCACGGTTGCGGGCTCGGAGACGTGGACGCGCACGGTCGCCGCCGTCGGGCTCGCGCGACGGGTGGTGATGCGCAGGTTTCTCAGCGAGGGTGGGGTGCGGTCAAGCGCTGTCGGGGCGCCTGTGCCGGCGGGGCCTGCGAGGTCGGTTGCGAGGTTCAGCGGCTGGCCGGCGACGAGGGTGGCGGTGAGGGTGGCGGTGTAGATCACGGGCGGGTAGGGGAGGATCTGCACGAGCCCGTTGCCTTGGCCGGTGACCTGTCCGGTGACGGTCGGGCCGTTGACCTGCAGCGCGACCTGGCTGCCGGCGAGGAAGTAGAACTGCTCGGCGTTGAACGTGTCGGTGACGCAGAGCAGCGGCGCCTGCGCGCCCTCGACGATGTCGCACACGTTCGGTGCGGTGAAGCCGTTGCTGGAGACGGCGGTCGTGCCGGCGCCGGTCTGCGTGACCGTTCCTCTGAGGACGTTGCCCTGGACTGTGAGCGGCATCTGCGTGAGCGTCAGCGCGAACGGCGGCGGGATCCGCACGGCGCTGCGCATGAAGAGGTAGCCGGGGACGGTGTTGGGGTCGGCGCCGACGGTGCCGAGGGCGAGCATGAGCGGGTCGGGCTCGTCAGGGAGCGGTGGCGCGAACGTGACGGCGACCGGGAGTTGGAACGGCTGGCCGAAGACCGTTCCCGCGATCGTGCCCTGGTAGTCGACCTCGCGTGTCAGCGCCGCGCTCGCAACGCCCGGTGCGATGCCGACGACCACCGTCACCGCGACGACCAGGAGCCGCGCGCGTCGGCGGGCGATGGCCGATGAAGCGGGATGGGGGAGTCGGAGTCGCGTCACGCTCTGGCTGCGCTCTACCGGTGTCGTTGACAGGGAGCGCGGCGTTCGTCTGCGCGGCTCGGGCTTGCGTGCGCGGAGCTGGCGACGAGTCGCGCGCACCGGTAGGACCCCCGGCGGGGCTGGCGTGAGGGCAGTGGCGCTCGCTGGTGGGGCATGCGATTCGTCGCTTCGGCGGGAGGTGCGAGCCTAGCCCGCCGCGGGCGCGTGTCGTCGCAGATGGCGCGCGGCGATCGCGGTTTTGTCACGGATGTGACGGAGCGCACCGGTCGGCGCGGTTCGGCGAGCGGTGTGCGGCCGGGTTCTCCTAGCGTGAGGTCTCGTGCTCGAAGATCGCGTCCCCGCGCCGGCTGCGCGTCGTCGTCTTCGGCGCCGCCGAGGCAGCCGGCCGTCGTCACCGCACGGCGGAGGGGCTGCCGGCCGGCGGCTCGTGGCATGGCTTGCGACGGGTTCGAACGGGCTGCTCGTGCTCGCGTTGTTGGTGGGGGCGGGCGCGGGGGTCGGGGCGATCGCGTTTCGCGAGCTGATCGTCGGCGCGACGCGCCTGTTCAGCGGCCACGCGGACTACAGCGCGGCGGGGCATGCGGCGAATCCGCTGGTGCCGGGGCTCGGGATCTGGTTCGTGGTGCTCGCGCCGGTGGTCGGCGGGTTGCTGTACGGGCCGTTGGTGGCTTGGCTGGCGCCGGAGGCGCGCGGGCACGGCGTGCCGGAGGTGATGCTCGCCGTCGGCCGGCACGGCGGGCGGATCCGGCCGCGGGTGCCGTTTGTGAAGGCGCTGGCCTCGGCGTTGTGCATCGGCGCGGGCGGGTCGGTCGGGCGCGAGGGGCCGATCGTGCAGATCGCCTCTGCGCTGGGGTCGACCGCCGGGCAGCTGGCGCGCGTCTCGGAGGCGCGGCTGCGGCTGCTGGTCGCGGCCGGTGCGGCGGGCGGGATCGCCGCGACGTTCAACGCGCCGATCGCGGGCGTGTTCTTCGCGTTGGAGGTGATCCTGCGCGACTTCGAGGTGCAGTCGTTCGGGGTCGTCGTGGTCGCCGCGGTGACCGCGAACGCGATCGGCCGGCTGGCGTTCGGGTCGGCGGCGTTCCTGACGCTGCCTGCGTTCGGGACGCCGGTGCCGGCCGAGTACGCGTTCGCGGTCGTGCTCGGCGCGCTCGCGGCCGTGGTCGGGATCGCGTTCATCCGCACGCTCTACGGCTCCGAGGACTTCGCCGACCGGATCTGGCGTGGCCCGGAGTGGCTGCGCCCGGCGGTCGGCGGGCTGCTGCTCGGCGGGTTGCTGCTGGCGCTGCCGCAGATGTACGGGGTCGGCTACCCGGTGCTCGAGCATGCCGTCGGCGGCCGCTATGTGCTCGGCCTGCTGGCGCTGTTGCTGGTCGGCAAGCTCGTCGCGACGAGCCTGACGCTCGCGATCGGCGGCTCCGGCGGCGTCTTTGCGCCCTCGTTGTTCGCCGGGGCGATGCTCGGCAGCGCGTTCGGGCTCGGCGTGCACGCGCTCGCGGGCGGTCCGCCGGCCGGCGTCTACGGGCTGCTGGGGATGGGGGCGGTGTTCGCCGCGACCGCGCGCGCTCCGATCACCGCGGTTCTGATCATCTTCGAGCTGACCGGCGAGTATGCGGTGATCGCGCCGCTGATGATCGCCGTCGTGGTCGCGACCGGACTGGCGAATCGCATCACGCGCGAGACGATCTACACGCTCAAGCTGCGCCGTCGCGGCATCGCCCTCGACCGCCCTCGCGGCGATCTGATGGGCGAGATCACCGTCGGGGAGGCGATGCGCGCGATACCTGCGCCGCTCGCGCACGACACCCCGGTCGAGCAGGTCCTCGCGCGGCTGGCGCGCGGGCGCCACGGCGCGCTGCCGGTCCTCGACGAGAACGGCGCGCTCGTGGGCGTCGCGACCGCGCCGGAGCTCGAGCACGCGCTCGCCGACGGCGCGACGGTCGCGTGTGCGGCCGATGTCGCGCACGCGGTCCCCGAGCTGCGTGCCGGCGAGCCGCTCGAGCGCGCGGTGCGTGCGCTCGGCCGCGCCGGCGAGGAGGGCCTTCCCGTGCTCGCCGACGGTGACGGGACCGTCGCCGGCTGGGTCACGCACCGCGACGTGCTCGACATCTACCGGCGGCGGCTCGACGGCGAGGCGCAGCCCATCCCGGCCGTGTCAGAGATCGGCGCCGAGCGCGTGGCCCACATCGCGCAGGAGCCCGAGACCGAACGCGGCCTCGCGGAGCGGACGGCAACCGGCGCGTCGCGCGCACCCACGCTGTAGCGTGGGCGGACGGGCTCCTGCCCTTCCCGGAGTCCGAGCGGAACGAGAGAGGGCGTGCCGGTCGGCGAAGCCGGCGCGTTCGTGTGAGCCCCGGCCCACGGATGGGTCGGGGACACACGCAATGGGGGCGAGCCCCTGGGTCTCGAATCCGGTCTTTGTCACGGATGTGACGGAGCGGCCGTGACGGCTGGCGTCTGCTGGGTGCGAGGTCGTACGGTCGTGGGTGGTGATCGAGCAGCTGCCACAGCTCGCGGGCGCGAGCATCGCGATCCCGTACGCGGTCCGGTGCCGCACGCTGCGGCTGCGCGGCACCCCGGTGCCGGTGTGGCGCAAGCTGTCGTTCGGTGCCGGTGTCGCGGTGTGCGTCGCGGCGGTGCTGCCGCCGTTGGGGACGATCGACGACGAGCTGCTGGTCGCGCACATGGGCCAGCACGTCCTGCTCGGCGACGTCGGTCCGCTGCTGATCGTGCTCGGCCTCACCGGGCCGCTGCTGGCCCCGGTGCTGCGCAGCCCGCTCGGCGGGCTGCGGCGCCTCGGCCATCCGGTCCTCGCCTACCTGCTGTGGGCGCTCGACCTGTACGCGTGGCATCTCGCACCGCTGTATGAGGCCGCGGTGCGTCATGCCGGCGTGCATGCGCTGCAGCACCTGATGTTCGTCGCGTTGGGGACGAACATGTGGCTCGCGCTGCTGGGCCCGTTGCCCAAGCCGGCCTGGTTCGGCAACGCCGCCCGCCTGCTCTACGTCGTCGCGGTGCGGCTGACAGGCACCGTGCTCGGCAACGTGTTCCTGTGGTCCGGTGTCGCGTTCTACCCCGTCTACCGTGCACAGGAGGCACGCTGGGGCCTGGCGCCGGTGACCGACCAGGGACTCGCGGGCGGGCTGATGATGCTCGAGGAGAGCCTCGTGACGCTCGGGCTGCTGAGCTGGCTGTTCCTGCGCGCGGCGCGTGAGAGCGACGAGCGCCAGGTGCTGCTCGACCGCGCCCACCGCGCCGGCGTGCCGCTGAGCGAGCAGCGGGCCGGGCGCGCGGTCGCGGCCGGTGCCGGCGGGCTGCTCGCGGAACGGATCGAGCGCGACGCGCTCGCCGTCGGCTACCGCGCCGACCCGGGCTCGCCGGAGGGCCCGTCGCAGTGAGGCTGCGACTCGAGCCCGGCGCGCGGATCGCCGTGCAGCAGCCAGCGGCCGCGGCGCACCTGCGTGACGAGCCCGCGGTCGGCGAGCCGGCGCATCGCGGTCGTGACCGTCGGTCGGCGCGCGCCGAGCATGACCGCCAGCGACGCATGCGTGAGATGCGGCAGCGAGAGCTCGACGCCGTGGCCGGTGACGCGCCCGAAGCGGTCGGCGAGGTGCCAGAGCGCGAGCCAGACGCGCTCCTCGACGCGCGCGGGCCGGCCCGCGGCAAGCTGGTAGGTCAGCCAACGCGAGCGCTCGATCGCACGCCCGAGCAGCGCGGCCGCGACCTCGGGCCAGGGAGCGACGCGGACCGCGAAGTCGCGGTCCAGCAGCGCGAGCCGCGCGGGCTCGACGACCTCGTAGCGGCCGTGCGCCGGGAGCGAGGACGCCGCCTCGTTCGCGCGTGTCCACGGCCGCACCAGATCCCCAGGCCCGAGCAGCTCCGTCCACGCTGAGGCGCCGATCTCGACATGCCGGGCGAGCAGGCCCTCCAGCACGAGCAGGCCCAGCCAGCCGCGGAAGCGCTCCGGGCGCGCGGGCGGGTCCCAGCCGCCGACGGCAAGTCGCACCGTTCGTGCCCACGCTGCGGTCACGGCGCTGGCGCGCGCTTGCGCCGCAAGCCCGTCGGCGAGGCCGCCGTCGAGGATCAGGACCTCGACGACGCCGGCGGGGTCCGGCGGCAGCGAGCTCGGCGCCTCGTCTCTGGAGTCGTTCGCGGACCGCACCGGAACCCGAGTCTCGCACGTTGCCCAGCCACCGCCGTCGGCGCGCGCGACCGATCCAGGCGAGGAGCGGGCGTTTACGGTCCGGCAACGACGCGCGCCGCGCTGTGCGCAAAGATCCCGTGCTCTGACGTTCACGCCGACCACGGCTTTGGCTTTCACGAGCGCGTCAGCGCAGCTTCGCGGGGCCGGTGACCTCGGGGGCGTGGATCCAGATCCGCCAGGCGGCGGCGGCCATCTGCTCGTCGGCGGCGAGGCGCGGGTCCGAGAGGACCTTGGCGAGGCTGTCGGTGCGCGCTTCGAGCTTGGCGGTGAGGCTGAGGGTTCGGATCCTGCGGATCGCGGCGGCGTCGAAGCCGAGTCTGCGCAGACGGGCGACTACGCGGGCGGGGAGCCCGCGGTGCGCGATCGAGCGCTGGGCGCGGGCGAGGCCGGCGGCGTCGAGGCGGCGCGTGAAGCCGGGGATCGCGCGGGCGAAGCGCGCGGAGGCACCGGTGCGCGCGCGCAGCAGGTCGAGCAGCGACGCGAGGCGCTTGGCGTAGCTGATCGCGGCGCGCGCCTGGCGGCCTTCCCAGGTGCGGTTGCCGGCCTGGCGGGCGCCCGCGGTGCGGTCGATCGTGGTGATCAGCGCGCGGCTGACGGCGGAGACGTCGAGGCCCGTGTTCAGCATCGCGCCGAGAGCGCGCGCGGCGGCGGCGCTCACGCCGTGCCCGCTGCGTACGAGCAGCCTGGGATGGCCGCGGGGCCGCGCGATCGCGCGGAAACGGGGGTCGGGCGGGTCTCTGATCCCCTCGTCGGCGCTTCTGACGATGTTGTCGCCGGCCGTCACCCCGACGATCGCGACGACGCCGCCCACGATCAGCGTGCCGATCGCCAGGCCCGCCTTGGTTCTCCGGCTCGGGATCGGCGAACGCCAGCTTCGCCATGTAGCCGGGCAGCACCACCGAGCCGACCTGGACCGCGCGGCCCATGCCGCCCTTGACGGTCAGCATGCAGAGCTGGGCGTTGTAGGAGGCCTTGTCGCCGAACGAGGCGTCGGGCTTCGGGTACTGCAGCGCGTTGAGAGCGACGCGCGCCAGCGGCGTCCGCGCACGCGCCGCCGAGGCGCCGGCCGCTCCGGCCGCGCCGTCGCAGTCCGAGGCCGCCGGCGGGTCGGGCACGACCCCCGGCGCCTGGCGCACGGCCGGCGTCGTGTCCACACCGCTGCCGTCGTGAACCGCGTCACCCCCGTAGCTCGCCGAGACCGGGACCGGGATGCCCGCCGGCGACCCGCTCTCGCCCGGCACGTAGGTCACCGAGCACGACGGCGTGGCCGGGCTCGACTCGCTCGGGGCGAGCGTGCAGGCGCTGCCGGTCGCGAAGCTGCCGCGCGAGGTCGTGAAGGTCACCGTGCCGGTCGGAGCGATCGGCGGCGCCGGCCCGAGGTCGGCGACCGTGGCGGTGCAGACGGAGTCGGAGAACAGGTCGGGCCCGCGGTTGCACGCGATGCGCGTCGCGGTGGGGCGCTTGCCCGAGAACGACAGCGAGACGCCGTCGGCGTACCCGTCGTTCGAGATGCCCTGCACCCGCGTCGCGGTCATCGTGACGCGGATCGCGCGCGTGCCGGCCGGAGCCGTCGCGGTCGCGCTGCGCGCCAGCAGCGCGGTCTGCCCGCCGCGGTCGGCCTGCGTGACCGGCCCGATCTGGAGCGCGCCGCCGAGCGCGTCGCCCGAGCCGTTCAGGAAGGTCGCGGTCACGACCATGCTGTCGTCTTGGCCGGCGTAGCCGCCGAGGTAGCCGCTCAGCGTCGCGGTGAGGCGTCCGGCGTCGGCCTCCGCAGCCGCGGCGGAGAGGTCGACCGTCTGCGTCGCGCTCGAGAGCGCCGCGTTCCCGCCCGCGAAGAAGTTGGCTCCGCCGCCGATCGCGGCGCTCTGGTCCGGGGTCGGGAAGCCGGTCGCGCCGTACTGGGTCGCGGTGAAGGCGCCCGTCGTCGCCCAGCCCGGCGGCGCATCGGTCACGCTGCTGTCGGTGCCGCCCGGCCCGGCCTCGGCACCCGGGTTGACGAGGACGTTCGCGGCCGGCACGGTCGCGGTCGCCGGCGCTGCCGCCGCGGCGGCGAGCAGCACGCACGCGAGCGCGACGAGCGACCATGCGCGCCTGCGCTGTGCGGCGGTGGGCGCGTGCTTCCCGATGAGAGCGAGCAATCCTGATCCCGAATGCGATGGCGATCCTGCCGCGGCGCGCACTGTAGTCGCCGGTCCGGCTGGTCGCAACTGCGACGACTCGGCTTCGATCATTCGCCAGTCGCACACGGCAGAACCGAGAGGCGGCAGAGGAGTTTCTTCGGACGAGCCGCACCGGCTCCCGGTCTAACGTTTGAGCGAAGGAAGACGGAATCGAGAGCGCACGGGAGGCACCATGCGACCGAGACGACCGGGAACCCTGTGGGCCTTGGGCGTCGGCGTGCTGGCGGCGGCACTGTCCGCACCGACAGCACACGCGACGCTGGCCTACACGAGCTGGAGCTCGCTGCGGGCTCCGCGGCCTGCGGTGTGGGTCGCGCACGACGACGGCAGCGCACCGCGGCGACTGGTCGCCGGCAGCGGCCCGCACGTCTCGCCCGACGGGCGACTCGTCGAGTACGACGCGTCCGGACTGCGCGTCCTCGCGGCCGCAGGCGGACGGTCGCGCATCCTTGCGCGCGACGCGCGCTTCCTCGCGTGGTCGCCGGACTCGCGCGCGATCGCGGCGGCGGTGATCGTGCCGCACGCCGAGCGCGAGCGGCTCGTGACGATCGACGTCGCCAGCGGCGCGACCCGCACGATCGCGACCGCGTTCGCGTTCGTCGGCGCCAGCTACTCGCCGCATGGCGATGCCCTCGCCTACGGGCTCGCGACGCTGTCGGGCAGCGGCGCGTCGCGGCACAGCATCGTGGACGTCTACGCGACCAGGTTGAGCGGCGGGCGCCCGGCGCGACTGACCCGCGACCATCGCAGCAGCCAGCCGCTGTGGGGCCGGCTGTGGATCGTCTACGTCCACACGCGCGACGTGAGGAACGACACCACCAAGTACGACCTCTACGCGGTCAAGCCCTCCGGCGCCCAGGGTCACCAGCTCACCCATCAGCGTCCCGGGCGCGGGCTCGCGGGGCTGCGGCCGATCGCGTGGTCGGCGAACGGGCACCGGCTGGTCGCCGAGTTCGTCGGCGACGGCGCTGACTATGCCGAGACCGTCAGCGCCTTCACCGGCGCGGTGCGCCGCGTCGGCAAGCCCGCCGGCGGCGAGCGCGGCGCGGGCATCTTCCCCACGGGCATCTCGCGCGACGGGACGAGGATCCTCGGCAGCACCGGCGCGCTCGACTTCGACGGCGACGCCGTCACGATCCCCTACCACGGCGGCAGGCCCCGCCTGCTCGCACGCCACGCGATCGAGCCGAGCTGGAGCCGCTGACCGCGAGATGCTCAGACCAGCGCCGACGTGTCTGGGATCACGCCGAGTCGGGCGAGCAACGCCTCGTCGCTGAGATAGCCGTGGGCGCTGATGATCGTGTCGTCTTGCACGTTGGCGATCATCGCGGCGTCGGCGATCAGCTCGTCGGCGTAGCGCACCTTGGAGAGCACGAGGAAGCAGTCGGCGTCCAGCGGCCGGACCTCGCGGATCTGCAACTGGAACTCCATGCCGGCGGCCGCGAAGGCGTCGAGCCAGCGCCGCAGCCCCGCGTGTCCGATGTAGGTTTCGCGCGAGCCGACGAGCGAGCTCGGGCGAAAGACGATGCGCGGATGCGCGAGCGCGACGAGCGCGTCGGCGTCGCGATCGTTGAACGCCTCCACGAACTCGCGCGCGAGCGCCTCGAACGCCGCCCCGTCGCGATCGGCGGGTGCAGTTGGGTGGTGACCGTTGCCGGCAGCCGGCGCTGCGGCCGGTGCGAGAGGACTCTGCTGTGCCATGCCTGGACTCCTCGAGTCGTCGATGAACGAACGCTCGGAAGTCAGGCGGCGCTGCGCGTTCCCCCTCGGACCGCGCCCCGTCGCGAATGCCCTCCAGTGACAGTCGAGCCTACGCGCCTCGCCGCCGCGATGCAAACGCGGCGGCCGCCGGGCTCAGTCCGCCGTCGGCACGTCGTCTACGAGGTCGCTCGGCGCCAGCACGAAGATCTCGCACAGCATGTCGGGGTCCTGCTGATTGCCGCTCATGAAACCGACCACCCGCCGGCCCGTCGCCTGCTCGATCACGTCCTCGAAGCGGTCGCGCATGACGTCCTGGAACGCCATCCGCTGGAGGATCACCTCGTGGCTGCGGCCGGCGTCGCGCAGCGTCTCCTCCACGCGCGTGAAGCCGCCGCGCAGCAGGCAGACGACGAGGTCGTCCTCGTAGTACGTCTTGGCCCGTGACGGGCCCTTGCCGTAGAACTCCTTGAAGAGCGCGACGATGCCGTCGGAGACGGCGGTCAGCACCTCGCCGCGCTCCACGCGCGCCGTCTCGTGGCCTGCGCCCGCCGGCGGATCGCGAGTCCAATCGCTCATTGTTTCATCGTAGCTCTAGTATGAGGTCAGAGGTCCGACCGTTCGGTCGGCGTCCGCACGGCTCTCGCTCTCCGCCACGCGCACGCACGCCTCCCGTCGAGGGTGAGAAAACGCGGGGTCGCGATGCTGCCCGACGGATGCCTGGACGGCGACGAGCTGCTCGACGCGGTGAGCGCGGAGATGTCCGCGCTGCACGAGCGCTACTACGGCCGTGCGCCGGCGAACACGAAGAGCCGCATGATGGGCGACGACCTGCTCGCGTGCGTGCTGGGCGGGGTCTACAACGACGTCGAGAAGACGCTGATCGAGCTGGAGCGCAGCGCGATCGTGCAGGAGACCCGCAGCGCGTTCCAGAGCGCGATGCAGCACAAGTTCATCAACGTGGTCGAGCGTCTCAGCGGCCGGCGCGTGCTCGCGTTCATCTCCAACCACCACGTCGGTCCCGACCTCGAGGTCGAGCTGTTCGTCCTCGCTGCACCACGCTAGCCCCTCCGACCCCCCACGTCCCGCTCGCGGCCCGCCAGCCCCCGGCCCCTCATGCGGTGCGTCGTCGCAGCGTGAGCGCGCCGAGCGCGAGCGCGGCAACGGTCGCGGCTGCGACGGCGGCGACGTCGATGGCGAGTGCGCCACTGAGCGGCGTGCGGCTGGTGGCGCGCGCGAGCGCGTCGTAGGCGTAGGTGAGCGGTAGCGCCCACGACAGCGCGTGCAGCAGCGGCGCCATCTCGGATCGCGCGACGAACAGTCCGCACAGCAGCAGTTGCGGGAAGACGAACGCGGGCATGAACTGGACGGCCTGGAACTCGGTGCGCGCGAACGCGCTGAGGAACAGGCCCAGCGCCATCCCGAGCACCGCGTTGGCGATCGCGAGCAGGGCGACGAGCCACGCGCCGTGCGATGCGTTCAGGCCGAGCGCGAGGAACCCGACGAGGCAGACGACGACTGCCTGGATCGCGGCCAGCACGCCGAACGCGATCGCGTAGCCGGCGAGCAGGTCGCCTTTGGCGAGCGGCAGCGTCATCAGCCGCTCGAGCGTGCCGGTCGTGCGCTCGCGCAGCATCGCGATCGACGTGATCAGGAACATCACGATGAACGGGAAGAGCCCGCACAGGGGCGCGCCGATCGCCTGAAAGACCCGCGGGCGGCCGTCGAAGACGTAGCGCAGCAGCACCAGCAGCACGACCGGGACGACGAGCAGCAGCGCCACCGAGCGCGGGTCGCGCCGGATCTGCCACAGCACCCGGCGCCCCGTCGCGAGCGTCACGCGCGCGCTCACCGGCCGCCCTCCGCCGCGCCCGCGCCCGCCTGCTCGATCACGGCCAGGAACGCGCGGCCGAGGTCCTGCTCGCCGGTCTGCTCGCGCAGCCCCGCGGGCGTCGTCTGGGCCAGCAGCGCCCCGTCGCGCAGCAGCAGCAGCGTGTCGCACGCGCTCGCCTCGTCCATCACATGGCTGGAGACGAGCAGCGTCCTCCCGGCGGCCGCGAGCGCGTGGAACGTCTGCCACAGCTCCGCGCGCAGCACCGGGTCCAGCCCCACCGTCGGCTCGTCGAGCACGAGCAGCTCGGGATCGCCGAGCAGCGCCGTCGCCAGCGACACGCGCGAACGCTCCCCGCCCGAGAGCGAGCCGACCACCCGCCGCTCGAAGCCCGCCAGTCCGACCGTCTCGATCACCTCTGCGATCCGCTCGTGGCCGACGCCGACGACGGAGGCGAAGTAGCGCAGGTTCTCCTCGACCGTGATGTCCCCGTAGACCGACGGCGCCTGCGTCACATAGCCGACCCCGCGTCGCAGCCCCGGAGACCCCGCCGCCTCGCCGAGCACCGTCACGCGCCCGCCCGCGAGCACCTGCACGCCGACGATCGCGCGCATCAACGTCGACTTGCCCGACCCGCTCGGACCGAGCAACCCCGTCACCGCGCCACGTCCAACCCGCAGCGAGATGCCCCGCAGCACCGCGCGGCCGCCCCGCACGACCTTCAACGCATCGACCTCGACAGCCGTGCCGCCAAGATCGTCGCCCGGGCTCATCCAGCCCGCCGCTCGTCTGTCGGACAGCCGCCCACTGCCGGGCAAGGCTATGCGCGCGCGAGGACGACAGGCCCGGCGCGCCGAGTGCACCGCCGGCCGGGTAGTTCGCCCACGCCCGCGTGCGAGAAACGTCTCCAATTCCGTCGCGGCTCGCAGGCGCAGCCCGAGGATCGGGTAGAGCGCGGTCGAGCAGATCGCCGCGAGGATCAGGCTGGCCGCGGTCGAGCTGCGCATGTGTCCGTCGTGGATCGCGATCGTGGTGATCGCGACGATGAGCGGCAGCTCGGTCGCGCTGAAGAGCGCGAGCGCGACGCGCTCTCTTGCTCTGAGCGCCGTGCGGTAGAGCAGCAGCGCGGGCGTTCCGCGAACGATCAGGAACAGCGCGAGGAACATCGGCACCTTGAGGAACTCGACCGGGTGGTCGACGAGCGCGTGGAGGTTGACGCTGATGCCGCTGACGACGAAGAAGAACGGGATCAGGAAGCCGTAGCCGACGGCGACGAGCTTGGACTCCAGCACGTTGACCTCGTGTCCGCGCAGCGCGAGGCGCAGGATGATGCCGGCGACGAAACCACCGAGCAGGAGGTCAAGCCCGAGCTGACTGGCCAGCGCTGCGAGCGCGAACACGATCACGACCGTCACACGGATCGCGAGCTGGCTGCTCGTCTCAAGCGTCTGCTCGAGCACCTCCCAGCCGCGGCCCATCGAGCGCACAGCGACCACTCCAGCGAGGACGGCGACCACGACGAACGCGACCAGGATCAGCGCGTTCGTCAGCTCGCTCTTGGTGGTCGAGAACACGAGCGTGATCAGCAGGATCGGCCCGAACTCACCCATCGCGCCCGCCCCCAGCATGTACGTGCCGAAGCGCGACTTCAGCTCCCCTGCGTCGCTGAGGATCGGGATCAGCGTCCCGATCGCGGTCGTCGCCATCGCCGAGCCGACGAACAGCAGCGAGAGCACGATCCCCATCGCCGCCAGCACACCGCCGATCGCGTAGGCGAGCACGAGCGACAGCAGCCAGCCGAGCGCGCCCAGCCGCAACGGCTCCCCCCGGATCCGCTCGAAGTCGATCTCGTAGCCGGCGAAGAAGAACAGCATGCCGAGAACCGAGGCTCGAGAAGAAGTCGACGAACGCGTCGGGCCGTGCCAGGTGCAGGCCCTCGGGCCCGATCGCCATCCCGAGCACAAGCTCGAGCACCACGACCGGCACGAGCAGCGTGCGCGCGAAGACGGCGGCGAGCAGGGCCGCGAGCGCGGCCACGACGACGATCGCCAGGAACGAGCCGGCATCGACGTTCACCATCGCGGCGGCGTCTCACTCGCGCCGGTCGATCCGCGCCGTCGTGGATCGCAGCCCTTCACGCTGCCGGCGATCCTACTGCCGCGCAGCCGCGGATTCACCGTCTGGGCGCGAGCGTCTCGGCGAACCCGAGTGCGCGCTTGACCCAGGCAGCGAGCGCGGCATCGGTCGCTCACGAATGCCGGCGGCGAGCTGTTCGTCGTATGCCACCGCGTAAGTGTGACGGCAGGCGGCTTCTTCGGGTGACGTATCCTCGCCTCGTGGCCGTCGACGTGCGCAGCGAGATCCAGATCGCCCGGCCACGTGAGGACGTCGCGGCCTTCGCGTGCGATCCCGACAACGCGACCTCGTGGTACGTGAACATCAAGTCGGTGCAGTGGCGCACGGAGCGCTCGCTGGCGGTCGGCTCGCGATTCGCGTTCGTCGCCGAGTTCCTCGGCCGACGCCTCACATACACCTACGAGGTCATCGAGCACGTCCCGGCCGAGCGCCTCGTGATGCGCACCAGCGAGGGACCGTTCCCGATGGAGACCACCTACGCCTGGGAGGACGCCGCGAACGGTGGGACGCGCATGACGCTGCGCAACCGCGGCGAGCCATCCGGGTTCGCGAAGGTCGCCGGGTTGCTCATGCCCGCCGCGATGAGACGCGCCAACCGCAACGACCTACGCCGCCTCAAGGAGCTCCTCGAGCAGCCAGCAGCGTAAGTCTCGCTCGCGCGCCACGCACAGCGGGTGGGCTGCATCGGAGCATCCGGTTCGGCGGGGTAGGTCGAGCGGCTCCCTTTCAGCCGTTGCGCGAGGCCTTCGCGCGCATGAGCCCGTGCTTAGCCGTAATCAGGTGCATAACTGGGCATCGCTTGGATGCGCATCGGGCCGGAGTGCCAGCACGCCAGGAGCTCACGCCAGGACGAAGCCGCCGAGCCGTCCCGATCCCGGCGTCCTGACGTCGCAAGCTGGACGCCGGTAGGGGGCTCGGAGAGGTACCCTGATACTGATGGCCCGTCAGATTCGCCTCGGCCTCGGTGACGAGTCGGCCGCGCGGTTGGCGGTGCTGCCGCAGCGCGCGCATGCGCAGCAGGACGATCTGGCGGTGACCCTGCTCTCGGAAGCGCTGGCGGATTTCGAGCGGGAGCCCGCGGACATGGCCTCTGTGCTGGATCGCATTGCTGGCTCGTGGGAGCGGATGACCCTGGGCCGCGAACAAGCGGCTCGCGGCGAGACTGTCGGGCTCGATGAGCTGTAGGTGACGCTCACCGCCGCCGCGTCGATCGCGGAGGCCGGGCTCGACACGGCCGGCACGACGCTGGCTGTCGCCGTGTTCGTCGCCGTCGGGTCGCTCACCGTCGCCGGCTCGGTCGCGTTCTACCTCGTGGCCGGCGCGCGGGCCGCGCGCCCGCTGGCGGCGGTCAAGCAGTTCATGGCCGAGAACAACGCGGTCATCATGATGGTCGTCCTGCTGCTGCTCGGCGCCAAGCTCCTCGGGGACGGCCTCGCCGGCCTGTAGCCCTGGGCGTTCGCGCGCAGCGACGCGGTTGCGGCGTTGACCATGTCGCAGCCGTCGGATAGCTTGGCGGCGCCTTCTTTCCGATGTCCGCGCTCGGCTCCTCATCCGCGACCTGATGGCCGCCGCCCTGCTGCTTCTGCGTCTCGTGCTGGCTGCGGTGCTCGCCGTCGCGGGCATCGCGAAGCTCGCCGACCGCGCCGGCGCGCGGCGCGCATTGGGCGACTTCGGCGTGCCGGCGCGGATCGCCGGCGCCGGCGCGGTGACGCTGTCGCTGGCCGAGCTGGCGATCGCCGCCGCGCTGATCCCCGACGCCTCGGCGCTCGCGGGCGCGCTCGCGGCGACCGCTCTGCTGCTGCTGTTCGCGGGCGCTCTCGCGCGTGTGCTCGCGCGCGGCGAGCAGCCGGACTGTCACTGCTTCGGACAGCTCCACTCGTCACCCGCCGGGCGCGCGACGCTCGCGCGCAACCTCGGGCTCGCGGCTGCGGCGGCGCTTGTCGCGGCGCTCGGGCCGCAGGGCGGCTGGGGCGCCGCGACGCGGTGGCTGACGCGGCTCGACGACACCGCGGCGATCGCCCTCGGCGCGGGCGTCGCGCTCGCGGCGGCGGTCGCTGCGCTGGCGTGGTTCTGCCTGCGCCTGCTGCGCCAGCAGGGTCGGCTGCTCCAGCGGATCGAGACGCTCGAGCGGCGCGACGGCGCGGTCCCGCGCGGCGTGCCCGCGCACGTGCCCGGCCTGGCGGTCGGCGTGCCGGCGCCCGCGTTCGTCGCACGCGAGCTGGACGGGCGCGAGACGTCGCGCGACCAGCTGCTGACCGAGGACCGGCCGCTGCTGCTCGTCTTCTCCGACCCGGCCTGCGGCCCCTGCAACGCGCTGCTGCCCGACGTCGCCCGCTGGCAGACCCACCACGCGGAAACGATGACGGTCGCGCTGATCGGGCGCGGGCGCCTGGAGGACAACCGCGCCAAGCGAGACGAGCACGGGCTCACCCGCGTGCTCGTGGAGGACGGAGCGTCCGTCGCGGGCGCGTTCGGCGCCGACGGCACGCCGGCCGCAGTCCTGCTCGACGCGCGCGGGCGCGTCGCCAGCCAGCTCGCCCGGGGTCCCGCGCAGGTGCGGCTGCTCGCCGCGCGCACGATCGACGGCGAGCTGCCCGCACGCGCGATGAGCGCGCCGCCGGCGGTTGCGCCGCCGGTCGCGATCGGGGATCCGCTGCCGGCGGTCGGACTGCGCGACGCGGACGGACGCGACGTCGAGCTGGCGGGCCCGAGCGCGCGCCCGCGGCTGGTCGTCTTCTGGAACGACGGCTGCCACCACTGCCAGCGGCTCGTCCCCGAGCTGCAGACGTGGGAGGCCGATCCGCCCGAGCACGCGCCCGAGCTGGTGCTCGTCGCGATGCGCGCCGGGGGTCCGCGTCCGCTGCGGGCGCCGCTGCTGCTCGACCCGCAGGGCCGGCTGATGGCCGCCGTCGGCGCGCGCGCGACGCCGACCGCGCTGCTGGTCGGCGCCGACGGGTGCCTCGCGTCGCTCCCGACGATCGGCGGCGCGGCCGTCCTGTCGATGGCGCGCGGCGCCGCGCCGGAGCCGCTGCTCGAGGGGGCGGCGCCGTGAGCGATCCGCAGGCGGACGTCGCGCGGCGCTCCCCGGGCGCGCTGCTCAAGGCCCGGCGCCGCACGCTGCGCAAGCAGAGCAGAGCGCTCGCGCAGCAGCTCAAGCACAGCGCCCGCGAGCCCGGGGGCGCTCCTCCCGCCGCCGCGATCGAGCAGCTCCGCGCGTCGCTCGAGCAGACACGCCACGAGCTGCGTGCGGCCGGCGGCGGGCACGACGCGCGCCTCGTCATCGGCGCGCTGCGGGACCTCGACACGAGCCTCGCGGCGCTGGCCAGCGCGAGCAGAGCCGGCGGCGATCCGGCCGCCGCGATGCGAGCGCTGGCGCACGGCGCGAGAGCGCTCGCCGACGCGAGACGCAAGGCGAAGGCGGCGGGGCATGACTGGACGCTCTGACCCGCGCGAGGACGTCCCGGCCGAGCAGCCCTTCGACGCGCTCGCGCGCGCCGCGGCCGAGGGCCTCTCGCGCCGTCAGCTCGCGCGCGTCGCGGGCGCGCTCGTGGTCGGCGCGCTCGTGCAGCGCCTCTCGGCGCCCGCCATGGTCGCCGCCGCGCCGCGCGCGCACGCCGACAAGCGGACCGGCAGCTGCCCGCAGCAGCCGCGCAAGGACTGCACCGACGAGACGCGCCGCGGCGACTGGTACGCCGGCTGCAAGGAGCCGGTCGCGAAGGGCGTGCCGTCCGTGTTCAACGGCTGCGGCCCGCAGGGCGGAATCGACGTGAGCCTCCTGTTCCTCCACTTCGGCAAGCACGACGTCGTGCCCGACACGCCGTTCGACCTCGGCGACTTCTTCACCGCGTGCAAGGGCCACGACTGCTGCTACGGGACGTGCGGCCGCCCGAAGGAGACGTGCGACGGCAACTTCCTGCTGGAGATGGAGGCCGCGTGCCAGGCCGAGTGGTCCTCGTCGTCGCTGATCGACACCGTCGGCCTCTCCTACTGCCTGAGCGTCGCGAAGGTCTACTACGACGCCGTCTCGACGACCCAGACCGGCACCGACGCCTACAACGCCGGCCAGAAGGAGGTCTGCGACTGCTGCCTCGACTGCGAGACCGAGGCCCGCCTGCTCGGCGCCAAGGACGCGAGCTGGTGGCGTTACTGCCCGCAGGCGGGGATGTGCCTGAGCACCTGCGCCGACGTCGACAACTGCGGCGCGTGCGGCAACGCCTGCGGTTCGCAGTGCGACGACTCGGGCTGCACGAACGGGGCGTGCTTCGACGGCGTGTGCCGCTACGGGCCGGGCGTGCTCGGCTATTGCAGCGACTGTGGCACCCAGGAGTACTGCTACGACAGATGACGTCGACGCGGGCGCGGCTCGCCCGCGGGTGAGCGCGGGTACGTTGAGGGCATGTCCGCACATGGGACCTTGCCGTACGTCGATCCGCGCGCCCCGCGTGGACCGCTGTACCGAGCCTACGTGCGCTTCCTCGGCACCGGCCTCGCCGCGGGGCTCTCGACCCACGTCGTGTGGAAGCTCGATCCGCACCTGATGCGGCTGACCGGCGGCCGGCTCGGGATGGGGCTGATGCTGCCGACCGCACTGCTGCAGACGCGCGGCGCGCGCAGCGGCGAGACCCGCCGCAACGGCGTCATTTACTTCAACGACGGCGACGACGTCGTGATCGTCGCCTCCAAGCTCGGCGCGCCCGAGCACCCGGCCTGGTTCCACAACGTCCGCGCGAACCCGGCGGTTCTCGCTCGGCGGCGTGCCGTTCCATGCGGAGGCCGTCGAGGACCAGGCCGACCGCGCCCGGCTGTGGGCGCTCGCCGACCGCGTCTTCCCGCCGTACGCCACCTACCGCGAGCGCGCCGGCCGCACCGGCCGCACGATCCCGATCCTGCAGCTCGTTCCGCGCTGAGGGCCTGGTCGACCTCGTCTGTTGGGCGTGGCCGCTGGCGAGGCGACCGGCAACTGGCGTGCGACGCACAGCACGACGACGCCGATGGCGAGCAGCTGGGCCGCGAGCGCGAGCGCGGAAGCGGCTGCCGGCCGGCGCGCTCAGGCGTCGTCGCGCGGCGGCAGCACGCCGACGCGGATCAGCGTCTGCTCGTCGCTGAGGTAGGCCTTCGCGTGCACGATCAGGCCGTCCCGCAGCGCGGCGACCATCGCCGACGGCGACGTCAGCTCGTCCTCGATCAGCACCTCGGTCAGCACGACGAAGCGCTCGGGGCCCAGGCGCCGCACTGCGCGCACGCGCACCTGGTGCATGGCGCCGGAGGCGACGAGGTCAGCGACCCAGCGCCGGAGGCCCTCGCGGCCGCGGTACACGGCGCGCTGCCCGACGAGCACCGTGGGCAGGAACTCGACGTCGGGGTGCGTGAGCGCGACGAACGCATCCGCGTCGCGCCGGTTGAACGCGTCGATGAAGCGGTGGCCCAACTGCTCCGCCGACAGCCCCTCGTCTCCCACGCGCGGCATTCTAGTTTCCGGGCCCAGACGCAGCGAGGGCCGCCAGATGGCGGCCCTCGGCGTCAAACGGATGAGGCGGTACGACTAGAGCGACTGGACGTTGATCGCCTTCGGGCCCTTCGGGCCGGGCTCCGAGTCGTACGACACCTTCGCGCCCTCGGCGAGCGAGCGGTAGCCGTCGCCGATGATCGCCGTGTGGTGGACGAAGAGGTCCTTCGACTGGTCGTCCGGCGTGATGAAGCCGAAGCCCTTGTCGTCGCTGAACCACTTCACGGTTCCGGTTGCCATTGCATGTCCTCCTGGGGGTTCTGTGCTGCGAACGCGGAGGATGCTTGGATGCAACGACTACGAGCGCTGACACTGATGTAACCGGGTCGATCCCGGCTTGAGTGGTGGGGACGGTATCAGGTGCGGCGCGAATCGTCAGCTACTGCAATCCCTCGCGCGCCTCGCGCACGAGCGTGACGGCCTCGGGGAAGACGACCGCCATGACGCTGCGGATCTGCTGCGCCTGCTCCTCGGTCGTGCCCTGGACGTTGACGCGGTTGATCGCCGCCATCGTCAGGTCGACCGCGAGCTTGATCGCGTTGTCGGCCCACGCGAGTCTCTGCTGGCCCTGCATGCTCTCGGCCAGCTCCGCCATGCGGCGCTGCAGCTCGTCGGGATCGCCGAACAGTCCTCCGAAGCCCTCCATGGGATGGATGCTACCCACTTACGGCGCCGGCTCGGCGGCGACCGCGGCGCGCGTGCGGCCGCCGCGGACGCTCCCGCCCGGTCGCAGCACGCCCGTGTCGCGCGTGAGCCGCTGCGCGAGCGTCACCGGCACGATCGTCACGACGATCACCATCAGCACGACGACGTTGACCTGCGGCAGTTGCTGGCCGAGGCGGATGTTGCCGAAGATCCACAGCGGCAGCGTGTTCTGCGCCCCGGCCGTGAACGTCGTCACGACCACCTCGTCGAACGACAGCGCGAACGCGAGCAGGCCGCCGGCGACCAGCGCCGTCGCGACCATCGGCAGCGTCACGTGGCGGAACGTCTGCCAGCCGTCGGCGCCGAGGTCCATCGACGCCTCGGCCAGGGAGGTCTGCGTGCGCCGCAGGCGCGCCAGCACGTTGTTGTAGATCGTCACGATGCAGAAGGTCGCATGGCCGATCACGATCGTCGTCAGCGAGAAGCTCACGCCGCCCCACGCGAAGAACGAGTTGAGCGCCATCCCGGTGATGATCCCCGGCAGCGCGAGCGGCAGCACGAGCAGGAACGAGACCGTCTCGCGCCCGAAGAAGCGGAAGCGGTGCACCGCGAACGCCGCCATCGAGCCGAGCGCGAGCGCGATCGTCGTCGCGATCAGCGCGGCGCGCACGCTCAGCCACAGCGCCTCGCGCATCGCCTGGTCGTGGAACGCCGACGGGAACCACTTCGTCGAGAGCCCTTGCAGCGGCCAGCTCTGCACGTTCGAGGCGTTGAATGCGTACAGCGCGATCAGGAAGATCGGGAACAGCAGGAACAGCACGATCAGCGCCGTCCACACCGCGAGCGCGGCGCGCGAGAGCCGGGTCGTGCCGTCGCCGCGCATGCTCACAGCGCCTCGAACGCGCCCAGGCGACGGGCCACCAGCAGGTAGACCCCCATCACGAGCAGCGGGATCGTCGCGAACGCCGCGGCGAACGGCACGTTGTTGGCGATCCCCACGCTGCTGTAGACGACGTTGCCGATGAAGTCCGAGCTGGCGCCGCCGACGAGCGTCGGCGTGATGAAGTCGCCCATCGTCAGCGAGAAGGTGAAGATCGAGCCGGCAACGACGCCCGGCAGCACCATCGGCAGCAGCACGCGGCGGAACGTCGTGAAGCCGCGCGCGCCGAGGTCGGCGCTCGCCTCGAGGAACGACGCCGGCACGCGCTCGAACGCGACCCACACCGGCAGGATCATGAACGGCAGCCACAGGTAGCTGAAGACGATCCACATCGCCCAGTTCGAGTAGGCGATGCTCACGCCGCCGAAGCCGAGCTGGTGCAGCGTCCAGTTGAGGATCCCGTCCTGCGCGAGGATCAGCCGCCACGCGTACACGCGCACGAGGTACGACGTCCACAGCGGCACGAGCACGATCACGAACAGCACCGTCTGCAGCCGCTTCGGCGCCAGCCGCGCGGCGAAGTAGGCGAACGGGATCGCCAGCAGCGCGTCCGTCACGGTGACGGCCGCGGCGATCCCGATCGTCCGGAACGCGATCGCCCGGTACGCCGGCGACTCGACGATCGTCTTGAAGTTGTCGAGCGTCCAGCTGTGGACGACCTTGCCGGTGAACGAGTCGACGCTCCAGAACGCCGACACGAACAGGATCGCGAGCGCCGCGAGGTAGATCAGCACGAACCACGCGCCGGGCGCGCTCAACAGCAGCGTCGCGCGCAGCCAGCCACGGCGGAACAGCGCCGCCGACGCGCGCCGGCGGGCGGACCGGAAGCCCGATCCGCCCGCTCCGGCCTCGGCTTGCGAGGCGGCGCTCACCGTCCTACCCCTTCATCTCCGTCCACTTCTGCTGCCAGGTCGTGTAGTCCGTGCAGTCCTGGCTGCCGTTCCCGCAGTCTCTGACCGGCGTTCTCCAGAAGCGTGATCGAGCCGAAGTAGGACGCCGGCGCGTTCGCGTGGTACTTCGTGCACGCACCCGCCTGGATCTGGTCCATGTACGGGCAGGCCTTCGTGTTCGCGGGCGTCTCGCCGAACGAGATCGCCTGCTGCGCCTGCACTCTCGGCGTCGAGACCCAGTCCATCCACTTGTACGCGCAGTTGGGGTGCTGCGCGTGCGCCGACAGCATCCAGGTGTCGGCCCAGCCGGTCGCGCCCTCGCTCGGGATCAGGTCCTTCACCGGCGCGCCGCTGTCCTGCAACGTGATCGTCTGGTAGGGCCACGACGCGCCGACGACCGCGTCGCCGTTCTTGAACAGGTCGATCTCGTCGGACGCGAGCGCCCAGTACTTCTTGATCAGCGGCCGCTGCGATCTTAGCAGGCTGACCGCCGCGTTCGAATTGCGTCATCGTCAGCTCGTACGGGTCCGTGATGCCCAGCTCGGGCTGCGTGTGCGAGAGGTAGAGCGCGGCGTCGGCGATCTGGATCGGGTTGTCCGGGACCGTGACCTTGCCTTTGTACGCGGGGTCGTAGATCGCCGACCAGCTCGTCGGCGCCGGGGTCACCGATCTCGTGTTGTAGAGCAGCGTGTTCGGGCCCCACTGCAGCGAGACGCCGTAGTGCTTGCCGTCGACCGTGTTGTGCGGCGGGGACTGCAGCTGGGGGATGAAGTCTCTCCATCCCGGCACGAGCACGACGTTCACGGGCTGCACGTCGCCGCCCTTGATGAGTCGCAGCGAGGCGTCGCCGGAGGCGGACACCATGTCGTACTGCGTGCCGCCGCCCTGGCGCATGAGCGTGACCATCTCGTCCGACGAGCCGGCGTACTTCGCGTTGACCTGGCAGCCCGTCGCCTGCTCGAACGGCTTGACCCACTGCGGCTGGGTGTAGCCCTCCCACGCGATCAGGTTGAGCTGGCCCTCGCCTCTGCCGACGGACGTCGGCAGCTTGGCGCTGCTCGAGCCGCCGCTGCCGCCCCCGCACGCCACGACGCCCATCATGCAGAGCGTCAACGCGGCGACGACGAGCAGGTTCCTCGTGTCGTTCCTCATTGCGGCACCTCCTCGTGCTCTCGCTGCGGCTCCGCCGTGGGACCCACGGCGGTCATGTGCTGCGGCCTCCATGCGAGCCGGACGCGGCGGCCGCGCTCCTCCGACGCGGCTCCGTCGCCCGACTCGTCAGTTCTGGCGCATCGCCACGAGCGTCCCGCCGACGTCGAGTGCGACGACGTAGCGGGTCGTCGCGCCGAGGTAGACGACCTCGCGCACGGCGCCGGCCTCCGACAGCTCGCCCTCGGGCACGGGCGCGTGCTCGTCGAGCAGGCGGATCTTCTCCGGGCGCACCGTGCAGCGGCGCCCGTCGCGCTCGACGATGTTCGAGGTGCCGACGAAGCCGGCGACGAACTCGTTCGCGGGGCGCTCGTAGACCTCGCGCGGCGTGCCGACCTGCTCGACGCGGCCGGTCGAGAAGACGGCGATGCGGTCGCTCATCGTCAGCGCCTCGTCCTGGTCGTGCGTGACGTAGACGAACGTGACGTTCTCGCTCAGCTCGCGCTGGATGCGCTTCAGCTCCAACTGCATGTCCTGGCGCAGCTTCAGGTCGAGCGCGCCGAGCGGCTCGTCGAGCAGCAGCACGCGCGGGCGGTTGACGAGCGCCCGCGCGAGCGCGACGCGCTGGCGCTGGCCGCCGGACAGCTGGACCGGCTTGCGCGCCCCGAGCTCGGCGAGCTGCACGAGCCGCAGCGCCTCGGCCGCGCGCGCCGCGCGCTGCTTGCGCCCGACGCCCTGCACCATCAGCCCGTAGGCGACGTTCTCCGCGATCGTCATGTGCGGGAACAGCGCGTAGTCCTGGAAGACGGTGTTGACGTCGCGCTGGTAGGGCGGGCGGGCGGTGACGTCGACGCCGTCGAGCGCGACCGTGCCGGCGTCGGGAGGCTCGAAGCCGGCGATCAGCCGCAGCGTCGTCGTCTTGCCCGAGCCGGACGGCCCGAGCATCGTGAAGAACTCGCCCGGCCACACGTCGAGGCTCAGCTGCTCGAGCGCGACGACGTCGCCGTAGACCTTGCGCAGCCCGCTCGCGGACACCGCGGGCGCGGGGGCACCTCGCTCTTCGGCCTGCACCTCGGACAACGCGGCTCCTCCCGGCTCCGGGACTTCGTGGCGTCGGTCTACCCATGCTTGCCGCTCCCTGACCATCCGGCCAGGGACGCCGCGGCGCATCGCCGACCGCTCGGTTGGCCGTAGCGTCAGGCGATCTCGTACGCGACGCCGTGCTCGGCGAGCGCGTCGAGGAACGCGGCCGGGTCGTACGCCGTCGCCGGGCTCAGCGCGCCGGCGCGGTCGTAGCCGTCCTGCGCCATCAGCGCCGCGCCGTGGACGGCCGTCGCCGCGGTGAGCGCGTAGACGTCGCCGCCGGTCGCGACGCCGCGGCGCGTGGAGCCGTCCTCGCCGTGCGCGAGCGCGACGACGGTGAATCTCACGCGGGCGCGCGACGCCTCCGACGGGCCCTCGGGGAAGCGCGCGAGCAGCGGCTCGATCGCCGCCCTGAGCGGGGAGCGCAGCGCGAGCGCGATCCCCGGCGTCAGCAGCGGCACGAGCGGCGCCGCCTTCGGCGTGCCGGCGAACGTCTCGACCGTGATGAGGCTGCGGACCGCGCGCGTGCGCACGTGCCGCGGCACCGTCAGCAGCTCGCCCGACGGGTAGCCCATCACCGGCTGGGAGCCGACCGGCGCGGGGAAGTCGAAGCGGCCGTGCGCCGGCCGCCGCGGCGCCGGGCGCCAGTCGCCGTCGGCGTAGACGACGCTCGGCGCGGCCAGCATCCCGAGCGCGCTGCGCAGCGTGCCGCGCGTCGGCTGCAGGTTGCGCGGCGCGTAGGCGAGCATCAGCTCGCGCAGCGGCTCGATCCCCTGCGCGGTCAGGTGCGCGAGCAGGTCGCCGGGGACGTAGTCGAAGCCCATCGCCGGCACGAGCGCGGCGCCGGCCGCGCGCGCCGCCTCGTCGTAGCGCTCGCGCACGAGCTGCATGAACGGCTGCTCGCCGGTCGTGTCGACGTAGTGGGTGCCGGTTCTCGACGGCCGCGCGCACGACCGGCTCGCCGTAGCGCACGAACGGGCCGGCGCAGGCGATCACGGCGGCGGTGTCGGCGAGCAGCGCGCGCAGGCCGGCGGCGTCGTCGAGCGCGACCGCGCGCGTGGCGACGCCGCCGCCCAGCTCGTCCGCGAGCCGCGCGAGCTTCTCCGCGCTGCGGCCGGCGAGCACCGTCTCGAGGCCGCGGCGGCGCAGCTCGTGCGCGACGAGCGTGCCCGTGTAGCCCGTCGCCCCGTAGACGACGATCGGCCCCCGCTGCGCCATGCGCGCTCAGCCGCCCCGCTGGTGGAAGTAGAAGTCCGGCAGCGCGGCGCGGGTGACCTGCGAGGCGAGCCGCGCGACCAGCTCCGCGTCGCCCGTGCGCGCGGCGAGGTCGTCGAGCGTGACGATCCCGGTCAGGCGGTCGCCGTCGACGATCGGCAGGCGGCGGATGCCGTGCTGCACGAGCAGCTCGCACGCGGCCGCGACGTCCATCCCCGGCGCGCCGGTGACGACCGGCTGCGAGGCGTGGTCGATCGCGTGGTCCTCGGCGCTGCGGCCGTCCGCGAGCACCCCGAGCGCGAGGTCGCGGTCGGTGACGATCCCGGTCGGCCGGCCGTCGCGCACGAGCACGACCGAGCCGACGTTGCGCTCGCGCATCAGCGCGGCGACCTCACGCACCGGCGTGGCCGGATCGGCCGTGACGACCGAGGCCGTCATCACCTCGCGGATCTCCATCGCACTCGACTCTAGCCCTCCGGCTGCGGGCCGTGGGGCGGTCCGGGCGCCGCAGCACTAGCATGTGCGCCCCATGGCGACGGTGGACACCCTGCAGGCCGAGGCGCGCGAGCGCCCGCGGATGACCGTCGTGGCGGTCGTCGCCGCCGTCTTCACGCTGCTGGGCAGCCTGATCGGCCGCGTCGGCGTCAAGGCGCCGAACAACGTGCCGGCCGCGCTGCTCGACTTCCACGAGCACCCGACCGCCCAGTACGTCAGCGGGGCGTGCTCGGTGATCGGCCTGCTGGCGGTCGCGGTCCTGCTCGACTTCCTCTACCGCGCCACGCGCGCGCGCAATCCCGGGCTGGCCGGCTGGATCCGGCCGCTCCCGCTGATCGGCGGCATCGGCGTGGCGGCGATGACGATCCTCTCGGAGGTCGCCCTCACGGTCAACGCCAAGCACTTCGCGACGCAGGGCTCGCAGACGTACGAGGAGGCGCGCAAGGCGATCGACGCCAGCGTCCCGCCGATGGTGGGCCTCCTGCTCCAGCTCGTCTTCACCGTCGCGATCGTGATGGTCGCCGTCAACGCGATGAGAGTCGGCCTGCTCACGCGCTTCCTCGGCTACCTCGGCGCGATCTCCGGCGCGCTGTTCCTGCTGCCGCTCGTGCCGATCCCGATCGTGCAGGTCTACTGGCTCGGCGCGCTCGCGCTGCTGTTCGCCGGCCGCCTGCCCAACGGCAACCCGCCCGCTTGGCAGAGCGGCGAGGCGATCCCGTGGCCGAGCGCCGCCGAGCAGCGCGAGGCGCGCGTGCGCGCCGCCGAGGCGCGGCGGGGCGACGTCGTCGAGGGCGATGCCGCGTCGGCGTTCGGCGACGACGACGAGTCCGGCTCGGCCGCGAAGCGCAAGCGCAAGCGTCGCTGACGCGACAAGCTCACGTCGGGCGCAGCGGGCGGCGTGCTTCCTGGCGTTCGTCGCTGGGCAATGCTGCCCGTATTGGAAGCTATCTTCCAAAACGTGCTGCCCTTATTGGAAGATAACTTCCAATATCACTAGCATCTTCGCGGGTTCTCCGTTACCGTCTCAGCCGTCATGGCGCTCACGGACGACGAGATCCTCGGTCAGAACCGCTGGTGGACCGACGCGACATGGAGCGCTCGGGACCCGCACCTCGACCGTCTCGACCATCAGCCGATCCGGCTCTCCACGGAGGTCGTGACGACGCTCGACCTCGACGTGCCGGGCATCCACATCCTGCGCGGCCCGCGCCAGGTCGGCAAGTCCACCGACCTCAAGCTGCTGGTCGCGCGTGCGATCGACGCCGGGCGCAGCCCGCGGTCGATCGTCTATCTCGCGCTCGACCTGCTCGAGGGGCAGGCGCATGCCGAGCTGGCACGGACCGTCTTGCGCGCGAAGGAGCTGGCCGGCGTCTCTGACCGCTGCATCGTCCTGCTCGACGAGGTCACCGCGGTCGAGCGCTGGCAGACGGCCGTGAAGGCGCTCTGGGATGGCGGCCACCTGCGTGGCGACGTCGTCGTCTGCACCGGCTCGTCGGCCATCGACCTCCAGCGAGGAGCGGCGGAACGCCTGCCCGGCCGGCGCGAGGCGGGTGTCGACCACCTCGTGCTTCCGCAGAGCTTCGCCGCGTTCGCGCGCGCGCTCGACGGCACGATTCCGGCTTCGCCGCGCATTGCGGTGGGCGACCTCTGCACTTCGGACGGCGCGACGCTGCTGCGGGACGCGCGCGTCCATACGCCGGCGCTTCGGCGCGCGCTGGAGCGCTACCTCCGCTTCGGCGGATTGCCGGCCTCCGTCGCCGAGGCGGCGAGCGGCGCGCACGAGCCGTCAGCCGCAACGCGCCGGGTGCTCTACGACTCGCTCGTGCGAGAGCTGCAGCGGCGTGGCGCAAGCGTCGCCGCCTGCCAGGCGCTGCTCGAACGCGTCGTCCGCTCGCTCGGCTCGAAGACGAGCTGGAGCCAGATGGCGCGCGAGATGGAGGTTCCGCTCGGGCGTGGGCGCGGGCGCCCGAGCCATCACACGCTGCGCGACTACGTGGAGCTGATGGCTGCCGGCTACTTCCTGCTCGTCGTCTACTACTGGCGCAGCGGCGCTGAGACGAACGAGCAGTCGAAGGACAAGAAGCTGCTGTTCGCCGATCCGCTGCTGCACACGATCGCGCTGGATCACGCGCCCGGCCTCCAGCCGGACATCCCCGCGCTGGTGGAGAACGTCGTCGGCTTCGCGCTGTACCGCAACTACGAGCCGGCCGACCACATGCCGGAGACGTTCGTCCTGCCCGAGCGCCTGCACATCTGGCAGACCGCCCGCGGCGGCGAGATCGACTTCGTCTGCGGCCCTCGGCGAGCCTTGGACGTCATCGAGGTCAAGTACCGGAGCGAGCCCGGACGCTCGGCGGCCGCGGCGGCGGCGCGGGCCCATCCGGGTCGTCCGGTCGTCCTCGTCACGAAGGACTCGCTCGAGGCGAGCGACGCGTACGCGCTCGTTCCGGCGCACCTGCTGCTGTGGGCGCTGGGATGACGCCCGCGGTTGCGCGACGCGGCGTTTCGCCCTCCGGTCACCGCAAGCGGCGACCTGCCGGCGACGTCACACGATCGCCGGCGCGTCGGGCAGCCGCGCGAGCGCGGCGTCCATCTCCTCGACCGAGAACTCGGGGTCCTCGAGCGTGCCGGCGAGGTAGGCGTCGTAGGCGGACAGGTCGAAGTGGCCGTGGCCGGAGAGGCCGAGCAGGATCACGCGCTTCTCGCCCGCCTCGCGCGCGGCGAGCGCCTCGTCGATCGCCGCCCGCACGGCGTGCGCGGCCTCCGGCGCGGGGATGATCCCCTGCGTGCGGGCGAACTGGAGCGCCGCCGCGAACGCGTCGGTCTGGCGGTAGGCGCGCGCCTCGACGATCCCGCTGTGCACGAGCGCGCAGACGAGCGGCGCGTCGCCGTGGTAGCGCAGCCCGCCGGCGTGCACCGGCGGGGGCACGAAGTCGTGGCCGAGCGTGTACATCGGCAGCAGCGGCGTCAGCCCGCTCGTGTCGCCGAAGTCGTAGCGGTAGGCGCCGCGGGTCAGCGTGGGGCAGGCGGCCGGCTCGGCCGCGAGGAAGCGCGTGCGCGAGCGGCCGCGCAGCACGAGCCGCACGAACGGGAACGCGAGCCCGGCGAAGTTCGAGCCGCCGCCGACGCAGCCGACGACGACGTCGGGCGCCTCGCCCGCCATCTCCAGCTGCGTCATCGCCTCCTGCCCGATCACCGTCTGGTGCAGGCAGACGTGGTTGAGCACCGAGCCGAGCGCGTAGTTCGCGTCGGGCGCGCCGGCCGCCACCTCGACCGCCTCGGAGATCGCGATCCCGAGCGAGCCGGTCGGGTGGGACGACTGCCCGCGGCCGGCCTCTGTCAACTCGCTCGGCGAGCGGTGCACGCTCCCGCCCCACGTCTCGATCATCGAGCGGCGGTAGGGCTTCTGGTCATACGAGGAGCCGACCATGAACACCTCGCACTCGAGCCCGAAGAGGCTGCACGCGAACGCGAGCGCCGAGCCCCACTGGCCGGCGCCCGTCTCGGTCACGAGCTTGCGCACGCCGGCGCGCGCGTTCTCGTACGCCTGCGCGACGGCGCTGTTGGGCTTGTGCGAACCGGCCGGCGAGACGCCCTCGTACTTGACGTAGATGTGGGCGGGCGTGTCGAGCGCCCGCTCCAGGCGCCGCGCGCGGAACAGCGGCGTCGGGCGCCACAGCTTGTACGCCTCGCGCACCTCCTCGGGGATCGCGACGAGCGGCTCGGCCGTGACCTCCTGCGCGATCACGCCGGGCGGGAAGATCGCCGCGAGGTCGTCCGGTCCCGCCGGCTGCAGCGTGCCCGGGTGCAGCGGCGGCAGCGGTGGCTCGGGCAGGTCGGGCGCGAGGTTGACCCAGTGCGTCGGCAGGTCGCTCTCGTCGAGCGGGAACGTCGTCGCCTCGTCCGCCATCCCAACCTCCGCGTCGTCGCCGGTCGTCGGGCGATCGTAGCCGAGCGGCCGACCTGCGCCCAAGCCGGTTCGAAGGAGGGCTCACACCAAACTGAATCTGCGACTATCGGCGCATGGGGAGGGGGACGGGGCGCAGAGCCGGCGAGGCCGCTTGGTCCGCGCGATCGCGAGCATCGATGACCGAGGCGCAGCCGCGTCGAGTCCTGCGGCGGCTCGCTGCTCACCCGTCCATGCTCGCGGCGGCGACCTTCGCCGCGTTCGTCCTCCTCTATCTGTGGCCGGTGCTCGTGGGAGGCAAGATCCTCTCGCCGCTGACGATCCTCTACGGCTTCTTTCCGTGGCGGCATTACGTTCCGGGCGACGCTCACAGCTTCTTCAATCCCCTGCTGTTCGACGTGCCCACCGCGGACTATCCGTGGCGGTGGCTGGTGCGGGAGCTGTTGCGCGAAGGCACGTTCCCGGCCTGGAATTCACACGTCTTCGCCGGGACGCCGTTGTATGCGAATCCGCAGACCGGGCTGTTCTCGGTCTTCAGCCTGCCGTTGTGGCTGCTGCCGTTGAACAACGGGATCGGCGTCGCGGCGGCGCTGAAGCTGTGGGCCGGTGGGTTCGGAACGTACCTGCTGGTGCGCGAGCTGCGCCTGACGACGCTCCCCGGAGTGCTGGCCGGGGTGGCGTTCAGCTTCAGCGCGTTCAACATCGTGTGGCTCACGCACGAAACGCTGCCTGCCGTCGCCGTGATGCTGCCGTGGGTCATCTGGCTGGTGGAGCGGATCTTCCGTGGGGGGCGTCTGGGATGCGTCGTCGGCCTGGCTGTGGTGACGGCCGTCGGCCTCGGCGGCGGACACCCCGGGGTGCAGGTGCATCTGCTCGCGGCTGCAGGAGCGTACGTCGTCCTGCGCGCCGCCTTCGTCGCGGACGCCGGGTGGCGCGAGCGCGCTCGCGCGGCCGCTTTGGGAGGGGCAGGGCTTGCGCTCGGGATCCTGCTGATGTCGTTCATGCTCGTGCCCGAGGCGATGTCGAGCACGGGCACCATCGGGACGATCGCCCGCGCTCACGGAGGCGTCCTTCCCGGCGCGCAGATGCCGTTCGCGGCGATTCGGACGACGGTCTTCCCCGACTGGTGGGGGCGCCCGAGCGCGTTCGAGGTGAACCCGTTCGTCGTCAACGTCGCGAACTACAACGAGCGCACCTTCTATGCCGGCGCAGTAGCTCTCCTGCTGGCGTTGACCGCGCTGCTGTCACGCGACGGCTGGCGCGCCAAGGCCCCCTTCGTCGTGCTCGGCGTGGTCGGCCTCGCGGTGCCGTTGCATGCCCCGGGGCTCTACGGGCTGGTGACCCACTTGCCCGTCTTCGACGAGATCCAGAACCAGCGCCTGGACTTCGTCTTCGCGTTCGCGGTCGCCGTTCTGGCGGCGTTCGGGCTTCAAGCGCTGCTGGACCGGCCGGGCGCTCGCGTGCGGCTGGTCGTCCCGGCCGCCGCGCTCGTGCTCGCGGCGGTGGCGTCTGCCCACGCCGGCGCCGTTCCGGGCGACCTCGGTCGCCTGGTGGACCATTTCCTGACCGGCGCCGACTATCGGACCCCGAGCATCGCCGCGCTGACCAGCGTCGCGTGGTTCGCGTTGTTCGCGCTCGGCGTCGGGGCGGCGCTGGCTGTCGCGTGGCGCTGGCCGCGCCATCGCCGGGCGATGGCGGCGGTCCTCGTGCTGCTGGCGATGGCCGACGCTTACCACTTCGCCCACGGCTACCAGCCGATGGCACCGGCTTCGAAGGTCGTGCCGCCGGAGACGCCGCTGGTCTCCTATCTCAGGCGGCATGTCGGCCAGAGCCGCCTGGTGGGGATGGGCGGCACGCTGGTCAACGACTGGTCGCTGACGTACGGCTTCGACGACGTGCGCGGCTACGACCCGCCCCAGCCGACCTTGCGCTTCTACCACGTGTGGCAGCTCGCGAACGCCTCGCAAGACCTGTGGCACCCGTTCTGGGTCGAATCGATGAGCCAGGAAGCGCTGAAGGTCGTGAGCCTGCTCGGCGCGGGCTACGTCGTCGCTCCACCCGAAGTCACGGAGCTTCCCGACGAAGACGTCGCCATGCGCCCGCTGCGCCGCGTGTACCTCGGGGACGACGGGACGGTCTTCCGCAATCCGAACGCCGCGCCCCGCGCGATGCTGCCCGCGGTCGTCGCGACGGCTGACGAGCAGGGGACCCTGAGCGAACTGGTGACGCCCGGCTTCGACCCGCGGCACACGGTCGTCGTCGAACGGGACCAGCCGGGCGCCGTGACGCTCCCGACCGGTAGACCGCCGCGTGGCGGCGTCGCGATCACCGGCGAAGGCGACGCATGGGTGGCCCTCCGCGCCACGCTCGACCGCCCCGGCCTCGTGGTTCTGAACGACAACTGGGCAGCGGGATGGACCGTTCGCGTCGATGGCCGGCGAGCGGCGCCGTTGCGCGTCGACGACATCATGCGCGGCGTCGTCGTCGGCTCGGGGCGCCATCGGATCGTGTGGAGCTATGAGGTCCCCGGCCTGCGGATCGGCGTGGCGATGAGTGCGCTGGCGCTGGCGCTTGCGCTGGCCGCCTTGGGCGCGCGCGCGTGGACCTCGCGCTCGCGCGGTCGCGCCGCCGGCGGCTCGGCGGCCCGCTGAGTCCGATCGCCGACGCCGCCGGCATGCCCCGCGGAGGCGCCGGGTATGCGTGACAGGTGGCATCCCCTCAACGAGGAGGACGACATGGGAGCCACGCACCTTTCCGGAAACGCCGTCGGCAAGCGCGGAGACCTGGCCCCGCCGCGAGCGCGCGAGGCGGCGACCGCCGCTCGCCCGGCCTTCGCGATCGCCGACCCGGGGCCGCTGGGCCTCGCCGGCTTCGCGCTCACGACGTTCGTCCTGAGCATGTTCAACGCCGGGCTGGTCAGCAGAGCCGGCGAGCCGGTCGTACTCGGTTTGGCGGTCGCCTACGGCGGGCTGGCGCAGCTGCTGGCCGGCATGTGGGAGTTCCGCACCGGCAACACGTTCGGCGCCGTCGCGTTCAGCTCGTTCGGCGCGTTCTGGATCTCGTTCTTCGTCTACGTCGCGTTCTTCGCGAGGGCGGTTCCGGCCGCCGACGCGGGCCACGCGGTCGGGCTCTACCTGATCGGCTGGGGCATCTTCACGGCGTACATGTTCGTCGCCTCGCTGCGCACCACGGCGGCGATTGCGACGGTGTTCCTGCTGCTGGCGGCGACGTTCGTCGTGCTCGGCATCGGCAATGCGAACGGCGACGACTCGCTCGTGAGAATCGGCGGCTGGCTCGGCCTCGCGACCGCGGCGGTCGCCTGGTACGCGTCGTTCGCGGCGGTCGTGAACGCCACCTTCGGACGGGCCCTGATGCCCGTCGTGCCGTTGAGACCAGCCGAGGAGTAGAACATGGGCGCGGGGCCGCCGACCCGCGCCCCGATCCCCATTTCACGAAAGAGGACCGAGATGTCAGACGGTGTAGCCACCGAGGGCGGCGCGTCGCTCGAGCACGAGCTGGAGGAGATGCTCGAGATCGAGCGGTTCGCTCCGCCGGAGTCGTTTCGTGCGAACGCGCTGCTGAGCGATCCCGCGGTGTACGAGCGGGCGGCGGCCGACCCGCAGGCGTGGTGGGCGAAGCAGGCCGGGGCGCTCGACTGGTCCCAGCCGTGGGACACGGTGCTCGACGACGCCAACCCGCCGTTCTACAAGTGGTTCGTCGGCGGGAAGCTGAACGCCTCCTACAACTGCTTGGACCGCCACGTCGAGGCGGGCCGCGGCGAGCGCGTCGCCTACCACTGGCGCGGCGAGGAGGGCGAGGAGCGCGACATCACCTACGCGGAGCTGCACCGCGACGTGCAGCGCTTCGCGAACGCGCTGAAGGACCTCGGCATCAGAGCGGGCGACGTCGTCGGGATCTACCTGCCGATGATCCCCGAGGTGGTCGTGGCGATGCTCGCGTGCGCGCGCATCGGCGCGCCGCACAACGTCGTCTTCGGCGGCTTCTCGGCCGAGTCGGTGCGCGAGCGGATGGAGTTCAGCGAGGCGAAGGCGCTGATCACGGTCGACGGCGCGCGGCGCAAGGGCAAGACGGCGCCGATCAAGGCTGCCGTGGACGAGCACATGCACGACCTGCCGTCGCTGGAGACGATCGTCGTCGTGCGCCACACGGGCATCGACGTCGAGATGCGCGACGGGCGCGACGTCTTCTACGACGAGGTCTGCGCGGCGGCCGATCCGGTCTGCCCGGCCGAGCCGCTCGACGCCGAGCACCCGCTGTTCATCCTCTACACGTCGGGGTCGACGGCGAAGCCGAAGGGGATCCTGCACACGACCGGCGGGTACCTGACGGGCGTCGCCGCGACGCACAGATATGTGTTCGACCTCAAGCCCGAGTCGGACGTGTACTGGTGCGCGGCCGACGTCGGCTGGATCACCGGCCACTCCTACATCGTCTACGGGCCGCTGCTCAACGGCGCGACGTCGGTGATGTGGGAGGGCGCGCCCGACTACCCGCACCAGGGCATCTGGTGGGAGCTCGTCGAGCGCTACAAGGCGACGATCCTGTACGCGGCGCCGACTGCGATCCGCACGTTCATCAAGTGGGGCGCACGACATCCCGGAGAGATACGACCTCTCGTCGCTGCGCCTGCTGGGCAGCGTCGGCGAGCCGATCAACCCGAAGGCGTGGCTCTGGTACCACAAGGTGATCGGCGGCGGAGCGCTGCCCGATCGTCGACACGTGGTGGCAGACCGAGACCGGCGCGATCATGATCACGCCGCTGCCGGGGATCACCGAGACGAAGCCGGGCTCGGCGACGACGCCGTTCCCGGGCGTGTTCGCAGAGGTCGTCGGCGAGCACGACGGACAGCCGGTCGAGAACGGGCAGGGGCTGCTGATCCTCACCCGGCCGTGGCCGTCGATGCTGCGCGGCCTCTACAAGGAGGACGAGCGCTACGTCGAGACGTACTTCTCGCGCTTCGGCAAGGAGACGTACCTCGTCGGCGACGCCGCCCGCCGGGACAAGGACGGCTACATCTGGGTGATCGGCCGCATCGACGACGTCGTCAACGTCTCCGGCCACCGGCTCTCGACGGCCGAGGTGGAGTCGGCGATCGTCGCGCACGAGCTGGTCGCCGAGGCGGCCGTGATCGGCCAGTCCGACGACGACACCGGCCAGGCGATCTGCGCGTTCGTGACGCTCACGGGCGACATCGAGGGCACCGACGAGGTCGAGGCCGGCATCCGCGAGGTCGTCGCCGAGCGGATCGGCAAGTTCGCCCGCCCCAAGCGCATCATCTGGGCCGACGACCTGCCCAAGACCCGCTCGGGCAAGATCATGCGCCGCCTCCTGCGCGACATCGCCGAGGGCCGCGCCCTCGGCGACGTCACCACCCTGCGCGACCCCGGCGTGATGGGCCAGCTGCAGGACAAGATCGCCGAGGCGCAGGCGGGGGAGCAGTAGCGAGCTGCGAGACGGACGGCGCCTGCGCGGCGCCGTCCGTCCGGTCGCTCAGCGTCCGTGCAGTCGCCGGTGCGCCACTCGGTAGACCGAAGACGCATGGGAGCCCCGCGGCGGGTGGCGCACGCCGAACGCGAGCAGTGCGAGCTTGGTGCTATGCGCGTCGCGCGCGATGCGGAAGACCATCCCGAACGGTCCGACCGGTGGCGGGAGGTACACCTTCACGCAGGCGGGAAGTTGCGTTCCGTCTGGTCCCTCGTCCTCACACCGGCGCAGCGACGCCACGGGGCAGCCTCGCCGCTCGTAGTCGCGCCGAGTGGCCGCGGCTATCCTGCGACCGCCAGCGCTGGTGCGCGCAAGATCCTGCGACCAGAGGTGGTCGTCGAAGACGACCGGCGCGTGGCCCGGTCGTCGCGGTCGGACCATCGACTACCCCTCCCCGTCGGTGGGTTGGACGGGGCCATGCTCGGCTTCGAATTCCTCGATCCCGGCCGGCTCCAGGCCATGCCGTTCGAGCATCGCGTCGACCGAGTCCTCGGGCTTGAGGACGAGCGTCCCGTCCGGGTGCTCATCGGCGATCACGTAGCGGCCGACGCGGTCGCCTGCCAGCCTGACGTGCAGCTCATCCGCCACGATGCTCATGATGGCAGGGTCGCGCAAGCCGATCCCGCCGTCTACAGCCGATGCATGTGCATCTGACCCGGGAGGTTCGCGATGACGTTCGTCTGGTTCGTGATCTGGTTCGTCTCGAACAACGTCGGCGGTCACGAGCCGCTGCTGTTCGACCCCGTCAACGCCTGGACCGGGACGCTGATCCTCGCGTTCGCGCTCGACTTCAACCGCGTGGGGATCCCCGGGCGGCGGAAGGGCTGATGCGTCAGGAGAAGTGGTAGGTGAGCGGCCTGCTCGCGGCCACCAGCACCTTGCTCGCGAGGAAGCGAAGCAGCTCGATGTCTGCGTCCAGTTGCTCCGCCTCCGGCGAGTTCGGCAGCAGCAGCTCGACCGCTCCGCCCGTCTGCGCATCCTTGGTGTGCACGATCTTGCAGCGCAGGTCGTACACGCGGTCGGCGACCTGGTCGCGGACGTCGCTGCTGTGTCGCGTCGAGACGGAGCATGGGGTGAGCGGCGATCTCGCGTTGGCAAAGAAGGCTCTCGTGTCATCGTCCCCGTCGAAGTAGGCCGCGAGCTCCGCTTCGTCGACGCATTGGCGCAGTGTCAGCCGCAGTTGGCTGCGCTCGTCCCGCGTACCGGAGGAGTTAACGTGCCGGCGTGCGACCTCGAGCAGTCGTCCGATCTGCCGGCCGTCGTGCGCGTCGAAGGCCGGATCCTTCACGACATTTTCGAGCTGGCTCCGGGCCTCGCTCTGCGCGAACCGCGGCATGTAGAACTCGATCACCTGGTAGTAGGCGAGGAAGCGCAGGAGCGGCATGCCCACCGCTGAGCGGGCATAGCGGTACAGCGCGGTCGGCTCGGGGTCGTAGCGGTTGCGGGGGAGGCGCAGCGGGCCTCGACGGTCCGCGAGGTCGCGCCGCGGTGGGCCCGGCCGGAAGTCGCGCGTGAGCGCAAGCTCGTACTGAAGTGCGCGGGTGCGCTCCAGGTCGAAGAAGAGCGCGTCGGCGATCGTCTCGAGCGAGGTCAGCGCTGCGCTGTGACGCTCTACGCCGAGGCCGCGGATCTTGAGCGACAGCATCCGGAATCTGCGGTCACCGGAGAGCGGGCGGCGCCGCGGCGTGAGCGCGTGGAGCGTGTCGCTCAGCGCCGACAGCTCTACCTCGATCCCCGGTGCGAGTGTCTCGTCGGCCAAGAGGATCCGCAAGCGGCCGTCGGCGTCTGTCGCGTCTGGAAATACGCGTGTCAGATATCCTGACCCCATCGTCGGGTGCGTTGGGCGAACGATCGCCTCGATCCACTTCTCCTCATAAGAGACGATTGCGTCGTAGCGGCCGACGAAGCGGAGGTGCTCGAACGGGACCGCGAGCAGGACACGCGCATCCTGCTCTCTCAGGGGTACCGCCTGGTGCCCACGTCCGCCGCGCGGGAAGTACACGATCTTGCGGAAGCCGCCCTCGTGGACTCTGAGCTTGGCGGCTTCGCAGCGTTCGATCAGCTCGGCCAGCCACGGCTCCTGCACGCGGTCCTCGTCCGCACCGTCCCCATGGTCCTCCTCCAGGTCCTCGTCAAAGGCCCCCACGGGTCACCGCCCCGGGTGCGCGCGCCGCGTCCTGCTTCGCCTGCGTGCGCATCTCCGACAGGATGCGCTCCAGGCGCGGCTCGGTCTCGCGGTCGACGTGCGTCATCGCGGCGCCGACCGCGGGGTGGATCTCGGCGATCGCGGCGTGGAGCGCGTGGGCGACGGCGCGGTAGGAGGGGTGGCCCTCGCGGCCGGAGCGCAGCTCGATCAGCTGCATCGCCGCGCGCGCGTTCATGTCGAGCACGTAGCGGATGCGGTAGCCGAGGCAGACGGCGTAGGGCGCCGCCTCGCGCAGGCCGGCGGCGGCGAGCCGCTCGTACTCCGTGCGCGAGGTTTCCAAAGCCCGCCGGTAGTCGTCGCCGCAGCCCGCCAGCTCGACCTCCTCCGGCACCTCCGCGCCGAGGTGCGGCGTCAGCGCCTGCCACTGGACCGTCAGCATCCGATGCCGCTGCAGATCCCGGAAGGCGCCGTAGTCGGAGACGATCTCGAAGCGGTACCGCAGCGCCTCGAAGCCGCGCCCGGGCCGGTGGCGGCGGTTCTCGCGCGCGCCGATCAGGTCGCGCAGCAGCGCCGCGCGCTGCTCGCCGTCGAGCCCCGCCGCGGCCGCGTGTGCGCGCTCCTCCGGCACGCCGCTCGCCTCGAACAGCAGCGCGGCGATCAGGTCGTCCTCCTCGCCGTCGTGGCGCAGCAGCGTCACAGACGGGCCGCCGGCCTGCGCGAGCCCCTCGTCCGCGGCGAGCCCCAGCCGCGCCGCCCACGCCCGCCCGGCCTCCGCGCGCGTGCGCAGGTAGTCGACCCAGGCGCCGCCGCGCTCGGGCCGCTCGACGCGCGTCACGAACGACGGGATCGTCGCCTGCACGGCGGTCAGCAGCATCCGCCCGTAGCGCTGCGCCTCCGGCAGCGGGTGCGCGAGCAGGTGCAGGATCAGCTGCTCGTACGTCTGGCCCGTCGCGAAGATGCCCATGTGCGAGAGGGAGGCGGCCGGCAGCAGGCCGCGCAGCAGGTCGAGCGCCTTCGCCTTGATCGCGCGCGCATGGGCCGCCTCGGGCTCGTCGTCGCAGCGCGGGAACTGCTCGGCCGCCCAGGCGCTCACCCGCGGCAGCAGGTCGGCGTAGGTGTCGAACAGCGCGTCCATGGCGCGCTCGTACTCCGGCCCGAGCTCGGCGTCGCGGTAGTAGCGATAGCGCGGCGCGCCGTCGCCGGGAGCAGCGCCCGCCTCCATCGGCGCGTCGTAGGCGATGTAGCGCGTCGACTGCTCCAGGTAGGCGCCCAGCCGCGGCCGCTGCAGCAGCTTCGTCAGCACGTTCGACACCCACTCGCACGCGACGTGCGCGCCGCCGAGCTGCGCCACCGAGTCGTCGCCGTAGCCGAGGAAGATTCTGTCGTACAGCTCCGCGGCGCGGTCGCCCTCGCCGCTCGTGTCCCAGCCCGCCGGCAGCTCCGGCAGCGAGTCGGCGAACTCGTCGAGGAACAGCCGCCGCAGCGTCCCGGGGTAGCGCGAGTAGCGCGCGAACAGCGCGCCCTTCACCGTCTCCGGCAGGTTCAGCAGCGCGAACACCGGCCCGTCGAGATCGCTGAAGTGCGGCGCCAGTCGCGCGCGCTCTGTGTCGGTGAACGTCTCGCTCGGGTACTCCACGGGGGCGGACAGGCTAGCGCCAGCTCCGGCGGCCCAGCGGATGGCGCCGCCGGCTCAGCCCGTGACGGGCGGGAAGCGCGGCTGCCGCGCCGGCGAGCCGGTCACGCGGCCGTCGCCGCCCGTGCCGTCGCCCGGCACCGGGCCGAGCTCCGGCCCCGCCAAGCGCCACTGCGGGCGCTCGCTCATCAGCGCCTCGATCTCCGCCCGGCGGGCGGGCGTCGGCACGGCCCAGCCGGGCTCGTAGCCGAACACCTCGTGCAGCGGCGCGCTTCTGAAGCCCTCGGTGACGATCTCCAGCCGGCCGGGGTCGACGAGCGCAGGATGCGTGACCCCGCACGTGCGCGCGAGCGCCAGCAGCTCGCCGCGCAGCGCGCGCACGTACGTCGCGTGGCGGACCGCCTTCAGCTCCGGGTCGAGGCCGCGCGTGAGCCACGGGTTCTGGGTCGCCACGCCGGTCGGGCAGCGGCCCGTGTGGCAGCGCTGCGCCTGGATGCAGCCGATCGCCAGCATCGCCTCGCGGCCGACGCTGACCGTGTCGCAGCCGAGCGCGAGCGCGAACAGCGCGGCGTCGGGGAAGCCGAGCTTCCCGGAGCCGACGAACACGACGCGCTCGGCGATCCCGAGGCGCGCGAACGCCGCGTACACGCGCGCGAAGCCGAGCTTGAACGGCAGTGCGACGTGGTCGGTGAAGGCCAGCGGCGCCGCGCCCGTGCCGCCCTCGCCGCCGTCGATGGTGACGAAGTCGACGCCGCGCGCGCCGGTCTCCATCAGCCCGGCCAGCTCGTCCCAGAACTCCTGCTCGCCGACGGCCGACTTGATCCCGACCGGCAGCCCGGTCGCCTCCGCGACGGACTCGACGAAGTCGAGCAGCTCGTCGGCGCTGCCGAACGCGCTGTGGCCCGGCGGGCTGACGCAGTCGGCCCCGGTCTCGATCTCGCGGATCGCGGCGATCTCGGGCGTCACCTTCGCCGCCGGCAGGAGCCCGCCGAGCCCCGGCTTCGCGCCTTGGGAGAGCTTGATCTCGATCGCGCGCACGGGCGCGCCGGCGATCGTCTCCTGCAGGTGCTCGAGCGAGAAGCGGCCGCGCGCGTCGCGGCAGCCGAAGTAGCCGGTGCCGATCTGGAAGACGAGGTCGCCGCCGTGGCGGTGGTGCGGCGAGAGGCCGCCCTCGCCGGTGCTGTGCAGGCAGCCGGCCATCTTGCAGCCCTCGTTGAGCGCCTGCACCGCCGCGCCCGACAGCGCGCCGAAGCTCATCCCGGAGACGTTCACGAGCGACGGCGGCCGGAACGCGTGGCGCCGCCCGCGCGCGGCGCCGGCCACCTTCCCGGCCGGGATCGCATAGTCGGGGAAGCCGCCCGGCGCGCGGTCCGCCGCCGGCGCGACCGGGAACGCCGCGTGCTTGATCGCGAGCATCCCGCCGACCGACTCCATCTCGTTGTCGGTGCCGAAGCCGAACGTGTTCGTCTGGCTCTTGGCCGAGGCGTAGACCCAGCGGCGCTGGTCGCGGTTGAACGGCCGCTCCTCGTCGTCGCCCGTGACGATGTACTGGCGCAGCTCGGGCCCGAACAGCTCGAGCAGGTAGCGGAAGTGCCCGACGACGGGGAAGTTGCGCAGGATCGCGTGGCGGCGCTGCAGCAGGTCGTACGCGGTCACGCCGGCGAGGCCGGCGGCCACCGCACGCCGTGCGCGCCGCCGCGCCATCAGCCTCCTGCGGCGGGCAGGACCGCCGGAGCCCCGGCCGCGACGAGCGCCGCCGGGATCGCGATCGAGCCGTCGTCCTGCTGGCCGTTCTCCAGCAGCGCGATCAGCGTGCGGCCGACGGCGACGGCCGTGCCGTTGAGCGTGTGGAGCGTCTCCGGCTTCCTCGCGTCTCTCGGGCGATACCGGATCTCCAAACGCCGAGCTTGGTAGTCGGTCGTGTTCGAGCACGACGTCAGCTCGCGGTAGCGGCCCTGGCCGGGCAGCCACGCCTCGCAGTCGTACTTCTTGGCGGCCGAGGCGCCGAGGTCGTTCACCGCGATGTTGACCACGCGATAGGGGATCTCCAGATCGCGCAGGATCGACTCCTCGAGCGCGAGGATCCGCTCGTGCTCGGCGGCCGAGTCCTCCGGCGCGACGAAGCTGAACATCTCGACCTTGTCGAACTGGTGCACGCGGAAGATCCCGCGCGTGTCTCTGCCGGCGGCGCCGGCCTCGCGGCGGAAGCAGGGGGAGAAGCCGGCGTAGCGCAGCGGCAGCGCCTCGCCGTCGAGGATCTCGCCCGCGTGCAGCGAGGCGAGCGCGACCTCCGAGGTGCCGACGAGGTAGAGGTCGTCGGCCGGCAGGTGGTAGATCTGCTGCTCGGTGTCCGGCAGGAAGCCGGTGCCGTAGAGCGCCTGCTCGCGCACGAGCACCGGCGGGATCACCGGCTCGAAGCCCTCGCCCGAGAGCTTCTCCAGCGCGTAGCGCACGAGCGCGAGCTCGAGCAGCACCAGATCCCCGCGCAGGTAGGCGAAGCGGGCGCCGGACAGGCGCGCCCCGCGCTCCATGTCGATCCGCTCGCCGGCCAGCTCGAGGTGGTCCCTGCCGCTCTTGCCGGCCTCGCCGACCTCGCGCACGACCGTGTCCTCGGGCGCCGCGTCCTCGGCGGGGAGGTTCGGCAGGCCGCGCAGCAGCTCGTCGCGCTCCTGCGCGACGGCCGTCTGCGCGTCGGACAGCGCGCGGCCGCGCTCGGCGAGCGTGCGCATCTGCGCGCGCTGCTCGTCGCTGGGGGCGCCGCGCAGCGCGCGTGTCGCCTCGTTCTGCTCCGCCTGCAGCGTCTCGAGCTGGGTCGTCAGCTCGCGCCAGCGCTCGTCCGTCGCCAGCAGCCGGTCGATCGCGGCATCCTCGACGTCGCCGCGGCGCGCGAGCGCGCGACGCACGGCGTCGGGGTCGCGACGGATGAGTCTGAGGTCGAGCACCGGACGGCGGCCGACTCCGGGCGACTAGCCCTGGCCGTTGCCGGTGGTCTGCGTTCCGCCGGTGGAGGCGGAGGTGGAGGTGCCGCCCGACCCGGTGGCCGCAGGAGTGCAGTGGAAGCCGTTCGCCGCACTGCCGCTGCCGTCCGGCCGCGGGCTTCTGGCGCTGCTGCCGGCGTAGTGCGCGACGAAGCTCGCAACCTCCTGCGCCTGCGTCCCGACGAAGATGTTCTGCGGCATGATCGCGCCGGAGAAGCCGCCGTTCTCGATCGCGTAGAGCACGCGCTCGATGCACTCGCGGCGGGTGTTGAAGTTCGGCCCGTCGGTGCGCTCGCGCGTTCTGACGTTGGTGGCCGAGCCCTGCGTCGCGGCGGCGGCGAGCGTGTGGCAGCCCGCGCAGCGCTGCTGGAAGAGCTGGGCGCCGGCGTACTGCGGGCTCGTCGTGGCGACCTCGATCTTCTGCTCGCCGCAGGCGGCCAGCGGCAGCGCAAGTGCGAGCGCGAGCAGGGGGAGGAGGATCGACTTCGTCGTGCGGCGGGTCATGCGGCCGCGCATCATACGGAAGAACGCCGTCGCGGTGCCTGCCCTCCCTCCGCGGCAGTTCGCGACGGCCCGCGCGGGTGCGCGCGCGACAGGCCCGTTGCACCGGCAGGACACCGCCGCGAGGCGGCGAAAGGTCGAGTCGTCCCGGTGCCGGCTTCGACGATCTTGCAGTGCGATCGTCCTCACGGCGGCAACCAGAGGGTCGGCGCCGGGACGCCTTCCTCGATCGCAGGCGACCGCGCCGATCCCCCTCCCGGCGCGGTCGCGCGTGCTAGAACGAGCGCCGCATGCCGAGCGAGCTCGACCCCGACCGCTACCGCACCGTCTTCGGCCACTTCGCGACGGGCGTCGCCGTCATCACGGTGGCGGGGCCCGCGGGCGCGGGCGGGATGACCGCCAACGCCGTCTGCTCCGTCTCGCTCGACCCGCTGCTCGCGCTCGTCTGCTTCGAGCAGTCCGCCCGCACGCTGCCGCTCGTGCGCGACGCCGGCCGCTTCGCGGTCAACGTCCTGCGCGCCGGGGAGGAGGACGTCGCGCGCGTGTTCGCCTCGAAGGTCCCCGAGGGCGAGAAGCTGCGCGAGGTGCCGCACCGGCTCGAGGCCGGCATGCCGATCCTCGGCGCCGCGCTCGCCTGGGTCGTCTGCGACCTGCGCGAGCTGCTGCCGACCGGCGACCACGAGATCGCGATCGGCGAGGTCGTCGCGATGGACCTCACGGACGGCGATCCGCTGCTGTGGTACGGCGGCGGCTACCGCACGATCGCCTGAGGCACCCGTCTGCACGGGCGCCGGCCGCCGCTAAGCTGTGGATTCCGGGGGATCGAGATCGTGGGGGTCGGAATGTCCTTGCTGTCCAGACGTCGTCAGCCGGCGCCGCAGCGCATAGCCGCTCCGCCCGGCATGAGGGTGGTGCTGCACGTCGGCTGCGGCTCGGTCGAGGACCAGGGCCTGCACGAGCGCTTCCTCGGGCCGGAGTGGCACGAGCTGCGGCTCGACGTCGACCCGGGCGTCGAGCCGGACGTCGTCGCGAGCATCACCGACATGTCGCCGGTGCCGGAGGCTTCGGTGGACGCGGTCTACTCGCACCACAACATCGAGCACATCTTCGCCCACGAGGTCCCGCTCGCGATGAGCGAGTTCTTCCGCGTGTTGAGACCGGGCGGCGAGGTGCTGCTCGCGACGCCCGACCTGCAGACCGTCGCGAGAACGATCGCCTCGGGGCGGTTGGAGGACACGCTCTACAGATCGGGCGCCGGGCCGATCTCGGCGCTCGACGTCGTCTACGGGCTGCGCAGCGACATCCTCACCGGGCGCGAGTACATGGCGCACCGCACCGGCTTCACGCGCGGGACGCTCGCACGCAAGCTCGGCGCCGCCGGCTTCGCCGACATCGAGGTGACGCGCGAGGCGCCCTTCGCGCTGTGGGCGAGAGGCCGGCGCCCGGCAGCCTAGAACGCCCCCGACGTCGTCGCCGCGCGCAGCGCGAGGACGACGACGACGAAGCAGGCGATCGTCATGACGCCCATCTCGCGGCGGACGATCGAGAGCACGACGACGCGCTGCTCGTCGGGCGGCAGCTCGCCGACGTCGGCGGCGGAGTCGTAGTCGCGCGCGGCGAGGATCGCGTCGGCCGAGCCGACCCGCAGCTGCTCGGCGACGAACGAGACGACGAGCGGCAGCACGCCGTAGAGGATGTGCAGGTTGTCGCCGGGCTTCTTCCCGAGCGCGAGCAGCAGCCCGCCGAGCACGACCTGCAGCACGATCGCCGCCTGCCCCGCGCGCAGCAGGACCCAGAAGCGCGGGCTCGGCTCGACGCGCTGCCAGCACCACGCCCCGAGCAGCCCGGCGGCGAGGTTGAGCACGAGCAGGGTGACGCCGACGACGACGTGGACGGTGACCATCGCGCGCGGACGCTAGCCGACCGCGCTTGCGGGAGGCGCGGAGCCGCGCGCGCGGCCCGGCGCCAAGCGCGTTTACGCACGATCACATCGAGCGTTTTCGCACTAAGTGACACGTTGTCACAAAGTGCATACGGTCGGTGCTATAACCCGCAGCGCTTTGCTGACCAGCTACGGACCAGCGCTCGTCTTCCTCGCCATCGGCCTGATCGTCGCCGCCGCCTTCGGCACGGCGCCGCGGCTGCTCGGGCCGAGGCGTGCGAGCGCCTCGCGGCAGTCCCAGCTGGCCCCCTACGAGTGCGGTCTGCCGTCCGAGGTGTCGAGCTCGTTCCGCTTCGGGATCAGCTTCTACCTGATCGCGATGCTGTTCATCCTGTTCGACATCGAGGTGATCTTCCTCTACCCGATCGCCGTGCAGCTGCGTGCGTTCGGGAGCTTCGCGCTGGTGGAGACGGTCGTCTTCGTCGTGCTGCTGATGGTCGCCTTCGTCTACGTCTGGCGGCGGGGAGCGCTCGAATGGAAGTAGTGCGCGCGAGACTCGGCGGGACCCCCGCCGACGCCACCGATCCGAGCGACTTCCGCGTCCGCCAGCTGCGCGCGCGCGACATGCTGCGCGGCGACATCCCCGACGAGGAGCTGGAGCAGTACGTCGAGGAGCGCGTCCTCACCACCACGCTCGACAAGGCCGTCGCGTGGGCGCGCGGCAACTCGCTGTTCCCCGCGACGTTCGGGCTCGCCTGCTGCGCGATCGAGATGATGTCGCTGCCGGGCGCCCGGCTCGACATCGCGCGCTTCGGCTTCGAGGCGTTCCGCGCCTCGCCGCGCCAGGCCGACCTGCTGATCCTGTCGGGCCGCGTCTCGATCAAGATGGCGCCGGTCGTCCGCCGCATCTACGACCAGATGCTGGAGCCGCGCTGGGCGATCGCGATGGGCGCCTGCTGCTCCTCGATGGGCGTCTTCAACAACTACGCGATCGTCCCGGCCGACAAGTTCATGCCGATCGACGTGCACGTGCCCGGCTGCCCGCCGCGGCCCGAGGCGCTGATGCACGGCATCCTCAAGCTGCGCGACAGAATCCAGGGCAACGCGCCGGCCGGCTGGCGCGAGCGCTACGGCGCGGAGGGCACCGAGGAGGTGCTCGGCGAGGCGGATCTCCCCGGCGTGAACGCGGTCAACGTGTTCCAGAGCGGCGAGACGCAACGTGCCTGACGCGACCGGTCTCGAGCTGATCGCTCAGGACCTGCGCGCCGCCGGAAACGACGACGGGGTCCTGGGCACGAGCTTCTTCCGCGAGGAGGCGACGATCGAGGTCGCCCCGGCGTTCCTGCGCACGGCGGCCGAGGCGCTGCACGCGAAGGGCTACACGTTCATGGCGTCGTGTCACGGCGTCGACTACTACCCCGACGAGCCGCGCCTCGGCGTCCACTACCAGCTGCTCGACATGCCGAACGTCGACCGCGTCTGCCTCAAGACGCGCGTCACGATCGAGGCGCCGAACGTGCCGTCGCTGTGCGGCATCTGGCCCGGCGCGAACCACCCCGAGCGCGAGGTCTTCGACATGTTCGGCGTCGTCTTCGACGAGCACCCGGACCTGCGCCGCATCCTCATGCCCGAGGACTACGAGGGTCACCCGCAGCGGCGCGACTTCCCGATCGGCGGCGAGCCGGTGCTGTTCACCTACAACGAGGACAAGGTCCCGGGGTGGACGCGATGAGCACGCCGGCCGGGATCTCCGACTACCGCAAGCAGGAGGAGTCGGTCACGCTCAGCTCGCAGCCCGCAGGCCAGGGCGTCGAGCAGGAGCTGATGACGATCAACATGGGCCCGCACCACCCGTCGACGCACGGGGTGCTGCGCCTGATCCTCACGCTCGAGGGCGAGACGGTCCGCGACGTCAAGCCGATCATCGGCTACGTCCACACCGGCATCGAGAAGACCGCCGAGGACAAGCCGTACTGGAAGGCGATCCCCGTCGTCGAGCGGATGGACTACCTCTCCTACTACTTCAACGCGATGGCCTACTGCGGCGCGGTGGAGAAGCTGCTGGAGGTCGAGGTCCCCGCGCGCGCGCAGTACCTGCGCGTGATCCACCTGGAGCTGAACCGCATCATGTCCCACCTCGTGTGGCTCGGGACGAGCTGCATCGACCTCGGCGCGATCTCCGTGTGGTGGTACTGCTTCCGCGAGCGCGAGGCGGTGCTCGACCTGTTCGAGATGTCCTCCGGCCAGCGCATGCACACGCGCTACTTCCAGGTCGGCGGCGTGATCGAGGACATCCCGCGCGGCTGGGTCGAGCGGGTGCGCAGATTCACCAAGGAGATGCGCACGCGCGCCGACCAGTACGCAGCGCTGCTCGACAGAAACGAGATCGTGTTGCAGCGCCTGCGCCACACCGGCGTCGTCGACGAGGCGACGCTGCTCGGCCTCGGCGTGACCGGCCCGCTGCTGCGCGCCGCCGGCAACCCGTGGGACCTGCGCAAGGCCGCGCCGTACTCGTCCTACGACCACTTCGACTTCAAGATCCCGGTCGGCACGATCGGCGACAACTACGACCGCTATCGCGTCCGCCACGCCGAGATCTACGAGTCCTGCGCGATCATCGACCAGGCGCTCGACGGGCTGCCCGAGGGGCCGTTCATCACGACCGACCGCAAGGTCGCGCTGCCGCCGCGCCATGAGCTGGCGACCTCGATGGAGGCGCTGATCCACCACTTCAAGCTCGTGACCGAGGGCTTCCGCGTGCCGCCGGGCGAGGTCTACAACCCGATCGAGTCGCCGCGCGGCGAGCTGGGCTGCTATCGTGCGGTCGGACGGCTCCTCGAAGCCCGCGCGCGTGCACATGCGCGACCCCTCGTTCGTGAACCTGCAGGCCACCGCGCCGGCTACGCGCAACTCGTACATCGCGGATCTCGTCGCGACGCTCGCGATGCTCGACCCGGTGCTCGGCGGGGTGGATCGCTGATGGCGCCGGACTCCTCGATTGCCCGCTACGAGCACGGCTCGCGCATCCCCGGCTGGGACGACGCGGCCGATCTGAGCAAGGACCCGGCCGGGATCCCCGACCCGGCGCTGACGCCCGTGCCCGCGGAGCTGCGCGAGCGGATCGAGGCGTCGATGGCGAAGTACCCCGACTTCCGCTCGGCCGCGATCCCGGCGCTGCACGCCGCGCAGGAGCTGCACGGCTGGTGCTCGCCCGAGGCGATCGAGCAGGTCGCGTGCGTGATGCGGCTGACGCCCGCGTACCTGACGGCGGTGGCGACCTTCTACGACATGTTCTCGACGGTGCCCGTCGGGCGCCAGACGGTCTACGTCTGCACGAACATCTCGTGCTCGCTGCGCGGCGCCGACGAGCTGTACGCGGCGATGCAGGACGCCGCCGGCGACGACCCCGACTTCAACGTGCGCGCGTTCGAGTGCCTCGGCGCCTGCGACATCGCGCCGATGGCGTCGGTCAACGGTGCCTACGTGGGGCCGCTGGAGCTGGCCGACGCGGAGACGATCGTCGCGCAGCTGCGCGCGGGCGAGGAGGTCCTCCCCGACAAGCAGCTGCTGCGCTGCAAGGTCGCCGACCCGCGCGCGGCGAGCGCCGCTCCGAGTACCGCCGCCGCCCCGACGCTGTTCGAAGACGAGGACGCATGACCGAGCTGCTGCTGTTCAAGGACATCGACGAGCCCGGTCTCGCGACGATCGACGTCTACAAGCGCCGTGGCGGCTACCAGTCGCTGGAGCGCGCGCTCAAGATGCCCCGCGAGGAGGTCCTCCAGAACCTGCTCGACTCCGGCCTGCGCGGCCGCGGCGGGGCGGGCTTCGCGATGGGCAAGAAGGTCTCGTTCCTGCCGAAGGGGACGATCGACAAGTACCTCGTGTGCAACGCGGACGAGTCGGAGCCCGGCACGTTCAAGGACCGCGAGCTGATGCAGAAGTGCCCGCACATGCTCGTGGAGGGGATGATCATCGCCGCCTACGCCGCGGACGCGAACCGCTCCTTCATCTACATCCGCGGCGAGTACCAGCAGCAGGCGGAGATCCTCGACGCGCGCGATCGCGGAGGCGGAGGCGGCGGGGTACCTCGGCGAGAGGATCCTCGGCTCCGACCACTCGCAGTCCCTGGTCCTGCACCGCGGCGCCGGCGCCTACATCTGCGGCGAGGAGACGGGCCTGCTCGACTCGCTCGAGGGCAAGCGCGGCAACCCGCGCTTGAAGCCGCCGTTCCCGGCCAACCAGGGCCTCTACCAGGGCCCGACGCTGATCAACAACGTCGAGACGCTCGCGACGGTGCCGACGATCATCAAGCTGGGCGGCGCGGAGTACGCGAAGCTCGGCACCGAGACGTCGACCGGCACGAAGCTCGTGTCGGTGAGCGGCAATGTCCAGCGCCCCGGCAACTACGAGATCGAGCTGGGGATCCCGTCGCGCGAGATCATCTACGGCCTCGCCGGCGGGCCGGAGCCCGGCCGCGAGGTGAAGCTGTGGTTCCCGGGCGGCTCCTCCTCGCCGGTGCTCGAGGCGAAGGACCTCGACCTGCCGTACGACTTCGACTCGATGGCGAAGGCCGGCTCGATGCTCGGCTCCGGCGCGATCATCGTCGTGGACGACAGCGTCCGGGTGGTCGACGTCGCGCTGAAGCTCGCGAAGTTCTACAGACACGAGTCGTGCGGCAAGTGCACGCCGTGCCGCGAGGGGACGAACTGGACGGTGAAGATGCTGCAGCGCGTCGAGTCCGGCGAGGCGACGCCGATGGACCTCGACATCATCGCCTCGGTCCAGGACCAGATCATGGGCAACTGCCTGTGCGTGCTGGGCGACGCGATGGCGATGCCGGTCGCGTCGATGGTGAAGAAGTTCCGCGCCGAGTTCGAGGCGCACATCGAGGAGCGGCGTGCGGCCAACGGCCTCGGTGCCCCGCACTACGACGCGCCGCTCGACGCCGCGCTGCACGGCGCGCCTGCGGGGGTGCACGCGTAATGCCGCGCCCCGAGGTCCGCATGGTCACGTTCTCGATCGACGGTCGCGAGGTGCAGGCGCCCGAGGGCGCGATGCTGGTCGACGGCGCGAAGTACGGCGACGTCGAGATCCCCGTCTTCTGTTACGAGCCGAAGCTCGGCAACCCCGTCGGCGCGTGCCGCATGTGCCTCGTCGAGATCGAGGGGATCCCGAAGCTGCAGACCGCCTGCTCGACGCCGGTCAAGGACGGCATGGTCGTCCACACGCAGACGGAGCGCGTGAGAGAGGCGCAGAACAGCGTCGTCGAGTTCCTGCTCGTCAACCACCCGCTCGACTGCCCCGTCTGCGACAAGGGCGGCGAGTGCCCGCTGCAGGACATCACGTTCGGCTGGGGCCGCGGGATCTCGCGGATGGTCGAGCCCAAGCGCCACTTCAAGAAGCCGCTCGAGCTGTCGCCGCTGATCGCGATCGACCGCGAGCGCTGCATCCTCTGCTACCGCTGCGTGCGCTTCTCGCAGGAGGTGTCCGAGGACTACCAGCTCATCCTCCACGAGCGCGGCGCCACCTCGTACGTCGGCACGTTCGACTCGCATCCGTACGTGGCGCCGTTCAGCGGGAACATCATCGAGCTGTGCCCGGTGGGCGCGCTGACCTCGCGGCCCTACCGCTTCCGCGCGCGGCCGTGGGACATCGAGGGCGCCGGCACGGTCTGCACGTTGTGTCCTGCGCAGTGCAACGTCGAGCTGACGGTGCGGGACGAGCGCGTGCTGCGCGTGCTCGGCCGGGATCACACGGGCGTCGACGACGGCTGGCTCTGCGACAAGGGCCGCTTCGCGTACCAGTCGGTGCACAGCGAGGAGCGGATCGTCGAGCCGCTGGTGCGCGACGGCGACGCGCTGCGGCCGGCGTCGTGGGAGCGCGCTTTGAGCGCAGCCGCGGGTGCGCTGGGCAAGGCGCGCGGGTCGGTCGGCGCCGTCGTCGGTGGCGGGACGACGAACGAGGAGGGCTTCCTGCTTCAGCGCTTGCTGCGGGACGTGTTGGCATCGAGTGATGTGGACTCGCGCGTGGGTGGCGCGGTGCCGTTGGAGCTGCAGCGCGCTTTGGCCGCGCCCGCGCTCCAGGCGACTGTCCCGGACCTCGAGTTCGCGCACACCGTCCTCGTCCTGGGCACCGAGCCGGTCGACGACGGGCCAATTCTCGACCTGCGCATCCGCAAGGGCGTGCGCCGTCGTGGCGTGCAGCTCGCGGTCGCGACACCGCGGCCGTCGTCGCTCGATCCGAACGCGAAGCTGTGGCTGCGCTATGCGCCGGGTGCGGAGCATGCGTTCCTGGCGGCTTTGGAGGCCGCTTTGGGCGCTTCCGGCGATGTCGATCAGCTGTGCGCCGCCGCCGATGCGGACCCGAAGGCGGTCCGTGCCCTGGCCGACCTCCTCATCGAGGAGGACCGCGGCGACGTGGTGATCCTGTGGGGCGAGCGCGTGTCCGCCGAGGCGCTGCCGGTGCTGCTGAACGTCGCCGGTCGGCTCGGCCTGGCCGAGCGCGAGGGTGCCGGCCTGCTGGAGGTCCCGTCGTCCGCGAACGCCCGCGGTCTCCGCGAGGCGGGCGTGCTGCCGAACGCGGGTCCGGGCCTCGCCGAGCCTGCCGCTGCCGGCCGCTCCGCGGGCGAGATCGCCGCGGCTGCCGCCGACGGCGAGCTGTCCGCGCTCTACCTGCTGCACGCCGACCCGGTCCGCGACCAGACGGACGCGCCGCTGTGGCGGCGCGCCATGGCGCGCGCGACCACGGTCATCGCTCACAGCGCGTTCCTCACCGACGAGCTGCGCGAGCACGCCACGGTGGTCTTCCCCGCCGAGTCCTACGCCGAGAAGGAAGGCACGGTCACGCACCCCGACGGCCGCCTGCAGCGCCTGCGCCCGGCGATCGGGCACCCGGGTTCCGTCCGCTCCGAGTGGTCGATCCTCGCGGAGCTGGAGCGAGCTGTGTCACTTAGGGGGTCGTATGGACCCCCAGAAGGACACACATCGCCACTCACGGGGCCGATGGCCAGCCAGCAGCTGTTCGAGGCGGTGCCGTTCTACGCCGGCCTGACGCTGGAGGAGATCGGCGGGCGCGGTGTGCGGTGGCAGGAGCGCGCGGCGGCCGAGGCGTTCCCGGCCGGTCCGGCGGGCCCGTTCGACGTCGGCGAACCTGTCGCGGCGCCGTCGCCCAACGGCGTCCTGCGCCTCGGCACGTTCCGCTCCGTCTGGGCCGCGCCCGAGGTGGAGGCGTCGCCGGCGCTGAAGTTCCTTGCCCGCCACGCCACGCTGGAGGTCGCCCCCGTGGACGCCGAGCGGCTGGGGATCGAGAACGGCACGCGGGTAACAGTGTCGGCCGACGGCCGCACCGTCGAGGCCCGCGCCGCCCTGCGCGGCAACGCTCCCGCCGGGACCGTCTTCCTCGATGCCGGCCTGCCCGAGGGCGGGGCCGGCGAGCTGACGAACGGCGCGCCGCGCACCGTGACCGTGGAGCGAGCCCGCGCGGAGGTGCCCGCATGACGACCATCCTCGCCACCGTCGGCTACTCCGAGGCCTGGTGGATCCAGATCCTCAAGTCGCTGGTCATCTTCATCGTCGGCTTCAGCATGGTCCCGCTCGCGCTCATGATGGACCGCAAGCTGATGGGCCGCTTCCAGAACCGCTACGGCCCCAACCGCGTCGGCCCGTTCGGCGCGCTGCAGCCGATGGCGGACATCTTCAAGCTGCTCGTCAAGGAGCAGTTCCGCCCGCGCACGTCGGTCGGCTTCCTGTTCGCGATCGCGCCCGCGATCTCGATCGTGACCGCGTGCGTCGCGTTCGCGATCGTTCCGTTCGGCAACACCGTCGACATCTTCGGCACGCAGGTCGGCCTCTACGGGATCGACCCGTCGATCGGCGTGCTGTTCGCGTTCGCCTTCAGCGCGATCGCCGTCTACGGGCTGATGCTCGGCGGCTGGGCGTCGGGCTCGAAGTACAGCTTCCTCGGCGCGATGCGCTCCGCCGCGCAGCTGATCTCCTACGAGGTCTCGATGGGGCTCTCGCTCGTCGGCGTGATCATCACGTGCGGGACGCTGTCGCTGACGCAGATCGTCGCCCACCAGGACAGCGCCGGCATGTGGCTGTTCATCCCGCAGTTCGTCGGCTTCGTCGTCTTCATGGTCGCCGCGTTCGCGGAGACGAGCCGCCCGCCGTTCGACCTGCCCGAGGCCGACGCGGAGCTGGTCGCCGGCTACAACACCGAGTACGGCGGCGGCCGCTTCGCCTCCTACTACGCGGCCGAGTACTTCCACATGGTGATCGCGTCGGGCATCGCGGTGACGATGTTCTTCGGTGGCTGGCTGCTGCCGTTCGGCATCGACCCGCCGACGTGGGTGGACCCGATCGTGGTGCTCGTGAAGCTCACGCTCGTGATCGCCATCTTCGTGTGGGTGCGCGCGACGCTGCCGCGCCTGCGCTACGACCAGCTCATGTCCCTGGGCTGGAAGGTCCTGCTGCCCCTGGCCACGGCCAACGCGCTCGTGACCGCGATCGTCGTGACGGTGACGAACTGATGACCGACGCCCTGGAGATCAAGCGCTGGACCCCGCCCGGCGAGGACGTGATCGCCGTGCAGCGCGGCCCCGAGCCCGGCGGCGCCGGCGGCCTCTACCGCGCGTTCGGCGAGACGCTGCGCGGGCTCAAGACGACCTTCGGCCGCCTGGTCGAGGGGCCGATCGTCTACCAGTACCCGGAGGAGAAGATCCCCGTGTACCCGCGCTTCCGCGGGCGCCACAAGCTGCACAAGTTCGAGGACACCGGCCTGGAGAAGTGCGTCGGCTGCTCGCTGTGCGCGGCCGCCTGCCCGGCCGACTGCATCCGCGTCGTCGCGGCCGAGAACGAGCCCGACCACCGCGTCTCGGCGGGCGAGCGCTACGCGGCGGTCTACGAGATCAACATGTCGCGCTGCATCTTCTGCGGCTACTGCGAGGTCGCGTGCCCGTTCGACGCGATCACGATGGGCCACGACTTCGAGCTGTCGGACTACAACCGCGACGACCTCATCTTCACCAAGGAGATGCTGCTCGCCGAGCCGCTCGAGCGCACGCCGCTGCGGAGCGAGGACGAGTAGATGGCGGCGGTCGTCTTCTTCGTCGCGGCGATCGGCGCCATCGCGGGAGCGATCGGCGTCGTCGCGCTGCGCAACCCCTTCTACAGCGTGCTTGCGCTCGTCGGCCACCTGCTGTCGCTGGCCGCTCTGTTCCTGCTGCTGCGCGCGGAGTTCATCGCCGCCGCGCAGGTCGTCGTCTACGCCGGCGCGGTGATGGTGCTCTACCTGTTCGTCGTCTCCTACATCGGCAGCGGCGTGCGCCAGCTCACGCCCGGCGGATCGGGGCTGCGGCTCGTCGCGGGCGGCGCGGTGCTCGCGCTGTTCGTGGAGCTGGCGATCGCCGTGCTCGGCTCCGGCCTCAAGGCGGTCTCCGGCGACGGCGCTCCCTACGTGAGCGGCTTCGGCTCGCCGGCCGCGATCGGCGAGGCGCTGCTGACGAAGTTCCTCTTCCCGTTCGAGGTCGCCTCGCTGCTGCTGCTCGTGGCCGCCGTCGGCGCGGTCGTCTTGGCGCGGCGCCGGAAGGGCACGACGCTCGACGACGACGAGCGCGACCCCGCGCACTGGATCACGCCGCGCTCGCTGTTCAGCGGGACGATGGCGGAGGCCGTCGGCGCGATCCGCGACCCCGCGGAGCCCGTCGGCGTCGCCGACGACGACGAGCGGAGCGGCTGGTAATGGCGATCGACTGGTACCTCGTCGTGTCCGCGCTGATCTTCTGCATCGGCGCCGGCGGCGTGCTCGTGCGGCGCAACCCGCTCGTGATCCTGCTGTGCCTCGAGCTGATGCTCAACGCGGCGAACCTCGCGTTGATCGCGTTCGCGCGCATGCACGGCAACAGCGACGGCCAGATCTTCGCGCTGATCGTAATGGTCGTCGCCGCCTGCGAGGTGACCGTCGGCCTCGGCCTGATCGTCGCGATCTTCCGCCGCCGCCTTCCGATCGATGTCGACGAGCTGCGGGAGCTTCAGGGATGAACACGACGACTTGGGCCTGGCTCGTGCTGGCGTTTCCGCTGGCCGGGGCGATCGTCAACGGCCTCGGCTACAAGAAGCTCGGCCGCGGCGGCGCGGGCGCGATCGGCACGCTGGCGATCGGCCTCGCGTTCGTCTGCGCGGTCGCCGCGCTGATCGGCCTGCAGGGCCACGCGTCGAACGACCGCGCGCTCGTCTCCTCGCTGTGGGACTACGCCGTCACCGGCGACGTGAACGCGAAGCTGTCGATCCTCGTCGACCCGCTGTCCGTCTACATGATGCTCGTGGTGACGGGCGTCTCGACGCTGATCCACCTCTACTCGGTCAGCTACATGAGAGGCGACCGCGGGTACTCGCGCTACTTCGCGTACCTCAACTTCTTCGTCTTCTCGATGCTCGTGCTGGTGCTCGGCGGCAACTTCCTGATGCTGATCGTCGGGTGGGCGTTCGTCGGCGCGGCCTCGTACCTGCTGATCTCCTTCTGGTACCGCCGCGGCACCGCGACGAGAGCCGGCATCAAGGCGTTCGTGATCAACGTCGTCGGCGACGTCGGGCTCGTGCTCGGCACCTTCTTCATCCTGCGCCACAGCGGCACGCTCGACTTCCTCGGCACGTTCAGAGCGGTCGAGGGCGGCGCGTTCGCCGGCCACCAGGGCTCGCTCACGGCCGGCTGCCTGCTGCTGCTCGTCGGCGCGTTCGCGAAGAGCGCGCAGATCCCGCTGCACACCTGGCTCCCGGACGCGATGGAGGGCCCGACGCCGGTCTCCTCCCTGATCCACGCCGCCACGATGGTGACCGCGGGCGTCTACCTCATCGCGCGCATGCACCCGCTGTTCGAGCGCGCCCCGGCGGCCGCCGACACAGCCGCGATCGTCGGCTGCGTGACGCTGCTCGTCGCCGGCACGATCGGGCTCGTGATGACGGACATCAAGCGCGTGATCGCGTACTCGACGATGTCGCAGATCGGCTACATGATCATGGCCGTCGGCGCCGGCGGCTACGTCGCGGGCCTGTTCCACCTGATGACGCACGCCTTCTTCAAGGCGCTGCTGTTCATGGCGGCCGGCTCGATCATCGGCGCGATGGGCGGGCGGGCAGTCGCTGGAGAGAATGAGCGGCTTCCGCAGAGCGATGCCGTTCACGTTCGGCTGCTTCGTCGTCGGCGGGCTCGCTCTGAGCGGCGTGCCGCCGTTCTCCGGCTTCTTCTCAAGGACGAGATCCTCGCGTTCGTCGGCTCGCGCGGCGGCTGGTTCGACGCGCTCTACGTGCTCGGCTACGCGGGCGCGTTCCTGACCGCCGTCTACACCTGGCGGATGATCTTCCGCGCGTTCTTCGGCGAGCCGTGCGCGGAGGCGAAGGAGCTGGAGCACGGCCACCTCGCGCACGCCGAGGTCCCGACGAACCCCGCCAACGGCGAGGTCGAGGACACCGACGTCGGCTTCCCCGGCCCGGAGCACACGATCGCCGAGCGGGCGCTGCCGATGAAGGTCGCGATGACGCTGCTGGCGATCGGCGCGACGTTCGCCGGGTTCGTGCAGATCCCGCACGTCGACCACGTGATCACGAACTTCCTGCAGCCGACGTTCGCCGACTCGAAGTGGGTCGACCACGAGCCGTCGAACGCGCTGGTGAACTTCGGCCTCGTGATCGGCACGGTGATCGGGCTGTCGGGCATCGCGCTCGCCTACCGCGTGTGGGTGCTGAAGCCGGGCTCGGCGGCCGCCTGGCAGGCGCGCCTGAAGCCGGTCTACACGCTGTTCGTCAACAAGTGGTACTTCGACGAGGCGATCGACCTGCTCGTCGTGCGGCCGTTCGCGGCCTTCGGCCGCTTCGCCCGCGGGACGTTCGAGCGCGTGTTCGTCGACGGCACGCTCGTCGGCGGGACGACCGGCATCGTGCGCGCCGGCTCGGCCGCGGTGCGCGCGATCCAGACGGGCTTCCTGCGCTACTACGCCGCGCTGCTGCTGCTCGGCGTGGCCGCCGTCGCTCCTCTACTTCCTGATCCTGCGAGCTAGGTGACGCTTCGATGACCCTCTCGATCCTCATCTGGCTGCCGCTCGTCGTCGCCGTGCTCGGGCGCGATCTGGGGCGCGAGCGTCGCTTCGCGCCTGGCGTTGCTCGGCTCGCTCGCCACGCTCGGCGTCGCGATCTCGCTCGTCGTCCGCTACAAGACCGGCGGCGGGCTGCAGTTCGTCACCGACCGCTCGTGGATCTCGCTCGCTCGGGATCCACTACTCGCTCGGGCTCGACGGCCTCAACGTCTTGCTCGTGCTGCTGACGACCGTCCTGTTCGCCGGCGCGACGCTCGCCGCGAACCTGCGCGACTGGGAGCGCTCGCCGCAGTTCTACCTGTTGCTCGGCGCCGGCGAGACGGCCGTGCTCGGCGCCTTCTGCGCGCAGGACCTGATCCTGTTCGTCGCCTTCTTCGACCTGATGCTGATCCCGTTCTACTTCCTGACCGGGATCTGGGGCGCGGGCGAGCGCAGCGAGCGCGTGCGCGCGACGACGAAGCTCGTCATCTACACGCTCGTCGGCTCGCTGCTGATGCTCGTCGCGGCGGTCGCGACCGGCGTGCTCGCCTCGCAGCAGCAGCAACACGGGCCTGACCTTCTCGCTCGCGGCGCTCGCGAGACTGCCGCTGTCGCGCGGCTCGCAGGAGTGGATCTTCCTCTGCTTCGCGGCCGCGTTCCTGGTCAAGATGCCGGCCTTCCCGCTGCACGGCTGGATGCCCGACGGCTACCGCACGATGCCGCTTGCCGGTGCTCGCGGTCTTCTCCGGCGTCGTCTCGAAGGTCGCCGCCTACGGGCTTCCTGCGCGATCGTGCTGCCGATCTTCCCGGCCGCCTCGGTGCACTTCCAGACGCTGCTGCTGCTGATCGCGCTTGGCCTCGATCCTCTACGGCTCGGCGATGGCGTTCACGACGACGAACGCACGCCTCGTGATCGGCTACTCGTCGGTCGCCCAGCTGGGCTTCATCACGCTCGGGATCTTCGCGCTGAACCAGGACGGGGTGCAGGGCGCGCTGCTGCAGATGGTCAACCACGGGCTCGTCGACGCTGCCGCTGTTCTTCATCGTCGGCCTGCTGGCCGCGCGCGCCGGCGGCAGCGAGGACATGCGCGACATGGGCGGGATCGCCTTCCGCGCGCCGGTGCTGGCGTCGATCTTCCTGATCGTCGGGCTCGCGACGCTCGCGATGCCGGGCTCGGCCAACTTCGTCGGCGAGTTCCTGATCCTGCTCGGCGTCTTCAAGGCGAAGGTCGTGTTCGCGTTCGTCGCCTCGGTCGGCGTCGCGATGGCCGCCGTCTACGTGCTGCGCGCGTTCATCCGCGCGATGCACAACCGCGTCGGCCCGAGCGTCGACTCGCGCGAGGTGACGTTCGCGCGACCTCGCCGTGCTCGTGCCGCTCGTGCTCGCGATCCTCGCGCTCGCGCTGTATCCGCAGTTCGGCCTGAAGCGCTCGGAGCCGGCGGCGAAGACGGCCGTCGCGGCTGTGACCGCGCAGTCGACGACTGTTGCCGACGCCGCCGTCGGCGGTCGCCTGGTCCGCGTGGTGACGCGGGGAGCGGACAAGCCATGACCGCCCTGTTCGCCGTCGCCGCCGCGCACGCCAAGGCGCCGCACATCGACTACGCCGGGCTGTCGCCGTTCTTCGCGCTCGGCGGCGGCGCGCTGTTGACGCTGCTGCTCGGCCTGCTCCCCGGCCGCTGGGTCCGCGCAGCGCGACGCCGCTGCTCGCGCTCGTCGCGCTCGGCGCCGCGATCGGGCTCGGGATCTGGCAGTTCCACGCACACGACAGTCGCTCGTCGCGGGCGCGCTGCGTCTCCGACGACCTCACGCTCGTGCTGCTGTTCGCGTTCGCCGCCGCCGGCATCGGCGCGGTGCTGCTCGCGTGGCGCTCGCAGCGCCGCCGAGGAGTCCGCCCACGGCGAGTTCTTCAGCCTGCTGCTGTTCAGCGTCCTCGGCATGGCGATCCTCGTCGCCGCGACAGAACCTCGTGACGCTGTTCCTCGGCTTCGAGCTGCTGTCGATCCCGCTGTACGTGCTGTGCGCGACCGAGCTGCGCCGCGAGCGCTCGCTCGAGTCGGGCCTCAAGTACCTGATCGTCGGCTCGGTCGGCTCGGCGACGCTGCGTCTACGGGCTCGCGCTGATCTACGGCGCGACCGGCTCGACCGACTACAGCGGCATCAACGCGGCGATCACAGGCGGCGCCGGGGTCGGCGGTGACGTGCTGCTGCTGTCGGGCATCGGCCTGACGCTCGTCGGCCTCGCCTTCAAGGCCTCCGTCGCGCCGTTCCACCAGTGGACGCCGGACGTCTACGAGGGCGCGCCGACGCCGGTCACCGCCTTCATGGCGGTCGCGACGAAGGCGGCCGCGCTCGGCGTGCTGCTGCGCCTGTTCGACTCCGCGCTGATCGGCGCGCAGAACGACTGGCGGCCGCTGCTCGCCGCGCTCGCCGCGATCACGATCGTCGTCGGCAACGTCGGCGCGCTCGGGCAGACCTCGCTCAAGCGGATGCTCGCCTACTCGGGCGTCGCGCAGGCCGGCTACCTGCTCGCGGGCGTGATCGTCGCGACGCAGCTCGGCGCGAAGGCGACCGTCTTCTACCTCGTCGTCTACCTCGCGATGAACCTCGCCGCGTTCGCCGTGATCGTCGCGCGCGAGCGGGCGAGCGACTTCGGCGACGACCTCGGCGCGTTCGCCGGCCTCGGCCGCACGCAGCCGCTGCTCGCCTGGCCGCTGACGATCGCGATGCTCGCGCTGGCCGGCGTCCCCGCTACGGCCGGCTTCATCGGCAAGGTCTACCTGATCGACGCGCTCGTCGACGGCGGCTACACGTGGCTCGCGGTCGTGCTCGTCGTCGGCTCGATGATCTCGCTCGGCTACTACCTGCGGGTGGTGGCGACGATGTGGATGCGCGACGCGCCGGACGCGCCCGCGGCTCCCGTCGCGGTCGGCGCCGGCGGCCTGCCGGTGATCGCCGGCGGCTCGCAGGAGGCCGACGCGCTGGCCGAGGCCGCGGCGGCCGGGCCGCAGATCGAGGTGCTGCTCGTCGCGTGGATCGCGGCCGCCGCGACCGTCGTGCTCGGGATCGTCCCGCAGCCGCTGTTCGAGCTCGCCGCGCACGCCGGCCGCGCGCTGACCGGCATCTTTTGATGGTCGATTCCCCGATCTCGCGGCGCGAGGGTCACGCTGGGCGGCGCTGGGCGCCACGCGGAGTCTCGCCAATGCCACCAGCATTGGCTTCGCCACCGCGCGTCCCCCAGCATCCGCCCATCGCACCCCTCGCATCCACGAATCTCGTGGAATCAACCATCTAGGCGGACGACGGAGGGTCGCCGTGGACTCGACCCTCTGGATCGCCGTCCGCTGGCTCCACCTCGTCGCGATGGCGTTCTTCGTCGGCGGCCAGCTGTTCCTCGCGGCCGTCGTCGTGCCGGCGCTGCGCGGCGCCGAGACGAAACCGGCGTTGCGCACGATCGCCCGGCGCTTCGGCGCCGGCACGCTGGCCGCGATCGGCGTGCTGCTGGCGAGCGGTGCGGCGATGGCCTCGCATTACCGCCTGTGGAGCGACGGCACCCTGCACGTCAAGCTCGCGCTCGTGGCGGTCGTCGCCGGTCTCGTCGTCTGGCACATGCGCCGGCCGCAGCTGCACGCGTTGGAGGGCCTGATCTTCCTCGGCTCGCTCGCGATCGTTTGGCTCGGCATCGCGCTCGCGCACTGATGCGTCCGCCGACCGCATCGCGGGCTACGATCGCGCGGTGTCCCCCAAGTCGAAGCGCGAGCTCGCGCGTCAGCATCTGGAGACCGCGCGAGCCGATCTCGACGGCGAGCGCTACGGAGACGCGCTCAACGCGATGTTCCACTCTGCCGAGGCGGCCGTGGTCTGGCTCGCCGATCACCATGGGATCGAGACGAGAAGGCTGCACTGGGTGAAAGCAGAGGCCGCCGAGCAGCTGCATGCCGGAGGCGTCACCGGCGAGGATCACGGAGATCTCCTGCGCGACCTCAACCAGGGCCGCAAGGACTACTGGTACGACGGCGAGGAGCCGGATCCTGACGAGCTGCGGACGCACCTCTCCGCGGTCGAGGCGCTCGTGCTGGATGCGGAGGCCGTGCAATGACGGCGGTTGCTCCCAACCTTCGGCACGCGGCCGCACCGCTCGATTGGGAAACCGAGGCGGCCTGGCGCGAGCGGCTCGCGCGCGATTTGCGACGCGCTGCCGCCAACCAGACCCCCGCGCAGCGTCGCATCACGGGCATCCTGCGCGCGCGCGCGCAGGACCTGGGTGCAGAGGCGTTTGCGCTCACCGGTTCGACCGCGCGCAGCCAGCGGACAGCGATCAGCGACCTCGACTACCACGTGATCGGCCCGCGCCCGTCTCGGTCGGGTCTCGCCGACGAGGTCGACATCGTCGCGACGGACGCCGGCAGATTCTGGGAGAAGCTCCGCGCCGGAGACGACTACGTCCAATGGACCCTGCGCTGCGGCTGCATTCTGTTCGACCGCACCGGGATCTTCCGCGACGGGCTGAGGGTTCTCGCGACGGAGCGCCTGTGGCCCGATCCGTCGCGCAAGCGCACTCGGCTGCCGTCGCATCGCAAGCACGCCGAGCGCTTGATCGATCTGGGCGACCGTGACGCGGCGCAGGAGCAGGTCCGCGCCGCGCTGACGTCCGCGGCTCGCGCGGTCCTGCTCGATGCGGGCGTCTTTCCCCTGTCGCGCACCGAGCTGCCGGCGCAGCTGCACGCGATCGGCCGGGTGCGACTGGCGTCTGCGCTGCGGGCGACGATAGACGACGACGCCCTCTCGCTCCCTCGACTCGCGGTAGAGCTCAAGGCGCTCGACGACGCGGCGCCCGCCACGATCGACATCGCGCGCTCGCTGCCTTCCCGCGCCTGACGGCGGCGCCGTAAGCGCAGCGACCCGCTGCTAGGTTCGATCGCAATGGACGAGGCGATGGGGACGGCCGCGGGCGTGACCGCACACGAGGGCGTGACGGCGGCGCGAGCGTCCGCGGACGGCCTGCGCAGCCGCCGCGACATGGCGCTGCTCGTGCTCGCGATCCTGCTCGTCTCGCTCAACCTGCGCTCGGCGCTGACGGTCGTCGGGCCGCTGATCCGCGACCTGCGTGCGGGCGACGGGCTGTCGAGCACGGCCGCCGGCCTGCTCGCTGCCGCGCCGCTGCTGGCGTTCGGGCTGATCTCGCCGCTGGGCCCGCGGCTCGCCGCGCGCTTCGGGATCGAGCGCACGCTCGTCGGCTGCATGCTGCTGCTGACCGCGAGTCTCGCGCTGCGTCCGCTGCCGTCCGTCGTGCTGCTGTTCGCGGGCACGCTCGCGGCAGGCGCTGGGATCGCCGTCGCGAACGTGCTGATGCCGGCGCTCGTGAAGCGGCGCTTCGGCGAGCAGGCGACGTTCGTGACCGGCGTCTACTCGGTCGCGCTCGGGATCGGGGCGGCACTGGCGGCCGGCCTCGCGGTGCCGAGCGAGCGCTGGCTCGGCGGCTCGTGGCGCGCGGCGCTGGCGGTGTGGGCGACGCCGGCGCTGCTGGCGGCGATCGTGTGGCTGCCGCTGCTGCGCGAGACGCCGACGCGCGCCGCGGCCGCCGCGCGCGTGCGCGTGGACCTGTGGCGCGACCGCATCGCGTGGCGCGTGACGGCGTTCATGTCGATCCAGTCGATCCTCTTCTACTCGATGGTCGCGTGGCTGCCGGAGATCTACCGGCACGAGGGGATGAGCAAGGCGAGCGCCGGCGCGCTGCTGTCGCTCGCGCTGGTCGTCGGGATCCCGTTCGGCTTCGTCGTCGGCGCGATCGCCGGCCGCATGCGCGACCAGCGCCCGATCGCGCTCGCCGCTGCGCTGCTCGTGATCGGCGGCTGGGTCGGCGTGCTTGCCGTGCCGCGCGCCGCGCCGTCGCTGTGGGCCTCGCTGCTGGGCATCGGCTTCGGCACCGGCTTCACGCTGATCCTCGCGCTGATGGTCCTCCGCGCGCACGACGCGCCGCACGCCGCGGCGCTGTCGGGGATGACGCAGTCGGTCGGCTACACGCTCGCCGCGCTCGGGCCGGTCGCCGTCGGCGCGCTGCACGACGCGACCGGCGGGTGGACGACGCCGCTCGTCGTGCTGCTCTCGCTCGCGGTGATCAACGTCGGTGTCTCGCTCGCCGCCAGCCGGCGCGGGTTCGTGCGCGGGCGCGACGTTCCGGTGGCCGCCGCGCGCTGATCGCGCGCCCGCCGCGGCACACTTCACGCCATGCCCGCACGCCTCCCCGACGGCGACCCCGCACCCGCCGACGGCGCGCTGCCCGCGAGCGCGCTCGCGGGTCTCGGCGAGCGGCCGTTCGCCGTCTACGTGCACGTGCCGTTCTGCGCGACGCGCTGCGGCTACTGCGACTTCAACACGTACACGGCGTCGGAGCTGGACGGCGGAGGGCGCTCGCGCGCGGGCTACGTCGCCGCCGTGCGCGCGGAGCTGGAGCTCTCGCGGCGCGTGCTGGGCGACACGGCTCCGCCGGTGGAGACGGTCTTCTTCGGCGGCGGGACGCCGACGCTGCTGGCGCCCGGCGAGCTGGTGGAGATCCTGGGGGCGATCGAGGACACGTTCGGGATCGCCCCCGGGGCCGAGGTGACGACCGAGGCGAACCCGGAGAGCGTCGACGCCGCGGCGCTCGCGGCGCTGCGCGCAGCGGGCTTCACGCGCGTCTCGCTCGGGATGCAGAGCGCCGTGCCGCACGTGCTCGCGACGCTCGAGCGCACGCACACGCCCGGCCGCGCGGCGGAGGCGGCGCGCGAGGCGCGCGCGGCCGGCTTCGAGCACGTCAGCCTCGACCTGATCTACGGCACGCCGGGGGAGACGGACGACGACTGGCGCGCCTCGCTCGACGCCGCGCTCGCGGCCGCGCCGGACCACGTCTCCGCCTACGCGCTGATCGTCGAGCCGGGCACGCGGCTGGCGGCGCAGGTCCGCCGCGGCGCGCTGCCCGCGCCAGACGACGATGCGCTCGCCGACCGCTACGAAATCGCCGACGCGGCGCTGTCGGCCGCCGGACTGGAGTGGTACGAGGTCTCGAACTGGGCGGCGGGCACGGGCGCGGCCTGCCGCCACAACCTCGGCTACTGGCGCGGCGGCGACTGGTGGGGCGTGGGACCAGGAGCGCACAGCCACGTCGGCGGCGTGCGCTGGTGGAACGTGCTGCATCCCTCCGCGTACGCCGATCGCCTCGACGCCGGAGCGTCGCCCGCCGCAGGCCGCGAGCTGCTCGACGACGACACCCGCCGCGTCGAGCGCGTGATGCTCGAGCTGCGCCTCGCCGATGGCCTGCCGCTCGACGTGCTCGACGCCGCCGGTCGCGCAGCCGCCCGGCAAGCCGCCGACGACGGCCTCGCCACGCTGGCCGGCGACCGCCTCCGCCTCACCCTCCGCGGCCGCCTGCTCGCCGACGCCGTCGTCCGCGCGCTGCTCGGCTGAACTGGTGTTTCGCGCTCCGGCGACCGCGAGCGGTGGCCTGCGCGCGACGTCACACCGCCCGCCGCCGCACCTCGTACGTGCACGCGTGCGCGCCGGTGAGGATGTGGGAGACGCGGGTGACGTCGGCGTCGGGGAGGACCTCGCGCAGGAAGGCGATCTCGCTGCCGCAGGCGTGGCCGTAGCGCTCGGCGACGGCGAGGATCGCGCAGTTGTGCTCGAGGATCCGCCAGCCGCCGTCGCCGTCGCGGTCGTCCAGCCGCTCGACCTCCGCCAGGTAGCCGTCCTCGTCGAGGACGCGCGCGACCTCCGCCACGCGCGCGTCGAAGTCGAGCCCGGCGAGCCGGTCGCGCGTGCGCTCCACGCGCGCGCGGCGGCGCCGCTCGAACGCGCGCGCCACCAGCCCGGCGTCCTCGTCGCCGATGTAGTCGAGCAGCTCGACCGTCAGCTCCCCGTAGGAGCGGGGGAACAGCGCGTCGGCGGCGGGGGCGAGGCGGTAGACGTGGCGCGGCCGGCCCGGCCCGGCGCGCTCCTCGCGGTGGACGACGAGGTCGGCGGCGGCGAGGCCCTGGAGGTGCTGGCGCACCGCGCTGACCGTGATGTCGAGCTGCTCGGCGAGCTCCTCCGCGCGTGCCTCGCCCTGCTTGCGCAGGTTCACCAGCAGCTCTCGGCGGGTAGCCGGCAGCTCGGCGAGCGCCGGACCGAGGTGGCGTGCCATCATGTTTGAAACAGTACCGCCTGTCTATATCTGCAAGCCAAAGCCGAAAGGGCGACCGCATGGCCTACGAGCTGCCGGACCTGCCGTACGCGTATGACGCGCTCGAGCCGCACATCGACGCCGAGACGATGCGGTTCCACCACGACAAGCACCACGCGACCTACGTGAGCAGAGCCAACGAGCTGCTCGAGGGCACGGAGTGGGCCGACAAGCCGGTCGAGGAGGTCCTCAAGAACCTCGGCAGCCTCGGCGACAAGGAGGCGGGCGTCCGCAACAACGCCGGCGGCCACTACAACCACTCGCTCTTCTGGACGAGCATGTCGCCGAACGGCGGCGGCGCCCCCTCCGGCGACCTCGCCGCGGCGATCGACGCCGCGTTCGGCTCGTTCGACGAGCTGAAGGCCGCGATCAGAGCGAGAGGCCTCGCGCAGTTCGGCTCCGGCTGGTCGTGGCTCGTGCTCGACGGCGGCACGCTCAAGGTCGAGGGCTCGGCCAACCAGGACAACCCGATCTCCCAGGGCAAGGCGCCGCTGCTCGGCGTCGACGTGTGGGAGCACGCCTACTACCTCAAGTACCAGAACCTCCGTCCCGCCTACATCGACGCGTGGTTCAACGTCGTCGACTGGGACGTCGTCGCGCAGCGCTTCGCTGCCGCCGCCTAGCGCCATGGCCTACGTCATCGCCGAGCCGTGCATCGGGCAGAAGGACGCCTCGTGCGTCGAGGTCTGCCCGGTGGACTGCATCCACCCGACGCCTGACGAGGACGGCTTCGACGCCGCCAAGCAGCTGTTCATCGACCCGGAGGAGTGCATCGACTGCGACGCGTGCGTCGAGGCCTGCCCGGTCGACGCGGTCTTCCCGGAGGACCTGCTCCCCGAGCAGTGGGCGGACTACGCCCAGAAGAACGCGGAGCACTTCGCGAACGCCTGAGCGCATGTGACGTCGCGCGCCTCGGCGCGCGACGTCACACCGGCGTGCGCTCCTCCTCGAGCATCGCGCGCAGGTGGCGCAGCGCGCTCGCGGTGCGGGACTTGACCGTCCCCAGGGGGATGCCGGTGTGCGCCGAGATCTGCCGCTGGCTGAGGCCGATGTGCCAGCGCAGTCGCACGACCTCCGCCTCGCCGGGCGAGAGCCGCTGCATGAGCTGCTCGAGCGTCACGCGGTCGACGAGCTGCGCGACCGGCTCGGACGCGCCGCCGAGCTCGCGCCCGTCGGCGTACGCGGACGGGTCGTACGGCTCGGGCACGCGGTGGCGCAGATGGTCGATGGCGCGCGAGCGGGCGATCGTCGCAAGCCACGTGCGCAGCGAGGCGCGTGCGGGGTCGAACGAGCGGCCGCGCTGCCACGCCTCCAACAGCACCTGCTGGTAGACGTCCTCGGCGGCCCCGCGGTCGCGGATCGCGTCGTGCAGGAGCGCGAACGCGCCGGGTCCGTACTCCGCGTAGAGCGCTCGGACCGCATCCGGGTCCCGCCGGCGCAGGCCGGCGGCGATGCGAAGCTCGGTGGAGGAGGGGGTGGAACGTCGCATCGGCGCTCACCCACTGTCGCATGCCCATGCAGCGCCGCAGGTATGGCGACGGTAGGAGTTTCTTGGGTACGGATGCGTTCCCAAAGGACGCATTCCCACCGCTCAACGCAATCGATAATAGTGCGATGCCCGGTATAGACAGGGGAAACGGGATTGTTTCCTCGGGGCTGCTGGCCAGGTGGGGCACAGCCGACCGCACGGTCGGAAGATGAGCGCCTACGCGCCAGGATCGCTTGCGCGCGTCTCTCGCTGCAGCAGCAGGAAGGCCGCGCCGCCGTACAGCGTACGAATCCAGAACATCAGCGCGTGGTAGACGAGCACCGCGGCGGCCGCCGTCGCGGCCGGCGCGCCGTACACGAGCAGCATCCCGATCATGCCGCCGTCGAGCGCCCCGATCCCGCCCGGGACCGGCACCCAGGTGGCGAGCTGGGCGACCTGGTAGCTGAGCGACAGCGACGCCCACGCGATCCCGTCGCCGATCCCCTGCGCGCAGGCCCACAGCACGCCGATGTCGCACACGAGGTACATGAACGCGCCGAGCAGGCCCCAGCTCGGGCGGAACGTCAGGCGGACGGTCTCCGTCAGCGCGCTCGAGTAGCTCGCGAGCGTCGCCGACAGGCGCGGGCCGGCGTGCGGCGCGAGCACGCGGGCGAGCGGTCCCGCGGCCAGCGCGAGCACGAGCACGGCCGCGACGACCGCGGCCGGGACGAGCCACAGCGTCAGGTCGCCCGGGCCGGACAGCAGGCCGATCCCGAGCGCGAGCGCGGTGCCCAGCAGCACGAGCGCGTTGACGCCGCTCGTCAGCAGGTAGAGGACGGTCGAGCGCTCGGCCAGCTCGCGCACGCCCATCCCCTCGCGCCGCAGCACCCAGGCGCCGAACGCGAGCCCGCCGACGCCGCCGAACGGCAGCGCCGCGCCGAACGCGAGCTGCGCGGCGGCGAGCCGGTTCGCGAGCCGCGGCGCCACGCCAGGGAACGTGAGCCGGAAGACGAGCACGTAGCCGAGGCACGACAGCAGCTCGAGCGCGACGGCGAGCGCGAGCCAGCGCACGTCCATGTGCGTGATGCGGTGGCCGACCTGGCGCAGGTCCGGCACCGCGAACAGCAGCGCGACGACGAGCGCGCACGCCGCCACGACCCACACGATCGCGGTGCGCAGGCGCCGCGCGGCGGGCGCCGCGCCCGCCGGCTCAGGGCTGACGGGCGGCGGCGGCAAGCTCTTCGAGCATCTCGATCATCTTGCGGTGGTAGGCGACGCCGGCGACGAGCGAGCGCTCCGGCCCGGCCGGCCCGCCGGCCTCGCGCAGCAGCGCGAGATAGGTTCTCCAGCTCGGCGAGCTTCGCCTCGTGCCAGGCGCGTCGCGCCGGCAGCAGCGGCTCCGGGTCTGCCCCCGCGAAGACCTTCAGCATCACCTCGTCGCGCAGTTGGGGCGGTGCGGCGACGGGCTCGGCGATCCACGCGTGCAGCGCCTCGCGGCCGAGGTCGGTGAGCGAGTAGAGCTTGCGACGGCGGCCGCCGGGCTCCTGGCGCACCGTCAGGTAGCCGCCGCTCGCGAGCCGCGCCGGCTCGTCGTAGGCGGTCGTGTGGGGGACCTGCCAGAAGTTCTCGATCGAGTGCTCGATCGCCTGCTTGAGGTCGTACGAGGTCGCCTCGCCGATGTGCTCGAAGAGGGCGAGCACGGCGTAGGAGGTCTGCGTCAGACGTATCGGCTTGCGTTTCATCATGCGCCTCGTATAGTACGCCCCGAATGGTCATCCGCCCGTCGACGACGCAGGGGGTCGAGATGCAGGACGCGAACCATGGACACGGCATCATCTCCGCTGGGGCGGACTACGACGCGGTCGTCGTCGGCGCGAGCCTCGCCGGCTGCACGACCGCGATGATGCTCGGCAGAGCCGGCGCGCGCGTCGCGCTCGTCGAGAAGCAGCCGGATCCGCGCGCCTTCAAGCGCATCTGCTCGCACTTCGTCCAGTCCTCGGCGGTCCCGACGCTCGAGCGCGTCGGGCTGCTGGAGCCGATCCTCGCGGCCGGCGGCGTGCGCACCCACCTGCGCGCATGGACCCATTGGGGCTGGGTCGCTGCGTCCCACGACCGCGTGCCGGCGGGACTCAACCTGCGGCGCGAGAAGCTCGACCCGCTGGTGCGCGAGGCGGCGGCCGCGACGCCGGGCGTCGATCTGCTGCTCGGCCAGTCGGTGGAGCGGCTCGTGCAGGACGGTGGCGCCGTGCGCGGCGTCGTCGCGAGAGACCGCAGCGGCACCGAGACGGAGCTGCGCGCGCGCCTGGTGGTCGGCGCCGACGGGCGCGACTCGCGCGTCGCCGCGCTGGCCGGCGTGCCGGAGAAGCGCACGCCCCACGGGCGCTTCGCCTACGGCGGCTACTTCGAGGGGCCGCTGCCGAAGTGGGGCATGGACGGCACGATCTGGATGCTCGACCCGCAGTGGGCGGCCGCCTTCCCGACCGACGACGGCCTGGTCTTCTACGCCGCGATGGGCACGAAGGACCGCCTGCCCGAGTTCAAGGCCGACCCCGAGGCGGCGCTGCGCAAGTGGGTCGCCGACGTGCCGGAGGCGCCGCCGATCGCCGCGTCGGCGCTCGTCGGCGAGGTGATGGGGAAGATCGACATGGAGAACCGCCTGCGCCAGCCGACGGCTCCGGGCCTCGCGCTCGTCGGCGACGCGGCGCTCGCGATCGACCCGCTGTTCGGCGTCGGCTGCGGCTTCGCGTTCCAGACGGCCGAGTGGCTGTGCGACAGCGTCACGCCGGCGCTGCTGCGCGGCGAGCCGCTCGACGAGAGCCTCGAGCGCTACCGGCGCCGCCACCGGCGCGGCCTGCGCGGACACGCGCTGCAGATGTCCGACTCGTCGACCGGCCGGAAGCTGAACGCCGGCGAGCGGCTGGTCTTCTCCGCCAGCGCGCGCGACGCGAAGCTCGCAGAGCAGTTCGACGCCTTCGGCTCGCGGCGGATCACGCCGGAGCAGGCGCTTGCGCGCACGCTCCCGCGCGCGCTCGTCGTCAACGCGCGCCACGCGCTGCGCCGCCGCTCGGCGGACACGACGGCGGCCGGCAGCGCCGCCCCGGCGCGCGAGCGCGAGCGCGAGGAGGCAGCGGCGTGAGTGCCGCCGCGGGGCTCCGCCGCACGCGCGTGCGCGCCGGCGGCACGCAGGCGCGCCTGCTGGAGGCCGGCCCGGAGGGCGCGAGCGAGGCGGTCGTGTTCGTCCACGGCAACCCCGGCTCGTGCGACGACTGGGCCCGCCTCGTGGCCGCGGTCGGCGCGAGCGGCGTGCGCGCGGTCGCGCTCGACCTGCCGGACTTCGGCGAGACGATCGCGCCGCCGGGCTTCGTCCACGACGTGCCGACCTACGCCGGCTTCCTCGACGAGGCGCTCGGCGTGCTCGGGGTCGAGCGGGTCCACCTCGCGATCCACGACTTCGGCGGGCCGATCGGGCTCGTGTGGGCGGCGATGCACGTCGACCGCGTCGCGAGCGTGACGCTGATCGACACGGGGATCCTCCCGGGCTACAGATGGCACAGACTCGCGCGCGTCTGGCGCACGCCGGTGCTGGGGGAGATCTTCCAGGCGATCTCGCCGCCGTGGATGATCCGGCGCATGCTCCCGCGCGAGGAGCCGCGCGGGCTGCCGCGCGAGTTCCTCGAGTCGATCCACTACAGCCGCCGCACGCGCAGAGCGGTGCTCGCGCTCTACCGCGCGACCGACGACCCGGGCGCCGCGGCGAGAGAGTTCGCCGTGTACATGGCGTCGCAGGACGTCCCGGCGCTCGTGATCTGGGGCGAGCACGACGCGTACCTGCCGTCCTCGTATGCGGCGGTCCAGCGCGACGCCTTCCCCTCGGCCGACGTGCACGTGCTGCCGGCGAGCGGGCACTGGCCGTTCGCCGACGCGCCGGAGACGGTCGAGCGGCTGCTGGTGGAGTTCGTCGGGAAGGTGGCGGCGCCGGCCGCCGCCTGACGCGCGCGGCGGTCTACTCGCCGCGGATGTAGGCGTCCCATCTGGCGGCGGCCTCGTCGAAGACCGCCTGGTCGATCGGGCCGCCGCTGAAGTGGGTCGAGAGGATCGTCGCGAGCGTCTCGTTGCGCCGGCGCGCCTGGTCGGCGCTCGGGTTCCAGCTCGCCCACGTCTGCAGCAGCGCGGCGCCGATCGCGGGCGAGGCCCCGACCGGGACCGCGACGTAGGAGTAGTAGACGTAGAAGGTGCCGTCGACGCCCGTCGTCGGGTTCGAGCCGATCAGGAACACGCCCTGCCACGCTCTGCCGTTGAGCGTGAAGTTCGCCGTGAAGAAGCCCGAGCTGTAGCCGGGGCCGAGGAGCTGCTCGGAGCCGGGCATCGTGCCGGTGATCTGCACGTTCGTCATCTGCGCTCTGCAGCAGGTGGAGAGCCACTCGGGCACGGCGATCGTGAGCGAGCCGGCGGCGTCGAGGAAGCCGGGCGCCTGCGGGAAGCGCGGGTCGCGCAGCAGGATGAACGTGGCCGGCGTCTGCACGTAGAAGACGACGCCGAAGGCGAACGCGCCCTCCTTCGGGTTGGCGCCCTCGATCACGCCTCTGAGGCCGTCGAAGCCCCAGCCCGGGCGGTCGGGGACGAACGCGGTCGCGCTGCCGTCCTGGGCGGTGAAGGGCTTGAGTCTCACGGCGCCGCCGAGCGCGATCGGGCGCCCGCCGTTCGCGGTCTGCGCGATCTGGCGCAGCAGGGCGATCTGGTTCGCGGTGATCGCGGCGCGGGCGCGCGGGCCGGCGCCGGCCGCGGTGGCGTCTGCCTTGCGCGCTCCGCCGCTCGCGTACGTCGCGATCCGCAGGTACGCGCCGCTGCGCCGCAGCTCGAGTACGCGGACGCCCTGCTTCGTGGCGAGCGTGGCGCGGAAGCTGCGCGAGCTCGCGCTGCGCTTGCTGACCGTCGCGCCCTGCGCGCGGGCGATCGCGTCGCCCGCCGCGGATGCCGACTGGCTCGTCTTCGCGCGCGCGTAGACGAGCTTCAGGCTGCCCTTCGCGATCGTGTAGACGTCGCTGCGCTGGGTGAGCCTGAAGCCGGCGGGCGCGTGGATCGCGAAGCCGGTCTTGGCGTCGCGCAGGGTGCGCGTGAGCGCGGCCCCGCGCGCGGTGGCGGCGGCCGGCAGCGTGAGCGCGAGCAGCAGCGTCGCCGCGAGCGCTGCCTGTCGCATGACCCGGTTTCGCCTCGTGCGCGTCACGACCGCCGCGAGCTTATCCGCGCGACGGCTACGCCGCCAGCGGCGGCGCGGTCGCCGGAAGCGCCTCGGGCGCGTCGGGCAGCGGGACGACCGGCCAGGCGCGCTCGATCCGCTCGTCTCTGCCGTTGCGGCGCAGGTAGTCCTCGAACGAGGCGGCCTGCTCGGCCGCCCACGCAACCTGCCGGGCGTGCAGCGTGGGGAGGTCGAGCGCGCGCAGCTCCTCGAACGCCTGCCCGAGCCGCCACGCGACGCGCGCGGCGGCGAGCGCGTCCGCGTGCGAGGCGTGCGCCTCGTCGAGCGGCACGTCGTAGTGCGCGCAGACGGCGCCGAGCGTGCGCTTGCCCTTGCGATAGCGGTCGACCTGCTTGTCGAGCACGAACGGGTCGACGACGAGCATCCCGGCGTCGCCGCCGACGCGGTCGGCGAGCGGCGCGATGCCGTTGCGGCGCGCTTCGCGGTCGAGGCAGGTGAGGTCGAAGCGGGCGTTGAAGGCGACGACGGGGACGCCCTGGCGCAGCTGCTCCGCGAGCGTCGCGACGATCTCCTCGACCGCCTCGCGCGGCGGGCGGCCCTCCGCGCGGGCGCGCTCGGTCGTTATCCCGTGGACGGCGGAGGCGCCCGCCGGGATCTCCACACCGGGGTCGAGCAGCCACGCGTGGAAGACCGGCGCCAGCTCGTCGCCGACGACGCTCACCGCGGCCGTGACGATGCGGTCCGACTCGCTGTCGATTCCCGTCGTCTCCAGGTCAAATGCGGCGAGGCGGCCGTGGTGCCAGCTCATGCCGCGGAAGCATGAAGACGGGTCCGGACGGCGCCGTTGCGGCGAGCGGAGGGGGAGGGATTCGAACCCTCGATGGACTCTCGCCCATGCTGGTTTTCAAGACCAGTGCATTCAACCGCTCTGCCACCCCTCCGTGACGCGGCGGTTCGATGCTAGTGGACCTGCGGCGGTCCGGCGCGCGGACGTGCGGGCGGCGTCGTAGCATCGGCGGGTACCGTGCACGCCGCCGTCCCGCCGATCGCGAGCATCGCGTCCACCTACCGGGACGTCGTGGTCGACAGAGGGCACCAGCCGGCGCTGCTGATGCTGGTCGCGTTCGGGGTCACGTTCGGCGTGACGCGCTTCGTCACGCACTCGATCCGCGCGAGACGGTTCAGCTGGCTCGGCGACGTCGAGGCGGGCGACACGCACATCCACCACCTCGTGTGGGGGATCGTGCTGCTGTTGGTGTCGGGGCTGCTGACGGTCGCGGTGGGCGTGCCGCTGGAGGTGACCGCGGTCGTGTTCGGCGTCGGCGCCGCGCTGACGCTCGACGAGTTCGCGCTGTGGCTGCACCTCGACGACGTCTACTGGTCGGAGCAGGGGCGCCAGTCGATCGACGCGGTGATCGTCTTCGCGATCGTGACGGGCTTCATGCTGCTCGGCGCGTATCCCCTGTCGATCGGCGAGAACGGCAGCGCGCGCGACTTCGCGTCGGTGGCTGTCACGGTCGTCTTCGGCGTTGTGTGGGCGGTCGTGTGCCTGCTGAAGGGGAAGCTGATGTGGGCCGTGGTCGGCGTGTACGTCGGGCCGGTCGCGGTGATCGGCGCGCTGCGGCTGGCGAAGCCGGACTCGTGGTGGGCGCGCAAGCGCTACGACGAGACGAAGCTCGCACGTTCGCGCGCGCGGTACGCGAGCGAGGCTGCGGTGCACAAGCCGGCGCTGCGGTGACGGCGCTGGTCGCCTCGCCCGCGCGTCAGCGCGCGCGAGCCTCTAGACTGGCTGTCTCCCACCGGGAGAGGTGGCCGAGTGGCTGAAGGCACTCGCCTGCTAAGCGAGTATGGGGGTCAAACTCCATCGCGGGTTCGAATCCCGCCCTCTCCGTCCGGTCCGCCACCCGGCGGGCCGTCCCAAGCGACCGGCGGCTACAATCCCCCGCTCGCACTGCGCCCGTAGCTCAGCTGGATAGAGCGTCGGTCTACGGAACCGAAGGTCAGAGGTTCGAATCCTCTCGGGCGCGTATCTCCTCGATGGGCGGCGCATTCCGCAGGCGGCTGCCCAACGCGCGCATGACGAGGTCGGCGGCGGCTTCGGGGTCGTACTCGGCGGGCGTCCTGGTCACGAGCGCGTCGAGGTCGTGGCGGAAGCTGGGGCTGGCGAGCTTCGCGGTGAGGTTGTCCCGCAGTTCGGGGTAGCTGAAGGTGGCGTCGCCCATGTAGTGGTTGAAGCCGGCGACGATCTCGTCCGGGTCGGCTTCGAGGACGGTCAGGCCGAGCCAGAGGTCGAAGAGGTCGCGGCCCTTGCTGCGCTGGTAAAGGGCGCGGAGCTTGGTCGCGAGCAGCTCGCTCGGCTCGAAGGTCGGGATGTCGGCTTCGCCGCTCCACCATGACGTCTCGACGGTGTGATGCACAGTCGTGCGGGGGCGATGGGACTTCGTCTCGGCGATGTTCATCTCGATCTTGATGCGGATGCGGCCGATGCCTTCGGTCGGTTCGGCGTCGAAGTAGACGTGGACCATCTGGCCGGATCGCTGGCGGCTGGAGACGGTCAGGCCAAGCCGGTCGGCTATACGGCCGAGCGCCTGCGTGAGCGGCTTGACGCCGGTGCGGGTTGCGCGCACGTAGTCGAGGTCCTCGGAGTAACGCAGCGGCGTGGGGAGGTGGAGCTTGTGCAGGCAGGTGCCGCCACGCATCGCCAGCTCAGGTCCGAGCACGTCGTCGCGGGCGATCTCGATCATGAGCCGCGACAGCAGGAGATCCTGCTCGATCTGGACCGGGTTCGGCCAGGGCGCCTTCGAGCGCCACGCGACGAGAGCCGGCCGGTCGATCACAGGTCGGGCTCGATGTCGCTGTTGACCTGCAGATTCCAGCGTGGGTCGATCGGGCCGCGCGCCGGCAGCGCGCGGACGAGGCGGGTCGGGTGCTCGCCGCCGGCGAGCGCGACCCGTTGCAGCGGCTCGAGGTTGAGGTCGTCGCGGTGCTGATCGAGGAGCCATCCGAGCCGCCGCGCGACCGAGCGTGATCGCACCGCTGCGAGCCGAGCCAGCTCCGGCACGTCGACGTCGCCGATCTCGGAGATCACGGTGGCGACGTTGCTCAACCCTCCGGCATCGTCGGGGTGGACCACGAGGTCGACCAGCGTCGTCTCGCGGGTGGCGAGCCGGAAGCGACCGGTGTTGACCTGGCGCTCCTCGATCGCCATCTCGCCGATGTGCTCGTTGGCGTAGAAGCGCAGCCGCACGCGCTCGATGTCGCGATCGGCGACCGGCCGATCGACCATCACCTGAAAGACCTGCGGCGCCTGATGTGCGGCGCCGTGCATCGCCGCCGCGGTGAGCAGGCTCACGTAGTAGTCGCGCCCGAGCGCGCGCATCATCGCGTCGACGAACAGCTCGCCGGGCACGACGCCCCAGGACCGGTACTCCGGCGGGATCACCACGTAGAGCCCGCGTGCTGGCGAGAACATCGCGCCGCGGCGGCGCAGGCGCTGCAGCCCTGGGTAGACGTGGGCCGTCGGGACGCCGGCGAGCTGCGCCGCCTCCGCTGGGGTGACCGAATAGCGGCCCTGGGACACCAGCGCGTCGGGGAGATCGGCGATAGACGGCATATCGAGCAGTCTAACGCTTAGCGTTTGTTAGCCCAAACGGTCGTTGAGAGCCGATGTCGCTTCCAGCGTGCCTACTCGTTTCTTGTGCGCCTCGTCTCCCCGGCGCACTTCTGGGCGTTGCGGCTCTATCTGCCTTGCGCCCTGCAACCGGAGCATGTTCCGTTAGGGTGGCGCGATGGCTCAACCGGTGCGCAGCGACGCGGCACGCAACCGTCAGGCGCTCATCGAGGTCGCGACCAGGCTGTTCATCTCGGCCGGTGCCGACGGCGAACCCTCGCTGCGTCTGATAGCCGGCGAGGCCGGTGTCGGCATCGCGACGCTCTACCGGCACTTCCCCACCCGCGAGGCGCTGGTCGAGGCCGTGTACCAGGACCAGGTGCGCCGCCTGACCGATGGCGCCGATCGTCTTCTCGCCACCTGCCCACCCGCGCAGGCCATGCGCCGCTGGATGGACCTGTTCACCGAGTGGATGGCCACCAAGAACGGCATGCTCGACACCTTGCGAGCCATGATCAACAACAAGCAGTTGGGCTCCGGTGACACCCGCACCCAACTGCTGGCCGCCATCGACAAGCTCCTCGCCGCCGGCCGTGCCGCAGGCGACATCTCCGCGCACGCCACCTCCGAGGACATCGCAGCCGGCCTCATCGGCATCTCCACGGTGGCCCCGATCACCACCAGCAGCGAACAAGCCACCCGGCTGCTCGACATCTTCATGAACGGCCTTTCTGCGCCCACCGCCGGCGAGCAGACGCCCGCACCGACGCGGAGCGCGCGACGCCGTTCATAGCCGGCTGTCGGACGGCGGAGTCGCCACCTCACCCAAAACGGAGCGCGCTCCGATATGCTCGGGTTCGGAACCGACTATGCCGGGGTCGTGGACCAGGTCGGTGATGGCGTGACCGAGTTCGCGGCCGGCGACCGAGTGTTCGGCGGCGCCCTCTCGCGCGCGGTCGCCGACTACGTCGTGGCAGACGTGGCAGGGACCATTGCGGCGCTCGGCGCGCACCACACGCCCGACGGCGTCGACGACCGCACCGCCGCCACCCTCGCCATCGCGGGTTGTACGGCCGCGGCCGCCCTCGCCGTCGTCAACCCCGGCCCGGGCGACACGCTGCTCATCGGCGGCGCGGGAGGCGGGGTCGGCGTGTTCGCCGTCCAGCTCGCTCGCCTCGCGGGGGCGCGAGTGATCGGGACGGGATCGGCGGCGTCGGCCGATGTCCTGCGTGCCCTCGGGGCCGAGCCGGTCGCCTATGGCGACGGCCTGGTCGACCGGCTCCGTGCCTTGGCACCGGCCGGCGTCACCGCGGCGATCGACCTCCACGGGACGGAGACGATGCAGGCAGCACGGGACCTCGGCGTTCCGGACGAGCGCATCACCACCATCGCTGCACAGGTCGACGGGGTGACGCCGGCCAACGGCGCTCACGCCGCTCCCGGCGCCATAGAGGAGATTGCTCGCCTGGCCGCGGCGGGCCAGATCCGCGTGCCCATCGCGGCCACCTTCCCGGTCGAGCAGATCCGCGCCGCGGTCGAGCTTCAGGCCGGCGGGCACGTCCACGGCAAGGTCGTCATCGACCTCTAGCTCGCGCACCGGCCGACACGCCGTGGAATCCTCCACGGCGTGTCGGCGCCGCTCTCCTTCGACCCGATCGACGAGGCCGGTCGCCAGTGGCGAGCGCACTGGGGCCGGGCGTCCGCGCCGCCGATGATGGCGGTCACGTAGATCATGCGCGCGCAGCAGATCCTGCTCGCGCGCCTCAACGACGTGCTCGGTCCGTTCGAGCTGACGTTCCCGCGCCACGAGGCGCTGATGCTGCTGTACCTGAGCCGGCGCGGATCCCTGCCGCTGGGGAAGATGGGGGCGCGGCTGCAGGTGCATCCGGCGAGCGTGACGAACCTGATCGACGGGCTCGAGGACGCCGGCTACGCGACGCGCACTCCGCATCCGAGCGACCGCCGCGCGACGCTCGCGGCGATCAGCGCCCGCGGGCGGAAGACCGCCGCGGAGGCGACCGAGGCGCTCAACGCCATGCGCTTCGGAACGACGCCGCTGCGCGTCGCGGACCTGAACGCGACGACCGGCGTCCTGCGCGAGCTGCGCGCCGCCGTAGGGGACTTCGAGCCCTGAGCGGGCGTCAGCGCGCCATCGCGCGCACGTCGGCCAGCTCCTGCGGGACCGCGTACAGCTCGGCGAAGGGGGTCTCGGCGCTCATGCCGGCACCCGCGCCGGCTCGGCGGCGTAGTCGAAGAAGCCGCGGCCGCTCTTGCGGCCGAGCCGGCCGGCGGCGGTCATGCGGCGCAGCAGCGCGGGGGGCGCGTACTCGGGGCGCTTGAACTCGTCGTAGAGCGAGTCGCAGACGGCTTCGAGGACGTCGAGGCCGATGAAGTCGCAGAGCGTGAGGGGTCCCATCGGGTGCCCGCAGCCCTGCTTCATGCCCTCGTCGATGTCGTCGCGCGTGGCGAAGCCGTCCTCGAGCATCCGCACGGCCGCCATCAGATAGGGGACGAGCAGGAAGTTGACGATGAAGCCGGCGCGGTCCTTCGTGCGCACCGCGTGCTTGTCGATCTGTTGCGCGAACGTCTCGGCGACGGCGATCGTGGCGAGGCTCGTGTCGAGGCCGACGACCAGCTCGACGAGGCTCATCACCGGAACGGGGCTGAAGAAGTGCAGGCCGCACACGCGCTCTGGGCGCGTGGTGGCGGCGGCGAGCGACGCGATCGGGATCGACGACGTGTTGGACGCGAGGATCCGCGCCTCCGGCGCGGCCGCGTCGAGGCGCGCGAACAGCTCGCGCTTGGCGTCGAGGTCCTCGACGATCGCCTCGACCACGACGTCGGCGTCGGCGAGGTCGGCGAGGTCGGCGCTCCACGCGATCCGCTCGACGAGCTGGACGCCCTCCTGCGGCGTGAGCTTCGAACCGCGGACGGCGCGCGCGACGGACTGGTCGATGCGCTCGCGCGAGCGCGCCAGCGCGCGCTCGTCCGGCTCGTACAGCGTGACGCGGAGCCCCGCGCGCGCGACGGTCTCGGCGATCCCGGAGCCCATGAAGCCGGCTCCTGCCACGCCCACCGCGCTGATGGGCTGGGTGGTCATCATGCGCTCCTCGACAATGGTTCGACCTCCAACTATCGTGACTTGGAACGCTGGCATGACTGCTCTGCGTCCGGCGAACACCGACAGCGATACGGCGTTCACCACCCTTTCGGGGGAGGCGATCGGACCGCATTGACGTCCGCCGACGCCGTCTGCGCGGTGCTCTGCGAAGCTCCCGGCGATGATGTCGATCATCGGCTCGCCGGTCCTCGCGACAAGCGCGGAGATGTTCAACCGCTCCGCGCTCGTGTTCGGGGCGCTGCTGATGATCGGCGCGCTCGCGTCGGGGCTCGCGCGGCGCAGCTTCCTCGCGCTCACGCCGGTGTTCGTGCTCGCCGGCCTCGCGCTCGGCAGAGGCGGCGTCGGCTTCCTGCACTTCGACGCGAAGTCGGGGTTCGTGGCCGAGCTCGCGTCCGTCGCGCTGATCGTGATCCTGTTCCGGGACGGTCTCGAGGTCGACGGCGAGCTGCTGCAGCGTCACTGGGCCTGGCCCGCGCGCAAGCTGGTCGTGGCGATGCCGATCACCGCGGGGATCGTCGCGCTCGCCGCGCACGCGCTGCTCGGGCTGGACTGGACGCGCGCGTTCCTGCTCGGCGCGCTGCTGTCCCCGACCGACCCGGTGCTGTCGTCGAGCGTCGTGACGAACCCGCGCGTGCCGCGCCTCGTGCGCCACTCGCTCAACCTCGAGTCCGGCCTCAACGACGGCCTCGCGCTCCCGCCCGTGCTGGCGCTCAGCGCCGCGCTCGTCGTGGCCGACCACGACACGTTCGTGTGGTGGCGCTTCGTGCTGGAGGACGTCGGGCTCGGGTTCGCGTTCGGCGTCGCGATCGGCTTCGCGGCCGCGCTGCTGCTGCCGCGGGGCGAGTACGCGCGCGAGACGATGCCGGCTCACCAGCGCGCGCTCTACGCGCTCGGCGTCGCGTTCGCGACCTACGGGCTCACGGTCCTGCCGCCGCGCGGCAACGGCTACATCGCCGTGTTCGTGTGCGCGATCGTGCTCGGCATCCGCCGGCCCGACCTGCGCCACTGGTTCGCGCAGCGCAGCGAGGACCTCGTCGAGATCGTCAAGCTCGGGATCTTCGTCGTGTTCGGGTCGCTGCTGACCATCCACGGCCTCTTCGACGACGGCTGGAGCGCCGTCGCGCTCGTCGCGGTCACGCTGCTGCTCGCCCGGCCGATCGCCGTCTGGACCGCGCTCGCCGGCCTGCGCGTCGACTGGGCGACGAAGGCGTTCATGTCGTGGTTCGGCCCCAAGGGCGTCGCCACGATGACGTTCTCGCTGCTGATCCTCGCCCAGCCGATCCCCGGCAACCAGCGCATCTTCGACCTCGCGGCGCTCGTCGTCGTCTGCTCGATCGTCGCCCACGGCCTCACCGACACGCCCGGCAGCGAGTGGATCGCCCGGCGCGGCGAGGCCGAGGACGCCGCCGGCTGAGCGCTCGGCCGCCAGGTCCGCGGAGGCGGTCCGCGAAAGGACTACCCTTGGGGTGAGGTTGTGTCGCGCTGACTCACCGCTCCCAGGCAGCGTATGGCCGACCCCTCGCGGAGCGGATCGAGGAACTCGCCGTCATGGCACTCATGCATCAGATGTTCACTCCCACGCGGCGCAAGCTGACGTCCGAGCAGGCCGCCGGCTTCATGGCCGAGCAGCAGCGGCTGAAGGCGGCGGCGGCCGGCCGCCGCGCGACGGCCGCCGCGCGCAGCGCCGCGCCGAAGCGCGCCGATCGGTCGGCGCGCTCTCGCTGAGGCTGCGGCAGCGGGTCAGCCCTGCTCGGCGCGGTTGCGCCCGTGGCGCTTGGCCGAGTACATCGCGCGATCGGCCGCGTGCAGGAGGTCCGGCGCCGTCGGGCTGGCGCTGCTGAGCGACGCGCTGCCGACCGAGACCGTCAAGGACACGTCGCCGGCCGAGGTGTGGAAGGGCGTGCTCGCGATGGCCTCGACGATGCGCCGGGCGAGGCCGGCGGACGCCTCCTCCTGCGTCTCTGCGTCGCCCTGTTCGAGCATCAGGATGCAGAACTCCTCGCCGCCCCAGCGGGCGACGATGTCACCGTTGCGCGCGGTCGCGGCCAGGCGGCGGGCGACCTGCCGCAGCACCTCGTCGCCGACGAGATGGCCGTAGGTGTCGTTGACGTCCTTGAAGTGGTCGACGTCGACGACGATCGTCGCGCGCGCGCGCGTGACGAGCCAGCCGCCGCCGCTGAGGATGTCGTCGATGTGGCTGCGGTTCGGCAGCCGGGTCAGCGGATCGGTGCGCGCCTCGCGCTCGGCGTCCAGCAGCCGCCGCGCGGGCAGCGTCGCGTCGCGCTGCACCGCGACGTGGAACGCCGGCGCGCCGTCCGGCCCGGTGAGCGTGGAGATCGTCCACTCCATCAGGAACGGCGTGCCGTCCTTGCGGTAGTTGACGACTTGCCCGCTGAACGGCTTTCCGGCCGCCAGGTCCTCGCGCAGGCGGCGCAGCACCGCGGGGTCGGTGTCCTCGCCCTGCAGGATTCTCGGGCTGCGCCCGAGCAGCTCCGCGGGCGCGTAGCCGGTTATCTCGCACGCCGCCCGGTTGACGTACACGATCGTCCTGTCGTCGCTGGCGACGGTGGCGATGACGCCGTCGGAGAGGCAGTCGAGCACCTCGCCCGCGGAGAAGACGACGTCCTGCGGCGGCTCGGCGTCGTCGACACGTTGCACGAAGGCGGGGAAGACCATCACCTGGGGTATCGGCGCACGCGCCCCGCGCGGGAACCCCCGGCGGCTCGTGATGGCGCCGTCGCGCTCCCCGCGCCCCCGGCACCGAGCGCTGACGCGCCCGGTTGATGTCCGGCTCCGGGTGTGCCCGGACGATCGTGGCGGACGACTACGGACGGCAGCGGCCCACGACCCGGCTACGGTGCCCGCATGGCCGTCGGCTTCCCCGTCGCGAGCAGTCTCCCGGCGCCCCGCGACGGTCGCCGTGTGGTGCTGACCGGCGTCGGCGCGGCCGGCCTCGCGTGCATGGCGGTCGCGACGGCGGCGGGGCTGGAGCGCCTGCGCCGGCGGCCGGCGGAGGGCACGCCGCGGCGCATGGCCGACGCCGAGGCGGCGATGCGCGAGCTGCACGCCTCGCGGGCGCGGATCGCGGCCGGCGCCGAGCGCGAGCGGCGGCGGATCGAGCGCGACCTGCACGACGGGGCGCAGCAGCGGCTCGTCGCGCTGCGGATCGAGCTGGAGCTGACGGGCGAGCTGGTGCGCCGCGACCCCGAGCGGGGCGCGAGCCGCCTGCACGAGCTCGAGCACGAGGTCGACGAGGCGCTGGAGGAGCTGCGCGCGCTGGCGCACGGCGTCTACCCGCCGCTGCTGGCCGATCGCGGGCTGGCGGAGGCGCTGCGCGCGGTCACCGATCGCTTCGCCGTGCATGCGCAGCTCGTCGCGCGCGCGGTCGGGCGCTACTCCCCGGAGGTCGAGAGCGCCGTATACTTCTGCGTGCTCGAGGCGCTGCAGAACGTGCTCAAGCACGCGCGCGGCGCGCGGCTGGTCGAGGTGCGGCTCGACGGCGCCGCGCCTGGCCTGTTGCGCCTGTGCGTGCGCGACGACGGCGCCGGCGCCGACGGCGGCGTGCTGCGCCCGGGGGTCGGCGTGACGAACATGCGCGACCGGCTCGCCACGCTCGGCGGCGAGTTGCAGCTCAGCTCGACACCGGGCGTGGGGACGCTCGTGAGCGGGTGGCTGCCGACCGGCGCGGGCGCCGTCAACCACGCGTGCTAACCGCCGCCCACAGCTCGTGCAGCTTGCGTACGGAGAGATCCTGCTTGCGCACGAAGACGGCCGCGGGCGCCGCGTCCGGCTGCGGGACGGCGTCGAGCGACGTCAGCACGACCGCGATGCGCGCGTCGACCTCGGCGACGCGGCGGGCCGTCTCGTACCCGTCCATCCCGGGCATGCGCACGTCGAGCAGCACGAGGTCGGGCCGCAGCTCGGCGGCGAGCGCGAGCGCCTCGCTGCCGGAGGCCGCCTCGCCGACCTGCTCGAAGCCCGGCGTCGCCTCGATCAGGCTCGCCATCGCGCGCCGGAAGATCTCCTGGTCGTCGACTGCGAGCACCGTGACCGACGCGGATTCGTCCATCGTCACCACCGTGCCCGGCCGGCCGCCGGCCGGCAAGGGGACGCCCACCCGCCGCCGCGCGTGCGCGCACGAGCGCCCGGGACGGGTTGACGCGCACGCCGCCCGCACCGGATAGTTGGGCGGATGGAGCCTGCGATCCGCGTGGTCCTCGGCGAGGACAGCTATCTCGTCCGCCAAGCGCTCGCACACGTGCTCGAGGACGCGGACGGGATCGAGGTCGTCGCGACCTGCGGCGACCGCGACGCGCTGCTGCGCGCGGTCGAGTCGCAACGGCCCGACGTCGTCGTCACCGACATCCGCATGCCGCCGTCCGACAGCGACGAGGGCCTGCAGGTGGCCGCCACGCTGCGCCGCACGCACCCGCGCATCGGCGTCGTCGTGCTCAGCCAGTTCGCCGACCCGCGCTACGGGCTCGCGCTGCTGGAGGACGGCTCCGACGGCCGCGCGTACCTGCTCAAGGAGCGCGTGCGCAGCCGCGGGCAGCTCGTCGCCGCGATCGAGGCGGTCGCCGAGGGCGGGTCGGTCGTCGACGCGAAGGTCGTCGACGGGCTGATCGCCGAGCGCCGCCGCGCCGAGCGCTCGGCGCTCGGCGAGCTGACGCCGCGCGAGGTCGAGATCCTCGCCTACGTCGCCCGCGGCCACAGCAACCAGGCGATCGCCGACGAGCTGGTGCTGACGAAGCGCGCGGTCGAGAAGCACATCAACGCGATCTTCCTCAAGCTCGGCCTGACCGCGGCGCCCGACGTCAGCCGCCGCGTGAAGGCCGCCCTGATCTACCTGGCCGAGCAGCAGCCGGGGAACCGGTCCGCTTCAGGCGAGGATCCGCACGTTCGCTGACCCGCCTCACCAGACGATGTCGACACCGTAGTCCGCGAGGCGTGCGTCAGCGGTGACGAGCGCGTGGTCTTCGAGCGTGGCCTGCGCGACGAGCAGCCGGTCGAACGGGTCTCGGTGGTGCCAGGGGAGTTGCTCGACCGCTCGTGCGTGCATGGCGGTGACGGGCAGCGGATCGAAGTCGAGGTGGGCGAGCGCGTCCGCCCAGTTCGGCTCGATGTCGAGCTTGCCGAGCGAGCGTTTGATCGCGATCTCCCACACGCTCACAGCGCTGAGCGAAACCGGGTTGCGCTCGTTTCCCAGCGCGCGTACCGCCTCTCTCGAGAACCGCGGCGCGGTCGTTCAACAGCAGCCACACGACCACGTTCGTGTCGAGCAGGAGCCGCTTCATGCGTACGGCGCGAAGTCGTCGAGCGGCGCGTCGAACTCCGGACCGAGCGACCCCTGGAGGTCGCCCCAGATGCGTCGCTCGCCGGGCTTCGCCGCCACGCGCACGAGCATCGCGACCGGCTCGCGCCCGCGGCGGATCGTGATCGACTCGCCGGCCTCGACCCGGCGGAGCAGGCGCGAGAGCTGCGTCTTCGCCTCCTGGACGGTGACCTCCATGCGCCGATCGTACCAGCTTGGTTGACCAGCTTGACCTGGTCAACATAGAAGTGTGCCTTCGGCATGCGCGCGGGGTATCGAGTGCGCATGCGCCACAGAGACGTCCCGTCGCTCGGCGAGTATCGCCGCAAGCGCCGCTTCGCGCAGACGCCCGAGCCGAGTGGCGACGGCGCTGCGCCCGCGGAGCCGGGCGGGCGCTTCGTCGTGCACGAGCACCATGCGCGGCGGCTGCACTGGGACCTGCGGCTGGAGCGCGACGGCGTGCTGGCGTCGTGGGCGATCCCGAACGGGATCCCGGACGATCCGAGCCGCAACCGCAAGGCGGTCCACGTCGAGGACCATCCGCTCGAGTACCTCGACTTCCACGGCACGATCCCGGCCGGCGAGTACGGCGCCGGCGAGATCTCGGTGTGGGACAGCGGCACCTACGCGTGCGAGAAGTGGCTCCCGCACAGAGTGATCGTCGTCTTCGACGGCGAGCGGCTGCGCGGCCGCTACGCGCTGTTCCAGGCCGGCAGTACCGAGAGAGACTGGATGATCCACCGCATGGACCCGCCTGTCGACGCGACCGCCCGCGCGATGCCGGACGACGTCGCGCCGATGCTCGCGCGCCTCTCCGAGATGCCGGCCGACGAGTCGGGCTGGGCGTTCGAGGTCAAGTGGGACGGCGTCCGCGCGATCGCGCACTCGGAGCCCGGCCGCATCCGCTTCGTCACGCGCAACGGCAACGACGTCACCGCCGCCTATCCCGAGCTGCGCGCGCTCAACCGCGTGTTCGGCTCGCACAGCGCGCTGCTCGACGGCGAGATCGTCGCGTTCGACGAGCAGGGCAAGCCGAGCTTCCAGGCGCTCCAGCCGCGCATGCACCTGCGCGGCGAGAGCGCGGTCCGCCGCCGCGCGGCCGAGTCGCCCGTCACGTACGTGATCTTCGACCTGCTGTGGCTCGACGGCCATTCGCTGATGGAGCTGCCGTACGTCGAGCGCCGCAAGCACCTGGCGGGGCTCGCGCTCGACGGCGAGCACTGGCGCGTCCCCGCCCATCACGAGGGCGCGGGCTCGGCGCTGCTGGCCGCCACGCGCGAGCAGGGGCTGGAGGGCGTCGTCGCCAAGCGGCTCGACTCGCTCTACAAGCCGGGCAAGCGCGACGGCAGCTGGCTGAAGATCAAGAACTCCTTCCGCCAGGAGCTGGTGATCGGCGGCTGGACGGAGGGGAGAGGCGCGCGCGCCGGCCGCCTCGGCGCGCTGGAGCTGGGCGTCCACGATCCCGCCAATGGAGAGCTGAAGTACGCCGGCCGCGTCGGGACCGGCTTCGACGAGGCTGAGCTGGAACGGCTGGGGAGGCTGCTCGCGCCGCTCGCCCGCGAGGACTCGCCGTTCGGCGGCCGCCAGCCGGCGAGAGGCGCGCACTTCGTCGAGCCGCGGCTCGTGTGCGAGGTCGAGTTCGGCGAATGGACGAGAGACGGGCGCCTGCGCCACCCGCGCTACGAGGGCCTGCGCGACGACAAGCCGGCGGTGGAGGTCGTGCGCGAGCGGGTCGAGGCGGCGCCCGCGGACGCCGCGCCGCCGGCGCGCGCCGAGCGTCGTGTGCGCGGCGGCGTCGAGCTGGAGGTCGAGGGCCGCACGGTCAAGCTCAGCAACCCCGACAAGGTGCTCTATCCGCAGGCCGGCTTCACGAAGCGCGACCTCGTCGACTACTACCTCGCGATCGCGCCCGCGCTGCTGCCGCACCTGCGCGACCACCCGCTCACGCTCAAGCGCTACCCCGACGGCGTCGACGGCAAGTTCTTCTACGAGAAGCAGTCGCCGCGCCACCGGCCCGAGTGGGTGCGGACCGTCTCCGTCTACAGCCGCCACAGCAGACGCGACGTCGAGTACACGCTGTGCGACGACCTGCCGACGCTCGTGTGGCTCGCGAACCTCGCGGACCTCGAGCTGCACCCGTCGCTGTCGAAGGCCGACGAGATCGAACGGCCGGCGACGCTCGCGTTCGACCTCGACCCGGGTGAGCCCGCCACGATCGTCGAGTGCTGCGAGGTCGCGCTCGAGCTGCGCGCGCTGTTCGAGCAGCTCGGTCTGCGCGCGTTCCCGAAGACGTCGGGCTCGAAGGGGATGCAGGTCTACGTGCCGCTCAACGACCCCGGCGCCAGCTACGAGGTGACGAAGCCGTTCGCGCACGCGGTCGCGCGGCTGCTGGAGCAGCGCCATCCGAAGCGCGTCGTCTCCGACATGAAGCGCGCGAGACGCGGCGGCAAGGTGCTGATCGACTGGTCGCAGAACGACGAGCACAAGACGACCGTCTCCGTCTACTCGCTGCGCGCGCGCGAGCGCCCGACCGTCTCCACCCCGCTGGGCTGGGAGGAGGTCGAGGCGTGCCGTGCGGGCGGCGACCCCGACCTCCTGCGCTTCGAGCACGACGCCGTGCTCGCGCGCGTGGCGCAGCACGGCGACCTGTTCGCCGAGGTGCTCTCGCTGCGACAGACGCTGCCGGCGCTCAGAGGGCTCGCGTGAGCCGGGCCTGACTAAGACCCGGCGCGCGCGTACATCAGCGAGCCGGGCGTCGTCAGCTCCTCGCCCGTCTCCAGCAGCGTCTTGAGGCCGGACAGGATCATCGGCCAGCCGCCGTAGAGCTGGTTGTTGGCGCCCTCGCGGAGCTGGTCGTGGATCACGGTCAGGCGGCAGGAGTCCTCGACCGGCTCGATCTCCCACGTGACGCGCGACTCGCCCTCCGCTCTCACCTCGTCGGCCCACAGGGCGGTGAACGTCTGCACGAGCCGCCGCGGCGGGTCGACCTCGACGTTCACGCCCTCGGCGATCGCGACGCCCGCCTCGGGGTGACCCGACTCGTAGCGCGAGCCGGGCGTCCAGTCCGACTCCACCCCGACGCCGAAGTTGTACTTCGCGCGCAGCTCCGGATCCGTGATCGCCTGCCACAGCCGCTCCGGCGTCGTCTTGATGTAGATCTCGAAGACCTTCTCCATGGTCCTGCCCTCCAGGTCGTGCTTGAGCTCGCTCAGGCCGGCGGCCCACGGCTCCGCGTACTTGCTCACCCAGCGGTCGTGGACGAGCCGGATCGGGACGGGGTTGAGGAAGTGCAGCTTCTCGCGGCCCCGCCGCCGCGTGACGACGAGGCCCGCCTGCTCGAGCACTCTCAGGTGTTTCATCACGCCGAAGCGCGTCATCGGCAGCCGCTCCTCCAGCGCGCTCAACGTCTGTCCGTCCTCCCGGAACAGCTCATCGAGCAGTCCGCGGCGGGTCGGGTCGGCGAGCGCTCTGAACACGTCATCCATGATGGCAGAATAGGTGACCTAATGGTCACATGTCAAGCGCTCCCGTTAAATGCACCGGGCCCGCACGAAGCGGGCCCGGTGGCGCTCAGTCCGCTGTCCCTCTACCGGGGGCCGACCGAGCAATGCACTTCAGAGTACCCGGATCGGCCGCAGACGGGCGCGGTGTGAGTTCTGTTACACGGTCGGCGCTGCCTCGCCGCCTGGCTGCCAAGCTCGCACAATGGCTCCCGGTCTGCGAAACGAGGACTACGTCGCGTTCCTCGACGAGTCGGGCGAGGACGAACTCCAGGTCGTCGCCGGGATCCTTGTACCCGCGCGCTGGCTGCGCTCGGCTGAGCGCCGGTGGCGGGACTTCGTCCAAGATCGCTTTGGCAGTCGCTCCGGCCGGGCCGAGGTCAAGAGTCGCGATCTCCTGATGGGCAGCGGGATCTCGCTGCACGCGCAGCAGCGGATCCTCGCAGGCGGCGGCGACGCGCTCAGCGCCCGGGCCGCGGGTCGCCAGCTCTTCCGCGACGCGCTGGAGCACATCGCGAGCATCAACGAGGTGCGCGTCCTCGCTGTCGGCTTGCCCACGACGTACCCGGTCGAGGCGTACCGGCTGTGGTTCTGGATGGCGTACAGCGTGCTCGTCGAGCGCCCGCGGGCGCCCCGGCCGCGCCTGCCGATGACAGTGATCGACGGCGAGGACGCGAAGCTGCGTGCAGCGCGCGACCTCGTCGCGTATCGCTTCTACCGTGCCTTCGCGGGTCGCCGGCCCTACGTTGCGCGCGGCCCGGAGTGGTTCGTCGGCGGCTCAGTCCACCAGGACAGCGCACTCCATCCGTTCATCCAGATGGCGGACCTCGTCGCCGGCGCCGCTCGGCATGCGATCGCCGGACGCGAGCCGTACGCCGATTGGTATCGAACGCACCTGGAGCGTCACGCGCGATCGATGGGCCGCGAGGTCGACGTCTCTCGCCACGCCCTGCAGCGGCTGCGCGCCCTCGCGCCGGACGACGCGTGCGCGAGCGGCTGGCCGGATGCCCGCATCCCCCTGCGAGCACGCGCGACGAGGCTCGTCGGCGCGAAAGCCGCCTCAGCGACCGGTCCAGCGCGGCGGGCGCTTCTCGGCGAAGGCGATCGAGCCCTCGCGGGCGTCGGCGGAGTCGCGGACGGGGTCGGCGATCTCGGCCTGGCGCTCCCACAGCGCGTCCGCCGGCCAGCCAGGCGCCTCCGCGAGGATCCGCTTCGAGGCGGCGGTCGCGAGCGGGCCGTTGGCGGCGATCGCGGCGGCCAGCTCGAGCGCGACCTCGACCGCCGAGCCCGGCTCGACGACGCGGTTCACGAGCCCGATCGCGTGGCCGCGCTCGGCGTCGATGAAGTCCCCCGTCAGCGCCAGCTCCATCGCGACGTGGTAGGGGATCCGCCGCGGCAAGCGCAGCAGCGCGCCGCCGGCGGCGACGAGCCCGCGCTTGACCTCCGGGGTCCCGAGCTTCGCGCCGCGCGCGGCGACGATCAGGTCGCACGCCAGGGCGATCTCGAAGCCGCCGGCGACCGCGAAGCCCTCGATCGCCGCGATCAGCGGCTTGGCCGGCGGCCGCTGCACGATCCCCGCGAAGCCGCGCCCGCCGGCGTACGGGCGCTCGCCGGCGACGAACGCCTTCAGGTCCATCCCCGCGCAGAAGCCCCTGCCCGCGCCTGCGAGCACGCCGACGCGCAGCCCCGTCTCGGCGTCCAGGCGATCCAACGCGCCCGCGATCCCCTCCGCCACCGCGAGGTTGATCGCGTTGCGCTGCTCGGGCCGGTTGAGCGTCACGAGCAGGACCCCGTCGCGCTCCTCGGTCAGAACGGCCGGATCGGACACGCCGCGGACCCTACTCGCGCGCGTACGCGACGGGCACCGGTTCGCGAGCCCCGCGTCAGCCGGGGTCCGCGCCGAGCGTCTCGCACGTCGCGTCGAGGTGCGCCCGCCACTCCGCGCTCATGCGCTCCCATGGCGGCTTGGCGTTGCGGTTCGGCCCGCCCAGCGTCGCGGCTACAGACAGCAGCATGAGGGCGCTGAGCAGCGCCTTCTCGCGGGCCGTGCCTCTCATCCGCAGCGGTATCGCCAGCAGCCCCGCGAGCTTGAGGAGCGATACAAGGTCCGGTGGCGGCTCGCGCGGGTCCTCGGTCGTGCACCAGCGCGACGTCTCGACGCGGTGCGCGACGCCCAGCTCGGCGAAGCGCTCGACGTGCCGCAGCAGCCATTCGGCGCGGTGGACGGAGAGCAGGCGAGCCTGCCGTTCGGTCAGCGCCGGCGCGCGTCGTCCCCTGCGCCGCGGCAGCATCACAAAGGCCGTCTCGTCGCCGGTCTCGAACGCCGACAGCGGGACTGCGGCGGCGCTCGGGCCGCGGGTGCCGGGAATGCCGAACTCGATCACGCGCTCGTCGGACACGTAGACGCCGTGATGCTCGCGGCCGTCGGCGTCGTCGGCCACGAGATGGTCACCCGGCTGGAAGCGGCGCGGCAGCGTGCGCGCCACCTTCGACCACTCGCGAAACACCTCGGCCCAGAAGCGGTTCGTGTAGCGCTTGTGCAGGCTGGACACGATCGGGCTGAACGCCAGCGTGAACCACGAGAGCGCCTGCACCGGGCGCGCGCGCTGCCTGGCGCGGCCCTCCCCGCGCAGCAGCCAGAGGCTCAGCAGTTGGCTCGCCGCGACGCTGAGGACGACCTGCACGCTGAGCGCGCGCCCGCTCGTAGCGCAGAAGGTGGCCGCATGCTCGCAGTTGTTGCCGAGCAGGTTGTAGCGGCTCAGCCTGCGCCGCGAGCGGAGCCATTCGCCGTGGTGCTCGAGCAGCCACTCCGCCTTGCGGACGACCTGCCCGGGCGTCACGTCCTCGCGCACCCGCTGTCCGCTCGTGCCGATGCGGTGGCGGATGATGCTGACGCGGCTGCCCTGCGCGAACTGCTCCAGCGAGACGGCGCCGATCGTCGCGTCCGGCTTGTCGGCGATCCGGCCGCCGAACTGCACCACGCGCTCGTCGCTCACATAGATGCCGTGGTGCCGGTAGCCGAGGCGACGGCGGACGGCGAGATGGTCACCCGGCGCGAAGCCGCGTCTTCTGGCGGAGCTGGGGGCGGTGGAGCGCATGGTTCGCCTCTGGTCAGTATCGCGCGCGCGGGGCGTCGTCGGGCGTTCGTGGCCGACGTCCCGATCGTCACACGATGACATGAACGCTTGCGTTTCCCGGTCGGGGTCGAATAGCGTGGAACCACCGTTTCTGCAGCAACGGACGGGGATCGGGTGGGCACAGCGGTGCGAATGAGGTCGGCCGTCAACTGGGCGGTGCTGGGGCTGGTGATCGAGCGCCCGAGCTACGGCTACGAGCTGTTCCAGCGCCTGGAACGTCGCTACGGCGGCGTGCTCGACCCGCCGATCTCCCAGATATACGCGGCGCTCAACGCGCTCGAGCGCGCAGCGCTGATCGAGCCGCTGCCGGCCGAGGAGGCCGGCGCCGCGCCGGACGAGCATGCGCGCCCCGCCGCCAGGCGCCAGCCGAAGGTCCACTACCGCGCCACCGCCGGCGGCGCGAGAGCGTTCCGCGAATGGGTCGCCGAGCAGATCCGCGACGACCCGCGCCACGTCGAGCTGCTGCGGCGGATCGCCGGCACCGCGGCGGCCGGGGTCGACCGCGTCGGCACGATGCGGGATCTCGTCGACGCCTATGAGCGCGCCTGCGTGGAGGAGGCGAGCCTGCTGCCGCTGCCGCCCGCGCGCAGCGGCGCGACGCCGGCCGTCGCCGCCGGGGAGCTGGTCGAACGGCTCGTGCTGGGCGCGCGGCGCGGCCTGCTCGACGCGCACTTCGCCTGGATCGCCTACGCGCGCAAGGAGATCGACGCGTTCGAGCGGACGCGCACGGCGGGGGCCGATGAGCCTGCTGACGCTTGAGCGCGTCAGCAAGCGCTACCGCCGCGGCCGTCGCGAGGTCGTCGCGCTCGACGACGTCTCGCTCGCGATCGAGCCGGGCGAGCTGGTCGCGATCTGGGGCGTGCCGCGCTCCGGCCGCACGACGCTGCTGCGGATCGCGGCGGGGCTCGAGCGGCCCGACGGCGGCGCGGTCCGCTTCGGCGAGTACGGCCTCGCGGCAGGTTGTCGCGACGGCGGCCTCCCGGCGGGGATCGGCTTCGTGCAGATCGGGCTCGCGGGCGCTTGCGGCGAGTCGGCCATCGACCACGTCGCGATGCCGCTGCTCGCGCGCGGGACGGCGCCCGAGACGGCGCGCGCCCGCGCGCTGCTGCAGCTCGAGCGCGTCGGCGCCGCCGCCTGCGCGCCGCTGCGGCTGCGCGAGCTGGAGCCGACCGAGCGCGTGCGGGTCGCGATCGCGCAGGCGCTCGTGACCGGGCCGCAGCTGCTGCTGGTCGACGACCCGACCCGCCACGTCGACCTGCTCGAGCGCGAGGCGGTGCTGCTGCTCGTGCGCTCGATCGCCGACGGCCGCGTCGCCGTGCTGATGACGACCGGCGAAGCGATGGGCGTCTCCGGCGTCGACCGCGCGCTGACGATCAGCGGCGGCGTGCTGCGCGCCGAGGCGGCTGCCGAGTGCGCCGACGTCGTCGCGCTGCACGGCGGCTCGCGCTCACGCGGCGCGGTGCGCTGACCGGAGCGGCGCTCACGCCGGCGTCGCGCGGGCGCGGAACGGCACGACCTCGCCGCGGGGCGGCCCGCTCGCGCCGCGCAGCGTGCCGTCGGCGAGCGTCAGCACGCGCCCGGCGCCGGCGATCCCCGCGACGTCGCGCGAGGTCACGAGCAGGGCGAGCTGCGGACGCTCGGCGGCGATCGCGCGCAGCAGGCGCAGCAGGTCGTCGCGCTCGTCGGGTGCCGCCAGCGCTCCCGGCTCGTCGACGAGCAGCAGACGCGGGTCGCGCACGAGCGCCTGCGCGAGCGCGACGCGCGTCTCGTCGCCAGGCGACAGCTCGTCCGCGCTCGCGTTCGTGCAGTGGCCGGCGCCGACGCGGTCGATCGCCGTGTGCGCCTTCGCCAGCGCCGTCGCCAGCCGGTGGCCCTCGGCCAGCAGGGGCAGCGCGACGTGGTCGAGCACCGGCTTGCCGCGCACCACGCGCCAGCTCTTGGGCGCGAGCCCGACGGTGCGCAGCCGCGGCGTGCGCTCGCCGGCGGGCGGCGTGCCGTGCGCCTCGCCGTCGAGTCGCACCGTGCCGGCGTCCGGCGCTTCGAGGCCCGCGGCGACGCGCAGCAGCGTCGTCTTCCCGACCCGGTGGGGGCCGAGGATCGCGACCAGCTCGCCCGGCCAGACCTCCAAGCAGGCGTCGTCGAGCACGGCGACGCGCTCGCGGCCGAGACGGTGGCGGCGCGTGACGTGCTCGAACGCGAGCACTGGTGTGTCGCTCAACCGGTGCGTCCTGACCGCGGCACCGCTTCCCCGATCCCGTAAGAAAATGCTGCTGTCTCCTGACACTAATGAAGAAGCGTGGTCCAAGGCAAGTGCTGGCGCGTTCGATACTCGCGATTTGAACGTTCGAAATTCGGACTACCGAAAATCTGACTGAGCAGCGAGGATCGCGGGCCGATGGCCCTGTGTGGGCTTCGCGGTGTCCGGTTCCGCGACCGTCGCCGTGCGCGCCGCCTCGCCCCATCCCCCATTCGGCGAGGCATCGCAGGCCATCCGCACACGTTGCGGCCTCGGCGACCCCGTTCCCCCACGCAGCCGCCGGGGCCGCTCGTGTGCACTTCATACTGGGGCGTGGCATGGCCTTCGTCCCGCCCGACCGCCATCTGCTGAGAGCGAAGGACCTCGCGGACGCGCACTACGCCGAGCCGCTCGGGGTCGACGACATGGCGCGTGCCGCGGGCCTCTCGCGCGCGCACTTCAGCCGCGCCTTCAAGCGCGCCTTCGGCGAGTCGCCGCGCGCGTACCTGCTGACGCGCCGGCTCGAGCGCGCGGCGACGCTGCTGCGCATGACCGACCGCTCGGTCGCCGACATCTGCCTGTCGGTCGGGCTGCAGTCGCTCGGCTCGTTCACGACGAGCTTCACGCGCACGTACGGGAAGTCGCCGACCGCCTACCGCGCAGCGTTCCCGCCGGCGGTGGCGTACGCCGTCGTACCGGGGTGCGTGGCGCGTGCGTACGGCCGTCCGCAACGGCGCACGTTTCGAGAAGACAGGGGCGACGGGCAGACCTAGGCTGGTCGCATCATGTTCCACGTCACCCGGAGGTCCCCGATGATCAGAATCGCCAACGCCCAGCTGTGGGTCCACGACCAGGACGAGGCGCTCGCGTTCTACACGCAGAGACTCGGCTGGGAGGTCGGCGCGGACGTCACGCTGGCGGAGCTCGGCAACTTCCGCTGGCTCACCGTCGGGCCCGCCGACCAGCCGGACTTCTCGGTCGTGCTGATGGCGATCCCCGGCCCGCCGGTGATGGACGCCGACACGGCCGAGCAGGTCAAGGCGCTGATGGCGAAGGGCTTCGCCGGCACCGTCTTCCTCACGACCGACGACTGCCGGGCGTCCTACGAGGAGCTGAAGGCCCGCGGCGTCGAGTTCACCGAGGCGCCGGAGGAGCGTCCCTACGGGATCGACTGCGGCTTCCGCGACCCGTCCGGCAACGCGTTCCGCCTGACGCAGGTCGTGGGGGATCTGGCGTCGATCTGAGCCGCTGCGCTCGCGCTACCCGCCACCGAGCGGGTAGCGCCGGCGCACGAACGCTGCACAGTGCGGAACCGTGAAGTCCACGTAGCCGCGGCGTGGCGAGTAGATCACCGCGCTGGCGATCAGCGCATCTCGCAGCGTGGACACGGAGCCGATCGTGCGGCCGAGGCGCCCGGCGACCGCTGAGCTCTGCTGCGGTCCGTCGCCCAACGCGGCCAGCGCGCTCACGTAGGAGCGCTCGGACTCCGCAAGACGACCGATGCGCGGCTCGAAGAAGCTCGTGTCGAGGAAGTCCTCGACCAGCACCTGCGTCGCGCGCACGTCGCGGGTGCTGATCACGGCGCCCGTCTCCTGGGCCCACGCGCGGCGCCCGTACTCCTGGAGGAAGTACGGGTATCCCTCGGTGTAGCCGAGGACATGGCGGATGGCGTCGTCCTCCCAGCGCACGCCCTGCCCGCGCGCCGGCGCGGCGAGCGCCTCGTGCGCCGCCTGCTCGCCCAGCGGCCCGAGCGTCGCGTACGCGAACATCCGCTCGGCGTAGCTCTTGGCCTCGGCCGTCAGTGTCGGGGGCAGAGGGAGCCCCGCGCCGACGAACGCGACCGGCAGACCTTTCTGCTTGACGCGGTGAAGCGCCATGATGAGCGCTTCGTAGTCGTCCGCCGAGAGGTTCTGCAGTTCGTCGAAGATGAGCGCGAACCCCGAGCGGGCTTCGGCGGCTGCCTCGCCCACCGCGACGAGCACGTCGCGCAGATCGTCCGCGAGATCGCCCGAATCGGCTTCGCCCAAGGCCGGTCCGACTTCGAGCTTGAACGACACCTCGCCGGGCAGCGCGATCTCGAACGACTTCAAGACCGACATCGCTCGGCGCAGCCGTCCTCCGACGCGCTTCTTCGTGCTCATCTGCAGCAGCGCTCGCCGCGCTGTGCGCCCCACCAGGGTCGCGACCGACGATCTTCGCCCGACCTCCTTGGTCTCGGCCGGCCAGCCGGCGTCCTGGGCGAGCCGCTCGAACTCGTTGAGCAGGACGGTCTTGCCGACGCCCCGCAGCCCGGTGATCAGCAGGTGCTGCTCCGTCCCGCCCACGGTGAGCTGCGTGACGATGCTGTCGAGCTGCGTCAGCTCCGCGTCGCGGCCGGCGAGCAGCGGTGGGCGTGCGCCGGCATCGGGGGTGTACGGGTTGTGCGTTCCTCGCCCGCGGGGCTGCGATCGGCTTCTTGCCATATATATCTTTCTATAGCTATCTAGGCTATACATTACGATAAAAGGGTATAGATGTCGAGAGCGAGGCGGCGCAGCAGCGAGCGGTCGTGGATACGGTCTCGGGATGTCTCGAATGCCCGGATCGCCGCGCATCGCGCCCGGATCGCGCCGGGAGATCGGCTGGCTGAACGCCGCGATCGTGCGGGTGCTGGGTGCGGCGATCGGGGGCGGGGAGCCGCCGCGGGTCTTCACGACGCTCGCGCGGCATCGCGGGCTGTTCCGGCGCTGGCTGTGGTTCGCCGGGGCGCTGATGCCGGGCGGGACGCTCCCGCGCGACGAGGCCGAGCTGGTGATCCTGCGCGTGGCTTGCAACACCGGCTCGGACTACGAGTGGGTCCAGCACGAGCGGCTCGCGCAGCGGGCGGGGCTGAGCGCCGACGAGGTCGCGCGCGTGCGCGACGGGGCGGAGGCGGTGGGCTGGTCTGTCCGGCAGACGCTGCTGCTGCGCGCCGCCGACGAGCTGCACGCCGACCGCCGCATCGGCGACGAGCTGTGGGCGGCGCTCGCGCGCGAGTACGACGAGCGCGGGCTGATCGAGCTGTGCCTGCTCGTCGGCCACTACGAGATGCTCGCGATGACGCTGCGGTCGCTCGAGGTGCAGCCGGATCCGGTGCCGCCCGTCCACGCTGTCGCCGGCACGGGCTCGCCGTTTGCGCGGCTCGCGCAGCGGGTCGCGGCGAGGCGGGGCGCATGAGGCGCCGCCGTCGGCGCGTGCCGGTCCCGGACCTGCGCGGCAAACGCTGCCTGATCACCGGCGCCGCCAGCGGGATCGGCCGCGCGACCGCGCTCGCCGCCGCCGCGCGCGGGGCGGAGCTGTTCCTCACCGACCTGCACGAGGAGCCGCTCGCGCGCGTCGTCGAGGAGATCCGCGCCGCCGGCGGCACGGTCGCCTACGCGCGGGCGGCGGACGTCGCCGACCACGAGGCGGTCGTCGCGCTCGGCGTCGCGATCCACGCCGCGCACGGCCCGATGGGCGTCGTCATGAACGTCGCCGGGATCGCGACGTGGGGCACCATCGACCGGCTCGAGCACCGCCACTGGCAGCGGGTGGTGGACGTCAACCTGATGGGGCCGATCAGCGTGCTCGAGTGCTTCGTGCCGCCGATGATCGCCGCCGGCCGCGGCGGCCAAGTCGTCAACGTCTCGTCGGCCGCCGGGCTGTTCGGGCTGCCGTGGCACGCGCCCTACAGCGCGACGAAGTTCGGCCTGCGCGGCGTCTCGGAGGTGCTGCGTTTCGACCTGCGCCGCCACGGGATCGGCGTCACGCTCGTCTGTCCCGGCGCCGTCCACACGCCGCTCACGGGCACGGTGACGATCGTCGGCGTCGATCGCGAGCGGCCGGAGATCAGAGCGCTGATCGAGCGCTTCGAGCGCCGTGCCGTCTCGCCCGAGCACGTCGCCGGCTGCATCCTCGACGGGATCGCGCGCAACCGCTACATGGTCTTCACCTCGCCCGACATCCGCTGGGCCTTCTGGCTGCAGGGCAAGTGGGCGAAGCCGTACGAGCTGGCGATGCGCGCGGCGAACCGCTACTTCACGCGGGTCGCCGAGCGCCGCTGACGCGGCTGCTCAGGCGCTCAGCCACGCGCGAACGCGGCGATCAGGTTCCGCGCGCGCTGCCGGAGTGGTCGAGCAGCTGCGCCCACGCCTCCGGCTCCGGCGCAACGGCCGTCGCGCCGCCCGGGTCGGTCGACAGCAGCACCAGTCGCTCGACGCGAGCCGGCGCGCGCAGCGCCAGTTGCTGCGCGACGAAGCCGCCCATCGACCAGCCGACCACGGGCGCGCGCTCGACGCCGAGCGCGTCGAGCAGCAACTCGAGGTCGTGCGCCATGCCGTCGATCGCCAGGCCGGCCGGGTCGCCGAGCGCCGAGCGGCCCATGCCGCGGTTGTCCGGCGCGATCAGCTCGAACGTCTCGGCGAGGCGCTGCAGCAGCTGCGGGTCCCAGTCGCCGCCCGTCGCGGCGTAGCCGTTGACGAGCAGCAGCGGCGGTCCGTCGCCGAGCGAGCGCCACGCCAGCGCCCGGCCGTCGATCTCGAGCGTCTGCGCGCCCGCCGCCGCCATCGCGGCGCAAGCATTCCATCCGCGCGCGACGGACGGCGCCGGCTTCCACGCCGGTCGAGCGGGTATGACTCTTGCGATGCCCCGTCCGCCGCATCCGCGCATTCTCGGTACCGCGCTCGGGCTGCTCGTCGCCGGGGTCGTGCTGGCGGCTGTGGGCGGCAACGTGGTCGTGATGGCGGTCGGCTGGACGCTGTTCGGGACTGCGCTCGTGATTCTCGTCTCGCTCGTGTTCCTGCTGGTCGGCGAGTCTGAGGACCGCGACCGGCTGCGCAACCCGCGCGGGTAAGTGAGCGGCGTACGAGCCGACCGTGCGGTCGGCTGTGCGATCCATCACACAAGCGGGTCCTGTGCGGCGGGTCACACACGTGGCGCACCGGCGCGCGTACTTTGAATCGCGAGGCATCGCTGAGATGCATCTCCAATCGGAGCACATGACATGAACACTCGCACCTGGAACCTGAAGCTGATGGCCACCGACGACCACCCGGAGACGACGATCGAGGGCGTCTCGCAGGCGGACGCCACGACGATCCTGCGCGGGCTGATGTACGGACCGGGCTCGGTCGAGTACGGGCACGTGGAGGCTGCGGTCGCCACCGCGGGCGCCGCCGTGGACCGCCACGAAGGCCCGCTCGCGGCCTGACCTCTCAACCGCCCGGCGCCGCCGCCGGAGCGACCAGCAGCACCTCGAAGGGCTCCCGAGTGGGGGCCCTTCATTCGTTGGGAGGCGTTTGATTTGGATATCCAACTGGATATACTCTGCCTATGGACACTGCCGCGACTCTTCGCGACGCGCGCAGGCGAGCCGGGTTGACGCAGGCGGAGCTCGCGCACCGCGCCGGCACCTCGCAGGCGACCATCTCGGCCTACGAGCACGCGAGCAAGGCGCCCTCGGTCGAGACGCTCGGGCGTCTGCTGGCGGCGACCGGTGCGCGGCTCACCGCCATACCGGCGTCGGTGCCCGTCGTGGTCCCGACAAAGGCGCAGTCGGAGCGCGCGGGCCGCACGCTGGTGGACGTGATGCTGCTGGCGGAGGCGCTGCCGACACGGCACACGCCTGAACTGCGCTTCCCGCCGCTGACGCGGTGGCCGCCGAGACCGACCGGCGCCGTCCGGCCATGACGCTTCCCGAGCGGGTTGTCGCGCTGCATCGCGCGCTCGCGCGCCGCCGCATCCCGCATGCGTTCGGCGGAGCGATCGCGCTCGCCTACTGGACGCGCGATCCGCGCGCGACCAGCGACGTCGACGTCAACGTCTTCCTGCCCGTTGCCGACGCCGCGAAGGCGCTGCGCGCATTGCCGCCGGAGGTCGTCCAGCCGGAAGGGGCGGCAGAAGTCATCGTGCGCGACGGGCAGATTCGGCTGTGGTGGGACGAGACGCCGATCGATCTCTTCTTCGACACGATCCCCATCCACGACGATGCCGCGCGCCATCGCAAGCGGTTCGCCTTCGCGAGAGCGCAGATCCCCGTCCTCGGCCCTGTCGAGCTCGCCGTCTTCAAGGCGATGTTCGATCGCACCCGCGACTGGGCCGACATCGAGGCGATGCTCGTCGCCGAGAGCCTCGACATCGACATCGTCCGCGAGATCCTGCAGACGATGTTCGCTGCCGACGACCACCGGTTCGGGCGAATCGACGAGGCGCTGCGGCGCGCTCACGCCGACGCGGCGCGCTGAGACGTTCCGCCCCCGAGAAACCCCCCGGTCAGGGGTTGCGGAGCACCGTCAGTGCACTTGTATACTAGTCCGCAACCATGCGGATTGCCCTGCACGATCGCGTAAACGGCCTGTCGACCGGCGACCAGGTGTATGCCGCCCTGCGCGCGGCGATCGTCAGCGCCGAGCTGGAGCCGGGGCGGCGGCTGAGCGAGAACGAGCTGGCCGAGCTGCTCGGCGTCAGCCGCACGCCGGTGCGCGAAGCGCTCGCGCGGCTGCGCGACGAGCGGCTCGTCGCGATCGTGCCGCAGCTCGGCACGTTCGTCACGCTCATCAGCTTCGCCGCCGTCGAGGACGCCGCGTTCGTGCGCGAGGCGCTCGAGTGCGCCGCCATCCGCCGCACGGTCGAGCACGTCACAGACGCCGGCCTCGCCGGCCTCCAGGCGAACCTCGCGGCGCAGGAGCGCGCCGAGGAGCAGGGCGACGCGGAGGCGTTCGACACGCTCGACGACGCGCTCCATCGCCTGCTCGCCGAGCTGAGCGGGCACGAGATCGCCTGGTCGCTCGCGCGCCGCGCGAACGGCCACCTCGACCGCGTCCGCGGGCTCAGCCTGCCCGAGCCCGGCTACCTCGGCGAGATGGTCGCCGAGCACCGCGAGCTGGTCGCGGCGATCGCGGCGGCCGACGCCGATCGCGCCGAGGCGGCGATGCGCCACCACCTGCGGATGGTCCTGTCCAGCGTGCCGCACATCCAGGCGGCCCACCCGGAGTACTTCGAGGAGTCCTGATGGCGGTCGCAACCGCTCCCGCCCCAGACGTATCCGACGTACCGTCGCTCGCGCCCGAGACGCGGCGCGAGCTGTACGAGACGATGGTGCTCAGCCGCGTCTTCGAGACCGAGACGGAGCGCCAGTACAAGGCTGCGCGCATCGGCGGCTACTGCCATCTCTCCTCCGGCCAGGAGGCGACGACCGTCGGCGTCGTGCACGCCCTCCAGCCCGACGACCTGCTCGTCACCGGCTACCGCTCGCACGGGTTCGCGCTCGCCAAGGGCACGCCGCCGGAGGCCGTCATGGCCGAGCTGTTCGGTCGTGAGGACGGCTGCGCGCACGGCCGCGGCGGCTCGATGCACATCCTCGACGTCGCGCACGGCTACTACGGCGGCTGGGGGATCGTCGCCGGCCAGCTCCCGGTCGCGACCGGCCTCGCGCTCGCGCTCGTCCGCCAGGGCAAGCCGCAGGCGGTCGCTCTGCGAGCTGGGCGACGGCGCCGTGAACATGGGCGCCTGGCACGAGTCGCTCAACCTCGCCGCGCTGTGGCGGCTGCCGATCGTCTTCCTCGTCGTCAACAACGAGTACGGGATGGGGACCGCGGTCAGCCGCGCGTCTGCCGAGCCGGAGCTGTACAAGCGCGCGAGCGCCTACCGGATGCACGGCGAGCGGGTCGACGGCGACGACCTCGACGCGGTGATCGAGGCGTCGGAGCGTCTGCTGCAGGCGGCGCGCGAGGAGCGCACCCCGGCCGTGCTGGAGGCGATGACCTACCGCTACCGCGGTCACTCGGTCGCCGACGCCGGCCTCGCCTACCGCACGAAGGACGAGATCGCCGAGCACCAGGCCCACGATCCGATCTGCCGCGTGCGCCAGCAGCTGCGCGAAGCGGGCCTCGCGGACGCGGAGCTGGAGGCGATCGACGCGCGGGCGGACGAGCGCGTCGCGGCGGCGGTGGAGTTCGCGCTCGCGAGCGCGGAGCCGGACGTCGCGCAGCTCGCCGCGGGCATGTACGCCGCCGGCAGCGCCGAGCAGTTCGCGCGCATGCGGCCCGGCTCGCCGTTCGGGGAGCTGGCGCTGACGTTCGACGCGGGGCTGGGTCGATGAGCGTACTGACGTCGCTCGCAGCTCGGCGCTTGCGACGAGCGAAGGGCGAAACACCGATTCCGAGGCGCCCGCCGCCGAGACCGAGGTCATGACCTACCGCGAGGCGCTGCGCCTCGCGCTGCGCGAGGAGATGGCGCGCGACGAGCGCGTCTTCCTGATGGGCGAGGAGGTCGGCGTCTTCGAGGGCGCCTACAAGGTCACCGCCGGCCTGCTGGAGGAGTTCGGCGAGGACCGCGTGCGCGACACGCCGATCTCCGAGGAGGGCTTCGTCGGCGCCGGCGTCGGCGCGGCGATGCTCGGCGAGCGGCCGGTCGTCGAGATCATGACGATCAACTTCCTCGCTGGTGGCGATGGACCAGGTGATCAACCACGCGGCGAAGATCGGCGCGATGTTCGGCGGCGAGGTGCGCTGCCCGCTCGTGATCCGCACGCCCAACGGCGCCGGCAACCAGCTGACCGCCCAGCACTCGCAGTCGTTCGACGGCTGGTTCGCCTCGACGCCCGGCCTGAAGGTCGTCGCGCCCGCCACGCCAGCCGACGCGAAGGGGCTGCTGAAGGCAGCGATCCGCGACGACGACCCGGTGCTGGTGATCGAGAACCTGCCGATCTACAAGCAGAGAGGCGAGGTGCCGCTCGACCCCGACTTCGTCGTGCCGATCGGGCGCGCGCAGGTCGCTGCGACCCGGCACGCGACGTCACGCTCGTCACGCACTCCTACGCGACCGTGCGCGCGCTGCACGTCGCCGAGCGAGTTGGCTTCGAAGCACGGCATCTGCTGCCGAGGTCGTGGACCTGCGCTCGCTGCGCCCGCTCGACGTCGAGACGGTCGCCGCGTCGGTGTCGAAGACGAACCACGCGGTGTGCGTCGAGGAGGGCTGGCCGACCTACGGCGTCACCGCCGAGCTGGCCGCACGCATCCAGCACGCCTGCTTCGACGACCTCGACGCGCCGGTCGAGCGCGTCGGGATGGCCGAGGTCCCGCTGCCGTACGCGAAGAAGCTCGAGACTGGCCGCGATGCCGAACGAGGAGCGGATCGCGGGCGCCGTGCTCGCGGCCCTCGGCCGCCCCTCCACCTCCTAGGACGACGATGCCCGAGATCACGATGCCGCGCCTCTCCGACTCGATGGAGGAGGGGACGATCCTCAAGATGGCTCGTCGCCGACGGCGCCGCGGTGGCGCGTCGGCGACGAGATCGCCGAGATCGAGACGGACAAGGCGAACATGACGTACGAGGCCGATGCGGCCGGGGTCTTCAGAGCCGTCGCGGCCGAGGGCGATGCGCTGCCGGTCGGTGCGGTGATCGCCGTGGTGCTGGCTGACGGCGAGTCTGCTCCGGCCGCCGCGCCCTCCAACGGGGCCCCGGCCGCTGCGGCGGACGCCTCCCCCTCGGTGCCCGCCGTGGGCGGCGGCTCCGAGGCTGGTGCACGGGTCAAGGCTTCTCCGGTTGCTCGCCGGCTCGCGCGGGAGCTGGGCGTCGATCTTGGGTCCGTCGCCGGCAGCGGGCCCGGCGGGCGGGTCGTGAAAGCCGACGTCGAGGCGGCTGCCGCTGCTCCCGCGCAGGCTCCTGCCACTGGCGCTCCGGCGCCTGCCCTCTCGGCGCCCGCCGCCGGCGTGACGGGGAAGGGCGAGGTGACGGTCGTCGAGCTGACGTCAACGCAGAAGACGATCGCGCGGCGGATGGCGGAGTCGAAGGCGACGGTGCCGGACTTCCAGGTCCGCACCGAGGCCGACGTCACCGACCTGCTCGCGCTGCGCGCGCAGATGAAGGCCGCGCAGGAGCGGCGCCGTCGGTCAACGACTTCGTCGTGAAGGCGTGCGGGCTCGCCCTGCGCGAGCATCCGCGCGTCGAACGGCGCGTACAGAGACGGCGCGCTTCGAGCTGTATGCGCGCGTCGAACGTCGGCGTGGCGGTCGCCGCCGACGGGACGCTGATCGTGCCGACGATCTTCGACGCCGACGCGCAGCCCGTCACGGCGATCGCCCGCACCACGCGCACGCTCGCGGCGAGAGTGCGCGACGGGAAGATCCTGCCGCCGGAGCTGAGCGGCGGCACGTTCACCGTCTCCAACCTCGGCATGTTCGGCGTCACCTCGTTCACCGCCGTCGATCAACCCGGCCAGGCGGCGATCCTCGCCGTCGGCGCCGCGGTGCAGCGGCCCACGGTGGCGGCCGACGGGTCGATCGCGCCGCGCGCGCTGATGGACCTGTCGCTCTCCTGCCGACCACCGCATCCTCTACGGCGCCGACGCCGCCCAGTTCCTCGCGCGCGTGCGCGAACTGCTGCAGACGCCGTTCGCCCTGCTGGCCTGAGGGAGAGGTATCCCGCGCGCCCCGATCGGGCATGCCTGGTGCGACAGGTCACCAGCGAGAGGAGCGAGCGATGGCGTCGGTCGAGGTCAAGCGGTTCGAAACGCCGGACGAGGTGCGTGCGTTCGAGGGGCTCGGCAAGTCGGAGGTGGTGAGGGTCGCCGGCAGGACGGTCGGCCGCGGCGTGTTCGAGCCGGGCTGGAGATGGTCGGAGAACGTCAAGCCGATCGCCGGCACGGACTCCTGCCAGGTTTCCCACCTCGGCTACTGCGCCGCCGGTCGCATGCGGATCATGATGGACGGCGGCGCCGCGACGGAGATCGGCCCGGGCGACGTCGTCGCGATCCCGCCGGGCCACGACGCGGAGGTGCTCGGCGACGAGGACTGCGTGCTGATCGACTTCGGCGAGATCGACCAGTACGCGAAGCGCGGCTGAGCGAACCGCGGCATCGGCGCGCAGCCGCCGCGTAGGCTGCGCGCGATGCTGACGGCGAACGTCCAGCGCTGGCGCGACGCCGGCGGCTTCGAGGAGGTCGCCGGGCGGCGGCTGTACGTGCAGCGGCGCGAGGGCGAGGGCCCGCTGCTGCTGTTCCTGCACGGCTTCCCGTCGTCGTCCTACGACTGGCGCGAGCTGCTGGCGCTGCGGGGCGGGCGGGATCGGTACGCGGCGCTCGCGTTCGACTTCCTCGGCTTCGGCCTGTCCGACAAGCCGGCCGACCACGTCTACACGCTCGCCTGGCAGGCCGACGCGGTCGAGGAGCTGGTCAAGCGCGCCGGCTCGCCGCCCGTCTACGTCGTCGCGCACGACATGGGCACCTCCGTCGCGACGGAGCTGTTCGCGCGCGAGCTGCACGGCGAGGCGAAGCTCGAGATCGCCGGCGCGCTGCTGTTCGACGGCTCGATCCTGCTCGACCGCGCGAGCCCGACGGTCGGCCAGAAGCTGTTGCGCAGCCGCCTCGGCCCGCTGTTCGCGCGGCTCACCAGCGAGCGCTCGTTCCGCCTGCAATTCGGGCGGATCTTCTCCGGCGCGCATCCGCTCACGCGCGCCGAGGCCGACGACCAGTGGGCGCTGCTCGCGCACGACGGCGGCCACCGCATCGGCCACCTGCTCGTCAACTACATGGCCGAGCGCGAGCGCTACGTCGAGCGCTGGCACGGCGCCTTCCGCGACTGGCCGGGACGGCTGTCGCTCACGTGGGGGCTGGAGGACCCGGTCGCGACGACGGCCGTGCTCGACGGCCTGCGCGAGCTGCGGCCCGGCGTTCCGGTGCGGGAGCTGGCGGGTATCGGTCACTACCCCCAACTGGAGCGCCCGGACCTGATCGCCGCCGCGCTCGACGACGCCCTTGCGGAGGTGCGATGACGGACCACAGCTTCGACGTGATCGTGATCGGCGCGGGCCCGGCCGGCGAGGTGGCCGCCGGGCGGTTGGCGCAGCGCGGCAAGGCGGTCGCGCTCGTGGAGCGCGAGCTGGTCGGCGGCGAGTGCAGCTTCTACGCGTGCATGCCGTCGAAGGCGCTGCTGCGCCCGAACGAGATCCTCGACGAGCTGATGCGCGTGCCGGGCGCGTTCGAGGCGATGGACCCCGTCGACGTCGACGTGCCCAGCGTGCTGGAGCGCCGCGACGAGGTGATCCACCACCTGCGCGACGACGGCCAGATGCCATGGCTGGAGGAGCGCGGCGTGACGCTGCTGCGCGGCCATGCGCGGCTCGCCGGCGAACGGCGCGTGACCGTGGAGGGCGTCGGCGACTGCACGGCGCGCGAGGCCGTGGTCGTCGCGACCGGGTCGAGCGCGCTGCTGCCGCCGATCCCTGGGCTGGCGGAGGTCGCGCCGTGGACGAACCGCGAGGCGACGACGGCGAGCGAGGTCCCCGGCTCGCTGATCGTGCTCGGCGGCGGGGTCGTGGGGGTCGAGCTGGCGCAGGCGTGGCGCTCGCTCGGCGCGTACGTGACGGTGGTCGAGGCCGCCGATCGGCTGATCGCGCGCGAGGAGCCGTTCGCGAGCGAGCAGGTGTGGGAGGCGCTGCGCGTGCGCGACGTCGAGTTGTGGGTGGGTGTCAGAGCGGTCGGCGTGGCGCGCGGCGCCGACGGCCGCACGACGGTGACGCTCGACGAGGGCGAGGAGCTGACCGGCGACCACCTGCTCGTCGCGGTCGGCCGCCGCCCGCGCACCGGCGACCTCGGGCTGGAGACGGTCGGGCTCGTGCCGGGCGAGTCGATCGCGGTCGACGACGCGCTGCGCGTGCCCGGCAGTCCGTGGCTCTACGCGATCGGCGACGTCAACGGCCGCGCGCAGCTCACGCACATGGGCAAGCACCAGGCGCGCGTCGCCGCGGACGCGATCTGCGGCGACGACGACGCGCGCGTGGGGAGGCTCGACGGGCCGCTGTCGCCGCGCGTCGTCTTCACCGATCCGAACGTCGCGGCCGTCGGCCACACGCTCGCGAGCGCGCGCGAGGCCGGAATCGCGGCGCGCGCGGTCGACCGCGAGACGTCCGGCAACGCCGGTGGCAGCTTCCGCGGTCGCGGCGCGGCCGGCACGACGCGCTTCGTGCTCGACACCGAGCGCGAGCTGCTCGTCGGCGCGACGTTCGTCGGCCCCGAGGTGGCCGAGATGCTGCACGCGGCGACGATCGCGGTCGAGGCCGAGGTGCCGCTCGCGACGCTCGCCAACGCCGTCCCCGCGTTCCCGACGCGCAGCGAGCTGTGGCTCGACCTGCACGCCGGGGACTCGTAGCGCCGACGCGGCGGTCCGGGCGCGGACGCGGGCGGTTCGCGCCTGCGGGGTGGTGGAGACACACAGCACGTGAGCGCTTCCGAGCCGGGCCAGCGGCCCGTCACCGCGTCCGGCGAGGACGCCCGCCGCGGCCGGTCGCGCGGCGGCGGCGAGGGCGTCGCGATGCGCGTGCTCGCGCTCGACCCGGCCGGCGGGACGCGCGCCCGCTGCGCCGGCGCCGACGGGATTCCGGCGACCGTCGAGACCGCGCTCCTCGGCCCGCTCGAGCCCGGCGCGATCGTGCTCGTGCACGCGGGCGTCGCGCTATCGCGGCTCGACGCCGAGTGGGCGCCGTAGGCTTCACCACCATGATGGAAAGAACTTATTGACAGATAAGTTCTTTGCAGATAAGTTCTTTCCATGGTAGAAGCGGGCGCTGCGGACCGGTTCCTCAACCGCAAGGACGAGCTGGCGATGCTCGAACGCCGCTGGGCGCAGGACGGAGGACAGGTCTTCGTGCTGTGGGGGCGGCGGCGCGTCGGCAAGAGCCTGCTGCTGCTGGAGTTCGCGCGCGGCAAGCGCCACCTCTACTTCGAGGCGACGAGCGGCACGCGCGCGGATCAGCTCGCCGACTTCTCCACGCGGCTCGCCGAGGCGACGGGCCGCACGGCGCTGTCCGTCCCCGACTGGCGGGCCGCGCTCGACGCGGTCGCCGACTGGGCCCAGGACGGACCCGTGCTGCTCGTGCTCGACGAGTTCCAGTTCCTTGCCCACGAGAGCCCCGACATCGGCTCGATCCTCAACGTCTGGTGGCGCGAGCGCGGCGAGCGGCTGCCGATCTTCGTGGTTCTCTCCGGCAGCGAGGTCGGCTTCTTCGAGCGCGAGGTCGTCGGCTACTCGGCGACGACGTACGGGCGCCGCGCGGGGCAGCTGCGACTGCGGCCGTTCAGCCCGCGCGACGTCGGCCTGTTCCTGCCGAGATGGTCGGCCGAGGACCGCATCCGCGCCTATGCCGTCTTCGGCCACATGCCGTACTACCTCGCGCAGATCCGTCCGCAGCGGTCGCTGGCGGAGAACATCCTCGCGCTGGTCCTGCAGCCGGACGGGCTGCTGCACGAGGAGGCTCGGCTGCTGCTCGACCAGGAGCTGACGAACGCGTCCGGCTTCTTCTCGATCCTGCGCGCGATCGCGGCGGGGCAGACGCGCGTCGCCCAGATCGCGGAGCGCACCGGGATCGCCGGCGGCAGTTCGCGCGTCACGCAGATGCTCGACACGCTCCAAAGACTGTGGCTGGTCGACAAGCAGGTGCCGATCACGGTGGCGAACCCGGAACGCTCGCGCCAGAGCCGCTACCGGATCGCCGACCCGTACCTGCGCTTCTGGTTCCGCTTCGTGCTGCCGTCCCGCGACCGGCTGATCGACCCGGCCGGCGCCGCGCGCCACCTCGAGGGCCGCGTGCTGCCACAACTCGACGCGTTCGTCTCCAGGCCCGCGTTCGAGGAGGTCTGTCAGCAGTGGCTGCGCTCCGAGGTCGACGCCGCCGCGGTGGGCTGGTGGTGGGGAAGAGTGCGCGAGCTGCGCACGGGCGCGCTGCGAGACGTCGATCGCGAGCTCGACGCGGTCGCGATCGACGACGACGGCGCCGTGATCGCGATCGGATCGTGCAAATGGACCGACGGCCCGATGGACACGGACGAGCTGGCGAAGCTCGACATCCTCGCTGCGCATCTCGTGGGCGATCGCCCGCTGCCCACTCGCTACTGCTTCTCGCGCGCCGGCTTCACCCCCCAGCTCAGAGCCGCCGCCCGGCGCGACCCCGGCGTGCGCCTCGTCACGCCGAGGCAGCTCTTCGCTTGAGCGCGGCTCTCAGCCGGCGCCGACGTCGATGACCTCCAGCAGGCCATCGAGTCCGGCGAGGTCGCGCACGTTGCGCGTGTAGAGCGGGAGCTCGTGGGCGATGGACGTTGCGGCGATCAACAGATCCAACATGCGAGGCCCGCGAGGCTTGCGGCCCGCGGCGACGACCGCGGCGTACACGCTTCCGTAGGCGCGCGCACAGGACTCGTCGAACGGCAGCGCCTCGAACGATGCCTCGGCCCACTGGATCCGCTGCTGGCGGCGCGCCTGCTCGGCAGTGGTTCTGACGGCATACGGGCCCGCGGCCAGCTCGGCGAGGCTGAGGGTCGAGATCGACCCCTCCTCCGGGAGGGGCGCGGCCGTGTCGGGATCGATCAGCACCGAGGTGTCGAGCAGACCCTTGCCCGCTTCGGTTCTCAGCCACGTGGCGTCGGATCCTGATCGACGTATGCGTCGACGTCGGCGCGGAACTGCTCGTAGTCGATCGGCGGGAGCTTCCTCCAGCTCTCCATCAGGGCGGCCGTGTTGACGAACTGCCGTCGCCGCGCGATCGGCTTCAGCTCGCCGACGGGCACTCCACGGCGCGTCACGATGAAGCTCTCGCCGCGGTCGAGGGCGCGCATGATCTCGCCGCTTCTGTTGCGCAGCTCCCGCTGCGTCAGCTCACGGGGTGGCATGGGAGGAATGTAGCACTGGTGCGACGCAGCGCGGTGGGGCTCGGCAGATGTGCTCATGAGATGAGCGTATGAGCCGTGTCTACCGCACCTGATGGTGGATCTACACGGGTCTTTGCGGCTCCGTTGCGACCCGCTCCAGGCCCGCGTACACGTTCACGCGCTCGCCGCCGCGCGCGAAGCCGCACAGCGTCATGCCGCGGTCGGCGGCCAGCTCGATCGCGAGCGAGGACGGCGCGCCGACGCCGACGAGGATCGGTGCGCCGGCGACGGCCGCCTTCTGCACCAGCTCGAACGACAGCCGGCCGCTGACGCACAGGATGCGGTCGTGGAGGGGGAGGAGGCCGTCGAGCAGGGCGCGGCCGACCACCTTGTCCATCGCGTTGTGGCGGCCGACGTCCTCGCGTACGAGCAGCAACTCGCCGGCGGCGTCGAACAGGCCGGTCGCGTGCAGGCCGCCGGTGCGGGCGAACGCTGGCTGACGCAGGCGGTCGGGCAGGGCGGCGAGCAGCGCGCGCGCGACGCGCGGGCCGGGCGCGGCGGCGGGCGCGGCGACCGCGACCTCCTCCAGCGCGCCCTTGCCGCACACTCCGCACGACGACGTCGTGTAGAAGCTGCGCGCGCCCGGGTCGCGCAGCAGCGGCCCGGCGACCTCGACGACGTTGGCGGCGAAGTCGGCGGTCGGGCCGGCGGCGGGGGCCGGGGCGGCGCCGGAGATCAGCCCCTCGCCGTGCAGGAAGCCGAGCGCCAGCTCCTCGTCGTGGCCGGGCGTGCGCATCGTGACGCCAGCGGCGCGCCGTCGACGCGGATCTCCAAGCGGCTCCTCGACTGCGACCTCGTCGCGCACGCCGCCGTCGCGCACGATCCGCGCGGTCATGTGGGCGGCGGGTCTTGGGGTGCCGGAGCCGGCCATGTGGCCGGCGGAGGCGGGCCCCCTGGCTGATTCGCTCACGCCAGCGCTGGCACCTTCGCCGGCTGCTCGCCGATCGGCCGCACGTCGACGGCGACCACCTTGTACTCCGGGCACGACGTGTTGACGTCGGCCGAGGCGCCGATCGAGCAGGTTCGTGCGCGATCTCGGGGAAGTGGAACGCCGTGAAGACGTGGCCCGGCTCGATGCGGTCGGTCACGTGCGCGGGCAGCTCGATCCGGCCGACGCGGCTGCGCACCGAGATGCGGTCGCCCGTCGGCGATCCACAGGCGCGCGGCGTCGTCGGGGTGGATCTCCAGCACAGTCGCGCGTCGATCAGCTCGAGGTTCCCCGTGCGGCGCGTCATCGTGCCGGCGTTGTAGTGCTGCAGGCGGCGGCCGGTGACGAGGATCAGCGGGAACTCGTCGTCGGCTGCGTCGCCGGGCGCCTTGTAGGGGAGCGCGGCGAAGTGGGCGCTGCCGCTCTCGGCGCGTGAACTCGCGCTCGTAGAGGATCGGCGCGTCGGTGCCGTCGGGCGCGACCGGCCACTGCAGCCCGCGGCGGCCGAGCCGCTCGTACGATGACGCCGGCGCAGTCGGGCGTGAGCGCGGCGATCTCGTCCATCGCGTCGGATGGCGTCGCCCACGGCAGCTCGTGGCCCAGAGCGCGCGGAGACCGCCGTGAGGATCTCGAAGTCGGTGCGCGCCTCGCCCGGCGGGTCGATCGCCGGCGCGACGAGCTGGATGCGCCGCTCGGCGTTCGTGAACGTCCCCGCCTTCTCCAGGAACGACGACGCCGGCAGGATCACGTCCGCGTACTTCGTCGTCTCGGTCTCGAAGATGTCCTGGCAGACGAGGAACTCGAGCGACTCGAGCGCGTGCACGACGTGCGCGGTGTCCGGGTCGGTCTGGGCGACGTCCTCGCCGAAGATGTACATCGCCTTGCAGATCGCCCGTCGACGGCCGCGTCGAACATCTGCGGGATCGTGTAGCCCTTCGTCGCGCGAGAGCGGCACGCCCCACGCGTCCTCGAACGAGCGCGCGACGTCCTCGTCGCTCGACCGAGCGGTACGCGGTGTAGGTGTCCGGCAGCGCGCCCATGTCGGAGGAGCCCTGCACGTTGTTCTGCCCGCGCAGCGGCAGCAGCGCCGAGCCGGGCCGGCCGATCTTGCCGGTCATCAGCGCGAGGTTGCAGATCAGCTGCACGACCTCGGAGCCGTACTTGTGCTCGGTCACGCCGAGGCCCCAGGAGATCGCAGGCGTTCGCGGCCTCGCCGTAGATGTGCGCGGCGGCCTCGATGTCGGCGGCCGGGACGCCGCGTGATCTCCTCGACCGCGTCGGGGGCGTACGCCGGCGAGCAGCGCCTGCGAGCGCGTCGAAGCCCTCGGTGCGCGCGGCGATGAAGTCATGGTCGACGAGGCCGTCGCGCTCCAGCGACGTGCGCGAGCCCCAGCATCACGGCGGCGTTCGTGCCGGGCCGCGGCGCGAGGTGCAGCACGCCGTAGTCGGCCAGCTCGATCCGCCGCGGATCGATCGTCACGAGCTTCATGCCCGCGCAGCGTCGCCTGCTTGATGCGCGCGCCGACGACCGGGTGGCCCTCGGTCGGGTTGGCGCCGATCAGGATCGCCGCGCCGGCGTGGTCGATGTCGTCGAACGAGCCGGTCGCGCCCGACAGCCCGAGCGCCTTGCGCAGCGCGTACGAGGTCGGCGAGTGGCAGACGCGCGAGCAGTTGTCGATGTTGTTCGTGCCGATCGCGGCGCGCATCAGGCGCTGCATCGCGTAGCAGTCCTCGTTCGTCGCGCGCGAGGAGGCGAGGCCCGCGATCGCGTCCGGGCCGTGCGCGGTCTTGATCGCGCGTCAGCTCGGCGACGATCCGCTCGATCGCCTCGTCCCAGGTCGCGGGGCGCAGCTCGCCGCTCGGCGTCGCGGATCAGCGGCGTCGTCAGCCGCTCGCGCGAGCGCGTGAACTGGTGCGCGAAGCGGCCCTTCAGGCAGGTGTGGCCCTCGTTGGCCGGCCCGTCGAGCGCCGGGGAGATCGACGCGACGCGGCCGTCGCGCGCGTGCGCCTCGAGGCGGCAGCCGACGCCGCAGTAGCCGCAGGTGGTGGTGACGGTCGCGTCGAACAGCGCTCATGCGCTCACCTCCGTGAGCTGCCAGGAGGGTGATCTCCGTGATCGCGTCGGTCGGGCAGGTGTCCGCGCAGGCGCCGCAGGAGACGCAGGCGGACGTCGCGGAAGCCCGCGTCGAGCCCGGCGGCGACGTTCGCGCCGAAGCCGCGGCCGGTCGCCGTGAGCGCGAACGCGCCCTGCACCTCGTCGCACGCGCGCACGCAGCGCCCGCACGAGATGCACAGCTCGTGCTGGAAGGCGAGGTAGGGGTGGCGCGTGTCGGTCGGCTGCGGCGCGTGCGTCTCGCCCGGCCAGCGCGGCTCGCCGACGCCGAGCCGCTCGGCGACCTGCGCCAGCTCGGTGTGCGGCGCCGGCGGCTCCGGCAGCTCGGACAGCACCAGCTCGACGACCGCGGTGGCGACGCGGCGCGCGGTCGGGTCCTCGGTCGTCGATCGTCATGCCCGTCGCGGCAGGGCGTGGTGCAGGCGGGCAGCGGCGCGGCTGACGCCCTCGACGCCGACCAGGCACACGCGGCACGCGCCGAACGGCGCCTGCCGCTCGTCGAAGCAGAGCGTCGGGACCTCAGCGGCCGGCGGCGCGGGCGGCGTCGAGCACGGTCGCGCCGTCGGCGACCTCGACCGTCGATTCCGTCGACCGTGACGCGCATCACGCCAGCCCCAGCTCGTCGGGGAAGTGCGTCGAGCAGGCTAGCGGATCGGCGCGGGCATGCCGCCGCCGTGCGCGCACAGGCTAGCCGAGCTCGAGCGTCTCGAGCAGCTGCTCCAGCCGCTCCCGCTCGACCGGCTCGTCATCCGCGAACATCTCATGCGCGCGCTGCAGCCCGATCCGGCACGGGAAGCACTTGCCGCAGCTCTCGTGCGCGCCGAAGCGCAGCAGGTGCCGCGCGAGCGTCGCGCATGTCGGTGCGGTCGTCGAACGCGAGGATGCCGCCGTGGCCGACCATGCAGCCCTCGGCCGCGAGCGCGTCGAAGTCGAACGGCGGTGTCGAGCCGCTGCGCCGGCAGGATCCCGCCGAGCGGCCCGCCGATCTGCACCGCCTTGATCGTCCGCCCGTCGCGCAGGCCGCCCGCCAGCTCCTCGCACAGCTCGCGCATCGGTCACCCCGAACGGCACCTCGTAGACGCCCGGCCGCGCGAAGCGCTCGTTGAAGCAGACGAGCTTCGTGCCGGTCGTCTCGGCGTCCGGCGCAGAGCGCGCGATAGGCGTCCGCGCCGCGCGCGCGCGACGAACGGCACGTTGCAGAGCGTCTCGACGTTGTTGACGACCGTCGGCATGCCGTGCAGGCCGCGACTGCGCGGGGAACGGCGGCCGCGCGGAGACGGTCCCGCGCAGTCCCTGCAGGCAGGCGAGCAGCGCGGTCTCCTCGCCGACGACGTAGGAGCCGGCGCCCTCGACGACGGTCACGTCGAACGCGAAGTCCGACTGCCGCGGATGTCCTCGCCGAGCCAGCCGTCGGCGCGGGCGCGCTCCGCCGCCGCCTCCAGCGCCGGCTTCGACAGCGGGTACTCCGAGCGCACGAGCACGAAGCCGTGCGAGGCGCCGACCGCGTAGCCGGCGAGCGCCATCCCCTCGAGCAGCGCGCCGGGCGTGCGCTCCATCAGGTACTTGTCGATGTAGGAGCCCGGGTCGCCCTCGTCGCCGTTGGCGACGATGAACTTCTCGCTCGCCCGTCGGACGCCGCGCGCGAAGCCCCACTTGACGCCGGCGGGGAATCCGGCGCCGCCGCGCCCGCGGATCTCCGCCGCCTTGACCTCCTCCAGCAGCGCCTCGGGCGAGACGCGCTCGCCGAGCGCGCGCGCGAGGCCCGACCAGTCGCCCGGCCGCGTCAGCACCGGCTCGGCGAGCGTCGACTGCCCACGCCGGCTCGTCGGCCGCCACGCAGCGCGCCGGCCAGCACGCGCGCGACGACGTCTGGCCCGGCGTCGATCACATCGCCGTCGCGCACCGCCGGCGAGCTGTGGCAGAAGCCGAGGCAGACGGTCTCCGCCAGCGACACCGAGCCGTCGTCCGCCGCGCTCGCCCAGCCCGACGCCGAACGCCGACCGCAGCGCGTCCACGTGCGCGTCGCCCGTCGCGGCGAAGCAGGCCGTGCCGGTGCAGACGCGCACGTGGCGCGCGCCGCGCGGCTGCAGCAGGTCGTCGTAGAAGGTCGAGACGCCGTGCACGGCCGCCTCGGGGAGGCCGGACCGCGCGGCCGCCTCGCGCCGGTCTGCGTCGGTCACCTCGCCGCGCAGCTCGACGGCCTCCTTCAGCACGTCGAGCGCGGTCGGCGCGTCGAGCGCGTGATGGCGGCGGACCAGCTCGACGAGGTTGCGCGACACGTCACCAAGCATCCTCGCCGCCGCGCCGCGGCGCAAATGCTTTCGTCGCCCGATCGATAGGCTGAGCCGATCAACTAGCGCGCTGATCTCATGGTTCTCAAGCACCTCGTCTACCTCGCCGCGCTCGCCCGCGAGCGCCACTTCGGCCGCGCCGCGGACGCCTGCCACGTCTCGCAGGCGACGCTGTCGGAGGCGATCCGCCGGCTCGAGGCGGAGCTTGGCATACCGCTCGTGGAGCGCGGCCACCGCTTCCAGGGGCTGACGCCGGAGGGCGAGCGCGCGCTCGACTGGGCGCACCGCATCCTGGCCGACGCCGACGGCATGAGAGCCGACCTCGCCGCGATGCGCGACGGCATCGGCGGGCGCCTGCGCCTCGGCGCGATCCCCACCTCGCTGCCGGTCGTCTCGCGGCTGACCGGCCCGCTGCGCGAGCGGCACCCCGCCGTGCGCGCGACGATCCGCTCGCTCAGCTCGCGCGAGATCGAGCGCGGCCTGCACGAGGGCGAGCTCGACGCCGGCCTCACGTACCTCGAGAACGAGCCGCTGCGCGGCGTCCGCCAGCAGCCGCTGTACGAGGAGCGCTACCTGCTCGTCGCGCCGCGCGGGAGTCGCTGGGCGGCCGGCGCGAGCGTACGCTGGCGCGACGCGGCGGCCGCGCCGCTGTGCCTGCTCGCGCCCGACATGCAGAATCGCCGGATCGTCGACGCGCTGTTCGCGCGCGCGGGCGCCTCGCCGGAGCCCGCGGTCGAGACGAACTCGATCTCGACGCTGCACGCGCAGGTGCGCGACGGCGGCCTGTGCGCCGTGATGGCCGACACGTGGCTGCACGGCTTCGGCGTGCCGGCGGGGATGGCGGCCGTCCCGCTGGTGGAGCCGTCGGCGCGGCAGGCGGTCGGCGTCGTGTGGCGCGACCGCGACCCCGAGCCGGCGCTCGTGCGGGCGCTCGTCGCGGTCGCGCGCGAGGCGCGGCCGGCGCTCGCGGCGGCGTGAGCGCGCGGCCGGCGGCTCAGCCGCCGATGGCGGACATCGTGCGCGCGGGCTGCACGAAGCCCGGCTCGTTGACGCGGTGCTTGAGCTCCTTGCGCCAGACGGCTTCGCGGACGATCTGCTCCAGCTCGTCGTCGCTGGCGCCCGCGCGCAGCGGCCCGCGCAGGTCGGTCTCGTTCAAGGAGAACAGACAGGTGCGCAAGCGGCCGTCGGCGGTGACGCGGATGCGGTTGCAGTCGCCGCAGAACGGCTCGGACACCGGGTTGATGAAGCCCACCCGGCCGCGCCCGTCGGCGAAGCCGTAGGTGCGCGCGGTCGCGTGCGGCTCGCGCGGCTCGGGCTCGAGCGGGTGCAGCGCGTGGATCGCGGCGCGGACCTCCTCGCCTGTCAGCACCTGCTCGGGTTCTCCATGCGTGGTCGCCGTCGAGCGGCATGAACTCGATGAAGCGCAGCTCGTAGGGGTGCTCGCGCGCGAACGCGACGAAGGCCGGCAGCTCGTCCTCGGTGAAGCCGCGGATCGCGACCGCGTTGACCTTGATCGGGTGCGCCTGCGGGAATGCCGCGAGCGCCTCCAGCCCGCGCAGCACCTGCGGCAGCGCGTCGCGGCGGGTCATCTCGAAGAAGCGGTCCTGCTGGAGCGAGTCGATCGAGACGTTGAAGCGGTTTGCGCCGGCGGCCACCAACGCGGCGGCGTCGCGCTCGAGCAGGTAGCCGTTCGTCGTGATCGACAGGTCGTGCACGTCGTCGACCGCCGCGAGCTGCTCCACGAGTCGCGGGAAGTCGCGCCGCACCAGCGGCTCGCCGCCCGTCAGGCGCACGTCGTGCACGCCCATCGAGGCCAGCAGCGCGACGAGTCGCGCGATCTCCTCGAAGCGCAGCACGCCGTCGCGCTCCAGCCACGGCAGCCCCTCCGCAGGCATGCAGTACTGGCAGCGGAAGTTGCAGCGGTCGGTGACCGAGACGCGCACGTCGCCGATCGTCCGCCCGTGGCCGTCGCGCAACTGCTCCCGCATGGGATCAGCGTACCCGCCGGGCGCGCGAGGGATCAGGCGCCGGGCTTCAGCACCATGTCGAGCACGACGAGCAGCAGGAACGCCAGCTCGACGCGCGAGACGAGGAAGATCCGCTGCTGGATCGCGGTCGCCTCCGGGCTCTCGATCCCGCGCGCCTCGATCGCCTTGCTCAGCCGCCCGGACTGCGGGCCGAGGAAGGCGGCGCCGGTGACGAACGAGGCGGCCCACACGACGATCGGGAAGACGAGCCAGAACTTGTAGTCGTAGTTCTGCTGGTGGATCAGCAGGAAGCCGAAGACGACGAGCGCGAGCGAGGCGGGCACGAAGATGCGCGTGCCGACCCACTCGGCGTCGCCCGCGAAGCCGGCCATCCGCTCGGCGCTTCTCGCGCGCGAGGTGCGGATCGCGAACACCTGCAGCGTGAACGCGCCCCCGACCCACAGGACGGCGGCGAGGATGTGCACGGCCAGGTACCACTGGTACGTCGTGATCGTGGCGAGGGTCACTGCGGTCTCTCTCCTCCGGGGGACGACGAAGACCCGACGGCGCGTGATGCTACTGCGCGATGCGCCGGGAATGAGAAGGCGCGTCGCGGTGTCCATGGCTGCGAGGGACCCTCCATGCCGCGAGCACCGCTCGACACCCGCCGCCGCCGTGCCCTGGCCGCCGTCCTGACGGCGCTGGCGGCGGCTGGGGTCGCGGCGTCGCCGGAGGCGCCCGCGACGACGGCGCCCGGCGCCACGGCCATGACGCCCGCCCCGCCGGCGACCGCGACGACGAGCGCGCCGCCGGCGACGGTCACCGCGCCGGCTCCGACCACGACCGCCGCCGCGCCGCCGCCCGCGACGGTCGCGTCATCGCCGCCCCCTGCGGTCGGGCACGTCGTCGGACCGGCCGTGGCAATCGTCCCGCCGGCCGGCGCGCACGCGGCGGCCGCGTCGCCGCGTGCCCGCCCGGTGGCCCACGCCGCGGGCACGAGCGCCGTCACGATCCGCGACTTCAGCTTCGGGCCGAGCGCGGTCACGGTGCACGTCGGCGACACGGTCACCTGGGCGAACGCCGGGCCGACCGACCACACCGCCACCGGAGCCGGCTTCGACACCGGCATCCTGCGCAAGGGCCAGAGCGGCTCGCACGCGTTCACGAGCGCCGGCACCTTCTCCTACCACTGCTCGCTGCACCCGTTCATGAAGGGGACGGTCACGGTCGTGGCGGCCGCGAGCGGCGGCGGGGGGACGGCGAGCACGCCGTCGAGCGGCGGCACGGCGAGCGGCGGCTCCGGCTCCGTAGCGACGTCCCCCGCCGCCACCGCCCCGGCCGCGACCGGCTCCGCCCCGGCCACGCTCCCCAACACCGGCATTGACACGCTCGGACTGGCCCTGCTCGGCGCGCTGGCCCTGCTGCTCGGCGCCGTCCTGCGCCGGGCGACGCGCCCGCGCTGAGCACCACGGCGCCGGCTGCAAGCCTTCCTGCGCGGCACACGACATCCGCACAGGACCGGCGCAAGCTCCGGGAGGGCTTGATTCGCTGCGTCCATGGCCGATCGCGACGACCCGCTGCTGATCGACGCCGGCATCGCGGCAGCTCCACTTATCGCCGAACCCAAGTCCTGGATCAACCGCCGTGTCGAGACGATCGAGCTGCTGTCGGGAGAGCAGACCCGCCGACGCGTCTCGATCGACTTCACGCTCACGGACGCGCAGCTCGCCTCACTGCGAATCCAGGACGGGATCGTCGCCCCGATCTCGCTGCTCGCCAAGGAGCGTCTGCGCGCATTCGACCTCCGCGACGAGGCCGGCGCCGCGATTCCCGCGCTCGGGAGAGAGCAGAACGGCGAGCTGTCGCTCGTCGCTCTGTCGAGCGCTGCATCCGCAGCCCTGGGAACGGATGTGCCGGCGGGGGAGTTGGAGCAACTCACCGCCGATCTACGGCGGATCGTGTTCGAACCGGCGAGGACCGCGGAGGGCATGCGGGCCGAATTCGCGCGCAAGGCGGCGGTGGCCGGCTCCAGCCACGCGGTTGTCAACGCCGATCCGAGATGCGCGGCGCTCCTCGACGCGCTCTGGACGAACTACGTGCTGTTCGCCGTCCTGGTCGCGGGCGGACCCAACCGGCGCATCCTCAAGTACGCATACGGGGACGAGGTCGACCTGTCGTGGGCCACGGGACGCCTGGACCGTTCGTTTGGCTGGGGCGAGATCGGCTATCGCGTTCGGTATCCGGATCGTCGCTGGTTCCTCATCGACTGCCCTGGAGCCTGGCGTGCCCGGAGCTTCCATGCCGAGGTCGTCATCCCGGAGGAGCTGCGCTTCGACCTCGCGATGCTGTCCGACTCCGCGACCGACCGGCCGCTGAGCGCATTCGAGCTCGGCGTGAATCGAGCTGCGCTCTACGCCGACGAGGAGATCGACTCGCATCAGGACGTCTCAGCCGCGCTGGAGATCGCCCCGGAGGCTGCCGGTCGGCTGAACCAGGCGAGCACGACGAGCCTCATCGTCGCGGCGCTGCTGTGGCTCGGCGTGGCGTCGGGGCTCAGAGGGAACAGCCCCGATGCGGCTGTCTCGATTCTGCTGGGCGGCGCGGCGTTGTTCTCCGGCGTCACCGCGGTCCTTGGCGAGCATCGGCTCGTGAGCGCGATCTTCTCCGCGACGCGACGCTGGCTGCTCGTGGTGACTGCGGCGGCGCTGCTCGCCTCGGCAAGCCTCGCGATGGCGCCGTTCGGTTCGCATCCGGTCGGGACGTGGCGCGTGGCCGCAGTGACTTGCACCGTCGCGGCCGTGCGACTGACGTGGTCCTCGATCCGCGCACGCGCGTAGACTCAAACGGTGCGAGTGGTGTCTCGATCGATCCGCGAAGGAGGCAGGATGGGCTCGAAGTCGGTCCCAAGAAAGATCCGCCGCAGCGGAGCCATCGTCATCAGGGCGGCCGAGGGGCGCTCCCAGTCGGTCCCGCCGAGCACCTCGCCCGCTCCGTCTTCGCGCCCCACCGCCGAGGACAAGGCGCTCGTCGCGGCGCTGCGGGCACGGCACCACTCCATCTGAGCGGGCTCCTACGCCTGTGCACCCCGACGGGCGGCGAACGCCGCGAACCAGTCGAGCGCGGCCGGGTTTCTGAGCGAGTCTCGGCTCGCGGCCGCCGCCGGGTCGGTGCCCTGGAGGATCCGCTTGACGGGGATCTCGAGCGCCTTGCCGGACAGCGTGCGGGGGATCTCGGCTACCGCGTGGACCTCGTTGGGCAGGTGGCGCGGGGAGCAGTCCTCGCGTACGCGCGCGGCGATCCGCTTCGTCAGGTCGTCGTCGAGCGTGGCGCCCTCGCGCAGCACGACGAACAGCGGCATCCAGCCGTCGACGTCGACGACGAGCGCGTCGAGGATCTCCGGCAGCGCGAGCACGGCACGGTAGATCTCGGCGGTGCCCATGCGGATGCCGCCGCGGTTGATCGTCGCGTCGGAGCGTCCGCTGATGATCGCCGTGCCGCGCTCGGTCAGCTCGATCCAGTCGCCGTGGCGCCAGACGCCGGGGAACATGTCGAAGTAGCTGTCGCGGTAGCGTGCCTGGTCGGGGTCGTTCCACAGCGCGACCGGCATCGACGGCATCGGCTCGGTGATCACCAGCTCGCCGACGGCGCCGGTGAGCGGTCTGCCGTCCGGGTCCCACGACTCGACCTTGCAGCCGAGCGACGGGCCCTGCAGCTCGCCGCGGTAGACCGGCAGCGTCGGCACGCCGCCGACGAACGCGGTGCAGACGTCGGTCCCGCCGCTGGTCGAGAACAGCCACGTGTCGCTCCCGAGGTGGTCGGCGACCCACTGGAAGCCCTCCGGCGCGAGCGGCGAGCCGGTCGAGCCGACCGCGTGCAACGCGCTCAGGTCGCGCCCGCCGCCGGCAGGCTCGACGCCGTCCTTCATGCACTGCGCGATGTAGCTCGCGCTCGTGCCGAAGATCGTCACGCCCGCGTCTGCCGCCAGCCGCCACAGCACGTCCATGTCCGGGAAGCCCGGCGAGCCGTCGTAGAGCACGACCGAGGCCGGCGTGAGCAGCACGCCGAGCAGGAAGTTCCACATCATCCAGCCGGTCGTCGTGAACCAGAAGACGCGGTCGTCGGCGTGCGCGTCGAGGTGCAGGTGCTGCTTCTTGAGCTGCTCCAGCAGGATCCCGCCCTGGCCCTGGACGATGGCCTTGGGCAGGCCGGTCGTGCCGGAGGAGTAGAGGACCCACAGCGGGTGGTCGAACGGGACGCGGTCGAAGCTCAGCTCCGCGGACGCGGTCCCGCCCGGCCCGGCCCCGAGGAAGTCCGCCCAGGCGAGCGTGCCATCGAGCGTCGCGTCGGGGTCGAGGTACGGCAGCAGCACGGTGGCGCGCAGGCTCGGCATCTGCGCCATCAGCCCCGCCACGACCTCTCGCCGGTCGAACGCCCTGCCGTTGTAGCGGTAGCCGTCGACCGCCAGCAGCACGGTCGGCTCGATCTGCGCGAAGCGGTCCACCACGCTGCGCGCGCCGAAGTCGGGCGAGCAGCTCGACCACACCGCCCCGATCGACGCGCACGCGAGCATCGCCGCGATCGCCTCGGGGATGTTCGGCAGGTACGCCACGACGCGGTCGCCGCGCCCGACGCCCTGCGCGCGCAGCCCGGCCGCGATCCGCGCGGTCAGCGTGCGCAGCTCGCCCCACGTCAGCTCCGCCAGTTCGCGCCCCTCGCCGGCATGTCGGATCGCGACCGCCGCGGGGTCGCGCTCGCGGAAGACGTGCTCGGCGTAGTTGAGCGCGACGTCGGGGAACCACTCCGCGCCCGGCATCTCGCGGCGGCCGAGCACGCGCTCCGGCGAGCCGTCGGCCTGCACGCCGAAGAAGTCCCAGATCGAGCGCCAGAACGCGTCGACGTCGTCGACCGACCAGCGCCACAGCTCGGCGTAGGAGCCGAACGCGCGGCCGAGGCGCGGCTCCAGCCAGCGCTGGTAGTGCACGAGCCACGAGCGCTCGACGGCCTCGGGCGTCGGCGTCCACAGGATCGGGGGCGCGGTCGCGCCCGGGCCCGTCACGCCGCCGCCCGCCGCGCCGTCCCCGCTCACGAAACCGCCCCCGCCTTGCGGATCATCTCGCAGTAGCCGTCGGCGATCTGCTCGGGGCTCAGCCGCCCGCGCGGCCGCAGCCAGGTCGCCGTGTGGTTGACCATCCCGAGCAGCGCGAGCAGCGTCAGCCCGCGGTCCGCGAACGCCATCGTCCCGTCCTGCTCTCCTCGTGCGAGCACGTCGTCGAGGATCTTCTCGAACGCCTTGCGCTGGCGCCGCACTTCGCGCCACTGCGGCCCGCGTTCGATCGCGTGGCGCTCCTGCGCGAAGACGGCCATGTGGTCGCGGTGCGTCGCGACGTGCGCGAGCCAGGCGCGCAGCAGCTCGTGCAGGTGGTCGGTCGCCGGCGCCGGGCGCGCGACGATCGCGCGCGCCTGCTGGAGCAGCGGCTCGAGCAGCTCGTCGCAGATGCGGATCAGCAGCTGCTCCTTGCTCCCGATGTAGTGGTAGAGCCCGCCGGCCGCCAGCCCCGTCGCCTCCGTCAGGTCCTGCATCGAGGTCGCCTGGTAGCCGCGCTCCGCGAACAGCCGCGCGGCCGCGGAGATGACCTCCTGCTGCTTGCGGTCGTAGCGGGCGCGCAGCGCGGGGCGGGTCGGCGGCGAGGCGGCGGGCATCGCCACACGGTAGCGCAGAGTTCGAACGATCATTCGAACTTCGAGGGATCATTCGGTATTGTAAACGCCCATGGACTTCGACCTCTCCGACGACCACCGCCTGATCCAGCGCACCGTGCGCGACTTCGCGACCAACGAGGTCGCGCCCGTCGCGGAGGAGCTGGACCGCGAGAAGCGCTTTCCGTACGAGCTGGTGAAGCAGCTCGGCGAGCTGAACCTGATGGGCATCCCGTTTCCCGAGGAGGTCGGCGGGGGCGGCGGCGACACGCTCGCCTATGCGCTCGCCGTCGAGGAGCTGACGCGCGTCGACTCCTCCGTCGCGATCACGCTGTGCGCGCACACGTCGCTCGGCACGCAGCCGATCTACCTGTTCGGCTCCGAGCAGCAGAGAGCGGAGTGGCTGCCGCGGCTGTGCGCCGGGGAGATCCTCGGCGCGTTCGGGCTGACCGAGCCGGAGGCCGGCTCCGACGCCGGCAACGTCAAGACGCGTGCGCGGCTGGACGGCGGCGAGTGGGTGATCGACGGCGCCAAGCAGTTCATCACCAACGCCGGGACCGACATCTCCGGCGTCGTCTGCATCACCGCCAAGACGGGTGAGAACGAGATCTCGAACCTGATCGTCCCGCACGGCAGCCCTGGCTACGAGCAGGGCGAGCCCTACCGCAAGATGGGCTGGCACGCGTCCGACACGCGCCCGCTCACGTTCACCGACTGCCGCGTGCCGGAGGACCACCTGCTCGGCCCGCGCGGCGGCGGCTTCAAGCAGTTCCTGCACGTGCTCGACATCGGCCGCATCGGCGTCGCCGCGATGGGCCTCGGGCTCGCGCAGGGCGCGCTGGACCAGGCGCTCGCCTACGCGCAGGAGCGCAAGGCGTTCGGCCAGCCGATCTCGAAGTTCCAGGCGATCCAGGGCAAGCTCGCCGACATGGCGACGGAGATCGAGGCCGCCCGCCTGCTCGTCTACAAGGCCGCGCGCCTGAAGGACAAGAGAGAGAACTTCACGCTCACGGCGGCGCAGGCGAAGCTGAAGACGGGGCGGCTCGCCGTCCGCTGCGCCGAGGAGGCCGTGCAGATCCATGGCGGCTACGGCTACATCGAGGAGTACCCCGTCTGCCGCTTCTACCGCGACGCGAAGATCCTCACGATCGGCGAGGGGACCGACGAGGTCCAGCAGATGGTGATCGCGCGGGCGCTGGGGGCCTGAGGCGCGCATGTCTGCCGCCGCGCAGCTCCCCACCGCCGTCCGCATCCGCGAGGTCGGCCCGCGCGACGGCTTCCAGAACGAGCCGGAGACGATCGCGACCGCGAGCAAGGTGCGGCTGGTCGAGTTGCTCGCGGGCACCGGCCTCAGACGGCTGGAGGTGACGAGCTTCGTGCGCGCGGACGTGATCCCGCAGCTCGCGGACGGGCGCGAGCTGCTCGTGCGCGCCGAGATCCCCGACGGCGTGTCGGTTCTCGGTGCTCGTGCCGAACGAGCGCGGGCTCGACAGCGCGCTCGAGCTGCGCGAGCGGATCGACGAGATCAACGTCTTCATGTCCGCCTCCGAGACGCACAACCGCAAGAACGTCAACCGCTCGGTCGAGGAGTCGCTCGCCGGGCTCGAGCGCGTGCTGCCGCGGGCGCGCGCAGCCGGCCTGCGCTGCGAGGGCGTCATCAGCGTCTCGTTCGGCTGCCCCTACGAGGGCGAGGTCCCGCCCGAGCGCGTCTTCGGGATCGCACGGCGCCTGATCGCTGCCGGCGCGCAGGAGGTCGGCTTCGGCGACACGACCGGCATGGCGAACCCGCTCCAGGTGCGCGCGTTCTTCGAGCGCGCGCGGGCGGAGCTGGGCGACGAGGTCGAGCTGACGGCGCACTTCCACAACACGCGCGGGCAGGGGCTCGCGAACGTGCTGGCCGCGCTGGAGGCCGGCTGCGAGTCGTTCGAGTCGTCGTTCGGCGAGCTGGGCGGCTGCCCGGTGCCGGCCGGTGCCACCGGCAACATCGCGACCGAGGACCTCGTCTCGATGCTGCACGAGATGGGGATCGAGACGGGCATCGACCTGCCGCTGCTGGTCGCGGCGGCGCGCGAGGCGCAGCGCGTGCTCGGCCGCCCGCTCGGCTCGCACACGCTCGTGGCGGGGCCGGTCGACTGGCATCGCGGCGCGGCGGCGTAGCCCGTGTTCTCCCGCGTCCTGATCGCCAACCGCGGCGAGATCGCCGTCCGCGTCGCGCGCACGCTGCGGCGGCTGGGCGTCGAGTCGGTCGCGGTGTTCAGCAAGGCGGACGCTTCGGCGGTCCACGCCCGTTCGGCCGATCGTGCGGTGCGGGTGGGCTCCTACCTGGACATCGAGGAAGTGATCGCGGCGGCGCAGGCGGTCGCGGCCGACGCGATCCATCCCGGGTACGGCTTCCTGTCGGAGCGGCCGGCGTTCGCGCGGGCGTGCGCCGAGGCGGGGATCGCATTCGTCGGGCCGTCGCCGGAGGCGATGGCGCTGCTGGGCGACAAGGTCGCGGCGAAGGAAGCGGCCTCGGCCGCCGGCGTGCCGGTCGTGCCGGGGCTCAGCTCCGGCGCTCACGGCGCGCTGACGGACGAGGAGATCATCGAGTGGGCGGGCGGGGAGCGGCTTCCCCTGCTGCTGAAGGCGGCCGCGGGCGGTGGCGGCAAGGGGATGCGCGTGGTGCGCGCGCTCGACGAGCTGCCGGAGGCGATCGGCGCCGCCCGGCGCGAGGCCGCCGCCGCGTTCGGCGACGACCGCCTGCTGGTGGAGCGTTACCTCGAGCATTCGCGTCACATCGAGATCCAGCTCGTCGCCGACGCGCACGGCGGGGTCCTGCACCTCGGCGAGCGCGAGTGCTCGTTGCAGCGCCGCCATCAGAAGGTGATCGAGGAGGCACCGTCGCCGGTCGTCTCCCCCGAGCTGCGCGAGCGGATGGGGGAGGCCGCGTGCGCGTTGGCCCGCGCCGCGGGCTACGTCGGCGCCGGCACGGTCGAGCTGATCGCCGAGCGCGACGAGCCGTCGTCGTTCTACTTCCTCGAGGTCAACGCGCGGCTGCAGGTCGAGCACCCGGTCACCGAGGCGGTGACCGGCCTGGACCTCGTGGAGCTGCAACTCCGAGTGGCGGCCGGGGAGCCGCTGCCGCTCGCGCAGTCGGACGTGTCGCTGTCGGGCCACGCGGTCGAGGCGCGCGTGTACGCGGAGGATCCGGCGCACGGCTTCCTGCCGTCGACCGGGCGGGTGGTGGCGTATCGGGCGCCGTCGGGCGCCGGCGTGCGGGTCGACTCGGGCATCGAGGAGGGGAGCGAGGTGGGGTCGGCGTACGACCCGATGCTCGCGAAGGTGATCGCCCACGGGCCGGACCGCGCCATCGCGCTGGCACGGTTGGACCGTGCGTTGGCGGACCTGCGCGTCGTCGGACCGACCACGAACGCGCCGTGGCTGCGGGCGTTGCTTGCGCGGCCGGAGGTGCTGGCGGGCGCGCTCGACACGACGCTGATCGAGCGGCTCGGGGAGGCGGTGGCGGTGCCGGCGCCGGCGGAGGACCTGGCGGGGTTGGCGGTCGTGGCGCTGTTGGGCACGCCTTCGTCCGACGATCCCTGGGACACGCTCGACGGCTGGCGGCTCGGGGGGGTGCGGGCGCCGGCGCGGATGCGTTTGGCCGGGCCGGATGGTGAGGTCTCGGCGGTGGCGCTCTCCGCCGGCGTGCGCCGCGTACCGGGCGGTTTGGGCATCGAGGGGGAGGGCGGGGTGCTTCGGACGTTCGAGGTCTATCCCGATGGTGGTGCGGTGTGGCTCGTGGACGGCGGCGTCCCCTCCCGCTGGGCTCCCGCCGTCGACCGCGCCGGCGCGCGGACCGCGGGCGGCTCGCTCGAGGCCCCCATGCCCGGCACCGTGATCGACGTCCGCACCGAGCCGGGCGCCGCCGTCGCCGAGGGCGACACGCTGGTGATCCTGGAGTCGATGAAGATGGAGCTCGCGATCCAGGCCCCGGCCGACGGCGTCGTCGCCGACGTCTTCGTCGCCACCGGCGACCGCGTCGCCCAAGCCCAGCCGCTCGTCGCGCTCGCGGATGGAGCTGTGTCCTTTTGTGTCGGAGATACCGACACAAAAGGACACAGCTCGGAGGTTCCGGCGTGAGCACCGTGCTGCACACCCACGCGCGGCCGGGGACGCCGGAGTTCGCGGCGAACGACGAGGCGCACCGGGCGCTCGTGGCGGACCTGCGCGAGCGTCAGGCGAAGGCGGCGCTCGGGGGCGGGGAGCGCTCGCGGGAGCGCCACACTGCGCGTGGAAAGCTGCTCCCGCGCGAGCGGGTCGACCGCCTGGCCGATCCCGGCAGCCCCTTCCTCGAGCTGAGCCCGCTCGCGGCCCACGACATGTACGACGACGCCGCCCCCGGCGCCGGCATCGTGACCGGCATCGCGCGAGTACATGGGCGCGAGGTGGTCGTGGTCGCCAACGACGCGACCGTGAAGGGCGGGACCTACTACCCGCTGACCGTCAAGAAGCATCTGCGCGCGCAGCGCGTAGCGCTGGAGAACCGCCTGCCGTGCGTGTACCTGGTCGACTCGGGCGGCGCCTTCCTGCCGCTGCAGGACGAGGTCTTCCCAGATCGTGAGCACTTCGGGCGGATCTTCTTCAACCAGGCGAACATGTCCGCCCAGGGCATCCCGCAGATCGCCGCCGTGATGGGCTCCTGCACCGCGGGCGGGGCGTACGTCCCGGCGATGAGCGACGAGACGGTGATCGTCAGGAACCAGGGGACGATCTTCCTCGGCGGCCCGCCGCTCGTGAAGGCCGCGACCGGCGAGGAGGTGACGGCCGAGGAGCTGGGCGGCGGCGAGCTGCACGCGAAGACCTCCGGCGTCGTCGACCACCTCGCCGACGACGACGACCACGCCCTGCGGATCGTGCGCTCGATCGTGTCCACCCTCGATGCCAAGCCGTCGGCGCCCTGGACGCGGGCGACGGCAGAAGAGCCGGCCGTGGACCCGAGCACCCTCTACGGCGCCGTCCCCCCCGACTCGAAGACCCCATCGGACCCCCGCGAGATCGTCGCCCGCATCGCCGACGGCAGCCGCTTCCACGAGTTCAAGGCCGAGTACGGCACCACCGTCGTCACCGGCTTCGCCCACGTCCACGGCCACCCGGTCGGCATCGTCGCCAACCAGGGGATCCTCTTCAGCGAGTCGTCCCTCAAGGCCGCGCACTTCGTCGAGCTGTGCGACCAGCGCGGGATCCCGCTCCTCTTCCTGCAGAACATCACCGGCTTCATGGTCGGCCGCGAGTACGAGGCCGGCGGGATCGCGAAGGACGGCGCGAAGCTCGTGGCGGCGGTCAGCACGACGCGCGTCCCGCGCCTCACCGTCATCGTCGGCGGCTCATTCGGCGCAGGCAACTACGGCATGTGCGGGCGGGCATACGACCCGCGCTTCCTGTGGACGTGGCCCAACGCGCGCATCTCCGTGATGGGCGGCGAGCAGGCGGCGACCGTGATGACGGAGGTCGGCCAGCCGGAGGTCGGCGCGCAGCTCAAGGAGCAGTACGAGCGCCAGGGTCATCCCTATTACGCGACCGCCCGCCTGTGGGACGACGGCGTGATCGATCCGCTCGATACGCGGCGCGTCGTCGGGCTCGCGCTCGGCGCCTGCGCGAACGCCCCGCTGCCGCCGCGCGCCGCGCCCGTCTTCCGCATGTGACGAGCGGCGGCGCGCCCGCCCGCCTCGGGGTCGATCTCAGGGTCTGAGACCGCCAGTTTCCGGGTGTGAAGCTGCGCCGACGGGACCCGGCCCCAGGTATAAGCCATCGGGTGAAGGAGGAGGCGCGGCTCGCGTGAGGAGGCTCGGACGCTTCGCCACCCGGCGACCCGCGTGGATCCTCGGCGCATGGGCGATCGTGTTCCTGATCGCGCTGCTGACGGCGACCAACGCGCGCCACCAGATCCAGGAGACGGACCTCCAGATCCCCGGCAGCGACTCCGCGCGCGCAGCGCAGCTGACGCAGTCGCAGTTCGGCAGCTCGATCGCGCTGGCGGTGCTGATGGTCGGCCCGAGACGGTCGGTCGAGAGCACGGGGCCGGAGATCGTCCGCCAGCTCGGGCGGATCGACGGGGTCGAGGTGCTGAGCCCGTGGAGCTCCAGGGGCAGACGCGTGCTGACCGAGCCGGCGGGGCAGGCGCTGCTGACGCTGCAGGTGCGCAAGTCGCTGCGGCAGATCTTCGACGACACGACGCCCGCGGTCGAACGCGTGCTCGCGAGATACAGAGGCAGAGGCGGCCTGACGATCGACCTGACGGGCCAGGCGCCGCTGATGCGCGCGATCAACCAGACGGCGCTCGACGCGCTCGACAAGGGCGAGCTGATCGCGCTGCCGATCCTGATCGTCATGCTGCTGGCGATCTTCCGCAGCCCGATCGCCGCGCTCGTGCCGGCGATCAGCGGCCTGCTCGTGACGAGAGTCGGGACCGCGCTGATGGGCGTCGTCGGCCGCGGAGTGGAGATCGACGCGCTCGCGCTGAACCTCGTCGCGATGATCGGGCTCGCGCTCGGGGTCGACTACTCGCTGCTGATCGTCTCGCGCTTCCGCGAGGAGCTGGCCAACGGGCGCAGCGTGCCCGAGGCGGTCGAGGAGGTCACGGCGCGCGCCGGCCGGACCGTGCTGTTCGCCGGCTCGGCGCTCGCGATCGGGATGCTGACCGCGCTCGCGCTCGCGCCCGGCGCGCTGCTCGTGTCCTCCTCGCTCGGTCTGCTCGTCGCCACGGTCGTGGCGGTCGTCGTGGCGCTGACGATGATGCCGTCGCTGCTGATGGTGCTCGGCACGAACGTCAACCGCTGGCAGTTCGGCGGCGCGCGCGGCGCCAGCCCGTGGGTCGCGATCGCCGAGCGCGCGCTCAAGCGGCCCGGCGCCGCGGCCTTCTTCGTCGCGCTGCCGCTGCTGCTGCTCGCGGCGCCGGCGATCGGGCTCAGCACGGGGCCGCCGAACCTCGCGAACCTGCCGCCGAGCAACCCGGCGCGCGTCAGCTTCGAGCGCTTCCAGAGACTGCGCGGCGCCGGCTTCGCGGCGCCGTTCGAGGTCGACTTCCACACGCCCGGGCCGATCACGACGACGGCGCGGCTGCAGGCGCTCGACGCCTTCCAGCAGCGCGTCAGCGCGCTTCCGGGCGTCTCCGCGGTGCTCGGGCCGGCGGTCCTGTTGGACAGCACGCGCCAGCTGCGCAGACTGACGACGCAGGTCGTGTCGTTCAGCTCGCTGCTCGCGCGCCTCCAGGCCGGGCTGCAGGGCGCCAGCAATGGCACGGCGCAGCTGCGCGACGGCCTCGCCGCCGGCGCCAACGGCGCCAGCCAGCTGGTGCTCGGGATCGGCCAGCTCGCGAACGGCGCGGGACAGCTCGCGGCCGGCGCGCAGCAGGCGGCGCCCGCGACGCACGCGCTCGCCAGCGGGATCGGCCAGGCGAGCAGCGGCGCGAGCCGCCTGCACGGCGCGCTCGTGAGAGCCCAGCCCGACGTGCAGAAGCTCGTCAAGAACGTCAACGTGCTGAGCGACTCGCTGAACCAGGCGCGCCGCACGGCCGGCTCCCAGCTGTTCGACCCGCTCAACAACGCGTCGTCGGACGTGCAGGAAGTGCTGCGCGAGCTCGGCTCGGCCAGCAGCGCCGACCCCGCCGTCGCGGCCGACCCGCACGTGCAGCAGGCGCTCAGAGCGACGAACGAAGCGCTTCTCGAGCTCGGCACCGTCCAGGGGAACCTCTCCTCGGCGACGACCTCCCAGACGGCGAATGCGATCGCTGCGACGCAGATCGCGAAGGGCACGGTGCGCCTGCAGAGAGCGCTCGGCCAGCTCCAGGACGGCACCGGCAGACTCGCGAACGGCCTCGGCCGCGCCGCGAGCGGGTCGCAGCGCCTCGCGGCCGGCAGCGGCCAGCTGAGCGCCGGCCTCGACCAGCTCGACACGGGCACGCACCTGCTGCTCGACGGGCCGAACGGCAACGACGGCGCGCAGGCGCTCGCCGAAGGGCTGCATGCGGCGGTCGGCGGGACGACGCAGCTCGGCCAGGGCGTGCAGCGGATCCTCGGCGGCGTCGTGCGCGTGCGCGAGAGCGGCGACCGCCAGCAGGCGGCGCTGCGCAGCAGCGGCACCGACATCAGCAGAGCGTTCGGCTCCGGCTACTTCGTGCTGGCCGCGATCCAGGGCGCCGACCCGCAGGTCCAGGCCAACACCGGCTTCGTGACGAACGTCTCGGGCGGCGGCGGCGCCGCGCGCGTCGTCGTGGTCGGCAGCGCCGGCCCGTTCGATTCCGCGAGCGTCGGGATGGCGGAGCAGCTGCGCCGCGAGACGGCGATCGCCGCGCGCCAGCTCGGCGCGACGGAGGCGGTCGTCGGCGGCCCCGCCGTCCTGCTCCACGACTTCGACACGAAGACGTCCGCGCGCTTCCCGTACCTCGTGGCGGCGCTCATGCTGATCACGTACCTCGTGCTGCTGGTGCTGTTCCGCATGCCGATCCTCGCGCTGTGCGCGGTGCTGCTGAACCTTCTGACGGTCGGCGCCGCCGTCGGCGTGCTGGTGATCTGCTTCCAGGGCGGCGCGCCGCTGCTCGGCGGGCCCGGCTACCTCGACGCGATCGCCCTGTCAGGGCTGTTCGCGATCGTCTTCGGGCTGTCGATCGACTACGAGGTGTTCCTCATCACGCGCCTGCTCGAGGGTCGCGCGCGCACCGGCACGACCGAGGGCGCGATCCACTACGGCCTCGAGAAGACCGGCACGATCATCACCGGCGCGGCGTTCATCATGGCCGCCGTCTTCCTGTCGTTCGCGGCCTCGCCGACCTCGAACATCCGCCAGTTCGGCATCGGCCTGACGGTCGCGGTGCTGCTCGACGCGACGGTCGTGCGGCTGATCCTGCTGCCCGCCCTGATCCGCCTGTTCGGCGAGCGCACCTGGCACGTGCCGGCGTGGCTGGACCGGATCCTCCCGCACATCGCGTCGCACTGAGGCGACGCGACGCGCGGGATGGCCTGCGGCGCGCCTACTGGATGAAGCTCGGGCAGGCGAACTGGACCGTGTTCGTGGTCGACGGCGTCGGCGGGTCGTAGCCGAAGAACTCCTGGAAGCTGAACGCGCCGGAGGGCGGGCAGGGCGGGATCGTGAACCAGAAGATCGTTCTCTTCTGGCGGCTGACGCACTTGCCCTTCTTGTTCGTCTTCAGGCACGTGCCCTTGACGAGCGAGAGGCCGCTCGTCGTGACGTCGAGCTGGGCGATGCTGACTCTGAAGCCGTTGACGTCGCCTCTCGGCAGGTCCAGGCGGTAGCCGTAGGGGCCGGTCGGGTCGTTGACGAAGTTCGCCGCCAGCGCCGCGTGCACGCCGGTCAGCACCTCGAACGTTCTGCGCTTGACGATGTCCTGGTTCTCGTCGGCGGCGCCGATCGCGGTGAAGCCGGCGACTGCGCCGTGCTCGGTCGGGCGGCTGAGGAACAGCGCGAACGTGATGTCGATGAGCTGGTCGAGCTTCGGCGAGACGTTGCGCGCGTCGACTTTCCCGGTGCCGCCGCCGATCCGCCCGCGGTCGCAGCTCTGCGCGTTCGCGAGCGCGCGTCTCGCCGCGGCGCCCTTCGTGTGCTGGAGCAGTCTGATGAACGGCTTGAGGTTCTGGATGCGCTTCGTGAACGGCGTGCCGCTGAAGTCCATCGTGTCGATGTCGGTGCGGAGCTTCGGGCCGTTGCAGAAGTATCTGCTCGTGAGGAACTGCCTGCGGATCGTCGCGCCCTTCGGGATGCGCAGGTAGTTGGAGGTGGGCGTCGGGGGCACGCCGCCGGTCGTGTCGAACGTCTGGGCGTGGAACAGGAGCGTGAAGCGCCCGCCCGACTTGATGTTCGTCACCTGGAAGTTGAACTGGTTGACCGGCTCGGCCTGCGCGACGGCGGGCGCACCGAGCGCCAGGCCGGCGAGGGCGAGCACGAAGAGTTTGACCGTCCGCTCGATTCGCATGCACCGAGGTTAGACGAGCGCGTTTCTGGATCGCGCCGGTCGTGTCAGGGGGAGGACGCAGACCGCTCGTGCGCTGCCGTCGAGCATGGCGCGCCCGCTCGCGAGTCGTCCGTGTCAGGACGGCGACCCTGCGCGATCGGGCCCGCGATGCCGATGGACTAGCCTGGCCCTGCTTTCGCTTCGACCGGGAGACACCGTCGTGCCGCACCGCCCTGGACTCGCCCCCACCGTTCGCGCCGCCGCGCTCGCGGCCGTTGCGCTGGCGGCGCTCGCGGTCCCGTCGGCGGCGCTCGCCGGGCAGGAGCGGCCGCTGCACAGCGGGCCGCCGGCGACGCCTGGCGGGCGGGGCGGGCCAGGCGCCGGCGCGGTCCCCGACCGCGTCGTCGTCGTGTGGCGCAGCGGCGTCTCGCGGCCGCAGCGCGCGGTCGCGAGCGACGACGCGAACGCCGGCTTCGTGCGCACGCTCGGCGACCCGCGCTTCCAGGTGCTGCGCCCGGCGCCCGGCCAGAGCGTCGCCGAGACGGTCGCGTCGCTGCGCGCGGACCCGTCGGTGCAGGCCGCCACGCCCGACCTCTACGACGTGCCGCAGGCGACGACGAACGACCCGCTGTTCGGCAATCAGTGGGGGCTGCAGAACCTCGGCCTCGGCGTCGAGGGCTTCGCGGGCGCGCTGCCCGGCGCGGACGTCGACGCGCTCGCCGCGTGGGACCGCACGCGCGGGACGTCCTCGACGGTCGTGGCCGACATCGACTCCGGCTACCGCTTCGAGCACCCCGACCTCGCGCCGGTCGTGTGGACGAACCCGGCCGACGGCTCTCACGGCGAGGACTTCGTCGGCAGCGACGCCGACGCGCCGACGACCGACGGGGACCCGACCGACGACGACCTGGTCGACGGCGGCCACGGCGTCCACACCGCCGGCATCATCGGCGCGGCCGGCAACAACGGCGTCGGCATCAGCGGCGTCGCGCAGGACGTGCGGATCATGCCGCTGCGCGTGTGCGCCTACTCGCCGTCGCAGCAGGCGACGCGCTGCCCGCTGTCGTCGGAGATCGCGGCGATCAACTACGCCGGCGCGCACGGCGCGCGCGTGGCGAACATGTCGCTCGGGCGCGCCGGCGCGAGCGATCCCGGCGAGCTCGCCGCGTTCGCCGCCAACCCGCAGGTGCTGTTCGTCGTCTCGGCCGGCAACGACCATGTCGACAACGACGCGGTCCCGCACTATCCGTGCGACTACGACCCCTCGACGAGCGGCGTCGCCGGCGCCGTCGACAACGTCGTCTGCGTCGCCGCGCTCGACCAGGCCGACCACCTCGCGAGCTTCTCCGACTGGGGCGCGAGATCGGTCGACGTCGGCGCGCCGGGCACCGAGATCCTCAGCACGTACCCGTACGACACGCCGATCGACGAGACGTTCTCGGTCGACGACTTCGCTTCGAAGTGGGGCACGGTGCCGGGCGACGACGGCGGCTTCGTGCGCTCGAACGAGGCGCCGCTGACGTCGTGGGGGATGAGCGACCGCGCCTCGCACGCCGTCCCACCGGTCGCCGACAGCTGGCGCGGGTCGATCTCGGCGCCGGTGGCGCTGCCCGCCGGGCTCAGATCGTGCGAGCTGGACCAGACGCGCAGGCTCTCGCTCGGCGGCGGGATCGGCGGGACCTATACGTACACGGTATTGCTGGACGGGACCCCGATCGACGGCGCGTCGCCCTCCAGCTCCGGCAGCTTCTTCCTGCCGCTGGATGACTCCGAGGTCGCCTCCGGCGGCCAGCTGCAGGTGTCGTTCGAGTACCAGGCCGGCTCGTCCCCGAGAGCGAGCGACGGCGCGTGGGTCACCGACATCGTCTTCAGATGCCTCGAGCCGGTCGGCCAGGGGACGGGCTACGGCTACCTCCAGGGGACGTCGATGGCGGCGCCGTTCGTGACCGGCTCGGCCGCGCTGCTGTTCTCGCTGAACCCGTCGGCGTCGGTGCCGCAGGTGCGCGCCGCGCTGTTCGACACGGTCCACCCGGTGGCGTCGCTCGCCGGCAGGACGACGACGGGCGGGCGGATCGACGCGGCCGCGGCGCTCGACGCGATCCGCCAGCCGGACACCGGCATCGTCAGCCGCCCGCGCGCGTCGACGACGTCGAAGCGGGCGACGTTCGCGTTCGCCCGCTCCGACGTCCCGCTGCCCGCGACGTTCGAGTGCCGGCTCGACGCCGGCGCGTTCGGCGCGTGCGCCAGCCCCGCGACGTACACGGTTCGCCCCGGCCGCCACACGTTCGCCGTGCGCGCGCTCTCGCCGTACGGGATCGTCGCCGACCCCACGCCGGCGACCGCGACGTGGACGGTCCTGCAGTGCAAGGTGCCGAAGCTCAAGGGCCTGACGCTCGCGAAGGCGCGCAAGGCGCTGGCGAAGGCCCACTGCAGGCTCGGCAAGGTGACGAAGCCGCGCAAGCCCAGGCACGGCCGCCTGCCCGCCCTCGTCGTCAGATCCTCGAGGCCGAAGGCCGGTGCCGTGCACTCCGCCGGCATGAAGGTGAAGCTCGCGCTCGGGCCGAAGCCGAAGCCGAAGCGCGCCAAGCGCCGTCGCTGAGGCGCAAGGAATTATAGATCCACCTAATTTAGATCGATCTATAATCTTTTTGCGCGCCGTCAGCGCACGCTCGCCGCCAGCTCGCCGAAGCGCTGCGTGCGGCGGTCGTCGGGGCCGGCGATGCGGGTGAGCCAGCGCTCGACCTCGGGGATGTCGAGATCGCCTTCGCAGACGAGGATCTGCTCGATGTCGAGCCAGTCCTTCGGGCGGTCGAAGACGGCCTTGCAGACGGTCAGGTGCTCGGGCGCGAGCACGGGGATCGTCGCGTCGCCGAACGGGACGGTGCGGGCCGCTCTGCGCATCGCGTCGTGCAGCTCGTCGTAGGCGAAGAACAGGTCGACCGGCGTGCGGCCCCACCACCAGCGGCACTGGCCGTCGCGCGTGAGCGCCGTCTCGTCGACCTCGTCGGCGACGCCGAGCGGCCCCAGCGCCGCGTACACGGCGGCATGGCGGTCGGGGGGGACGAAGACGTTGAGGTCGATGTCGATCGTCGCGCGCGGCTCGGCGTAGTACGCGAGCGCGAGCGCGCCGCCGAAGGCATGGCCGACGCGTGCTGCGCGCAGGCCGTCGTGGATCGCGACGACCTTGTCGGGCAGTGACGGCTCGGCGCTCACGCGTGCCCCGACGCGATGCGCGGAAACGCATGCGTCGAGCGGGTGCGGGGCGGCGGCAGGCGATCCGCCAGCAGCAGCAGGTCGCGCAGCGCCTCGCCGCGCTCGCGGGCGCTCGCCGCCACCCACCCCGCGGCCGCGCGGGCGCTGTCGCTCGGTGCCTGCCGGGTCGCTCCGTCGAGCGCGTCCGCCAGCAGCGCACGCAGCGAGGCGCGCGGCGCCTGACCGTGGGCGAGCGCCGCGAGCAGCTCCCCGGCGGCGCGGTCGGCGGCGCTCGCGGCCACCGGCGCGCCGGAGCGCACGGCCGCGCGGCGCACCGCGGCGGCGTCGACCGGCTGCGTGGCGCGTGCGCGTGCGTGCTCGATCACGTCGGGCGTCAGCGTCCGGAAGCTCGCGAGCGTGCGGCTGCGGGGGCCGGCCGGTGTGCTCGTCGACTCGCGCAGCTCCCAGTTTCCGCCCTTGCGTCTCGTGACATACATAGTGGGAGTCTAGCCCACTATCACGAAAACGTGTTCACCCCCGCCGCAAACTGCGCCACTCGTCGAGCGAGGCGGCCTCCTGCGCGCCGGGGTCGAGCACCGGCGCGATGTCGAAGTCGTGGGCACCGTCGCTGCACCAGAAGGCCGGGTGGCGCGCGAGCCAGCGCCTCGCGTCGCGGCGGCCGGCCTCGATCAGCGCCTCGACGTAGGCCTCGTCGAAGAACAGGAACGACAGCAGGTCGCCGCCCGCGTCCGTGCGGCCGCGCAGCAGCCGGCCGAGCAGCAGCAGGTCGGGCGGCGCGGTCGCCGCGCGCAGGCCGCCGTAGCGGTTCGCGAACGTGTCGAGCGCCAGCCGGCCCAGCTCGCGCGGGCGCTGCGGCGTCACGAGCGCATACGAGATGCGGCGGTACGGCCGGCGCCCGCGCGCCGCGCGGTACGCGCGCGCGGACGGCACCGTGCCGACGCTCGCCGACTCGGCGAAGAACGCGTTGATCGCCACCATCCGGTGCACGTCGTCCGAGAACCTGGTCGACGAGCAGCCCGTCGAGCATGTTCGCGAGCACGTCGACGAGGTGCGGGGGGACGTGCTCAGGCGTCGCTCCTGCCGCTCTGCGCAGCGGCTCGAAGCCGATCACGACGACGCGGTCAGCGCCCAGCTCGACGGCCGGCTTGATCGGGCTGTTGAGGCGCGTCGCGCCGTCGGTGTAGAAGCCGCGCGCCTCCTCCGGCTCGTTCACTTCGACCGCCGGGAACACGAGCGGCATCGCGGCCGAGGCGCGCACGTGCTCGTGCGCGAGTCTCACGCGCACGTAGGGGAAGTCGGCGCCGGCCGGGAGCGGATCCCGCGCCCCACCCGGGTTCGCCGGCCCGGACGCCTCCACGAACGCGACCGGGCTGCCGCTCGCGAGCTGCGTCGCCATCACGCAGACGGCGTCGACGAAGCCGTCGGCGACGTTGCGGTGCAGGCCGTCCCAGTCGAGCCGGCGTTCGAGGAAGCGGCGCAGCGGCCGCGCGTCGAGCAGGCTGCCGCGCCGCACGCCGGGCAGCCGCAGCGCGTCGCCGGCGAGGCGCGCGAGCTGCAGCGGCAGCCCGGTGCCGATCAGCGGCGCGACGACGTCCTCGCGGCGCAGGCAGCGCCAGCGCTCCAGCATCAGCTCCGCCTGCGCCGCCGCCGGCAGGTGCGCGAGCGAGCCGAGCAGCGCCGCGTTGATCGCGCCGACGCTCGTCCCGCACAGCAGCGAGACGCGCTCGCCGCGCGCCTCCAGCGCCGGCAGCAGCACCGACAGCGCTCCGACCTCGTAGGCGCCGCGCGCCCCGCCACCCGGCAGCACGAGCGCCACGCGACCGCGGACCGGGCTCGCGTGCACGCCGTCGCTCATCCCGTCCGCAGCGCCCCCAGCTCACGGAGCGGGACGGGCGGCGCCGCCAACGCCGCCCGTCTCCGCGCCGAGCCCGCAGCGTCCATGCGACTCAGCGTGCGGCGGCCCCATCTGGCCGCGTGCGCGAAGTCGACGAGGCGCTCGAAGTAGTCCGGCAGCGGCGGCGGCGCGATCCCGCAGTCCGCCAGCGCGGCCTGCGCGCGCGTCGTGTCGTGGCGCACGCGCAGCGCGAAGTAGGGGAAGAAGACGGGCGCCTGCTCCAGCCAGCGCCGCTTCGCCCCGCGGCTCTGGCGCAGCAGCAGCGGGTGCAGCGTGCGCTCGTAGATGCCGGGCGGAACGGTCACCGGGCGCGAGCGGTCGAAGGCCTCCGCCGACAGCGCGACCAGCTCTCCGACGCTGCTCGCCTGCGAACCGGCCGCGAGGCTGTACGTGCGGCCCGCGCCCTCGGGGCGGCTCGCGAGCGCGAAGATCGCGTCGGCGACGTAGTCGACCGGCACGACGTCGACCGGCGCCGAGCGGCGGCCGGGGATCAGCGGCACGGCGTCGCCCTTCGCGAACGCGCGCAGCGGCCCGTAGATGACGTTGAAGGAGGCCGTCCAGCCGGTCGTCTGCTCGCCGACGACGATGCTCGGGCGGAAGACCTGCACCGGCAGCCGCTCGGCGTGCGCCCTCACGAGCCGCTCGGACTCCCACTTCGTGCGCTCGTAGCTGTTGCGGAAGTCCTGGCCGACGTCGTGGTCGTCCTCGTCGAAGACGCCGGTCGCGGTCCCGGCGACGTACGCCGTCGAGACGTGCGAGAAGCGCCGCAGCTCGCCGTGCGCAAGGCACAGCTCCGCCAGCTCGAGCATCCGCCGCGTGCCCTCGACGTTGATCGCGCGCGCCTCGTCGAGCGGCAGCGTGAACGACACCGACGCGGCCGCGTGGACGATCTCCGTGACCGATTCCGCGAGCGCGAGGCGGCGGCTGCGCGACAGGCCCAGGCCCGGCAGCGCGACGTCGCCGCGGATCGCCAGCAGGCGGTGGTCGAAGCGGCCCGGCACGTCGACCACGCGCGCCACCGCGGCCCGCAGGCGCGCCTGCGCCTCCGCGTCGTCGCGCGCCCGCACGAGCGCGTAGACGGTCCGCTCGGTCCGCTCCAGGTAGCGCGCCAGCAGCTCCATCCCGAGGAAGCCGGTCGCCCCGGTCAGCAGCAGCGGCCGGGTCGGGGCGGGTGTGGGCGGGAGGAAGCTCATCGGACCTCCAGAAGGGTCGGGCAGCGGGGCCGGCACCGGTATCGCCACACGGAGGAGAAGCCGTGCACGGACCTTGGCCGCCGGTCCAAGAACCGGCTTGATACCCAGATCCGGCCGCGCTTCAGCCGAATGCGCGCACGAGTGTCAGCACGACGATGCCCGCGAGCGCGATCGTCGTCGTCCAGGCGATGCTGGAGGAGGTGAGCCGCAGGTCGAGCCCGGTCGCATGCCCGACGAGCACGGTGTTGACGCCGACCGGCATCGCCGCCATCACGTAGAAGGGCGGCGGCACGTCGATCAGCGTCAGCCCCACGATCGCGAGCACGAGCGGGACGAACGCCATCCGCAGCAGCACGACGGCCGCGATCGGCAGCGTCAGCGGCGGCGGGATCCGCAGTGTGCCGTCCTTCGCCTCGTCGCCCAGCGTCACGCCGACGATGAAGAAGCCGAGCGGCAGCAGCGCGTAGACCGCCAGGTGCGACGGCGTCACGAGCGTCGCCGGCGCCCACGCCTCCGGCACGAGCAGGCCGGCGAGCACCGCCCACAGGACCGGGTTGCGCACCAGGCCCGTGCGCAGCTGCTCGCGCACGCCGCCCTCGCGTGCGTGCCCCAGCCGCGCGCCGACGCTGTAGCTGCCGATCACGAACATCGGCAGCGAGACGAGCCCGTCGTAGACGACCGCCTGCGACAGCTGCGCGTGCGTGAACAGCGCCGCGATCAGCGGCAGCCCGAAGTACGCGGTGTTCGCCTGGATCGTGCTGACGATCGCGGCGCCGGTCGTCGCGTCCGGGAGCGCGAACGGGCCGCGCGCGAGCCGCCACATGATCGCGCCGGCGACGACGATCGAGGCGGCCGCGATCGCGATCGACAGCGTCGCGTCGAGCGACAGGTGCGCGCGCGCGATGTTCACATAGGCGACGAACGGCACCAGCACCCACAGCATCAGGCGCAGCAGCACGAGCCGGGCGGCGTGCGCGCGGGCGTTGTCGCGCCGCTCGACGGCGACGCCGACGGCCGTCGCGAGGATCACCGTCAGCACGATCGCGAGCACGGCGCGGATGCTGCCAGGCGGGCGCCGCGAGCGGCGGCACGGCCGTCCGTCCAGCCGAGCCGTCCCGCGCGCGGCGCACCCGGTACGCTCGCGCCCATGAGCTGGGACGCGCGCAAGCGGGAGCTGGCCGGCGAGCTGGTGCGCCGCCTCTACGGCGCCGGCGTGATCCGCACGTGGCTGCGCGACAAGCCCGACGGCTGGGAGCTGATGTCGGGCGCGTGGAGCCCCTTCTACGTGAACTTCCGCGACGCGCCGGCCGCGCCCGAGCTGTTCCGCTTCCTGATCGACGCCGGCTCGGAGCTGGTGCGCGAGGAGCTGCCGGAGGCGACGCAGCTCGTCGGCCTCGCGGCGGCAGGCGTGCCGTTCGCCGCGGGCCTGGCGTACACGCTCGGCCTGCCGCTGGGCTACACGCGCAAGCTGCCGGGCGTGCGCCGCGTCGAGGATCTCGCCGGCGGCGCGGCGGCCGAGTCCTACGGCAGCCACCGGCTCGTCGAGGGCGACTTCCGCCCCGGCGACCGCGTCGCGCTCGTCGACGATCTCGTGACCGGCTTCGACTCGAAGGAGATCGCGCTGCGCCAGCTGGAGCTGGAGCTGGAGCGGCGCGGGCTCGAGGACGTGCGCACGGAGGCGGTCGTCGTGTTCCTCGAGCGCGGCGCCGAGGGCCGCCGCCGCGCCGCCGCCGCGGGCGTGCGGCTGATCTCGCTCGCGGTGCTCGACGCCGACAGCGTCGAGGGGCTGCGCGGCGCCGCCAGCGACCGCGAGCTGGACACGATCGCCGCCTACCTGCGCGACCCTGCGCCCTTCCAGGACCCCGCCCGGCGCGCCGAGCTGGCAGCCGAGGCGGCGTCCGCGACGGGCTGATGCTCTGGCTGCTGCGTCACGCGGAGGCCGAGGACGCGCACGGCCGCCCGGACGCCGAGCGACCGCTGACCGAGCGTGGCCGCGGGCAGGCACGCGCCGCCGGTACGGCGCTCGCCGCGCTCGGGGTACCGCTCGACGCCTGCCTCGCGAGCCCGCGCGTGCGCGCTCGCGACACGGCGGCGCTCGCGTGCGAGACGCTCGGGCTCGAGGTGCAGATCGCGCAGGAGCTCGACGGCGGGCGCTTCGACCCCGAACGCGTCGCGGCCGGCTTCGGCGCGCACGTCCTGCTCGTCGGCCACAACCCCGACATGGCGCAGGCCGTCCACGACCTCACCGGCGCACGCGTGCGCATGAAGAAGGGCGCGCTCGCGGGCATCGCCGACGGCGAGCTGCACGTCTTCCTGCGGCCGCGCGAGCTGGCCGCGATCGCTGCGGCGAGCGCCTGACGCCTCAGCGCGTCGAGGAGCCGAGGTCGAAGCGCATGCTGGTGAGCGCGCGTAGCCAAAGCTTGGAGGTCCAAACCGTGACCACGCGGCTTTCGGTAGTCGCCGCCTCTTGGATCCGTTAGCGTCGCACCGAAGCGCGGAGCGGGTCAGCCTCGCGCGACGTCGACCTCGACATGGGATCCCAGCAGCCAGCCCCGCAGCCCGCACGATCTCGTGCGCTCACCTCGCCGGTGACCTGGGCGGTCCTCGGCCTGATCGTGGAGCGCTCGAGCTACGGCTACGAGCTGGCGCACCGGCTCGAGCGCCGCTACGGCGACATCCTTCCGGTCAGCAGCTCATGGCGAATCTATGCGGGGATGAACGCCCTGGAGAAGGCGGGGTTCATCGAGCCGGTCAACCCGCAGCAGAAGCTGGAGGCACAGCGGACGAAGAGCCGGCAGCCGAAGGTCGAGTACCGCGCGACCGCGGCCGGCATCGAGGCGTTCAAGGGTTGGTTGGCCAGCCTGATACACGACGACCCAGCGCACATCGATCTGTTGCGGAAGCTCGTCGCCGGGCGCCGTGTCGCGGTCATCGACTCTGCGGATGTCGTACGGGATCTCGTCAGGAAGTACGAGAAGCTGTGCGTCACGGAGGCACGTGCTCTCTCTCACGACATCCCCGAGACACCCGCGTCGGACCTCGGAGAGCTGACCGAGCGCCTCGTGCTGGAGGCGCGGCGGGCGAAGCTCGACGCGTATTTCACGTGGCTGGAGTACGCCAACCGGGCGATCGACGCCTACGAGCGCGCACGGAGAGGCGGTCGTGATGAGCCTGCTCTCCCTTGAACACGTCATCAAGCGCGGCCGCCGCGGCCGGGGTTCGCAGCCGTTGCTGCGCGACATCACCCTCGACGTCGAGCCGGGGCAATTCGTCTCGATCTGGTGCCTGGACAATCTCGAGCGGGCGATGCTGGCGAGGGTCGCGGCGGGCGTCGAGCGGCCGGACGATGGCGTCGTGAAGCTCGACGGGGTGGAGCTTCAGCAGGCTCTTGCCGAACAGCGGCGAGGGCATCTGCGGTTCGTCGAGCCGTACTCGGCGGCAGCGGCTGGCAACACCGTCCTGTCGTACGTGCAGATGCCGCTGCTCGCTCGTGGGGCGGCTCCCCGACAGGCGGCGACTCGAGCCGCAGCGTCCCTCGCGCGCGTCGGTGCCGCGGCGCTCGCCGACCTCTGCGTCGACGACCTTGACGCGACCGAGCTGGTGCGTGTGGCGGTCGCCGAGGCCTTGGCGAGCGAGCCGCGGATCATCGTGCTCGACGATCCCACGCGCCAGGTGGACCTGCTCGCACGCGGCAGCATCGTCCGCCTGCTGCGCTCGATCGCCGACGAAGGCGTCGCGGTCCTGATCACCACGAGCGAGGCGATCGGCGTCGCCGGCGTCGATCGGGTGCTCACGCTTCGTAGCGGCAAGTTGCGGGCTGACGTCTTTGCACCACTCGCCGAGGTCGTGCCGCTGTCGGCGCGAACACTGCGCAGTTAGTGCGCGTCCGATCCGATGCGCCCATGCCATCCGAGCCGCTGACGGATCCGGATCGCGGCAAGCAGGGGAGCCACGAATCCGCCGATCTCAGCCGAGACGGCTGCTGTGACGCTCCGTGCGTCGTCGGACGCGGCGCCCGGGTGCGCGAGGTTCAGCGCGATCATGCCGGCGAGCAGCAGCGTGTGCCGATCGCCATGAGGGAGCCGGCGCGCGTCGGCGAGCGCGTTGCGCGCGATCAAGGTCAGCCGCTCGCCGACGACCGCCCCGGAGCCGTACTCCCGCACGTAGAGCTGCGGTTGCCGGAGATCCTGTCGTCCTCCTCGTCGACGAGGCTCTCCAGCAGCCAGTGCAGCGCCGCGATCCATGGGAAGTACGCCTGCTCGATCGCCTCCGTGTCGTGCGCGTCCGTGGAGCGATGTGAGGCGGCCGCGATCAGGGCGAAGATGCCCAGCGGCGAGCCGGCGGCGGCCGCGACCTCCGACCAGCACAGCAGTCCGCGCTGGCTGTCGTCGAGCTGCTTTGACGCCCATGCGGCCAGCGCGTCGGGCGCCCCAACAGCGACGCATGGTTGAGGCTCTGGGCCTCGCCGGCTCTCGTCGCGCAGCGGATGAGTGCGGGCGCCACCTGCCTGCGCGCAGGGAGGGCTAGGAAGGCGACCCGGCAGCCTCTCAGCAGCTCGGCGAGGTACCCGCCGTCGTCGTCGTGGCGATGCGCGTAGTAGTCGATGCCGTCGCGTGCAGGCCGGAAGGCATCCGGCAACGCTTCGTGGAGCTGGCGGTTGTTCGCCAGCACGTCGTCGACGCGCTCCTCGGTGAGTCCGTCGAGCAGGTCGTACATGACCTCGAACGCCACGCAGAGGCGCACGACGTGCTTGCGACCGCGGGGGCGGGCGAGGATCGCGAACGCCGCCGCGCCCTCCGCGCTCATGTGCTCCTCGTCGAGCTTGCCGAGTGCGTGGCCGCGCAGCTCGGGGGTCGGGATCGCGCGAGCGCGGCGCTGCCAGCGACGCAGCTCCAGCCGGGCGCGGGGGAAGATCACGAGCCAGTAGAGCAGCAGCGCATGGACCATCGCGGCGGCGAGCGCCAGGCGCGAGCGCGACCTCGATCCGGGGCGATCCACACCGCCAAGTCTGTGCGACGGCGTGCTTCGTCAGTCCGGCATGCTCGTCGTCGACGGGATCCGGACGGCGAGGTAGCCGGGCAGGCTCACGAGCAGCAGCGCCCCGGTCATGACGAACAGCGCGATCGTGAGCGCCTGGACCGTCTGCGGCGAGAAGTTCGCCGGGAAGCCGGTGGTCAGCCGCAGCCAGCGGTCGCCGAGCACGTGGCCGGCCACGCCCGCGACGACGCCGGCGAGGCAGCCGATCGTGAGGGAGACGGCCGCCTCGAGCAGCAGGATGCGCCGCAGCTGGGCGTCTCTGAAGCCCTGGATCCGCTGCGCCTGGATCCGCCGCCGGCGCTGGAGCACCGAAACCGAGATCGCGGCCGCCAGCGCGAACGCCGCTGCGACGATCATCAGGAGCGAGATCTGGCTCAGTCGTGTCAGGCCGTCGCGCAGGATGCCCTGAAACTCAGCATCAAGCTCGCCAGCGGTCTGCACGTCGAGCGCCGGCGTGCCGCCAAGCGCGCCCCGGACGATGCGCTTCCCCGCCACGAGCGAGACGCCGCGATCCAGATTGACCTCGATGGCGGAGGGGTCGCTCGTCGCCCAGTCGCGGCTGTAGTCCTTCGTGTTGAGCACGATCGCGCCAGGTCCCCAGCTGAGGTTCGTCACGATCGCGGCGACGCCAAGCCGATGGTCGCCGGTCGGGGTCGGCAGCACCACCGGGCCGCCGACGTGCAGGTGCAGATCGTGCGCGAGGGTGGCGGACACGGCGACCCACCCGCCCCTGCGGACGAGCTGGCTCGCGTGCTGGAGGTTGCCTTGGACGAGCTGTGAAGGCGGGATCACCTCCGCGTCGCCGGGCGGGCGGGCGATGAGCCAGATGCGCCGATCTCCGAGGTCGTACATGCCGCCCTGGTAGATGCGCGCCGAGGCGACACCCGGCGCCGAGCGCAGGCGCGCGAGCTGCGTGCGCGACAGATGGAAGCTGTCGGTCGTCAGGCTGCGCCCAGCCGTGGTCACCCAGATGTCCGCGGTTCCCAGGTGGTCGCCGTAGCCGAGGTACAGGCCGTGGACCATGTCGCTACGCGCCCCGTTCAGCGCGGTGGTGCCGAAGACCGCGACTGCGGCGATGGCGGCCACGGCGACGGACCGCGTCATCGCCGAGCGCGTCCCCATCAGCGCGACGAGGAGGAGATTCCCCCGCTCTTGGAGCCCGTGGGCGGCGCGGTCGAGGAGCGGCACGCCGACCGCGAGCCCCGCCGGCATCGCCAGCAGGGTCGCGACGGCGAGGCCGACCATTCCGGCGATCGCAAGCTGTGGAACGACCGCGACTCCGATCCAGACGGCCACGCAGATGAGGACCGAGGCGACGAGGAGGGTGCGGCGAAGCTCGCGCGGGATCGCCTGTCCGACCTCGCCGCGCTCCTGGTAGGGACCGTCGAGCGGCTTGGAGGAGAGCAGATCCGCTACCGGACGTGCGGCCGCGACGAGCGCGGCGAGGACGCCGGCCGCGAACGCGACCTCCACCGCGTGCAGCGAGATGATCCGCTGCGGCCCGACCGGGAACGTGAAGGCGAGGTAGGCCGGCACCGACTGGAAGACGACGCGTGACAGCAGATCTCCGAGCAGCAGCCCCACCAACGAGGCCTCGATGCCGAGCAGGAGCGCCTGGAAGCCGAGGACCGAGACGATCTGCAGGTTCTTGAAGCCGATCGTGCGCAGGTCGGCCACGAAGCGCCGCCGCTCGGGCATCGTCAGCAGCATCGCGTAGAACGCGAACAGGAGGCCCACGAGCGCGCTGATCGCGGAGAACAGCGCAGTGGACTGGTCGCTCGCCGCCGTTGCGCCACGGAGCCGTTGCACGAGCGCGTTCGCGCTGCCCACAGCCAGCGTGTGTCCGGTGAGCGCCACGAGCTGACGGCGAAGCTCGTCCTCGCGGTGCGGGCGCGCCGTCACATAGGCCTGCGTCACGAGGCCCGGCATCCCGGCGAGTGACTGCGCGTACGCGAGTCGCGCGACGACGAGCGGGCTCTTCGACGCGTCTCCGATCTGGTCGGAGCCGAGCGTCGCCGCGACGGGAACCCGGAACGCACGCCCGGCGACCATCAAGTTCAGCGTCCCGCGCGGTCTGACGCCGATCGCGTTCGCGACCGCCGCGGGGATCACCGCTCCCTCTCGTGGAAGCTGGAGGCCGTGGTCGCCGAACTCACGCGTCAACGCGCCGCCGAGGACGGCAAGGCTGGGGTCCACGCCGACCAGCTCCACCGGCAGGCTCCCGCGCGGTCCCTCGGCGATCGAGCGCCGCTGCAAGATCGGCGCCGCCACCTGCACGTCTGGGAGAGCCCGCATCGCCTGGAGGAGGTGCGCGTCGAAGCCGTGCTCGTCTCCGCGCTCGACCTCGATCTGAGCCGAACCCGTGATGCCGCGCAAGGTCGTGCCGACGGAGCTCGCGATGCTGGAGTTCGCGATCTGCACGGCGAACAGCAGCGCGACGCCGACTGCGATCCCGGCACCTGCGAGCAGCTCCTGAAGCGGGTGCGCCTTGACGCGCCACACATAGAAGTAGATGAGCGCCCGCGGCTTCACGTCGCCGTCCGATCGCGCTCTGAGGCTCGCTCGTGGTCGGGCGGCGACCCCGCGCGACCGCGGAGCTGGCCGTCGCGCAGCTCGAAGACGCGGTCGGCGACGTTCGCCGCCTCGGGATCGTGCGTTGCCAGCAGGACCCCGATGCGCCGCTCATGCGCGATCCGCGACAGCAGCTCGAGGATCTCTCGGCTGCGCTCGCTGTCGAGGCTGCCGGTCGGCTCGTCGGCGAGGATCAGCCGCGGCTCGTTCGCCAACGCGCGAGCGATCGCCACGCGCTGGCACTCGCCCATCGACAGGCGCTCAGGCGGCTGGTGCGCGCGGTCTTCGAGCCCGACGAGTTCCAGCCAGCGCAGTGCCTGCTCGCGTGCGCGTCTCGGCTTCCATCCTTCGGCGAGCAGCTTGAGCGTCGCGTTGTCGGCTGCTGACACGCCGGGCATGAGCTGAAACGTCTGGAAGACGAACCCGAGCGACAGGCGGTGGGCCGCCCGCATGCGCGAAGGCAGCCGGCCGATGTCGCCACCGCCGAACAGGATCTGCCCGCGGTCGGGTTCCAGCATTCCAGCGGCGAGCAGCAGCAGGGTGCTCTTGCCGGAACCGCTCGGCCCGTAGATCGCGACGACCTCTCCTGGCTCCAGCGTGAGCGTGACGCCGTCGACGGCGCGCACACGCTCCGTGCCGATGTCGTAGCTCTTCGCGATGTCGCGCAGCTCGAGCCTGTTCACGGGGCGGGCTTCACGTCGCCGTCCGGTCGCGCTCTGAGCCGTGCTCGTGCCCGCCCGCGCGATCGCGGAGCTTGCCGGCGCGCAGCTCGACGACGCGATCAGCGAAGTTGGCCGCCTCCAGATCGTGGGTCGCCAGCACAGCGAGTGCGGGGTTGGCTGTGACCATCGAGCGCACGAGCCACAACACCGCGGCCCGCTCCTCCGCCGCCGCATTCAAGCCGGGCTCGTCCAGCAGCAGCACGGCGGGCTCCTGCACGAGCGCCCGCGCGAGCGCGATCCGCGTGACCGCGGCCGGCGGCAGCTCCGGCAGGTGGCGATCGGCGAACTCGCCTGCGCCGGCCCATGCGAGCGCGGCCTCGGCCTCGCGCATCGCCGCGGGCAGCGCGACGCCGCCGGCGAGGAGCGGGAGGGCCACGTGGTCGATGGCGGGCTTGCCGGGCGCAACTCGCCACCGTTTCGGCACGTACGCGACGCGGCGCCGCCACTCGGACCGCTGGCGGCGTGTGGCGGAGTGGATCTCGCACGCGCCGAGACGCACCAGGCCTCGTGCCGGCCGGTCGATCGCGGCTGCGACGCGCAGCAGCGTCGTCTTGCCCGCCCCGCGGGCGCCGACGACCGCAACGACGTCCCCTGGCCAGACCTCGAGCGAGAGGCCGTCGAGCACTGTTACGTGCTTGCGGCCGTGGCGGCGGGTAGCCGTCACATCCTCCAACACGAGCGCCGGCTGGACGGGCGGCCATCGAGCGGGCGATGTCCTACGGCCCGACCTGTCTCCCATCCCCGACACCAGCGCCTCCCCGTCTGTGCCCCCCAGGGCACACAGAAAATGCCTGCGTTCCTGAGCCTAGTCCAGCCGTCAGTGCGCGGCAAGCGCCAACGGTCGGGATAACCAAGCTTTGGACCTCAAAGGCTTGGCTACCAAAACGACGCGCGAGGGTGAACGATGGCGGCGATGAAGCTGCGTCGTCCCCATCCCCGGCATCGACGGTGCCGGGTCGCCCTGGCGCATTCCGCCTCACCGGTCCCCCACGGATCGAGGCAGCGTTCAGAGGCGACGGGGACGTGCAGGCGCACAGCGGCCCCGGTGCACCCGGCCCCCGACGGGCACCGGGGTCGCGCGTGCGGCCCGTCAGAGCGCCGTCGCTCCACGCCCCCATCCCAGTGGGGCGGCGGCGTTCGACGCGGCCTGCGTCAGCTCGCGAGTCGACCGTGGGTATGACCCCGCCGGGGGACACGCCGGCATGGACGCTGCTCCAAGCGCTCGAGTTGCTCAGGCGCATTGGTGAGCACGTGAGCGCTGACTTCACGTTCCACAACGAAGGCGCAGAGCCGATCGTCACGTCGGCCGCGACGATCGCCGTTCTGAAGCGGACCGCCGCCGAACTGATCGACGAAGCCACGCAGCTGGAGAACCTCGTCGAGCGCCTCCCGGACACAGAGATCCACGTGACCGCCGCGAACGTGCAGGCAGGCGCATCGCGCCAGCTCGCGGAGGGCACCATCGACGTCCGCACCGCCCTGCTCGCCGCCAGCGTGCTGCCCGTCGCCACCGGCTGGCCCGCGCTCGCGAACGCGCTGAGACGCAGCGACGCGCACAGGTTCTGGAACGACACGACGCTCGTCGACCTCCTCGGTCGCTTCCGAGGCGCACAGCCTGACGCGATCGACCATGTGCTCCAGCAGACGCAGGTCGACGCCTCGACGCAGTGGGTGGGGCTCGCCACGCGGACGGTCACTCGACTCGCCGAGGCCCTGGCGACCGCCGCGGACACGCGCCCGCAGTAAAGCTGTGCCCGCGCCCAAGAGACAGCGACGCGCCCCCGACGACACCGCGACCGCAGAGCAGCGATGGGGCAAGGCGATGCAGCACCCGTTGCGCCCGCGGATCCTCCGTCATCTACTGACGGAACGCACGACGAGCGGGATGGAGCTGTCGAAGGCCTGGGGCGTTGGAGTCGGCATCCTCGCTGCGCACCTCCGGTACCTGCGCGACCTCGGCTTCATCACCCTCGATCGCCGTACGACGGTCCGCGGCGCGTTCGCCTACCACTACCGCTTGAGCGACCGCGCCGACGTCGAGCTGCGGCTGTGGCGTACCGAAGCCGTGCCCGCCAGCTCGCTCGGCGGTCCGCACGCCGGGCAGGCGACGGCACTTCTCGACGGGCCCGCACTCGAGGCGCTGCAACCAACGATCGACCGCTTCCTCGCCGAGCTGGCGCAGCTCGGCGCGCAGACCCACAAGCGTCAGCTCGCCGATCCGGGGCGAAGCGAGCCGGTCAGGCTCGTCGTGCTCGTCGCTCGGGAGCAGACGGGCTGATGGCGACGGCTGGCGACGGGCCTGCGTGCGCGGACGCGAGCGAATCCGGGCACGTCCGATTGTCCGGCGGCCCTATCTGAAGAGATCGTTCGCGGGCTCGTCTCTGTAGAGACGCTCGTAGACGCGGTCGCACTCCAGCAGGTACTCCTCGTCCACCGGGCCCGCGACCATCGACTCCAGGAATGCGGTCACGTCGTCGCCCTCGATGACGATCGGGTCGTTGGTGGGCGGGAAGTCCTCGAGCTTCGGGATGCGGGTCTCGTGCGCGGCCATGCGGCCAGGGTACGACGACCCCGGCAGCTCCTCAACCGCACGTATGTGGCACTTCCTAAAGCCGCACTATCGCGCCCCGACCGGCACGCCGAACAGCACCGTGTCGACGTGCGTCATCGTCGAGCACTGCAGGTACCAGCGGTAGGCGAGCCCGAGCGAGTCGACCAGCTCCGGGAAGCGGACCAGGTCGTCGGGCTTGTGGTAGCAGGCGAGCGCGAGGCGGGGGCGGTGCTCGACCAGCGTCTGGGTGGCGCCCTCGAGCACGCCGACGTCGGCGCCCTCGACGTCGACCTTGAGGAAGTCCACGCGCGGCAGCGCGCCGCGCGCGACGAGCGCGTCGATCGTCTCGGTGCGCAGCTCGACCGTCTCGATCCCGTCCGTGCCGTCGAGCGCGGGCAGCTCGGCCTGCATCTGCGCGCCGGCCGCGACGACGTCGCGCACCCACAGCGTCTCGCCGGCGACCGGGCCGAGCGGGTCCTCCCAGACGGTCACGCGCTCGGCCAGCTCGGGGTTGAGGTCGAGGTTGCGCTGGAGCAGCCCGCGGTTGCGCGGCGTCGGCTCGAACGTGTGCACGGCGCCCTCCGCGCCGACGTGGTGCGCGAGCCACAGGGCGGTGTCGCCCCAGCAGCCGCCGACGTCGAGCGCGACGTCGCCGGGCCGCGGATGGGCACCGACGGCGAAGTCGCGGTACGCGTACTGCGACAGCACGAACGTGGACGCGAGCGGGAGCTGCTGGCCCAGCAGTCTGATCGGGTAGCCGCCGACGGACAGGTCGTAGAGATGGAACTGCCACTCGAGCGGCAGCCCCAGCGCGCCGAGCGGGCCCGGCTGCGCGATCGCCTTCGCCGACAGCTCGATCACCGCGCGGCGGTATCTGGCGGGGTCGAACTGCAGCCGCACGTGCGCGGGGCCGAGCGCCTTGTAGGCGAGGAAGCGCAGGAACAGCTCGCGGCTCGGCTCGTCGCCGAGGCGCCGCCACAGCGTGCCGCAGCGATCGAGGATCGCGAGCTGCGCGGCGAGCCGCTCGCCCGCCTGCGCCGGGTCCGGCAGCGCGTGGCCCCACGGGAAGAACAGCGGATCGAGGTTGTCCGGCAGGACCGTCTGCTGCGCCTCCAGCGCGAGCTGCAGGAAGCGCGCCCGCAGCGTCTCGCGCGCGGCCTTGAGCGCCGCGGCCATCAGGTCGCCGGTCGGGGCGGGGGCTGGCAGATCGGCCACGGGCATCGCGACGCTCATGCCACGCGCTGCAGGAAGCCGCGCGGGTGGCAGCTCACGCCGTAGACCTCGAGCTCGCGGCGGATGCGGAAGGCGGAGCCCTGGGGCGTGGCGAGCCACTCGTCGAGGGCGGGCAGGACGCCCTCGGGCCAGTCGTCCTTGATGCGCATCCACGGCACGTCCACGCAGCCGTCCTCGACGACGAAGAAGCCGCCGGGGGCGACCAGGTCGCTGTACAGCTCCAGCGCCGCTCTCGTCGTCTCGTAGATGTGCGCCGAGTCCTCGATCACCATGCAGACCGCGCCGCGCGGGATGCAGGCGCCGACCTGCTCGCGGACCGCCGGGTCGCAGACGTCGCCCTCGACGAACGCGATGCTGTCGGCCCACTGCGGGTCGCGATGCGCGACGTTGAAGCGTGCGGCGTCGAGGTCGATGTCGACCGCGATCACGCGCGGCGGCGCGGCGAGTGCGCCGTAGCCGTGCAGCGTGCGCAGGCGGTCGCGCAGCCACAGCGTCGAGGCGCCCGACTGGGCGCCCAGCTCGACGATCACGTCGGGCGCGGCGACCCACATCAGGTGCTCGTAGACGCGCAGGTCCTCGGGGAACTTCGACAGCTTGATGCCGAGGTAGCGGTCGTGCGTGTGCTGGTGGGCGCGGGCGGCCCAGTAGTCGCGCACGAGCGTGTCGGGGCCGACCGTCACCGCGCGCGGGACGCTGTTCTCGACGGTGACGACCGCCGGGTCCTGCACCGGGATCGCGGTCGGGTTGCTCATCGCGCGATGCCGCGCGCGTGCACGACCCAGTAGGACGACTCGGGGTCGCGGCCCGGCTGCAGCAGCGGGCTTCTGACGGCCTGGTGGTGGTGCGTCAACTCCACGCCGGAGAAGCGCCCGCTCTCAACGGCGGCGCGCTCCAGCTCGCGCTCGAACTGCTCGAGCGGCCAGTCGTTGACGTGGTACTGGTTCATCCACGAGCCGTGGTAGACGGGGTTCGGGAACGAGCCGACGATCTCGCCGACCGCGCCGAACGCGATCGCCAGCGCGTGCGGCGCGTCGGGCAGGTGCTCGATCACCTCGAACATGACGGCCATGTCCGCCGGCGGGAGCGGGTGCTTGCAGAGGTCGTGGCCGTAGTTCAGCTCGCGCACGCCCGGCCACTGCGGATGCTCGTCGGCGCCGGGCTGCCACAGGTCGAAGCCGCGCACCGAGGCGGCCGACCAGGAGAGCATCTCCGAGCCGTAGCCGGTCCCGCAGCCGAGGTCGAGCACGTGCTTGCCGCCGACGAGCGAGAGCGCGTAGGCGTAGCGCGACGTGTGCTCGCTGATGATGTCGGGGCGCGGCATGCCGGGAAAGGCGCGCTCGTACATGCCGGGGTCGGGGCCGCCGAGCGTGTGGGAGCGGCGCCAGCGAGCATCAGGCGTGGCCTGTGCGAGCGCCTCCAGGTTCTCGGCGGCATCCTCGCGCTCGGGGTCGATCGCGAGCACGGCGCGCAGCAGCGCCTCCGCAGCGTTCGCGTCGCCGGCCTGATGGGAGAGCACGGCGAGGTCGTTGAGCCACTCCAGCTCGGTCGTCTCCGCGACCGCCTGGCGCAGCCACTCCTGCGCCTCCGTGACGCGGCCATCCTCCAGCGCGGCGAGGGCCTTGTCGCGCCAGCCGGCGGCGAGGCCGGCGTCCGTGATCGTGCTCATGAGCAGAGGATCGGACGCGCGGACGCGGTCTTGAGCGGGGCGATGGACGCCAGCAGCGCGTCGACGCGGTGGCGGAACGTGTGCGCCGCGAGCACCTGCGCGCGGCCGGCGGCGGCGCGCTCGGCGCGCTCGGCCGGGTCGGCGAGCAGCCGCTCGACGTGCGCGCGCAGTTCCTCGCGCGTGCGGTAGGTGACGACGGCGTCGCCGAAGCGCTCCGCCAGCTCGGGTAGGTGGTCGCTCAGCACGACCGCCCCGCACGCGAGCGCGTCGAAGATGCGGTTGGACACGATCCCGCGCTCGCGCATGTCGTCCCAGTGGTCGTTGAGCACGATCGCGGCGGACGAGTAAGCGCGCCGCACCTGCTCGTTCGGCAGGTGCTCGCCGGCGACGAGGTCGGGCGGCAGGAGGCGCTCCCACTGCTGGCCCCACACGGCGAGGTCGCGATCGGTGGGGACGAGGTCGCGCAGGACCGGGCGGAAGATCCCGCGCGAGTTGCCGACGAACACCAGCTCGCGCGTGTGCGCGGGGTCGTGCTCGGGAAAGAAGACGACCGGGTCGGTCGCCTGCTCCAGCAGCTCGACCGGCGTCGCGGTCTGGGCGGCGAGCTCCTCGGCGTGACGCGCGGACGGCGTGAGGACGAGGTCGAACGTGTCGCACTCGGCGGTCGTCAGCAGGTCCGGATGGCTGATGTTCCACAGCACGCTCAGCTCGTCGCTGTTCCGCCGCGGCACGTACGGCCACAGCCCGCGCAGGTGGATCGTCACATCGGCCGGCGGGCGCTCGGGCGCGTCCCACTCGGCGAGCACCTCCAGCCGCGTGCGGTGGCCGCGGCGGCCCAGCTCGCCGGCGAGCGCGCGCGCGAAGTGCGTGTCGCCCCAGCGCTCGGCGCCGTCCCAGCGCTGCGGGCAGATCTGGATCGCGACGTCGAGCGGTGCGCCGAAGCCGTCGTGCGTCCAGCGCCGCTCGGCCAGCGCGCGCAGCGCGTCAGGGTTGCGCGCGCCGGCGCGCGGATGACCGGCGAGGGCGCGCTCCTGCGCCGCTGCGCCGCCGTCCGTCAGCAGCGCGTGCGCCTCACGCGCGAGCGCCGTCTCGGCCGCGCTGCCCGGCTCCGCCAGCACGAGCGCGAGGTCGTGCTCGCCGTCGGCGTCGAGCCCGGCCGCGCCGAGCGCCTGCGCGAGGCGCGCGTGGACGCCGGCGAGATCCTCCTCCGCCGTGACGATCGCGAGCGTCGCGTCGTCGTCCGGCGCGAACGCCGCCGCCCATGCGCGCAGCAGCTCCGGCGTGCGCGTCAGCTCGTCCGCCGCCGCGACGGCGACGAACGCGCGCGCGCCGTCCAGGGCCGCGGCCGGCGCGGCGTGGAAGCGCGCGCGCTGCTCGCGGTCGCGCGCGGTCGGCGGCGCGGTGCGCGCGGGGTCGCCCAGCGCCCGCGCGTGGTCGTCGGCCGGGTCGAGCACGAGCGCCCGCGCGGCATGACGCGCCGCGCTCGACGGGTCCTCGGCCGCGACGGCCGCCCGCAGCTCCGCGAACGCCCGCTCGCGCTCATGCACGCTCGGCGGCCGGTCGGCGCCGGGGCGGCGCGCGGCCTCGAACAGCGCGGCGCTGGAGGGGTCGAAGGGGTCGGCGGCCATCGCCTTGACCGCGAGGCGGCCGGCGGCGCCGGGGTCGGCGTCGAGCAGCGCCGTCATGTCGGCGCGCAGCCCGGCGGCGACCTCGCGGTCGGCGCCGGTCACGCTCACGACGGCGGCCTGCGCGGTCCCGCGCGCCTGCGCGACGCGCTGCAGGAAGCCGGCGAAGCGCGCCCACGCGAGCGCCAGCTCGTCGAGCGTCGCGTTCGCCAGGTCGAGGTCGCGCAGCAGCAGGCGGCGCACTCTCAGGTCGCGCTCCCACAGACGGATCGCGCGCTCGCTGTGCGCGTCCTGAGCGCTGACGTTGTCGCCGTGGATGCGGTACTGCGCGACCGCGCCCGGCACCGCGTCGACCTCGTGCGTCGCGGCGACGTGGGCGGCGAGCCACCAGTCGCGGCACCAGGCCCAGGCAGGGGTCGGCGGGATCGCCTGCGCAAGGTCGGTCCGCAGCGTGATCGCCGAGGTCGTCGCCTCGTTGACCGCCAGCAGCCGCCCGAGCGCGCGCCCGACGACGGGCAGCTCGCCGTACCACTCGTGCTTCGACGGGCGCGTGACGCGGCCGGCGCCGTCGATCACCTCCATGTCGCCGTGCACGAGCCCGACGTGCGGGTCGCGCTCCAGCAGCTCGACGTGGCGCGCGAGCTTGTCCGGCAGCCACAGGTCGTCGGCGTCGAGCAGCGAGACGTAGCGCCCGCGGGCGCGCGCGATCGCGCGGTTCGTCGCGACGGCGGGGCCCTCGTTCTGCTGCTGGATCACGGTGATCGCATCGCCGAAGGAGGCCAGCACCTGCGGCGTCTCGTCCGTCGAGCCGTCGTCGATGACGATCACCTCGAGCGCCTCGGCGCCGCCCGGCAGCCCCTCCTGCTCGAGCGCGCTGCGCACGGCGGCCTCGACGTACGCGCCGTAGTCGTACGCGCAGATCACGCAGGTGACGAGCGGCTCGGCAGCCATCGCCCGGGTGGATCGGCCGCCCGCCGCCGCGCTTGAGCCTGTCACGCTTGTCGGCGATGGACGAGCGCTCCGCATCCGACGCGCCGGCGGCCGTGCGCGCGGTCGTGCGGGGGCTCGTGCAGGGCGTCGGCTTCCGCGACGCGACCGTGCTCCGCGCTCGCTCGCTGGGCGTGCTCGGCTGGGTGCGCAACCGCGAGGACGGCGCCGTGGAGGTGCACGCCGAGGGGCCGCCGGACGCGGTCGACGCGCTCGTCGTGTTCCTGCGCGAGGGGCCGCGGGGAGCCGAGGTGGCCGGGGTCGACGCGCCGCGCGTGAAGGTCGAGGGCCACGAGCAGTTTGCGGTGCGCGGCGTCAGCGCGGGCATGTTCGTCGTGCGCGAGCGGGCGGCCGGCTTCGAGCTGACGCTCGAGGTCGCCGGCGCGACGCGCGCATGGGCGCTGCCGAAGGGACCGTCGCTGGACCCGGCCGCCAAGCGCTTCGCCGTCGAGGGCGCACCCGCCGGCGACGGGGTCGTGTGGGACCGCGGCCCCTACGAGCAGGGCGGCCGCGTCCCCTGGCCCGAGGCACTCGAGCGCGGCCACGCCGTCTTCGTCCTCCACGGCGAGAAGCTCCGCGGCGGCTTCGCCCTCCAGCGCACCCGCACCGGCGACAAGCCGCAATGGCTGTTCGTAAAGCGCCGCGACGACCACGCCCGCCCCGAGTGACCGGAGACGAGCCGGTCAGACGACGCGGCGAAGCGCTGCGAGCGGCGCAAACACGATCCGCTCGGCCGCGTCGAGCTCGGGCGAGGTCACCTCGACCATCGCCGTGCCGACGTCCGTCATCTCGAGGACGCCACCGCGCGCGCCGGCCGGCGCGTCGTCGACCGGCTCAACGAGCTCGACCGTGTCGAAGGCGGAGATGGCGGTCGTTCGAGGCATGGCTCTAGGTCACGGGGTAGGCGGTCACGAGTCGAGGAAATGAACTCCCTGGACCATAGTGCCACGAGGTCATGACGACAGCGGTTCGGGCGTTGAACGTGAGCCGGACAGCCACACCGCACACGACGCCATGGCGCCCGCGGTCGCGCAGGGTGGCGACCGGAGCGCGCCGCACCGCCTGCGCGATCTCCGGCCAGATCGCGTGGAGATCCTCGGGGCCGACCCGGAACACGCGCGACCACTCCTCGCCGTGTCCCTCCGGGGCGAGGATCCAGCGCGTCCATTTCCCGTGTGACGAGCGTGCGTGGCTCGCGCCCGGGAGCGGTCGTCCTATGCGAGCGCGACTCGACACACGGCCACGGTACGGCGCCAATCCTGCGGATCGTGGCTTTTCCACGATGTTGGTGCGCCTGCGTCGCTGACGCGTCGCAGACCGCGTGCCGTCCGACGCAGCGGCAAGGATGAGCGCAGGTTCACATCCCGCACCTGCCAGCGCCCCGGCTACCCCTTCCCGGCCGGGGCGTTTGGCGTTCTAGGCGGGAATCGGGGCGGCTTGCGCGACCGCGTCGGCGAGTGCGGCGCCGTCGAGCGCGAGCACCGCGCCGCCGGTCGCGCGGGCCAGGCGCTCGTGGCCGGCGCAGGCGGGGTGGAGCGGGACGTAGGCGTTCGTCGCCGCGTGCAGCCGCGCGTCGCGCTCGGCGGTCGCGGGCTCGAGCAGGACGGTCACGTCGGCGGCCGCGTCGAGGTCGGCGCCGCCGGCCGCGCAGGCGGCCAGCACGCGCTGCTCGATCGCCTCCGGCGCGCCGTCGGCCTGCGGGTCGGCGAGCAGGTAGAGGCAGGCGCTCGTGTCCGGCGTCGTCGCGGCGCACCACTGCGCGAGCAGCTCGGCGAGGCGGTCGGCGCCGCGCCAGGCGGGCGTGGCGAGGACGCGCAGCGCCGCCTGTCCCTCCAGCGGCCACGGCTCGGCCGCGGCCGGGTCGGCGGCGCGCGGGGGCTTCACGGCGAGCGCGCGCAGGCGCTCGGCGGCATCCGCCGGGATGCCGCTCCACAGCTCGTCGAACGGCGGCAGCGGCGCCGGCGCCGCACCCGGCGGCTGCACGATCACCAGCCGTCCGCTGCTCGCGGCGCGCATGGCCGGCGGCCAGGTGGTGCGCAGCTCGACGTCGGCGGCGTGGGGGAGCGGCGGATCGGCGCTGTCGAGGCGTTGCACGCGGACACCGGCCGCGGTGCCGAGCGCGGGCGGCTCGCCCTCGCACAGCACCGCAAGCTCGTCCGGCGCGGCGTCCGCCGCAACCCGGCCGGGCCGCTCGCCGGCGTAGTACGCCTCCAGCTCGTCTACGTACGCGTCGAAGCGGCGCGGCGGCTCGATCCCCGCCTGCAGTCGCTCCAGCAGCCCGTCCTCGCTCGCGAGCCGGTCCAGCGCGGTCGCCAGCGCGTCGGCCGACAGCGGGTCGACGACGAGCCCGTCGACGCCGTCGCGCACGGCCTCCGCCAGCCCGCCGAGGCGCGGCACGACCAGCGGCACGCGCGCGGCGAGGCATTCGGCCGCCGCCAGCGGCGCGCAGTCCCACCACATCGACGGCAGCACCGCGACGTCGACGCCCGCGAGCACGTCGGCCAGCTCGTCGGTCGAGAACGTGCCGCGCAGCTCGCACACGCCGCGCGCGTCCAGCGCGCGCAGCTGCGGCGCGAACACGTCCGGCACCTCGCCGTGGATCAGCACGCGCACGGGCGCCTGCGTCTTCTGCGCCGCCTCCACCAGCAGCTGCGGGCCCTTGTGCGGATACGCCGAGCCGAGGAACGCGACGGTCAGCGGCTCGCGGCGGCCCGCCGCACGCCCCGGGGTGCGATCTCGCCCGAGCCCTTCCCAGATCTCCATGTCATGCGGCATTCCCTGGCGCACGACATCGACCATCTCCGCCGGGTAGCCGGCGCCGAGCAGCGTGCGCCGCACCGCGTCGGAGACCGCCATCACGCCGGTGACCCCGCGCGACACGCGCGCGCGGATCTCCGCGAGCCGGCGCGCGTAGTCCTCGCGTCCATGGCCGCCGGTGCACGTCGCGCAGCGGCGCCCGTCGCCGGGGCCGGCGCAGATCGTCCCCTCGCCCGTCATCAGGTACGCGCGCGGGCAGATCAGCCAGTAGTTGTGCGTCGTGAACCACGAGGGGATGCCGCGCGCGGCCGTCTGGTCGACCAGCGCGGCGCCGAGGTTGTGGAGGTTGTGGAAGTGGACGACGTCGGGCGCGAAGCGGTCGAGCGCCGCCGCGAACGCAGCCGTGACCGGCGGGTCGTCCAGCTCGCGCAGCGGCCGCTCGCGATCCCACAGGCCGTGCGCGCGGTTGTGGACGCCGAGCAGCCGCACGCCGTCGTCCTCCCACTCGCCGACGTGGTAGGCCGGCTTGCCGAGCGCCGGCTTGACGGCCGCGTGGAAGACGGTCACGTCCCAGCCGCGCCGCGCCAGCTCCTTCGCGGCGAGTCGCGGCACGGTCGTGCCGCCGCCGGAGTCGTTCCAGCCGAACGCGGTCATCAGCAGGCGGCGCGCCATCGTCCGGGTAGATCGGCGCGTCCGCGCGCGGGTTGAGCGGACGCGCCTCAGGCGGCGGACCCGGCGGCCGGCGTGGACGCCGGCCGCCGCATCTGAGAGGCTCGCGGCCGCATGCACGCAAGCAGGGGACACGGCAGGCGGTCGCGCTCGGCGCTCGCCCTGATCGCGATCGCGTCGCTGGCACTGCTGTCGGCGCCGGCCTGTGCGAACGCGCTGTCGCGCTACCGCACGCCCGGCTACAAGGGCCGCACGCATCTGCCGAAGGGCGCGCATCAGCCGGCGCTGCCGGGCAGCAAGCCGGTCGCGCTGTCGCCGGCCGGCCGCTTCCCGAGCGTCGTCGTCGACGACGCCGGCACGTCGCACGTCGTGTGGACGGAGGACGACGGCACGAACGCCGACGTCGTCCGCTACTGCCGCCTCAGACGCGCCGCCACGAGCTGCGACAACCCGCCCGCGAGCCAGACGCTGACGTGGGTCAAGCCCTACGGGCCGGGCGACGACCCGCAGTTCAACGTCGACCAGGACGGCCCGAGAATCCTGCAGCTGGGCGACACGCTCGTGATCCTCGACTACCGCTACCCGACCGTCTCGCCGAAGCCCGACGGGTCCGACGCCTCGCGCACGGTGCTCGCGTGGGTGAGCGACGACGGCGGCGACAGCTTCTCCGGCCCGGCGGTCGTCGGCACCGGCGAGATCAACGGTGGCGCGATCGCGTTCGGGCCGAGCGACGACCCGACGCTCCTCACGATCACGCAGACGAGCTTCTGCGGCACGTGCATCCAGGCGATCCGCCCGGGCGCGTTCGCGAGCGCGTCGCTCGACCTCGGCGCCGGCCACCCGAACAGCGCCTACTACGGCACGCTCGCGCTCGACAGAGGCATCCCGACGGCAGCCTTCGCCGATCTCACCCGCACGACCTACGTGCGGCGGCTGACCAACGCCGGCGCGCCGATGAGCGACGGCAGCTGGAGCCCGGCGGTCACCGTCGGCGGCGACGAGCCGACGCTCGCGGGCGGATCCGCGGGCGCGTTCCTGATGAACCGGCCGGTGTTCGGCGGCCCGTTCGTCGTGCGCAAGGTCGCGGGCGGTGCGATCGGCAAGGCGGCGACCGTCTCCGACAGAGACGACGCGGCGCTGCCCGACCTGTTCGAGGACCCCTCCGGCCGCCTGCTCGCCGGATGGGTCTCGCGCGGCGCCAGATCGCCCGGCGTGCGCCTGCGCACCTCGACCGACGGCGCGAGCTGGACGCCCGCGCAGTCGCTGCTGGCCGGCGCCAACGCCGGCCAGCTCGCGATCGGCGCGACCGCCGACGGCGGCGGCGTCGTCGCGCTCGACACGACCGGCGGCATCAACTCCTTCGGCCCGATCGCCGCCGTGCCGATCGGCCCGCGCACGCCGACCGGCAAGCCCGGCCTCGGCAACCGGCCCGGCGGCGGCGACCCGAACGCGACCGCCGGCTGCCAGCAGATCACGTTCGGGGTCGTGAAGATCACGACTCAGAACGGCTGCTTCTGGCGCGGCAGCGGCAAGGACGCGAGCGTCAGCTTCACGACCGGCGAGCTCGACTTCAACGGCCTGAAGATCGTGCCCGACGCGGGCGCGCGCATCCTGATCGACGCGCGCCAACACACGCTCGACACGATCGGCAACGTCAGAGCGCTGCTGCGCTCGCCGCTGACCGGCGACGTCGTGCTGTGGCACGGCGCGCTGTCGGTGCGCCTGCCGACGGCCGCCTCGGGCGTGCCCTTCTCGTTCCCGGCGGACGGCTTCCACGCCGAGCTGAAGGGCTTCCCGATCGAGGGGCGGATCGACGTCTACCTGACGAACCAGGGCGTCCGGATCCCCGTCTCGCTGAAGCTGCCGCCCTACCTCGGCGGCGTCAGCGGCCAGGCGGAGCTGCTCGCCGACAGCCGCACGGGCCTGCACCTTGACTCGCTCGTGATCGACGTGCCCGACGCGCCGATCGGTCCGGTCGTGCTGCGCGGCGTGCACGTCGAGTACCACGGCGACGGCGACCGCTGGACCGGCTCCGGCGCGGTGCTGCTGCCGCCGCAGCCGGGTGGCGCACGGCTCGACATGTCGGTCGCGTTTGACCACGGCGCGTTCGACTCCGGCGAGCTGAGAGTGACGCCGCCGTTCCCGCCGGGGATCGCGGTCGGGCCGGGCGTGTTCCTCTCGCAGATCGGCGGCGGCGTCGCGCTGAACCCGCTGGCGGTCTCGCTCGACGGCCAGTTCGGGGCGCTGCCGCTCTCGCCGAGCGGGCCGTTCACGGCGACGGTCGACGGCAGAGGCACGCTCAGATTCGGCGACCCGCTCACGTTCACGTTCGACGGCACCGGCAGCCTGCTCGACATCGCGCTCAGCCACGAGCACTTCGAGGTCAACGCGAACGGCTACGCGACGCTCAACGCCGGCACGCACCTCGACCTCGGGATCGTCGCCGCAGAGGGCGACGGGACCGCAACGATCGACGCGCCGAACAGACAGTTCCTCGCCGACCTGCACGGCAACGTCCAGCTCGCCGGCGAGCAGTTCGTCGACGTGCAGGCGCTCGCCTCGAACATCGGCGTCGCCGGCTGCTACAAGCTCACGCTCGTCGCGCTCGGCTTCGGCTACCGCTGGGGCGACACGCTGCCGGAGATCATGTTCCCGTCGTGCGACCTGTCGGGCTACAAGCCGACGCCTGGCGGCGCGCCGCCGGTCGGTCAGGTCGTCACCGGCACGTCGTTCGACGTCAAGGCAGGCACGCCGACGATCAGCCTGCGCGTGGACGGCAAGGGCGGCGTGCCGGTCGTGCAACTGCTCGCGCCCGACTCGGCGACCCCGATCACGCCGGCCACTCTGCCGGGGACGATTCCGCAGGACGCGCGGGCGATCTCCGTCCAGACCGGTCCGCAGCAGATCACGATCGGCCTGCCGCACCCGGCGGCCGGCACGTGGAGAGTGCTGCCGCTCGCGAACGTCGCGCGGCGCGGGACGCGGGCGCACGCCGCCGACGTGACGGGCATCCAGCTCGCGACCGGGCTGCAGCCGCCGACCGTCTCGGCCGCGGTGCACGGTCGCGGGCGCAGCCGCACGCTCACGTATCGCGCCACCGCGCGCGCAGGCCTCACCGTGACGTTCCTCGAGCGCGGCCGCGGCGGCACGCGCGTGCTCGGCAAGGCGCGCAGAGCGGGCCGCGGCACGCTGCGCTTCACGACCGGCGACCTGCCCGGCGGCAAGCGCACGATCGTCGCGCTGCTCGCGCAGGACGGCGCACCGCGCCTGAGCCGCACGGTCGCCTCCTACGTCGCGCCGGCGCCGCCGCGGCCGGCGCGGGTCGCGCACGTGACGCTGCGGCGCGTGCGCGGCGCCCTCCTCGTGCGCTGGTCGTCGTCGCGCGGCGCCGCCGGCTACCTCGTGCGCGTGACGATCGCCGACGGCCGCCGGCTGGCGTTCGTGCTCGGCGCCGGCAAGCGCTCCGTGCGCGTGCCGCGCGTCGCCGCGCACTACCGCGTGACGGCCAGCGTCGCCGGCCGCACCCGCGGCGGCCGCCTCGGCTCGCCGCACGCCGCGCGGGGCTGAGCCGCGCTACGTCCACGCCCGCGCCGCCGGCCGACCCGGGCGCGCCGAGGCCGTTAGGCTGCCTGCCATGTCTGAGTTGCTGCACCTGCTCGTCTACGAGTACGTCGAGGACATGACCGAGCGCCGCGCCCCGCACCGCGAGGCGCACCTCGAGCTGATCCGCCGCTACCAGGCGGACGGCCGCGTCGCGATCGCCGGCGGCGTCGGCGTGCCGGTCCACGGCGGCCTGATCGCATTCCGCGACGCCGCCGACGCCGACGCCTTCGCCGCCGAGGATCCCTACAAGGCCGCCGGCCTGATCGTCAGCTCGCGCGTCGAGCCCTGGGCTGTCGTCACCTGAGCACCGGGACGTCCTCCCTTTGCTCTACCTTTTGGCGCGTAAAGGCGGCAGGAGGAGGACTGGATGGCGGACGGGCAACAGCCCGATGTCGAGCGCCAGCAGCGGCGGCGGATCGGCATTGCGGTCGGCACGGCTGGGCTGGTCCTCGGGCTGCTGCTGGGCGCCGCCGCCGGCGGGGGCACCAAGACCACGACGGAGACACAGACCGTCGTCCAGATGCGGACGCACACCGAGCGCGTCGCAGTCGTCCACGTCAAGACGGTGACGCATGTCCGGCGTGTCGTCCACACGCAGACGGTCACGGTGCAGGGCACGCCCGCGGCCGACTCCGGCGGCTCGGCTGGCTCGGGCTCGTCGGGCTCGGCTGGCGACTACGCCGGGATGACGTGCGCCGAGATCGGCCACTCCTTCACCGTCACACCCGGCTCGGATCCCGAGCACGACGCCGACAACGACGGGATCGCCTGCGAGAGCTACCCGCCGTGACGCGCGGCGCTGGCTACGGCACCCGCCCCGCCCAGCGCGCTGACGCGGCGGCGGCGCCGAGCAGCAGGACGAGGCCGCCGACGGCGAAGGCGGCGGTGACCTCGCGCTTCGTGTCGCGCGTGCCGAGCTGCGAGCCGAGCGTCTTGTAGATCGACGAGAGCGTCTGGTCGTCCTGCGCCGAGTAGGCGCGGCCGCCGGAGGCCTGCGCGATGCGGCGCAGCGTCACGGGGTCGGGCGGGACCGCCAGCAGCGGCGGGCCGAAGCCGGGGTTGGGGACGGTCGCGTCGCGCGTGCCGAGCGCGACGGTGTAGATCGGCACTCTCTGCTGCCTCGCGAGCTGCGCGACGCCGACGGGGTCGCGGCCGAGCGTCGTCGCGCCGTCGGACAGCAGCACGATCGCCGACGGCGGGCGTCTGCCGTCGGTGCCGCGCGGCTCGCGCTGCAGCGTTTCGAGCGCGACCTGCAGCGCGTCGCCGGTGGCGGTGCCGCCGTCGGGTATCTGCCCGTCGATCATGCGCCGCACGAGCGCGTGGTCGGTCGTCGGCGCCTGCGTCGCGTCGGGCACGTCGGAGAAGGTCGTGACGCCGACGCGCACCGTCGCAGGGAGCTGGTCGAGGAACGTGTGCGCGGCGTTCTTCGCGGCCTGCAGGCGGCTCGGGTTCACGTCGTCGGCCATCATCGAGCGGGAGTGGTCGGTCACGAGCATGATCGACGCACGATCGATCGGCACCGCCACCGTCCGCTGCGGCTTCGCGAGCGCGAGCGCGAGCACGGCGATCGACGCGAGCAGCAGCGCGATCGGCAGGTGCCGCCGCCACGGCGGCGACCCGCCGGCCGCCAGCGCGAGCGTCGCCGCCGCCGGGAAGCGGACTGCGTATCTGCGCGTCCGCCGCCGCGAGGCGGCGTGCAGCGCGAGCGCCAGCGGCACGAGCGCCAGTGCGAGCAATCCAAGAGGGGTCGCGAAGCTCATCGGAGTCGTCTTCCCAGCTCGCCGAGCCAGTCGCCGGCGGTCGACAGCGCGACGTGCTCGACCTCGAGCCGGCGCAGCTCGCGCGTCACCTGTGCGCGGCGCTCGGCCTCGAGCGCGGCGAAGCGCTCGCGCACGCGCCGCGCGGACGTGTCGACCTCGATGCGCGCGCCCGTCTCGGGGTCCACGAGCGACAGTCGCCCGACGGCGGGGATCGACGCCTCGCGCGGGTCGCCGACCTCGATCGCCATCACGGAGTGGCGGGCGCGCAGCGCGCCCAGCGGCCGCGTCCAGTCGTCCTGGTCGCGGAAGTCGGAGATCAGCACGACGAGCCCGGCCTGCGTCGCGACCTTGCCGGTGCGCCGCAGCGCGTCCGCCAGCGCGTGGCGATCCGGTCGCCCGTCGGGCGCGCAGCCCTCGGCCAGCGCGCGCCGCAGCGCGATCACGCCCGGCTTGGAGGCGCGCGGCGGCACGAGTCGCGGGCGCCCGGCGCCGAACGTCATCAGCGCGACGCGGCCGGCGCGGCGCACCGCCAGGCGCCCCAGCACGAGCGCGGCGCCCTCGGCGACGTCCCACTTCAGGCGGTCGGCGGTGCCGAACGCCATCGACGGCGAGGCGTCGACGACGATCCACGTCGTCAGCGTCCGCTCCGGCACGTGCAGGCGCACGTGCGGCACGCCGGTGCGCGCCGTCGCGGCCGCGTCGATCTGGCGCACGTCGTCGCCGACCTCGTAGGGCCGCAGCTGCGCCAGCTCGGTGCCGGCACCGAGCCCGGCGGCTCTGCGGTCGCCCGGCAGCGCCCCGGCGGCGCGCCGCGCGATCGTGAGGTCGAGCCCCGCGATCAGCCCGTGCGGCAGCGGCCCGGGGCCCTGGCGCGCGGCGGGTGGGCGGACGGCGGACATCGTCAGGCGGCGCTCGTCCGCCGCGCGTGGAGGTGGTCGGCCGGCGGCTCCTCGACCGTCGCGAGCACGCGCTCGAGCAGCTCGTCGGCGCTCACGTCCTCGGTCAGCGCGTCGTAGGACAGCACGAGCCGGTGGCGCAGCACGTCGTGCGCGAGGTCGCGCACGTCGGCGACGGCGACGTAGCCGCGGCCGCGCAGCAGCGCCAGCGCGCGCGCCGCCTGCACGAGCCCGATCGGCCCGCGCGGCGAGGCGCCGAACTCGATGAAGGAGGCGACGTCCTCCAGCCCGTAGCGCTCCGGCCGCCGCGTCGCGTCCGCCAGCGCGACCGCGTAGGCGATCACCTCGCGGTCGACGAGCACCGCCGCGGTCGCCGCTCTGAAGCGATCGAGCTCCTCCAGCGTCAGCCGCTCGCGGATCTGCGCGGCGGCGCCGAGCGAGCGGTCGACGACGGCCGCCTCCTCGCCCATCGTCGGGTAGTCGACGACGACCTTCATCAGGAAGCGGTCGAGCTGCGCCTCCGGCAGCGGGTACGTGCCCTCGGACTCGATCGGGTTCTGCGTCGCCAGCACGAGGAAGGGGTGCGGCACCGGGAACGTCTCGCCGCCGATCGTCACCTGCTGCTCCTGCATGACCTCGAGCAGCGCCGACTGCACCTTCGCGGGCGCGCGGTTGATCTCGTCGGCGAGCAGGAAGTTGCCGAACACCGGCCCCAGTTCGGTCTCGAATCTGCCGGTGTCGGGGCGGTACACGCGCGTGCCGACGAGGTCGGCCGGCACGAGGTCGGGCGTGAACTGGATGCGCTTGAAGGAGCCGCCGAGCACCTGCGCGAGCGTCTTGACGGTCAGCGTCTTGGCGAGGCCGGGAACGCCCTCGAGCAGCACGTGGCCGCCCGCGAGCAGCGCGACGAGCAGGCGCTCGAGCATCGCGTCCTGCCCGACGATGACGCGCTTTATCTCGTGCAGCGCCTCCTCGAGCGCGTCGCGCGGGTCCTCGCGGCGCGCGACGCGGTCGTCAGGGTCGTGGTCGAGGGTCACGTCGGATCGCTCCTTGTTTGCGTTCTCTAGATCAGGCGGCCGAACCAGCGCAGCGACATGCCCGCTCCGGCCAGCAGCAGGACGAGCCCGCCGGCCGCGAACGCGCTCGTCACCTGGCGCCGCTCGTCGCGGCGGCCGAGCTGCGACCCGAGCCGCTCGTAGACGGCGGACAGGCCGTCGGTCGACGATGCGGTGAAGCTCGCGGCCCCGGATGCGTGCGCGATCGCGGCGAGCGACTGCGGATCGGGCGGGACGCTCACCGTTCTCGGCATGCCGTCTCTGCCCGGGACCTGGATCGTCCCGTGCGCGGTGCCGAGCGCGACTGTGTAGACGGGGATGTGCACTCTCGCCGCGGCCTGCGCGGCGAGCACGGGATCGCTGCCGAAGTCAGAGCTGCCGTCGGAGATCAGCACGATCGCCGCGGGCGGGCGTCTGCCATTCACGCCCGGGAGGTTCTGCAGCGCGGTCGTCGCGGCGGCGATCGCGTCGCCCGTCGCGGTGCCGCCGCTGACCGTCATGCGGTCGATCGCGTCGCGCGCGTCGGAACGGCTGAGCGTCGGGCTCTGCAGCACCGACGGGTGCTCGTTGAACGCCATCACGCCCACGTTCACCTTGGCGGGGACGCGGTCGAGGAACGCGCGCGCCGCGCGCTTGGCGGCCACGAGCCGGGTCGGCTGCACGTCGGTGGCCTGCATCGAGCCGGAGACGTCGGTGGCGAGCATGATCGACGCGTGCTCGACGGGGACCGCGACCGTCCGCTGCGGCCGCGCCGCCGCCAGCACGAGCAGCCCGAGCGCGAGCGCGAAGACGAGCATCGGCAGATGGCGGCGCCAGTGCGGCTGCCGCGGCGCGACCGACGGCTGCAGCCGCGGCGCGGCGAAGGCCGCCGCGGCGTCGCGGCGCACGCGCTGCTGCTGGACGTACCAGGCGGCGATCAGCGGCAGCGCGAGCAGCGCAAGAAGGACAAGCGGCGCTGCAAAAGTCACGGGATGCGCGCGGGTCGCTTCCCGAGCGTCGCGTGCAGCGTCTGCGTGTGGCCGCCGCGCTCGACGACGATTCTGACCGTGTCGCCCGGTCTGTCCGTGCCTATCGACTTCGCGACGTCCTCGGGGCTCTGCACCGTGTCGCCGTCGATGCGCTTGATCACGTCGCCCGTGTGGATGCCCGCCTTCGCGGCCGGGCCGCCGGCGACGACGGCCGCCACCTGCGCGCCGTCCGGGTGCGTCGGCGAGGCCGGCGTGGTGGTGACGCCGAGCCACGGCCGTGGGATCGCCTCGCCCTTCTCGAGCCGCGGGACGATCTGGCGCACGGTGTTGGAGGGGATCGCGAAGCCGATGCCGATGTTGCCCGCGGCGCCGGCCGTCGCGATCTGCGAGTTGACGCCGATCACGTTGGCGCCGTCGTCGAGCAGCGGGCCGCCCGAGTTGCCGGGGTTGATCGGCGCGTCGGTCTGGATCACGTCGTCGATCGCGAAGCCGTTGGGCGACTGGATCGAGCGCCCGAGGCCGGAGACGATCCCCTCGGTGGCGGTGCGGTCGAGCCCGAACGGGTTGCCGATCGCGACGACCAGCTCGCCGACCGTCACGGCGCGCGAGTCGGCCAGCTTGAGCGGTTCGCGCCCTTCGGGATCTGGGCCGGGTCGATCGAGACGACCGCGAGGTCGCTCGAGGGGTCGACGCCGAGCACGTCGCCGTCGATCGAGTCGCCGTCCTGGCCGAAGCGCACGAGCACGTGCGTGGCGTTGCCGACGACGTGGTCGTTCGTCACGAGCGTGCCCTTGTTGTCGATCAGGAAGCCGGTGCCCTCGCCGACGTCGGTGCGGATCGAGACGACCGCCGGGCTGGCGGCGGCGTAGATCGCGCCCGCCTGCGACTCGCCCTTGTGCGGCTTGATCGGCTGGCTCGCGACCGCCGGCAGCGGCGCGGGACCGTTGTTGCGGCTGCCGTCGACCAGCATCCCGGCGGCGAACGCGCCGCCGGCGATCGCCGCCGCCACGAGCGCGAGGCCGAGCAGCAGCGTGATGCGCCGCGGCGGCTCGCCGCGGCCTTCGCGCGGGGCGGCGTCGGGCTCGGCGCCGGTCGTCGTCCCCGCGGCTGCGGCCGGGCGCTCGGGGTGGCGCAGCTCGGCGGCTTCGGCCGCCGCCTCCCGCGCGCGGTCGGAGTCGTCGCGCCACGGGCCGGTCCACAGATGTCTCGGAGATCCCATGCCTACGCAGAGTAGTCGGGAACGTAATGCCCATTTAAGCGCGAGACTCGCGCACTTCCTCACAGATCACATACAGCTCGCCGGAAGCTCCGCCTCAGCGGCACGGGCTGCCGAAGACCGTCCATACGCTGCCTTCGCATGCACGAGCTGCTTGAGACCCGCATCGTCCTCGCTGGCGCTTCAGTTGCCGGCGCTTGCACGCGCTGCGACCTTCTCCGAGCGCGAGGTGCGCGACGCCCGCCGCTTCTTCCGCGACGCAGTCGGCAGGGGGCACGGGCTCGACATCGTGGTATGCGGCTCGATGGCGCGCATGGAGATGTCGTCCGCCAGTGACTTCGACTATCTCATCGTCGCGCACGGCCTTGTCGAGGATGCGTCCCGCCTGCGCACCTTCCGCAAGGCCTGCGACGAGTGGTGCAAGCAGCGGGCGATCCATCCGCCGGGCAAGACCGGGGTGTTCGGGCGGATCGTCTCGGGCGCCGAGCTCGTGGATCAGATCGGCTTGGAGCTCGACACCAACGCGAGCCTCACGCGGCGCGTGCTCGTGCTGGAGGAGAGCGTGTCGCTGCTCGAACCGAAGCTTCACCGGAAGCTCGTCGAGGTGATCATCGGCCGGTACCTCTACGAGGAACACGGAAACGCGAGCGGACCGCCGCGCTTCCTGCTCAACGACATCGTCCGCTACTGGCGGACGATCGCCGTCGACTACGAGGCCAAGGTGTGGCGTGACCTGAAGGTCGACGGCTGGGGCGTTCGCTATCTGAAGCTGCGGATCTCGCGCAAGCTGACGTTCGTCAGCGCGCTTGTGAGCCTCTTCCTCGTCGAGTTGACGAAGCCGTCCGACCCGGCCGCTTTCCTGGGAGAGCAGTTCGTCGACCTCCCGGCGCTCGCGCGCATGGCACAGCTCGTCGACGTGCTGGGTGACGATGCGAGCGCGCTACAGGATCTACGACGAGTGCTGGAGTTGGCGGACGCGTTCTGCGCCTTCCTCGACGACCCGGACCGGCGGGACGCCGCCAACGAGGTCAGCCCTCCGGCCAGCGAGGCGACCGAGACGTCGTTCGAAGCCATGCGTGCTGCATCGATCGAGCTGCAGGACTGCCTCGAGCGGCTGTTCTTCGATGCGACTGAGCTGCGAGCGATCAGTCGCAAGTACCTGGCGTTCTAGATGATGGAGGCACGATGGGCAGTGTGATCTTCGAGGAGACGCCGCTCGAGCGACGGACCGCGGACGCCGTGCGACACGAAGTCCGCCGTCGGATGGACGAGGGCGAGTGGACGGTCGATCTCGTCGCGGCACGCCTCGGGCTCGTGCCCGTCGGCGTCGAGGCCGTTGTGCGCCGGCGCTGGACCTTCGGGGAGGCGTTTCGCATCGCGACTGCGCTGGGAGTCGACTTCGGACGGACGCTTACCGAGTTCGAGCGCCAGGCGGCCTGAGCCGCTCGGCGGCTATCGGCCGGCCGTCAGCCGGACCGCGATCCCGAACGGGTCGGTCGCGACGCGGTCCTCGCCGTCGGCGCGCAGTGCGTAGCCCGCGTCGGCGACGCGGTCCGCGATCGCGTCGCGCGTCGCGGCGCTCGGGTAGCGGATCGCGAAGTCGCGCAGGCCGCGCGCGGCGGGGTCGGCGGACGGGCCGCCGGCGCTCGACCAGGTGTTGAGCCCGAGGTGGTGGTGGTAGCCGTCGGCCGCGACGAACAGCGCGCCCGGATAGCCGCGCACCATCACGTCGAAGCCAAGCGCGCCGGCGTAGAAGGACTCGGCCGCGTCGAGGTCGGCGACCTGCAGGTGGACGTGGCCGAGCGTCGTGCCGGCAGGCATGCCGGCGTCCGGCTCGGACTCGCCGGTGAGCTCGCGGGCGAGATCCTCGAGGTCGAGCGGCAGCGTCGCCATCGCCAGCTCGCCGTGCTCGCCGTGGCGCCACTCGGCGCGCGGGCGGTCGCGGTACAGCTCGATGCCGGTGCCCTCGGGGTCGGACAGGTAGAGCGCCTCGCTGACGAGGTGGTCGGAGGCGCCGTCGAGCCGCCAGCCCGCGGCGACGACGCGCCGCAGCGCCTGCGAGAGCGCGCGGCGGTCGGGCACCAGCAGCGCGAGGTGGAAGAGGCCGCTCGAGTGCCGCGCGCGCGGCGGCGCGCTCGCGTCGGGGACCAGCTCGACGAGCGCCGGGCCGGCGGGATCCCCGCCGGCGCCCAGGCGCACAACGCCGTCGTCGCCGGGCAGCGGCCGCAGACCGATCACGCGCTCGTAGAACGCCGACGCGCCGGCGAGATCGGCGACGGTGAGCCGGATCGGTCCGAGCGTGAGCGAGGAGGGGGACGGTGCGGCCATTAGTTGCATAAACAACTGTACCCCACGGCACATGGATGCGAGAACCCTCCTCGTGCGTTAACGCTCCTCTAAGCAGAGCAGGGCAAACATTGGTTATGGAACCCTGGTGCGCGCTCGCACGATGAGCGCGGAGCTGATCGCCGCCTACGCCGGCGGCTCGATGACGCAGGCCGCGCTCGTCGCTCGCGGGGGCGTGCGCTGCATCCCGAGGCCGCTGCGCGCGCTGCGCCACCCGCTGTTCGCCGCGCTGCCGCTGCTCGCGCTCGTCGGCGTCGTCTTCTGGCTGCGCGCGTCCCCCGACGGAGCGGTGACGCTGGCGAAGCTGGCGCTGCTCGGCGTGCCGCTGCTGGCGCTGATCGCGGCCGCCCGCACCGGCCGGGTCGCGCTCGCGTTCGTGGTCGCGATGGTCGTCGTGACGCTGCGCGACGGCCACTCGCTCGCCGGACAGGTCGCCGCGCTCGGCCTGATCGCCGCGAGCTGCACCGTGCTCGGCGCGCTGCTCGTCGAAGTGACGCCGCCGCGCTGGCTCGGCGCCGGCATCGCCGCGACCGCCGCCGTCGACCTCGTGCTCGTGGCGAGCGGGCTGCTCGCCCCGGCGACGCTCGCCCTCGACAGCGCCGGCGTGACCGAATCGCTGCCGCAGCTGCAGCGCGTGGAGCTGGGGCCGCTGACGATGGGCTACGCCGACCTGTTCCTGCCGGCGCTGGTCGGCGCGCTGCTCGCGACGCAGGTGCGCACGCGGCGCTGGGTGGCGCTGCTGACATTCTGCTTCGCGCTCGCCGCCGGATCGCTGTTCCTGGTGACCGACCGGCTGCCCGCGACGGTCCCCGTCGCGCTCGCCCTGCTCGTGGTGGAGGGGGCCGGCGCTATCGTGCCGCCATGGCGCCACGCGGTGGACGGCTCGCCGAAGTCGACCTGAGCGCGTCGTTGAACGGCGAGGAGGCGGAGGCGCGCCTGCTCGCCGCGCAGCGCCGTCTGCTGACGCTGCGCCTGCAGATGGCGGGCCTGATCGGGGAAGACCACGGCACCCTCGGGCCGCCGCTGCTCGTGCTGCTCGAGGGCTGGGACGCGTCCGGCAAGGGCGGCGCGATCAAGCGGCTCGTCGCGCCGCTCGACCCGCGCCACGTGCGCGTCGCGCAGTTCGCCGCGCCGAGCGAGGACGAGAAGCGCCACCACTTCCTCTCGCGCTTCCAGTCGGCGCTGCCGGGCTGGGGCGGGATGGCCGTGCTCGACCGCTCGTGGTACGGGCGCGTGCTCGTCGAGCGCGTGCGCGGGCTCGCGAGCGAGGCCGAGTGGATGCGCGCCTACGACGACATCGCCGCGTTCGAGCGGATGCTCGCCGGCGACGGCACCGCGATCGTGAAGCTGTGGCTCGAGATCACGGCCGCAGAGCAGCTCAGGCGCTTCAAGAAGCGCGAGAAGGACCCGCTCAGACGCTGGAAGCTGACGGACGAGGACTGGCTCAACCGCGAGCAGCGCCCGCAGTACGAGGTCGCCGTCGAGGCGATGATCGCGCGCACCGACCAGCCGTCCGCGCCGTGGCGCGTGATCCCGGCCGAGTCGAAGGGCTTCGCGCGTGTGGCCGTGATCGAGACGGTGATCGCCGCCGCCGAGACGGCCATGCGCGCGCACGGCATCGAGCCCCTGCCGACGCTCTGAGGCACTGCGCTCAGACCGCCGCGAAGCCGAGCGCCTCGGCGACGCCCGCCTGGTCGCCGTCGCGCGACGCGAAGCCGATCGGCTCGCCCTTGTCGGCGAGCTTCGGGATCGCGATCGAAGCCAGCGCGACGTGCAGCGCGTCGAGCGCGCGCAAGCCGTGCTCGCGGGCGATCGCGAGCGCCCGCGTCTCGACCTCGGCGTCGTCGGCCGCGATCACCTTGATGCGGCCCCCGGGGCGCAAGTCTCCGTCGAGTCTTCTGAGCGCGTCGTCGCGGAGGACTGGACGGCCTGCGCGAGCAGCGCGCACGAATGCGGCCGAGGCCTCGATCCGTGTCCACCGACCGGTGTACTTCGCGATCGAGCGATCGGCGAGCAGGCGCTGAGCATCGACCGACCCGGCCTCGTCCTCGAGGTAGGCGCGCACGACGAGGGAGGAGTCGACGTACGCGATCACAGCCCCGTCGACCGATCCTCGTTGAGGATCCGCAGGGCCTCGGGTGCCAGCTCCCGCAGCGCCTCCTCGCCGCGCCGCAGCGTCTCCTCGTCGTACTCGGGGATGTCGTCGTAGACGACGAGCATTCCCAGGGCGGCGGCCTTCGCGTCCGCGCGCGCCTGGCGGTCCTCGGCGACGTCGGCGTCGACCGTCGCGTCGAGCAGGTTGGCGACCCACGCGTTCACGCTCTTGCCCTCCCGTGCGGCGCGGGCGGCGATGCGGCGGTGGAGATCTGGGGAGACACGGAGGATCAGCTGCTTCACACGGACAACGGTAGCGCCGACGCTATCAACCGACTACCCGTGCTATCAGTCGCGCTTCGTGCCAATTCTGCGCGGAAGTGGCGGAATCTCCGCCGGTCAGCTCCCCCGTGCGGCGCTGGCGGGGGCGCGCAAGCAGTAGAAACCAGGACGATTCCATGATCGAGCGCGAGCCCACGACGACCGAGCTGCCCGACCGCGTCGACGTCGCGATCGTCGGCGGCGGCTTCGCGGGCCTCGGCATGGCGATCAAGCTGAAGCAAGCCGGGCGGGGCGACTTCGTCGTGCTCGAGCGCGACGACGAGGTGGGCGGGACGTGGCACCAGAACACGTACCCCGGCTGCCAGTGCGACGTGCCGTCGAACCTCTACTCGTTCTCGTTCGCGCCGAACCCGGAGTGGTCGCAGACGTTCGCGCTGCAGCCGGAGATCGGCGCCTACCTGAGGCGCGTCGCCGACGACTTCGGCCTGCGTCCGTGGATCCGCACCGGCGTCGCCGTCGAGGACGCCGCGTGGGACGAGCAGGCGCGGCGCTGGCGCGTCCGGACGAGCGCCGGCACGCTCACCGCGCGCGTGCTCGTCGCCGGTATGGGCGCGCTCAGCGAGCCGGCGCTCCCGTCGATCCCCGGCGCCGACCGCTTCGAGGGCCCGGCCTTCCACACCGCCCACTGGCGCCGAGACGTCGACCTCGCCGGCAAGCGCGTCGCCGTGATCGGCACGGGCGCGTCGGCCGTCCAGGTCGTGCCGCGCATCCAGCCGGTCGTCGGCAAGCTGAGCGTCTTCCAGCGCACCCCGCCGTGGATCATGCCCCACCCGGGACGCCCGACGCGTCCGCGCGAGCGCGCGCTGTTCCGCGCGCTGCCGCCGCTGCAGAAGCTCGTGCGCGGCGCGATCTACTGGGGCCGCGAGGGCTACGTGCTGCCGTTCCGCTTCCACCGCCTCAGCCGCATCCCGCAGCGGATGGCGCTCCGGCACCTGGAGCGCCAGGTGCCCGACCCGGTGCTGCGCGAGCGGCTCACGCCGCGCTACGAGATCGGCTGCAAGCGGATCCTGATGAGCGACGAGTACTTCCCGGCGCTGCAGCAGCCCAACGCCGAGCTGGTGACGGACGCGATCGCCGAGATCACGCCGACCGGCGTCGTGACGACCGACGGCGCCGAGCACCCGGCCGACGCGATCGTCTGGGGCACCGGCTTCCGCGTGACCGACATGCCCTACGTCGAGTGGCTGCGCGGCCGCGACGGCCGCACGCTCGGCGACGTCTGGCGCGAGCAGGGGACGCAGGCGCTGCGCGGCACGACGGTCGCCGGCTTCCCCAACCTGTTCATGCTCGTCGGCCCGAACACCCTCCTGGGCCACAACTCGATCGTCTTCATCATCGAGTCGCAGCTCGCCTACGTGATGGACGCGCTGGGCACGCTCGACGCGCGCGGCGCCGCCGCCTGCGACGCGCGGCCCGACGCGCAGGCGGCCTTCAACGACGGCGTCCAGCGGCGCATGCGCGGGACCGTCTGGACGCAGGGCGGCTGCGCGAGCTGGTACCTCGACTCCCACGGCCGCAACACGACGCTGTGGCCGGGCACGTCGTGGTCGTTCCGGCGCGCGACGCGCCGCTTCGACGCGGCCGAGTACGAGCTGCTGCCACAGGTCGCGGCGCCAGCCGCCGCGCTCGCCGGCATTTGTTGAGCTGACGTTAAGCACCCTGCCCTAGCGGGCGGATCCGGGCGCAGGAGGCGATCTTCGGAATTACGCCGATCAATGAAGCGGTCGGGCGGCTTGACGAGAGCGGAGGCGGCGGCATATAACTGGCGAGGCGCCGCGGGGGCGGCGTCGGGGGAACGATCGAGGGGGAACGGGATCGGATGACCGCCGTAGACGCCGCCGTCAGCCAACGGCCCGTGTTCGAGTTGTTCGAGGGCTTTGCGCTGGCGAGCGTGCTCGCCTCGCTCGACGAGAGCGGGCTGCTCGCTGCGCTCGAGGCCGGACCGGTCGCCGCGGCGCCGCAGGGCGTCGCCGACGCGGACGGCCTGATGCCCGCGACGCTGCGCTACCTCGCGCAGCGCGAGCTCACGGAGGAGCGCGACGGCGCCTTCGAGCTGACCGAGCGCGGTCGCGCGGTCGTCAAGGACAAGGGCTACCTCGTCTGGCTGCAGGGCGGTTACGGCCACGTGCTCGCCGGCCTCGGCGACTTCATCACCGGCGCGCGCAGATACGGCAGCGACGTAGAGCGCGCCGGGCGCTGGGTGGCCGAAGGCTCCGCGTTGATCGGCCGAGACGACGTCGCGCCCTACGCGGTCGAGGTCCTGGGCGGCATCGACTTCCACCACGTCGTCGACCTCGGCTGCGGCAACGCGCGCTTCCTGATCGGCGCCGCGCAGCGCTTCGGCGTCAGCGGCGTCGGCGTCGACCTCAGCCCGGAGGCGTGCGAGGACGCGGCCAGGATGATCGCCGCCGCGGATCTGACCGGGAGAGTCGTCGTGCGCTGTGGCGACGCCGGCGACCTCGACGCGATCCCCGAGCTGGCCGACGCGGATCTCGCGGTCGCGCACTTCCTGCTGCACGAGATCTTCGAGCACGGGCGCGAGGCGCTCGTCGGCTACCTGACGAAGCTCGGCCAATTGATGCCGGCCGGCGCGCACATGCTCGTCGCCGAGGTGCAGCCGGCCAGCGGCGCGCACGACGAGCGCTGGCGCCCGGAGTTCACGCTCCTGCACGCGATCATGCGCCAGGAGCTGCTCGACGCGGATGGCTGGCACGAGGCGTTCACGGCCGCGGGCTGGTCGCGCCACGAGGTGCGCGAGCTCGGCCTCCCCGGCGCGATCCTGCTGCTGTACCGCAACGAGAACGAGGGGGGAGCCTGATGCCGGTCCAGGTCGCACAGCGCTCAGGCGTCGTCGTCACCGAGGGCCTGCCGGTGACGCAGGAGTTCGCCGGCCACCACGGGCCGACGCCGATGTTCGTCACGCCGGAGACGCTGCCGGGCGCGCCGTTCAGCATCGCCGGCGTCGACGCCGCCCAGCTCATCGGGGCCCCGCACGCGGACCTCCACGTGCACGACGACCACGACGAGATCTACCTGTGCGTCACGCCCGGCTGCCGCTTCACGGTCGAGCTGGACGATGACGCGATCGAGCTGACCTCGCCGGTGTCGATCCTGATCCCGGCCGGCAAGCACCACCGGCTCGTCGTCCACGAGGTCGCGACCGACACCTGCCCGTTCCTCGGCATCCTGCTCGAACCGGTGGGGGCGTAGGCCGATGCGGGTCGCGATCATCGGCACCGGCAACATCGGCACGGACCTGCTGCTGAAGGTCCAGCGCTCGCCGTGGCTCGAATGCGCGCTGTTCAGCGGGCGCAACCTCGACTCGCCGGGCATGCGCACCGCGGGCGACCTCGGCGTGCCCGTCAGCGACCGCTCGATCGACGCGATCGTCGAGGCCGCCGGCGAGCTGGACCTCGTCTTCGACGCGACCTCCGCGCTCGACGCCCGCCGCCACTGGGAGCTGCTGGAGCCGAGGGGCGTGCCCGTCATCGACCTGACCCCGGCGAAGCTCGGCGAGCTGTGCATCCCGGCGCTCAACCTGGCCGACTGCGCCAACGAGCCGAACCTCTGCATGGTCACGTGCGGCGGGCAGGCGGCGGTGCCGCTGGCGGCCTGCGTCGCGGCGACGCACGCGCACGTCGAGTACGTCGAGATCGTCTCCACGAGCGCCTCGCGCTCGGTCGGCCCGGCGACGCGCATCAACATAGACGAGTACCTCGGGACGACCGAGGCGGCCGTCAGGCGCTTCACCGGCGTCGGGCGCGCGAAGACGATCCTGATCGTGAACCCGTCGGATCCGCCGATCACGATGCAGAACACGGTCTTCGCCCGCACCGAGGAGGCCGACCTGCCGGCGCTGACCGCGGCCGTCGAGCAGATGGTCGCGCGCGTGCAGCGCTACGTCCCCGGGTATCGGCTCGTCGTGCCGCCGCTGTACGAGGGCGGGCGGATCGCGATGACGGTGCAGATCCGCGGCGCCGGCGACTACCTGCCGGCATACGCCGGAAACCTGGACATCATCACCTGCGCCGCCGTCGCGGCGGCGGAGGAGCGGGCGCGGGCCGCCTGGCAGGACGAGGCGGTCGCGGCGACGGGCTGAGGGCTGGCGCGAGCCGGAGCGGGAACCAAGGGGGAACCGAGGGGGAATGGCACAGATCCTGATCAGCGACCCGACGTTGCGGGACGGGAACCACGCGGTCAAGCACCAGCTGAGCGCGCAGCAGATCCGCAGCTACGCTGCGGCGGCCAACGCGGCCGGCGTGCCGGTCGTGGAGGTCGGCCACGGCAACGGGCTGGGCGCCTCGTCGCTGCAGGTCGGGCAGGCGCTGCTGAGCGACCGCGAGATGCTGCGGATCGCGCGCGAGCAGCTCACCGACGTGAGGCTGCAGGCGTTCGGGATCCCCGGCTTCGCGAAGATCCCCGACCTCGACGGCGCGCTCGAGGAGGGCGCGGACATCTTCCGCGTCGGTACGCACTGCACCGAGGCCGACCTGACCGAGCGCCACATCACGTACCTGCGCGAGCACGGCAAGCCGGTTCACGGGGTCCTGATGATGTGCCACATGACGACGGTCGGGGACCTCGTCGAGCAGGCGCGCAAGATGCAGACGTACGGCGCGGCCGGGGTGATCGTGATGGACTCTGCCGGCGCGCTGCTGCTCGATGACGTGCGCCGCCGCGTCGCGGCGCTCGTCGAGGGGACGGACATGGCGGTCGGCTACCACGGCCACGAGAACGTCTCGCTCGGCGTGGCCAACTCGATCGCGGCGGTGGAGGAGGGCGCGACGATCCTCGACGGCACCGCGCGCGGCTTCGGCGCGGGCGCCGGCAACACGCAGCTCGAGGTGCTGGTGGCGGTGCTGCAGCGGCTCGGCCACGAGACCGGGATCGACCTCTACAGGCTGCTCGAAGCGGCCGACCTGGCCGAGCGCGAGCTGGTGCAGACGATCCCGACGACCGACTCGGTGACGATCGTGAGCGGGCTGGCCGGCGTCTTCTCCGGTTACTCGGAACCGGTCCGCCGGATCGCCGAGGAGTTCGGCGTCGACCCGCGCGACGTCTTCTTCGCGCTCGGCAAGCGCGAGGTGATCGCAGGGCAGGAGGACGTGATACTCGAGGTCGCCGCCGAGCTGCGCGCGAGCCTCCAGGTCCAGGTGGAGATCCAGATGGAGATACGCGAGGGGGTGGCGTGATGGCGATGCGCACGGAACAGCGTCCGATGCAGCACACGCCGGCGGCGGCGTTGCTGGAGGCGAGCGCGATGACGCCGCACCACGAGGCGCTCGCGCGCCTGCTGTGGCATGCCGAGCAGCGCGGCGAGCCGATCGAGCCGCTGAGCGCGACGTTCCCCGAGCTCGGCCTGTGGGACGCCTACCGCGTGCAGGCGCTCGGCCGCCAGCTGCGCACCGCCGAGGGCGAGGAGCTGCGCGGCTGGAAGGTCGGCCTCACGAGCGCCGCGATGCAGGAGATGATGAACGTCGACCAGCCCGACGGCGGCTACCTGCTCGAGTCGATGGTCGTCAACAGCGGCGCGCGGCTGCGCGCGGAGCGCTTCATCCAGCCGCGCGTCGAGGCGGAGATAGCGTTCCTGCTCAAGAGCGGGCTGCAGGGTCCCGGCGTCACGCGCGAAGAGGTGCTCGAGGCGACGCAGGCGTTCGCGCCCGCGCTCGAGCTGATCGACTCGCGCATCTCGCAGTGGCGCATCGGGATCGTCGACACGGTCGCCGACAACGCCTCCTCCGGGATGGCCGTGATCGGCGACTGGCAGGACGCGGACGAGATCCGCGTCGAGGAGCTCGGCGTCAGCCTCGCGCTGGGGCCGGAGTGTGTCAGGGGGCGTGGCGACGCGGTGCTCGGCCACCCGGCGGAGGCCGTCGCATGGCTCGCCGGCATCCTGGCGCAGAGCGGCGAGCGGCTGGAGCCGGGCGACATCGTGCTGCCGGGCTCGGTGGCGCGGGCCGTGCCGATCGCCGCCGGGCAGGCGGCATACGCCACGTTCGACCGCCTGGGGGAGGTGAGCGTGGGCCTTGTCTGACCTGACTCAGACGGAGGCTCCGCTCTACCAGGTCGACGCGTACTGCCGCCGCTTCCCCGCCACGGTCACGGCCGCATCGGGGGAGGCCGTGCAATTCGACCGCAGCGCCTTCTATCCGGGGGGCGGTGGTCAACCGCACGACCGCGGGACCGTGACCGACGGAGCGCGCACCTGGTCGCTGACGGGTGCGCGCTCCGACGCGGGGGCGGTCTGGTACGAGCTCGACGCTCCGGCGCCCGAGGTCGGGACCGAGGTCGAGTGCGAGCTGGACTGGGAGCGCCGCTACGCGCTGATGCGCACGCACACCGCGCTGCACATCCTCTGCGCCGTCGTCTGGCGCGACTGGGGCGCGAAGGTCACCGGCGCGAACATGGAGCCGCTGAGGGGCCGCATGGACTTCGAGTTCGATCAGTTGTCGGGCGAGTTCGTGCGCGAGCTGGAGGAGCGCGTGAACGTCGAGGTCGCGGCCGCGCGCCCGACGCGCGTCGACTTCCTCTCGCGCGAGGAGGCCGATCGCGACCCCGACCTGATCCGCAGCAAGGTCAGCCTGCTGCCGCCGTCGATCCGCGTCGTGCGGGTCGTCGGGATCGACGGGCTCGACCTGCAGGCCGACGGCGGCACGCACGTCGCCGACACGAGCGAGGTGGGGCGGATCGCGCTGCCGTCGTACAAGAGCAAGGGCAGAATCAACAAGCGCGTCGAGCTCGTTCTCACGCCATCTGGCGGCGCCGCATGACCGCCTGCCTGCGTCCTCGGGTTCTCGAAGTACTTCCGTACTCCTTCGACCCTGCGTCCTTGGCAGGCGGCCCGCGGCACTCGCCAGATGACGTGCGAACACCGTTGAATCGATGAGGGGGATGGCGATGGGGGACGTGCACCGACCGGTCGACAAGCGCCCGGACTTCCCGGCGATCGAGCAGCGCGTGCTGGAGCGCTGGCGCGAGGACCGCACGTTCGAACGCTCGCTCGCCGCGCGCGAGGGCGGGCAGACGTTCAGCTTCTCCGAGGGTCCGCCGACCGCCAACGGCGACCCGGGCTCGCACCATGTGCTGCTGCGCTCGTTCAAGGACACCTACCTGCGCTACAAGACGATGCGCGGCTTCCATGCGCCGCGCAAGGCCGGCTGGGACTGCCACGGGCTGCCGGTCGAGCTGCAGGTCGAGCGCGAGCTGGGGCTGAACTCCAAGCGCGAGATTGAGACGTACGGGATCGCCGAGTTCAACGAGAAGTGCCGCGAGTCCAACGACCACTACATCGCGTCGTGGGAGCGGCTGACCGAGCGGGTCGGCTTCTGGATCGACCTGGAGGGCGCGTTCCGCACGGGCGACCCGGAGTACGTCGAGTCGGTCTGGTGGTCGCTGCACGAGCTGTGGGACAGGGGGCTCATCTACAAGGGCCACAAGGTCGTCCCCTACTGCCCGCGCTGCGGCACCGGCCTGTCCTCGCACGAGACGGCGATGGGCTACGCCGACACCGAGGACGTGACCGCGACGGTGCGGCTGCCGGTCGTCGAGCCGCGCGGGCCGCTGAGAGCGGGCGACGCGCTGCTGATCTGGACGACGCAGCCGTGGACGCTGTTCGCCAACTGCGCCGTGGCGATCAGCCCTTCTCTGACGTACGTGCGCGCACGCGTCGGCTCGGAGGTCGTCGTGGTCGCGGAGGAGCGCGTCGAGGAGATCCTCGGCGACGCCGCCGAGGTGCTCGACCGCTTCCCCGGTGCGGCGATCGTCGACACGAGATACGAGGCGCCGTTCGACCGCCTGCCCGACCACGGGCCCAAGGGCCACGCCGTGCTGGCCGCCGAGCACGTCGTGCTCGACAAGGGCACCGGGCTGGTGCACACGGCGATGGCGTTCGGCGAGGAGGACTTCGTGCTGTGCGAGCGGCACGGGATCCCGCTCGTGAACCCCGTGCGCGAGGACGGCACCTACGACGAGCGCATCACCGGCTACGAGGGCGTGTTCGTCGGCGACGCGACCCCGCGCGTGGTCGCCGAGCTGCACGAGGCCGGCAAGCTGTGGGACACCGAGCCCTATGTGCATTCATACCCGCACTGCTGGCGCTGCGACTCCAAGCTCCTCTACTACGCCAAGGAGTCCTGGTACATCGGCACGCGCGACCGGCGGCACGACATGCTCGCGCAGAACCAACGGATCGACTGGCGGCCCGAGCACGTGCGCGACGGGCGCTTCGGCAACTGGCTGCAGGGGAATGTCGATTGGGCTTTGTCCCGGGATCGCTATTGGGGCACACCACTTCCTATTTGGGAGTGCGACGCGTGCGACGCGCGCCACTGCATCGGCTCGCTCGCCGAGCTGCGCGAGGTCGCCGGCGCGCTGCCGCAGGACCTGCACCGGCCGTTCATCGACGAGGTGACGTGGGGCTGCACGGTCGAGGGCTGCGGCGGGTCGATGCATCGCGTCAGAGCGACGATCGACACCTGGTACGACAGCGCCTGCATGCCGTTCGCGCAGTTCCACTACCCGTTCGAGGGCAAGCGCGAGGTCGCCGAGCAGTTCCCGCCGACGTTCATATGCGAGGGGATCGACCAGACGCGCGGGTGGTTCTATACGTCGCTGGCGGTGTCCACCTTGTTGTTCAGGGACATCCCGTTCAGACACGCCGTCTGCGTCGGCCACGTGACGGACGCGAAGGGCCACAAGATGTCGAAGTCGCGCGGCAACGCGGTCGACCCGTGGGCGGTGCTCAACGAGCACGGCGCCGACGCGTTCCGCTGGTACTACCTCGCCTCCCAGCAGCCGTGGGCCGGCTACCGCTTCTCGGCGGATGCCGTCCACGAGGGGATGCGCGAGCTGCTGCTGCCGCTGTGGACGACGTACGGCTTCTACGTGCTGTACGCGAACATCGAGTCGTTCGAGACCGGGTCCCTCCCACCCGCGCCGCCCGTGAGCGAGCGTCCGGCGCTGGACCGCTGGGCGCTGTCGCGCCTGCAGTCGGTGACGGAGCGGATGCGCGCGCGGATCGACGACTTCGACGCGACGACCGCGGTGCGGCTCGCGGCCGAGTGGGTCGAGGACCTCTCCAACTGGTATATCCGGCTCTCGCGCCGCCGCTTCTGGGAGGGCGACGTCGCCGCGCTGGCGACGCTGCGCGAGTGCCTGCTCGAGACGAGCAAGCTGCTCGCGCCGGCGGTGCCGTTCCTGGCGGAGGAGATCTACTCGAACCTTGTCGGCGGAGCCGCCGCCGACTTCGGCGCCGAGCCCGACTCCGTGCACCTGTGCGACTTCCCGGAGCCGGTTTCGGCCTTGTGCGACGTGCAGCTCGAGGAGGACATGGCTTTGGTCCGCGAGGTGATCGAGCTCGGCCGCGACGCGCGCGCGAGATCGAAGGTCAAGGTGCGCCAGCCGCTGCCGCGCGTCGTCGTGTGCGGCGATTCGCGGGTCGCGGACGCGGTCGGTCGGTTGCGCGAGCTCGTGCTGAGCGAGCTGAACGTGAAGGCGGTCGAGGTCGTGAGGGCTGTCTCTGAGCTGGAGCGCCCGGTCGTGCTGCCGAACCTGCAGAGACTCGGCCCGCGCTGCGGCAGGGACATGCCGCAGGTCGTCGCCGCGCTGCGCTCGCGTGACGGCGAGGAGGCGCTGAGGGCGCTGCACGACCACGGCGTGCTGGCGGTCTCCGTCGCGACCGGCGACGAGCTGGATCCGACGCACACCTACGCGCTCGCGGAGAACGACATCATCGTGCGCCACGAGCCGCGCCACGGGCTGGTGCTGTCCTCGCGCGGCCCGCTGACCGTGGCCGTCGACACGACGATCGAAGAGCGGCTGCGCCGCGAGGGCCTCGCGCGCGAGATCGTGCGCGTCGTCCAGGCGGCGCGCAGAGAGGCCGGCGTCGGCGTGACGGACCGGATCGAGCTGCGGCTCGCCGGCAGCCCGGATCTGCTGGGCGCCGCGAGGGCGCACGAGCGCTACGTCGCGGCCGAGACGCTCGCGACGCTGGTGGCGTACGACGGCGCGGACGGAGCCGCCGCCCCGGCCGAGCCGGTCGACGTCGACGGCGAGCCACTCGCGGTCGCCGTCGCGGTCGCGCGGCCGTCCCGCGCGGCGTAGTCGTCGCGAGCACTGCGGGTCTCGCCTCGCTCTGCGAGGTCAGATCCGCAGTGCTCGCCGTGAGCCAAGCCCCGGCGCTCGGCGCGGGCGCGGGCGGAGAGCGGCGATCCCGCCGGTCGCCGCTAACGCGTGGCTTACGCAGCGCTCACGCAAAGCCAATGACGCGACCATAGGGTCGCCGTCTCGCGGCCCTGGCCCCCGTGAGATCCCCCTGGCAGCCTCGACGGCCTCCGGGCCGAGCAAGGAGCAAGTCCCAATGGCTCATTGGAGCAACGGTCGCGCGACGACGGCTGTCGTCGTCCTTGTGGTGGTCGCCTCGATCGGACTGTCGGCATGCGGCAGCGCGACGAGCAAGAGAACGTCGACGGCGGCGGCGTCCACCGCTGCCGCGAAGTCGTCCACGACGACGGCGACGCCTGTCTCTGGCGGCCCCGCCCAGGTCAACGTCGCCCTGAGCGAGTTCAAGATCAAGCCCGCCGTCGCGTCCGTCGCGTCGGGTCGCGTCGAGTTCGTCGTCACCAACGACGGCAAGATCAAGCACCAGTTCACGCTCATCCGGACGGACAAGCCGGCCGCGACCGTCCTCTCCAAGCAGAACCCGAACGACGACATCCCGGGTGCGCGCGGCGAGATCTCCTCGCTTGCCCCGGGCACGACCAAGAAGCTGGTCGTCAAGGACCTCAAGCCCGGCCATTACGCGCTCGTCTGCGCGCTGCCCGGCCACTACCAAGCCGGGATGTACGCCGACTTCACCGTCAAGTGACGCGCTGAGCGCCGCCGCCGTGCCGCGCGGTCCATCGCGCGCGGCGCAGCCGTCGCGAGCACTGCGGGTCTGTGCATCGATGGGATGTACAGACCCGCAGTGGTCGGGCCGGCGGCGGTGGAGACCGCGGCTCGCGCTCGCCGCTACCCTGCCGGGCCGTGTCGCCCTTCGTCGCAACCCTGATCGCCGCGCTCGCCGCCGGCTTCGTCGCCGAGGCGCTCGGCCTGCCGTTCGTCGTCGTGCTGCTCGTCGCGCTCGTCGCCGGGCTCGCGGCCGACACGCTGGCGCGGCGCAGCGCGCGCCACTGAGCTACGCGTCCGAGTCGAGCCCGGGGAGCGGGTCGATCGGCAGCTCGCCGTGGATCTCGCGCAGCTCGTCGAGATCCGCCTTGTCACGTGGACGCCCGGCGAGTCGCTTGAAGGCCACGAGGCTCGAGAGGCCCGCCACATGGAAACGGCCGGCGCCGAGATCGGCCTCGTGGGCGTTGTCGCGCACCGTCGCGAAATCGAGCGGAGGAGCGCCTTCGCGCAGCAAGTCGACGAGGCCCGCGCGCGTGGACAGACGGCTGTGCTCGCGGCCGGCGAGATCGCCCGCCGCATACGCCCGGTCGGGCGCGAGCCAGCGCGCATCGAGGGCCGCGAGGGCGACGTCGAGCGCACGGTCGTTGTCCGCGTCGTCCGGGATCAGGAAGTCGACGTCCTCGGTGGCGCGCACGTAGTCGTTCGCGATCACGGCAAAGCCGCCGATCACGACGAACTGCGCGTCGGCGGACAGCAGCGCCGCGGTGATCGCGGCGAGGTCAGGATCGACGATCGCGTGGCTCATCGCGGACGATCGCGCGGCGCAGTGCGGCCGCCTGGGAGGACAGCCGCTGACCGCGCTGCAGCTTCTCTTCGATCGACAGGCCGGTCGTGCTCAGCAGACGCCGCTGCTCGGCGTCGAGCGATCGCCAAGTCTTGCGGTCGATGTCGAACGGTTCGGTGGTCATCGCCTCAACTCGATGGTACGCCGACCGTCGGCTTGGCTCGTCGAGCAGGCCCGCGAAGGGGCTGCTCTGGCGGAGCGTCGCGGCGTCCTCGTCGTCCGCTTGCAGCGCTGTGCGGAGCTGCGCCCGCGGGCCGGTGAGCAGCTCGGCCCACCTGTCGACGTAGCGCTGATGGATGCAGCCTTCGTCGCGCCATCGACGCAGCTGCACGAGCGCGTCGGCGGTGAGTGCATCGTCCAGCCGTTCGGCGATCGAGCGGTGGTAGGCGAGGCCGCGCAACTCGGCGGTTCGGTGGCCCGCCGGCGGCGGACCGTGGCCACTGCCGCGCTGGGACTGGCTCGCACGCTGATTCCGCATCGCGGCGGCGAGCGGACGAGGGCGGCCGGCGTGCGCCTCGACGGCATCAACGAGATCGAGCACCGTGCGCAGCGGCACCTCGCGCCGTCCACGCGCCGTGAGGACGACTGGCACGTCGCCGGCTGTGATCCAGCGGTCGAGCGCGGTCTGGCTCACGCCGAGCAGGCGAGCCGTCGCCGCACGGCTCACTGTGGGACCGGCTGCGCGCTCCAGATCCGCGCGAACGGCCAGGAGGTCCTCATCGGCCGGGTACCGGTGATGCGCGCGTCGCAGGCGCACGGCGTCCCGCACGAGCTGCGTTTGATCGAGCATGCGGAAAGGCTAGCTCTATGTTGAGAAATATCAAGAAATTTCTCAACATGGCATTCGTGAGCGCAGGAACCCCTCAGCTCGCCGCCGCCGGCTCCGTCACGGGCTTGAGGTGCCGGAACGGGCGGCCGTCGCGCAGCTCGCGGACGACGGCCTCGACGAGGCCGTCGCCGTCGAGGCGGCGGCCGTCGGTGACGGCGGCGACGAGGCCGCGCTTGCGGGCGATCAGGCGGGCCATCGTCTCGTCGATCGTGCCGGCGGCGAGCAGGTACCAGGCGGTGACGGCGTCGTGTTGGCCGATGCGGTGGCAGCGGTCCTCGGCCTGGTCGTGCATCGCGGGCGTCCACTCCAGCTCCAGGAACGCCACGTTGGACGCGCGCGTGAGCGTGATCCCCTGCGCGGCGACGCGCGTGGCGCAGACGATCAGCTGCGGCGCGTCGGCGTCCTCCTGGAACGCGCGGACGGTCGCCTCGCGCGCCTGCGTGGAGTCTCTGCCGAGCAGGTGCAGCGCCTCCGGGAAGCGCTCCATCACCGCCTCCTGCACCTCGACGTGGCGCGCGAAGACCACCAACGGCTCGCCGCTCGCGAGGAAGTCGTGGATCCACGTCAGCGCCGCGTGCAGCTTGCCGCGCGCGGCCAGCCGCTGGAGCGTGCCGAGCTGCGCGAGCCGCTGGGCGCGCAGCGTCGCGGCGATCTTGGCGTTCAGCTCGGAGAGGTCCAGCGGCTGCTCGCGCAGCCAGGCGATCACGTCGTCCTCGGCGAGCTTGTACTCGCGCTCGTTGTCGAGCGCGACCGGCACGACGACCTGCCGCTTGTCCGGCAGCTGCGGCAGCACCTCGCTCTTGCGCCGGCGCACGAAGCAGCGGCGGCGCAGGTGCCAGTGCAGCCGCTCCTCCGTCAGCGAGCCGCGGAACTGCTGCTTGAAGCGCGCGCCGGAGCCGAAGTCCTCCAGCCGCCCGAGCACGCGCAGCTGCGAGATCAGCTCGTCGGCGTGGTTGAGCACCGGCGTGCCGGTGAGCGCGAGCCGCAGCGCGTCGCGCGGCATCCCCTCGGCGAGCCGCCGCACGGCGCGCGTGCGCTTCGCCTGCGGGTTCTTGACGTAGTGCGACTCGTCGAGCACGAGCGCGCGCGGGCGGCGCAGCGCGAGCGCCTCGCGCTGCGTGGCGATCAGCTCGTAGTTGAGGATCAGGATGTCCGCGCGCGGCGGCACCGCGACGCGTCCCTCGACGACCGCGACGGAGCGGTGCGGCAGCCAGCGCGCCGTCTCGCGCTCCCAGTTGAGCTTCAGCGAGGCCGGGCAGACGACGACCGCGGGGAACGCTTGGTCGGCCTCCAGCGCCGCGAGCGCCTCGACCGTCTTGCCGAGCCCCTGCTCGTCGGCGAGGAACGCGCGGCGGGCGTCCAGCACGTAGCGCACCCCGGCCCACTGGAACGGCTCCAGCGTCCCGCCGAGGACCGCGGCGACCTCATCGATCGGCTCCGCCTCGGTCGCGCGCGAGGCGCGGATCGCAGCCGCCGCCTCGGCGGCGTCGGCGCGCAGCTGCTCCAGCACGGGGACCGCGAGCGGCGCCACCTCGACGCCGTGCAGCGCGAGGAACGCGTCGAGCGGCTCGCACAGCCACGGGTCGACGGGCACCGCGCGCTCGCCCTCGGCGCCCGGCAGCTCCGCGAACGCCGCGCCCGTGTCGGGATCCCACAGCACCTCCAGCCGCAGCCGTGCGCCGTCGACGCCGTGGGTCGCGACGAGCCGCGCGGGCGGCGGCTGGTCGCCGAGCTCCAGCGCCGCGACGCAGCGCTCGGCGGCGGCGTCGAGCCGCGCCGACTCCTGCGCGCGCAGTACGTGCGCGTTGGCCTCCGTGAGGGGGACGAGCAGCCGCGGTCTGCGCGGGGCGGTGACCCCGTTCCCGCCCGCCTCCGGCTCGGCCGGCAGCTCGACGGCACCCTCGCGCAGCGCCTCCGGCACCTCGCCCGCGGCCGTCTCGAGCACCCACCAGCCGCGCCCGTCGTGGCGCGTGGTGGAGACGCGTCCGAGCCAGCGCCGCTCGACCTCTCCGAGCCAGGCGGTCACCGCCTCGCTCGGGATCAGCTCCGGGAAGCGCCGCAGGATGTCGGCGACGTGGTGCGCGACCCAGTCCTCGACGGGCGCCCACCACTCGCGCGCGTCCCAGTCGAAGCGGCGGTGGGGGATCCCGCGCACGACCTCGACGAGCTGGGCGTCGTAGGGGAACGACAGCACGACGATCCGCCCCCGCTCGGGATCGGTGCGCAGCGCGACGTTCGGCGGGGCGGGGACCAGCTCCATCGGATCGCCAACGGTAGCCCCTCTGCGACACTTCCCCGATGACAGACGGCTACGCCATCACGCAGGAGGGGCTCGACGCGCTGCGCGCCGAGCTGCACGACCTCGAGACGCGGGCGCGCGCGGAGATCGCCGCGCGCATCAAGACCGCGCGCGAGTGGGGCGACCTGAAGGAGAACGGCGAGTACCACGCTGCCAAGGAGGACCAGGCGCACCTCGAGACGCGCATCAAGCGGCTGCAGGAGCGCTTGCGCGGCGCGAAGGTCGTGGAGGCGAACGCCGGGCCCGACGGCGTCGTCGGCTTCGGCTCGACTGTCGAGGTGCGCGACGACCAGAGCGGCCGCGTGTCGACCTACACGCTCGTCGGCGCCGCCGAGGCGAGCGCGAAGGACGGCCGCCTGTCGATCGAGTCGCCCGTCGCCGAGGCGCTGCTCGGCGCGCGCGCGGGCGATGCCGTCAGCGTCGAGACGCCCGGCGGCGCGCGCGTCTTCCACGTGGTGAGGGTCGGGGCGTAGGCGCCGGTCGCGCCGGTCGCGCGGCGCCGCACGTCCCCCGAGCAGTCCGCCGGGTCCGTTAGCCTCGCGCGCAACCGAACTGGGAGGCTCGGACCGTGAGCACGCTTCTGTATGCGACGCTGACCAACCGCCGAGAGGCTGCGTCGGCGGGGACCAGCGACAAGGCGGACGCCGTCGACCCCGCCAACGCGGCGGCCGGCAAGCCGGGCGTCACGATGTGGGTCGACGCGGCCGCCGCGCTCGTGCCCGCGGAGGTGCTCGCGGCGCAGGCGTTCCTGATCGGCTTCGTCACCGGGCAGGTCAGACTCCCGCTCGTCAGCTCGGAGCCGGTGACGGTGATCACGAACGCGGCTGACGCCCGCGCGCTCTTCTGGATCCTGCTCGTCGCGGCCCTCGCCATCTACGTGATCGCCAACTTCGGGCACTGGAGCGCCACGGACTTCCTGCGGATGCTGATCCCGCCGGCGGCGTTCGTGCTGTGGTCGATGCTCCAGCCGGGCGCTGCGTTCGACGCGGTCGCGCATGTGAGCGAGTTCTGGCGCCACCTGACCGGCGTGGTCGGGGTGATCGTGCTCGCCCCGCTCGCGAAGCGGCTCGCCTACAGCGCTGACCAGGCGACCCCGCCTTCCGTGCAGGCGCCCGCGCCGTCGGGCGGGAACGCCGTGCCGACGCCGCCGGCGTCCGTCGGAGGCTGAGCCGGTTCCCTCAGCGCTGCGCCGGCCGCAGCTCGCGTGACTGCGCAAGCGCGCGGCCGCGCGCGTCGAGGGCGCGGACGGCGATCCAGCGGGGGGTCGTGCGGGCGTGGAGGGCGGTCTCGAAGTCCGCGCGCGGGACGGGGGCGCCGAGCGGGCGCAGCGCGCGCGGCGAGGAGCCGGCGAGCAGCTGCCAGGCGCGCAGCGCGGTGGCGCCGTTCCAGCTGGCCCACACGGTCAGGCGGCCGCCGGCCGTGCGCCGCGCGGCGAGCGCGGGGCGGTCGAGCGGCGCGCCGCTCCAGGGGGAGCGGAAGGCCTGGTAGGTGTCGGCGCCCGGCGGCAGGAGCAGGTCGAACAGCAGCTGGCCGTCGCGCGCGAACTCCGAGACGTGGCCGGCGACGCCCCAGCTCGTGAAGACGTGGCCGTCCGGCAGCGTCTGGACGTTGCCCTCGGCGGGGATCAGCAGCTTGCCGGGATGCGTGTACCGGCGCACGACGCGTGCCGTGCGCGCGCGGAAGTCGAGCCCCAGCACGAGCCCGCGCGACTGCGGCGCCTTCGGCGGCGTCGCCTCGTTGTCGAACAGCGAGAGCGTGTCGTGCCCGAGCCAGCGGACGTCGTGCTGGAAGGCGAAGCGCGCGCCCGGCCCCATGCGGAAGTCGCTGTGCTCGCCGCCGAGGCGCCAGACGATCCGCCCGCTGCGCTTGTCGACGTCGTAGATCGCGTGCGTGTTGCGCGCGCTGATCAGCAGCGTGCCGTGCGGGCCCGGGTCGACCGCGTTGACGTGGAAGTAGTCGTGCGGCACGCCCGCCTTCGGTTCTCGTCACGCCCTCGCTCACCGGCACGTGGCCGGACGCGCGCCACTGCCACACGACGCGCCCGCTCGCGACGTCGACCTCCTGCACGACCGAGTCGAAGATCGCCCCGTCGCGCGGGCCGCCGACCGCGCGCAGGTCCAGTGGGCGCCGCACGTACGCGGACAGGTAGGCGGTCCCGTGCGGCGTCAGCTCGAACAGGTGGTGGTCGGCCATCAGCCCGTCGCCGGCACGCACGACCGCGACGCGCCGGTAGCGGCGATCGAGGATCACGTCCTCGCCGCGCCCGTGACCGAATCTCGTGCGGCCCTGCCACCACGTCAGCACGGGCTGCCCGCGGTAGCGCTGCACGCGGAAGAGGGTCGCCGCCAGCGGGCGCGGCACCGCGTGAAACCAGACGACATGCCCCGCGTCGTCGACGATCACCGGGCCGTCCTGGCCGGGGCCGCGCTTGACGGCGAGGAAGACGTAGCCCGGGGCGGTGCGGCCGCGCGCCGCGACCGTCACGCGCACGCGGTCGGGCGCGAGGTCCGGGCGCGAGTGGAAGCGCAGGACATCGGCGGGGGCCGAGGCCGGGGCGGCGGCGGGATCCCGGCCGGCGCCCGTGCCGCCGCCGCAGCCGGCCGTGGCCACCACGAGCAGCAGCATCGCGACCGCACCGACCCGCATCAGTGGCGCCATCGGCGGTCGTCGCATCTGCTCGGGCGCTCCGGCTCGGGTTCGGATGCGTCTACGGACGTGCGTTGAAGCCGGCTTCGGTGAAGTGGCGATCGAGTGCGAGCGCGTCATCGATCTCGCGCTCGCGCATGACGATGAAGCTCATGTGGTCGACGAGCGAGGTGCGGCGGCGCAGATCGGCGAGGTGCGCTTCGACGGCCGCGGCGTGCAGGTCGGGATCGATCCAGGCGACCTGGAGCAGCGGCACGATGTCCTCCAGCAGGCGTCGCGCGGGATTGGCGCCGTGGCGACGGTGGACGAGGGCCTCCGCTTCGACGATCACGTAGTTGTGCGTCACGCCCGTGCGCTGGGCGAGGACCGGGGTCATGGCCTCGACGACGTCGGAGTGACGCGTCGCGTCGCGGTCGAGGAACGCGAGCAACGCGGACGTGTCGACGAACGTCACTGCTCGGCGAGGTAGTCGTCGTGGCGCTCTGCCAGGTCCGGCACGCCGGACGCGAAGCAGCCCGCCGCAGCGAGCGCGCGGCGCAGCGCCTCGTCCTCGGAGCTCTCCTCGGGAGCGAGCAGCTGGCCGAGCGCCTCCCGAACGACCGCTGCCTTGGAGACACCGCGCCGGCGCGCGGCGCGCTCGAGCGCAGCGGCTTGCTCGTCGGGCAGTTGCACGATCGTCCGGACCACGACCCGATGATATCACTCGACCGGTCGGTGTCATCATCGGCTCTAACACGATGCCAACCGCAGCCTCGAACGCGCACATCGAGCGCGTCCTACGGTGCGGCCGTGAGCCGGACGCCGCCGACGCCGACCGCCTGGCGCTAGCGTTGAGCGCCGTGGCCGACGTCCCGCTGGAGATCCTCGTCGTCGACGACGAGTCGGAGCTGCGCGACATGCTCTCGCGCCTGTTCGCGCGGCAGGGCCACAGCGTGACGACGGTCGCCGACGGCCGCGCGGCGATCGACCGCGCGAGCACCGACCGCTTCGACGTCGTGCTGCTCGACGTCGCGCTCGCGTCCGGGCCGGACGGCTTCGAGGTCTGCCGCACGCTGCGCGCGCGCCGCAACGTCGTCCCGATCATCATGCTGACCGCGCTCGACAGCGAGGCGGACGCCGTCCTCGGGCTCGAGGCCGGCGCCGACGACTACATCACGAAGCCGTTCGGCCCGGCCGAGCTGCGCAGCCGCATCCGAGCGGTGCTGCGGCGGTCGGGCTCGCGCGCGCTCGGCGACGAGGTGCTGAGCGTCGGCCCGCTCGTGCTCGACCGCGTGCGCCGCGAGGTGTCGGTGAGCGGCAGACCGGTGCAGCTCACGTTCTCGGAGTTCGAGCTGCTGCAGGCGTTCATGGCCGAGCCGGGGCGCGCGTTCGACCGCCAGGAGCTGCTGCGCGCGATCTGGGGCGACAGCGCCTACCGCGACCCGCGCGGCATCGACGTGCACGTGCGCCACCTGCGCGAGAAGCTCGAGGAGCGTCCCGAGCAGCCGCAGCTGATCCTGACGGTGCGCGGGCTCGGCTACCGCATGGCCGCGCCCTAACATCGTCCGATGCGCCTGTTCGCTGGACTGCGCGGGCGGCTCGTGGTGGCGCTGGTCGCCGTCACCGTCGTCGCGCTGGCCGGCGCGACCGTCGCGCTGTTCACGCCGCTGGAGCAGCGGCTGCGCGAGGACGCGCTCAGCAGCCTCGCCTCCAGCGCGTACACCGCGCGCCAGACGCTCGAGCAGCTCCCGCGCCGCGACCTGAGCCGCCGCTCCCCGGCGCTGCTCGACGTCGCGCGCTCGCTGCGCCACATCGGGATCGAGGTCGTCGTGCTCGACCGCAACGGCAGCTCGCTCGTCGGCGCCGACCCCGACCTCGACCTGCGCGTGCCGTTCCCGCAGCTGCAGCGCACGCTGCGCAACCGCCAGCAGATCCGTGAGGTCGTCGGGGAGGGGAGCGAGTCGGAGGCGGTCGTCGTCGTGCCGTTGAAGACGGCGGCCGGCCAGGTCACGCTCGGCGTGCGCAAGTCGCTCAAGGACGTCCAGCGGGCGCGCGCGGTGTTCCTCGCCGGCTTCGAGCGGGCGGCCGTCATCAGCCTGCTGATCGCGGCGGTGCTCGGCTTCCTGATCGCGACGCGGCTCGTGCGGCGGCTGCGCGTGCTGCGCGCGGCGACGGAGCGGGGACCGGGCGCCGAGGCGCCGGCCGACGCCAGCCGCGACGAGATCGGCGACCTCGCGCGCGCGTTCGCGAGCATGCAGCAGCGCCTCGCCGCGCAGGAGCGCTCGCGCGAGGCGTTCGTGGCGACCGCCTCGCACGAGCTGCGCACGCCGATCGCCGCGCTGCGGCTGCGGCTCGGGCTGCTGCGCGAGGACCTCGGCGCCGGCGCGCCCGACCTCGCCGACGCGCGCGACCAGGTCCAGCACGCCGACGAGCAGGCGGAGCGGCTCGCCCGGCTGGCGGCGGACCTGCTCGACCTCAGCCGGCTCGACGCCGAGGTCCCGCTGCGGCGCGAGCCAGTCCCGCTCGCGTCGCTGTGCCGGGCGACGGTCGCGGAGTTCGACGTCTCGGCCGGCGCGGCCGTCGAGCTGGACGTCGCGCGCGCGGGCACGGCGATGGGGGATCCGGGCAAGGTCGCGCAGATCGTCCGCATCCTCGTCGACAACGCGCGCCGCTACGCGCCGCCCGAGCGGCCGATCCGCGTGATCGCGACGGGCGCGGCGGTGCGGGTCGAGAACGACGGTCCGCCGGTCGCGGAGGACGAGCAGGAGCTGATCTTCGAGCGCTTCCGCCGCGGCGGCGACCACGACGGCCACGCGGGCTTCGGCCTCGGTTCTCGCGATCGGCCGCGAGCTGGCGCGGCGGATGGGCGGGGATCTGCGGCTGCGGCGGCGCGGCGAGCCGACCTGCTTCGAGCTGACGCTGGAGCCGGCGCCGCCGGAGGCGCTCGGGCCGCGCGATCCGGAGCCGGCGGCTCAGCGCGCCGGCGGCCGCAGGCCGTCGAGCAGCAGCTCGAGGTAGCGGCGCCAGCCGTCGCCGCCGGCCTGCACGACGCTCGCGAGGCCGCAGAAGAGCGCCGGCATGTCGGCCGCCACGAGGTCCTCGCGCACGACGCCGGCGGCGCGCGCTCTGGCCAGCAGCTGGTCCTCGAGCGCCAGCAGCTCCCGCATTTGGTGCTCGCGCGGTCCGAGCATGCCGCCGGCCATCAGCGCGAGCGCAGCCGCCCAGGCGCGGTCCTTCGCCTGCGTGGCGGCGCAGTACTCGAAGCAGCGCTCGAGTGCGCGCCACGGGTCGGGCTCGTCGTCGAGCAACGTGCGCACGAACGCGATCGTGTGGTCGAAGCGCTCCTCGACGAGCGCCTCGCCGAGCGCCTGCTTGGTGGGGAAGTGGCGGTAGACCGTGCCGACGCCGACGCCCGCGCGGCGCGCGACGTCCTCCATCTGCGCCTCGGCGCCGTGCTCCGCGAAGGCGGCGCGCGCGGCCTCGAGCACCTTCGCGCGGTTGCGCACCGCGTCAGCGCGGAGACGTCTCGTGACGATCGTGGGCTCGGCGGTTGACAAGCGGAATCTCGCTTCCGTATCTTGTGGATCCTGAACCGGAGTTCCGGTTCCGCATTGTACTCCACCGGAAGCGAGCCGCCCGCATGTCAGCCACCGCCGCACACCCGCACCCCGCCGAGGCGACGACGCTCGATCCTCGCCGCTGGAAGGCGCTCGCGGTGCTCGCGGTCGCGCAGTTCATGGTCGTGCTCGACGCTTCGATCGTCAACGTCGCGCTGCCGTCGATCCAGCGCTCGCTCGGCTTCTCCGAGAGCGGCCTCCCATGGGTCGTCAACGCTTACACGCTCGCATTCGGCGGCTTCCTGATGCTGGGCGGCCGCGCGGCGGACCTGTTCGGCCGCCGGCGCATGTTCGTCGTCGGGCTCGGCCTCTTCTCGGCCGCGTCGCTCGCCGGCGGCTTCGCGCAGAGCGCCGGCTGGCTGATCGCCGCCCGCGGCGTCCAGGGCCTCGGCGCCGCGATCCTCTCGCCCGCCGCGCTGTCGATCGTCACGACGACGTTCACCGAGGGCGCCGAGCGCAACAAGGCACTCGGAATCTGGGGCGCGCTGGCGGGCGCCGGCGGCGCCGTCGGCGTGCTGATGGGCGGGATGCTGACGCAGTGGGCCGGCTGGGAGTGGGTCCTGTTCGTCAACGTGCCGATCGGCGCCGCCGCCGCCTTCGCCGCCCCGCGCTTCGTGCGCGAGAGCAAGACGCACGAGCAGACGTCGCTCGACGTCGCCGGTGCGCTCACCGTCACGGGCGGCCTCGTCGCGCTCGTCTATGCGCTGGTGGACGCGAGCAGCGCCGGCTGGGGCTCGGCGCAGACGATCGGGCTGCTCGCCCTCAGCGTCGTGCTGCTGGCGTCGTTCGTCGTGGTCGAGCTGCGCACGCGCCATCCGCTGATGCCGCTGACGATCTTCCGCAACCGCAACGTCGGCAGCGCCGACGCGGTCGCGCTGCTGGTCGGCGCGTCGCTGTTCTCGATGTTCTTCTTCATCTCGCTGTACCTGCAGCAGGTGCTCGGCCAGTCTGCGCTGAAGACGGGGCTGTCCTACCTGCCGCTGGCGATCTCGATCGTCCTGTCGGCCGGCGCCGCCTCGCAGCTCGTGACGCGCGTCGGGCCCAAGCCCGTGCTCGTCAGCGGCCTCGTGTTCGTGACGACCGGGCTCGTGCTGTTCACGCAGATCTCGCCCGACGGCTCCTACCTCAGCGACGTGCTGCTGCCGTCGGTGATCGTGGCGGTCGGGCTGGGCCTGTCGTTCGTGTCGCTGACGATCACCGCGGTGTCGGGCGTCTCGCACGACGAGGCGGGCCTCGCGTCGGGGCTGCTGAACACCGCGCAGCAGGTCGGCGGCGCGCTCGGGCTGGCGGTGCTGTCGTCGGTCGCGACCTCGCAGATCGCCGGCGCCCACGACCCGGTGTCGCTGACCGACGGCTTCCAGAGCGCCTTCACCGTCGGCGCCGGCTTCGCTGCGCTCGGCGTGGTGCTGGCGCTGCTGGTCGTGCCGCACGTGCGGCCGGGCCAGCTGCAGGAGGCGCCGGCGGTGGCGTGACAGCCCGGGGGCGCGCCGCTGCGCTCAGGCGCGGCGGCGGCGTCTGGCGTCCGGCCGCGGGTCGCGCGGGCGGGGCGGGTTGGCCTTGCGCTCCTCGGGCGTCATCTGGCGGATCTTCAGCGTGCCCTGGTCGAGCTGTCTTCTGATCTCGGCCAGCTTGCGCTCGCGTTCGTCCCGCTGGCGGTCCTGTGTGGACTTCATCGTTCTGATGACGATAGCGGGCAATTGACCAAATCCACGGATGTTCATGCGGCATCGGGCGCCGCGGGGCGTCAGTGCGCTCTGGCGTTCCAGACGACGCTGTCGAACGCCGGCAGCGCGGGGTCGGCGGCGTAGCCGAGGTGCTGGAGGTCGAACAGGTCCTCGATGCTGCGCAGCAGCGAGAAGTGGTTGTACTCGCCGGTCATGTCGATCGTCCCCGGCTGCACGAACTGTGAGATCAGCAGCAGGCCGACGCGCCCGCCGCCGGGCGGGGTCGCGGGGACGGTGGGGGTCGTCGGCGTCGTGGGGGTCGTGCTGGCCGGCGCCGGCGTGGTGGCCGCGGAGGCGGTGGCCGTCGTCGTGGAGACCGTCGTCGTCGTGGCCGGCACCGTGGTCGTCGTCGGCCCGGTCGTGGTCGTGGGCGCCGTCGTCGTGGACGGCGTCGTCGGCGCGGTGGTGGCGCCGGTCGTCGTCGGCGGCGTGGCGGGCGGCGTGCCGATGCCCGCGGCCAGGTTCGGGAAGGTCGGCTGGTCGCAGCACGAGCTGGGGTCGGCGAGCGGCCCGCTCTGCGGCGCCTGGTCGAACGTGATCGCGATCACGCCGCCGTCTCTGTACCCGGCCGACGCCTCGATCTCCGGCACGAGCGTGTGCAGGAAGGCGTCGGCCGCCGCCAGGCCGGCCGGCGCCCCGGGCGCGCACGGCTCGTCGGAGCCGTCGTGGCAGCGATCCGGGACGATGTAGGAGACGGTCGGCGTCGTGTCGGGGCTGTGCAGGTCCTGCGCGAGCTGGCTCAGGGCCACGTCCCCGCCCGCGCACGCCGGCGTGTCGAGCAGCGAGTGGAAGTAGACGAACGGGTTGCGCCACGTCACGTAGGCGTCGCCGGGGCGCGGCGCCTGGTCGGCGTCGGCAGTGCCGGGCGCCGGATGCCGGCACGTTCTCGCCTCGCCGGCGGGGCCGCTGGCCTCGCTCTCCGCGTAGGCGCGCCAGGTGCGGCCGCCCGCGGTGAGCTGGTCGGCGAGCGTCTGCGCTCTGGAGGGGTAGACGCAGCCGTCGCCGGCGACCTGGCCGCTTCTGTCGATCGTCGCGGGCGCGACGTCGCCGTACTGTGGGCAGTTCGCCGCCGTCTGCGCGGTCGGCCCCTGGCCGCTGATCAGCGCGACCCCGTTCGCCAGCTCGCTCTGGGCGACGCCGTAGTAGCCCGGCAGCAGCTCGCCCTGTCTCGGCAGGTCCTTGGCGAGGTAGGGGGCGGGCGAGTTGGCGCCGAACGTCTCGTCGTAGCCGTGCCCGGTCAGGACGATCAGGAAGACGTGCCGCACGTCGGGCAGCGGCGGGGTGTCGGGGAGTGCCGGCGCCGTGTCGCCGCCGGCCGGCGCCGCGGCCGCGGGCGCTGCGGCGGGGGCCGCGTCGGCGGGGGCGGCCGTGTCGGCGACCGGCGTGTCGGCGGGGGCGCTCTCGTCCGTCGTCACCGGCGCGACCGCCGCGGGCTGCTGCAGCGCGACGACCATCGGCGGGGCCGCGCTGTCCGCCGGCGGGCTCACGACCGAGCCGACGACGACGCCGAAGGCGAGCAGCGCCATCACCGCCAGCGCGGCCGCGCGCGGCTGCGGCAGCCAGCGCGCAAACGGGTGCTCGTCCTCGTGGTCGCGCGCGTGCTCGGCGGCGGCCGCGAGCGCGGCGCCCTGCGGGAAGCTGCCGCCGGCACGCAGCCCGGCCGCGATCAGCTCGGTCACCGTCGCCGGCAGCGGGCCGCGGCGGTCGCCGCAGCCGAGGCAGTAGCGCTGGTCGTGCAGAAGCGGCGAGCCGCAGTGCTCGCAGTGCGCGCCGGCATGGTCGTCGGTGGGGATCCGCACCTCGCCTCGGGAGTCTGGCCGGCTCGCGCGCGCGAATCGTGAACATTCGGAGATCGCCGGAGGGATTCCGCGCGCCGCGGACGGATTGCAGCCGCGGCAACAGATGCTTCACAACTTCTCGACGTGGATGTCCCAGACTGATGCTCGAGATGGACCTAGCGACTCCAGATGGGGCCGACGAGCAGCCCACGCTTGCGCTCCCCACCGGGGAGCAGTGCGGGTCGTGCGGCGCGCAGCTGGCCCGCGACCAGCGCTACTGCGTCGAGTGCGGCGATCGCCGCGGCAAGCCGCGGCTGCCGTTCATGGACGGGCGCCCGCGCCAGGCGGCGGCGCCCGCTGCCGCTGCCCCGCCGCCCTCGCGGCGCCGTCGCGCGGGCGGGTCGGCCGGCGCCACGCTCGTGGCCGGCGTCGGCACGCTCGTGCTGGCGCTGGGCGTCGGCGTGCTGATCGGGCGCTCCGGCGACAACGGCGGCGGCGGGCACGCCGCTGCGCCCGCGGTGCAGGTCGTGACGGTCGCGGGCGGCGGGGGCGCCGCCGCGGACACGACCGCGACGACCGCCGGCAGCGGGACGAAGAAGGCCGCGAAGGCGGCGACCGTCAGAGCGCTGCCGAGATCCAAGCTGCCGCCGCCGACCGTGAGACTCGGCCAGAGAGGCTCCGGGCCGGGCTTCAGACACGGCAGATTCACCGGCCAGTTCTTCGGGCCCTAGATGATTGATTCGAGGAGGCTGACGCGATGAGAGCGATGCCCACCAAGCTGCTCGACGCCGTGCGCGGCCGCCGCGACACGCCGTCGGGTCACGACGCGCCGGCGACGCCGCCGCCGTGGGCGGCCGACGCGCCGTCGCAGGACGACCACCGGATCGTCGACCTCGAGCGGCGCCGCGACCAGCTGTCCACGCGCGTCGCGGAGCTGCAGTGGGACCTCGGCGGCCTCGTGTACGAGATGGCGGTGCGCGACCGCATCGCCGTCGACGTGCTCGTCCAGCGCGCGGCCGTGCTGCAGGAGGCCGACGCCGAGCTGTCAGAGGTGGAGCGGATACTCCACACCGAGCAGACCGGGACCGCCGGCGCCTGCGGCACCTGCGGCGCGCCGCACAGCAGCGGCGCCGTCTTCTGCTGGCAGTGCGGCCAGCCGCTGCTCGCGCAGGTCCCGAGCCACGCGATCGGCTCGTAGCGGCGCCGCCCGCGGCCGTCCCGCGCGGCGCCGCCTCAGCCGAAGCGGCCGCTGACGTAGTCGCGCGTGCGCGAGTCGAGCGGGCGGCTGAAGATCGTCTTCGTCGCGTCCTCCTCGATCAGCGTGCCGACGCGCTCGCCGCCGCGCTCGTCGAGGCTGAAGAAGGCGGTGCGGTCTGCGACGCGCGCCGCCTGCTGCATGTTGTGCGTGACGATGACGATCGTGTAGCGGCGCTTGAGCGTGTGCATCAGCTCCTCGATCGCCGCCGTGGCGATCGGGTCCAGCGCCGAGGCGGGCTCGTCGAGCAGCAGCACGTCGGGCTCGAGCGCGATCGCGCGCGCGATGCAGAGGCGCTGCTGCTGGCCGCCGGAGAGGCCGAGCGCGCTCGCCTTCAGGCGGTCCTTGACCTCGTCCCACAGCGCCGCGCCGCGCAGCGCGCGCTCGACGCGCTCGTCGAGCCCGGACTTCATGCCGAGGTTGCGCGGCGCCCACGCGACGTTGTCGTAGATCGACTTCGGGAACGGGTTGGGCTTCTGGAAGACCATGCCGATGCGGCGCCGCACCTCGACGCGGTTGGCGCTGCGGTCGTAGAGGTCGTGGCCGTGGTACAGGATCCGGCCGCCGAGGCGGAAGCCCGGGATCGAGTCGTTCATGCGGTTCAGGCTGCGCAGGAAGGTCGACTTGCCGCAGCCGGACGGGCCGATCAGCGCCGTGACGATGTTGCGCTGGATCTGCAGCGTGACGTCGGCGATCGCGACCTTCGCGCCGTAGGTGACGCTGACGTCGCGCGCGTCGAAGACGACCTGGCGCGGCAGTTCGCGCGGGCGCTCGGCCGGCGCCGTCGCGGCCTCCGGGCCGGTGCGGATGCGCATGCGCGGCGCCGCGGCGGCGGCGGCGCGTTCGTTCCATAGGCTGTTGTCGAACCCGTTTGCCGTCATGGTGCTCCCAGCTTGCCGCGGCTGCGGGCGGCGAGCGAGCGCGCCGCCGCGTTGGCCACGAGGATGAACGTCAGCAGGACGAGCCCGGCGCCCCAGGCGCGCTGGATGCCCGACGGGTCGGCCTGCTCGGACAGGGTGAAGATCGCCACGGGGATGTTCGACAGCGCCTGGCTGAACGGGTTCACGTGGACCTGGTTGTCGACGATCGACGTCGTGAAGATCAGCGGGGCGGTCTCGCCCGCGGCGCGCGCGGTCGCGAGCACCAGGCCCGTCGCGATCCCGCCCATCGCGCTCGGGAGCAGGACGCCGACGATCGTGCGCCAGCGGCTCACGCCGAGCGCGTCGGCGGCGTCGCGCAGATGCGTCGGGATCAGCACCAGCATCTCCTGCGCCGCGCGCGCGATGAGCGGCACCATGATCACGGCGAGCGCGAGCGCGCCCGCGAAGCCGCTCTGGTGGTTGCCGACGACGAGCAGGCCGAAGGCGAACAGGCCGATCACGATCGACGGCAGGCCGTTGAGCAGGTCGAGCGCGAGCCGCACGACGGCCGCGGTCCGCCCGCCGGCGAGCTCCGTCAGGAAGATCGCCACGAGCACGCCGATCGGCACGGCGATGACCGCGGCGGTGAGGACGATCACGGCCGTGCCGACGATCGCCGGCGCGATCCCGCCGCCCGCCCCGCCGAAGCGCGGCGGCGACTCGAGCAGGAAGTCGAGGCTCAGCGCGGGCGCGCCGCGCACCGCGACCGAAGCGATCACGATCCCCAGGACGACGACGGCGAGCAGCGCCGCGGCGTTCGCCCCGCCCTCGGCGAGCCGGTTGACGACCTGTCGCCGGCGCAGGTTGCCGGAGGCGGTGAGCGGCGTCGTCGGATCGACCTCGAGACTCATGCTGCGACCACCCGGCGGACGTCGAAGCGGCGTCCGATCCACTGCGCGAGCAGGTTCGTGAAGAGGCCGATCGCCAGCAGCAGCACCGCGAGGTAGAACATCGCCGAGGTGTGCAGTCTCGACACCGGGCTCTGGAACTGGTTCGCGACCCGGCTCGCGAGCGTCTCGCCGGTGCCGAACAGGTTGATGTGGACCGCGGTGGCGGCGCCGATCACCTGTGTGACGGCGATCGCCTCCCCGAGCGCGCGGCCGAGGCCGAGGCACGCGGCGGCCGCGATCCCCGAGGCGGTCGACGGCAGCACGACGCCGCGCACGACCTCCCAGCGCGTCGCGCCGAGCGCCTCGGCGCCGTCCTTCAGATCGCGCGGGACGGTCTGGAACAGGTCGCGGCTGAGCGAGGCGATGATCGGCACGACCATGATCGTGAGGATCAGGCCGGCCGTGAAGATGCTGGCGCCGGTCGTCCCCGGCGGCCCGAAGATCGGCAGGAAGCCGAGCGTCGCGTGCAGCCACGGCTCGACGTGCGCCTGCAGGAAGGGGCCCAGCACGACGATCCCCCAGAAGCCGAGGATCACGCTCGGGATCGCCGCCAGCATCTCGACGAGCGGGCCGACGACGCCGCGCACGCCGCGCGGCGCGAGCAGGCTGAGATAGAGGCCGACCGCGATGCCGATCGGCAGCGCGAGGACGAGCGCCATCAGCGAGCTGACGGCCGTGCCGTAGAGCATCACGGTCGCGCCGAAGACGTCGAAGCTCGGTCTCCAGGCGCTGTGGGAGAGGAAGCCGACCCCGGTCTTCGAGATCGCCCCGCTCGCGCCGTGGAGCACCTGCCACGCGATCGCGCCGATCGTGACGACCGTCACCGCCGCCGCCGCGAGGCACAGCGCGCGCAGGATCCGTTCCCCGATGCGGTCGTTGCGCTGGAGGCGTCTTCGTGTGCGCGCGCGGGCGCGCGCGGCGTCCGATGGGCTGGTCGTGATGCTCACGGCCGGGAGCCTACGGACGCCCGCCCGTCAGGTCTGTCTCCGTTCACCGCATTGCCACAGGCCGGCAACAAGATGGAAACAGGCGAAGGCGCCGTCACCGTGACGCTACGGCTCGACCCGAAATGACGGGGCATCGATACGCCCACCAAGGCGAAAGGGAACCTACCTTGAAGCGCAGCCGCATTCTCATCCTCACCCTCCTGGCGCTGGTCGCCAGCGCTGTGGTCGGGCCGGCCTCCAGCGCGATGGCCTCAGGCTCGATCGTCGGCGCGGGCTCCACGCTCGTCGCCCCGCTCGTGGGCTACTGGGCCACCGACTACAACCAGCGTGCCGGCGTCTCGGTGACGTACGGCTCGGTCGGCTCCGGCGCCGGCATCGCGCAGATCTCGGCGCGCACGGTCGACTTCGGCGCCTCCGACGCGCCGATGACGCCCGCGCAGGCGGCCAACTGCAACAACTGCGTGCAGATCCCCTGGGCGCTCACCGGTGTGGGCATCGCGTTCCACCTCGACGGCGTCCGCAGCGTCAAGCTGTCGGGCCCGGTGCTCGCCGCGATCTACCGCGGGCAGATCAAGAAGTGGAACGACGCGCGCATCAAGAAGCTCAACAGAGGCGTCAAGCTGCCGGGCACGCCGATCACGGTGGTCTTCCGCAGCGACGGCTCCGGTGACACGTACGCCTACACGGACTACCTCTCGAGCGTCAGCTCCCAGTGGAGAAAGAACTTCGGCCATGCCACCGCGGTGAGCTTCCCGGTGGGTGTCGGCGGCAGAGGAAACGACGGCGAGACGGCGATCGTCGCTTCGACGAACGGCGCGATCGCTTACATCTCGGCGTCCTACATCATCGCCCACGCCCTCAAGGTGGCGGCGGTGCAGAACGCCGCGGGCAAGTTCGTCTACCCGAACCTGACGAACATCTCGGCGGCCGCCTCGGTCGTGAAGAGCGTCCCGGCGAACAACGAGATGCACATCGTCAACCCGCCCAAGCGCATCAAGGCCGCGTACCCGATCTCGACGTTCACGTACGCGATCGTGCCGCACGGCTCGCCGAAGGCCGGCCTGCTCGGCAACTTCATCAAGTACGCCCTCAACGCAGGGCAGCGCTTCGGCGCGGCGCTCGACTTCGCGCCGATCCCGAAGGTCGTCTACAACGCGGGCGTTCGCAGCGTGAACAGCCTGTAGTACGGCGCGCACCTAGCGCCGCGCAGCACTCGGCCGGTGCGGGACCTTCGGGTTCCGTGCCGGCCTTCTTGCGTCTGGGGCCGACTGCGCAACTCGTTAAGCATCGGTCACCGGATGTTCCCCCGCTGGTCACAGAGAATCCGCACTTTGCAGGGATTCTGCCGGCATGAACACGAACGAGATCAGCCTCCCGCCGGCCAGCCGGGCCGACCTGCACTGCCACTCCACCGCCAGCCAACTGTCGAAGCTCGGCGTCCAGCGCGACGTCGGCCTGCCGGAGTGCGCCACCCCGCCGGAGGAGGTCTACGAGCTCGCCAAGCGGCGCGGGATGGACTTCGTCACCATCACCGACCACGACACGATCGACGGCTGCCTGCAGCTCGCCGACCGGCCTGACGTCTTCGTCTCCGAGGAGCTGACGGCCTGGTTCCGCGGCGAGCCGCAGGCGGTGCACGTCCTCTGCTTCGGCATCACGCCCGACGACCACGACTGGCTCCAACAGCACGCGCGCGACGTCGAGCAGTGCGCGGCCTACCTGCACGAGCACGAGATCGCGTGCGCGCTCGCGCATCCGTTCTACGCCGTCGAGGCGCCGCTGACGGCGCGCCACCGGCGCCGCCTCGCCGAGCTGTTCCCGGTCTGGGAGGTGCGCAACGGCTCGCGCGCGCCGGAGCTGAACGCGCCCGCCGCCGTCTATATCGAGACGCACGGCGGCGTCGGCGTCGCCGGCTCCGACGACCATGCCGGCGTCGACATCGGCCGCACCTACACGCAGGCGCCGGCGGCGGGGACGCCGCAGGAGTTCCTCGCGCACCTGCGCGCCGGCCGCGTCGAGGCCTGCGGCAAGCAGGGCAGCGCCGCCAAGTGGGCGCACAGCGCGATCGCGCTCGCCGTCCGCGCGCTCGGCAGCGACGGCAGCGCGCCGCCGGACCCGCTGGCCGTCATGCGGCTGTGCGAACGGCTGCTGCGCGAGGGCGACGCACGCAGCGGCGAGTCGGCCTCCGGCCTCTCGCCCGAGGACGGCCGCCGGCTCGTGCGCGCGTGGCTCGGTGCGGTCGGCCTCGAGCTGGACGCCGCCGGCCTGATCGCGCGGCTGCAGGAGGAGGACTTCTCGCACGGCGACCTCGCGCGCCGCGCCCGCCGCGCGCACGAGCGCCGGCTGGCGACGGCGGTCGACCATGCGGTGCGCGCGGCGGAGAGCGGCAGCGGCGACGCCGGCGGCGCGGCGCTCGAGCTGTTCGCGGCGTGCATCCCCGTCGTCCCGTACGTGCCGGCGCAGGCGTTCCTCGCGCGCGAGAAGGCGAAGCTGGCGGCGCGCGGAACCGACCCCGTGCGCGTGGCGCTCGTGGCCGACGGCCTCGGCGGGATGCACGGCGTGACGCACACGCTGCGCCAGATCCGCGAGCGCGGGCTGCCCGGCTATGAGGTCGAGATCGTCGGCAGCGACCGCGAGGTCGACCGGCGCCTGGCGGTCGTCGCCGAGGTCGACATCCCCTTCTACTCCGGGCTGCAGGTCGGCGTGCCGAGCCTCGCGGCCGTCGCCGAGACGCTGACCGAGGGCCGCTACGACCTCGTCCACCTCGTCTCGCCCGGCCCGGCGGGGATCGCGGCGGCGCTGATCGCGCGGCTGCTCGGCGTGCCGGTCGTCGGCTCCTACCACACCGAGCTGACCGCCTACGCGCGCCTGCGCACCGCCGACCCGCGCATCGAGACGGCGATGCGCACGGTGATGGCGGCCTTCTACGGCCAGTGCGGCAGCGTCCTGTCGCCGAGCGCCGCGGCCGACGCGTCGCTGCGCGAGCTGGGCGTGCCGGCCGAGCGGATCGGCCGCTGGGACCGTGGCGTGGACCTCTCGCGCTTCTCGCCCGAGCTGCGCACGCGCGAGGAGGGCGACGGCGAGCTGGTCGTGCTGTACGCCGGCCGCCTCACGCGGGAGAAGGGGATCGACCTGCTCGCCGACGCGTTCCTGCGCGCCCGCGAGCGCCACCCGCGCTTGCGGCTGCAGCTCGCCGGCGGCGGCCCTGAGGAGGACGCGCTGCGGGCGCGCCTCGGCGGCGCCGCGGAGCTGCTCGGCTGGCTCGACGGCGACGCGCTCGCGCGCGCCTACGCCGACGCTGACGTGTTCCTGTTCGCCAGCGAGAACCGACACGTTCGGCCAGGTGATCCTCGAGGCGCAGGCGAGCGGCCTGCCGGTGCTCGCGGCCGACGCGGGCGGCCCGCGCGAGCTGATCGTCCACGGCCGCAGCGGCTGCCTCGCGCCCGCCAGCGCGGATGCGCTCGGCGACGCGCTCGCCGGCCTCGCCAGCCGCCCCGCGCTGCGCGCGCAGCTCGCGGCCGGCGGGCTCGACGCGGTCAGCGACCGCTCGTGGGAGCGCGCGCTCGGCCAGCTCGCCGGCGGCTACGCGCGGGCGCTGGCGGCGGCGGACGGCGCCGCGGCCGACGTCGCCGCGGCGGCGTAGCGCTCACGCGTAGTAGCGCGAGATCACCAGCAGCTGCGCGAACAGGTCGTGCGCGACTGCGAGCACGACGATCGCCGTGCCGACGACGGGCATCCAGCGGCGCCCGGCGCCGCGCACGGCGAGCGCGAGCAGCGCGCCGTAGAGCGGCAGCAGCGGCAGCAGGTAGCGCGCCTGCGCGACGTTCTGGTGGAAGCGCACGTGGATGATGTACGACGCGCCCGCGACGAAGAGCGCGAAGGTGGCGGCCATCAGCCCGTAGACGAGCAGCTCCAGGCGCCGCCGCGCGAGGGCGTCGCGCCGCGCCGCGAGCTCGCGGGTCAGGAGCGCGAGCAGCCCGAGCGCCGGCACGAGCGCGACCGTGTAGACCCACTGGTGCCACTCCGTGTCGATCCAGCCGAACAGGCCGACGAAGCCCTGGAACCACGATTCCCAGAGGGGCAGCGGGCCGAGCGGCGCCTCCATCCCCGGCAGCGGTATGAAGTAGAACTGCCACGCATAGCCGAGGCCGCCGAGCAGCGTGGGGTGGATGTCGGCTCTGAGCGCGAACGCGCTCGCCGAGGCGCCGACCGCCGGCCGGTTCCAGACGGCGACGTTGAGCGCCATCTCCAGCAGCGCCGGCGCGAGCGCCACCGCCAGCGCGAGCGCCGGCAGTCGCAGCGCCCGCGGGCGCAGCCCGCCTTCCTGCCGGACCGCGATCGCGAGCAGCCCGAGGAGGACGCCGGGCACGAGCCCCATCGCGTTGAACTTCGTCAGCAGCCCAGCCGCCATCGCGGCGCCGAGCGCGACGGCCAGCGCCGGCGTCAGCCCGCGGCGGAAGGCGCGCGCCAGCAGGAAGAAGACCGCCGCCGAGGCTGCGTACAGCAGCGCATCGGAGTTGACGCCGCCGCTGACGAACGCGAACAGCGGCTGGAACGCGACGCCCAGCGCGCCCACGGTCCACGCCCACGGCACGCCGGGCAGCAGCTCGCGCAGGAACAGGAAGACGAACAGGACGGTCAGGCCGGCCAAGAGCGCCGACAGCAGCCGCATCAGCGCGAGCCGGTCGAGCACCGTCCCGCTCGCCGCGAGCCGGTAGGGGATCGTCTGCAGCGCGTAGTAGAGCGGCGGCTCGCCGCCGACCGCCTTCGCGCCGCCGTTGCCGCCGTCGCGTTCGCGCTGGGTGCGCAGGTCGCGCTGCAGGCGCGCTTGTTCGAGCGGCGTCCACACGCCGGCGTCGCCGGGCACGAACTTCGTCGCTTCGAAGCGCAGGTCCTGCAGCGCGACCGCTTGCGAGCCCGAGTAGGCGTCTTCTTCGGCCGGCACGGGCGGGCGTCCGTGCTGTGCGAGGTACTCCGTGTAGGCGTAGTGGGACTGCTCGTCGGGGACCTGGAACGGTGGCGTCACGAGCGACCACGCGGTCGCGTTGAGGACGGCGACGAGCGCGCAGACCCATGCGGCCGCCGGCACGCGCGCGAGCGCCGCGCGGGCGCGCCGCGGCGCTGACGCGCGCGCCGGCGCGCGGCGGGTCAGCTCGTGCGCACGAGCAGCCATGCGGCCAGCGAGATCGACAGGAGCGTGAGGAGAGCGGCGAGCAGCGCGACGGGCGTGCCCGGCCAGGCGTGCGCGCGACCGATGCGAGCGACGACGGTCGGTGCGAACGACGCCCACGATCGCGCACCCGAGCTGACGTAGTCGATGCGGAGCCGGCCGCCGAGTCGCTGGCCGTCGTCGGTCGCGCTCTGCGCCCCTGCGGCCGGTGCGCCGTACAGCATCGCGGCCGCACCGGTGCCCGGCGCGCGCAGCCCCACGCACACGCGCACGGCGTGGTCGCGCGCGCTCCGCGGGTGCAGCGGGACGGTCACCGACGCATCGCCCCATCTGCCGGTCGTGCCGGCGGCGACGGGGGCCCCGGTCGCCGCGTCGAGCAGCTTCACCGCCATCGCGGGACGTCCCCGGCCGGTGACGGTCAGCTCGAGCGCGGCGGTGCCGGCCGGCAGCAGCTCGTCGTCCTGGCAGAGCCGATGGGCGCCGTGCAGCGTGTCGACGACCCCCGCGACGACGACGTCGTTCGTGCCCGTCCGGCGGACGCTCGCGTGCGACAGCGCCGCTGCGATCCCGGTCGCGAGCACGAGCGCGCCGACCGCGAGCGTCGCGACCACGGCGCGACGTCCTGCTCGGCGCTCGGCGGCATGCGTGCCGCCACCGTGCTTCGACGCTTCCACCCTCCGCTCCCCCGAGCCGACGATTCCCCCGTTGCCGGTCTATCTACCGACCGGAGCGACGATCATAGTCGACGCGCACCGCCCGGACCGGGCGCAGACGCGCCTGTCGCCGCCACGCTCAGCTTGCCGGCAGCGTCAGCCGGTGCGAGCGCGCGATCTGCTCGGTCGTCCGCTCGTCGACGCGGACCTCGCCGGCGATCGTGCGCCAGCCGGCGACGGCCTCCGCGACCTCGCCGAGGATCGTCTCGGCGCGCCCGCGCTTGAGGCCCGCGAGGCGCGCGACGTCGCGCAGGTCAGCGCGTGTGAAGCCGTCGCGCTTGCCGGCGATCGACATCTGGTGGCTCTCCAGCCAGCGGTTTCCCGGCTTCCACGCCCACGTCACGTCGTAGGCCGGCGCCAGCGACCACGCGCCGCTGCGATCCATCAGGAACGCGATGTTCTTGACGTGGTCGTCCTGGTTGCGCGCCACGACGTTGAAGACCATGCGGCGGAACAGCTGCTCGAGTGCCGGCGTGGGGAGGCCCATCCGCCGCATCAGCATCAGCGCCTGCTCGTAGCTGTAGGTGCCCGGCTCGTTGTAGCTGACGTGCTCGAGTGCTCCGAGCGTCTGCGCGTGCAGCTTGCCGCCGCCGTCGGGCCGGTCGAAGCGGCGCGTCATGAAGTGCCGGCGGCCGTTCTCCTCCAGCAGTCGCGACTCCGTCATCTCGACGCCGGCCGCGCGCGCCATGCGCGAGTAGGCGTACTCGACGGCGCCCCAGCCCTGCGGGTCGGTCAGGCCGTGGTCGCCCGCGCCGGAGACGCCGTCGAACTTCAGCAGCCACTGCCGGAAGCCGGCGTCGGCGTCGAGCTGGCCCGAGCGGACCCGGCCCGTCGCCTCGTCGTAGGCGATCAGCGCCTTCGGCCGGGCGCCGCCCGCGGAGGTCCCGATCGCGAGGATCGCCTTCATCGCCTCCTCCTCCGGATCCGAGGACAGCTCGGCGACGAAGGCCGCGCGGTCGGCGAGCACCTCGGCGGCGAGCCGGACGAGCGCGCCGACCTGGAGGTCTGCCCCGGGCGCGCCGGGGGGCTCGTGCGCGGGTTGGAACTCGAGCGCGCCCATGCCGCGCGTGCCGACGTAGCAGAGGCGTTCGACGACGTCGAAGCTGTCCGGCGAACGTCCCTGCGAGGCCAGCCAGGCGTCGACCAGCGCCGTTCCCCAGCGGTCGGGCAGGGCGTCGGCGAGCAGCCCGGGCAGGCCGTGGAAGGCGTCGGCCGGCAGGCCTGGGAAGCGGTAGGGCTGCTCGCGCAGCGGCATCTGCACGGGGGAGACCTGGACGCCGCTGCGCGCGAACGCCGGGTCGTACTGGAACGTCGCGACGCCGGCCCCGGCGTCGATCGAGACGGCGGCGACGCGCCGTCCCCACAGCGTCACCGCCGCGATCGTCACGTCGTCGTCCCGGGCTCGTCGCCCCAGCTCCACGGCTCGGCATCGGTCGCCGGCGGCGGAGCGCCGCGGCGGCCGCGGGCGCGCCGCCGGGGCGCGCGCCGCTCGCGCTCCAGCTGCGCGATCGGGAGGTCGATCGATGCCGGCACGGCGGCGTCGATCCCGCCGAGCAGCTCGAGCGCCCGCAGCAGCTTGACCAGCGACGCAAGCTGGACCGACTCGCCGCGCTCGATCCGCTGGAGTGTGGCGCGCCCGATGCCGGCCTCGTCGGCCAGCTCCGCCTGCGTGCGGTTGCGCGCCACGCGGTGCTGCTCGAGCCGGTGTCCGAGCTCAGCGAGGACGGCGTCGTCGGATGTCAGATTCGCAAGCTGCATCAGTTCTGATGCGTTATAGCCAGTTTCGGCGATAACGCATCGCATCTGATGCATAGCCTACACCGATAGCCGCCACTTTCAAGCATCAGTTCTGATGTGTTATTGCCATTTTCGGCGATAACGCATCAGAATTGATGCAAAGACGGCTCTGGGCGCGGCCGCCCCGCTCGGAGGCCGCGCCGGGACGGGCGGCGCTACCGGATCTGCATGCCCGAGATCGCGCGCGCGATCACGAGCCGCTGGATCTCCGAGGTGCCCTCGAAGATCGTGTAGATCTTGGCGTCGCGGTGCATCCGCTCGACCGGGAACTCGCGCGTGTAGCCGTTGCCGCCGAGGATCTGGATCGCCCTCTCGGTGACCCACACGGCGACCTCGCCGGCCTTCAGCTTCGACATCGAGCCCTCGGCGTTTCTGAACGGCACCTGGTTGCGGCCCATCCACGAGGCGCGCCACACGAGCAGGCGGGAGGCGTCGATCTCCATCTTCATGTCGGCGAGCGTGAACGCGATCGCCTGGTTCTCGATGATCGCCTTGCCGAACTGTCTGCGCTCTCTCGCGTAGTCGAGCGCGTACTCGTAGGCCGCGCGGGCGATCCCGAGCGCCTGCGCGCCGACGGTCGGGCGCGAGGCCTCGAACGTCGCCATCGCGGCCTGTCCGCGCGACTTTCTGCCCTCGCGGGCGCGCGCGAGGCGCTCGTCGAGCTTCTCCTTGCCGCCGAGCAGGCACGAGCCGGGGATGCGGCAGTCGTCGAGGAACACGTCGGCCGTGTGCGAGGCGCGCAGGCCGTGCTTCTTGAGCTTCGTGCCCATCTCCAGGCCCGGCGTGTTCGGCGGGATCACGAACGACGCCTGCCCGCGCGAGCCGAGCTCGGGGTCGACCGACGCGACGATCACGTGGACGTTGGCGATGCCGCCGTTCGTCGCCCACGCCTTCTGGCCGTTGAGGACCCAGGTGTCGGTCGCCTCGTCGTACTTCGCGCGCGTGCGCAGGGCGGAGACGTCGGAGCCGGCGTCCGGCTCGGAGACGCAGAAGGCGGCGATCTTCGGGTCGTCCTGCGTGCCGAAGCACTGCGGGATCCACTCGCCGATCTGCTCGCCGGTGCCGTTGGCGAAGATGCCGGCGGCGGCGAGGCCGGAGCCCATGATCGCCATGCCGATGCCGGCGTCGCCCCAGAACAGCTCCTCGTTGACGATCGGCAGCGACAGGCCGGTCGGATCGGCGAAGAACTGCGCGAGCCCCTCGAAGCCGTAGAGGCCGATCTTCGCGGCCTCCTGGATGATCGGCCAGGGCGTCTCCTCGCGCTCGTCCCACTCGGACGCAGCGGGGCGCACCACGTCTCTCGCGAAGCCGTGCACCCAGTCGCGCACGTCCTTCTGGTCCTGGGTCAGCTCGAGCGAGAACGTCGTCTCGCCGGCCTCGGGAAGCTCGACGGTAGATGCCATGGCGGGCGGATTCCTTTTCAGAGCAGGGGCTTCTGGAAACGTGACATGCCCCAATGTAGCCGTTCTCACGGTGACGGACGCCGGCAGCAGGGACGTCGACTTGACAAAAACTAATGACATTAGTATTTTCCCTATCTCTGCTAGTACTTCGAGCGAGACGGAGCCCGCCATGACCCCCTCGTCCTTCACCGGCACCCGCGTCAGCCGCTTCGGCTTCGTCAACGCCTACCTCGTGCGCGAGGACGATGGGCTGACGGTGATCGACACGATGCTGCCGCGCAGCGCGAAGGCGATCCTGCGCGCGGCCGAGGGGCTCGGCGCGCCGATCGTGCGGATCGCGCTGACGCACGCGCACGGCGACCACGTCGGCTCGCTCGACGAGCTGGCCGCCGCGCTTCCCGGCGTCGAGGTGCTGATCTCCGCGCGCGACGCGCGCCTGCTCGCGAAGGACAGGTCGCTCGATCCCGGCGAGCCGCAGTCCAAGCTGCGCGGCGGCTACCCCGGCGCCGCGACGAAGCCGACGCGCACGTTGGAGCACGGCGACCGCGTCGGCTCGCTCGAGGTGATCGCCGCGCCCGGCCACACGCCCGGCCACGTCGCGTTGCTCGACCCGCGCGACGGCACGCTCTACTGCGGCGACGCCTTCTCGACGCTCGGCGGCGTCGCGACGACCGCGAAGGCGAACTGGCGCTTCCCGCTGCCGGCGATGGCGACGTGGGACCGCAGGACGGAGGTGCGCAGCGCAAGCGCGCTGTGGGAGCTGGAACCGGCGCGCCTTGCACCCGGCCACGGCAAGGTCGTCGAGGAGCCGGGGGCCGCGATGCGCAGCGCGGTCACGGCCGCCGGCGAGAAGGTCGGCTGAGGGTGGCGCGCCGCGGCCTCGACGCGGAGCGCGTCGTCGCCGAGGCGGTCCGCGTCGCCGACGCCGACGGGCTCGCGGCCGTCACGCTCGCGCGCGTCGCCGCCGCGCTCGGCGTGCGCACGCCGTCGCTCTACAACCACGTCGGCAGCCACGAGGCGCTGCTGCGCGCGGTCGCGCTCCAGGGCCTGCGCGAGCTGGGGGACGCGCTGCGGCGCGCCGCGGTCGGCCGCGCGCGCGGCGACGCGCTCGTCGCGATCGCCGACGCGTACCGCGCCTACGCCAGGGCGTATCCCGGCCGCTTCGCGGCGGCCGTCGCCGGGCGCTCGATCCGCGACCCGGCGCTGCAGGACGCGGGCGCCGACGTCGTCGCGGTGCTCGTCGCCGTCGTCGGCGGCTGGGGGCTCGCCGACGACGACGCGATCCACGCGGTGCGCGCGATCCGCAGCGCGCTGCACGGCTTCGTCGTGATCGAGGCGGACGGCGGCTTCGACATCGACCTGGACCTCGACGTCTCGTTCGCGCGCCTCGTGCAGACGCTCGCCGCCGGCCTCGACGCGGCGCCGGCGGCTACGCCGGGATGACGACCGCCCGCTCGCGCATGGCCGGCGCGGCCGGCACCGGAGGCACGGGAGCCCCGGCGCCGCGCCGTGCCAGCCGCACGAGCCCCCATCCCAGCACGAGCAGCAGCAACGACGTGATCGACAGCACGACGAGCCCGGCGGCGCCCCACAGCCAGCCCGGCACGTCCTGCTTGCGCTCGCGCTGCAGCACGTGGCGGTCGGCCTCCCAGGCGCGCGACGCGTGCGCGAGCGGCGGCACGGCGCCGACCGGGATCGCCGCGTCGGCCGGCAGCGCGACCGGGATCGCGGCCAGCTCGCGCCCGCGGTTCATGCGGATCATCGCCTTCCATCTGCCCCACACCGGAATCGGCTGCGTCGTCGCGTAGACGCCGCCGCCGAGCGGGCGCAGGCGGTCGACCACGAGTCTTCCGCCGCCCTGCCAGGCGGTCATCGTCAGCCAGTTCGGATGCGTCACCGCGCTCGGCGGCTCGAAGCGGATCGTCGCCGCCACGGTGCGGTGCGGGCCGCCCTGGAGCGTGCGCAGCGCGATCTGCGCATGCGCGCTCGTCGGCGCCGTCGTCGGCAGCAGGAACGCGACGACCGCCGCAACCGTCAGCAGGCTCGCGCCGGCCGCCGCCCACGCGCGGGGGCGCCCGACGAGCGCGGCGTCGAGCCGCAGCCCGCCGGCCGCGAACGCGCCGAGCACGCCGCCTGCGACGGCGACCGGCAGCGCCAGCGCGATCGCCTCCGGCACGATCCGGCCCGGCCACGGCAGCGGCATCCAGACGTGGCTCCAGCCCCACTCGGCGAGCACGCCGAGCGTCGCGATCAGCGCTCCCGCCAGCGCGCCGAAGCGGAATGACCGGACCCCGCCCACCCCCACGCCCAACGCGAGCGCCTCGACCAGCAGGCCCTCGACCACGTACGGCGGGAAGTGCGGAACCGTCTCCCCGAAGATCCCCCCGACGAGCACGGCGAGCGCCGCGCGCAGCACGAGGAAGAAGGCGACCGCCGCGAGCGCGCCGCCGCGCCCGATCAGCGTGCGCGCCAGCACGAGCGCGAGCGAGGCGGCGAACGCGATCAGCAGCGGGTGGAAGAGCATGCTGAACTGCGGCACGCCGAAGTCGAACTCGCCCTGGAAGATCGACAGCCCGGCGAGCATCCCGCCGCAGGCGCCGATCAGGCGTGCGCGGCGCAGGTGCAGGGCCGTGGGGGACTCGTCCCGCGCGGCCCCGGGCGCGCCAGCCAAGCGCTGCTCCCGCTGCCACAGCCGCGCCTCGGCGAACAGCACCAGCACTGCGACGAGCGTCAGCGCCGCGCCGCCGAGCATCATGAGGTGGGTCGGGCCCCACAGCGTCACGTCCTGCCCGAACAGGCGGTGCGAGATGTCGTCGAGCGGGAAGCCGATCAGCGCGAACGAGGCGCAGGCGGCCATCAGCAGGCCGCCGACGGGCGCCTCCCAGCCGTCCGCGATCCGCACCGCGGCGGGGCCGGGCCGCTCGCTTCCCGGCAGCACGATCGCCAGCCAACCGGCGGAGAAGATCCCGTAGAGGCCGACGAGGATGAAGTAGTGGGCGGGGTTCGCGAGCGGGCCCGGGTCGCGGCCCTGGTCGATGTGCAGCGACACGTCCCAGTAGAGGCCGACCGCGGCGAGCAGCAGCGAGACGCCCGAGACGGCGAGCGGCAGGGCGGCCCAGCCGGGCAGGCCGGAGAGGCGGCCGAGCGCGTCGCTCGCGCGGCGCAGGACGGCGACGCGGCCGGAGCGGTGCCCGAGTCCGAGCCACAGCAGCACGGCGGTGAAGAGCGTGACGGCCGCGGACATGCCGGCGACCTGGCCGAGCGCGGCGCCGCCGGCGGGCGGGGCGGACGCGGCCGCGAGCGCGGTGAGCGAGTGCATGGGGCTATGCTACATGGAGTCATGACACATGCAAGCCTGACGCGTCAGCGCACCGGGCTCCGGTGGCGCGGGCCCGCCCGCGTAGGATGTGGCGCATGAGCGAGCGGCGCGCGGGGGAGCTGACGATCGACGAGCTCGCGCGCGAGACCGGCATGACGGTCCGCAACATCCGCGCGCACCAGTCGCGCGGGCTGCTGCCGCCGCCGGAGGTGCGCGCGCGCACCGGCTACTACGGCCCCGAGCACGCCGTGCGGCTGCGGCTGATCCAGGACCTGCAGGCGGAGGGCTTCAACCTCAAGGCGATCGAGCGCGTGATCAGCACGTCGAACGGCGCGAGCGAGGAGGTACTCGCGTTCGGCCGCCAGGTGCTCAGCGCGTTCGCCGAGGAGGAGCCCGAGCTGACGACCGCCGAGGAGCTGGCGGCGCGCCTGCACACCGCCGACGAGCGCGCGGTCAAGCGCGCCGAGCGGCTCGAGCTGATCCGCCCGCTCGGCGACGGCCGCTACGAGGTGCCGAGCCCGACGCTGCTGCGCGCCGGCGAGGAGCTGGCGGCGATGGGCGTCCCGCCGATGCACGCGCTCGCGGTCGCCGAGCAGGTCCAGCGCCACACGCGCGCGATCGCCGACTCGTTCGTGCGGCTGTTCGTCGAGGACGTCGCCGGCGGCGAGCTCGACCCGGCCAAGCGCACGCCGCAGGAGTGGGCCCAGCTCAGCGAGGCGCTCGCGCGCCTGCGCCCGCTCGCCGGCGAGGCCGTCCGCGCCGCCTTCCAGCAGACGATGACCGCCGCGATCGAGCGGCAGCTGCAGAAGACGCTGAAGGGCTGAGCCGGCGTCAGAGGCTCGAGTCGAGCAGCTCGTCGAGGTCTCTGCGCAAGCGGTCGTGCTCGGTGCCGGTGGCGATCCGCCGGAGTCGTGGGAGGACGACGAGCCCGGCGCGCGCTTGGCTTGCGTCATCGGGTCGAAGGCCTCCCGCGATGCCGTCGGCGATGCGGGGGAGCGCGAGCAGCAGAGTCACCTGCTCGGCGAGGTAGGCCATGATCTCGTAGGGCGCCTCGGCGATCTCGGCCGGCAGCTCGCCGCGGCCGTCGACGAGGGCGACGATGTCGGCGAAGTCGCGGCTTCCCAGCATGTCCCCGCGGCCGCGGTTGCCAAACGCCTCAAGCTTCGTCGCCAGCAGAAACGGAGGGGTGATGCTGCGCAGCCGGGCCCCGGACGGCAGGCGGCGCCAGGCTGCGTGTGGGAGCGCAGCCGCCTGCCAGCGGTTGGAGAACCCGAGGATCCGCGGGTTCGACGGCATCGCGTCCAGCAAGAGGTCGAACGTCTTGTGGCGCCAGCGACAGATGACGCCACTCTGGATGTCCTCCGCGAAGCCGCGCTCGCGCATTCGCACGGAGAACCGCTCGTACTCCAGCAGGCTCGCGATCTCGACGACGACGTCGACGTCCTTCGTCGGTCGTGGGGGCGGTGCTGCGGGATCGCTGATCCAGAGCGCCAGCGACGCGCCGCCGAGGAACATCGCGTCGTCCACGAGCGGGCCGAGCGCGTCGACGGCCAGTTCGAGCAGCGCGAGGCTCACGCGGCGTGCTCCGGGCGGCCGAGGATCCATCTCCTCAGCTGTTCGCGGGCGATCTCGCGGACGCGCGTGTCGCCGATGCGGAGGCCGTCGATGAGTGCGAGCAGCTCGTACATCTCGCGATCGGCTCGGGCCAGCGACGGGACGCACGGGTGCAGCGGCGTCACGGCGACCCCACGAGTCTCGCCCAAGGGGTCCGGCCACACGGGTGGGAGGGGATCGACTTGCGTGAGCACGGCCGACAGTGGCGGCGCAGCCCAGGCGGTCGGCACGCCGCGTGTCTCCGCCCCGGGCGCTGCGGGCGCCACGAACTCCAATGCGTCGATCAGCAGCCGCTCGCAGGCGGTGACGTTGAGATGGCCGTTGACGTATGCGGGAGTGGCGGCGAGTCGCCGGAGCGCCCGGTGGACGGTCGCAGGGGGGAGCCGCAGCTCGGCTGCGATGGAGCGCACCGTCCAGTTCGCGCGAGCGTCATGGAGGATGCCGACCACCACGAGCACGTCGACCGGCTGGAGCATGCCACAAGAGTAGTCTGTCTCACGTATCGATACAAGAGACAGAACCTCAAGAGAACCGCGGCAGCGGCCGGCCGCGCCGGCGGCGAGCTCGACCCGGCGAAGCGCACGCCGCAGGAGTGGGCCCAGCTCAGCGACGTGCTCGCGCGCCCGCGCCCGCTCGCCGGCGAGGCCGTCCGCGCCGCTTTCCAGCAGACGATGACCGCCGCGATCGAGCGCCAGCTGCAGAAGACGCTGAAGGGCTGACGCGGGCGCCTGCTGGCGCGAACACCCGTAGTCATGCCGCGCAGCATGCGCGTTTTCACGGTGGAACGTGATGGCGGGGCGCGCGTAGGATCTCGCCGATGGCGAGCGGGACGGCGAAGCGAGTCGGTGAGCTGTCGGGGGGTGCGCCGGTCGCGCGGGCCCACCACCTGATGATGCTGGAGTTCGGGGATCGCGCGGACTTCGACGACCCCCGGCTCGAGTGGCGCCGGTTGTTCTCCGAGCTGCTGGGGACGTTCTTCCTCGTGCTGGTGGCCGCCGGCGGCGGGATCCTGCACGGCGAGGGTCAGATCGGCCTGCCCGCGGCGGTCGTCGCGCCCGGTCTGATGGTGATGGCGATCATCCTCTTCATGGGGGCGATCTCCGGCGCGCACCTCAACCCGGCGGTGTCGCTGGCGTTCGCGTTGCGCGGGGACTTTCCGTGGAAGCGGGTTCCCGGCTACGTCATCGTCCAGCTCTCCGGGGCCGCGCTGGCCTGCCTGTTCCTGGACGCGGTGTTCGGCAACGTCCAGCACCTCGGCGCGACGCTCCCGGGCCCGGGGTATCACGCGTGGCAGGCGCTGCTGATGGAGATCGTCCTGACCTTGGGGCTCGTCAGCGTGATCCTGGGCACGGCGTCGGCGGCGCAGAACGTCGGCGCCATCGCCGCGCTCGGCGTCGGCGGGTACATCGCGCTCGCCGGGCTGTGGTCGGCACCGGTGAGCGGAACCTCGATGAACCCGGCGCGCTCCTTCGGCCCCGCGTTGGTCAGCGGGGACTTCAGCGCCTACTGGGTCTACGTGGCCGGGCCGATCGCCGGCGCGCTGCTCGCCGTCGGTTGCGCCTGGGTGCTGCGCGGCCGCGGTGGCGACGTCATCGCCCGCGCCGCCGGCTCGGGCGTCCTCGACCCCGGCAGCCTCGAGGCCAAGCAGCAGCTCTCCCAGGCGATCGATCGCGGCGAGGTCTCGCCACCGGGCATCGACCCGGGAAGCTGACGCCCGCCCGACCGTTCACCCCACCCGGCTCGCGCGCGGGTCGGGGAGGGGGGTGAGGTTGGCCTCGATCTGCTCGCGCAGGTGCTCGAGCTTCGGCGGCAGCGCGAGGCTGCGGCCGATCGCGTCGGGCGCCTCGTCGGTCGCGAAGCCGGGGCCGCGGGTGGCGATCTCGAACAGCACGCCGCTCGGCTCGCGCGAGTAGACGCTTCTGAAGTAGAAGCGGTCGACGAGCCCGGACGTGTGGCGGCCGGCCGCGCGGTAGCGCTCGTCCCACGCCTCGATGTCCTCGTCCTCGGCCGTCCAGGCGATGTGGTGGACCGTCCCCGCGCCGCCGATCCCGCGCTCCTCCGGCGCGAGGTCGTAGGCGTAGAAGCCGCCGCGACGCGGGCCGCGGGAGACCCATTCGAGGTCGTCCCCATCCACGCCCTCGAACCCGAGCACGTCGCGCAGCAGCGCCGTGCTCTGCGCCGGGTCGGCGCTGTAGGCGCGCACGCCCGCGAAGCCGCGCAGCGCGTGCTCGGCCGGGATGTCGGGAGCGTGTGCCGTCAGCGGGTCGTCGCCGGAGTCGTCGGCGACCAGCTCGAAGCCGAGCCCCTCGGGGTCGGCGAAGCGCAGCCGCGTGCCCGCCTCGTCGCGCTCGACCGCGATCCCCTCGCCCGCCAGCCGCGCGGCCCAGAAGTCGAGGGCGGCCGCGTCGGCGACGCGGAACGCGATGCGGTGGATCATCCCCGCACCGTCGCGGCCCGGCCGCGCGCCCGGGTACTCGAAGAAGGTCAGGTCGGCGCCCGGCGACCCTCTGTCGTCGGCGTAGAAGAGGTGGTAGACGGTCGGGTCGTCCTGGTTGACCGTCTTCTTCGCGAGCCGCAGGCCGAGCACGCGGACGTAGAAGTCGACGTTGCGCGCTGCGTCGCCGGTGATGCACGTGATGTGGTGGATGCCGTCGAGCTGCACGTCGCCTCCAGAAGTAGTTGCTTATACAACTATGTTACCCGCGGGTGCAACAGCGGGCACGGTCGCACCGTACCCGGCTTGATACCCACTGTCCTGCTCACCGGCGCAACAGGCTACGTCGGCGGCCGCCTGCTCCCGCTGCTGGCCGCCGACGCGTCCGGGCCGCCCGCGCTGCGCTGCCTCGTGCGCGACCCTGCCCGCGCGTCCGGCGCGGTTAGCCCGTACGCGGTGCGCGGCGACGCGCTCAGCGGCGAGGGCCTCGACGCGGCGCTGCACGGCGTCGACGTCGCCTACTACCTGATCCACTCGATGGGCAGAGACGATGCCGGCGACTTCGCCGCTCGCGACCGCCGCGCGGCCGAGACATTCGGCGCCGCCGCCGCGCGGGCAGGCGTGCGCCGCGTGATCTACCTCGGCGGCCTGTCCGGCGGAGGCGACGACGCGGCCGCGGCCTCCTCGGCGCACCTGCGCAGCCGCGACGAGGTGGCGGAGATCCTCGCGCGGCACGTGCCCCAGTTCGTGCACGTGCGCGCGGCGATGGTGCTCGGCGCCGGCGGCGCCTCCTTCGAGATGCTGCGCGCGCTCGTCCGGCGGCTGCCGGCGATGGTCTGCCCGCGCTGGATCGACACGCGCACCCAGCCGATCGCGCTCGACGACGTCGTGCGAGCTCTGTACGCGCTGCGCGACCGGGACGACGTCGTCGGCGACGTCGAGCTGGGCGGACCGGACGTCCTCACCTACCGCGAGATGATGGCCCGCACCGCCCGCGCGATGGGCCGCCGCCCGCCGCTGATCGTGCGCGTGCCGGTGCTGACGCCGCGCCTCTCCTCCTGGTGGGTGATGCTCGTGACGCCGGTCGACAACGGGCTCGTGCGCCCGCTGGTGGACGGCCTGCGCGAGGAGATGGTCGTGCGCAACCCGCCGCCGGCCGGGATCAACGACGCGCCGATGAGCTTCGACGCGGCAGTGCGCGAGGCGCTTGCGCAGCGCTGATACGCTCGGCCGGTCGTCGTCCGAGGGGGAAGGGACGCATGATCAAGGCGGCCGTGATCGGCCCCGGCAACATCGGCACCGACCTGCTGATGAAGCTGCAGCGCAGCGCGTCGATCGAGACGGTGCTGATGGCCGGCATCTACGAGGACTCGCCGGGGCTCGCGCGGGCGCGCGAGCTGGGGGTGGAGACGAGCGCGCGCGGCGTCGACGCCGTGCTCGAGCGCGACGACGTCCCGCTCGTGTTCGAGGCGACCGGCGCTAAGGCGCATCGCGCCAACGCGCCGCGCCTGCAGGCCGCCGGCAAGGTCGTCGTCGACCTCACCCCGGCCGCCGTCGGGCCCTACGTCGTCCCCGAGGTCAACCTCGACGCGCACCTCGCCGCGCCGAACGTGAACCTCGTCACCTGCGGCGGGCAGGCGACGATCCCGATGATGCACGCGATCGACCGCGTCGCCGACGTCGCCTACGGCGAGATCGTCGCGACGATCGCGAGCGCCTCCGCCGGCCCCGGCACGCGCCAGAACATCGACGAGTTCACCGTCACGACCGCGCGCGGGCTGGAGCTGGTGGGCGGGGCCGACGAGGCGAAGGCGATCATCATCCTCAACCCGGCCGACCCGCCGATCCTGATGCGCGACACCGTCTTCGCGCAGGTGCGCAGGCCGGACGCGGAGGCGATCCGCGCGTCGGTGGAGGCGATGGCGGCGCAGGTGCAGGCCTACGTCCCCGGCTACCGCCTGAAGCTGTGCGACGTCGACGGCGATCTCGTGACCGTGCTGCTGGAGATCGAGGGCGCCGGCGACTTCCTGCCGTCCTACGCCGGCAACCTCGACGTGATGACCGCGGCCGCGGCGCGCGTGGGAGAGGAGATCGCGGCGCGCATGCTCGCTCCCGCCGAGGCCGCACCCGACACGCGCCCCGACCCGCTCCACGAGCAGGCCTGGCGATGACGCACGTCACGCTGGTCGACTCCTCGCTGCGCGACGGCATGCACTCCGTCCGCCACGCCTTCACGCCGGAGCAGGTCGCCGCCGTCGCGGCCGGGCTGGAGGCGGCCGGGATCGACGCGATCGAGGTCTCGCACGGCGACGGCGTCGGCGGTTCCTCGATCCAGTACGGCCGCTCGGCGCATTCCGACGAGGCGCTGATCGAGGCGGCCGCGGGCGCGGTGCGGCGGGCGCGCATCGCCGCGCTGCTGCTGCCGGGGATCGGCACGCTCGAGCGGCTCAAGCGGGCGCAGGCGCTCGGCGCCTCGATCGCGCGCGTCGCGACGCACTGCACCGAGGCCGACATCGCGCAGCAGCACCTCGAGTGGGCAGCAGCGCATGAGATGCTGGCGGTCGGCTTCCTGATGATGAGCCACATGCTGGAGCCGGCGCCGCTGGCCGAGCAGGCGGCGCTGATGGCCTCCTACGGCGCGCGCGTGGTCTACGTCGTCGACTCGGCCGGCGCGATGGTGCCGGCGAGCGCGGCGGCGCGCGTGCGCGCGTTGCGCGAGGCGCTGCCGGCGGAGGTGGCGGTCGGCTTCCACGCGCACAACAACCTCGGCTGCGGGGTGGGGAACGCGCTGGCGGGGGTCGACGCGGGCGCGACGTGGCTCGACGGCTCGCTGCGCGGGCTTGGCGCCGGAGCGGGCAACGCGCAGCTGGAGGTGCTCGCGGCGGCGCTCGAGCGCTCCGGGCACGAGTCGAACGCCGTCCTGTTCCCGCTGATGGACGTCGCCGAGGACGTCGTCGCGCCGTTGATGCCGCGCGCCCAGACGATCGACAAGACCGCTCTCTCGCTCGGCTATGCGGGCGTCTACTCGTCCTTCCTGCTGCACGCCGAGCGCGCCGGCGCGAAGTTCGGCGTCGAGCCGCGCGCGGTGCTGATGGAGCTGGGCCGTCGCCGCATCGTCGGCGGCCAGGAGGACATGATCATCGACGCCGCCGCGGAGCTGGCGGCGCGCACGCCTGCCGAGCCGTCGCCGAGCTGCTAACCCTGCCCGTCGGCCAGCTCGACGATCGTCGCGCCGGTCTCGTCCTGCGCTTCCGCGCGCGGGGCGAAGCCGGCGCCCTCGAGCGCCGTCAGCTCTTCGGGATACGTGAATCTGCTCGACACGAACAGCTCGTGGACGCCTTCGCGGTGGAAGACCGCGATCACCCTCGCCAGCTGCTGCTGCGTCGGCATCGACTCGATGCTCGCGTAGGGAGCCACGTTCACGCGGTCGGTGTCGTACGCGATGCGGTGCCCGAGCGGTATCAGCACGCCGATCTTCTCGTGCGGCCGCGTCTGCCGGGCGACGAGCTCCTCGGCCGCCCGCTGGCGGAAGATCGCGACCGGCGCGAGGTCGCGGATGCGGGCGATCTGCGACCACGGCGTGGGCGTCTGTGGGAGCGAGCAGATCGCGAGGCCGAAGCCGAACAGCACCGCCAGCTCGGCCGGCGCCGGCGCCCGCCACGCGCGGGCGGCGAGCCCGCGCACCGCGACGATCGTCAGCAGCACGATCGCCAGCGTCCACGGCGAGAAGAGGTCGATCAGCACCTGCGGGTGCGAGCGCCCGGCGAAATAGGCCCCGCACGCGAGCCCGAAGACGCCGGTCCACAGCAGCGCGGCGGTCAGCAGGACGTCCGGCGCGCGCCGCACGAGCCGCACGACGGCGACCGCCATCGCGGCCGCGAACGTCACGTAGACGACGAGGTACAGGCCTATCTTCGGCATCGGCAGAAGCGCCCAGCCGCCGACGCCGTACAGTCTGGAGAACTCGAGCGCCCAGCCGAGGTGCGGCAGCGAGCCGGACCGCAGCAGCGTGCCGAGCGCGACGAGCGCCGTCGCGCCGGCGAGGCCGCCGACCGCTTCCGCGAGCAGCCGCGCGGCGGCGGCGCGGGTGCGCGGCAGGCGCACGGCGACGAGCGTGACGGCAAGCGCCCCGACGGCGCCGAGGCCGAACTCGGGGTTGTTGATCGCGGCCAGGCCGGCGACGGCGAAGAGGACCCACGGGCGGCGCGGTCGCGCGCCGTCGAGGTGGCGCACGAGCAGCCACAGGAGCACGTAGGGGCCGCCGTAGCGTATCGGCCAGAGGCTGAACAGGTTCGCCGGCCCGTAGCGGTTGTCGAGCGGGCCTATCTTCATGTAGAAGCCCGTCGCGACGAGCGGCAGGTAGAGCGCGAGGGCGAGCAGCGAGGAGCGCACGATCCGCCGCAGCAGCGCGTACAGCGCCAGCAGTGCGAGCCCGCTGCCGGCCGCCATCGTGATCGTGAACGTGCCGATCGAGGCGCCGAACAGGGCCATCGCGCCGGCCGCGACGTACGGCCACAGCTGGCCGTACTGGGCGTGGAAGTTCACCAGCGGCGTGCGGCCGTCGAGGATCGCGAACGGCTCGTCCATCGACCATAGGATGTGCCCGGCGACGCCGCTCGTCGTGTTCGCCAGCGAGCCGTCGGCGTCGACGGCGCTCGTCAGCCAGATGGCGGTGAAGAGGATCGCGACGACGAGCGCGCCGGCGCGGCGCCCGGACGTCTCGCGCGCGAGGCCGCGAACGCGCTCCGCGACGTCGGCGCGCCGGCGCAGCAGTGCCAGCGCGAGCGGGGGAGCGGCCAGCGCGAGTGCGAGCGTCGGCAGCGTGAAGTAGCGGACGTGCGCTTCCCAGAACGGGCGGTAGGCGCTGACGAGCACGTCGTACTGCGCCATGAAGCAGAGCGCGCAGAACGCGATCAGCAGCAGCTGGACGGCGAGCACGGCGCGGCGCGCGCCCGCGGCGTCGAGCCGCAGCGGCCAGCGCAGGCTCGCGAGCACGGCGCCGCAGAGCAGCACGGGGCCGAGCAGAGAGAGCACGTAGCGGCCGTGCTCGGTCGGCTCCGGGTGGGCTGGGGCGGTGGGCCAGAACGCTTCGCCGCCCGGTCGCAGCAGGAAGTGGCCGAGCGGCGGTCCGAGCAGCGTGACGAGCGCCGCGGTCAGCAGGGCGCACGGCAGCAGCGCGAGCCAGGCGACCTCCGCGGCGCCCGCCGTCGTGCCGACTGCGCCCGCCTGGCGCTCGACTCCGAGACTCATCCCGTTCGCTCCCCCAGAAGCTTGCCGCCGAACTGCTAGAATCTAGCAACTAGCGCTGGGCGAGGGGGACCTTCGCGATGGGGGATCTGCGCCGAGCCGCTCGTCTGACCGGACACGGTGAATTATGGCTGAGCTCCTCTCCGTCGTCGTACCCGTCTTCAACGAGGAGGAGGGTCTGCCGGAGCTGCAGCGCCGCATCGACGAGGCGCTCGGCCGGAGCGCCGGCGGCCTCGAGGTCGTCTACGTCGACGACGGCTCGGTCGACGGCTCGGTCGCGCTGCTGGAAGCGTGGGCGCGCGAACGCGACGACGTCGTGCTCGTGCGGCTGTCGCGCAACTTCGGCATGGAGATCGCGATGTCCGCCGGGATGGACCATGCGCACGGGGACTACGTGGCGCTGCTGCACGCCGACCTGCAGGACCCGCCCGAGCTGATCGCCGAGATGCTCGTGCGCGCCCGCAACGGCGCCGACGTCGTCTACGCACGCCGAATCGGGCGCGACGAGAGCCTGCTCAAGCGCACGCTCGCGACGGCCTTCTATCGCGTGATGGAGCGGGTTGCGCGCACGCCGTACCAGGGGCAGGCGGGGGACTTCCGCCTGATGTCGCGCCGCGTCGTGGACGCGCTCCGCACGATGCCGGAGCGGCGGCGCTTCCTGCGCGGCATGGTCGCCTGGGTCGGCTACGACCAGGTTCCGATCGAGTACCGCCGCGCCGGCCGGAGCGCCGGTCGCGGGGCCTCCTATCCCGCGCTGATACGGCTCGCGGTCGAGGCGATCGCGTCGTTCTCGGACGTCCCGTTGCGGCTCGCGAGCTGGCTCGGCGTCGCGCTCTCGCTGCTGAGCGCGCTGCTCGCCGTCGTCGTCCTCGCCCTGACCGTGAGCGGGGTCGTCGCCTCGACGCAGGCGTGGATCCTGATCGCGGTGCTGTTCCTCGGCGGCGCGCAGCTGATCAGCGCGGGCATCATCGGGCGCTACCTCGCGCGCGTGCACGACCAGGCGCTGGGCCGGCCGCTCTACCTCGTCGACCGCGTCGTGGCACGCAGGCAGGCGGCGGGCGCTGGCGAGGCCGCCCTCGCGTCGAGCTCCGAGGCGTAGGCCGCGACCGCTAACGGCGCCCGACCAGCTCGACGATCGCGCCGCCGGCGTAGCGGTCGGCGATCTGCGAGCCCGGCGAGAAGCCGGCCTGTCGCAGCGCCGCGAGCTGTTCCGGGAACGTGTCGTGCGTCGATATGAAGACCTTGTCGCCGCCTGCGCGGCGCAGTGCGGCGATCGTCCGGTCGAGCTGCTGCGCGGTCGCGATCGATTCGATCCCCGCATACGGCGAGACGTCGACCCGCCCAGTGTCGAACGCGATGCGGTGGCCGAGTGGGACGAGGATCGCGACGGGCTCGCGCGGGCGCGTCGTCTGCGAGACGAGCAGGGCCGCTTCGCGCCACTTGAGCACCGAGATCGGGGCGCGTCTGCTCAGGCGCGCCGCCTGTGACCACGGCGTCGGCGTCTGCGCGAGCGAGCAGGCGGCGAGGCCGAAGGCGAACAGGACGAGCAGCTCGGGCAGCGCCGGGCGCCGCCACGCGCGCCCGGCGAGCGCGCGGCCGGCGGCGATCGTCAGCAGCACGAGCGACAGCGCCCACGCCGAGAACATCCCGATCAGCACCTGCGGGTGGGAGCGGCCGACGAAGTAGCCGCTCGCGATCAGCCCGAAGACGCCGCTCCAGGCCAGCAGCGCGGTCAGCACGGGTTCGCGGCCGCCGCGCGCGACGCGCACCGCGGCGACCGCGATCGCGGCCGCGAACGTCACATACACGACGAGGTATATCCCGATCCTGGGCAGCGGCAGGAGCGCCCAGCCGCCGATCCCGTAGAGCCGCGAGAACTCCAGCGCCAGCCCCGGATGGGGCAGGGATCCGGAGCGCACGAGCGACAGCGCCGCGACGAGCGCGGCGGCGCCCAGCAGCCCGCCGCCTGCCTGCGCGAGCAGCCGGCCGGCGGCGGCGCGCGAGCGCGGCGGCCGCACGGCCAGCAGCGCGACGACGAGCGCGGCCAGCGCCGCGAGGCCGAACTCCGGGTTGTTGATCGCGGCCAGGCCGCCGGCGATGAACAGGGGCCACGCGCGCCGCGGGGCGGCGCGGTCGAGGTGGCGGGCGAGCAGCCACGCGAGCACGTACGGGCCGCCGTAGCGGATCGGCCACAGGCCGAACAGGTTGGCGGGGCCGTAGCGGTTGTCGAGCGGCCCGAGCATCATGAACAGGCTCGTCGCGAGAAAGGGCAGGTAGAGCCCCAGCGCGATCCACGACGAGCGGACGATCCGCCGCAGCACGGCGTAGATCGCGAGCAGCCCGGCGCCGCTGCCGATCGCCATGACCGCCGTGAGGACCCCGACCGAGCTGCCGAGCAACGACATCGCCGCGGCCACGACGTAGGGCCACAGCTGCCCGTACTGGGCGTGGAAGTCGACGAGCGGCGTGCGTCCGTTCAGGATCGCGAACGGCTCGTCGGCCGACGCCGGCAGGTTGCTGACGACCGCGTAGATCCGGTTCGCGAGCGATCCGTCGGTTCTCGACCGCGGTCAGCAGCCACGTCGCCGTCAGCAGGACCGCGACCGCCAGCGCGGCAGCGCGGCGGCGCGGCGTCTCGCGCGCAAGGCGGGCGAGCCGCTCGGCCGGGGCGCGGCGCAGCAGCGCGAGCGCCGCGAGCGGCAGCGCGATCGCGGCCAGCAGCGTCGGGACGGTGAAGTAGTGCGTGCGTTCCCACAGCGGGCGGTAGGCGCTCAGCACGACGTCGTTCTGGGCGGCGAAGCACGTCACGACGAAGGCGACGAGCGCGATCTGCGCACCGAGCGCCAGACGGCGCGCCGCGACGGCGCCCAGCCGCGGCGTCCAGCGCGCGCTCGCGAGCACCGCCGCCGCGAGCGCCGCCGGGCCCAGCAGCGCCAGCAGGTAGCGGCCGTGCTCCTCCGGCTCGGGGCGCGCGTGCGCCATCGCCCAGAACGCGTCGCCGCCGGGGCCGAGGAACGCGCGGCCCAGCGGCGGCCCCAGCAGGCCGACGAGCAGGACGGTCAGCAGCGCGCACGGCAGAACCGCGACCCAGGCCGCCTCTGCGCTGCGCAGCGCGCCGTCGCGTACGCGCGGTCGGCGCTCGACCTCCAAGCTCACGTTCCCCCGATCCCCCGGCTCCAGAAGCCGGTCCATGATAGACCGGGTCTGAAGGCTCGTGCTGCGCGCGGGGCGGGCGGAGCGGCGGGCTGCTCAGCGGCTGCCGGCCCCGGCGCGCCCGCGGCGGCCGGGCGGGGGAACCGAGCGCGCGCGCTGGCCCTCGGCCGGCGGCGCCTCCTGAGCCAGCAGCAGCGCGAGCGTCGGGCAGGCGGCGGCGGCGCGCTTCGCGTGCGCGACGAGCTCGGGCTCGAGCGGCCGGTCGTCGACGATCGGGTAGCCCCAGTCGTCGAGCCGCACGCGCTCGGGCAGCAGCTCGGCGCAGAGGCCGTGCGCGGTGCAGGCGATCGGGTCGACGCGCACGCGCAGATCCCCGCGGCTCATGCGACCGCCTCCAGCGGGCTGCCGTCGTAGCGCGGCAGCGGCAGCGCCGACGGCCGCGCGCAGGCGCTGCACGGGCCGTGCCGCAGGTGGTCCTCGAAGTCCGCCTCGAACGTGCGCAGCGCGCTGGCGACGAGCCGCACCGCGCCGTCGGGATGGCGGCACGCGCCGCGTCCCTCCACGTCGCCGCACCAGCGCCGCACGCGCGCGAGCGGGTCCTCGAAGCGCGCCGTCCGGCGGCCGCGGCCTCCGCGCCGGCCACTCGACCGCGACGCCGCCGCCATCGCACGGGCGGCGCGGCCGTCGGCGACGCTTGCGAGTGCGTCGGCGATCGCGGCGAGTCCGAACACGCACGGCCCGCACTGGCCGGCCGACTGGTCCGCGAGCCACGTGGCGATGCGCGCCGTCTCGGCGACCGGGCAGGCGTCGTCGCCCAGCACGGCGACGACGCCGCAGCCGAGCGAGGCGCCGAGCGGGCGCAGCGAGCCGCCGTCGAGCGTCGCCGTGCGCGCGGCGGCGGGGTCGAGCCAGGTGCCGAAGTAGCCGCCGACGAGCACGCCGCGGGCGCGCGCGAGGTCGCCGCCGCCGTGCGAGACGAGCGCCGCGATCGGCGTGCCGAGCGCGATCTCGCGCACGCCCGGCCGCTCGACCGCGCCGCCGAGCGTGACGAGCGCGGTGCCCGGCTCGGCGGCGGTGCCGAGCGCGCGGTACCAGTCGGCGCCGTAGCGCGCGATCAGCGCGACGTGCGCGAGCGTCTCGACGTTCTGGATCAGCGTCGGGCGCCCGTCGACGCCCTTCTCGAACGGCCGCGGCGGCACGAACGTCGGCACCGCACGGCCGCCGTTGAGCAGGTGCGTAAGCGCGCTCTCCTCGCCCGAGACATAGCCGTCGGGGACGGCCACGACGCGCACGTAGACGGCGTCACGCCCGCTCGCGGCGCGCTCGCCGAGCGCGCGCGCGACGGCCGCCTGCGCGTCGCGGGCGCCGTGCTTGATGCAGAGGATCGCGTCGCCGGCGCGCGTGGCGGCGGCAGCGAGCTGGAGCCCGTCGAGCACGAGGTGCGGCGCCTGCGCGAGCAGCAGCGCGTCCTTCGCGCTCGCCGGCTCGCCCTCGCTGCCGTTCGCGACGACGACCGCGCGGCGGCGGCCGTGGCCGACGACCTCGAGCTTCGTCGCCGTGGGAAACCCTGCGCCGCCGCGGCCGCGCAGTCCGGCGCGCTCGACCTCCCGCACCAGCCAGGCCGGGTCGGCGTCGAGCGTCTCCAGCCCGTGGTGCGCGAGGTGCGCGCCGAGCGGCGCGCCGCCGTGCGGATCGGCGCCGTCGAGCAGGCGGGGGAGGGCGGTCGCGGCGCTCATCGCGTCAACGCTCCCGCGCGCGGGCCGGCGGCGCCGCGCGTGTCGCCGCCGCCCCACCCGCTGTGCGCGAGCCGCGCGACGACGGCGGCGGCCACGACGGCGGTGCTGGCGAGCGCGACGGCGAGCATCCACGGGCGCGTCGCGTCGGTGCCGGTCCCGACCGCGTGCAGCAGCGCGACCGGCCAGCAGGCGTACGCGGCCCAGTGGACCGCGCGCCACGTGCGCAGGCCGATGCGGCGGCGCAGCAGGCTCGTGACGATCAGGGCGAGGAACAGGTCGAACGCGATCGCGCCGAGGCTGAGCCAGATCGTCTTGTAGCTGTTGGAGAAGGGCACGAACGCCGACACGAAGCCGATCGAGACGTATTTGTCGAGGATCGTCGTCAGCACGTGCACGCCGACGAACGCGAGCGCCAGCAGCGCGAGGTTGCGGTGCAGCGCGTCGATCGCGAAGCGCGGCCACGAGCGGCTGCGCCAGCGCGCGACGTCGGCGATGCCGAGCGCGAAGGCGGCGGTCAGCAGCAGCAGGCTGACCGCGCCCGACGCGCGCGTGAGCAGCCAGGTGGCGCTCGTTCCGGCGGCGAAGAGGGTCATGCGGCGCTCTCCTCGGCGAGCTGTGTCCCTTTGGGGGTCGTATGGACCCCCGCAGGAGCACAGCTCGGGGACGTAGCCTCGTCGCGCCGCGGCCACGCGCCGATCAGCAGCACACGCCCGCGCGCGGAGACGAGCCGCGCCGGCAGCCGGTGGCGCAACAGCCAGGGGGCGGCGTCGGCGCCGTGGACGATCGTCGCCGTCGAGGCGGTGTTCGCATCGACGCAGCTCGCGGCGGCGACGCTCGCCGTGCGCCACACGACGTCGGCCGGCTCGCCGGTGCGCGGGTCGAGGATGTGATGCTGCGGCCCGTCGGCGCCCCGCCAGCGGCGGACGGTCGTGCCCGAGGTGGCGAGCCCGCCCGAGCGGATCGTGATCGTCTGGCCGAGCGCCTCCTGCGGGCCGGCGTGGTCGTCGGTCACGCGGATCGCCCAGCCGTCCTCGGGCGCCGGGCCCGCGACGGCGACGTCGCCGCCGAGGCTCACGAGCACGCCGCAGCCGGCCGCAGCGAACGCCGCGCGCGCGGCGCGGTCGGCGGCGAGGGCCTTGGCGGTCGCGCCGAGATCGAGCGCGACGCCCGCGGGAAGCGTCACGCGCCGCGTGTCGCGGTCGAGCCGCACGGCCGGCCAGGCCGGGCGGCGGCGCGGGGCGCCGCCTGCGCTCGCGCCGCCAGCGCCCGTGCCTGCCGCGTCCGCCTGGGCGGCGGGCAGCTGTGCGAAGTCGCGGTCGTAGCCGGCGCGCACGAGCTCGGCGCCGAGCGTCGGGTCGACGGCGCCGTGGGTCGCGCGCGCGGCGCGCAGCGCGACGCCGATCGCCTGCGCGAGCAGCGGGCTGACGCTGAAGGGGCCGGAGCCGGCGGCGGCGTTGAGCGCGCTCAGCTCGGAGTCGCCGCGGAAGCGGCTGGCGGCGCGGTCGATCGCGGCCAGCTCGCGCATGACCGCCGCGCGCGCATCGGCGCGTGCGGCCGCGTCGGTCGTCACGACCATCGCGCTCGTGCCGAGCGCGCGCCAGTGCGCGGTCGCGCTCACGAGGCTCCCGAAGAGGCGCTCGGCGTGGCCGACTGCTGGGCGCTCTGCGGGGCCTGCTGGGGCGCCTGCGGGGCGCCGGAGTAGGTGCCGCCGTCGTCGTAGCCGTAGCCGTAGCTCTGGTCGTCGCTGGAGGAGCTGCCGTCGTCGTAGCCGGACGAGCCATCGTTCTGCGTGGCGCCCGAAGCGCTGCTCGAGTCGCTGCTCGAAGACGCGCTCGAGCCGTCGTTCGCCGTGGCCGCCTTCACCGGCGGCGACTGCTGCGCGACGACGCCCGCGATCGCGCCGGTCAGGCCGATCGCGCCGGCCGCGAGCCAGCGCGTCGCGCTGCGCACGCGCCGCACGCCGGCGTCGCGGATCGCGGCCGCCTGAGCCGCCTCGTCGCGGGGGGTGGGGTCGTGCGGGGGAATCGCCATGGGTGCAATGTTGCGGACCGCTCCCAAAGCTGACGTAAGAGTCGTCCCAAAGAACGGTAATGGACCCCTGGGAGATGCCTGAGGGCCAGAGCGCGTCAGCGCTCGCGCAGCCGCCTTACGCCGCGTCGTCGCGGCAGTCGCTGCAGGCCCCGTGCAGCACGACGTCGTGGTCGTCGACGGCAAAGCTGAGTCTGCTGGACACGCGCTCGATCGCCTGCTCCAGCGCGGGATCCTCGAACGGCTCGATCTGGCCGCAGCTGTCGCAGACGAGGTGATGGTGGTGGTCGCCGTCGGGCAGGTGACGCTCGTAGCGCGCGACGCCCTGGCCGACGTCGATCCGCTGCACGAGTCGCAGCTCGGTCAGCAGCTCGAGGATGCGGTAGACGCTCGCCCGCCCGACGCTGCGCCCCTGCGCGCGCAGGAGATCGTCGATCTGCTGCGCGCTGAGCGCGCAGTCCTGGCGGTCGAGCAGCTCGACGACCGCGTTGCGGGCGCCGCCGCGGCGGTAGCCCGCCTCCGCCAGCGTTGCGAGCGTGTGCTCGCGCCAGCTCGGCTGTCCCGTGGTCGTCATCGGCTCGATCGTAGCGCCGCGATGCAAATCAGACTCATTCCCATTATGCTCGGCGGCGACCGTGCTCGAGCCGTTCCAGCTCCCCTTCGTGCAGCGCGCGCTCGTCGAGCTGCTGCTGCTGGCCGTGCTGGCCGGCACGCTCGGCTGCTGGATCGTCCTGCGCGGCCTCGCGTTCCCCGCCCACGCGGCCGCGGCGGCGGCCTTCCCCGGGCTCGTGCTGGCCGACGGGCTGGGCTTCGCCGCGCCGCTCGGCGGCTTCGGCGCGGCGCTGCTGTTCGCGCTCGCGGTCGGGCGCCTCGCCGCACGGGAGGGGAGCGGCCACGACACGCTCACGGCGCTCGTGCTCGTCGCGGCGCTCGCGCTCGGGATCGTGCTGGCCTCCGACGTCTTCCACTCGGCCGCCTCCGTCGAGTCGCTGCTGTTCGGCAGCCTGATCGCGATCGGCCCGGGGGACGTGCGGCTGGCCGCCGCGGCCGCGCTGATCGTGCTCGCCGCGACGTGGCTGCTCGGCGTGCGCTGGCTGGCGGCCGGCTTCGACCCCGCCGCCGCGCGCGCACTCGGCGTGCGCTCGCCGCTGCCCGACACGCTGCTGCTCGTGCTCGTCGCGCTCGGCGCGGTGGCCGTGCTGAGCGCCGTCGGCGCGCTGCTCGCGACCGCGCTGCTCGTCATGCCGGCTGCGACGACGCGCCTCTTCAGCGACCGCGTCGTCCCCTGGCAGCTCGCGACCGTCGCGCTCGCCGCCGCCGAGGGAACCGTTGGCGTGTGGCTCGCGGTGAAGCTGAACGCGCCGCCCGGCGCCACGATCGCGGTGATCGCCGGCGCCGTCTTCGCGCTCGTGGCGGCCGGCCGCGCGCTCGCGCCGCGCGCGACGGAGGCGGCGGCGTGACCGCGCTGCTCGAAGCCGGCGGGCTCGCGGTCGGCTACGGCGGGCCGCCCGTCCTGACCGGCGTGAGCTTCCGGCTCGAGCCGGGCGAGCGGATCGGCGTGCTCGGGCCCAACGGCGGCGGCAAGACGACGCTCTTCCGCGCGCTGCTCGGCGAGCTGCGGCCCTCCGCCGGGACGCTGACGGCGAGCGGCCGTTGCGCGAGCGTGCCGCAGACGGAGCGCTCGCGGCTCGACTTCCCCGTCAGCGCCCTCGACGTCGCGCTGATGGGGACGATCCCCGGCCGTCCGTGGTGGCGGCGCCCGAGCCGCGCCGACCGCGCCGACGCGCGCGCCGCGCTCGCGCGCGTGGATCTCGCCGACCGCGCCGAGCGCACCTACGGCGAGCTGTCCGGCGGCCAGCGCCAGCGCGTGCTGATCGCGCGGGCGCTCGTGCAGCACGCGGGGATCCTCCTGCTCGACGAGCCGTTCACCGGCCTCGACGCGACGAGCGCCGCGCGGCTGGAGGCGCTGCTGGCCGAGCTGGCGGGCGAGGGGCGCGGCGTGCTGATCGCCACGCACGACCTCGAGCAGGCGCGCCGCTGGGACCGCGTGCTGTGCGTCAACGGCCGCCAGGTCGCGTTCGGCGAGCCGGCCACCGTGCTCACGCCGGAGGCGCTCGCCGCCACCTACGGCGGTGCGATCGTGACATTGCCGCCCACCCACCCGGACCCGAACGCGCCGCAGCGCGTGATCCTGCCGCCGCACCACCATCACCACGGGCCGGCGCGATGACGCCCGTGCTCGCGACGGTCGCCCACGCGCTCGCCGACCCCTTCTCGCAGGGGATCATGCGGCGCGCGCTCGCGGAGGTGCTGCTGCTCGCCGCCGTCGGCGGCACGCTCGGCTGCTGGGTCGTGCTCGGCGGCTTGTCGTACAGCGCCGAGTCGCTCGCGCACGGCATGTTCCCCGGGCTCGTGCTGGCGGCGCTGGCGGGCGTGCCGCTGCTGCTCGGCGGTGCGGCGGGGATCCTCGTCGCGGCGCTCGCGATCGTGCTCGCGGGCCGCGTGGGGCGCGACCGGATCGGCCGCGACGACGCCGTCGCGGTCGCCGTCACGACGCTGTTCGGGCTCGGCGCGCTGCTCGCGCTGTCGCCGGCGACCCCGCTCGGGATCCAGGGGCTGCTGTTCGGCGACGTGCTCGGCACCTCGGCCGCCGACCTGCTCGCGGGCGCCGCGCTCGTCGCGCTCGTGCTGCTCGCGCTGTGGGCCGGGCACTGGCGCCTGCTCGCCGCCGGCTTCGACCGCGGCGGCGCGCGCGCGCTCGGCGTCGCGCCGCTCGCGACCGACGCAATGCTCTTGACGCTGCTCGCGCTCGCCGTGCTCGTGGCCGTGCAGGGGCTCGGCAACCTGCTCGTCGTCGCCGTGCTGGTCGCGCCCGCGGCGGCGGCGCGGCTGCTCACCCGTCGCTTCGCGCCGATGATGGCGCTCGCCGTAGGGCTCGGCGCCGCAGCAGGGATCGGCGGCCTCTACCTCTCGTACTACGTGCGCGTCGCGGCGGGCGCGTCGATCGCCGGCCTGCTCGTCGCCGCCTACCTGCTCGCGCGCCTCGCCGCGGCGGCGTCACAGATCCGTAAGGGCGGCGGCGCGGTCGCGAGCTAGATTGATCGCATGCGCTTCCTCTCCCGCAAGACCGACATGGTGGACGACGCCCGGGCATTGCCGGGCCGCGAGCAGGCGATCCCGACCTCGACGAGACACGAGGTGCTCGGGACCGCGATCAAGCCGCCGTTCCCCGACGGCTACGAGACGGCTGTCTTCGGCCTCGGCTGCTTCTGGGGCGCGGAGAGACTCTTCTGGCAGGCACCCGGCGTCTACACGACGGCGGTCGGCTACGCGGGCGGCGTCACGCCCAACCCGACGTACGAGGAGGTCTGCTCCGCGCAGACCGGCCACACCGAGGCCGTGCTCGTCGTCTTCGATCCGGCCAGAATCACCTACGACGCGCTGCTGAAGCTGTTCTGGGAGGGCCACGACCCGACGCAGGGCATGCGCCAGGGCAACGACGTCGGCACGCAGTACCGCTCGGCGATCTACTGGACGAGCGAGGCCCAGCGCGACGCCGCGCTGCGCTCGCGCGAGACGTACCAGGAGACGCTGCGCGAGGCCGGCTACGGCGAGATCACGACCGAGATCGCCGAGTTGCCCGCCGACGGCTTCTACTACGCCGAGGACTACCACCAGCAGTATCTCGCGAAGAACCCGTTCGGCTACTGCGGGCTCGGCGGCACCGGCGTCAGCTGCCCCGTCGGGCTGACGGCCTGACCGCCGCGGGCGCGCAGCCGCCGCCACGCGCGCAGCACGTAGAGCAGCAGCGGCATCGCGGCGCTGCCGGTGGCGCGCAGGACGGCGCGCGTCGTCGGCTGCACGCCGGGCAGCCGGGCCGTCGACTGCGACAGGTGCATCGCGATCATCCCCACGACCACCACCACGTGCAGGCCGCCGTTCGGCAGCGCCCGCACGCCGCCGACCGCGCGCGACGCGACCGCCTCCAGCCGCGTGCGCGCGGCCTCGCCGGAGGCGTAGTGGTCGACCCAGCTCGGCAGCCCGGCCAGCGCGTCGGCGGGCTTGTCGACGACGCTGTCGAGCAGCGCGGTGAGGGCGTCCACCCACGGCACGTACGCCGCTCGCACCTGTTCGACGAGCGCGTCGCTCGTCGCGGGGTCGGCTGCGAGCGCGAGGATCGCCAGCACGCCGAGCGACGAGCTCGCCGCGGCCGCCAACTCGAACCAGCTCGCGTCCGCGCGTGCGCTCTGGCGTGCGGCCCAGCGGCGCAGCGCCGCCTCGCGCTGCGCCGGCGGCGCATGGTTCGCATACTGGATCTCGGCCCGCATCAGCTCGCTGCGGGCGGCGCTCGCGACGCGCTCGAAGGCGGGCAGGCGCGCGGACGCCGCGCGGCAGCGCTCGACGAGCGCGAGCAGGTAGCCGCCGTCGTCGCGCGTGGCGTGCAGGCGGTAGTAGTCGTCGCGCGGCGGGGCCGGGCGGATCGCATCCACGAGCGCGCGATGGAGCTGCACGCCGTTCGCGAGCGGATCGGCGCACGGCTGCTCCGCGAGCGTGTCGATGTAGTCCCACGCCACCTGCAGCGCGACCAGCAGCCGCACGAGCGCGGGGTCGCGCCGCCGCACGGTCGTGGCCACGAGCGCGGCGCCCATCGCGCTGAGGCTCTCACCGCACAGCGTGGCGAGCGCGAGCGCCCGCAGCTGCGGATCCGGGATCGCCTCCGCGTCGCGCTCCAGCTCGTGCAGGACGCTGCGCGCGAGCGGGAACACGGTCAACCAGCAGCGGACCATGACGTACGCGACGCTCATCAGCTCGCGGACGCGACCCGCCCGGGGGGCGGCGGCGACGTGCGACACGCGCTAAGCGTACGAACCTCACCGGTCGACTCCGTGAATCTTTGAGATTAATCAATTCATCAGTGTTCGGGTGCCGTCGGCGTCGGCGCGACGCGGGCGGCTGCGAGCCCGGGCAGTGCGGCGACGGCGACGGCGACGAGCGTCACCCCGGCGAAGGTCGTCAGCGCGAGCCACACCGCCGGCGCGTAGCTGGTGGGAAAGCCCGTCGAGGCGCTGAGCCAGCGCGTCAACATGAATTGACCGAGGACGCCGAACAGCGCGCCGATCGAGCAGCCGACGCCGAGCACGATCGCGCTCTCCAGCACGAGCGTGCGCCACACGTCGCCGTCGCCGAAGCCGCTGAGCTTCAGCGTCATCAGCCGCGGGCGCCGATTCCACACGACGCCGCTCATCGCCAGCGCCAGCGCCAGCGCGGCCGCGACGAGCACGAGCGTGGCGATCTGCGTCAGGCGGCTCAGCCCCTGCCGGCTCTCGACGCGGAAGCGGTCCTCGCGCTCGGCGGGCGTCTCGACCGCGAGGTCGCTCGCGCCGCCGAGCGCTCGCCGCAGCCGATCGGCCACGAGCGCGGGCGAGGCGCCCGGCGCCAGCGACACGCCCAGCGCCGTCACCGCGCTGCTGCCCCAGGCGCGGCGGAAGTCGCTCGCGTTCAGCACGATCGCGCCGGAGCTCCAGCCCATGTTCGTGAGGATCGCGGCCACCCGCAGGGGCGTCGGATGCGATGTCGGCAGCGTGACGACGCTGCCGATGCGGGCGTGCAGGTCGTCCGCGATCGCCTGCGACAGCGCGACCCAGCCGTGGTCGCGCAGCCGTTCGGTCGCCGCCTCGAGGTCGCCGTGCCGGAAGTGGATCGGCAGCAGCGGGGCCGGATCCGAACGCGGGGGCGCGACGACCCACGCGCGACGGTCGCCCACGTCGAGGAACGCGCCCCGGTACGTCGAGAACCGCCCGCACGCCGGGGACGGCGGCGAGCGCGGCGACGGGGACCGGGGGCTGGAACGCGGTCGTGGCCAGCACGTTCGTCGCGCCGCCGGCGGTGATCCACAGGTCGGCCTGCGTGCTCAGTCCGTGCGCGCCGCCGTCGAGGCCGCGCTGCAGGTCGGCGTGCGCGCCCTCCATCGCGACGCTGCCGAAGACCGCGAGCGCGCCGATCGCCGCGAGCGCGAGCGTGCGCGTGGTCGTGGCGCGCAGCTCGCCGACGGCCACGACGAGCACCGAGCTGCGGCTGCGGCGGCTGAGCGCGTCGAGCGCGCGCAGCGCGAGCGCGAGCATCGCCGGCAACGCCAGCAGCATCGCGCCGATCGCCAGCACGATCCCCACGACCGTCGTCTGCGGTGCGAGCAGCAGCACCAGCAGTGCGGCGGCGAGCAGCGCCGCCCCTGAGAACGCGAGCCGCAGCGGCCGCGCCAGCGCGGCCTCCTCGCGTTCGTCGTCCTCGCCGTAGACGGCGTCGAGCGGGCGTCGCGACAGCAGGTCGGTCAGCGGCCGCATCGCGGCGAGCAGGGTGGCCGCGATGCCGCCGGCGACCGCCAGCACGACGCTGCGCGCCTCGATCACGCGCTGGTCGCCGACGGAGAAGGCGAACGTGAGATACCCGGGGACGGCGTGGAACGCGTGCAGCGAGAGCCGGTCGCCGAGCAGCAGTCCGACCGCGGAGGCGGCCGCGCCCAGCACGAGCGCGTCGAGCAGCACGAGCTGCAGCACGGTCAGGTCGCCGAGCCCCTCGAGGCGCAGGTCGGCGATGAAGCGGCGCCGCTCGGGCACGGTCAGCAGCATCGCGTTGAAGGCGAACAGCATCCCGACGAGCGCGCTGATCGCCGCGAACAGCGCGGTCGACTGGTCGTTCGGCGCGGAGGCCTGCCGCAGCAGGCGCGCTTCCGCGTCGCCGTCCGAGACGGTGAGCCGCCCGCCCGCGATCCGCTCCAGCGCGGCGCGCACGGCAGCCGTGCGGCCCGGCCGGGTCACGACCAGCACGCGCGTGACGCGCCCGCGCAGGCCGCTGATCTGCTGCGCGTAGGCGAGCGGCGCGAGCACGACCGGGCTGCCCACGAGCCCGCCGATCTGGTCCCTGCCGAGCAGCGTGGCGACCGGCACGCGGCGCATCTGCGCGCCGGCGGAGAGCCCGATGTCGCCGCCAAGCTCGGCGCCGATCGCATGCGCGAGCGGCTGCGGCAGCGCGACCGCCTGCGAGAGGCGCAGGTGCGGCGAGGCGAACGCCCGCAGCAGCGTGCCGCCGAGCTCCACGAGGCTGCGGTCGCCGCCGACGAGGCTCGCGCTGGCGCTCCCGTCGCGGCCGTGCAGCTCGACGCGTACGTCGACGATCGGCGCCGTCGCGCGGACCCCCGGGACGCGGGCGATCCGGTGTGCCAGGGCGGCCGGGAAGCCGCGGTCGCCGCGCGCCGCCACCTGCAGCTGCGCCCGGCCCGTGATGCCCTTCACGAGCTGCTCGACCGATCCCGTCACGCTCGTGTTCGCGACCTGGACGGCGAACACGAGCGCCACGCCGACGGCGATCCCGACGAGCGCGAGCAGCTCCTGGAACGGGTGCGCCCGCGCACGCTGGACGTAGAGGAAGAGGAGGTTGCGCACCCTCATCGCACGGCCGGAGCCTCGACCGCGCCGGCCGGCTCGGGCGCCGCGAGCAGGCGCCCGTCGCGCAGGCGGTGCACCCGGTCGGCGACGCTCGCGCCCGCCGGATCGTGCGTGACGAGCACGACGGCGACGCTGCGCTCGCGGCAGATCTCGGCCAGCAGCGCGAGCACCTCCGTGCTGCGGTGCGAGTCGAGGCTGCCCGTCGGCTCGTCCGCCAGCACGAGCCGCGGGCCGTTCGAGAGCGCGCGTGCGATCGACACGCGGTGGCGCTCGCCGCGCGACAGCTGCGCGGCGCGATGCTCGGCGCGGGCGGCGAGCCCGAGGCGGTCGAGCAGCGGGATCGCGCGCCGGCGGGCCTCGTCGCGGCGCATCCCCCCCGTCATCAGCTTCAGTGCGGCGTTGTCGATCGCCGACATCCCGGGGACGAGCCGGGAGGACTGGAAGACGAAGCCCAGCTCGCTGCGGCGGTGGCGCGCGGCCGCGCGCCGCGACAGCTCCGCGAGGTCGCGTCCCTCGAACTGGACGCTGCCCGCGTCCGGCCGCACGAGCCCGGCCGCCAGGTACAGCAGCGTCGACTTGCCCGAGCCGCTGGGACCGTAGAGCGCGACGAGCTGGCCCGCCGCGACCGTCAGCGACACGTCGTCGACCGCGCGGATCGTCTCGCCGTCGGGTCCGGCGTAGTGCTTGCGGACCGCGTGCAGCTCGAGCACGGCCGGCCTACCCGCTGCGGCCGGCTCGTCTGCCCGCCCGCGGGAAGTCGATCAGCGTGCCGGGCTGCTCCGAGCGCGGCTTGATCAGGCGACCGCCGTCGAGCGACATCAGGCGGTGGGACTGCAGCAGGTTGGGCGCGTCGGGCGCCGTCATCACGATCGCGACGCCCGCCTCGTCCGCGACCGAGCGCAGCACCCCGAGCACCTGCTCGCGCTCGATCATGTTGAGGTTCGCGGTCGGCTCGTCGGCCAGCAACAGCCGCGGACGGCGGATCAGCGCATGTGCGAGCGCGACGCGCGTGCGCTCGCCGTCGGTCAGCTCGTGCCAGCGGGCGCCGGCCGCCTGCGGGACGCCGACGCGCTCGAGCACGTCGTGCGCCTCGCCGCGCGCCTGCGCGTGGCTGCGCTGCTTGAAGCGCGGCAGCGCGACGTGGTCGAGCACCGACAGCCCGCGCGTGATGCGGCCCGTCTGCCAGACGCAGCCGATGTCGGTCAGCAGCAGCCGCGCACGGGCGCGCCGCGAGCGCGTGGCGAGGTCGTGGCCGTCGAACGCGACGCGGCCGCCGTCCGGCGACTCGATCCCCGCCGCGACGCGCAGCAGCGTCGTCTTGCCCGAGCGGCTGGCGCCCCAGATCGCGACGAAGTCGCCCGCCTCGACCTCGAGGCCGACGCCGGCCAGCGCCTCCACCTCGCGATAGCCGCGGGCGAAGCGCTTCGTCACGCCGTCGAGCGAGAGCAGCGTCATGTCAGCCGCGCGATCGCAGCGCCTCCGGGCGCTCCTGCAGCCAGCGCATCGCCTCGCGGATGCTGCGCAGCCAGTGGACCGTTGCCTGCAGGTGGGCGACCTCGGCGTCGCGCACCATCACGCTCGCGACGTCCGACCACGGCTGCGCGGACGCGAGCAGGTCGATGGCCGTGCCGCCGCGGTGCTGCTCGAGCCGCTCGAGGCACGCCTCCTCCTGCTCGTAGGTCAGCTCGATCAGGCGCGCCAGGTTGCGCGGCTGGGAGAGCGCCAGCTTGAGGTGCAGCTCCTCGCGCAGCGGCGCCATCGAGGAGCCGGTCGCCATCCAGTCCTCGAAGCGCTCGAGGCCCTGCGGCGTCGCCTCGTAGATGACCCGCGGCGCGCCCCGTGCGGTGCGGCGCCGCACCGGCGGATCGGCGCCGTCGCCGGCGACCAGCGGCTTCACGAGGCCTTCCTGCTCGAGCTTGTCGAGCGCGACGTAGATCGCCCCGGCGTTGAGCTGCCAGGCCGGCCCGACCTGCTCCTCGAAGCGCTGCACGAGGTCGTAGCCGTAGCCGCGTCGCTGCGCCAGCAGCCCCAGGACCGCGTACTTCACCGACATCGTGTCGTTCGCACCACCTTGCCGCCTCTCGACCGGGAGACGGAGTTCGAAGGAGCGTCCCACCCATTGGCTCGCTCCGGGGACGCGAGCGTACCTCAAGCGCGGAGGGGATGCCACCGGTTCCGGTTGGGCGCCAAGCCCGGTGTCGCCGACCCCGCTCGCTAGCATCACCCGGATGCCGCTCCGCGCCCCCGCCCTCGCGCTGCCGCTCGGCCTGCTCGTCGCGCTCGCCGTCGGCGCCTGCGGCTCGAGCGGCTCGAAGGACAGCGGCGCGACGCTGACGCCGCCGCCGGTGACGACGCAGGCGAGCACGCCGGCGACGACCGCCGCCACGACCGCGACGACGACGGTGCAGACGACGACCGCGCCGGCCACGACCACCACCACGACGACGCAGACGACGACGCACGCCAGCGGCGGCGCCGCGCCGGCCACGACGCAGCCCAGCGGCGGGGCGCCCGCCGGCTGCCCGTCGGCCGTCGGCGGCTTCATCCGCAACGTGCGCGCGACCGACTGCGGCGCCGCCAGCTCGGTCGCGAACGCCTGGTTCGCCGCGGTGCACGGCGGTGCGGAACCGGACAGCCCGATCCAGGCGGCCGGCTACAGCTGCAACGCGACGATGGCCGGCGAGCAGGCGACGGTCAGCTGCACCGCCAGCGGCGGCAGCGTCGCCTTCACAGCCAGTCCCTGAGCGTCGTCGCCGCGCGCGGCAGCGCGGCGGGGCCGAAGCGCGCGAGCAGCAGCGGCAGGCCGACCGGCTCGTCCGGGGCGGCGAGGCCGAGGCTGCGCGCCATCCACGCCAGCACGTCGGCGGGCGTCTCGCCGCGCGCGGCGCGGTCGGCGAGCGTGACGGCGCCGTGGCGCTTGGCGAGCCGTGCTCCGTCGGGGCCGAGCACGAGCGGCACGTGCGCGTAGGCCGGTGCGCGCAGGCCCAGCAGGCGCTGCAGCAGCAGCTGCCGCGGCGTCGTCTCGAGCAGGTCGTCGCCGCGCACGACCTCGCCGATCCCCTGCTCGGCGTCGTCGACGACGACCGCGAGGTTGTACGCGGGCGTGTCGTCGTTGCGCCACAGCACGATGTCGTCGACGACCGCGTCGACCGGGCCGTGCAGTCGGTCGGCGAACGCGACGCGCTCGCCGCCCGCGTCGAGCCGCAGCGCCGGCGGCCGGCCGCCGTGCTCGCGCTCGGCGCGCTGCGCCGCGGTCAGGCGGCGGCAGGTGCCGGGGTAGGCGCCTGACCCGGTCCCACCCGCCCCGTGCGGCGCCGATGCCGCCTCGCGGATCTCCGCGCGCGTGCACCAGCAGGGATAGACGCGGCCGGCCGCGCGCAGTCGCTCCAGCGCCGCGCGATGGCGCTCGCGCCGCTCGGACTGGCGCACGACCGGTCCGTCCCAGTCGAGCCCCAGCGCCTCCAGGTCGGCGAGCTGGCCGGCCTCGTGCTCGCGCCGCGAGCGGCCGGGGTCGAGGTCCTCGACGCGCACGAGGAAGCGCGCCCCGGCGCTGCGCGCGAACAGCCAGGCGAGCAGCGCGGTGCGCAGATTGCCGAGATGCAGCGGCCCGCTCGGGCTGGGGGCGAAGCGGCCGTCGCGGTTCGGCGGGGAGGTGGCGGTCACGACCGCGAATGATCGCGAACGGCGCGCATGCCGCCTCCGGCCGCGCGTCACGCTCGCCCGCGTCGCCGAAAGGAAGCGGCCACGCGCCAGGTTCTCGTTGCATCGATCAAGCGGCGCCTGTCAGGCGTCGATGACGACCCTGCCGCGGACCATCCTTCGTCCCGGCGCGCGTCCCACCGCAACCCGATCGGAGACGCCGGCCATGTCGCATCCGTCCCGTCGTACGCTCGCCCCTGCCCTCGTGCTGGCGCTCACGCTGCTCGCGCTCCCCGCCGGCCGCGCGGCCGCCGCGCCGCCACCGCCACCGCCCGTCTCCTTGCCTTCGCCGCTGTCCGCCCAGCCCGGCGCGCTGGACTTCGGCACGGTGCCCGTCTCCTACGGCGAGCAGAGCTCGTCGCCGTGGATCCAGAACACGGGCCCCGATCCGATCCAGGTCGGCTCCGCGACGGTCGACGGCGACCCCGCCTTCCGCGTCGCCAACGACGGCTGCAACGGGCAGCTGCTCGGCACCGGCCAGGGCTGCAGCGTCAGCGTCGGCTTCCAGCCGGCGGACGGCGTCTCCTATTCCGGGACGCTGCACGTCCCGGTCGCCGGCTTCGCCGACCTCGACGTGCCGCTGAGCGGCGTCGGCGGCGTCCAGCGGGTGACGCTGGACCCGAGCGCGCTCGACTTCGGCGCGCTCGCCGTCGGCGACAGCGCGGTGCGCTCGTTCTCGCTCACGAGCACCGGCACACTGCCCTTCACCGCGTTCGTGACGATCCCCGTCGGCGGCGACGTCGGCGCCTTCCACGTCCAGTCCGACGGCTGCGTCTTGCAGCAGCTCGCGACCGGCACGCCGTGCCAGGTCGCGGTGCGCTTCACGCCCACGGCGGCCGGTTCGTTCGCCTCGAGACTGCTGATGATCGGCGGCGACGGCGATCCCGCGATGGTGCCGCTGCAGGGAACGGGCGTCGCCGCGCCCGCCCCGCCGGCCGTCGCGCCGCCGGTCGCGGTGACGCCCCCGCCCGTCGCCGGCGTCGCGTTCGACGCCGCGCCCGGGCTGCCGGCGCGGTACGCCCACGGGCGCGTCGACCTCGGCCTCGCGCATTGCGTCGCCGCGGCGCGCTGCACCGTCGTCGTGCGTGCGCGCATCTACGCGGTGGCCGCGGCGGGCACGGTGACGTCGAGCCGCGCCGGCGCGGTGTCGAGCGCCCGCACCGACGTCGTGCTGTGGAACCTGCGGGCGCGCGGCGTGCGCACGCGGCTCGGCCTGCCCGCCGGCCTGCACGGCCGGCCCGCGCTGCTCGTCGCGACCCTGCGCACGCAGGCGCCCGGCCGGCGGACTGGCCTGCGCACGCTCGTCGTGGAGCTCGTCCCGCGCACGCGGGTTCGCTGACCCGTCTCAGGAGAACGCGCCATGGCGGCCCTCGCCCGCTGCGAAGCGGGCGGCGCCGCCGAGCGCCTCGTGCTCGAGCGCGACGAGGCCGTGGCGCAGCTCGTTCGCGAGCGCCTCGTCGAGCGCGAGGTCGTGCTGCTCGTACGCGGACAGGCGGTCGTGGCGCATGCACAGCTGGGGGAACTGCGCCAGCTCTGCGGCGAGCGCCTCGGCCGCCGCGCGCGAGGTCCCCGCCGGCACGACGCGGTTCGCGAGCCCGATCGCCAGCGCCTCCTCGGCGCCGACCGGGCGGCCGGTGAGGATCAGGTCGAGCGCGCGGCTCAGGCCGATCAGGCGCGGCAGCCGCACCGTCCCGCCGTCGATCAGCGGCACGCCCCAGCGGCGGCAGTAGACGCCGAGCACGGCGTCCTCCTCGACCACGCGCAGGTCGCACCACAGCGCCAGCTCGAGCCCGCCGGCGACCGCGTGCCCGGCGATCGCGGCGATCACCGGCTTGCTCAGCAGCATCCGCGAGGGACCCATCGGCCCGTCGCCGTCGGGCGCGACGCGGTTGCCGGTCGCGGTCCCCGCCGCCTTCAGGTTCGCGCCGGCGCAGAACGCGCCGCCGGACCCCCACAGCACGCCGACGCGCGCCTCGTCGTCGGCGTCGAACGCGCGGAAGGCGTCCGCGAGCGCCTGCGCCGTCGGGCCGTCGACCGCGTTGCGCACCTGCGGCTGGTCGAGGATCACCGTCGTGACCGGCCCGTTGCGCTCGACCGCGACTCCCATGGATCGCGAGGCTAGAGCATCCGCGCAGGCCGCTGGCCCGTATCCCTTGGACCATGAGGATCGCGATCGTCGGCGCCGGCGTCTCCGGGCTCGTCGCCGCCCACGCCCTGCAGCGGCGTCACGACGTGACGTTGTTCGAGGCCAACGACTACGCCGGCGGCCACACGCACACGGTGCGCGCCGAGACGGAGGGCGGCGCGTGGGACGTCGACACCGGCTTCATCGTCCACAACGATCGCAACTACCCGAGCTTCCAGCGCCTGCTCGCGCAGCTCGGGGTGGCGACGCAGCCGGCCGAGATGTCGTTCGGCGTCTCCGACGCGGCCGGCGACTTCGAGTACAACGGCGCCTCCCCGAACGGCCTCTACGCGAAGCGCAGCCACCTGCTCACGCCGTGGTTCCAGCGGATGGTCGCCGACCTCGTGCGCTTCAACCGCGAGGCGCGCGCGCTGCTCGACGGCGGCGACGCGCACGCCGGCCCCTCGCTGCGCGACTGGCTCGCCGAGCGCCGCTACTCGGAGGCGTTCGTGGAGCGGCTGATCGTGCCGCAGGCGGCTGCCGTGTGGTCGGCCGATCCGCGCCAGCTGTGGTCGTTCCCCGCACGCTTCCTCGTCGAGTTCTTCGCCAACCACGGGATGCTCGGCTTTCGCGACCGCCCGCAGTGGCGGACGATCTCCGGCGGCTCGCGGCGCTACGTCGAGGCGATCGTGCGCGGGCTCGGCGAGCGGCGCGTGCGGCTGTCGACGCCCGTCGGCGCGATCGCGCGCCACGCCGAGCACGTCGAGCTGACGCCGCTGCACGGCGAGCCGATCCGCTTCGACCACGTCGTGATCGCGACCCACAGCGACCAGGCGCTGCGCATGCTCGCCGACGCGAGCGAGCGCGAGCGCGAGCTGCTCGGCGCGATCCGCTACCAGCCCAACGACGTGACGCTCCACACCGACCGCGGCCTGCTGCCGCGCCGCCGCCGCGCGTGGGCGAGCTGGAACTACCACCTGCTCGACGGCGAGCCCGGCCGCCCGACGGTCACCTACCTGATGAACCGCCTGCAGTCGCTGGACGCCGACCGCGAGCTGCTCGTCACGCTCAACCGCGACGCCGACGTGCGGCCGGAGCACGTGCTGGCACGCTTCCGCTACGACCATCCGGTCTTCACGGCGGCGGGGGTGGCAGCGCAGAAGCGCTGGGTCGAGCTGGAGGCGACCGCCCCGCGCACCTCCTACTGCGGCGCCTACTGGGGCTGGGGCTTCCACGAGGACGGCGTCGTCAGCGCGCTGCGGGCTTGCGAGCGGCTGTGAACAGTGCGATCTACCAGGGCGTCGTCACGCACCGCCGGCGGACACCCGTCGGCCACGGCTTCTGCTTCCGGCTGTTCCTCATGTACATGGACCTGTCGGAGCTGCCGGACGCGCTGCGCGGCGTCCCGCCGCTGCTCGCGCGCTTCCGCCGCGAGGACTACCTGGGGGATCCCGCGATCCCGCTCGACACGGCCGTCCGTGACCTCGTGCAGGAGCGCCTGGGCGTCCGCCCGGCCGGCCCGGTGCGGATGCTCGCGCACCTGCGCTACCTCGGCCACTGCTTCAACCCGGTCGCCTTCTACTGGTGCTTTGCGCCGGACGGCGAGCGCGTCGAGGCGGTCGTCGCGGAGGTGACGAACACGCCATGGGGCGAGCGGCACGCATACGTCGTCGCGGGGGAGGGGAATGCTGACCACGTGCTCGAGAGCCGGCACGAGAAGGCGCTGCACGTGTCCCCGTTCATGCCGATGGAGATGACGTACCGCTGGCGGATCGCCACGCCCGGCGAGCAGCTCGCGGTCACGATCGAGAACCGCGACGCCGGCGGCGCGCTCGTGTTCGACGCGCAGCTCGCGCTGCGCCGCCGCGCCCTCACGCCTCGCACGCTGACACGCGTGCTCGTCCGTCACCCGGCGATGACGCTGCGTGTGCTCGCGGGCATCTACGGCCAGGCGCTGCGCCTGCGGCTCAAGGGCGCGCGCTGGCACGCCCACCCCACGAGGGCCGCCGCATGAGCGCGCGCCAACGGGCCGCCCGCCGCGCCGTCCACGCGCTGCTCGGGCGCGTGCGCGGCGGCACGATCGAGCTGGTCGAGGACGGCGCGGCGCAGACGTTCGGCTCGCCTGCCGGCGTGCCGCCGCTGCACGCGCGCATCGACGTGCGCGATCCCGCCTTCCACGCTGCGCTGCTGCGCGGCGGCACCGGCGCCGGGCGCGCGTACATGGACGGCCTGTGGGACTGCGACGACCTCGTCGCGCTCGTGCGGATCGCGGCGCGCGCGATGCCGGGCCTCGACCGCTGGCGCGAGCGGCTGCTGCCGCTGACGGCGCCGTGGCAGCAGACGGCGTGGCGGCTGCGCGCGAACACGCGCGCTCGCGCGCGCGAGCGGATCGCCGCCCACTACGACCTCGGCAACACGCTCTTCTCGCGCTTCCTCGATGAGACGATGATGTACTCGTCGGCGATCTTCGAGCGCCCCGGCTCGACGCTGCACGAGGCGCAGCTCGCGAAGCTCGACCGCATCTGCCAGCGCCTCCAGCTGACACCGGGCGAGCGCCTGCTGGAGATCGGCACCGGCTGGGGCGGCCTCGCGCTGCACGCCGCCGGACGCTACGGCGCCCGCGTCACGACGACGACGATCTCGCGCGAGCAGCACGCCCACGCGACCGCGGCCGTGCGCGCCGCTGGTCTCCAGGAACGCGTCACGGTGCTGCTGCAGGACTATCGCGACCTGCGCGGCCGCTACGACAAGCTCGTCTCGATCGAGATGATCGAGGCCGTCGGCTGGGAGCACCTCGACACGTACTTCGCCGCGTGCAGCGCGCTGCTGGAGGACGACGGCGCGATGCTGCTGCAGGCGATCGTCCATCCGCATCGCGTCTTCCGCGTCGAGAAGGCGTCGACAGGCTTCATCAACGCGTTCGTCTTCCCCGGCGGGACGCTGCCGTCGCTGCACGCGATCGAGCGCTCGCTCGCCCGCCGCACCGACGTCCGCAGCGTCGCGCTCGACGACATCACGCCCCACTACGCGCGCACGCTTGCGTGCTGGCGCGAGCGCTTCGCGGCCGCCTGGCCGGAGCTGCGCACGCTCGGCTACGACGAGCGCTTCCGCCGCATGTGGGACCTCTACCTCGCCTACTGCGAAGCCGGCTTCCGCGAGCGCCGCATCTCCGACGTCCAGCTCCTGCTCGCCAAGCCCGCCTACCGCGCCGAGACGGTCGCGCCGCTCATGGCGCCGGCCGTCTCACCAGTGTCTGAGGACCTCGCTCCAGAACCGCTCGGACTCGCGCTCGCCGAGTGACGGGTCCGGCGCCGGCAGCACCGTCACGTGCTCGTGCTCGTCGACGATGACGACGGACTTGCCGCGCTCGTGGCTCTCGCGGATCTCCTCGTCCGTCACGACGTCGGACGGGATGACACACGAGCCGTTGGGGAACGGCAGCTCCTCGTCGGCGTTCGCCGCCTTGACGAACGCGTCGCAGACGCGGTTCGCCGCGAGCTGTGCGGCAGATGGTCTCCCGTTGCTCACCTTCGCCATCGCTCGATGATCCTCTCGTGGTCGGTTCTGATCAAGTCGATGGCGTCATGCATCGCCTCGCCGGGAGTTCCGTGGTGGAATGTGACAGCGGGATCTTTGACGCCGTCATAGGAGTAGCGATGGCGGTCGTTGCGGTCGCCGTGAGAGCAGTCGAACACGACCACCGTCCGCCAAGCGCCATCGACGCTCGCGAGCAGCGTCACGGCGAAGCGCACGACGTCGCGCTCGATCTCCCACCGCACGATCATCCTGTCGCGGCCGAGGATCTCCTCGTAGCTGTGCTCCCGTCGCGGCGGCATCGCCGGACCGTAGGCCCGACCCCGCGCGCAGCGCACGCGCGCTTCGTGCCAATTCAGCGCGAAAGCGGCGGCGTTACGAGCGTCTGAGCAAGTGGCTCGCGTCGTTCCACAGCCAGAGGGCGGGAGCGGCGTGCTCGGCGCCGACGATCGAGAGGCTCGCGGGGTCGAGCGCGAGGTGGCGGCCGTGGCCGGGCGCGAGCGTGAGCGCGCGCGAGGCGAGCGTGCGCGTGAGGTGGCCGTGGCCGACGAGCAGCACGCGACCCTCGACGGCGCGCGCCCGCGCCAGCACGCGCTCCGCGCGCACAGCGGCCTGCGCGATCGTCTCCCCACCGGGACAGCCGTCCCGCCACAGGTCCCAGCCGGGCCGCGACCGATGGATCTCCGCCGAAGTCAGGCCCTCATACGAGCCATAGTCGACCTCCATCAGGTCCGCATCGAAGGCCAACACATCCGCGAACCCCGCCAGCTCCGCCGTCCGCCGAGCACGCAGCAAAGGACTTGCCAGCACCAGCGCAAACTCCACGCCCCCGAGCCGCTCACCCAACGCCACCGCCTGCCGCTCCCCAGCAGCGGTCAACGGCACATCCGTGCGACCCGTATGCCGCCCAGCGGCACTCCACTCCGTCTGCCCATGCCGAGCAAGCCAAAGCTCATTCAACGCCGAAGACACGCGCGACACGCTACCCGTGCAGAAGGCGCGAGGCGCGAGCTTGGACTGCGAGGCGTATGTTTCATCGCCTCGCAGGGCAAGGCTCGGCGCCTCGCGCCTGCCACCCGCGCGGAGGCTCAGGAGTAAGAGCCGAAGTCCGTCGTATACGTCGCCCCGCCACCACCGACCGGAGCGCCTATGGCGATCCCGATCCCGATGTCACGGAAGTGGCGGTTGAGGATGTTCGCGCGGTGCGGCGGGCTGTGCATCCACGCGCGCACCATTGAGATCGGCTGGCCGAGCGAGCCGCTGCCCCAGCCGATGTTCTCGCCGAGCCACCAGCTCGCGTTGCGCGGCACGTAGTGGGCCGCGAACATGCGGGCGAACGGCGAGCGGCCGTTCAGCGAGTCGTGGGCGAAGTAGCGCCGGCTGACCATGTCGTGCGAGTGCATGCGCGCGACATGGCCGAGCGGCCCGTTGAGCCGCAGCGGCGGCAGGCCGTGCTCCGCGCGCACGCGGTTCAGCAGGCAGAGCGTCGCGTCGCGCGCCTCCCGGACCGTCGCCGCCCGCACCGCGACGTGCGCGCCGGCGGCAGCGCAGGCGCTCGGGCGCGCGCTCGCCTGCGCGACGGGCGCGAGCAGCGCCGCAAGCACGACGAGGAGCGCGATGAGGGAGGTGCGCGAACGGGGCATTCATCCCGAGCAATCGACCGCCACGTCGCCATCTGCCGTCCATGTCCAGCCGATTGGACGAATGTGCGAGTCACAGGCTGCTCGCGACGCTCCAGCCGCGGCCGGGCCCGTCGGCGCGCTCGCACGAGGCCATCCGGTCTAGGATGCCCGGCGACCATGGACCCCGTGACCCTCCGCAACCGCCTGCTCGTCGCCACCGGCATGTGGCGCGAGGTCACCGGCGAGGCGCTGCCGAGACTGCAGCCGGGCCCGCCGGAGCAGCAGGTGCAGCAGTTCGAGCTGCTGCTCGTGGACCGCCTGTGGGACTCCGCGACGGTCGAGAACGCGCGCGAGATCGCCGATCGCACCTGGGATCTCGTGCACGACCGCCCGGAGGGCGATCCGGTCCGCAGACGCGTCGTCGAGTGCCACGAAGCGCTCGCGCGCATCTCGCGTCTCGGCGACTGACGCAGCGCCGTCCAAACGGCGCTCCCGTGCGACTGGCGAGCCGCTGTGGCGCCTGGTACGTTCTGCCGCGTAAGGCCGGAGAGACACCCGGCAGAAAGCAGTGCGACGTACGCGGGCCGTTGCCTCACAGCACCCTCCGCGCATGCAGCACACCAGCAGTGGAGGACAGCAACGTGCCGACCGGAACCGTGAAGTGGTTCAGCGACGAGAAGGGCTTCGGCTTCATCACGCCCGACGAGGGCAGCCGCGACCTCTTCGTCCATCACACCGGCATCAACTCCGACGGATACCGCTCCCTCGCCGAGGGCTCGAAGGTCTCCTACGAGGAGGAGCAGGGCGACAAGGGCCCCAAGGCGGTCAACGTCTCCGCCATCTAGTCGTCCGGCGACCCGCACCGCGGGCCCGGCCCGCCGTCGCACGTTCGAAGGCCTCCGCGAGGGGGCCTTCCGTGTTTAACCCACCGTGTGTGTAGGATCGAACGCAGGGCACCACGAGGGGGAAAGGTCGGACGTGGGCAAGACGGTCGAGCAGCGCGAGCGCGTCGTCGTGCGCTTCGCGGGCGACTCGGGGGACGGCATGCAGCTCGTCGGTGGGCGCTTCACCGACGCCACCGCGCTGCTCGGAAACGACCTCGCGACGCTGCCCGACTTCCCCGCCGAGATCCGCGCGCCGGCCGGCACGATCCCGGGCGTCAGCGCGTTCCAGATCCACTTCGCCTCGCGCGACATCCTCACGCCGGGCGACACGCCGAACGTGCTCGTCGCGATGAACCCGGCGGCGCTGAAGGCGAACCTCGCGACGCTCGAGCGCGGCGCGACGATCATCGCCAACGAGGACGCCTTCACGACGCGCAACCTCGAGAAGGCCGGCTACCACGCGAACCCGCTGGAGGACGGCACGCTGTCCGACTTTCGCCTGCACCGCGTGCCGATGACGACGCTCACCACGCGCGCCGCGGAGGGCCTCGAAGGCGTCGGCACGCGCGACGCCGGCAGAGCGAAGAACCTGTTCGCGCTCGGCCTGCTGTCGTGGCTCTTCGGCCGCCCGACCGACGTGACCGAGCGCTGGGTCGAGGCGAAGTTCGCCAACAAGCCGGCCGCGCGCGCGGCCAACCTCGCCGCCTTCCATGCCGGCTGGAGCTTCGGCGAGACGACCGAGCTGCTCGACGTGCAGTACCGCGTCGCGCCGGCGACGGACGTCGCGCCCGGCACCTACCGCCAGGTCAACGGCACGACCGCGACCGCGCTCGGGCTGATCGCCGCCTCCGCGCGCAGCGGCCTGCCGCTGCTGCTCGCCAGCTACCCGATCACGCCGGCCTCCGAGCTGCTGCACGAGCTGTCGCGCCACGAGGGCGCGGGCGTGCGCACGATCCAGGCGGAGGACGAGATCGCCGCCGCCGGGATGGCGCTCGGCGCCGCCTTCGGCGGTCACCTCGGGGTCACCGCCACGAGCGGGCCGGGGATGGACCTGAAGGCGGAGACGATCGGGCTCGCGGCGATGCTCGAGCTGCCGCTCGTCGTGATCGACGTGCAGCGCGCCGGCCCGTCGACGGGCATGCCGACGAAGACCGAGCAGTCGGATCTGCTGCAGGCGCTGCACGGCCGTCACGGCGAGTCGCCGCTGCCCGTGCTGGCGGCCGCGACGCCGGGCGACTGCTTCGAGACCGCGTTCGAGGCGGCGCGCCTGGCGGTCGAGTACCGCACGCCGGTGATCCTGCTGAGCGACGGCTTCCTGTCGAACTCGTCGGAGCCGTGGCGGATCCCGGACGCCACGTCCTTGCCCGAGATCGACCCGGCGTTCGCGCACGCGCCCGTCGGCGGCGAACCGTTCATGCCCTACGCGCGCGACGCGCGCGGCGTGCGGCCGTGGGCGCCGCCCGGCACGCCGGGCGTGGCGCACCGCATCGGCGGCCTCGAGAAGCAGGACGGCACCGGCAACATCTCCTACGACCCCGCCAACCACGCGACGATGACGCGGCTGCGCGCCGACCGGATCGCCCACATCCAGCGCGAGCTGCCGGCCTTGGCCGTCGACACGGACGAGGGGGCGGAGCTGCTCGTGCTCGGCTGGGGGTCGTCGTACGGCTCGATCCGCGCGGCGGCGCGGCGTGTCCGCGCCCGCGGGCTGAAGGTCGCGACCGCCCACCTGCGCCACCTGAACCCGCTGCCGCCGAACGTCGGCGCGCTGCTGCGCGCCTACCCGCGCGTGCTGGTGCCGGAGATGAACGGCGGCCAGCTCGCGCAGCTGCTGCGCGCGCACTTCCTCGTCGACGTGCACTCGCACACGAAGATCACGGGCCAGCCGCTGTTCGCGGCCGAGCTGGAGGCGGCGATCGTGGAGGCGATGGAGTGACCGCCGGCAACGGCAACGGCAACGGCGCCCTCGCCAAGGCCGACTTCCAGTCCGATCAGGAGACGCGCTGGTGCCCGGGCTGCGGCGACTACGCGATCCTCTCCGCCGTCCAGGGCTTCATGCCGGAGCTGGGGATCCCCCCCGAGCGGATCGTCTTCATGACCGGGATCGGCTGCGCCGGGCGCTTCGCCTACTACATGGACACGTACGGGATGCACGGCATCCACGGCCGCGCGCCCGCGCTCGCGACCGGCCTCGCGACGACGCGGCCCGACCTGTCGATCTGGATCGTCACCGGCGACGGCGACGCGCTGTCGATCGGCGGCAACCACCTGATCCACGCGCTGCGCCGCAACGTGCCGGTGAAGATCCTGCTGTTCAACAACCAGATCTACGGGCTCACGAAGGGCCAGGCGTCGCCGACCAGCGAGCGCGGCAAGATCACCAAGTCGACGCCGTTCGGCTCGCACGACCGGCCGTTCAACCCGCTCGCGCTGGCGCTCGGCGCGGAGGCGACGTTCGTCGCCCGCTCGCTCGACCGCGACCGCGCGCACCTCGCCGAGGTCCTGCGCGCGGCGGCCGCGCACGAGGGCACGGCGTTCGTCGAGATCTACCAGAACTGCCCCGTCTTCAACGACGGCGCCTTCTTCGCGCTGACCGAGAGAGACACGCGCGCGGCGAACCAGATCCGCCTCGTCCACGGCGAGCCGGTCCGCTTCGGCGCGGACGATGCACGCGGCGTGGCGCGCGGGCCCGACGGCGACCTGCGGCTCGTCGACGTCGCCGACGTGGGCGAGGACGCGCTGCTCGTCCACGACGCCCATCGCGAGGACCCGAGTCTCGCGTTCGCGCTCGCCCGCCTCGCGGACCGGCCGACCGAGCCGACCCCGATCGGCATCTTCCGCGCCGTCGAGCGCCCGCTCCACGCCGTCGCCGCCGCGGCCGCCGGTCCCGCCCGATCGCGCACAGTCGCCGACACGACCGCGCTCCAGGCGCTGCTCCACGCCGGCGACACGTGGACGGTCGCCTGACGCAGCTGCGGGCGCTTGCCGGGGCAACGTACGATTGCTGCCGTGCGGATTCTCGTAGTCGAGGACGAGACGGCGATCGCGGACTTCATCCAGCGCGGCCTGCAGGCCGAGGGGCATGCGGTGTCGTGCGCCGGCGACGGGCTGGAGGGGGAACGGCGGGCGCTCGCCGAGGATGTCGACCTGGTGGTGCTCGACGTGATGCTCCCGGGCAAGGACGGCCTCGGCGTGCTCCAGGCGATCCGCCGCGAGAAGCCGGAGCTGCCGGTCGTGATGCTGAGCGCGCGCGCGACGGTCGACGACCGCGTCGCCGGCCTCGACGGCGGCGCGACGGACTACGTCACGAAGCCGTTCAGCTTCGACGAGCTGGCCGCGCGCGTGCGCGCGCACCTGCGCACGCCGCGCCAGTCCAACGCGACGACGCTGTCGGCTGCCGGCATCGAGCTGGACCTGCTGGGGCGCAAGGTCACGCGCGACGGCGTCGAGCTGCGGCTGTCCGCGCGCGAGTTCGACCTGCTCGCCTACTTCCTGCGCCACCCCGACCAGGCGCTCAGCCGCCAGCAGATCCTCAGCGCGGTGTGGGGCTACGACTTCGACCCGGGCACCAACGTCGTCGAGGTCTACGTGCGCTACCTGCGGCGCAAGCTCGAGCTGCCGGGGCGCCCGGCGCCGATCGACACGCTGCGGTCCGTCGGCTACCGCCTCACGACCCGCCCCTGACCGCCGATGGCGCGACGCGGCGACAGCGGCAGCGGCGCGCACGTCCCCTGGTTCCGCAGCCTGCGTGCGCGCCTCGCGCTCGCGATCGCGGTGATCCTCGTGGCGGCGCTCGGCACCGCGTTCGTCGCCACCTACCGCGGCACCGGCACGCAGGTGCAGGCGCAGATCGACCAGGACCTGCGCCAGGAGGCGTCGGCGTTCGAGCAGAAGCTCCCGCTGCTGAAGGTCACGCGCAGACGCGTCACGAAGGCCGCCCAGAGCTACATCGAGGATCAGGTCACCTCCACCGTCGCACCGCGCCTGTATGTCGTGCGCGTGTCGGGCGGCGGGATCGTCTCGAACCTGCCGGAGCTGAATCCCGCGGACAGCCCGGGCGTCGCCGGGCCGCATCGCGAAAGCCCCGAGGCGCGCGCGCTGCGGACCGCGCCGCTCGGCTTCTCCGACGTCACCGTCGGGGGAGAACAGGTGCGCCTGTACGCGATCCAGGCGCTTCGCGACGAGCGCAGGGTCGCGATCATCGCCGTCGGCGAGACGACCGAGGGCGTGACGCGCGCGCAGAGCGGCGTCGCCCGCACGTTCCTGTTCGCGGGGACGGCGACGCTGCTGGCCGCGCTCGTGCTCGGCTTCGCCTTCGCGACGCGCCTCTCGCGCCCGCTGCGGCGGATGGCGACCACCGCCGCCGAGGTGCGCGCGGGCGACCTCTCGAAGCGGATCGACGCGCGCGGGCGCAACGACGAGGTGCGCGTGCTCGCCGACTCGTTCGACCGCATGCTCGACCGGTTGGAGGACGCGTTCGCGCGCCAGCGCGGCTTCGTCGCGGACGCCTCGCACGAGCTGCGCACCCCGCTGACGGTGATCCGCGGCCAGCTCGAGGTGCTCGCGCGCCAGCGCGAGGTCACGCCCGCGGACGTGCGCCACGTCGACGACGTCGTGCGCACGGAGGTGCTGCGGATGGAGCGCCTCGTCGACGACCTGCTGCTGCTCGCGCGCGCCGACGAGGGCGAGCTGCTGCGGCCGACCGCGCTCGAGCTGCGTCCGTTCGTCACCGAGCTGTTCGACGCGCTCACGCTCACCGCGGAACGCCGCTTCGAGCTGGGCGACGTGCCGGACGGGGTCCTGCGCGCCGACGAGGACCGCCTCGCGCAGGTCGTGCGCAACCTCGCGCGCAACGCGATCGAGCACACGGGGCCGGACGGGCTCGTGCGCCTGCGCGTGACCGCGCAGCCGCGCGGCTGGCTCGAGGTCGCGATCGAGGACGACGGCCCGGGGATACCGCCGGAGCAGCGCGACCGCGTGTTCGACCGCTTCCACCGCGTCGACAGCTCGCGCGCGCGCGGCAAGGGCGGCGCCGGCCTCGGGCTCGCGATCGCGCGCGCGATCGTCGAGGCGCACGGCGGCCGCATCCGCGCGGGCGTCTCACCGGAGGGCGGCGCCCGCGTCGCGTTCGAGCTGCCGGGCTTCCGCCCGACGGGCCGGTCGGCCGGCCGCCGCTCGTCAGCTGCGGGCGCAACCTCCTCGCCGCCCGGACGGCGGGCGTAGGCTGGCGCCATGTGGCGCAACTGGGCGGGCGACGAGGGCTGCGCGCCGCGCGCGATCGAGCGGCCGGGGAGCGTCGCGGAGATCGCGGGCGCGCTCGAGCGGGCGGCCGCGGCCGGCGAGCGTGTGCGCGTGGTGGGCAGCGGGCACTCGTTCACCGACGTCGCCTGCACGGACGGGCGCCTGCTGAGTCTCGAACGGATGGACCGCGTGCTGGACGTCGACCGCGCGAGCGGCTTGGTCCGCGTCGAGGCGGGGATCACGATCCACGCGCTGAGTGCGGAGCTCGCCCGGCACGGGCTCGCGTTCGAGAACCTCGGCGACATCGACGTGCAGACGCTCGCCGGCGCGATCTCGACCGCGACGCACGGCACCGGCGCGCGGCTGGGCAACATCTCCTCCCAGGTGGAGGCGATCGAGCTGGTGCTGGCGGACGGCTCGACGCGCACGCTGTCGGCGGCCGACTCGGACCCGACGGACTACCTGGCGGCGCGCGTCGGCGTGGGCAGCCTCGGCGCGATCGCGGCCGTGACGCTGCGGGCGGTGCCGGCGTTCACGCTGCGCGGCGTCGACAAGCCTGCTCCGCTGGGGGAGACGCTTGCCCGCCTCGAGCAGTTGGGGGAGGAGAACGAGCACTTCGAGCTGTTCGTCTTCCCCCACTGCGACACGGCGCTGACGCGCACGAACAACCGCGTCGACGAGCCGCCGAGACCGCGCTCGCGCGCGAGTGCGTACGCGAACGACGTGCTGCTGACGAACCACGCGTTCCACGCCTTCTGCCTCGCCGGGCGGGCGATGCCGCGTTTCATCCCGCAGCTGAACCGCACCGTCACGCGACTGGCCGGATCGAGCACGCGCGTCGACCGCAGCGACCGCATCTTCGCCTCGCCACGGCTCGTCAGATTCACGGAGATGGAGTACGCGCTGCCGCGCGAGCGCACGGCCGAGGCGGTGCGCCGCGTGATGGAGCTGATCCCGGCGCGCGGGTTCGAGGTGCCGTTCCCGATCGAGGTGCGGCTGGTGGCGGAGGACGACGCGTTGCTGAGCCCGGTCCACGGCCGCCCGAGCGGGTATGTCGCCGTCCACATGTTCAAGGGGATGGCATGGGAGCCGTACTTTCGCGCCGTCGAGGCGATCATGGACGAGTACGGCGGCCGCCCGCACTGGGGCAAACGCCACTTCCAGACCGCCGAGAAGCTGCGACCACGCTATCCGCGCTGGGACGACTGGCAGGCCGTGCGCGCGCGGCTCGATCCCGACGGTCGCTTCGCGAACGCCTATACGGGCAGGGTTCTCGGGACTAAGGCTAACGTTCGAGTCGAGCGTTAGAGTCGTGCGTCGTTGACCGTCAACGGCCGGGCGTTCGGCAGCAGCTCGGCGATCGCGTCGCGCAGCAGCGCGAAGTCGTCCACGTTCTCGGTCAGCACGCCGTAGCCGCCCGCGAACGCGCACGCCGCGATCTGGACGTCGAGCGCCCAGGCGGCGCGCTGCTGGGCGCGGGAGCCTGGCCGGCGGTGGTTGCGGGTCGGCGCATGGGGATGGCGTGCGAGCAGGTGGCCGGCCAACGCGGCGCCCTGCTTGCCGAGCGGCACGACGTCGACGAGTCTGTGACGCAGGAGCAGGTCAAACCACCGCATCCGCAACGCGAAGGCGGGATCGCGCGCCGTGCGGGCGGCGATCCCGCGTGTGATCTCCTGCACGGTCGGCGCCGGGATCGGGATTCGCACCCCGCTCGTCAGATGGGATCGCAGACGCTCCGTATGGCGTCCGGCCGCCTGCGAGGCGACGCTGGTGTCCCAGGCGTCAGGCACCGAACTCCTCCTCGTCGACGAGCCCGAGTCGCCAGGCGAGGATCGCGCGAGCGGTCTCCTCGCCGGACGGCATCTCGGCATCCGGCGGGATCTCGTCGTCGACCAGTCGGTCGATCGCCGCGCGCCGCGCGGCGGCGAGCTCCTCAACGGTGTGCTCGTAGTCGTAGCGTCTGGCGCCGTCGTACGCGAGCCGGATGAGCGCGTCGTTCGTGCTCGTGCGGTGCTGCTCGGCGTAGCGGGCGACGGTCTCGGCGAGGTCGTCGGGGACGCGCAGTGTGGTGCGCGCGCCGGCGCGTCTCGGCGCGCGCGGTCTGCGGGCGGATCTACGCGATCTCGGGGCCACGAGCAGCGAAGCTATCACGCTGCCGACGCTAGCGCATCAAATGATGCGTGTCTGTGTGGAAGTGCAACTTAACTGGGTAGTGGGTCACTTTGACCCTTCGGGGGTGCGCGGCTGGAATGGCGGGGGTTCCGGAGTGACCGGCGACTTGCCAGAGGTTGGGGGGGGGTAGCCTGTGCCGCCTCGTGACCGCAGCCTGTGTGATCTGCCGCGGTGGGCTGTGCGGCGGCCGGGGGAACTCCCGATGCCGCTAGATCCGAAGATGCTCAACTGCGTTGTGCGGATCACGAGCGTGGGCGATGTGCGCGGGACGGGTTCGATCGTCGGCGTGCCGAGCGAGGCGATCCCCGGCAAGCGCTGGTTCTATCTCGTCACGGCGGATCATGTGATCAGAAACCAGATCGAGATCGCCGCTGAGGTTCCGGACCCGCTGGACCTTGGCGAGTGGTTCCCTCCCGTCGCGGTTCAGGGATGGCGTCAGCCGCTGCCCGACGTGGACCTCGCGGTGGCCCCGTTCCAGCGGGACCGCGTGCCGCGCTTCCAAGCGTTCCGGCTGGATACGGACTTCGTGCCAGAAGGGGAGTACGTCGCGCTGGGCGGGACGATCTTCTACCTCGGGATCTTTGCGCATCTCAATGTGTCGATGGGGCGTGCAGCCAACCTCGGTGCGTTGGACGTGTCGATCCCCCACGAGAGCTACTCCTATCGGGCTCACCTTGTGGATTGCCGCTCTTACAAGGGCTTCAGTGGCTCTCCATGCGTCGCGACGCTCTCGTACGCGATGCTCGATGACATCCCGGCCGAGCTGGGCCCTGACGTCGCACCCCGACGTGCCGATGGGACCGTCCCGACGCTCGGGAAGATCGCGAGCGTGGCCAGCTTCTGCGGAATGTTTACCCGGCACTTCTCCGACGAGGCCAGCGCCGAAGGTGCGATCAGCCGCTACGGCGTCGGCGTGATGTTGCCGAGCGACCGTATCCGCGAGGCGCTGATGACCGACGAAGCGAGAGAAGAACGCGCGGCGGCCGATCGGGCGCACTTGGCGGCGCTCGCGGCGGCGAGGCCGCCACTCGTTTAGCGTCAGTCCAGCAGCCCTGCGATGTCCGTCAGCTTCCACCGTCTGTCGGTCACGCCAGCGGCCTGCGCCGGGGTGCATCTGAGCGTCTGGTGGACGCGCGCGTAGTTGTAGTGCATGTAGTGCAGGCTGACGGCGTGCGCGAGGTTCTCGACCTTCTTCGAGAACCCGTTCGTGAGGCGCGTGAAGCGCCGCATGCCCATCCGCATCGTGAGGTTCTGACGCTCGACGTAGCTGGTGCTGATCTCGCCGGGATCGGGGTCGCCGCTCACGACCGTGACCTGCGTGCTGGTGACCATCGGCGGGCTGTAGCGACGCTGCGCGCCTCTGATCGTCGGGTCGAGGCCGTAGACCTTGTGGAGCTGCGCGAAGTCCACGCCCTCGCCGAACGTGTCGCCGACCGCCTCGCGATAGGCGCGCAGGCCATCGGTGGTGAGCTGCACGCGCGGCTCCGCGAGCCGGCTCCGAAGGTCGTGCATGAAGGCGGTGCCGTCATCGATCGTGCGCTCGCCGACGAGCCACGACGGCACGAGCTTCGTGTCCGCGCACAGGGCGGTCCAGGTCCACACGTCGCCGTAGCCGGGCGTGCCTCTGTACTGCTCCGGGACGTTCTTCTGCTTGGCGTAACAGAACGCCCAAATCTCGTCGCACTCGATCGTCTTGCACGGCAGCCCGCGCAGCGTGGCGTCCTGGTACTCCGCGCAGGCGGCGCCGAGATCGACCAGCAGTCTCGTGACGGTGTTCTTCGCGGCCCCGGTGATCCGGACGGTCGCGCGGATCGAGTTCCCCTCGACCAGGCAGCCCACGATGGCTGCGCGCTTCTCTGTGCTCAGACGGTTCATGTTGACCATTATGCGTAGAGCATCGGACGGAACCGTGCAAAGAAAACGCCCCCCCACCAGAAGGTGGGTGGGCGTCGGTACGACGGTTTCTCAGGTTCTACAGCGCCTCGGACCTTCGGCGCTGCACGTAGAAGCGGCTCGTGCTAGTGGTCCATGCTCCCTATCCTTGCAAAATGCGTTGACGGTCGCAACGGGGTTCTGCCCGCTCTAGCCGGATATCAAAGGCAGGACATCCGGGTGCTCACGGAGATCCGACAAGATCGGCCACTCTGCAAGCGCTCCGGGCGCGATCTCGTCTTGTTCGAGCATCACCGGGACAAGTCGCGCAGCCTCGTCGACCTCCCCGAGCAGAGCGTGCTTCACCAGCTGGAAGCGGCCTCTGTGCGCTGAGGTATCCCATCTGCGCACGTCATCGGCAATCGCGGCGCGACCTTCAAGCACAGCGCGCGCATGCCAGCCGTTGCATCGAATCGCGCATAGCATCGCTTCTGGGGCTCTGAGCTTCTTGCCTACCTCGCAGAGCTTGGCTACGGCACGCCAACGCCCCCGCAGCATGAGGAAGTACGAGCGGTCAAGGAGCAGCGAAGCCGTGAGGTCGCGGTCTGCGGGCTTCCATGTGCCCCAAGCCAGCAGAACCAGGAGATGCCCGAGCACATCGAGTTGGTCGAGAGCGGCGTTCATGTAGTCCATGTCGGGCACCAGTCGATCCCCGAGCTTCACCGGTCTGCTCGTATCCGGAACGCGCTGAAGGTAAAGGTGCGAGACGACCCCGCCGTTGTGCATGACCAGATGGCGTCGCTGGAAGAGTTCGAGCAGCTCGTCGTGATCCAGCGCGAGCAAGGTCCAATCGGCCCCACAGGTCTTTCTAAACCACTCGCCCCAGTCCTCGACTCCCCCGTACATAAGGTCGGTGATGCGCTTGCTGATCAGCACGTCTCGCGCGTCGTCGAGGTCGTCGAACGACGCGAGATCCGAGAGCGAGAACCGGGCCTCTCTGTCGTCGAGTGCTTGAGGGTGCGCGATGAAGTAGCGGGCGACGATCGAAGACACAAGGACTTCGAACTCGCTGACGGCCATCGCGAGGAGCGAGTTGAGCAGGATCATCTGCCGACTTGGCTCGCTCATCGCACGGCTGAGGCCGTCGAGAAATCGCGCAAGCGAGTGCTGATCATTGGCGAAAATCGGCGTCAGGTCCGCCTCGGGCGCCACGTCTTGCCCGTCCTCCGAGGCTCTGTCGGCCCGGTCGTAGGCGTCGGCGATGATCGCCTTGAGCTTCTCGCGCTGCGACTCCGGGAGGCTCGTAGCCGATGACGCAAGGGACTCCGGAGAAAGCCGCTGTACGTCACGCTGATCCATTTGCGGAACCAGCTCGTTCAGCATCTCACGAGACGTATCCGTGTGAAGCTGGAAACGCCGCGCGATCCATAGGAAGTCCGCGTGGCGTTGCTCCAGGGAAGCACTGCTCCGGTGCTCGTCCATCGCGCCAGCGTAACGACTACAGACCGGCTATAGGTGCAATACGAAAGTGGTGCTACCGGCCAGCTGACCAGCGCGCTTGCGCGGCCCGTCTCGCGGCCGCACTGCGCTCCTCAGGCGTCATGCGCTGCGCGCGCGTTCTGCCGCCCTTCTGGCCGCGATCGACGGCGGCCGGGTCCCGTCTCTCTCGCGCGTCAGGGTCGGTCGACTCTCTGACGATCCGGCTGGCGAGCGTGTTCAGGTCCACGGCTTCATCCTACCCCTGCCGCTGACGGCGGCGTTCGCGTCGTTCGCGGCGTGTCGTGATCTCAGCCAACATCGCCGCGTTGAAGCGCTCCTTGTCGACGAACGCCTCCGGCGTCGGGCACAGCGGCACGTCACTGCCCGCGTGCGGGTCGATCTCGGCGATGCTGCGGGCGTAGAGCGCGGCCAGCTCCGGGAGATCGGACCCGAGCGTGCGCGCCATCCGCAACAGCGACCCGAACGACGGGTTCACGACGCCGCGCTCGACCTGGCCGACGTAGCGGTCGCCGAGGCCAGAGTCGAACGCGAGCATCCGCTGTGTGACGCCGCGCCGCTTACGCAGCTGGCGGACCGCGCGCCCGAGCGCGACGTGATCACTGCTGCCGCCGTTGCCGATCGGCTTACCCGGCATCGCCAAGCTGCCGCTCGTAGACCCTGACCAGCTCGCCCAACGGCACCCCGAGCCCTCTGACGACCCGCAGCACCGTTCTGAACGTCGGGTTCGTCTCGCCGCGCTCCAACGCCCCGATGTAGTTGCGGTGCAGCCCAGCGGCGAACCCGAGGCCCTCCTGCGACATCCACCGCCGCGCTCGCAACTCGCGGACTGCACGACCGAACGCGCGCTGCTCAGGCGGCACAGGCCGCCAGATACCCTCCACCTGCATGCGGAACCAACCCTTCCGTGTGCAGGCCCGGCGGGTGTTTGCCCACCCGTCGGGCCACTTGCCCTCAGAACGGCGGGGACCGTAGAGCACGCGACGGGTCAGAACCAAACTGACCCACTACCCTTAACTGCTGCAAATCGGCCTCAAAGGAAGCATTTCCCCTCGCCGCGATAGGTCGGGACCGTCTCGACGACGCGGTCGCCCTCGATCAGGTGCAGCTCGGCGAAGCGCTCGCACAGCTCGCCCGCCTTCGCGTGGCGCAGCCACACGCGGTCGCCGATCCGCAGGCCGTCGGCGGCCGCGCCGAGCAGCGGCGTCTGGACCTCGCCGGCGCCCTCGCGGCCGTCGAGCCGCAGACCGGCGGGGAGCACAGGCCGCGGCAGGCGCGCGCGGTCGCCGGAGCCTGAGGCGAGGTAGCCGCCGCCGAGCGCGGTCACGACGCCGCGGCCCGGCCGCCGCACGACCGGCAGCGCGAACAGTGCCGCCGGCAGCGGTCTGAAGCGCGAGTAGGCGTCGAACAGCGTCGGGCCGTAGAGGCCCGAGCCGGCGGCGATCTCGGTGACGGCCGGCTCGGCGCCGGTCGACTCGATCGAGCCCGTGCCGCCGCCGTTGACGAGCTCGAGCGGTGTGACGGCCTCGACCGCCGCCACGATCGCCGCGCGGCGTGCGGCCAGCTCGCGGGTGGACGCGCGCTGCACGGCGCGCAGCGCGAGCCCGAGCAGCGGCTTGCCGGGCGGGCGGTCGCCGAGCCCGGCGATCTGCGCCTCGTACGCCATCAGCCCGACGAGCCGCAGCGACGGCCGCGCCGCGATCTCGCGCGCGAGCGCGGCGACCTGCTCCGGCGCGTGCAGCGGCGAGCGCTTGACGCCGACGTGCACGCGCCCGCCGAGCGGGCGCCAGCTCGCGTCGGCGTCGATGCAGACGCGCACCGGCTGCGCCGCGCCGCCGGCGCGCGCGTCCGCGACCGCCGCCTCGATCAGCTCCAGCTGCGCGACGTCGTCGACCATCACGGCGATCCCTGCGTCGTCCTCGCGTGCGGCCAGCGCGCGCAGCGCCGCGCGGTCGGTCGTCGGGTAGGCGACGACGAGGTCGCGCAGGCCGCGGTCGGCCAGCCACAGCGCCTCCGGCAGCGTGTACGCGAGCGTGCCGCGGAAGCCGGGGTCGGACGCGAGCGTGCGCTCCAGCAGCGCGCGGCAGCGGATCGACTTGCTCGCCAGGCGGATCGGCCGGCCTGCGGCGCGCCGCAGCATGTCGCGCGCGTTCGCGCGGAAGGCGTCGAGGTCGACGGCCGCGAACGGCGGGTCGAGCTGCGCAGTGGCGCGGTCGAGCCGCGCGAGCTGGTCGGCGGATCCGGGCATTCCGGCGACCCTACCGGCCCGATCGTCCACGGGGGCGAGGGCCGGCGCGAACGGACGCGAGGGCGCGCGGGCGTGCGCCGTGCCGGCGCGCCATTCGCGACCGCGTTCGACATTCCTGCCGCGAACCCGGTAGTCTGCCGCCCTTCGCTTGTACCCAGCCGAGTCTCCGGCACAGCAAAAGCCGGGGAGCGGGGGAACCAAAGAGGCCCGTCGACACGGGACTCAGGGGCGAGTCGTCGCAACCGCGACGTAGCGCTGCTCTTTCTGCGCGAGCCCGTCAGCTAACCCCGCAGGCGCCCGAAAGAGAAGGGGTTTGCACCCGTGTCGTCCAGGTTCGCGCCGGTTGCCCGGCGTTCGCGTTTCGTCATCGTCCTCGCCGTGCTCGCCGCGGCGCTCGCGCCCTCGGCGGCGCTCGCCGCGCAGCATCTCGGCGATCGCGCGCTCCACGAGGGCGACCGCGGCCACGACGTGCGCGTGCTGCAGGACTACCTCACGCGCGCCGGCTACGCCACGCCGATCGCCGGCGTCTTCGGTCCGGAGACGCTCAGCAACGTCAAGCGCTTCCAGCACGCGCACCATCTGACGTCCGACGGCGTCGTCGGCTCGGGCACCGTGAGCGCGCTGCGCGCGGTCGCCGCGAAGCGCGCCTCGGCGAAGCAGCAGCAGGGCGGGGCCGGCGGAGGCACTGAGCACATGGGCGACCGCACCCTGAAGAAGGGCATGAGAGGCCACGACGTGCGCGTGCTGCAGGACTTCCTCACGCGCGCCGGCTTCCAGACGCCGATCGTCGGCAACTTCGGCCCCGAGACGCTCGCGAACGTCAAGCGCTTCCAGAAGGCGCACGGCCTGAAGGCCGACGGCGTCGTCGGCGCCTCGACGGTGCAGGCGCTGCGCAGCCTCAGCGACAGCGCCGGCAACAGCGGCGCGCCGGTCGACGCGCCGGTGGGTCATGCGCGCCTGCTGTCCAACGGCACCGCCGTCGCGCCCGCCGACGCGCCGGCTGCGATCAAGGGCGTCATCGCCGCGGCCAACCGCATCGCGACGAAGCCCTACATCTACGGCGGCGGCCACGGGACGTGGAACGACGCCGGCTACGACTGCTCGGGCTCCGTCAGCTACGCGCTCCACGGCGGCGGGCTGATCGACACGCAGCTCGACTCGACCAGCTTCGAGTCGTGGGGCTCGAGTGGCAACGGGCGCTGGATCACGATCTACGCCAACGGCGGCCACGCGTGGATGACGATCGCGGGCCTGCGCTTCGACACGAGCGGCGCGAACCCGTCGCGCTGGCAGTCGGACATGCGCTCGGGCGACGGCTACGTCGTGCGCCACCCGACGGGCTTCTGAGTCGTCCGGGCGCCGGAACCGGCGTGCCGCGGCTGGCTGCGCGGCTAGCATCGGCCGCATGTCCGCACTTGCCGATTCCTACGCCCTGACCGACGACCAGCTCGCCTTCCGCGACACGATCCGCCAGATGGTGCGCGAGCGCGTGGCGCCGCGCGCCGCGGAGATCGACGAGAAGGCCGAGTACCCGTGGGACCTCCGTCAGCTGTTCGCCGAGCACGACCTGTTCGGCCTGCCGTTCGAGGAGGAGCACGGCGGCACCGGCACCGGTGCGCTGATGCTCTGCATCGCGATCGAGGAGGTCGCGAAGGCGTGCGCGTCGAGCGCGCTCATGCTCGCCGTGCAGGACCTCGGCACGCTGCCGATCAGACTGTTCGGCAGCGAGGAGCTGAAGGCGCGCTTCCTGCCGAAGTGCGCGACGGGCGAGTGGTCCCCGGCGTTCGCGCTGTCCGAGCCGGAGGCCGGCTCCGACCCCGGCGGCATGATCTGCAAGGCCGTGCGCGACGGCGACGAGTGGGTCGTCAGCGGCACGAAGAACTGGATCACGAACCTCGGGATCGCCGACTTCTACGTCGTCTTCGCCGTGACCGACCCGGCGGCCGGCCGCTCGCGCGGCATCAGCGCTTTCGTGGTCGAGAAGACCGTCCCGGCTTCAGCGTCGGCAAGCTCGAGAGAAAGCTCGGCATCAAGGGCTCCCCGACCGGCCAGCCGATCTTCGACGACGTGCGGATCCCGGCTGCGAACCTGATCGGCGAGGTCGACAAGGGGATGCACGTCGCGCTCGGCACGCTCGACTGGTCGCGTCTCGGCATCGGCGCGCAGGCGCTCGGGATCGCGCAGGGCGCGACCGACTACGCCGCCGCCTACGCGCGCGAGCGCAGACAGTTCGGCCAGCCGATCAACGCTTTCCAGGCGATTCAGTTCAAGCTCGCCGACATGGAGACGGGCTGCGCCGCCGGCCGCGAGTTGCTCTACCAGGCCGCTGCGAAGGCTGACCGCGGCGACGCCGACCGCGGCAAGTACAGCGCGATGGCGAAGCTGTTCAACTCCGACAACGCGATGCGCGTCACCGTCGAGGCGATCCAGGTGCTCGGCGGCTACGGCTACGTCAACGAGTACCCGGTCGAGCGGATGCTGCGCGACGCGAAGATCACGCAGATCTACGAGGGCACGAACGAGATCCAGCGGCTCGTGATCGCGCGCACGCTGCGCTGAGGCGGGGCCGCCGCCGCGGGCCGCTGCGGTCGCCGCGCGCGGGCCGAGCGGCTACGCTCGGACGATGTTCTCGAGACTCCCGACCGGCGCCCAGGTCGCCTGGTCGGCGCTCGCCGCCTTCACGCTCGCGATCCTCGCGATCACCGCGGTGGAAGGCTTCGCGACGACCTACCCGCTGCGGCTGCTGCAGGGGATCGCCGTCGCGCTCGGGAGCGCGCTCGTCGTCGCGTTCGTGCTCGCGCTCATCACCGGGCGCCTCGCCGACTGGCGCAACCCGCGCTCCGAGCACGACTTCGAGGCGCTCGTGGAGCGCAGCGAGCTGCTCGCGCGCGAGGGGCTGTCGGGCGAAGGCGAGGACGAGCTGGACGACGTCGATGACGACGACCCCGGCATCGACCCGTGGAACGAGGAGGACTTCAAAGCGCTCGTGCGCTCCGCGCTCGACGAGCTGCCGCTCGAGTTCCACCGCGCGCTCGAGCACGTCGCCGTCGTCGTGGGGACCGAAGGGCGCAAGTACCACGCGTACGGGATCTACCACGGCCCGACCGTCGCGCACGACGGCTTCGCGCGCATCGTCGTCTTCCAGGACACGATCGTGCGCGACTTCGGCCACGACCTCGACCTGCTGCGCGCCCAGGTCGTCCGCACCGTCCGCCACGAGCTCGCCCACCACCTCGGCTGGGACGAGGACGGCGTGCGGGGGTTGGGGCTCTAACTCAGCCGACGACGGGCATGATCGGCACGTCGTAAGCGGCCAGCGCCTCGTCAGCCGTCACGAGCGTGGCCGTCTCACCTTGCGCTTGCGCGACAAGCAATCGGTCGAAGGGGTCCCCGTGATGGCGTGGAAGGCGCGCGGCGTCGAGCGCGTTGTCAGGCGTGATGCTGAGCAGGCGGAAACCGGCGTCCTCGAGTCGGTCGAGCAGGTCGGCCGGCGCGTCCAACTGTCCCTTCAGACGCTTGATCTCCAGCTCCCAGACGCTGACGGCGCTGACGAGCGTCTCGTTCGCTTCATCGACGATTGCATTGAGCGTCCGGGACGAGCGTTCCGGTCCGTCCGCCGTGAGCCAAAGCACGACATGGCTGTCGAGCAAGAGCCTCAACTCATCATCCCGAGCTTGCGATAGATCGCCTTGTCTACGTCGTCGGCCCCGGACACGTCGACGCGGCCGCTCCAGCAGCCGATGAACGAGCGGTAGTCGCGCTTCTGCTGCGGATGCGCGACAAGCTTGGCAATGGGCTTGCCGCCCTCGATGATGACGACCTCGTCGCCCTGCTTGACGCGGTCGAGCAGTTCCGGGAAGCCTGCCTCGGGGGCCTGGATGTTCACGCGACTCATGCAACCAAGGTAGGCCTCTCCAGGCGCCCCGTCTACAGCACATCCATGGCAACCGGCATCTGAACGCCACCGTTCGTCCTATCCTTCACGGCAGGCCCCCGTGGAGTGCGACCGCCGGGGAAAACGCAGGCCCGTGGAGTGCGACCGCCGGGCACCTCACCGAAAGGAATCACCTCATGTCTGATGCCGTCATCGTCGACGCCGTCCGGACGCCGATCGGCCGTGCCGTCAAGGGCTCGCTGAAGGACGTGCGCGCGGACGACCTCGCCGCGATCCCCCTCAGAGCGCTCCTGGAGCGCAACCCGCAGCTCGATCCCGCCTCGATCGTCGACGTGATGATGGGCGCGGCCGCCGGAGAGGGCGAGCAGGGCTACAACGTGGCCCGCAACGCGCTGCTGCTCGCCGGCTACCCCGTGTCGGTGCCCGGCACCACCGTCAACCGCTTCTGCGCCTCGTCGCTGCAGACGATCCGCATGGCCTTCCACGCGATCAGAGCGGGCGAGGGCGACACGTACGTCGCCTCCGGCGTCGAGGCCGTCTCGCGCCTCGGCGGGGGCGCCCCGCTGCCGTTCCACCCGCAGCTCGACGGTTCCGAGGGCTCGCTCGTCAACGTCTACATCCCGATGGGCCTGACGGCCGAGAACGTCGCCGAGCGCGAGGGCGTCTCGCGCGAGGCGCAGGACCGCTGGGCCGCGATCTCGCAGCAGCGCGCGGTCGAGGCGCAGGCCTCCGGCCACTTCGACACCGAGATCGTCCCGGTCGTCGTCCCCGAGCACACGGCGACGAACGAGCAGGGCGAGGAGGTCGTCGTGCCCGAGACGACCGTCACGAAGGACGACGGTCCGCGCCCCGGCACGACCGAGGAGAAGCTCGCGCAGCTCAAGCCGGCGTTCAAGCCGGACGGCACCGTCACGGCCGGCAACGCCTGCCCGCTCAACGACGGCGCCGCCGCGGTGCTCGTGATGTCGCAGGAGAAGGCGCGCGAGCTGGGCATGAAGCCGAAGGCGCGCATCATCGCGTCCGCGGTCGCCTCGATCGAGCCGGAGTACATGGGCCTCGGCCCGATCCCGGCCGTGCGCAACGTGCTCGCGCAGGCGGGCATGACGATGGGCGACGTCGACATCGTCGAGCTGAACGAGGCGTTCGCCGCGCAGGTCGTCCCGTGCCAGGAGGCGTGGGGCATCGCCGACGAGCAGCTCAACCCGTTCGGCGGCGCGATCGCGCTCGGCCACCCGTTCGGGATGACCGGCGCCCGCATCATGACGACGCTGCTCAACGACCTCGAGACGCTCGACAAGACGATCGGGCTCGAGACGATGTGCGTCGCCGGCGGCATGGGCATGGCCATGCTGATCGAGCGTTTGAGCTAGCAGGGCGCTCCGGCTCGCGTGTGCGCGGCGGCCTTTGCGGTCGCCGCGCCCGAGCCGGCCGCCAGGCAGCCGACCCCGGCAGAGAGTTCGGGGCCGGCCACCCGACGTGTGCTGCGCGGGATGGGGGGACCGACCGCGCGCAACTCGTGCGACACGGTGTAGACGCGGCGGGGTGGGCGAGGTTGGAAAGTTGCGGGCGACGCGTCAGCCGCCGTGGCCGTGCGCGCCCGACTGGCCGGGTGGCGTCCCAGCGTGCCCTGGCGCGTCGCCGCTGTGCCCGGGCGATGAGCCGTCGCCGGCCGTGCCCGGCGTTTCGCCGTCGTGTCCGGGAGGTGTCCCGCTCCGGCCCGGCCGCGTGCCGCCTTGCCCGGGCGGCGTGGCGCCGTGTCCTGGGGCGTCGCCACTGTGGCCCGGCGGAGTGCCGCTCTGGCCCGGCGGGACGTCGCCGTGCCCGGGCGGTGGCTGCGTAGTCCCGGCGCTGGTGCCGGCCGGCGTCGGTGGCGTCCTGGCGCCAGCCGCGGCGCTGCTGCCTGTGGCTCCGTCGCCTCCGGCGGGAGCTTGCGACGACCGCGTGCGAGGGGCGGCGAGCGGGGAGGGGGCGGTCGGCTGCGTCCGGCCTGCCGGCGGCACCCGCACGGCGGTCGACTGAGGACCGGAGACAGGTCTGCGGCGCTGCGCGTGCGTCGCATGCAGGAGCCGATCGCGCACGGCCGTGCGCGCTGCGGGCCACGCGCGTGACGCCACGTTCGCTGTGCGCGCAGGCGCCGGCGTACCGTGCACGGCCAGTGCGCCGCCGCCCGCGACGGCGCCCGCGAGCGCGAGCGAGACGGCGACCTTCGCCGTCGACGAGGCCAGCACGCCGCCGAGCGTCGTGCTGGCCGTCCCTGTCGAGATGGCGCCGCCGTGCGCGCTCCCGAGCCCGCCGAGCACGGCCGCCTTCATCGCCGCGCCCGGGATCGCCGGCAGCGCGAGCGCGAGCAGCTTGCGCTGGCTCGCGACCTCCGCCTTGAACGCACGGCAGTCGTCGCAGTCGCGCAAGTGACGCCGCAGCGGACCCCGCCGCAGGGCGCCGCCGCTCGCGGTCGCCAGCTCCGTGCGGATCTGCGCGCACGGCGTCGCGCGCGCGTCGCGGTTGGCGGCGAGCGCGGAGCGCGCCTGGAAGACGAGCGCCTTGACCTTCTCGCGCGGGCAGCCGAGCACGGCCGCGACGCCTGCGTGGTCGAGCGCGCCCAGCTCGGTGAGCAGGAGCGCCGCGCGCTGGTCCTCCGGCAGGCGGCCGAGGTCGGCGAGCAGCTCGCGCACGGCCTCGCGCCGCTCGACGGTGACGAGCAGCCCGTCGACCGCCGGCTCGGCGTGCTCGAGTGGGACGTGCGCCCGTCGCGTCCGCAGCAGCGAGACGCAGCGGTTGCGGGCGATCGCGAACAGCCACGGGCGCACGTCGAGCGGCCGGGTTCCGCCGGCGAGCTGCCGGAACGCTGCCAGGAACGTGTGCTGGAGCACGTCCTCGGCCTCCTCGCGCGAACCGAGCATGTGGCGGCAGAAGCCGAGGATCGCGGCGTGGTGGCGGTCGTAGAGCGCTTCGAACGCCGCATCGTCCCCGGCGCCCGCGAGCGCGACGAGCCGCGCGTCGCCGGCCAGGCTCAACAGGCGCGCAGACGGGCGGGCGCTCCCCGCATGGGCCACCGCGACGGATCCATCCTCCATGCGGGCATTATCCGCGCTTCGGGGGATGTGAACGAGCGTTCAGGCGGGCGCGAGCCGACGGCGCGGGCCTGTCAGGCCGGGGCGCCGAGCGACAGCGCGAAGCGCTCCTGCGGATCGGTGTGCCAGCCGGCGAGCGCGAGGCCGGCGGCGGCGAAGTCCTCGGCGACGCGCTCGGGCGTGAACTTCGCGCTGATCTCGGTGCGGATCTCCTCGCCTGCGTCGAGCGCGACGCGCAGGCCGAGCGCTTCGACGCGCACGTCGCACGCGCGGCGTGCGCGCAGCCGCATCTCGATCCACTCGTTGCGGCGGTCGAAGAAGGCGACGTGGTCGAAGTCGGCGAGCGGGAAGTCGGCGTCGAGCTCGCGGTTCAGGACGCGCAGGACGTTGCGGTTGAACTCGGCCGTCACTCCCGCCGCGTCGTCGTAGGCGGCCTCGATCACCTGTGGGTCCTTGACCAGGTCGGTGCCGAGCAACAGGCGGTCGTCGGGACCGAGCAGCGCGGCGATCTCGCGCAGCAGCCGGCGCCGGCTGCCGGGCGGGAAGTTGCCGATCGTGCCGCCCAGCAGCGCGACGATGCGCGGCTCGCCGGGCGTCGGCGGCGGGATGCGGTCGAGGTGGCGCTCGAAGTCGCCGATCACGCCGTGGACGCGCAGCCCCGGGTACTCCTCGACGAGCGCCTCCGCGCTCGCGCGCACGACCGACTCGGCGACGTCGAACGGCACGTAGCGGCGCAGCTGGCCGGCGGCCGCCATCGCGTCGAGCAGCACGCGTGTCTTCGCGGCCGTGCCGGAGCCCAGCTCGACCAGCTCGGCGGCGCCGGTCGCCGCGACGATCGCCTCCGCCTGTGCCTGGAGGATCGAGCGCTCGGCGCGCGTCGGGTAGTACTCGGGCAGCTCGGTGATGCGGTCGAACAGCTCGCAGCCGTGCTCATCGTAGAAGTGCTTCGGCGGCAGCTCCTTGAACGGCCGCGTGAGGCCGTCGAGCACGTCCTCGGCGAGGCCGCGCTCGTGCGCCTCGTCGAGGTGGTCGTCGATCGTGACGTCGGGCTGGAAGGTCGAGGACATTGGGTCGATCACGCGTCCTTCGCTATGCGCAGCCCGGCGAAGATCTGCCGGCGCTGCGGGTGGTCCCAGTTGCGGAACGTCGGCGTGGCGACGCGCGCGCGCGTCGCCCACGAGCCGCCGCGCAGCACGCGGTAGTCGCCGCCGAAGAAGACCTCGGAGTACTCGCGGTAGGGATATGCCGCGAAGCCGGGGTAGCCGTCGAAGCCGCCGGCGGTCCACTCCCAGGTGTCGCCGATCATGCCGAGGCAGCCGGCGGGGGAGGCGCCGGCGGGGTGCGTCCCGACGGGAAGGGTGCCGAACGCCCGCTGGTCGACGTTCGCGTGCGCGGGGTTCGCGTCGCGGACCGTCCCGGTTCTCGTGGTCCCAGGTCGCCGCCTTCTCCCACTCGGCCTCGGTGGGGAGGCGAGCGCCGTGCGCGCGGGCGAAGGCGTCGGCCTCGAACCAGGAGACATGGACGACGGGCTTGCTCGGGTCGAGCGGCTCGCAGCGGTCCATGCGCCACTCGCGCCCGTCGGCCGTCCAGCCGGCGGGGCGCTCGATGTCGTACTCCTCCTTCCACGCCCACGCCTCGCGCGTCCACCATTCGGGGCGGGCGTAGCCGCCGCCGGCGACGAACTCGTGGAACGCGCCGTTCGTCACGGCCGTGCGGCCGATGCGGAAGGCGGGCAGGTCGAGGGTGTGGCGGGGCCGCTCGTTGTCGTAGGCGAAGCCCTCGGCCGGCGCGCCGACCGTGCACGGCCCGGCGGGGACCTCGACCAGCTCGAGGCCGGTGAGCCCGGAGGAGGCGGCGGCCGGGGCGGCGGGCGCGGCCTGCGGCGGCGCCGGCAGGTGCGCCAGCTCCATCGTCTGCAGCATCGTCTCGGTGTGCTGCTGCTCGTGGCGCAGCACCAGCTCGTGCAGGAGCGGGTCGACCGGCAGCTCGGCCGCGCGCTCGCGCACGGCCGTGAGATAGGCGAGTGCGTCGGCGCGGCGCAGGTAGGGCAGGTCGCCGCGAGCCGCGCGCGGCGTCTCGAACGCGTCGTAGACCTCGGCGAGGTCGGGCCGCAGCAGCGGCAGGCCGGCGCCGCGGTGGGCGAGCCACAGGTCCTCGAACGCGGCGATGTGGCCGAGATCCCACACGAGCGGGCTCATCAGCGGCGAGTGGACGCGCTCGAGCGTCTCGTCGTCGAGGTGCGCGACGAGCGCCAGCGTGCGCGCGCGTGTGTCGCTCAGCGCTTCGAGCACGTCCCCTGTCGCGCCCGGCGGCGCTGCCGTCTCGCTCGGCATCCCCGTCAGTCTGTCACGTCGCGCCGCCCGTGAAACCACCTGCGGGCGGAAACGTCACAAGTTCGTAAGCGTCGCTACTCCGGCACGGCCGCGTGGTCGGCGATCAGCTCGACCGTCGCGCCGTCGCCGAGCAGGCTCGCCGGCACGTGCCGGCTGGGGCCCGCGCGCATCGCCGCGACCGCCGCCGCCTTGCCCGCGCCGGCCGTCAGCACGACGATCGCGCGGGCGGCGCGCAGCACGGGCAGCGTCAGCGTCACGCGATCGGGCGGCGGCTTTCTCCCGCGCACCGCAACGCATAGCCGCTCGCGCTCCTCCAGGACCGGATCGTCGGGGAACAGCGAGGCCGTGTGGCCGTCCTCGCCGAGGCCGAGCAGCGCGAGGTCCAGCTTCGGAGGCTCGCCCGGGACGGTGGCGCGCAGCTCGCGCTCGTAGGCCGCGGCCGCCGCCGGCGGGTCGCCGTCGCCCGCGCCGGGCAGCGCGTGGACGAGCGGAGGCGCCGCCCCCGCGGGCAGGTTCGCGAGCAGCGTCCGCGCGAGCAGGGCGTGGTTGCTGTCGGGGTCGTCGAGCGGCACGCAGCGCTCGTCGCCGAACCACAGGTGCACGTCGCGCCAGTCGGCCACGCGCTCCGCCAGCAGCTCGTAGGTGCGCGCGGGCGTGCTGCCGCCGGCGAGCGCGAGGTGCACGACGCCGCGGGCGGCGCGGGCGGCCTCGATCGCGTCGGCGACCCGCTCGGCGCACGTGCGCGCGGCGGCCTCCGCGTCGTCGACGAGGGTCAGCTCGATCATGCGCTCGCCTCCTGCTCGAGCCCGTCCAGCAGCGCGGCGAGCGCGGGCGCGTAGCCGGGCGTCGGGGTATCGAACATCCCGAGTGCGGCGGCGAACGCGCGCGCGGGGTTCGGCGAGGCGACCGGGGCGCGCAGCGCGATTCGCTCCGCGCCGGCGTGCAGCGCGAGCGCGTGGATGCCGGTCAGGTCGGGCATCTCCGGCGGCCTGAGCGCAAGCGCGACCTCGCCGCCGTCGGCGCGGCGCGCACGCCCGGTCCAGCCGCCGGGCTCCAGCGCGAGCCGCTCGATCGCCCAGCCGGCGCGCGCGGCGATCCAGCCGGCCAGCAGCAGGGCGCTCGCCTGCTGGGGCGCGCAGGAGCGCAGCTCGAGGCGATCCGCGCGCGCGAGCAGCGCGCGCGCCGCGGGATCGTCGAAGCGCGCCGCCACATGGCGGCGCCAGCGCCGCAGGCGCAGCCAGGCGACGTCGCGCACGCGCGCGACGTCGAGCGCGGCGACGCGCCGGAAGGCGGCGGGCAGCGCTGCGCCGCTCGCGGCGGCGGAGTCGACCACGATCGCGTCCGCGAGCGTCGCGAGCGGATCCTGCGCGCGGCTGGCGCGCGTGCCCGGCAGCCACAGCACGGTCGGCAGGCCGGCGACGCGCAGTGGGCGCACGAGCGAGTCGGCGTGCGCGAGCCGCTCGGCGCCGGCGACGAGCAGCGCCATGTCGTGGCAGTGGCCGGCGCAGCCCGCGCCCGTCCCGATCGTGCAGTCGATCGATACGGTCGCGTCGAGCCGCGGCGCGGCGTGCTCGCGCACGACGATCGTGCGCGACGGATGGCGGTCGGCGAGGCCGGCGAGCTGGGTCGCGAGCGTGTCGGCGTCGACGTCTCCGCCCGGGGCAACGAGCAGGTTGAGCGTGCGCGTCGCGGCGTGGCCGTGCTCGTGGCGCGCGTGCTCGCGGTTGAGCGCCATCAGGCGCTCGGCGACCTCGCCCGCGCCGACGTCCTCGCCGTGCCACTCGCTGCGCTCGCGTGCGTCGGCGGCGGCGCTCACAACGACCGCCACGCGCGTCCGTCGGCCGCCAGCAGCGCGTCGGCGGCGGCCGGTCCGGCGCTGCCTGCCGCGTACTCCTGCGGCTCACCGCTCCCGTCGTCGGCCCATGCCGCGAGCACCGGATCGACGATCTTCCACGCCGCCTCGACCTCGTCGGCGCGCGTGAACAGCGTCGCGTCGCCGAGCAGCGCGTCGTGCAGCAGCCGCTCGTACGCCTCCGGCGACTCGCGCAGGAACGACGTGCCGTACTGGAAGTCCATCTGCACCGGGCGCACGGCCAGCGCGGTGCCCGGCGTCTTGGCCGCGATCTGCAGCGTCGCGCCCTCGTTCGGCTGCACCGAGATGACCAGCTCGTTCGGCGGCGGCGGTGCGTCGAGGCTGCGGAACGGCTGATGCGGCACCGGTCTGAAGGCGATCGCGATCTCCGTCGCGCGCAGCGGCAGGCGCTTGCCGGTGCGCAGGTAGAAGGGCACGCCGGCCCAGCGCCAGTTGTCGATCTCGACGCGCAGCGCGGCGTACGTGTCGGTGCGCGAGCCGGCCGGCACGTCCTCCTCGTCGCGGTAGCCGGGCACCTGCTCGCCGGCGATCCAGCCCGCCGTGTACTGGCCGCGCACCGCGTCGGCCGCCGGGTCGAGCGGGCGCACGGCGTGCAGCGCCTTCGCCTTCTCGTCGCGCACGAGGTCGGCGTCGAAGCTGGCCGGCGGCTCCATCGCGACGAGGCTCAGCAGCTGGAGCGCGTGATTCTGGATCACGTCGCGCAGCGCGCCCGCGCGGTCGTAGTAGCCGGCGCGGTGGCCGATGCCGAGGTCCTCGGCGACGGTGATCTGCACGTGGTCGATCGCGGTGCGGTTCCACAGCGGCTCGAAGATCCCGTTGCCGAAGCGCAGCACCAAGAGGTTCTGGACGGTCTCCTTGCCGAGGTAATGGTCGATGCGGAAGACCTGGCGCTCCTCGAACGACTCGTCGATCGCCGCGTTCAGCTCGCGCGCGGTCGCGAGGTCGTGGCCGAACGGCTTCTCGATCAGCAGGCGCGTCGGCGGGTCGGCGCCGCGGCCGAGGCCGGCCTCGCACAGGCTGCGCGCCGTGTCGGCGAAGAAGGCGGGGGAGATCGCGAGGTAGAAGAGCCGCTGCGAGGGCTCGCCGTCCTCGCGGTCGCCCTCGTCGAGGCGCGCGGCCAGCGCCGCGTACAGCGCCGGGTCGCCGTAGGTGCCGGTGACGACGCCGATGCGCGGCTCGAGCGCGTCCCACAGCCGCGCGTCGAGCGGGCGGCGCGCGTGCGCGTCGATCGCGTCGCGCGCGTGAGCGCGGAACGACGCCTCGTCGTGGCTGCGCACGACCGCGAGCAGGCGGAAGCGTTCCGGCAGCCGCCCGTCGGCCAGCAGGTCGTAGATCGCCGGCAGCAGCTTGCGCGCGGCGAGGTCGCCGGTGGCGCCGAACAGCACGAGCGTCGACGGCGGCGGCAGCCGCTCGTCGACGTCCTGCGCGAACGGGTTCGCGGGGGTGGTGACGGGTGCCTGCGCGGTGCTCACGCGAGCGCCGCGGCGAGCGCGGCGATCCCGGCGGCGGCGTCCCCGCCGCTCAGCTCGATCCGCAGGAACGGCAGCCCGTGCGATCCCAGCGCCTGCCCGTCGCCGATCGCCTGCGCGCGCACGAGCGCGGCGAAGTCGTACTGCTGGCCGGGGATCTCCACCTTCGTGTCGCTGCTGTCCACCAGCTGCACGAACACGCCGATCGGCGCACCGCCCTTGTGCAGCTGGCCGGTCGAGTGCAGGAAGCGCGGCCCGTACCCGACCGTCGTGGCGGAGTGCGTGCGGTGGCGAAGCACCCGGCGGAGATCGGTCAGCGCCGCGTCGACGGCCGGATCGGGCGCGAGGTAGGCCATCGTCGCCACGTAGGAGCCGGCGCCGGCGTGCGCGTTCAGCAGCTCGCCCAGCGCGGTGGCCGCCTCCTCGCCGCTGACCGAGCCCGCGTCGGCCGCCGGAAACGCGCCGTCGCGCACGTACGCCTCGATCGTCGCGACCGTCAGGTCCTTCGCCGCCTGCACGTTCGGCTGGTCGAACGAGTCGATCCCCAGCACCACGCCGGCGACCGCGATCGCCATCTCGGCGTGGAACATCACCGCGCCGAGGTCGACCTTCTCCTCGAACGGGATCACGATAACCGGATGGCCGGCCTCGGCGAGCGCGTCGAGCCGGCTGGCGCGCTCGGCGTCGCCTTCGCCTCTGCCGTGCTGCAGGTGCAGGAAGACGCGGTCGTCGCCGTACTCGCCGGGGTCGCCGAGCGGCTCGTCGGCGATCGGCACGATCCCCTTGCCGTGCTTGCCGGTGCTCTCGGCGACGAGCTGCTCGATCCACAGCCCGGTCGAGCTCAGCGGCTCGTCGATCACGAGCGTGAGCTTGTCGCGGCCGGACGTCGCCAGCTCGCCGAGCGCGAGCCCGAGCCAAAGCGCCGGCGCGTCGCCGGGCGCCAGCGACGGGTCGGCGGCGCGCGCGGCGACCTCGGCCCGCTCCAGCAGGCCGCGCACGTCGGCGCCGATCAGCGCCGCCGGCACGACGCCGAACGCGCTCAGCGCCGAGTAGCGCCCCCCGATGTCGGGTGCGCCATGGAAGACGCGGCGGAAGCCCTGCTCCTGCGCGAGCGTCTCCAACGCAGTGCCCGGATCCGTCACCGCCGCCCACTGGCGCCCGTCGGGCACGAGCGCGTGGAAGTGTGCGTGCATCGAGCGCGGCTCGAGCGTCCCGCCGGACTTCGAGGAGACGAGGAACAGCGTTCTGTCGAGCGGCAGGGCCGACTCCAGCGCCGCGACCGCATCCGGGTGCGTCGAGTCGAGCACGTGCAGCTTCAGGTACCCGTCGGCGCTGCCGAACGTCTGCCGGAACACCTCGGGCGCGAGCGAGGAGCCGCCCATGCCGAGCAGCGCGCAGTCGGTGAAGCCCTCGCCGCGCACCTCCTCCACGAACGCGAGCACGTCGTCGAGGTGCTCCAGCGACTGCTCTGCGATCGTCAGCCAGCCGAGCCGCTCGGACGGCTTGTCGTCGCCGGGGCCCCACAGCGAGTCGTCCTTCGACCACACACGGCGCAGCACGTTCTGCTCGCAGCCCCACGCGGCGCGCGCGCCGATCGCGCGCGCCTGCGCGTCGGTCAGCCGCGCCTCGATGGCAGCCGGCTCACCCGCAAGCACGGCCGCGCGGCGCCGCTCGATGCCGGCCAGCAGCGTGTCCATCGCCTTCGCGAACGCGACGATTCCCGCCTCCAGCAGCTCGTCGGTGACCTCGTCCATCGAGACGCCGGCGGCCTCGACGGCCGCGATCGCCTGGTGGGCGGCCGGAGCGGCGTCCGGGAGATACGGCTCGACGGGCTCGCCGTGGTCCTGGTAGGCGAGCAGCGTCGCGAGCGGCATCGTGTTGACGGTCTCCGGGCCGACCAGCTCGGCGACGTACTTGACGTCGGAGTACTGCGGATCCTTCGTGCCCGTGGAGGCCCACAGCAGCCGCTGCGGCCTGGCGCCCTGCGCCTTGAGCGCGATGAAGCGCTCGCCGGCCACCAGCTGCTGCCAGCGCTCGTACGCGAGTTGGGCGTTCGCGACGGCGGCCTTCCCGCACAGTTCGTCGCTGCCAAGCGCCTTGAGGCGCTTGTCGACGGCCGTGTCGACGCGCGAGACGAAGAACGAGGCGACCGAGGCGACGTGGTCGACCGGCTTGCCGGCCGCGGCGCGATCCTCCAGCCCGGCGAGCCACGCCTCGGCGATCGACGCCCACGCTTCGAGCGAGAACAGCAGCGTGACGTTGACGTTGATCCCGTCGGCGATCGCCGCGCGGATCGCGCCGACGCCCTCGGGCGTGCCGGGGATCTTGATCATCACGTTCGGCCGGTCGACGCGCGCCCAGTAGTCGCGCGCCATCGCGAGCGTGCCCTCGGTGTCGCGCGCGAGCCCGGGTGCGACCTCCAGCGAGACGTAGCCGTCGACCCCGCCGGTGCGCTCCCACACGGGCCGCAGCACGTCCGCGGCGCCCTGCACGTCGGCGATCGCGAGGTCCTCGTAGATCGCCTGCACGTCCGCGCCGTTCGTCGTCAGCTCCGCGAGCCGCTCGTCGTAGTCCGGGCTGCCGAGGATCGCCTGCTCGAAGATCGAGGGGTTCGAGGTGACGCCGACGACGCCGTCGTCGCGCACGAGCCGCTCGAGGTCCCCGCCGGTCAGCATCGAGCGGCGGATCGAGTCGAGCCAGGCGCTCGTGCCGAGCTCGGCCAGGCGGCCGATCGGGTGCGTCGCGGGGACGGTGCTCATGGGTGGCGGTCTCCTGTCACGGGGTCTGGGCGATGGGGTCCTGAGGTGGCAGCGCGTCGAGGCCGTCGCGCTCGAGCGCCGCGACCTGGCCGAGGCGGCGGACGTGGCGCTCCTCGCCGCTGAAGCGCGCGTCCGCGAACGCGCGCACCAGCTCTGCTGCCATCGCGGGCCCGATCACGCGCGCGCCGAGGCACAGCACGTTGAGATCGTCGTGCTCGACGCACTGGTGCGCGGTATATGAGTCGTGAACGGTCGCCGCGCGGACGCCCGGCAGCTTCGCGGCCGCCGCCGAGACGCCGGCGCCCGAGCCGCAGACGATCACGCCGCGCTGCGCCTCCCCGGCGGCGAGCGCGCGCGCGACGGCGACGACGGCGTACGGGTAGTCGTCCCAGGCGCCGGCGTCGAGCAGCTCGTGGCCGCCGTCGGCGAGCGCCGCCTCGACCGCGTCTCGCAGCGGCACGCCGGCATGGTCGAAGCCGCAGGCGATCCTCATCTGCACGCAGGCTACATGCCCGGTCGCACGCCGCGGAAACGCGCCAGGTCAGCCGCTGCCGACGGCGTAGCGCAGGTACAGCGAGCCGGCGCGCTCGAGCGTCCACACCAGCTCCAGCGCGGCCGGGTCGGCGAGCGCCGGGCCGCTGCTGATCGTCGGTCCGGAGCCGCCGCCGGCGAGCTGGGGCGCGAGCGTCAGGAACAGCTCGTCGACCAGCTGCTCGTGCAGCAGCGCGCCCATCAGCGTCGGGCCGCCCTCGCACAGCAGCGCGCGCACGCCGTGGTCGGCGCGCAGGCGGCGCAGCGCGTTCGTGAGTGTCAGCTCGGCCGGGTCGAGCCGCACGAGCGTGACGTGCGCCGCGCACGACGGCTCCGGCGCCTGCGCCGTCGTGAAGACGACGACGCGCGCCTCCGGCTCTTGGAACAGCGGGATCTCGAGCGGCAGCTCGCCGCTGCGGCTGACGGTCGCCACCAGCGGCTCCGGCGCGAGCCCGATCGCCGCGCGCGCGGCGCGCAGCTCGGGCCGTCTGACGGCGCGCCCGTAGCGCTCGATCGCGAGCGTGCGCGTGCCGATCAGCAGCGCGTCGACCTGCGTGCGCAGGCGGCGGAAGACCTCCATGTCGCCGTCGTCGCCGATCGCGCCGGAGCGCCCGTCGACCGTGGCGCGCCCGTCGGCCGTCGACGCGAAGTTCGTCGCGACCCACGGCCGCTCGTCGTGCGCGCGCTCGGCGAAGCCGAGGTTCCCCAGCAGCTCGGCGCTGTCGACCGTCGCAGGGTCCGGGTGCAGGCGGCGGAAGTCCATCGCCGACGACCCTACCCGGCGATGGCCCCACCCGGCCGCCCGCGCTGGTAGCGTGCGCGCCCGCATGTCGGAGCCCGCTCGCCCAGACCGCAACCTCGCGCTCGAGCTCGTGCGCGTCACCGAGGCCGCCGCGCTCGCCGCCGCCCGCCTCGTCGGCCGCGGCGACAAGGAGGCGGCCGACCAGGCCGCCGTCGACGCGATGCGCTTCGTGCTCGACTCGGTGCCGATGGACGGCCTCGTCGTGATCGGCGAGGGCGAGAAGGACGAGGCGCCGATGCTCTACAACGGCGAGCAGATCGGCAACGGCGCGCCGCCGCAGGTCGACATCGCCGTCGACCCGCTCGAGGGCACGCGCCTGACGGCGCTCGGGATGCCGAGCGCGCTCGCGGTGATCGCGCTCGCCGAGCGCGGCTCGATGTTCGACCCGGGCCCGTGCGTCTACATGGAGAAGATCGCCGGCGGCGAGGAGATCGCCGACCTGCTGTCGCTCGACCGCCCGCTGCCGGAGACGCTGAAGCTCGTCGCCGAGCGCAAGGGGATGGGCATCGGCGACGTGACCGTCGTGATGCTCGACCGCCCGCGCCACGAGGAGGCGATGAAGCAGGTGCGCGAGGCCGGCGCCCGCATCCGGCTGATCCTCGACGGCGACGTATCGGCCTCGCTGCTCGCCGTCAGCGAGCGCTCGCCGGTCGACCTGCTGTGGGGCATCGGCGGGACGCCGGAGGGCGTCATCTCCGCGGCGGCGCTCAAGTGCATGGGCGGCCAGCTGCTCGGCCGCCTGTGGCCCCGCAACGAGGAGGAGCGCTCCGCCGCGCTCGCCGCCGGCTACGACCTCGACCGCATCCTCACGTGCGACGACCTGGTCGCTGGCGACGACGTCTTCTTCTCCGCCACCGGCGTCACCGACGGCGACGTGCTGCAGGGCGTCCGCTACCGCGGCAACGGCGCGACCACGGAATCGCTCGTGATGCGCTCGCGCTCCGGCACCGTGCGCCGCGTCCACGCCCGCCACGACCGCGCCAAGCTGCGCGCGGTCACCGGCGGCCGCTACGGCTGAGCCTCCGGCGGCGGCAGCGGAGGATCCGGCACGTCGTCGACGGTCAGGCCCTGCGCGAAGCGCCCGACGCGCGACTCCGCGAGGTCCAGCCGCGCCAGCGAGCGCAGGAAGCCGTACGTCACGAGCACGTGGATGCGCGACTGCGTGATGCGGTAGACGGGGCGGCTGAAGCCGCGCGCGATCGACGGGTAGAAGTTCGCCACCTCGACCTCGACGCGGATGCGCCCGCGTCCGTCTTCCGGCGAGGGCAGGCGCTGCACGTCGATCTGCAGGTAGCCGTCGCCGTTGTGGCCGCGCCGCTGCACCAGCAGCCCGTCCTCGATCCGCCAGCGGACGGTGCCGCGCTGCGCGTCCATCGCGTACTCCGGCGCCTTGAAGCGCAGCAGCCGCAGCGGCTGGCGCAGGAGCACGACGGTGCGCTGCTCGTCGCCGTAGTCGACGCGGATCAGCCCGAGCGTGACGCGCGTCAGGAAGCGCCAGTAGGTGCGTGCGAGCCGCTCGAGCTGCATCGGGCTCCACAGCTGCTCGAGCGCGGCCGCGGGCAGCGTCAGCTCGCCGGCCTGGACGGAGCGGACGGCGCCCTCGGCGCCGATCGTCGTGTCGTCGTCGAGGTTCGCGATGCGCCCGGGCGCCTGCTCGGCGCGGCGGTGGCGGCGCGCCGCCACGACGGCCGCCGCGAGGGCGAGCAGCGCGAGGACGGGGGCGAGCACGTCTGGATTGTGCCCATTTGCGCGGCGTGCGGCCGCGCCCGGCTCAGGAGCCGCCGGCCAGCGCGCGCCCGTCGACCCACTTCGTCAGCCCGTGCACGACGACGACCTGTTCCGGTTCGATCGTGGCGCCCGGTATGCCGCGACGGTAGCCCGCGCGCGTGAGCACCTCGAAGCCGCGTTCGGCGAGCGGCTGCACGAGCCGCGGGGCGACGAGGTCGGGGACCAGCACGATCCGTCCGCCGGCCGCGCGCAGCCCCGCGAGCGTCTCGTCGAGCTGCTGGACCGTCACGATCGATTCGCCGACGTAGGGGACGACGTTCCTGAAGCCGTAGCCGTCCGCGATCGCGTGGCCGGTGCTCCACAGCAGCGCGATCGGCTCGCCGCGGCGGACGACCTGGCGTCCCGCGCCTGCGGGCTCCGCACCGACGAATTCGCCGAAGGCGGGGTCGCGCGGCGCGGTCAGCAGCGTCCCGATTTCCATGTACTGCTGGATCGCCGGGTTCGCCGGCCGTTGTTCGATCGTCTCGACTTGGTGCCACGGCAGCACGCTGGCCGGCGGGTCGAGCGCGAAGCTCGCGACGAGGCCGAAGCCGAACAGGACCGCGACGGCCCCGAGGCTCGGCAGGCGCTCGGAGCGCCGCGCGAGCTGCTGGACTGCGGCGACCGTCAGCAGTGCGAGCGCGAAGCTCCACGGCGGGAACAGCGTCGGGACCCCTCTCGGGACCGACTCGCCGACGTAGTAGGCGCCCGAGCCGAGGCCGTAGATCGCGCTCCAGGCGAGCATCCCCGTGAGCACGCGATTCGGCTCCCTGCGCAGCGCGCGCACGGTCGCGACGCCCAGCGCGCCCGTGTACGTGAGGAAGACGACGAGCGGCAGGCCGAGCAGGTGCGGGATCGGATCGAGGCCGAAGCCGCCCGTCCCGAAGATGCGCGCGTACGCGACCGCGCGGCCCGGATCCGGCAGCGCGCCGGCGCGGATCAGCGTGACCACGGCGAGCAGGGCGTAGGCGCCGGTGAGCCCCAGCGTCGCGCTCGCCGCGATCCGCAGCAGCCGCCGCGCGTCGAGCGGGGCAGACGTCCACGCCAGAGCGGCGACCGCGCCCGCGAGCGCGGCGACGCCGAACTCGACGTTGTTGATCGCCACCAGCCCCGCGACGAGGAACAGCGGCCAGCCGCTGCGCCCGCCACGGTCGAGCCGGCGCGCGAGCAGCCACGCGACGACGAACGGGCCGGCGTTGCGCAGCGGCATCTCCTGGAAGATCGCCTGCGGGTCGTGGACGTCGCGCACGGCGGCGAAGAAGCAGAACGCCATGATCGGCACGCTCAGCGCGAAGGCGGCGAGCGCGCGGCGCGTCACGCGCAGCAGCGCGCCGTAGACCGCGAGCACCGTCGCGATGCTGAGCGCCCACATCGCGAACGTGTAGGCGAGCACCGTCTTGCCGAACAGCAGCAGCCAGGGCGCGAGCAGGAACGGCGAGACCGATCCGTAGGCGGCGGTGAAGTCGACGAGCGGTGTGCGCCCGTTGAGGACCGCGAACGTCTCGTCGAGCATGAAGCCGCTGTTGTACGGGTCCCCGGCCCACCATATGGACTGGTCGCTGTTGAGGAACGACGAGAACCACGCGCCGGTCAGCAGCGCGAGCGCGACGGGCAGCGCGACGCGCAGCCAGCGCGGCTCCGGGCGCAGTCGCGCCGGCCAGCCGCGGCGGGTGGCCACGGCCAGCGCCGCCGCGATCGCCGCGGCCGCCAGCAGCTGCCACCAGGCGAAGAAGGCGAGCTCCCAGCCGCGTTCGCGCTGCTTGACGAGGCACGCCACCACGAGCGCCGCGCCGAGCGCCTGCACGACCGCGGCCGCCGCCCGCGCGCTGCGCGAGGAGCGGCGCGGCGGGCGCCGCCAGGCCAGCACGATCCCCGCGGCGAGCAGCACCGGGGCGAGCAGCGCCAGCACGTAGCGCGTCCCCTCGAGCGGCTCGGGATGGCGCACGACGTTCGGCAGGAACGTGAACGGCAGCCGCGCCGGATACAGCAGATGGCTGAGCGGCGGCCCGAGCAGCAGCGCCACCGCGGCCGTGATCGCGATGCACGGCAGCGCGATCAGCCAGGCGATCGAGGCGAGCGCGTCGGGCGCGGGCGAGCCGGCGGCGGCCGCGGGCGGGCGGACGTCCTCGCGCACGCTCATCGCAGCGCGCTCGCGTGGTCGGCGGACGGAACGTGCTCGGGGGAGAGCAGCCGCCCGAGCAGCGGGCCAAGGAGCAGGATCGCGAGCACGGCGACCACCGCGCACGGGATCGCGCAGAGCCACGCCGCGGTGGCGGCGTCCTGCGCGCCGCGCGCATGCGCGCGAGCGCTCCCCCGAAGCGAGGCGACCGCCGCCTCCGGGGCGGCGCTGGCCATCGCCCGACTCTAATCCGGTGAGACCGGAAAGGAAAGCGGCAAGCGCGTCGGCTCAGCGCAGCCAAGGAGCGCTGAGGTGGCGCGCGCCGACCCATTTCGTCAAGCCGTCGACGACGACTGCGTCGGCTGGAAGTGGCGCTTCTCGTGCGAGCGTCTCCAAGCCGTTGTTCGTCAACACGGCGATGGTCGTCACCGCCAGCAGTCCGGCTGCGACCACCGCGAGCAGGTAGCGTGTGCTCTCGCTCGGCTCCGGTGTGAGCCCCGAGCATGGCCGCCGATCACCGCGCGAGCGCGCGCGGATGCAGGTGGCGCATGTCGACCAGCTTGACGACGGCGCCCTCCGGCCACCGCTGCGAGAGCGGTTCCGTCTTGCCGGCGACGTACGGTCGCAGGCCGCGCGGCGTGAGCAGGTCGAAGCCGTCGCGGGTCAGCAGCGGCAGGATGCTCGGGGCGAGCGGGTCCGGGAGGATCACGGTGTTGCCGCCGGCGGCACGCAGCGCATCGACGGTGGCGTCGACGCGCTGCACCGTGTACAGCGACTCGATCCCCGTGTAGGGCGTGACGTCGACGACGCCGTACGCGTCGGCGATGCGATGGCCGGTCGTCAGCAGGATCGCGACGGGGGCGCCGTGCTTGACGACGAAGCGGCGGGGGCCGTCGGCGAGCGACGAGACGAACCGGCGCACGGCCGGGTCCCTGGAGGGCTCGAGTGGGTTGGCGTCGGGCACTGCTTCGGTGGGGCTGAAGGGGGCTGTGAGGCGCTGGATCTGTCCCCATGGCGTGGGGGTCTGGGCGAGCGAGCAGGCGCAGACGCCGAACCCGAACAGCGCGATCAGCGCGCCGATCGCTGTCTCTCGAAGCCGCTGGCGCGCCAGCTCGCGGATCGCGATGACCGTCAGCAGCGCCAGTGCGAACGCCCAGGCGGGGAACAGATGGGGCAGGGACTCCGGGTGCGAGCGGCCGACGTAGTAGCTCCCGGCGCCGAGCCCGAACACGCCGGTCCAGGCGAGCATGCCCGTGAGGATGCGGTCGCGCGCTCTGCGCAGCGCACGGACGGTCGCAGCCATGATCGCCGCGACGAACGTCAGGTACACGAGCAGGTGCACGCCGAGCACGCCGGGCATCGGCATGAGCGCGAAGCCTCCGACGCTGTACGCGCGTGCGTAGTCGACGAGCCGCGCCGGCTGCGGCAGCGCGCCGGAGCGCACCAGCGTCAGTGCGCACAAGAGCGCGACGGCGGTCGCGAGCCCCGCGACGACCGCGGCTGTCACGCGGCCCACGGCGGCCCACGTGAGCTCGCCGTTCGCCCACAGGAGCGCGGCGACGCTGGCGCCGAGCGCGGCAAGCCCGAAGTCGGGATTGTTGAGGAGGGCGACCCCGGCGAGCGTGAACAGCGGCCACAGCGTGCGGACCCCGGTCCCGCCGCGGTCGAGGCGGCGCGCCGTCAGCCACGCGAGCATGAGCGGCAGCGCGTAGCGCAGCGGCATCGTCCCGTAGTAGGTGCCGACCGAGGACCGCTCCAGCAGCGGGCCGTTGATGTGGAACAGGCTCGAGGCGAGGAACGGCAGGTAGAGCAGCAGGGCCGCAGCGGCACTGCGCGTGACGCGCCGCAGCACGCCGAAGACCGACAGCAGGGCGAGCGCTGTGATCGTGCACATGACGGCCGTGAACGTCAGGACCGTCTTGCCGAACGCGACCATCGGCAGGGCTATCGCGTAGGGCCACAGCGAGCTGTACTGGGCGGTGAAGTCGACGAGTGGCGTGCGGCCGTTCAGCACGGCGAACGTTTCGTCGAGCGTGAAACCCAGGTGGTAGCGCACCTCGTACAGGGCGTTGCCGATCTCGCCGTCGGAGTGGAGCGCGTGCAGCAGCCAGATGGCGGTCGCCGCGACGGCGACGCCGGTCAGCAGCAGCACGTCTCGGCGCCGCTCGTCGGCGAACGCCGTTGCGACGCGCGCACGGAATCGGGACGAGCGCAGCGCGCCCGCCGTCACGGCCGTGAGCAGACAGGCGACCCCGAGCGTCGCGAGGTCGAAGTAGTGCTGTGTGAAGGGCCTGGAGAGTCCGCGCGTGTAGATCAGCCCGAACCGCATGCGGTATTGGGCGACGATCGAGGCGACCACGACCGCGGCCAGTGCCGCTTGAGCCCCGACGAGGCCGCGGGCGATCGTGCGCGTCGGCAGCCGGGGAAGCCAGCGCGGTGCGGCGACGGTCGCGAGTGTGCCGACGAGCGGGGCGCAGACCGCGATCAGGTAGCGGGCATTCTCGGTCGGTTCGGGGTGTATCTCGAGGACGTCGGGCAGGAAGGCGTACGGCGCATGGGCCGGGAACAACACTCGTCCCAGCAGCGGGCCGAGGGCGAAGATCGCGATCGCGACGATCGCCGCGCATGGGAGCGCGCAAAGCCACGCCGCAGTGGCGGCGTCATGCGTGCCGCGTTCTTCGCGTGCGCGTGCGTTCCCCCGAAGCGAGGCGACCGCCGCCTCGGAGGCGGCGCTTGCCATGGGCGGACTCTAGTCCTATCGCACCGGAAAAGAAAGCGATAACGGTGGACGCTGATCGTCAGAGCCGCTCGACCGGCACCTGCTCGCCCCGCGCCGCGACGCTCTCGCCGGCCGGGACGAACGCGAGCGCGTCGGCGCCGAGCAGCGACGCGGTCACGTGCGAGCCCTGGGCGCCGGTCGGCGTCGCGCGCAGCGTGCCGTCGGCGGCGTCGAGCCGCACGCGCAGCGCCTGCGTGCGCGCGCGGCGCGGCACGTCCTCCGTCAGCACGGCCCGCTCGGATGGCGGCAGCGGCGGCGCGCCCTGCAGCGCGCGCAGCGCCGGCCGTGCGAACAGCGCGAACGTGACGAAGCTCGAGACGGGGTTGCCGGGCAGGCCGAAGACGAGCCGGCCGCCGCGGGCGCCGAACCACGTCGGCTTGCCCGGCTGCAGATCGACCCGCCAGAAGCGCTGCACGACGCCGAGCGCCTCCAGCGCGGGCTTGACGTGGTCGTGCGGGCCGACCGAGACGCCGCCCGAGACGATCGTGACGTCCGCCGCGCCGAGCGCCGCAGCAAGCGCCGCCTCGGTCTCCGCGCGCGTGTCGCGGACCGTCTCCACGGCGACCACCTCGGCGCCCTCCTGCGCCGCCAGCGCGGCGAGCATCGGTCCGTTCGAGTTGTGGATCTCGCCCGGCCCGAGCGGACTGCCCGGCGGGCGCAGCTCGTCGCCGGTGCAGAGGATCGCGACGCGCGGCCGGCGCGCGCACGACAGCGCGCTCGCGCCGGCCGCTGCGGCGACGCTCAGCTCGCCCGCCGCGAGCGAGGTTCCGGCACGCAGCACGATGGCGCCGGCGCGCAGGTCCTCGCCGGCGCGCCGCACGTGCTGGCCCGCGGCGACGGCTTCCGCGAGCGTCACCTGCCCGTCCGCCTCGTGCACCCGCTCCAGCGGCGCGACCGCGTCGGCGCCGGCCGGGAGGGCGGCGCCGGTCGAGATGCGGATCGCCTCGCCGGCGCCGAGCGCCCTGGACGCTGGACGGCCGGCGCGCGACTCGTCCACGGTCCGCAGCGGGCCGCTGGACGCGTCGCTGCGCACGGCGAAGCCGTCCATGGCCGAATTGTCGAAGGCGGGGACGTCGGCGCTCGCGCGCACGTCCGCCGCGAGCACGCGACCGGCCGCATCCTCAAGCGCCACGGGCTCCGACGGCAGCGGTACGGAACTGGACACCACGTCGGCGCGGGCGTCCTCGATCGACAGCAGGGCGGTCGGCACGTGTCCATTCTGTCCATCCGCAGGTGCACGCGTCGGGAGCCGCTGGTATAGACACCGGGATGACGGACAAGGACCCACCCGCCACCCCTCGCCCGGGCCGGCCCGGGCCTCTGCAGCGCGCCGAGGCCGAGCTGCTCGCCGGCCGTGCGCAGGCGATCGCGAAGGGCTGGCTGCTGACGCTGCTCGAGCGCGCGCCGCTCGACGCCGTCGCGGCGATCCCCGCCGCCGACCTCGCCTCCGAGGGGCCCGCGGTCTGCGCCGCCTTCGCCCGCGCGCTCGCCGACGACGCACAGCTCGACCGCCTCCGCCCCGACGGCGACCTCGCCCCGCTCGCCCAGCGCATCCCCGCGCTCACGGGCGCCTCAGACGCGGCCCAGACGCTGCACGCCGTCGACGCCCTCCGCGCCTGCCTGTGGGCCGCCGCCCTCGACGCCCGCGGCACCCGCACCGACGACGTGACCGCGCTCGCCGAGCGCCTCGCCGAGATCGCGCTCGTGACCGGCGCAACCGCACTGACCGCTGGCACCGAGGGGGAGGCAGCGGCCGCGCCCTCGGCGAAGCTCGCCGCCCCAGCCGAGCCCGCAGCAGGAAACGCCGATCGGGCGGGTGGCGCGGGTGAGGACGATTCCGCGACCCCGCTCGCGGAATCGACTCGACCCGCGACAGGACCCGCCCGCCACGCGGCCGGACCCGCAGACGAGCTCACGCCCCCCGGCGGCTCGGTCACCGCGCTGCCACAGCGCCCGGCCGAGCTGGGCACCGAGATGGACGACGGCGACCTGTGGATCGCGACGCTCGAGCGCCACGTCGACCGCGCCCAGCGCGAAGGCGGCGGCCTCGCGCTGCTGCGCGTCGAGCTGGTCGACGGCGAGCGGCTGACCGCAAGCGCTGCGGCCGAGCCGCAGGCGGAGGACCGCGGCGTCCCGTACGGCCGCCTCGCGCAGGCGATCCGCCGCGCGATCCGCCGGCAGGATCTCGTCGCCTCCGATCGTCAGGGCCGCGCGTGGGTGATCGCACCGGCCGTCGGCCGCGCCGGCGCGATCGCGCTCGCGGAGCGGATCGGCGCGGGCGTCGAGCACGGCGAGCACTGGCGCGGCGCGCCGCTGGCGGCGACGATCGGCTTCGCCGTCTACGGCGAGGACGGCCGCGACGCCCCGACGCTGATCGACCGCGCCGAAGAGGCGATGCTCGCCGCCTCGGCGGCCGGCGTGCGGATCGGCGAGGCGACCGCGTCGCCGGAGGGCGAGGGCGGCACGCCCGGCCCGCGCCTCGTGCGCTGAGCGCCGGCGATCAGTGCGACACGCCGCCGGCGCGCGTTCTCGGCGCCGTCGTCAGCGGCAGCGCGCCGACGCGGATCAGTCCGTCGTCGCCGGCGAGCGCGAGGAACGTCGCGCGCGTGAGGTCCCACGTACGGCCCGTCACGTACGGGCCGCGGTCGATCACCGGCACGACCAGGGTTCGGCCCTTGTAGTAGAAGGCGACGCGCGTGCCGCACGGCAGCGTGCGGTGCGCGACGCCGAGCGTCCACGGCCGCAGCGGGATGCCGCACGCCGTCGTTTCGTGGCGCGAGGTCGGCCCGTACCACGACGCGATGCCCGGCCGGTAGACGGTCAGCCCGAGCAGCGGGGCGGTCGGGTCCAGCGCCGGATCGCTCGTCGCCGTCCCGGCCGCCGCGGTGCCCGTGACGGCGCGCAGCTGCAGCGAGCCGACATGGTCCGGGCGCCACAGCGCGGTGAAGCTGCCGTCGGCGGCGACCGCGGCGCTCGCGATCGGGACCCAGCCGGCGACGGGGTCGCGGCGCTCGATCGTCACCGTGCCCGCGCCGGGCGCGGTCGTGCCGGTGATGCGCATCAGCCCGTGCAGCAGCGCGGTCGCGCGCACCGCGACCGCGATCCCGTCCCCGCTCGCGCGCACGAGCGGGTTGCCGAGTCTGATGACGAGCGGTGTGCCGTCGGGCAGCGTCAGCACGCCCGGCGCGGCGCCGCCCGGGTTGCTCTTCGCGAGCGCGGGCACGACGGACGCACCCAGCGCGAGCAGGGCTACGAGCGTCACGGCGATCTTCCGCTGACCGGTCATGTGTGGTGAGTGCCGGCGCCTACGAGGTGAGCTGACGGGCTCGCGACACTCTGGTGAGCGCCGCTACGGTCGCGATCGACCGATTCGCCCCCGCGAGCCTGACGGCTCGCATCGGGTCCCCCGCCGGCCGCACGCATGGCGCGCGGCCGTTCGGCAAGGCGGCCAGCAGTATACGGAACACCGCACGTAGCGAGGTGAAACGTCGCCGCAACTTGAAACCCTGCCGTCCGTTCTGCGTAGTACACATGCGAAGCACGACGCGCGCGCGAAGGTCCTCCCCTGACGCGGCCGGTGCTCCGTCTTTGACTTCAAAAAGTGAAGTGGCTAGGCTCATGCCTATGCTTGGATGGCAGTGGTGCGCCCCCGCGCGCACTCCCTCCTCCACCATGAACGCGCTGCGGAGAACCCACCCCCGCCCGGCGCACGCGAGAAACGGAACCAGATGTCAGTAGCGGAACTTCAGGAACTCGAGGAGATCAGAGGGCTCGTCACGCGCGGGACCCAGCTCGGCGTTTTGACGTACGCCGAGATCTCGACCGCGGTCAGCGAGCTCGATCTCGACGAGAGCGACGTCGAGGAGCTGCACGGCTTCCTCGAGAGATCAGAGATCGAGCTGGTCGAGGAGATCGATCCCGCCACCGCGGCCAGCAACCAGGTCGAGCGCGCCCCCGACAGACGCGGGCGCCGCAGAGCGAGAACCGCCCTGGACCTCAAGCCGGACATGACGACCGACTCCCTTCAGCTGTTCCTGAAGGACATCGGCAAGGTGCGCCTGCTCACCGCCCAGGAGGAGGTCGACCTCGCGAAGCGCATCGAGCGCGGCGACCTCGACGCGAAGCAGAAGATGGTCGAGTCGAACCTGCGCCTCGTCGTCTCGATCGCGAAGAACTACCGCAACCAGGGCCTGCCGTTCCTCGACCTGATCCAGGAGGGGACGCTCGGCCTCGTGCGCGCGGCGGAGAAGTTCGACTACCGCAAGGGCTTCAAGTTCTCGACCTACGCGACCTGGTGGATCCGCCAGGCGATCGCCCGCGCGCTCGCCGACAAGGCGCGCACGATCCGCATCCCGGTGCACGTCGTCGAGAAGCTCAACAAGATCGGCCGCGCCGAGCGCAAGCTCGTCACCGAGCTGGGCCGCGAGCCCACGGCGGACGAGATCGCCGAGGTGACGGGGATCGACCCGGAGGAGGTCGACTCGATCAAGCGGAGCGCCCAGGCGCCCGTGTCGCTGGAGAAGCCGGTCGGCGACGAAGAGGAGTCGGAGTTCGGCCAGTTCATCGCCGACGAGCGCGCCGAGTCGCCCTACGAGCGCGCGGCCGAGATCCTCACCAAGGAGGCCCTGCGCGAGGCGCTGGAGAACCTCTCCTACCGCGAGCGCCGTGTGCTGGAGCTGCGCTACGGCCTCGGCGGCGAGCACCCCCGCACGCTCGACGAGGTCGGCCGCACGTTCAACGTCACGCGCGAGCGCATCCGCCAGATCGAGAACCAGTCGCTGAAGAAGCTGCAGCAGCTCGCTGAGGCCCAGAAGCTCCGAGACGTCGCCTGACGGCGTCTCGGCGCGCCTGGCGGCGTCCTCGCCGGTTCGCGTACGAAGTACGCCACACCGGCTGCGTCCTTGCCAGCCACGCCGATACGCGCGTCAGCCAACGTCTCGGCCGTTGACTCGCCAGCCGCGCCCGGCGCGTGGCTGGCGGTTCGCTATTCGAGCCGGCCGGCGGCGCGGAGGTTCGGCGGCAGCATCGGCGCCGGGACCTCTTGGAATCTCGGCAGCAGCCGGCGGGCCAGCTCGTCGCAGGGGCGGCCGGCGAGGAGGTCGGTGAGGTCGCCGATCGCGTCGAGCGAGCGGATCGAGGGGGCGATCTGGAAGTCGGCGGCGTTCGGTGCGTCGGGGTCGCCGATGACGCCGTCGGCGATCAGCGCGTCGACGCGGTCGAGCGTGTCGCGCAGGTTCGCCATCTGCGTCTTGGCGGCCGACTCGTCGGCGTTCACGCGGGCGGCCGTCCAGCGCGCGATCGGCATGTTCAGCGCGCCCAGGAGCGAGGGCAGCGGCAGGCCCAGCTCTCTCGCCACGCGGGCGCGCGCGCTGTTGTCGTTTGCGAAGACGTAGCGCATGATTCTGCGCGGCACCATCTGCAGCTCGGCCTCGCCCCAGCGCTCGGCCTCCTCGACCGCGCGGCGCTCGGCCGGATCGGCGGGGTAGAGCGACGGAGCCGGGATGGCCGCCTCGAGCGCCTGCGCGATCTCGAGCGAGCCCTCGATCTTGCGGCCGTCGAGCTTGATCGCGGGCACCGTGCCGCGCTTGAAGCCGAGCATTCGCAGCGGCAGCGGATGCAGCCCCGGCAGCAGCTCCACCCACTTCGTCTCGACGCCCTTGAACTCGAGCATCAGCCGCGCCGTCTGCGACGCGTTGGAGATCGAGAAGCCGTAGAGGGTCGCCTGCACGAGCGCCACGCTACTCAAGCCCCGCCGCGCACGCGCCGATGGACACACCGTGTTCGAGATCGACGCCGCGCTGCGCCAGCTCGTCGAGGCGGGCGGCTCCGACCTGCACCTGAAGGTCGGTGCGCCCCCGCTCGTGCGCGTCAACGGCGCGCTCGGGCCGCTGCCCGGCGAGGCGCCGCTGAGCGCGCAGGACACCGAGCGCGTCGTCGGCGAGATCGTCTCCAACGAGGAGCATCGCGCCGAGTTCGAGCGCGACGGCGAGGCCGACTTCGCCTACGCGATCGAGGGGCTCGCGCGCTTCCGCGTCAACGCCTTCCGCCAGCGCGGGACCGTCTCGCTCGTGATGCGCGCGATCCCGACGAAGATCAAGACGGTCGAGCAGCTCGGGCTGCCGCCCGTCGTCTCCGAGCTGGCCGAGGAGTCGCGCGGGATCATCCTGCTGACCGGCACGACCGGCTCGGGCAAGTCGACGACGCTCGCCGCGATCATCGACCACATCAACAGAACGCGCGCCGAGCACATCGTCACGATCGAGGACCCGATCGAGTTCCTGCACCAGGACAAGCAGTCGATCCTCAACCAGCGCGAGGTCGGCTCCGACACCGCCTCGTTCAGCCGTGCGCTGCGGCGCGTGCTGCGCCAGGACCCCGACGTGATCCTGATCGGCGAGATGCGCGACGAGGAGACGGTCCACACCGCGCTCTCCGCGGCCGAGACGGGCCACCTCGTGCTCTCGACGCTGCACACGATCGACGCGCCGGAGACGGTGAACCGCATCGTCGACTTCTTCCCGCCGCATCAGCAGCAGCAGGCGCGCGCGATGGTGGCCGGCACGCTCAAGGGGATCATCTCCCAGCGGCTCGTGCCGACGCCCGACCGTCGTGGACGCGTCGCCGTCTGCGAGATCCTGCGGATGACCGGCCGCGCGAAGGACATGATCGTCGACCCCGAGCAGACCGGCCGTCTGCGCGAGGTGATCGCCGAGGGCGAGTTCTACGGGATGCAGACGTTCGACCAGGCGCTGCTGCACCACGTGCAGGCCGGGCGCGTCTCGATGGAGGACGCGATGCGCGTCGCCACCAGCCCGCACGACTTCAAGCTGCTCGTCGCGGCCGAGGGACGGATCGCCACGTCGATGGACGACGTCGGCGGCGGGGAGCGGCGCGAGGACGGGGACCGGCCTCCCCGGCGCGAGCCGGTCGTGGCGACGGCGGTGGCCGCCGCGCCGCGCGAGCCGGTCGCGCCAGCGCCTTCCGACGGCCCGGCGCCGTCGGTCGCGCCGCCCGGCTTCGGCTGATCCGTCACTTCAGTTTGGAAAGTCTTGCGCTACCATAGGGAGTGCATGGCTACGTCGAACGACTCCTGCCCCGTCTGCCGTACCGCCGACATCGTCTGCGGCAAGTGGACGCTGCTGATCATCCGCGACCTCGCCGACGGCCGCTCGCGCTTCTGCGAGCTGGAGCGCTCGCTCGCCGGCATCAGCCCGCGGACGCTCTCGCTGCGCCTGCGCGCGCTCGAGGAGGAGGGGATCGTCGAGCGGCGCACGTACGCCGAGGTGCCGCCGCGCGTCGAGTACGCGCTGACCGAGAAGGGCCGCGCGCTCGTGCCGATCATCGAAGACATGCGCACGTACGGCCGCCGCTGGCTCGGCGCCGACGGAAGCTGCGCGCCGGCGGCCGAGATCGCCGTCGCCCCGGTCGCGGCCGCCTGAGCGCCCGCCCGGCGCTCTGCAACCCGCCCTGCGCGAGCAGGATCGCCGACGTCCGCCGCGAAACCGCCGAGCATGCGCAACCGCATGCTGCACGGCCTGCTCGAGGCCTTCACCGAGGACGCCGGCCTGCAGCTCGCGCACGAGACGGCGAACGGCGCCGAGATCCCGTTCGAGGTCGTCGAGGAGCCCGGCTCTCGCAGCCCCCTGTATTGCTACCGCCCGCTGACCGGCGGCTTCATCCGCTCGCGCATGGGCGTGCTCGACCGCCTGCCGAGCTACCTGCCGGCCGCCCGCGCGCTGGCGGCGATCGACGGGATCGACGCCTACCTGCGCCGCCGCGGCGAGCCGCGCATCCCGCCCGCCGGGCGCGAGCGCGCCGACGCGGTGCTGCGCTCGTTCCTGGCCGCGGTCTACGCCGAGACGAGCGCGTTCGGCTACCAGCCCGAGGCGTTCGCCGCCGCCTACGCGGAGCTGGAGACGACGCTCTACGAGGGTCGCCAGGTCGCGACCGTGATCGCGCCGCTGCTCGGGCTCGCGCTCGAGTCCGACGAGGTCGCGCTCGGCGACGGGCTCTCGCTCGCGCGCGGCGAGACGCTGCCCGACATCCCGCCGGAGGCCGTCTGGTCGACGCCCGGCGAAGTCGAGCACGGCGCCGTGCTGGCGGTGCTGACGGTCGAGGGCGAGCGGATCGCCGGCCCGCCGGTGACGACCGCGCGCACCCGCTTCCGCCGCCTGCTGAGTACGCTGCGGCTGTTCGACGCGGGGCCGTTCGCGCTCGGCCCGCTCGCGTGGGCGCGCGTCGACGGCGGCTCCTGGCACGTCGCGCCGCTCGCGACCGGTCCCGCCCGCGCGCGCGGCCGCACGCTGCTGAGCGCCGCGCAGGAGGACGAGCTGCGCGCCTTCTGCAACCTGGTCGCGCGGCGCACGCCGCGTGCGGGGGAAGTCGCGTGGGCGCTCGGCCGCTACGAGCTGGCGCGCGAGCGCGCGACGCCGTTCGACGCGCTGACCGACGACCTGCTCGCGCTGCGCGCGCTGCTGGAGCCGGAGGGGCCGGAGAGCGGCCGCCTCGCCCAGCGGCTGGCGGCGCTGTGCGCGCTGCCGGCCGAGCGCGCCGCGCTGGCCGAGCGCGTCGCGCGCGCGGTCACGCTCGAGCGCACGATCGTCGCCGGCCTCGCGCAGACCGCGGTCGGCGCAGACAGACTCGTCGACGAGCTGGCCGGCCACCTGCGCGCGCTGCTGCGCGACGTGCTGTGCGGCCACCTCGACTCGGACCTGCGCACGCTCGCCGACGAGCTGCTGGCGGAGTCGGCCTCCGCGCCCCTCACGGTCGGCTGACCGCGCGCTCCTCCGCCTCCGCCGGCCGCGCGCGGTAGAGCGGCACGGTCCCGTCGACGCCCTTGATGCGGCGCGGCGGCAGCGGGGAGAAGCGCCAGCGGCCGCCGTCGTCCGATGCCTCGGCCGCCGCGCGCGCCGCCTCCGTCGCGACGACGCTGCCCGGCCGGGCGATCGCCGTGACGCGGCTGGCGAGGTTCACCGGGCTGCCGTACCAGTCGCCGGCGCGGTGCAGCGCCTCGCCGGTGGCGATCCCGGCGCGCAGGCGCGGGAACTCCTCGCCCTCCGCCTCGGCGAGCCGCACCAGCTCGATCGCCACCTCGAGCAGCGCGCCGGCGTCCGGCGAGACGAGCATCACCGCGTCGCCGATCGTCTTGACGACGCGCACCGGCGGGTGCGCCGCCTCGGTCGCCAGGTCCAGCAGGCGCCGCGCGATCGCGCCCAGCTCCTCGGCCGGGATCTGCTCGCCGAGCTTCGTGAAGCCGACGAGGTCGGCGAACGCGACCGTCGCCTCGGTCGCGCCCGCGATGCGGCCGTGCGCCAGCTCGGCGCGGCCGATCGCGTCGTTGCGGATCTGCTCCTGCAGGTGCATCGTGAAGATCCGCTGCATGCTGTCGGCGAGCTGTGGGACGAGCTGCTCGCTGACCGCCGCGTAGCGTGCGCTCAGCTCGTGCTCGCCGACGTCCGGCGCGAGCAGCTCGCCGCGCACGAACACGCGCACCGCCGCCGCCACCCGCGAGAGGCTCTCGCCGAGCACGCGCGCCATCTCCATCAGCCCCTCCTCCGGGAGGCCGGCGGCCTCGAAGCGCTGCAGGCCTCGCAGCGCCTCGACGTCGAGGTCGGTCAGCACCCGCTCGTCGGGCCCCGGGCGCGGCAGGCCGAGCACCTGCCGGTAGCGCAGGGCGGTCTCGACGTCGATGCCCGTCAGCTCCGAGACCTCGCGCGGGGTGTAGCGCGCGGTCCCGAGCGAGCGCTCGACGCGCAGCAGCACGAGCCGGTCCTCCGCGACCGCGGCCTTCAGCTCGTCCAGCTCGACGCCGTCGGCGAGCAGCTCCTCCAGCAGCGCGACCCGCTCCGCGCGCGCCCGCTCGTCCTCCAGCCCGTCCAGCAGTCCCTCGGCGGCGAAGTCCATCGAGGCTGGAGCCTATGCTCTGGCGGGACCGCGCACGCCACTGCGGGCGCGGACGTCAGCGCCCGGGACCCGTCGCCGTTGACCGGCACATGGCCGCCGCGTACGTTCGAGGCGAGCGGCGCCACGAGGGCGCCCGGGGGACGAACCAGGGGGAACCGATGCGCGACTTCGTACGCGTCGTGCTCGGCGGCGCCTTGCTCTGCTGTTCGCAGCCTTCGCGCTGGCGTGGTGCATCCCGTCGGCGCCGGCGCGCGCCGAAGGCATGACCGCGTCGAGAAGGAGCACCTCGCCGAACTGACGGAGTGGGCCTACCGCGACCGTGAGAGTGCCCGACTGCGGCGACGTGTGCTTCGAGCTGTGGCATCCCCCGCTTTCGCACGAGTGGTGTCGACGAGCTGATGGTGATTGTCATCGGCGTCGGGTGCCTCGCGTGGCTCGTGCCCAAAGTCACGACAGCCTGGGAATTCCTGAAGGCGACGCTCGCTGCCCACTGTCATCTGTTATAACAGTGGCAACTGGAGATGGACGCCCGCTTCGCCGAGTGAGGCGGGCGCAACGGGGAGGAGAGCAATGACCGAGACGGAGACTCGCGGTACCGCCGCGCTGACCACGGGTGAGGACGGAATCGCCAACCCTGTGTTCCACCACGTCAACCTGAAGACCAATCGCATCGACGAGCTGATCGAGTGGTACGGGGTCGCGGTGGGCATGCGCCCGAACTTCCGATCCGATGGCGCGGCGTTCCTGACGAACGACGAGGCGAACCATCGCATCGCGCTGCTGTCGCCGCCCGGGCTGGTGGACGACCCCGACAAGGTCAAGCACACCGGGATGCACCACTCGGCCTTCGAGTTCCGCAGCCTCGAGGATCTGCTCGGGCGCTACTCGACGCTGAAGGCGCTCGGGATCGTCCCTCACGGGTGTGTCGACCACGGTCTGACGACGTCGTTCTACTACCTGGACCCGGACGGCAACAGCGTCGAGATGCAGGCCGACAACTTCGGCGACTGGGCCGAGTCGAGCGAGTGGATCAGGACGTCGGACGACTTCAAAGCCGACCCGATCGGCCGCCTGATCGACCCCGACCTGCTGGTGGCGGCGTCGGCGGAGGGACTGACGGCGAAGGAGATCCATGAGCGCGCGTACGCCGGCGAGTATCCGCCGGCCGGCCCGGTCGACCTGCGCCTCCCGGCTGAGTGACTCGCATGCTGCTCCCGGAGACTCGAGCGTGAGCAAGGCTGTGATCACGGCCGCCTTGACGGGGCCGATCGCCACCAAGCGCGACAACCCCGCGCTGCCGATTTCGCCCGAGGAGATCGCCGCAGCGGCGGCCGAGGCCCACGCAGCCGGGGCGTCGGTCGTCCATGTCCACGTCCGTGACGCGGAAGGTCTGCCGACGGCAGACGTCGATGCCGCACGCCGAGTGGTCGGGATGATCGAGGACCGGTGTCCAGCGCTCGTCCAGCTCTCGACCGGGGTGGGGCTCACCGTTCCGTTCGAGCAGCGTGAGGCCCTCGTGTCGGCGCGCCCGAGGATGGCCAGCCTGAACGTGTGCTCGATGACCTTCGGGTCCGGCGAGTTCCGCAACCCGCCCGACGGGGTCCGGCGCCTCGCGGCGCGAATGCGCGAGCTGGGCATCAAGCCCGAGCTCGAGATCTACGACACGGGGCACGTCGACGTCGCGCTGGCGCTGCACGCCGAAGGGCTGCTGGAGGAGCCGCTGCAGTTCTCGATCGTGCTTGGAGTCGTCGGCGGCGCGCCGGCGACCACCGAGAGCCTGCTGTCGATCGTCGGCCGCTTGCCGAGCACCGCGGTCTGGCAGGTCATCGCAATCGGACGGCACAACCTGCACATGACGACCGTGGGCCTGTCGATGGGTGGCAACGCGCGCACCGGCATGGAGGACACGCTGATGCTGCGGCGCGGCGTCCCGGTCGCATCCAACGTCCAACTCGTCGAGCGCCTCGTCACGGTCGCCCGCGCCATCGAACGTCCGCCGGCCGACGTCGACGAGGCCGAGCGCATGCTCCGCCTCCCCGTGGTGTCGCGGTGAGCCCGGTCGTAAGCCTGGCGTCGCACCACGGCGAAAGCAGCGATCGCTCGATCGATCGCGCCGAAGCACGCTGGGTCGTCTATGACGAACCTGCCGCGGTCGGCCTGCTCGATCTCGATGCCGGGTACCACCGGCAGTTCGCACCGGTCGCCGGTATGGAGCGCGTGGTCGTCGTGCTCGCCGGCGAGCTGGTCCTGAGCACCGCGCGCGGCGAGACCACGGTGCACGGAGGAACCGTGATCGCCGCGCTCGGCGCCTCGCCGTTCTCGGTCCGCGTTTCGGTCTCCGGCTCGCATCCTCATCGTGCAGAGCGGGCCGGCGCGATCGCCGGTCGCGGCGACGGGCGGGACCGTCGCGTCGCCGCCGGACGACGGCGTCCAGGTGCTCCGTCTCGAGGACGTGCCGGCGCAGGTCGTCCATGCGCCGGATCGGGGGTTCAACCACATGATCTCGCGACCCCTGGTCGACTCCGACACCCTGCGGAGCGCCTGCGTGCACGTCGGGCACTCCACCTTTGCGGCTCGTGGCGAGGGGCACCATCCCCTCCATCGCCACGTCGCCGCGGGGCAGTTCGTCTGCGTCCTGGGCGGCCGTGGCGAGCACATCGGCGAGGACGTGGACATCCCGCTGGAACCGGGCGACCTCGTCTCCATCCCTCCGGGCGAATGGCACGGCTTCCGCAGCGTCGGCGACGAGCCGGCGGAGCTGATCTACGGGTACCTCGGCGTTGGGAGCGCCGCCGCCGCGGGGCTGGAGCTGCGGCACGACCCCACACGGGCGGGAGCGGCATGAGATACCGGCGGCTCGGACGCTCCGGGCTCTTCGTATCCGAGCTCGTCCTCGGGGCGATGACGTTCGTCGGCAGCGCGCCGCGCGAGCCCTGGGGCAAGATCGGCAACACCGACCTGGCCGGGGCTCGGCGCCAGATCGACATGGCCGTCGATGCCGGGGTCAACATGGTCGACACCGCGGACATGTACGGCGCCGGAGTGTCGGAGGAGATCCTCGGCGAGGTGCTCAAGGGCCGTCGCGACGACCTGCTCATCGCCACGAAGGCGCGCTTCTCGATGGGACTCGGCCCGAACGACGCTGTGACGAAGGCGCGCCTCGGGCGCGGTGTCGGCCCGAACGACGAGGGGCTGAGCCGGCGGCACCTGATCCGGGCTTGCGAGGCGAGCCTGCGCCGGCTGCAGGTCGATCACATCGACCTTTACCAGGTGCATGCGTGGGACGGCCTCACGCCGATCGAGGAGACCGTCGCGGCACTCGACCACCTGGTGCAGAGCGGCAAGGTGCGGTATCTCGGGTGCTCGAACTTCGCGGGCTGGCAGTTCATGAAGGCCCTCGGAGCGGCCAGGCAGCTCGGGGTGACCGGGTTCGTCGGCCATCAGGTGCACCTCTCCCTCCTCGAGCGCTCCGCCGAGTACGAGCTGGTCCCGTCGGCGATCGACCAGGAGGTCGGGATCCTGGTCTGGAGCGGGCTCGCCGGAGGGCTGCTCACCGGCAAGTACCGGCGTCACGAGCCCGCGCCGGCCGGCTCACGCCACACGGTGCGTCTCGACGAGCCGCCGATCGACGACGAGGGCCGGATGTACGACACGGTCGACGTGCTGGTCGAGATCGGGGCCGCGCACGGGGTGTCGGCCGCGCGGGTCGCGCTCGCCTGGCTGGTCGATCGACCGGGCGTCACCGGGGTCATCGTCGGGGCACGCACGGACGAGCAGCTGGCCGACGACCTCGCGGCCGTCCGGCTTCGGCTCACGGACGAGGAGCGGGACCGCCTGGAGCGGGTGAGCCGGCCGCGGCTGATCTACCCGTTCTGGCATCAGCGTGCCACCGCAGCGGCACGGCTGAGCCCCGCCGACCTCGCGCTCCTCGGCCCGCACCTGTCGGCGTAGGACAGCGACTTGCATGACCAACACGAATGGAGACATGACATGACCACGTCACCCACCCGCGGTCTCGACCACGTCGGGGTCACGGTCACCGATATCGAGGCCGCGACGACGTTCTTCGTCGACGCGTTCGGCGGGGAGGTGCTCTACCAGTCCCACGGTCCGTCCGATCCCGTGATCGAGGGCGACGACCTCGAGAAGCTCCACGACATGGCACCCGGCTCGCAGCTCGTCGCGCAGCGGGTGATCAAGGTCGCCGGCGGACCGGACATCGAGCTCTTCGAGATGCACGCCCCCGAGCAGAACGGGCCGGTCCGGGCGAACGACATCGGCCTGACCCACATCGCGTTCTACGTCGACGACATCGACGCGGCCGTCGCGCGGTTCGTCGCTGCCGGGGGTGTCGTCCTGTCGCCGCCCAACGACATCGGCTTCGAGACCGAGGCCGGGGAGGGCAACAAGTACTGCTACGCGCAGACGCCCTGGGGCATGAACGTCGAGTTCATCACCCTGCCCGGGAGCATGGGCTATGAGCAGCACACGACGTCCCGCCGCTGGCAGCGGACCGGCTGAGGCGTGCTGGTGCGCCTACCGCTCGAGGGTCGGGTTGGGGTCGTGACCGGGGGCGCCTCCGGGATCGGCCGTGCCACCGTGATCGCCTGCGTCAACGCGGGCGCGCGCGTCGTCATCGCCGACCTGGACGAGAACCGGAGCACGGGAGACGATCGCGGCCTGCGCAGACGCCGATGCCGTGGACTTCGTGCCGACGAACGTGGCCGATGCCGATGCGGCCGTCGAGATGGTGACGTTCACCGTCGCCCGGTACGGCCGCCTGGACTTCGCCCACAACAACGCCGGTGTGGCGTCGAACGGGTGGGATCTCGCGGACATCCCGGTGGACGAGTTCGCGCGCGTTCTGGCGGTGAACCTGACGGCCGTCTGGTACTGCATGCGCGCCGAGATCCCCGTGATGCTCGAAAACGGCGGAGGCTCGATCATCAACACCGCGTCGTCCGTCGGTTCTCGCCGCCCTCCCGCGGCTGGGTGCGTACACGACGGCCAAGCACGGGGTGATCGGGTTGACCCGTGCCGCGGCGCTCGACTACTCGGCGCGTGGGGTGCGGGTCAACGCGATCTGCCCGGGCATGGTCGACACCCCGCAGCTGCGGGGCGCGGTGAAGGAGGACCCCGAGCTGCAGGCGAACATCGAGCGACTCCACCCGATGGGCCGCGCGGGCACACCCGAGGAGATCGCCGCGGGTGTCGTGTGGCTGGCGTCCGACGCGTCGGCGTTCGTCGCGGGTCATCCGCTCGCCGTCGACGGCGGCTACCTCGCCCAGTGACCGGTCCGCCGCCCGGCGTCGGCCCGGTCACGCTCGCCGAGCGCTTCCGGCTCGACGGGCAGTCGTTCGCCGTGGTCGGCGCCGGTGCCGGCATCGGCGCCGACACGTGCCGCGCGGTCGCTGCACTCGGAGGACGCCTGCTGTGCGTCGACGTTGACGAGAGGCGGGCGTGCCGCATCGGTGCCGAGGTCGGTGGCGTGACCTGCGTCGCTGACGTGACCGGACCCGCGGGCGTCGATTGCGTGGCCAACGCCGCACGTGCGATGGGCGGGCTGAACGGCTTCGTCGACATCGTCGGGATGACGAGCCCGGCACCATTGACCGCGATGGCCGACGCCGACTACGAGCGCGACCTCCGGTACAACCTCACGCACGCGTTCCTCCTCCTGCGGGCCGCTCCCGACTTCGTAACGCGCGGACCGAATCGCTCGCTGGTGTTCATCTCCTCGAACCTCGGGCTGACTGGTGCGCCACGCCAGGCCGTCTACGGCGCGGCGAAGAGCGCGGTCATCTCGCTGGTGAGGACGGCCGCGGTCGAGCTGGCCCCGATGCGCGTCAACTCGATCGCGCCCGGCACGACGGGGACACCCTGGGTTCGTGCGCAGCTCTCGCCCGGCGCCACGGCGCTGTTCGACGCGAACGTCCCCCGCGGGTCCATCGCCGAGCCCTACGAGATTGCGACCTCCGCCGCCTTCCTCCTCAGCCTCGCGGCCTCCTACATCACCGGCCAGACCATCGTGGCCGACGGCGGCGTGAGCGCGAAGTCCGGCTTCCCGGATCTCCCCGACCAATGAGCCTCCGAGCCTGCGGCCGGTTCTCGGCGGGTCAAGGTATAACAACTGCGGGGCTATCGGCCTCGCGGCGAACGACAGGAGAAGAGACGCATGGGCTACGCACTCGACCCGGAGGTCGCTTCCGTGGAGCCGCCGTCCTCGCTGCCCACGGAACTGCCCGCGGTCGGCGACTGGCAGGGCCTGCGCGAACTGTCGCATGCCTGGATGGCGTGGACGGACACCCTCATCGCCCCCTACCCGGACGGGTACGCCGATGTCGCGGTGCGCACCGAACACGTCGATAGTGCCGACGGCACCACCGTCGAACTGCGCTGGTTCACGAAAGCGGGCACGCGGCCGGGCTCGGCAGTCGTCTTCGTCCACGGCGGCGGGATGATCAGCGGCACGCTCGACCTGTACGATGCCGTCGTCGCGCGGTACGTCCAGGCCACCGGTGTGCCGTTCCTCGCCGTCGACTATCGGATTGCTCCCGAGGCGCAGGGGGCGACGGCGGCCCAGGACGCGCTGGCGGCGCTCGGGTGGCTCCACCAGCATGCTGAGAGGCTCGGCGTCGACGCCCGCCGCATCGGCATCATGGGTGACAGCGCCGGAGGCGGGATCGCGGCGGGCGCCGCCATCCTCGCGCGTAACGTCGGCGTGCACGTGGCCAAGCAGGTGCTCATCTACCCGATGCTCGACGACCGCACCGTCGTGCCGAACGCCGCGCTCGAGCCGTTCCTGACGTGGCGGTACGAGGACAACGTTACCGGGTGGGGCGCGCTCCTCGGCCGTGACGTCGCGAGCGGTCCTGTCGACCCCGTCGTCGTGCCGGCCCGACTGGACGACGTCGCCGGCCTCCCGCCGGCGTACATCGAGGTCGGCGAGCTCGACATCTTCCGCGAGGAGGACATCGGCTACGCCGCCCGGTTGATGGCGGCCGGCGTGCCGCTCGAGCTGCACGTGTGGCCGGGGGTCAACCACGGCTTCGACCGCTTCGCGCCGGAGTCCGCGGTCGCCCGCACCGCGCTGGCGGCGCGGGCCAGGGCAGTGCTGTCGGTCTGAGAGCGGCGACGGCCTGGTGGCCGATCTCGCCGGGGGAATTATTCACCCCACGCGCAGCCGATATCTGTTATAACACTTGCTGAGGAATCAGGTGAGGGTCGTCGGCGTCACTCGTGCGAGCTGCGCCGCGGAGGGGTTGTCGGCCCGTCCCCGCTACTGGAGGAGGAGCAGTGCTTTCATCACATCCGAGGCGCCTCGTGACGGCGCTTGCGGTCGTCATCGTCGGCGCGGCCACCGTCACGGGCTGCGGCTCGTCATCGAGCTCGGGCACGGGCACCGGAGGGTCGTCCGCGCCGAAGACGACGGGGACGACGTCAGCCCCCGACATTGCCTACGACGGTCCGGAGGCGGGGATCCCGTTCACCATCTCGGCGACGAAACCGGGCAAGCCGTTCACCGTCGGCTGGCAGGTCATCAGCCCGAACGGCCCCACGCTGGGCGAGGCGAACGCGGCCAAGGCCCAGGTCGAGAAGCTGGGCGGCAAGTTCATCATGCTCCAGGACAACGCGGACCCCAGCACCCAGGTCAAGAACTGCACGACGCTGGTGGTCCAGAAGGTGAGCGCCATCGTGCTGTACCCGTTTGTTCCCGGGTCGCTCAAGGCGTGCTTCCAGCGTGCTCAGCAGCAGGGGATCCAGATCGTCGCGCAGCAGAATCCGCCATTCGTGTCGCCGGGGCCGCTGCCGGCCCCGCTGAAGACCGATGCGCTGCAGGGGTTCGATACGGCGGCGTACCTGCGGGTCAAGGCTGCCGCGCAGGCCGACCCGGGAGGGACGTACGGGTACATCCAGTACAACGCCCCACTGGCAGCGTTCGACTACGCGCTGAAGCGCACCCAGTACTGGGCCGGGCGCTTCGGTCTGAAGTACGTCGGCATGCAGACTGCGGCTGAGGATCCGTCGGCCCAGGCACAGGCGATGACGGCGCTGCTGGCCAAGAACCCGAACGTCGGGACGGTGTTCGGATATGACGACAGCTCCGCGCAGGCGGCGGCGACGATCGCGCAACGGCAGCGATCGAAGGTCCGCGTCATCGGCTACGCCGGCTCTGCGGCGACGGTCGACAACTACATCAAGAAGGGCACGATGTACGGGACGATCTGCATCGATCTCAAGGGCCTGGGCGTGAACTTGGCCAACGCCGCGGTCAACCAGATCGAGGGGAAGCAGCTTCCGAAGTACTCGATGACGAAGAACGAGCTGCTCACCGCGCAGAACGCGGCCTCGGCCGCCCAGTTCGGCTGCTCGTGATCGATAGTCGTCAGTAATGAGCGACGTGAGCGATCACTCGGTACCGGGAGGGGCGGCTGACCCGCCGCCCCTCCTGGAACTCATAGACATCCACAAGAGCTTCGGAGGGATTCGGGCCCTGAACGGAGCGCATCTCGCCCTCGATGAGCCAGGCATCGTGCATGGGCTCATCGGTGAGAACGGGTCCGGCAAGTCGACCCTGCTCGGTGTCCTGTCCGGCCAATTGCCGCCGGACGCCGGGGAAATCCGGATCAGCGGTGTGCCGACATCGTTCAACGGCCCCGCCGCCGCGCTCGCCAACGGCATCGCGATGGTCTCCCAGGAGACCGCGGTCGCCCTGGACCTGACCGTGGCCGAGAACATCCTCCTCGGCCGACGGCTCGTCCGCGGAGCGGCAGGCATCAGCTGGCGAGCCACGAAGCGACGGGCGGTCGAGATCCTCGAGCGCCTGCAGCTCGACTACGACCCCGACGCGACGGTGCGGAGCTTGCGTCCGGACCAGCGGCAGATGGTCGAGATCGCTCGCGCCCTGTCCCTGGACTCCCGGATCCTGATCCTGGACGAGCCGACGAGCTCGTTGTCCGACGACGAGGTCCTTGCGCTGTTCGCGGCGATCCGGCGACTCAAGGTGGCGTCAGTCACGACGCTCTTCGTCTCGCATCGCCTGGCTGAGCTCTTCGAGATCTGCGACGAACTGACGGTGCTGCGCGACGGGCAGACCCAAGGCGCTGGGGCGATGACCGGCTTCACGCGGGACTCGCTGGTCGACCTCATGGTCGGGCCGCGGAAGAGCGCGGAGCTCGTCCCGCGCGGGGAATGGGACGCGCTTCCGGCTCATACCGGCCGTGAGGTCGCCATGACCGTTAGGGATCTCTGCGTCACCGGCGCCGTTCGCGACGTCAGCTTCGACCTGCACGCGGGCGAGATCGTTGGTGTGGCCGGATTGGTCGGGGCAGGCCGGAGCGAGATGCTGGGCGCCGTCTTCGGGGCCAATGACCGATCGGCCGGCACCGTCAGCGTCTTCGGCAAGGCCGTGCACGGCACGAGCCCACGCGCAGCGATTCGCCGAGGCATTGGGTTCGTCCCGCCGGACCGAAAGGAACAGGGAGTCGTTCTCGGCGTCGGCGTTCGCGACAACGCGCTCATGGTGGCGACCTGTCGCGACGGGCGCCTGCGGCGCCCGCGCGCGGACGGGCGTGAGGCGCGCTTTCGCGCGGTCGCGCAGGCGCTGAACCTGCGCTACGGCTCGGAGCACCATCTGGTTTCGACCTTGAGCGGCGGCAATCAGCAGAAGGTCGCGCTGTCGAAGTGGCTGATCGACCCGCCGAAGGTGCTGATCCTGGACGAGCCGACTCGCGGCGTCGACGTCCGGGCCAAGGACGACATCCACGGCCTGCTGCGCGAACTGGCCGGCCGGGGCATGGCCCTGCTGGTGAGCTCGTCGGACAACGAGGAGCTGCTGGCGCTCTGCGACCGCGTGATCGTGATGTCCCGAGGGGCCGTCGTGGCCACGGTGGACCGGCAGGACGTCGATGAAGCACAACTTACGAGCTTGGCAGGTGGACATTCATGATGGTGAACGCTGAAAACCGCGATGGTGCCGGCGCGGGGACTGACCGGTCGGCAGGGCGCATCCTTGGCCGTGCGTGGCGTTCCTCCGCGCGCTACCGGCCGGTGCTCGTGCTCGTCATCGCCCTGGTCGTGGGCTTCTCACTCGCCCTGCCCACGTTCCGGACGATGGACAACATCCAGAACACGCTCACCAACTCGGCCGAGCTGTGGGTGGTCGCCATGGGCATGACGTTCGTGTGCCTCAGCGGCGGCGTCGACATCTCGGTCGGGGCCCTCGTCGCGCTGAACGGCGTCTTCCTCGCGAAGATCACGAACGCGGGCCTGTCGCAGTGGCCGGCACTCGCCGCGCTCCTCGTGTTCAGCACGGCGATCGGCGCCATCGCCAACGGCGTGCTGATCGGGCGCTTCAAGCTGTCGTTCTTCATCGTGACGCTGGCGACGATGACCGCGCTGACCGGCATCGTGAACGTCTGGTCGGGCGCGTCATCCCTCCCCGTCCAATCCGACTTCGTCAACGGCATCGCGATCAACGAGTTCCTGGGCATCCAGATCCCGATCTGGATCATGGCCGTCACGCTGGTGATCGCGCTCTATGTCCAGCGGTACACGTACCTCGGGCGTGACATCTACGCGGTGGGAGGGAACCTGCAGGCCGCCCGGCTGTCGGGCATCCGCACCGTCCGCACGATCGTGATCGTCTACGGTCTGATGGGGCTGACGGCCGCGATCGCCGCGATGGTGGCGGTGTCGCAGATCGGTGTGGCCTCTGCCACCGTCGACGGCAACCTGCCGCTGGCGGCCGTCGCCGCGGTCGTTCTCGGAGGCACCGCCTTCGGCGGTGGCGGTGGCGGGGTGCAGGGTACGGTCTTCGGCGTCCTCTTCCTCGGCATCCTGTCCAACGGCCTGGACCTCGCCGGCGTGCCGGGCGCGTGGCAGCAGGTCGCCACGGGCGTGATCCTCATCGCGGCGCTGCTCGAGTACAAGACGGGAGCAGGCGTTCTGCCGGGCAGCCGCGGTCGCCACGGCGGGAAGCGCACAGCCGACGCCGGTGGCGCAGCACCGCACGACCCAGGCGCAGAGCCGGACGCACGTGCCTTGGCGTCGACGGCCGACTCGGCGCCCCACGTTCGCCAGCCCAGCTAGTAGCAGCACAGAGGCCCGGTCCCCGGTGACGCCGACGGACCCCGTACCCCAGGCGCCGACGCCGTTCGGCTGAAAAGGAGAACCAATGCGCATCATGAACCTCGGCGGGCGACTGGCCCTGGTCGTCGGCGACAGCGCCGTCGACGTGGAGCGGGCCAGCTCCGGCCGATTCGGTCCAGACCCACAAGCGGTCTACGACGTGTGGCCCGAGTTCCAAGCCTGGGCCGCATCAGCCGACACACGCGGCGCGACTCCCTTCGATGCCGACAGGGTCGGGCCGCCGGTGCCGCGCCCGCCGCAGGTCTTCGGGATCGGGCTCAACTACAAGGAACACGCCATCGAGGCCGGGCTCGATCTGCCCACGCAGCCCATGGTGTTCACGAAGTTCCCCGCCTGCGTCACGGGCCCGAACGCCACGGTCACCCTCACCGACGGCAACGTCGACTGGGAGGCCGAGCTCGTGGCGGTGATCGGTCGGCGCGCCGAGCGGGTGAGCGAGGCCGACGCCTGGGATCACGTCGCGGGCCTCACACTCGGCCAGGACATCTCCGATCGCGCACTGCAGTTCGCAACGCCCCACCCGCCGCAGTTCAGCCTCGGCAAGTCCTGCGCTGGCTTCGCGCCCATCGGCCCCGTGCTGGTGACCCGGGACGAGTTCCCCGACCCGGACGACGTCGCCATCGCGTGCACGCTGAACGGCGAGCTCGTCCAGGAAGGGCGGACGTCGGACCTGATCTTCTCGATCCCGCAAGTCATCGCGTACCTCTCGAACCTGCTCCCGCTCTTGCCCGGGGACCTCATCTTCACCGGCACGCCTTCGGGGATCGGGGCCACGCGCGAACCTCCGCGCTTCCTCGGCCCGGACGACGAGCTCGGGACGTCGGCCGAGCGCATCGGGGAGATGCGCAACCGCTTCGCGCCGCGCTAGTAGCGATTGGCGAAACCCGCGTGAGCGGCTGGCGGATGGGCAGAATCGGACCCACCCGCCCGCGAGGACGCAGGGAGGCGGGCAATAGCAGCGCTATTGCGCCGACCGAGGACGCAGCATCCGCGCAGCGTCGCCCGCCGCCAGACGCCGCGGGGGTTTCGCCAATCCCTATTAGTCCTCGGTGATGCCGGAGATCGCGACCTGCTCGTTGCGCTCCAGGTGGTCCAGCGTCGCGGCGCTCGCGGCACGGGCGTCGCCGGAGGCCACGGCGCGCAGCAGGACGTAGTGGCTGTCCAGGCGGCGCCGGGTCTCCTGAGGTTCCATCGCGTGCTTGTCGAACGCGTGCCGGACGTAGCGCTCGCCGGCATCCCACAACATCTCGAGGGTCCGAAGATCCCAGGGCGTCGCTGCCGGGCTGAGCAGCTTGAGGTGGAACTCCCGGTGGATCGCCCACTGCTGCTCGTTGTCGGTTCGCTCGTCGCCGAACACCACCAGGACCTGCTCCAGCTCGGCGACTGCCTCGGCGTCGAGCAGCTCGCTCGCCCGGCCGGCGATCTCAGGCTCGATGCGCTTCCGGAGCCGGTAGATGGCGTGCAGGTCGTCGCGGTCGAACTCGGCGACCGTGGCGCTGCGTCCGGGCCGGATCACGATCAGGCCCTGGGCCTCGAGCCGGCGCAGCGCCTCGCGGACGGGGATGAAGCTGACGCCGAGCTGCTGGGACAGGTCCCGGAGCGAGAACGAGCTGCCGGGCTTCATGTCGCCGCGGACGATCGCGCGCCGGACCTCGATGGCCACCTTGTCTACCGCGCTGATGATGTCCACGGTGCGCACGCCCGTGGCGGCTGGTGGGCGTACCTTACGACTCGTCGTCACGCGCGGAACCTAACAGAGAACCACAGCGGCAACCCCCAGTTATCGGATATCACGATGGCGCCGGCCGGCGCTCAGACCAATTTGAAGTCGAACTCCGGCTGGCGCTCCGCGAGGAGCCATCGTCCCTCGATGCGTTCCAGTCGGTCGTGGTAGCGGCCGATGTTCTTGGCGCCCTTGGTCGTCACCGGCGGCCCGACGTCGGGGACGCGCGTCTCCACGTAGACCGTGAAGTACGAGTCCACGACGGCCACGTCGGCGTTGACGAATGTCGTCCGCAGGTTCGTCAGCACGTGACGCATATGCAGATCGGTGGGGAACGCAGCCATGCTGCGTCGCAGTCCGTCGCGACCGCGGATGATCCCCAGGGCCTGGTACCAGACGCCATCCGGGGCGAAGTCCTCTTCCATGCGGCCGTGCTCGCGAGCGTCGAAGTTCGCGGTAAAGCGCAGGACCACCTGCTGCGTCGCCCACTCGTCGTCGAGCGTCGAAGCGTGGTCGGGCGTTTGGGCGTCGTCTTCCATGAGCCTGTTATAACATATCTTTTAGGCGGCCCCGCAGGAGATGGTGAAACCGAGCCGTGCGATCGAGGAAAGGGATGCCGGATGCGGAGGGTTGTGTCGTGATCCATGTCATTGCTGTGATCACCGCCGAGCCCGGGAAGCGGCAGGTGATCCTGGACGAGCTCCGGCCGCTGCTGCCCACGATCCATGCCGAGCCTGGGTGCCTGGAGTACACGGTGACCGTCGACGCCGATCTGCAGCCGAGCACCCTGCACCAGCCTGCGCCCATCGGTCCGGACACCTTCCTGGTGGTCGAGAAATGGGAGAGCCTCGAAGCGCTGCGGGCCCACAGCTCGGCGCCCTTCGTCCACGAGTACTTCGAGAAGGTCGGGGCCCTCATGGCCGACCGCGTCGTCCACTTTCTCTCGACCGTGGCATGAGCCCGGCGATGCCGCCCATGAGTGTCGTCGCCGAGGGCGCGGCGATCGACGGCCGGATGGACCCCGACCTGCGCGACGCGCTCGCCCTCCTCCCGCGTGGTCCCCGCGGGCTGTTCGACCTGACCGACCTGGAGCGTGCGCGCCGGGAGCTCGACGTGCTCGTCGAGGGGATGGCCACACCGCCCGACCCGGCGGTTGCGGTCGAGACCGCCGAGGTGCCTCGCCCGTCCCAGCCGGCCGTGCCGCTCAGGCTGTTCCGGCCTGCGGCGCCCTCCGGTCCGATGCCTGCGCTGCTGTGGTTCCACGGGGGCGGTCAGATCCTCGGCTTCGCCGCGCAGGAGGACGCCTACCTCAGCCGGCTGAGCCGCAGCGTGGGCTGCGTGGTCGTGGCGGTCGACTATCGCCTCGCTCCGGAGGCACCCCCGCCGGCCGCAGCGGACGACGGCGTCGCCGCGTACCTTTGGCTCCGTGACGGTGCCGGCGCCCTGGCCATCGACCCCGGACGCATCGGACTGGCCGGAGCGAGCGGCGGTGGCTGCATCGCTGCGGCGGTCGCGCTCATGCTGCGCGACCAGGGTCGGCCTACACCGCTGTTCCAATCGCTCATCTACCCGATGCTCGACGACCGCAACGCGACGCGCTCGAGCACCGAGATCACCGATGTCGGCATCTGGGACCGGCACACCAACCTGCTCGCCTGGCAGATCATCCTCGGCGACGCCGCGGGAGGCCCGGACGTGCCGGCCTACGCAGCTCCTGCGCGCGCGTCCGATCTTGCGGGGCTCCCGCCGACGTTCGTCGCGGTCGCCGAACTCGACGTGTTCCGAGATGAGGACACCGACTACGCGGCACGTCTCGCGGCCGCGGGAGTTCCGACGGAACTGCACGCGTATCCGGGCGCGTACCACGCGTTCGACGTCTTCGCACCTGACGCCGACGTCTCCAAGCGGTTCCAGGAGGCATGGTGCGGGTTCATCACGCGGCAGCTGCATGCCGCAGCGTCCCGATCGCCGGACGCGACCAACGGAGGGAGTCACGACATGGACACGGTCGAGCCGTTCCACCTGGCGGTGCCCGAGGCCGAGCTCGACGACCTGCGCGAGCGGTTGACCCGCACCCGCTGGCCCGACCGGGAGACCGTCGACGATGCGAGCCAGGGGCCGCCCCTCGAGAAGGTGCAGGCCCTCTGTTCCTACTGGCTGCACGACTACGACTGGCGGCGCTGCGAGTCGATGCTCAACGACTTCGGCCAGTACACGACGGACATCGACGGCCTCCGCATCCACTTCCTCCATGTGCGGTCGCCCGAGCCGAACGCGTTCCCGCTGCTCCTGGCCCACGGCTGGCCGGGGTCGGTGCTCGAGTTCCACCGCGTCGTCGGGCCGCTCACGGATCCGGCCGCCCACGGCGGGGACGCGGCCGACGCCTTCGATCTGGTGATCCCGTCGATGCCCGGGTACGGCTACTCCGGGAAGCCCGAGGCGCCGGGGTGGAACATCGCGCGCATCGCCGCTGCCTGGGGCACGCTGATGCAGCGGCTCGGATACGAGCGCTGGGGCGTCCAGGGCGGTGACTGGGGTGCCCTCGTCGCCGAGCAGATCGGTCGCGAGGAGCTGGCCGGGTGCGTGGGCCTGCACCTCAACTTCACGCTCGTCGCGCCGACGCCGGAGGAGCTGGCCGATCCGTCGCCGACCGAGCAGCGCGTGATCGAGGACTTCACGCGCTTCTACGAGGAGCAGTCGAGCTATCTCAAGATGCAGACCACGAGCCCGCAGACGCTGGGCTACTCGCTGTGCGACTCGCCGTCGGGGCTCGCCGCCTGGATCTATGCGATGTTCCAGGACTTCACCGACAACGACGGCGGTCCGGAGTCGGTCCTGAGCCTCGACACGATGCTCGACCAGATCATGATGTTCTGGCTCACGAACACCTCGGCGTCATCGATCCGCCTGAACTGGGAGGCGGCGCGGGAGCGGGCGGCGGCCGAGCCGGCGACCGCCCGCATCGCCGTGCCGGCGGGGTTCAGTATGTTCCCCAAGGAGGTTCTCCGCACGTCGCGCCGCTGGGCCGAGGCGCGCTTCAGCGACGTCATCCACTTCAACGAGCTGGACGAAGGCGGGCACTTCGCGGCGCTCGAGCAGCCCGACGTGTTCGTGAACGAGCTGCGCCAGACCTTCCAGAGCCTCCACCTGGACGGTGAGCGCGATGGGTAGGCGCGACGGCAAGGCCGTGGTTATCACCGGGGGCACGAGCGGCATGGGCCTCGTGGCCGCCCAGCAGCTCATCGACGAGGGCGCGCGCGTGCTCGTCACCGGATCGTCCGAGGCCTCGGTGGCGTCGGCGCGCGCCGCGCTGGGGCCGCGCGCGGTCGTCGTGAAGAGCGACACCTCGTCCCTCGCCGACATCCGCGACCTCGCGGCCTCGGTGCGCGCGGAGCTCGGGACGTTCGACGTGCTGTACGTCAACGCCGGGGTGTCGCGGTTCGGCGCCTTTGAGCAGACGAGCGAGGCCGACTACGAGGAGCTCTTCGCCGTCAACGCGAAGGGCCCGTACTTCACGGTCCAGCAGCTGGCGCCGCTGATGAACGACGGTGGGGCGGTCGTGGTGACGACGTCGATCGTCAACGTCATGGGCTACCCGATGCTCAGCGCCTACTCCGCGACCAAGGCCGCGCTGCGGTCGATGGTCCGCAGCCTCGCCCGCGAGCTTCTGCCCCGCGGGATCCGGGTCAACGCCGTCAGTCCCGGTCCCACGGACACGGGCATCCTGGAGAAGTCGATGCCGGCGGAGGCCGTGGCGGGCACGAAGGCGGCCATGAGCGAGGAGAACCCGATGAAGCGCTTCGCCGACAGCAGCGAGATCGCGAGGGCCGTCGAGTTCCTCGCCTTCGATGCCACCTTCACCACCGGCGCCGAGCTGCCCGTCGACGGAGGTCACTCCCAGCTATGAGCGACTGCCTGTCTGCCGGCACGGTGGAGATCGTCGGCGATCGCGGCGATCAGATCGAGGCATACCTGGCCACGCCGAACGAGCCCGATCCACGGGGAGGGGTCGTCGTCATCCACCATCTCCCCGGCTACGACCGAGACACGAAGGAAATGGTGCGCCGGTTCGCCGAGCTCGGCTACGACGCCATCTGCCCGAACCTGTACTCGCGCGAGGCCCCGGGCGCCGATCCATCCGATGCGGCCGCAGCCGTCCGCGCCCTGGGTGGCGTTCCGGACGAGCAGCTGGTCGGCGACGTCGCCGGTGCCGCCGCCCACCTCCGCTCGCTTCCGCGCGCCAACGGCAAGGTCGGCGTGATCGGCCACTGCTCCGGCGGTCGACAGGCCGTGCTGGCCGCCTGCCACGTGGACCTCCAAGCCGCTGTCGACTGCTACGGGGCGTTCGTCACGCGGTCGCCCGATGCGGGGTTTCCACTGAAGATGAGCGCGCTCGTCGACCAGCTGCCGGATCTCCGGTGCCCACTGCTCGGCTTGTTCGGCAACGAGGACGTTAATCCTAGCCCGGCGGACGTCGACGAGCTCGGCGAGATCCTCACGCGCGAAGGCAAGACGTTCAAGTTCTGTCGATACGACGGCGCCAACCACGCGTTCTTCTCGACCGATCGAACCTCGTACCACGTCGAGGCCGCGAACCTCGGCTGGGTCGAGATCGCAACCTTCTTCTCGACCATGCTTGGAGACTGACCAATGTGCTCATACGCAACGCTCACCACTTCCCTTGCGGGCAGCGGCAAAGGTCCGGGCTCTGCGTGGTTCCACCTGACGCGCGGAACTGTCTACGTCGACCATCCCGTGCATGCCATGGCCGGGCACACCCTCAACATCGATTTCGCCGACCCCTCACGGGGGCCGTCCGCGCGCCTCGCGGTTGAGCTGACGGCCGAATCGGCACGAGCCCTCGTCGCGGCGATCGAAGGTGCGCTGGCGTCAGCGCCGCCGGCGCTGCTCGCCACCCCCGGCACCTGAGCCGCGGCGTCATCGGTCCGACGAACACCCGCCGGGCGGGCGCACCGCGCGGCGCGCCGGTCTGGCTCCTGGTCGCCGGGCTCCTGGTCGCCGCCGATGCGCGGCTCGTCGGCCCGCTGCTACCGGCGATCGCCGATGATCTCGGCGGCTCCATCGGCGTGGCGGGGCTCGCGGTCAGCGGCTATCTGGCCGCGTACGCGGTGTGTCAGCTGTTCTACGGGCCTTTCGGCGACCGGGTCGGACCGATCCGGCTCATCCGGATGTCGCTCCTGTCCTTCGCCGTCGCCACAGCTGCGTCGGCATTGGCACCGACGCTCGGCGCCCTCATCGCCCTGCGCATCCTGACCGGCGTGGCGGCGGCCGCAGTGATTCCGATGAGCCTCGCGCAGATCGGCGACACCGTGCCGCTGGAGGGGCGGACGCGCGCGCTCGGCCTGTTCGTATCCACGCTGATGGCCGGTCAGGCACTGGGCGCGGCGATCGGCGGGCTCCTCGCGCAGGTTGCCTCGTGGAGGATCGTCTTCCTGCTCCTCGGTGCCCTCGCGCTGGTGCTCGCCCACCGCGCCGGGGGTGAGATACCCGTTCGCGCCGCCGATCGCGCGCCGAGCCGCCTCGGCCGGCCGAACCCCCGCGACGGCGGATCGATCGTGCGTCTCGGCTGGCGGCTGTATGTGTGCCTCGGCGTGGAGAGCCTCGCCCTCGCCGGTGCCCTCCCGTTCATCGGCCCCGCCCTGGTCGACCGGTACGGCCTGGGCTACGCGGCCGTCGGCGGGCTGTTGGCGCTGTTCGCCGTCGGTGCGCTCATCGGCACGCAGATCCGCCTGCGCGCGGCGCCGGCGCGGATCTACGTGGGAGGGGCGCTGCTCTCGTTCGCGTTCCTGTCGCTGGCCGCCCCGGCCGGTGTCCTGCCCAACGCCCTGAGCATTGTCGCGCTGGGCGTCGGCTTCACGCTGGCCCACGCGACGCTGCAGAACCTCGCCACGGAGATCGCACCTTCCCGGCGCGCGAGCGCGCTGTCGTTCTTCTCGTTCACGGCGAATGCCTGCGGCGCAGTCGGAGCGGTCGTCACCGGCCTCGTTTTCGACGACTTCGGCTCCGGCGTGGCGCTGGCAGCACCGGCCGCGGTACTCGTGGTCTTCACTGCCCTGGCGCCGCTCGTCTTGTCCGGGCCGAGGCACGCGAGGAACCCCATCACCACGAGTGGAGCTGGTGAGCGAGACATCCGCAGGAGGTGAGGATCTGCCGCCGCCGTCGCAACGCGACGTCCACGCCGAGATTGCTCGGGCACCATGGTCCGAGCAACCACCGGTGTCACGGGCGAGGAACGCTGTAGCAGGCCGAGCAGCCCCCGCCTGTCAACGACGGGGGCGCGGCACCCAAGCAGACGTTCAAATCAATTCAGCAGGCGTCCGCCATCGATCACGATCGTTGCGCCCTGCACGTACGAACCTTCGTCCGACGCAAGCATCGCCACTACGGCCGCGACCTCGCCGGGTCGTCCGAACCGGCGCATCGGCACCTTCTCGGCCATCGGGGCCTTGTGATCTTCCATTCCCGCGTAGATCGGCGTATCGATGTGGCCCGGAGCGACGGAGTTGACGCGGATGCCGTCGGCCGCGTACTCGTAAGCAACCGACTCCGTGAGCCGCGTGAGCGCTGCCTTGGACGCGGCGTAGTCGGCAGATGAAGTGGACGGAGGGAAGGCGCTGATCGATGTGACATTGACAATCGCCCCGCCGCCGTGCTCGAGGAAATGGGGGACGATGCTCCTGATGGCATAGAACGGTCCGAGCAGGTTCACCGCGAGCGTCCGGTGAAACGCCTCGGTCGTCAGCTCATGCGTGCGAACAAATGGTCCCGCGATGCCGGCATTGTTCACGAGCACGTCTACTCTGCCGACCTCTTCGATCGACGCTTGCACCATCTCTGCGACGGCGGACTCGTCTCCGACGTCCGCGCGTAGCGGAACGAGCTTGTCGCCGAGCTCGGCGACAAGCTCGGACTGATCGCCGATGTCAACGGCTACGACCCGCGCGCCATCGTCGACGAACCTGCGAGCGATCGCAGCGCCGATCCCGGAACCGGCGCCCGTCACGATCGCGCACTTGCCTTCAAGCGTTCCCATCAGGTGTCCTCCTGTCGTCATCGCGCCGAAACCGCTCGATCGCACCGCTCTTACGTGCGAGCACGGTTGGCTGGTCTGTCTATTCGGCTCAGCCCGCATGTCGTCTGCCCACCTATGAGCGTGCTATATGTTATATGGGCTGTGTCACGGACACAGCGCCGGCCATTTGACGCGGTCAACCGCCACATCGAGTCGTGGTTCTCCAAGCTCAAGCTCCGCTGCGCCTGGCGCGAAGAGCTCAGCTCGGCTGCGTAGCGTTCGAGCGCGCGCTTCTCGGCAGCGCGGCGCTGCTCGTGCGAAAGTCCCAAGGGTCCTCCATCGAACTCGAACGGAGCGGGGGCCAGCGGTCGGCGCTCACGCGCTGGACGGGTGCTGGATGGGCGCGTTCGCGCTCAGACGCCGGTCTGGGCCTCGACGCGGCCGGACGCGATCGCGGCGAGCAGGGCGGAGTGGTCGCGCTCGGTCTGGTCGGCGTAGGCCTCGGCGTAGGCGGCGAGCGCGCGGTCGAAGGTGTCCTTGGCGCCGAGGTAGGCGCCGATCGCGACGGCGTCGCCGGAGCGGGCGTGGGCGCGTGCGAGCGTCCAGGCGCACAGGCGCGCGTAGATCGTCAGCGCGTTGGGCTCGATGACGTCGAGGTCGGCGGAGGCCTTCCAGTCCCACAGCTGGCGCACGTAGAAGTCGCGCTCGACGCCGTCGATCCCGGTCGTGCGGACCCAGCCGAGCATGATGTCGCTCGCCGCCTGCATCAGCTTCTGGCCGACGACGACGCGCTCGCCGTGGTTCCCGAACTCGCTCGCGCCGGCGAACGGCTCCAGCACCGAGGCCTGCGCCTCCTTGCACTGCAGGAACAGCGGATCGTCGTCGTCGCGGCCGAGCATCAACACGATCCAGGCGCGCGTGCCGACGCTGCCGACGCCGACGACCTTGCGGGCCAGGTCGGCATAGCGGTAGCGGTCGAGCAGCATGCGGCGGTCGGGCGGCAGCGTCTCGCGGTAGTCGGCGATCAGCCCCTGCATGGCGGCGTGGAACTGCTGCGCCTGCGCCTGCGGCAGCAACTGCTCGACCGGGACGACGAGCGGCGGGTCGTTCACGATCCGCGGCCCGCCGTCGACCTGCTCGACGAGCTTCGAGAAGGCACGCAGGTGGTCCTTGCGGTACGCCTTCGCGATCGTCCGGTCGAAGCGCTTGACCTGCGCCTTGGTCCCCTGCGCGCGCAGCGACTGCTCGAGCTGGCTCGCGTCGATGCGCGCGTACCACGTCTCCAGCGGCGTTCTGCCGGCGAACTCGCGCATCGCCTCGCGGTACTGGCGCACGGCGCCGAGCAGCATCTGCTCGCGCTCGCGCGTCTCGGCGCCGCGGCTGCGGGCCGCGATCGCGACGCTTGCGACGAGCCGCTTGAGATCCCACTCCCACGGCCCCGGCAGCGTCTCGTCGAAGTCGTTGAGGTCGAAGACGAGGTCGCGCTCGGGCGAGGCGAAGCCGCCGAAGTTCGCGACGTGGGCGTCGCCGCACAGCTCGGCGTGCAGGCCGGACGCCGGGCTGCCGGCGAGGTCGCCGGCCATCACGGCCGCCGCGCCGCGGAAGAACGCGAACGCCGAGGCGGCCATGCGGCCGTAGCGGATCGGCACCAGCTCCGGCACGCGGCTGACCGCCTGCTCCTCCAGCACGGCGATCGGGTCGCGGCGCTCGCTCGGCACGATCCAGTCCGCGTGGCTCGTGCGCGGCGCCGTCTCGCGCGCGGCCTTGCCGCTGGCGCTGCGATCGGCGGGAGTGGGGGGTGCGACGACGGGCGTCGAGCGAGCATCGCAGGGCGCGGCCGACTGTGCAACGGCGGCGCGCCTACTTGGCGCCGGGCCCGCCCCCGCTTGCGAACAGCTCCGCCCCCAGCCGCACGAGCCCGCCGACGTCGTGCACGTCGCCGTCGAGCAGGGGAACCCGCAGCAGCGGCACGCCGGCGCCGAGCCGCTCGGCGAGCTGGGCGACGTTGGCGGCGTCTCGGCGTGCGAGCGCGTGCTCGTCGGCGTAGGCGGCGGCGACTCTGGCCGCGAGCGCGGGGGACAGGCCGGTCTCGCGCTCGAGCAGCGCCGGCAGGTCGGCGAGCGCGCCGTCGGCGCCCGGCTCGTCGGCGTGGACGCGGTTGACGATCGCGCCGCCGAGCGTCATGCCCGCCGCTCCGAGCCGCCGCCGGAAGTAGATCGCCTCCTCGATCGGCTCGCGCTCGGGCGAGGTGACGAGCAGGAACGTCGTGCCGTCCGCGCGCAGCAGCTCCTCGACCTGCGCGGCGCGTTCGCGGAAGCCGCCCAGCAGCCCGCCGAGCAGGCGGAAGAAGTCCGACAGGTCGCTCAGCAGCTCCGCGCCGGTGACGCGCTTGAGCAGCCCGAGCACGAGCCCGGTCCCGCGGCCGATCAGCCGCAGCCCGGCGCCGCCGCTGCGCAGCAGCGTCTGCAGCGCGCGGCCCTCGAAGAAGGCGGCGAGGCGGTCGGGCGCGTCGAGGAAGTCGAGCGCGTTGCGCGAGGGCGGCGTGTCGAGCACGAGCAGGTCCCAGTCGCCCTCCTGCGCCAGCTCGTGCAGCTTGGCGACGGCGGTGAACTCCTGCGAGCCGGCGATCGCGTCCGACAGCTCGCGGTAGACGCGGTTGGCGAGGATCTGCTCGCGCGTCGCGTCGTCGGGCGCGAGCTTCTCGATCAGCTCGTCGAACGTGCGCTTGGGGTCGAGCGTCATCGCCCACAGCTCGCCGTCGCCGAGCGGCAGGCCCGCGTCGGCGAAGCGCTGCGGCCCGATCCGGTGCGGCTCGTTGCCCAGCTCGTCGAGCCCGAGCGCGGTCGCGAGGCGCTGCGCCGGGTCGATCGTCACGACCGCGACCTTCAGCCCGCGCGCCGCCATCCCGGCGGCGATCGCGGCCGACGTCGTCGTCTTGCCGACGCCGCCGGAGCCGCCGATCACGCACACGCGCGTGCCGGCGAGCAGCGCTGCGACCCCGTCGTTCACAGCAGCTCCTCCAGGCGGTCGGCGAGCGTGCCGAGCGCGGCGGGATCGAGCCGCTCGACGAACAGGTAGGGCAGCTCCACCGGCGGTGCGTCGAGTCCCTCGGCCAGCCGCGCGACCTGCTCGCGCTGCCCGCACGCGCGCGCGTGCTCGGACAGCGCGGAGCGCAGCGCGGCGCGGGCGATGCCGCTCGCGGGCGCCGCCTCGAGCGCCTCGGTCACGGTTCTCGCCTGGCGCGGGCCGAGCCGCTCCGGCAGGCACGCGTTCACGACGACCGCCGCCGGCTCCAGCCCGAGCGCGTCGCGCAGTCTGCGCCGCAGCGCGAGCGTCTCCGTCACCGGCATCTCCTCCGGCAGCGCGACCGCCACGACGGCCGTCTGCGCCGGGTCGCGCAGCGTCGCGTCGATCGTGCGGCCCTGGTTGGCGATCGGGCCGACGCGCGCGATCTCGGCGAAGGTGCTCGGCGTCCGCAGCGCGCCGAGCGCGTGGCCGGTCGCCGGTGCGTCGACGATCGCGAGGTCGTACGGTCGCGCGCCGGGGACGCGGCGTCTGTCCTGCGCCAGCTCCCACACCTTCCCGATCGTCAGCAGCTCGCGCATCCCCGGCGTCGCGTGCGCGAACGCGTGGAAGGCCCGAGAGGCGGCGAGGACGTCCCCGATGCGGCCGGCCCTTTCGTGCAGGTACTCCTCCATCGCGCGCTCCATGTCGATCGAGATCGCGTGCAGGTCGTCGCCGCCGAGCCGCACCTCCTCGCCGGAGGGCGGGGCGACGCCGAACGTCTCGGCCGCGCGCGCCTGCCCGCTCAGCTCCGCCACGACCGTGCGCAGCCCGCGGCGGGCCGCCGCGATGCCGAGCGCGATCGCGACCGTCGACTTGCCGACGCCGCCCTTGCCGGTGACGAAGACGAGGCGCTTGTCGGCGAGGCCGGGCACGGGCCGGGAATCTAGCCGCCCAGCAATGGAGGAATCCCCGCCAGCAATGCGAATAGAGGCGCGTAATGGTTTCCCGACCGCATCGGAGAGAGCTGTGAGCTCCACGGCCAAGGTCATCGCGTTCGCCAACCAGAAGGGCGGCGTCGCGAAGACCACCACCACGCTGAATCTCGCTGTGGCCTTTGCGGAAGAGGGCCATCGCGTGCTGTGCTGCGACATGGATCCGCAGGGCAACCTGACGATGTCGCAGGGGATCGACCCCGACACGGTCGAGACCTCGATGTACGACGTGCTGGTGCATCACACGTCGATCCGCGAGGCGATCCGCAAGCGCGAGATCGACGTCGCCTGCTCCTCGATCGACCTCGCCGGCGCCGAGATCGCGATGGCCGCCCAGATCGGCCGCGAGCGCTCGCTGCAGAAGGCGTTCAGAGCGATCGAGGAGGACTACGACTTCATCTTCATCGACACCCCGCCGAGCCTCGGGCTGCTCACGATCAACGCGCTGACGGCGGCGCACAAGGTGATCGTCCCCGTGCAATGCGAGTATCTGTCGATGCGGGGCCTCATCCAGCTCCAGAACACGCTCTCGATGATCCGCGAGAACCTCAACCCCAACGTCGAGATCGAAGGCATCCTGCCGACGCTCTTCGACACGCGGACGCTGCACGCCAAGGAGGCGATCGAGATCCTCGAGGAGAACTTCGGGGACAGGGTGTTCGCGTCGCGGATCAAGAAGACGGTCCGCTTCGCCGAGGCTCCCGTGAAGGGCATGTCGGTGCTGAAGTACGACCCGGACGGCATGGCTGCCCACTCGTATCGGGCGCTCGCGAAGGAGGTCCTCGGCAATGGCAAGCGGTAAGCGCGCAAGCATGAGGGAGGGCCCGCTCGCGGCCCTCTTCCGCAGAACCGAGGACGACTCGGTTGACGCGACGACGGAGGCCGCGGCGGAAGCTGCCGCGGCTGCTCAGGAGGCGGCTGCGCCGCAGGCCGAGGCTCCGGCTGCCCCCGCGCCCGCCGCCTCGGCGCCGCACCCCTCGCTGCTCGCTCCTACCGCTCCCGTCGAGGAGCCGGAGATCGCGCCGCCCTCGCCGCAGGAGCGCCTGCGCGCCGCCTTCTCCTCCGACATCCCGGAGAACATGCTCGAAGCGCCGCGGCGCGCCCCGCGCGACGTGTACGCGCGTGACGAGTACGAGATCGCCCGTCGCCCGGGCCAGCACGGCCCCGTGCTGCGCGTGGTCGGCGTCGGCGGTGGCGGCGTCAACGCGGTCAACCGGATGATCGAGGCGGAGGTCGCGGGCGTCGAGTTCATCGCCGTCAACACCGACCAGCAGTCGCTGCAGCAGTCGAGCGCGCACCTCACGGTGTCGATCGGCGAGTCGCTGACGCGCGGCCTGGGCTCCGGCTCGGACCCGTCGCTCGGCCGCCGCGCGGCGATGGAGGAGTACGACCGCATCAAGTCGCTGCTCAAGGGCTCCGACATGATCTTCATCACGGCCGGCGCCGGCGGCGGCACCGGCACGGGCGCGGCGCCCGTCGTCGCGCGGATCGCGCGCGAGGTCGGTGCGCTGACGGTCGGCATCGTCACGAAGCCGTTCGGCTTCGAGGGCTCGCGCCGGCGCTCGCAGGCCGACGACGGCGTGCAGGCCCTCGCCGACGAGGTCGACACGCTGATCGTGGTGCCGAACGACCGCCTGCTGTCGGTGCTCGACAGGGGCACGTCGATGGTCGACGCCTTCCGCGTCGCCGACGACGTGCTGCGCCAGGGCGTCCAGGGCATCTCGGACCTCGTCACGCTGCCGGGCCTGATCAACCTCGACTTCGCGGACGTGCGCACGATCATGTCCGACGCCGGCAGCGCGCTGCTCGGCATCGGCATGGGGATCGGCGAGCGCCGCGCGATCGACGCGGCCGAGCAGGCCGTCGCCTCGCCGCTGCTGGAGACCTCGATGGAGGGCGCGCGCTCGATCCTGCTGTCGATCACCGGCGGCGCGAACCTGTCGCTGTGGGAGGTCAACGAGGCCGCCAAGGCGGTCTCCGAGGCGGCTCATCCGGACGCGAACATCATCTTCGGCGCGATGGTCGATGAGAAGCTCGACGACCAGGTGTGGGTGACGGTCGTCGCGACCGGCTACGGCGAGCAACGCGCGCGGCGTGCCGCGCGCGACGAGATGGGCGCCGCCGGTCTGCGCACCGAACTGCGCGAGCCCGCCGGCGAGCCGCGCGTCTCGCGCGTGAGCGAGCCGGTGCGCTCCCGCGCCTCGCGCGAGCTCGACGTGCCCGAGTTCCTGCCGCGCGGCTGACGATCTCGCTCGCGGCGGCTGCCGCACGTGGCATGCTCCCGGCCGTGATGGCGTTCACGGCCGGGTCGCAGGCCCCTGCGGGCGGGAGCGCGCGCCGATGACGGCTGCGCGCGGCGTCGTCGCGGCCGGCCATCCGCTCAGCGCGGAGGCGGGCGCCGAGGTGCTGCGCGCGGGTGGCAACGCCGTCGACGCGGCGCTCGGGGCGATGCTGGCCGCGTTCGCCGCCGAGCCGCTGCTGACGGGTCTCGGCGCGGGCGGCTACATGCTCGTCGTGCCCGGCCAGGACGCCTTGTGGCCGGCGGCGGCCGGCGCCGAGCCGGTGGTGCTCGACTTCTTCGTGGAGGTGCCGGGGCGCGGCGCCGACCATGCGCAGCGGGCCGAGCTGGTGCCGGTCGACGTCTCGTTCGGCGACGCGGTGCAGCTGTTCAACGTCGGCGCGGCGTCGGTCGGGACGTACGGCATGCCGCATGGGATTTGCACGGCGTCCGAACGCTTCGGGCGCGTGCCGCTGAGCGAGCTGGCAGCGCCCGCGGCCGCGCTCGCGCGCGCGGGCGTGCCGCTGAATCCGCAGCAGGCGTACGTCGTCGAGATCCTCGGCGGGATCGTGACGCTTACGCCCGAGGTCGCCGCCGTCTACGCGCCGGGCGGGCGCGTGCTGCGCGAGGGCGACCGCGTCTGCCAGCCGGACCTGGCCGACGCGCTGGAGCGGCTCGCGGCCGAGGGGCCGTGGCCCTTCTACGAGGGCGACGTCGCTGCCGCGGTGGCGGCACTGATGGCCGAGCACGGTGGCCTCGTCACGCGCGAGGACCTGGCCGCCTACGAGACGGTCGTGCGCGCGCCGGTGCGCGCGCGCTACCGCGGGCGCGACGTGCTGACGAACCCGCCGCCGTCGGCCGGCGGGACGCTGATCGCGCTCGCGCTCGGGCTGCTGGATCGTGACGACGGCCCGCCGTCGCTGGAGGCGCTCGTCGCCGCGATGGACGCGACCCAGCGCGAGCGCACGCCGACGTTCCTGGACGGGCTCGACGAACCGGGCTTCGCCGAGCGCTTCCTCGCCAACCGGCTCGGCTCGACGACGCACGTGAGCGTGATCGACGCCGCCGGCGGGGCGTGCAGCGTGACCTGCTCCAACGGCGAGGGGGCGGGGATCGTCGTGCCGGGCACGGGGATCCACCTCAACAACATGCTCGGCGAGCACGACCTCAACCCGCTCGGCTTCCACATGTTCCCGACGGGCCGGCGGATGCCGAGCATGATGGCGCCGACCGCGGTGCTGCGCGACGGGACGCCCGAGCTGGTGCTCGGCAGCGCCGGCTCGAACCGCATCCGCTCGGCGATCCTGCAGACGATCGTCGCGGCGCTGGACCACGGCCTGCGCGCGGGGGATGCCGTGCGGGCGCCGCGGGTGCATTACGAGGACGGCGTCGTCTACGCCGAGCCGGGGATCGACGTCGCCGGGCTCGAGGCGGCCGGACACGCCGTCGCGCCGTTCCGCGCGCTGAACCTGTTCTTCGGTGGTGTGCAGGCGGTCGAGCGCGATGCGGCGACAGGCGCGCTGTCGGGCGGGGGCGACCCGCGCCGCGGCGGCGCGGCGGTGGTGGTCGCGTGAGGCGGCTCGTGCCGATGCTTGCGGTGCTCGGGCTGCTCGCCGGCTGCGGCGCCACGTCGCCCGACATCTTCCTGCTGACGCGCGCCGGGTCGCTGCCGGGGGCGAGACTGACGCTGCTCGTCAACGACGGCGGCACCGTGCGCTGCGACGGCGGCGCGGCGCGCCCGCTGTCGGATCCGCAGCTGCTCGCCGCGCGCAGAATCGGCGAGGACCTCTCGGACGCCGCGAAGAAGAACCTCACGCTGCCGGCCCCGGCCGGTTCCCTGCTGCGCTTCCGTGTCCGCACGCAGGACGGCACGGTGACGTTCAGCGACGTCGACGCCGCCCGCAGACCCGAGCTTGGCCGCACGATCGAGTTCGCACGCGAGGTTGCGCAAGGTGTGTGTGGACTTGTGCGGTAGTTAACTTGCATCTCGCTACGCAGAGTCTTTATGCATTACCAGCCGTATTGTGTAGACCTGCGGGTTGCTGCCGCGTAGAGCCTTGTCATCTCCGCGCTCAGTCGCCCGGCCGAGGCGTGCTAGGATTGATCAACAGGTGTCAGCTGGTTGTCACGCAGGTGCAAGACCACGCTGTTCCCCGACCCGCCGCCAGGCGGGTCGGGTCGCTTAAGCGGCGTTCGACTGCAGCGGCTGTAGTTCCACCGTGCTGAAGTCGTAGTCGCGGCCGGGTGTCGCATCGACGTCGAGATGGCGCCACGCTGACCGCAGAATCTCCGAGGCCGTCGCTGCGGCGTCGTCCTCCGCGCGGCTGCGCAGCTCGAACGAGATCGTGATCGCGTGGGGCGTCGCTGTGCCGATCACGGCACAGGCTCGCTCGTCGTCGCCGATCGCGCCTGCCATGCGGTTTGCGATCGCGGCTCCGTCGTCGCGGTGCCAGACGGTTCGGGCACGCACGAGCCAGTCGCGAGGTGTGCCGGGCGCCGCGTCGAGGGTCTGCCCGCGCACCTCCCACAGAGGGAGCCCGGGAACCGCATCGGCGCCTGCGGAGTAGCTGACGTCGCCGACCTGCACGACGACGGAACCGGCATGGCGACGAGAACCAGCTGATCGCCTCTACGAGGCTGACGCCACGAGGGCCGTTGACAAAGCAGAACGGTCCCGGCTCGGAAAACGCGACATGAGCGTTGAAGCGCTCGTCGTCGCCAGGTCCTACGAAGGCGCGAGCGCTGAACATGGCTCGAAGCGTACCGAGGGGCGGGCGTGTGCTTGGCTGAGTCGAGCGATCCGCACGGAGCGCAAGGTGTATGTGGGCTCGCGCAGTAGTTACGTGTGTTAGCGCGCGGAGAGTCTTTAGGAAATCACATACCTGTTGTGTAGACGAGGCGACCGCGCTCTCGTAGCGTTCTTGGCGACGGAGGGCGCAGTGGCGTGGTCGTCACGGGCACTTGATAACTGCTTCCCGGGAGTGATCCTTCCGGTGGGTTCGATTCCCACGCCCTCCGCCATAGGCCTGACCGGGCGGCAGATAGCTAGCGCCACCATGACGCGCTGTGGGACTTCATCAGCCCTATGCTTGCCGTCCGGTCGACGCCGTTGACGAGGCCGAATGCTTTGCTACGATCTGACACGGTTATCAAGTGCCTGCCACACGCTGTGCCACTGGCCCGCCGCAAGGCGGGCCAGGTCGTTAACTGGGCTGGCGGTGGGCACGGGCGCGGCGCGCGACCGCTACTGAAACCGCACCTTGCCGTTCGAGCGCGCGCGGGCTTGGGCGTGGGAGACGAAGTCCATGCGCTTCATCGCGGCGCGGAAGAGGCGGGTGACGAGGCGCAGGCGGGCGTTCTCGGAGCGCATGTCGAGCAGGCCCTGCTTCGCTTCGGGGCCGAAGTCGACGGTCGCCGCCATCTCGTAGGCGCTCATGCGCGCGAGATCCAACGGCTCCGGGCGGTTGTCGGTCGCGCGCTCGACCAGCTCGGCGTACGTCTCGCGCGCGAGCGCGGCGAGCGAGCCGTCGACGGCTTCCTCGCGGTCTGCGAGGAACTCGACGACGCCGGCCGGGTAGGGCAGGTGCTCCTCGCGCTCGAGCAGCTGGAACGGACGCGTGCCGCGTGTGAGGACGTTGAGCCGCCCCTCGTCGTCGCGGTCGACGACCTCGGTGATCTCGCACGCGCAGCCGACGTCGCGCAGCCCGTCGTCGGACATCCAGACGATGCCGAACTCGCTCTCGTCTTCGAGGCAGCGCGCGACCATCGTCTTGTAGCGCTCCTCGAACACGTGCAGCGGCACGACCTCGCCGGGCAGCGCGACGAGCCCGAGCGGGAAGAGCGGGAAGTCGCGTACGGGGTCGCCCGGCATGCGGCAAGTCTATGCGCGGCTCGCGGCGCCGGCTCGCGCGCCCGACGCAACCGTCCGCGCCGCGTCAACGTATCCGCCTGCGATGCCCTCCACCGCGATCGTCTGGCTGCGGCGCGACCTGCGCCTGCACGACCATCCGCCGCTCGTCGCCGCGCTCGCCGCCCACCAGCGCGTCGTGCCCGTGTTCGTGCTCGACCCGACACTGCTGAGCGGCCGCTTCGCGTCCGCGCCGCGGACCGCCTTCCTGCTCGGCTGCTTGCGCGAGCTGGACGCGGCGCTGCGCGAGCGCGGCAGCGCGCTCGCGATTCGCCACGGCGCGCCCGAGGACGAGCTGCCGGCGCTCGCGCGGGAGGTCGGGGCGCGGGCAGTCCACTGGGCGAGCGACGCGACCCCGTACGCGCTTGCGCGCGACCGCCGCGTGCGTGCAGCGCTCGCGCAGGCCGGCGTGGAGGCGGTGCCCGGCCCCGGCAACTTCGTCGCCGACATCGGCCGGCCGCGCACGAGCGCCGGCAGACCGTTCGTCGTCTTCACGCCCTTCCATCGCGCCTGGGAAGCGCTCGAGCGGCGGCCGGTTCACCGTGCGCCGGCCAAGCTCCCACCGCTCCCGCGCGGTCTCGACCGGGGGCGGATCCCCTCGCTCGGCGACCTCGGGCTCACAGCGGCAGACGGTGCGCTCCCGGACCCCGCGGTCGTCCCCGGCGAATCCGCCGCGCGCGAGGCGCTCGAGCGCTGGCTCGCGAGCGGCCTCGCCGCCTACGGAGAGCGTCACGACCGCCTCGCCGGCGGCACCTCGCGGCTCTCTCTGCACCTGCGCTTCGGCACGCTCTCGCCGCGCGAGGTGGAGGAGCGCGCCCGCCGTCACGGCGGCGCCGGCGCGGCGGCGTTCACGCGCCAGCTCGCCTGGCGCGACTTCTACGCCCACGTCCTGCTGAACCACCCCGGCAACCGCCACAGCGAGCACCAGGAGCGCATGCGCGCGCTCGCCTGGGACGACGACCCCGCGCTGCTCGCCGCCTGGCAGGAGGGCCGCACCGGCTACCCGCTCGTCGACGCCGGCATGCGCGAGCTGCGCGCGAGCGGCTGGATGCACAACCGCGCGCGCCTCGTCGCCGGCTCGTTCCTGACGAAGGACCTGCAACTCGACTGGCGCGCGGGGGAGGCGTGGTTCATGCGCTGGCTGCTCGACGGCGACGTCGCGCAGAACAACGGCAACTGGCAGTGGATCGCGTCAGTCGGCGTCGACCCGGCGCCCGCCTTCCGCCGGCTCCTGAACCCGACGCTGCAGCAGCGGCGCCACGACCCGGAGGGGGAGTACGTGCGCCGCTGGGTCCCCGAGCTGCGCCGCGTGCCCGACGCGCTGCTGGCCGAGCCGTGGCGGATGTCGGACGCCGAGCAGGCCGCAGCCGGCTGCGCGATCGGTCGCGACTACCCGGCCCCCGTCGTCGACCACGCGCAGGAGCGCCTGCGCGCGCTGGAGCGCTATCGCGCGGCCGGCTCGGCGGGCGGCGCACCCGGCTGATCGACCGCTCCGGGCACCAGGGCCGCCACCTGCGCGAGCTGCGCCACGGCGCGCGCGAGCGCCGGCTCGCTCGCGCTGCCGAAGCCGAGCACGAGGCCCGGCGGGTCGGTCGGGGCGCGCTCCACGCGAAACCACGACAGCCCGTGCAGGCGCATGCCGTGCTCCGCGGCCGTCGCGAGGAACGCCGCCTCGTCGACCGCCTCCGGCAGCAGCGCGACGACATGCAGCCCGGCGGCGATCCCGTCGCCGATCCGCCACGCCGGCAGCTCGCGCGCGAGCGCGGCGATCAGCGCGTCGCGGCGCGCGCGGTAGCGCGGGCGCATCCGTCGCAGGTGGCGGTCCAGCTCCCCGCGCTCGAGGAAGTCGGCGAGCGCGAGCTGGTCGAGCACGGAGGTGCCGAGGTCGTCGAGCGTCTTCTCGACCGTGACCGCCGCGCGCAGCGTCTGCGGCAGCGCGAGCCAGCCGAGCCGCAGCCCCGGCGCGAGCACCTTGCTCGCGCAGCCGGCGTAGATCACGCGCTCGGGCGCGAGGCCCTGCAGCGCGCCGACCGGCTCGCGGTCGTAGCGGTGCTCGGCGTCGTAGTCGTCCTCGATCACGTACGCGTCGCGCGCCTCCGCCCAGGCGATCAGCGCGGCGCGCCGCTCCGGCGCGAGCACGCCGCCGAGCGGCATCTGGTGCGCTGGCGTGGCGAGCAGCGCGTCGGCGTCGAGCGCGGCGAGCGCGTCGGCCCGCAGGCCGTGCGCGTCGACCGGCACCGGCACGAGCTCCAGCCCGCAGTGCGCGACGACGCCGCGGTGGACCATGAAGCCCGGGTCCTCGACGGCGATCCGCCGCGCCCCGCGGGCGCGCAGCGCGCGGCAGGCGAGCGCGACGCCCTGCGTCAGCCCGCTCGTGACGAGCAGCCGCCCGCCGTCGGCGGCGACGCCGCGCGCGCGGCCGAGGTAGCGCGCGAGCGCGGCGCGCAGCTCCGGCGTGCCGGCCGGGTCGGCGTAGCCGAGCTGCTCGTCGGGCGCCTCGCGCAGCACGCTGCGCAGCGAGCGCAGCCAGGCGGCGCGCGGGAAGCTCGCGAGGTCGGGCGTGCCGGGGTGGAAGTCCTCCGGCACGGCGCGCGGGTACGGCGCCGGCGGGGGTGGGGGAGCGGGGCGCGCCGTGGCGGCGACGACGGTGCCGGCGCCGCGTCGCGTCGCGAGGTAGCCCTCGGCCGTCAGCTGCGCGTAGGCCTCGACGACGACGCCGCGCGAGACGCCCAGCTCGGCCGCCAGCGCGCGCGTCGGCGGCACGCGTGCGCCGGCCTCCAGCCGCCCGCCGCGGATCGCCTCGCGCAGCTGGCGCTCGAGCTGCGCCTGGAGCGGCTCGCGGCCGTCCCCGCGGGTGACGCTCAGCAGCAGCTCCACCGCGATTGGTCCGGTTCACGGGCCTGCGATTGGCCCTGGAGGACGGTCCGCATGGGGGTTACCGTAGTCGCACCACCATCGGGAGCGTCGAACATGAGAGAGATCACTGTCGTCGGAGGCGGCGTCGCCGGGCTGGTCGCCGCGATCGCCTGCGCCGAGGCCGGCGCCGAGGTGCGCCTGCTGGAGGCGCACGAGTCGCTCGGCGGGCGCGGGCGCAGCACGGACGGCCCGTACGTCGCGAACTTCGGGCCGCACGTGCTCTACGCCAACGGGGAGCTGTGGCGCTTCATGCGCGAGCGCGAGCTGCTGCCGCCGGTCGCGAGCCCGCCGCTCATGGGCGCCTTCTTCCGCTCCGGCGGGCGACGGCGGCGCATCCCGCCGCTCGCGTTCGTGCGCGCGGTGGCGAGCCTCTGGCGCACGCGGGAGGCGCCCGACGACGTCTCCTTCCGCGCCTGGGTGTCCGAGCGCTGCGGCGAGCGCGCCGCGGAGCTGCTGTCGCGCTCGTGCGGCGTCTTCGCCTTCCACCACGATCCCGGCGAGCTGGCCGCCGGCTTCGTGTGGGCGCGCTTCCGCCAGGCGTTCCTCGACCTGCCGCTGAAGGCGCGCTACGTGCGCGGCGGCTGGACGCCGCTGATCGCCGAGTTGGAGCGGGGCGCGCGCGAGGCCGGCGTGCGGATCGAGACGGGCGTGCGCGTGCGCGAGCTGTCCGAGACCGGCCCCGGGCCGGCGATCGTCGCGACCGAGCTGCCCGACGCGCGCACGCTGCTGGCCGACGACACGCTCCACTGGCCGAGCGGCCGCACCGTCGCGCTCGACCTCGGCCTGCGCAAGCGCCGCGGGGACCCGTTCGTCGTCTGGGACCTCGACGAGGCCGGCTGGGTCGAGACCTACACCGTGCCGGACGAGACGCTCGCGCCCGCCGGCCACACGCTCGTGCAGGCGCAGATGCCGCTGCGGCCGGGCGAGTCGACCGGCGACGGCGAGCGCCGGCTGGAGGCGCTGCTCGACGTCGGCTTCCGCGACTGGCGCGAGCGCGTCGCCTTCCGCCGCCGCCAGCTGCTCGACGGCCGCTCCGGCGCGCTCGACCTGCCCGGCACGAGCTGGCGCGACCGCCCGCGATCGACCGCGGCGACGGCGTCTTCCTGTGCGGCGACAGCGTCGCAGCGCCCGGCCTGCTGTCGGATCCTGGGGTGACGAGCGCGCTGGAGGCGGCCCGGCTTGCCGTCGCTCAGGCGGCCTTGCGGCCGGAGATCAGCAAGTTGTAGAAGATCGCCGCCGGCAGCCGGCCCTCGAGCAGGCGCTGGTCGAGCTGCTGGAGCGTGAGGTAGCCGCGGTAGGCGTACTGGCGCCAGCCCCACGGGACGTCCTCGGGGACGGCGGTCGCCTCGAGCACGCGGTTCGTCCAGCCGAACCAGTTGGCGACCAGCTCCTCGCCGCGCACGGTTACGTCCTCGAAGCCGGCGCCGCGGGCGGCGTCGGCGAGGTCGCCGGGGGCGAAGGCGTGGATGTCGACGAAGCGCTCGAGCGCATGGTCCTCGGCGTGCGGATCGTGCTTGCCGTGGCTGTGGCCGTTGCCCATGGCGACCGACCCCGCCGCCCGCGCCCCGATCGCCCGCCGCCACAGCGGCGCGACCGCGGCCGCGCCGCGCTTCGGCACGCGCGCGATGCGGTCGCCGTAGCGCGACGGCTCGCCGGCGAAGACGACGGTCCCGCCGGGCTTCAGCACGCGGTGGAACTCGGCGAACGCCTGCGCGAGGTCCGGGATGTGGTGGAGGATCGCGTGGCCGAGCACGAGGTCGAACGAGGCGTCCTCGAACGGCAGTCTCTCGGCGTCGGTCGCAACCGTCTCGACCGCCAGCCCGAGCCGCTCGGCGTTGTCGCGCAGCGTCTCCAGCATGCCGGGCGAGATGTCGGTGCACGTCGCCTCGCGGATCACGCCGGCCTGCAGCAGGTTCAAGGAGAAGTAGCCGGTGCCGGAGCCGATCTCCAGCGAGCGGCCGAAGCCGGCCGCGAGCGCGTCTCTCCCCAGCACCTTGCGCAGCTTCATCAGCACCTGCGCCTGGCCGGGCTCGCCGAAGTCGATGCCCCACTTGGCGTCGTAGCTGTCGGCGGCGACGTCGTGGTAGCGCGTGTTGACGTCGCGGATGTCGTCGTCGGTGCGTGGAGCCTCCATGCGGCGCGGCACTCTACTGTGTCGGCCCGTAATGAGCACCGCATACGTTCAGTCGAACCAGCCGGCCGGCGTCCCCCCGCTCGCGCTCACCGGCGAGCGCACGCTGCCGGACGTGCCGGAGGAGAACTACTGGTACCGCCGCCACCTCGTCGTCTACGAGTGGATCGGCGCGCGCACGATCGGCAAGCGCGTCGTCGACATGGCGTGCGGCGAGGGCTACGGCTCCGAGGTGCTGTCGCGCTCCGCCGCCTCCGTCGTCGGCGTCGACGCGAACCCGGAGGCGCACGAGCACGCGCGGCTGCGCTACGTGCGCCAGAGCCTGCGCTTCGAGCGCGACCTCGTGGAGACGTTCTCGGAGCCGTGCGACGCGGTCGTCTTCCTGCAGACGATCGAGCACGTGCAGAACCCGGGCGAGATCCTCGAGCACTTCAAGGCGATGCTCGCGCCCGGCGGGATCGCCTACGTCTCGACGCCGAACCTGCTGACGCTCGCGCCGCCCGGGGCGGAGAAGTCCGAGAACCCGTGGCACGTGAAGGAGTACCGCGCCGAGGAGTTCCGCCAGCTCTGCTGCGAGCACTTCGAGCAGGTCGAGCTGTGGGGCCTCGTCCACGCGCGCAAGCTGCGCGCGCACGCGCTCGCGCTGCAGCTCGGCTGGGATCGCGTCCACAGAGCGCTCGGCCTCACGAAGCCGTTCTACGACCGCTTCACGCCCGCGATCGCCGCCTCCGACTTCGTCCTGAAGCCCGGAGATCTCGACCGCGCGCTGGACTTCCTGGCAGTCTGCCGGGCGTGACCGCGGCGGGCCGATCACAGCGCGGCGAGCTGGCGCTCGTCCTGCACACGCACATGCCCTACGTCGAGGGCTACGGCACCTGGCCGTTCGGCGAGGAGTGGCTGTGGGAGGCGATCGCCACCTGCTACCTGCCGCTGCTCGACCTGTTCGAGCAGCGCGGCGGACCGACGCCGCTGACGCTGTCGCTCACGCCGGTGCTGTGCGACCAGCTCGCGGCGCCGGGCGTCCCGCAGCGGCTCGGCGCGTTCCTGCGCGAGGTGCGCCGCGAGACGCACGCGCTCGACGTCGCCGGCTGCCGCAAGGCCGGCCGCGAGGACTACGCGCGCGAGCTGGAGCGCGCCGCCGGCGACTACGAGCGCGCGCTCGCGCGCGTCGAGGCGCTGGGCGAGGACCTGCTGAGCGCGTTCGCGCCGTACGCGAGCTGGACCTCCTCGGCGACGCACGCCGTCCTCCCGCTGCTGGCGACCGATGCGGGCGTGCGGCTCCAGCTCGAATCCGGCATCGCATCGCACCGCGCCCGCTTCGACGGCGCGCGCGAGTGGGCCGGCGGCTTCTGGCTGCCCGAGTGCGCGCACGCGCCGTGGCTCGACCCGCTGCTGGAGGAGGCCGGCGTGCACGCCACCTGCGTCGACCTGACCGACGTGCTCGGCCGCGGCGCGCCCTCGCAGCTCGCGCCGATCGCGACCGACGACGGCCCGCTGCTCGTGCCGATCGACCGCGCGACGATCGAGCTGGTGTGGAGCGACGGCGGCTACCCGTCGCACGCCGCCTACCGCGACTACCACGCGTTCACCGTCCACCACCACCGCGTCTGGCGCAACGACGGCGGCACCTACGACCACCAGGCCGCACTCGCGCAGGCCCGCGCCGACGCGGCCGACTTCGTCGCCCGCACGATCGCGCGGCTCGACGCCGGCTCGCAGGCGCTCGGCCGCCCGGCGCTCGCCGTCTGCGCACTCGACACCGAGCTGCTCGGCCACTGGTGGTACGAGGGGATCGAGTGGCTCGGCGCGGTGATCGACGAGGCGCAGCGACAGGGACTCGCGCTCGCCCCGCTCGACGACGCGCTCGCGCGCCACGAGCCGGTGCCGCTCGCCGAGGCGCTGCGTGGTGCCGCGCCCGCCCCGCACGCCGCCGCCGACGTGCGCGCCGGGCGCCTGCCGACGACCACCTGGGGCACCCCGCGCGACCTCTCCACCTGGGACGGCCCGCAGGTCGCCGAGCTCGCCTGGCAGACGCGCGCGGCCGAGCTGCGCGCGCTGCTCGGCGCGCGCGGGCCGAGCGCCGCGGCGCGGCGCGAGCTGCTGCTGCTGCAGTCGAGCGACTGGGCCTTCCAGGTCACGCGCGACCTCGCCGGCGACTACCCGCGCGAGCGCGCCGCCGGGCACGCTGCGGCGCTCGCTCGCGCACTCTCGTCGCACTCATAATCAGCGCAGTAATCGACCGTCGGTCTGTAGTGTGATCCGGTGTCCGACCGCCTCACGTTGCGGGGCGGTGCCGCACGCTCGCGCGCGGCCGATCGCCCGGGTCCCGTCGACGCAGCCGACCTCGGCTGGATCCTGCTGCTGCCGGCCGTCCTGATCGCGGTTCCGGCGATCGCGCTGCTGGCGCCGATCGGCGGGCGGCTGCTGCTGCCCGACCCGGGCTACCACTACTGGCCGGGGATCGTGGTCGTGCGCAAGGCGACGGTCCACATCGGCTACGTGCTGTTCGTGCTCGCGGCGCTCGCCTATGCCGCGTCGATCGTCGCGCTGCGCGGCGCGCAGCTGCGCCCGCGCCTGCGCCGCCTGCTCGTCGCGCTCGCGCAGGCGGGCGTGCTGGCGTTCGTCGTCGTCTGCTGGATCGCCCAGCGGCGCGGCGTCGTCGCCGGTGAGAGGAAGGCGTACTTCACGCCGGCGACGTTGACCGTCGCGGCCGTCGTGACCGCTGCCGTCGCGCTCGGCGTCCACCTGCGGCGGGGCGGCGCCCGTCGCCTCGATCCGCTCGCGCTCCTGCGACGCGCCGACGTCAGAGCCGTCGGCTGGGCGTGCCTCGGCGTGGCGGTGCTCGCCACGCTCCTCTGGCTGCTGCCCGCGATCCACACCGACCGCGCGACCCCGTCCGGCGCCGCGTACCTCGACTCGCTCTTCTTCGACGAGTCGAGCGCGGTCGTCGACGGCCGCTCGCCGCTCGTGAACATGGTGGCGTACGGCACCTTGTGGCCGTATCTCGCCGCGATCCCGCTGTGGGCGGCCGGTGGCGCCTTCGCCGCCTTCTCGGTGACGATGGCGACGATCGCCGGCGCCGCGATGCTCGCCGTCCACGGCGTCCTGCGGCGCGTCACAGGCAGCCCGCTGCTGGCGCTCGGCCTCTACCTGCCGGTGCTCGCGACGAGCTTCTTCATAGAGGAAACGACAGGCGGCGACCGCTACGACCCCGGCACCTACTTCGGCATGTTCCCGCTGCGCTACGCCGGCCCGTACCTGCTCGCGGGGTTGACCGTCTGGCAGCTCGGCCGGAAGCCGGCGGACCGCTGGTCGCTGCGGCTGCTGTTCGCCGCCGGCGGCCTGGTCGCGCTCAACAACGTCGACTTCGGCGGGGCCGCGCTGCTGGCCAGCGCCGCCGCGGTGCTGGTCGTGCGCCGCCCGCCGGACCGCGCGGCGCTCGGACGGATCGCGCTCGACGCCGCGATCGGCCTCGCCGCCGCGCTCGCGCTCGTCTCGCTGCTGACGCTCGTGCGCGCCGGGTCGCTGCCGCACCTGGCGCTGCTGACGCGCTATGGCCGCGTGTTCGTCGACGGCGGCGCGGAGAACCTGCGGCTGCCCGTGCTCGGCTTCCAGCTCGTCGTGAGCGCGACGTTCGTCGCCGCCGCGGCGGTCGCGGCCGTGCGCGTGGCGCGCGGGGAGCGGGGGGACCTGCTCGGCGGGATGCTCGCGTGGTGCGCGATCTTCGGCTTCGGTGCGAGCGTCTACTACTACGCGTACCGCTCGCATCCGGACGTGCTGATCAGCCTCTTCTCGATCTGGAGCCTGACGCTCGCGCTGCTCGTCGTGGCGGCGCTGCGCGGCGCGCCCGCCGCGCGCCCGCGCCGCTGGCCGAGCGCACCGGCGCTGGCGGTGACGTTCGGCTTCGCGCTCGCCGTCTGCTCGCTCGCGCAGGTGCCGAGCCCGTGGGGCGAGCTGCAGCGGATCGGCCGGCCGACCGCGGATGTCCCCGGCTCTGTCCCCGCCGGAGGCTTCCGCGAGGCCCCGGTCACGCAGATCGTCGCCGAACAGACGCGCCCGGGGGAGCGCGTCGTGATCCTCTCGCAGGTCGGGCACCGCGTCGCGCGCGACGCCCGCGTCGTGAACGTGAGCCCGTACACGGGCCTCGAACAGATGCCGGCGATCGAGCAGCTCGACGAGAACCGTCGGGATCCTGCGCCGCGAAGGCGGGACGAAGCTGTTCGTGGCGCAGCCTTCGCCGCCGGGGATGGAAGCGGAGCTGAGCCGTCTCGGCTTCGTCCTCGCGGGACACTGGAGCGTGAACGCCTGGCCGGCGCCGGTCGTCACCGAGTACCGCGCGTCCTAGCGGGCCCGTGCCCCGGGGTCGAGGTGGCGCGGGCGATGGAAAGCAACCGGCGTGCAGCCACGCGAAGCGGCTCGCACGTTTCGCGAGAAGTCCGAGGCGTCCCATAATCTTCCCGTTCGGGAAGTTCTTTCATCTCGTCCGCAGGAATTGCTTAAATCTTCCCGAAAAGGAAGATCTGTGCGCATCCGCATCGACACCCCCGCCGACCTCGGCAGCGCCGTGCGCAGAGCACGGCGCGACCGCCGCCTGCGCCAGGAGGACGTCGCGCTGAGCGCCGGCACCGGCGCCCGCTTCGTCGGCGAGCTGGAGCGCGGCAAGCCGACCGTGCAGCTCGACGCGCTGCTGCGCGTCATGCAGGCGCTCGGCATCGCCCTCGAGGTCGACGACGGGGGGACCGATGGGGACGCTTGACGTCCTCTGCTTCGGCGAGCGCGCAGGCGTGCTCGCCGACGAGCCGGAGGGCCTGCGCTTCGCGTACGACCCTTCCTGGATCGCGGCCTCGCGCCCGCCGCTCTCGCAGGCGCTCCCGCTGAGCGGCTCGCCGCCGCCCGGCGCCGTCCACGCGTTCTTCGGCGGGCTGTTGCCGGAGGGCGAGCCGCGCCGCCTGATCGCCCGCCGGCTCGGCGTCAGCGAGCGCAACGACTTCGCGCTGCTGGCGGCGATCGGCGGCGACACCGCGGGCGCCATCACGCTCGCGGCGCCGGGGGCCGCGCCGCGGCAGGCGCGCGAGCGCGACGTCGACTGGCTCGACGGCGATCAGCTCGCCGAGCTGATCGCCACGCTCCCCGACCGTCCGATGCTCGCCGACGAGGACGGCGAGATCCGCCTGTCGCTCGCCGGGGCGCAGGACAAGCTCCCCGTCGTCATCGCGGACGATCGCGTCGGCATCACCGCCGGCGGCACGCCCTCCACGCACATCCTGAAGATGCCGATCGCGCGCTTCCCGGGCACCGTGGTCAACGAGGCGTTCTGCCTCATGCTCGGCCGCTTCCTCGGTGTGCCGACCGTCGACGCGTGGCCGCGGCGCGCGGGCGACCGCCCCTACCTGCTCGTCCGGCGCTACGACCGCGAGCGGCAGCCCGACGGCAGCGTCGCACGCCTGCACCAGGAGGATTTCTGCCAGGCGCTCGCGATCCCGTCCGAGCGCAAGTACGAGGTCGAGGGCGGGCCGTCGCTGGCCGACTGCTTCAAGCTCGTGCGGCAGGCGACCACCGTCCCGGCCGCGCACACGCTCGTGCTGCTCGACGCGGTCGGCCTCAACTTCCTCGTCGGCAACCACGACGCGCACGGCAAGAACTTCTCGCTGCTGCGCTCGCCCGAGCGCACGGAGCTCGCACCGTTCTACGACGTGCTGAGCACGACCGCGTACCCGGGCCTCGCGCGCAAGGCGGCGATGAGCATCGGCGGCGAGCGCCGGCCCGACTACGTCCGCCGGCGGCACCTCGATCGCTTGTGCCAGGAGGCGGGGCTCGGCGGCGCCGCAGTGCGCAGACGGCTGCTGGCGATGGCGAGCGAGGCGCCGGCGGCGGCGCGAGCGGTGCGCGCCGGGCTCGCCGCAGACGGCTGGGACCACCCGGTCCTCGACGTCGTGCTCGAGACCGTCGACCGGCGCGCGGCTCACCTGACCGAGCTCGCGAGCCCGCGATCGGCGAATCGCCATCCACGGCGGACTAGACTCCGGCCGGTCGCCTTGGCCGCAGAGCCAGCCCCCCGATGGCATCCACCCGCATCCTCATCCTCTCCTGGGAGTACCCGCCGCTGATCGAGGGCGGGCTGGCGCGGCACGTGCGCAAGCTGTCCGAGCAGCTCGTGCAGCAGGACGTGGAGGTGCACGTGCTGACGCGCGGCGACGACGCGATGGCGGCCGAGCAGGAGATGTGCGGCGTCCACGTCCACCGCGTGCGCGAGCCGCGCAAGCCGCGCGACCTGACCGAGTTCGTCGCCTGGATCGAGGACATGAACGCCGACATGCTCGCCGCCGGCCTGGAGCTGGGGGAGCGGCTCGACTTCGACCTCGTCCACGGTCACGACTGGCTCGTCGCGACGGCCGGCGACAGACTCGCCCGCGCGCTCGACTGCCCGTGGGTCGTGACGATCCACGCGACCGAGTACGGCCGCCACCAGGGCTGGGTCGACAAGCACCCGCAGTCGCACATCCACGGCGTCGAGACGTGGATGGCCAACAACGCGGACGCGGTCATCACCTGCTCGCACTACATGCGCGACCACGTGGCCGACATCTACGGGCTGGAGGAGTCCCGCGTCGCGGTGATCCCGAACGGGATCGACCCGCTCGACCTGCAGCCGGTCGAGGACCTCGACGCGCTGCGGGCGCGCTTCGCGGCGCCGCACGAGCGGCTCGTGCTGCTCGTCGGCCGGCTCGTCTACGAGAAGGGCTTCCAGATCGCGCTCGAGGCGCTGCCGGGCGTGATCGAGCGGCTCGGCGACGTGCGCTTCCTCGTCGCCGGCTCCGGCACCGCCGAGGCGGAGCTGCGCGCGCAGGCCGACGCGCTCGGGCTGACGCAGCACGGCACGTTCCTCGGCTGGATCGGCGACGACGTGCTGCACTCGCTCTACCGCATCGCCGACCTGACGGTGGTGCCGTCGATCTACGAGCCGTTCGGGCTCGTCGCGCTGGAGGCGATGGCGTCGGGCTGCCCGTGCATCGTCGCCGACACCGGCGGCCTGCGCGAGGTCGTGCCGAACGAGCAGGTCGGGCTCCGGTTCGAGTCGCGCGACCCCGTCTCGCTCGCGGGGATGATGGAGCGCGTACTGTCCGACGACGCGCTGCGCGACCGCCTCGTCGCGGAGGCGAGCGAGCACGTGCTGCGCTTCGACTGGGCCGACATCGCCCGCCAGACGGCCGAGATCTACGGCGGCCTGCGCCGCCTCGCGGTCTGACCGGATGTGATCCGCCGGGCCGTCCGGCGCGAATACCTTCGTTGAGAGCCGCGCTCCTGCAGCCGGCTTAATTCTCGACTGGGGAGTTCACTCATGTCATCTCGCTCCAGCCACGGAGTGGTGGATCGCCGCGCGTTCATCGGCAAGGGCGCGCTCGCCGGCGTCGGTGCGCTCGCAGGCGGCGGCGCGATCGAGGCGCTCGTGCCGTCGCTCGCCGCGGCACGCGGTCACAAGGGCGGCGTCACGAAGGGCGACCTCGCGATCCTCGGCGCCGCGCAGATCGCGGAGGCGCTCGCCGTCACCACCTACACCGGGATCATCGACAGCTCGCCGTTCTTCGGCCGGCTCGCGAGCGACGACCAGGGCTACCTCGAGGCCGCGCGCCAGGAGGAGATGGCGCACTACCTGCTGGAGAGAAGCGTCACCAGAAAGCCCGCCGGCGCGAGCACCTTCTACTACCCGCCGAAGATGTTCGACGACGCGCAGACGACGCTCAACGTGCTCGTCACGCTCGAGGACGCGTTCATCGCGGCGTACCTGGTGGGCGTGCGCCGGTTCAGCTCGGCCGACCTGCGCGTCACCGCGGCGCGCATCATGGGCATCGAGAGCGACCACCGCACGCTCGCGCGCGTGGTCGCCCCCGGCGTCGCCTCCAAGGACGGCGGCCCGATCGAGAAGGTCACCGGCATCCAGGGGAAGGCCGAGTCCGTCGACCCGCCCAACAACAACACGTACGAGCGCACGCTGGGCTGGACCCAGATCTCCAAGGCGGTCGCCGCGCTGACGCCGTTCATCGACAAGCGCGCCGCCGCGAGAGCCGGCTTCGACACGAGCCGCCCGTTCGCGTTCAAGCCGTTCACGCCGTCGCTGCCGGGCAGCCTCGGCGACTTCCACTCGTTCGTCGGCTGAGCCAGGCGCTCGGCCCGCCTGAGCACTGTCCGTTTCACCACCGCATGGGTGGTCAGACGGACAGTGCTCGCGCGGCGTCCTCCAACCGGTCGTCGCCCCAGAACGCCTGCGCGCCGACGAGCACGGTGGGGACGCCCTGCACGCCGAGCGCGACGGCGGCCTCGGTGCGGTCGCGGAGGGCGGCCTTCACCGACGGGGAAGACGCGGCGGCCAGCAGCGCCTCCCCCTCGATGCCCGCCGTAGACGCGGCATCCAACACCGCCGCCGGGTCCGACAGGTCGCGCCCGTGCACGAACCCGAGTCGCAGCCCCGCCAGCAGGAACGCACGGGCGGCGCCCAGCTCGGCCGCCGCCACCGCACACCGCATCGCCAGCAGCATGTTCCCCGGCCACGGCTCCGGCCAGCGCACGGGACCAACCCCGTACAAAGCGGCCCGCCGCTCCACCTCCGCCATCCCCGACGCCCGCTCGTCCGTCAACGCCCACGACCCCCAGCCCCGCGCCGCGAACAGCGCGCCCGCCAGCACCGGCTCCCACACCGGCGCAACCGGAAGCACAGCCTCGGCCCGCTCCGCAGCCAGCCACGCATACGGCGAGCCGACGTCGAGCAGCAGGCGGGGTCGAACGGTCATGACGCGCTCAGTCGATCAACCGCTTGCGCATCCGCCAGATCGCCACCCGCCACAGCCCCAGCGCGAACACGAGCAGCACCGCGAGGTGCAGCAGGTCGGCGGCCGGGTGGATGCCGATCACGACGAGGTCGCGCACGAGCGCGACGCAGTGGTGCAGCGGGTTGACCTCCGCGATCGCCCGCATCACCGGTGGGAAGTTGCTGATCGGGAAGAACGTCCCGGCGGTCAGGAACATCGGCGTGAGGATGCCGCTCGTGACGTAGCTGAAGTTGTCGATCGACTGCGCGCTGGCTGCGAGCGTCACGCCGAACGCGACGAAGCCGGCGCCCGTGACGAAGCAGACGAACGGCACCAGCAGCGCGGTCGGCAGCGGGTCGAGCCCGAACGCGATCGCCACGAGCAGCGGCACGTTGCCGTACACGCCGGCGCGCAGCGCGATCCACAGGACCTCCGCCGAGACGATCTCGTCGACGTCGACCGGCGCGGCGAGGAACGCGTCGTACGTGCGCTGGAAGCGGTACTTCAGGAACGTCCCGTACATGCCCGGGAAGGCCGACGAGAACAGCACGGCGGTCGCGACGATCCCGGTCGCGACGTACTGCTTGTAGCTGATGCCGCCGATCGACGAGATCAGCGCGCCGAAGCCGAAGCCGAACGCGAGCAGGTAGATCGTCGGCTCGACGATCGAGGAGAAGGTCGTCGTCTTCCAGTTGCGCGTGAAGACGGTCGCGTCGCGGCTGACGACGCCGATCACGGCGGCCGGCTCGATGCGGTGCAGTCGTCGGATATGGCGCTTTCGCCCTCCGCTCATCGCAAGCGACGAGCTGCGGGCGACGTCACCCTCGCTCACTCGATCTCCTCCCCGGTCAGCGCGACGAACGCGTCCTCCAGCGTCGCCGCGCGCCGCACGCCCTCGGGCAGCGTGCCGTCGTGCCGCTCGGCGCGCAGGATCGCCAGCGCCGGGCCGGAGCGGCGCATCGCCCAGCCGGCCCGCTCGCCCTGCGCGCGCAGCTCCTCCAGGCGCGCCGGCGGCCCGTACACCTCATGCGTCTGCTCGCCGGCGTGCTCGCGCACGAGGTCGGCGGGCTTGCCGCGCGCGACGATCAGCCCGCTCGCCATCACCGCGACCGTGTCGGCGAGCCGCTCGGCCTCCTCGATGTAGTGCGTCGACATCAGCACCGTCGTGCCCTCGGCGCGCAACGCGTCGATCAGCGACCACAGCTCCTGGCGCACCTGCGGGTCGAGCCCGACGGTCGGCTCGTCGAGCAGAACGAGCCGCGGTCTGTGCACGAGCCCGCGCGCGATCAGCAGGCGCCGGCGCATCCCGCCGCTCAGCAGGTCCACGCGCGTCTCGGCGCGCTCGGTCAGGTTCGCGATCTGCAGCGCGCGCTGCACCGCCGCGGCCCGCTCGTCCGGCGGGACGCGGTAGAGGCGCGCGAAGACGGTGAGGATCTGGCGGCAGGTCAGCTCGACGTCGAGGTTGTCGAGCTGCGGCACGACGCCCATCTCCGCGCGCGCCTGCTTGGACTCGCCCGGCAGCGTGTAGCCGAGCACCTCGATCGTCCCCTCGTCGGCGATCGACTGCGCGGTCAGCATCCGCATCGTCGTCGACTTGCCGGCGCCGTTGGGGCCCAGCAGGCCGAGGCAGATCCCCGCCGGGACCTCGAGGTCGAGTCCGGCGACGGCGGTGATCGCGCCGAAGCGCTTCACCACACCGCGCAGCGAGATCGCCGGGCGGGCAGCGCCCGCACCCGCCGGAGCGCCGCCTGCGGCGGCCGGCTGCGCGCTCACGCCCATCTCATCGCCTGCGGCGCGTCGCGCATCCGCAGCACCCGCGCCGGCACGCCGCCCGCGACCGCGTCGTCGGGCAGGTCCTTCGTGACGACCGCGCTCGTGCCGACGATCGCGTTGTCGCCGACGCTCACGCCGCGCAGGATGCACGCGCCGTAGCCGATCCACACGTTGTTGCCGACGCGCACGTCGCGCTTGTAGATCCCCTGCAGGCGGATCGGCCGCTCGACCTCGACGACGCCGTGGTCGAAGTCGATCAACATCACGCGGTCGGCGACGATGCACTCGCGCCCGATCGAGACGTGCTGGTAGGCGGAGATCGTGCACTCCTGCCCGAGCACCGACTTCGCGCCGATCACGACCTCGCCCTCGTGCGCGCGCACCTTCGTGCCGTGCCCGAGCCACGACCAGCGGCCGAGCACGACGCGCGCGTTCGGGCCGATCTCGAACTGCACGCCGGGGCAGACGAACGCGATCCCGTCGGTCTGCAGACGCCCGCGGAAACGCAGCTTCAGCCACGCCAGCCGCGCGATCAACAACGCGTAGCGGCGGTTCAGCATGCGGTTGCGGCGCATGAAGCGCAGCAGCGTCAGCGGCCCGCCGTGCGGCGGCGGCGGGGCGGCGCGGACCTCCGGCGGGAGGTCGACGGGGGGTGGCGCGAGCGTGGGCTCCATCTGCCCGCATGGTATGCGGGAGGCCGCCCGGCGGGCGCCGCGTCGCGGCCGCATGCCGGCGGCCCCGCCTGCCATCATGCGCGGCCCATGACGCCCGACCCGACCCTCGCCGAGCGCCTCCTCGCGGGCGACAAGCGCGCCCTGGCCCGCGCGATCACGCTCGTCGAGGACGACCGCCCCGAGGGCTGGGAGCTCGTGCGCGAGGTCTACCCGCACACCGGCAAGGCGGCCGTCGTCGGCTTCACCGGACCGCCCGGCGTCGGCAAGTCGACGCTGCTCGGCGCGCTCACGAAGGCCGAGCGCGCGCGCGACCGCACCGTCGGCGTGCTGAGCGTCGACCCGTCCTCGCCGTTCACGCAGGGCGCGCTGCTGGGCGACCGCATCCGCCTGTCCGAGCACTTCCTCGACAGCGGCGTCTTCATCCGCTCGATGGCCAACCGCGGCGCGCTCGGCGGGCTGTCGGAGGCCGCGCTGCAGGCCGCGCTGCTGATGGACGCCGCCGGCCGCGACGTCGTGCTGGTCGAGACGGTCGGCGTCGGCCAGGCGGAGGTCGACGTGATGGACCACGCCGACACGATCGTGCTCGTGCTGATGCCGGGCTCGGGCGACTCGATCCAGGCGCTGAAGGCCGGCGTGATGGAGATCCCCGACGTGATCGTCGTCAACAAGGCCGACCACCCGCTGACCGACACGATGGTGCGCGAGATCCGCGGCGTGCTGAGCCTCGGCGAGCAGAGAGGCTGGCGCGTCCCGATCGTCAAGACGCAGGCCGCCCACGCCATCGGCATCGACGAGCTGCTCGAGCAGCTCGAAGCGCACCGCGCCTACATCCAGCAGGAGGGCACGCTGCTGGAGCGCCGGCGGCGCAACCTCATGAACGAGGTCGTCGCGATCGCCACCTCGCGCATGCGCCGCGAGCTGGAGGCGTCGATCCGCGAGGATCCCGACGTGCAGGAGCTGCTCGACGAGGTCTGTGCCCGCCGGCTCGACCCGGCGAGCGCCGCCACGCAGATCCTGGCACGCGGGGCCGAGCGCGCCGCGGCCGACTGACGCCTGCTCAGTCGCGCAGCCGCCGCGCCAGCGCCACGAGCGTGTGGACGCCCCAGCCGGACCCGCCTCTGCCCGCGTACGGCTTGCCGTTGTCCCACGCGGTGCCGGCGATGTCGAGGTGCGCCCACGGCACGTCGCCGACGAAGCGGTGCAGGAACTCGGCGGCGGTGATCGAGCCGGCCTTGCGGCTCTCGACGGCATTGATGATGTCCGCGTAGCGACCTCTGATCAGCTCCGCGTAGGACTCGTGCAGCGGCAGCCGCCACAGCGGCTCGCCGGCCACCCGTCCGGCCTCCGTCACCGCGGCGGCCCACGCGTCGTCGTTCGACATCAGGCCGGCATGCGAGTCGCCGAGCGCCGTCACGATCGCGCCGGTGAGCGTCGCGAGGTCGACGATCCGCTCGGCGCCGAGCGAGACCGCATGCGCGAGGCAGTCGGCCAGCACGAGGCGGCCCTCGGCGTCGGTGTTGACGATCTCGATCGTCGTGCCGTTCGACGCGCGCACGATGTCGCCCGGCTTCACGGCCGTGCTGCTCGGCATGTTCTCGGTCGCGCCGACGATCCCCAGCACGCGGATCGGCAGTCTCAGCCGCGCGATCGCGCCGACCGCCTCCAGCACGGCCGCGCCGCCCGACATGTCGAACTTCATCTCCGACATTCTCGCCCCGGGCTTGAGCGAGATCCCGCCGCTGTCGAACGTCACCGCCTTGCCGACGAGCGCCAGCAGCGGGCCATCCGCATCCGGCCCCTCGTATCTGAGGACGATCAGCTTCGCCTCCTGCGCCGAGCCCTGCGCGACGGCGGCGAAGGCGCCCATCCCGCGCTCGCGGATCTCGGCTTCGCTCAAGACGTCGACCGCGATCCCGTCGGCCTCGCCGGCGATCTCCTGCGCGCGGTGCGCGAGGAACGTCGGCGTCGCCGCGTTGCCGGGCAGGTTCTGCAGCTCGCGCGCGCGGTTCTGCGCCTCGGCGACGACCGTCCCGACGCCGACGGGCGCGCTCACGTCGTCGTGCGCGCTCAGCAGCAGCGCCTCGAGCGCGCCGTCGTCCTCGGGATGGTTGCGATAGGCGTCGAAGCGATACGCGGCCAGCACGGTGCCCTCGACGAGCCCGGCGACGATCGCGTCGTCGACGTGGTGGGGGACCTCCCAGCACAGCGTCGTCGTCCCCAGCTCGCGCGCGCGGCCGTAGAGCGCAGCCGCCGCGATCCGCGCGTGCTCGGCGTCGAACGCCTCGCGCGTGCCGAGCCCGACGACGATCCAGCGGCGCTCCTCGGCGTGGACGACGGCGAGATGCCGGAAGGCGCGGCGCGCCTCGCCGCGGTCGAGCAGGCGCTGGAGCGTGCCGCCGGCGACGTCGTGCGCGACGTCCTCGCCGTCGAACACGCCGACGGCGATCGTGTCGGCGGTCGTCGCGAGGGGGCCGTCGGTCGTCGCCGCGATTCTCATTGCGGCGCAGACTACCCATCGGCGCGTCGGCGCTACCGGCCGTCGCGCGTTTCTCGCGCCCGCTGGCGGCACATGCGAGGAGGGTCACCTAGCATTGAGGGCCGGCGCCCGCCTGCGCGCCGCTCCCACACCGCGAAACGGAGAACCCGATGCCCAAGTCCGTCATCCTCGGTGCCGCGCGCACCCCAATCGGCAAGCTCGGCGGCGGCCTCGCCTCGCTCGACGCCACCGAGCTCGGCGGCACCGCCATCAAGGCCGCGCTCGAGCGCGCCGGCGTCGAGCCGGAGCAGGTCCAGCACGTGATCATGGGCCAGGTGATCCAGGCCGGCCAGGGGCAGATCCCCTCGCGCCAGGCGCAGATCAAGGCGGGGATCCCGAAGGAAGTGTCGTCGGAGACGATCAACAAGGTCTGTGCGTCCGGGATCCGTGCCGCGGGCATCCTCGACGCGGCGATCCGCGCGGGCGACCTCGAGGTCGCCGTCGGTGGCGGCATGGAGTCGATGTCGAACGCGCCCTACCTGCTCAAGGGCGCCCGCTTCGGCTTCCGCATGGGCGACGCGAAGGCGATCGACTCGATGATCAACGACGGGCTCACGAACCCGTTCTCCGGCAAGCACATGGCGCACGAGGCGTCCGAGGTCGCGGCCGAGCTGGAGCTGACGCGCGCGGACATGGACCGCTGGTCGGTCCGCTCGCACGAGCTGGCGATCAAGGCGACCGACGAGGGTCGCCTGCCGGAGGAGATCGTCCCCGTCACGGTCAAGGGCAAGAAGGGCGATACCGTCGTCGAGATCGACGAGGCGCCGCGCCGCGACACGACGCTCGAGACGCTCGCCAAGCTGCCCCCGATCTTCATGAAGGACGGCTCGCACACGGCCGGCAACGCGCCGGGCGTCAACGACGGCGGCGGCGCGCTCGTGCTCGCCTCCGACGCGTGGGCGGCGGCGAACGGCAAGAAGGCGCTCGCGACGATCGTCGCGCAGGCGCAGGTCGCCGACGAGTTCCCGATGCTCGCGAGAACGCCCGCGCTCGCCGCCCAGAAGGCGCTCGCGCTCGCCGGCCTGACCGCCGGCGACATCGACGTGTGGGAGATCAACGAGGCGTTCGCGTCCGTCACGCTCAACTCGATCCGCATGCTCGGGATCGACGAGGACAAGGTCAACGTCAACGGCGGCGCGGTCGCGCTCGGCCACCCGATCGGCGCCTCCGGCGCGCGCATCCTCGGCTCGCTCGTGCTGGAGCTCCAGCGCCGCGGCGGCGGTCGCGGCTGCGCGGCGATCTGCTCGGGCGGCGGTCAGGGCGACGCGGTGATCGTCGAGGTGCCGGCGTCCTGACCGACGCCGGCTCCGGCCCCAACCCGCCGGACCTCGCGCGCGGCGCCGACGCGCCGCGCGCGGCCGCCTTCTTCGACCTCGATCGCACGCTGATGGCGGGCTCGTCGGCGTACGAGTTCGCCCGCGCTTCCTACCGCAACGGGCTGCTGAGCCGCCGGCAGCTCGCGCGCGGGGCGTGGGCCAACGTGCAGTTCCGCCTGCGCGGCTCGACCGACGCCGCCACCGACGAGCTGCGAGAGCGGATCGCGCAGGCGATCGAGGGCGTGCGCGTGCGCGACCTCCAGCGCCTCGGCCCGGCCGTGCTGGCGGGCGTCCTCCCGCGCATCTACCCGCAGATGCTGCACGTCGCCTGGGAGCACCAGGACGCCGGCCGCGAGGTCTACATCTGCACCGCCGCGGCGCACGAGCTGGCCGAAGTGCTCGCGCGCGTGCTCGGCTTCGACGGCGGCATCGGCGCCCGCTCGGAGGTGCGCGACGGCGTCTACACGGGCCGGCCGCACGGGCCGTTCACGTACCGCGAGGGCAAGGCGATCGCGATGCGCGCGCTCGCGGCCGAGCGCGGCATCGACCTCGCCGCCTCGTGGGCCTACTCGGACTCCGAGTCGGACCTGCCGATGCTGCGCGCCGTCGGCAACCCGGTCGCGGTGAACCCCGACGCGACGCTCGCGCGGATCGCCCGCGAGGAGGGCTGGGAGGTGCTGCGCTTCGAGCGCCTCGGACGGCGCCTCGTCGTCGCCGGCTCGGTCGTCGCCGCGGCCACGCTCGGCGGCCTCGGCTCGCTCGCGCTCGGCCGCCGCAAGCCCGTCCCGCCGCCGCGCCGGATCCCGCCCCGACCGCACCGGCGCGGTCGATGAGCGAGCTGACCGACGAGCAGCGCGAGATCCGCGCGCTCGCGCGCGACTTCGCCGAGCGCGAGATCGCCCCGCACGCGGCCGCGTGGGACCGCGAGCACCGCTTCCCGCACGAGGTCTTCGCGCGGCTCGGCGAGCTGGGCCTGATGGGCGCGTGCGTGCCGGTCGAGCACGGCGGCGCGGGGGCGGACTTCCTCTCCTACGTGCTCGCGCTCGAGGAGCTGGCGCGCGCCGACGCGGGCGTCGCGGTCACCGTCGCGGTGCACACGAGCGCCGCAACGCTGCCGCTGCTCGCCCACGGAACGGAGGAGCAGATCGAGCGGCTCGTGCCGCCGCTCGCGCAGGGGCACCAGCTGGGCGCCTTCGCGCTGACCGAGCCGGAGGCCGGCTCCGACGCGACCGCCCTGCGCACGCGCGCCGACGCCGAAGGTCGCCTGACCGGCTCCAAGCAGTTCATCACCACCGGCTCGCACGCGCATGTGCTGCTCGTGTTCGCGAAGGACCCCGACGGCCGCATCAGCGCCTACGTCGTCAAGCGCCCCGCGCCCGGCCTCAGCGTGATCAAGGAGGAGGAGAAGATGGGGCTGAACTCCTCCAGCACGGCCGCACTCTCGCTCGATGCGGTCGTGGGCGAGCGCCTGGGCTCTGCCGGCGCCGGCATGCGCATCGCGCTCTCGACCCTCGACGGCGGCCGCATCGGCATCGCCGCCCAGGCGGTCGGCATCGCCCAGGCCGCGCTCGACATCGCGACGACTTACGCGAGAGAGCGCCACGCGTTCGGCGGCCCGATCGCCCGCCTCGGCCAGATCCAGGGCAAGCTCGCCGACATGCAGACGGAGGTCGAGGCGGCCCGCGCGCTGACCTGGCGGGCAGCCCGCCTCAAGCAGGCCGGCCGCCCGCACACGGTCGAGGGCGCCCAGGCGAAGCTGTTCGCCTCCGCGGTCGCGCGGCGCCAGACCGGCGAGGCGATCCAGGTGCTCGGCGGTGCCGGCTACACGCGCGAGCTGCCGGCCGAGCGCTACTACCGCGACGCGAAGGTCACGGAGATCTACGAGGGCACGAGCGAGATCCAGCGCTTGGTCATCGCGCGAGCGCTCCTGGGGGACGCCGCCCGCGACGGCATGTAGGAGGAGTTTCACCTACCATTCCCGCCCGATGAGCACGACCGACCGCAAGATCCGCGTCGTCGTCGCGAAGCCGGGCCTGGACGGGCACGATCGCGGCGCGAAGATCATCGCCCGCGCGTTGCGCGACGCGGGCATGGAGGTCATCTACACGGGCCTCCACCAGACGCCCGAGCAGATCGTCGAGACGGTGATCCAGGAGGACGCCGACGCGGTCGGCCTCTCGATCCTCTCGGGCGCGCACATGACGCTCGTCCCGCGCATCGTCGAGCTGCTGCACGCGCAGGACGTCACGGACGTGATCGTGACCGTCGGCGGGACGATCCCCGCGGACGACATCCCCGAGCTCAAGCAGCTCGGCGTCGCCGAGGTCTTCACGCCCGGCACGCCGACGCAGGACATCGTCGCGTTCGTGCGCGGCGCCGTCCGCGCCTCGGCGTAATCCCCGTTCCCACGGGCGCAGCGGCGCTCTGTGGGCATTCGCACGCCCTGGTGCGATTGACTGGTCAGTCAACGCGGTATCATCCGCGCGCACACTGCCGCGACCTAGCGTTTTTGAAGCTGCTGAGGAGGCACCCGAGTTGAAGATTTGCGTCCTGGTCAAAGAGGTGCCGGACGCCGCCGTCGAGAAGCGCATCGACCCATCGACGGGGCGAATGGACCGCAGCGGGGAGAAGAACCTCAACCCGTATGACACGCACGCCATCGAGGCGGCGATGCAGATCAAGGAGGGCGGGGCGATCCCCGTCGAGGAGATCGTCGCTGTGACGATGGGCCCGGAGAGCGCCGTGCGCGCGCTCCACAAGGCCGTCTCGCTCGGAGCCGACCGCTCCGTGCACCTGACCGACCCCGCCCTGGCGGGCTCCGACGTCGCCGCGACGGGCTACGCGCTCGCCAAGGCGCTGGAGTCCGAGTCGCCCGACCTGGTGCTGCTCGGCCAGCAGTCGGACGACGGCGAGTGCTACACGATCGGCGCCGTGGTGGCCGACCACCTGAAGATGCCCTCGCTCACGCAGGTCATCAAGATGGACGTCGACGGCGGCGCGCTGCGCTGCGAGCGTCAGGCCGAGTACGGCTACGACACCGTCCAGGTCCAGCTCCCGGCCGTGATCTCGGTCGGCGACGCGATCAACGAGCCCCGGTATCCCTCGTTGAAGGCGATCATGGGCGCGAAGAAGAAGCCGCTCGACACGAAGGGCTCGGGCGACGTCGGCATCGACGGCTCGCTCGTCGGCGCAGACGGCTCGCGCGTCGACTGCGGCGAGTTCAAGGCGCCGCCCGCGAAGGCCGGCGGCAAGATCATCGAGGACGAGGACACGAACGAGACGGTCGAGCAGATCGTCGCGTGGCTGGACGAGAGGAAGCTGATCTAGATGGGTGGCATTCTGGTCTACGTCCTCCACTACGAGGGCGCGTTCAACAAGAACTCGCTCGGCGCCGTGTCCGAGGGCGCGAAGCTCGCCGGCGAGCTGGGCACCACCTGCGACGCCGTCGTCGTCGGCGGGTCCGACCTCAGCAACGAGCTCTGCGCGACGCTCGGCAACTACGGCGCCAAGAAGGTCTTCAAGGCCGAGGGCGCCGAGGGCCTGGCGCAGCCGGTCGTCGACGTGATGGCGAAGGTCATCGACGAGAACGGCCATTCGTACGCGCTGTTCGGCGGCGGCCTGCTCGGCTTCGAGATCGGCGCCGGCCTCGCCGCGCGCAAGCAGGCGGGCGTCACGATGGAGGTCACCGCGGTCAACGCGGAGGGCGGCAAGCTCGTCGCCGAGCGTCCGATCCTGGGCGACTCGCAGATCTCGACATCCAAGTACCGCGGCGACCTCGGGATCATCATCGGGCGCATCAACGCGTTCGAGGTCAAGGAGTCGGGCGCCGGCGCGGCCGAGGTGGTCGACGTCGCCGTCGAGTACTCGCCGTGGTCCAACCAGGCGACGATGGTCCAGCGCGGCGAGCAGCGCGGCGCCGACGTGAACATCGAGGACGCCAGCGTGCTCGTGGCCGGCGGCCGCGGGCTCGGCAAGGCCGAGGGCTTCGAGCTCTGCGAGCAGCTCGCGGGCGCGCTCGGCGGCGCCGTCGCCGCCACGCGTGCCGTGGTCGACGCCGGCTGGTACCCCTACGCGGCGCAGATCGGCCAGACGGGCAAGACCGTCGCGCCGAAGCTGTACCTCGCGGCGGGCATCTCCGGCGCGATCCAGCACAAGGTCGGCATGCAGGCCTCGGAGAACATCGTGGCGATCAACAAGGACGCGAACGCCCCGATCTTCGAGTTCTCCGACCTCGGCATCGTCGGCGACCTCAACAAGATCCTGCCGAAGCTCACCGAGGCCGTGAAGGCCAAGAAGGGGGCGTAAGCCATGTCTGCCAGCAACGGGAACGGGAAGGTCGTCCCGGCGGCGTATCCGCCGCCGGTCGACTCGCCGGACGAGTTCGTCAAGCGCGGCCTCGACGCAGAGGACGAGCTGATCGAGGTCGGCATCGCGATCGTCGGGGGCGGCACCGCCGGCCTCGCGTGCGCGAACCGCCTGCTCCAGTTGCTGGCCGACGATCCCGACCTCGCGGAGCGCCTCGGCGAGGTGCCCGTGGCGGTCATCGAGAAGGCCAAGACCTGCGGCGGGCACAACCTGTCCGGGGCGGTCATGCGCCCCGGGCCGCTGCAGGAGCTGTTCCCCGACATGACCCGCGAGGACTGGCGCAAGGAGGGCTTCGCCTTCGGCGAGGTCACGAAGGAGGCCGTCTACATGACGCCGACCTCCAAGATCTCCCTGCGCGTGCCGACGCCGCCGCCGTTCAAGAACCACGGCAACGAGGTCGTCTCCGTCTCCGCGCTGGCGCGCTTCCAGCAGCGCCAGGTGGAGGAGGCCGGCGCCTACGTGCTGACCGAGACCTCGGCGACGCAGCTGATCGTCGAGGAGGGCCGCGTCGTCGGCGTGCGCTCGGGCGACAAGGGCCGCGGCAAGGACGGCGAGCCGCTCGGCAACTTCGAGCCCGGCACCGACATCAAGGCGAAGGCCGTCGTGCTGGCCGAGGGCTGCTGGGGCCACCTCACCGGCGCCGCGATCCGCGAGTTCGACCTCGGCGACGGCCGCGAGCCGCAGGTGTGGGAGCTCGGCGTCAAGGAGGTCTGGAAGGTCCCGAGAGCGCTCGACCGCCTGATCCACACCGTCGGCCCGTGGCCGGCGAAGATCTCCGGCAAGTACGGCCAGGTCGGCGGCACGTGGCTCTACCCGATGAAGGACGAGAGAACCGGCGACGACCTCGTCTCCCTCGGCTTCGTGATCGGGCTCGAGTACGCCGACGCGACCACGTCTCCCCACGATCTGCTGCAGACGTTCAAGCTGCACCCGCTCGTCAGAAAGATCCTCGCCGGTGGAGAGCGGGTCGCCTGGGGCGCGAAGGCGCTGCCGGGCGGCGGCTACTGGTCGATGCCGAAGCTGTCGATGCCCGGAGCCGTGATCGTCGGCGACGCCGGCGGCATGGTCGACACCGCGGCGCTGAAGGGCGTCCACCACTGCATCAACTCCGGCAAGCTCGCCGCCGAGGCGATCTACAGAGGCCTGAAGAACGGCGAGACGTCGTTCGAGTCCTACGAGTACGCGATCGAGGACTCGGTCACCGGTAGAGAGCTGTACGAGGTGCGCAACCTGCGCCAGCCGTTCCAGAAGGGCTTCCTCAAGGGCGGGCCGCTCGTCAACCTCGCGATCGCGTCGAGAGGCAAGCTGCCGCCGGGCCGCCTCGCCTGGCACCGCAACGACGAGAAGCCGATGTTCATCGGCAACACGTGGAAGCGCTACCCGAGACCGGACGGCAGATACACGTTCGACAAGCTCTCGTCGGTCTTCATCACCGGCAACGCGACGCGCGACGACGCGCCGAACCACATCCGCGTGCAGAAGCACGTGCCGCGCGAGGTCGCGGAGACGTGGAAGTGGATGTGCCCCGCCGGCGTGTACGAGATCCCCGAGGACGCGCCCGAGACGGGTCCGGTCGACGTGATCGTGAACTACACGAACTGCGTGCAGTGCGGCGCGATCACCGCGAAGGGCGGGCGCCTGACGACGCCCGAGGGCGGCGACGGGCCGCTCTACCAGATCACCTGACGTGCTCGTGTGCGGCCGGCGACGCCGGCCGCACGCAACTTCCCTCGCGCCAGGCGGTTAACGCGACACGATGGTCGCTCGTCTCGCCACCGCTCTGATCGCCGCCACGCTGGTCGCGCCGTCGGCGCTCGCTGCCGCATCCGAGCGCGGCGCGAGCGCTGCGTCTGGCGCTCCCGCCGGCGCGCGTCTCCTCTCCTGCCACCGCTCGCCGCTGGCCGCCGCGCGCGTCGCGGTCGTCGAGACCTCGATGCGCCCGCTCGCCGCCGGCAGAAGGCTGGCGGTGAGGGTCGACCTGTGGCAGCGCGTGCCGGGCGCCCGCTGGACGCAGCGCACCGACGTGCCGGGGCTGGGCGTGTGGATCGCCCCGAGCAACCCGCAGCTCGGCTCCCAGCCGGGCGATATCTTCAAGTACCGCCAGTCGGTCGGCCGTCTCGCCGTCCCGGCCTCGTACCGCTTCCGCGTGTCGTTCCGCTGGTCCGACGCCGCGGGCGCCGTGGTGAGAGCGATGTCCGTCACGACCGCGACCTGCCGCCAGCCGGACCTGCGGCCCGACCTCGTCCTCACCGCCGTGCAGGCCACGGCGGCGCCGCGCGGCGGCGGCAGCGTCCGCTACGCCGTCACGGTGCGCAACGCCGGGCGCTCCGCTGCCCCCCGCTCGCTCGTCGCGGCGACGCTGCCCGGCGACGCGACCCCGAACGGGCGCCGGCGCAGCGTCCCGCGCCTGCTGCCCGGCGCGAGCGCCGTGGTCACGTTCGCCGGCCCCGGCTGCGCGGCCGGCGGGCAGCCGGCGTCGTTCGTCGCGGATCCGGCGAACGCGATCGACGAGGCGAATGAGGCGAACAACGCGATCGCCGCGGTGTGCCCGGCGCCATAGGGGCGCCGGCCGGGTCCCGCGCGCCGCTACACTGGACCGACGATGAAGACTGAAATCCACCCCACCTACCGCGACGCGCACGTGCGCTGCACCTGCGGCAACGAGTTCACGACGCGCTCGGTCGAAAAAGAGATCCACGTCGAGATCTGCTCGAACTGCCACCCCTTCTACACGGGCCGTCAGAAGCTCGTCGACACGGGCGGTCGCGTCGAGCGCTTCCAGCGCCGTGCGGCGAGACGCAAGGCCGGCTCCGCCGCCTAGCGGCGGGGCTCGATCCCATGCGCCGCCTTCGGGGGAAGCGGTCGTGAGCGTCGCCGACAAGCCGACCGAGGCCGTCGGCGACGCCGTCGTGCCCGGCCAGCTGCGCGCCGCCCGCGACGCCCCCGTCGGGGGACAGGCGGTGCTCGAGGGCGTGATGATGCGCGGCATCAGGACGTGGGCCGTCGCCGTCCGCAAGCCCTCGGCCGAGCAGCTCGCCACGCACCACGAGGGCCTCGAGCCCGACGAGGCGGCGGAGGGCGAGATCGCCGTCGTCACCCAGCCGCTCGAGTCGTGGCTGAGACGCCACCGCGCGCTCCGTCTCCCCGTGATACGCGGCGTCGTCGCGCTCGGCGAGTCGCTCAAGGTCGGCTTCAACGCGCTCGGCATCTCCGCCAACGCCCAGCTGCCCGAGGAAGAGCAGGAGATCTCCGGCGGCATGTGGGCCGGCACGATCGTGCTGTCGGTCATCCTCGCGATCGGCCTCTTCTTCCTGATCCCGGTCGGGATCGCCTCGCTGATCAAGGACCAGCTCGGCTCCTCGTTCCTCTTCTGGCTGATCGAGGGCCTGATCCGCACGGCGATCTTCCTCGGCTACCTGCTCGCTTTGTCCCGCCTGCGGGATCTCCGCCGCGTGTTCGAGTACCACGGCGCCGAGCACAAGACGATCTCCTGCTTCGAGGCGGGCATGCCCCTCACCCCGGCGAACGCCGAGCGCTTCTCGCGCCTCCACCCGCGCTGCGGCACCACGTTCCTGCTGCTCGTGATGGTCGTCGCGATCTTCGTCTTCGCCCCGATCGGCCTGCCCGCCTGGTACTGGCTCCTCATCACCCGGATCCTCGGGGTCCCCTTGATCGCCGGCATCTCCTTCGAGCTGATCAAGCTCAGCGGCAAGCAGCGGAGACGCCGCTGGGTCCGCGCCATCATGTGGCCCGGCATCCAGCTCCAGTACCTCACCACCAGAGAGCCCGACCGCTCCCAGCTCGCCGTCGCGATCGCCGCCCTCAACGCCGTACTCGAGGCCGAGCCCAACCTCCGCACCACCGACGCCAAGGACCTCATCGGCGTCGAGGTCGTCGCCTAACCCGACGTCGCCAGCCCGCTGGGGGGCGAATCTCAAGAGCTGTGCGCCTCAGGGCCGGTATGTCGGCCCGAATGCGCACAGATCAGGTGATCGCGGCGCTCGCGGCGAGACGGTGGGGGGTGGTCAGCCGCGGCCAGCTCCTCGAAGCGGGCGTCCCGCGGGCTACGATCGGCGACCGCCTGAGAAGCGGGCGCCTGCTCCCACTCCACCCCGGCGTCTACGCGGTCGGGCACGCCCGGCTGCGACCCGAGGGCCACTGGCTTGCGGCGGTGCTGGCCGTTGGTCCCGGAGCCGCGCTGAGTCACCGCGACGCCGCGGGGCTGCACGGCCTGCGGCCGGCCAACCACGTGCGCATCGACGTCTCGACGACGGGATGGGCGAGACGTTCCTCGAAGATCGAGGTCCACCGCACCCGCTCGCTCGATGCCCGAGACACCACCACCGTCCACGGCATTCCCGTCACCACGGTGGCCCGGACCCTGGTCGACCTCGCCGCCGTCGTCCCGCACGACCACCTCGCCAGCGCGATCAAGCAGGCCGAGCGGCGGCGCACCTTTGACCTCAGAGCGGTGGAGGCCGCGCTGGCACGCACGCGGGGCCGCACCGGCCCGGGCCATCGGGCATTGAGGGAGGCGATCGCGGAGCGCGCGGCGCTCCAGGGTTCCGCCACCGACTCGATCCTCGAGGATGCCTTTCTGCGACTGCTGCGGGCCGCGGGCCTTCCGCTCCCCGCCACGAACGTCCACATCGAGGGGTTCCGCGTCGACGCCGTCTGGCCCGGACACCGGATCGCCGTCGAGCTGGACGGCTGGCAGGACCACGGCACCCGCGGCGCCTTCGAGCGCGACCGCGAACGGGACGCCGCGCTCACCGCCGCCGGCTGGCGCATCGTGCGCCTCACCTATCGCCAGGTCACAAGCCGACCCGACCACGTCCTCAGCACCCTGCGTAGACTCGGCCTCTAGATGGGCAATTCCATGATCTCGCGGCACGAGGAGCACGCTGGGCGGCGCTGGGCGCCACACGGCACCTCGCCAATGCCTCCAGCATTGGCTTCGACACCGCGTGTCCCCCAGCATCCACCCATCGCACCCCTCGCAGCCACGAATCTCATGCAATCGCCCATCTCATGATCGAGCAGCTCGTCGAACAGATCGAGGCCCGCTTCGCGGAGCTGGAGCGCCTGATGGCGGACCCCGAGGTGATCGGGGACCGCGAGCGCTACGCCGCGACCGGTCGCGAGTATGCGAGCCTGGAGCAGGCGGCGAGGCTGGCGCAGGAGTGGCGCCGCGCGGTCGACGACGAGGCCGGCGCGCGCGAGCTGCTCGCCGAGGGCGGCGACGACGACGCCGAGGTGCGCGAGATGGCCTCGAGCGCGCGTGAGCGGATCGAGGCGCTCGACGAGGAGATCCGCCTCGCGATGGTCGAGCAGGACCCCAACGACGACAAGAACGTGATCGTCGAGATCCGGCCCGGCGCCGGCGGCGACGAGGCCGGCCTGTTCGCAGGAGATCTGTATCGCATGTTCAACCGCTACGCCGAGCGCAAGGGCTTCCAGACCGAGGCGCTGAGCGAGGGCGACGGCCAGTACTCGTTCGCGGTCAAGGGCGACGGGGCCTATTCGGTCTTCAAGTTCGAGGGCGGCACGCACCGCGTCCAGCGCGTGCCGGAGACCGAGACGCAGGGCCGCATCCACACGAGCACGGCGACGGTCGCGGTGCTGCCGGAGGCGGAGGACGTCGACGTCGAGGTCAACGACTCCGACCTGCAGATCGACGTCTACCGCTCCTCCGGGCCGGGCGGCCAGTCCGTCAACACGACCGACTCGGCCGTGCGGATCACGCACAGACCCAGCGGCATCGTCGTCTCGATGCAGGACGAGAAGTCCCAGCTGCAGAACCGCGAGAAGGCGATGCGCGTCCTGCGCGCGCGCCTCTACGAGCGCGCGCTCGCCGAGCAGCAGGCCGCGCTGGCGGCCGACCGCCTCGCGCAGGTCGGCAGCGGCGAGCGCGCCGAGAAGATCCGCACGTACAACTTCCCGCAGGGTCGCGTGACGGACCACCGCATCAAGCTCACGGTCCACAACATCGACGCCGTGCTCGCCGGCGAGCTGGACGAGCTGACGGCGGCCCTGCAGGACGACGAGAAGCGCCGCCGGCTGGAGGCCCAGGCGGTTGCCTGATGACGGAGGGGGAGTCGTGGGGGCCGAGGAAGCGCAGTTCGCCGACGGGCCGGCGGTGCGGATGGCGCTTGCCGTCGCGACGGCGGAGCTGCGCGACGCCGGCTGCGACACGCCGCGGCTCGACGCGGAGCTGCTGCTCGCAGACGCGATGGGCACGACGCGCACGCAGCTGCACCTGGCGCCCGAGCGTGAGCTGACGCGCGCCGAGTCGGACCGCTTCGCGGAGCTGCTGCGCCGCCGCCGCGCGCGCGAGCCGGTCGCCTACGTGCTGAGGAAGCGCGCGTTCCGCTACATCGAGCTGAGGGTCGACGCGCGGGTGCTGGTGCCGCGGCCGGAGAGCGAAGGGCTCGTCGAGACCGGGCTGACGCTGCCGCCCGGCGCGCGCGTGGTCGACGTCGGCACCGGCAGCGGCGCGATCGCGCTCGCGCTCAAGCACGAGCGCCCGGATCTCGAGGTGCTCGGCGCGGACGTCAGCCACGACGCGCTCGCGCTCGCACGCGAGAACGCCCACGCGCTCGGGCTCGACGTGACGTTCGTGCACAGCGACCTGCTCGACGGCGTCGACGGCGAGCTGGACGCCGTGCTCTCCAATCCGCCCTACGTCGCCAAGCGCGACCTCGGCACGCTTCAGCCGGAGGTCATAGCCGAGCCCGACGTCGCCGTGTTCGGCGGCCACGACGGCTTCGAGATCGTGCGGCGGCTCGTGCCGGCCGCCGTGCAGCGCGCGCCGCTCGTCGCGATCGAGGTCGGCATGGGGATGGCGCAGACGGTGGGGGGGATGCTGCGCGAGGCGGGCGCCGCCGCCATAGAGGTGCAGCGCGACCTCGCGGGAATCGAGCGCGTGGTGGTGGGGCGGCGGTGAGCGACGCAGCCGCGTTCGCCGCGTGCATCGCAGCGGGCGGCGTCGCCGTCTTCCCGGCCGACACGGTCTACGGGCTGGCGTGCGATCCGGAGAACGCGGACGCGGTCGCCAAGCTCTACGCGCTCAAGGGCCGCCCCGCCGACAAGCCCGCGGCGGTCATGTGGTTCGACCGCGAGGCGGCGCTCGCGTCGCTGCCGGAGCTGGGGTCGCGAACGCGCGCGGCTGTCGAGGCGCTCACGCCGGGCGCCGTCACGTTGCTCGTCCCGAACGCACGTGGCCGGTTTCCCCTCGCAGCCGGTCCGGCTGGGGAGGGGGAGCGCTGGGCGTGCGCATCCCGGCGGTGCCGCAGCTCCAGACCGTCCCGCTCGCGGTCCTCCAGTCGAGCGCGAACGAGGCTGGGGGAGCGGACGCGAAAGAGGTGGGCGAGGTGCCGCAGGCGATCCGCGCCGGCGCCGACCTCGTGCTCGACGCCGGCCGGCTGCCCGGCACCCCCTCGACCGTGATCGACCTGCAGCGCTACGAGGACACCGGCGAGTGGAGCATCCTGCGCCAGGGCGCCGTCCCGGCCGCGGACGTCGCCAGGGCCCTTGGTATCGTCGGCCGCCCATGAGGATCGCGCTCGCCTCCGACCACGCCGGCTTCGCCCTGAAGGAGCATCTCGCGACCGCGCTCGCCGCGGCGGGTCACGACGTGCTCGACCTCGGCGCCGACTCGACCGAATCGGTCGACTACCCGCGCTACGCCGCGCCCGCCGCCCGCGCCGTCGCCGACGGCGAGGCCGACAGGGGCGTGCTCGTCTGCGGCTCAGGCAACGGCGTCGCGATCGTCGCCAACAAGGTTCCCGGGATCCGCGCGGTCAACGCGCACGACGCAGCCGAAGCGGAGATGGCGCGGCGCCACAACGACGCCAACGTCGTCACGCTCTCCGGCGCGCGCCTCGACCCGCCGACCGCCGACGCGATCGTCGCCACCTTCCTCGCGACCGACTTCGACGGCGGCCGGCACGCGCGCCGCGTGGACCAGATCACCGCAATCGAGACCGCCACCAGCGCGACGGAGACGCCCGCATGACCGAGCTGCCGCCCGACTACTTCACCCGCCCGCTGGCCGACGTCGATCCGGAGATCGCTGACGTGCTCGCGAAGGAGCTGGACCGCCAGCAGCGCACGCTGGAGATGATCGCCTCCGAGAACTTCGTCCCGCAGGCGGTGCTGGAGTGTCAGGGCAGCGTGCTGACGAACAAGTACGCCGAGGGCTACCCGGGCCGCCGCTACTACGGCGGCTGCGAGTTCGTCGACATCGCCGAGCAGCTCGCGATCGACCGCGCCAAGGAGCTGTTCGGGGCCGAGCACGCGAACGTCCAGCCGCACGCCGGCGCGCAGGCCAACACGGCCGTCTACCACGCCCTGCTGCAGCCGGGCGACACGATCATGGGCCTCGAGCTGGCGCACGGCGGCCACCTCTCGCACGGCATGAGAATCAACGTCTCGGGCCGGCTGTACGACATCGCGCCGTACGAGGTCGACCGCGAGACGAGCCTGGTCGACATGGACGAGGTCGCCCGCATCGCCCGCGAGCGCAAGCCGAAGCTGCTGCTCGCCGGCTGGTCGGCCTATCCCCGCCAGCTCGACTTCGCGCGCTTCCGCGAGATCGCCGACGAGGTCGGCGCGCTGCTGATGGTCGACATGGCGCACTTCGCCGGGCTCGTCGCGGCGGGGCTGCACCCGTCGCCGGTCCCGTACGCCGACGTCGTCACCTCCACGACGCACAAGACGATCGGCGGCGGCCGCGGCGGCCTGATCCTCTGCAGAGCAGAGCACCAGAGAAAGATCGACTCGGCGATCTTCCCGGGCCAGCAGGGCGGCCCGCTCGAGCACGTCATCGCCGGCAAGGCGGTCGCGTTCAAGATCGCGATGAGCGACGCCTTCAAGGAGCGCCAGCAGCGCACGCTCGACGGCGCGCAGGCGCTCGCCGACGAGGTCCTGCAAGCCGGCCACGGCGTGTCCGTCCTGACCGGCGGCACCGACGTGCACCTGATCCTCGTCGACCTGCGCGAGTCCGAGCTGGACGGCCAGCAGGGCGAGGACCGCCTGCACGAGATCGGCATCACGGTGAACCGCAACGCCGTCCCGTTCGACCCGCGCCCGCCGATGGTCTCCAGCGGCCTGCGGATCGGCACGCCGGCGCTCGCGACGCGCGGCGTGCAGGTCGAGGACTTCACGGAGATCGGCCGCGTGATCGCCGCCTCGCTCCAGCCCGGCTTCGACGGCCGCCGCGACGAGCTCGCCGAGCGCGTGCGCACGATCGCGGAGCGCTACCCGTTGTATCCCGAACTCACCGCCGCCGTCGCGTAGCGCCCGGGCGCCAGCCGCGCCTGCTGGCATCCTTCGTCAGGACGTATGAGCGAGCTCGACGCCCTCTACGCCTTCCCCGTCGCGCTTGTCGTGGCGGCGCTGCTGACGCCGCTGGTCGCGCGGCTGGCGGTGCGCGTGGGGGCGGTGGACGAGCCGCGCGAGCGCGGGCTGGCGGCGCGCAGCACGCCGCTGCTCGGCGGCCTCGCGATCCTCGCGGGCGTGCTCGTCGCGGCGCTGATCTGGCTTCCGGTCGATCGCGAGACGACGGGGATCCTGCTCGGCGCGGTGACGATCGCGCTCGTCGGGGCGATCGACGACGTCTTCGAGCTGTCGCCCGCGGTCAAGCTGCTGGGCCAGATCGCCGCCGCGCTGATCCCGGTGCTCGCGGGCGTGCGCGTGGAGCACATCACGCTGCCGTTCCTCGGCGCGCTCAGCTTCAGCCCCGCGGTGGGCGGCGCGCTGACGGTGCTCGGGCTCGTCGGGCTGATGAACGTCGTGAACTTCTCCGACGGCGTGGACGGCCTCGCCGCCGGCGTCTGCGCGATCAGCGCCGTCGCCTTCTCGATCATCGCGTTCGACCTCGGGCGCAACGCCGCCGGCGTGCTGGCGGCGATCGTCGCCGGCGCGGCGCTCGGCTTCCTGATCCACAACTTCCATCCGGCGTCGGTCTTCATGGGCGACTGCGGCGCGCTGCTGCTCGGCTACCTGCTCGGCTGCGCGGCGATCCAGGGCACGCTCAAGACGAACGCGTTGATCGCGCTCGTCGGCCCGCTCGCGATCCTCGCCGTGCCGTTCCTCGACACGAGCTTCGTGATCGCGCGGCGGCTCAAGTACAGACGCGCGCCGTGGTCGGCCGACGCGCACCACTTCCACCACCGCATGGCGCGGATCGGCTTCAGCCAGCGGCGCACGGTCCTCTACCTGTACGCGTGGACGTTCATGCTCGCGGGCCTCGCCGTCGCGATGCGCTTCGTCCCGTACTCCGACCACCACGGCCACTACAGGCTCGGCTGGTCGCTCGTGATGGCGGCGCTGGCGCTGCTCGTGCTGGCGGCGAGCGTCTACCTCGTCGTCGTGCTGGAGATCCTCAAGCTCAAGCGCCTGCGCGGCTGGCAGCTGCGCCACGCCGACCCGGACACGACCGAGCACGAGATCGTCGAACAGGTGGAGCGGGAGCTGGAGACCGGCGAGTTCCCGGCGCTCGCGCCGGCGGAGCGCCCGCCCACGCCCGAGCCGTAGAGCCGCTCAGCGCGAGCGGCCGTAGATCGCGCCGAGCCAGATCGCGAGCAGGCCGTCGACCAGCCCTTCGTCGGCCAGCTCCCCGCTCTGCATGAGGTGCTCGTAGGCGGCGCGCTCGGTCATCCAGCAGAGCCCGAACGCGACCGCCTGCGCCGGCAGCGCGGGATCGACCGCGCCGGCCGCCTGCTCGCGCTCGATGCGGGTGCGCGTCGCGTCGACGAAGCGCCCCACGAGCTGGCGCCAGAAGCTTGCGACCTCGTCGTCGTAGGCGGCGGCTTCGATCACCGCCGGCAGCAGCGCGGCGTGGCGCCGGTAGATGCCGACGACCTGCGTGAGCGCCTTCGCCAGCTCGTCGCCCGCGCCTGCGCCCGTGTCGTCCCACCACTGCTCCGCGCCGCGGTACAGCTCCTCCGCGACGCCGCCGGTGAGCCGCAGCAGCAGGTCGCGCTTGTCGCGGAAGTAGAAGTAGAAGGCGGACCGCGAGAGGCCGGCGCGCGTCGCGATCTGCTCGATCGGCAGGTCGGTGAACGAGGCGCCCTCGGCCAGCAGCGCCCCCGTCGCGTCGAGCACGCTCGCCTCCACCGCCGCGCGCTTCGAGCGCTGCGCATCCGTCCGGCGGCGGCTGAGCGACCCCATCGCGACCAGCGTAGCGAGCGGCCCTCCGGTTTCGGCGCGGTCAGCGCACGGCCCTCGGGCGCGTGCCAGCGGGGATTGTGTACTTGATGCAGGGTAGCCCTCGTTTTTGTAGTGTGCCGCGACGATGCGTGGCATCCGTTCGTTCGCGTTGTCGGGGCCCGTGGCGGTCGTGTGCTTGCTGCTGACGGTTCTGACGGTGCCGGGGATCCCGCAGAGCGTCGCGGGATGGGGTGCGGTGTTCGAGTGGGTTGCGGCGGCTCCGGCGCGGTGGGCGTTGCCAGTGGTCGGGTGGGCCGGCTTGGGGACGCTGGTTCTGGTGGTGCTGTGGAGATCTCGTCCGGCGAGGGCGCCAGTTCTCGCTGCGGAGGCGACTTCAGACGAGCGCGCGTCGCTTTCGCCTGGCGACAAGTGCAGGCTGTTCGCGGACGAGCTGTCGGAGTTCGCGATCGATCGGCGCTTTCGGGAATCCAGAGTGCGGCCGTTTCAGCCCAGCATGAGGGGGATCATCGGCGCTGGGATGTTCGATCCGGACTACGAGCGCTACACGCACGAGAAGGGTCTGGAGGATCACAACCACTGGCAGGAGACGCAGCGTCTCTACTACAAGCGGTTCCGCCTGGAAGGGTTGGGACTGTTCGACCAGCTTGTGGTGTTCGGGCTTGCGAGCAAGGACGACCGCAGGATGGTCGCCGAGCCAGAGTTCTTGGACGACATCGACCGTGCGGCCGAGCTGTTTCGGGAGGGCGCGGATGCCCTTGCGCCGACTCGGGATGTGGAATCGAAGCCGCCGGGGACGGCGTTGTCTGTGGTGGTGGCCAACCTCTGGCACGCGGATCCGGATGGTCCCGTTGCCGCCCTGGCTGCCGAGCTGGTGATCACGAACGAGAGTGCGCGGGATCGGATGAGCGTGCTCGTGGTCTTCGAGCTGCCGTTGGACGACGGGCGTTCGATCCGTGTCGATCCGCTTCCACCGGATGCGCTCACCTCTACCAGCCGGGAGATCGGGACGCTGAGCCTCTCACCGACACCGGTCGCCGTGGAGCCGCAGGGGTCGTTTCGAGGGTGGTTCGCGGTGCCGACCGACCATCCGCACCTGATGAGCCCATTGCAGGGCGTGAAGATCGCGCTGAGGGATCTCGTTTCGGGCGCGGTCGCCAAAGCAGAGCTGTAGGGCGCGCTCTCGGCGTCTGCGGGCGGGCGGGATGCGGCGTATCTCGTGCATGGGTCCCCCGATCCGGGGGTGGTTGCCCTGATCCTTGGGCATCATGCCCAAGGACACGTCTGGAAGGCCGGCTGTGTCTCGGCGAGGCTGCGGGGCGTGGTTGATCCCTTGCCGCGCGAGCGTCGCGCCCTAGCGCTCGCAGTCGGCGAGCTGCGTGCCCGTCGTCGGATGACGCAGGAGGAGCTTGCGCACGCGGCGGGCGTGTCCCGGAACTACGTCGGCGAGCTTGAGCAGGGTCGGCGGGCGACGACGTTCGAGGCGCTCATCCTCGTGGCCCGCGGCTTGGGCGTGCCGCTGCGCGAGCTGGTCGACACGTTCGAGGCGCGCCTGCTCGACGCCGACTGAGCGGGGCGGGGCAGGCGGCCCTTCGCTTGGGATGTGGGGGAGGAAGGGCCGCCTGCCTGTCGCCAGCAGGAGCAAGCGCGTGTGCGGTGGGGGACCGGTGCGCTTGCCCCCTTGCGCGGGTGAAGGCCCTGCTCTGCACGACGGCATGGTCCCTGTGCCCTGCGCTTTGGGCATCCTTCCTGAATCCCGGTATGGCTGTCAAGCCGGAAGCGCAGCAGGCTTCCCGCTGTGAGCCGCAGACCAGCCACACCGCTCGTCCGCGACCGCCGCGCGCTCGCCAACACCGTGCGCGAGCTGCGCGCCCGCCGACGCCTCACACAAGAGCAAGTCGCCGACGCCGCGGGCCGCTCACGGAACTTCGTCGCCGAGCTTGAAGGCGGACGGCGCGGCTCCTCGTTTGAGGGTGTTGCCGCCGTCCTGCATGCGCTCGACGTGCCGATGGAGGAGTTCGGGCGCGTCTTCGACGCGCGACTCGCCGAGCAGTAGCCCTCGCGCGGACCGGGCACGAAGCGGGGTTGGTCAGCCGGCCAGTCGTCTAGGGTCCATTTTGATGACCATCGCCGTGGCGCTGAAGGTCAATGACGGTCTGGTCTTGGCAGCGGATAGCGCCAGCACGATCATGGCCGGCGGCAACGGTGGGGATGTTGTCAACGTCTACAACCACGCGGACAAGATCTTCAACCTGCACAAGGGGTTGCCGATCGGCCTCATGACGTGGGGGCTTGGAGGACTTGGCGGTTCCTCGATCTCCACGCTCGCCAAGGATCTGCGCCGCCGGTTCACCAAGCCGCTCGAAGAGCACGCGACCTGGCATCTCGACAAGGAGTCGTACTCGATCTTGGAGGTCGCTGATCGAGTGAAGACCTTCTTCTACGACGAGCGCTACAAACCCGCAGCCGATGCGGCGAAGGCGGCGACGACGAAAGCGGCGGCCGATGCAGAAGCGGCTGGTAGAGAAGCTCCGGCGGATAGCGAATATCCGACCCTCGGCTTCATCGTCGCGGGCTACTCCCCAGCGCAGCCCCAGGCCGAGGAGTATCTGCTCGTGCTTTCGCAGGACGGCTGCGAAGGCCCGACGCAGCTCAACCCCGGTTCCCGGACCGGCGTGTCGTGGGCAGGACAACCAGAGGCGATCTACCGCCTCGTCAACGGGTATGGGCTAGATATCGCGGGAGCGTTCGTCGAAGACTTCGGCCTTGATCCCGGCAACGTCCAGCAGGCGGTCGAGACCCTGACCCGACGCCTGAGCGTGGGAGACCACCTCGTCAATCCGGCCATGCCCTTTCAAGACGCGATTGACCTCGCCGAGTTCCTCGTGCATGTGTCCATCCAGTGGTCCCGCTTCATGCCTGGATCGCCTACGGTAGGCGGCCCGATCGAGACGGCGGCCATCAGCAAGCACGAAGGCTTCAAGTGGGTAACACGAAAGCACTACTTCGACGCTAAGCTCAACCCGGAGGCCATCTGATGCACTCGCAGAACATGCCAAGGGTTAGCGCCTCTGAGACCGCGAGCGGGGCCAGCAAGGTCCCTCTCCAGCCGGTCAGCTCCGAGGTGCACACATCCGCCCAGCCCGGCCCAGCGCCGGGGGGTACGGTGAAGCTGTCGCTCAAGCTGCACGAGTAGCAGCGGGTTTCACGCCGCTGACCGCTGCGGCGAGGCGCTACGGCCCGTTGCGCTCGGCATAGCGCCGCTGACGCTCCATCAGCCGCGCCGTCTCTCTCATCTGCTGGTCGTTCGCGCGAGGGTCGTGGCCGATGGGCTTGCGCTCGATCAGCTTCGCGTAGGGGAGCGCGTCGCCGCCGAGCAGCACCATGAGCGTGTCGCGGAACAGGTAGGGGTTCTCGCGGCGGTTGAACCGGAACTCCATCTCGTCCAGGTAGGCCGGCAGGTGCTTGAGCGAGACGTGGTGGTAGCTGCCGACGATCGAGCGCTTCAACAGCGACCAGGCCGACTCGACGGTGTTCGTGTGCACGTCGCCGCGGACGTACTCGTCGGCTTTGTGCTCGACTGTCTCGTGGCGGGTGTTGTGGTCGGCGATGCCGCGGTAGGAGGCGAACTCGTCGGTGTGGATCGCTTCGGCGTCGTCGGCGACGTTCGCGCGGATGAACCCGTGCATCTGTGCGCGTCTGCGGTTCGGGACGACCCGCAAGCGGATCTCGCCGCCGCGCTGGACGGCGCCAGCGACGTTGATCTTGTTCCCGCGGTAGCCGGCGCCGTAGCCCTCGCGCTTGCCGCCGATCAGCGTCTCGTCGACCTCCACGATCCCGCGCAGGAGCGGCTGGTCGTCGTCGCCCATCGCATCGCGGATGCGATGGGACAGGTACCACGCGGTCTTGTACGACACGCCCAGCATCCGCTGAAGCTGCTTCGAGCTGACGCCCTTCTTGGACTCGCTGATGATGTAGATGGCCAGGAACCACTTCCACAACGGCAGGTGCGAGTCGTGGAACAAGGTCCCGGCCGTGACGGAGAACTGGTAGCGGCAGCCGTCGCACTCGAACTGGTTGCGTCTGACGATTCTCGAAATCGTCCGTCCCTCACAGCGCGGGCACTCCACGCCGTCCGGCCAGCGCAGCTCCTCCAGGTATGCACGGCACTTCTCCTCGCTGCCAAACTTCTCGATCAGAGCAGGCAGGTTCACGAGAGGCCCCCCATGCCACGGCACAGAAGATCCGCACACGAGCTGACCACAGACGAGGTTCTGGCGAGAATGTTCCCGAAACCCGTCCGCGAGCAGATCGCTGACGAGGCGAGAAAGTCCCGGAAAGCAAAGGAAAGCCCGAACACAAGACGGCACTCTAACTGAGCGCCGACCCTGTGTCAACGGGATAATCCCCGTGCCAGCTGTCACAATGTTGTTACAAGCGCGTTGGGTTCTGTAGACTGCGCCCCGCCCGCGGACTCATGGAGGACATCTTCAGGTTCGCGGCGGTCCCGCGCCGCCTGGTGCGGGCTTTTTGCATCCGGCGGCAACGCCTTCCATGTATCCCCCGAATCGAACCGAGCAGCAGCCCGATGACCACGTCGCATGCACTGAGGTCCGCTGATCCGATGGCCGTCCTGCGCTACATGGACCTGGCTCTCGGCGTGCTGGCGCTGCCCGTCTTCCTGGTCGCCGACCTGCCGCTCGGCGGGTGGGTCACCGGCTTCGGCGTGTACGCCGTGCAGCGGGCGATCGGGGACTACACGGCGCGCCGCGCGGCGGCCAGCGACGACGCCCGCACGACGGTCGGCCTGATGGCCGGCTCGATGATCGGACGCGGATGGCTCGTAGCCCTTACGATCTTTGCCGTCGGAGCAGCCGCCGGATCGAAGGTCGGGCTGTCCGCCGCCGTCCTCTTCATCGCCCTCTTCACCGTCTACTTCACCATGCAGATGATCCTGCGCCCGTTCGAGAAGGAGAACCCGCGTCCATGAAGGCCCGCCTGCTCGCGGCGCTCGCCCCGCTCGTCCTGCTCCTCGCGACCCCCGGCAGCGCGCTCGCGCTCCAGGTCAACGAGAACTACAGACCGCAGAACGAGTTCAAGCTGGAGCCGTGGATCTCGATCCACGTCGGCGGCCTCGACCTCTCGATCAACAAGGCCGTCTTCTACGTGATCGTCGCCAGCGCGCTGACGTGCATCACGATGGTGTGGGTCGCGAGACGCATGCAGGCGCGTCCCAACCGCGTCCAGGTCGTGGTCGAGAGCGCCTACACGCTGATGCGCGACAACATCACGCGCGGCAACATGAGCGACTCGATGGCGAAGAAGTGGTTCCCGTTCATCGGGGCCCTGTTCCTCTTCATCTGGTTCTCGAACATGCTCGGGTACCTGCCGCTGCCGACGAACACCGAGCACACGGTGAACATCTTCGGCGCGCACATCCCGTCGCTCGCGCTCTACGCGGCGACCGCGAACCTGTCGGTGCCGCTCGCGCTGACGCTGATCGTGTGGGTCAGCTACCACGTCGAGGGCGTGCGCGCCAAGGGCCCGCTCAAGTACATGAAGAGCTGGATCCCGGCCGGGGTCGAGGGCGCCGCGCGCATCCCGATCTTCTTCATCGAGGCGATCTCGCACTTCATGCGCCTGATCTCGCTGTCGGTGCGACTGTTCGCCAACATCCTCGCCGGCCACCTGCTGATCCTCTTCATGGGCGGCGGGCTCGTCGTGCTGCTGAACCTCGCCGTCGCCGGCTCGGTCGTCCTCGGCCTCATCACCGGCACGATCGCCGTCGCCTTCTTCGTGCTCGAGGTGGGCCTGATCGCGACGCTGCAGGCCTTCATCTTCGCCACGCTCACTGCCATCTACCTCGGCGGCGCTGTCGCCGAGTCTCACTAACCAAACAGGAGATCTGCTGTGGACCTCTCCGTCATCAACACGCTCGCCGCCACGGTCGCCGAGAACGAGGCGATCGGCCGCAAGGCCGGCAAGGCGATCGCGCTCGGCGTCGGCGCCGGCCTCGGCACGATCGGCCCGGGCATCGGCGTCGGCTACATCTTCGGCAAGGTCATCGAGTCGGTGACGCGCCAGCCGGAGATGCGCGACGAGATCACGAGCATCCAGTGGCTCGGCTTCGCCCTCACCGAGGCGATCGTCTTCTACGCCTTCATCTTCGGCCTGATCGCGTTCTTCCTCTCCTAAGCCCATGACGCCCGTCATCGCAGCCGCGAACGACAGCGGCAACTTCCTCGTCTCGCCCTCCGTGGGCCTGATGATCTGGCTGCTGCTCGCGTTCTTCGTGACGCTCTTCATCCTGCGCAAGTACGCGTTCCCGGCGATCGGCGACGCGCTCGACCGCCGCCAGCGCGCGATCGAGGAGTCGATCGACGCGGCCGAGCGCACCCGCACCGAGGCCGACGCGCTGCTGGCGGAGTACCGCCAGCGGCTCACGGACGCCCGTGCGCAGGCCGACGAGATCGTCGCCAGAGCCGAGCGCGCCGGAGAGGTCGCCAAGGAGGAGTCGCTCGCGGCCGCGAAGACGCAGCGCGAGGAGCTGCTCGAGCAGACCAAGCGCGACGTCGAGGCCGAGACGCGCCGTGCGATCCAAGAGATCCGCCGCGAGGTGGCCGACCTGACCGTCCTCGCGACGGAGAAGGTCACGCGCAAGACGCTCAACGCCGACGACCAGAAGCGCCTCGTCGACGACGCGCTCGCCGAGCTCGACTTCTCCGCTCTCTCCGGCGAGCGGAACCAGGGGTAGGAGATGGAGGAGATCGCCCAGGTCTACGCGCGCGCTCTCTTCGAGGTCGCGCAGGAGCACGACAAGCTCGACCTCGTGCGCGAGCAGCTCGGGCAGTTCGCCGACGCGCTGAACGAGAGCGCCGACCTGCGCGTGTTCTTCTTCTCGCCGTACTTCTCGACGGAGGAGAAGAAGGACGGGCTGCACAAGGCGCTCACGGACGCCGACCCGGCGATCGTCAACTTCCTCGAGACGCTGCTCGAGCGTCACCGGATGCCGGTGATCTTCCGCATCCGCGCCGAGTACGGGCGGCTGTGGGACTCGGAGAACAAGCTGCTGCCCGTCGAGGTGACCAGCGCGGTCGACCTCGACGAGGCGACGGTGAAGTCGATCGGCGCGCGGATCGGGGAGCAGACCGGTCAGCGCGTCGAGCTGACGAGCAAGGTCGACCCCGAGATCCTCGGGGGCATCGTCCTGCGCGTCGGCAACTCGATCCTCGACGCCTCGATCAAGCACCGCCTCGACCAACTTCGCAAGCACGTCGCGCAGGCGTAGCCGCCGCGCTTCCAAGGAGCCACTGAACCTGTCATGCAGATCAAGCCCGACGAGATCACCTCAATCCTGAAGTCGCGCATCGAGGGCCTCGACACCGGCGGCGCGGACCTGACCGAGGTCGGCACCGTGCTGTCGGTCGGCGACGGCATCGCCCGCATCCACGGACTCGAGAACTGCATGTCGTTCGAGATGCTCGAGCTGCCGCACGACGTCGTCGGCCTCGCGCTGAACCTCGAGTCCGACAACGTCGGCGCGGTGCTGTTCGGCGACTGGCAGCGCATCTCCGAGGGCGACACGGTCAAGCGCACCGGCAGACTGCTCGAGATCCCGGTCGGCGACGCGCTGCTCGGCCGCATCGTCGACCCGCTCGGCAAGCCGCTCGACGGCAAGGGCGACGTCACGACGAGCGAGTTCCGCCCGGCCGAGTTCAAGGCCCCCGGAGTGGTCCAGCGCCAGCCCGTCACCGAGCCGCTGCAGACCGGCATCAAGGCGATCGACGCGATGATCCCGATCGGCCGCGGCCAGCGAGAGCTGATCATCGGCGACCGCCAGACGGGCAAGACGGCGATCGCGATCGACACGATCATCAACAACAAGGACACGGGCGTCGTGTCCGTCTACGTCGCGATCGGCCAGCGCATGGCGACCGTCGTGCAGATCGCCGAGACGCTCGCCGAGAACGGCGCGCTCGACAGCACGATCATCGTCGCCGCCTCCGCCGACGAGGCCGCGCCGATCAAGTTCATGGCGCCGTACGCGGGCGCTGCGATGGCGGAGCACTTCCTTTACACGGGGAGACATGCCCTGTGCGTCTATGACGACCTGACCAAGCATGCGTACGCGTATCGTCAGATGTCGCTGCTGCTGCGCCGTCCGCCGGGCCGCGAGGCGTACCCCGGCGACGTCTTCTACCTGCACTCCCGCCTGCTCGAGCGCTCCGTCAAGCTCAACGACGAGCTCGGCGCCGGCTCGCATGACCGCCCTGCCGATCATCGAGACCCAGGCGCGGCGACGTGTCCGCCTACATCCCGACGAACGTCATCTCGATCACCGACGGGCAGATCTTCCTCGAGCCGAAGCTGTTCAACTCGGGCGTGCGCCCGGCCATCAACGTCGGCATCTCCGTGTCCCGCGTCGGCGGCAACGCGCAGATCTCGCCGATGAAGAAGGTCGCCGGCAAGATCAAGCTCGAGCTCTCGCAGTACCGCGAGCTCGAGGCCTTCGCGCAGTTCGGCTCCGACCTCGACGCCGACACGCAGGCGACGCTCGCGCGCGGCGAGCGGCTCGTCAAGACGCTCAACCAGGGCGAGCGCGCGCCGCTGCCGGTCGAGGATCAGGTCATCCAGATCTTCGCCGCCACGAACGGCTACCTCGACCGCATCGACGCGGCCAAGGTCGAGCGCTTCCTCGACGGCCTCACGCGCCGCGTGCACTCCGAGGGCGGCGACGTCCGCGCGAAGATCGCCGGCGGCGACTGGAAGGACGAGACGCAGCATGCCGTCGATGAGCTCGTCAAGCGGTACGCCGAGGACTTCGGATATGACCTCGACGAGGAGGGTCAGCCGCTGACCGACGAGGACGCGCCGCCGGTGCGCCCGACACACGCCGAGCCGGCGGCAGAGGCCGAGGCTCCCGAGCAGGAGCCCGCGGCGGTCTAACGCACCATGGCGCAACGAGACGTCAAGAACCGCATCGCGTCGGTCAAGAACATCCAGAAGATCACGCGCGCGATGGAGATGGTCGCCGCGGCGCGTCTGCGCCGCGCCGAGCAGCGCATCGCCGCGCTGCGCCCGTACGCCGGCGCGATCCGGCGGATGACGCGCCAGGCGGCCGAGGCGGCCGGCAAGGTGCCGGCGCTGCCGATCCTCAACGAGCACGAGACCGAGACCCGCGTCGCGCTGCTGCTCGTCACGGCCGACCGCGGCCTCGCGGGCGCGTTCAACTCGCAGATCATCCGCGCCGGCGTGCGCACCGCCGCCGACTACAGAGACGCGGGCAAGGAGGTCGTGTACTACGCGACCGGGCGCCGCGGCGTCTCCTCGCTCACGTTCCGCGGCACGGAGCCCGAGCAGGGCTTCACCGGCTTCACGGAGCGGCCGACGTACGCGAACGCGCGCGAGATCGCCCAGGCGCTGATCGCCGCCTACGTCGACGGCAAGGTCGACCGCGTCGAGATCCTCTACAACGGCTACATCTCGCCGATCACGCAGGAGGTGCGGCGCGAGACGCTGCTGCCGCTGCAGCAGGCGACGATCCTCGAGGCGGAGACGCCCGAGGAGGCCGAGGAGCCGACCGGACACCACGCTTTGGTCGAGTACGAGCCGGAGCCGGAGGAGATCCTCCAGCGGCTCGTGCCGGACTACGTCGAGATCTCGATCTTCCGGGCGCTGCTGGAGTCGACCGCGTCGGAGCATGGGCGCGCGCATGACCGCGATGCGCAACGCCTCCGACAACGCCGGCGACTCATCGACGACCTCACGTTGGAGATGAACCGCGCCCGCCAGGCGGAGATCACGCAGGAGATCATGGAGGTCGTCGGCGGCGCTGAGGCGCTGAGCTGACGTCGGCCGGAGGCCGTCGCTCGCGACGGCCGTAGGACGAAACACGTTTCTGGACCCTCTAGGAGAACCCAACCACATGTCAGCCACAGCAACGAAGAACGTCGGGCGCATCGAGGAGATCCAGGGCGTCGTGATCGAGGCCGTCTTCCCCGGCGAGCTGCCCGAGATCAACCACGCGATCACGATCGACCGCGGCGAGCAGGGCGTCCTCGTCTGCGAGGTGCAGCAGCACCTCGGCGACGACCGCGTCCGCGCGGTCGCGATGGACTCGACCGACGGCCTCGCCCGCGGCATGGAGGTCGGCGACACCGGCGGCCCGATCACGGTCCCCGTCGGCCCCGCCACGCTCGGCCGCATCTTCAACGTGCTCGGCGACGCCGATCGACCTCGCCGGCCCGGTCGCCGACGAGGAGCGCTGGCCGATCCACCGTCCCGCCCCGACGGTCGAGGACCTCACCCCGACCACCGAGATGTTCGAGACCGGCATCAAGGTCGTCGACCTGCTCGCGCCCTACGCCAAGGGCGGCAAGGTCGGCCTGTTCGGCGGCGCCGGCGTCGGCAAGACGGTCCTCATCCAGGAGCTGATCCACAACCTCGCCAAGGAGCACGGCGGCCTGTCCGCCTTCTGCGGCGTCGGCGAGCGCTCCCGCGAGGGCAACGACCTGTGGCTCGAGATGAAGGAGTCGGGCGTCATCGACAAGACGATGCTCGTCTTCGGCCAGATGAACGAGCCCCCGGGCGCCCGCATGCGCGTCGCGCTGTCCGGCCTGACGATGGCGGAGTACTTCCGCGACGCAGGGCCAGGACGTGCTGCTGTTCATCGACAACATCTTCCGCTTCGTGCAGGCCGGCTCCGAGGTCTCCGCCCTGCTGGGCCGCATGCCCTCGCAGGTCGGCTACCAGCCGACGCTCGAGTCCGAGATGGGGCAGCTGCAGGAGCGCATCACCTCGACCCGCAAGGGCTCGGTCACCTCGGTCCAGGCGATCTACGTGCCGGCCGACGACCTCACCGACCCGGCGCCGGCCTCGGTGTTCGCCCACCTCAACGCGACGACGATGCTGTCGCGCGCGATCTCGGAGAAGGGCATCTACCCGGCGGTCGACCCGCTCGACTCGACCTCGACGATCCTCAAGCCGGACATCCTCGGCGAGGAGCACTACAACGTCGCCAACGAGGTCAAGCAGATCCTCCAGCGCTACAAGGAGCTGCAGGACATCATCGCGATCCTCGGCATCGACGAGCTCTCCGACGAGGACAAGCTCGTCGTGCAGCGCGCGCGCAAGGTCGAGCGCTTCCTCTCGCAGCCGTTCCACGTCGCCGAGCAGTTCACCGGCACGCCCGGGCGCGTACGTCCCGATCGCCGAGACGATCCGCGGCTTCAAGGAGATCATCGAGGGCAAGCACGACGAGCTGCCCGAGCGCGTCTTCCTGCTCAAGGGCACGATCGACGACGTCGTCGCGGCGGCGAAGGGCTAGGGGAAGCAGGTCATGGCCCGCACGAAGTTCCCGGTCGAGGTCCTCACCCCCGAGGGCGAGGTCTTCAACGACGAGGTCGAGATGATCTCGACGCGCACCGCCACGGGTTCGATCGGCATCCTCGCCAACCACACGCCGCTGCTCGCGATGCTCGACCCGACCGAGCTGCGGCTGTACCGCAGCGAGTCGGAGATCGTCCGCTTCGCGCAGGGCGAGGGCTACCTGCAGGTGGCCGACGGGCGTGCGCTGATCCTCGTCGAGGACGCGCACACCCCGTCGCAGCTCGACCCCGCCGACCTCACCGAGAAGCTGCGCGCCGCCGAGGACGCCTACGCCAGAGCGGAGGCGGGCTCGGAGCAGCAGCGGCTCGCCGCGCGCGACAGACGCCGCTGGGAGGCGTTCCAGCGGATCGCCGAGGGCTCGTAGGCCGCATTCGCCCGGAAGCGCGACGTTTTCGGGGCGCTGGACGCCCCGAAAACGTCGCGCATCGATCCGAGGCGGACCGAGCGGCTCCCTATCCTGTCTCGATCGTGGTCGACGAACGCGCGCTCGCCGAGCGGCTCATCTCCTATGACACGTCCCGTCCCGAGGAGCTCGCGGCGGCGGCGGCGTTCGTGAAGGGCTGGCTCGAGTCGCGCGAGATCGAGGTGCGCGAGCACGCGCACAACGGGCTGCCGGTGCTGATCGCCGACGTTGGGGCGGCCGGCGACGACGGGCCGACCGTCCTGCTGCACGGCCACCTCGACGTCGTGCCCGGTCACGAGGAGCAGTACCAGCCGCGCGTCGAGGGCGACCGCCTGATCGGCCGCGGCGCCTACGACATGAAGGGCGGCCTCGCCGCGATGCTGTGCGCGGTGAAGGACTGCGCCGAGCAGGACCGCGTGCGCGTGCGCTTCCTGTGCGTGCCCGACGAGGAGGCCGAGGATGTCGACGAACGCTCGACCGACGAGCTCGTGCGGGCCGGCATGCGCGCGGACTTCGCGATCACCGGCGAGCCGACGAACCTCCACATCGGGATCGAGGCGAAGGGCGTGCTCGCGATGCGGATCGAGGTGAGCGGGCGCGCCGCGCACGGCTCGACGCCGTGGCTGGGGGACAGCGCCGTGCTGAAGGCGTTCGACGTCTTCCGCCGCATCGAGGCGATGGACTTCGCGCGCGAGTCCTCCGAGCTGTTCGACCGGCCGTCGATCAACCTCGGGCGGATCGAGGGCGGCGACGTCTTCAACAAGGTTCCCGACCGCTGCGAGATGGTCGTCGACGTGCGCTACCTGCCGGGCCAGGACCCGGGCGCGATCCTCGCCCAGATCCGTGCGCTGCCGGACGTGACGGTCGCGAACACGCTGATGCGCGCGCCCGCGCACGTCGAGCGCACGAACCCGTACGTGCGCGCGCTGCGCGACGCGATCTCGCGCACGACCGAGGGTGAGGCGCTGAGCGTCGGGCGCGACGGCGCCTCCGACGCGATCTCGTTCCTGGAGGCGGGCATACCGGCGGTCGAGTTCGGCCCCGCCGGCGGCGGCCACCACGGCCCCGACGAGTGGGTCTCGGTCTCGTCGCTGCGGCGCTACCGCGAGGCGCTCTCCGGCTTCGTGCGCACGCTGCCGGAGTGGCTCGCGCGCGAGCGCGCCGGGGGCGCGAGCGGCCTGACGGCGATCGACGGAGGGCTGGCGTGAGAGATCGGATCCCGCCATCCGCCCCCAACACCGCGCCGCCCGAGTTCCCGCGCCGCGGCGGCCTGTGGTGGCGCTTCCTCGTGGCCGGGTTCGCGATCGTCGCGCTGACCGCCGCCGTGACGGCGACCGTCGGCCTCAACACGGTCCAGGGCTTCGTCGACGACATCAAGCAGGGCGGGACGATCGCGAACGCGGGCAGCGTCATCACCCGCGCGCAGGCGGGCCAGCCGCAGACGCTGCTGCTGATCGGCTCCGACCACCGCTTCGGCCACTCCACGAGAGACGCGCGCTCGGACACGATGATCCTCGTGCGGCTCGACCCGGACGCGAACGCGACGACCGTGCTGTCGATCCCGCGCGACCTGCAGGTCAGCTTCCAGATCCCCGGCGGCGGCTTCCGTAGCGCCGCGAAGATCAACGAGACGTACACCGACGGCGGCGAGGTGCTGACGGCGAGCGTGATCTCGGACCTCCTGCACGTCCCGATCAACCACATCGTCAACATCAACTTCAGAGGCTTCCAGGAGGCGGTCAACGCGATCGGCTGCGTGTACGTCGACGTCGACCGGTGGTACTACCACTCGAACCTCGGCCTGCCGCCCTCGCAGCAGTACTCCGAGATCAACGTGCCGGCGGGCTATCAGCAGCTGTGCGGCCCGCAGGCGCTCGCCTACGTGCGCTACCGCCACACCGACAGCGACTTCGTGCGCTCCGCGCGCCAGCAGGACTTCCTGCGCCAGATCAAGGCGCAGTACGGCGCCGGTCAGTTCCTGTCCGACCCGCACAAGCTGACGCACGAGATCGGCAAGTACATGACGACCGACGCGTCGCTGCAGAGCGGGCAGGAGCTGCTGCGGCTGCTCTACCTCGTCGGCTACTCGGCGAGACACGGGATCTACCAGGTGCAGTTCCCCGAGGCGTACCTGATGTCCGGCGGTGCGTCGTACGTGACGGCGACGCCCTCCCAGCTCGCGCAGGTGCGCCACCAGTTCCTCTCGCCGCCGCCGAAGGAGCCGAAGGCCTCGCCCGCCAAGAGCGGCGCCCATGCGCACGGCGGCAAGGCGCACGGTGGCGCGCCGGCCGCGACCGGACTCGTCAACGCGCAGTCGACGGGGGAGAACTACGCGATCCAGCTCGGTCCGACGCGGCTGCCGATCTACTACCCGAAGCTGTTGACGTCCGGCGGGCAGTACGAGACGCCGCTGCGCAACGCGCAGGGCCAGCTGGAGTACCCGCGCGCCTACCGCATCAAGATCCCCGGCGGGAGAATGGACGCGGCCTACCGGCTCGTCGTCTCCTCGGGCCTGGTCGGCAACTACTACGGCATCCAGGGAACCGCCTGGACCGACCCGCCGATCCTGCGCAACCCGTCCGCCGACACGCGCACGATCAACGGCAAGCACCTGCTGCTGTTCTACGACGGCAAGCACCTGCGGACCGTCGGCTGGAAAACCCCGCACGGGTCCTACTGGGTGCAGAACACGCTGCAGGAGAAGCTCACGAACGACCAGATGCTCGCGATCGCCGGCTCGCTCACGCGCCTCGGCGGCCACTGAGCGTGCGTGGCTTCTGGGCGACGCGCTAGTAGTCTTCGCCGCCGCATGACTCCCCCGCGCGAACCGATCGCGGTGATCGGCACCGGCTACGTGGGCCTCGTCACGGCGGCGGGCTTCGCCGAGCTCGGCAACGAGGTGTGGTGCGTCGACATCGACGCCGACAAGATCGCCCGCCTCGAGCGCGGCGAGGTGCCGATCTACGAGCCCGGCCTGGCGGAGTCGATCGCCGCCAGCCGCGAGCGGCTGCACTTCTCGACCGAGCTGGCGCCGGCGCTCGAGCACGCGCGCCTGCTGTTCGTCGCCGTCGGCACGCCGCCGACCTACTCCGGCGACGCCGACCTGTCGGCCGTGCACGCGGTGGTCGACGCGATGCCGCCGTCGGACCGCCACGCGCTCGTGATGAAGTCGACCGTGCCGGTCGGCACCGGCGCCTCGATCAAGCGCACGTTCGCCGAGCGCGGGAAGGACGGCTTCAGCTACGTCTCCTGCCCCGAGTTCCTCAAGGAGGGGACCGCGCTGGCGGACTTCCGCAGACCGGACCGCGTCGTCGTCGGCGACGGCGGCGACTGGGCGGGCGACGCCGTCTGCGACCTGTACGCGCCGCTCGGCGCGCCGCTCGTGCGCACCGACGTCGCGAGCGCCGAGATGATCAAGATGGCGTCCAACGCCTTCCTCGCGACGAAGATCTCCTTCATCAACGAGATCGCCAACGTCTGCGAGGAGACCGGCGCCGACGTGCTCGAGGTCGCCAAGGGCATGGGCCTCGACGAGCGCATCGGCCGCCACTTCCTGCGGCCGGGGATCGGCTTCGGCGGGTCCTGTCTCGCCGGCGAGGAGACGGTGCTCGTGCGCCGCCGCGGACGCACGACGCTGCTGTCGTTCGCGCAGCTGTGGGCGCGGCTCGGCGCCGAGGAGCCGCACGCCGACGACGCCGGCGTCGCGTGGCCGGAGGACCTCGAAGTGCTGTCGTGGACGCCGGGCAGCGACACCCCGCAGTTCCTTCCGGTGATGGCCGCGACCCGCCGGCGCCACGCCGGCGAGCTGCTCGAGGTCCACACGAAGATGGGCCGGCGCGTGCGCTGCACGCCCGACCACCCGTGGTTCGCCGGCGACGGGGAGAGCGACGACGTCGAGCTCAAGCTGGCCGAGGAGCTGACGACCGAGGACTGGCTGCCGCTCGCGCAGGGCACCCACGACCGCACCGACGCGCCCGCGCTGCTGCCGACGATGGCTGCCGTCGAGGCGGCCGGCGCCGCGCCGGCGGACGTGATCGTCCGCCCGCGCGACGGCCAGATCGGCGCGCTCGAGCAGCGTGGCCGCGCGGTGCGCGCCGCCGTGCTCGACGCCCACCCGCGCGGCACCACGCAGCGCTGGAGCGACATCAAGCGCTCGGGCACGCTGCGCCTCGACGAGGCCGCGCTGCTCGACGTCTCGCTGACCGGCGCGGCCTTCAAGACGGCCAAGAACGGCGCCGAGGTGCCGGACGCGCTGATCGCCGACGAGCGCTTCTGGCGCGTTGTGGGGCTGTATCTGGCCGAGGGCAACACGTCGCTCGACGAGCACGGCAGCGCGCGCATCAGCTGGTCGTTTCACCCGACCCGCGAGCAGCACCTCGTCGACGAGGTGATGGCCCTCTGGATGCGCCACGGCGTGAGAGCGCGCGCGTATCGCGCGCCGACCGCGCACAAGGTGACCGTGCAGTCGCGTCTGCTCGGCGCCTGGTGGACGAAGGTGCTCGGCCTCGGGCGCACCGGCTACGAGCAGCGGCTGCCGGACCTCGTGTGGGGCCTGACGCGCGCGCAGAAGCTCGCGCTGCTGTCCGGCCTGTGGGACGGCGACGGATCGTGGTCGCTCGTCAACGGCGGGCCGAGCGTCATCCTCGAGTTCGGCACCGTCTCGCGCGAGCTGGCCGACGGCGTGCTGCGACTGCTCGCCGACCTCGGCTTCGTCGCGAGCCAGCGGGTCGGCCGCGTCGCGAAGTCGACGCAGGACACGTACTGGCTGCGGATCGCGGGCGCCGACCAGGTCGAGCGCGCGCTCGAGCTCGTGCCGGTGCGCGACCGCGCCGGCGTGCTCGCCTCGATCGCCCGGCAGCAGCGGCGCATCAAGCCGACCGGCTATCGCCGCTTCGGCGACGGGCCGGCGTGGCTGCGGGTCACGGACGTGCGCCGCGAGCCGTTCGACGGGTGGGTGTACTCGCTCGAGGTGCCAGGGGCGCACACGTTCGTCACCTCAACACACCTGATTTCCCATAATTGCTTTCCCAAGGATGTCAGCGCGCTCAAGCAGCTCGCCGGCAACTCGGGCTACCACTTCCAGCTGCTGACCGCCGTGATCGAGGTCAACGAGCTGCAGAAGCGGCGCGTGATCTCGAAGCTGCAGAAGCACCTCGGCTCGCTCGTCGGCAAGACGGTCGCGCTGCTCGGGCTCGCCTTCAAGCCGGACACCGACGACATGCGCGAGGCGTCCTCGCTCGTGCTCGCGGCGCGGCTGCAGGCCGACGGCGCGACGGTGCGGGCGTACGACCCCGTCGCCGAGCACGAGGCGCGCCGGCTGATGCCGGGCGTCCACTTCGCGCCCAGCGCGCTCGAGGCGCTCGACGGCGCCGACGCGGTCGTCCTCGTGACCGAGTGGCCGGAGTTCAAGCAGCTCGACTGGGGCGCCGCGGCGCAGCGGATGCGCGGGCGGCTCGTGATCGACGGGCGCAATGTGCTCGACCGCGAGGCGCTGCAGGAGGCCGGCTTCGCCTTCGAGGGCGTCGGGCGCGGCGCGGACCGCGTGCGAACGGAGGCCTGACGTGCAGGCGCTGATCCTCGCGGGCGGGGAGGGGACGCGGCTGCGGCCGCTGACCTCGACCGTGCCCAAGCCGGTCGTGCCGCTCGTCGACCGGCCGTTCATCGCGTTCATGCTCGAATGGCTGCGCGGCCACGGCGTCGACGACGTCGTGATCTCGTGCGGCTTCATGGCCTCGGGCGTGCACAACGTGCTCGGCGACGGCGCCGCCTACGGGATGCGGCTGCGCTACGTCGAGGAGCCGGAACCGCTCGGCACCGGCGGCGCGGTCAAGTTCGCCGAGGACCTGCTCGACGAGCGCTTCCTGATGCTCAACGGCGACGTGCTGACCGACATCGACCTGACCGCCCAGCTCGCGCAGCACGAGCGCACCGGCGCTCGCGCGACGCTCGCGCTCGTGCCAGTCGAGGACCCGTCCGCCTACGGGCTCGTGCGCCGCAACGCGGACACGAGCGTGTCCGAGTTCCTCGAGAAGCCGAGCCCCGACCAGATCGACACGAACCTGATCAACGCCGGCGCGTATGTCCTCCACCGCGACGTGCTTGCGAACGTCCCGAAGGGCCAGCACGTCTCGATCGAGCGCGAGGTCTTCCCGACGCTCGTCGACAACGGGCTCTACGGCTACGAGGCGTCCGCCTACTGGCTCGACATCGGCACGCCCGAGCGCTACCTGCAGGCGACGTACGACATCCTCGACGGCGCGGTCAAGACGTCTGTCACCGACGCCTACGACGCCGCGCACCTGGCCGTCGCCGAAGGCGCGCAGCTGACCGGCCGGGTCGTCGGCCCCGCGCTCGTCGGCGCGGACGCGCGCATCGCCGAGGGCGCGCTCGTGAGCGGGCGAAGCGTGATCGGACCCCGCGTCGAGGTCGGCGAGGGCGCGCACGTCGACGGCTCGGTCGTGCTCGACGGCGCCGTCGTCGGCCCGCACGCCCAGCTCGCGCACTGCATCGTCGGGCCGGGCGCGCGCATCGGCGCCCACTGCCGCCTCGCCGAGGGCGTCGTGCTCGGCGAGTGCGTCACGCTCGGCGCCGACAACCAGCTTGCCGCCGGCGCGCGGCTGTCACCCAACGTGTCCCTTCCGGACGGAGCGATCAGGTTCTGATGCCCATAACCGAGCATGCACCTCTCACCCGCGAGGCGATCGACGCGGTCGACGCCGCCAGACAGATCGACGACATCCTCGGCCTGCCCGAGCACCTCCGCGACGCGCTGTGGCGCGTCGAGTCGGCGAAGCTCGAGCGGCACGACGCGCCCGGCGGCCTGATCGTCGCCGGCATGGGCGGCTCGGCGATCGGCGGCGCGCTCGCGCGCTCGGCGCTCGGCGACCGCGCCTCGCGCCCGATCATCGTGATGCGCGACTACGGCGTTCCGTCGTGGACGACGCCCGACGCGACCGTGCTGTGCGCGAGCTACTCCGGCAACACGGAGGAGACGCTCGCCGCCTTCGAGGGCGCCGGCGCGCTCGGCGCCCGCCGCGTCGTCGCGACGACGGGCGGCAAGCTCGCCGCCGCCGCGCGCGAGGAGGGGGTCCCCGTGATCCCGCTGCCCGGCGCCTTCCAGCCGCGCGCCGCGGTCGGCTACGCGCTCGTGATCGCGCTCGAGGTCGCCGCCTCGTGCTCGGCCGCCGAATCGCTGCACTCCGAGATCGACGTCGCCGCGGCGCACACCGAGGAGCTGCTGGCCGAGTGGGGCCCCGACGGCGCCGAGGACAGCCTGCCCAAGCAGCTCGCGCGCGGCCTGCACGGGACGATCCCGCAGATCGCCGGCGCCGGCCTGACCGCGCCGATCGCCTACCGCTGGAAGACCCAGCTCAACGAGAACGCGAAGATCCCCGCCTTCTCCTCCGAGCTGCCGGAGCTCGACCACAACGAGATCGCCGGCTGGGCGGGCGCGGCCGAGCTGGGCGCGTTCAGCACCGTCTTCCTCGACGACTCCGACCTGCATCCGCGCATCCGCCAGCGGATCGAGCTGACGCGCGGCCTGATCGGCGCCAACGCGGCCGGCTCCTTCCGCGTCGAGAGCCGCGGCGAGACGCGCCTCGAGCGGCTCGTCTCGCTCGTGCTGCTGGGTGACCTCGTCTCGCTCTACCTCGCCGTCCTGCGCGGGATCGACCCGACGCCGGTCGACGCGATCGAGCGGCTCAAGAGTGCGCTGAACGGGGGCTGAGCCCCAGCGCGCCGCAGCGCTTCTGGACCGCCAGCGAGGTCGGGTCGGTGCGGCCCGCCACCTGGCGGCACCATCTCACGCGGTCGGCGCCGCAGACGCGGTAGTTCACGGCGCCCATCGTGCTGCCGCCCGTCACCTGGATGCAGTCGGGCGGGACGGGCGGCGCGGACTGCGTGAAGGCGACCACGACGGTCGCCGCGGCGGCGACCAGCAGGACGCCGAGGAAGCCCCACAGCAGCCGCAGCTCCCGCCGCGACAGGCGGCGCAGCGGCGTCTGCTGGCGTTCCCACTGGCCCTCGACCGGCATGCCGCAACTGTACTCGCGCGCGAGTGCGCGCGGGAGGCCTCCGGGACAGGCGATCCGCGGCCTCTTTGTACGAATGTCGATATTGGGAGCGCCCTCTCCCGCGCGAAGCTTCCGACTTCGATCCAGGAGGGCCGCCGAAGCGCGGCGACACAAAGGAGAGGGAACGACCCCATGTGGGACGCATATCCAACTTGGCTGAACTCAGGCGACAACGCCTGGCAGCTGACCGCGGCGACGCTCGTCGGGCTGATGAGCGTGCCCGGCCTCGTCGTCCTCTACGGCGGCGTGATGCAGAAGCGCTGGTCCGTCAACGCGATGATGATGTCCTTCATCGCCTTCGCCCTGGTGCTCATCACCTGGGTGCTGTTCGGCTTCAAGATGGGCTTCGGCACGCCGATGCACATCTTCGGGGCGAAGTCAGGCATCTTCGCCAACATGTGGGGCAAGCCCGGGAGCATCCTCTCAGCGGGCAGCCTCCAGTCGCAGGCGTCGGTGCCACTCGTGTCGAGCGGCCCGTCGTTCCACTTCCCGACCGCGACGCTCGCGTACTTCCAGTTCGTGTTCGCCGCGATCACGCCGATCCTGATGCTCGGCTCGGTGCTCGGGCGCTTCAACTTCAAGGCGTGGATCCCGTTCACCATATTGTGGTCGTCGCTGATCTACACGGTCAACGCGTTCATGATCTGGGGCGGCGGCTGGTGGTCCCAGCACGGCGCGCTCGACTACTCGGGCGGGTACGTCATCCACCTCTCGGCCGGCATCTCGGGCTTCGTGGCGGCTGCCGTGATCGGACCGCGCCTCAAGCGCGATCGCGAGATCGACGCGCCGAACAACCTCCTCATGGTGGCGACCGGCGCGGGCCTGCTGTGGCTCGGCTGGAACGGCTTCAACGGCGGTGACCCGTACTACGCCGGCATCAACGCCGCGGTGGGCGTGATCAACACGAACCTCGCCACGGCGGTCGCGTTCCTCGGCTGGGTCGGGTGGGACTACATCACCGGCCGCAAGCCGTCGCTGATCGGCTCGGTCAACGGCATGATCGTCGGCCTCGTCGCGATCACGCCCGCGGCCGGCTTCGTCAACGGCTGGGGCGCGGCGGCGATCGGCCTGATCGGCACGACGATCGTGTACTTCGCCTACTACTACCTCAGCCGCGTGCGGCCGTTCCGCAACGTGGACGACACGCTCGGCGTGATCTACACGCATGGCTTCGCCGGCCTCGCCGGTGGCCTGCTGGTCGGCTTCTTCGCCGACCCGCACATCATCGAGTACATCGGGCGTGGCAGAAGCGCCAACCTGCCGGGCATCGCCGGGGTGTTCTTCGGCGGTGGCACGACGCAGCTCGGGCACCAGGCGATCACCGCGCTGTGGGTGATCGTGTTCTCCGGCATCGGCACGTTCATCCTGCTGAAGCTGGTCGGGCTGGTGGTCCCGCTGCGGATGTCCGACAAGGACCTCGAGGAGGGCGACCTGGCGGTGCACGGGCACGAGGTGTACCCGTCCGACGTGCCGTCGCTCGGCTTCCCGAACGGCGTCCCGGCGCCCGCGTACGCAAGCGCGAGCGAATCGGGGACGTAACACCCCGACGCAGCACGTTCCAAGCGGCGGGGAGGTCGTGCCGAGGCAACCCTCCTGGGTCGATCTCCCCGCTCCTCCTACACCGTGGCGAGCCGCTCCTCGTAGCGGCGCGCGACGGCGGTGAGGATCTCGATCATCGCGACGGCGGCAGGGGCGGCTCCCGCTCCGGCCGCCGTCGCGGCGACGATGTGCCGGATGGGGGCCTCCGGCGACAGCGCGCGCACGACGACGTCGTCGCGCACCCGCGCGAGCGCCAGCCGCGGCACCAGCGCGACCCCGACGCCGGCCGCGACGAGGCCCTGGACGGTCTCGTAGTCGTCGCTCTCGAACGACACCTGCGGCTCGAAGCCGGCCGCGTGGCAGATCCGCACGACGTGGCGGGCGCAGGGGCTGGCCGCCGACGTCTGCACCCACGCGACGTCGTTCAGCTGCGCGAGGCGCAGGTGCGGCTCGCGCGCGAGCGGGTGGTCGGCCGGCAGCACGACGTGCAGCGGGTCGTCGAACAGCGCGTGGCGCGCGAGGCCGGCGCCGAGCGCGATGCCGTTGCCGGGGAACTCGAACAGCAGCGCGAGGTCCAGCTCGCCGTCGCGCAGGCGCGGGGCGACGTGCTCGGGCTCGTCCTCGGCGAGGCTCAGCTCGATGCCCGGGTGGGCGGCGCGGAAGGCTGCGATCGCGTGCGGCATCAGCGTCGCGCCCGCCGTCGGGAAGGACGCCATCCGCAGCCGGCCGGCGCGCACGCCGCGGATCGCGGCCAGCTCGTCCTCGGCGATCTGCAATCGCGCGAGGATCGCCTCCGCGTGCGCGACGAGCGCCTCGCCGGCGGCCGTCGGGCGCACGCCGCGACGGTCGCGCACGAGCAGCGTGGCGCCGGTCTCCGCCTCGAGCGTCGCGATCGCCTGCGAGACCGCCGACTGCGTGTAGGAGAGCGCGTCGGCGGCGCCCGAGAAGGAGCCGCGCGCGACGACCTCCTGGAGCACGCGCAGGCGCTGGACGTTGAGCATCAGCGCAGCTTATCCACGCGATCAACAGGTTCACTGGTGCTTGGGGCCGCCCAGTGGCAGGCTCTCCCTCGACCCGTCAGAGACCCGCGTCCCCGGGAGCCGAAATGCCCGCGAAGATCATCATCTCCTACGACGACACCGACAACGACCGCGACGCGCTGGCGCTCGGGCGCCTGCTCGCCCAGGCCGGCGCGAGCATCGCGCTCGCGTACGTCCGCCACACGCCCGAGGCGGAGCGCGACCTCGAGGAGGAGGCGGCGCGCGACCTGCTGCGCCGCGGCGCCGAGGCGATCGGCCAGCCGGCCGCCCCGCTGCACGTCGTCGCGAGCGCGTCGACCGGCGAGGGCCTGTGGACGCTCGCCGAGCGCGAAGGCGCCGACGTGATCGTGTTCGGCTCCGAGTACCGCACGGCCGCCGGCGCGGTGCGCCCCGGCACCTCCGCGCAGCGCCTGCTCGAGGGCGGCCCGTGCGCGGTCGCGATCGCCCCGGCGCGGCTGCGCGACCGCCCCGACGCCGCGATCCGCCGCATCGGCCTGCTGGCCGACATCTCGACCGGCGGCGCCAACGGGACGGCCCAGACGCTCGCCGCCGCGCTCGGCGCGGAAGTCGTGCGCGCGGGCGACGGGACGATCGACCTGCTCGTCGTCGCGTCGCGCCCGGAGGCCCCCGCGGGCCGCGTCAACATCAGCGCGGCGGCCGCCTACGCGGTCGAGACGGCGACCAGCCCCGTGCTCGTCGTCCCGCACAGCGTGACGGTCCCGTTCGGCGGCTCCTCACCGGCGAGCCCCGACGCGCCGCAGCCGCTCGCGACGGCGTAGACGGGTTTCGCCCGCCGGCGGGCGCAAGCGACCGCGAAGACGAGTTCGCCCTCCGGCGATCGCAAGCGACCGCCTTTGGGCGACGTCACAGTCAGCGCAGGCGCTCGAGCAGCGCCTGCGCTGTCGCGTCCGCGTCGCCGTCGAGGCGGATCGCCGGTGCGTGCGCGAGCGGCTCGGGCGGCGCGACGCCGCCGAGGACGGCCAGCACTGCGCGCGGGCCGAGCGCGCCGAGCGCGCGGCCGACCTCGAGCCACCAGCGCGCGTCGTCGGTCCCGTCGCCGCCGGTGGTATCGAACGCCACGAGCGCGCTCGTCGCGCCGGCCGCCTGTTCCCACGCGAGGGCCTGGACGCCCGCGCGCTCCAGCGCCGCGGACGCCGTCGCGGCGGCTGCGGGCGTCTGCGCGAGCAGCGCGACCGCCGTCGGCGCGGGGCGCACGGCGAGCAGCTCGGCGGCCACGTCGCGACCCGAGCGCTCCGCGTTCTGCCAGCCCTGGCCCATCGCCAGGTCCGCCGCCTTCAGCTCCGGGCCGGCGAGCAGGCGCAGCTCGCAACGCGCCGGCTCCCACTCGCGACCGCCGAGCGACACGAGCGCTCCGCGCGACCAGGGCGTCAGGACGCGTGCGCGCAGCTCGGCCTCCTCGAGGTTCAGCTCGCGCGCGGCGTGGAAGCCGCGTCTGATCTGCACGTGATAGCGCACGCGGCGATGCTAATGGCCCGTCTCCCGGCATGCCGGTGCGCCGGCCACGGCCTCGAACCTTGACACAGCTCTGGTAACGTTGGCCGCCTGATGGCGGGCGACGACGCGTTGACGATCCACGAGGCCGCCGGGACGACCGGCTGGTCGCCGCGGATGCTGCGCTATGTCGAGCGCAGCGGGCTCGTCATGCCGGAGCGCTCCGCGGCCGGGTACCGGCTCTACGGGCCGGCCGAGCTGCAGCGCCTGCGCACCCTGCGGGAGCTGCTGGAACGCTTCGAGCTCGGCCTCTCGGATGTCGGCTTCGCGCTGCGGATGCGCCGCGACGCCGACCTGCACGAGGCCGTCGAGGAGTGGTTCGAAGCCGAGCCGAGCCGCCCCGAGCACGTCGACGCCGCCGACTGGCTGCGCTGGGAGCAGCGCAAGCACGAAGCGCTGCTCGCCGCCGCCGCACCCACCACCGCCACTGCTCGCGAACACCACCACGCACCGACCATGGAGACCGCGCCACGATGACCGCCCTTTCGAGCAAGACCGACTTCAAGGTCGCCGACCTCTCGCTCGCCGACTTCGGCCGCAAGGAGATCCGCCTCGCCGAGCAGGAGATGCCCGGCCTGATGGCGCTCCGCGAGCGAGTACGCGGCGCAGCAAGCCGCTCGCGGGCGCGCGCATCATGGGCTCCCTGCACATGACGATCCAGACGGCCGTGCTGATCGAGACGCTGCCGAGCTCGGCGCCGACGTGCGCTGGGTGCTCGTGCAACATCTTCTCGACGCAGGATCACGCGGCCGCCGCCGTCGCGGTCGGCCCGAACGGCACGCCGGAGGATCCGAAGGGCGTCCCGGTCTTCGCCTGGAAGGGCGAGACGCTCGAGGAGTACTGGTGGTGCACCGACCAGGCGCTCGCAGTGGCCGGACGGCACCGGCCCGAACCTGATCCTCGACGACGGCGGCGACGCGACGCTGCTCGTGCACAAGGGCGCCGAGTTCGAGGCGGCCGGCGCGGTGCCGGCTCGACGCCGAGACGGACCCCGAGGAGTGGGGCGTCATCCTCGAGCTGCTCGACGCGCACGCTCGCCGAGGACCCGCAGCGCTGGACGAAGGTCGCGCCAGAGCATCCAGGGCGTCACGCGAGGAGACGACGACCGGCGTGCACCGCCTCTACGAGATGATGGAGGCCGGCACGCTGCTGTTCCCGGCGATCAACGTCAACGACTCGGTCACCAAGCGCAAGTTCGACAACATCTACGGCTGCCGCCACTCGCTCGTCGACGGCATCAACCGCGCGACCGACGTGATGCTCGGCGGCAAGGTCGCCGTCGTCTGCGGCTTCGGCGAAGTCGGCAAGGGCTGCGCGCAGGCGCTGCGCGGCCAGGGCGCGCGCGTCATCGTCACCGAGATCGACCCGATCTGCGCGCTGCAGGCGGCGATGGAGGGCTACCAGGTCGCGACGCTCGAGGACGTCGTCGACGACGGCGCGACATCTTCATCACCGGCGACCGGCAACAACGACATCATCACCGTCGAGCACATGGCGCGGATGAAGGACAAGGCGATCGTCGGCAACATCGGCCACTTCGACAACGAGATCGACATGGCCGGCCTGAAGAAGTACCCGGGCATCGAGCGGATCAACATCAAGCCGCAGGTACGACGAGTGGAACTTCCCCGACGGCCACAGCGTGATGATGCTCGCCGAGGGGCGCCTGCTGAACCTCGGCTGCGCGACCGGCCACCCGAGCTTCGTGATGTCGGCGTCGTTCACCAACCAGGTGATCGCGCAGATCGAGCTGTCACGAAGAACGACGAGTACGAGAAGAAGGTCTACATGCTGCCGAAGCAGCTCGACGAGAAGGTGGCGCGGCTGCACCTCGACAAGCTCGGCGTGAAGCTCACGAAGCTCAGCCGAGGAGCAGGCCGAGTACATCGGCGTGCCGGTCGAGGGCCCGTACAAGCCGGACCACTACCGCTACTAGCAGCACCTCGTCCGACGTCGCCGACCTCGGCCTGGCCGAGGCCGGCGATGCGCGGATCGCGTGGGCGGATGCGCAGATGCCGGTGCTGCGGTCGATTCGCGAGCGGTTCGGGCGGGAGCGGCCGTTCGAGGGGCTGCGGGTCGGCGTCTGCCTGCACGTCACGGCCGAGACCGGCAACCTCGCGCGCACGCTGATCGCCGGCGGCGCGCAGGTCGCGCTGTGCGCGGCGAACCCGCTCGACACGCAGGACGACGTCGCCGCGGCGCTCGCCGTGAGCGACGGCGCGGCCGTGCACGCGATCCACGGCGAGGACATGGCGACGTACTACCGCCACATCGAGGCGGTGCTCGACACGCGCCCGCAGTTGACGATGGACGACGGCGCCGACCTCGTCTCCACGCTGCACGCGAGTCGCGCCGACGCGCTCGGCGACGTGCTGGGGGGCACCGAGGAGACGACCAGCGGCGTCGTGCGCCTGCGCGCGCTCGAGGCCGCCGGCCAGCTCGGCTTCCCGGTGGTCGCGGTCAACGAGGCGCGCACGAAGCGGCTGTTCGACAACCGCTACGGCACCGGCCAGTCCGACGCTCGACGGGATCCTGCGCGCGACGAACATGCTGTTCGCCGGACGCGTCGTCGCCGTCTTCGGCTACGGCTGGTGCGGGCAGGGGATCGCGCTGCGCGCGAAGGGTGCGGGCGCGCAGGTCGTCGTCTGCGAGGTCGACCCGGTGCGTGCGCTGGAGGCGAAGCTCGAGGGCTACGAGGTGCTGCCGGGCGTCGCGGCCGCTGCGAAGGCCGACGTGCTGATCACCGCGACCGGCGGGCGCGACGTCGTCGGCCGCGCGCACTACGAGGTCATGCGCGACGGCGCGGTGCTCGTGCAACGCCGGCCACTTCGACGTCGAGTGCGACCTCGCCGCCCTGCGCGAGCTCAGCCGCGAGCGGCGGCAGGTGCGCCCCCACGTCGAGCAGCACGTGCTCGCCGACGGGCGGCGGGTCAACCTGCTGGCCGAGGGCCGCGTCGTCAACCTCGCCGCCGCCGAGGGCAACCCGGCCGCCGTGATGGACATGTCGTTCGCCAACCAGGCGCTCGCCGCCGAGCACCTCGTCAGGTTCGCCGGCACGCTCCCGTCGCGCGTCCACGGCGTCCCCGCGGAGATCGACGACGAGGTCGCACGCCTCACGCTCGCCGCGCTCGGCGTCGAGATCGACGCGCTGACCGACGCGCAGCGGACGTACCTGACGACCTGGGATCAGGGAACCTGACGCGCCGGTTCGCTAGGGTCCGCCGCCGATGAAAGCGATGGTCCTCGCAGCCGGCCTCGGGACGCGCCTGCGCCCGCTGACGTTCGAGCTGCCGAAGCCGATGGTGCCGGTGCTCGACCGCCCGGTGATGGCGCACATCGTCGACCTGCTCGACCGCCACGGCTACGACGACGTGATCGCCAACGTCCACTACTTCCCGGACACGATCCGCGACTACTTCGGCGATCGGCTGACGTACCGCGAGGAGCCCGAGCTGCTCGGGACCGCCGGCGGCGTGCGCAACTGCGCCGACTTCCTCGACGGCGGCCCGTTCCTGATCATCTCCGGCGACGCGCTGACCGACATCGACCTCGGCGCGTTCGTCGCCCGCCACAAGGCGGCCGGCGGGATCGGCACGCTCGCGGTCAAGCGCGTCGAGAACACGCGCGAGTTCGGTGTCGTGCTGCACGACGCCGACGGCCGCATCACCGGCTTCCAGGAGAAGCCGGACCCGGCCGAGGCGCTGTCGGATCTCGGCAACTGCGGCATCTACCTGTTCGAGCCGGAGATCTTCGACTACTTCCCGAGACGGCCGTTCGTCGACTGGGCGAACGACGTCTTCCCGGCGCTGCTCGAGCACGACGTGCCCTTCCACATCCACGAGATCGGCGAGTACTGGAACGACGTCGGCTCGCTGCAGGAGCTGAAGGAGGGCACGTTCGACGCGATGCGCGGCGAGCTGCACGTCGACCTGCGCGGCGAGGAGGTCGCGGACGGCGTGCGCATCTGCGAGGGCACCGAGCTGACCGACGCGACGCTGATCGAGCCGCCGGTGTGGATCGGCCGCAACGTCAAGATCGGCTCCGGCGTACGCCTCCAGGGCCCGCTCGTGATCGGCGACGGCGCCGTGATCGGCGAGAACGCCGCGCTGAAGGACTCGGTCGTGCTGCCGGGCTGCGAGCTCGCGCCCGACGCGATCCTGATCGGCGCGATCGCCGGCCACCGCGGGATCGTCGACCGCCTCGAGCCGCGTCACACCGCCTCGTAGCGCTCCTTCCGCTGCTCCTGCAGCTCCGACTGCGCGAGCATCCGCGTGAACAGCACCACGAGCGCGATCCCCATCACGATCGCCTGCTCGAGCGCCATCACGGCGCCGGCGAGCGCCTGGTCGCTCTGCGGCGTGAGCCCCCAATAGCGGGGTTGGTGGTCGTAGTAGGCGAAGAAGGCGGCCGGCGCGAACGTCAGCAGGATGCCGAGGAAGCCGACCGTCACCTTCGTGCTGAGCATGTAGACGATCGGCGTCGTCCCCTCGCGGCGCAGTCTCGTGGCGACCGGCGAGATCAGGTGCCACCAGTAGAGGAAGCCGGCGAGCGTGAAGGTGAGGTGCTCGAGCACGTGGATGCCGGTGTGCGCGGCGGCCGCGTCGTAGAGCGCCGGCACGTGCCAGACCCACATCGCGGCGCTGTAGAGGAAGACGGCGAACAGCGGGGCGGCGAGGAAGCCGGCGCGCTGCTCGACCCAGTGGATGCGCCGCGTGGCGGGCCGCAGCAGCACCTTCGTGAAGCCGAGGATCAGCAGGATCGGCGCGACGTCGAGCAGCAGCACGTGCTGGACCATGTGCATCACGAGGATGTGCTCGGCGAGCTTGTCGACCGGCGAGCAGAGCGCCACGACGAGCACGGCGATGCCGGTGAGGAACACGGCGAGCCGGCCGACGCTCGGCGGATGCGGCTCGCTCGGCGTGCGCGCGCGCTGCCAGCGCACGAGGTAGATGCCGAGGTAGAGCGTCAGGGCGATGACGACGCCCGGGTCGAACGTCCACGATGCGTCCGGAGACATGCGCGCGGATTGTCGCACTCGCGTGCTGCGCTGCGCGTGCGCCCTGCGCCAAGCTGGCGTGCATGCGACCCGCCGACCTGCTGGACCGGCTGCGCGCCGAGCTGACGGCGGCGCTCGCGCCGCCCGCCTGCCTCGCCTGTCGCGCGCCGCTGGCCGACGCCGGTGCCGAGCTGTGCGTCGCCTGCCGGCGTGCGCTGCCGTGGCTCGCCGCGCCGCGCTGCTCCCGCTGCGGACTGCCGCGCCCGTGCGGCGCACGCTGCCCGGCGCGCGCGGCCGCCTTCGAGCGCGCGTGGGCGCCGCTCGCGCACGACGGCCCGGCACGCCAGCTCGTCGCGGCGCTGAAGTTCCGCGGCGCGCTGCCGGTCGCACGGCTGATGGCGGCGCAGATCGCCGCCACGGCGCCGCGCGAGCTGCTCGACGGTGCCGTGCTCGTGCCGGTCCCGCTGCATCCGGCGCGCCGCCGTGCACGCGGCTTCGACCAGGCGGCCCTCGTCGCGGGCGCGCTGGCGGCGCGCAGCGGCCTGCCGGTCCACGCGTGCCTGCGGCGCCGCGGCGAGGCGACGCGTCAGCTCGGGGCGGGTCGCGCCGCCCGCCGCGACGCCGCGGCGGGCCAGCGCTTGTCCGTGCGCGGACCCGCGCCGGAGCACGCGCTGCTGGTCGACGACGTCCACACGACCGGCGCCACGTTCGACGCCTGCGCCCGCGCGCTGCGGGCAGCAGGGGCGGCCCAGGTCTCCGCGGTCTCCTACGCGCGGGCTCTCCCGCGCTGACCTGCGGCAAGCCACGGTTGGAGATCGACCGTTGGCGCGTCTACGATCAGGGAAAGATCCACCCCACACGACGGAAAAGGGGGCGCACCATGCGCATCGCGGTCAAGGGACGGAACACCCCGGTCAGCGACGGACTCCGAGAGCACGTCGAGCGGCGCTTTCGCGCGATCGCCCGCCAGGTGTCCGAGCTCGCCCAGCTCGAGCTGGAGCTGAGCGAGGAGCGCAACCCGGCGATCGCCGAGCGCGAGATCGCCGAGGCGACGCTCTACCTCAAGGGCGTCACGCTGCGCGCCCGCGCCGCCGCCCCCGAGATGAACCACGCGATCAACGTCTGCGAGGACCAGCTCGCGCGCCAGGTCAAGCGCCACCGCGAACAGCGCCGCAAGCGACGCGCGACGCGCGCTGCGCAGCAGGCCGCGAACGGCCTCGCCGGGGGTGGCGCGACGGCTGCTTGACGGGTCCGTCCAGGCGGTCACGCCAAGGTCGCATCCGGCCCTGCGGCCGCTGCTACGCTAGGCCGCATGTCGCTGATCGATCGTGCGCTGCGCTTGGGGGAGGGCAAGAAGTTCAAGTCCTACGAGCAGCGTGTAGCGCGAATCAACGAGCTCGAGCCCGAGCTGCTGGAGCTGACCGACGCCCAACTGCGCGCAGCCGCGGACTCGTTGCGCGCACGCGCCCGCGGGGAGGGCGCCGAGCCGCTCGACGACCTCCTCTACGAGTGCTTCGCGCTCGTGCGCGAGGCGGGCCGGCGCACGATGGGCATGCGCCACTTCGACGTGCAGATGATCGGCGGGATGGTGCTGCACGACGGCTGCATCGCGGAGATGCGGACGGGCGAGGGCAAGACGCTGACGGCGACGCTGCCGGCGGTGCTCAACTCGCTCGCCGGCAAGGGCGTCCACGTCGTGACGGTGAACGACTACCTCGCCCGCCGCGACGCCGAATGGATGAGCCCGATCTACGACCTGCTCGGCGTGAGCGTCGGGATCCTGCAGTCGATGCAGCCGCTCGAGGACAAGCACGCCGCCTACGCGTGCGATCTCACGTACGGCACGAACTCGGAGTTCGGCTTCGACTACCTGCGCGACAACATGGCGCCGACGCTGGAGGACAAGGTCCAGCACGGCGGCCGCGACCTCGGCGAGGTGCGCTCGGCGAAGGACCGCCTCGAGCGCCGCTCGGCCGCGCACACCTACGCGATCGTGGACGAGGTCGACAACATCCTGATCGACGAGGCGCGCACGCCGCTGATCATCTCCGGCGCGCCCGAGGACTCGTCCGACGTCTACTCGAAGTTCGCGCGGCTGGCGCCGATGCTGACGCCCGGCGAGGTCCCGAGAGGCCTCGACCCGCGCGCGAAGAGAGAGTTCGTCGCCGACTTCGACTACGAATTCGACGAGAAGCACAAGACCGTCTCCGTCACCGAGCGTGGCGTCGAGAAGGCCGAGCGCTTCCTCGGCATAGACCACCTCTACCGCGCCGAGAACGGCTACCTCGTCAACCACCTGATCCAGTCGCTGAAGGCCGAGTCGCTCTACAGACGCGACGTCGACTACGCCGTCATAGACGGCGAGGTCCAGATCATCGACGAGTTCACCGGGCGCATCCTCGAGGGGCGCCGCTGGTCTGAGGGCCTGCACCAGGCGATCGAGGCCAAGGAGGGCTGCAGCCTGACCGAGGAGAACCAGACGATGGCCTCGATCACCTACCAGAACTACTTCCGCCTCTACGACAAGCTGTCGGGCATGACCGGCACCGCCCTCACCGAGGCGACCGAGTTCATGAAGATCTACGACCTCAGCGTCGTCCAGGTCCCGACGAACCGCTCGATGATCCGCGACGACCGCAACGACCAGGTCTACAAGACCAAGGAGGGCAAGTGGTCGGCGGTCGTCGAAGAGATCGCCGAGCGCAATGCGAAGGGCCAGCCGGTGCTCGTCGGCACGATCTCCGTCGAGGTCTCCGAGCTGCTCGGCGAACGGCTCAAGCAGCGCGGCATCAAGCACACGGTGCTGAACGCGAAGCCCGAGCACGCCGAGCGAGAGGGCGAGACGGTCGCCGAGGCGGGGCGCCCCGGCGCGGTCACGATCGCGACGAACATGGCCGGCCGCGGCGTCGACATCAAGCTCGGCGGCAGCCCCGAGCACCTGATCAAGCACGAGATGGCGAAGCTCGGCCTCAGACCCGGCGACGAGGGCTACGAGGAGCAGGAGGCGGAGCTGCTGCCGCTGCTCGAGAAGCGCTGCGACGCCGACCGCGAGCAGGTGATGGAGGCCGGCGGCCTCTGCATCATCGGCACCGAGCGCCACGAGTCGCGCCGCATCGACAACCAGCTGCGCGGGCGCGCCGGCCGCCAGGGCGACCCCGGCGAGTCGCGCTTCTTCCTGTCCGCCGAGGACGACCTCGTGCGCCTGTTCGCGGGCGAGCGGATCTACCGCATCCTCGACCGCTTCGGCACGACCGACGAGCAGGGCCGCGAAGAGCCGATCGAGGCCGGCCTGCTCACGAGACAGATCGAGAAGGCGCAGAAGAAGGTCGAGGAGCAGAACTTCCTCATCCGCAAGCGCGTGCTCGACTACGACGACGTCATGAACGAGCAGCGCCGCATCATCTACGCCTACCGCGACGAGGTGCTCGAGGGCCGCGACATGGGCGAGCAGGCGCGCGAGGAGATCGCGAGCATGCTCACGCGCGTGGTCGAGGAGTTCACCGTCGGCGACTACGCCGAGGACTGGGACCTCGAGGGCCTGTTCGCGCGGATCGCCGAGATATTCCCGGTCAGCTTCGGGATCGAAGACATCGACCCGGGCAGGACGAACCGCGACGAACTGACGGAGAGACTGGTCGAGGACGCGCTGCGTCTCTACGACGACCGCGAGCGCGAGCTGGGCGACGAGCTGATGCGCGTGCTCGAGCGCTACCTGCTGCTCAACACGATAGATCAGCGCTGGCGCGAGCACCTCTACGACATGGACTACCTGCGCGAGGGCATCGGCCTGCGCGGCCTCGCCCAGGTCGACCCGCTGATCGCGTACAAGAACGAGGGCTTCGAGCTGTTCCAGGACCTGATGAACACGATCTGGTCCGACTTCGCGCGCATGGTCTTCAACGTCGAAGTCTCGGTCGAAGTCGACGGGGAGCCCGAGCAGCCGGTGCCGGATCCGGCCGAGTCGAGCTCCAACTGGGCCGGCGGCGGTGGCGGCTTCACGTACTCCAGCGGCTCGTCCACCGCGACGGCGCTCGGAGCGCTCGCAGGCAGCGACGCGGCGCCGTCGGCGCTCGGCGTCGCCGAAGCGCCGGCTCCGCGCGACGACGGCGGCGCGAGCGTCGCGCAGCGACGCGTCGACGCGGTCGACCAGATCGGCCGCAACGACCCGTGCTGGTGCGGTTCGGGCAAGAAATTCAAGAAGTGCCACGGCGTCTGAGCGCCGTGGCGGCCGCCTGACCGCGCGACGACGCCGCTTGCCGATAGCCTCCGGGGCGTGTCCACGACCTCCGGCACATCGTCAGAGCCGACGCCGCAGCGCCTTGCGGCGATCCGCGACCAGCTGAAGCTGCTCGCGGACTATCTTTGACCCGGCTCAGCTGAAGGCGCGCGCCGACGAGCTCGAGCGCGAGATGGGCGCGCCCGGCTTCTGGGACGACCAGGAGCGGGCCGCCAAGACGAGCGCCGAGCACGCGCGCGCCACCAAGAAGTTCGAGCTGTACACCTCGCTGGAGCGCGACGTCGACGACCTCGAGCCGCTGGCCGAGATGGCCGACGAGGACCCCGAGCTGGCGTCCGAGCTGGAGGAGCAGATCGCGTCCGTTCAGGCGCGGCTGGAGGCGCTCGAGCTGGAACGGCTCTTCTCCGGGAGATATGACGCGGGCGATGCGCTCGTCACTGTGAACGCCGGTGCCGGGGGCACGGATGCACAGGACTGGGCAGAAATGGTCTTGCGCATGGAGATGCGCTGGGCGGAGAAGAGAGGGTTCGAGGTCGAGCTGTTGGAGGCGAGCCCGGGGGAGGAGGCCGGCATCAAGTCGGCGACGTTCCGCGTCAGAGGCGAGAACGCCTACGGCCTCTACGGCGCCGAGAAAGGCGTGCACCGGCTCGTGCGCCTGTCACCGTTCGACTCGGCCAACCGCCGCCAGACGAGCTTCGCCGGCCTCGAGGTCTCGCCGGTCGTCGAGGACGTCGGCGAGATCGTGATCGAGGACGACGACCTGCAGGTCGACACCTACCGCGCCAGCGGCGCGGGCGGCCAGCACGTCAACAAGACCGACTCGGCGGTGCGCATCACGCACAAGCCGAGCGGGATCGTCGTGCAGTGCCAGAACGAGCGCTCGCAGACGCAGAACCGCCTCACCGCGATGGGGATGCTGCGCTCCAAGCTGGCCGAGCTGGAGGAGCGCAAGCGCCAGGAGGAGATCGCGAAGGAGAAGGGCGAGGCGCAGGACGTCAACTTCGGCTCGCAGATCCGCTCCTACGTGCTGCACCCGTACACGATGGTCAAGGACCACCGCACGAACTTCGAGATGGGCGACGCGAACCGCGTGCTCGACGGCGACCTCGACGGCTTCGTGCGGGCGGAGCTGCTGCGGGCGGCCGGGCGATGAGCGGGCCGGGCGCAGACCCGGCCGACCGCGCGACCGACCGCCGCCAGCCGACCGCGCCCTACCTCGACGCGCTCGTCGCCTACGGCTTCCGCGGCCCGACGCGCTTCCACGTCCCCGGCCACAAGGGCGGGGCGGGCGCCGACCCGGGCTTGCGCTGGGCGCTCGGCGAGCGGGCGCTGCTGCTCGACGTGCCGCAGGACACGGAGGGGATCGACGTCGGCCAGGAGCCGACGCCGTACGCGCAGGCGGAGGAGCTGGCGGCGGCCGCCTACGGCGCCGAGCGCTCGTGGTTCCTCACGAACGGCGCGACGCAGGGCAACCACGCGCTGTGCTTGGCGCTGGCGCCGCCGGGCGCGCACGTGGTGGTCCAGCGAAACGCGCATGCGAGCCTGATCGACGGGCTCGTGCTGTCGGGCGGGATCCCGGCGTTCGTGATGCCGGAGACCGACGACGAGCTGGGGATGGCGCACGGCGTCACGCCGGACGCGCTGCGGGCGGCGCTGGCGGCGGCCGGCGCGGGCGTGCGCGCGGTGTTCGTCGTCTCGCCGACGTACTACGGCCTGTGCGCCGACGTGGCGGGCCTCGCCGAGGTCGCGCACGCGGCCGGCGCCGCGCTCGTGGTCGACCAGGCGTGGGGGCCGCACTTCGGCTTCCACCCCGGCGTGCCGGCGTCGGCGCTCGCGCTCGGCGCCGACGCCGTCATCACCTCGACGCACAAGATCGTCGGCGCGCTGACGCAGGCGGCGATGCTGCACGTCGCGCCGGGCGGGCGGGTGGATCCCGCGGCGGTGGCGCGCGCGGTGCGGCTCGTGCGCTCCACGAGCCCCAGCTCGCTGCTGCTCGCCTCGCTCGACGCCGCGCGGCGTCAGATGGCCGTCCACGGGCAGGCGCTGCTCGCCGGCACGCTCGCGGCGGCCGCCCACGCACGCGCCGCGATCGACGCGGTGCCGGGCTGCACCGTCGTCGGGGAGGGGCTGGTCGGACGGCCGGGCGTCGCCGCGTGGGATCCGCTGCGGCTCGTGATCGACGTGCGCGGGACGGGCCGCAGCGGCTACGACGTCGCCGCGGAGCTGCGGGCGGGGTCGGACATCCACGTCGAGCTGGCGACGCACGCGACGCTCGTGCTCGTGCTCGGCGTGCACGAGCAGTCCGACGCGCTGGAGCGCTTCGTGCACGACCTCGGCGCGACCGTCGCCGACGTCGCGCGGCCGATCGAGCCGGCGCAGGCGCCGCTCGTGCGTGCTCCCGCGCTGGGGAGCGAGCTGGCCGTGCCGCCGCGCGACGCGTTCCTCGGCGAGACGGAGGTCGTCGCGGTCGACGCGGCGCTCGGCCGCGTCTCCTGCGAGGCGATCGCCGGCTACCCGCCGGGGATCCCGGCGCTGCTGCCGGGCGAGCGGATCCGCGCCGAGGTCGTCGCCTACCTGCGCGAGCTGGCGGCGGCGGGCGCGCGCCTGCACGGGGCGAGCGACCCGGCCTTCGAGAGTGTTACGGTGCTGCGCGATGCGTGAGCTGCCGCCCGAAGCCGACCGCGTGCGGCGCGCGCCCGCGCTCGACCCGGCGCTGCTGGACGCGCTCGTCGCTCGCGCGTTCGACGAGGACCTGGGCGACGGAGACGTGACCGCCGAGGCGACGATCCCAGCTGACGCGCGCGCTCTCGCGCGCATCCGCCAGAAGGCGCCCGGTGTCGTCTACGGGCTCGATCTCGCCGAGCAGGCCTTCCGCACGCTCGACCCCGACGCGCACTGCGAGCGCCTCGCGGAGGAGGGCGTCTGGCGCGAGGACGGCCCGGTGCTGGAGGTGCGCGGCAACGCCCGCGCGCTGCTCGCCGCCGAGCGCACCGCGCTGAACTTCCTCGCGCGCCTGTCGGGGATCGCGACGCTCACCGCGCGCTGCGTCCGAGAGGTCGAGGGCACCGGCGCCCGCATCCTCGACACGCGCAAGACGACACCGGGCCTGCGGATGGTCGAGAAGGCGGCGGTTCACGCCGGCGGCGGCACGAACCACCGCATCGGCCTGTTCGACGAGCTGCTGATCAAGGAGAACCATGCGGCTGCGGCCGGCGGCGTGGGGGAGGCGGTCCGCAGAGCGCGTGCGGCGCGGCCGGATCTGCCCGTGGAGATCGAGGTGCGGAGCCTGGAGGAGCTGGAAGAGGCGCTTGAGGCGGGCGCGCCGCGCGTCCTGCTCGACAACATGGACCTCGCGACGATGCGCGAGGCGGTGGCGCGCACCGCAGGCCGCGCGTCGCTGGAGGCGAGCGGCGGCGTGACGCTGGAGCGGCTCCGGGAGATCGCGGAGACGGGGATAGACTTCATATCGATCGGGGCGTTGACGCACTCGGCCCCCGCACTCGACCTGTCCCTCATATTGGAGCCCTTCTCATGAGCCTCCCGATGGTGCAAACACCAAGTGCGAATGCCGGTCCTCTGCTGCTCGAGAACATCCCGGCCCTGCAGGCCGAGGTGCGCGAGCTGGCCGCCGAGCGCGGCGCCGTCATCCTCGCCCACAACTACCAGCTGCCCGAGATCCAGGACGTGGCCGACTACGTCGGCGACTCGCTCGGGCTGTCCCAGCAGGCCGCCAAGGCCGACGAGGACACGATCGTCTTCTGCGGCGTGCATTTCATGGCCGAGACGGCCTCCGTGCTGTGTCCCGAGAAGCGCGTGCTGATCCCGGACCTCGACGCCGGCTGCTCGCTGGCCGACTCGATCACGGCGCAGCAGCTGCGCGACTGGAAGGCCAAGCATCCCGGCGCCGTCGTCGTGATGTACGTCAACACGACCGCCGAGGTGAAGGCGGAGACGGACTACTGCGTGACGTCCTCGAACGCGGTCGCCGTCGTCGAGCACATCTACCGCGAGCACGGCGAGGACACGGAGATCCTGTTCGGCCCGGACATGTTCCTCGGCGCCTACGTCGAGAAGCGCACGGGCCGCACGATGCACGTCTGGGACGGCGAGTGCCACGTGCACGCCGGCATCCGCCCCGACGACATCACGGCGGTGCGCGCGGCGCACCCGGGCGCGGACTTCCTGATCCACCCGGAGTGCGGCTGCTCGACGAGCGTCATGGAGTACGTCGCCGCCGGCGATGTCGACTCCGAGGGCGTGCACATGCTCTCGACCGGCGGGATGCTGAGATTCGCGCAGGACCGCGCCGGACGCGACGGCGAGGTGATCGTCGCGACCGAGACCGGCATGCTCTACCCGCTGCGCGAGGCGGCCCCGGACGTCGACTTCATCGCCGCCAACGAGCGCGCGAGCTGCAAGTACATGAAGATGATCACGCTCCCGAAGCTGCGCGACGCGCTGCTGGAGGACCGTTTCGAGGTCAAGGTCGACCCCGCGATCGCCGAGCGCGCCCGCGTGCCGATCGAGCGGATGGTCGCGATCTCCTAGCCGGCGGACGTGCCCGGCCCGGCCGGCGTCACGCCGGCTGGGCGAGCACGTCGATGCCGCGCTCGGCGGCGTCTCTGACGGCTTTGAGCTGCTCGCGCCGGCGTTCGAACTCCGGCGTCGTGTAGCAGTGGACGTCGGCCGGGGCGCCCATCTCCGAGCGGTCCCACAGCGAGCCGGCCTGGTAGACGCGCTCCAGCCACGGCACGCCGTCGAAGAAGTCCGACACGAGCACGACGACCCATTCCGGGCCGCGCTCGCGCTGCGGCGGCGCGCCGTTGGCGTCGTCGACCCGCGCCCCGCCCACGAGCGCCTGCGAGATCGGCCAGCGGTCGCCGACGCGCTCGACGTAGCGACGCAGCTCGCGGACGTTCAGCTCGGCCAGATCCTCAGGCGACACAGCGGGGATTCTCCCCGTTCCGGCGGCGACAGCGCAATGCGCCCCGCTGGCCGGCCGGCCAGCCAGAGGCTCAGCGGCGCGGCAGCGGCTGCCAGTCGAGCTGGCCGGGGCCGAAGTTGTAGACGGCGCCCGCACCGCCGCCGACGACGTCGCGCTCGTGGCTGCCGTCGAGCCGGATCGTCCGCGCGCTGCCCTCGCTCGAGGCCAGCGCGAGGCGCGTACCGCTCGGAGCCCAGGCGACGACGTCCGCCCCGAAGTAGGGCACGACGATCCGGCGCAGGTGGCGGCCGTCGCCGTCGGTTACGTACAACCGGCCGCGGCACGTGAACGCGAGCTTCGTGCCGCCGGGCGACCAGTCGACGTCGCTGCAGCGGTGCAGGAGGACGAGACGTCTCGAGCTCTTGCCGTCCGGGCGGATCCGGTACACGCCGTCGGCGCGCAGGAAGGCGATCCAGCCGCGCGTGGACCAGCTCGGCCGCGTGCCGCGCGCGGTGACCCGTCTGGCCCGGCGGCCGGCGAGGTCGCTCGTCCAGATGCCGCGCACCGGCGCCGGCTGGTGCGCCACGAAGAGCCCTCCCGCCGAGTAGGCGAGGCGCTTGCCGTCCGGGGAGAAGGCCGGCTCGCCGTCGTAGGCGCTGTGTGCCGGCAGCAGCTCGAAGCTGCTGCCGTCGATGCGCATGAGCGCGAGCGATCTGCCGGTGGCGAACGCGACGCGCCGGCCGTCCGGCGAGACCGTCGGGCTGCGGTACCGGATCGAGCAGTCGCCGACGTCCGGTCTGCCCGTCACCGTCGTGCAGCCGCGCAGCGTCGTCGGCGTCCCGCCGAGCGGCCCGACCGCGCGGATCGCGTACTCGTACGTCGTGGGCGGCCCCGCCTCCGTCTCGGAGAAGCTGAACCAGCTGTAGACGACTTGGCCGTCGCGGCGGGGGAACGCCGCGTCGGCGGACGGCGCCGCGGCGCCGAGCGTCAGCGCGAGCGCGGCGAGCAGGAGGGCGAGGCGGAGCGGGGACGCGGTCGGTCGCTTGGGCATGTCGCGAGCGTATGCGCCGCGATCTGCCGAGTAATCAGCAGGCGCCCGCGCGGTCCTCGCGGACTTCCCGCAATCCGGTTTGTCGCCCTACGCGAAGTCGTTCGCCGTGTGCGGTCCCACGCAGGCGACCGCCAGCTCGTCGGCGACGTCGCGGGCGACCGCGGCGACGTCGTCGTAGGTGACGGCGTCGAGCGCGGCGATCGCGAGGTCGGGGTCGATCTCCTCGCCGAACAGGATCGTCTGCTGGGCGGCGTGGCGGGCGACGGCGTTCGTGTTCTCGAACGCCAGCACGCGCGCGCCGGCGGCGTACGCGCGGGCGCGCTCGACCTCCTCCTGGCGCGGGCCCTCGTCGCGCAGCTCGCCGACGATCTCGCGCATGCGGCGGTACGCCTCGACGCACTTCGTCGAGTCGAGCCCGGCCGACAGCTGCAGGATCGGCACGTCGGCGCTGTTGTGAGAGATCGCGTAGACGGAGTAGGCGAGGCCGCGCTGCTCGCGGATCTCGTCGAACAGGCGCGAGCCCATCGAGCCGCCGAGCAGCGTCGCGTAGATCGTCAGCGCTGCGCGCTGGGCGCGGCTCGTCGTGTCGATCGCCGGGCGGTAGGACATCCGCAGGTGCGACTGGTTCGAGTCGCGCTCCTCCACGAGCGTGCGCGCGTGCAGCGGCGGCGCAGCCTCGTACGGCTCCGGCTCCGCCAGCGTGGGGAAGCGGCCGAACAGCTCGTCCAGCGCGCCGTCGGCACCGCCGGCGGAGCCGGTGGTGGGCAGGTGCTCGAGGTTGCCGACGACGAACGCCCCGCCGCGCGCGCCCGCCCAGCGGCGGTTGCGGAAGGCGACGATCCCGTCGCGCGTGAACGTGTCGCGCAGGTGCTCGACCGGGCCGAGGACGGTGCGCCCGAGCGGATGCTCGCCGAACGCGGCGTGGTCGATCAGGTGCTCTGCCACCGTCGCCGGCTGGTCGTTGGAGCGCGCGATCTCCTGGATCACGACGCCGCGCTCGCGCTCCAGCTCCTCCGCGTCGAGCCGCGGGCGCCCGACGAAGTCCGTCAGCAGGTCGATCGCCTCCAGCGCCTTCTCGGCCCGCACGGTGATGTGGAAGGCGACGAGGTCGTGGCTCGTGTAGGCGTTGAGCTGGCCGCCGATCCGCTCGGCCGTCTCGTTGACCGCTCTGTAGTCGGCGAACTTCTCGCCGCCCTTGAAGACGAGGTGCTCGAGGAAGTGCGCCATCCCGTTCTCCTCCGGGCGCTCGCTGCGCGCCCCGGCGTCGAACGCGACGAGCGCGGTGACGGCACGGGTGCCGTCGAGTGCCAGGCGGTGGATCGGAAGCCCGTTCGGGGCGACGGAGGTGGAGATCGCGGTCATGCGCCGAACGGTAGCGGAGCACAGGCCATTCCACGGTGGATGGCGTGCGGCATGGAGCGTCGGGACCGGTCCGGATCCCTAGTTCTGACTAGTTCAGGCGACGAGTCGATCGATTGCGAAGCTCTTGAATCTGCGATATCGTCAAGCGAACGGCTTGGTCGGGCGAAAGCTCGGTGTTGGGGCGGCTAGAGTTAACAACAACAGGGGCGTGGTAAAGCGCATGCCAGCTATGGCGGGGAAGGTAGGCGCGCGGAATTTCATGGCACGGTTTGTCGTGATCGCCGTGATGGTCATGTCGGCAGCGTCGCTCGCGCAACCAGGAACGGCGCGCGCGAGCTACACGGAGGTCTATTGCTACTTCTGCTCGCTTCCCAGCGGTACATGGGTCGCACACAGCAGTGTCTTCAAGAACTACGACGACAACCTCGCAGCCGATTGCAGCTCAGAAACCAACTGCGGCGCCTGGCATACGTGCGTGTCGATGCACGATTACGGGACTGAAATACTGTATATCCCACGAGTCTGCTCTTCCACCGGGGTTGCGACCCAGGGGTGGTCGAACAACCACAACTTCTCGACGGCCATCACTTCATGGTGCGAGAACGACGGTGGGGCGACCCATCATCAAGATTGCGTGACGGACGACTATGAATGATGCGAGGCGACATCGACGGGAGGTTGGCATGCGCAGACGACTCACAGGCCGCGGGGCCATCGCGCTCGTGGTCGGTGCCGGCGCGCTGCTGGCGACCGTCTGCGCGGTGGCGCTCGGAGCCGTCGGAGGGACGGCGCCGGTGCCGACCCCCGCACCTGGGCTTCCTGCTGCGCAGACGGTGCAGGCCGTGCCGGCGGCGGAGGCAGAGGCCTTCGCGATCCTGCGGCGGCCATTGGTCCCCGGTGACGCGATACCTGACGGCGGTGCGCTCGTGGCGCGCCTCGGCAAGGGCGCGAACGTCGAAATCGCGCGACGAGCGGATGCGGGTGTAGGCACTCCCCGCTGGGTGATCCCGGCGGCGGACGGCGTGTGTCTCACGGCCGAGGTCGATGGGGCCTTCGGGGCCACGTGCGCGTCCCTGGAAGACGCGCAGGCGGGCAGAGAGGTGCTGACGTTGACCGGCGGTCCGGGGCGGGGCTCGGACGAGACCACGGTGGTCGCGCTCGCGCCCGACGGCGCTGACGGTGCGCTTCTCGAGCTGTCGGACGGGTCGACGCGGACGCTCCAGGTCAGCGGCAACACCGCCGACGGGACGGTGACGACGGAACCGACGGCGATCCGCTGGCAGCTGGCCGACGGCACGACCCGCGACACGCCGGTCTACACAGGCTGAGGCTGGCCCAGCGTCCTGGGCGGGCACGTCCCGCCCAGGCGCGTTTGACGCCTCCGGCCGTGCACGGATCTGAAATCCCTGCAAAACTGCTTGCAGCAGCCGCTCGCGCCTGGTCGCACACGGCGCGCGCCGCTACTGTGCCGGAGCCCGATGCCCGTGAAGACAGGCAACCCCCGTCACCCCCGCCGCGCTGCGGACGAGCACGCCCCGATCGTCGCGGCGCGCTCCGCCGTGCCGCACAGAGCGTCGCCCGGCAGCGCCGCCGTGATCGAGTTCCGCGGCGTCGAGAAGCGCTACGACGTCGGCGCGGTCGGCCTCGACCAGGCGACCTTCTCGATCGGGCGCGGCGAGTGGGCGTTCCTCGTCGGCTCGACCGGCTCGGGCAAGTCCACGATCATGCGCCTGCTGATCAAGGAGCTGGAGCCGACCGCCGGCTCGATCCGCGTCGCCGGCCGCGATCTCGGCGAGATCGACCGCAAGCGCGTGCCGTACTACCGCCGCAACATCGGCGTCGTCTTCCAGGACTTCAAGCTGCTGCCGAACCGCACCGTCTACGACAACGTCGCTTACGCGCTGCAGGTCACCGGCGGCACGCGCAAGGACATCCGCGCGAAGGTGCCGGACATCCTGCGCCTCACGGGCCTCTCGACGAAGCTGCACAACTTCCCCGACCAGCTGTCGGGCGGCGAGCAGCAGCGCGTTGCGATCGCGCGCGCGTTCGTGAACCACCCGCCGCTGCTGCTGGCCGACGAGCCGACCGGCAACCTCGACCCCGAGACCTCGATCGGGATCATGCAGCTCCTCTACCGCATCAACCGCGCCGGCACGACGGTGCTCGTCGCCACGCACGACAACTCGATGGTCGACAAGATGCGCCGTCGCGTGATCGAGCTGTCGCACGGTCGCATCGTGCGCGACGAGGCGACCGGCCTGTACGTGCGCGACGAGTCGACGCGCGAGTTCGCGGTGCGGATGCGCGACGGCCTGCCCGAGATCTCGCCGACGGTCGGGCAGTCGTGAAGCTCGGCTTCTTCACGCGCGAGGCGATCCGCGCGCTGCGCCGCAACGCGGCTCCGAGCTTCGCGGCGCTGGCGACGATCCTGCTGACGATGCTCGTGATCGGCGTCTTCATCCCGATCGTGCAGGCCACGACCGGCGCCGCGAACGACGTGCGCAACCGCGTGCTCGTCGACGTCTACCTCGTCAGAGGCGCGACGCCGACCGACGTCGCGCGGGTGAGACAGACGCTGCTCGGCACCGCGAACGTCAAGCGCGTCGAGTTCGTCTCCAAGCAGCAGGCGTACGAGCAGCAGCGCAAGACGGACCCCGAGGCGTTCCAGCTGCTGGGTGAGAACCCGCTGCCGGACACCTTCCGCGTCACGCCGAAGAATCCGGACGACGTGCTGAGCATCGCCACGGCGCTCGCGCCGACGTCGTCCGGCGGCAAGGCGGCGCCGATCGATCGCGCGATCGACAGCGTCAACACGAGACGCGACGACACGAAGAAGATCCTCGAGGTCACGCGCTTCGTGAAGCTGATGGCCGCCACGCTGGCCGTGCTGCTGGTCGCCGCCTCGATCTTCCTGATCGCCAACACGATCCGGCTCTCGCTCTACGCGCGGCGCCGCGAGGTCGAGGTGATGAAGCTCGTCGGCGCGACCGACTGGTTCATCCGCTGGCCGTTCGTGATCGAGGGCATCGTCGTCGGCGCCTTCGGCACCCTGCTCGCGATCCTCCTGCTGGCGATCGGCAAGATCGCCATCATCGACCCCCTCGCCAGCGACTTCACCCTCATCTCCGCACCCAGCACGATGCCCTTCGCCGCGCTGGTCGTGGTGATGATGGTCGCCGGAATCGCCATCAGCGCTCTCGGCTCCGGCTTGTCCTTGCGTCGCTTCCTGCGGGTCTGACGGCTGCGCTTTCGGCGTCGGGGGTACGCCGGCGCGCGGACGTGCTCCCTCGCGAGACCCTCACGTGAACTGGGGTCGGCGCTGCGGGATGTGAGTGGACGCCGCAGGGGGGTCTCGCGAGGGACACGCCGCGCCCGGCTGACCAGCAGCGCCGGTGCACCGTGCAGAAGCCGCCGTAGGCGCACGGCCTTCGCTTGTTGCTCCAGCCCCGGCCGCGCTGTTAGCCAGTCGCTGAGGGGGCGAGGAGCCACCACGGAGGCTGGGCCCCTGCGCTGGGGCTCGGAGCGGTGGTGGTCAGCCGGGCGCGGCTTGTCCCTCGCGAGAGGCTTCTGCGGATCCCACGAGCAAGCCGAGGCGCGGGTCCGTTACACGACGGGCCTCTCGCGAGGGAGCAAGCCGGCGCCCCGGCGTACCGCAGACGCCGAAACGCCGCCCTCAGCGCAGGAGAGCCTTGGCCTCCAGATACTCCTCCAACCCGAAGCGACCGTTCTCACGGCCGTTACCGGACTGCTTGAAGCCGCCGAACGGCGCCTGCAGGTCGAATGCTCCGCCGTTGACCTCGATCTGGCCGGCGCGGAGGCGGCGGGCGATGCGGTTGGCGCGGTCGGCGTCGCCGGACCAGACGCCGGCGGCGAGGCCGTAGATCGTGTCGTTGGCGATCGCGATCGCCTGCTCCTCATCGTCGTAGGGCAGGATCACGAGCACGGGGCCGAAGATCTCCTCGCGGGCGATCGTCATGTCCGGGGTGACGTCGGAGAAGACGGTCGGGCGGACGTAGAAGCCCTGCGGCAGGTCCTCGGGCGGCTCGGCGCCGCCGGTCACCAGGCGCGCGCCCTCCTCGAGCCCCTTGGCGATGTAGCCGCGCACGCGCTCGCGCTGGACGGCGGAGACGAGCGGGCCGATGCCGCTGCGCTCGCCCGTCGGGTCGGCCGGCTCGAAGTTCGAGGCCGTCGCGGCGGCGATCTGCTCGGCCTCCGCGAGCCGCTCGCGCGGCACGAGCATGCGCGTCAGCGCGGAGCACGTTTGGCCGCTGTTGAGGAACGCCTTCGCGACGCCGTTGGGGACCGCCTGCGCGAGGTCGGCGTCGTCGAGGATCACGTACGGCGACTTGCCGCCGAGCTCCAGCGCGACGCGCTTGACCGTCGCGCTCGCCAGCTCGCTCACGCGCTTGCCCGCGCGCGTGGAGCCGGTGAAGGAGACCATGTCGACGTCGGGGTCGGACGCGATCGCCTCGCCGACGACCGGGCCCGTACCTGTCACGAGGTTGAAGACGCCGGCCGGGAGGCCCACCTCGTCGACGACCTCGGCGAGGATGAAGGCGGTCAACGGCGCGACCTCGCTCGGCTTCAGCACGACCGTGCAGCCGGCCGCCAGCGCCGGAGCGACCTTGCAGGCGACCTGGTGCAGCGGGTAGTTCCACGGCGTGATCGCGCCGACGACGCCGACCGGATCGCGCACGACGAGCGCCGAGCCGACCTCCTCCTCCAACGCGATCTGGTCGAGCAGGTCGGCGGCCATGCGGAAGGAGGCGATCGGCAGACCGGCCTGGATGATGCGCGACAGCTTGAGCGGCATGCCGACCTCGGCCGTCACGGTCGCGGCGATCTCGCCGGCGCGCGCCTCGAGTCCGTCGGCGATCGCGCGCAGGAGCCGCTGGCGCTCGGCGACCGGTGTCGCAGCCCAGCCGTCGAAGGCGTCCCGCGCGGCGGCGATCGCGCGACGCGCGTCCTCCGGTGTGCCCTCGGGGATCGTCCCGAGCGGCCGCTCGGTCGACGCCTCGACGACCTCGAGCGTGCCGTCGCCGTCCGGGGTCACCCAGGCGCCGCCGACGTAGAGCTGCTCGCGCACGGCCTCGCGAGGAACGAGCGGGGACTGCTGCTCGACGGACATCGGGCCTCCACGGTCGGGATCGCTGGTCCTTCGAGCGTACCCGCCGGCCGGGGCGAGCGCCCCCGGTCGGTACGCTGACGCGGTGAATCGCCGCTCCCCCCGCCTGCTGCTCGCGCTGCTCGGCGCGCTCGGCGCGATCGTCCTGCTGCTGCTCGGGATCTGGCTGGGCGGCCATCCGAGCGGCCTGCCCGGGCCGATCCGCGACGCGTTCGTCGGCGACGACGACACGCAGCTGATGCATCAGGCGGTCGACACGATCGACCAGATCTACTACCGCAGAGTCGACAAGGCGGCGCTCGTCAACCGCGGGATCGAGGGCGCCGTCGCGAGCCTCAGAGACCAGTTCTCGCACTACTTCGACCCGAGCACGTACAGACAGTTCGAGCAGGTCACGAACCCGAGCTTCAGCGGCATCGGCGTGACCGTGCGGCCGGAGCGCGGCGGCGGGCTTGCGATCGACTCGGTGATCCGCGGCACGCCCGCCGCACACGCCGGCCTGCGCCCCGGCGACCGCATCGTCGCGGTCGGCGGCAGATCGCTCGCGGGCAAGCCGTCGAGCTACGGCATCGGCCTGATCAAGGGCGCGCCGGGCACGCCCGTGACGCTCACGATCGTGCGCCACGGCAGACGCTTCTCGCAGCGCGTCGAGCGCGCGCGCGTGACGCAGCCGGTCGTCGCCGGGCGGATCGTGCGGTGGAGAGGCAGACCGTACGGCGTCGTCATCTTCACCAGCTTCACGGAGGGGTCGGCGGCGCAGGTGCGGGCCGAAGTGGAGCGGCTGCTGAGAGCGGGTGCGAGGGGGATCGTGCTCGACCTGCGCGGCAACGGCGGCGGGCTGCTGAACGAGGCGGTCGACGTCGCCTCGATCTTCATCCCCGACGGCACGATCGTCTCGACCGACGGGCGCGCCCGGCCGCGGCACGTCTACACGGCGACGGGCGGCGCGATCCCGGCCTCGATCCCGGTCGTCGTGTTGGTCGACCGCGGCACCGCCTCGTCGGCCGAGATCGTCACGGGCGCGCTGCACGACCGCCACCGCGCGGAGATCGTCGGCACCAACACGTACGGCAAGGGCGTCTTCCAGGAGATCCGCGAGCTGCCCAACGGCGGCGCGCTCGACCTGACGGTCGGGCAGTACTTCCTGCCCGACGGCGAGAACATCGGCGGCAGAGGCGTCGCCGAGGGGAGAGGCATCGTCCCCGACGTGCACGCGAGCGACGACTCCGACACGCCGCGGCGCGACGAGGCGCTCGACGCCGCGCTGAAGCAGCTGGCCGCCGAGCCGCGGTGACGCGCTACGAGCCCCGCGAGCGCGCCGCCCCGCGCACGGCCGTCGTCGCCGTGATGGACAAGCGCGGGCGCTTCCTGATCGGCGAGCCGTTCTTCGGCCGCGGTCCGCAGCTGATCGTCGACAAGGACCGCAGAGCCGGCCCCGGCGACCTCGTGCTGCTGCTCACCGGCGGCCGCGGAGGCCAAGGCGGTCGCGGCCACGCGAAGGTGGAGCGGCGCATCGGCCGCCCCGACGTCGCGCGCGACGTGCTCGAGGCGCTGATGCTCGACCGCGGCCTCAGACGACGCTTCGACCCCGCCGTCGAGCGCGCCGCGCGTATGGCGGCGGAGGGCGGCGAGCTGCCCGACGTCCCGCGCCGCGACCTGCGCGACCTGACGACGTTCACGATCGACCCGGCGACCGCGAAGGACTTCGACGACGCGATCAGCGCCGAGCGGCGCGGCGACGGCAGATGGCGGATCTGGGTCCACATCGCCGACGTCTCCGCCTACGTGCGGCCCGGGTCGCTCGTCGACAAGGAGGCCTACCGCCGCGGCACGAGCGTCTACGTCCCCAGCAAGGTCGAGCCGATGCTGCCGGAGGCGCTGTCCAACGGCGCCTGCTCGCTGCGGCCGGGCGAGGACCGCAACGCGGTCACCGTCGAGGCCGACCTCGACGGCGTCAGAGTCGTGCGGACCGCCTTCTACCGCTCGACGATCCGCTCCGACGCGCGGCTCGACTACGACCAGGTCGACCGCATCTTCGCGCTGCGCGAGCAGCCGCAGACGCCATGGGCGGAGCCGCTGGCGGCCGCGCGCGAGGCGTCGGCGGCGCTGCAGGCCGAGCGCGAGCGCGGCGGGGCGCTGGCGATCGAATCGGTCGAGCCGGACTTCGCGTTCGACTCCCAGGGCCACGTGACCGCGCAGCACCGCGTCGTGCAGACAGAGGCGCACCGCCTGATCGAGCATCTGATGATCCTCGCCAACGAGCAGGTCGCGAAGCTGCTGTCCGACCAGAGAGTCCCGACGCTCTACCGCGTGCACGAGCGGCCGCAGGGCGAGGCGGCCGAGCGGCTCGTCTCGCAGCTCGCGTCGCTCGACGTCGCCACCCCGCCGACGCCCGAGTACCTCACGCCCCAGCAGGCGGCCGAGACGATCGCCGAGTGCTCCCGGCTCGTCGAGCAGCACGTCCAGCGCACGGGGCAGGGCGGGATCGGCCTCGGCAGCCTCGTGCTGCGCTCGCTCAAGCTCGCCCGCTACGACCCCGCGAACCTCGGCCACGCCGGACTCGGCCTCACGCACTACTGCCACTTCACGTCGCCGATCCGCCGCTACCCGGACCTCGTCTGCCATCGCGCGCTGCTGAGCGCCGTCGGCGGCGGGGAGGAGGCGCCGAGAGCGTCGCACCTGCCCGGCGCGGGCGACTGGTGCTCGGCGCGCGAGCGCGACGCGATGGCGATCGAGCGCACCGCCGACGACGTCGCACGCGCGTTCCTGCTCGAGCGCGAGCTGTTCGAGCGCGGCTGGGAGCAGGACTTCGAGGGCGAGGTGACGGGCGTGATCGGGGCCGGCGCGTTCGTCGTCTTCGGCGAGGGCCACGAGGGGATGCTGCCGGTGCGCAAGCTGCGCGGCGAGTGGTGGGAGCTCAACGAGGAGGGCACGATCCTCGAGGGCACGCGCGGCGGAGCGACGATCCGCATCGGCGACCGCGTGCGCGTCCAGGTCGACCGCGTCGACACCGCGCGTGGGCGCGTGGACCTGCTGCCCGTCGAGCTGCAAGGCTAGGGCCATGGCGAAGGGCAGAGGCAAGCGCAAGATCGGCGCCGGCGACGTCGCGAGCAATCGCGCGGCGAGCCATCGCTTCAACCTGCTCGACAAGATCGAGTGCGGGATCCTGCTGAGAGGGACCGAGGTCAAGTCGCTGCGCACCGGCGGCGCGACGCTGAAGGACGCCTACGCGACCGTCAGAGACGGCGAGGTGTGGCTGCACCACGTCCACATCCCGCCGTATCCGCCCGCCTACCACGACAACCACGCGCCCGAGCGCGACCGCAAGCTGCTGCTGCATCGGCGCGAGATCGAGCGGCTGCTCGTCAGAACGAGAGAGCGCGGCCTGACGCTCGTGCCGACGCGGATCTACTTCAGAGGCCCGCACGCGAAGGTCGAGATCGCGCTCGCGCAGGGCAAGGACCGCTTCGACAAGCGCGAGTCGATCAAGGCGCGCGAGATGGCCCGCGACGTGCAGCGCGAGCTGCGCGACGTGAACCGCTGAGGCCGATCGCTCAGCCGCCGCTGCGGAAGGCTATGAGCCGGCTCGCCGGGTCGCTCGCGACCATCTGGAAGCCCGCCTGCTGCAGCGCTGCGGGCGCCTCCGGCGGGTAGGGGTCGCCGAGGAAGACCATGTCGCCGTGGCCGGCGCGCAGCGCGGCGAGCGTCTGGTTCAGCTGGTCGACCGTCGGCATCTGCGTCATGCCGGTGTAGCCCATCACGTTCGTCACTTCGGCGCCCCAGGCGATCCGGTGGCCGGTCGGCGTGAGGATCGCGACGGTGGAGTGGGGCGGCGCGTTCGCGCGCACGAACGCGACCGCTTCCGGCGTCGCCAGCGGCCGTATCGGACTCGTCCGCGCGATCCGCTGTACCTGCTGCCACGGCAGCGGGAACTGCGCCAGCGAGCAGGCGACGACGCCGAAGCCGAACAGCAGCGCGAGCGTCGGCAGCGATGGCGACAGCCGGCCCCGCGCGAGACCCGCGCGCAGCGCCGCGATCAGCAGCAGCGCCAGCGTCAGCGCCCAGATCGAGAACGCCGCCGGCAACGTGGCCGGATGCGAGCGGTAGATGAAGTAGGCGCCCGTGCCGAGCCCGAAGACCCCGCACCAGGCCAGCATGCCGGTGAGCGTGGCGTCGGCCTCGCGCCGCGCGAAGCGCACGGCGGCGAGCGCGAGCGCGGCGACGTAGGTCGCGAGGATCACGAGGTGGAACCCGAGCGTCGGCGTCGGCAGGTGCTGGTATCCGGAGAGCCCGAACAGGCGGGCGTAGGCGAGCAGCCATTCGAAGCGCGGCAGGGTCCCGGCGCGAGCGAGCGTCAGCGCCGACACCAGCGCGTACGCGATCGCCAGGCCGGCGGCGGCGCGGACCGCCAGCGCGCCGAGCGCGCCGCGCGTGCGCGGCGGCCGCGCGCACAGCAGCGCCAGCACCGTCGCGCCGAGCGCGGGCAGGCCGAAGTCGGTGTTGTTGAGCACGACCAGCCCCGCGAACGCGAACAGCGGCACGGGCGAGCGGGGCCGCTCGCCGCCGAGCTGCCGCGCGAGCAGCCACGCGAGCACGTACGGTCCCGCGTAGCGGACCGGGAACATCCCGAAGTAGTCGCCGAAGTCGTAGCGCTCGACCGCTTCCCCGAAGACGATGAAGACGCTCGTCGCGACGAACGGGACGTAGAGCGCCAGCGCTGCGAGCGGGTGGGGCGTCAGCCGCCGCAGGATCCCGAAGACGGCCATCAGGGCGCCGGTCGTCAGCGCGACCATCAGGCTCGTGAAGACGGCCACCGACGCATGCGACCACGCGAGCGGGAGCGCGACGAGGTAGGGGACGAGCGCTCCGTAGCTCGCCATGTCCACGAGCGGGTCGCGGCTGTCGAGGACGCTCAGCGCTTCGTCGTACGTGTTGCGCAGGTGGAAGAAGACGCCCGACTGGCCGTACACGATGTTCGTTTCGTTGAAAACCGAGGGCAGCAGCCACAGCACGGTCGCCGCGAGCGCCACCGCCGTGCAGGCGATCGTCCAACGGCGGCTGGGCTCGAGCGCGCGCAGGCGTGCCACCACGCGCGCGTTCCCGAGCAGGCCGGCGGCGAGCGACGCCAGCGCCGCGGCGGCGACGATCGTCTGCCATGTGAAGTAGCTCGGGTCCCCACCGCCGTAGCGGTTGACGCTGTGCTGCGCGATCCACAGCCCGGCGAGCACGAGAAGCGCGAGCGCCTGCAGCGCGAACAGCACAGACCGGACGGCTGCGGGGCGCATCCGCGGCGGTCGCCGCGCGGCGAGCGCGATCGCCGCTGCGAAGCCGACGGCGCAGACGACCGTCAGCGCGAAGCGGGCAAGCTCATCCGGCTTCGGGCTCAGCACGCCGCGCGTGCTCGGCCAGAACGTGTACCTCTGGCCGGTGAAGGCGAGGCGCCCCAGCGGCGGGCCGAGCACGACGACGATCGCGAGCGACACCGCGAGCGCCGGCAGCAGCAGCAGCCATGCGGTCTCGCTCGCCGTGAGCGGCCGCTTCGCCCTCGTTCCCTCGTCCCCGTCCGCGCGATCGCGCCGCAGCGCGATCCCCCCTCGCGTCGCCATGCAGCGACCATACCGGGGCCGGCGCCGTCGCTCCAAGCTCCAGGTGGTCGATCGCCCGCCCGGCGGTGCGTCAGGCGTTCGCGAACGTGCGCACGAGGTGCGTCGCGTCCATCCCGATCACGAGCGCCGCGATCAGGCCGAGGTACACGGCCGCGACGGCCGCCCGCTGCGCAGGCCGGATGCGGTAGTACGCCTCGTCCTCGGCGCCGCCGGCGCGGTGCGCCTTCCAGCGCTGCCAGGTCGAGTAGGCGGCGAGCACCAGGATCACGAGGATGATCGGGTTGGGGAAGGCGATCGCGAGCGCGGCCATCGCCGCCAGCCCGGCGAACCACATCCACGGCGCCATCGCCGCCATCGCGCGGCCGCCGTCGAGCGGAATCACCGGCAACAGGTTGAAGAGGTTCAGGAAGAAGCCGGTGAACGCGAGCGCCTGCCAGAGCTCGTTGCCGGTCGCGAGCCACACGGGGATCAGCAGCGCCGCCCCGAGCGAGCCGAGCACCGGGCCGGCGAGCCCGACGCGCGCCTCGGCGGCGGCGTCCTCGCCGAGCGACTTGGCCGCCACGACGGCGCCGAGGAAGGGGATGAACATCGGCGCGCTCGCCTGGATCCCCTCGCGCCGCAGCTGGATCACATGGCCCATCTCGTGCACGAGCAGCAGCAGCACGAAGCCGGCGGCGAACGTCCAGCCGAAGATCAGGCTGTAGGCGGCGACCGAGACGACCATCGAGCCCGCGGTCGTGAGCAGCTTGACCTTCGTGAGCGCCAGCAGGACGAACTTGAGCTTCGCGAGCGCGGCGCCGATCGCGGCGAGCGGGGCGGCGAGGCGCTTGAGGCCGCTGCGCGGCTGCGCCGGCGGCAGGCCGACGTCCTCCGGCGCCACCGCCTCGGGCACCGTGACGGGCGGCGGCTGCGTCACCGGCGGGAGCCATTCGACGCGCTGGTCCATGACATCAGTCTGGCAGCTACACTTCAGCGAGCAGTAAACCCCAAGGGGACGACAGGCTTCGACGTGGTTGTCTTCGTGGGGGTGGTTGCGAGCCGAGGTCCCGGTTGGCCTCGTAAAACCACCGGGAAAACCATACGTGCGGACTCTCACGAGTACGCCCTCGCCGCTTAGCACCTAGCTAAGGCCGCGAGGTTTCGGCCCCCGCCAGCCTGCCGCGGGGTTTCGCCGGAATCAGAACGCAGGCTCACCCGGCGAGGCCCGCCTCCGCCGAACCGGGGACATCTTCAGGAGGCTGGTCCCCCGCAACCCCGCCGGCGAGGCGAGCGAGGGACGAGAACCAGAGCGCCGGCTACGCTCGTAGAAGCCGCCCTTCACGCGACCGCGGACCCGGGTTCAATTCCCGGCGTCTCCATTTTTCCGCTTGAGTGCCGTGCGCCGGCCGGCGCGGCGCCTACGCGGGAGCGGTTCCCGCGGCGACGAGCAGCTCGCAGGGGCCCTCGAAGCCGTCCGCCGTCTCGTACTGCGAGAGCTCGCGCTCGATCTCGCTCCACGCCTCCTCGCGCTCGTCTTCGCTGAGCCCCGCGAGCATCTGGTGCAGGGCCCCGAAGGACTCGCGCGCGAAGCGGACGAACTCGGCCGTGGACGGCATCCGCACGGGAGCCGACACCCGGCGCACCTCGACGTCGGCAAAGCCCGCCCGCTCGAACACCGCTTCGATCGCGCCGGGGGCGCCGAGGCTGAACGGGCCCGGCTGGCCCGGCGCCTGCGCCGGCAGCTGCGCCCGGCGTCGGATGATCGACACCGGGATCGAGAAGAACGGGTTGGCCTCGGGTGTCGCGTAGACGATCCCCGCCAGGCGGCCTCCCGGCCTGAGCGCGCGCCGCATGCCGACGAATGCGGCGTGCTGGTCGGGGAAGTAGATGAAGCCGACGCGCGAGATGACCGCGTCGAAGGTGCCCGGCTGCACGTCCAGCTGCTCGCCGTCGACCACGCGGGTCTCGACGTTGTCCAACCCGGCTTCGCGCGCGCTGCGCTCGGCGAAGGCGAGGATGTTGCTGGAGATGTCGGTGGCCAGCACATGACCGTCAGGCCCGGCGCGCCGGGCTGCCGCCAGCGTCTGGCCCCCGGTGCCCGCCGCCACGTCGAGCACCCGCGCCGCCCGGGCGACGCCGGCCATGTCGAGCATCGCCTCGGTCGCCTCTCCCAGCCAGGCCTCGAGTGTCGGGCCCCAGCGGTGCCAGGGCTCGGCCGCGGTCTGCCACTGGTCGGTCGTCGTGCGCTTGTAGGCGTCCGGGTCGAATGTCGCGGCGCTCACGTCAACCTCCGGGCTCGAGTGCAAATCGCGGCGCCAAGCATCGCAGGGCGGTGGATCGCGCGATCGCCGATCTGCGCTGCGTTGCACCGCAACTTGCGTCAGACGCCCGTAACGCTGCTATCTTCGTGCACGGCTCGGGCTTCGGTCCGAAGCCAGGCCCGTCGGCTAGACGGATAGCCCAGGAAGCGTCCTACGGGACGCTTCCTCTCGTTTACGGGTCAATCCGTCGCCGCTCGGACGCGTCAGGTTCTCGGCATCGAGCAGCGCCTCGCGCGATCGGTGGTTCCATGTGCGGTGTACGTGGAAGGCGCGCCGCTCGAGCCGCTCGAACGCTCGCCAGGTCGGCCTGCCATCCTGCAGCCAGGCCGGCAGGACCTCGTAGACCGTGTCGACGATGTTCTTCGCGGCGTGCGCAAGCTGATCGCCGCCGTTGGACTGGGTCGTCGCCGTATGGACGGTCGCGTTGCGCAGCACGTACATCCGCCCGAGCGACGCGCGTGCCTGGCCGCGGATCTCGTCGCACCAGTTGCTCAAGCGGTTGCCCTTCGCGAGCCGCCACCGCCACCGCAGGATGGCCTCGCGCGCGAACGGAGTCATGCTCGGCAGCAGCTGCAGCAGCAGCGCACCGGCTTCGTCGAGCGACCCGTCGAGCGGGAGCGGCTGTGGCAGCGCCGTCCCGGCTGGCGGCTCGCAGCGCATCACGTCGACCCAGCGGTTGAAGTCGGGGAGATTGCGGTGGTTGTTGTGGATCCCCAGCCAGCGCTCGAGCTCGACCCAGCGGGTGCTCTCCGGCCCGCGGCGACCGGACCGGCTCGCGACGTGCCACGTCGCGGCGAGGCTCTGGCGAACCGCGTGGATCGATAGCGCCGGCGCCAGGTCATGCATGAGCAGCTGATAGGGGCCGGCGGGCGCTTCTGGGCCGCGCACGAGCGTCTCGAGCGCGATCCACGAGTGGAGCACCTGCACCACCGGCGCGCGCTCCGAGCGGGCAAGCGCGGCGTAGCGCAGCGACTGCTCGAGCCGTGGCTCGGGCCTTCGCAGCCGCGGCTTCGCGTACTGCACCCGTCTGCCACGCGCGCGCTGCTCGCTGATCTGCCCGTCGGAGGTCCGCATCGTCAGCAGCGGTGAGGCGACCTGGATGCGATACGCGCGATGCTCTGCCGCGTACTGGTCGGCGATCCGCTCGCCCGACTGCCAGGCGATCGTCGCCGCCTGCTCGAAGTCGAACGCCTCGACGTCCGCTGCGACGATCGCGCGCTGTCTGTCCTGGCGCGCGCAGAACGCCGCCAGCTCGGCGTCCTCGGGCGCGCCGTGGGTGGAGTCCCATCGCGGCCTGCGGCGATCGATCTCCCGCAGATGGAAAGGCTTGAGGCTCTTCGGGCGCCAGATGCCCTCGATCGCGAACGCGACCGTGAAGCGATCGGGCGGCGACTCCAGGATCGCGCGCAGGCGGTTGACGGCGGCGTCGTTGTCGGCCGCGCCGGCGACTCTCGAGGCGATGGTCTTCGCGAGGCGCGTGTCGGTGCGACCCTCGGAGAGCGCCACGGCCGCGAGCAGGCGCAGCTCGGAGTCGAACTGCAGCCACCCCGACATCGGGAGCGAAGGCTCCCGACACACATCGCAGATGGCGTCGACGAGCTGCGCTCGGTATCCCGTCGCGGGCTCCTTCATCACCGTCCAGAGGTCGCGGACCGCGCCTCGTCCGGCGACAGCCGTCTCGCGCATCAGCCAGGGCCTTCTGCCGATGCCGGCCGCCGAAGCCGCTCCCCAGTCGAGGCATCGATCGAGCGCGGCGAGCGCCGGCTCCAGCAGCGTGGAGAACCAGCGGTCCACGTTGTGGTCGGCGACCAAGGCGCCGTGCGTCCGCTCGACGCCGTCGAGCATCACGCTGTAGGACGGATTGCGGCCTTCGGAGGAGGCGTGCGCGCGAGCCAGCTCCAGGAACTCGCCCGCGGCCGTGACGGGATCCATCGTGAAGCTCGCAGCGGCTGCGAAGTGCGCGTGCGGGTCGAGCAGTTCGCCGAACCGCTGGACGGCATAGCGGAGCGGCTCGCTGAGGTCCGGGCGGCTGGCGGCCTGCCATGCCTGAGGCGCGAATGACTGCACGCCGGCCAAGCTACTGACCCGCCGGGCCGGTCACGCCCGGTTGCCGACACCAACGAAGAGCGGCGGCCGCCGCGGAGACCTTGAGCCCGGGCCGCGCAGCGCCCGACATCTGTCCAAGCCGCTCGTGGGCGGATGTCGCGCCGCCGATCCAACCGGAATGGTCGTTCGGAAAGCCGGAATTCGCCGTTTTGCTGGAAAAATCCTGCGCATTCTGCTTGGCACGTCGTGGATCGCCGGCCGCGTCGGCACCGAGGCACGCGGCGCCGGCGCGCGGCCGCGCTACGGGATCTTCTTCGAGCGCCATCAGCGGCTCACGCGCACGCTCGCGCTGTGCGCGCTGATCTGGGGCGCCGTCTACCTGACGTGGCGCATCGGCTGGACCGGTGCCGGCGCCAGTCCGGTCACGTTCACGATGCTGCTCGTCACCGAGCTGTACGGCATCTGGGCGCTCGGCACGCTGACGTGGTTCTCGTGGAGGCGCGTCCCCGTCACGCGCCCGCCGATCGTCAGCGACCCGACGGTCGACGTCTACATCTGCACGTACGACGAGCCCGACGAGGTCGTGCTCGCGACGCTCGCCGGCTGCCGCGCGCTGCGCTACCAGCACACGACCTACCTGCTCGACGACGGCCGCCGCGAGCGGATGCGCGAGCTGGCCGAGCTGACCGGCGCCGTCTACATGACGCGCCCCGACAACGCCCACGCGAAGGCCGGCAACATCAACGCTGCGCTGCCGCGTACGCACGGCGACCTCGTCCTCATGCTCGACGCCGACCATGTGCCGATGCCCGACGCGCTCGACGCGCTCGTCGGCTACTTCGAGGACCCCAAGGTCGGCCTCGTGCAGAGCCCGCACGACTTCTCCAACCAGGACTCCGTCCAGCACTACGCCGTCGGGCGCCACGAGCAGTCGCTCTTCTACCACGTCATCTGCCCCGGCAAGGACCGCCACGGCGCGGCCTTCTGGTGCGGCTCGGCGGCCGTCATCCGGCGCGAGGCGCTGCTGGGGATCGGCGGCGTCGCGACGGAGACGATCGCGGAGGACTTCCACACGACGATCCGCATGCAGCGCAACGGCTGGACCTCGCGCTACCACGACGAGGTGCTCGTGCAGGGCCTCGCGCCGCATGACCTCGACGGCTACCTGCTGCAGCGCGACCGCTGGTCGCGCGGGAACCTCGCCGTCTTCACGCTGCCGGAGTCGCCGCTGCGCGCGAGAGAGCTCAAGCCGCTCCAGCGCCTCTCCTACTTCGCCAGCCTCGCCGCCTACCTCGCGCCGCCGATGCGCCTGCTGCTGCTGCTGACGCTCGCGCTCGTGCTGTGGGCCGGCTGGCTGCCGATGCGCGTCGACCTCGAGGGCCTGCTGACGCTGTGGCTGCCCGCGCTCGCGCTCAACCTCGGCGCCGGGTCCGCGCTCGCGCGCGGGTACATGCGGATACCCGAGACGACGCACTACGAGCTGATGACGATGGACATCTACGCGCGCGCGCTGCGCTGCGCGATCGTCCCGGCCAAGACCGCCTTCAAGGTCACGCCGAAGGAGGGCATCGACCTCGGCGGCACGCAGGCGCTCGCGAAGCTGAAGATCGCCTGCGTGCTGGCCGTCGTGCTGGTCGCCGGGATCGTCATGCGGGTCCTCGACCTGTGGGGGATCGGCCCGCTGCCGGACCTGCCGCCGATCGCCAAGGTCATCATCCCGCTGCTCGCGTTCGTCGAGCTGCGGCGCATCCTGCGCACGCTCGTGCTCGTCGCGGGACGGCGCCAGCGGCGGCTGATCTACCGCTTCGAGGGTGACGCTCCCGCGTTGTGCATCTGGCCGAGAGGCTCGATCCCGGGTCGCCTGCTCGACGCCAACGCCGCCGGCCTGGGCCTGCTCGTGACGGCGCCGCTCGAGGTCGGGGCGCCTGTGCCGATCCGCCTGCGGCTCGAGGACAGCGAGGGCCGGCCGCGCGACGTGCACGTCGTGACGGAGATCCGCTCCTGCCGCCCGAGCGAGGACGGCTACCTGCTCGGCGCGCGCATCGTCGAGCTCGATTCGGCGGCGCGTGTGGCGCTGATGGAGTGGTGCTACGTCGTCTGCAGCCACCAGGAGGTCCGCGGGACCCGTCCCGGCACCCGGCCCGCCGCCGCGCCCGCCGTGCTGCCGACCGTCCCCCCGCGGCTCGTGCCGCAGCCGGCGGCGAGCATCGAGCTGCTGCCGGCACGCGTCGTCGCCGCCTGAGTACCCGTCGATCCGTCGGCGGCCGGGTGCATCACGCGACCGCACTGCCTCGTAGGATCGCGCGATGGCGCTCGTTGACGCTATTCGCTCGGCGGTCGAAGCATCCCGGAAGCTGCGGGCAAGCTCGGCACGGAATGAGGCGAACACCAAGGCGCTGTTGATCGAGCCGCTGCTCGGGGCGCTTGGATGGGAGCCGGGCGACCTCGACGCGGTCGAGCGTGAGGTGAAGGTCTACCAAGGCACGTTCCTCGACTACGCCCTGAAGCACGATGGTGTGGCGCGCGTCTATGTCGAGGCGAAAGCGATCACGGAGAAGCTCGACGACAAGAGATTCATCGCCCAGACGGTCAACTACGCGAACAACGACGGTGTCGTCTGGTGCGTCCTGACCAACGGGATGAGCTTCCGCGTGTACAAGGCGAATGAGCCGCTGTCGATGGACCGCAAGCTGCTGTTCGAAGTCGACCTCGCTGACGAGCAGGAGTCTCTGGCGACCAAGGCGCGAATGCTGGGGCTGGTCAGTCGCGAGGCTGTCGCCGACGGACGGCTCGACGCCTTCGGCGAGGCGTTCTTCACCGACGCTCGGGTGCGCGCTGCCCTCGCTCGCCTGGCTGCGCATCCGCCCGACGCCTTCGTCGATGCGGTTGTGCGGGAGCTCGGGCATCCGGCGGTCGCGACTGACACGCTTGTGCGCAGTCTCACGCGGGTTCTCGATGCCGAGGCGCCACCCGATGCGACGCCGGCCTCTCAGCCAGATGGTTCGGCAAGGTCGACCGTAGGGCCCACGCCGCCGCGGCGCGGGAGAGCGTACGAGCTCGACCACCATCTGGGTACCAAGAGCGTGCTGATCCGGGAGCTGTGGGAGCAGCTCGACGCATACGCCGGATCGCTCGGCGGCGACGTCTCCCGCCGCGTGCGGAAGCAGTACATCGGCTACTTCCGCGGCAACCGATCCTTCTTCACGACGGAGATCCAGCAGCGCCGCGTGATCGCATACCTGTCGCTGACGCCGCAGATGGCGACGCCCTGGAATGCCGATGCGATGCGCGACGTTACCGACGTCGGGCACTTCGGGATGGGTGACGTCATGTACTCGTTGGTGGGCGTCGACCAGCTCGACGAGCTGCGGTCGCTGATCGCTCGCGCATACGACCGGTGCGGTCAACGTCCGTGAACGCGCGCGCGAGCGGTGCGCCGGCCGCGCTCGAAGCCGCCGTCTCGCGTTTTGGCGGCGCGGTCGCCGAGAAGTTCTCGATCGGCGGCGGAGAGCCCGAGGACCTGCTGCGCACGCCGTTCGAGCGGTTGCTCGGCGACATCGCGGACATGACGGGCATCCCCGGCATGGTTCCCGTCGGCGAGCACCTGCTGGCCGCCGAGCGCATCCGGCCGGACTACGCGGTCAGCGTCGGGAAGGCGCTCGTCGGCTTCGTCGAGCTGAAGGCGCCCGGCAAGGGGGTCGACACAGCCCGCTACAGAGGCCACGACCGCAGACAGTGGCAGCGGCTCGCCTGCCTGCCCAACGTCCTCTACAGCGACGGGAACGCCTTCGCCCTCTTCCGTGACGGGGAGCGCGTCGGGAAGGTGGTGCGGCTCCTGGGGGACGTCACGAGCGGCGACCTGAGCGCTCCCGACGACGGCCTGCTGGCGCTCGTCGACGACTTCCTCCGTTGGACGCCCATCCCACCTCGCCGGCCGAAGGAGCTTGCCGTCGTCGCCGCACGCCTCTGCCGCGTCCTGCGCGACGAGGTGAAGGAGTCGCTCGACGACGGGGTCCTCGGCCTGCACGACCTCGCGGCGGACTGGCGCAGACTGCTGTACCCCGACGCCACGGACGATGAGTTCGCTGACGGGTATGCGCAGACGGTCACGTTCGCGCTGCTGCTGGCTCGGGTGGAGGGCATCGAGCTCGGCGGTGGTCGCGACCTCCGCGAAGTGGCGGACGAGCTCGGGAGCAGGCACACGCTCATGGCGCGAGCGCTGGCCGTGTTGACCGACCCCGTCGTCCTGCCGAAGCTCGCGGTGTCGGTGGACACGCTCAAGCGCGTGCTGGCGGTGGTCGACTGGCCGACGCTGAGCCGCAACGACCCGGCCGCGTGGCTCTACTTCTATGAGGACTTCCTGGAGCACTACGACCCGAAGCTGCGTCGCCAGACCGGGAGCTACTACACGCCTGTCGAGGCGGTCGATCCGATGGTCCGGATGGTCGACGACCTCTTGCGTACGCGGCTCGGGCACCGACAGGGTTTCGCGTCGGGGGATGTGACCGTCGTGGATCCTGCGGCGGGAACCGGCACGTTCCTCTTCCGGATCGTCGACCGGATCGCGGAACATGTCGCTGCCGACGAGGGACCTGGAGCCGTCGGTCCTGCACTGCACAAGGCGGCACGGCGCCTGATCGGATTCGAGCTGCAGGCAGGTCCCTATTCCGTCGCGGAAGTTCGCCTCGCGGCCGAGCTGCATCGGCTTGGGGTCGAGTTCGGCTCGGACGACCTCCGCCTCTACCTCACGAACGCGTTGGCGGACCCGTTCGTCGAGGACACGCAGCTCGCCGCGACGTACCGCCCGATCGCCGAGAGTCGCCGGCGGGCGAACGAGGTGAAGCGGTCAGAGCCGGTCGTCGTCGTTATCGGAAATCCGCCCTACAAGGAGCGCAGCCGCGGTCTCGGGGAGTGGGTCGAGACGGGAAGTCGCAGCCATCCCGCGCTGCTCGCGGACTTCGTGCCGCCGAAGGAGCTTGGCCTCGGCGCGCACGTCAAGCACCTCTACAACCTCTACGTCTACTTCTGGCGCTGGGGCGCATGGAAGGTCTTCGAGCATCATCCCGGCAACCAGGGGGTGGTCGCGTTCATCACCGTCGCCGGCTTCCTGCATGGCCCGGGGTTCGCCGAGATGCGACGTCACATGCGTCGCTGGGCCGACGAGATCTGGGTCATCGACTGCTCGCCCGAGGGTCATCAGCCCGAGGTCGCGACGCGGATCTTCCCCGGCGTGCAGCAGCCGATCTGCATCACGATCGCGCTGCGAGACGGGTCGACGAGCCCTGATATTCCGGCCCCGGTCCGGTTCGTGGCTGTCGAGGGAACGCGGAGCGAGAAGTTCGCCGCGCTGAGCGATCTGGAGGTCGACGGATCCGGATGGGTCGACTGCTCGAGCGAGTGGGGCGCACCGTTCTTGCCGGCCAGCGCAGCGAGTTGGTCGGCCATGCCAGCTCTCGACGACCTGTTGGCCTGGTCCGGTTCGGGCACAATGCCAGGGCGTACGTGGGTTGTCGGACCGTCAGCTGAGGTGTTGCGGACACGGTGGGATCGGCTGGTCACGTCGGAGCCAGATGAACGTGCGCTGCTCTTGGCAGAGCACAAGCGGGATCGGCGGGTGGACACCGTGCTGTCCGACAACCTGCCTGGTTATCCGCCGCGCGGTCCAATCGCTGCCGAGACAGGCGCGTGCCCGGAGCCGGTGCGGTACGGGTTGCGGACCCTCGATCGCGGGTGGCTGATTCCCGACAAGCGGGTCATCAATCAGCCCAACCCGAGCCTTTGGCAGATTAAGAAGGCTCCTGACCAGCTGTTCCTGACCGCCTTGGCAGCTTCGTCTCCGAGAGCTGGTCCGGCAGTCAGCTGTACCGGTTTCATTCCGGACCTCGATCATCATCGCGGAAGTTTCGGCGGCCGCGTCTACCCGCTCTGGCTTGACAGCGCCGGCGCGCGCCCGAACGTCCTCCCCGGTTTCCTCGAGTATCTGAGCGCCGTCTGCGGGACCGAGGTGACCGGCCCGGACCTGTTTGCGTACATCGCTGCCATCACGGCGCATCCGGCGTACGTCGAGCGCTACCGCGAGGATCTCCACACTCCGGGCCTGCGGATCCCGGTGACGGCCGATCCCCAGCATTTCGCGCGCGCCGTGGCGCTCGGCCGGCGGGCGATCTGGCTCCACACGTACGGCGAGCGATGCGCGGATCCCGACGACGGACGGCCCGAGGGTCCGCCGCGCGTCGATGGCCCGGATCGGCCGCTCGTCGCGGTTCCGATCCCGGACGACGAGGCGGGGATGCCCGAGACGATCGAGTACGACCCGGCGACGGGCACGCTGCACGTGGGGGCCGGACGGGTGACCGGCGTGACGCCGGCGATGTGGGAGTACGAGAACCTCCGGCTACAAGATCGTTCGTCGCTGGTTCGCGCGACGGAAGCGGGACCCGGACGGCCGGCGTTCCTCGCCGCTCGATGAGATCGTGGCGACACGGTGGGATCCCGACTGGACGAGCGAGCTCATCGATCTGCTGCACGTCGTCGCAAAGCTCGTCGAGCTGGAGCCGGACCAGGCCGCACTGTTGGACGAGATCGTCGATGGTGCCCTCATCTCGGTCGATGACCTGACCACAGCCGGCGTCCTCCCAGCGACGGCGCGTCCGGTGGCCGAATCGCCGCCCCATCAGGACCAGCTCGTCTGATGCACCGGCTGCGGCACCGCGAGGTAGGCTCCGCCACATGACCTTCGACTCTGCCGAGCTGACCCGTCGCCAGCGCGCCATGTGGGCCGCCGGCGACTATCCCGACATCGCCCGCACGATCGAGCCCGTCGCGCACGAGGTCCTCGACGCCGTCGGAGTGCAGACGGGCGAGGCGCTGCTCGACGTCGCGACCGGCAGCGGAAACGCGGCGCTCGAGGCCGCGCGCCGCGGCGCGCGGGTCACCGGCCTCGACCTCACGCCGGAGCTGCTCGCCACCGCCGAGGCGCGGGCTGCTGCGGAGGGCCATGCGATCGCGTTCGTCGAGGGCGACGCGCAGGCGCTGCCGTTCGCCGACGGGAGCTTCGACCGCGTCACGTCGGTCTTCGGCGCGATGTTCGCGCCCGACCAGGCGCGCACCGCCGCCGAGCTGCTGCGCGTGTGCCGTCCCGGCGGGACGGTGGCCGTCTGCGCGTGGGCGCCGGACGGGCTCAACGGCGAGATGTTCGGGACGCTCGGCCGCCACATGCCGCCGCCCCCGGAGGGCTTCAGGCCGCCGATCCTGTGGGGGGTGGAGGATGTCGTGCGCGAGCTGTTCGCCGGCGCGAGCGAGGTGACGTGCGAGCTGCGGCCGGCGCGCGACTCGGTGCGCGCGCCGTCGGTGGATGCGTGGATCGACTACACCGAGCAGGTGCTCGGCCCGACCGTCATGGCGAAGGCGGCGCTCGAGCCCCAGGGCGGATGGGCTGCCGCGCGCGCCGATCTCGCGGCGCTGTACGAGCGGCACAACGAGGCTGACGACGGCTCGCTGTTGGCGCATCCGACGTACCTGCTGACCGTCGTGCGGGTCTGACCGCCGCTTCACACCGTGAAGCGGCGGGCTAATACCCAGAAATGATGTTTAATGGGTCAGCGCGCAAGAGCCGGCGTGAGGGGCGCCGACGTGCGCGGAGGCTCCCATGGCAGACATCGCAGGGTTCGTCACAGAGGTCCACAGACGCTTCGGCATGCGCCCGGTCGTGCCGCTCGAGTTCCCGATCGAGATCGGCGACATCGGCACGATCGGCAACGACGGCGTCTGGCACCCGATCTCGACCGTGCGGCACAGCTTCCACGGCTTCCCCGGACGTGTGCGCCGCAGCACCGCCGGCCGCGTGTGGGAGGCATGCTCGGGCGACGACGTCGCGTTCGAGCTGTACGGGCGCGGCGAAACCTCCGCGCTGATCCCGGCGCGTGCCCACGCGAAGGCGCGCGCCGAGATCACGCTCGGCTCATCGCATGCGTTCGTGCTCGCGGCGCGCGGCGTGACGGTCCGCGCCGCGGCCGACATGGAGGCGCTGATCGACAGAATCCACCTCGCCTACCACACGCGCCGCGAACGCCCCGAGGAGGGCCGCTGGTATCGCGACTTCACGTTCGTCTTCGCGGTCGCCGACGCCGAGCGCTTCACGGCGCTGCTGCCGTCCAACGGCTCGGCCTGCGTGGCGGTCACGCCGAAGGGCACCGCCGGGCCGCCGAGCTCGCCGGACAAGCTCGCGTCGCTCGTGCGCTTCGGCCCCGGCGCCGAGGACGTCGAGCGCACGAACCAGCGCGACGCGCGCGGCCGCTTCTACCGCGCCTACAAGCTGCGGCCCGAGGTGCTCGCGCGCTGGCGCGAGGAGCCGGCGACGCGCTCGCGCGGCGTCATCTCGTTCGAGTGGTCGACGCCGTCGTTCGAGGAGACGTTCGCCGAGGTGTGAGGCTCACGCGCGGATCGTCCCGCGGCAGCGCCGCTCGAGCAGGTGCGCGGCGACCCAGAAGCGCTTGAAGGCCGGGTTGCGCGTCTGCTTGTGGTGGTAGCGGTAGTAGATCTGCTGCGCGATCACGGCCAGCCGGAACAGGCCGAAGACCTCGTAGAAGGCCCACGCGCCGGTGTCGAGGCCGGTCTGCTCGCCGTAGCGCGCGACGATCTGCGCGCGCGTCGGCATCCCCGGCAGGTGCGACGGCTGTCTGCGGAAGAGGCGGCCGGCGAGGCCGTCGTCGGCCTGCACCCAGTACGCGAGCGAGCTGCCGAGGTCCATCAGCGGGTCGCCGATCGTCGCCAGCTCCCAGTCGAGCACCGCGCGCACGCGCAGCGGGTCCCCGGCGTCGAGCACGAGGTTGTCGAGCCGGAAGTCGTTGTGGATCACGCACGCGCCGGCGTCGTCCGGCTGCTGCGCGTCGAGCCAGCGCATGACGCGCTCGAACGACGGCACGTTCCACGTCTTCGCGCGGCGGTAGCGCTCCGACCAGCCCGCGACCTGCCGGCGCACGTAGCCGTCGCCGCGGCTCAGCCCGGCCAGTCCGGCGGCCGCCGGGTCGACTGCGTGCAGCTCCGCGAGCAGGTCGACGAAGCGCTCGCCGATGCGGCCCATCAACTGCGGGTCGGTGCCGATCTGCGGTGGCATCTGCGCGCGCGGGACGACGCCCTCGACGCGCTCCATCACGTAGAAGTCGCCCCCGATCACCCCGGCGTCGCCGCAGAAGGCGACCATCTCAGGCACGGCCGGGAAGACCGGGCGCAGCGCGGCCTGGATGCGGTGCTCGCGCGCCATGTCGTGCGCGGAGGCGGCCTTCGTCCCGGCCGGCGGGCGGCGCAGGATCAGCTCGCGCCGCGGGTAGCGCAGCAGGTAGGTGAGGTTCGAGGCGCCGCCGGCGAACTGCCGCACCTGCGGCGGCTCGCCGCCGTCGCCGAGCCCGTTGACGCCGAGCCCGCGCAGCCACGCGTCGACGGCGCCGACGTCGAAGGCGTCCTCGTCGCGGACCGGGCGGTCCTCGCTGCGCGCGGCGCTCACGTGCGCGCCTCCGCGGCGAGCACACCGCCGCGCCAGACCAGCCGCCGCGCGAACGGCAGGCCGGCGAGCGTCGCGAGCGCCAGCAGCCCGAAGGCGGGCGCGGCATGGTGCACGAGCGCTCCGACCGGCAGCGCGAGCGCGATCCCGCCGAGGTTGCCGGCCAGCCACAGCAGCGCGGCGGCCGAGGCGCCCGCGCTGCCGGCGCGCCGCTCGGCCAGCTCCAGCAGCACCGGCAGCGCCGGCAGCACGACGGCTCCGATCGCCGCCACGAGCACGAATTGCGCCGCGGGCGCCCGCACCCCCGCCAGCAGCGCGCAGCAGGCGCCGCAGGCGAGCAGCGCCGCGCTCAGCATCGTCCGCTCGGCGGCCCGCCGGGCGGTCGCCGCCGGCAGCCACGCGGTCATCGCGACGCCGGCGAGCACGGCCGCGACGAGCATCGCGCCCGCCGTGTCGTCGGAGACGCCGAACGGCGCCAGCAGGCCCTGCAGCCACGTCGTCAGCGCGATGAAGACGCCGAAGCCGACGAACGCCAGCGCGCAGAGGGAGCGCACGAAGCGGTCGTCCCAGACCGCGCGCAGCTCGCGCAGCCCGATCGCCCGCTCGAGCGCCGCGGCGCCGGCCGGGCGTGAGCGCAGCGCGACCCACAGCGCCGTCGCCGCGAGCACGGCGAAGGCGGCCTCGACCACCAGCAGCGTCCGCAGGTCCGCCGCGCTGCCGAGCGCCGGGCCCAGCAGCAGCCCCAGCAGCATCCCGACGAACGTGCCGCCCGAGCCGAGCGAGATCGCCGCCGGGCGCGCCTCTGGCGCGACGTACTCGCTCGCCAGCTTCGTCACCGCGTTGAGCACGAACGGCTGCGCGATCGCGACGAGCAGCTGGCCGGCGAGCGCCCAGGCGAAGGCGTCGCCGCCGAGGCGCACCAGCGCGCCGGCCGCCGTCAGCGCCGCGCCGGCGCGCAGCATCGGGACGAACCAGCGGTCGAGCGCCATCCCCGCCGGCACCGCCAGCACGACGTAGAGCAGCGGGAAGATCTCCGCCAGCCAGCCGACCGCTCCCTCGCTGACGCCGTAGTGCCGCGCGGTCGCGGTCGTGATCGGCGCGAACGTCAGCCACAGCACCTGCGTGGCCGCGCCGAGCGCGGCGTAGGCGCCGACGACGCCCCAGCGGTTGCGTTCCAGCGGGCTCACGGAGCCGCAGCGTAGCCCGCCGCGGGCGTCCGGACGCCGGGCGGTGCGGCCGGCGCGGTCTGGACGTTCGTTCTAGATGCGCGACCGGGCCGCGTGAGGAATCGCGCGAACGGGTGTCTCAATACGCAGGAGACCCCAGAGGCGCCGTGGCGCCGCCAAGGAGGACTGACCATGAGACGAATCCTGCTGCTGGTCGCCGGCCTGCTCGCGCTGGCGCTCGCCGTCCCGGGCGCCGCATCGGCGCACGGCCATCATCATCGCCATCACCACAAGGTCAAGGCGCACCACACGCGCCTCAAGCACTTCGGCGCGGCGGCGAACACGAGCCCGTCGACCCCGAGCGCGCCCGGCGACGCCGGCAGAGTCGCGTCGTTCACCGGCGGCGTGCTGACGATCACGCTCGCGGACGGCTCGACCGTCAGCGGCAAGGTCACCAACGACACCGAGATCAACTGCGTCCCGGCCGTGCAGACGCCGACGCCGACCGCGGGAACCGCCCGCGACGGTGGCGGCAGCGGCGATCAGGGCGATCAGGGCGACGACCAGGGCGACCAGAGCGGTGGCGACCACCACGGCCGCTGTCACGGGCAGTCCGCCTGCACCGTGGCCGACCTTGTCCCCGGCGCGGTCGTCCACGAGGCGATCCTGAAGATCGGCGCCAACGGCGCCGAGTTCAAGCTCGTCCTGCTCGTCAAGCAGCAGCCGGCGGCGTCATAGGGGAACGAACGGTGGCGGGCGGCGGCCGCGGCGTGCAGGCCGCCGCCCGCTCCGCGACCATTCGCACCGGGATGCCGCGATGAGCCCGTCTGTCACGGTCCGCCTGCTCGCGACGCAGAGCGACGCGCGCCTTGTCGAGCTGGCCGGCAGAGGTCACGAGCGCGCGTTCGAGGCGCTCGTGCAGCGCTACCGGCGCCCGCTGCTCGGATACTGCCGGCGCGTGCTGCTGCCGGAGGCGCGCGCCGAGGATGCCCTGCAGCAGGCGTTGCTGCAGGCGTGGATCGCGCTGCAGCGCGGCGACGACGTGCGCGACGCGCGCGCCTGGCTGTACCGCATCGTCCACAACACGGCGCTCAACGCGCTGCGCGGCTCCGGCTACGACTACGCCGAGCTGAGCGAGGCGATCAGCGGCGCCGGCGCCCCGCAGGAGGATCTCGACCGGCGCATCGCCGTGCGCGAGGCGCTCGCCGGACTGGCCGCACTGCCCGAGCAGCAGCGCGAGGCGCTGCTGCGCACGGCGGTGGAGGGCGCCAGCCACGCCGCCGCGGCGGCCGAGATGGGCCTCAGCGAGGGGGCGCTGCGCGGGCTCGTGTACCGCGCACGCGCCACCTTGCGCACGGCCGTGACCGCGATCACGCCGATGCCGCTCGTCTCGTGGGCCGCGGACGCCGCCGGCCATGGCGCCGCAGCGGATCTGGCCGTCGGCGGCGGCTCGGCGGGGCTCGCGGGCCTGCTCGCGAAGGGCGGTGCGGCGGCGATCTCGGCCGGGGTTCTGGCGGCCGGGGTCGGCGCGGTCGCCGAGCATCACGGACGCGCCCACGCCGCATCGCATCCCGTTCACGCCGTGCGCGTCGCGGCGCGCGAGGCCGGCGGTGCAGCGCATGCGGGCTCGCTGCTCGCGGTATCCGGCCCGTCGGCGTCCGCGCAACCGGATGCGCTGACGCCGCACCGCGACGGCCATTCCCACCGGCACGGCCACGGCCATCGCGCAGCGACCGCACCGATCTCCAGCCAAGCCCCCGCGGCACCCGTCCATCCGCGTGCCGGCGAACGCGCGGACGGCGGCGGGGGCACGCCACCGAGGCAGGGCACGTCAGAGGGGGACGACGGCCACGAGCGCCTCGGCGGCGGAACGGGGCCCGGCGGGCGGCAGGGGAGAGGCCGCCTGCCGGGCTCCGGGACCGCTCCGGCGCCGGGGACCGGCGACGACGGTTCGGGCGACGACGGGCACGGCGGCGGGTCGGGCGGTGGATCCGACGACGGCGGGTCCGGCGGAACGGGATCCTCCGGCAGCGGCGACACCGGCTCGCAGGGCGACAGCGGTGGCGGCGGCTCGCGCGACTCCGGCGGCAGCTCCGGCGGGGACGGCGCCTCCTCCGGCTCCGACTCGTCCGGCGGATCGGCGAGCGGCTCCGGCGGCAGTGGGGACTGACGCGGTGCGGCGGCCGCCGGGGCGACGCACGCCGCGACCGCCCGCACGCGCGCCGCGCGACCTACATCAGCGGCGCGTCCTCACCCCGCTGGCGGCGCAGCTCGCGCCGCGCGATCGACAGCTTGTGCACCTCGTCGGGCCCGTCCGCGAGTCGCAGCGTGCGCATGTGCGCGTACATGAAGGCGAGCGGGAAGTCGTCCGAGACGCCCGCGCCGCCGTGCACCTGGATCGCGCGGTCGATGATCTTCAGCGCGACGTTCGGCGCCGCGACCTTGATCGCCGCGACCTCGATGCGCGCGTTCTTGCCGCCGACGTTGTCCACCAGCCACGCGGTCTTCAGCACCAGCAGCCGCAGCATCTCCAGCTCGATCCGCGCCTCCGCGATCCAGTCGCGGATGTTCGAGCGCGTCGAGACCGGCTTGCCGAACGTCTCGCGCTCGTCGGCGCGCCTGCACATCAGCTCCAGCGCCCGCTCGGCGGCGCCGACCGCGCGCATGCAGTGGTGGATGCGGCCCGGGCCGAGCCGCGCCTGCGCGATCAGGAAGCCGGCGCCCGGCCCGGCGATCAGGCTCGACTGCGGCACGCGCACGTCGGTGAAGCGCAGCTCGCCGTGGCCCTCGGGGTCCATGTAGCCGAAGACGGGCAGCGAGCGCACGATCTCGAGCCCCGGCGTGCCGAGCGGCACGAGCAGCATCGACTGCTGGGCGTAGACGGGCGCCTCCAGCTCCGTCTTGCCCATCACGATCAGGATTCTGCATCTCGGGTGCATCACGCCCGTCGTCCACCACTTGCGCCCGTTGAGGACGAAGTCGTCGCCGTCGCGCTCCATCCGCAGCGAGATGTTCGTCGCGTCGGAGGAGGCGACGTCCGGCTCGGTCATCGCGAAGCCGGAGCGGATCTCGCCGTCGAGCAGCGGGCGCAGCCAGCGCTCCTTCTGCTCCTCGTCGCCGAACTGGTGCAGCACCTCCATGTTGCCGGTGTCCGGCGCCGAGCAGTTGCACGCCTCCGAGCCGATGAAGGTGCGCCCGAGCAGCTCCGCGAGCGGCGCGTACTCGACGTTCGTCAGGCCGGAGCCGTGCTCCTCGTCGGGCAGGAACATGTTCCACAGCCCGCGCCGCCGCGCCTCCTCCTTGAGCTCCTCCATGATCGGCGGGTGCACGTGCGGCGTGTCGGCCGCGCGCACCTGCTCGACGTAGACCGACTCGGCCGGGTGGACTCTCTCGTCGAGGAACGCCTGCAGTCTGTCGCGGTAGTCCTTCGCGCGGTCGCTCAGCTCGAAGTCCATGGCGGTCAGCTCTCCTCGGTCGGCGGAGCCGTACGCGGCCCCGGAATGTTGCGGAACGCGAACGGTCCCGGCTCGCGGCCCGGCTGCACGAACCAGCACTCGCCCGCGACGTCGAGCGCGAACAGCCGCACGACCGTCTCGGCGACGACCTCCGCAGGGATCAGCGGCACGCCGGCCGCCTCCAGGTCGGCCGCGAACGGATCTGTCATCGCCGACTTCGCGAAGCCCGGGCAGACGGCGTTGACGCGGATCCCCTCGTGCACGAGCGCCGGCCCGAGCGAGCGCACCAACCCTACGACGGCATGCTTGTTGGTCGCGTAGAGCGGGTCGATCGGGACGGCCGTGAGGCCGGCGAGCGACGCGGTCGCGACGATCGTGCCGCGCTCCGGTCCGTCGTTGCCGCGCAGCGCCTCGAGCGCGGCGTGCATACCGAAGACGACGCCGTCGAGGTTGACGCCCATCGCGCGGCGGTATCTCGCGAGCTCGAAGTCCTCGCCGACGCCGCAGCCCGTCGTCACGCCCGCGTTGAGGTGCACGAGGTCGAGCCGTCCGCAGCGTTCGCGCGCGAACGCGACCATCGCGCGGTTGGCCTCGAAATCGGACGTGTCGGTCGCGACGAAGTGCCCGCCGACCTGCGCGGCGACCTGCGCGCCGCCCTCCACGTCGACGTCGGCGATCACCAGCTCGGCGCCCGCCGCCGCGAGCGCCAGCGCCGTCGCGCGGCCGAGCCCGCTCGCGCCGCCCGTCACGAGCGCGACGCGGTCGCGCAGGCGGGAGAGGTCGACGCTGGTGCTGAACGCGCTGCCCACGGCGCGTACAGTCTGATCGTGGAACGGAGCCGATGCGCCGCCACCGCCGATGTGCCAGCCCGGACCGCCGGCGCTGACAGGCTTGGGCGTGCCGGCTACGCTGCGTGGTCAGGAGGCGGACCTCGGGAGGCGATTGCCGGCTGCTCGAGCCCTGATTCGCTTATCAGGTTCGCCTCGGCTGCCGACGAAGACCGAAGAGGCTGCCACCGAACGCACATGGACGTCCACGCCCAGTCCGCCGCATCCCGTCTCCGCCGTTCGGCGCATGGTCGCCCCATCCTCGGGCTGCTGCTGGTGCTCGCGCTGCTCGCGCTGCTGCCGGCGAGCGCGCTCGCCGACCGGGGGCACGGCGGCTCCGGCCCGAGCGGGCAGCTCGCCGCGATCGCGATCACCGGCGGCGCCGCGGCAGCCGACCAGCCTGCGGCGGACCAGACGCCGCCGGCCGACTCGACGCCGCCGGCGGATCAGACGCCCGCCGACCCGACGCCGCCGGCCACGTCCACTTCGCCTGCGGACCAGGCACCGGCCGATCCCGCGACGCCGGCCGATCCCGCCCCGACCGACCCGGCGCCGCCGGCGACGCCGGCCCCCGATCCGGCCCCGCCGGTCGATTCGGCGCCGCCGGCCACACCGGCCCCCGATCCTGCTCCGCCGGCCGATCCTGCTCCGCCCGCCGCGCCGGCCCCCGATCCCGCCCCGCCCGCCGATCCTGCGCCGCCGGCTGCGCCGGCCCCCGATCCCGCCCCGCCGGCTGATCCCGCCCCCGCCGACCCGGCGCCGGCAGACCCTGCGCCCGCCGATCCGGCTCCGGCAGACAGAGCGCCCGCGCCGAAGCCCGCGCCGTCCTCGGACACGCGCATCACGCCGGCCGCGACCGAACCGCTGACGACGGTCTCGCCGGCGCCGACGACCGCGTCGCAGCCGGTGACCACCGCGACGGCGCCGACCGTCTCGCCGACGCCGGCCGCGCCGGGCGCCGCGGGCCAGAGCGCGTCCCAGCCGGCGAAGGCCGTCAGCGACATGCTGGCGAGACTCGGCATCGGCACCGTGCCGGCGGCCGCCGCAGGCGAGGGCGCGTCGGCCATGCCGGTCGCCACCGCGGCGTCGACGACGGCGTGTGCGCCCGTCCTCTCCACGAGCGTCGGCGCCCAGCCCGCCGCAGTCTCGGCACTGACCGGGCACCAGGCCTCCCACGTCCACCGCAGCGACGAGGACCCGCCGCAGCTGCGCGGTCCTCCGGCGCCGCTCCAGTCGCCGTCCGCCCCCGCCGCGACCGCCGGTGGCGGCACCGCCGTTCCCGGCGGAGCGAGCGGGCAGCGCGACTGCGCGATCCAGTTCGACCAGGTCGTCCTCGAGCTGCCCGACGGCGGCACCGCGGTCGCGGCCGACTGCTGCGAGCCGACCGCTCCGGCGCCGGCGAACGACGGCGCTCGCGCTCCTCCCGTCGCCTGACGCACCCAGACGAGCCGCCCCGCCCGGGTGCGGCTCACGTGTGCCGTCAGGACCGAACCAGGAGGACATCGATGGTCGCCACGAACGACCGCATCCATCGCATCACCACCGCCCGGCGCGACCGCATCACGCGCTCCTCGCGCGTGCGCCTGCTCGCGCGGCAGGTCGCCGCCGGCGAGTACGAGGTCGACCCCGACACGCTGGCCGACGCGATCGTCCGCCGCGTGCTGTTCCACCGCGGCGTGCGCGAGGAGCTGATCGCCGAACGCGCCGCGCGCAGCGAGCGATGAGACGGACAGAAGACGCTGCGGCGGCTCAGGTCGCCGCTTCGGCGGACGGAGCCTCGGGCTGGGCGCGCCGCAGCCCGAGGCGCGCGAGCGCGACGCCGAGCGCCGAGCCGGCCGCGCTCAGCGCGACGATCGCCGGCTCTGGCGCGCTCAAGGCGAAGAAGCGACGCGTGACGGGGAGCGCGAGCACGGCGACGTAGCCGGCGCCCAGCAGCAGGCACAGCGCGGCGACGAGGCGCACGCGCTCGGGGGTGCCGGCAGCGGCTGCTCGTCCGCCGGGGGCAGGCTCCCCAGCCGGCTCGGAGGCGCGCTCCAACCGCGAGACGAGGTAGAGCCCGACGACGACGAGCACCGAGGTCGCGACGGTGCGGGCGTCGATCGTCGAGAAGCCGAGCAGATCCAGGGCGAGCAGGTAGGAGGCGATCACGCCGGCGGCCAGCGCCAGCCCGCCCGGCACGGCGAAGCGCGCGACCGCGCGCAGGAAGCCGGCCGGCTCCCAGCGGCCCGTGCTCGGCGCGAGCGCGAGCAGGAACGCCGGGATGCCGATCGCGAAGGACGACGCGAGGCTCAGGTGGCGCGGCAGGAACGGGTAGGCGACGGTCGAGACGCCCAGCGTCACGACGAGCACGGCCGCGAACACGGACTTGCTGACGAACAGCTTCGCCACGCGCTGCACGTTGCGCAGGATCTGCCGGCCCTCGGCGACGAGCCGCGGCACGACCGCGAAGTCGCCCTCGACCAGCACGAGGTCCGCGACGGCGCGCGCCATCTGCGTGCCGCTGCCCTGCGCGATCGCGAGCCGCGAGGCCTTCAGCGCCGGCACGTCGTTGACGCCGTCGCCGACCATCGCGACGTAGCGGCCCTGCGCGGCGAGCGCCCGCACGAGCCGGCGCTTGCCGTCCGGCGAGACGCGCCCGACGACGGTCGCGCGCGCCGCCAGCTCGCGCAGCTCCTCCTCGTCGTCGGGCAGGCTGCGCCCGTCGAGCGCGACGACCTCGTCGCCGTCCGCGAGCGCCAGGTCGCGCGCGATCGCCGCGACGGTCGCCGGCGCGTCGCCGGAGAAGACCTTCACCGCGACGCCCTGCGCGCGCAGGAAGGCGAGCGTCTCGCGCGCGTTGGGCCGCAGCCGCTCGGCGAGCAGCGCGAGCCCCAGCGGCCGCAGGCCGGCCGGCGGCGCCGCCTCCGGTCTGCGGTCGGCGATCGGCTCCTGCGTCGCGCACAGCGCGAGCGTGCGCCGCCCGGCCGCCATCTCGTCGGCCGCGCGCGCGGCCAGCCGCTCGCCGAGCGGGAGCGCCTCCGGCGCGCCGAGCACGAACGTCGTGCCGTCGATCCGCACGGCTCCCCAGCGGCGGCGCGACGAGAACGGCGCGCGCTCGACGGCGACATCCGCCGGGCCGTCCGGCGCGGGCCCGGTAGCCGCTCCCACCAGCGCGTCGAGCGTCTCGTCGCCGCGCTCCCAGCAGGCTGCGTAGCGCGCCAGCTCGCCGCGCAGCCGCGCCACGGCGCCGTCGTCGGTCTGCTCCGGCACGACGCCGGCGAGCCGCAGCGAGCGCTCCGTCAGCGTGCCGGTCTTGTCGCAGCAGAGGACGTCGACCGAGGCGAGCGACTCGACCGCGTTGAGCTGCTGCGCGAGCACGCCGCGCCGCGCCATCCGCAGCGCCGCGACCGCCATCGTCAGCCCGCTCAGCAGCAGCAGCCCCTCGGGCACGAGCGCCAGCACGCCGGCGACGGCGGTCGAGACCGCCTCGTGGGTCGGCTTGTCGCGCAGCACGAGGACGGTCACGAGCAGGATCCCGAGCGGCACCATCGCCGCCACCAGTACGAGCAGCAGGCGGTTGAGGGCGTGCTCGAGCGGCGAGCGCGGGTGGCGGAAGGCGCGCGCCTCGCCCGCGACGCGCTCCGCGTAGCTGGTGGCGCCCACGGCCTCGACTACGTAGGCCCCGGCGCCCTCCGCGACGAACGAGCCCGAGCGCAGCCGCTCGCCGGCGCCGCGCGGCACCGCCGCGGACTCGCCCGAGAGGATCGACTCGTCGAGCTCGAGCCCGCTGGCGGCCGTCACGACGCCGTCGGCGACGACCTGGTCGCCCGCCTCCACGCGCACGAGGTCGCCGGGTACGACCTCGTCGACGTGCAGCCGGCGCACAGCCCCGTCGCGCACGACGCTCGCGGTCGGCGCCACCAGCGCGGCGAGCCGGTCCAGCGCACGCTTGGCGCGCGCCTCCTGCCCGATCCCGATCGCCGTGTTCGCGACGAGGATCCCCAGGAACAGCGCGTCGCGCCAGTCGGCGAACGCGAGCGTCATGACGCCGGCGACCGCCAGGATCGCGTTGAAGACCGTGAAGACGTTCGCGACGACGATCGAGCGGTACGAGCGGCTCGACGCGACCGCGCGCGGCGGCGGGCGCTGCGCGAGCCGCTCGCGCGCCTCCCGCTCGCTCAGGCCGCCCGCGGGCGCGCTGCTGCTACCCGCGGCCGGCGTCGCGCGCCGCCTGCTCGGCCGCCACCAGCTGCTGCTCGACGAGCGCGAGGCCGCTGTCCCAGAAGCCCGGATCGGCGAGGTCGATCCCGACGATGCGGCCGAGCTGCTCCGGCGCCATCGAGCCGCCGGCCGACAGCAGCCGCAGGTAGTCGGGCGCGAAGCCGGCGCCCTCGTCGCGGTAGCGCTGGTAGACCGACAGCGCGAGCAGCTGCCCGTACGCGTAGGCGTAGACGTAGCCGGGCGAGTTGACGAAGTGGGGGATGTAGGACCACCACGCGCGGTAGCCGTCGGTCAGCTCGACCGCGTCGCCGAACAGCTCCTCCTGCGTCTCGCTCCACAGCTCCGAGAAGCGCTCGACCGACAGCTCGCCCTCCTCGCGGCGCGCCGTGTGCACGAGCTGCTCGAACTGGTGCATCGCGGTCTGGCGGAAGACGGTCGCGATCGCGCCCTCGATCGACTCCGCCAGCAGCGCGAGGCGCGACTCGGGCGTCGCGGCCGCCTCCAGCAGCCGCCCGAACGTGAGCGCCTCGCCGAACACCGAGGCCGTCTCGGCGAGCGTCAGCGGCGTGCCCTGGTGGAAGACGCCCTGCGGCGCGGCGAGCGCGGCGTGCACGCCGTGGCCCAGCTCGTGCGCGAGCGTCAGCACGTCGCGGCGGCGCGCGGTGTAGTTGAGCAGCACGTACGGGTGCGCGGACGGGACCGTGTAGGAGCAGAAGGCGCCGCCGCGCTTGCCGGGCCGCACGGGCGCGTCGATCCAGCGCTCGTCGAAGAAGCGCTGCGCGAGCGCGCCCAGCTCGGGCGAGAAGCTGCCGTAGGCGTCGAGCACGAGCGCACGCGCGTCGGCCCAGGCATAGTGCTCGTCGGCGGTCGCGACGGTCGCGGCGCGGTCGTAGTCGGCGAGCCGCTCGACGCCGAGCAGTCTCGCCTTCAGCCGGTACCAGCGCTGCGGGATGTCGTAGCGCGCGCGCACGGCGCCGACGAGCGCCTCGACCGACGCGTCGCTCGCCTCGTTGGCGAGGTTGCGCGCGGCGAGCCAGTGCGGGTAGCCGCGCAGCCGGTCGTCGACCGCCTTGTCGTGCAGCAGCGTGTTGTAGATCGAGGCGCGCGTGCGGATCCCCGGCTGCAGCGCCTCGGTCACCGCCTCCGCGGCGGCGCGGCGCTGCTCGCGGTCGGGGCCGGACAGGCGCGCGAGCGCCTGCTCCAGCGAGACGGCCGCGTCCTCGCCGGGCACGCTCACCTCGAGCGAGGACATCAGCTCGGCGAACAGCCGCGTCCAGGCGCTGCGGGCGCTGATCGCCTTCTCGTTGAGGATCTTCTCCTCCGGCTCGCTCAGCAGGTAGGGGCGGTAGCGGCGCTCGCTGCGCAGGTGGTGGGCGCAGAAGGCGAGGCCGGGGTCGGCGAGCAGCGCCTCCGCGCGCTCGTCGTCGAGCGCGGCCCACTCCAGCTCGAAGAACAGCAGCGTCGTCTGGATCGCGGTGCCGCGCTCCTGCACATGCTGCAGCAGCGCGCCGATCGCCGGGTCGGCGGTGTCGACGGCGAACCGCAGCGAGGCGTAGGAGCCGGCGCGGCCGACCAGCTCGGTCAGCGCCGCCAGCTCCTCCATCGCCGCGCGCAGGCCGTCGGCGTCCAGCTCGGCGACGCGCCCGGCGTGGGCCGACGCGAACGCCTCCGCGCGCGTCGTCGCCTGCTCGAGCAGCGCCCGCACGCCGGCCTCGCCCTCGCCGTGGACGAGCGGCTCGAGGTCCCAGGCGACGCCCGCGACCTCGGGATCGTCGGGCTCCTGGGGGGTGGTGGGAGCGCTTGCCATCGGGTCCGAGAGCTTAGTAGTCAGTCGCCCGCGCAGCGCATTCGACGTGTGGATCTGCTTTCCTTGCAGGCAAGACAGACCATAACTGCCGAGTCTCCGCCGTCCCCGACGACGGAGAGCGGGGGACCCACTCGGATCGCGGACGGTCGCGATCCACGGGGCGAATCGCAGCCGGCACTCCCTCCCAGGGGTGCTCTGGCCGCGTAGCGCGATCTTTCCGCGCGAGCCCGACAGCTCACCCCGTAGGCGCACGAAAGAGCCCACGGAGGTCCCATGTCCACCCGTCTCGCCCTCGTCCCCGCGCTGCTGCTCGCGCTCGCGCTGGCCTGCGCGCTCGCGGCGCCCGCCAGCGCCGGCGCGGCGGCGCTCAAGCGCGGCAGCCGCGGCCCGGCCGTCGTGCAGGTGCAGCGCAAGCTCGGCCTGCCGGCCGACGGCGTCTACGGTCCGCAGACCGAGCGCGCCGTGCGGCATTTCCAGGCCCGCAAGGGCCTCACGGTCGACGGCGTCGTCGGCTCGCAGACGGCGCGGGCGCTCGGCGTCGACCTCGCCGAGGGCCACAGTGCCGGCGGACACGCCCACCGTGCCGCAGTGCACGTGCCGGCGGCGCTCGACCGCATCGCGCGGTGCGAGTCGGGCGGGAACCCGCGCGCGGTCTCGCCGGACGGCACCTACCGCGGCAAGTACCAGTTCGACCGCGAGACGTGGCACGCGATGGGCGGTCACGGCGATCCGGCGCGCGCCTCCGAGGCCGAGCAGGATCGCCGCGCAGTCGCGCTCTACCGCGAGCGCGGCACGTCGCCCTGGCCCGCCTGCGGAGCCGCGTAGCGCTCGTTCACGCCGTCGGCGCCGCCTGCTTGGCGGCGTCGGCCACGGCGCCGGCCTCGGCCGCATCACCGGGCGGATCGCCGCGCAGGATCCACGCGCCGTCTTCGCGGCGCTCGATCACCCCGCGCCGCCCCAGATCCGACAACGCGGTCGTGACGGACGGTCGCTGCGCGCCGACGAGCCGGCCGAGCACCTGGTGCGTCAGCGGCAGCTCCAGCACGACGCCGTCAGGCCCGACGCGGCCCCAGCGGTCGGCAAGGCCCCAGAACAGCAGCTCCAGGCGCGCGTCCACGCGCGTCAGATGGCTCGTCGCCTGATTCGTCGCCAGCTCGAACGAGCGCCGGACCGCGCGGGCGACGATCGCGCTGACCAGCTCCGGCCAGCGGCCGAGCACGGCCGCGATGCGCCGGTCGAGCACCGCGAGGCGCACGGGCTGCAGCGCGGTCCACGTGACGACCGGCTTGATCGTCAGCACGTCGCGCTCCCAGTCCCACGGGCGCAGCACGTCGCCGCGGCCGATCAGCTCGGTGCACGTGGCCTGCGCGATCGCGACGTCGCGCATCAGCAGCCCGTCGAGCACGAGCAGGCCGAGGCTGCCGCCGCCGCCGTCGGTGGGGAAGGCCGGCTCCCAGGCCCCGGGCGCGACGATCTCGACCGCCGCGATCGCATGCCGCGTCGCGAGCTGGACGCTGGTCGCGTCGAGCCCGGCGGCGAGCTCGGGGTCCTCCTCGAGCACGCGAACGAAGGCGTTTCCCGCTGCCATCCGATACAGCGTATTGGTGTCGGGCGCCCGTGGCTAGATCGAACCTGATTCGACATTGCGTCAGACTTAACGTCGGCGAAGCTGTCAGCAGGCGAACATGGATTCACCGACGCCGCGGTAGCCGGACCGGGTCGGCGGCTGGATGACGTCAGTCGCGCGCCAGCAGCCGCACGCGCAGCCGCTCGCCGTCCGGCATGCCGACCTGCTCGACCGCGAGCGTGTCGGTCAGGCGCTCGAGCAGCGAGCCGAGGCCCGGCAGCTCCGTGTCCTCGACGAGGCGCTGCGCGCCGCCGGGCGCGAACGGGCCGACGAGCAGGTCGAAGCCGTGCTCGTGCTCGTCGATCGCGACGGCCAGCGTGCCGTCCGCGACGTGCGCCGCGGCGGCGCCGGCGATCGCGTCGCTGACGATCTGCGCGTCGGACAGGCGATCGATCGAGAAGTCCGCGCGCGCCGCCACGAGCGAGACGACGCGCCCGAGCACGGGCGCGGCGCGCTCGGGCGGACGCAGCCGCAGCACGATCCCGTCCGCGCTCGGCGCCGGCTCGGCGGAGGGCTGGACCGCGAGCGGCGGGGCCTCGGCGCCGTCGAGCGCGAAGGCGATCCGCAGCTCGGTGCCGTGCCGCCCCCCGACGAGGCCGAGCTCGTCCGACAGCGACGCGATCAGCGCCAGCCCGAAGCCGAGCGGCGACCCCTCGTCGCGACCGGGCAGCGGGTGCAGGCCGCCGCCGTGGTCGCGGACGCCCAGCACGAGCCGTCCGTGCTCGACGTCCATCGTCACCTCGAGCGGGCCGGCTTCGTCCCCGTATGCGTGCACGACGACGTTGGTGCACGCCTCCGTGAGCGCGATCTTCATGTCGGCCGCGCGCGCGGCGCCGACGCCCAGCTCGTCCGTCAGTCCCGCGAGCGCCTGGCGCACGAGCGCGACGTTGGCCGGCAGCGCCGGCATCAGCAGTCGCACCGCAGGGCATGCGCCGGACTCGCCCGCGCGGCCGGGCGTTCCGCCTGTGGAGGACTGGGTGCTGACGGCGTCGCTCACGTCATCAACCCGTATGTGCGGTCGCGGGCATCGCCAAACGTTGAGTAGCCCGCTGGGTCCGGGCGGTCGCGTGCCTCGCGGTTCTCTGGTCAGCATCCGGTCATATTCTCTCAGCATGGAGCTTCACGGTCCGACACTGACGCTGCGCTACGCGACGCCGGACGACGCGCACGCGCTGCTCGAGCTGGGCGCCGATCGCGAGGTCACGCGCTTCTTCTCGTGGGGCCCGTACGTGCGCATCGAGGAGCCGGTCGCCTACATCGTGGGGCTGGCCGACCGGCGCGAGCGCGGCGAGCAGCTCGACCTGCTGATCGTCCATCGCGTCGACGGTCCGATCGGCGTCGTCGGCCTCGCCGAGCTGTCGCGCCGCGACCGCCGCGCGGTCGTCGGCACGTGGCTCGGCCGCCGCTGGTGGGGGAGCGGCGCGAACTTCGAGACGAAGGCGCTCGTCGCCCGCCTCGCGTTCGCCCACCTCGGCCTCGAGCGGCTCGGTGCATATGCCGACGTCGAGAACGGCCGCTCGCAGGCGGCGCTGGAGCGGATCGGGTTCGTGCGCGAGGGACTGCTGCGGCGCTGGCACCGTCACGGCGCCACCGCGCACGACGTGCACATCTACGGCCTGCTGCGCGAGGAGTGGGAGACCTCACGCCTCGCGACGGTCCCCGTCGCGCTGCACGGGGAGCCGCCGGAGGCGTTCACGGTCGAGGGCCGTCGGCCCGCTCAGCCCGCGAGCGGAGGTGCGGCGGGAGGCGCCGCGGAGGTCGCCGGCGCCTCGTCGTCGGGCGAGAACGGCGGGTAGGTCTCGGTCACGAGCAGCTCGTAGGCCGACGCGCGCGCCTCGTATGCGAGCGTGAAGCGCATCACGTCGTAGATGCCGCGCGGCAGCTTGCCGGTGACGACGATCACGAGCCACGCGAGCATGCTGATCGCGCGCGAGACGAGCTGGACGAGGTAGACGACGATCGCGATCGGGATCACGAGGATCAAGCGGAACAGCGTCTTCCAGCGGTTGTAGCTCTCCAGCGGCGGCGCGATCACCAGGCGCACCGGATACTCCGGATTCTGCTCGCCGCCGAAGGGCGGGAACGCGTCCGTCATCAGGAGCAGGAAGCCGTTCGCGCGCGTGTAGAAGCGCAGCGCCATGCTCACGCCGTTGTAGAGCGGCTCCGGGTAGCGCCCGGTGATCACGATCGCGAACCACGCGACGACGACGCACACGAACGCGACGAGCCCCCAGACGATCGACACGACGAGCCACGGGATCGCGAGGATCAGGCGGAAGAACGTCGACAGACGACTGCGCCGCTCGACGTAGTCGGCCTCGTAGGCCACGGGGTACATGACGGCGGGCACCTCCTGGGTGCGGTTCGGAGCGAGTGCGCGCGTATCGAACCAGGCTCGGCGGCGGAACTCGTGAAGATCCGCACATGTTCGAGGCTCAGGTGCGGCGCTGCTCCCAGCTGAAGCCGCGGATCGCGAGCACGACGCCGAGCACGGTCCAGACGGCGAGCACGCCGAGCGCCGACCACGCGTCGCCGATCCCGTTCCCCGTCACCATCGCGTCGTGGAGTCCCTGCACGAGGTGCGCGAGCGGCAGCGCCTCGGCGATCCCCTTCAGGAACGACGGGTCGTGGGCGGCGTCGATCGAGATGAACACGACCGGCAGGAAGATCATGTTCACGTAGACGGTCGCGGCCTCGAACGTCGGGATCGCGTGCGCGAGCGCGACGCCGAGCGACGCGAAGCAGACGACGCCGAGCAGGACGAACAGCACCAGCTCGCCGACGTCCCGCGGCCAGTCGATGCCGTAGAGGAGCTTGCCGGCGACCGTGATCAGGACGATCTGCACCGCGGTGTTCATGACCGCGTTGCCGGCGATGCCGAGCAGGTACGCGCCCGACGGCAGCGGCGTGCCGCGCATGCGCTTGAGGATCCCCTGCTCGCGCAGGAAGACCATGTTGTAGGCGAGCGCGCTGAAGGTCGTGGCGAGCACGGCCATGCCCGCGATCCCGGGCACGATCACGTCGCGCTGGCTCTGCTTCGTCAGCACCGCGGCGAGCAGCACGAGGAACAGCAGCGGCAGCAGGAAGTTGAAGAAGGCCGCGCTCGGGTTGCGCCAGAACATCCGGCGCTCCAGCCGGTACTGGCGCCACGACAGCGCCGCGAAGCCGTGCGACTGCGTGGCGTGCTCAGGCATCGGCGGTCAGCTCCAGGTAGACGTCCTCGAGCGTCGGGCGCGTGACGCTGAGCGCCTCGAGCCGCTCGCCGCGCTCCAGCGCGGCCGACGTCAGCTCGTGCAGCAGCGCCGTCGGGTCGTCCGTCTCGCGCTGGTTGAGCAGGCCGCTGCCGTTGCGCCAGGCGACGCGGTAGCGCGTCGCGCCGTCGCCCGCGCCCAGCTCGCTGGGCGCGCCCTCCACGAGGATGCGCCCGTCCTTGACGATCGCGACGCGATCGGCGAGCGCCTGCGCCTCGTCGAGGTAGTGCGTCGTCAGCACGACCGTCTTGCCGAGCGCCTTGAGCGAGCGGATCGTGTCCCAGGCGTCGCGGCGCGCGGCCGGGTCGAAGCCCGTCGTCGGCTCGTCGAGGAAGATCAGCTCGGGGTCGCCGATCAGCGCGAGCGCGAGGTCGAGCCGGCGCAGTTGCCCGCCGGACAGCGTGCGCGTGCGCGCGTCCTCCTTGCCGCGCAGGCCGGCCAGCTCGATCGTCTCCTCGACGCCGCGCGGAGCGGGGTAGAGGCCGGCGAAGTGGCGCAGCGTCTCGCGCACCGTCAGGTGCCGGTAGATGCCGGTGCTCTGCAGCACGATGCCGACGCGCTCGCGCAGGTCGCGCGGTCGCAGCTGCGGGTCATAGCCCAGCACGGCGACCTCGCCTTCGCTGCGATCGCGGTACCCCTCGAGGATCTCGACGGTCGTCGTCTTGCCGGCCCCGTTGGGCCCGAGCAGGCCGAACACCTCGCCGCGGCGCACCGAGAAGTCGATCCCACGGACCGCCTCCAGATCGCCGTAGCGCTTGCGCAGGCCGCGGACCTCGATCGCCAGCTCGTCGTTCACGGGCGCCCATGATGCCTCAAAGCGGGATTGCGGCCGCGTCTCGTCGCCGGCTACGCTCGCACGGCCCGTGCGCTGCGCCTGCATCGACATCGGCTCGAACACGACGCGGCTGCTCGTCGCGGATCTCACCGGCGCCGGCGCGGACGATCTCGGGCCGCTGCTCGCCCCCGTCGTCGAGCGCCGCGCGTTCACGCAGCTCGGGCGCGCGTGCCGGGCAGGCGACGCGCTGCCGGCGGACGTCCGCGAGGGGCTCGCGGTCGTCGTCGCCGCCCAGGCGCAGGAGGCGCGCACGCTGGGAGTGGAGGCGCTGCGCGTCGTCGCCACCGCGGCGCTGCGCCGCACCGCCGACGGTCTCGCCACGTGCCATGCGCTGGCGGCCGCGGCCGGCGCGCCCGTCGAGCTGCTGAGCGAGCGAGAGGAGGCGCGCCTCGCCTTCGCCGGCGCGACGTGCGCGCTGGACGGTGGGCGCGACGGCCCGATCGCCGTGGTCGACGTCGGCGGCGGCTCCGCGCAGCTCGTCGTCGGCACCTGCGCCGCCGGCGCGTCGTGGTCGGTGTCGCTGCCGCTCGGCTCCGGCGACCTCACGGCGGCGCACCTGCACGGCGACCCGCCGGGTGCCGCGGAGCTGGTCGCCCTGCGCGCCACCGTGGGGGAGGCGCTCGCCGGCGTCGCGCTGCCGCTCGTCACGCGCGCGCTCGCCGTGGGCGGGAGCGCGACGTCGCTGCGGCGGCTCGCCGGCCCGCACCTCGACGCGGCCGGCCTCGAGCGCGCGCTCGAGGCGCTCGTCGCGGCGCCGGCGGCGCAGGTCGCCGAGCAGCTGCGGATCGCGCCGGAACGGGCGCGCCTGCTGCCGGCGGGGATCGTCGTGCTGGCGGCGATCGCGGAGCGCGTCGGTCCGCTGGAGGTCGCGCGCGGCGGCCTGCGCGAGGGCGTGCTGCGCGAGCTGGCCGTGACGTAGCGACCGCTCGCTTCGCGACGCATCCACGGCGGTCGCGCACGCCGCTGCGCAGCAGCTGTGCCAATTGCCGCGCAACGGCTCCGATCGGCCGCCACGGCGCGCAATCCTGGCCCGATGGGACGGTGGAGCGACGCACGCGGGCAGGCGACGAGCGAGTACGTCGCGCTCGTGCTGCTCGTCGCCGTCGTGCTGGCGCTGGCGGCCGGGCTGACGTCGGGCGGCGTCGGCGGGCAGGTGCTCGCCGGCCTCCAGCGCGGGCTCTGCGCGGTGTCGGGAACCGCCTGTCCCCGCGTCGAGCCGCCGGGTCCGGACCTCGCGCCGTGCCCGCTCGAGCGCACGACGAGAAGAGAGTCACTCGACGGGGCGGTCGACTTCCTCGACCTCGGGAGCAGCGGGACGCTGACGACCGTCCGCGGCTCCGACGGGCGCGTCACCGTCTCGCTGATCGACGCGTCGGCGCTGAGAGGCGAGGTCGGCCTCGGACTGCACGTGAGCATCGGCGAGCGCGAGGGCGACGAGGTCACGGCGACCCTCGGGGCGAGCTTCGCGTCCGGGCGCTCGTGGACGCTGCCGAACGCCGCGGCGGCGCGCGCCTTCGTCGACCGCTACGGGTCGAAGGCGACGATCGGCGGCAAGGCGGTCGACGAGCTGCGCAGCGGCTGCTCGATCCTCTGCGACGCCGTCGGGTGGCGCCCGCACGCCGAACTGCCGCCGCCCGACGAGACATATACCGCCAAGGGGGGCCTGGCGGAGCTGAAGGTGCCGCTGATCGTCGCGACGGCCGAGGCCTCCGGCGGCGCGCTCGTGGGCGCGCGGACGCGCAGAGACGGCAGCAGCACATGGTTCCTCCAGCTCGACGTCTCCTACGGCCTCCGAGCCGTGCTCGGCGACGACGCGCTGACGGCGGGCCGGCAGCGCCAGGCTGTCGTCTCGTACTCGCTCGACGCGCAGGGCCGTCCGAGCCAGCTCGTGATCCACGCGGTGACGCGGATGGGCGGCCGCGTAACGCTGGGCGGGTCGCGCAAGGGCCTCAGCGGCAAGCTCGGAGGCGGCAGCCAGCTCGTGACCGAGCTCGACGGCACGCTCGACCTGCACGAAGCACAGAATCGTGCTGCGGCCGACGCCTTCGTCAGGGCGCTGAAAGACCCGCTCGCGACGGGCGAGCTGGAGCGGCGCGCCGCCGCCCTGCACGAGCGGATCGCCAGCGCCGGCATCGTCGACCGGCGCACCTATGCGATGGCCTCGTCCTCCTTCGCGCTGGGCGGCAAGGTCGCCGTCGGCGCGCAGCTCGGCGCCGACTTCGAGCGCGCGCAGGAGGGCATGCGCCTGCTCAGCGCCGAGACCCGCCTGCCCGGCCTCCCGTTCCTGCCGCGCGACGACTGCCGCACCGCCTGACATGCGCCGCCGCCTGCTGCCCGCCGTCGTCCTCGTCGCGTTCGCTGGCTCGCTCGGCGGGTCATTCAGCGCGTCGCTCCCGCACCGCCTCCCGGCGGTCGCGCTCGGCGCCGTCGTCGTCTGGCGCGCCGAGGTTGCCGCCGCGCTGTTCGCGGCGTCGTACGCGGCGATCGTCGCCCTGCGCCTCGCGCTGCACGGAGAGACGCTCACGCGCGTCGGCCGCGACGGCATCGAGATTCCGCGAGTGGGGGCGACAAACGCGGTGAGAGATCCGGACGACGACCCGGAAGTCCTGTCTCAGGAGATGCAGAGACTCGTCGCGCTGGTTGATCCCCCCGTCCCATCCGACGATCCCACACATCGGCTGTTGCGTCACGACGAGGAGGATGCCTAGCATGACCGCGATGCAGATCGAAGCGACCACTCACCAGAGCACACAGGAGGCGCAGCCGGCGATGGACCTCCACGAGTTCGTGTTGCGGATGAAGGTCGAGCTCGCGCGGCTGGACGCCTGCCTCGCGCGCGCAGAGGTGCGCCGGCTCGAGGAGCGACTGGCTTGGGAACGGGCGTTCCGGCGTCGCGGACTGCTCGGGCGGCTGTTCTGAGCAGACGCCGCCGCAGGCGCTAGCGTGGCGCCGAGATGACGGTCGCCGGGAGCAGCACGTGAGCGCCGGTCCGCCCGCGGGCGGGGGGCAGGTCGATCCGTCGGACCGCCCGCCGCGCGAGGCGATCGCGGACGTGCGCATCCGCGTCCCGACGCGCGGCAACCGCAAGCTCGAACGGCTGCTGGAGGCCGTCAACGCCGACGACCAGGTGAAGGCGTGGTGGCACGTCTCCGCCGTCAACGCGACGCGCCGGCTGGGCATGTCGGACCACTCGTGGATCCACATCCAGATCGTGTTGAATGTCGCGCTGCGGCTCTCTCGCCTGCTGTTCCGCCGCGGCATCGTGCCGAACGTCGTCGCCGACTACGGCATGAGCGAGCGCGACGCCGAGGTCGTGATCGCGGCGGGTGCGCTGTTCCACGACACCGGCATGACGATCCATCGCGCCGACCACGAGGCGTACAGCCTGTTCCTCACCGCCGACAAGCTCGGCGGCCTGCTCGCGCACGCCTACGACGAGCCCGAGCGCTCGATCGTCGTCGCCGAGGCGCTGCACGCGATCATCGGCCACCGCCGCCGCGGCGATCCGTTCACGATCGAGGCGGGGATCGTGCGCGTCGCCGACGCGCTCGACATGGCCCGTGGCCGCTCGCGCGTCCCGTTCGAGGCCGGCCACCAGAACATCCACTCGCTGTCGGCCTACGCGATCGAGGAGGTCAAGATCGTCGCCGGCAAGGACCGGGCCGTCCGCGTCGAGATCGCGATGTCCAACAGCGCCGGCATCTTCCAGGTCGACGAGCTGCTCGCCACCAAGCTCCGCGGGTCGGGGCTGGAGCAGCACATCGAGGTGATCGCCCGCATCGAAGCCCAACACGAGAGACGCCTCCTGCCGGTCTTCCGCATTTAGCTTTGGCTCGTCTTCCTGCCGGGTCCGGTTTGGTGGCGGTACGCCGGGGCGCGGACGTGCTCCCTCGCGAGAACCCTCACGTGAACTGGGGCTGGCGCCGCGCAACGCAGGTGGACGCCGCAGGGGGGTCTCGCGAGGGACACGCCGCGCCCGGCTGACCAGCACCGCCCGGGCCCCGGCCGAAAGCCGGCCGCTATGCGTAGCCCGCGCCCTCATCGCCTCAGCTCAGAGCCCAAGCCTCCTGGCATGAGCGCAGCTTCGGCGCGGGCCACTGGTGGAGCGGCGACCGAACGGCGTGGTCAGCCGGGCGCGTGGAGTTGTCGGCGAGAACCCCCCTGCGGCCTCCACTCACGAACCGCGGCGCCAACCCCAGTCCACGTGAGGGTCTCGACGGCAAGCTCCACGCGCCCCGGCGTACCACAGACGCACGAGCGAAAGCCGAGCTACCAGTGAACCCCACGCGTGAGGTGCGCGAGGGCCAATTGCTCGCGGGAGACGACCTCGTCGCCACCACTCGTCCCCTTCGCCGCCGCCGAGTCCGGGAAGACGCGGTAGGCGAGGTGCAGCAGCTGATCCACGGCCTTCGGCGCGAGCGCGTAGGCGACCTCTCCGAACGTGCCGAGGCGCGTGTTGATCTGCTTCGGCTTCTTGCGGATCGCGTCGCAGATGAGGTCGGCGGCCTCCTCGGGGGAGATCGTCGGGAAGGAGTCGTAGAGCTTCGTCGGCGCGATCATCGGCGTGCGCACGAGCGGCATGTGGATCGTCGTGAAGGTGACGCGGTCGGCGATCGTCTCGGAGCCGACGACGCGCGTGAAGGCGTCGAGCGCGGCCTTCGAGGCGACGTAGGCGGAGAAACGCGGCGGGCTCGTCTGCACGCCGATCGAGGAGATGTTCACGATGTGGCCCTGCTTGCGCGCGCGCATGTGCGGCAGCAGCGCGAGGATCAGCTTCACGGCGCCGAGGTAGTTGAGCTGGATCGTGCGCTCGAAGTCGTGGAAGCGGTCGTAGCTGAGCGCGATCGAGCGGCGGATCGAGCGGCCCGCGTTGTTCACGAGCACGTCGACCGCGGGGTGGTCCGACAGCACCTGCGCGACGAGCCGGTCGATCGACTCGGGATCCGACACGTCGGCCGTGTAGACGTACGCGCTGCCGCCGAACGTCGCGATCTCGTCGCGCACGTCCTCGAGCTTGTCGGCGCTGCGCGCGACGAGCAGCGGGATCCCGCCGGCGCGGGCGAGCTTGATCGCCGCCGCGCGGCCGATCCCGCTCGAGGCGCCGGTGATGAGGATCGTCTTGCCGTTGACGGCGTTCGCGAGCGAGCGGTCCTGCTTGAACAGGTCCGGGTCGAGGTTCGCCTCCCAGTACTGCCACAGCGTGCGCGCGTACGTCTCCAGCTCGGGCACCTCGATGCCGCTGCCGTCGAGCGCGCGCTCGGTCTCCTCGGTCGCGAACTGCGGGACGAGCGCGATGTGGTCGACGACCTCGTCGGGGATGCCGACCTGCGCCAGCACGCCGCGCCGCGCCGAGCGCGCCCCGGGCACGCGCATCAGCAGCGAGCGGGCGGCTCCCGCGGCGCCGAGCGTCAGGTCGTCGTCGAGCTGCACGGCGATGCGCGGCGCGCCGGCCGCGCGCGCGAACGCGTTGACGACCTCGGCCGAGCGCTGGCGGTGCGGGTTGACGAGGTGGAAGGCTCTCCCGTCGAGCCCCGGCGCGTGCGCGATCTGGTCCATCGCGGCCGCGACGTAGTCGACCGGCACGATGTTCGTGTCGCCCAGCTCGGGCGCGACGAGCGGCAGCCATGACGGCACACGTCCGCCGAGCCGCTGGATCAGCTTGAAGAAGTAGTAGGGGCCGTCGATCTTGTCCATCTCGCCGGTCAGCGAGTGGCCGACGACGACGGCCGGGCGGTAGACGCGCCAGGGCACGACGCGCTCCTCGCGCACGATCTGCTCCGCCTCGAACTTCGTGCGGTGGTACGGGTGATCGAGCGGCTGGCCCTCGTCGAACATGTCCTCGCGGAAGACGCCTCTGTAGGCACCCGCGACCGCGATCGAGGAGGCGTGGTGGAAGCAGCCGGCGTCGAGCACGCCGGCGAGCGCGACCGCGTGGCGTGTGCCCTCGACGTTCGCGAGCCGGTCCTGCGCCTCGCTCGCCGTCATGTCGTAGACGGCCGCGAGGTGGAAGAAGTGGTCGATCGTGCCGCGCAGCTCCGCGACGCGCTCCGGATCGAGCCCGAGCAGCGGCTTGCTCAGGTCGCCGAGCACCGGCCTGATGCGCCCCTCGCCGCCCCAGCGGTGGATCAGCGCGTCCAGCCGCCCGATCGACTCCGGCCGCACGAGCACATGGACGTCGCCCTCGCGCACGAGCAGCCGCTCGACCAGGTTGCGGCCGATGAACCCCGTCGCGCCTGTTACGAAATACGCCATGCCCCGACCTTACCCGGACGAGGGCGGGCGGTTACCAATCAGCGCGGGATCAGGCGGATGCCGGCGCCGCGAGCTACCAGCCGCCGGACCAGTCGGCGCTCGCCATGCGGCGCTTTCTGGCGGCCTTGCGCGCGTCTCTGCGCTTGTCGAGCCGCCACTGCAGGAGGCTCAGCACGAGGACCAGCACGGGGAAGAACGCGATCACGATGAAGCCGGCCTTCGTGACGACCTTGTCGTCGGCCTGCCCGTAGGTGCCGGTGCCGCCCGTGGGAGCGTCGGCAAGCGCCACGGGGACGAGCACCAGCAGCAGCAGGCAGCTCGTGACGCAGACGGCGAACAGATGGCGAAGACGCTTCATGCGGGCGCGAACGATAGCGAAGGATCCGGCAGGCGTGCCGCCCCGCCGCGGCCGCGCCCGGCTCGTACCATGGGCGGCGACATGGCGGTCGTGATCGCATCGGACATCGGCAAGGACATGGCGGGCGAGCCGCTCATGCGCGGCGTCTCGTTCAAGCTCGAGCGCAGAGACCGCATGACGCTGTCCGGCCGCAACGGCGCCGGCAAGACGACGTTGCTGCGGATGCTCGCGGGCGAGTCGTCGGTCGACGGCGGCGAGCTGGTCTTCCAGAAGGGCGCGAAGGTCGCCCTGCACGACCAGCGCCCGCCGCGCGAACGCGACGTGACGCTGCGCGACTACGTGCTGTCCGGTGCGCAGGAGGTGCTCGCCGTCGAGGCGGAACTGGCGCGGCTCGAGCAGGCGATGGCCGGCGGCGCGCACGACGAGGGCACGCTCAACGCCTACGCGCGCGCCCAGGCGCTGCTCGACCAGCACGGCGGCTACCGCTGGCGCGACCGCGCGCAGGCGATGCTGCACGGCCTCGGGTTCGACGACGCGCAGCTCGATCGCGAGCTGTCGACCTTCTCCGGCGGAGAGCTGACGCGCGGCTCGCTCGCCCGCGTGCTCACCGGCAGCCCCGACCTGCTGCTGCTCGACGAGCCGACGAACCACCTCGACATCGCGTCGCTCGAGTGGCTCGAGAAGTACCTGATCGATCTCGACGCGGCGGTCGTGCTCGTCGCGCACGATCGCTGGTTCCTCGAGGCGGTCGGCACCGCGGTGCTGGAGCTGGAGGCCGGCCGCTCGCGCTTCTTCGCCGGTCCGTGGCACCGGTGGCGCCAGGAGAAGGCGGCGCGCGAGCTGGCGCTCGGCCGTGCGATCGACAAGCAGAGAGCGGAGATCGAGCGGCTCGAACGGTTCGTCGAGCGCTTCCGCGCGAAGGCGACGAAGGCGAGACAGGCGCAGTCGCGCGTGAAGCGGCTGGAGAGAATCGAGAAGCTCGAGCGCGATCCGCGCGACGTCACGACGCTGTCGTTCTCGTTCAAGGCGCCCGAGCGCGCCGGCCGCGTGATCTTCGAGCTGGAGGACGGGCGCGTGGAGGTGCCCGGGAGGACGCTGCTCGACGGCGCGGAGCTGTGGCTGGAACGCGGCGAGCACGTCGCGCTCGTCGGCGCGAACGGGTCGGGCAAGACGACGCTGATCGAGACGCTCGCCGGCAACAAGCCGCTCGCCGGCGGGAAGCTGCGCAAGGGCCACAACGTGCAGGTCGGCTACCTGTCGCAGCACTCGGAGCACTTCGGCGAGACCGGCACGGTGCTGGAGGCGGCGCAGCGCGCGACGAGACTGACGCCCGGCAAGGCGCGCGCGCTGCTCGGCCAGTTCCTCTTCTCCGGCGAGGAGGCGCAGAAGCCGATCACGGGCCTGTCCGGCGGCGAGCGCCAGCGGCTGTCGCTCGCGATCCTCGTGCACTCGGGCGCGAACGTGCTGATCCTCGACGAGCCGACGAACCACCTCGACGTCGAGAGCCGCGAGGCGCTGGAGGAGGCGCTCGAAGGCTTCCCCGGCTCGGTTCTGTTGGTCTCCGCACGATCGTGCGCTGCTCGACGCGGTCGGCTCGCGCACGGTCGCGGTCGAGGACGGGACGCTGCACAGCTACGAGGGCGGCTGGGCCGACTACCTGCGCATGCGCGAGGAGCGCAGAGCGCTGGAGGAGGCGGCGGCCGCAGCCGGGGCCGTCACCGACAAGGCGGCCGCGAAGGCGAAGCCCGCGGCGAGCAACGGCACGAAGCCGGCCGCGAACGGCCGCTCCAAGCCGTCGCGCTCGAAGAACGCCGTGCGCGAGGCGCAGCGGCTCGAGCGCGAGATCGAGTCGGCCGAAGCGGCGCTGCAGACGCTGGAGCAGGAGCTGGCCGATCCGGCCGCCTGGTCGGACCCGGCCCGCGCCGCCGACGCTACCGAGCGCCACGGCGCGGCGAAGCGCGCGATCGAGGAGCTGTACGCGCGCTACGAGCGCATCGCCGAGTAGCCGCGCGGCGGCCACGTCCTCCCTGCAAATGCGCGGGAACGTGTGATCAATCGATCACCGTCTCGTCACATGCACGCTACACCGGCGCGTGTGCGCGGGCGTACCGTCGCGCCATGACCGATCTGACGATCCATCGCACGCGCGGGTGGGTGGGCCCCCATCCCGCGCCTCCGGCGGACGAGCGCCCGCTCGGCGGCCGCCTCGGGCTCGACATCCCGCGCGAGACGTGGCCCACGGCGCCCGAGCTGAAGCGGCTCGAGGCCTGCGGCTACGGCTGGATCCAGCTGCATTCGCCCCCGGTCGCGATGCTCGCCGACCCGCTGAGCGTGCAGCGGCACGGGGACTGCCTGCGGGCGGTGCTCGCGCCGACGAGCCTGCACGTCGCGCTGCACGCGCCCGACGACCTGCGTCTCGGCGAGCCGCTCCACGACGCTGCGTTCGCCGGCCTGCTCGACTACGCGGTCGCGGTCGGCGCGGCGTTCGTCGTCTACCACGCGGCGTGCCTGCCGGTCGCCGAGGGCGTCGCGGCCGACCGCGTCGAGGATCGTCTGCTCGCGGAGGAGCGGGCGCTGCGCCGCTTCGGCGCATACGCCGAGGAGTCCGGGGTGAGGATCGCCGTCGAGAACCTCGCGCCGGTCTATCCCGCGCCGCCGCTGCTGAGCCACGCGCCGCTGTTCGTGCGCGACCTCGTGCGGCGGATCGACTCGCCGGCGGTCGGCATGGCGTTCGACCTCGGCCACGCGCACGTGACCTCGCAGCTCGCCGGCGTCGCGCTCGTCGACGTGCTCGCCGCGGCGAGCACCGACGTCGTCCTGTTCCACGTGCACGACAACCTCGGCCTGCGGCGCGGGCCGGGCACGCCGCCGGGGATCGTCCCGCTGCGGCTCGACCTGCACATGGCGCCGGGCCGCGGGACGCTGCCCTGGCGCGCGATCGCGCCGCTGATGCGGACGCATCCGGCGCCGCTGCTGATGGAGGTCGCGCCGGGTCAGAGGCCCGATCCGCTGCGCCTCGCGACCGTCAGCGCCGAGCTGCTGACGCGCGGTTAGCCATGGCCGGGGACGAGGACGCGAGCCAGCTGCGGCAGCGGCACCGGCTGCGCGATCCGCTGATCGAGGCGGTGCGTGCAAAAAGCCGCAATCTGCGGAGAGGATGTGAACCACTCGTTACCGGGGAAGGAGGTTCCGTGGCGGCGTCGCAGCCGCCCGTTAGACTCCCGATCACCATGAACAGCACGACAGCCGTGGCTCCGGATCGCCCGCTTGGCGAGTCCAACCTCCAGGGAGCGCGGTCCGCTCCGCTCCGCCTTGCCGTCATCGACGGCGACAGCGGCTTTCTTCATGTCCTCGAAAAGCGCGTTCGCGCTCGTGGCTGGCAGCAGCGCGTGCTGCCGGGCGCCGTCCCGATCGAGGAACTCGTCGCGCTGCGCCTCGGTGCGCTCGTCGTCGACCTGACCGTCCTCGGCGCGTCCGGCTGGGCGTACCTCGAGCAGGTCTGCACGGCGCTGCCCGCGCTGCCGACGATCGTGTGCACCGGTCCCTCGACGGTCGCCCAGCGCGTGCGCGCGCTGCGGCTCGGCGCCGACGACTGGCTCGCGAAGCCGTGCCATCCGGAGGAGCTGATCGCGCGCATCGAGGCGATCGTGCGGCGCGGAAGAGTGGCGGCGCCGCCGACCGAAAGGCCGGCGCTCGAAGCGGGCGAGCTGTCGATCCGCTCCGACCAGTTCCAGGCGTTCGTCGGCACGCGCAGCCTGGACCTGACGCGCCGCGAGTTCGAGCTGATCCGCCTGCTTGCCGGCAACGCCGGGCACGTGCTGGAGCGCGAGGCGATCTACCAGCGCGTGTGGGGCTACGCGATGGCGCACGGCGACCGCTCGGTCGACGTGTTCGTGCGCAAGCTGCGCCAGAAGCTCGAGCGCGCCTCGCCGCAGTGGCGCTACATCCATACGCACTTCGGCGTCGGCTACCGCTTCGCGCCGGAGCGCGTCGATGCGGACGGCGGCGAGTCGGTTCTCGTCGCTGGCCGGCGAGCTGACGGCCGGCGAGCTGACGGCCGAGTCTCTGCTGCAATAGCAGCGTGACGACCACCGCCCGCAACGTCCTCGTCATCCTCGCGCTCGCCGCGGTGGTGATGCTGGTCCCGGGCGGCGGCAACGCGAGCGCGGCGATCCTGCAGGCGCTGCTGATCGCGATGCTGGTGGCGATCGCCTGGTTCGGCGTGCGGCTCTACCGCGAACATCGCACCGACATCTACGCGCTCGGCGATCGCAACCGCGGGATCCTCTATGCCTCCGCCGGGCTCGTCGCGCTGACCGTCACCGCGACGGACCGCCTGTGGTCGACGGGGCCGGGCACGGTCGTGTGGATCGCGCTCGTGGCGCTCGCCTGCTACGGCGTCTACTACGTCTTCCGCGTCTCGCGCGAGTACTGAGCGCAGGCGCCGACGGCGGTCATGCGCGCGTTGCGCGCGAGACCGCGCGCAATCGGCACGAAACGCGACAGACATGTGACGGGAGCGCTGGCAGCGTGGGCGCATGCGTTCATCTCACGTCCTCGATCGCCGCGGCCAGGCGACCGTCGAGCTCGTCGCGCTGCTGCCGCTCGTCGGACTGCTGGCGGCGCTGCTGTGGCAGGCGCTGCTCGCCGGCGAGACGGTCTGGCTGAGCGGCGGGGCGGCGCGGGCGGCGGCGCGCGCCGCGGCGATCGGCGCCGATCCGGTTGACGCTGCGCGCGCGGTCCTCCCGGCGCGGATCGAGCGCGGCCTGCGCGTCGAGCGCGAGCGCGACGGCGGCATCGCGCTCGTGCTGCGCGTTCCGGCCGTGCTCGGCGGCGGGACGCTCGCGTCGGTGACGACCCGCGCGCGCTTCGAGGCGCAGCGGTGAGCGCGCTCGGCGCAGCGATCGGGCGGGCCGTCGGTGAGGCCGCGAGGCGCGTGCGCCGGCGCGTGGCGCGCGGGTGGGCGGGCCGCCGCGGCGGCTTGCGCGCCGATGCCGGCCAAGCGGCCGTCGAGCTGGTCGCTCTCCTGCCGTTGCTCGTCGCGGTCGCGCTCGGCGTCCTGCAGGCGCTGGCGGCCGGGATCGCGCCGGAGCTTGCGGGCCATGCGGCGCAGAGCGGCGCGGTCGCGGTCGCCGAGGGGCGGGACGGCCTGGAGGCGGCGCGCGCCGCGCTGCCCGGTTGGGCGCGTGGGCGCGTCGTGATCGAGGTGCGCGGGCCGCTCGTCCGCGTCCGTGTGACGCCGCCTTCGCTGCTGCCAGGCCTCGGGTCGCGGCTTGCCGCGACCGCGACGGCCGACGCGGGGCAGGGGACGTGAACGGCGCGGTTGTGCGGACGGCCGCCGGCGGCGGACGGCAGCCGCTCGTGGCGGTTCTGTGCACGCCGGAGCGCTCGCGGGTCTCGGCGTCCGGGATCGCGCTTGCGCTCGCACGCGGACTTCGCGCTCCCTGCGGGCTCGCGGGCGCGGTCGGCGGCGGGCAGATCGTCTCGACCGGCGCGCTGCCGGCGGCTCACCGCGCTGCCGTCCGCATGCGCGAGCGCGGCCTGCCGGCGACGGCGAGCGGGCGGCTCGTGTGGCTCGCCGACGGCCGCGGTCCGCTGCCGGCGGACGATCGCGCGGCGCGCGCGGCGGCGACGAGCGCCGAGCTGGCGCGGGCTGCGGCGGCCGCGGGCATGCCGGCCGCGGTCGCGCTTCCGTTCGCTCGCACCGCCGCGCTGGACCGCGTGCTCGCGTGGCACGACGCGATCCTCGTCGTGCGCGAGCCGGACGCGTCGGAGGCGGTGATCGAGCGGGCGCTCGCGAGCCTCGCGGCGCTCGGCCGACCGGTCGCGGCGATGGCGCCGCCGACGCGGGTCGCCGCGGCGCTGGCGGCCGGCGGAGTGCGCGCGCCTGCGGAGGCCGTGCACGCGGTCGCCGCGCTCGGGCTCGGCGAGGGCTGGCGCGGTGGCTGAGCCGACCGCTCCCGACTGCCGCGCGTCGTCCGAGCGCGGCCAGGCGCTGCTGTTGCTCGTCGCCGCGATGTGCGCCGCGCTGGTCGCCGCGCTCGTGCTCGGCGGCATCGCCCGCGGCCTCGGCGCGAAGGGGCGCGACCAGCAGGCGGCCGACCTCGCGGCGCTGGGCGGGGCGCGGGCGATGCGCGCGAGCTACGACCGCCTGTTCGCGCCGGCGTTCGTCGGGCGCCGGCCGAACCCGGCGCACCTGGAGCGCGGCGCCTATCTCGCCGCGGCTCGCGCGCGGGCGCTGGCGACCGCCCGCCTCAACGGCGCAGAGCGCGTCGAGGTCGCGTTCCCGGACGGCGCCACGTTCGCGCCGACGCGCATCCGCGTGACCGTGCGCGATCCGGCCGTCGTCGAGATCGGGGGACGGCGGCGCAGCGCTGCCGTCGAGGCGGTCGCGGAGGCGCAGCTGTCGCCGGGCGCGGTGACCGACTTCGTCGCGGCCGGGGCGGGCGAGTATCGGGGTCCGCTCAGTTACCGGCAGGGCAAGCCGATGCGCCCGGACGTCGCGCTCGCGTTCGACCGCCTCGCCGCGGCCGCGGCGCGTGACGGCGTGTCGCTCATCGTCGTCAGCGGCTTTCGCAGCAACGCCGAGCAGGCGCGCCTGTTCGCCGCGCATCCAGACCCGAGATGGGTCGCGCGGCCCGGCACGTCGCTGCACCGCCTGGGCACCGAGCTGGATCTCGGTCCGGCGAATGCGTACGGCTGGCTCGCGGCACACGCCGGCGCCTTCCATTTCGTGCAGCGATACAGCTGGGAGCCGTGGCATTACGGCTTCACGCTCAATGCCGGCTCGACGTCTGTCGGCGCGGGCGGCGACGGCCGCGCAGGCCTGCCGTCGTTCGTGCCGGCCGCATTCGCGGCGCCGATCGCGGCGGCGGCGCAGCGCTGGAACGTCTCCGCCGCGCTGCTGGCGGCGCAGCTCTACGCCGAGTCGGGCTTCAACCCGTCCGCGGTCTCGCCGGCCGGGGCGCAGGGCATCGCGCAGTTCATGCCCGGCACGGCGCGCTCGCTCGGGCTCACCGATCCGTTCGACGCGACCAAGGCGATCGACGCCCAGGCGCACCTCATGCGCGACCTGCTGCGGCGCTTCGGCAGCGTCCCGCTCGCGCTCGCCGCCTACAACGCGGGGCCGGGGGCGGTGAGCGCCTGCGGCTGCGTCCCGCCCTACCCCGAGACGCAGGCCTACGTCACCCGCATCCTCGGCCTGCTGAACGGCGCCGGCGACAGCGCGGGCCTCGCCGCCGGCCTCGACGTCCGCCTCGTCAGATGACGCCGTTCGACACCGTCGTGCAGCTCGCCGCCGAGTTGCCGAATCCGGGCAGGCTCTCGGCGATCGCGTTTGCCAGCACATGCGGCACGGTGCTCGGCGCGCTGCTCGCCCAGCTGCGCGACCTGCCTTCGGAGAAGGCGAGTGAGGCGATGCGGCTCGGACTGATCGCCGGCTTCGGAGCGGGTCTGCTCGGCTGGGTCCTGGATGCAATGCATGTGCTGTAGACACCGAATCTAGGATCGAGCCATGAAGCATGAAAGCCGTCTCCTGCTGCGAATCCGAATCAACGTCACCGGCATCGTGGTGCCGCTCCTCGTGATGGCGGCCTACGTGCTGGGCTGGCCGGCGATCGTGCAGATCGCGCTCACCGTCATCTTCTACGCGGGCATCCTCGGCACCTGGGCTGTCACGACGGACCTGCGCAGATGGCGGGCGGACCGCAGGGCACGTATGCGCCGGCTGCGGCGACGCATCGCGCGCAGGCGCGCATAGCCGGCCGTCTCGCGCGCCGGCGCTGACGTCGCGCCGCCGGCCCCTATCCTCGACACCCGAGGATGGCCGGCGAGAACGGGAACGGCAGCGCGGACGCGGACCGCGAGCGGCGGCTCGTGGAGCAGCGGCGTGGGCTGCCGGACCAGCCGGGCGTGTACCTCTTCCGCAACGCGAAGGGGACGGTCATCTACGTCGGCAAGGCGAAGTCGATAAAGAAGCGGGTCGCGTCGCACTTCTCGAACCCGAGCACGCAGGCCGGCCGCGACCTGCTGCCGATGATCGAGCGGATCGACTCGCTCGTCGTGACGACCGAGTCGGAGGCGCTGCTGACCGAGCAGAGCTTCGTCAAGCAGTACAAGCCGCGCTTCAACATCCGCCTGCGCGACGACAAGTCGTACCCCTACATCGGGATCAGCCTCGACGAGGCCTATCCGCGCGTCTACTTCACGCGCGAGCGCCACCGCCGCGAGCGCGCCTACTTCGGCCCGTACTCGAACGCCAAGCGCGTGCGCGAGACGCTCGAGCTGCTCGGCAGAGTCTTCATGTTCCGCACCTGCGAGGGCCCCGAGCCGGGACGCCGCAGCGGCTCGCCGTGCCTCGACTTCCACATCAGACGCTGCACGGCGCCCTGCGTCGGCTACATCTCAAAGGACGAGTACCGCGCGTCGATCGACGGCGTCGTCGACTTCCTCTCCGGCCGCTACCGCGCGATCGAGACGGCGATCGAGGCCGGCATGCGGAAGGCCGCCGCCGAGCAGCGCTTCGAGGACGCGGCGCTCGCGCGCAACCGCCTCAGAGCGATCCGCTCGCTGCTCGAGCGCCAGCGCGTGGCGAACGAGTCGATCGGCACGCTCGACGCGGTCGCGATCGCGGTCGAGGGGACGGAGGCGAACGCGCAGGTGTTCCAGGTGCGCGACGGCGTGCTGTCCGACCGCCAGAGCTTCTATCTCGAGAACCAGGCGGCGGACGGTCCGCAGGCGGTCGCGGAGGCGTTCCTGCTGCAGTACTACGGCGACGCGATGGCGATCCCGCCGCTGATCGTCGTGCAGCGCGAGATGGGCGCGCTGCCGGCCGTCGCGGAGGCGCTCGCGCAGCGTCGCGGCGGCGCCGTCGAGCTGCGCGCCGCCGAGCGCGGCGACAAGCGGCGCATCCTCGAGCTGGCGGAGCGCAACGCGCGCCTCGCGCTCGACCAGGAGAAGCTGCGCGGCGAGCGCAGACGCCAGCAGCGCGTCGAGGCGCTCGAGCGCCTGCAGGAGGCGCTCGCGCTCGACGCGATCCCGCTGCGGGTCGAGTGCTTCGACATCTCGAACCTCGGCGGCACGCACACGGTCGCCTCGATGGTCGTGTTCGAGGGCGGCGCGCCGAAGAAGTCCGACTACCGGCGCTTCACGCTGCGCGGCGGCGTCGACGGCGTGCCGGACGACTTCGCCTCGATGGAGGAGGTGCTGAGCCGCCGGCTCGCGCAGTACGAGCGCCAGCACGACCGCTCGCCGCACGACCAGGACTACGACGCCTCCTTCGCCGCGCTCCCGAACGTCGTCGTGATCGACGGCGGCAAGGGCCAGCTGTCCGCCGGCCTGCGCGCGCTCGATGGCTTCCGCAGCCGCGGCGTCGCGATCGTCTCGCTCGCGAAGCGGATCGAGGAGGTGTTCGTCCCGGGCCGGCCGGCGCCGATCGTGCTCGCGCACGACACGCCCGAGCTGCAGCTGCTGCAGCGCGTGCGCGACGAGGCGCACCGCTTCGCGATCGGGCACCACCGCATCCGCCGCGACAGAGCGATGACGACCTCGGTGCTCGACCACCTGTCCGGCATCGGGCCGGCGCGCAAGCGCGCGCTGCTGCAGCACTTCGGCTCGCCGGAGGCGTTCCTGGCCGCGAGCCGCGAGCAGCTCGAGGCCGTCCCGGGGCTGCCAGGGAAGGTGGCGCGCGACCTCTATGCGCAGCTCAACAAGACCGGCCACTGACGCGTCGCGGCGGGCCTCTCGGCGACGGCCCACGCGCCCGCTCAACCTGCTGTTCACACGCGCATCCGCAGCGATCGTCACAATGGGTGCATGAGCGTCTCCCGGCCCAGCGGGCTCGGGGACCGCCAGCGCCCGGCGGGGCGGACGATAGAGCTCACGCCGGCACGGGCGGACATCCGCAGCTCCGCGCTGACCGACCTGGTCGTCATCACTGGCTTCTCCGGTGCGGGGAAGTCGACGGCGATGGCCGCCTTCGAGGACGAGGGCTACTTCTGCGTCGACAACCTGCCGCCGGAGATGATCCGCACGCTCGCCGAGCTGTTCATGCACGAGGGCTCGAAGGTCGAGCGCGCGGCGGTCGTCTCCGATGCGCGCGGCGGCAGCTACTTCGACGGCCTGGTCGCGGTGCTCGACGAGCTGGAGGGCTCCGGCGTCAACCATCGCGTGCTGTTCCTCGAGGCCGACGAGCAGTCGCTGCTGACGCGCTATCAAGAGACGCGCCGGCGGCATCCGCTGTCACCGGGCGGCAGCGTCGCCGACGGCGTCGCGCGCGAGCGCGCGCTGCTGGCACCGGTGCGCGAGCGCGCCGACCTCGTGCTCGAGACGACCGGCCTGACGAGCGCGATGCTGCGCCGCAAGCTCGCCGACGCGCTGCTGCCGACGCGCGCGCCCGGCAGGCTGGCCGTGACGATCCAGAGCTTCGGCTTCAAGCACGGGCCCGCGCGCGACGCCGACCTGCTGTTCGACGTGCGCTTCCTGCCGAATCCGCACTACGAGCCGGAACTGCGCCCGCAGACGGGCCTCGAACCGGAGGTCGTCGCCTACATCGACCGCGACGGCGCGCTCGCGGCGTTCTACGAGCGGCTCCTGCCGATGCTCGACTACCTGCTGCCGCAGTACGTCGCCGAGGGCAAGGCGCATCTGTCGATCGCGATCGGCTGTACCGGCGGCCGCCACCGCTCGGTCGCGGTCGCCGAGCAGCTCGCCGCGCGCTACCGCGAGGACGGCGAGTACCTCGTCGAGGTCGCCCACCGCGACATCGACCGCGCCGGCCGCAGCTGAGCAGCCCGCCCGCGCGCGCGGCAAGATGCAGCGATGCCCTCCGAGCTGACCGAGCACGACCTGCTGCCGGATCCGATCGCGCTGGCGCAGCGCTGGTTCGCCGACGCGCAGGCGGCGGGGGTCGAGCAGCACGATGCGATGACGCTGGCGACCGCGACACCCGACGGGCGCCCGTCGGCCCGCGCCGTGCTGCTGAAGGGGATCGACGCGCGCGGCTTCGCCTTCTTCACGAACTACGACAGCCGCAAGGCCCGCGAGCTGGACGCCAACCCGCGCGCCGCGCTCGTGCTGCTGTGGATCCCGCTGCAGCGCCAGGTGCGCGTGACGGGCAGCGTCGCGCGGCTCGACGCGGAGGAGTCCGACGCCTACTTCGCGACGCGCCCGCGCGGCAGCCAGCTCGGCGCCTGGGCCTCGCAGCAGAGCCGCCCGCTGCCCGACCGCGCCGAGCTTGAGCGGCGCTGGGAGGCGCTCGGCGAGCGCTACGGCGGGGAAGCGGTGCCGCGCCCGCCGCACTGGGGCGGCTACCGCGTGGAGCCGGACGAGATCGAGGTCTGGCAAGGGCGCGCCAACCGCCTCCACGACCGCTTCGCCTACACGCGCACGCCGGACGGCGGCTGGACGCACGTCCGGCTCCAGCCCTGACGGAACCCGAGCGCGGCCTGTCGCGGGCTGCGACAATCCGGAAAGGAGACCGCCGGATGGGGGGACGATGCGACTTGGGGCCGTTGGGCAGGACGGGGCGAACGCGTACTACCGCCTGCTGCTGCCGCTGATGGCGATGCGCGAACGCGGGCACGAGGTCGTCCACGTCGTGCAGGAGTACAGGAGAGTCATCGACATCCGTCCGCTGCTCGGCTGCGACTTCGTCCACATCCACCGGCCGGCGCTGCTGTACGACGACGGCGAGGTCGTGACGAGGCTGCTCGACGCCGGCATCTCGGTCGGCTTCGACGAGGACGACAACGTCGTCGACATGCCGCTCGGCCTCGAAGAGATCACCGATCAGCCGTGGGCGCCGCGGGCGCGCCGCAACTTCGAGCTGCTGCTCGAGCACGTCGCGCGCGTCCAGCTCGTGACGACGCCGAGCGACCACCTCGCCGATCGCTTCGAGGCGGCGGGCGCGGCCAACGTGCACGTGATCGACAACTACCTCCCGGGCGCGTTCGCGCGCGTGGAGCCGCAGGGGCACGACGGGCTCGTGATCGGCTGGCATGCCGGTCGCGAGCACCTCGCCGACGCCGAGCTGCTGAGGCTCGTGCCGATGCTCGAACGCGTGCTCGACGCGCATCCCGGCGTGCGCGTGGTGACGGTCAACATCGACCTGAGGATGGGGCACGAGCGCTACGCGTGCGAGGAGGCGATGCCGATCGAAGCGCTCACGCAGCGGCTGGCCGACTTCGACATCGGCCTCGTCCCGCTCGCCGACATACCGTTCAACCGCGGGCGCTCGAACGTGAAGGCGCGCGAGTACGCGGCCGCCGGCGTCCCGTGGCTGGCCTCGCCCGTCGGCTCCTACGAGGGACTCGGCGGCGAGGAGGGCGGCCGCCTCGTCGAGGACGGCGAGTGGTTCGACGCGCTCGACGGGCTGATCCGCTCGCGGCGCGACCGCGCCAAGCAGTCCAAGCGCGCGAAGGCGTGGGCGAAGCGCGAGACGATCTGGAACAAGGCCGCCGCGTGGGAGCGGCTGTTCCTGGACGCGATCGCCGACGCGCGCTCGATCGCCTGATCGCGCCGCCGAACCCGCACGTCGCCTGGCGGTCCGTGGGACACTCGCTCCACAGGCCGCGGGTCGCGCGCGGCCTCGACAAGGGGGAAGTCGATGAGGCTCGGGGTGGCGTACAAGAACGAGCAGATCAACGCGTTCTACCGCGCGTATCTGCCGATGATGACCATGCAGGAGCGAGGCCACGAGATCGTGGAGGTGCATCAGGAGCGCGGGACGCCGCTGCCGATAGAGCGGTTCGTGGAGTGCGACGTCGTGCACATTCACCGACTTCTCCTCGTCGATGACGAGGACGACTGCATCGCGCGGTTGCGCGAAGCGGGCGTGGCGGTCGGCTTCGACGACGACGACGACATCAGCGCGGCGCCCCCGGAGCTCGAGCCGCTGATCGTCGCGGGGTCGCTCCCGCGCGCGCGGCGCGACTTCGAGCGCCTGCTCGCACGTGCGCCCGACGCGAACCTGTTCACGACGCCGAGCGACGCGATCGCCGATCGCTTCGAAGCCGCCGGCGCCGCCAACGTGCACGTGATCGACAACTTCCTGCCGGGGGCGTTCAACCGCGTGAAGCCCCAGGGCCACGACGGCATCGTGATCGGCTGGCACGCCGCGGCCGAGCATCAGCTCGACGTCGACGCGCTCGGCATCGACCGTGTGCTGCAGCGCGTCCTCGACGCGCACCCGGATGTCCGGATCGTCACGCTCGGCATCGAACTCGACTTGGAGCACGAGCGCTGCCGGCGCGAGGACTTCGTGCCGATCTTCGACCTGACGAAGCGGCTGGCCGACTTCGACGTCGGCATCGTGCCGATCGCCGACACGCCGTTCAATCGCGGACGCTCGAACGTGAAGGCGCGCGAGTATGCGGCGGCCGGGGTGCCGTGGCTGGCCTCGCCGGTCGGCGCGTACCGGCATCTCGGCTCCGACGAGGGCGGCCGCTTGGTCGAGGACGGCGAGTGGTTCGATGCGCTCGACGGGCTGATCCGCTCGCGGCGCGACCGCGCCAAGCAGGGCAAGCGCGCGAAGGCATGGGCCGAGCGCGAGACGATCTGGAACATGGCCGGCGTCTGGGAGCAGGCATTCCTCGACGCGATCGCCGGCGTGCGGGCAGCCGCCTGACCGCGCCGTGCGCCGCTGACCGCCGCGGCGGGGTGCGCTGATAGCCTTCGCGGCCCCGCCGGGCACCGTCACAGCCCGCCCGGCATTCCTCTCTCGCACAGCACTCTTCGTTACGAAGGAAGGACCGCACGCATGCCGCTTCGGGTTGGGATCAACGGTTTCGGCCGGATCGGCCGGAACGTCTTCCGCGCCGCCCAGGAGCAGGGCGCGAACATCGAGTGGGTCGCCGTCAACGACCTGACCGACGCCAAGACGCTCGCGCACCTGCTCAAGTACGACTCGATCCTCGGCCCCTACCCGGGCACGGTCGAGCTGACGGACGAGGGCATCGTGGTCGACGGCGCGACGATCAAGGTGCTGGCCGAGCGCGATCCGGCGGCGCTGCCGTGGGGCGATCTCGGCGTCGACGTCGTGATCGAGTCGACCGGCTTCTTCACGAAGCGCGACGACGCCGCCAAGCACCTCGCCGGCGGCGCGAAGAAGGTCGTCATCTCGGCGCCCGCGACGGGGCCGGACGCGACCGTGGTGCTGGGCGTCAACTTCGACGAGGTCTACGACAAGGCCTCGCACGACGTCATCTCGAACGCGTCGTGCACGACGAACTGCCTGGCGCCGGTGGCGAAGGTGCTCAACGACACCGTCGGGATCGACCACGGCCTGATGACGACGATCCACGCCTACACTGCGGATCAGCGGCTGCAGGACATGCCCCACAGCGACCTGCGGCGCGCCCGCGCCGCCGCGCTGAACCTGATCCCCGCCTCGACCGGCGCGGCGAAGGCGATCGGGCTGGTGATCCCGGAGCTGAACGGCAAGCTGAACGGCTTCGCGGTGCGCGCGCCCGTCCCGACCGGCTCGGTCGTCGACCTGACCGTCGTCGCGAAGCGCGCGACGAGCGTCGAGGAGGTCAACGAGGCGCTGCACGCGGCGGCCGCGGAGGGCGGCCCGCTGCACGGGATCCTCGCGTACACCGAGGACCCGATCGTCTCGACCGACATCGTCAAGAACCCGCACTCCTCGATCGTCGACGCTCAGCTGACGTCGGTGATGGAGGGGACGATGGTGAAGGTCGTCGCCTGGTACGACAACGAGTGGGGCTACTCCAACCGCGTGGTCGACCTGGTCCAGAAGGTTCTGTGAGGACGCTCGACGACCTCGACGTCGACGGTCGGCGCGTCCTCGTACGCGTCGACTTCAACGTCCCGCTGCGGGACGGGGCGGTCGCCGACGACACGCGCATCCGCGCGGCGCTCCCGACGCTGCGGGAGCTGCGTGAGCGCGGCGCGGCGCTGATCCTCGTCTCGCACCTCGGCCGGCCGAAGGACCACGAGCCGGAGCTGTCGCTGCGGCCCGTGGCCAGGCGGCTGAGCGAGCTGCTGGGCGTGCCCGTGCAGCTCGCGCCGGGCGTCGTCGGCGACGACGTGACCGCGGCGGCTCACCAGCTCAGCCCCGGCGAGGTGCTGCTGCTGGAGAACGTCCGCTACGAGCCGGGCGAGACGAAGAACGACCCGACGCTGGCGGCCGGCCTTGCCGCGCTGGCGGAGGTCTACGTCAACGACGCGTTCGGCGCCGCGCACCGCGCGCACGCCTCGACCGAAGGCGTCGCGCACCGCGTCTCCCAGTCCGGCGCCGGCCGGCTGCTGGAGCGCGAGGTCAGGACGCTGAACGGGATCCTCGAAGCGCCCGCGAAGCCGCTGGTGGCGGTCGTGGGCGGGGCGAAGGTAACCGACAAGGTGGCGGTGATCGATCGGTTCCTGGAGGTCGCCGACGCGGTCCTGATCGGCGGGGCGATGTGCTTCCCGTTCTTCAAGGCGCAGGGCCACGACGTCGGCGACTCGCTGTGCGAGGCCGAGGGCGTGGAGCCGGCGCGGCTGGCGCTCGAGAAGGCCGCGAAGGGCGGCTGCCGTCTGGAGCTGCCGAGCGATCTCGTCCTGGGCGACAGCTTCAGCGCCGAGGCGCAGCGCCGCGAGCTCGACGGCATCGACGTCCCCGCCGGCTGGATGGGGCTCGACGTCGGCGCCAAGACGGCGCAGCGCTACGCCGCCGAGATCGCGTCCGCCGGCACGGTCTTCTGGAACGGCCCGATGGGCGCGTTCGAGCTGGAGCCGTTCGCGGCCGGGACGCGCACGGTCGCCGAGGCGGTCGCGGCCGCCTCCGGCACCACCGTCGTCGGCGGCGGGGACTCCGCCGCGGCGCTGCAACAGTTTGGGCTGGCCGACCAGGTGACGCACCTCTCGACGGGTGGCGGGGCGTCGCTGGAGCTGCTCGAGGGGAAACGACTGCCCGGGGTGGAGGCATTGTCATGAGCGCTGGGACGCGAAGACCGCTGATCGCGGGCAACTGGAAGATGCACAAGACGGTCGCGGAGGCGGAGGCGTTCATCGCCGCGCTGCTGCCGCGGGTGGCCACGGCCGACGCCGTCGACGTGGCGATCTGCCCGTCGTTCCTCGCGCTCGGCGCGATGGTCGACTCGACGCGCGGCTCGCGCGTCGAGGTCTACGCGCAGAACATGCACCACGAGGACTCGGGCGCGTTCACCGGCGAGGTCTCGCCGGCGATGCTGAGCGAGCTGGACGTGCACGGCGTCGTGCTCGGCCACTCCGAGCGGCGCGAGCTGTTCGGCGAGACCGACCGCGCGCTGCAGCTGAAGGTGCCGAAGGCGCTGGAGGCGGGGCTCAAGCCGATCCTCTGCGTCGGCGAGACCGAGAGCGAGCGCGAGGCGGGCGACACCGAGCGCAAGCTGCGCCACCAGATCGGGGAGGGCCTCGAGAGAGTCCCCGTCGAGCGGCTCGCCGACGTCGTGATCGCCTACGAGCCGATCTGGGCGATCGGGACCGGGCTCGTCGCGACGCCCGAGCAGGCGCAGGAGGCGTGCGCGTTCGTGCGCGCGCTCGTCGGCTCGCGCTCTCAGGAGGCCGCGCAGGCGGTGCGGATCCTCTACGGCGGCAGCGTCAAGCCCGACAACGCGGCGGAGCTGCTCGCGCTGCCCGACGTCGACGGCGCGCTCGTCGGCGGCGCCTCGCTGGAGGCGGAGTCGTTCGCGGCGATCGTGGCGGCCGCCGGCTGATGGGCCTCCCGGCGGGTCCCGGCGGTCTGCCCGCGCAGCGCGCGGTGCTCGTCGTGCTCGACGGCTGGGGGCTGGCTCCGGACGGGCCCGGCAACGCCGTCTCGCTCGCGCAGACGCCCGTCTTCGACGAGCTGTGGGGCGCGTACCCGCACACCCAGCTGATCGCGTGCGGGCGCGCGGTCGGCCTGCCGGACGGGCAGATGGGCAACTCGGAGGTCGGGCACCTGAACCTCGGCGCCGGCTCGGTCGTGCGGCAGGACCTGACGCGGATCGACGACGCGGTCCAGGACGGGACACTCGCGCAGAACGAGGTGCTGCGAGCGGCGTTCGAGGGCGCGGAGCGGGTCCACCTGATCGGGCTGGTGTCCGACGGTGGCGTCCACTCCGGCTGGGAGCACTTGCGCGCGCTGATCGAGCTGGGCGGTCGGATCGGAGTGCCGGACCTCGTCGTGCACGCCTTCACCGACGGGCGCGACACGCTGCCGAAGGCGGGTGCCGGCTACCTGGCGACGGTCGACGGGTGGCTGGGCGAGGCCGGCGCAGGACGGATCGGCAGCGTGATCGGCCGCTACTTCGCGATGGACCGCGACAAGCGCTGGGATCGCGTCCAGCAGGCCTACGATCTGCTCGTCCATGGCCGCGGCGCGCACGCCGCCGACAGCGGGCCGGCCGCCGTCCGCGCCGCCTACGAGCGCGGCGAGACGGACGAGTTCGTGACGGCGACGACGGTCGGCGAGGAGGCGCGCATTCGCCCCGGTGACAGCGTGATCGCGTTCAACTTCCGCCCGGACCGCATGCGCGAGATCACGCAGGCGCTGGCCGATCCGGCGTTCGGCGACGTCGACCGCGGCGGCGCGCCGCCGCTCGAGCGCTACGCCTGCATGACCGAGTACCACGAGGACTGGCCCTACCCCGTCGCGTTCCCGCCCGAGCGCCCGAAGGTCACGCTCTCGCACGTGCTCGCCGACCGCGGCGCGACGCAGCTGCACGTCGCCGAGACGGAGAAGTACCCGCACGTGACGTACTTCTTCAACGGCGGCGAGGAGACCCCGTACGCCGGCGAGCGGCGGGAGCTGGTCGCCTCCCCGCGCGACGTGCCGACGTACGACCACAAGCCGGCGATGAGCGCACCCGAGGCCGCCGCGGCGTTCGTGCGCGCGTGGCGGGAGGACGAGCCGCGCTTCGGCATCATCAACTTCGCGAACGCCGACATGGTCGGCCACACGGGCGTGATCCCGGCGGCCGTGGAGGCGATCGAGACGGTCGACCGGTGCCTCGGCGAGGTCGTCGCGGCGGTCCACGCGTCCGGCGGCGCCTGCATCATCACCGCCGACCATGGCAACGCCGACCACATGCTCGAGGACGACGGCTCGCCCAACACCGCGCACTCGCTCAACCCGGTGCCGCTGATCGTGACCGTCCCGGGCCTGGAGCTGCGCGACGGCGGAATCCTCGCCGACGTCGCCCCGACCGTCCTGCAGGTGCTCGGCGAGGCGCAGCCCGCCGAGATGACGGGCCGCTCGCTGATCGACGCGTGAGCGCCGTCGCCCGCAGCAGGAATCTGCCGCCCTGGCCGGCGCGCCGGCCGCTGCGCGCGTGGCAGCAGACGGCGCTGGAGGCGCTCGGGAGGCACGACGGCGACGCGTTCCTCGCCTCCGCCACGCCGGCCGCCGGCAAGACGACGTTCGGCCTGCGCGTCGCCTACGAGATGCTGCAGACAGGCCGCGTGCAGCGCGTCGCGATCCTCGCGCCGACCGCGCACATCGCGCGCCAATGGGCCGCCGACGCGGCCCGCTACGGGATCGACCTGGAGCCCAACCGCCCGAACGCCGAGGGGCCGGAGCCGCCCGACCGCCACGGCGTCGCGGTCACCTACCAGGCGGTAGCGGCCGGCCCGAGACCGCACCGCAACGCCTGCGCGCAGCGCCGCACGCTGCTGATCGCCGACGAGCCCCACCACATGGGCGAGGACGCCGCTTGGGGCGCCACGACGATGGACGCGTTCGCGCGCGCCGAGCTGCGGCTGCTGCTGAGCGGCACGCCGTTCCGCTCCGACAACTCGCCGATCCCGTGGGTCGAGTACGACGCCGACGGCTTCTCCTCGGCCGACTACACCTACACGTATACCGACGCGCTGATCGACGGCGTTTGCCGGCCGATCACGTTCGTCCCCTACGACGGCGACATGGAGTGGATGAGCGACGGCAAGCGCCGCCGCGCGGACTTCTCCGTCGTGCTGCCGCGCGCGGAGGATGCGCGCCGCCTGCGCACGGCGCTCGACAGCGGTGGCGACTGGGTGCGGCGGGTGCTGCGCGACGCCGACGCGAGGCTTGCTGAGATCCGCGCCGGCGACCATCCCGACGCGGGCGGCCTCGTCGTCGCGATCGACAAGCAGCACGCGGTCGAGCTGGCGGCGCGGTTGGAGGCGATCTCGGGCGAGCCGCCGATGATCGTGACCTCCGACGAGGCGGATGCGTCGCAGCGGATCGCGCGCTTCGCCGCCGGCACGCAGCGCTGGATCGTCTCGGTGCTGATGGTCTCCGAGGGCGTCGACATCCCGCGGCTGCGCGTCGGCGTCTACGCGACGAGCGCGCGCACGGAGCTGTTCTTCCGCCAGGTCGTCGGCCGCTTCATCCGCCGCTCGCCGGCGCCGCGCCGGCAGATGAGCTTCCTGTTCCTGCCCTCCGACATCACGCTGAAGGCGCTCGCCGGGCGGATCGAGGAGGAGCGCAACCACGCGATCGAGCTGAAACCGGCGGTCGAGGACGGCGAGCTGGACGAGCCGCCGGACCGCGTGCGCAGCGAGCCGGGGGAGATGTTCGAGGCGCTCTCGTCCGACGCGCGGCCGGACGAGCACATCGCGGTGGGGGCGAACCTGTCGCTGTTCGCCGATCCCGAGCCGAAACCGTCGGCGGCGTTCATGGCCTTCACCGGCGGGACCGCGCCGGCGGCGGGCGGCGGCGGGACAGCGGGCGCCGACCCGGCCGAGCTGGCGACGGCGGCCGGCGACCCGGCCTCCTCCTACCAGCGCCGCGAGCGGCTGCGCGAGGAGCGCGCGAAGCTCGTCTCCCAGCGCGCGCGCACGACGCGCGAGACGCACCGCGAGATCAACGGGCGCGTCAACCGCGCCGTCGGCGTGCGGTCGGTCGCCGACGCGACGCTCGAGCAGCTGGAGAAGGCGAACGAGCTGCTGCGGCGCGAGCTGGAGCGAGGACGGTGAGCAGCTCCCGCTGCGCCTGCCGTCGGATGCGCGCGCGAGCGCTGCTATCTTCGCCGTCGAGGCCTGAAACGTGTCGCTCACGACGGAGACACCGATGGCAGTGACGAATCCCCCGGTCGCGGCAGTGGAGGGGTTGTGCCCGGCCGAGCTGGAAGCCTGGCGCGGCCTGCTGCGCGTGCACGCAAGCGTCCTGAAGGCGCTCGACGCCGAGATGGAGGCGACCCACGGCCTCCCGCTCACCTCCTACGAGGTGCTGATCCAGCTCGCGGACGCGCCCGACCATCGCATGCGCATGTGCGACCTCGCCGACTCGGTGCTGCTGAGCCGCAGCGGCATGAGCCGGCTCGTCGACCGCCTCGAGCGCGATGGGCTGCTGATCCGCTGCGCCTGCGCGCACGACGCCCGCGGCGCCTTCGCCTGCATCACCGAGGCCGGCCTCGGTCTGCTCGAGCAGGCCCGCCCGACGCACGTCGCCGGCATCCGCCGCCGCTTCCTCGCGCAGTTCGACGAGGACGAGCTGCGCGCACTGGGCCAGTACTGGGACCGTTTGGTCCCGCAGTCGGCCTGACGGCGCCAGCCGGCGCGCAGCCGCCCGCGGTAGGGTCCGCCGCCGTGCCCGAGCCGCTGCTCGACATCCATCACCGCGACCCGGCGTCCCGCGCCCGCACCGGCGTGCTGCGGCTGGCGCATGGGGAGGTGCGCACGCCGGCGTTCGTGCCGCTGGCGACGAAGGGCGTCGTGAAGGGGATCGAGCCGCGGGAGGTCGCAGCGCTCGGCTACGACATGGTGCTCGGCAACACCTTCCACCTGTTCCTCACGCCCGGCCACGAGCTGGTCGCCGAGCAGGGCGGGCTGCACGAGTTCATGCGCTGGTCCGGGCCGATCATCACCGACTCGGGCGGCTTCCAGGTCTTCTCGATGGGCCACGGCACCGTCGCCGACGAGATCAAGGGCCGCGCGCCCACCGGCGCGGATCGGGCAGGCGCGATCCTCTCGATCGAGGAGGAGGGCGTGCGCTTCCGCTCCTACATCGACGGCGGCGAGCGCTTCATGGCGCCCGAGACGTCGATGGAGGTGCAGGCGGCGCTCGGTTCCGACATCGCGCTCGCGTTCGACGAGTGCACGCCGTTCCACGTCGACCGCGACTACACGGAGCGCTCGACCGAGCGCACGCACCGCTGGCTCGAGCGTTGCCTGAGATGGCAGGACGAGCATGGGCGCGGCGACCAGGTCTTCTACGCGATCTCGCAGGGCGGCGTGTACGAGGACCTGCGCCGTGCCGCGACGCGCTTCGTCGCCGAGAGCGCCGCGCCGGGGATCGCGATCGGCGGCTCGCTCGGTGCCGACAAGCCGCAGATGTACGAGGTGGTCGAGTGGGCGACGGCCGAGCTGGAGGACGTCGCGCCCGGCAAGCCGCGCCACCTGCTCGGGATCGGCGAGATCGACGACCTCGTGCGCGGCGTCGAGCTGGGGATCGACACGTTCGACTGCGCGATGCCGACGCGCCTCGGCCGCCACGGGATGGCGATCGTGCCGGACCCGGAGAAGCGCTGGCGGGTGGACCTGACGAAGGGCCGCTGGAAGCACGCCAGCGAGCCGATCATGGAGGACTGCCCGTGCCCCGCGTGCGCCGGCGGCTACTCGCGCGCCTACCTGCACTACCTGTTCGGCGCGCGCGAGCTGACGGCCCTGCGGCTCGTCACGCTCCACAACCTCGCCTACGTCGCGCGCCTGATGGCCGACCTGCGCGCGGCGATCGCGGCGGGGACGCTGGCCGAGGCGGCCGCGGCCGTACGAGCGGGCGCGGCGCCGGTCGGGTGAGCCGCCCTCACGGGCGCGGCCTCATCTCGTGTTCTGGTCGATCAGGTCCTGCAGCTGCTGGACGGCCTGCTGCGCGTCGTTGGCGACGACGCGCTTGACGTGCACGGCGTTGCCGCGGTTGCCGGTCGCGACGATCGCGACGGCGGCGCCGATCCCGAACAGCAGCGCGACGGCGAGCACCGCCACGAGGCGCTGCAGGCCGCGGCGGCGCGAGGCGGTAGCGGCGGCTCTGCCGTCTTGGCGAGCGGAGCGCGCGACGGGCGCGGGCGGAGCGGGTCGCCGCGCCGGCACCTCCTGCGGGCGGCGTGACGACAGCGCGGCCGTCGCGGCCGTCGCAGCGGCAGCGGGCGCGATCAGGCGCGTGGCGGCCGTCGAGCGGGTCGGCGCGCCGGGCGGCGCGATCCCGCGCGCGCCGTCGCGGATCGTCCGCTCCATCGCGGCCGCCGTCTCCGGGCGCCCCTCCGGCTCGAGTGCGAGCGCCTGCTCGACCGCCTGCGCCAGCGCCGGCGGCACGGCCGGGTTGAGCTCGTCGAGCGGGGTCGGCAGCTCGCGCTGCTGCTTGAGCGCGAGCTCCGACAGCGACGCCGCCTCGTAGGGCAGGCGGCCGGACAGCAGCTGGTAGGCGACGACGCCGAGCGAGTAGAGGTCGGCGCGCGGGCCGGCCTCCTCGCCGCGCGCCTGCTCGGGCGCGAGGTACGCGGCCGTGCCGAGCACCGAGCCGACCTGCGTGATCGAGGACTGCTCGGTCGCCTTCGCGATCCCGAAGTCGGCCAGCTTGACGCCGCCGTCGCCGGTCACGAGCAGGTTGCCGGGCTTGACGTCGCGGTGCACGACGCCGTTGCGGTGGGCGTAGTCGAGCCCGCGGCAGGCCTGCGCGACGATCTCGACGGCTTCGTCGACGTCGAGGTGCCCGCGCTCGCGCAGCAGCTCCGCGCACGATCTGCCGGGGACGGCCTCCATCACGATGAAGTGGTGGTGGGCGGCCTCGTCGAAGCCGAAGTCGAACACCTGCACGACGTTCGGGTGCACGAGCCGCGCGGCCGCGAGCGCCTCGCGGCGGAAGCGCGAGACGAACGCGGGGTCGTCGGCGAGGTGCTCGGCGAGCAGCTTGACGGCGACGTTGCGCTCCAGCCGGCGGTCGAGCGCGAGCTGGACGGTCGACATGCCGCCGATGCCGAGGCGGCGACCGAGCTCGTAGCGGCCGGCGATCACGGTCTCGCTCATGGCGTCGCTCCTCCGGGAGACGCGCCGCCGCTGCTGCCGGTCGTCGTGCCGCCGCCGGTGCTCCCGCCGCCGTTGTTCGGCGTCGTGGTCGGCGTCGTCGGCGGAGTCGTGGGCGTCGTCGGGGTCGTCGGCATGGTGGGCTGGGTCGTCGTCGTGGTCGTCGCCGTGGTGGTCGTGGGCGTGGTCGTCGTCGTGACGGTCGGCGTCGTCGCCGTGCTCGTCGTGCCGGTGCACGTCTGCGGGGCGAGCGCCTGCAGCGTCGAGGCGCCCTGCTGCAGGTTCGCGATCAGCTTGCGGTCGACCGTGCCGCCCGGCAGCGCGTTCACGCGGTCGGCGAACGTCTGTGCCGCGTGTGCGGCCTGCGCGGACCTTCCGCCCGAGCAGGCGGACTGCACCGACGACAGCGCGGCCTGGAGGCTCTGCGCCTGCGAGCCGGACAGCAGCCCGTTGCTGCTGCCGCAGGCGACGAGCAGGGCGACGGCGAAGCCGAGCGCGCCGAGGGGGACGACCTTCGCAGCGAACCGCATGAAGCTCAACAGGCTACTGACCGTGCGAGAGCCGCTCGGCGAGCGAGTCCGGCAGGCGCGCGGCGCGGATCGCGGCGGCGGCGCCCGCGACGTCGTATTCGGTGCGGTGGAAGGCGGCCGTCCAAGCGCTCGTGTCGAGCAGCAGCCAGGCGGCGCGCGGGTCGCCGTCGCGCGGCTGGCCGACGCTGCCGGGGTTCAGCAGCCACGTGCCCTCCGACAGGTCGCGCTCGGCGCCGGCGCGGCAGGTGTCGCCGGAGGCGGGGGAGCCGTCCATGCGGCTGTACGCCAGCGCCATGTGCGAATGGCCGACGCAGGCGACGCGGTGCTCCATGCGGTCGAAGCACAGCTCGGCCTGCAGCGGGGAGAGGACGTATTCCCACACCGGATCGCGCGGCGAGGCGTGGTAGAGGCCGGCGGCCTCGTCGAGCTTCTGCGGCTCGAGCGCCTCCAGGTACGCGAGGCTGTCCGGCTCGATGACGTCGCTCGTCCAGCGGATCGACAGCTCGGCGCCGCGCACGAACTGCGTGAGCGGCAGCCGGCCGCTGGCGGCCAGATCGTGGTTGCCGGCGAGGCAGACGGCCGCGTGGCGGCGCGCCAGCTCGACGCACGCGTCGGGCTCGGCGCCGTAGCCGACGAGGTCGCCGAGGCACCACAGCTCCTCCGCGCCGGCCGCCTCGACGTCGTCGAGCACCGCCTCGAACGCGTGGCGGTTGGCGTGGACGTCGGCGACGACGGCGACCCGCATCGCTACGCCGCAAGGATGTCGGCGTAGACGAAGCCGTCGCGCTCGACGATCTCGCCCGTCGTGACCGCGATCGGCGCGCCGAACACCGGCCCGGCGTGGACGAAGGTGTGGAACTCGCCGTTCTCGCCGCATGGGTCGACGCCGTCCGGCAGGTCGGTGAGGAAGTCGGCGTCGTAGGCGCGCCCGGCGAACGACGCATCGAGGAAGCGGGGGTCGACGGTGGCGACGATCGCCTGGAAGTCGTCGTCGAGGAACTGGCGCGCGAGCGCGGCGGTGTCGCGTCCCCACACGGGGAAGAGGGCTCTGCGGCCGGTCGGCTGGAGGCGCTCCTCGCGGTAGGCGCGGATGTCCTCGAGGAAGAGATCGCCGAAGGCCATCTCGGTCACCGCGTCGAGCGGCGGCGCGGTGAGCGCCTCCTCCATCCGCTGCTCGTAGACCTCGTTCGGGCACGGCAGCGGGATCCGCACCTCCACGACAGCGATGCCCGTCGCGCGAGCCTGGGCGTGCAGCAGCTCGCGCCGCACGCCGTGGATGCTGATGCGCTCGACGCCCTCGGTGACGGTCGTCAGCAGCGCGACCGGCTCGCGGCCGGCGGCGCGCAGCGCCTGCAGCGCGAGCGCCGAGTCCTTGCCGCCGCTCCAGCCGAGCGCGAGCGTCATCGAGCCGGCCGCGTCCCGCCTACTGGCGCGGCTCGTCGGGGCCGCCGAACTCGGGGAGGTTCTTGATCCCCTCGCTCGTCTGCCACTTCGAGTAGTTGTCCTGCATCGCGTCGATCAGCTCGCGCATGAAGCGGGGCGACAGGTTCACCCGCGACACGACGACCCCGGGGATCTCCTCGTCGTCCACCTCGTGGTCGACCCGCGCGAAGGTGATCGTGAACTCGTACTCCGAGTGGCTCACGTTCGCGAAGTTCGCGTAGACCCCGGCCATGATCTCCGGGGAGAAGTGGATGTTGATGTGGCGCTCGCGGTCTTCGTCGTCCATGGGGCCTAGTATCGCAGCCGTGCGGATCATCGTCTTGGCAGTCGGCCGTCTGCGCCCGCCGTTCGCCGACGACGTGCAGCACTACCAGAAGCTGCTCGCCCGCCATGCGCGCGTGGAGCTGGTGGAGGTGCGCGAGGACGAGCAGGTCGCGAGACGGATACCGGACCGCGCGTTCGTCTCGCTGCTCGACGCGGAGGGCGAGCAGTATTCGTCGGAGGCGTTCGCCCGCTTCCTGGAGGATCGCCGGCAGGCCGGCCGCGACGTCTGCTTCGTCGTCGGCGGTCCGTTCGGGCTCGCTTTGGAGTCCGTCGACCATCGCCTGAGCCTCGGCCGCATGACGCTCCCGCACCAGCTCGCCCGCGTCGTCCTGCTCGAGCAGATCTACCGCGGCCACAAGATCCTCGCGAGAGAGCCGTACCACTATTGACGCAAACGCCTGTCGAAACGCCGCAGGTGAGCTGCGAGCGTTTGGGGCATGCCCGATGCGCGACGTTCTATACCTGCTGAGCAGGCAGAAAACGTCGAGCCGCGCTCGAGCAGCTCAAGGCGATCGGCGCACCCATCACCCGCTTCGAGCTGGAGGACCGCTTCGTCGCCCTCCTCGATGCCCATGGGTTGCCGCGACCGCAGACGAACTACGGCATCGAGGGCATGGAGGTCGACGCCACCTGGCCGACGCTACGGCTCGCGGTCGAGCTGGACGGCTGGGACACCCACCGTACGCGGCAGGCGTTCCAGCAGGATCGGGAGCGCGGCAACGCTCTGGAGGCGGCCGGCTGGACCCTGTTGCGCTTCACCTGGGCCGATGTCACGCGGCGGCCGGACGACACGGCGGCACGGGTGCGCGGGGCGCTGGCCCGCGCCCGCCGCTACCCTCCGACGCCGTGACTCCGCTGCAGGATCTCCGCGCCGCCGTCGCGGCGGCATCGGCCGCGCTGCGCAACGGCGACGGCGCCAAGGCCGGCACCGCGCCGAGCGTCGAGCGCCCGAGACGCGACGGCTTCGGCGACTACTCGACGAACGCGGCGATGCTGCTGGCGCCGAGCGTCGGCGCGCCCCCGCGCGAGATCGCCGAGCGGCTGGGGCAAGCGCTCCAAGAGCGCCTGGGCACCGGCCTCGCCAAGTTCGAGGTCGCCGGCCCGGGGTTCCTCAACCTGTTCCTCGCCGACGCGTGGCACGCCGAAGCCCTCGCGCACGTCATCGAGCAGGGCGCCGCCTTCGGCGCCGGCGGAGCGGCGACCGGGGAGCGCATCCTCGTCGAGTTCGTCAGCGCGAACCCGACCGGCCCGCTCGTCGCCGCCTCCGGCCGCCACGCCGCCTACGGCGACGCGCTCGCGGAGATCCTCGCCTTCCACGGCCACGACGTGCAGCGCGAGTACTACCTCAACGACGCGGGCGCGCAGGTGCGCAAGCTCGGCGAGTCGGTGCAGGCGCGGGCGCTCGGGCAGGACGTGCCCGAAGGCGGCTACGAGGGCGACTACGTCGCCGAGCTGGCGGCCGAGATCGCCGACTCCAAGACCGCCGACCCCGACCACCTCGCGCAGGAGGCCGTCGCGAAGATGCTCGACCGCATCCGCGCGACGCTCGCGCGCTTCGGCGTGACGCACGACCGCGTCTTCAGCGAGCGCTCGCTGTACGAGGGCGAGCCGAGCGCGGTGAGACGCGCGCTCGCGGCGCTGGAGACCAGCGGGCACACCTACCGCTCCGAGGGCGCGCTGTGGCTGCGCACGACGACGTTCGGCGACGACAAGGACCGCGTGCTGGAGCGCGCGAACGGCGAGCCGACCTACTTCGCCTCCGACTGCGCCTACCTGCTCGACAAGCAGGGGCGCGGGTTCGAGCGGCAGATCGACGTCTTCGGCGCCGACCACCACGGCTACGTCGCGCGGCTCAGGGGCGCCTTCCAGGCGCTCGGCGGCGAGCCGGACACGATCGAGATCCTGATCATGCAGTTCGTCCATCTGATCGACCGCGGTGAGCGCTCGGCGATGTCGAAGCGGCGCGGGATCTTCAACACGCTCGACGAGCTGATCGACGACATCGGCGTCGACGCGACGCGCTTCTTCATGCTGCAGCGCTCGCACGACACGACGGTCGACCTCGACCTCGACCTCGCGCGCGAGCAGTCGAACGAGAACCCCGTCTACTACGTGCAGTACGCGCACGCGCGGATCCACTCGATGCTGGCGAAGGCCGGGGAGGGGCGCGTCGCCGAGGCGCTCGCGAGCGCCGGCGCCGGTACCCGGGCGGGCGGGACCGGGATTGCGCTGGAGCCGGCCGAGCGGGCGCTGATCAAGAAGCTGCTGGCGTTCCCCGACGAGGTCGCCGAGGCGGCCGAGCGGCGCGCGCCGCACCGCATCGCCGCCTACGCGCTCGAGCTGGCGCAGGACTTCACCGCCTTCTACCGCGACTGCCACGTCGTCGGCGCCGAGCCGGCGGAGGTCGAAGCGTTCCGGATCGCGCTGTCGGTCGCGGCGCAGCGGACGATCGCGCGGGCGCTCGGCCTGCTCGGCGTCAGCGCGCCGGACTCGATGTGAGCGGCGCCGCGTCGTCGCCCGCGGCGTCGAGCAGATCGCTCAGCGCGTAGCCCGACAGCGCCGCGTCGGCGAGCGCCTCGCAGGCGTCCGGTCTGCCCTCGCGGTACGCCGCCGGCAGGTTCACGTACGGGGCGCCGTGGTAGAAGCGCTCGTAGTGCTCGTGACGGCTCGCGAACTCCGAGCCGACCGCGTCCCACACGAGCTTGTAGAGCTTGATGCGCTCCTCCGCCGTGTGGCCGGGCGAGCGCACGTAGCGCTCGATCAGCGGCCCGGCCTCGGGGTGCACGAGGTCGCGGTAGGAGGCCGGCATCTGTATCAGCGAGCCGCCCGCGAGCCACTTGATCTCTTCGATCAGCGCGACGTAGGCGTTCGGCGCCCACGCGCGCTGGGCGAACGCGACCGACCGGTTCGGCTGCACGGCGCCGTCTGAGCCCGGCACCGGCTCGCAGGCGTCCTCCATCGCCAGCACGGCGGCCTTCGCGAGGTTGACGGTCGTGAGGATTCTGCCGAGCTGCATCTGCACGAGCGGCACGCGCATGACGTTGTTGGCCTTCGCGACCTTGATCGCCAGGCCGGCGAGGAACTCGAGCTTGGTCCAGTAGCGGGTCGCCGCCTGGTGGATCCAGTAGGAGAAGGCGGGCGTCTCCCACCACTGCTTGAACGCCAGCTCGACGTCTCTGTAGACGAATACGCGCTCCCACGGGACGAACACGTTCTCGTAGATCATCAGCGCGTCGTTCTCGTCGAAGCGGCTGGAGAGCGGGTTGTCCCACGGACTGCGGGCAGCGGCCTCGTAGGAGGCGCGCGAGATCACCTTCACGCCGGGCGAGTTGAAGGGGATCGAGAAGGTGAGGGCGTAGTCCTGGTCGTCCCTGCCGAGCGGTTCGATCGTGCCGACGAAGATCTCGTCGCCGAACAGCGCCGCGGTGCCGACCATCTTGGCGCCGCGCACGACGATCCCGTCGTCGCGCTCGCTGACGACGCCGACGTAGAGGAACGGCTCCTCCTGCTCGGCGGCCGGCTTGGAGCGGTCGATCTGCGGGTTGACGATCGTGTGCGACTGGTAGAGGTCGTCGTCGCGCATGTGCTCGTAGTAGGCGAGGACGTTGTCGGCGCGCTCCTGCCCGCCGCGCGCGAAGACGCCGGGCGCGGCGGCGAAGCCGGCCCAGCAGGAGGCCATGTAGTCGGGGCTGCGGCCGAGGTAGCCGAACGTCGCCCTCGCCCAGGTGCGCGTCGCCTCGCGGCGCGCGACGAGGTCGGCGTGGGAGCGGGGGATCGTGTAGCAGCGGTGGACCGGCTCACCGGTCTTCGGCGACGGTGTCGTGAGCACGCCGGCGTGGCACGGGTCGTGCGTCATGTCGTACAGCTGCGCGATCGAGCGCACCGTGTTGCGGAAGGACGGGTGCGTCGTGACGTCCTCGACGCGCTCCCCGTCGATCCACACCTCGCGCCCGTCGCGCAGGCGCTCGACGTACTCCGCTCCGGTCCGTGTCATCGGCGCTTCCCCCGTGGCTGCCGTCGGCTTCGCGCGGCCGGGCTGCGGCCGCGTCGCGTTCTTTCACACAGTAATCCGGTGCGGCGAGGCGCGTCAACTGCGGCACGCCGGGCCGCGCCGCGTCAGTCGTGCCGCGCGAGGTCCTCGTCGAGCCGCGCCATGTCCTGCGCGTCGAGCGCGGGGGCGGCGACGGCGGGCTCGGCGGCGCGGGCGCGCGCGTGGCGGCGCCAGCGCGGCAGCGCGACTGCGAGCACGGCCAGCGCCAGCAGGACCACGGCGAGCGGGACGAGGTAGACGGTGAGGTCGAAGCCGCTGCTGGGCGGGAGCGCGAGCACGCGCTTCCCGTACTGCGCGACGAGCACGTCCTTGATCTGCTGTTCGGTCTTGCCCTGTGCGATCAGCTGGCGGATCTGGTCGCGCTCGGCGTCGGCCTGCGGGCCGTTGGCGACCGCGAGCGGCGTTCTGCAGACGGCGCACATGACCTGCTGCTCCATCGCTGGCAGCGTCGTGCGCGGCTGGACGGCGGCGGCACCGGGCACGACGAGGAACGCCGCCGCGAGCACGGCGAGAAACGGGAGGCGCCGCGCCGCGCGGCTCATCCGCGCCGCCCCGCCGACGCGATCAGCGGGTCGATCGCCGCGGTGATCCAGCCCGGCGTGAGCTGGTTGCGCTCCAACGCGACGATGCGTCCGCGCGGGTCGATCACGAATGTCTCCGGCATCCCCTTCACGCCGTAGGCGCTCGCGAACGAGCCGTCGACGTCGCGCAGCACGGGATAGCCGAGCGCGTGGACGCGCGCGAATCTGAGCGTGTCCGCGGTCGCGTCGTTCCACGCGACGCCGACGACGGTGCCGTGGCCGGCGAGCTGCCGCTGCATGCGGTTCAGCAGCGGCGCCTCTTCGGCGCACGGGGCGCACCACGAGGCGAAGAAGTTGACGACCAGGTAGCCGTCTCTGCGGTAGCTGGCGAGCGTTCGGCTGCCGCCGCCGTCGAGCAGCGGCAGCGCGGCGTCGTGCGCCACGGGATGCTGCCCGCGCGCGACGGCCTGGTCGATCGAGCTGTCGTCGCCCGTCTGCAGCACGCCGAACACGAGCAGCCCCACGAGCAGGAGCGCGAGGACGGAGGCGGCGAGGGTCGTGACGATGCGGCGCATGCGCAGTCTCAAGGATAAGCCGGCGGGGTGCTCGGCTCGCCGCTGGAGGCGGCGAGGTCGTCCGGGGCGTGGACCAGCTCGCGCGCGCCGAGCGGGGCGCTGAGCGCGACGGTCGTCTCGTTCTCCTGTGGCTCGCCGGCCAAGTTGCAGGAGGCGGTGCGCCGTCGCAGCAGCACCGTGACGAAGACCTGCGTCGGCGTCTCCTGCGCGTCGACGCGGTCGAGCTCGAGCTGGTCGTCGCAGGCGAAGCGGATCGTCAGCTGAGAGCGGTCCGCCGGAGCGGCGACGAGCATCCAGGGGACGCTGACGAAGCGCGAGCCGTCCGGGGGCGGCGGCACCGCGATCGGAGCGGCCGCTGCCGGGGCATCGGAAACCTGCGGCGTGGCTGGTCGCGAGCCGAGCGGGATCTGTGCCCCGCGTGCCCGCCGCCATGCGAGCAGCGCGCCCGCCAGCAGGACGATCGGCGCGATGACGGCGCGACGGCGCATGCGCCGAAGCCTACGGCCCCCGCCGCCGGCGCTTCGCCTCGCGCGCCGCGCACGACTAGAATCCCTCTCCGCTGCGGACGTAGCTCAGTTGGTAGAGCGCCAGCTTCCCAAGCTGGAGGTCGCGGGTTCGAGGCCCGTCGTCCGCTTCTCGATCGGTCGCACGCCGGGTCCTCCGCGCAGCGCTCAGCGGCACCCGTCCGCTCAGCGCACATCGACGCGGTGCATCGCACTACACCTGAAGGTGGGCTTCCGCTGTAAATAGACCACTTCCAGGAAGAAAACAGCGATGTGTACAGCGGCCCGCGAAGCGTGTATGGTGCGCTCAGCTGTGAACGCCGGGGACGACAGGAGGAGAGCGTCATGAACGGGCAGCCGCTTCGGCGCCGGGGAAGTATCGCGGTGACGGTCGTGCTCGCGGTCCTGCTGGCCGGCCTGCTGGCCGGCGGCGTCAGCTCCGCCGCGCCGTCCGCGCACGCCGCCCGCCGGTCGCTCAACCTGCACGGGACGGCCTCCCTCCACCTCACGCGCAAGAGCGGCTCGACGCTCTACGAGCGCGGGACGGCGACCGGCACGCTGCCCGGGGCGGTCTCGGCGCGCTTCGTCACCGGCATCACGAAGGTGACGGGGACGGTGACGTTCTATCCCTACAGCGGCGGATCGCTCACGCTGAGCGCCGTCGGCTACCCGCAGTCGGCTGCGACGATCGTGCACTTCACCGGCAACGTGGCCGTGCGCAGCGGCACGGGCCGCTTCAAGAACGCGCTCGGCAGCGGGACGTTCAACGGCACCGCCAACCGCCGTACGTGGGCGATCACGGTCCACGCCAACGCGCACCTGACCTACTAGGCCAGCCGCGATGACCCGCTCGTCGCGTCGTGCCGCGGCGCTCGCGCTGCTGACCGTGCTCTGCACGGCCGGCTGGCCGGCGCTCGCGACGGCGGCGCGCGCGCCGAACCCGGTCCGCGTGACGGCTGCGTTCGACCGCCGGGCGACGCTCGGTGCTGCCACGCCGCTCGACGTGACGCTGCGCCTCGACCCGAGCCGCCTCACGACCGCGCCGCTCACGCACGTGACGCTCGCCTACCCGCAGGATCTCGGCCTCGTCTCGAGCGGCCTCGGGCTCGCGAGCTGCACGCGTCCGGCGAGCGACTTCGCGCAGGTGCTGATCTCGGGTCCGAGACTGGGCGGCTGTCCGCCGAACGCGGTGATGGGCTACGGCGACGCGGTCGCGATCGTGCGGCTCGTCCACGGCGGCCAGGTGATCCCCGAGTACGCGGCGGTGACGCTGCTGGCCGGGCCGATCGAGCACGGCCAGCTCGGGCTCGTGGTGTACGTCGACGGGCAGCGTCCGTTCGGCGCGAAGCTCGCGTTCGCGGGCGACGTTGGCGATGCGCCGGCGCCCTATGGCGGCGCGCTGACGGTGCGGATGCCGGTCGTCCCGGGTCTGCAGGATCTCGCCACCGTCTCGCTCGTGGAGCTGCGCATCGTGATCGGCGCGCGCGCGATCCGCTACTACGAGCGGCGGCACGGGCGCACCGTCGCCTACTACCCCGGCGGCATCGAGCTGCCGGCGCGCTGCCCGCGCGGCGGCTTCCGCTTCCGCGCCGAGGTCGGCTTCGCCGACGGCAGCAGCAGATCGGCCGGGTCGGTGACCCGGTGCCCGAGAGCGGTTGCCGCGCCGGCCGGCTCCCGCTAATCTCCCATAAGTTGGTGCGTCGCTCGGGGGACGGATGCGCCGCGCGTCGTCCTGCGCGAATTCATCACGAAGCACCAGTACCTTAATGGGTGAAAGGACCGGCCTTAAAAGCCGTTGATGCGGGTTCGAGCCCCGCCTGGTGCATGCATGCTCCACACGGGCTACAGCGATCCGTCGACGAACCTGCTCGACCGCCTCGACGCGTCCCTCGCCGCGCGCGGCGCGGACGCGGCGCTGCTGCCGATCGTGCCGTTTCGCCCCGCGCCGGTCGACGTGCGCTTGGAGCTGCGCGACGCCGCGTGGGGCGACTCCGCCGCCGCCCGGCGCACGCTGGCGGCGCTGGCGGCGACGGACGAGCCGCTCGGCGTGCGCTTCGCCGACGCCGACCTCGCCGCGCTCGGCGCCGCGCTCGAGCGCGGCGAGCGCGACCCGCTCGCGACGCGCGCCGTCGGCGCCGGCCGGCGCTGGGTCGTCAACTTCGGCGATCCCAACACGACGAAGGCGCTGCACGTCGGCCACCTGCGCAACGTCGCGATCGGCAACGCGGTGGCGGGCGCGGCCGAAGCGCTCGGGATCGACGTCGTGCGCCAGAGCCGCGTCGGCGACTTCGGTCGCAGCATGGGCGAGGCGATGGCCGGCTACCTCGCGCACGGCGGCGGTCGCACGCCCGAACGCGACGGCGTCAAGGGCGACCGCCTGATCGGCGAGTGCTACCTGCGCTACGTGCAGAGCCTGCCGGCGCGCACCGCCGCGAGCGAGAGGGACGACGACGCGCGCGGCGATGCGGCGCTGGCGCGCGAGCGGGTGCTGCATCGCGACGCGGCGGAGGAGCTGCTGGAGGGCTGGCGGCAGGGCGACCCGGCCGCGGTCGCGCTGTTCGAGCGGCTGCGCGATTGGGTGCTCGCCGGCCACGAGGAGACGTACGCGCGCCTCGGCGTGCGCGTCGATCGCACGCTGCTCGAGTCCGACTACCTCGAGCACGCCGAGGCGCTCGGGCGCGAGGCGCTCGCGGCCGGCGCGATCGAGCGCGGCGCGGGCGCGGCCACGCTGTTCTCGACCGGCGAGGAGGCCTACCCGCAGCTGCTGCTGCACCGCCGCGACGGCTTTCCGACGCAGCACCTGCGCTACGTCGCCACCTACGACGCGACGCGTCCGCTGCTGGCCGGCACGCGCTCGATCGCCGTCTTCGGCAGCGAGTGGCGCGGGCTGATACGGGCCTGCGAGGCGCTGCTGCGCCGCCTGCGGCCGGGCGAGGAGATCCACCCGACCGACAACCTGATGCACGAGATGGTGCTCGGGGAGGGCGGCGACGCCGTCAAGTCGAGCAGGGGCGGCGCGCTGCTCGCCGACGAGCTGCTCGAGCGGGTCGCGGCCGCCGGGCCGGTCGCGGGGCTTGCGCGCCGGCACGGGCGCGACGCCGACGAGCTGGCGCGGATCGTGCTGCTCGGCTGGTTCCTCGGGCGCCCGCTGCAGCAGCGCGTGACGGTCGCGCTGGAGGAGCTGCTGGACCCGCTGCGCAACGCCGGCTGGTCGCTCGCGCAGGCGTGGGCGCGGGCGTGCGACCCGCGCCACGACGGCGAGCCCGACCCGGAGCCCGGCGACCCCGGCTACCGCTTCGTGCTCGTGCAGTCCCAACGGCACCGCCGCCTGCTGGAGAAGTGCGCCGGGGAGCTGGACCTGCTGCCGTTCGTGCGCTTCCACTTCCACCTGACGCGCTGGTTCGCGGCCGTGCCGGCGACGCCGCGGGTCGCGCGGGCGCTGCGCGGCGTGCTCGGCGAGGGGCTGGGGGCGCTCGGGCTGGTGCCGGCGGGCGCGAGCCGCGGCGCGCTCGCCGCGGCCGGCGCCGGAGCGGAGGCCTGATGCCCGTCGTGAGCGACCTCGCGTGGGTCGACGGGGCGCTCGTGCCGCGCGAGCAGGGCGCGCCCTCGCTCGCCTCCAGCACGTTCCACATGGGCACGGGCGTCTTCGACGGGATCATGGCCTACTGGAACGAGGACCACTTCCACCTGCACCGCGGCCGCGAGCACCTCGTGCGCTTCAAGACCGGCGCCGAGCGCATGGACCTGCCGTTCCCGTGGGAGCCGGAGCAGCTGGAGGAGGGCATCCGCGCGCTGCTCGACACGTGCCCGCAGCGGACGCAGTACATCCGCCCGATCGCCTTCCGCGGCGCGCCCGAGATCATGCTCGTCGCGAGCAGAGACCTGCCGGTGAGCGCCTGCATCTTCGCCGTCGAGGTCGAGCGCGACGTGCCCGACCCGATGCGCGGGACGATCGTGCCGGTGGAGCGCGTCTCCAGCCGCGCGATCCCGGTGTCGTGGAAGGTCTGCGGCACGTACGCGAACAGCTTCCTCGCGCAGCGGCACGCGTTCGAGCGCGGCGCGGACGTCGGCGTGCTGCTCGACGGCGCCGGCCGGCTCGCGGAGGCGAGCACCTCGAACCTGTTCCTGATCCGCGACGAAGCGCTCGTGACGCCGTCGGTCGAGGCCGACGTGTTCCCCGGCATCACGCGCCGCAGCGTGCTGGAGATCGCCGCGCGGATCGGCGTGGACGCCGTCGAGCGCGAGGTCGACCCGGCCGAGCTGGCGGGCTGCGAAGGCGCCTTCCTGGCCTCGACGATGCTCGAGCTGCGGCCCTTCAGCGCGATCGACGACGTGCAGTTCTCGACGGCGAGGCATCCGCTCTACCGGCGCGTCCGCGCCGAGTTCGGCGCCGCGACGCACGCGTGAGGCGGCGCGCCTCAGGCGGCGTGCGGCGGCGGCTCGATCCGCGCGAGCAGCGCGGCCGCCTGCGCCGCGAGCGCCTCGCGGTGGGGGCCGAGCAGCGCGCCGGCCTGCGCGACGAGCGCGTCGGTGTTCTGCGGATCGTCCTCCAGCGCGGCGTCGTCGAGCTGCACGATCGCGGCGGCGAGCGCGCGACGCGCCTGGCCCGCGTACGGGTTCGCGCGCTGGATGTCGGCGTACGTCTCGGGGCTGGCGCTCGCGATCCGCGCGAGCAGCGCGAGCAGCGTCAGGAACGGCGGCGGCGCGACCGCGAGCAGCGTGTCGAGGTCGGCGTCGAGCTGCGCGAGGCCGAGCGCGAACCCGAGCACGCTCGCGTGCGCGGCGACCTGCAGCGCCGCGGTCATGCGGTCGTGCGCCTCCGCGTCGGGGACGGTGGCGACGATGCGCGACGCCGCGCGCAGCAGCGCGAGCAGCGCCCGCGAGCGCGGGCCGCCCGCCAGCTCGACGGCGAGCACGGCGTGGCCGGCGAAGCCGAGCGACGGCGCGAACATCGGGTTGAGCGACAGCAGCTCCAGCGGCGTGCCGATCGCGAGCGCAGCGTGCGCGAACGGCGTCTTGACCGACAGCGTGTCGGCCAGCAGCGCGCCCGCGGGCAGCGCCGCAGCCACGTGGGGGAGGGCGGCGAGCGCGGCCGCCTCCGGCAGCGCGAGCAGGGCGCAGTCGGCGCCGGCGAGCGCGTCGCGCAGCTCCGGCGAGGACCCGGTCGCGTCGAGCGCGACGTAGCGCGCCGCGGGCGGCAGCTCGGGGTGCGGCTGCGGCGCGGCGTCGAGGATCGTCAGCTCGCTGCCGGCAGCCGCGAGCGCGCCGGCGAACAGCCGGCCGACGGCGCCGTTGCCGCCGACCAGCGCGCAGCGCGCGAGGCCGTCGGCGGGCGCGTGCGCGTCCTTGGCGGTCGATCCCACGTCGCGGCCGATCTTCGCAGATGGAATTCACCGCGGAGCCCGCAAACGCGTTAGGCTCCAATATCAGGTGTAACAACACACCGAGAAAAAGAACCGAGGAGGGGGACCTCGATCATGGGCACGAGCACGCAGACGGACGCTCTCGCGTCGTTCCGCGAGCACATCGACCGCGTCGACGAGCAGCTGCTGGGCGCGCTCGCCGAGCGCATCTCGATCTGCCGCGAGGTCGCCGATCACAAGCGCGAGCAGGGCATCCCGATGATGCAACCGGACCGCGTCGCAGCCGTCGAGGAACGCTGGGCGGAGCTGGCGACCGAGCGCGGGCTCGACGCCGGCTTCGCTCGCGCGCTCGCGCGCACCGTGATCGGCGAGGGCTGTCGCGTCGAGGACGCGATCATCGGCACCGCCGAGGACGGGCAGCCGGGCGAGGCGCCGAGCGTCTTCGCCAGGGCGGCCGTCGGGATCGACCACGTCGCAATCGCCGTGCGCGATCTCGACGCGGCGATCGCCTACTACGGCGACGTGCTCGGCATGGAGCTGCGCGAGCGCCGGCAGATCAGCGGCCGCGTGAGCGGGATGGACTCGGCCGTGATGGAGGCGGGCGGCGTCAAGTTCGTGCTCGTGCAGGGCGACTCGCCCGAGTCGAACGTCTCGCGCTACATCGAGGCGTACGGGCCGGGCGTGCAGCACGTCGCGATCGAGATCCCCGACGCGCAGGAGGCGATCGACGACCTGCGCAGCCGCGGCGCCGACCTCCTGACCGGGGTCATCAACGGCCCCGGCCTCGACCAGATCTTCACGAAGCGCGAGCCGAACTCCGGCATCCAGCTGGAGATAATCGCGCGCGCCGAGAACGAGGGCTTCGACCCGAGGAACGTGCAGGAGCTGTTCGAGGCGATGGAGCGCGAGAACGTCTACTGATGGTGCCGACGAGGGGGACGGTGGGCATCTACGGAGCGGCTGGGGCCGTCGGCTCGGCGACGGCGTTCGCGCTGGCGCACGCCGGTCTGCGGCGGCTCGTGCTGGCCGACGCCGCCGCGCCGCGGCTGGCCTGCCTGGCGATGGACCTCGAGCTGCTCGGCGCGGCGCTGCCGGGGCTCGACGTCGCGACCGGCGGGCCGGGGGCGCTGGCCGCCTGCGACGTCGTCGTCGCGTGCGCGTCGGTCCCGCATCGCGACGGTGCGCCGCGCAGCGCGTTCCTCGAGGACAACGCGGCGGTCCTCGCGCCGCTCGCCGACGCGCTCGCGGACGGCGCCGCCCGCTGCCGCACGCTCGTGCTCGTCAGCAACCCGGTCGACGCGCTCGCGACGCGGCTGCAGGAGCGGCTCGGCGAGCGCGTGCGCGTGCTCGGCCACACGCTCAACGACACGCTGCGGCTGCGCGTCGCGGTCGCGCGCGTGCGCGGCGCCGACGCGGCGGACGTCGAGGCGTGGAGCGTCGGCGAGCACGGGCCGCATGCGGTGGCGCTGCTGAGCCGCGTGCGCGTGCGCGGCGAGCCGGCGACGCTGTCGGAGCCCGAGCGCATGCGCGTGCTCGACGAGGTCGGCGGCTGGTACGCGCGCTGGCAGGGGCACGCGACCGGCCGCACGAGCGCGCTCAGCTCCGGTTGGGGCGCCGCCGCGGTCGTGCGGGCGCTGCTGGCGGGCGACGCGCGCCCGTGGCCGGTTTCGCTGCTGCTGCGCGGCGAGTACGGCGTCGAGGGCGTGTGCCTGACCGTCCCCGCGCTGCTCGGGCCGGACGCGCGGCCGCGCCCGCTCGCGTGGGAGGTCGACGCCGGCGAGCGGGCCGCGATCGCCGCCGCCGCGGATGCGATCGGAGGGCTGGCATGCGCTGCCTGCTGATCGACAACTACGACTCGTTCACGTTCAACCTGTTCCAGATGCTCGCCGACCTGCACGGCGAGCCGCCGCTGCTGCTGCGCAACGACGACCCGGTCTCGTGGCCGGCGTTGCGCGCCCAGGGCTACGGCGCGATCGTCGTCTCGCCCGGCCCCGGGCGGCCCGAACGCGCGCGCGACTTCGGCATCAGCGCCTCGGCGATCCGCGAGAGCGGGATGGCGGTGCTCGGCGTCTGCCTCGGGCACCAGGGGCTGTGCCACCTGCACGGTGCGCCGGTGCTGCCCGCGCCGGAGCCGATGCACGGGCGCACGAGCGTCGTGCACCACGCGCAGATCGACCTGTTCGAGGGGATCCCGTCGCCGTTCGAGGTCGTCCGCTACCACTCGCTCGTCGTCGGCGAGCTGCCGGCGGGATTGCATGCGCTCGCGTGGTCCGACGACGGCGTGCTGATGGGCGTGCGCCACCTCGAGGCGCCGCTGTGGGGCGTGCAGTTCCACCCCGAGTCGATCTGCTCCGAGCACGGCGCGCGGCTGCTGCGCAACTTCCGCGACCTCGCGCTGGCCGCCTCGACGCGCGGCCGCGCGCGCCTGCGCGGCGACGAGCAGCGGCTCGTGCGCCGCCAGCCGGTCGTGCGCTACCGCAGGCTCGCGCTGGCGCTCGACGCCGAGGACGCGTTCGCGGCGCTGTACGCGGATCGCGAGGTCGCCTTCTGGCTCGACAGCAGCGCCTCCGGCGCGGGCGGCTGCGGGCGCTTCTCGTTCATGGGCGACGACGGCGGCCCGCTCGCGGAGCTGCTGACGTACGACGTGACGAGCGGCCGCGCGACGATACGCACCGCCAGCGGCGTCGAGCAGGCCGACGGGCCGCTTATGTCCTACCTCGACGATCAGCTGCGCGCGCGGCGCACGACGACCACGGCGCTGCCGTTCGACTTCAACGGCGGCTACGTCGGCTACCTCGGCTACGAGCTGAAGGCGGAGTGCGGCGGCGAGCCGGCGCACCGCGCCGAGGCGCCCGACGCGGCGCTCGTGTTCGCCGACCGCTTCCTCGCGTTCGACCACGAGGCGGGCGACGTGTGGCTCGTCGCGCTGGAGGCGCACGACGCGCCGGCGGCGCCGTGGCTCGACGAGCTGACGGCGCGCCTCACGGCGCTCGCGCACGGTGGCTCCAACGGCGACGCAGCCGGCAACGGCCACGTGCCGCCGCCGCTGCACGCCGACGGCGGGCGCGCGGTGCACATAGAAGACGCGTGGCCGGCCGGCTGCGCGCCACGCCACGACGACGACGCCTACCTCGCGCTGATCGCGCGCTGCCAGGAGGCGATCGTCGCGGGGGAGACGTACGAGGTGTGCCTCACGAACCACGTCGAGGTCGACGGCGCGGTCGACCCGTGGCCCGCCTACCGCCGCCTGCGCGCGATCAACCCGGCGCCGTTCGCCGCCTTCCTGCGCTTCCCCGAGGTGAGCGTGCTGAGCGCCTCGCCCGAGCGCTTCCTGCGGGTGGGGGCCGGCGGCGAGGTCGAGGCGAAGCCGATCAAGGGGACGGCGCCGCGCGGTGCGACGGTCGAGGCCGACCTCGCGATCCGCGAGCGGCTGCGCGGCAGCGAGAAGGACCGCGCCGAGAACCTGATGATCGTCGACCTGCTGCGCAACGACCTCGGCGCCGTCTGCGAGATCGGCAGCGTCGAGGTGCCGGTGCTGTTCGGCGTCGAGTCGTTCGCGACCGTCCACCAGCTCGTCTCGACGATCCGCGGGCGGATCGGCCGCGGCGCCTCCGCGCTCGACGTCGTGCGCGCCGCCTTCCCCGGCGGGTCGATGACGGGCGCGCCGAAGAAGCGCACGATGGAGATCGTCGACGAGCTGGAGGCCGGCCCGCGCGGCGTCTACTCGGGCGCGCTCGGCTGGTTCGCCTTGGGCGGCGCGGCGGACCTGAGCATCGTCATCCGCACGATCGTCGCGACCGAGCGCGGCGCGAGCTTCGGCGCCGGCGGTGCGATCGTCGCGCTGTCGGACCCGCGCGAGGAGCTGCGCGAGGTGCGGCTGAAGGCGCGCGCGCTGGTCGAGACGCTGCTGCCGGCGGCGGCTCCCGCGCGCGACGGGGCCGGCTCGGCCGTGGGCCAGTCCTAGACCGACGGCGCCGCGTCGCTCGGCGACGGGTGCGAGGCGTCGCGGAACTCCTCGAACTGCCCCGTCAGCACGAACCCGAGCTGCTCGCCGACGTCGACCGAGAGGTCGCCCATGCGCTCGACCGCGCGTGCCGCGAGGATCATGTGCATCGCCCATTCGCGCGCGTCGGGGTCGTCGCCGCTCTCCCACGCGAACTGGAAGACGCGGCGGTTGAGCTCGTTGACGTCGCGGTCCTGGTGGATCAGGTCGCGCGCGAGCGCGAGGTCGCGCTCGGCGAACGCGCGCTTGGCCTGCTCGATCTCCTGGCTGACGAGCCGCCCCATCACGCCCAGCTCCTCCAGCAGCGTCGGATGCGTCGGCGGGTGGTGGCCGTCGAGCGGGACCAGCTTCGCGACGTTGACGCACTGGTCGCCCATCCGCTCGACCGAGCGGATCACGTGCAGCAGCGCCGCGGCGAGACGCAGGTCCCCGGCGACCGGCGCCTGCAGTGCCAGCAGCGCGAGGATCCGTTCGTGCAGGTCGCGGTACAGCTGGTCGAGCGCGTCGTCGCCGCCGACGACCTCGGTCGCGAGCGCGACGTCCTGGTGCTCGACGGCCTCCAGCACGCGCCGCAGCTGCTCGCGAACCATGTCGAGACCGCCGAGCGCGGCCTGCTCGATCTGCGAGAGCTCCTCCTGGAAGCGCACGCGCAGCTCGCCCTCGGATGTGGATGGAGCCATGGCAGGAAGCATCCTCGCACACCGGTTGCCGGGTTGTTACCGACTCGTGAAGGTGCCGTGAAGCGACGGGGAACGCGGACATTCGCTGCATCCGCTTCACCGTCTGATAACAGGCACGCGCGCAACGTGCGGGATCCTCGGCAGCCATGGAGGCTGCACCCCACGACGAGACGATACGCGCCGGGGGCCTCGAGCTGCGCCGATCCGACGGGCTCGTGCTCGCGGGCGGGCAGGTCGTGCAGACGTCGGTGCGCGAGCTGCGGCTGCTCGTAGCGCTGGTCGACCGCTGGGGGCGCATCGTCTCACGCGAGGAGCTGTACCGCCTCGCCTGGGGCGGCACGCTGCGCGCCGGCGACCGCTCGGTCGACGTCTACGTCCACAAGCTGCGCACGAAGCTCGAACAGGCGCTGCCCGACACGGCGTTCATCCACACCCACCCGGGATTCGGCTATCGCTTCGACCCGGTTTCACAAGCTTTAAACAGATCGGCCACAGAGCAATAACAGAATCGGTCCGGTGCCCTGTGACGCTGCTCAGCTCAGTCGCATAGGAGAAAGGATGCAGATGAGGTACTCGAAGGTCCTCGCGCTCGGCTCGGCCGCAGCGATCGCGTTGGGCGTCGCAGCCTGTGGCAGCAACAACAGCAGCACCAGCTCCACCGGGGGATCGAGCTCATCGTCGGCGACGCTGAACGGCGCCGGCTCCACGTTCCAGGCGCCGCTCGTGAGCGAGTGGGCGCACCGCTTCAACAGCAGCTCCGGCACGACCGTCAACTACCAGCCCGTCGGCTCCGGCGCCGGCATCGCGCAGTTCACCGCCGGCACGGTCAACTTCGCCGGCAGCGACGCGGTCATGAAGCCGGAAGAGGTCGCCGCGGGCAAGGCCAAGGGCACGCCCGTGCACATCCCGATCGCCCTCGGCGCGGTCACCGTCTCCTACAACCTCAGCGGCGTCAGAAGCGGCCTGAGACTCGACGGCCCGACGATCGCCGAGATCTTCCTCGGCAGAGTCGCGAAGTGGAACGACCCGGCGATCGCCGGGCTCAACCCGGGCGTCACGCTGCCGTCCACGGCGATCACGGTCTGCCACCGCTCCGACGCGTCGGGCACGACGAAGAACTTCACCGAGTTCCTCTCCGACTACTCGACGGCGTGGGCGAGAGGCCCCGGCTCGGACAAGAGCGTCCAGTGGCCGACCGGCACCGGCGCCAGAGGCAACGACGGCGTCGCCGGCTGCGTGAAGCAGACCCCGGGCGCGATCGGCTACGTCGAGCAGGCGTACGCGCTGCAGAACAACTTCACGACCGCGGCCGTGAAGAACAAGTCGGGTGCGTGGGTGCAGCCGACGCTGGCCGCCACCTCGGCCGCCGGCGAGGGCGCGAAGCCGCCCGCGAACCTCGAGTTCTCGACGATCGACGCACCGGGTGCGCAGAGCTACCCGATCACGGCGGTCACGTTCCAGATCGTCTGGCAGGACTCGTGCAAGGCGGGCATCTCGAGCTCGACGGCCTCGGCCCTGAAGGCGTGGCTGACGTACATCCTCGGCGACGGCCAGAGAGTCGCGCCGCAGCTCGACTACGCGCCGCTGCCGACGAGCATCCAGAGCATGGCGCAGGCCAGAGTCGCCGCGCTCGAGTGCAACGGATCGCCGATCTCGTAAGGCATCGATGGAGGCCGGGACGATCACACCCGCCGGCGAGCGTGGCACTGCGCTGCACCGCTCGCCGGCGGCCCGGCTCCCCGATCGGCTCCTCAAGTGGGGCCTGACGGCGCTGTCGGTCGGCGTCATCGTCCTGATCGCCTACTTCTTCGTCCGGCTCGTGATCGAGTCCGAGCCGGTCTTCCAGCAGGTCGGCGTCGTCAACTTCCTCTTCTCGGCGGACTGGGCCCCCTCGAAGAACCTCTTCGGCGCCCTGCCGCTGCTCGTCGGCACGCTGATCACGTCGGTGATCGCGCTGCTGCTGGGCATCCCCGTCGCGGTCGCGACGGCGCTCTACATCACCGAGCTGTCACCGCGCCGGATCCGCGGCCCGCTGACGGTCGTCGTCGACCTGCTGGCGGCGGTCCCGTCGGTCGTCTACGGCCTGTGGGGCTTCTTCTTCCTGATCCCGAAGCTGCTGCCGGCCGAGAGATGGTTCGCCGACACCTTCTCGTTCGTCCCGTTCGTCGGCGGCACGGTGACCGGGCCGAACTACTTCATCGCTGGGCTGATCCTCGCGATCATGATCCTGCCGATCGCCTCGGCGATCTCGCGCGAGGTGATCTCGACCGTCCCGCGCGAGCACAAGGAGGCGGCGCTCGCGCTCGGCGCGACGCGCTGGGAGATGATCCGCATGTCGGTGCTGCCCTACGCCCGGGGAGGGATCGCCGGCGGCGCGATGCTCGGCCTCGGGCGCGCGATCGGCGAGACGATCGCCGTCACGCTCGTGATCGGCAACGCGAACGTGATCGGGCACTCGATCTTCCAGCAGGGCTACACGCTGTCCGCCGTGATCGCGAACGAGTTCGGCGAGGCGGCGTCCGATCCGCTGCACCGCGCGGCGCTGATCGCCGCCGGGCTCGTGCTGTTCGTGCTGACGCTCGGCGTCAACGCGGTCGCGCGCGGGTTCGTCGTGCGGGCCGAGCGCGGCCGGCGCGCCACGCACACGCCGTCGGGGATGGCGGCATGAGCAGCATCGCCTTCGAGCCGGTCAGCGCGCGCCGGCGGCGCGTCGACAAGCTCGCGCGCGGCAGCGTCGCGGTGCTGACGGCGGCCGCGCTCGTGCCGCTCGTGCTGATCCTCTACTACCTCGTCAAGCAGGGGATCGGCGCGATCTCGCTGAGCTTCTTCACGACCGATCCGAGCGGCTCGTTCCTCGGCGACCCGGGCGGCATCAAGAGCGCGATCATCGGCACCGTGCTGATGGTCGGGCTGGCCGCCGTCGTCGCGGTGCCGGTCGGCGTCGGCGTCGCGATCTGGCTCGTCGAGTTCGGCCGCGGGTCGAAGCTCGCGCACGCGGTGCGCTACTTCATCGACGTGATGACGGGCGTGCCGTCGATCGTCTTCGGCCTGTTCGTCTACATCACGCTCGTGCTCGCCGGTGTCGGCGGCTCGTCGTTCGCCGGCTGGAAGGGCTCGGTCGCGCTCGGGCTGCTGATGCTGCCGATCGTCACGCGCTCGGCCGAGGTCGTGCTGCTGCTCGTGCCCAACTCGCTGCGCGAGGCGGCTTTCGCGCTCGGCGCGCCACGCTGGCGGACCGTCTTCAGAGTCGTCCTGCCGACGGCGCTGCCGGGGATCGTGACCGGCGTGCTGCTGGCGGTCGCGCGCGCCGCCGGCGAGACCGCGCCGCTGCTGTTCACGGCGGCCGTCGTGAACGCGACCGCCTTCAACTACAACGACCGCATGAACTCGCTGCCCGCGCTGATCTTCCAGAACGTCGGGCAGGCACAGGACCGTTTGGTCACGATCGCCTGGGGGGCAGCCTTGACCTTGGTCGCGATGATCCTCATGCTGACCTTGATCGCACGCATGATCCAGAGAAGGAGCCGTCTGTCGTGAGCGATCCCGCCCCCAATGCCCTGCGCCGCGACGTGACGCCCGACCAGATCCCCTCCCACGAGCCGCCGGTCGCACCGGCGCGACCTGTGCCGCGCGCCGGGACGGCGACGGCGACGCAGCGGGCCGCCCGCTCGGTCACGGTCGAGCGGCTCAACGCCTGGTACGGCGACCAGCACTCGATCAAGGACCTCACGCTGTCGTTCGCGCCCAACAAGGCGACCGCGCTGATCGGCCCCTCCGGCTCGGGCAAGTCGACCGTCGTGCGCTGCATCAACCGCATGCACGAGGAGATCCCCGGCGCGCGGGCGAGCGGACGCATCCTGCTCGACGACGTCGACGTGTACGACACGAGCATCGACGTCGTCGCCGTGCGCCGCGCGATCGGGATGGTCTTCCAGAAGCCGAACCCGTTCCCGACGATGTCGATCTTCGACAACGTCGCGGCCGGACTCAAGCTGACGGCCCGCAAGGTCGGCCACGAGCAGGTCGAGACGGCGCTGCGCGGCGCCGGCCTGTGGGAGGAGGTCAAGGACCGCCTCTCCAAGCCCGGCATCGGCCTCTCCGGCGGCCAGCAGCAGCGGCTGTGCATCGCGCGTGCGCTCGCGGTCGAGCCGGACGTGCTGCTGATGGACGAGCCGGCCTCGGCGCTCGACCCGATCTCGACGCTGAAGATCGAGGAGCTGGTCGAGGAGCTCAAGAGCCGCGTCACGATCGTGATCGTCACGCACAACATGCAGCAGGCGGCGCGCGTCGCCGACGAGACGGCCTTCCTGCTCGACGGCGAGCTCGTCGAGGTGGGGCCGACCGAGAAGATCTTCACGAACCCGGACGACTCCCGCACCGAGGAGTACGTCACCGGCAAGTTCGGGTAGGCGGCTCCCGTCCGCCGCCGGGCGCGGCGCGCCGGCGTTCAAGCTCCGGCGCGCATGTGCCGAAGCCGAAAGGGAATGGTCGAGGTGCGCGCAGGCACATGGACGGCGGCCAGCCCCGCCGCCGCGCTCCGCTGGATCAGCCGCCTGCGGGGAGCAGAGCTGCCCGCAGAGCTCACCGCGCTGATCGTCATCTCGCTGGTCGCCGCCGGCGGCCTGCTGATCGGCGCCGCGCTCCCGGTCGGCGCGCAGGAGCCGGCGGGACTGCTGCGCCTGCTGGCCGTCTGCGCCGCGCTGCTCGGCCTCGGGCTGTTCGCGGCCGGGCCGCACCTGCCGCGCGCGGGGCTGCACGCGGGCGTCCTGACGCTCGTCGTCGGCGCCTCGGTGCTGACCGCCCATGCACATACGGCAGCCGGCGTGATGATGGCCGCGCGCGGCCTCCAGTGGCTCGCCGTCTACTGCGCGCTGTTCCTCTCGCCCAGGGCCGCGCGCGCACATGCGCTCGCGCTCACGGCCGGCGCCGTGACGGCCTTCGCGGTGGCGGACGTTCCCGGCACGCGCGCCGAAGCGGCGATCGTGTGCATCACCGTGTGGGTCGCGACGCTGCTGCTGAGCGCGCTGGCCGAGCGCCTGCGGGCGCAGGCCGACACCGACCACCTCACCGGCCTGCTGAACCGCAACGGCTTCGCGAAGGCGGCCAACCGCGAGCACGCGCTGGCCGGGCGCACGGGCGCGCCGCTCGCCGTCGCGGTGCTCGACCTCGACGGCTTCAAGCACGTCAACGACGAGCACGGCCACGCCGCGGGCGATCGGATGCTCGTGGAGCTGGCGGCCGCGTGGACGCGCGCGCTGCGTCCGGGCGACGTGATCGCGCGCTTCGGCGGCGACGAGTTCGTCGTGATGTTCCCGGCGACCGGCGCGGGCGACACGAGCGGGCCGCTCGCCCGCCTGCGCGCCGCCCACGCGGCGGACTGGTCGGCGGGCGTGGTCGAGTGGCAGCGGGGCGAGACGCTCGCGGCGTGCCTCGCGCGCGCCGACGATCGCCTGTACGAGGCGAAGGCCGCGCGGCGTGCGCCGGCGCCCGTGCTCAGCCGCGTGCGCGCGTGATCTGCGCGAGCCGCTCGAGCGACTGGCGCAGCAGGCGCGAGATCTGCATCTGCGAGACGCCGATCTCCGCGGCGATCTCGCTCTGCGTCAGGTCCTCGACGAAGCGCAGCTGCAGGATCCGCTGCTCGCGCTCCGGCAGGCATCTCACGGCCGTGCCGAGCAGCGCGCGCGCCTCGGCGCGCTCGTAGCCGTCGTCGGCGTCGCCGAGCGTGTCGGCGATCGTCGTGTCGCTGCCGCCGTCGTCGTGGCCGCCCGTCGGCGCGGCGAGCGACAGCGCGGTGCGGTTCGAGAGCGCGCCGAGCGCCTCCACGACCGCCTCGAGGCTCGCGCCCGTCCGCTCGGCGAGCTGGCTCGGCGTCGCCGCTCTGCCGGTCTCCGCCTCGATCGCGGCGGCGGCGGAGCGCACTCTCAGCGCGAGCTCCTGCGTGCCGCGCACGACATGGACGCCCCAGCCGGTGTCGCGGAAGTGGCGCAGCAGCTCGCCGACGATCGTCGGCTGGGCGAACGTCGAGAAGCTGTGTCCGCGCTCGGGGTCGAAGCGGTCGACCGCCTTGATGAGGCCGAGCGACGCGACCTGCACGAGGTCGTCGAGCGGCTCGCTGCCGCGGCGGTAGCGGCGCGCCAGCGCACGCGCGAGCGGCAGATGCTCGGCGATCAGCGCCTCGCGCGCCTGGCGATCGCCCCTGCGCGTCCGCGTCGCCAAGGCCCGCGTGCGCAATCCGCTGCTCGTCGCGCCGCCCCCGTGCAGCAGCTCCAGCCGGGGGGCGATCCCGGTTCGGTGGCTCATGCGGTTCGTCCGTACCCGCTCCGCGCGCACGCCAATCGCGGGTTCGCCGGAGCCTCGCGCGCGCGTGCGCGAGATGCGCTCATATCCCCCGTCGCACCTTTACACTCCAGTAAATGGTAAGACTCTCCTGATGGTGTCCAGAAACTCCTCGCGTGCCGCACCGCCGGCCCCGGAGCCGACGCGCCGGCGGCTGCCCGCGGCGCAGCGGCGCATGCTGATCCTCGACGCTGCGCTGAGGGCCTTCGCCGACAAGGGCTACGACGGCGCCTCGATGGACGAGATCGCCGCCGCCGCCGGGATCTCGAAGGCCGTCGTCTACGACCACGTCGCGTCCAAGCGCGATCTCTACCTGCAGTTGCTCGACGCGATCCGCCGCGACGTCGAGCGCGGCGTCGACGAGGCGCTGGAGCCGCTCGGGATGGACGAGCAGCAGCGCCTGCACGCCGCCGCCGACGCCGTCTACCGCTACGTCGAGGAGCAGCCGGAGGCGTCGCGCCTGCTGCTGCTCGAGCTGCAGCGCGCGAACCTCACGCCGGTCGGGCGCGAGCTGGAGCAGCGGATCACCGACGGCCTCGCCAGGACCCTCGTCAGCGACCCCGTCGTGTTCGACGGCCACCCCGATCGCGCGCGGCAGGTGTCGATCTTCGCGGAGCTGCTGAAGTGGGCCGTGCTCGGGCTCGCGCGCTGGTGGCACAGCAACCCGGACGTCCCGCGCCAGTTCCTCGTCGACAGCACGGTGGCGATCCTGTGGCCGGCGATCGAGTACGCCCGCACGGGCCTCGTCGCCGACCTCTGAGCGCCTACCAGGCCTGCGTGCCGCCGCAGTGCGGGCAGCCGACCGTCGTCGAGACGGCTGCCTCGAACACGCAGCCGCACGCGCAGCCGTAGGCGGCGAGATCCTGCGGGCCGCCCGCTTCGCGCTCGCGTGCCTGCGGCGAGGGCTGCGCGACCTCGGCGGTCGCGCCCGGCGCGCGCTCCGGCGTCCTGCGCCCGACGAGCGGGCGGGTCCTGCGACGCTGGGAGCGGGTGCGCACGGTCATGAGCTTCAACGCAAGGATCGAGTAAAGGTTTCGGCGGCGATCCCCCGATTCCTCGTGGGGGCGGGGCTATTCCCATCGGCAAGGGCGGCCGTGGGCATGAGCGGTCTGTGATAATCGGCAGCGGATGAACCCGTCCCGCAAGCGCCGCATCCGCCTCGTCGCCGCGCTCACCGCGGCGCTGCTGGCTGCGAGCGCGCTCGTCTACACGAGCTTCAGCGCCGGCAGCGACGAGCAGACCGCGAGCCAGCTGCTCGACGGCGCCGTCGCCGGCAGGACCTACACGCTCGCGGGCACGGTCAAGTACCACTCGGTCACGCGCAACGGCGGCGTGGTGTGGTTCAGCGTGGTCGACCCGCACAAGCCCGTCGCCGTGCGCGTGCGCTACACCGGCATCGTGCCCGACCCGTTCCGCGAAGGCCGCGGCGTGATGGTGCAGGTCCGCCGCCGCGGCGACCTGTTCGTGGGGCAGAAGGACTCGATGGTCACGAAGTGCCCGTCGAAGTTCCAGGTCGCGCCGCCGAGATCCGGCTCCAGACTCGCCAGCATCGCCTGACGCCATGGCGACCGTCGGCCGCGCTCTCCTGATCGTCGCGTTCGCCGTCGCGCTGTACGGCCTCGGCGCCTCGCTCTACGGCGCGTTCGCCGGCGGGCGCGCGTGGGTCGACTCGGGCCGCCGCGCGGTCTACGCGCTCGCCGGCGTGCTGACGCTCGCCTTCGCGATCATGGAGGCCGCGTTCCTGCGTTCGGACTTCTCCTTCAACGTCGTCGCGACGCACTCGAGCACCACCACGCCGACCTTCTACAAGGCGACCGCCGCGTGGTCCTCGCAGGAGGGCTCGCTGCTGCTGTGGGTGTGGCTGCTGTCGGTCTGGTCGAGCCTCGCGCTCGCGCTCACGCGCCGCCGCGTGCGCGAGGTCGCGCCGGTGGCGACGGCCGTGCTGATGACGTTCGGGGCGTTCTTCCTGATGCTGACGATCTTCTGGGCGAACCCGTTCCAGACGCTCGCTCAGCCGCCGAGCGAGGGCACCGGCCTCAACCCGCTGCTGCGCCACCCGGCGATGATGTTCCACCCCCCGATGCTCTACTCGGGGTACACGCTCTTCTCGATCCCGTTCGCGTTCGCGATCGGCGCGTTGGTCACGCGCCGCCTGAACGCCGAGTGGATCGTCTCGACGCGCCGCTTCGCGCTCGCCGCGTGGCTGTGCCTCGGGATCGGGATCGTGCTCGGCGCGCGCTGGTCCTACACCGAGCTGGGGTGGGGCGGCTACTGGGCCTGGGACCCGGTCGAGAACGCGTCGCTGCTGCCGTGGCTGACCGGCACCGCGTTCATCCACTCGATCATGATCCAGGAGCGGCGCGGGATGCTGAAGGTGTGGAACGCGTCGCTCGTGCTGGCGACCGGCACGCTCGCGATCCTCGGCACGTTCCTCGTGCGCTCGGGGATCCTCGACTCGATCCACGCGTTCGGCGCCTCGACGCTGGGCGTGCCGTTCCTGATCCTGATCGGCACGATGGTGCTCGGCTCGGTCGCGCTCGTCGTGTGGCGGCGGGCGGATTTGAGATCCGAGCACCAGCTCGACTCGCTGCTGTCGCGCGAGGCGGTCTTCCTGCTGCAGAACGTCGTGCTGGTGGCGCTCGCGTTCGTCGTCTGGTGGGGGACGTTCTTCCCGCTGATCTCGGAGATCTTCACCGGCACGCGCGCGTCGGTCGGGCCGCCGTGGTTCGACAAGTACATCGTGCCGCTCGCGTTCGTGGTGGTGGCGCTGTCGGGCATCGGGCCGCTCGTGCCGTGGCGGCGCCTGACGCTCGCGAGCGTGCGCCGCGGCTTCGTGATCCCGCTCGCCGCGGCGCTCGTCACGTGGGGCGCGCTGCTGCTGGTGCCTGGCGCGTGGGCGCAGCCGAAGCCGGCCGCGTTCGCCGGCGTCGTCGCGTTCGTGCTCGCGAGCGTCGTGCAGGAGCTGTGGCGCGGCATGCGCGCGCGGCAGGCCTCCGCGCGCGAGCCGGCACCGGTCGCGCTCGCCGGCGTGATGCGCCGCAACCGCCGCCGCTACGGCGGCTACGTGATCCACGCCGGCTTCGCGGTGTTGCTGCTCGGCGTCGCGATCTCGTCGTCCTTCCAGCACGCGAAGGACGTCTCGCTGACGCCGGGGCAGAGCACGCGCGTCGACGGCTTCGACGTCAAGTACGTGCGCGCGACCGCGAGCGCGACGGCGGAGAAGATCTCGCTCGGCGCCGTGCTCGACGTCTCGAAGGGCGGCAAGCACGTCGCGACGCTTCGCACGACGCGCGGCTTCTACCCCTCGCAGGACGTCACGCAGGGGATCGTCGGGCGCTTCTTCGGCGGCGAGTCCGAGAGCCAGGTCGGCCTGCGCGCCGGCTTCGGCCGCGACATCTGGACGGTCATCAACCCGAACCTGACGCCGCTGGCGGGGATCATCGACCAGGGCAACCGCACGTTCGCCAGAGCGATGACGGGGATCGTGAGAGGCGGCGCCAGCCAGAGAGCGCTCACCGAGCTCTACGCGCTGCGCGACCAGGCGATCTTCGCGGTCGCGCACCGCTTCGTGTCGAACCCGTGGCCGGCCGACTTCCGCTTCATCGTCTCGCCGCTGGCGACGTGGATCTGGATCGGCGCGATCATCACCTTCCTCGGCGGCCTGCTCGCGCTGTGGCCGGCCCCTGCGGCGGCGCGGCGCCGCGTGACCGCCGGCTATGCGGCGCGCGTCGCGCGAGAGCTGGCGCGCACGACCCAATGACCCCCGCCCGCCCTTCGCCGTGGACCTGCTGATCGTCTTCGCGGTGGTGCTGGCGGTGGTCGCCTTCGTCGGCGCGCCGCTGCGCGGACGCGCGCGGGGGCTCGACCCGGACGCCGCCGCGCGCGCCGAGCTGGCCGACCTGGAGGCCGCGAAGGACGCGAAGTACCGCGAGATCCGCGACGCGGAGCTGGATCAGCGGACCGGCAAGCTGTCGGAGGAGGACCACCGCGCGCTCGACGCGGAGCTGCGCGCGGAGGCGATCGCGCTGCTGAAGCGGATCGACGCCGCCAGAGCGCGCCTCGGGGCGGCGACGGCGCCGGACTCGCCGGACGGGCCGGAGGCAGCCACCCCGCCGTCGTCCGTCGGCTAAGATCGCTCGGGCATGTACACGATCCTCGCAGTCGTCCAAGTCGCCATCGCCGTCGTGCTGATCCTGCTCATCCTGATGCACTCGGGAAGAGACACGGGTCTGTCGGGCGCGTTCGGCGTCGGCTCCGGTCAGGGGCCGTTCGGCGGCGGCTCGCTCGTCGAGCGCAACCTGAACCGCTGGACCGTGTTCTTCGCGATCCTGTTCGGCCTGAACACGATCGTCCTTTTGAAGATTTGACCGCTGTCGCGGTCGCGTCTCACGCGAGCGCGACGCGGATCTCGTCGAAGCGGGCGTCGGTGATGTCGTCGAAGGCCTCGGCGACCGTCGGGTCGAACTGCGTGCCGGAGGCGGCGGCGATCACGCGGCGGGCTTCGCGGAAGGATGCGGCGGCGCGGTAGGGGCGGTCGCTCGTGAGCGCGTCGAACGTGTCGGCGACGGCGAACACGCGCGCGGCGAGCGGGATCTCCTCGGCGGCGAGGCGGTCGGGGTAGCCGGCGCCGTCCCAGCGCTCGTGGTGCGAGCGCACGACCTGCCGCGCGCCCGCGAGGAAGTCGATCCCGCGCACGATCTCCTCGCCGATCAGCGGATGGCGGCGCATCGCGTCGCGCTCCTCGTCGGTGAGGCGGCCGGGCTTGTAGAGGATCGCGTCGGAGATCGCGATCTTGCCGATGTCGTGCAGCAGGAAGCCGAACTCGAGGTCCGGCCCGCCGCCCGTGTCCATCCCGCAGGCGCGCGCGATCTCCAGCCCGTAGGCCGAGACGCGCTCGGCATGGCGGGCGGTGTAGGCGTCGCGCGCCTCGACGGCGTCGGCCAGCGCCCGCACGGTCGCCTCGTAGGAGGCGCGCAGCTGCAGCTCGCGCTGCTGCGCCTCGCGGTCGCGTTCGGCCAGCGACGCGCGCAGGCGCGCCAGCTCCTCCTGCAGCTCCTCGATCTCCGCCATCTCGCGCGGGAGCGTACTGGGGCGGTGCGGCGACGCGGTCGGCGTGGGGGACTGCATGGAGCTGTGGTCTTCCACGCGGGCGGGGCCGATCCTGTCTCCGATGCGCGCGCTCCGTCGACGTGCCGGGGCCGCTCGTCGACGAGCTGGCCGGCGTCTGCGAGCGGCGCGGGATCCACCTCGCGATCGGCGTCAACGAGCGCGAGTCCGAGCGCCCGGGATCGCTCTACAACACGCTGCTGCTGCTCGGCCCGGGCGGGCTGCTGCACCGCCACCGCAAGCTGATGCCACGCGCTCGAGCGCCGCGCCGCGACTCGCGAAACCTCGGTCACGACGCCGATCAGCTCCGACAGGATCGCAGTCGCGCCGTAGTGCCGAGCGCGATCCGCCGCCGGAGTGAGACGTCACCGTGTCGCCAGCCGAGTTGTCTCCTGGGCGTCCGGTGTAAGGGAATCGCCGGGGTTGCCGTCAGCTCATCCAGGCGGCGAGCTGGTCGAGCGCGCCGGGCAGGACGTAGTAGTAGGCCCAGAGCCCTTGACGCTCGGAGTCGACGATGCCGGCCTCGCGCAGCTTCTTGAGGTGGTGGGAGAGCGTCGGCTGGGCGATGTCGAAGAGCGGCAGCAGCTCGCAGACGCAGACCTTGCCGGCGTGCTTGCGCAGCACGTCGACGAGCTGCAGGCGGATCGGGTCGCCGAGCGCCTTGGCGATCTCGGCCATGCGCACGGCCTGCTCGCGCTCGACCTCGGGGTAGGCGACGGGCTCGCAGCAGCGTTCCCCGGCGGCGCGCTTGGTCTTCGGCGTGAGCTGCATATCGACGGACATCGATTGGATCGTAGCGGCTGCGTGCGGCACCCTTGAGACCAGTGGTTAGGTCCGAGGCGTGTGATTTCACCAGCGCGAGTCGCCGCCGTCGCCGCCTTGTTTGCATTGACGCTTGTCGATGCACGCGCTAGCCTTATATCGACACACGTCGATACGGAGGCTGCCCATGACCGATCTCAGCACTGTCCGCGAACAGGTGCGCGAGCGCTATGCCGCCGCCGCGACCGCGACCCAGGCCGCAGGCGGATGCTGCGGATCGGACATCGGCTGCGGCGACGCGGCCGGCGCCCGGGTCTTCGGCGCCGCCCTCTACGACGGCGAGCCGGACGCGCCGGCGCAGGCGATCGGCGCGTCGCTCGGCTGCGGCGTCCCGACCGCGGTCGCCGCCCTCCACGAGGGAGAGACCGTTCTCGACCTCGGTGCTGGCGCGGGCGCGGACGTGCTGATCTCCGCACGCCGCGTCGGACCGAGCGGGCGCGCGATTGGGCTTGACATGACCGACGAGATGCTCGCGCTGGCGCGCGCCAACGCTGTCGCGGCCGGTGTCGAGAACGTCGAGTTCGTCAAGGGCTACATCGAGCAGATCCCGCTGCCCGACGCCGTGGTCGACGTCGTCATCTCCAATTGCGTCATCAACCTCTCCGCCGAGAAGCCCGTGGTTCTGCGCGAGGTCGCGCGCGTCCTGCGTCCCGGAGGGCGCGTCGCGATCTCCGACGTGATCGCGGACCCCGACATGGACGACGTTACCCGCGCCGACATGCGCCAGTGGACCGGCTGCATCGCCGGCGCGCTCACCGCCGCCGACTATCGCGCCCACCTCGCCGCGGCCGGCCTCACGGACGTCGAGATCCGCGAGACCCACCGTGTCCACGAGCACGCGGCCGCCGCGATCGTCCGCGCCCGTAAGCCGGCGTAGTCGACATCGTCGCCGGTGAGCGCTACGCGGTCGTGCGCTCGGGTGCGACGGCGATCAGCTCGCCGTCGACGTCGCAGACCTCGGCGAGCGTGTTGTAGACGGTGCCGTACTGCTCGACGTTCTTGAGCAGGCACGCCGCGAACGCGCCGCACAACAGCTCAGCCGGCCCGGGCAGCTCGTCGCTCAACCCAGGCGAGCTGTCGAACGCCACCGTCGCGTCCTTCGCGAGAAGCTCGGAGACGCCGGGGCGCACGATCCGCGCCGAGACCTCGTAGTCCTGGCCGCTCATGCGCTGCGCACCGCCGCGAACTGCTCGGCCGCCTCGAGCGCCTCGCAGCCGTAGACGACCGACGGACCGCCGCCCATCATCACCGCCACCCCGATCGTCTCCACGATCTCCTCGTGGGTCGCGCCAGCCTGCAAGGCGTCGTGGACGTGGTAGGCGATGCAGCCGTCGCAGTGCACCGCGATCCCGATCGCCAGCGCGATCAGCTCCTTCGTCTTGGCCGGCAGAACGCCCTCGGCCGTGCTCGCCTGGTGGAGCTTCGCGAAGCCGCCCATCACCCCCGGGGCCTGCCCGCCGAGCCGGCCCATCAGCTCGCGCAGGTGCTCGTACATCTCGGGGAAGTCCTTGCTCATCGCTGCTGCGAGCCTACGAACGAGCCGCGACGACGGCATCCGTAGCGCGAGCGGAACCCGCCTGGGTAGTTGCCCGGCAGGCCGGCTGCCGTCAGGCTGATCGGCCGGCACCTGCCCGCCGGCGCGATCCTCCGCCCGGACCGCCGTTCGCCGGGGTCAGCCGATCCCGCGATCCGCGAACAGGCGCGGGCGTGCCCACAGGGCGACGTAGACGAGGGCGACGAGCACGGGCACCTCGATGAGCGGGCCGACGACGCCGGCGAGCGCTTGGCCGGAGGTGGCGCCGAAGACGCCGACGGCGACGGCGATCGCGAGCTCGAAGTTGTTGGAGGCGGCGGTGAACGCGAGTGTCGCGGTGCGCGGGTAGCCGAGCCGCATGCTCATCCCGGTCGCGAACGCGACGGTGAACATGAGCGCGAAGTAGAGCAGCAGCGGGATGGCGATCCGCATCACGTCGAGTGGGTTGGAGGTGATCGCGTCGCCCTGGATCGCGAACAGCATCACGATCGTGAACAGCAGTCCGTAGAGCGCGAGCGGCCCGATCCGTGGCAGGAACGTGCGCTCGTACCAGGCGGCGCCGCGGCGGCGGATGCCGATGGTGCGGGTCAGCCAGCCGGCGGCGAGCGGGATCCCGAGGAAGATCAGCGTCGTGCGTGCGACCTCCCAGATCGAGACGTCGAAGCCTTGGGTGTCGAGGCCGAGCCAGCCTGGCAGGACGCTGAGGTAGAACCAGCCGAGCAGGCTGTACGCGACGATCTGGAAGAGCGAGTTGATCGCGACCAGCAGCGCGGTCGCCTCGCGGTCGGCGCACGCGAGCTCGCTCCAGATCAGCACCATCGCGATGCAGCGCGCGAGGCCGACGATGATGAGCCCGGTGCGGTAGGCGGGCTGGTCGGCGAGGAAGATCCACGCGAGCGTGAACATCAGCGCCGGCCCGATCAGCCAGTTGAGCAGCAGCGAGGCGCCCATCAGCCGCCGCTCGCGGCCGAGGTGGCCGAGCTCTTCGTAGCGCACGCGTGCGAGCACCGGGTACATCATCGCCAGCAGGCCGAGCGCGATCGGCAGCGACACCGCCCCGATCCGCAGCGCGTCGATCGCGTCGTCGAAGCCGGGGATCGCGGCGCCGAGCGCGAGCCCGGCGGCCATCGCGACGCCGATCCACAGCGGCAGGAAGCGATCGAGCGTCGAGAGGCGGCCGACCACCGCCGGCGCCGGCGACGCGGACGCGCTCACGCGCGCGTGCCGGCCGGGTCGCAGACCTCCGCGCGCAGGCAGGCGCGGGCGCGGCGCTCGGCGAGCGGGAGCAGGTAGCTGCGCACGGGCACGTCGTCGTAGTCGGCGAGGATCGCGTCGGCGCAGTCGCGGATCTCGCGCACGCGCTCGAGCGGCTCGTGCGCGGGGTCGGGCAGGTCCCAGTCCTCGACCATTGCGGGCACGTAGGGGCAGGCGTCGCCGCAGCCCATCGTGATCGCCCAGTCGGCGTGCAACTGCATCTCGACGCTCAGCTTCCGCGGCCGCCGGGCGGCGAGGTCGATCCCGGCCTCACGCATCGCCTCGACCACCGCCGGCCAGATCGCGGGCGCGGGATCCGATCCGGCCGACTCGGCGCGGATGTCGGGTGGCGCGTCGCGCTCGAAGAACGCCTGCGCCATCTGGCTGCGTCCGGCGTTGTGACTGCAGACGAACAGGACGTATCGCACAGGGTCTCCTTCCGGAGGGTCGCGAGCGGAACGCATGCTAGACGAATAACCGTCTGGTTAGGTATTGTCGCGGCCACATGAGCGCCTGCACCCCCGTCCTCACCCCGCGCGAGCGCCAGGCCGGCGGCTGCTGTGAGGCGTTCGTGGAGCCGGACCTGTCGGTCGAGGCCGCCGCCGAGCTGGCGATCCTGGTGAAGGCGCTGGCCGATCCGACGCGCCTGCGGATCGTCGACACCATCCGCAAGGCCGCCCCCGAGGCGGTCTGCCAGTGCGAGCTGGTGCCGCTGTTCGAGATGTCGCAGCCGGCGCTCGCGAAGCACCTCAAGGTGCTCGTCGCCGCCGGGGTGCTGGCCACCGAGCGCCGCGGCCTGTGGGCCTACTACTACATGGTCGAGGACGCGACGAGGGAGCTGACCGGATGGCTGAGCTGACACGGGTCGGGATCAACGGCTTCGGGCGGATGGGCCGCCTCGGGCTGCGCGCGGCGTGGAACTTCCCCGACCTGCGGTTCGTGCACGTGAACGAGCCGCACGGCGACGCGGCGACTGCGGCGCACCTGCTGACGTTCGACTCGGTGCACGGCCGCTGGGATCGCGAGGCGGCCGGCGAGGGCGGGACGCTGCGGATCGACGGCGCGGAGCTGTCGTACTCGAGCGCGTCCGAGCCGGGCGCGGTTCCGTGGGCCGAGCACGACGTCGAGGTCGTGCTGGAGTGCTCGGGCAGGTTCCGCACGATCGAGTCGTTGCAGCCCTACTTCGACCAGGGCGTCAAGAAGGTGATCGTCGCGGCGCCCGTCAAGGACGAGCGCGCGCTGAACGTCGTCGTCGGCGTCAACGACGACCGCTACGACCCGGAGCGCCACGACGTCGTGACGGCCGCGTCGTGCACGACGAACTGCCTGGCGCCGGTCGTGAAGGTGATTCACGAGGGGCTGGGAATCCGGCGCGGGTCGATCACGACGCTGCACGACCAGACGAACACGCAGACGATCGTCGACGCCCCGCATAAGGACCTGCGCCGGGCGCGCGCGGCGTCGCTGTCGCTGATCCCGACGACGACCGGGTCGGCGACCGCGATCGGGCTGATCTTCCCCGAGCTGCAGGGCAAGCTCGACGGCCTCGCCGTGCGCGTGCCGCTGCTGAACGCGTCGCTGACCGACGCAGTCTTCGAGGTCGCCCGCCCGACCACGGTGGAGGAGGTCAACGCGCTGCTGCAAGCCGGCGCGGACGGGCCGCTGCACGGCATCCTCGGCTACGAGACGCGGCCGCTGGTCTCGGTCGACTTCGTCAACGACCCGCGCTCAGGTGTGGTCGACGCGCCCTCGACGATGGTCACCGACGGCACGCAGGTCAAGGTGCTCGCCTGGTACGACAACGAGTGGGGCTACGCCAACCGGCTCGTCGAGCTGGCCGCGCACGTCGCCCGCACGCTGCCCGTCGCCGCAGCACCGTGAGCGCAGCCAGCTCGGGAGCGAAGGGCGACCTGCGCAACTACGCGCTCGTCACCGGCGCCTACTGGGCCGACACGATCGCCGACGGGGCGAGCCGCATGCTCGTGCTGTTCTACTTCTACGAGCGCGGCTACACACCGTTCCAGGTCGCGATGCTGTTCCTCTTCTACGAGGTCTTCGGCATCGTCACGAACCTCGTCGGCGGCTGGCTCGCCGCCCGCAGCGGCCTGCGCGCCACGCTGCTCGGCGGCCTCAGCGTCCAGCTGATCGCGCTGAGCATGCTCGGGATCGTCCCCGCAGCCTGGCTCACGGTCCCCTACGTGATGGTCGCCCAAGCGCTCTCGGGCATCGCGAAGGACCTCACGAAGATGAGCTCCAAGAGCGCCGTCAAGCTCGTCGTCCCCGAGGACGCCCCCGGCGCGCTCTACAGATGGGTCGCGATCCTCACCGGCTCCAAGAACGCGCTCAAGGGCGTCGGCTTCTTCCTCGGCGCGCTGCTGCTCAGCGCGATCGGCTTCCGCCCCGCGATGGGACTGCTCGCCGCGATGATCGCGACCGCGCTCGTCACCGTGCTCGTCGCGATGCGCGGCGAGCTCGGCCGCCCAGACGCGAAGGCCAAGTTCCGTCACATGTTCTCCAACAACCGCGCCGTGAACGTGCTCGCCGGCGCGCGCATCTTCCTGTTCGCCTCGCGCGACGTGTGGTTCGTCGTCGGGCTGCCGGTCTTCTTCCGCACCGAGCACGGCTGGAGCTTCTGGATGGCCGGCGGCTTCCTCGCGATCTGGACGATCGGCTACGGCATCGTCCAGGCCTCAGCGCCCAAGCTGCTGCGCCGCCGCGGCTCCGGCGGCCACGGCATCGACCCGACCGGCAAGACCGCCACCGAGCTCGCGTTCCTGCTCGCCGCCTTCCCCGCCGCGATCGCGCTCGCGCTGGCCGTCAACGTCGACGCGATCCTCGCGGTCGTCGTCGGCCTGCTCGCGTTCGGCGTCGTCTTCGCGCTCAACTCCGCCGTGCACTCCTACCTGATCCTCGCGTACGCCGAGGGCGACAAGGTCGCGATGAACGTCGGCTTCTACTACATGGCCAACGCCTTCGGACGGCTCGTCGGCACCGTTCTCTCGGGCGCGCTGTATCAGTGGAGAGGGCTCGAAGCCTGCCTGTGGGCCTCCGCGTTCTTCGTGCTCGCAGCGGGGATGCTGTCCCGCCTGCTGCCCCGTCAGCCGGCGGAGCCTGAGACGACGAAGGCCGGCGCGGTCCTGGCCGCCTGAGCTGCCGCGCGCGGATCAGCCGTGGTGGGCTGCGCGCGTTGCGATGAACGCGACGAGCGCGAGCAGCATCCAGCCGGCGGCGTAGAAGAACGCGGCGGTGGGCGAGACGAGTGTCCAGAGCAGGCCGGCGATCACGCTGGCGGCGAAGTTGCCGAGGCTCTGGACGGTCGCGAGCAGGCCGAACGCCGAGCCGCGCAGATGCTCAGAGGCAAGGCGTGCGACGGCGGCGTGCTGCGCCGTCTCGACGCAGCCGATCCCGATCCCCGCGGTCGCCGGCCCGCTCTATGGCGAGGAGGGGATCGTCGTCGCCGACTGCGACCTGCGCGCCGGGCTGCACGCGAAGCGCTGGTTCGACGCGGTGGGGCACTACAGCCGCGCGGACGTGCTGGCGGGGCGGCTGTTCGACCGGCCGGTCGATCCGGCGGCATCCGATCCGCCGCCCTCGGACTGAGATGGGCTCGTGACCTGGTTCGGGTTGGCCGATGGTGTGGCTGAAGACCATGCCGAAGGTGTGGTCGATTCGTCCCCGATGAGCTAGCGTGACCGGCGTGATCGACGAGGCGACCATCATCGAGGCGGGGCGTCGGCTCTCGGAGGCGGCGCCGGGTGCGCGTGTCGTGCTGTTCGGCTCTCAAGCGCGGGGCGACGCTGGCCCGCGAAGCGACTTGGACTTCTTGGTCGTGGAGCCGGAGGTCGAGAACACGGCCGTGGAGTCGGTGCGTCTGCGCCGTGCCCTGCGCGGGATGCGGATCTTCGCCGATGTAGTGGTTGTCCGCGAGCGCGACGTCGAGGACTGGCGCGACGTGCGCGGCAGCCTCATCCACGCGGCACTTGCTGACGGGCGCGTCCTCGTCGCTTGATGGCGAGCGAGCGCGATCTGGCGGAGCAGTTGCTGCGTCTCGCGCGTGACGACGAAGCCGCGGCGCGGGCGATGCTCGACGTGGGAGCCGTGACCGATGCGATCGTCGGCTTTCACGCACAGCAGGCGGTCGAGAAGGCGCTGAAGGCTGTGCTCGCATTCCACGGCGTCGAGGTTCCGTTCACGCACGACCTCGCCGGGCTGGCGGAACGGTGCGCGGCAGAAGGAGCCACGTTGCCGCCAAGCTTGGCCGAGATCGACCGGCTGACGCCCTTCGGCGTCCGCCTGCGGTACGGCGACCTCGACGAGATGGTTCCAGTGGCCCGAGGGCTGTCGATCGGCTGGGCCGAGCAGGCAGTCGTCTGGGCGTGCGCCGTCCTCGACGGGACGACCTGACTCCGCCCAAGGGAGCGACCCAGCCGCAGGCACGACTGGTCGCAGGACGGTTTGCACAACGACCGTCACCTGCGAATGCGCTCGAGTGGACTCGAACCACCACGGGAGAAACCTCCCACAAGGCCCTCAACCTTGCGCGTCTACCAATTCCGCCACGAGCGCGAGCGTGGGGCGGAAGTATAGACCGGGGCGCGTGTTGCGCGTCCGTCCGGCGGGGCGGTACACTGTGCGAACACACGTTCGTCTTGGAATCCGCCCTAGGAGCGCGTTGCGCGAATGGTCGACCTCACGAAGCGCCAGCAGGAGATCTTCGAGTTCATCAAGCGCTACTCGGCGCGCCATGGCTATCCGCCGACGGTGCGCGACATCGGCAAGGCCGTCGGGCTCGCCTCGTCCTCGACGGTGCACGCCCACCTCGCGAACCTCGAGAAGGTCGGGCTGCTGCGGCGCGACCCGACGAAGCCGCGCGCGATCGAGCTGCTCGACCGCGCGGTCGAAGGGGTCCGCAACGCGGTTCGTCCGCCGGGGCTTCCGCTCGTCGGCCAGGTCGCCGCGGGCCAGCCGATCCTGGCGGAGGAGAACGTCGAGGAGTACGTGCAGACGCCCGGCATCGTCGGCGGCGAGATCGGCGAGTACCTGCTGCGCGTGCGCGGCGAGTCGATGAAGAACGCCGGGATCCTCGAAGGCGACCTCGTCGTCGTCTCGCCGCAGGACACGGCACGCGACGGCGAGATCGTCGTCGCGCTCGTCGGCGAGGAGGCGACCGTCAAGCGCTTCTACAGAGAGCCCGACCACATACGGCTCCAGCCGGAGAACGAGGCGATGGAGCCGATCCGCACCCGCGAGGTGCGGATCCTCGGCAGAGTGATCGGCCTCATGCGGAGCATGTGATGACCGTGCTGGTGGCCGAGCGCATCGAGCGGCCGGCCTCGCTCTTCGGCCCGGCGCCGGAGGCGCCCGCGCCGGCTGCCGGCGGCGTCGCGCGCGAGCACGACTGTGGTCTGGGCGGCGGGCTGACGCTCGACGAGGCGATCGTCGGGGCCTGGGAGGGCCTCGCCGCCCTGGCCACCGTCGCGTGCCCGCTGTGCGGCGGCGCGCTGCGGCCGCGCTCGGCGGGGGACCGCGCCGGCGGCCGTTGCGGCGACTGCGGCACCACGCTGACCTGACGCCGCGCGGCAGTTCGCTTGCACGACTTGCACGCGGGGCGCTTCGAGCTACCCTGCTGCCTCGTTGACCAAGCAGTCGCGGAGGCTCGCCTTCGAGGAAAGTCCGGACATCACAGGGCAGGGTGGTCGGTAACGCCGACCCGGGGAAACCCGCGGGACAGTGCCACAGAAATGACACCGCCTACGTCCGCCTCTCGAGGCGGGCCGGTAAGGGTGAAATGGTGCGGTAAGAGCGCACCGGCGCCGCGGCGACGCGGCGGCCAGGCAAACCCCACCCGATGCAAGGCCAAGCCGGACCGTTTGCAGGTTGCCCGCCGAGGTCCAGGTCGGCCGCACAGATGGATGGCTGCTCACGACAGAATCCGGCTTACCGGTCAGCTACGGAAAAGCCCCGCTCCGGCGGGGCTTTTCTATGGGCCGAATGGCCGCAGAATGGCTCTCATCCCGGCGCGGCGAGCACGAACAGCTCGACCTCGAGGTCGGGGCCGATGTGGTGGTTGGAGATGAACGCGAGCACGCGGCGGCCACTGAGGCGCTCGACCGCGGCGATGAACTTGTGCTGCATCGCGGTCTGGAAGGCGCTGCGGGTCTCCTGCACGATCGCGCTGCGCTCGAGCTCGATCAGCGTCTGCTCGACGTCGTTGTAGACGCCGCCGAGCACGCACGCCATGAGGTCGTCGCCCATCATGCGGGTCTTCGTGTTCGCCGGCGCGCGGCCGTAGTAGCGCTCGTGCAGCGCGGACATCTCCGCGCTCACCGCGTCGAGCAGCTCGTCGCCGTCCAAGCATCCGTCGGGCAGCATCGCGACCCCGTGCCTTCCCACCCTCGACGGGAGGCGTGCGTGCGCGTGGCGGAGAGCGAGAGCCGTGCGGACGCCGACCGGGCGGTCGGGCCTCTCACCTCATAGTAGGGCTACGATGAGTCGATGAGCGATCGCGGCCACGATCCGTCGGTGGCGGCAGGCCACGAGACGGCGCGCGCGGCGCGCGGCGAGGTGCTGACGGCCGTATCCGACGGCATCGTCGCGCTCTTCAAGGAGTTCTACGGCAAGGGGCCGACGCGGGCCAAGACGTATTACGAGGACGACCTCGTCGTCTGCCTGCTGCGCGGCGGCTTCACGCGCGTGGAGGAGACGCTGCGCGACGCCGGCCGCGGCCACGAGGTGATCCTCCAGCGGATGGCGTTCCAGGACGTCATGCGCGACCGCTTCGAGGACGTGATCCAGCAGGCCACCGGCCGGCGCGTGGTCGGTTTCATGAGCGGCAACCAGCAGGACCCCGACATGCTGTGCGAGATCTTCGTGCTGGCGCCGAGCGACCTCGTCGACGACGTGCCGACGACGCGCTGAGCCATCGCCGGCCACCGCATTTGCATCGCGGTGGCGAGGCGCGTAGGCTCGACGGACAGGAGGGCATTCGCGACGGGGTGCCTGCTTCCGTGTCCCGGGGGAGCGTGCAGCGCCGCCTGACTTCCGAGCTTCGCCAATCCAGCGACTCGAGGAGTCTCGGCATGACCAAGCCGCACGCCGTCGTGGCAACCGCACCTCAGTCCCCCTTCGGCGACGGTCGCGGGCTCGATTTCAAGTCCCGCCCAGGACGCCTTCACCGCGCTCGCGCGCGGATTCGTCGAGGCGTTCAACGATCGCGACGCCGATGCGCTCGTGGCGCTGGCACATCCGCGCATCGTGTTTCGCCCCACCTCGCTCGTGGGCCGCCGCAGGACCTATCACGGCCACGCGGGGCTGCGACGGTGGGTTGCCGAGCTCGACGCCGTCGGCGCGGACTTCCGGGCGAACATCCGCGAGATCCGGCCACTGCGGCCCAGCGGCTTCCTCGTGCTCTCCAAGCTGCGGGTCGGCGACGAGCTGATCACCGACTCCGCGATGATCGCCTCGGTGCTCCAGGACAAGGTCATCGAGGCCCATGGCTACCTCAGCGACGAGGGGATGCTCGCCGAGATCGGCCTGATCCCGCATACGGCGTGACTGCCGCACTCAGCTCTCAGGCCTCCAGCACCACCGCCAGCCCCTGGCCGACCCCGATGCACAGCGTCGCGACGCCCCAGCCGCCGCCGCGGCGGCGCAGCTCGTAGGCGCAGGTCGCGAGGACGCGGGCGCCGCTTGCGCCGAGCGGATGGCCGAGCGCGATCGCGCCGCCGTTGACGTTCACGCGCTCGGGATCCAGCTCGGTCCACTCGGCGAGGCAGGCGAGCGACTGGGCGGCGAACGCCTCGTTCAGCTCCAACACGGACACGTCGCCCCAGCCGATCCCGGCCTGCGCCAGCGCGCGCTCGACCGCCTGCACCGGACCGATGCCGAACACGTCCGGATCGACGCCGGAGACCCCGCGCCCGGCGATCCGCGCGAGCGGCTCGCGGCCGATCGCCGCGGCGGCCCGCGCGCTCCCGATCAGCACGGCCGCGGCGCCGTCGTTCAGCGCCGAGGCGTTGCCGGCCGTGACCGTCCCGCCCGCGTCGGCCGGGCGGAACGCCGGTCTCAAGCGCGCCAGCGCCTCGAGCGACGAGTCCGGCCGCATGATCTCGTCGCGCGCCAGCTCCACGTCGGGCACCGGGACGACCCAGTCGTCGTAGAAGCCGCCATCCCACGCGGCCGCCGCGAGCCGGTGGCTGCGCACCGCGAACGCGTCCTGCGCGTCGCGGGAGAGCCCGTATCTGTCTGCCAGCCGCTCGGTCGACTCGCCCAGCGAGATCGTCCAGCGCTCCGGCATGCGCGGATTCACGAGCCGCCAGCCGAGCGTCGTGGAGTGCAGCGTCTCGTCGCCGCGCGGGAAGCCCTTCTCGGGTTTCGCGAGCACCCACGGCGCGCGGCTCATCGACTCGACGCCGCCCGTCAGCACGAGCGAGGCGTCGCCGCACTCGACGGCGCGGCTGGCCCCGATCGCCGCCTCCAGCGACGACGCGCACAGGCGGTTCACGGTCGTGCCGGGGATCGACGTCGGCAGTCCCGCCAGCAGCACCGCCATGCGCGCGACGTTGCGGTTCTCCTCGCCGGCGCCGTTCGCGTTGCCGAAGACGACGTCGCCGATCGCGGCCGGGTCGAGGCCCGGCGAGCGCTCCACCACGGTTCTCACGACGTGCGCCGCGAGGTCGTCCGGCCGCACGCCCGCGAGCGCGCCGCCGTAGCGGCCGAACGGCGTGCGCACGGCGTCGAGCACGTAGGCGTCGGTCACGGAGCGGGACGGGCCGGCGGTCGCCATCGCCGCCACCCTAGCGTCGGCGTGAGGCTTCACGCGGAGGCTCGATGCCCCCGTGGGCGACGTCCGGCCTCGGGCGGCCCAGGTGGCGCGGCGGAATCCACCGTGGCCATGTGGTGCGCACGCCCTTGACACGGAGCCATCCAAGTTTCTAGTGTCTCAACAGAGCGCGAACTGGGGGTTTGCGCTCGGCGTCTCGCCTCCTGGCGATGGGGACAGAGCTCAGCGCTGCTCGCTGCGCTCGCATCGCGCCAGGACCCGAGCGTCGCTGGTCGACATCCGCGCACGGCGCGGAGAAAGGCGGAGAGACCCATGAGACGCAAGCATTGCCTTGCGATGGTCGCGGCGATCGCCACGATGGCGTGGCTCGTCGTGGGAGGCGCCGCGCAGGCGGCCTTCCCGAACTTCTCGGATTGTCCGAGATCGAACCCGGCCGTCAAGGGATGCATCGACATCCAGAGCGTGACCGGCAGCCTCGAAATAAAGGGCTTCACGGTTCCGCTCGGCGAATCGCTCGAGATCCGCGGCGGGCTCGACAACTCGGTCAGACCGGCCGTCTTCTACCCGCCGACCGGCACGACGGGCTTCTTCGCCAAGCCCGTGAGGATCCCCGGCGGGATCCTCGGCATCGAATGGCCGATCCCGGGCAATGCGGTGAACGGGATAGCGCAGCTCGCCGGCTCGCCGTCGGAAATCAGAATGGAAATCGAATTCGCGCAGACGACCGTCTCGATTCCGGTCAAGATCCACCTCGAAAACCCGATACTCGGCTCAGGCTGCTACATCGGCTCGAACAGCAGCCCGGCGCACGTCAACTTCACGACCGGGACGACGAGCCCGCCGCCGCCGAACAGACCGATCAGCGGCAGAGTCGGCGAAATATCGTTCGTCGAAGGAGCCCTGATCCTCACGGACTCCGTGAGCGTCGACAACTCGTTCTCGATCCCGGGCGCCTCGGGCTGCGGCCTGCTCGGCATCTTCAACCCGATCGTCAACCTGAAGCTCGGCCTCCCGTCGTCCGGTGGCCACAACACGATGATCGTCCACAACAACGTCGCGCTGAAGGAAGTCTGATCGCAAGCACCGTCGCTCGGCGTCTGTGCGCCGGGCGGCGGCCGCGCTCCACTTCCGGGCGGTGGTCTTCCGCCTGTGAGTGGTGGTGGTGGGCAGGCGGCGGAGCGAACATGCGTTCGTGTCCGTCGTCTGCGTCCTGCTGCCCCGCTTCGAGCTGACCGTCGCTGCCGGCGACCGCGAGGAGCTGCTGCGCACGCCGGCTGCGCTGGCGCCGGAGCCCGGACGCGAGCAGCGCGTGGGGGAGGCCTCGCCGGCCGCCGAGGCGTTCGGCGTGCGCGCCGGCACGCCGCTCGGCGAGGCGCTCGCACGCTGCCCGTCGCTGACGCTCGTGCCGCCCGATCCGGCCGGCGTCGCCGACCGCTGGGAGCGGCTGCTCGTGCGACTGGAGTCGATCGGGGCGGCGGTCGAGCCGGAACGGCCCGGGCTCGCCTGCTTCGCCGCACGCGGGCTGCTGCGCCTGCACGGCGGCTCGCTCGAGCACGTGCTCGCCGCCGCGCGCGGCGCGTTGCGCCAGCCGGCACGGCTCGGCGCCGGCCCGTCGCGCTTCTGCGCGCTCGCGGCCGCCTCGCACGCGCGGGTGCGGCGGCCGGTGGTCGTCGCCGGCGGCGAGGCCGAGGCGGCCGCCTACCTCGCGGCGTTGCCGGTCGCGCTGCTGCGCGGCCGGCACGAGACGGCGGCGCTGCCGGAGCCGCTCGCGCGGCTGGGGATCGAGACGCTCGGCGAGCTGGCGGCGCTGCCGCGCGGCGCGGTCGCCGATCGCTTCGGCGCGCCGGGGCTGCTCGCGCACGAGCTCGCGCACGGGCGCGACGGGAAGCTCGACCCGCGCCGGCCGCCCGAGCGCCTGGCCGAGGAGCTGGAGCTGCCGGAGGCGCTGTCGGGCGTGCAGCTCGACCGCGCGCTGCACCTGCTCGTCGACCGGCTGCTCGCGCGGCGCGAGCGGCGCGGGCGTACGCTGCGCGCGGTCGTGCTGGCGGCGAAGCTGGTCGAGGGCGGCACCTGGCGCGAGCAGGTCCCGTTCCGCGAGGCGCTCGCCGACCCGCTGCGGATGCGGCTCGCGCTCGCGCAGCGGCTCGCGCTGCTGCCGGCGCCGGCCGAGCGCCTGCGGCTCGCCGTCGAGCGCTTCGGGCCGCCCGCCGCCGATCAGCGCTCGCTGCTCGACGAGGCGGAGGCGGTGCGCCGCTCGCGCCTGCGCGAGGCGGTCCGCCAAGCGCGCGCGGCAGCGGGTCCGGACGCCGCGCTGCGCGTGCTCGCGGTCGAGCTCGACTCGCGCGTGCCCGAGCGGCGGGCCGTGCTGACGCCGTTCGATGGGTGACGTCGCCCGCGGTCCTCGCTTGCGATGACCGGAGGGCGAAAGCCCATGACCCACCGCCTCGCACAGCCGCGGCGGGCGCGCGTCGACGCCGATACCGCCGACGGCCGCCCGTGCACGGTCGACGGGCGCGAGGTCGACGCCGTGCGCGAGTCGTGGCTCGTCGAGGATCGCTGGTGGAACGGCAGCCCCGTCCGCCGCCGCTACTGGGAGCTCGTCACGACCTGCGGCCGCAACGTCGTCGTCTTCCACGACCTGCGCGGCGGGGGCTGGTTCGCGCAGCGGTGACGGCGCCGCGCCGCGCCGCACTCTCGTCCGGTGTAGTGGTGAAGATGTCCTGAGTGAGGCGAAACCATGCGCTGCTCGCGATGCTCGCCACGGCGCTGTTCGCCATAGCGCTCGCCGTGGGCGGGCTCGCGGTCGGCGTCTGGCACGTCTGGCGCGGGCTTGAGCTGGGGTCGTTCGCGTTCGCTGTGGCCGCTGCGCTGGCGGCGGCATGGCGAGCCCTCGGCGGCTTGCTGTGGGCCAGCGGAGACGCGAAGCTGTGGTGGAGCGGGTCGTGGGAGTCGCACGGGGGCAAAGCCGCCCGTTGGACCATGGGTCTGCTCACGGCCGCGCTCCTCGCCGCCACGTTGGTGGCGGTGGTGCGCTCCGGGTCCACCGCCGCGCCCGTCCCGCCGCCCGCGCACGCGGGGACCGTCGTCGTCCTCGGCGGCGGCAGCGGCGGTCTGGCCCCCGGGGTGGTCGGCGCCGGCATCCTGCTCGCTGTGGCCGCCGCGGCGGTTGCGGCGATCCTCACGGGCAGACGGAGAGCGGCGGCGGCGGCCGGGGTCGGGGCGCTCGGCTTGGCCGGTGCGCTGGCGTTCGGCCTCAGCCATATCGAGCCGAGAATCGACTTCGCGCCGACGCTGAAGATCGAGCAGCCCACGCTGTTCGCGTTCCAGCGCGGATCCGGTTCGACGGCGAGACCGCCTCCTGTGATCGTGCAGTCCCACATGACGGTGCGGCTGCATGTGGCGGTGGGGCTGCATGTGGCGGTGCACCCGCCCGTGGCGGTGCACGCGTCGACGAATCCCCGGCCGTTCACGCTGCTCTCGCTCGGCGGTCTGCGGATCTCGATTCGCCTGCGTCGAGGAGCGCATTGCGGCTGCGGGGGAACCCTCCCGATCACCCCCTGAAGGCTCTGCCTAAGAGCGGTAGCCAACATAGATGTGGTCATCGAACATGTGTTCGTGTCCTATGTCGAGCTGCACGCCCACTCCGCCTTCTCGTTCCTCGACGGCGCCTCGCTGCCGGACGAGCTGGCGGTCGCGGCGGCCGGGCTGGGGCACGAGGCGCTCGCGCTGACCGACCACGACAACGTCTGCGGCGCGATGGAGCACGCGCAGGCGTGCAAGGCGGTCGGGCTGCGGGCGCTGCACGGCGCCGAGCTGACGCTCGACGACGGCCGCCACCTGACGCTGCTCGTCGAGGACGAGCGCGGGTGGCGCAATCTCTGCCGGCTGCTGACCCGCGCGCATGCTCACACGCGCGGCGACGAGCCGACAGGGCTCCCGCACGCGGGGGGCGTGCGGGAGCGGAGCGCGACGGGGGATCCGGGGGCGGGCGGGGGACCCGCCCCCGGCGCGCGCCCGCCGGCGGGCACGCGCCCACGCCAGGCCACGCAGCCGCACGTCCCGCTCGCGGCCGTGCTCGACCACGCCGGCGGACTGATCTGCCTCAGCGGCTGCGCCACGCACGGGATCCACGACCGGGCGGGCCTCGCGGCGCTGCGCGACGCGTTCGGCCCCGAGCGGCTGCGCGTCGAGCTGCAGCGTCCCTACCTGCGCGACGACCGCGCGCGCAATCGCAGCCTCGCCGCGCTCGCGCGCGAGCTGAAGCTGCGCACGGTCGCGACCGGCAACGTCCACGCGCACGCACGCGCCCGCGCGCCGCTGCAGGACGCGCTCGTCGCGGTCCGCCACCGCACGACGCTCGACGCCTCAGAGTCGCTGCGGCGCGGCAACTTCAGCCACGTGCTGGCGACGCCGCAGGCGATGGCGGCGCGCTTCGCCGCCGACCACTCGGAGGCGGTCGCGGAGACCGCGGCGATCGCGGACCGCCTGCGCTTCGACCTGACCGAGCACCACGGCTACCGCTATCCCGGCGAAGAGGACGCCGAGGCCGATCGCACGCTCGCGGAGCTGTCGCGAGCCAAGCTCGACGAGCGCTACCCGGCCGGTCACCGCCTGCGCGCCGAGGCGCTCCCGCGCCTGGAGGAGGAGCTGCGCATCATCGCGGCGCTCGGCCTCTCCGGCTTCTTCCTGCTGCACCGCGACATGCTCGAGCTGGCGCGCGAGGTCGCGCTGGAGGTGCGCGGGCCCGACACCGCCCGCGCGCTGCTGCCGCCCGGCCGCGGGCGCGGCTCGTCCGTCTCCTCGATCGTTTGCTACCTGACGGGCCTCTCGCACGTCGACCCGATCGCGAACGACCTGTTCCTCGGGCGCTTCCTCAACGACGAGCTGACGGCCCTGCCGGACATCGACCTCGACTTCCCGCGTGACGTGCGCGCGACGCTGATCCCGCGCATCCACGAGCGCTACGGCAAGGACCGCTCTGCCCTCGTTGCGGCTTTCCCGACCTATCGAGCGCGTGGTGCCATTCGCGAGCTGGGCAAGGCGCTGGGGCTGCCGCCGGGGGAGATCGAGCGCGTCGCGCGGGGCAGCGAGGGCTGGTCGGCGCGCGACGTCGCGCATGACGTGGCGAGCGCGCTCGGCCCCGAGCGCCTCGCCCAGGGCCGCTGGGCCTGGCTCGCGCGCCTCGCCGAACAGGCGCACGGCCTGCCACGCCACCTCTCCCAGCACCCCGGCGGGATGGTCGTCGCGACGCGCCCGCTGATCGACTGCTGCCCGATCGTCCCGGCCGCGATGGCGGGCCGCCAGATGGTCCAGTGGGACAAGGACTCGTGCGCCGACGCTGGCTTCCTGAAGATCGACCTGCTCGGGCTGGGGATGCTGAGCGCCGTCGAGCGTGCGGTCGAGGACATCGCCAAGCACCGCAACGAGCGGATCGACCTCTCGCGCATCCCCTACGACGACCCGCCGACGTACGACGCGATCCAGCGAGCGGAGACGGTCGGCGTCTTCCAGATCGAGAGCCGCGCGCAGATGGCCTCGCTGCTGCGCACGAGGCCGAGAACGCTGCAGGACATCACGATCCAGGTCGCGATCGTACGGCCCGGCCCGATCCAGGGCGGCGCCGTGAACCCCTACATCGAACGGCTCCAGCGGCTGCGGGCCGACCCCGACTTCGAGGTCCCGTACGAGCACCCGTCGCTGGTGGAGCCGCTGCGAGAGACGCTCGGCACGATCATCTTCCAGGACCAGGTGATCGAGGTCGCGATGGCGTTCGCCGGCTTCAGCGCGGGGGAGGCGGAGGGGCTGCGCCGCGCGATGAGCCGCAAGCGCTCGGCGACGGCGATCGAGGCGCATTACGCGAAGTTCGTCGCGGGCGCGATCAAGACCCACGGCGTCGACCAGGAGCTGGCCGAGCGGATCTTCGAGAAGGTGCGCGGCTTCTCCGGCTTCGGCTTCCCGAAGGCGCACGGGGCCGCCTTCGGGCTGCTCGCCTACCAGTCGACGTGGCTGCGGGTGCACTACGCCCCCGAGTTCCTGTGCGCGCTGCTGAACGAGCAGCCGATGGGCTTCTACCCGCCCGACGCGCTCGTGCACGAGGCGCAGCGGCGCGGGCTGACGATCCTGCCGCCGGACGTCAACGCGAGCGAGGTCGAGTGCACGGTCGAGCAGGTCGAGCCGCATGTCGTCCGCATCGGCCTCGGCTACGTGCGCGGCGTGCAGCAGGCGGACGCCGAGGCGCTCGTCGCCGCGCGCACGGCCGGCGGGCCGTTCCGCGACCTCGGCGAGCTGGCCGCGCGCGCCGGCGCTGGCCGCCCCGCGCTCGAGCTGCTCGCGTGGGCGGGGGCGTGCGACCGGCTCGCCGGCGGGGACCGGCGGGTGGCGCTGTGGCGCCTCGGGGTCGCCACGCCGGGCCGTCGCGTGCCGCAGGGCACGCAGCTCGCGCTCGGGCTCGAGCTGCCGGATGCGCCGGGGCTGAACAAGCTCGGCTCCTGGGGCGAGCTGCTCGCCGACTACGACACGACCGGCCTCACCGCCCGCTCGCACCCGCTCGCGCAGCTGCGCCGCACGCTCCCGATCGGCGTCGCGGCGAGCCGCGACCTGCCGCGGATCGACCACGGCACGCGCGTGCAGGTGGCCGGGATGGTCGTCGCGCGCCAGCGCCCGGGGACCGCGAGCGGCGTCGTCTTCATGCTGCTGGAGGACGAGCACGGCACGATCAACCTGATCGTCCCGCCGAAGCTCTACGAGCGCAGCCGCCTGACCGTCCGCAGCGAGCCGCTCGTGCTCGCGGCCGGCCGGCTGGAGCGCCATCCGGCCGCCGGCGGCGGCATCAACGTGCTGGTCGAGCGGATCGAGCCGCTCGCCGCTCCGGACCGGACGCTCGCGGAGGTGCAGGAGATCGCGCCGGTCGACGACTTCCGCGCCGTCGCGCCCGCCGTCATGAGCTTCGCGCAGGGCCGGCGGCGCTGATCGTCGGTTCCCCCTTCCATTCCGTGGTCCGCTCAGGGTAGGGTCCGCATCGGCCATGCTCGCCACCGCCGCATTTCTCGCGTTCTGGGTCGTCGTCGGGCTCGTGCTGTTCTTCATCGCCCTGCGCGGCGGTCCGCGCGGCGCGCGCGCGACGCTGCAGTCGCAGAGCCGCCGCAGCCGCCGCACCGCAGCCGTCCTGTTCGCGGTCTTCTACGTGGCGGTCGGCGTGGCGGTGCCCACGCTGATCCTCCTCGGCGACCACCAGAGCGCCAGCGCGCACGTGGACGGCGCGACGGTCCGGCTGACGGCGCAGGAGCAGGACGGCCGCCGGATCTTCGGCCAGCGCTGCGCGAGCTGTCACACGCTCGCGGCCTCGCACGCCGTCGGCAAGGTCGGTCCGAACCTCGACCAGCTCAGACCGCCGGCGGTGCTCATCGAGAGCGCCGTGAGGAACGGCCGCCAGCGCGGCAACGGGACGATGCCCGCCGGGATCGTGCAGGGCGGAGACGTGACCGCCGTCGCGACATACGTCGCCGCCGTCGCCGGCAAGTAGTTTCCGCATTCTCCGGGGTCCGACGCTGGACGCCGCGGCGGTTCCGCCGCCGGTGTCCATAACATCGGCGCGACGCAGGTGCACGACTCGCTCCCGCTGCTAGGATCGCCCCGCACATACGACCGCTGAATTCCTGCTCGCACGCCGGGCGGGAAGCGGGGGACCCAGGACATCGGGGCGAATCGTGCAGGCCGCACGTAGCGCCGCTCTTTCGGCGCGAGCCCGTCAGCTAACCCCGTAAGCCGACGAAAGAGGATCGAATGCCACCTGCCGAGGCGCCCCCACGCCCCGACCGCCCCGCCGCCGCCCGCCGCACCGTCGTGATCCGCGGACAGGTCGCGCCCCCGCCGCGCGTCAGCGCAGGTCCGGCACGCCGCCGCCCTCGCCGCCCCAGCGAGCGGATCGCCGGCACCCGCCCCGATCGCGCGGCCATGTGGGCCGTGATGATGGGCGTCTTCCTGATCCTCGTCGCCGTATTGAGCGCGCACGGCGCGTAATCCGGCTCGCAACCCGCGCTCAACGCCGGCCTGATCGGGCGTTTAGGTGTCTGCGTATAAGGAGATGGACCCCCACGTCCAGATTCCGCGGTGACGCCATGAGAACTCCGATGAGCCGGTTCCACATCCACGACGACCTGACCGCTCCCGAGGGCTCGGTGCCGGTGCTGCGCGGCGCGACCGCCAGCGGCGGCCAGCTGCCGAACTTCCTCGGCGTGCTCGCCGGCTCCCCGGCGGCGCTGCGCGCCTATGCGCGCTTCCGCTCCGAGCTGCGCCACGGCAGGCTCGAGCCGGCCACGCTCGAGCGGATCGCGCTCGCGGTCGCCGAGCGCGACGCCTCGGCGCCGGGCGTCGCGATGCACACGCGCGCGGCGCGCGCGGTCGGGCTGCGCTTCGACGAGATCCAGCTCGCGCGCCGCTGCGAGAGCAGGGACGAGCGCGAAGCGGCGCTGCTGCGCTGGATCGGCGCCCTGCTCGACGGCGGCAAGCCGCCGATGCACCTGCAGGAGGAGGCGCGCGAGGCCGGCTGGGACGACGAGCAGCTGATCGAGGCGATGGCCGCGGTCGCGCTCGAGCGCTTCACGGCGATGGTCAACGTCGCCGGCGAGGTCCCGGTCGACGGCTCCGTCGAGGAGTCGCGCACGCTGCGCGCCGCCTGACGACCGCAGTAGGCTCCGGGGCCCGTCGCCGCACGACCACGCTTCAGGAGCCACCCATGGACGACGCCGCCCCGCTCACCGCCGACGATGTCACGCGCCTCGTGCAGGAGCACGACATCCGCTTCATCCGGCTGTGGTTCACGGACATCCTCGGCCAGCTGAAGTCGTTCTCGATCAACAGCAGCGAGCTGGCGGACGCGTTCGAGGGCGGGATGGGCTTCGACGGCTCCTCGATCACCGGCTTCAACGCGATCGAGGAGTCGGACATGATCGCGCTGCCGGATCCGAGCACGTACTCCGCGCTGCCGTGGCGCCCGAGCGACGACGGCGTCGCGCGCATGTTCTGCGACATCCAGACGCCTGAGCGCAACCCGTACGAGGGCGATCCGCGCCACGTCCTGCGCCGCGCCCTGCAGCGCGCCACCGACATGGGCTTCGACGACTTCATGGTCGGCCCGGAGCTGGAGTACTTCTACTTCAGAGATGCGAGATCGACCGAGCCGCTCGACCAGGGCGGCTACTTCGACCTCACGACGCTCGACGCCGGCTCGGACCTGCGGCGCGAGACGGTCCTCGCGCTCGAGCAGCTCGGCATCCACGTCGAGTACAGCCACCACGAGGTCGGCCCCTCGCAGCACGAGATCGACATGCGCTACTCCGGCGCGCTGAAGATGGCCGACGACTGCATGACGTATCGCCTCACCGTCAAGGAGTGCGCGATGAAGTACGGCCTGCACGCGACGTTCATGCCCAAGCCGCTGTTCGGCGAGAACGGCTCGGGCATGCACACCCACCAGTCGCTCTTCCGCGACGGCCGCAACGCCTTCTACGACGCCGACGACCAGTACTTCCTGTCCGACGTCGGCAAGGCCTTCATCGCCGGCCAGTTGCGCCATGCGCGGGAGATCTCCTCGATCTTCGCCCAGTGGGTCAACTCCTACAAGCGGCTCGTGCCCGGCTACGAGGCGCCGACGTACGTCGCCTGGTCGCGCCGCAACCGCTCCGCGCTCGTGCGCGTGCCGCTCTACCACCCCGGCAAGGAGCAGGCGACGCGGATGGAGCTGCGCTGCCCCGACCCGGCCTGCAACCCGTACCTGACGTTCGCGGTGCTGCTGCAGGCGGGCCTGGAGGGGATCGAGCACGGCTACGAGCTGCCCGAGCCGATGGAGAAGAACCTCTACCACCTCGCGCCCGACGAGCGCCGCCGCCTCGGCATCGAGCAGCTCCCCGCCACGCTCGGCGAGGCGATCGAGCTGACGGCCGAGTCCGAGCTCGTCCTGCGCACGCTCGGCGAGCACATGTTCAACCGCTTCGTCGAGATCAAGCGCCAGGAGTGGGACGACTACCGCGTCCAGGTGACCGCCTGGGAGCTGGAGAAGTACCTGCCCATCTTGTAGGGCCTGCTCAGCGGCGGCGCGCGGCGAGCGCGGACGGCCACCAGACGCGGTCCCCGACGTCGAGGACCAGAGCCGGCACGAGGATCGAGCGCACGACGAACGTGTCGAGCAGCACGCCGACGGCGATCGTGAAGCCGATCTCGGTCAGCGAGACGAGCGGGAGGACGGCGAGCGTCGAGAACGTGCCGGCGAGCACGATCCCGGCGGACGTGATCACCCCGCCGGTGACGGCCAGGCCGCGGATCGTGCCCATGCGCGTGCCGTGCCGCTGCGTCTCCTCGCGCACGCGGGTCATCAGGAAGATGTTGTAGTCGACGCCGAGCGCGACGAGGAAGATGAACGCGAACAGCGGCAGGCTCGGATCCGCGCCGGCAAAGCCGAACACGTGTGCGAAGAAGAAACCGCCGACGCCGAGCGCGGCGGCGTAGGAGAGCACGACCGTCGCCATCAGCAGCAGCGGCAGCAGGATCGCGCGCAGCAGCGCCGCCAGGATCAGGAACACGACCAGCAGCACGATCGGCACGATCACGCGGTTGTCGTGCGCCGAAGCGACGCGCAGGTCGCGCTCCTCCGCCGTCGGGCCGCCGATCAGCACCCCGTCGCCGCCGGCCGCCTTGGCGCTGCGGCGCAGCGCCGGCACGAGCCCGAACGCCTGCTGGCTGTAGGGCGGCACCGACAGCGTCACCGACAGGCGCACGCCGGCCTGCGGATCGCGCTCGACGACCTGCACCCCGGCGACGCGCGGATCCCGCCGCAGCGCCGCGACGACCGCGGGCGCGCGTGCGGCGTCCGGCACGATCACGGTCGTCGGCGCGTTCGCGCCCGCCGGGAACGACGCGTCGACCAGCTTCTGACCCTGCACCGAGGCGACCTCGTTGCGGAACTGGTTGCCGCTCGTGAGGCTCGTCGAGAGCTGCGTCAGGCCGAGGCACAGGACCGCCAGCCCGAGCGCCGCCGCGACCCACACGCGCCGCGGCCGCAGAGCGATCCGGTCGCCCAGCCGGCGCCACGGGCCGTGCGTCGCGTCGGTCCCCTCGCCGCCGACCCGCGGCACGAACGGCCAGAACGCCCGGCGGCCGAAGATCACGAGCGCGGCCGGCAGCAGCGTCAGCATCGCGAGCATCGCGACGGCGATCCCGATCGCCGCGACCGGCCCGAGGCCGGACGTCGCGTTGACCCGGGCGAGCGTCAGGCACAGCAGCGCCGCGATCACCGTCAGGCCGGAGGCGACGATCGCCGGGCCGGCGCGCCGCAGCGCGACCCGCATCGCCTCGTGTCTGTCCTCGTGGCGGCGCAGCTCCTCGCGGTAGCGCGCGACGAGCAGCAGCGCGTAGTCCGTCCCGGCGCCGAACACGAGCACCGGCAGCACGCCGGCCGTCTGTCCGTTGATCGTCACGCCGGCCTGCGCGAGCCCGTACGCGATCCCGCGCGCGGTGCCCTCTGCGATCAACACCGTGAACAGCGGGATCGCCCAGAAGATCGGGCTGCGGTAGATCAGGATCAGCAGCACGAACACGAGCCCGGCGGTCGCGAGCAGCAGCGTGCCGTTGATCTGTCTGAAGACGCCGATCGCGTCGGCGCTGAAGCCGGCCGGGCCGGTCAGCTCGACCTGCAGGCCGGGCGGCGCGCGCTCGGCGACGCTGCGCAGCCGGTCGACCGCGCTCGTCAGCCGTCTGGACTGTCCGTGCGGCGTGATCGGCGCGACGAGCAGCGCGGCCGTGCCGTCTCTGGAGAGGATCGGTGGCGGCAGCGGCGCGGTGGCGACCGGCAGGCTGGCGTTCAGCGCGGCGCGGTTGCGGGCGATCGCCGCGCGGTCGGCAGCCGTCAGCCCGCTCGGGCGGCGGTAGACGATCACCGCCGGCACGCTCTCGCCCGAGCGGAAGCGCTTGACGGCCTTCAGCGCCGCGACCGACTCCGCGCTGCCCGGCAGGAACGCGGACGGCTCGTTCTGCTCGGCGTCCTCGAGCTTGCCCGCGTAGGAGCCGGCGACGCCCGCGACCACGAGCCACACGGCCAGCACGGCGAACTTCGCGCGACGGCCGGCGGCGAACGTGAGGGCTCGTCGGGCGATCGTACGCACACGCCGATTCTCTCCGGCGGCGCGGTCTGCGAATCCGCGGCGCCGGCGCGGCGTCAGTCGCGCGCCAGCTCCGCGCTCTTGGCGGCGTCGAGCAGGTACTCGTGGCGGGTGAGCTTGACGCGGGGGCGGCCGTGGGGCTCCCCGAGGCTGCGCTCGTGCTCGTCGATCGCTTCCCAGTGGGCGTAGGTGATGTGGTCGGGCGCGCGCTCGGCGAGCAGGGTCAGGATCGCGTCGGGGTCCTCGACGGCTGGTGACGGGATCTTGCCGGCGGCGTGGTCCTCGAGCAGGTGGTCGACGGTGTCCTGGCTGTCCTTCTTGTTCGTGCCGATGATGCCGCTGGGCCCGCGCTTGATCCAGCCTGAGACGTACTCGCCGGGCCGCTGCTTACCCGTCCCACCCACCCCGTCGAGGACGCGGCCGTGGTCGTTGGGGATCGTCGCGGAGCGCTCGTCGAACGGGACGCCGGGCAGCGCCTTGCCGGCGTAGCCGACGGAGCGGAAGACGAGCTGGCAGGGGATCGTCTCCTCCTGCTCGGTGACGACCGCGCGCAGCCTCCCTTCGCCGTCGTCGACCAGCTCGGTACGCCCGACGCGCACGCCCTCGACGCGGTCGGAGCCGACGATCTCCAGCGGCGAGGCGAAGAAGCGCAGCACGATGCGGCGGTCGTGGCCGTGGGGCTCTGAGGCGGCGTAGCCATGCAGCACCTCGATCTTCTTCTTGACCTGCGCGTCGGCCTCCTCGACGATCCGCGCGCTCGCCTCGTCCAGCTCCATGTCGCCCGGGTCGACGATCACGTCGGCCGCGGCCAGCTCGGACAGCTCGATCAGCTCGGGCGTCGTGAACGCCGCCTGCGCCGGGCCGCGGCGGCCCAGCACGACGACCTCCTCGATCGAGGAGCCCGCGAGCGCCTCCAGCGCGTGGTCGGCGACATCGGTCTGTGCGAGCGTCTCGCGCGGCAGCGCGAGCATGCGCGCGACGTCCAGCGCGACGTTGCCGTTGCCGACGACGACGGCGGTGGTCGCCGTCAGGTCGAACTCGCAGTCGGCGAAGTCGGGGTGGCCGTTGTACCAGGCGACGAACTCCGTCGAGGAGTGCGACCCGGCCAGGTCCTCGCCGTCGATCCCCAGCCGCCGGTCGCCGGAGGCGCCGAACGCGTACAGGACCGCGTGGTAATGCGCCTTCAGGTCCTCGACCGGCAGATCGCGGCCGACCTCGACGTTGCCGAAGAAGCGGAAGCCGTCCTTGCCCGCCGTCTTCTCGTAGCGGCGCGTGACCGCCTTGATCTTCGGATGGTCCGGCGCCACGCCCGCGCGCACGAGGCCCCACGGCGTCGCGAGGCGCTCGAACATGTCGACCGTGACGTCGACGTCTCTGGCGTTGAGGAGCTGCTCGGCGGCGTAGAAGCCGGCCGGGCCGGACCCGACGACGGCGACGCGAAGGGGGGAGGTGGACATGGCCTGGAGGGTAGCCAGCGCTTCGCGAAAGCGCCGTCAGCTCAGTCCAGCAGCGCGGCGAGCGCGTCGGGGTCGGTCACCGGCGCCTGGCAGGCGAAGCGCTCGCACACGTACGCCGCCGCGGCGCCGTCGACCGGCCCGCGCCCGGCGAGCAGCGGCACCTGCGCGCCGTCGCCGTCGCCGCTCCCGCCCGCCAGCACGACGTGCGGGCGGAACGCGCCGCGCACGACCCGCACGAGCGGTGCGCGCCCGTCGGGCTCGCCGACGATCGCGACCTCGCGCACGTCGTCCGCCAGCAGGAAGTCGACCGCCTGCAGCAGGTGCGCGAACGCGAGCGGGTGGCGCGCGGCGATCGGGTGCAGCAGCGCGATCGTGCCGCGCGCCCGCTCCTCGTACGCGGCCTCGCCGGTCAGCCGCGCGAGCCGCAGCAGGCCGAGCGCCATCGCCGAGTTGCCCGACGGGATCGGCGTGTCCTCGAGGTCTTTGCGACGGGCGACGAGCCGCTCGTGATCGTCGGCGGTCGAGAAGAAGCCGCCGCGCTCGTCGTCGGCGAAGCGGGCGATCGTCACGTCGGCGAGGGCGCGCGCAGCGGTGAACCAGCGGGTCTCGAACGTCGCCTCGTAGAGCGTCAGCAGCGCCTCGACCGTGTAGGCGTGGTCCTCCAGGTAGCCGGCGAGGTGCGCGCGGCCGTCCTTCCAGGTGCGCAGCAGGCGGCCGTCGTCGTCGGCGGTGCGCAGCTCTCGGAGTATGAAGTCCGCGCAGGCGCGCGCCGCCTCCACGTACCGCGGCTCCTCGAGCACCGCGCCGGCCTCCGCCAGTGCGCCGAGCATCAGCGCGTTCCACGACGTCAGGCGCTTGTCGTCGAGGCCGGGCCGGACGCGCCGGTCCCGCGCCGCCATCAGCCGCCGCTTGATCTCCGGCAGGTCGGGCGGGTCGTCGTCGGAGCCGGCGCGCACGAGGATCGAGCGCCCCTCGAAGTTCCCGCCCTCGCTCACGCCCCAGTGCTCGGACGCGATCGCGGCGAGCGCGTCGTCGTCCAGCGCCGCGCGCAGCTCGTCCGGCGTCCACACGTAGAACTTGCCCTCGACGCCCTCCGAGTCGGCGTCGAGGGCGGAGGCGAAGCCGCCCTCGGGACCGCGCAGCTCGCGCAGCGCCCAGTCGAGCGTCTCGCAGCAGACCTGCCGCAGCAGCGGGTCGCCGCCGCTGACCTGCCAGCCGTGCAGGTAGGCGCGCGCCAGCAGCGCGTTGTCGTAGAGCATCTTCTCGAAGTGCGGCACGACCCAGGCGGCGTCGACCGCATAGCGCGCGAAGCCGCCGCCGAGCTGGTCGTAGATGCCGCCGCGCGCCATCGCGCGCAGCGCCCGCAGGGCCGGGCCGGCTGGGGGCGGGTGGGCGGGAGCCGATGCGTCCGCGCGCGCCAGCAGCAGCTCGATCGCCGACGCCTGCGGGAACTTCGGCGCCCCGCCGAAGCCGCCGTTGAGGTGGTCCTCGCGGTCGGCGATCGCCGCGACGGCGGTGTCGAGCAGCCCGGGCTCCGGCTCGCCGGGATCGGGCTCGATGCGCGCGCTGACGCCGAGGTGCTCGACGATCTGCTCGCCTTGGCGCTCGATCTCCGCGCGCCGCTCCCGCCAGGCCTCGGCGATCGCCTCCAGCAGCTGGCGCCAGCCCGGCAGGCCCTGGCGCCCGACCGGCGGGAAGTACGTGCCCGCGTAGAACGGGACCTGGTCGGGCGTCGCGAACGCGTTCAGCGGCCAGCCGCCGTGACCGGTCATCGCCTGCACCGCGTCCATGTAGATCGCGTCGACGTCGGGGCGCTCCTCGCGATCGACCTTGATGCAGACGAAGTGCTCGTTCATGTACGCGGCGACGTCCGGGTCCTCGAACGACTCGCGCTCCATCACGTGGCACCAGTGGCAGGCCGAGTAGCCGATCGAGACGAGCAGCGGCACGTCGCGCTCGCGCGCCTCCGCCAGCGCGCGCTCGCCCCACGGCTGCCAGGCGACCGGGTTGTCCTTGTGCTGGAGCAGGTACGGCGAGGTCTCGTCGGCGAGGCGGTTGGGCATCGGCTTCGGAGGCTACCCGCGATAGCGTTCCGTCCCATGTCCCATCATCGCGAGCCGGTCACCGCCGCAGGCGCCCCCGCGGCCGTCGGTCCCTACGTCCACGCCGTGCGCGCGGGCGGGCTGCTGTTCTGCTCCGGACAGATCCCGCTGCACCCCGAGACGGGGGAGATCGTCGGGACGACGGCGGCCGAGCAGGCGGGCCGCTGCCTCGAGAACCTGCAGGTCGTCTGCGCGGCGGCGGGGGCCAGCCTCGCCGACGCGGTCAAGATCACCGTCTACCTGCGCGACATGGCCGACTTCACGGCCGTCAACGAGGTCTACGCGTCGTTCTTCGGAGACCGACCCGCCCGCGCGCGTGGCGCTCGCCGTCGCCGGCCTGCCGCGCGACGCACGCGTCGAGATGGACGCGGTCGTGGCGCTGCCCGACTGAGCGCCGCGGTCAGGCGCGCGCCGCGGCCGAGGCGTCGCGATGCACGCGGGCGGCCTCGACGAGCGCACCGATCACGCGGCTGCGCTCGTCGGCCTCGGGATGCCACTGGACGCCGAGCACGAACGCTTCGCCCGGCAGCTCGAGCGCCTCCGGCAGCCCGTCGATCGTCGCGGCGCCCGTCACGACGAGGCCGTCGCCGACGCGGTCGACGCCCTGGTGGTGGTGGGACTTCGTCCCGTGCAGCTCCTCGCCGGCCGCGTGCGCGGCGAGCGAGCCGGGTGCGAGCCGCACGTCGTGGTCGGCGCCGTCGAACGAGCCGCGCGCCTTGAGATGGTCGTGATGGCCGTAGCGGTCGGGCAGGTGCTGGTGCAGCGTCCCGCCGAAGGCGACGTTGAGCAGCTGCATTCCGCGGCAGATGCCCAGCAGCGGGATCCCGCGCCCGATCGCGCCGCGTGTCATCGCGATCTCGAACGCGTCGCGCTCGGGCACCGGGTTGACCGTCGCGGGATCGAGCGCTGCGCCGTAGGACGCCGGGTCGAGGTCGGCGCCGCCGACGAGCACCAGCCCGTCGATCAGGTCGAGCGCCTCGTCCGGCGCGGCGATGAGCGCCCGGTCGGGCGCGAGCAGCAGCGCCATCCCGCCCGCGCGGCGGATCGCGTCGAGGTAGTTCGTCGGCAGCAGCGCGGCCCACTGGTCCCACACGCCCCACTGCGCGCGCTCGAGCGCGGTGCAGACGCCGATGACGGGACGGGATGCCATGACGCCGCAGAGCCTAGTCCGGCGGCGCCGCGCGCGCGGCCGTCGGCGAGCCGCGCGCGGCCCTCTGCGGAGCCGACGTACGCCCATGTCGGGCCGAGCGCGTGCGCGAGCAGCGCGGTCACCTCGACGCGCTCGTAGTTGCGCTCGCGCGCGTCGAGCGCGGCGAGCGCCTCCGCGCCCACCGGCAGGCAGACGCCGTTGACGGCGCCGTCGCCCGGCGCGATGTCGAGGAACGCGACCGCGACCGGGGGATACGCGCCGTCGCCGTCGCGGTAGCGCTTGTAGCCGGGCAGCGCGCTGCGGTTGTCGGCCGCGACGCCCCAGCGGCGGCGGTGGCCCGGCAGGTCGGTGACGTACCCGCGCGGGTCGGGCGCGCGCGACGGCGGCGGGTCGGCGAGCGTCGTGAGCGAGCCGTAGCCGAAGACGAACTGCATCGTGCGCAGCCTATGCTGAGAATCGTGACGCACCCGTCACCTTTCCTGCTAGCGTCTGCGCAGATGGAGGAGAACGACCGTCAGTTCGACTTCGACTGGCTCGTGATCGGGTCCGGTTTCGGCGGCAGCGTGAGTGCGCTGCGGCTCGCCGAGAAGGGCTACCGCGTCGCCGTGCTGGAGTGCGGCAGACGCTTCCGCGACCAGGACTTCGCCAAGTCCACCTGGAGCCTGCGCAGATACTTCTGGGCGCCGCGCGCCGGGATGCGCGGGATCATGCGGCTGTCGACGTTCAAGGACGTCGCCGTCGTCTCCGGCTGCGGCGTCGGCGGCGGCAGCCTCGGCTACGCCAACACGCTCTACGTGCCCCCGGCGCCGTTCTTCCGGGACGCGCAATGGGGCGAGCTCGCCGACTGGGAGCGCGAGCTGGCGCCCCACTACGCCGAGGCGCAGCGGATGCTCGGCGTCGTCGAGACGCCGAACGACGATCCCGCCGATCGGCTGCTCAAGGAGCTGGGCGAGCACCTCGGCGTCGGCGACACCTACAGAAAGACGCCGGTCGGGATCTTCTTCGGCGAGCAGCCGGGCGCAACCGTCCCCGACCCGTTCTTCGGCGGCGAGGGCCCCGACCGCACCGGCTGCATGCAGTGCGGGCGCTGCATGGTCGGCTGCCCGCACGGCGCCAAGAACACGCTCGTGAAGAACTACCTGTGGCTCGCCGAGCACCGCGGCGTCGAGGTCACGCCGGATCGCACCGTCACCGACATCCGCCCGCTCGGCGCCGCGGACGGCTCCGACGGCTACGCCGTCACGAGCGAGCGCTCGGGCATGCGGCGCGGGCGCGACGTGCGCACGCTCACCGCGCGCGGCGTGATCGTCGCGGCCGGCGCGCTCGGCACCAACAGACTGCTGCAGCGCTGCCGCCTCGGCGGCTCGCTGCCGCGCATCTCCCACCGCCTCGGGGAGCTGGTGCGCACCAACAGCGAGTCGATCCTCGCGGTCACGGTGCCGCAGGACTATCCGGACGACTTGACGAGACGCGTCGCGATCACCTCCTCGATCTACCCCGACCCGCACACGCACATCGAGACGGTCACCTATGGCCAGGCCGGCGACTCGATGTCGACGCTCTACACGCTGCTCGTCGCCGACGGCACGCGCGTGACGCGGCCGCTCAAGCTGCTGGGGCAGATCCTCCGCCACCCGGCGAAGTTCGCGCAGACGCTGTGGCCGCGCGGCTGGTCGCGGCGCACGATCATCGTGCTCGTGATGCAGACGCTCGACAACGCGATCGCGCTGCGCCCGACGCTCACCCGCTCCGGCGACGTGCGGCTGCAGACCGAGCAGGACTCGAGCAGACCGAACCCGACGTTCATCCCGGTCGCGAACGAGGCGGCGGAGTGGCTCGCCAAGCGCACCGGCGGCGTCGCGCAGAGCTCCGTCATGGAGGCGACGCTGAACATCCCCTCGACGGCCCACATCCTCGGCGGCGCGGTCATCGGCGCGGACCCCGACCACGGCGTCGTCGACGCCGACCAGCGCGTGTTCGGCTACGAGAACCTGCTCGTCTGCGACGGGGCCGCCGTTCCGGCGAACGTCGGCGTGAACCCGAGCCTCACGATCACCGCGCTGGCCGAGCGCGCGATGAGCCGCATCCCGCCGGCGAGCGGCCAGCCCGCCGCCCCGCAGCAGCCGGCGACCGCCGGCGCCGCGTAGTTCGCATTCGCACGGCCCGGCTGGCTCGCCAGCCAGTGACGGGGTAGGCTCGCGGAGCGCAGGGGCGGCGGGGAGACCGTCCCGCGCTCGATCGAAGGGGGAGCTTCGATGAATTCGGCAGGGCTGTCTGCCGCGCGCTGGCGCGCGGCGATCCTCGCGATGGCGGTGGCCGTCGCGACCTGGGCGGCGTGGAGCGCCGCCGCGAAGGCGGAAGGACCGGGCAACGGCACGGCCTCGGTCGCGTCGCTCGGCGACTCGTACATCTCGGGCGAGGCAGGCCGCTGGGCGGGCAACACGAACGAAGAACAGTCGTGGATCGACGCGCTCGGCACGAGGGCGTATTACGACAACGAAGCGCACACGGCCGAAACGATCGCCGGCTGCCATCGCTCGCTATCGGCGGAGATCTACCTCGGCGGCGGCCTCAACAGCGTCAACCTCGCGTGCTCGGGCGCGAAGACCTCGACCTTCACCGGCGGCGAAGGCGAATTCAAGCCGGGCATCGACTTCTACAGCTCGGGCGGCAACAAGGGCCAGGCGCTGATGCTCGAGGAATACGCGAGAACGCACAACGTCAAGATGGTCGCGCTCTCGATCGGCGGCAACAACTTCAGCTTCGCGTCGATCGTGCAGGACTGCATCGAGGACTGGCTCACCTCGCCGTCGTGGTGGCAGAACCACTGCAACGACGACTCCGAAGTGACCGCCAACTTCACGAGAGAAAACGTCGCCACGCAGACGGCGGCGATCAAGGGCGCCGTCCAGAACATCCACAGAGCGATGGCCGAAGCGGGCTACAGCACCGAAATGTACGCGATCGTCGTGCAGGACTACGAGTCGCCGATCCCCAACGGCTCGGGCTTCCGCTATCCCGAGGAAGGCTGGGAACGCCAGGAAATCGGCGGCTGCGGCTTCTGGAACGCGGACGCGAACTGGGCCAACGAATCGGCACTGCCGACGATCGACAGCGCGGTGCACAACGGCGCCACCGAAGCGGGCTACGCGAACGTCAAGCTGATGTACCTCGGCTCGGCGTTCAACTCGCGGCGCCTGTGCGAGAACACCGTCGGCCTGCTCGAGGAGAGAGGGCTGACGTCGTGGAGAAACAGCGGCGCGGTCGACAGGACCGAGTGGGTCAACCAGATCCGCACCGTCTCGGCGCTGTTCGGCGAATACAGACTGCAGGAAGACCTGCACCCGAACTACTGGGGCCAGATGGCGCTGCGCAACTGCCTGCGCCAGGCATACAACTCCGGCGCGCCGAGAGGCGGCACGTGCACCCGCACGGGCACCGGCCTGACCGGGTCTGGCGAACCGGTGATGACGCTCAGATAGTGCGCTAGCCCTGCTCGCGCAGGAGCGCGCGGCGGACCTTGCCGGAGGAGGTCTTCGGCAGGTCCGCCGCAAACTCCACGCGGCGCGGGTACTTGTAGGGCGCCGTCGTCGCCTTGACGTGCTCCTGCAGCTCGCCAGCGAGCTCGTCGCTCGCCTGCACGCCGTCGCGCAGCACCACGACCGCCCGCACGATCGCGCCGCGCTCGTCGTCGGGCGCCGCGACGACGGCCGCCTCCGCCACCGCCGGATGCGCGACGAGCGCGGACTCGACCTCGAACGGGCCGATGCGGTAGCCGGCGGAGATGATCACGTCGTCGGCGCGGCCCTCGAAGTAGAGGAAGCCGTCGTCGTCCTGGCGCACGCGGTCGCCGGTGCGCCACGCCGTGCTCCGGTCCACCGGCGGCTCGCCCAGGTAGCCGAGGAAGAACGTCGGCACGCTCGCCGGGGCCGCGACCAGCTCGCCGTCCTCCACGCGCAGCTCGACGCCCGGCAGCGGCTTGCCCATCGACCCCGGGCGGATCTCCTCACCGAGCGGCGCGCCCGTCATCTGGCCGGTCTCCGTCTGGCCGTAGCCGTCGCGGATCCACAGGCCGGTCGCGTCGTGGAAGGCGCGCAGCACCTCGGGGTTGAGCGCCTCGCCGGCGGCGACGAGCCCGCGCAGGCCTGGGACCGGCCGCGGCTCGGCGCGCTTGGCGATCACGCGGTACTCGGTCGGCGCCATGCACAGCACGTTCACCTGCTCGCGCGCGAGCAGGTCGAGCCGCTCATGCGGGTCGAAGCGCGCGTCGTGCAGCAGCGCGGCCGCGCCGCGGATCCACGGCGCGATGAAGACGTTGCGCGCCGACTTCGACCAGCCGGATGCCGCCGTGCACCAGACAAGGTCGCCGGGCCGGGCGTCGAGCCAGTGCTCCGCTTGGACGTGCTGGCCGCTGAGGTAGCGCTGCGCGTGCAGGACGCCCTTCGCCTCGCCGGCCGTCCCGCTCGTGAACGTGATCAGGCAGGGGTCGAGCGGGTCGAGCTTCACAGCAGGCGCCGGGTCGGCGGCGTAGAGCGCCTCGTCGGGGATCGTCAGGACCGGGCAGGACGGTCTTGCCGCGGCCAGCTCCGCCGCGTTGCGCCCGTCCGCCAGCACGAGCGCGGGCCGCGCCGCGCCGAGCCGCAACTGCAGGTCCTTCGCGCGCAGTTGCTCGGTGCACGGCAGCACGACCGCGCCGATCCGGAAGCACGCGACCATCGCGCAGACCCAGTCCGGTCGGTTGCCGATCAGCGTCATCACGACGTCGCCGCGGCGAACGCCGTGCGCGGCGAACGTGCCCGCGAGCCGCGCCGCGCGGTCCGCGACCTCGCCGAAGCGCCACTCGCGGCGCGTCCCGTCGCGTGCCAGCTCGACGAGCGCGAGCCGGTCTGCGGGGGCGGCGTCGACCACATCGCGCGCGAAGTTCACGGCCGGGAAGTATCCTCGACCGGCGAGATCCGAGACATTCCACCTTTCTACGACCCGGAGCGATTGACCCCATGGCCGCAGTGATCGACAAGACCGACGAGCAGCAGGCGATCTGCGAGATGGTGCGGCAGTTCGCGGACGAGCAGATCATCCCGAACGCCGAGCACTACGACCACGAGGACTCGTTCCCCGAGCCGATCGTCGAGCAGATGAAGGAGCTCGGCCTGTTCGGCGTCACGATCCCCGAGGAGTACGGCGGGATGGGGCTCGACCTGACGACCTACGCGATGATCGTCGAGGAGCTCTCGCGCGGCTGGATCTCGATCTCCGGCGTCGTCAACACGCACTTCATCGGCTCCTACCTGCTGATGAAGTTCGGCACCGACGAGCAGAAGCAGAAGTACCTGCCGCGCATGGCGACGGGCGAGATTCGCGCCGCCTTCTCGCTGTCCGAGCCGGAGCTGGGCTCCGACGTCGCCGCGATCAAGACGACCGCGAAGAAGCAGGACGACGGGTCGTGGGAGATCAACGGCCAGAAGATGTGGGTCACGAACGGCCTGCGCTCGGACCTCGTGTTCGTGCTCGTGCGTACGGACCTGAACGCCGACAAGCCGCAGCGCGGGATGACCTGCTTCATCGCCGAGAAGGTCGGCGGCGAGCACGAGAACACGGGCGCCTACAAGGGCCTCAACGTCCCGCCGCAGCTCAGAAAGATGGGCTACAAGGGCGTCGAGTCGACCGAGCTGGTGTTCGACGGCTACCGCTGCCCGCCGGACGCCATCCTCGGCGGCGAGGAGGCCGGGCTCAACAAGGGCTTCCCGCAGATGATGGACGCGCTCGAGCTGGGTCGCGTGAACGTCGCCGCGCGCGGCGTCGGGATCGCGCAGCGCGCGCTGGAGCTGGCGCTGCGCTACTCGCAGGAGCGCCGCACGTTCGGCAAGCCGATCGCGCAGCACCAGGCGATCCAGTTCAAGCTCGCCGACATGGCGACGCAGGTCGACGCGGCGCGACTGCTGACCAACCGCGCGGCGCGCATGAAGGACGCCGGCGAGCGCTCCGACATCGAGGCCGGCATGGCGAAGCTGTTCGCCTCCGAGGCCGGCCGCTTCTGCGTCGAGGAGTCGTTCCGCATCCACGGCGGCTACGGCTACTCGAAGGAGTACGAGATCGAGCGCCTCTACCGCGACGCGCCGCTGCTGCTGATCGGCGAGGGCACGTCTGAGATCCAGCGCATGGTGATCGGGCGCAAGCTGCTCGAGCGGCACAAGATCTAAGCTGAGCGTCCTGACCTCCACCACAGACACCAGAAGCCTCATCGAGCAGGGCGTGCGGAACTTCCTCGCGGAGGTTCCCGCCCTGCAGCCGCTGAGACTCGTCGTCGGGCTGGAGCTGCGCGGGCGGGGCGACGTGCAGCTCTACCGCGTCGAGCTGCCCGGGCCGAGAGTCTCGAAGGACATCGCCAGCGACGCGAAGGTGCGGCTCGAGGTCACGCGCTCGCACTTCAACGAGCTGGCCGCCGACGGCAGAGTGAAGCAGTGGCGCGCCGCCTTCGAGCACGGCGACGCAAAGGCCACGGGCGTCGATCAGATCCTCAGACTGATCGTCCAGGTCGTCGAGAAGCAGGAGGAGCGCTCCCGCACCCGCAGGGCGCGGAGTTAGTCCTCTTCCCAGGGGAACTTCCAGTCGGGTGGGGGATCCCAACCCAGCAGGATGTCGCGCCAGCGCCTCCACCGGCTGAACTGCTCCCACTCGGCACGCGTCGGGATTCGCTTGCCGGTGCGGCGGTCGTAGAGCGGCATGGCGCGCCCGTACTCCATGGCCTCCCGCAACGTCCATCTTCTTCTCGGCATCGGCGTCACCCTACGATCGTCGCGAGCGCGAGTCCACACAGCATCACGAGGATTCCCCACAACATAGCTGTGAACGCCGTCGTGAGCTCGTCGATCGCCTGAGCGCTGCGGTCGAACTGCCGACCCAGCCGCACGATCATCGCCTCGCGTCGAGCGTGCGCAGGGCGAGGTCGTAGAGGTGGGCGAGTGGCTGGGACACCGGACGGTGACGGTATGCGAGGTCCCTGTGGCGGTGCTACCCGGTTTCGTGCCGATTCGGCGGAGCCGGGGGCGCAACGTCGCCGCGACGGCTGGGTAGGCTCGGCGTATGGGCGCGACGAGCGGCGAGCGGGGCGAGGGCGGGCGCGCGAGCGGCCTGCGGATGCCGGCGGAGTGGGCGCCGCACGAGCGGACGCTGATCGCGTGGCCGGCGCGCGAGGCGGCGTGGCGCGGGACGACGATCGAGGACGCGCGCGACGTGCACGCACAGGTCGTCGCGGCGATCGCGGCGTTCGAGCCGGTCACGCTCGTCGCCGACCCGGCGCACGCCTACGACGCGCGCCGCCGCGTGACGGCCGAGAACGTCGAGCTGCTCGCGCTGCCGATCGACGACTCGTGGCTGCGCGACTCCGGTCCGATCGTAGTCGCCGGCCCGGACGGCCGCCGCGCCGGCATCGACTTCCGCTTCAACGCGTGGGGCGAGGCGTTCGCGCCGTACGACAAGGACGCCGCGATCGCGCTGCGCCTGCTCGAGCACCTCGGGATCGAGCACTACGCCTCGCCGCTCGTGCTCGAGGGCGGCGCGATCGCCGTCGACGGGACGGGCCGGCTCGTGACGACCGAGCAGTGCCTGCTGAACCCGAACCGCAACGCCCTGCTCGAGCGCGACGAGATCGAGCGGGAGCTGAGCGTGCACCTCGGCGCCGAGCAGGTCGTGTGGCTCGGGCACGGCCTCGTCGAGGACGCCGACACGGACGGCCACGTCGACAACATCTGCGCGTTCCTGGCGTCGCGCCACGCGCTCCTGCAGGTCGTCGCCGACGAAGACGATCCCAACCACGCGCACGCGGAGGAGAACGCGCATCGCCTGCGCGACGCCGGCATCGAGGTCGAGCGCTGGGATCTGCTGCCGCGCACGACGCGCGCCGACGGCAGCGTCGTCGCGATCCCCTACGTGAACTTCTACCTCTGCAACGGCGCCGCGATCGTGCCGCTCGGCGAGCAGGACCCCGACATGGACGCCGAGGCGCTGCGGCGCCTCGGCGCGCTGCTGCCGGACCGCGAGATCGTCGGAGTGCCGGGCAGAGTGCTCGCGCTCGGCGGGGGAGGAGTGCACTGCATAACGCAGCAAATTCCCGCCGGCGGACGCTGAGGCCGGTCAGCCGGCGCCTGGCCCTGCGCCGTCGAGCGCGCGGGCGAGCAGGTCGCGCAGGGTCGCGCGCTCGCCGGGGTCGAGCGCGGCGAGGACCTCGCTCTCGACGCTCTCCTGCGCGCGCTCGGCGCGGTCGAGCGCGCGGCGGCCGGCGGCCGTGATGTGGACGAGGTGGCGGCGGCGGTCGAGCGGGTCGCGGCGGCGTTCGGCGTACTCCGCGGCCTCCAGCTCGTTGAGCAGCAGCACGAGGTTGTTGGCGTCGACGCACAGCGCCTCGCCGAGCGCCTGCTGGGAGGCCCCGTCGTGGTCGTTGAGGAACGACAGCGCGACATACCAGCGCAGACGCATACCGAGTCTCTCCTCGTCGCTGCGACGGTAGACGACCTTCGCGAGCCGCGTGAGGAGGACCATCGTTCCCGGTGCATGGACGGTGCCCATCGCGGTCAGAACTCTAGCACTGTGAGAGGATCGTCACAAAACTGCGGATCGTCTTTGCTACGGTGATGATCGATGGCGGCCACTGCGACAGCGAACCCCCCGATCACGCGCCGCGCCTGGATCGCCCTCGCGGTCGTCTGCCTCGGCCAGTTCATGGTCGTGCTCGACTCGACGATCGTCAACGTCGCGCTGCCCGACATCCAGGGGTCGCTGCACTTCAGCCAGGCCGACCTCACCTGGGTCGTCAACGCCTATCTCGTGACGTTCGGCAGCTTCATGCTCGTCGCCGGCCGCTTCGGCGACCTCGTCGGCCGCCGCCGCGTGTTCCTGTGGGGCGTCGGGCTGTTCACGCTCGCCTCGGTCGCGTGCGGCCTGTCCAGCAGCCAGGGGCTGCTGATCGCCGCCCGCTTCGTCCAGGGGATCGGCGGCGCGGTCGCCTTCTCGGTCACGATCGCGCTGATCGTCAGCGAGTTCCCCGGTGCGGCGGATCGCGCGAAGGCGATGAGCGTCTACATGTTCGTCGCCGTCGGCGGCGGGTCGGTCGGGCTGCTGCTCGGCGGCTTGATGACCGAGTCGCTGAACTGGCACTGGATCTTCTTCATCAACCTGCCGATCGGGATCGCGACGCTGCTGCTCGGCCGCGCCTACATCGACGAGAACGAGACGCTCGGGCTGCGCGACGGGGTCGACGTCGCCGGTGCGGTGCTCGTGACCGTCGCGCTGATGCTCGGCGTCTTCGCGATCATCGGCTCGGCCGACCACGGCTGGGCCTCGGCGCACACGCTCGGCTGGGGCGGCGCCGCCGTCCTGCTGCTCGTCGCGTTCTTCGTGCTCGAGGCGCGGATCGAGAACCCGATCCTGCCGCTGCGGCTCCTGCGCGTGCCCGGCCTGGCGAGCGCGACCGTCGTGCGCGGCCTCGTGATGGCGGGGATGTACTCGGTCTTCTTCTTCGGCGCGCTCTACCTCGAGCAGGTGCGCGGCTTCAGCCCGCTGACGACCGGCTTCGCCTTCCTGCCGATGACGCTCATGGTCGCCGCGATGGCGCTCGGGATCGTCTCGCGGCTCGTCGTGCGGTTCGGGCCGCGAAACGTGCTGGTAGCGGGCCTGCCGGCGCTGATCGCCGGGCTCGCCCTGTTCGCGATCGTGCAGGCGGACACGCCCTACGCGGTGATCTTCGTCGCGCTGATCCTGATGGGCCTCGGCGCGGGCGCGTCGTTCGTGCCGCTGCTGACGATCGCGATGGCGAACGTGCCGCCGCGCGACGCCGGCGTCGCGTCCGGGATCCTCAACGTCGCGATGCAGATCACAGCCGCGCTCGGGCTGGCGATCCTCGGCGCGCTCACGGCGCACCGCACGGCTGCGCTGCTCGCGGACGGCCACTCGCGCGCCGCCGCGGAGCTGGGCGGCTATCACCTCGCGTTCGCACTGGGCGCGGGCACGGTCGCGGTCGGCCTGGTGGGGACGCTGCTGTTCCTCCGCACGCCGGCACCGCAGCCCGAGCCCGCGCAGGCGGCAGAGCACGAGGCCGAGCCGCAGCTCGTCTGAGGGCTCCTGCCTACACTCGGTCGCGTGAGACGCCCTGTGTCAACCCTTGGTGGTGTTGAGGCGGTTGAGGTTGCCGTGTTTGGTGGGGTTGTAGGGGGTGTGGTCTTGCCAGCAGCGCCAGAGGATGCGGGTCCAGGCGCGGCCGAGGATGCGGATGGCGTGGGGGTGGTCGCAGCCGCGGGCGCGGGCGCGGGTGTAGACGTCGTGGGCCCAGGGGTGCCAGTGGCGGGTGCTGTCGGCGAGGACGGCCATGTGGGTTCGGAGGCGGTGGTCGCAGCCGCGGCGGAAGGTCGCGGTGCGGCGTTTGCCGGATTCGATCGCGACGGGGGCCATGCCGGCGTCGGCGGCGAGCGTGTCGGGGTGGGGGTAGCGGTGGCGGTTGTCGCCGATTTCGGCGAGCAGGCCGGCGGCGCAGAGCGTCGACTTGGGGTCGCGGAAGAGGCTGAGGAAGATGGGGCCGTCGGGGTGGGCGCGGAGCGCGCCGGCGATCTGGCTGGTGAGCAGCTTGATCTGCTCGACGAGCGGTCCGAGGGTGGCGAGGAGGGCGAGGACCGCGGCGCGGCGGGCTTCGGTCTCGATCTCGTCGCAGACGGCGTTTGGGGCTTCGCGCAGCCGGTCGATCAGCTGTTCGGGGGTCTTGCGGCCGCAGTAGCCGTTGCGGGCCAGGAACGCTTGCATGCGCTTGGGGCCCAGGGTGCGTGCGTCGGTGGGGCTGGGGTAGCGCTCCAGGAACGCGAGCGCGATCGGCGAGTCGATGTCAGCGAACAGGCTCGCGGCGCCGGGCCAGAACGCGTCGAGCTGGGAGCGCAGCCGGTTGGCCAGCTCGACGCGGCTGGCGACGAGGTCTTCGCGGGTGCGGGTCAGGACACGCAGCGCGATCGTCTCGTCGCCCGAGGGCGCCAGCGCGGGGAAGCGGTGGTGGTCGGTGCGGGCGAGCTCGCAGAGGACCATCGCGTCGTAGCGGTCGGACTTGCCGGCATTGGGACGGAACCGGTCGCGGGCGGCCTTGACCTGGTTGGGATGGATCGCCAGCACCTGGATCCCGGCGGCGAGCAGCCGGCCGACCAAGAGCCCGTCGGGGCGCTCGATCGCGAGCCGCTCGACCTGCTGCTGCAGCAGCAGGTCGACCAGCTCGCCGATCCCCTGCTCGTCATGGACGATCGTCTGCTCGCAGAGCAGTGCGCCGTGCTCGTCAGCGATGCAGACGTCATGCTTCTCGCTGGCCCAGTCCAGGCCCGCCACCGCACTCATGCGCGTTCCTCCTCGGTCGAGGTTCTCACCGTTGGTGCCGCCGACCGGGGTACCGTTGCGGGTGCTCATAGGCAGGCCCTCGAGGGGCAACGCCCTGTCGCCGCTTGGGGTGCCTCTCACCGCCGGGAGGCGCGGGTCTCACGCGGGCCGTCACAGCGGCAAGCGCGACTGGCGCTCTCCCGGCGGTGGTCGTCAGCTCCATCGACCAAGCAGCCTCCAAGCGTCCCCGGACACCACCCAATCACCGGGAAGGTTGCGCTATGAGCGCGATCGAGGTCATCGCAGCGACCGGGAGAACGCCGCGCTCGCCCGCTCGCGTCGATCTGCCGCAGCGCGGGACGTTCCGCGTCGCGGCGGTGCAGCAGCGCTGGCATCCCGATCCGGTGGCGCACGAGGCGGCGCTGGCGGAGGGCGTCCGGCTGGCCGCCGCGCACGGTGCGCAGCTCGTCTGCCTGCCAGAGCTGACGCTGTCGGCCTACTTCGCGGTCGAGCCGGATCCGGCGCCCGAGGCGCTCGCGCGCGCGGAGGCGATCCCCGACGGCCCGACGTGCGCGTTCGCGCGGCGGATGGCAGGGGAGACCGGCGCGTACGTGCACGCGTCGCTGTACGAGCGGGCCGAGGCGGAGGACGGCGATCCGCGCGGCTTCAACACCGCGATCTGCGTCGCGCCCGACGGGACGCTCGCCGCGCGCACGCGCAAGCTGCACATCCCCGTCACGGCCGGCTACCACGAGGACCGCTGGTTCCGCCCCGGGCCGGCCGGCGACGGCGCGGGCGACCCGTTCCCGGTCGTCGCCGTGGGGGAGGCGCAGCTCGCCTTCCCGACCTGCTGGGACCAGTGGTTCCCGGAGCTGGCGCGCGCCTACGCGCTCGGCGGCGCCGACGTGATCGTCTACCCGACCGCGATCGGCTCCGAGCCCGACCACCCGAAGTTCGACACCCAGCCGCTGTGGCAGCAGGTGATCGTCGGCAACGGGATCGCGAACGGCACCTTCATGGTCGCGATCAACCGCTTCGGGATGGAGCCGCCGCTCACGTTCTACGGCTCGAGCTTCATCTCCGATCCCTACGGACGGATCCTCGCGCAGGCGCCGCGCGACCGCGCGGCCGTGCTCGTGGCGGATCTCGACCTCGACCAGCGCCGCGACTGGCTCGACCTCTTCCCGTTCCTCAGAACGCGGCGGCCGGACGCCTACGGGGGACTCGTCTCCTGACGAGGTTCGGGGCGCGCCAGGCAAGGACGCAGCCGGTGTGGCGTACTTCGTACGCGAACCGGCGAGGACGCTGCCTGGCGCGTTCCGAGGCCGTCAGGAGGCGAGGACCGCGCCCTCGTCGTAGAGCTTCACGACCTTGACGGTGCCCTGGGGGGCGGCGTCGATGCAGAGGCGGCAGAGCACGCACTCGTCGAGGTTCTCCTCGTTGATCGCGAGCGTGCCGGCGTCGCCGGCCGTCGAGAAGATGTCGACGGGGCAGACCTCGGTCAGCTTCGCCGCCAGCGCGGGGTCGGCCGCGACGGCTGCGTCGACCTCGACGTCGATGAACGTGCCGGGCATCAGACCGCGCTCCTCTCGGCGATTCTGGACTTGACGATGTCGGGGATCTGCGAGATCTCCTCCGCGACGACGATCCCGGCCTCGGCGAGGCGCGCGATCTTCTCGCTCGCGGTGTCCTCCTTGCCCTCGACGATCGTGCCGGCGTGGCCGAAGCTCATGCCCGGCATCTCGTCCATGAAGCGGCCGGCCATGAACGCGACGATCGGCAGGCGCGAGTCGTTCCCCTTCACCCAGCGCGCCAGCTCGGCCTCCATGCGGCCGCCCGGCTCGGTGTAGATGACGATCGCCTCGGTCTGCTCGTCGGCCTCGAACAGCGGCATCAGCTCCGCGTAGGAGGAGCCGATGATCGCGTCGCCGCCGATCGACACCGCGGTCGACTGGCCGAGACCGGCCGCCGTGAGCGTCGAGGACATCTCGGTCGTCATGCCGCCGGAGCGGGAGATGACGCCGACGGAGCCGGGGGAGTACGCCTTCGCGGCGTCCTTCGCCGGGCCGCCGATGCCGCCCATCTTGATCACGTCGGGGACGATGATCCCGAGGCAGTTGGGGCCGATGATGCGCGCGCCGTGCAGGCCCGCGAACTCGACCATCTCGGCCACGTCGCGGCGCGGGATGCGCTCGGTCACGATCACGATCAGCTTGATGCCGTTCGCGATCGCCTCCAGCACCGCGTCCTTCGTGAAGGCGGGGGGGACGGTGACGACCGAGCCGTCGATCGGCCCGCCGTGGTGCTCGACCGCCTGCGCGACCGTGTCGAAGACCGGCACGCCGTGGACCTCGCGGCCCTTGCGGCCCGGCGTCACGCCGCCGACGACCTTGGCGCCGGCGCCGTAGTCGAGGCACTCGCGCGTCAGGTTGACGGCCTCGCGGCCGGTGATGCCCTGGACGATGAACGTCGTGTCCGCGTCGATCAGGATGCTCATGCGGCCACCCCCTCGATCTTCTCGACGGCTCGTCGCGCCGCCTCGTGCATGGACACAGAGCGGTCGCAGTACTCGACCCCGTACTTCTCGAGGATCTTGAAGCCCTCGTCCTCCCACGCGCCCGGGATGCGGAAGATCGCGATCTTCTCGCCCGGGTCGTAGCCCAGCTCCAGACACGCCTTGATGACGCCGCGCGCGACGATGTCGACGCGCGTGTTGGAGACGATCGACATCATCACCGCGATCTTGTCGACGCCCGGCTTCTGCAGCACGAGCTTCGCCAGGCCACAGGCCTTCTCGACCGACGGGTTGCCGCCGATCTCGCAGTAGTTCGCGGGCTTGCCGCCGTGCGCGCGGACCGCGTCGAACAGGGTGAGCGAACCGCCGCCGGCGCCGATCACGAGCCCGAGGTTGCCGTCGAACTCCGTCACGTTGCCCGCGACGCCGCGGTGCGAGGCGGCGTCGACCGCCTCTCCGGCGAGCTCGAACGGGGTCGCCTCGCGCGCCTGGCGGGTCTCCTCGTCGCCGACGCCGAGCGCCTTCAACAGGGTCTTCTGGCGAGGACGGGCCTCGTTCTCCATGTCCATGTGCGCGTCGACGGCGACGAATCTGCCGTCCGCGAGCTGCGCGAGCGGGTTGATCTCCGCCAGCGTCATGTCATGTCTCACGAACAGGCGAGCGAGCCGCGCGAGGATCGGCGTCGCGCGAGTCAGCGCACTGCCGGTCACACCGATGGAGGCGATGACCTGCTTCGCCTGATAGTCCGAGACGTCCATCAGGTTCGAGAAATGCCCGCGCCCGACCCTGTCCGGATGCGTCTCGGCGACCTCCTCGATGTCGATCCCACCCATGTCGGAGAACAGCATCACCGGCTGCTTGCGGATGCCGTCCCACACGACGCCGGCGTAGTACTCCTGCTTGACGTCGACTTTGGAGTCGACCAGCACGCCGCGCGGCATGTGGCCGTTGATCTCCAGCTGGAGGATGAACTCTGCATGCTCGGCCGCCTGGTCTGGGTCGTCGGCGAACTTCACGCCGCCGGCCTTCATGCGCCCGCCGGTGAGCACCTGCGACTTGATGACGACGGAGCCGCCGATCTCCTCGGCGATCCTGCGCGCCTCCTCAGGCGTTCTCGCGAAGCCGTGGGGGGAGACGGGGATGCCCGCCGCCGCGACGATCTGTCGCGACTCGTACTCGAAGAAGCGCAACGCTCTAGCTCCCGGTCGTGGTGGTGACGAACCCGTAGGCCTCGGCCAGCTCGGGATCCTTGGCTGCCAGCATCTCGGCGAGGCCGACCATCACCTTGCACTGCTTGAAGGTGGCGTCGTCCTGCATCTTGCCGTCGAGCATGTGGACCCCCGCGCCGTCGGGGATCGCCTCGATCACGCGCTGGGCGAACTTGACCTCGTCCGGATCCGGCGAGAAGACCTTCTTGGCGATCGCGATCTGGCGCGGATGCAGCGACCAGGCGCCGACGCAGCCCATCAGGAAGGCGGCACGGAACTGCGCCTCGCAGCCGGCGTCGTCGGAGATGTCGCCGAACGGGCCGTAGAAGGGCAGGATCCCGGTCGCCGTGCAGGCGTCGACCATGCGGGCGATCGAGTAGTGCCACAGGTCCTGCTGGTAGCTCGTGCGCGGTGCGGTCGGGTCGTCCGGGTTCGGATCCTCGATCACGCGGTAGCCGGGGTGGCCGCCGCCGACGCGCGTCGTCTTCATGCGGCGCGAAGCGGCCAGGTCGGCCGGGCCGAAGCTCATCCCCTGCATGCGCGGGGAGGCGGCGGCGATCTCCTCGAGGTTCGCGACGCCGAGCGCCGTCTCGAGGATCGCGTGCACGAGGATCGGTCGCTCGACGCCGAATCTGCCCTCCAGCTGGGCGAGCAGGCGGTCGACGTAGTGGATGTCCCAGGCGCCCTCGACCTTCGGGACCATGATCACGTCGAGCTTGTCGCCGATCTCGCCGACGAGGCGGAGCAGGTCGTCGAGGACCCAGGGCGAGTCGAGGCTGTTGACGCGCGTCCACAGCTGCGTGTCGCCGAAGTCGACCGCCTGGCCGACGCGCACGAGGCCCTCGCGGGCGGCCTCCTTGCGGTCGACGGGGACCGCGTCCTCCAGGTTGCCGAGCAGGATGTCGGCCTGCTTGGCCATGTCCGGCACCTTCGCCGCCATCTTCTCGTTGCTGGCGTCGAAGAAGTGGATCATCCGCGACGGGCGGAACGGGATGTCAAGAATCGGGTCGGGCGCCCCGACTGCGAGGGGCTTCGCGAAGTCTCGTGGGTTGCGCACAGGGTCTCTCGGTTTCGGTGACGATTACGTGGAAGGTCGCGCAAATCGTATTGTGCGGTCCGCGATGGTGCCGCAAGACCGTCGCGGAGGCGGCACACTTTCCGCGCTTCCCACTGCTATTCCGACACCCAGGACGGTCCCGATCACATGAGCGACACGATCAACGGCGTCGAGACGGACCAGGCGGCCCGCGAGGCCTCCGGCGCCCACGCCTACGGCCGCTACCTCGAGGAGTTCGAGGTCGGCGCGACCTACAAGCACTGGCCCGCGAAGACGGTCACGGAGTCAGACGACCACCTCTTCTGCCTCATCACGATGAACCACCACCCGCTGCACCTCAACGACGTCTACGCCGCCGGTTCGCAGCAGGGCAGAAACGTCGTCGTCGGGCCGCTCGTCTACTCGCTCGCGCTCGGCATGTCGGTCTCCGACGTCTCCGGCAAGGCGATCGCGAACCTCGCGACGGAGGAGCTCAGCCACCCGAACCCGGTCTTCCACGGCGACACGCTCTTCTGCGAGACCGAGGTGCTCGAGGTCAAGCCGTCCAGAACGAAGCTGGACCGCGGCGTGGTCAAGGTCCACACGCGCGTGCTGAACCAGGACGGCGTGCTCGTGGCGGAGTTCAAGCGGCTCGTGCTGGTGCCGCGGAAGAACCCGGGGACGCCTGCGTAGAACCTCCCGTCCAGTCGCGGGACGACTTCGGAAGCGCGTTTCCACTGAGAATGGAACAATCCCGCGGATGTCCCGCGACCGCCACGAGGGAGATCACGTGAGCATCACCGATACCGCACCGCCCACGAGCCACGCGAAGCTCCGTGCGTGGGTCGAAGAGATCGCAGCACTGACGCAGCCCGATCGCATCCATTGGTGCGACGGTTCGGCCGAGGAGTACGACCAGCTCTGCCAAGCGCTGGTCGACGCCGGCACGTTCGAACGCCTGTCCGACGCGAAGCGTCCGAACTCGTACCTCGCCCTGTCGGACCCGACCGACGTCGCCCGCGTCGAGGACCGCACCTTCATCTGCTCTGAGGACGAGGCCGACGCCGGTCCGACGAACAACTGGTGCGACCCGGCCGAGATGCGCGAGAAGCTCTCAGGCCTGTTCGAAGGCTGCATGCGCGGGCGAACGATGTACGTCGTGCCCTTCAGCATGGGTCCGCTCGGCTCCGACATCGCCCACATCGGCGTCGAGCTGACCGACTCCGCCTACGTCGCGGTCTCGATGCGGATCATGACCCGCATGGGCGCGGGCGCCCTCAAGGTGCTCGGCGAGGACGGCCACTTCGTGCCGTGTGTCCACAGCGTCGGTGCGCCGCTCGAGGCCGGGCAGGAGGACGTCTCCTGGCCGTGCAGCGACACGAAGTACATCGTGCACTACCCGGAGACGCGCGAGATCTGGTCCTACGGCTCCGGCTACGGCGGCAACGCGCTGCTCGGCAAGAAGTGCTTCGCGCTGCGGATCGCCTCGGTGATGGCGCGCGACGAGGGCTGGATGGCCGAGCACATGCTGATCCTCAAGCTCACGGACCCGCACGGCGAGGTCAAGTACGTGACGGGCGCCTTCCCGTCCGCCTGCGGCAAGACGAACCTCGCGATGCTGATCCCGTCGCTGCCAGACTGGAAGGTCGAGACGGTCGGCGACGACATCGCCTGGATGAAGTTCGGCGAGGACGGCCGCCTCTACGCGGTCAACCCCGAGGCCGGCTTCTTCGGCGTCGCGCCGAACACGAGCGAAAAGACGAACCCGAACGCGCTCGCGACCGCCTCGAAGAACGCGATCTTCACGAACGTCGCGAAGACCGACGACGGCGACATCTGGTGGGAGGGCATGACGGACGAGGTGCCCGCCCACCTGATCGACTGGCATGGCAACGACTGGACGCCCGCCTCAGAGACGGCCGCGGCGCATCCGAACTCGCGCTTCACGGTGCCGGCCTCGCAGGATCCGGCGATCGCGCCGGAGTGGGAGGACCCCGCTGGCGTGCCGATCGACGCGTTCCTGTTCGGCGGGCGCCGCTCGACGGTCGTGCCGCTCGTGCACGAGGCGTTCGACTGGGAGCACGGCGTCTTCCTCGGCGCGACGATGGCGTCGGAGACGACCGCCGCCGCCGCCGGCGCCGTCGGCAGACTGCGCCGCGACCCGTTCGCGCAGCTGCCGTTCGCCGGTTACCACATGGGCGACTACATCGCCCACTGGCTGAAGCTCGGCAAGCGCGAGGGCGCGGTCCTGCCGAAGGTCTTCTACGTCAACTGGTTCCGCAAGGACGCCGACGGCAAGTGGCTGTGGCCCGGCTTCGGCGAGAACAGCCGCGTGCTGTCGTGGATCTTCGGCCGCTGCAACGGCACCGCCGATGCGATCGAGACGCCGATCGGCCTGCTGCCGGCCGAGGGTGCGCTGCCGCTGGAGGGGATGGACATCCCCGCCGAGGACTTCGCCGAGCTGCTGCGCGTCACGCCCGAGGAGTGGAAGGCCGAGCTGCCGTCCCTGCGCGAGCACCTCGCGATCTTCGGCGACAAGCTTCCGGCTGAGATGACGGCGCAGTTGGATGCGCTCGAGTCGCGGTTGAACGCTTCGTAGCTCGCGGTTCTCTTGGGTCCGCGCCCCGGCCGGTTGGTACGCCGGGGCGCCGGCTCGCTCCCGCTCGGCATCCTCGTTCGCCCAGCGTTGGCTCTGCCGCGCCGTGTGGGCGGCACGCTCACAGGGGATGCCGAGCGGGCCGACCCGCGCCCGGCTGATTCAGCGCCGCATTGGCGCGAGCGGCTCCGGCGGTGTGGCGCTGTTCGCACCGTCGCCCAGTCGCAGCTGCCACCAGCCGACGTCGTGCCAGGCGCCGGCCTTCCAGCCGATGTCGCGGTAGACGCCGACCGGGGTGAAGCCGAACGACTCGTGCAGTCGCACGCTCGCGTCGTTGGGCAGCGTGATGCCGGCGCAGGCGACGTGGAAGCGCTGCTCGCGCAGCAGCGGCAGCAGGGCGGCGTACAGCGCTCGTCCGACGCCGTGGCTGCGCTGGCCGTGGGCGACGTAGACCGCCACGTCGCACGCCCAGCGGTACGACGCGCGCTCGCGGTGCTGCGAGCCGTACGCGTAGCCGACGACGCCGCGCTGCGGGTCCTCGGCGACGAGCCAGGGGTGCGTCGCCGACGTGCGCTCGATCCGCTCCCGCATCTCCTGCTGGCTAAGCGGAACCTCCTCGAACGACACGACCGTCTCGGCGACGTAGAAGCCGTAGATCGCCGCGCAGGCGGCGGCGTCCGCGGCAGGATCGGCGTGCCGGATCACGGGTCCGGCAGGGTCATGGCAGGCTCGCTGGGCGCGAGCCGCTCTCGCTCCACGACTCGTCGCTCGAGGTCGGCAAGGCGTCCGGCGATGGCTTTGAACTCCTCGGCGATCGCGTGCTCCTCCTCGACGACGCGCGTCTCCGTGTTCTCGATCCGCTCGGTGTCGGCTCGGAGGAGCCGCTGGGCGATCGCTCCGGTGAGGAGTGCGACGAAGCCGATCCCCATCACCATCAGGGCGATGCCGATGACTCTCCCGAGCGCCGTGTGCGCCGTGACGTCGCCGTATCCGACCGTCGTCACGGTGGAGCTTGCCCACCAGACGCTGTCCCACAGGGTGGGCGGGTGTCTTGTGCTGGCCTCAGCGGCCTGAAAGGCGGCTGCGCCGCCGAGGACGCCGAGGCCGGTGATCGCCGCGGCGAATTGGAGGCCGGCCGGCGCGAGAAATCGCCGGGCGAGGCGGATGACGAGTGCGAGCCGGACGAGGCGCGCGAGGCGGAAGACGCGCGCCGCTTGGAGGCTGGCGGGCAGGATCGGCGCGGTCACGAGCACGATGACGACCATCAGCGGATTGGCGCGGGCCCAGCGCCACCGGCTCGGCGCGACGGCGAGCATCGACGCCAACTCGGCGACGAAGACGAGCCAGATGAGCCAGTTGAGGAGCGCTGCCGCCTCGCGCAGCGAATCGTCCTTCGCGCTCGTCTCGACGACGATCGCCGGGATCACGAGCACGGTGGCGAGCAGCACCGGCTTCTCGAAGCGCCGCGCCATGGCCGCAGTGTGGGAGTCGGTTCGCTGGGCGCGGTCGGCCATGTGCGGACCGGAAGCTAGTGCGCACTCGCCGGATCTGCCAACCGTGAACCGTCGGCGGGTACGGGATAGGCCGGCTTACTGCAGATGCCAGCGGCCCCGGCGGTCGCGCTTGGAGCAGGTGAAGCCGTACCGCTCGTAGTCGCGCTCGTAGCGCCGCGCGCAGTACTGCCCGCGCGCGATGCACTTGCGCTGGCCGCCGATCTTCGCGTGCACGCAGGCTGCTTGGGCGACGGGGCTCGTCACATGCTGCGCGCTGGCGGTGCCAAGGCCGGGGACCCCGACGATGAGGACTGCCGCGGCAAGGGCCCCGGGGAGACGACGACGCATGTTGCTTCTCCTCGGTCATGAGCGCCACCGTCTGCGCAGCGTCTCTTTCGACCGGAATCTAGCTGCGGTCGGGCGGGGCGGCAAGTGGCGGCTTCGCCGCGTCGGTCGGCTCTCGCCGGCTCTGCGCCTGGAGCAGTCTCAGCGTCTCGACGTCCGCCTTGTCCTGTGCGCTGCCGCGCGCCTGCTTCATCGCAACAAGCTGCTCTGGAGAGGCCGCGAGCAGCGTGATCTTGTCTATCTCGTATCGCTCGGAATCTGCAAGCAGGGATGCGTAGTCCGGCACGCCAGGAAGCGTGCGGACGATGTCGAGATCGCCGTAGCGCGTCGTGATGCTCACGTTCCTGCCGCGCTTCAGCAGCCACGCTTCTCTCGATCCGAAGCGGCGTCTTGGGTTCAGCAGCAGGCTCGCCTCCACGTGCTCGAGCATCTGGCAGAGCCGGTCGAGGTTCGCGGGATCCGGGTTCGGGACGATGTCGAGATCCTCGGTTGTCCGGAGACCTCCGTGCAGGACGACTGCGATCCCGCCGATCACCACGTACTCCACGCGGTGATCGGCAAACGTCGCGAGCAGCGCCCGCAGGTCCGGCAACGTCATGGCAGACGGCGAGCGCTGCGCAGCAGGTCCGCCTGTCGGCACAGCGCTGCGAACTTGTCGAGCCGCTGCGCTGGGGTGAGCGCGAGGTCGCGACGAAGGCGGGCCAAGCGCACGGCGTCGGCCTCCCGTGCGGCTGCGTCGGCGTGCGGAGTCGACTCGTGCGGTTGTTGGGCCGGACGTTCCATTTGCCAGATGTTGTCAGCCAGAGTCAACACGGTCCAGAGTCTGCTCGGCAGCAGCATCCGACGGCAGACGCTACGAGCCGTGAATACGCCGAATCAGCCGGGCGCGGGTCGGCCCGATCGGCATCCCCTGTGAGCGTGCCGCCCACAAAACGCGGCGCCGCCAACGCTGGGCGAACGAGGATGCCGAGCGGGAGCGAACCGGCGCCCGGCGTACCGCAAACGCTCAGTGCACGTCGTCGGCGCTCGACGCCGGCGGGCGGGACTCCTCCGCCAGCGACGTGATCGCGAGCATGCCGCGGGCGGCGGTCTCGAGCACGTCGGTCGCCTCCTCGGAGGAGCGGGCGTAGAGCTCGACGAGCAGGTGGACGACGATCTGGTCGTCGTCGTGCTTGTGGAAGCGCACGTGGGTGAAGAACTCGCGCGTGCCGTGGTCGCCGAAGGCGGCGTAGGAGAGCGCGTCGCCGGCGTCCGGGCCGGAGCAGGTCTCGACGTCCTCGGCCTCGACCGTGACGGTGCAGGAGGCGACCCACGGGGTGCCGGCGATCATCCGCTCCCAGCGGTCCTCGACCGGCTCGACGCGGCCGTTGTGGAAGCCGAGGTGGGGCTGGTCGTGCATGCAGTCGAGGCACTGCACGACGGCCTCCTGCAGCTCGTCGACGACCTCGGCGCGCTCGCCCGTCGAGGGGTCGATCCGGTGGATGCCCTCGTAGTGGACCTGCACCTCGAGGTTCTGCGACCAGCAGCGGTAGCAGCGCAGCCAGCTGCGGGCGGTCTCCTGGTCGGTCGATCCCTCCATCGCACTGATTCTATGCTCCGGCGAGCGATGGGCGAGAAACGGGACCCGATCGGCGTCGTGCTGGCCGGTGGCGCCGGGCGCCGCATCGGCGGCGGCAAGGCGATCGTCGAGCTGCGCGGCACGCCGCTGCTGCTCTATCCGCTGGCCGCGTTGCAGGCCGTGCTGGCCGAGGTGGTCGTCGTCGCCAAGCAGGCGAGCGAGCTGCCGCCGCTGCCGGGCGTGCCGGTCTGGGTCGAGCCGCCGATGCCGCGCCATCCGCTGGCCGGGATCGTCCACGCGCTCGAAGCCGCGGGGGCGACCGCCGGCATCGAGGGGATGGCGCGCGAGATCCTCGTCAGCGCCGGCGACCTGCCGTTCCTGACGCCCTCGCTCGTCGAGCGGATCGCGCAGGCGGACGCGCACGGCGCCCCGGCCGTCGTGCCGCGCGCGGCGGGGAAGCTGCAGCCGCTGCTCGCGCGCTACGCGCCCTCGGCCCACGCGCCGCTCGCCGCGATGCTCGCGCGCGAACCGCTGCCGTCGCTGACGGACGCCGTCGCGGCGCTGCGGCCGCAGGTCCTCGAATTCGACGACCCGCTGCCGTTCTTCAACGTCAACGCGCCGGAGGACCTGCTGACGGCGGCCGGGCTGCTCGACCGCGGCGTGCCGCCGTGGGCGGGGTGACCTCGCGCGCTGCGGCGGGCGAGCGCGTAGCCTGCCGGGAAGAACCGGGCGCCCGACGGCGTCCTCTGCCTGCGATGCCCCGCCTGCCGACCCCCACCGCGTTCCTCGCACTCGCCTGCGCAGCAGCGATCCCAGCAGCCGGTTGCGGGGGCGCGGGGGGGAGCGGCGGCGGAGCATCGCCGGCCGACGCGACGGCGCCGGCCCCGCCGCCCGCCGTGGCGGCGGCCCAGCACCCGACGGCCGCCGAGTTCCCTGCGGTGCGTGGGCGGACGCTGCGCCAGCTCGCCGACGGGCTCGACGGCGGCGGGCCGCAGGTCGCGCTCGCGACGACGCTGTACACGCCCGGCCGCAACCGCCTCGGCTTCGGCGTGATCGGCCAGGACGGCGCGTTCCTCTACGGCGACACGGCCGTCTACGTGGCGCGCAGCCCGGACGCGCCGGCGAGCGGCCCGTACCTCGCGCCGGCCGACTCGCTGATCGTGCGCCCGCCGTTCCGCAGCCAGACGAGCGCGAGCGACCCGGCCGACGTCAAGGCCGTCTACCACGCCGACGTCGAGCTGCCGCGCAGCGGCAGATGGCTCGTGCTCGCCGCCACGCGCGTCGGCCGGAGACTGCTCGGCGGCGTCGGCGCGCTGAGCGTGACGCGCAGCACTCCGATCCCCGGTGTCGGCGCGCTGGCGCCGCGCGTGCACACGCCGACGCTCGCGTCGGTCGGCGGCGACGCGGCGAAGATCGACACGCGCGTGCCGCCCGACCAGATGCACGCCGCCGACCTGGCGGACGTGCTCGGCAGAAGACCCGTCGCGCTGCTGTTCGCGACGCCCGCGCTGTGCAGATCGCGCGTGTGCGGGCCGGTCGTGGACGTCGCCGCGCAGCTGCAGAGCGCCTACGGCGACCGCGTCGCGTTCATCCACAACGAGGTCTACGTCGACAACGACCCTTCGAAGGGGCTGCGCCCGCAGCTGCAGGCGTTCGGGCTCGAGACCGAGCCGTGGCTGTTCACGATCGACCGCCACGGCCGCATCGCGGCGCGGCTGGAGGGCGCGTTCGGGATCGACGAGTTCCGCGCGGCGATCGAGGCGGCGCTGCGTTAGCGCTCCACGGCGCGCTTGAGTCTGGTCAGCCGCTCGTCCCAGGCAGCCGCGGTCTCGTCGAGCCACGCGCTCGCGGGGCGCAGCGCGCCGGGGCGCAGGCGGTAGCGCACCTCGCGCCCGGAGCCGTCCGGCGCGCGCTCGATCAGGCCGGCGTCGCCGAGCGCGGCGAGGTGCTTGGCGATCGCCTGGCGGCTGATCGGCAGCGCGACGCTGAGCGCCGGCACGCTCGTCGAGCCGTCGCGCACGAGCGTCTCGACGACGTGGCGGCGCGTCGGGTCGGCGAGCGCCGCGAAGACGGGTCCGATCGGGTCGCTCATCGCCTAGGCGTAGGCGAGCGTCGGTGCGAAGCGGGCCTGCAACGCCGGCAGCGGGAACGACGGCGCGGACTCGACCACGACGACGCGCGCGCCGGCCGGCGCGGCGACGACGAGTACCTCCACGCGCGTGGCGGGCGCGTCCTCGGTCCACCACCACCAGACGAGCCGGTGGGGCTCCTCGGCGGTCTCCACGAGGATCTCCCGCGCCGGCTCGTCCTCCAGCCAGCGCTCGCGGCCCTCCTCGGTGGCCAGCGCCTCCCAGACCTCCTCGGGGGTCGCCTCGATCTCGATCTCACGGCGCGTGTCCATGGCAGGGCTCCTTTGACAACCAGATGGTTGCTATGGTGGCGTGACAACCAGGCAGTTGTCGAAAGGATACCGCCATGCCACTCGTCCCGATGGTCGTCGAGCAGAGCCCGCGCGGCGAGCGCTCGTTCGACATCTACTCGCGCCTGCTCAACGAGCGGATCGTCTTCCTCGGCACGGCCGTCGACGACCAGATCGCGAACCTGATCGTGGCCCAGCTCCTGCACCTCGAGTCGGAGGACCCGGAGAAGGACATCTCGCTCTACATCAACTCGCCGGGCGGCGTCGTCTACTCCGGCCTGGCGATCTACGACACGATGCGCTTCGTCAAGCCCGACGTGCGCACGATCTGCTTCGGCGTCGCGATGTCGATGGGCTCGCTGCTGCTCGCGGGCGGCGCCAAGGGCAAGCGGATGGCGCTGCCGAACGCGCGCATCCTGATCCACCAGCCGCTCGGCGGCTTCCAGGGGCAGGCGAGCGACATCGAGATCCACGCGAGAGAGACGCTCGAGCTGCGCCGCCACCTCGACGAGATCTACGCCCACCACACCGGCAAGAGCGTCGAGAGAGTCCACGACGACATGGACCGCGACCGCTACTTCACCGCCGAGCAGGCGCGCGAGTACGGCCTGATCGACCGCGTGATCGAGTCGCACGAGCTGTCGCCGCGGGTGGCGGCCGGGTTTGGGAAGGGCTAGATCGCCGCTTCGAGCGTCGCGTCGAAGTCGGTCTTCGAGATCGGCCCGACGCAGGGCGACGTGGCGCCGGCGGCGCGGTAGCGCTCGATCCCGGCCTTGACCGCGTCCGCGTCGCCGACCGCGGCGAGCGTGTCGAGGAAGCGCTCGGAGATCGCCCGCTGCATGGCGTCGCCGTCGCCCGCGCCGGCGGCCGCGTCGAACGCGGCGATCTCGTCGGCGAAGCCCGAGCGCTCGAGCATCGCGCGGTAGAACGGCAGGCCGAAGTAGGGGAGCAGCTCGCGCCGCAGGGAGGCGTGCGCGACGGCCGGATCCTCCACGGCCGCGGTCGGCACTGCGGGCACGACATCGAAGCCCTCCAGCGTCTTGCCCGCGCGCTCGCGGCCCTCGCGCACCATCGGGATCACGACGTCGCGGATGTACGGCGGCGTGCAGAGCCACAGGATCACGCCGTCGGCGATCTCGCCGGCGAGGCGCAGCATGCCGGGGGAGAGGGCGGCGACGTAGATCGGCAGCTCGGGGAACGGGCCGAGTCCGCTCAGCTGGAAGCCGGTGCGCCACTTCTCGCCCGCGGGCGGCTGCTCGCCGCGCAGGATCGCGCGGACGACCGACGCGTACTCGCGCATCTCCGCGACGGGTCTGTCGATCGTCTGCCCGTGCCAGCCCTCGACGACGGGGCGGTGCGAGACGCCGAGGCCGAGGTTCAGGCGACCGCCTGAGAGGTCGTCGATCGTCGCGGCGGTCTGCGCCATCGTCGCCGGCGTGCGCGTGTAGATCGGCACGACGCCGGTACCGACGCGGATCCGCTGCGTGCGCATCGCGTACGCCGTTACGACCGTGAGCGACTCGCGCCCCGCGATGTGGGTGACGTACGCCGACTCGTACCCGAGCTCCTCCGCGCGCTGCACGCGCGCGAGCGACTGCTCGATCGAGCGGCCGGTGGAGACGAAGCAGCCGAGCGCCATGCGTCAGCTCCCGAACAGCTCGCGCGCCCGCTGGACGACCAGCTCCGGCCGCTCCTCGGGCAGGAAGTGGCCGGTGTCTTCGACCCACTCGATGCGCATGTTCGGCGCGTAGGGCTCGTGGTCGCCATGGTCTTTGGCGCCTTGGAGGATCTGGTCGCGTCTGCCCCACAGCAGGTGGATCGGCGTGGCGATTCTGTGCTGCTTGAACGCGCCGGACATGAACGGGCGCAGCTCGTGCAGCAGGAACGTGCGGTAGTACTGCGAGGTCGCGTTGGCGTGGTCGGGCTCGCGCAGCACGTCGACGAAGGCCGCCAGCTCGTCGTCCGAGTACCGGCCATGGGAGCGCGCGACCTCGAGCACCTGTGCGGTGAACCTGCCGTTGCGCATCAGGCCGGCGCCGAGGCCCGGCGTTGCGAGCGCCACCTGGTACCAGAGGTTGAAGAGCCGTCTGAGGCTCGGGCGCTCCTGCGGCGGCCACGGGTGCGGGATCGAGCAGCCGAGGTAGTGGCCGACGCGCTCCGGCGCGGTCGCGCAGATCAGGAAGCCGGTGAACGCGCCCCAGTCGTGGCCGATCAGGTCGAATCTGTCCACACCCAGCTCGCTCAGCACGGCGAGCACGTCGTCGGCCAGCTGCTGCTTGAGGTAGCCGGACTTCGTCGCGTCGCTCCAGCCGAGCCCCCGCAGGTCGGGCGCGATCACGCGGCGATCGGTCGCCAGCCCGGGGATCACGTCGCGCCACATGAACCAGTGCTGCGGCCAGCCGTGCAGCAGCACGACCGCCGGCGCGTCGGACGGTCCCGCCTCCGCGACGTGGAAGCGCAGCCCGCGCGCGTGCACGTCGCGGTGCGAGACGCCTTCGACCTGCGGCAGCGGCACGACGGTCATGCCGGCAACCCTAGCCGTGCGGCCAATGGGGCGCGCCGGGTCGGCGCAGGCTCCGGCGCGGGCGCTTTCACAGTGCTCTAGGTTGCGGTGCGCAAAGCGGCTCGCCGTCCCCGCCGCGAGCCGACGGCCTAGCGAGGAGAGGTCTATGAGATCCATGCGTCTTCCGGCGGCGGTGCTCGCCGCCGCGCTGACGGCGTCCGTCGCGCTGCTGGTGCTCGGCGCCGGCGCGTCCGGCGCCGCGAGCAAGGCGGCGAAGCCCGGCATCGCCTACGGCGGCCACACGTCGCAGGGCGCGCCGGCCTGGGTGCTGCTGCGCCCCGACCGCCGCTCGATCGCCAGTCTCCACCTCGACTGGCGCGCCTCGGCAGCGCAGTGCACGAACGGCAGACCGCTGGTGATGCCGGAGGATCTCGGCGCCGAGAACGGCTTCCCGGCGCTCAAGCTCCACGGCGGCCGCTTCTCCCAGACGGTCCCCGAGGACGCCGGAGGCTCCGACGGAACCGGTCCCGAGAGCTTCACGATCGCCGGCACGGTGACCGGCGCGGCGATCCGTGGGACGTTCTCCGCGAGAGTGACGATCAACCTCACGGGCGGCGGCCAGTACGTCTGCACGCTTCCCAGAACGTCGTTCAGCGCCGTCAACTGACGGACCGGCGGGCCGCTGGAGCGCGGCGTCAGTCGCGCTTCAGCAGCAGCCCGACGAGCACGGCCGCGAAGGCGATCGTGCCGAACGTGAGGGCGGTGCCGAGGTTCGCGGCGCCGAGCAGGCCTGCGATGGCGCTGACGACGACGAACGTCGCGACGAGGATCAGCACGTCCACGAGCACGGCGGGGATTGTGCCGGGTCGGCTCGCCGGGCGCTGTGCCGGGGTGCGCGGCGGGGTCATGCGACGCCCGCGTGCTCGGCCAGTGCGCGCTCGAGCGCGGGGACGTCGAGGCCGGGGTCCTGCTGCTCCAGCCACCTCTCGGCCGTGCGCCGCCCGCCGAGCGCCCGCAGTCCGCGGTGGCCGTGCTCGACGGTGAAGTCGGCGAGCGCGTGCAGGCGGCGGGCGCGCAGGCGGCGGGCGGCGAGGTCGTTCGTCTCCCGATGCGCGTCGATCGCGTCGAGCAGTCTGTCGATGCCCTGCGGCGGTGCGAGCGAGCTGACGGCGACAACCTGCGTCTCGCGCGCGCCGAGCGAGCGCAGCGCGGCGTGGAGGTCGCGCCGCGCGCTGACCGCGACCTGGCCGAGGTCGGCCTTCGTCACGACGAGCACGTCGGGGATCTCCATGATCCCGCTCTTGAGGAACTGCAGCACGTCGCCGGAGCCCGGCTGCACGACCACGGCGACCGTGTCCGCCACCTCCGCGACCTCCGTCTCCGACTGCCCGACGCCGACGGTCTCGATCACGACGACGTCGAACGCCGCTGCGAGCGCATGGGCGGCGGCGCGCGTGGCTGGAGCGAGGCCGCCGAGCCGGTCTCCGGCCGCCATCGAGCGGATGAAGATCGCCCGGTCGGCGGGGTCGTAGTCGATCCGCGCGCGGTCGCCGAGCAGCGCACCGCCGGAGCGCTTTGACGAGGGATCGACGGCGAGGACCGCCACGCTGCGTCCGCGCGCGCGCCAGCCGGCGACGAGCTGCGAGAGCAGCGTGGACTTGCCGGCCCCCGGCGGGCCCGTGACGCCCACGATGTGCCCCGGCGCCTCGCCGCCCAGCGCCACCGGCGCCACGGCCGCCAGCAGCTCCGCGATCTCCGCCTGCGCCGCCGGCGCGCGGCTCTCCACCAGGTTCAGCACGGCGGGCGCAGCGGAGAGATCCCGCTCCCGCAGGCGTGCGCCGAGGTCAGCTCCGGTCACGCTTCTTCGCTCAGCGCGAACACGAACATGAGCCGGTCCTCGATCTCCACGAGACGGTGCGCGGGAAGGTCGCCCAGATGCTCGATCAGGTCGCCGTCCTGGAGCGTCGTGAGGTCGTGGCAGAGCACGAAGCTCTGTCGTGTGAGGCCCTCGACCTCGCCTGGCTCGATCGACACCGCCGTCGGCATCGCGCGTGGTCGTTCGACGCTCGTGACACGCGCGACAACCGGCTTGAGCGCCAGCGTCACAGCACGATCGGACACGAGGACGACAGGCTTGCGACCGATGTCCGGCAGCTGTGCGGTCCACACCGCGCCGCGCTCGTACACGTCACTCGTCCGCGTCGCGCGCCCAGGCGCGAACGGCTCCGGCGCGCCAGGCGTCGCCCTCGACGTCGTCGCGATCGAATGCGCGCATCTGCTCCATCAACTCCGGCTCGCGCCGGATGCGCTCGGTCGTCGCCACGAGCGCCTCGGTCACGGCGCGGGCGAACTCGGCCTGGCCGGCGGTCTCCGGCAGGCGCCGCAGGCGCCGGAGGAGCGCCACCTCGAACTCGCGCTTGAAGTGAGCGGCGTCGTCGCGGCTCGCGAGAATCTCCGGCAACGCGGCACGGGACTCGCGCATGCGCTCGGCGAACTCGCTGGGGGCTCGGAAGCTGTAGATCTTCTGGACGGCCACGGCCATCGTCACAACGTAGCGTGCTGTAAACGCTCAGTCTACAGCAGGTATATGGTGCTTACGCGGCGGCTGTCAGCCCGTTGCGCTCCGCCACCAACGCCACGACGTCGCGCATGATGCGCGTGATGTCGAAGTCCTTCGGCGTGTAGACGGCGGCGACGCCGGCCTCCTTCAGCGGCGCCTCGTCGGCCACCGGGATGATCCCGCCGACGATCACCGGGATGTCGCCGACGCCGGCCTCGCGCAGAGCCTCGATCACGCTCGGGATCAGCTCGCGGTGGGAGCCGGACAGGATCGACAGCCCCACGACGTGGACGCCCTCGTCGCGCGCGGAGGCGGCGATCTGCGCGGGGGTCAGCCGGATCCCCTCGTAGACGACCTCCATGCCCGCGTCGCGCGCGGCGACGGCGATCTGCTCGGCGCCGTTGGAGTGGCCGTCGAGGCCGGGCTTGCCGACGAGGATCTTCAGGCGGCGGCCGAGCTGCTCGCTCACGCGCTCGACCTCGTCGCGGATCTCCTCCAGCGAGTCGCTGCCGATCGCGGCCGACTCGCCGACGCCGGTCGGGCCGCGGTAGGAGCCGAACACGTCGCGCAGCGCCTGCGCCCACTCGCCCGTCGTGACGCCGGCGCGGGCGGCGGCGATCGTCGCGTCCATGATGTTCTCGTCGGTCCGCGCGACCCGCGCCAGCTCCGCCAGAGCGACGTCGACGGCGGCCTGGTCGCGCCCGGCGCGCCAGGCGGCCAAAGCATCCTTCTGGTGCTGCTCGACCTCGGGGTCGACCACCAAGATCCCGCCGTCACCGCCGGCCGTCAGCGGCGAGGGCTCCGTCTCGGTGTAGACGTTCTGCCCGACGACCTTCTGCTCGCCGGCCTCGATGCGGCGGATCCGCTCGCGGTGCGACTCGACCAGCGCGGCCTTCATGTACGGGACCGCCTCGACCGCGCCGCCGTGCTCGGCGACGATCGCCATCTCTGCCCGGGCGCCGGACAGCAGCTCGTCCACGAGCCCGTCCATCACGACCGAGCCCTCGAAGATGTCGGGGTACTCCAGCAGGTCCGTCTCGTAGGCGAGCACCTGCTGCAGGCGCAGGGCCCACTGCTGATCCCACGGGCGCGGCAATCCCAAGGCCTCGTTCCAGGCGGGCAGCTGCAGCGCGCGGGCGCGTGCGTCGCGACCCAAAGTCACCGCCAGCGCCTCCAGCACGATCCGCTGGACGTTGTTCTCCGGCTGCGCCTCGGTCAGGCCCAGCGAGTTGACCTGCACGCCATAGCGGAAGCGGCGCTGCTTCGGATCCTCCACGCCGTAGCGAGAGCGCCCAAGCTCGTCCCACAGGATCCCCATCGCGCGCAGCTTCGCGTGCTCCTCGATGAAGCGCACACCGGCGTTGACGAAGAACGAGATGCGGCTGAAGACTCTGCCCATCTGCTCGGCCGGCACGCGCTCTCTCACGGCGTCCAGCACCGCGATCGCCGTGGACATCGCGTAGGCGATCTCCTGCACCGGCGTCGCGCCCGCCTCCTGCAGGTGGTAGGAGCAGACGTTGATCGGGTTCCACTTCGGCACGCGCTCGACCGTGTAGGCGACCATGTCGGCGATCAGCCGCATCGAGGGGCCGGGCGGGAACGCGTACGTCCCGCGGCTGAGGTACTCCTTGATGATGTCGTTCTGCGTCGTGCCCTGGAGCTGCTCGGGCGCGACGCCCTCGTCCTCCGCGGTGACGATGTAGAGCGCGAGCAGCCATGCGGCCGTCGCGTTGATCGTCATCGACGTGTTCATCTTGTCGAGCGGGATGTCGTGCAGCAGCGCCTTCATGTCGCCCTTGTGCGCGACCGGCACGCCGACCTTGCCGACCTCGCCGCGCGCCAGCTCGTGGTCGGCGTCGTAGCCCGTCTGCGTCGGCAGGTCGAAGGCGATCGAGAGGCCCGTCTGGCCCTTCGCGAGGTTGCCGCGGTACAGCTCGTTCGACTTCTCGGCGGTCGAATGGCCGGCGTACGTCCGCATCATCCACGGACGGTCGGGCTCGGGCAGGCGGTGGGGGGACCGGGCGTCGTCGCTCATGGCTTCGATTGTAGGGTTCGGATAGGTGGAAGGTCGCGCAAATGCATCCGATATCGAGCCGATCGACGTCCGCTTCAAGGGCCTCGAGCGCGTCATCTGCTGCTGGCGGATCGGCGACGTGCTGGTCGATCCGGGCCCGGAGTCGAGCCTCGAGACGCTGCTCGGCGCGCTCGGCGACGTCCGCCCGCGCGCGCTGCTGCTGACGCACATCCACCTCGACCATGCCGGCGCGACGGGCGCGCTCGTCGAGCGCTGGCCCGACCTCGACGTCTACGTGCACGAGCGGGGCGCGGCGCACGTGATCGACCCGTCGAAGCTGCTCGCGAGCGCCCGTCGCCTCTACGGCGAGGACAACATGAAGGCGCTGTGGGGCGAGGTGCTGCCGGTGCCGGCCGAGCGCGTCACCGTCCTGCAGGGTGGTGAGACGATTCCGCTCGCGGGCGGCTTCCGCGTCGCCTACACGCCCGGCCACGCCTCCCACCACGTCTGCTACCTGCACGAGGACAGCGGCCGCGCGTTCGTCGGCGACATGGCGGGCGTGCGGATCCCGCCCGCGCAGGTGACGATCGCGCCGACGCCGCCGCCCGACATCGACGTCGAGGCGTGGGACGCGTCGCTCGACCTGATCGCCGAGTGGCGGCCGGCGAGCCTCGCGCTCACGCACTTCGGTCCCGTGGACGAGGTCGAGGAGCAGCTCGAGGCGACGCGCGCCTCGCTGCACGAGCTCGCCGAGCTGACGCGCAACGCCGGCCCCGCGACCGTCGGCGCCGCCGTCAGAGACCCGCGTCGATCGCACCGGCGACCGCTTCCTGCGGGCCGCCTACGGCGCCGCGGTCCCGGCGGAGCACATCTACCTGGGCCTCGAGCGCTACTGGCGCAAGCGCGCCGAGCGCGAAGCGACCGTCCAGTCGGCGTAGCCGCGCGCCTACCCGGCGGTATCTTCCGAACAGCGATGACGCAGACGATCGAACGGCCGCGCGTGCAGGGCCCGGGCTCCGGCCTCGGCGGCCACTGGCGCGTGATCGTCCGCAACGACGACCACAACACCTTCGACCACGTCGCGCACACGCTCGCGCGCTACATCCCCGGCGTGAGCGTCGACAGAGGCTACGGCTACGCCGACCAGATCCACCGCTCCGGCCAGGCGATCGTCTGGAGCGGCCAGCAGGAGCCGGCCGAGCTGTACTGGGAGCAGCTCTCCGACGCGGGATTGACCATGGCCCCCCTGGAGCGGGCGTGAGGCGGATGGATCGCCGTGCCTGGCAAGGAAGCAGGGAGCGTGGCCTGCAATCGCAGGCGAGCGACCGATGACGTAGCCAGGCACGGCGAGGCGCCGCCTCACGGCCGCTCGATCAGCCGCGGACGATGACGTGCAGGTCGCGCGTGACGCGACCCCAGTCGGGGAGCGCGGTCACGGTCAGCCGCAGGCCGGAGGGGCGGCGTGCGAGCGCGCGCGAGCTCGTGAGCGTGAGGCGGAGCGCGATCGCGCGGCCGCGCGGGATCGTCACGCGCTGGGTGCCCATCGCGAAGCCGTCGAAGCGCGTGAAGCGCACGCGCCCGCGGCACGGCTGCGACGGCACGAGCGCGAGCAGGCCCAGGCCGGCCGGGCAGGTGACGCGCACCACGATCGTGCCGTTGCGCAGCGGCAGCAGCGGGCCGACGCCGATCGAGCTGACGCCGCGATCGCTGGGCGCCGGGAACGGGAACGGGAGCGTGGGGATCGTCATCGGCGCCCCTCCGCGCTGCGGCGCGACGTGCGCGCTCTCGCAGTCGGTGTCTATCGTGTCGCGCGGGTCCGCGACGACCGTGTCGCGCCCGGTCCCGCAGTCGACCTCGGTCGCGGACCCGTCGCGCAGGTCGAAGCGGTCGTTGCCGGCGCCGCCCTGCACCTGCTCGACGTCGCGCCCGATCGTGTCGCCCTCGCCGGGGGAGCCGCTGGCGCCCGGCTGCCCGATCGCGACTCGCACGGGCGTGCGCCGCGGCTGCAGCGTGCCGTCGGGCGCGATCGCGTCGTCGTAGGTGACGAGGTCGGTGCCCGGGCCGCCGCTGAGCACGTCCGCGCCGCCGCCGCCGGCGACGATGTCCTGCCCGGGGCCGCCGTCGATCACGTCGTCCGCAGGCCCGCCGACGAGCACGTCGTCGCCCGGGCCGCCCTGGATGTGCGCCGGCAGGTCGGCGCGGATGCGCACGTCGCTGCCGAGCAGGCCGACGCTCACGTCGATCTCCGTCACGCCGAGGTCCGGGCAGGTCACCTCGTAGCCGTCCGCGCTCGCGGCGCAGCCGGCGCCGGCGGTCATGCGGCTCGCGTTCTCGTCGAGCACCAGCATGCCGTCCACGTCGTCGATCGTGACGTTGCTCGGCTCGAGCTCGTCGCCGGTGAACCGCAGCACGGAGCCGTCGATCTGCACGAAGCCGCCGGCCGCCGCGGGCGCGGCGGCGAGCAGCAGCGCGACGAGCGCGAGCAGCAGGATCCAGGGAGGACGCACCGGCACGAGAAGCTAGAACGCGCCGGAGGCCGATTCGGAGCGGCGCTTGCGCGCCAACATCGCGTTCGCCCTCCGGTCACCGCGAGCGGCGACCTGCGGGCGACGTCACACCGCGACGAGCGCCTTGCTCTCCTGCCGCTCCGGGCTCACGCGCACGACGTTCCAGACGATGCCGAGCTTCTCCATCGCCGCGATCGCGAGGCCGCTCGGGTCGGCGAGCCGCTCCAGCCGGCGCAGGCCGTGGAAGGCGGACGTGGGGAAGGCGTGGTGGTTGTGGTGCCACGCCTCGCCGAGCGACGGCAGCGCGAGCCAGAAGACGTTGCGCGACTCGTCGTCCGTCTCGAAGCGGCGCGCGCCGAAGAAGTGGCAGACGGAGTTGATCGACCACGTCATGTGGTGCAGCAGGAAGATCCGCACGAAGCCGCCCCACACGAGCCCGAGCAGGCCGCCGGCGAGCGAGAAGCCGCTCAGCACGAAGCCGAGCAGGAACGGGATCAGCAGCGTCATGTAGACCCAGAAGAGGAACGTCTTGCTGACCCAGCGGATCGGCTTGTCGTCGATCAGGTCCGGCGCGTAGCGGCGCGCTGACGCGCGCCCGTGCGTCTTGTCGCCCAGCATCCAGCCGACGTGCGCGTGCCAGAGGCCCTTGACCGCGCCGCGGAAGCCGTCCTCGAAGTCGACGTGCGGGCTGTGCGGGTCGCCCTCCTCGTCGGCGAACGCGTGGTGCTTGCGGTGGTCGGCGACCCACGTGATGACGTCGCCCTCGACGGCCATCGAGCCGCAGATCGCGAGCAGCGTGCGCACGGCTCTCGAGGTCTCGAACGCGCGGTGGGTGAACAGCCGGTGGTAGCCGATCGTGATGCCGAAGCCGGTGATCGCGTACATGAAGACGAAGATCGCGAGGTCGCTCCAGCCGACGGCCTTGTTCCACAACAGCACGATCGAGCCGAGGAACACGGCGAACGGGAGGGCGACGGCGACGAGGTTGGAGATGCGATGGGCGCGGGTCATGGGTTTGCACCCTACGACGCAAATGGACGCTTGTCCTCGTCTGCCGGCAACGTCTCGACGGCCGGAAGTTGTAGCTTTCGCACAAGAATGAGCGAAGCCGCAGCAACCGCGTTCGAACCGCGCCCGTGGCGGCGCCTGCCGCCGGACGCCGTCGCGGCGATGCGCCCGCAGCTCCCCGACCTCGCGCGCGAGATCATCGACGCGATCCGCGTCGAGGTGCCGGCCTACGCGCGTCCGCTGAAGGGACCGTTCGGCCGCGGCCTGATCGTCGGCGTCGAGGAGGCGCTGCGCCAGTTCCTCGACGGGATCGAGGCGGGCGGCTCGATGCCGCGCTCGCGCGTGTACGTCGACCTCGGTCGCGGGGAGGTGCGCGCCGGGCGCAGCCTCGACGTGCTGCTCGCCGCCTACCGCGTCGGCGCGCGCGTCGCGTGGCGGCGCTTCTCGGCCGGCGGCGTCGCAGCCGGGCTGGAGCCGGCGACGCTGTACCTGCTGGCCGAGTCGATCTTCGCCTACATCGACGAGCTGTCGGCGAAGTCCGCCGAGGGCTATGCGCTGGAGCAGTCGGCCGCCGCCGGCGAGCGGCGCGCACAGCGCCAGCGGCTCGCGCGCCTGCTGCTGCGCGACCCGCCGGCCGACCCGCTCGACGTCGAGGAGGTCGCGCGCGCGGCGCAGTGGCGGCTGCCGGCGGCGCTGGCGGCGTTCGCGTTCCCCGAGCCGGAGGGCGAGCGGATCGTCCCGCGCCTGCCGGCCGACGCGATCGTCGACACGGTCGGCGACGTCGTCTGCGCGCTGCTGCCCGATCCCGGCCGCGCGGGGCTGCGCGCGCAGCTCCAGCACGCCGTCGGCCCGCGCCACGTCGCGGCGCTCGGCCCGTCGGTCGCGTGGGGGGACGCGGCGCTCAGCCTCGCGCGCGCCCGCGCCGTGCTGGAGCTCGTCGCCGAGGGCGCGGCGCCCGGCCACGGCGTGCTCGACGCGGCCGACCACACGACCGCGCTGCTGCTGCGCAGCGACCGGCGCCTGACGCAGGAGCTGGTGCGCGCGCGGCTCGCGCCGCTCGCGGATCTCGCCGCCGGCCCACGCGCGCGGCTGACGGCGACGCTCGCCGCCTGGCTCGCCGCCCAGGGGCGGCTGCAGGCGGTTGCCGAGCGCCTCCACGTCCACCCGCAGACGGTCCGCTACCGCCTCGCCCAGCTGCGCGAGCTGTTCGGCGACGCATTGGACGACCCGCAGCGGCGCTTCGAGCTGGAGCTGGCGCTGCGCGCGGAGGGGGCGTTCGAGCCGGCCGCCGGCTAGCGCCGCCGCTTGGCGGCCAGCACGAACGGCCGGCCGTGGAGCCGCCCGCGGCGGGCGACGATCGAGACGGCGACGACCTTCGCGCGCCCGACGCCGGCGACGGTCACCGCGTGACGCCCGTGCAGCGCGCGCAGCAGCAGCTCGCGCCCGTCGGACAGGTGGACGGTCACGTCGTAGGCGGTCGCGAACGCGGCGGCGCGGAAGGAGATCAGCGCGCGCCCGCGGCGCATCGCCACGCGCACGTGCGAGACGCGGCCCGGCTTCGACGGCGTCGCGCTGTAGCGGCCGACGACGATGCTCGGGCTCGGCGCGCCGTTGCGCTCGAGCTGGGCGACGAGCGTGCGGCTGCGCGGCCCGTCGGCCGACACGAACGCGATCGAGCCGGAAGCGCGCTTGGCGACGCCGATCTCGGCCGCCCCGCGGCCGGTCCGCTCGAGGAACGTGACTCTGAGGCCGGGCTGCCGCGTGACGCGGTAGTGCAGCACGCGCCGGCCGCCGCGCCCGCTCACGCTGACGTGGATCTTCGGCCGCGGCAGCAGGTGAGCGGTCTGCACGTCCGTGATCGGCGCCGAGCCTGGCAGTGCGGCGAGCGACCACGTCCCCGCTTGGGCGTTCGGGATCTGGACCACCGTGTGGTGCGTGACGGACTGGCGGATCGCGAGCGCGCCGTCGACGAGGCTCGTGCCGTCGAGCTGCGCGACGATCGGTCTGCCGCTCGGCGAGGTGAGTTGGACTCTCGGCGCGTCGCCCGCGCCGGTGATCCCGACGACCGCCATTCTCGTCCCCGGCGCGACGCGGAAGCTCGAGCCGCCGCCGGCCGCGCTCGCCCGCGCGCCGCTGCCCGGCGGGCCGAGCGACTGCCACTTCGACAGGTCGCAGCCGTCGAAGAAGACGTCGAAGTGGGAGGCCAGCTGCGCCAACGTCGGGACGTGGAACGAGGCGAAGTCCGACACCGGGCCGAAGCCTGCGCCGACCGAGAAGTCGTGGCCGAGCAGGTTCACGCTCGTGCACGCGCCGAGGCCGCGATCCGACAGCGTCGCGGCGACCGTGCGCGAGAGCGTGATGTCGGTGCACGCAACCGTGATGCACTCGTGGACGTCGAACTTCGCCGTCTCGTTGCCGTCGAGCTGCAGGTGGTAGACGTTGCGCTCGAGGTCGGCGTACGCCTGCCCGGCGAGCAGCCCGGTCACGCTTCCGAGCCCGGGGATCGTGTAGTTCACGCCCTGGCCGAGGCCGACGTGGCCGTCGCTGTCGACGTGGAAGTAGCTGCTCTGCCCGAAGTCGACGCAGGCGAGCTGGTCGTTGCCGGTCGCGTCGATCGAGAACGGGTTGGAGAAGCGGAACGTCACCTGTCCGACGGCGTCGAGCAGCGCGCAGCCGCCGTCGAACGTCGCCGGCCCGATCGCGAGCGTGCCGGAGCCTCTGAGCGTCGTCGGGTTGACGCCGACGTCCGCCGCGAGCCGCGTCAGGTAGACGGGCGGGATGATTCTCAGGCCGCCGCCGATGTTGCCGGTGTAGTCGACGTGCGCGCTCGTGAAGCTGCCTCGGTCGAGCGCGAACGCGCCGGTGACCTTGCCCTGGATCTCGTCGCTGAGGTCGACCGTCAGGTTCCCGGCGATGTGGCGCTTCGGCGGGCCGTCGTAGAAGAAGTCGACGTTCTCGACCGGCAGATCGCCGAGCGACGCGAGGCTCGGCACGTGGATGTGCAGGTGCCCGACGGTCAGGCCGTGGTCGTTGTCGGTCACGAGCGTCGTCTGGCCGCTGATCCCGTGGCCCTCGCCGTCGCTGAAGATCCCGGGCAGCTCGAGTGAGACGCTGACGTTGCTCGTCCCGCCCTTGGCGAGGTCGACGGACAGCGTGCCGGTCAGCGGCAGGTCCGGCAGCTCGGGGATCGGCAGCGTTCTCGGGATCGTGAAGTCGGCGATGTGCACGGGCGCGTCCTGCGGGCGCACGGACAGGTCGAGCGGCGCGCTGAGGCCGGGCGCGAGCTTGGCGAGGTCGCCCGCGCTGGGGACGTGGTCGGGCAGCAGGCTGCCGGGATCGCTGCCGGCCTGCTGCGCGAGCGCGCCGTAGTTCGGCACGTGGACGCTGAGCGGCAGGTCGCCGAGCTTGACGACGGCGTCGCCGCTGATCACGTAGGCGGCGTCGGACTTCAGGAAGCCGGTCTGGACGATCCCCGCGCGCGCGATCACGATCACGGAGCCCGGCTGGGGGACGAAGTCGAGCCCGTTCACGCGCACGGTCTGTCTCGAGTAGTAGACGGCGTCGAAGCCGTACTGCGCGAGGATGCTCTGCTGTCCGACGCCCACGAGCGCGGTCGCGGCGCTCGCCGTCGCGCCTCTGAGCGTCACGAGCGGCGGCTCGGCGAGCCGCGTCTTGATCGCGCAGACGCGTTGGTGGGCGCACAGCGCGAGCGCCTCGGCCTGCGGCAGCGGGTGCTGGCCGTCGACCTGCTGGAGGCAGCCGACGGCGTGCACGACGCCCGCCGTCAGCGTGTCGGCGCAGCCGGCCGGCGGGCCGCCGTTCGCGGTGATGTCCGGGATCGACGATCTCGGCGTCCCGGCCGCGGGCTCGCACAGGTACGCCGCGATCGGCGCGCCGCCCAGCCCCTGGGAGACGGTGCGGCGGGCAGCGAGCCGCGCGCGCAGGCGGGCGGGCAGCGCACCGCCTCTGGGCAGCGTCGCCGGGACGGTCGCCGTCAGCGTCGCGCCCGTGGTCGCGCTCGCGCCGGTCGTGCTCGTGACCGTGACCCTCGCGTTCAGTGTCGCGTTCGCGACGGCGGTCGCATGCAGCACCGGCGCGCTCGCACCGCAGGTCGCGTCCGTTCTACCGTCGCCGTTGACGTCGTAGGCGACCTGCGCGAGGCGGCCGCCGGCGATCGTCGTGCCGGTCGGGTCGAGCACGATGGGCGTGCCGGCGGGCGCGGTCGCGTGCGCGACGGCGACGTGCGGGGTGACCGAGCCGCCGCCCGAGCCGCCGCCGCCACTGCCGCCGCCGCCTCCGCCACCCCCGCCGCTCGTCGGCGGCTGCGTCACGAGCCGCACGTCGCCGTCGCCGGTGCGCAGCTCGGACAGGTAGAGGCGGCCGCCGTCCGCCGAGACGGCGGTGCCCTGCATCAGGCCGAGCTGCGCGCTCGTGGGTGCGCCGCCGTCGCCGCAGCCGGGGAACGTGAAGCAGTTCGTGCCGTCGCCGGCGATCGTGTGGACGATCCCGTCGGTCGTGATCTCGCGCTCGACGAACGTGTTGCCGAGCGCGACGTAGGCGTTCCCGGCGGCGTCGGTGGCGAGCTGGACCGGCCGGCCGCCGAGCGGCGAGCTGACGGCCGGTCTCTCGTCGCCGCAGTGGCCCGGCGTGTAGTGGCCGTTCAGGTCGTCCGGGCAGTCGAAGTCTCCGGTGCCGGCGAGCGCGTGGATCTTCCCGTCGACCGTCACCTCGCGGATCCGCTGCGCGATCCCGTCGCCGATCAGCAGCGCGCCGCCCGGCGCGACGGCGACGCTCTCGGGCGTCATGAACGTCGCGGCGGTCGCGTCGCCGCCGTCGCCGCACGCATCCGTCGCGGTCGGGCAGGAGAAGCCCGAGCCGGCGAACGTCGAGATGTCGTGGGTCGCCTGGTCGACCTTCCGCACGCGGATCGCGCCGGCATCGGCGATGTAGAGGTTCCCCTGCGCGTCGAGCGCGATCCCCTCGGGGGACTCGAGCTGCCCGCTCGTGGCGGGCCCGCCGTCGCCGCACGGGTCGAGCGGTGCGCACGCGTCACCGGTGCCCGCGTAGGCGTGGATCGTCCCGTCGGGCGTGACCTCGCGGATGCGCGCGTCGACCTGGTCGGAGATGAAGAGGTCCCCCGCGCCGTCGACGGCGAGGCCGTCCGGCGTGGCGAGCTGCGCGCTCGTCGCGGGGCCGCCGTCGCCGCATGCGGCTCTCGGCGACGAGCAGAACGTGCCGTCGCCTGCGACCGTCGTGATCGTCCCGCTGCCGGCGGCGATCTCGCGGACGGTGTGGGCGTCGATCACGAACACGTCACCCGCTCTGTCGACCGCCACTGCGCCGGGCGAGCTGACTCGGGCGCTCGTCGCCGGCCCGCCGTCGCCGCACGGCGCCGTGCCGCACGACCCGTCGCCCGCAAACACGGAGATCGTCGTGCCGGCGACGCTGCCGGTCGCCTCGCCGACGATGCCCAGCGCGATCGCGCCCGCGAGCAGCAGCCCGGCGATGGTCAGCAGGCGGACGCGCACCTGCGCACCCTCTCACACCGGCAGGCGTGCGTGCGCGTCAGATGCGAGGCGGCCTCGCTACCGGACGATCGTGAACCCGATAGTGCGCGCCGCGCTCGGTCTGCCGCGGCCGATGCGGGCGGTGACGCTGAAGCGGTACGTGCCGGGGTGCAGCTTGCGACCGCCGATGCGGCCGCTGAAGTGCAGTCTGTCGACGCCGGCGGCGTCGGCGTGGGTGAAGCGCCCGACGGCGATCCAGCGGGTGCAGCGGGGCTTTCTGCGGTTGGCGTGCGTCGGCTTCACGCAGGTGTGGCCGCTCTTGCGGCCGCTGGCCGGGCGCTGGACGACGAAGGTCGCGGTGGCGGCGGCCGCGTCGCGCCAGATGATCGTGGTGCCGACTGGGACGGCGCGTCTGCGCGCGCTCGTTGCGCTGGGGCCGGAGTCGGCCGCGCGGAAGCGGGTCGCGGAGAGCGCGAGCTTGGAGATCGCTGGCACGCCGCCGGAGCCGCCGCTGCCCGGCCCGCCGCCGGAGCCGCCGCCGCCCCCGCCGCCTCTCGGGAACGGCCACCCGTCCGGCGTGTAGATCTCCGCGCTCGGCAGCGTGCCGGGCAGTCCCTGGTCGTCGCCGATGCCGCCGGCCACGAGAACGCGGCCGTCGGCGAGCAGCGTCGCGGTGTGCCGCGTGCGCCCCGTTCTCATCGACGGGGCCGGCGACCAGGTGTTCGTCGCCGGGTCGAACAGCTCGGCGCTCGCCAGATAGGTTCTCCCGTCGGGCGTGCCGCCGGCGACGAGCACCTTGCCGTTCGGCAGCGTCGTCGCGGTCGCGTCGATGCGCGGCGTCGCCATCGGCGCGACCGCGGTCCATCTGTTCGCGCCCGGGTCGTAGCGCGAGGCGCTCGCGAGCGCGCCGCCGCCGTCGGCCTCGCCGCCCGCGATCAGGACCCCGCCGCCGGGAAGCAGCGCCGCCGCCTGCCGCCGGCGCGCGCCGGCGAATCTGCCGGCGGCGCTCCATCTGTCGGTCGCCGGGACGTAGCGGTACGCGGTGTCGTGCATCGTGTTCGACGACGCACCGCCGGCGAGGAGCACGCTGCCGTCGTTCAGCAGCGTCGCCGTGCCTCCCTGTGTGAAGCTCGGTATCGCCGCTTTCGTCGACCAGGTGCCGAGCGCCGGGTCGTAGACGTCGACGTGGTCGTCGGCTCTGTCGTTGATGAGGTCGTCGTAGCTGGCGAAGCCGCCGAGCACCAGCACGCGGCCGTCCGGAAGCGTCACCTGCGCGTGCCCGCCGTGGGCGTTCGGCATCGGGGCCGCGGCGCTCCATCTGTTCGTCGCCGGGTCGAACGCGAGCGCGGACGCGAACACCACCGTCTCGACGGGGCTGCCGTCGTAGCCGCCGGTCAGCAGCACGCGGCCGTCTCGCAGCAGGCTCGCGCCGACCCCCGAGCGGTAGGTGTCGAGCACGGGTGCTTCGAGCCACTGGCCGCTGGCCGGGTCGTAGCGCTCGGCCTCGTCGGTCGGGAAGATCGTGCCGCTGCCGATCACGCCGCCGGCCACGAGCACCTGGCCGTTCCCCAGCAGGGTCGCGCTCGCCTGCGCGACCGCGTGGAGCGGTCTGGTCGTGTCGCTCCACGAGTCGGCGACGGCGCCGGCCGGGAGGGCAGCGAGCGCCAGCAGCGCGAGGGCGAATGCGAGCACGCGCCGGCGTGCGGTCGGGGATGGCAACCGGGGCGACTTCACGCGCGAAACCCTCGCCGTCGCGCGCGCGAAAGTCAACCGGAACGTCAGGCTGGCGCGCCGTGCCCGGGGACGGCCGTAGCCGCCTGGGCCGCCGCCTCGGACACGAGCATGTCCTCAGCGATCTCGTCGTGCCAGACGTACAGCACCGGCACCTGGAACTTGCCGCTGTTGCTCGCGCGGAAGGCGAGCATCTCGGGCCCTTCCCAGTAGCGCTCCCAGTCGAGTCTCGACTCGAACCACACGAGCTGGGTGATTCTGTACGCGTCGTCGCGCGAGCGGTGGACGCGGTACTGCGTCGCGCCGTAGCGGATCGACACGGCCGCGACCTCGCAGACCGCGTCGGCGAGCTTGTCGCCGCGGAACAGCGTCGCGTACCAGGGGATGTGAACGACTCCGGCCATGGGCGGGATCCTATCGGTCGGGTTCGCGGATCGCGTTGCGGACGGCCGGCGCGCTACGCGCCGACCTCCGCCCGGATCGCGCCCGGACCCTCCGCCGTCTTGCCCTGGTTCTCCTCGGTCGCGCCCACGAGGATCGCGATCTTGCCGAGGTGCTTGTTGTCGCGCAGCAGCTGGTGTGCCTCGGCGACGCCCTCGAAGCCCATCGTCTTCCACAGCACCGGCCGCACGAGCGACTGCTCGATCAGCTCGTTGGCCTTCGTCGCCTCCCACGCGTTGGCGAAGTGCGAGCCGATGATCTGCTTCTGGCGCATCCACAGGTAGCGCACGTCGAAGTCGAGCTGGTAGCCCGACGTGGCACCGCAGATGACGACTCTTCCGAACGGTTTCACGCACAGCACCGAGGTCGGGAAGGTCGCTCTGCCGACGTGCTCGAAGACGATGTCGGGCGCGCCGCCGAGCTTCTCCTCGACGACGCCGCAGAAGCGCTTGGACTCCTTGAAGCGCGCCTTCTCCTCCGCGCCCTCCTCGCCGCCGCGGCGCATCATGCCCTTGAAGTCGTTGCGGTCGATGTAGTCGACGGCGCCGAGCTGCTTGATCAGCTCGCCCTTCTCGGGGCTCGAGACCACGCCGACCGACTGCGCGCCGGCGATCTTGCAGAGCTGGGTGGCGAACACGCCGAGAGCCGCCGGCGGCGCCCCAGATCAGCACGCGGTGGCCGGGCTGCAGCTTCGCCTGGTCCATCAGCATGCGGTAGGCGGTGAAGTACGTGAGGCCGTAGGAGGCGGCCTCCTCCCAGCTCAGGTGTCTCGGCTTGGGGAGGAGCTGCTGCGCCTGCACCTTGCAGAACTGCGCGAACGAGCCCCACGTCGTCTCGTAGCCCCAGATCTCCTGCGAGGGCGCGGCGAGCGGGTCGAGGCCGTGCACCTCGACGTCCTCGTAGGAGGCCTGGTTGCAGTGGATCACGACCTCGTCGCCGGGCGCCCAGCGCGTGACGCCCTCGCCGACCTTCCAGACGATGCCGGACGCGTCGGAGCCGCCGATGTGGTGCCCGTACTGCGGGTGGTCGCCGTAGCGCATCACCGAGATCGGCTCGCCGAGCGCCGCCCACACGTTGTTGAAGTTGACGCCGGCGGCCATGACGCGCACGATCACCTCGAAGGCGCCGGGCTGCGGCGTCTCGATCTCCTCCAGCTGGAAGGCGTCGACCGGCTCGCCCAGGCGCTCCTCGCGGATCACCCACGCGGTCATCGTCTCGGGGAGCGTCCCCGGCTCGGTCGCGACCGTCGCGACCTGGCTCACGTCAACAGCCACACGGCACCTCTTCAGAGTTCGACGGAAGGTAGGAAGGCCCCGCATCGTAGCGGTGCGAGGAGGGTCACATATCCACCGCGAGCGGGCCGCTCACTCGAGGAATCGGGCGCGCCGGAACCAGCCGTACAGCAGCACGCACGACAGCACGATCCCGCCGACGCCGAACAGGAAGAACGTCCACGCCGAGCGGACGTGCAGCACGAGCCAGCCGAAGTTCTGGCCGAAGAAGCCGGTCAGCGCGGTGATCGGCAGGAAGATCGTCGCCACCAGCGTGAGCCGCTTCATCACGAGGTTGAGCCGGTTCGAGACGGTCGACAGGTAGACGTCCATCACGCCCGTCAGCAGGTCGCGGTAGGCGTCGACCATGTCCGAGACGCGGATCAGGTGGTCGTAGACGTCGCGGAAGTAGTCGCGCGTGCCGGGGTCGAGGCCGGGCAGCTCGGCGATCTCGTCGATCGTGCGCGCGGCGAGGTCGCGCTGCGGCGTGACGATCCGCCGCAGCGTCACGAGGCGGCGCTTGAGGTGGAACACGCGCTGCAGCTGCGCGTCGTCGGGGCTCAGCACGATCGCGTCCTCGAGCGCGTCGATCTCGTCGTCGATCGCCGACAGCGCAGGGAAGAAGCTGTCGGTCAGCACGTCGAGGATGCGGTAGACGACGAACTGCTCGCTGCGGTCGGCCTGGACGGGCAGCCGCGTGCGCAGCTCGTCCAGCTCGCTGCAGTGGCCGCGCCGCACGGTGACGACCCAGGCGCCGCTGACGACGAGGTGGACCTCGATCAGCGTGGGGTCCTCGCCGCCCTCGTCGCGCACGCCGTAGTAGACGAGCAGCATCTGGTCGCCGTAGCGGTCGAGCTTCGGCCGCTGCCCGAGCTTCTGGATGTCCTCGAGCGCGAGCGGGTGCCAGCCGAAGCGCTGCGCGAGCGCCGCGAGCTGCTCGTCGGCGGGGTCGACGAGGTCGAGCCAGAAGAACTCGTCGCGCGCGGTCAGCTCCTCGATCGCGCGCTCGTCGACGCTGTCGAGCACCTCCATCGTCCGCGGACGCTAGCCCGCGCGGCGGACGCCGCTGGACCCTTCCTACGGCTGCATGAGGTCCTGCTGTGCGCTCTGGCGCTCGGGGCCGACGACGAGCCGCGCGGGCTGGGGCCCGCCGCCGGCGACGCCGACCTCGCAGACGCCCGCGACCAGCGGGAGCTGGATCCGTGCGTTGCCCTGCGGGTTGATCGGGCCGCTCGAGGCGTCGTCGGAGACGCACGAGCCGCTCCCGCCGTCCGGCGCGGTGAGCGTGACGTCGTGCGAGCGGGTGCTCTCGTTGGCGATCAGCAGCATCACCGGACCGGCGCCCACGCGCGACGGCGAGACGTTGACGTGCCCGTCGGAGACGTAGATCGAGATCGAGAACCGGCGCGGGCGGGCGCGCGGCGTTGGCGTACGTGCCGCCGCTCCCTCCGCACCCCGCGACGCCGACGACGAGCAGCGTGGCGCTGAGCGCTCCGAGCATCCGCGTCCGCATCGTGCTTTGGGTCTCCCTCGTGGCCTTTCGGCGCCGGTCCGGCCGGCCGCCGATTCGTCGTGCAGCGGCACCCCCGTGGCCGCTGCGCGGGAACCTTAGCCGACCAGCCAGTCAATCGCGAGCCCGCCGGCTCCGCGGCGCGCGCGATGCGCCGCGGAACGGCGTGAAGCTCAGGATGCGTCGTCGGCGGACGCGGAGGCGACCGCGCCGGCGAGTCGCTCGCGCTCGTCCGCGAGCTCGCTCAGGGAGCGTTGCAGGCGTTCCCAGGAGACCAGCTCGGTCTCCTCGTAGTCCGGCCCCGCGAGCGCCGAGGTGCTCGCGCGGTAGTCCTCCCACGCCGTGCGCGTCCGCTCGTCGAGCTGCTCGAGCTGGCGGCTGGTGTCGTGGTCGGCTGCGAATGTGGTCATCGGGCGCCTCCTTCGCTTCGACGGTGACCCCGTGCACTCATCATCCTACCCCGGCGCGCGGTCATCAGTGCCCGAACGGCAGCTCGGCGACGGTCGCGGTCGCGGTCCCGGCCGCGAGCGTCGCCCCGGGCTCGGCCTCGCGGCGCACGAGCGCGAGGCCGATCGGGCCGTGCGCGGGGGAGTCGGCGACGCTGCCGAGCAGGCCGACGGGCTTGCCGTCGAGCGTCAGCTCCGTGCCGGGCGCGACGGGCGCCGACAGCCGCAGCCCGCGCAGGTGGCGGTTGGGCTTGCCCTTGTAATAGAGGCGCGCGACCGTCTCCTGGCCGACGTAGCAGCCCTTCGTGAAGGAGACCGCGCGCTCGTTGAGCCCGGCCTCCTGGGGGATCGTCGTCTCGTCGAGGTCGACGCCGAAGCGCGGGCGCCCGCGCTCGACGCGCAGCGTCTCGACGGCGGTCTCGGAACCGGCTCCGCTCCGCGCGCGCGCAGCGCGGCGGCGAGCGCCTCGGTGTCCTCGGCGTCGCAGAGCAGGTCGACACCGACGTCGGTGACGATCGCGCGCGCGGCGATCCCGTCGATCTCGACGGGCCCGTGCGCGTGCTCCTCCTCGGGCAGCGCCTGCGCCTCGGCTCCCACGACGCGGCGCGCGCCGGGGCCGGCGAGCGACAGCAGCCCGCGCTGGAGCGTGCGCTTGTGCAGCTCGGCGTCGAAGCCGAGGCGCGCGCGGTGGAGCACGTTGAAGATCGCCTGCAGCGCGCCGCGCTCGGTGTCGAGCAGCAGCTCCTCGCCGGCGTCGAGGATGCGCAGGTCGCCGAGCATCTTGCCCTTCGGGCTCAGCACGGCGGCGTAGCAGCCGCGGCCGGGCGCGAGCGCCTCGACGTCGTTCGTGACCTGCCCCTGCAGGAACGTCTTGGCGCCGTCGCCGCTGAACGCGAGCTTGCCGCGCTCGGAGCGGTCGAGCAGGCCGCAGCCCTCGCGCACGGCGCGGTCCTCGTCGAGCTGGGGCTGATCCTGTCGGGCGGCGGTCTCCACGCGGTCGAGGATAGCGAGCGGACGGCGGAGCGCCGGTGGTGTCTGCGGCACTTCAAATCCGTGGTTTAGATGTGCCACAATCAGACCGGTGAGCCCACCGCCGCCTCCACCGCCCCTCACCGACGCCTCGCTGGCGGTGGCTCCGCCGGTGCCGAGCGCGCTGGAGCGGATCCGCGCGCGGCGCGGGCTGCGGGGGATCCTGCCGCTGCTCGGCCCCGCGTTCGTGGCGGCGATCGCGTACGTCGACCCCGGCAACTTCGCGACGAACATCGCCGGCGGCGCGAAGTACGGCTACCTGCTGCTGTGGGTCGTGCTCGCGGCGAACCTGATCGCGATGGTGGTGCAGACGCTGTCGGCGAAGCTCGGGCTCGCGACCGGCAGCAACCTGCCGGAGCTGTGCCGCGAGCGGCTCGGCGCGCGCGCGTCGGTGGGGCTGTGGGTCCAGGCGGAGCTGATCGCGATGGCGACCGACCTCGCCGAGTTCGTCGGCGCGGCGATCGGGCTCAACCTGCTGTTCGGCGTGCCGCTGTTCGTCGCCGGCCTGATGACCGGCGTGGTCGCGTTCGCGATCCTCGCGCTGCAGGCGCGCGGCTACCGCCGCTTCGAGCTGGCGATCGGCGGGCTGATGGCGATCGTCCTGCTCGGCTTCCTCTACGAGACGCTGAAGATCGGCGCCGACTGGGGCGCGGTCGCGGGCGGCTTCGTCCCGCACTTCGACGGCGGCGGCTCCGTGCTGCTCGCCGCCGGCATCCTCGGCGCGACCGTGATGCCGCACGTGATCTACCTGCACTCGGCGCTCACGCAGGATCGGATCGCCGCGCGCGACGAGGGGGAGCGCCACGAGCTGTTCCGCTTCATGCGCATCGACGTGCTGATCGCAATGGCGCTCGCGGGCGTCGTCAACATCCTCATGCTGACGGTCGCCGCGTCGCTGTTCCACGGCTCCGGGCTGACGGACGTCGACTCGATCGAGGGCGCCTACCACGGCTTCGAGACGCTCGTGGGCGGCGGCGCGGCGCTCGCGTTCGCCGCCGCGCTGCTCGCCTCCGGCTTCGCCAGCTCGAGCGTCGGCACGTACGCCGGCCAGGTCGTGATGCAGGGCTTCGTGCGGCGCACGATCCCGCTCGCGCTGCGGCGGCTCGTGACGATGGTCCCGGCGCTGCTGGTGCTCGCGCTCGGCCTCGACCCGACGCGCGCGCTCGTGCTCAGCCAGGTCGTGCTGTCGTTCGGCATCCCGTTCGCGCTCGTGCCGCTGATCATGCTGACGAGCCGGCGCGACGTGATGGGCGCGTTCGTCAACCGCCGCGTCACGACCGTCGTGGCGTGGGGGATCGCCGGCCTGATCATCGCGCTGAACGTCTTCCTGCTGGTCCAGACGTTCAGCGGGTAATCTGCGCGGCGATGCTCGCCGACACCTTCCAGCAGATCGTCGACTCGCTGCCCGACGACTGGACCGACCTCGAGCTCGACGTGCGCCTGCACGACGAGTCGCAGTATGTCGACGCCGCCGTCTACCTCGTCACGTGCAACGCGCAGCCGTACTCGAGACACGACTGGCACTGGCGCATCCTCGTCGCGCATCGCTTCGGCCACGCGGCCGCCGTGCCCGCCGTGCACAGTGCGCTGCGACTGCTCGACGACGCCGGGATCGGCGGCGAGCTGGCGTTGCGCGAGGTGCGCAGCGGCCGCGTCGAGGTGACGCACACGTGGGGCCGGCCGGAGTCGGCCGTGCAGGCGTTCCGCGCGCTGCGGGCGCAGTAGCTGCGCACCGGCGTCGTGCGGTCGGCAGACTTCGGCGCATGATCGCCGTCGTAACCGGTGCATCGAGCGGGATCGGCGAGGCGACCGCCCGCCGGATCGCCGCCGAGCCGGGCGCGCGCCTGGTGCTCGTCGCGCGGCGCGAGGAGCGCCTGCGCGCGCTCGCCGAGGAGATCGGTGGGGCCACGATCGTCGCGGTCGACCTGACCGACGACGACGCGCCCGCACGCGTGCGGGAGGCGGTCGAGCGCGAGCACGGCGGCCGGCTCGACCTGCTCGTCAACAACGCCGGCGCCTCGTGGAACGCCCCCTTCGCCGAGGGCGGCTGGGAGAACGTGCGGCGCACGATGGCGCTGAACTTCGACGCGCAGGTGCGGCTGACCGAGGCGCTGCTGCCGCTGCTGCGCGCCTCGGCGCCCTCCTCGATCGTCAACGTCGCCTCGACTGCCGGGCGCGTCGGTCGCGCCGCCGGCGGCGCCTACTCGGCCAGCAAGTTCGCGTTCGTCGGCTGGACCGACTCGCTGCACCTGGAGGAGCAGCCGCACGGCGTGCACGTCGGCGTGGTGCTGCCCGGCTTCGTCGCGACGGAGGGCTTTCCGCAGACGATGCTGGTGGAGCGCCGCGCGACCGGTTGGGCGGTGGCGAAGCCGGCGACCGTCGCCGAGGCGATCATGGACGCCGGCCCCGGCGGGCGGGCGGAGCGCTACGTCCCGCGGCCGTACTGGATCGCGGCGATGCTGCGGATCGTCGCGCCGGGCTTGGTCCGCCGCGTCACGCAGCGCGGCGCCAATCGCCTGCTGATGCGGGGGCAGGACCGGCTCTAGCCGGATCGCGGCTCAGCCGGCGTCGTCGCTCTTGGCGCCGGAGTCCGGCACGACGCGCGTGTCGAACAGGCGGGCGACGTCGGGCGGAGAGGGGACGATCCCGAAGCGCGCCTCCCAGCTCGCCCACTGCGCGAGCACGTGTGGGTCGAGGCCGCCGATGCGGCCGCCCGGCGGCGACAGGGCGGGCTCGAGCGCGTCGAGCTGCGCCCGCAGCTGGGCGGGGTCGAGCCCGCGGACCTGCGACTCGAGGTCGGCGAGGCTGCTGGCCGGGTCGTGGACGGTGACGCCGTAGCCGCGCACGAGCGCGCGCACGGTCGCGTAGACCAGCGGCCGGTCGTCGCGCAACGTGCTGCGCGCGGTCACGAGCACCAGCTCGGGGTAGGGCGGGGCGCCGTAGGCGTCGACGCGGAAGTCGCGCGTGCCGGGGCGCTTGCCCTTCAGCGCGACGCCCTCGACGTTCCAGAAGGCGGTCGCGCCCGCGACTCTGCCGCCGAGCAGGGCGGGGACGGCGTCGAAGCCGATCGTGACCTTGTCGACCTTCGCGTAGTCGCCGCCGGCGCCGGTGACGATCGAGCGCAGCACGGCGTCGTCGCTCGGCAGCCCGGTGACGCCGACCTTGCGGCCCTCGAGGTCGCGCGGGGTCTTGACGCCCGGCTGCGCGAGCACGGCGGCGAGCGGACGCTGGACGATCGCCATGACCGCGACGAGGTCGCGCCCCTTCGCGCCGGCAAGCGCGAGGTCGTGGATGTCCATCACCGAGAACTGCGTGCGGCCGGACAGCAGCAGCTTCACCGCGTCGGTCGAGCTGCCCGGCACGCGCACGTGGAGGTGGACGCCCTCGGCCGTGTCGAAGCCGTGCGCGACGGCCGAGTAGATGCCCGCGTGCGCCGCGTTGGGCGTGAAGTCGAGCATCAGCGTCGCGCTCTCGTTCGGCCGCGTGCCGCTGCCGCCGGAGCTGCCGCAGGCGGCGATCAGCACGGTGCTCGCGAGCAGCGCGAGCAGGGGGAGGAGGCGGCGCATCGGCCGGGCAGGATACGGAGCCGCGCCGCGAGACGACGCGCTCGAGGACGCTACGCCGAGGTTGGCACGAGGTGCTCGACGATCACGTCGTCGCGCTCGAGGGCGAAGCGGACGCCCTCCTCGGCGAGCTGGCGGACCTCGTCCAGCGTGTCGGCCACGGCCGTCCAGCGCGCGATGTCCGGAGACTCGGCCCACCAGCAGTGCGGTGAATCATCGTGGTAGACGACGCGGATTCGGTCCATGGTGCTCCTTCAGAGTAGACGGCGTGCCTCACGCTCGTCCAGGCCGACGTCGCGCACAAGGATCTTGCGTACGACGCCTGGCGAGACGGTCACGCGGTCGTGCGGCGCGAAGAGGATCTGGGGTCGTCCCGGAGCGCGCAAGATCCGATGCGACCCGGTCTGTCGCACGACGCGGTAGTTGAGCGGCTCGCGCATCAGGATCGCGAGCAGGCGGCGGGCCTTCATGGAGGGGAAGTCGTCCACGCTGCCGGATGCTGTGCGGCGGCGCGTGACGTGTCTGTCGCGCTTCGCAAAAAGTGCGCGGAGCTGTGGCTGGGAACGTGACGCCTTGCTGCCGCCCGCGTGTGACGAGGGCTCGCCGGGGATGTCGAGCGGGCGCGACTACACTCCGCCGGGATGCGCCGCCGGGTCACGTTCAGCCGCAATGTCACGTTGTCGTTGTCGCGGACGTGCGTGTCGCATTGCAAGTACTGCGCGTTCCAGACGCATAGAGCGCATCTGCATACGCCGGAGGAGGTCGAGGCGTTGATCGACGGGGCGGCGCGGCGTGGCGTAAAGGAGCTGCTGGTGCTGACCGGCGACGATCCGGCGCACCATCCGGGGGTGCGGGCGCGGCTCGCCGAGTTGGGCTTCGACGATTTTGTGGGCTACGTTGCGTGGTGCTGCGAGCGGGGTTTGGAGCGGGGGTTGCTGCCGCATACGAACCTGGGCGCGTTGTCGCGCGAGGAGCTTGGGCGGCTGCGTGAGGTGACGGCGTCGCAAGGGCTGATGCTGGAGTCGACGCGCGCGGATTTGGTCGCGCATCAGGGGTCGCCGACGAAGGACCCTGGGCTGCGGTTGCAGACGATCCGTTGGGCGGGGGAGCTGCGGATCCCGTTCACGTCGGGGATTCTCGTCGGGATCGGTGAGCGCGAGGAGGATCGCGTCGCGGCGCTGGAGGCGCTGGCGGCGGTGCATGCCGAGCATGGGCATCTGCAGGAGGTGATCCTGCAGAACTTCGTCCCGCACGACCGCTACTACGGTCAGGAGCCGGGGGAGATCGCGACGGCGGCGGCGGAGGCGTACTGGCGCACGGGGCTGCGCGAGGGGCCCGAGGTGCCGGTGCCCGCGTGGGCGCAGGGCGGCGCCGGCCCGGTCGACATCGACGGGATGAAGCGGCTGATCGCGATCTCGCGCGAGTTGATGCCCGACGTCGGTGTGCAGATCCCACCGAACCTTGCCGACTGGTGGCCCGAGCTGGTCGCGGCGGGTGCGACGGACCTGGGTGGCTTGTCCGCGAATGGCGATCACATTTCGCCGGAGCATCCGTTCCCCAGTCCGCATCAGGTGCGCAAGCGGCTTGCTGTGGATGGGGTGGCGTTGACGGAGCGGTTGTGCGTGTATCCGCAGTTCATCGACAGCGAGTGGGTGGCGCAGGGTGTGTTGGACACGGTGCGCCAGAAGTATTGGTCGTTCATCCCACGCAAGGGATCGGGGCGTCAGGAGGCGCCGTTCGCGATCAACAGCGACCTTGTCGGGCCGGCGATCTCGAAGGCACGCGACGGGCAGTGGCTCACGCGCGAGGAGCTGACCGCCCTGTTCGCCGAGACGCGGCCTGAGGCCGTCGAGGAGATCCGCGTCGCGGCGGACGAGCTGCGCGAGGAGTTGGTCGGCGACTTGGTGACGTTCGTCGTCAATCGCAACATCAACGTGAGCAACGTGTGCACGGTCGGGTGTGCGTTCTGCGGGTTCGGGCAGGGCAAACGCTCCCCGGACGCGTATGAGCACGACGAGGCGGAGTTCGTGCGGCGCATCCACGAGGCGCTTGACTACGGCGCGACCGAGCTCTGCATCCAGTCGGGCATCCATCCCGACTGGACGCTGGAGGACTACCTCGGGTGGCTGCGCCTCGCCAAGCGCACCGCCCCGCATCTGCATTTGCATGCCTACAGTCCGATGGAGATCGCGCACATGCAAGACATCTCAGGCCTGCCGCTCTCAGAGATCTTCGCTCAGCTCAAAGACGCCGGCCTGGGCTCGACGCCCGGCACCGCCGCAGAGGTCCTGCACGACGGCGTCCGTGAGCGCATCTCGCCGAACAAGCTGCCCGTCGATCGGTGGGTGCAGGTGATCGAGGCCTCCCACAACGCCGGGCTGCGCTCGACCTCGACGGTGATGTTCGGGCACATCGAGGAGCCGTGGGAGCTGGCCGAGCACATGCGCGTCATCCGCACCCTCCAAGAGAAGACCGGCGGGATCACCGAGTTCGTCCCCCTCTCCTTCATCCCGTTCCACACCCTCCTCGGCCGCACGCACGGGGTTGAGGAGATCTCGCGCGAGGAGAACCTCAAACACACCGCCGTGTTCCGCCTCGCGCTCGGACGCTCCATCCCCAACGTCCAAGCGTCCTGGGTCAAGATGGGATTGGAGACCGCCACAGAGTCCTTGCGCTGGGGTGTGAACGACCTCGGCGGCACGCTCATGGAGGAGTCCATCAGCCGCCTCGCCGGCAGCTACCACGGCACCCGCCTCGACCCACCCCAACTCATCGCAGCCGCCCACCACGCCGGCCGCCCCGCCGCCGAACGCAGCACGCTCTACGACATCCGCGCCGAGCACCCGCTCACCGCAGCGGCGGCATAGACCCCCCCGACCGGGGGTGCGACCGCCGGCGCGGCCCGTGGCCGTCGCGCGGCGAGGCGTACGATCGGAGGCTGTGAGCACTGCGAATCCGTCGTCTCCGGCGCGAGAGACGAGCCTGTTCGCGGGGGTCGAGCCGCTCGAGGTGTTCGTCGACCTGCTCTCCGAGATCGAGAGCGACACGACCTCCAGCGAGTTCTACCACCGCATCTGCGAGGCGATCTGTCGCCTGACGACGATGCGCCGGGCGGCGATCTTCCTCTACGACGTCGGTCGCCAGCGCGTGCGCGCGGTCGGCTCGCACGGGATCTCCTACACGCGCCTGGCCGCGCTGCGGCCGACGCTCGACCAGGCGCCGATCGCGCAGCGCGCGCTGATCGAGGACCGCGTGATCGTCGTGCACTCCGACGCGATCGAGCGCGAGGTCCCGCGCGACTACGCGGCGCTGCTCGGCATCACGTCGCTCGTCTGCACGCCGCTCGCGGCGGCCGGGCACCAGTACGGGATCATCGCGGCCGACCGCGGCGGCGGCGACTTCGAGCTGGCCGACGGCGAGCGCCACCTGATGTGGACGCTCGGCAAGACGGCCGCGCTGGCCGCGACCGCGCGGATCGCGACGCGCCAGCAGGAGCGCACGCGCCGCCTCGGCGAGCGCATCGACCTCGCGCGCGAGATCCACGAGCGCGTGATGCAGCGGCTGTTCGGCGTCTCGCTCGTGCTGAGCGCGACGCAGCCGCTGACCGACGAGCAGCGCGAGCGCTGCCGTACGGAGATGACCGAGGCGCTCGCGGATCTGCGCTCGGCGCTCGAGCGCCCGCTCGCCCCGGTCGCGCACGAGACCGGCACGACGCTGCGCGCCGAGATCCCGCGGCTCGCGCAGCAGACCGGCCTGCCGGTCGAGCTGGCATGGCCGAGCGGGGTGGAGGTGCCGCCGCGGCTGGAGGCCGTCGCGCAGTCGGTGCTCGCGGAGGCGCTGCGCAACGCTGCCAAGCACGCCGCGCCGGCGCGCGTGGACGTGCTCGTGCAGAACGACGGCGACACCTTCTCGCTGGAGGTGCGCAACGACGGCGTGATCGGCGGGGAGCGCGCCGGCGGCTCCGGGATGGGCCTGCGGCTGGCCGCCTTCGAGGCGCTCCAGCACGGCGGCTTCGTCGAGTTCGGTGCCGACAAGTCCGGCACGCCGGCGGGCTGGCGCGTGCGGCTTGTCGCGCCGGTCGCTCCGGCGGCTCCGCTGCCGGCGTCAGGCGGGGAGGAGACCGGATGAGCGAGGAGCGTCGCCTGCGCGTGCTCGTCGTCGACGACCACGACGTCGTCCACTGGGGCTTTCGCCAGCTGCTCGGCGAGCAGACGTGGGTCGAACGCTGCCTCGCGGCGCGCAACGCGGCGGAGGCGATGGAGCTGACGACCCGCTACCGCCCGCACGTCGCGCTCGTCGACCTGTTCCTCGGCAGCGAGTCGGGCGCGGACATCTGCGAGTCGATCCGCGCCAGCTCGCCGGAGACGCGCGTGCTGCTGATCTCCGGCGCCGGGCGGATCTCGCCCCAGGCGGCGAAGGCGGCCGGCGCGTCCGGCTTCGTCTCCAAGGACTGGGGCGCGCACGACGTCGCGATGGCGGTGCGGATGGTCGGGCTCGGGATGACGATGTTCCCGCCGCAGGCCGACCAGCCTGCGACGCTGCTGTCCCAGCGCGAGCAGGAGGTGCTCGCGCTGATCGCCGGCGGCTCGACGAACCGCGAGATCGCCGCCCAGCTCTACCTCTCGCCGCACACGGTCAAGGAGCACACGAGCGCCCTCTACCGCAAGCTCAAGGTGCGCAACCGCGCCGAGGCGGTGCAGCGCGCGCAGCGCATCGGGCTGCTCGGCTGAACTCCTGCCCGCTCGCCATAACGCCCCCCGCCGGTTCCCAGGTGTCCCCCCGGCCGGGGGGTGTGGCGGTGGAGGACGGTGGGCGCCGATAGGCGCGTGCGGAAGCCTGCGGGGAAGTGAGCGAGCACGCGCCGTCCACCGCACTGCTGTTCCCCGGCCAGGGAAGCCAGACCGCCGAGATGCGCGACGAGGTCGCGGCGGCGCGTCCGGACCTGCTCGCGCTGGCTGCCGAGGTCGTCGGCGACGACCCGTTCGCGCGCGTGGACGACGGCACGCGCTACGCGCAGCCCGCCATCTACTGTGCAAGCGTCGTCGGCTTCGAGCGCCTGCGCGACGCCGGCGTCACCGGGATCGCGTACGCCGGGCACTCGCTCGGCGAGGTCGCGGCGCTGGTCGCGGCCGAGGCGCTGAGCGCCGAGGACGGCCTGCGGCTCGTCGCGACCCGCGGCCGCCTGATGCAGGAGTCGGGCGAGCGCGCCGGCGACGGCTCGATGCTCGCGCTGCTCGGCAGGGGCGCGGCCGATCACGCCGCCGCGATCGCCGCGGCCGCGGGCCTGACGGTCGCCAACGACAACGCGCCGAACCAGGTCGTGCTGTCGGGCGCGAAGGGCGCCTTCGAGGCCGCCGGCGAGGCGGCGCGCGGGCGCGGCCTGCGCGCGGTCCCGCTGCCCGTCACCGGCGCGTTCCACTCCCCGGCGATGGCCGGCGCGCGGCCGGAGCTGGAGGCGGCGCTCGCCGCGATCGACTTCGCCGCGCCCATCGTCCCCGTGATCAGCTCGATCACGACCGCGGCGTTCGACGACGTGCGCGCGCGCCTCGCCGACGCGCTCACGCTGCCGGTCCGCTGGCGCGAGACGCTGCTCGCGCTGCGCGCGCAGGGGATCGAGCGCTTCGTCGAGACCGGCCCGGGCAAGGTCCTCACCGGCCTCGTCAAGCGCACCGTGCCGGATGCCGAGGCGCTCGCCGCCGAGCAGCTGGAGGGCGTCGGTGCCTGAGGACGCGCTGCTGGCGCCCGCGGCCGAGGCCGGGGACGGGGCCGCGGCAGGCCTGCGCGGCGCCGCGATCCTGTCAGTCGGCGCGAGCCTGCCGGCGCGCAGCGTCTCCAACGACGAGGTCGCCGCGCGCATCGGCAAGACCGACGAGTGGATCTACACGCGCACCGGCATCCGCGCGCGCCGCCACGCGGCGGCTGACGAGCGGCTGACCGACGTCGCCGCCGCCGCCAGCCGCGAGGCGCTCGAGCGCGCCGGCGTCGCGGCCGCCGAGCTGGACCTCGTCGTCGTCGGCACGCTCACGCCCGACGACCGCATGCCGAACGCCGCCGCCGCGCTCGCGCACGAGCTGGGCGCGCACGCCGCCGGCGCGATCGAGGTCAACGCCGCCTGCACCGGCTTCCTGACGGCGCTGTCGGCCGGCGCCGCGCACGTCGAGGCGGGCCGCGCCCAGCGCGTGCTCGTCGTCGGCGCCGACTTCATCAGCCGCATCACCGACCACGACTCGAAGCAGACGGCGATGCTGTTCGCCGACGGCGCGGGCGCGGTCGTGCTGGCGCCGGCGTCCGCCGGCAGCGGCCGCGTCGGGCCGATCCTGCTGCGCCACGACGCCTCCTCGCCGGAGTTCCTCTACCTGGCGCGCGAGGGCGGCGCGACGATCGAGATGGACGGCCACGCGACCTTCAAGCACGCCGTCAACCGGATCGTGGAGGTTCCGCAGGAGGTCGTCGAGGCAGCCGGCACGACGCTCGCCGACATCGACGTGTTCGTCTACCACCAGGCGAACGGGCGGATCCTCAGATCGGTCGCCGAGCGGCTCGAGCTGGACCCGGAGCGCGTCGTCGACTGCATCGAGCTGACGGGCAACATGTCGGCCGCCTCCGTCCCGTACGCGCTTGCCGTCGCGCATGCCGAGGGCCGCGTGCCGGCCGGTGCGCGGATGCTGCTCGCGGCCTTCGGCGGGGGCTTCACGTGGGGCGGCGCGGTCGTCGAATGGAGGCACGGAAATGGCTGAGCAGCGCGAAGGCTGCGCGTTCGTCACGGGCGCATCGCGCGGCATCGGCGCGGCGATCGCGCGCGGCCTGGCGGCCGACGGCTGGGCCGTCGGGGTCGGCTACAACAGCTCCGCGGACGCGGCGAAGGCCGTCGTGGGGGAGATCGAGGCGGCCGGCGGGCGGGCGCTCGCGCTCGGCGGCGACGTGGTCGACCGCGAGTGGGTCGACGCGAGCTTCTCGGCGCTCGAGGAGCGCTTCGGGCCGGTGCTCGTGCTCGTCAACAACGCGGGCGTGCGCGCCGACGGGCTCGCGCCGCAGATCTGCGACGGCGACTGGGATCTCGTGATGGACACGAACCTGACCGCCGCCTTCCGCACGACGCGGCGCGCGATCCCGGCGATGCTGCGGGCGCGCCAGGGGCGCATCGTCAACATCGCCTCCGTCGTCGGCCTGCGCGCGAATCCGGGGCAGGCGAACTACGCCGCCTCGAAGGCCGGCCTGATCGCGATGACGAAGACGGTCGCCGCCGAGGTCGCGCGGCGCGGCGTGACGGTCAACGCCGTCGCGCCCGGCCTGATCGAGACCGACATGACCGCCGACCTGAACGGCGACCTGCTGTCGGCGATCCCGGCGCGCCGCGCCGGAACGCCCGACGAGGTGGCGGCCTGCGTGCGCTTCCTCGTCTCCGGCGCCGCGTCCTACGTGACCGGCGCCGTCCTGTCCGTCGACGGCGGCATGGCCGCCTGACCTGAAATCCCCACCATCAAGGAGATCACCCACATGGCCACCGCCACCCCAGAGGCCGTCGAGGCGCGCATCGTCGAGGCGCTCGCGAGCTTCGGCCCCGACATCGAGCAGGTCACCCGCGACGCGACGTTCGAGGAGCTCGACATCGACTCGCTCGACCTCGTCGAGCTGGCGCAGATCGTCGAGGACGACTACGGCGTCGAGCTCAAGGGCGACGACATGAAGAACCTCAAGACGGTCGGCGACGCGATCGAGCTCGTGGTGGCGCGCGCGTCGTGAGCCGCCGTCGCGTCGTCATCACGGGCGTCGGTGCCGTCACCCCGCTGGGGGTCGGCGCCGGCGTGCTGCTGCGACGCTGGGTCGCGGGCGAGAGCGGCATCGCCGACGGCGAGGGCGCGTGCCGCGACTTCGCCGTCGCCGAGCACCTCTCCAAGAAGGAGATCCGCCGCTCGGACCGCTTCGCGCACTTCGCGATGGTCGCGAGCGACGAGGCGCTCGCGAGCGCCGGCTGGGACGAGGAGCTGCCGTACCCGTCCGAGCGCGTCGGCTGCGTGCTCGCGACCGGCATCGGCGGCCTCGGCTCGCTGGAGGGCCAGCACGACGTGCTGCGCGACAGCGGCGCGAAGGCCGTCTCGCCGCTGTCGGTCCCGCTCTTCATGGTCAACGCCGGCGCCGCCGCGCTGTCGATGCGCCACGGCCTGCGCGGCCCCGCCTTCTCCGTCGGCTCGGCCTGCGCGGCCGGCTCGCACGCGATCGGGACCGCCGCGCGCATGATCCAGACGGGCGACGCCGACGCGGTCGTGACCGGCGGCGCCGAGGCGACGCTGACGCCGCTCGCGCGGGCGAGCTTCGTGGCGGCGGGGGCGCTGTCGCCGAGCGGCATCTCGCGCCCGTTCGACGCGCGCCGCGACGGCTTCGTGATGGGCGAGGGCGCCGGGATCCTCGTGCTCGAGGACGCCGAGCGCGCCGAGGCGCGCGGCGCGACCGTGCTCGGCGAGGTGCGCGGCTACGCGTCCACGTCGGACGCCTTCCACCTGACCGCGACCGAGCCCGAGGGCACGTACGCGGCGGCGGCGCTCGAGGCGGCCTTGACCGACGCCGCGCTGGAGCCGGGACAGGTCGACTACATCAACGCGCACGGCACGTCGACCGAGCTGAACGACTCGTCCGAGACGAAGGCGATCAAGCGCGTCTTCGGCGAGGACTTGGCGCGGACGGTGCCGATCTCCTCGACGAAGTCGTCGATCGGGCACCTGCTCGGCGCCGCCGGCGCGGTCGAGGCGATCGCGACGCTGCTCGCGATGAAGGAGCGCGTGCTGCCGCCGACCGTCGGGCTCGAGCAGCCCGATCCGGAGCTGGACCTCGACTACGTCCCGCTGAGCGCCCGACCGCTGCAGCCGAGAGGCGAGCGGCCGGTCGCGCTGTCGAACTCGTTCGGGTTCGGCGGCCACAACGTCGTTCTCTGCCTGGAGGGGGTCGCATGAGCGCCACCGCAGCACGCACCGAGACCACGACCACGACCACGACCGCACAGGAGCGCCTCTCGCCGCACGAGCGGCTGGAGATGCTGTGCGACGCCGGCACCTTCGAGCCGATCCGCTCCGGCGTCGTCTCGCCGAAGCTGGGCGCGCGCGCCCGCGCGGGCGACGGCGTCGTCGGCGGCCTCGGCCGCGTCGACGGGCGCCCGGTCGCCTGCTACGCGCAGGACGCCTCGTTCCTCGGCGGCTCGCTCGGCGCCGCGCACGCCGACACGATCGGACGGGTGCTGCAGCTCGCCGGCCGCTCGCGCGTGCCGGTCGTCGGCTTCATCGAGTCCGGCGGCGCGCGCATGCAGGAGGGGACGGCGGCGCTCGGCGGCTACGGGCGGATCTTCCGCCACAACGTCGCGCTGTCGGGCGTCGTGCCGCAGATCTCGATCATCGGCGGCCTGTCGGCCGGCGGCGGCTGCTACTCGCCGGCGCTGACCGACTTCGTCGTGATGACGCAGGACGCGGCGATGTTCCTCACCGGCCCCGGCGTCGTAAAGGACGTGATGGGGGAGGACGTCTCGGCCGCGGAGCTGGGCGGCTACAAGATCCACGACCGCAACGGCGTCTGCGACCTGGTCGTGGAGGACGATCGCGCGGCCGCCGCGCTGTCGCGCTCGCTGCTGTCCTACCTGCCGCAGCACAGCGGCGCCGGCCTGCCGCGCACGCTCGCGCGCGAGCCCGAGCTGGCCGACCCGGGCGCGGCGGTGCCGGCGGACTCGCGCAAGGTCTACGATGTGCGCGACGCGATCGCCGGGATCGTCGACGCCGGCTCGCTGCTGGAGATCCAGCCGCGCTGGGCGCGCTCGATCGTCACCGGCTTCGCGCGCATCGACGGCCGCTCGGTCGGTGTGATCGCCAACCAGCCGCGCTACCTCGGCGGCGTGCTCGACGCCGAGTCCTCGCAGAAGGGCGCGAGATTCGTGGAGACGTGCGACGCCTACGGCGTCCCCTTGGTCGTGCTGGTGGACACGCCCGGCTTCATGCCCGGCACGCGGCAGGAGCAGGCCGGCGTGATCCGCTTCGGTGCGACGCTCGTGCGCGCGTTCGCGGCCGCGACGGTGCCGCGCGTGACGGTCGTGCTGCGCAAGGCCTACGGCGGCGCGTACATCACGATGAACTCGAAGGACCTCGGCGCCGACATGGTCTTCGCGTGGCCGAACGCCGAGCTGGGCGTGATGGGCGCGCAGCCGGCGGTCGGGATCATCCACCGCCGCGAGCTGGCCGCGGCCGCCGACCCGGTCGCCGAGCGGGCCGTGCTCGCCGACGCCTACGCGGAGGAGCACCTCGGCGCCGACGTCGCCGCCGCGGCTGGCTTCGTCGACGAGGTGATCGAGCCGAGCGCGACGCGCCGGCGCCTGGCGTGGGCCTTCTCGACGATGGACGACCGGCGCGCCGGCGCGTTCCTCGCGTGAGCGCCGGCGTGCTGGATCTCGCCGGCAAGCGCGTCCTCGTGACGGGCGTCATCACGAAGGACTCGATCGCGTTCGCGACGGCCGAGCAGCTGCAGCGCTGCGGGGCCGAGATCGTGCTGACCGGCTTCGGCCGCGCGAGACGGCTGACCGAGCGGGCGGCGGCGAAGCTGCCGAGAACGCCGGAGGTGCTGGAGCTGGACGTCAACGACCCGTCGCACTACGCGCCGCTGGTGTCGCAGCTGCGCGAGTGGTGGGGCGGGGTCGACGGCGTGCTGCACGCGGTCGCCTACGCGCCCGAGGACGCGCTGGGCGGCAACTTCCTCAACACACCGCCGGAGAGCGCGATCACCGCGTTCCAGACGAGCGCCGTGTCGCTCAAGCAGCTCGGCGCGGCGCTGCTGCCGCTGATGAACTCGGGCGGCTCGATCGTCGGGCTCGACTTCGACGCAACCGTCGCCTGGCCGATCTACGACTGGATGGGCGTCGCGAAGGCGGCGCTGGAGTCGACCTCCCGCTACCTCGCCCGCGACCTCGGCCCGCACGGGATCCGCGTGAACCTCGTCTCAGCGGGGCCGCTGAAGACGGTCGCCGCCGGCGGCATCCCCGGCTTCCAGCGCCTCGCCGACGCATGGGGCCGCCAAGCGCCGCTCGGCTGGGACGTCACCGACCCGCTGCCCGTCGCCAAGACGATCTGCTTCCTGCTGTCCGACTGGTCCCGCGCGATCAGCGGCGAGATCGTCCACGTCGACGGCGGCTTCCACGCGATGGGGACGGCGCTGGCGGACGACGCCGCAGCGTAGTCGCGCCGGTCCGGGAACCGGTCACCCGTTGCGCCACTTGTCGGTACAGTGACATCTCGTCACGGCCGGCGCGCGTTTGCACGACCGGGGTGCGCAAGCGTGCCGTCACGCAGCTGAGGGGGGTGAGAGCTGCCCGTCACCCGCGGGCGTTCGTCCGCGGGTCATCACGCCGCGTCCGCCATGCGGCCGGGGCGGCGCGAAAGGGGGAAGCGATGATCACAAGGACGATGGGGCTCGCGCTCGCCGCGTTCCTCGTCACGCTGGCGTGCGCCGTAGCCGCGCACGCGAGTACGTTGACTTTCAGTCCGGTCCCCGCGGAAAACATAGAACTCATCTCAGAAGGCTCGCTGACGTTCGAAAGTGGTGCATTCAGAGTCGTCTGTGCAGTCACGCTCTCGGGGTCGATGAGTCAGACGAGCTTCTCGATGGCGGCAGGAACGAGATTCGGCAGCATCAACAGAACGAGAGTGGAAACGTGCACGGGCGGGTCGCTCGCGTTCCTAAGAGCGAGTGAATCACCGTATCCGCTCACGTACCAATCGTTCCTAGGGACGCTACCCAACGTAACGGGGATCAGATACAAAGTTGGCAGCGTGGCGCTTCAGTCAACGGCTAGCGGTTTCACCTGCCTATACACGGGGGAAGTCGAAGCGCTAATGGAATTCAGAGGGGTCGACGCGTGGTTCGTCGAACCGGGCTCGGTCACGAGCGGGAGAACGACCTTGTCGAGCGGAGTGCTGTGTCCGGAATCGGCTTCGCTCAGCGGCAGGCTCGCCCTTCAGAACATGCAGGCCGCGATGGCGCGTGTGATCCAGTTCACGCCGGGGGGGCACGCATTTGGCAACGTCAGGAGGGAAGAACCCAGGACCGTGAACGCGACCTTCGAAAATAGAGCGGCGTCGATGGTCAAAATAACGTCGGTCGTCAAGAGAGGGAGAGGATGCGGCTCCTTTGAATTCAACCCAGGTCTGGTAAGGGTCAATGAATTCATAAATGCGAACACCAGCGAAGGGATATCCGCGACCTTCACGCCGGAATCGCCTGGTCTGAAGATCTGCGACTTCGAAGTCAACGTGACGCTCGGGACGACCCCGTATCAGGCGAGCTTCGTGGCTTGGGGCTTCGGCATATGAGACGGTCCGGGGCGCGCCGGGAGCGTGCCCCGGAGGCGGCCGCTCCACGGCTCACGGATCGCCGAACGGCTGGATCGGGATGCCGTGGTCGTGCTCGCGCATCCCGATCTCGTAGGTGGCGCCGCCTCTCACCGTCAGCGTGAGGGGCGGCGCGCCCGCGCGCAGCACCGTCAGCGTCATGTCGGCGATCGCGCAGTGGGCGGTGTGGTGCTGGGAGCCGGGGGCGGGGTCGCTGTAGACCCAGCCGACGACGTCGGCGCGCGGCGCGGAGACCTCGCCGCGCACCGCGATCCCGTCGCCTGGGAGCGTGAAGGTCGCGCGCTCCGGGTGCTCGTCGACCTTGACCGCGCGCGTCTTGCCGAGCCCGCCGAGGCGGTGGCGGACGCCGTCGAGCGAGAGGCAGCCGTTGGCGACCCACGGCGTCGTCCACGGACCGATCTTGATGCGGCCGATCGTCGCGTCGAGCCACGCCCCGGGCTGCTCCGCGAACGCCGTCCCGTGCGTCCAGATCCAGCGCTCCGCGTGCTCGGCGCCCCAGTTGTGGCCGACCATCCCGGGCCACGCGTCGAGCGTCGCCGTGCGGCCTCTCACCGTCACCGTGCCGCTCACGCGGACGGCCGGGCGCAGGCTGAGCGCCTTCGTGCGCGGCAGCTTCGCCGTGTACATCCAACCGCTCGGCAGGTAGGGGAAGGGCGGCTCGTCGCCCTCGAAGCGCAGCTCCCAGTCCGCCAGCTCCGGGATCGAGCCCGAGCAGCCGTCGGCGCCGATCCGCCCGTCGCCGATCCGCACCCAGTCGGCGCCGCCGTAGCCGAGCTGGTCCGGGCCTGGCGTCAGCTTCGCGGCGTGCGGCCCCTGCTCGTCGAACAACGTCGCCCACAGCGACCCGACCGGCGCCTGGCCCGGCCGCTTGTGGACCGTGTAGCGCAGCCACAGCGCCCGCCGGCTCGCCGGGTCGCCGCACTTCAGGTAGAAGCTCTCGTAGTGGCCGGCCGCCGGGGCGACGGCGGGGTAGCGCGCGTCCTCTGGCTGCATCGCGGCGCGACCGTAGCAGCGGGCGGGGCGCCCGGGCGCCGGTCGCTCAGCGGAACAGGTCCTCACCGGCGGGGCGCAGCAGCGCGGCGGCGCCCGGCCCGTCGTCACCGGCGGGGAGGACGTGGCGGTGCAGGCCGGAGAGGATCACGACGGGTTGGCGGGAGTCCTTGCCGCGGGCGAGGTCGGCGGCGCCGGCGATCTGGTCGGCGAGCGCGATCCAGGTCGCCTGCAGCTCGCGGCCGACGCTGTCGGTACGGCCGCGCCAGTCCTCCAGCGCGGCGATCCCGGCCGCGCCGATCGCGACGTCCGTCTGCCCGTGGCGCCACGCGCGCCCGAACGAGTCGGTGATCACGACGCCGGGCGCGGCGCCGGTCAGCTCGTGCAGGCGGGCGCGCAGCGCGCGCGCCGAGGCGTCCGGGTCGGCCGGCAGGAGGATCAGCGTCTCCGGCTCGTTCGCCGCTGCGTTGGATGCGTCGACGCCCGCGTTCGCGCACACGAAGCCGTGGTGCGTGACGCAGATCAGCACCCCGCGCTCGGCGCGCAGCAGCTCGCGCGTCTCGTCGAGCACGACCTGCACGTGGCGCGGGTCCTTGCCCTGCTCCGCTGCGAGCGCCGCCGCCCGCGGGCTCGGCGTCACCTCGTCGAGTCGCCGCACGCGCCCCTCCGCCTTCGAGACGGCCTTGTGGGCGACGACGACCACGTCGCCCTCGCGCAGTGGCGCCTCGCCGCCCACGGCGGCGGCGATCAGCGCGGCCAGATCCGCGCCTGCGGCGATCTCCGGCAGCCCCTCGAGCGCGCGCGCGGTCAGCGACGGCACGTCAGCGGCCCGGCGCGCTCGTGCGCTGGAGCTGGTGGAGCATGCCGCGCGTGTGGGCCGCGCCGCCGCGCACCGCGGCGAGCCGCTCCTGCAGCGCGGCGAGGTCGTCGGGCGTGTCGACGTCGAGCGCCAGCGAGCCCAGCTCGGCGACCTCGGTCGCCACGCCCGCCGCCTGCGCCAGCTCCAGGTGGCGCGCGAAGCTGCCCGGCCCGTAGCGCGGCGCGAACGCGTCCGGCGGCGACAGCAGGAGTCCGTTCGTGCCGGTGCCGTGGCGGTCGGCGACGACCACCGCGAAGCGCTCGGCCGTGCGGGGCTTGCCGAGCAGCGTTCCCAGCTCCGCCGGGTCGAGCAGCGGGCAGTCGCCGGCGATGCACAGCACCTGCGCGGCGCCCAGCTCGAGCGCGACGCCGGCGCCGCGCAGCACCGCCTGGTCCTGCCCGCTCTCGGCTGCGTCCTCGATCGCGCGGGCGCCGTAGCCCTCGGCGATCCGCTGCGCGCCCGGGTCCGCGCTCACGACGAGGATCTCGTCGATCGCGTCGACGCGTCGCAGCGCGGTCAGCACGTCGCTGAACATCGCCTCGGCGAGCGCGCGCCGCGCACCGCTCGCAAGCGCGGCCTCGAGGCGCCGCTTCGCGTTCGCGAAGCGCTTCACCGGCAGGATCGCGACGGTCTGCATCGGCGCCGTACGGTATCCGCTCGCCGCGCCGGAGCCGGTGCTCGTCAGCCCGCGAGCGCGGTCGCGAACGCCAGCGTCTCGCGCGCCAGCCGCTGGCGGCCCGCGCCGTCGGCCATCAGCAGGTCGGTCTCCAGCAGCGGCAGCGCGGTTCCCTGCGGCAGCCGCTCGTCGGCGACGATGCCGTCGAGCAGGTCGCCGTACAGGTCCGCGACGCCGCCCGCGGTCACCGGCTTGCCGGCCCATGCGAGGCAGGCGGCGGTCGGCCCCTTCACGACTGCGCCGCCGACGATCGGGCTGACGGCGACGACCGGCGCCGGCGCCGCGCGCAGCGCCTCGCGCATGCCCGGAACGGCGAGGATCGGGCCGATCGAGACGACCGGGTTCGACGGGCCGATCACGATCGCGCGGGCCCGCGCGATCGCGTCGAGCACCTCGGGCGTCGGCCGCGCGGCCTCGATCCCGTCGAACATCACGTCCTCGATCGGCCCCTCGGCTCTGCCGAGGATCATGAACTCCTGGAACGGCCGCTCGGCCCCCTGCGCGCGCACGCGCGTGCGGACCGGCTCGTCGCACATCGGCAGCACGCGGCCGGGCGCCTCGAGCGCCGCGCCCAGCTCCGCGATCGCCTCCGTCAGGCGCGCGCCGTCGGCGAGCCGCCGCGCGCGCTCGATCCCGATCGCGAGGTCGCGGTCGCCGAGGTTGAACCACACGTCCTGCCCGAGCGCGCGCAGGCCCGCCATCACCTCGAACGTGTCGCCGGCGAGGCCCCAGCCGCGCTCGTCGATGCGGTCGGCGAGCCAGAACGTCACGAGGTCAGGGTCGGGCGAGACGTGCGCGCCGTAGACCTCGACGTCGTCGGCCGTGTTGGCGATCACGACGAGCGCGTCGCTGCCGGCCACGTCGGCCATCCCGCGCGCCAGCTTCGCTCCGCCGGTGCCGCCGGCGAGGACGACGACCGGTGCGCCGGCGGGGGACATCGTTGTCAGGCCCCGAACGACCCGGCGGCTGGGAGGCCGGTGAGCTTGATGCCGGCGGTCGCCTTGTGGCGGATGTTGATGCCGATCGTCAGCGCCGTGAGCTGCTCGGTGATGCGCGACGCCTCGAGGCGGCCGGCGTCGATCGGGCGCAGGCCGGGGATCCGCTTGATCAGCGCGGCGACGCGCGCCTTCGCGTCTCTGTCGTCGCCGGCGATCAGGACGTCCTCGTCGAGTGGGTGCTCCAGCTCGGCGAGGTGCTTGGCGGCGACGGTGTGCAGGCCCGAGACGACCGTGACGCCGTCGGGGACCAGCTCCTGCGCCTGCTGGGCGGCGGAGCCCTGCGGCACGATCAGCGTGCGCGTCGGGCGCCCGCCGACGGCGGCCGCGAGCGGGACCGTGACGTCGAGCAGCAGCGTGCCGGGCTTCAGCGCGTCTCTGACGGATCTGAGCGTCGATGCTTGGCTGGCGAACGGGACGGACAGGACGACGGTGTCGGATGCAGCGGCGGCGTCGGGGTTGGCGAGCCCCTGCGCGTCGGCGCCGGGGACGGCCTCGCGGACGCGCTCGGCCGCCTCGGCGGCGCGGCCCGCGTCGCGCGAGCCGATGACGACGGGGACGCCGGCCTGAGCGAGCCGCAGCGCGAGGCCGAAGCCGAGGTCGCCGGTCGCGCCGATGATCGTTACGGGGGTGGGGGTCATGGTCGGCGAGTATATGGTTGACGACGCAACGGTCACCGTCCGGTCGCCGGGCGCGCGCTACCGCCCGGCGAACTCAGGCATCCGCCGCTCGGCCAGCGCCTTCGCGCCCTCCGCGAAGTCCTCCGACTGTGCACACAGCTGCTGGGCGGCGACCTCCTGCTCGAGCGTCAGCGCGAGCGCCGGCTTGGCGGCCGCGTCCAGCACGCGCTTGGCGAGGCCGACGGCGATCGGCGCGCACGCGAGCAGCTCGTCGACGAGCTGCTGCGTCGCCGCCTCCAGCTCCTCGGCCGGCGCGACCCGGTTGACGAGCCCGATCCGCTCGGCCTCCTCCGCGCCGATCAGCTTGCCGGTCATGATCAGCTCCTTCGCGCGGCCCAGGCCGACGATCGCCGGCAGCCGCGAGGAGCCGCCGACGTCGGGGATCAGCCCGACGCGCGTCTCCGGCATGCCGATGATCGCGTCGGCCGCCATCGTGCGGAAGTCGCACGCGAGCGCCAGCTCCATCGCGCCGCCGATGCAGCCGCCGTGGATCTCGCAGATCACCGGCTTCGTCATCTCCTCGGCGACGTTCCACGCCTCCAGCACCTCGCGGCGGAACGCGCGCAGGTGCTGCGGCGTCTCGGACAGTCCGCCGAGCGAGCCGAAGTCCATCCCGGAGGAGAACATCGCGCCCGCGCCGCGCACGACGACGCAGTGGACCTCGGGCAGGTTGGCGGCCTCCTTCAGCGCGGCGCCGATCGCGAGCACCAGCTCGCCGTGCATCGCGTTGCGCTTCTCGGGGCGGTTGAGGATCAGGTGGCGGACCGCGCCGCGGTCCTCGGTCTCGACGAGCGCCATGGGGCCTCCGGGCTGGCTGGGGTCGGTGCGGGCGTGCCCGAGGCTAGCGCTCGTCGCCCGGCTCGCGAGGCAGCTCGCGCGGGCGCACGCCGCCGCGGCCGAGGCGCGCCTCGTCGTGGCGGTGCCGGCGGTGGCTGCGACCGGCAGGTCCCAGCTCGCCCCAGGCGCCGAAGGCGACGCGGATCGCGCTGATGAGGATGATCCAGCGCGGCCAGAACGAGCCGTCGGCGCCGGTCGCGAGCCAGATCGCGATCGCCGCGGCGCTCACGAGCACCGCCTGGCCGATCGCGTGCTGCAGGCGGCGGCGGGCCGCCTCGCGCTGCGCCGAACGTGCGGGGTGTGCCGCGAAGTCACTGCCCGCGGCGTCGTGCGCCGGCAGGTCGCGCACGAGCGTCTCCAGCTCGCCGACGGTGCGCGCCGCGTAGGCGACGTCGAGCCGCTCGTCCAGCTCCTCGGGCGTCAGCCGGCCGGCGGCGGCGTGGTCGCGCAGCAGCGTCGCCGTGCGCTCGCGCTCGGCGTCGGAGGCGCGCAGCGCGAGCGCCTCCGGCTGCGGGTCCGCGGGCTGCTGCGCGTCGGCCATGCGGGCGATGGTACGAGACGCGGACCCCGCCGCGCGAATGCCGGCGTCGGTGGCGGGCGCCGGCGCTAGGCTGGCGCGTCATGGCAGAGGCGAACGACCTGCGCGCCCTCGCCGGCAGAGGCATCGCGGCGCTGACGCCGCATCCCCACCGCGGCGACCTGATCGCCGCCGGCGCCGTGCCGCTCGCGCTCGGCGTGCTGCTCGTGAACGTGCGCTTCGACGGCCAGTGGGCCAACGGGATCCTGCTCGTGCTGACGGCGCTCGCGTGCGCGCTCGTGCTCGGCATGGGCCTGCTCGCGCCGCTGGAGGGGGAGCGGCCGCGCTCCTACCAGCAGGTGCTGCTGCTCGCCGGCCTGCTGCTCGGCTTCGTGGCGCTGGTGCGCTTCGCGCGCGTCCTGGGCGCGGGCGACCCGCTGGGGGCGCCCGGCTCGCGGACGTGGATCGCGCTCGTCGTGACGGTCGGCGCCGTCTGGGTGGCGCGCACGCGCCGCAGCGCGATCTGCGCGCTGATCGCGGCGCTCGCGGGAATCGTCGCCGTGCTCGCGTTCGTCGCGTGGGCGTTCGCGCCGAAGGGCCCGGCGACGGACCGCTGGCTGCTGCTGGCCCTCGCGATCGTGCTCGTCCTGGCGGCGCTCGCGCGCCGCGACGTGGAGCGGCGCGAGTCGGTCTACCTGATCGACGCCGCCGGCGTGGCGATCCTCGCGCTCGGCGTGACGTTCCTGGGAGCGGCCGTGATCGCCTACACGAGCCTGCCGAACGTGGCGCTCGGCTACCTCGGCATCCCGGTCGGGCTGCCCGGCGGGGGCTGGAAGGCGGTCCTGCTGGCCGCCGGCCTGGGGCTCGTCGCGTACGCGGGCGTCGACAGAGAGGCGGGGCCGGCGTACCTCGGCGCGCTGATCCTGCTGGTCTTCGTGCTCCTCGTGGGGATCCCCGCCGTCGCCGGCGCGAGCCTGTGGTTCTGGCCGCTCGTGCTGCTGCTGCTCGGCGGCGCCGCGGTCGGCGCCGGCCTGCGCCCGCGCCGCGAGCTGCCGCCCGAGCCGCCCGGACCCGGCGCCGACCCGCCCACCCAGCCGCTCCCCGGCCCGGGCGCGATCGCACCCGCCGACGCTCCCACCCGCCGCCTGTGGGCCTCGCCGCCGGCGGGCGGCGACGACGACGCGTAGCGACCGCTACGGCCGTAGCTCGACGACGAATCTCACGGGCGGCCGTAGACCACGTCGTCGATCGACCGCGAGTCGTCCGGGCTGCCGCCCTTGCACATGCCTGACATGCTCAGCAGCGCCTCTGTCCCGTCTGCGGCCGACGCGTACCGATCTGCCACGGCCTCGCGGACGAGTGCGGCCTTCGACGTCCGCCGTTGGGCTGCCGCAATCGCGAGCGCCTCGTCGAGTTCAGCTTCGATGCGGATTCGCAGGCGCTTCATGCTGCTGACCGTACATCGCTCGTCTACCGCATATGTATGTTGCCGCACGTACGTCACGGCGACGCGCTACGGTCCGGGCGGGATGAGCGCGCAGGACTTGATGGGGGAGGCGATCCGCTTCGACGGGTTGGCGCAGCAGGCGCTGCTGCGGGGCGATGCGGCGCGGTCGCGGACGCTGTTCCGCGCGGCGGCCGAGCGCTATCGCGCGTCGTGGGAGGCGGCGGGGCCGCGGGCGTACGGGCGCCTGATCGGCCTGCTGAAGTCCTCGATCCTGTGGGGTGAGGGCGGGCACGCTGCGGGCTACGTGCGCACCCAGCTCGGCGACGCGTGCGACTCGCCGGCCGCCTGCTACGCGCTTGCCCTTGCCGCGCTCGCGCAGGGCGACGACGAGGCCGCGCTGCCGGCGATCGAGGGGATGCGCGCGGGCGAAGACGCGGCGTTCGCGCGCACCGCGGACGCGCTCCACGCGCTCGCGATCGGCGACCGCGACGCATACGCGGCGGCCGTCGAGGCGATCGTCGCCGACTTCGCCGCGCGCGAGGTCCATCTCACCGGCGTCGCGTTCGCCGACACGGCCGTGATGCTCGAGCGGCTCGCCGCCCCGCGCGGCATGGCGGTGCGGCCCGCGTCGGCCGTGATGCCGGTGCTGGGCTGACACGCGGGCCGGTAGGCTGCCGCGACGATGGACCGCACCGATCTCGCGTTCGCCGGAATCGCCGCGCAGGCCGAGCTCGTGCGCGCCGGCGAGGTGTCTCCCCGCGAGCTGGTCGAGCTGTGCCTGGAGCGGATCGGGCGGATCGACCCGCAGCTCAACGCCGTCCGCGTCGTGCTCGCCGAGCGCGCGCTCGCCGAGGGCGACCAGGCCGCCGGCCGCCGCGGCGCCGGCGACGAGCGCTCGCTGCTCGGCGTCCCGGTGCTGATCAAGGACGACACCGACGTTGCCGGCGAGGTGACGTGCAAGGGCAGCGGCGCCGAGGACCGCCCGGCGACCGACGACGCCGAGGTCGTCAAGCGGCTGCGCGCCGCCGGCGCGATCGTGCTCGGCAAGACGCACGTGCCCGAGCTGATGCAGTGGCCGTTCAGCGAGTCGGTCACGTGGGGCGTCACGCGCAACCCGTGGGACACCAACCGCTCGCCGGGCGGCTCCAGCGGCGGCTCGGCCGCCGCCGTCGCCGCCGGCCTCGCGGGCGCCGCGCTCGCAACCGATGGCGCCGGCTCGATCCGCATTCCCGCCTCCTGCTGCGCGCTCTACGGCCTCAAGCCGCAGCGTGACCGCATCCCGACCGCGCCGTACGCCGACGGCTGGCAGGGCCTCACGACGATCGGCTGCGTCACGCGCTCGGTGCGCGACACGGCGCTGTGGTGGGACGTCGTCGCCGACCGGCTCGACGGCGACCCCGAGGGATCCTTCGCCGACGCTGCGGCGCGCGAGCCGGGCCGCCTGCGGATCGCCTGCTCGACGAGCAACCCGCTGTTCGCGCCGCTGGGCAGGGAGCAGCGCGCGGCCTACGAGGAGACGATCGCGCTGCTGCGCTCGCTCGGCCACACGGTCGAGGAGGTCAAGGTCCCCTATGGGGACATCCTCAGCGAGATCGTCCCGCGCTACCTGCGCGGCGTCGCCGACGACGCCGCCACGCTCGCGCACCCGCGACGGCTCGAGCGCCGCACGCGTGCGATGGCGCGCATGGGGCGGATGCTGCCGGGCGCGGTGATCGCGCGGGCGCGCGCGCACGAGGCCGCGACGGCGCAGCGCCTCGGTCAGGTCTTCGCCGACCACGACGTGCTGCTGACGCCGGGGACCGCGCAGCTGCCGCTGCCGGTCGGCAGATACGAGGGCCGCGGCGCGCTGTGGACGTTCAACGGCGTCGCGCGCTACACGCCCTACACGCCCGCGTGGAACGTGACCGGCCAGCCGGCCGCGTCGGTTCCGGCCGGCTTCACGCCGGACGGGGTCCCGCTGGCGGTGCAGCTCGTCGGGCGCCCGCACGACGAGGCGACGCTGCTGTCGCTCTCCGCGCAGCTCGAGGCGGCGCGGCCATGGGCCGACCGGCGCCCGCCGCTCGCGGCGTGAGCGCGGCGCTCGAAGCGGAGCTGCTCGACGTCGCGCGCGCGGCCGCCCGCGCCGCCGCCGCCGAGCTGCTCGCGCGCTACGACCGCCCGCCGGAGGGCGTCGACACGAAGACGTCGGCGACCGACCCGGTCAGCGAAGCCGACCGCGCCGCCGAGCGCGCGATCCGCGCGCTGCTGGCCGAGCGCCGCCCGCACGACGCGATCCTGGGGGAGGAGGGCGGCGAGACCGCCGGCCGCGACGGGGCTCCGGCGAGCGGCGTGCGGTGGGTCGTCGACCCGCTCGACGGGACCGTCAACTACCTGTTCGGCTATCCGCAGTGGTCGGTGAGCGTGGCCGCGGAGGACGCCCACGGGGCCGCCCTCGCGGGCGTCGTGCTCGACCCGCTGCGCGGCGAGGAGCTGAGCGCCACCCGCTCGGGGCCGCTGCTGCGCGATGGCGCTCCGGTTGCGCCCGTGCCGCGGGCGGAGAGCCTCGGCGTGGCGCTCGTCGCGACCGGCTTCGCCTACGACGCGGCGGTGCGCGCGCGGCAGGCGGAGGTGCTCCGGCGCGTGCTGCCGCGCGTGCGCGACCTGCGCCGCGGCGGCAGCGCCGCCGTGGATCTCGCATGGACCGCGCTCGGGCGCTGCGACGCCTACTGGGAGCGCGGCGTGAAGGCGTGGGACGTCGCCGCCGGTGCGCTGCTGTGCGCGCGCGCCGGGCTCGAGCTGCACGAGCTGCCGCCCGCCGACGGCATGCCCGCCGGCCTGCTCGCCGCGCCGCCCGCGCTCGCCGGCGAGCTGCTCGCGCTCGTCGCGCCCGAGGCCCCGTAGACTCAGCGCAGCGTCACCGGGGCGGTGGCGGAATGGCAGACGCGGTCGCCTCAAAAGCGACTGTCCGCAAGGACGTGCGGGTTCGACTCCCGCCCGCCCCATTTCCTCGACGTACAAGTGCGCTGGTCGAACGCGCTCAAGATCCATGCACGGGCCCTGGAGGACCGATCGGTCCCCTCGGCCCTGGTGGGCCCGTCATCCCTCGTGGCCCTCTTCTGCCCTGGGGGCCCCTTCTGCCCTGGGCGCCCTTTCTGCCCTGGGCGCCCTTTCTGCCCTGGGCGCCCTTTCTGCCCTGGGCGCCCTTTCTGCCCTGGGGACCTGGCGGGCCCCTTCGACCGGGACGGCCCCTTGGGCCGTCGCAATCCTTGGGACAGTTCGGGCACACCTTCGCATGATTCTGTTCTGGGCCGTAACTGGCACTCGCCGTGAAGGTGAGCGTCAGGCCGAGTGTGAGCCCGGCGGAGAGAGCTGCTGCCCATACGAGCGTCGCGGGACTTATGACTTGGCGATGTCTCCCAACCCAATACGCCAGAGCAGCAACGAGCAGGATCAAGCAAGCCCCAACGACCCACGCGATCGGACTGTGGAGAACCGCCGCCGGAAAAAATGATCGCAGCGATGACAGGAACCCCAACCGCTACTGCCACGGTCGCGGGGGCGACCCACGCAGAGACGGGCGACTTCGGGCTCGAGAGCAACCGTCCCATCCGTCGCACACAGGCGAGGAAGCGCGTTTGCGGCAGGCCCACTGACCGGTCGCTCCACTGCAGGAATACCCGCAGGATCCACCAGAAGAACTGAACTCCGGCGACGGCTACGAGCAGCCCGAACATCCCGATAATCCAAGCCGCCCAATGACTCTGGATCGTCGTGACGAGCGCACACGTGGCGCCTGCCAGCGTCGTGACTGCGCCGAACAGCAGTACCGACACATAGGTCCAAGTGATCGTCCGCCACGGCGCTTTGTCATCTTGTCGCCAGCGCTCCCACCGGAGCGCTGGCTCCGCCGAACCTTCGCTGGACGCAGAGGAATTGATGATGCGCTCCTGCTCGGTGCAGAACTCAACAGCTCGGAGCATTCGCACGACCTCGCCCAACCACATTGTGAGGATCCACCAACTGAGGGGCACGATCCCGATGAATATCGCTGGTGCTATCGACTTGCCCCACGAAAGGAAACCGGCGCCAAAGGCCGCAGCGAGTGCGGCTGTGCCGAAGCTAAGCGCCAGGTGCTGGTTGCTGATGGCCCGAAACACCTCGTCACGTGCCGACATATGCTCCTGCAGCCGGGCTTGAAATACGCGCTCTGACTCGCCCCCGGACGGCACGCTCATCGATCTTGTATATCGCAGAGAGACCGCGGACCTACCCAGGCGCCTTTCCTGGAATCGCCTGAGTGGCCATGGTTCCGCGGCGGCCGAGCCCCGGATGATCCACGCGGCAGGCACGCTGTAGTAGCGTTCGCAACTCGATGGAGCCGAAGCGCCTGATAGCGCTGGTCTTGGCGCTCATACCGGCAGGGGCGTTCGTCGCCGCGGCTCCGGCGGCTCAGGGAACGCGAAACCCGGATCCGCTGGCCGGTATCGCCTGCAAGCGCATCGCCCCGGGCGTGTGCGAGGAGTCGGGTGACGTCGCGATGCCGCCCGACTCGTTTGCCGCTCAGACCACGGACACCGTGCCGGCCGGCTCGAAGGAGGAGGACACGTACCTCCAGCCGTTCAACGCGCAGGAGCTCGCCGACTTCGACTCCCTGTGGGAGGGCGTGGCGGACGGCTTCCCGAAGCTCGCCGGCGTCAAGAACGTCACCGTCCGGCGCGTGATCACCTGTGCGCTGTTCGCACGCGCCGGCGGCAACATGTACGGGAATTTCACAAGCGGCACCATCGTGAGGAAGCAGGTCAGCGGGGACAACGCGAACGCGGCGATCCTGGCGATGTGCGTCCAGGCCGCGGTGACCGGCCAGCAGGCGACCGGCGCTGCCCAGGGCGCTGCCGCAGCCAGCCACTGCTCGACGGCGGTCGTCTCGCTCCCCGTCCAGATCTCCCGTTCTGGCTCGCGGTACACCGTCACGGCCGACAGCAGCGTGTCCAGAGCCTCCGGCCCGCTCGCCGTCGGGTGCCAGGCGAAGGGCAACGGGATGGTCATCAAGCTGCGACCGCGCAAGCGCGGGCGAAAGCTGCGCGCCCTGGTCGGGCCGAGATTCGGCATCGGCTACTCCAACCACACCAGCAGATCGGTGCGGGTCCACGCCACCTTCAGGTTCAAGTAGGCGGCGGAGCAACCGCGCCAGCGCGCGGCTACCGCACGATCGAGGCCAACGCGTCCGCGGTGAGCGTGACGGGCGCTTGGACGTGCACGTCCCGTCCTTCGTCGACAAGTCGGCGAGCACCGACGATCGTGATGCCGACGAGCCGGCCGTCGGCGTCGAAGCGCAGTGCGTGACCGTCCGGCGACTCGTCGAAGTCAACGGCCTTCGCCGGGTCGCCGGCGCTGAGGTAGAGCACGTCCGCCTCGCGGTCGTAGTCGATCCGGTCGAAGTCGATGGCGGCGATCGTGAGGCTCATGGGAATGCCCTGCGCGCGAACGCCGTGACGACGAACCCGCGGTCGTCTTCGAAGGCTACTACCACCTTGAGCCACCGGCTCGGGCCTGCACCGAGGAGATAGTGCCGTCGCTCGTTGGGCTTGAAGCCGGGATGGACCTCGGTCGGACTGTGGATCGCGACGAGGACAGAGCGGCGCCAGCGAGCGAGCTCCGGGTGCGCTCTGACGATGTGCCGCCAGCGCTCGAACGTCAGCTCGATCGGGAGGCCGTCCTTGTCTTCGACGATCCACATGCCACCGGCGACGGTACGCCGCGCCGGACGTCGTTCGGCGCTGGATGGTGACAGTTGGTGCAGAGTCGCTAGCGTCCCGTGAATGCACGCCGCAGTCCTGCACGAGTTGGCCGCGACGCCGGTGTACGAGGCGTTCGATGAGCCGGTCGCGGGGGAGGGGCAGGTCGTCGTCGAGGTGGCGGTCGCGGGCGTCAACCCGGTCGACGTGCGCCGCGCGTCCGGCGCCTACGTCTCCGGGCCGCCGCCGCTGCCGTCGGTCGTCGGGATGGAGGGCGTGGGGCGGCTCGCCGGCGACGGGCGGCGTGTGTACTTCGACCTGCCGGTCCCGCCGTTCGGCTCGTACGCGGAGCGGGCGCTCGTCTTCGCTCAGGCGACGACGGAGCTGCCCGACGCGATCGACGACGGCGTCGCCGCGGCGCTCGGGATCGCGGGGCTCGCGGCCTGGCTCCCGCTCGCCTGGCGCGCACAGCTGCAGCCGGGGGAGACGGTGCTGGTGCTGGGCGCGACCGGCGTCGTCGGCCAGCTCGCGGTGCAGGCGGCGCGGCTGCTCGGCGCCGGCCGGGTGGTCGCGGCCGGGCGCGACAGCGAGATGCTCGCGCGCGCCGCGCGGCTCGGCGCCGATGAGACCGTCGACATGACCGATCTCCGCGGCGATCAGCTCACGCAGGCCTTCCGCGACGCCGCCGGCGGCGACGTCCACGTCGTGCACGACCCGCTGTGGGGCGCGCCGGCCGCGGCGGCGGTCGAGGCGCTCGGCGTCGGCGGCCGGCTCGTGCAGCTGGGCCAGTCGGCCGGCGCCGAGGCGACGCTCCCCTCGGCCACGATCCGCGGGCGCCAGCTCGACGTCCGCGGGTACCTGAACTTCCTCGCTCCCCCCGACGTGCGCCACGACGCCTACCGCACGCTGATCGGCCACGCCGCCGCCGGGCGGATCGAGGTCGAGGTCGAGCGCGTCCCGCTCGCCGACGTCGCCGAGGCGTGGGAGCGCGTGCAGCGCAGTCCGCACCGCAAGCTGGTGCTGGTGCCCTGAGGCCGCGCGGTCAGGCGCCGGGCGACCGGTACACGGCGAGGACGTCCTCTGGCGTCAGCGCGACGTCGAGGCCTGACTTCGCCGCAAAGCCCCGTCGCGAGACGCCGACGAGCGTCGTCGCGGCGTCGGTGCCCGGGACATCGGGTCGCTGAGCCGCGAGCGCGGCCGCGTCGCCGCGGTCGAACGGCTGGTCGTCACGCCACTTGATCGAGCCGACGAACGAGACGGTTCGAGCGCACGGCACCCGGTCGCCGCCGACGAGATCGACCTCGATGGTGCTCGAGCGATTCCAGTAGCCGCCGACGTGACGCGCGGCCCCGAAGCGTTCGTCCGGCAGGCTCAGCTCGAGTGCCTCGCGGATCGTCGGCTCGATCGCTCGGCCGCGGAACGTGGACCACGCGCGGGCGACCTCGGCCACGACGAGCTCACCGCGCCCGCGGTCGATCGTGTCGGTCTGATGTCCGACGAAGCGCAGCCAGAAGCGCATGTATGGATCGGCCACGAGGTAGCGACGGCTCTTCGGCGACGCTCTCGTCGAGTACGGGGTGAGGCCGTCGACGATGCCCTTGCGTATCAGCACGTCGAGCGCACGGTCCAGCGACGTCTGGGGAATGCCCGTGCGCGAGAGGATCGTCTTGTGGGCGCGCGCGTCCCCGCCGATCGCCGACAGGACGGCGCGGGCTTGCACGTCCCCGGGGAACTCGGAGGCCAGCGCGCGCTCCGCGCTGATGACGAGGAACGAGCTCGGGTCTGTGAGCGCGTCCTCGAGGTAGTCGGTGAGCGTGCGGCCGCGGCCCCATTCGAGCGCCAGCACCGGAAAGCCGCCGATGACCGTGTACGCGTCGAGTGCGTCTGCGGCGGGAAGGCCGAGCATCCTCCCGATCGTCGCCGGGTCGAGCGGCTTGACGACCAGCTCCCGAACCCGGTCGTAGAGCGGCCGGCCCTCCTCCGACAGCGCCTCCATCGTCGCGCGGTCGGAGCCGACGAGCACGACGATCACTGGCTGGCGCTGGAAGGTGCGATCCCACAGCAGCTGCAGGACGGCCTCGATCGTGGGCTCCTTGGCGACGAGATAGGGCAGCTCGTCGACGACGAGCACGACCGGCGCGTCGCGCGACGCGCCGCGCACGGCGAGAGCGAGGGCGGCTTCCCAGCCATGAGCCGCCGCTCCGTTCCGAACCTCCTCGCCGGCCGGTGCGTCCGAGGCTCCGATCGCGCCGACGAACCGCTCGAGCTCCTGTGCACTGGGGCCCTGCACCGCTGTGTAGAAGATCGACGGGCATCCCGATCGGCGGATGAACTCCTCGACCAGGCGGCTCTTGCCGACGCGGCGCCGGCCGCGGATGGAGATCAGGACACCGCGGCCGCTTCTTCTGACCTGGCCGAGAATCCGGTCGAGTCGCTCGAGCTCGGCGTCGCGGCCGACGAAGGCATCGGTGGGGCGATCGGGCGCCATGTCCCCAGTTTACACCCAAATCTGAATGAAAACTATTTGGTTGTAATCTTGCGCCCGTGTCAAACGGGAGCGCGGCGCGTCAGTGCGCGCGAGCGGAGCGGTCGAGCCGGCCGACCGGCCGCTCGACTTCGACGTGCCAGTCCTGGCGGAAGCCCTGCATCGAGAAGAAGATCAGCAGCGCCTGCAGCGGTACCAGCAGGAGCGTGACGACGCCGAGCGTGTCCGCCGCCAGTCCGGTCGTGCCGAAGATCGAGTCCGGCGTCGAGAAGCCGGCCTTGTCGCGCTGGAACCACTGGGGCCCGGCGATCACCGCGAAGATCCCGAGGATGATCGCGAGCGCCGCGGCGACCGGCAGCGGGCCGCGGTTCCACTGGCCGATGTAGTAGGCCATCACGAGGTAGAGGACGACGTAGGCGAGCTGCAGCACCGCGCCGCTCTGCAGCGCGGACCAGCCGCCGAGCATCACGACCAGCATCAGCGCCGCGGAGATCAACAGCAACGCGACGATGATCGCGCGGGTCGTCTTCGACGACGCCTTGTCGCGATTGGGCCGTTCGATCACGTAGCCCGCCTCCATCGACTATGGACCCTACAATCCCGCGGGCCGCTACGGTGGCAGTTGCGGGTGTGGTGAAACGGTAGACACGCCGGCCTTAGGAGCCGGTGGCCAGGTAGAGGCCACTGGGGGTTCGAATCCCTCCACCCGCACTCGCCGCCCGATCGGGCTCGGGATAGGGTGCGCCGATGGCCACCTGGGACGACGTCCGTCGCATAGCGCTCGCCCTCCCGGAGAACCGACGAGCACGTCTCGCGGGGGAACGCACACTGGCGCGTGCGCGAGAAGGGCTTCGTGTGGGAGCGGCCGCTGCGCCAGTCGGACCTGCGTGCGCTCGGCGACGCCGCGCCGGACGGCCCGATCCTCGGCGCCCGCGTCGATCACCTCGGTGCGAAGGAGGCACTGCTCGCCGACGACCCGGCGGTGTACTTCACGACGCCGCACTTCGACGGCTACCCGGCAGTGCTCGTGCGACTGGAGCGGATCGACCTCGCCGAGCTGGAGGAGCTGATCGCCGAGGCGTGGCTGGCGCGCGCGCCGAAGCGCGTCGCGCAGGCATACCTCGACGGGCGGTGACCGCGACCGACGTGCCGCGCGAGTCGGTGGAGGATGAGGTGGCAGACAGGCGTGAGCAACTGCTCCTCGGGTAGCCTCACGACACGATGCTCTCGGCCGCCAGCTCGCGAGGCCGCCTTTGGGCACTTGTGCTCGTGCTCGTTGCCGTGCCGACGCTCGTACGATCGGTGCCCACCGCAAGCGCGTCCAGCGCGGACACCTACATCGGCTGTGGCAGCTTGAGATCCTGGGTCGCCAGCGAGGCCCCGAGAGCGTGCTTCTTCGGGTGGCCGGATGAGTCACTCGACCCGGCGTTCGAGCTTCGGCAGACCCGCTGGTCGGGTTGGGGAGGACCGGACGCACGTGGAACGGCGCTCTATGACGGAGGGCAACACGTGACGGTTCAGGCGAGTAACCGCCGATTCTGCGGGCCCTACCATCTCTACACGCGTGTCCGCGTCTACTACGAGGACGGCTCGCTCGACAGCCGCATTCCATCGGGATGTACTGGGGGCAATTCGGTGTCGCCATCCAATGCCGGAGCGGGCGACGGGGCGCACGCGTGTATTCCCGCGGCGAGTAGGCCGGAACGGAGCGACGCCGGTCGTTTCCGCCTCCGCGTGCAGGCCAGGCGGCTGCGGACCGGGACTATGTGAGCAGGGTCCCGTCGCCTGTGGACTCTTGTACATGTCGAGGTAAGTGTTGTACGATTCTCGCATCGCGACGATGAACATCAGCGCGGCACGGGAGAGACTGCCCGAGGCCGTCGAGCTTGCCCACACCGAGGCGGTCTTCTTGGAGCGCTACGGGCGCCCGGCGGCGGTGCTGGTCAGTCCGGAGCGCTACGACGAGCTGATGGAAGCGCTCGAGGAAGCCGAGGACGTAGCGGCCTTCGACGCCGCCATGGCCGAGGAGGGTCCCAACATCCCGTGGGATCAGGCCAAGGCCGATCTCGGCTGGACGTGACCTACCGCATCGAGCTGCGCCCGGCCGCTGTCCGAGCCCTCAAGAAGCTCGACCCGCCTGTCGCTCGGCGCATCCAGGGCGCCATCGCCCTGCTCGCCGAGGACCCTCGTCCACCGGCTGCGCGGTCGCTGCGGGGACGGCCCGGTCTGCGCGTCCGCGTCGGCGACTACCGCATCGTCTACACGGTCGAGGACGACGTCCTCCTCGTCGTCGTCGTGACGGTCCGACACCGGCGCGACGTCTACGACCGCTGACGGCAGAGCGGGGGGACCCAGGAGACCGCGTGGAGCTTCTGGGCGACCCCATTGAGATCGGCGAGCCCTGCCTGGGATAGCCTTCGCGAGCGTGGATCTCCAGCGTCGCATCGTCTCCCGCCAGGGGGAATTCCTGCTCTTCGCGCTGACGCCGCCACGGTTGTCGACCACTCCGGAGAAGGCGCAGGAGATCGCTGATGTCACCTTCGAGCGCCTGGAGCCGCTCGACGTCGACGGCCTGATCCTCTACGACATCGATGACGAGGCCGACCGCAACCCCGCAGAACGGCCGTTCCCGTTCTTGCCGACGATGGACCCGGCCGACTATCTGGACCGGCACCTCAAGACCTGGCGCACGCCGGTCGTGGTCTACCGCGCGACGGCGAAGTACTGCGAGCAGGACCTTCGCGACTGGATGGGGTCCCAGGACACCGCCAAGCGGATGGCCGTCTTCGTCGGCGCTCCTTCGCGCGAGCGGCGTGTCGCCACGACGCTCCGCAGGGCCCAGCAGCTTCGCACCGAGGTCAACCCGGCCCTGCTCCTCGGCGCCGTCGCGATTCCCGAGCGGCACACGCGCAAAGGCGACGAGCACCTTCGCTTGGTCACCAAGCAAGAGGCTGGCTGCTCCTACTTCGTCACCCAGGTCGTTTACGACGTCAACGCTGCCAAGAATCTGGTGTCCGACTATGCCTACGCGTGCCGCGATCGCGGTCTCGATCCGGTCCCAATCGTGTTCACCTCGTCGGTGTGCGGCTCGATGAAGACCTTGGAGTTCCTCCGATGGCTCGGCGTCGACGTCCCGCGCTGGATCGAAAACGACCTGCGCCACGCCGACGACACCCTCGACGCATCTCTCGAGCATGCCGAGGCAACCGCACTCGAGCTGATGTCCTTCTGCCGCCGCCTCGGTGTCCCGTTCGGCCTCAACGTCGAGTCCGTCTCGATCCGGAGAGTGGAGATCGAGGCGAGCGTGCGCCTGGCCGGGCGGCTCTTGGGCAGGTTGGCACGCTGACGTGCAGCCGTGCTCAAGAGCCTCGGGCGAGCGGCGACGTGTCGCCGCCAGTGCCCAGGCTCCCGACGTTCGTGGGCCCTGTGCGTTCGTCTCCTCTGCTGGTCCCATAGGACTGCCTGCCTCCGCGTCCCGAGCGCATCGCAGCCTTCGCATCTAGGATCGCGACGGTGCTTTCCGCCCGGTCCGTGTTCCTTGGCTCCAACGTCCTCTAGGACGTTGAGCGCATCGCTCTGAGCCACGAGGGTGGCGCTCGTGCCAAGACGGCAGAAGACCGGATCGGCGCTCGGCCAGGCGGTGCGCGAGCGGCGCGCGGAGTTGGGTATGACCCAGGAGGAGCTGGCGCATGCCGCCAGCACGTCGCAGAAGCGCGTGTGGCAGATCGAGAGCACCTCGACGCGCGTGAGCTACGAGGCGCTGTGCGCGCTCGCCGAGGCGCTCGGCGTCCCGCTCGAGATGCTGACGATCCGCGCCCGCGTGATCGAGTCGGATCGCGCGAGAGCAGACGGCAGACCGCGCGGCGCCGACAGATAGACCAGTCTTATTACTACCTCTAGGTAGTAGAGCTGTCGGAGTCGTCCGGCAGGGCGATCTGGGCGGCCAGCTCCGCGACCTCCGCCGCATGGGCCAACGTCATCGCCAGCAACTGGCGCACGTACCGTTCGGGGACGCCTGCGGCGATCGCCGCGTCGGCGGTCGCCTTTATCGCCTCTACGGCTCCGACCAGCCTCCACACGTCGCCGTCCGTCAGGCGCGGGAGCATCGCGTCGGTCATCCGGTGGATCTCGTAGGCCGAGCGCAGCAGCCGCCGCTCGACCTGAGGCGTCGATGCCGGGAGATGGTCGAGAACGCGCGTGAAGAAGCGCGTGCCCCAGCGCGTGCCAGCCTCCGCTGGAGCGACGCGCCCGGACGGAGGCTGACACGGCTGCATGCGCGGGGACACAAGAGGGGCGCGGCAGCGGACGGACTCCACATGGGGGAGGATGGAGCGCTCACCGCCCGCCACCGCGCCGGGGACCGCGTGTGCGGCTCGCAGCAAGCTAATGACCGCCTTTCGGCGGCGCCAGACCTAACGCTGATTACTCGACGTTCAGCTATGTGGTGCGGCGCTGCCCGTTGCAGATCCGCCACGCCCGCAGGACGGGAAGCAGCAGCCTGGGCAGCGAGCCGCCGGCAGCCACGATCGCCGCGGTCGCTGCACGGAGATCCGGCGCGCGCGTGCTGTCCTTGCTGAGGTAGAGGGCGATCATGCAGCCGAGCAGCACGGCATGCCGCTCGCCATCCGGGAGCGCGAGGACGCCAGCCGCGGCCCGCGCCACGCTCTCGCGCAGCCGCTCGACTGTCGCCTCCGGCGAGGCGTAGTGGTCAACGTAGCTGTGGTCGCCATGAGCGCGGTCCTCGGCCTGGTCGGCGTAGCTGTCGAGCATCGTCAGCGCCATCGCCAGCCAGGGGAAGTAGGCGGCATGCGCAGCGGCCGCCTCCTCGCGCGTGATCGTCTCGCTCGCCGCCGTCGCGAGCAGCGCATGCGTCGTGATCCAGCCACTCGCCGCGGCGGTGCGCTCGAACCAATGAAGCTCCTGCTCGCCCGGAAGGTGCTGCTCGGCCCATCGCTCCAGCGCTGCGTCACGGGCAGTGGGATCGGCGTGATGATTGACGACGAGCACGCCGGCGCGGTGGGCGTCGCGGACGAGCAGCGGTCGCACGACGTCATAGCCCGGCAACGCGCGGCAGCCGTCGCGGCAGCCCTCGACAAGTCCGGCGAGGTAGCCGCCGTCATCGCGCGTGGAGCCCACGAAGCAGTCGAGCGGCCGGCGGTCGAGATCGAGGGCGTCGAGCAGCGAGACGTAGAGCCGCCGACCCGCCTGGGGACCGATGGCCGCGCCGTGCTCGGTCACCGTGTCGAGGAAGTCCTGCAGCAGCTCGTAGCGGACGAGCGTGCGCAGCAGCTCCGGGTTCCGGCTCCGGGGAAGCGTCCAGAACAGCGCGGCTCCATCGGTGTGCCCGCGTTTGTCGTCGAGCGCCTTGAGCGCATCGCGACGCAGGTCGGGATCGGGGATCGCGGCGGCACGCGCCCGCCACACGCGGATCTCACGCGCGACGGCGCGCAGGCCCCAGCCGAGCTGGCGGGTCGTCGCGGCGGCCACCGCCGACCACTGCGACCGGGTGAGCGGCAGGGTCGGGCCTGCTCGCTGGCAGTCGGTCATGTCGTAGCGGTTTGGGCGTTGCAGATTCGCCAGAGCCGCAGCACCGGCACGAGCATCGTCGTCAGCGTTCCGCCGGCTTGCCGGATCCGGGCGGTCGTGGCGCGCATCTCTGATGTGCCGGCACTGTCCTTGCTGAGGTACATCGCGACCATGCAGCCCAACATCACCGCATGGCGATGACCGTGTGGCAGTGAGAGCAGGCGCTCGGCTGATTTTTCGACGCTCTCGCACAGCCGCGCGACCGCCAGCTCCTCGGAGGCGTAGTAGCCGACGTAGCTGTGGGCCCCGTTGCGTTTGTCCTCGTGCTGGTCGACGTAGGCGTCGAGCATCGTCACGGCGTACGCGAACCAGGGGAAGTAGGCCGCGTACGTTCCCTCGGCATCTGCGCGGGTTGCTTCCTGGTCTGCAGCGAGGGCCAGCAGTGCGAACGTGACGACCGACTGGCTTGCTGCGGCGGTCAGCTCCCACCAGCGAAGGCCGAGGTCACCGCCGAACTGCTCGCAAGCCCATCGCTGCAACGTCTTTCGCCGGTGGTCCGCGTTCACTTCGTGGTTGAGAGCGAGTACCGGCAGCCGGGACGCCTCCAGCCGGATGAACGGCCGCACCACGTCGAAGCGCGGGAGGGCACGACAACCGGCTCGGCAGGCGTCGACGAGCGAACGCAGGTAACCGCCGTCGTCACGCCATGGGTGAAAGCGGTAGTAGTCGATCGAAGTGGCGTCGGGGTCCAGCGCGTCGACGAGAGCAAGAAACAGATGCTCACCGTTCTCGACTGCGGCGCCAGCGCCGCGCTCGCTGACGTTGTCGAGGTAGTCGTAGATGATCTGGAATGCGACGAGCAGGCGCAGCAGCCCGAGATCGCGAATCGTGGGGAGCGTCCAGAAGAGCGCGGCGCCATCGGTGTGGCCGCGCTTGCTGTCGAGCGCGTGGAGGGCCTCCGCGCGCAGGACCTCGTCCGGGATCGCGACAGCCTGCCGTCGCCACATACGCAGCTCTCGCGGAACCGCCTGCAGCCCGCCGCCGAGCTCTCGCGCGGCGGCACGCAGCAGCGCCGAGGACTGCGCACCGCTGGGCGGCATCGCATTCGTCGTCTCCGGCAAGGAACCCCCTCTCGGGGAGCGATCCTAGCTAGACGCCTTGCGGGCATCGACTCGCTGCTCGATCGCTACGCAGGCTCGGCGCTGGCTGTCCGCTGCCCGAAGACGCCGACAATCACGACGGCGGCGATGGTCACAGCCGCACAGGTCAAGAGCGCGCCGAGAGCCGCGGTGTCGTAGATGACCGGGAATCCGGTGACGCTTGTGAGCGCGCGGCTGAGGAGACCTTGGCCGAGGAGGCCGAAGATCGCACCCACCGAGCATCCCGCGCCGATCAGGATCGCCGCCTCCAGCAGCAGCGCCCGCCACAGGTCGGCGGTGCCGTAGCCCTCCAGCTTCATTCCGGCGATGAAGGGACGCCGCTGCCAGATCAGCCCGGCCATCGCCGACGCCATCGCGATGACCGCCGAGACGAGCACGAGCGCGGCGATCTGGGCGAGGCGCGCGACACCGGCACGGGCGGCTTCGTCCTGCGTGGCTCGGCGCTGCGCCGCCGTGTACACGGCGAGTGTGGATGTGGGACCGAGGGCCGCCTGGAGCGCTCGGCGTCCCTGAGCAGGCGATGTGCCCGGCGCGAGCGTCGCCAGGATCGCGCTCGCTTCGTCGCTTCCCCACGCACGGGCGTAGTCGTCGGCGTTGACAACGATCGAGCCGGGAGGCCAGCCCATGTTCGTCGACAGCGCGGCGACGCGGAATCGCGTCGGAACGGGTGAAGGAAGGGTGAACCTGTCGCCGACACGGAGTCCTTGTGCGCGCGCGACGTCCTGCGAGATGACGATCCAACCACCGACCCGCAGCCGCGCGAGGGCTGTCTCGAGGTCTCCGTCGAGCACCTGGCTGTCCGACAGGGGCTGCCGTCCGGTTGCAGGCGGGGCGAACACGCGCACCCGCCGATCCCCGACGTCGAGGAAGCCTCCGCGATAGACGTCGAGCCGCTCGATGCCGCTCGGCAGCTTCAGCCGCTTGGCCGGGAACGGCGTCGTCACGAGCAGATTCGCCGATCCGGGCGCGACCGCCCACACGTCTCCGACGGCGGCCACGTCCGCCGACGTGCGCTCGAGGCCGCGCAGGAGATCCGCGTGGGCGCCCTGCAACGCGACGCTGCCGAATACCGCGACCGCGCCCGTCGCTGCGACCGCGAGAGTGCGAACGTGCGCGGCCGGGTCACGAAGGTCGAACAGCGCCAGGAAGGGGATCACGCTGCGCACGTTCTGCGTCAGCAGCTCGATGCTGCTCACCACGATCCGAAGCAGCGTCGGGAGCAGCAGCAGCATCGAGGAGGTCAGCAACCCAAGGCCGGCGATGCCGATCGTCGCCGACGCAGGTGCCGCGACGACGATCGCGATGCCCCCGGCGAGACACACGGTGCCTGCGGCGACGGGCAGTTCGACTCCGGTCCGGCGAGACGCGCTCGCGGCCACGCCGGCTGGCGACCGCGAGCGCAACGAGGAGGCCGTCGGGCCGAGCACGGCGATGCAGCTGGCGGCAATACCACCGCCAGCTGCGATAGCGACGTCGGTGACCGTGATGAGACGCTCCGACCCGACGGCGAACGCGTACTGCAAGAACGCCGGCGTTTCGTCGAAGAGCGCGCGCGCAACCTGATTCCCGAGCAGGACGCCAACTGCGGATGCCGTGATTCCGAGGACGAGTGCGTCGAACAACAGGATCTTGAGAATGGTGCGCGGGCCGTAGCCCTCGATGTCGAGGTCCGCGATGAGTCGCCGGCGATTCGGAACGGTCAGCAGCATCGCGCTGAACGCGAACAGGAAACCCACGAGCGCACCGAAGACGGAGAACATCGTCGTCGACTGGTTCGTCGGTGCCGATGCCTGGCGGAACAGCTGTGCATCGAAGTTCGCCGGCCGCACGTCGGCGGACGGCCCGGCCAGCCGCCGGAGCTGGCGTGCGACTGCTGCGTCTTGGCCGGGAGCCGGGGCCACGAAGATCCGGCTGATGCGCCCTGTCTCCCCGCTCAGTTCCTGCGCATAGCGCAGCGGCGCTATCGCCACTGGGCTGTCGAGCAGGGGCCCGATGTCCGAGCCCTGCAGCTTCGCGCCGAGCCGGGCCTCAACTCGGCGGTCGCCGAGATCGAGCACGACGGGCTGACCGAGCGCGAGCCCGAGCGAGTCCACGAGCGGCGTCGGCAGAGCCATCGCCTTCACGTTTGCAAGGAAGCCGTACGAGAACCCGTGGGCAAACGAGCTCCCGAGCTTGCCGAACTCCGGTGTGGCCCCGATCAGGACGACCGACCGGCTGCGCTCGCGTCCGACCGCCTCGCCGTGGACCTCCAGAACCGCTGCTGCGTTCGCGACGCCGGGCAGCCGCTGTACGTCGCCGAGCAGGTGCTCGTCGAGCGTGGCCGAGCTGCGAGCGGCGACTTGGAAGCGGGCGTTGCCGACGACGCCGTCGGTCAGGCGCTGAAACGAGCCGGTCAGACTCGCGTTTGCCACGAGCGCGGCGAACAGGAGCGCCACGCCGACGGCTATCCCGAGGAGGGCGAGCAGCTCCTGGCCGAGGCGCCCTCGCAGCCGCACCGCATACAGGCCGGCGATGTTGCGCAGGGTCACCGCGTGGCACCGTCGGCGACGTAGGCGCCGAGCCGACCGTCGCGCAGCTCCACGGCTCGGTCGGCGTACTTCGCGGCCTGCAGGTCGTGCGTGACCAGCAGCATGGCTACCGCTTGCTCGTGGCACAGCTCGCGCAACAGCTCGAGCACGTCGCGGCTTCGCTGGGAGTCAAGGTTCCCTGTCGGCTCGTCGGCGAGCAGCACTTTCGGCTCGGTCGACAGCGCCCGCGCGATCAGCACGCGCTGCTGCTCACCGCCCGACATCTGGGTGGGCAGGTGCCGGAGTCGGTCGCCGAGGCCGAGCCGCACCATCAGCGGCTCGACACGTCTGCGCGCATCCTTTCTGCGCAGCTCGTCGAGCAGCTTCAAGGCGGCGTTGTCGATCGCGCTGGCGCCCTGCACGAAGCTCGGCTCTTGGCGGATGAAACCGATCTCGCGCAGGCGGTAGCGGCCGGCATCGCGACGGTCCAGCGCCGTCACCTCCCGACCGGCCACCTTCACGCTCCCGCTGTCGGGTCTGAGCAGCGCGGCGATGATCTTGAGCAGCGTCGACTTGCCGGACCCGCTCGGCCCATAGAGCGCCACCAGCTCCCCTCTTGCGATCGACAGCGAGACCCCGTCGACTGCGCGGATGAGCTCGCCGTCGGGCGACGGGAAGTGCTTGTGGACGTCGCGGATCTCCAGCATCCCCAGCTCCAGCGCGGTGTCCAGCGATCCTACGGCTAGCCGGTCTGCCGGTCGGCGCGGGGAAACGCGATGACCTCTCCGCTCGGGCGAGATGCGTCCGTCACCGGTATCAGACAGCCATCGCTCAAGGTGAACGCGTCGTGAGTCCCGGTGATCGCCGACAGGACCGACGAGGTCATCAGGACGGCGATCTGATCCTCGATCGCGACCGCTCTCAACAAGCTGGCGACCTCTTGCTGCTGGAGGGTGTCGAGCCCGGAGGTGGGGTCGTCGACGAGCAGCAGGCGCGGCTCGCGCACCAAGCCGTGGGCCAGGCTTACGAGCGCCCTCTCGCTGTCCGAGAGCTGCTGCCAACACGCGTCGCGGCACTCGAACACATCGATGCGTCTGAGCGTTGCAAGCGCGCGGCTGCGCGCCTCGCGCCGGGTGCGGTCGTTGAACAGCGGGAGCATCAGGTAGTCGAGCACGCTGAACGAGGTGCTCTGCGGCCCTTCGCCTTGCACGAGGCCGATGTCGCCGAGCCGGAGCCGGTCGCGCTGGACTTTCCGGAGCGTGGCGAGATCCTGGCCGTCGAAGCGCACGATGCCCGAGTCGGGAACCTCGACGCCGGCGGCGAGGCGCAGCAGCGTGGACTTGCCGGAGCGCTGCGCACCCCAAACGCCGATCAGGTCGCCGGGTCGCATCGTCAACGACACGTCCACGAGGACCTGCTTCGTGTACGGCCCGACCTGATGGGTCTTGCCGACATGCTCGACCGAGAGGAGCGTCATCTCGGCTCCAGCCTACGGGCGGCGACGGCCGGGAACGCCGGTCGGATGGTCGAGCAGGTTCTGCAGCGAGGTGCGCGTGCGTTGCGCCCACTCCATCGACGTCTGCAGGTGCGAGAAGAGGGCGTCGTGCACGAACGTGGCGCCGAGTGGGCGACGGCCTGCGGGCTGACTGCCGAGCGGGCGCTCGATGATCTGGCGGAGCTGCGTCCGGCACTGCTCCTCGAAGTCGCGCAGCGCAACGATCAGATGCGGCGCGTCCTCGACGTCGGCCGCCATCAGCTGCATGTGCAGCTCCTCGCGCAGCGGCACCTTTCTCGCCGGCCCGGCCATCCAGTCGCGGTAACGCTCGCGGCCGGAGTCGGTGACCTTGTAGTAGACGCGTGAGGCCGATTGGCGCGACTGCGCTCTGCGCGGCCCAGGGTGGTGCGGGTCGGCCGGTTCGCCGTCGCGCTCGACGACGGCGATCAGCCCCTGTCTTTCGAGCGCCACGAGCGCGGCGTAGACGAACGTGTCCGAGTAGCCCAGCGTGTCGGAGAACTCCCGCATCTGGTCGCGCAGCTCGTACCCGTAGCCATACCCCCGCCGCTTGATCAGCTCTCCGAGTACGACGTTCTGGACCGACACCTCATCCCCCGATCGCCCATCCGCTTTCTACGGGATCAGAAACGGGACCGTACAGGAGAGCTGGTCGGATGGCCAGTGGGAACTACCTGGAGGACGTTACAACTACTGCGGCATGCGGAACGCGGTCACCGACCGCATCTCGGCCACCAAGTCCTCCGCTATCGCGCGAGCTTCGCGGCGGGAGACTCTCAGACGTCTCGCCGTGTCGGTCGCCAAGCGTTCCAACAGCAGTCTGTCCCACACGGAGCGGAAGTCGGAATCGGGCAGGTCGACGACCAGGCGCTTCGCGTCCATGGTTGTGATCAGCCGGTCGCCCGCGACACCTGCCTGAAGACACACGCGACCGCTGACCAACATCGCGTCGACCAGCATCGGCTGTTGCGTGATGCTGAAGCGCAGCATCATGTCCAGCTCCATCGGCCGGGCGAATCTCAAGGCAAGGAACACGGTGTCGTCGTCGTCCTGGGAAACGGCCCAGACTGACGTGGCATCGCCTGCTGGGAGGAGGCTGTGCACCCGGATCAACTCGGCCACCTCAGGTCGCCGGCTCGTGTCAACGATCAGCACAGGGACCAATCGTCCCTCCGACGCCGGACTGGCTATCGCCGCGTCCCCGACTATGGGAACGATGAGAGCGCTTGGGGCAGTTGCTCTTCGCGGGTATGTCACGGCGCCGCTTGTTCGAGAATCGTGACCGGAAGTCCTCGCTCTATGCCATGCACGTCTTGCACGACGAGCTCGTATCGATCGATCTGTGCCGGAGCCGTCAACACATCGTCGACTCGGTAGAGAAGCCAGCCGGAACGCGCGCCGTTGGATTCGAGTGCAGCGGGCAGATCCAGCCCCGACGCCCCTGGTGTCTCGGTCGAGAATTGCAGTGACCGATCGGCCTGGAGCTTCACTGCCATCGGCGTACCGTCGATGAGGTAAGTCAGGCGAAGCTCAACTGCGACCGCACTGTTAGGGCTATCTGACGGATTGCTTATGCGCACCTCGAAGCCGATGATCCGATCTCTCTTGTCGCCTCGGCGCTGAGCACGCGAATCGATGAGGTAGATGTCGAGGCGAGACTCGCGTCGCGCCTCCTGACGCTCCGAGATCGCAAGTGCGCGTTTCGCTGTCCTCCGATTCAGAAATCCGAAACCAGCTGAGGTAGCAAAGGCCAGCGCTGCCACGCTGAGCGAGGCATAGTCGACCCAAGACAACGACGCTCCTGTAGCTCTGAGCGCTGGATCGATCATGGGGTTCGTCAGAGCAGGTCGCGCAGGTCGTCGCCGTCCAGGCCAGCATCGCCCAAGATGCCCGACAGCGTCCCGCGCTTCAGCTCGCGGTGCAGCGGCACGGTGAGGAAGATCCGGCGGTCGGGGTGGTGCAGGCGGACGTGGCTGCCGCGCTGGCGGGCGACCTCCCAGCCGGAGCGCTCGAGCGCTTTGACGAGCTGCTGGCCGGAGACGACCGGGAGGCGGGGACTCACGCGGGGATCGAGACGCGGCGGCGGACGACGCCGGCGTCGAGCGGGCGGCCGACCTCGCGGAGGCCTTCGACGTACAGGTCGAGCGCCTCGCGGGCGTTCTCCATCGCCTCGTCGAACGTGTCGCCCTCGGAGTGCAGCCCCGGCAGGTCGGGGGCGTAGACGTGGTAGCCGCCCTCCTCCTGGGGAGCGAAGACGAGCTCTATGTCGCGCGGATCGGGCATGGACTCAGGATACCGGCCGTCGGGGCCACTTCCGAGCTACTTCCGCAGGGACAGCTCCAGGGACCGAAAGGTCCGATCCGGAGCGGATTCAGGCGGATCCATGCGGATCAGGCGCCGACCGGGCGAAGCAGCCAAAACGCCTCTACGGCGGGCGATTTGCCGCGCTGGCGCGGGACCAGCAAAGCGGGGGACCCAGGAATCGAACCTGGCGTTGCGGTTTTGGAGACCGCCGTGTTACCGATACACCAGTCCCCCGGGGACCGGTCGCCCATTGTAGGAGGGCTCGGCGGGGCGTGGCGCGTGCTCGGCGGGCGGGGTTGCGGTCTCGGCTCAGCCGCGACCGGCCAGCGCAGCCGCCCGCTCCAGCAGCAGGCGCCGCTCGCGTTCGTTGCCGGCGAGGCCGGCGGCGCGCGTCAGCTCGGTGTACGCCTCCTCGCGGCGGCCGAGTCTCTCCAGCAGGTCGGCGCGGACGCTGGGGAGCAGGTGGTAGCCGGCCAGCTCGGGCGCGCCGGCGAGCGCGTCGACCAGCTCCAATCCCGCCTCCGGCCCGAACGCCATCGCCACCGCGACCGCGCGGTTCAGCTCGACGACCGGCGAGCCGGTCAGCGCGGCGAGGCCGTCGTAGAGCGCGACGATGCGCTCCCAGTCGGTCAGCTCCGGCACCCGCGCGCGTGCGTGGCAGGCCGCGATCGCAGCCTGCAGCGTGTACGGACCGAGCCCGCCGGCGCTCAGCGCCTCCGCACGGTCCAAAGCCTTCAGCCCGCGCCCGATCAGCAGCAGGTCCCAGCGCGAGCGGTCCTGGTCGAGCAGCAGCACCGGCGCGCCGTCCGGCCCGCGTCGCGCGCGCAGGCGCGAGGCCTGCAGCTCCATCAGCGCCGCCAGCCCGTGCACCTCGGCCTCGCGCGGCATCAGCTCGGCGAGGATGCGCCCGAGCCGCAGCGCGTCCTCGCACAGCTCGGGGCGCGTCCAGTCCTCGCCGGCGGTCGCCGCGTAGCCCTCGTTGAAGATGAGGTAGATCACGCCCAGCACCGCTGGCAGCCGCTCGGCCAGCTCGTCGCCGGCCGGCACCTCGAACGGCACTCTCGCCGCCGACAGCGTTCTCTTCGCGCGCACGATCCGCTGCTGGACGGTCGCTCTCGGCGTCAGGAACGCGCGCGCGATCTCGTCCGTCGTGAGGCCGCCGAGCAGCCGCAGCGTCAGCGCCACGCGCGCCTCGATCGCGAGCGTCGGGTGGCAGCACATGAAGACCAGCCCGAGCAGGTCGTCGCCGACCTGCGCGGCCGCGGCGGTGTCGGCGGTCGGGTCAGAAGACGACCCCGCCGCGAGATCCTGCCCGAGCCGATGCGCGATCTGCTCCTGCTTGGCCTGGAGCGTCTCGCCGCGGCGGAAGAGGTCGATCGCGCGGTGCTTCGCCGTCGCCATCAGCCAGGCGCCCGGGTTGTCCGGGACGCCCGACTGCGGCCACTTCTCCAGCGCCGCGACGAGCGCGTCCTGCGCGAGGTCCTCCGCGAGCCCGACGTCGCGCACCATCCGCGTCAGCCCGGCGATCAGCCGCGGCGCCTCGATCCGCCAGACGGCGTCGATCGTGCGCTGCAGGTCGCCGCTCGCCGGGGCGGACATGGCGGCTACCGCGCCTCGTCGCCGATCTGCGCGCGGATCCGCTCCTCCTGCTCGCGCAGCTCGGGCGTGAACTCGTCGCCGAAGTCGTCGGCCTCGAACACCTGGCGGATCTCGATCTCCGAGTCGGTCGGCATCGGGTTGGGGCAGCGCTTGACCCACTCGATGCACTCCTCGAGCGACTTGCACTGGAAGATCCAGTAGCCGGCGACCAGCTCCTTCGACTCCGTGAACGGGCCGTCGACGACGGTGCGGGAGGCGCCGGAGAACTGCACGCGCGCGCCTCTCGCGCTCGAGTGCAGGCCCTCGCCCGCCAGCATCACGCCCGCCTTCGCCAGCTCTTCGTTGTATCTGCCCATCGCCGCGAGCATCTCCTCGCTCGGCAGCATCCCCGCCTCGCTGTCCGGCGTCGCCTTGACCATCACCATGAAGCGCATCGCAGCTCCTTCGTCGTGGACCTCGCGGTCCGGTTTCTACCCCGACGACGAACGCCGCGCGAGGAAATCGACACGGGCTTGAACTTCTTCGCAGCCTACGGCGCCATCGCCGCAGGTTTCGTGCCGGTCAGCTCGCCGAAGCGCTGGACGTACTGCGGCATCAGCGGCTCGTGACTGCCCTCGCTCGCCGCCAGCAGCGCGAGCAGCTCCGAGATCGACCAGCCGTGGAAGCGCGCATGCCGACGCAGCGCGTGCGCTGCGGCTTCGACCGTGCCTCGGTCGAGCAGCGAGGTCAGGAAGTCGTCGGGAGTGAGTGCCACGACGCCGAGCGGGCGCGTGGCGCGCACTGGGAAGTCCCGGAGGTTCGTCGTGACGATCGCCGTCGCTCCGGCCGCAAGCGCGGCTGCGAGCACGTGCCGGTCCTTCGGATCGTTCGTCATCTCGGGCTCGCGAACCGCAATCTCTTCGTCTGGCACGAGGCTTCCAGCTCTGCCCAGGCGAAGCGCATCGGTGACGCGCCGCAGCGTGCGGTCGACTGCTGCGGCGCGTGGCTCGCCGAATGCGGCTCGGTTGCGTTCGACGAGATTCCGCCGCGTCTCGGCCACGATGCGGGCCGACCAGTGCAGCTCGAAGAAACCGGCGAGCGCGTGCCAGACCAGCACGTTGCGGGGATGACGGCGGTACAGCGTGTCGGCGTCGATGACGGCTCGCGGGATCGGCACCCGCCAAACCTACGAGCCGAAGTCGCTGTCAATCGTCGTCCGCGAGTGAATTGGAACTGATCATCGCGTCATCCATCGCAGACTGCGCGAGTGCTTGCTGAGTTCGGTAGGCCTCGACGTCGGAGCGCTCGATGCGCCGGTGGCCGCCGGGCGTCGTGCGGTAAGGGATGCGGTCGCGGTCGAGCAGCATCGTCAGGTGGGGGCGGGACACGCCGAGCAGGTCCGCTGCCTGCTGCGTGGAGAGCGTCTCGGGCACGACGACCAGCTTCGCATCACGGCCGCACGCCTGCTCGCGCAGCAGCTCCGCTGCGGCCTCGAGCACGGCAGGCGGGAGCACGAGATCGGCGATGCCGAGCGCGGCGACGCTGGGCGGCCGCTTGAGCTTCCGGGCGCGGCGGGCCGCGGCGTCGAGTCGTGCGGCCGGCATCGTGCGAGGTGTGAGTGCTGGAGTCGCAGCCATGCGCAGACGGTATCAAATCGAAAAAAACGAAACAATGCAGGCGTCGCGCGCTGCCACCACAGCGAACCCTCCGCGAAAGCGCTGGACAGCTTCGATAGGTTCGCGGGCATGTCGATCGCGACCGACCCCGCCGCCGCCCAGGACGAGCGTGAGGCGCGCCGGCGGCGCCCCGCGATCGTCGCGGTCGACGACGAGCCGGCGGTGCTCGCGGCCGTCGCTCGCGACCTGCGGCGCGGCTTCGGCGAGCGCTTCCGGATCGTGCGGGCGTCGTCGGGCGACGAGGCGCTCGGCGTCTTGAGAGAGCTGGTCGCGCGCGGGGACCAGGTCGCGCTGCTCGTCGCCGACCAGCGCATGCCGGGCATGTCCGGGACCGAGTACCTCGTCGAGGCGCGCAAGCTCGTGCCGACCGCCAAGCGCGTGCTGCTGACCGCCTACGCCGACACCGAGGCGGCGATCCAGGCGATCAACGAGGTCGCGCTCGACTACTACCTGCTCAAGCCGTGGGACCCACCGGAGGAGCAGCTGTTCCCGGTCGTCGAGGACCTGCTCACCACCTGGGAGGCGGGTGCCGCGATCGAGTCCGGCGGCGTGCGGCTCGTCGGGCACCGCTTCAGCCGCGACTCGCACGAGCTGCGCGACTTCCTCGCCCGCAACCGCGTCCCCGCCCGCTGGCTCGACGTCGAGCGCGACGGCGAGGCGCGCGAGCTGCTCGCGGTCGCCGGCGTCGCCGACTCCGGGCTGCCGGTCGCGCTGCTCGAGGACGGCAGCGTGCTCGAGCGCCCGACCGTGCTGGAGCTGGCCGAGCGGCTCGGCGTCTCCGCGCAGCCGAGCGCCGAGCACTACGACCTCGTGATCGTGGGAGGCGGGCCGGCCGGCCTCGCGGCAGCGGTGTACGGGGCGAGCGAGGGCCTGCGCACCGTGATGGTCGAGCGCGAGGCGCCCGGCGGCCAGGCCGGCATGTCGAGCCGCATCGAGAACTACCTCGGCTTCCCAGCCGGCCTGTCCGGCTCCGACCTCGCGCGCCGCGCGACCGACCAGGCGCGCCGCCTCGGCGCCGAGCTGCTGACGGTGCAGGACGCGAGAGCGCTGCGCGTCGAGGGCTCCGGCCGCTTCGTCGAGCTGACCGGCGGCGGCACGCTGTCGGCCAACACGGTGCTGATCGCCTCCGGCGTCGCCTACCGCAAGTTGGAGGCGCCGGGCTTCGCCGAGCTGACCGGCGCGGGGATCTACTACGGCGCCGCGCTGACGGAGGCGCGGGCCTGCAAGGACCAGCACGTCGTCGTGATCGGCGGCGCGAACTCTGCGGGCCAGGCCGCCGTCTACTTCTCCGGCTGGGCCGGCAAGGTGACGATGCTCGTGCGCGGCGCCGGGCTGGAGGCGTCGATGTCGCAGTACCTGATCGAGCAGATCGCGGGCCTGGAGAACGTCGAGGTGCGCACGCGGAGCCAGGCGGTCGCGGCCGAGGGGGAGGACGGGCACCTGCGGGCGCTGACGATTCGCGCTGCCGACGGCGCCGAGACGGTCGAGCCCGCCGACGCGTGCTTCGTCTTCATCGGCGCCGCGCCTCGCACCGACTGGCTCGCCGGCGCCGTCGCGCGCGACGAGCGCGGCTTCATCCTCGCCGGCGCCGACGCGAGAGCGGGCGGCTGGCCGCTCAGACGCGACCCGTACGTGCTCGAGTCCAGCGTGCCGGGCGTGTTCGTCGCCGGCGACGTGCGGGCGCGCTCGATCAAGCGCGTCGCGAGCGCGGTGGGGGAGGGCTCGATGGCGGTGTCGCTGATCCATGAGTACCTGGCGGAGGCATGAGCGCTCCGAGCGCAGAGGAGCTGCGCGCGATCGACCTGTTCGACGGGCTCGACGACGCGCAGCTCGGCGCGTGGGCGGCGTCGGCCGAGGTGCGCACGGTCGAAGACGGCGAGGTGCTGGTCGAGCAGGATGCGCCGTCGCAGGGGCTGTGGCTGCTGCTGGAGGGAACGGTCGAGTCGCTCGTCGTCGCGGACGGGCGCAGCGAGCGGATCGGCCATCAGGAGGCGCCGACGTGGATGGGCGCGATCGCGGCGCTGACGGAGGCGCCGGTCGGCGTCGAGATCCGCGCGATGACCGCGGGCCGCGTGGCGCTGATCCCGCCGGAGCGGTTCGTCGAGCTGGCGCTCGCCACGCCGTCGGTGCACCGCAAGGTGATGCAGCGCGTCGGCCCCGTGCTGAGCCGCCTGAGCGCGCGCGAGCAGCACCGCGAGCGGCTGGCCGCGCTCGGCACGATGGCCGCCGGGCTCGCGCACGAGCTGAACAACCCGGCGGCGGCGGCGAACCGCGCCGCGAGCGACCTGATCGACGCGATCAAGGCGATCGCCAAGGCGCTCGACGCGTTCGTGGAAGCGGGCGTCGAGCGCGAGGACGCGGAGAAGCTGCTGGAGCTCCAGCGCCGGGCGCTCGACCACGCCGCCACGTGCACGGTGCTCGACGCGCTCGACGCCGCCGACGAGGAGGACGCGATGCGCGACCGCCTCGAGGATCTCGGCGTCGCCGACGCGTGGAGACTGGCGGAGCCGCTCGCGCGCGCCCGCGTCGACGAGGCGTGGCTGGCGCAAGTCGCGCGGCTCGCCGGTCCCGCGACGGACGCGGCGCTGCGCTGGGTCGCCGCCTCGCTGACCGCGCGCACGCTCGCGCAGGAGCTGAAGGACTCGACCGAGCGGATGGGCGCGCTCGTCGGCGCGGTCAAGTCCTACGCGTACATGGACCGCGGCGGGCTCGTCGAGGCTGACGTGCACGAGGGCCTGGAGACGACGCTCGTCGTGCTCGGCCACAAGCTCAAGCACACGCGCATCGAGATCGTGCGCGACTACGACCGCTCGCTGCCGAAGCTCACCGTCCACGGCTCGGAGCTCAACCAGGTGTGGACGAACCTGCTCGACAACGCGATCGACGCGCTGGGGGAGAGCGGCACGATCACGATCCGCACGTCGCTCGACGGGCCGTGCATCCTGGTCGACATCGCCGATGACGGGCCGGGCATCCCGGAGGAGCTGCGCGCGCGTGTGATGGAGCCGTTCTTCACGACGAAGGACGCCGGGCGGGGGACGGGGCTCGGGCTCGACACCGCGCGGCGGATCGTCGAGGAGCGCCACACCGGCACGCTGTCGTTCGACACCGGCGCGGGCGGCACGACGTTCCACGTGTGGCTGCCGCTCGCGGGCACCGCGCGCTGAGGGCGCGGGCCGCGTCAGCGCGCGACCGGCTGCGCGCCCTGCTCCCGCAGGACGTCCGCCGAGACGACGGTGATCTCGAGCGTGTGGCAGTCCTCGACGAGCAGCAGCGCAGGCTCCTGCGGCAGCTCGCCGACGATCCCGAGGAGCGCACCGTCGCGCGTCAGGTAGGAGCCGACCGCGAAGGGGTCGAGCACGCGGTCGTCCGGCGGTCCGGTGGTGGTGGTCTGTCGTCGCATCGGCATCGCGTCGCTCCTCCCGGTTGAGGACGCGAGCCTACGGCCGCGGCGCGGCGCGGCCATCGGGGAGGTGCCGCAACTACGTCGGGGGTTTCCCGCCGCCGTGCCCTTCGGAGAGGTCGTAGAGCGCGGCGACGGTGACGCCGAGCGCGTCGGCGAGGCGCACGACCGTCGTCGCGCGCGGGTCCTTGTTCGCGCGCTCGATCTCGCTCAGGTGCTTGGGGTGGATGTCGGCCGCGAACGCGAGCGCCTCCTGCGACAGCTCGCGTTCGCGCCGCAGGTGCCGGATCGCGCCGCCGAGCGCGAGCAGCTCGGGAGCCGGTTGCACGAAGGCTCTGCGCATCGTCATCGGCCCATGTCCCAGTGTGCGAACAACACGAACATATGTTCGCACACCATGCAAGAGCGTGCGCCGGTCGTGTCAGGAGTCGAGCCGCTCGTCGAACTGCCCGAACAGCTCGCCCGAGCGCATCTCGAGCGCGTTCGCGAGCTTCAGCACGGTCGTCAGGCGCGGGTCCTTGTTCGCGCGCTCGATCTCGCCGACGTGCTTGGCGCTGAGGCCCGCCCCGTCGGCGAGCGCCTCCTGCGAGAGATCGCGGTCGCGGCGGGCTTTGCGGAGCGTGCGACCGAAGGCGACGAGCTGTGGTGAAGCGGTACGCATTCGTACCGTGAAACCTTCACCACCGATGACGGTTCAGCCACCGTCTGCTGATGGTAAATCTCCACCGTAAGACGGTTTTCCGGATATAGTCATTCTTCCGGCGTCTTGGCACCCCGGCTTCGTCGGCGCGTGATTCCCCCTCACCGCGCCGGCACGGCAGGCAGGGGCACCGGGTGCCGGTTCCCTCCCCCGGGTCTTCCCGGAGCAGGGTCAGTGCGAACGCCCCGTGAGCTCCCAGGCCCGGGGCGTTCGCCGTTCTCCCTCGTCCGTGTCCCCGTGCGAACCGCCGCGCGGCCGGCGGCTTGCATTGCGTCCTGTATCGCGATATATCTTTGAACATCGAGATACTTCAACGCAAGGAGCTGGACATGCATCGGACTGCTCCACAGTTCGCAGGCGCAGAGGCCGCAGAATGCGGTCGCGCCACGTTTCACCCCGGTTGGCGCTGGATGAGCGGGCGCCACGGGCACGGTCCCGGACCCGGGCAGGGACGCCCCGGCCCCGGCGGCGGCTTCGGCTTCGGCTGGGGGCCGATGGGGATGGGCCCGGGCGGCTTCCGCCGCGGGCGCAAGGCGCGTCGCGGCGACGTCCGCACCGCGGTCCTGCTGCTGCTCGCCGAGGAGCCGCGCAACGGATACCAGATCATGCAGGAGCTCGAGGAGCGCAGCGGCGGGGCGTGGAGCCCCAGCGCGGGGTCGATCTACCCGGCGCTGCAGCTGCTCGAGGACGAGGGGCTCGTGCGCTCCGAGGAGGCCGGCGGCCGCAAGCTGCTGCACCTCACCGACGCGGGCCGCAAGCACGTCGCGGAGCGCGGCGAGGACCAGCCGGCGCCGTGGGAGGAGATGGCCCGCGACGTCGGAGACGACGCACGCGCCATCATGAAGGTCGTGCGCGAGGTCATGGTGGCGATGACGCAGGTGATTCAGACGGGCAGCGACGCGCAGCGCGAGGAGGCGCGGCGGATGCTGATCGGGCTGCGCCGCGACCTCTACCTGATGCTCGCCGAGGGCGGCGACGCCGAGGCGGGCGAGGGCACGAGGGAGGACGCGTGAGCGACGGCCCGCGCACCGGCGCGACGATCCAGACGCCGGCGCCCGCCGGCGACGGCGACGGCGCGCACCCGCTCGCGGTCGAGGTGCGCGGGCTCGTCAAGCGCTTCGGCGAGGTCGAGGCCGTCCGCGGCATCGACCTCGACGTGCGCGCCGGCGAGACGTTCGGCTTCCTCGGCCCCAACGGCGCCGGCAAGTCGACGACGATCTCGATGCTCTGCACGCTCGTGGAGCCGGACGGCGGCACTGCGCGGGTCGGCGGCCACGACGTCGTCGCCGAGCGCAACGACGTGCGCCGCAACATCGGGCTCGTCTTCCAGGAGCCGACGCTCGACGCCTACCTGACGGCCGAGCAGAACCTGCGCTTCCACGCCGAGCTGTACGGCGTGCCGAAGGCGCTCGTGCCGGCGCGCATGCAGCTCGTGCTGGAGATGGTCGGGCTGTGGGAGCGGCGCAAGAGCCTCGTCTCGACCTACTCGGGCGGGATGAAGCGGCGCCTGGAGATCGCGCGCGGGCTGCTGCACGCGCCGCGCGTGCTGTTCCTCGACGAGCCGACGGTCGGGCTCGACCCGCAGACGCGCGCCTCGATCTGGAGCTACATCGAGACGCTGAAGGGGCAGGAGGACATCACGATCTTCCTCACGACCCACTACATGGACGAGGCCGAGCACTGCGATCGCATCGCGATCATCGACCAGGGCGAGGTCATCGCGCTCGACACGCCGGAGGCGCTGAAGGCGAGCGTCGGCAAGGACCGCGTGCAGCTGCAGGTCGACGACGACGCGGCGGCGATCGCCGCGCTGCGCGACCGCTTCGGGTTGGAGGCGACGATCGCCGAGGGGCACGTGACGTTCGCCGTCGCCGGCGGCGAGGAGTTCGTGCCGCGGCTGTTCGCCGAGCTGGGCGTGCCGATCCGCGGCGTCAGCGTCGCGCGGCCGTCGCTCGACGACGTCTTCATGTCCTACACCGGCACGACGATCCGCGACGCCGAGGCCGGGCGCCAGGACCCTATGCTGGCGATGATGCGAGGGAGGCGCTAGATGGCGACCACGTCCACGACTCCGGCGGCGGCCGGCTCGGCCGCGACCGCGCCGGCGCCCGTCCGCGTCGTCGTGCCGCCGGGCGGCTGGCGCGCCGACCTGCGCGGGATCAAGGTCGTCTGGCAGCGCGAGCTGATCCGCTTCTGGCGCGACAAGCTGCGCATCGTCACCTCGCTCGTCCAGCCGCTGATCTTCCTGTTCGTGCTGGGCGGCGGGCTCTCGCATCTCGCCGCCGGCGGCACCGAGGGCGTCGACCTGCGCACCTTCATGTACCCGGGCGTGCTGGCGATGGCGGTGCTGTTCACGGCGATGTTCAGCGCCGCGTCGGTCGTGTGGGACCGCGAGTACGGGTTCCTGCGCGAGATGCTCGTCGCGCCGATCCGGCGCGGTGCGATCGTGCTCGGCAAGTGCTTCGGCGGGGCGACCGTCGCCGGCTTCCAGGGGCTGCTCGTGATGGCGCTCGCGCCGCTCGTGCACGTGCCCTACTCGGCGGTGATGGTCCTCGAGGTGCTCGCGCTGCAGCTGCTGCTCGCGTTCATGATCACCGCCTTCGGCGTCATGTGCGCGGTGCGGATCACGCAGATGCAGGCGTTCATGGCGCTGATGCAGATGCTCGTGATGCCGCTGCTGTTCCTGTCGGGCGCGCTGTTCCCGCTCGCCGGCCTGCCGCGCTGGCTGGAGGTGCTCAACCGGCTCGACCCGCTCACCTACGCGGTCAACCCGATCCGCACGGCGGTGTTCGAGCGGATCGACCTGACGCCCGCGGCGAGAGCGGCGCTGCTGCCCGGCATCACGTGGTTCGGCTGGAACGTGCCGATCGCCGTGCAGGTGCTCGTCGTCGTCGTGTTCGCGCTGGCGATGCTGAGCGTCGCGATCTGGGAGTTCCGCAGAGCGTAGTTTCGCTTTTCGTCACATCTGCGCCGTAGCGTCGCGCCCCGATCGAAGGTCCATCTCGAAGGGAGCGATGCGATGCGCGCGAAGCGCAGATGGGCGGCGTTCGCCGTCACGGTCGGACTGCTGGCAGGGAGCGTCGGCGGCGGAATCGCGCTCGGCGCGAGCTCGAGCAGCGGCTCCGGCTCGGCGATGAAGTCGACGAGCCACGCGATGAAGTCCACCTCGTCGAGCTCGGCGATGCACCAGCAGGGCTCGGCGATGCACGGTGCGGCGATGAGCGCCGCGCACATGACGGGATGACCGCCGCGGCCCGTCGCCTCGGCCTCGCGCTCGCGGCGGCGGGCCTCGTGCTCGCCGGGCTGGTCGCCGGCTCGCTGCTCGCGCCGGGCGCGGCGGCGCCGCGGCCCGCGCTCGTTCGGCATGCTGCGCGTGCCGTCACGCTCCCGCCCGGAGTGAGCCTCGTCGCAAACGTGCGCGGCCGCACACCGCTCGCGGTCTTCCGCCGCCCCGGCGAGGCGCGCTCCGCGCGGACGGTCCGCGCCCGAGTGCTGCTCGTGCGGGCGCGCCGCGGCGCCTGGCTGCGGGTGCTGCTGCCGGTTCGGCCGAACGGCTCGAGCGGCTGGATCCGCGCGGATCGGGTGGATCTGCGCACCGACCCGTACCGGATCGACGTCGCGCTGCGTGCGCACCGGCTCGTCGTGCGGCGCGGCGGCCGCGTCGTGCTGCGCACGCCGATCGGCGTCGGGCGCTCCGGCACGCCGACGCCGCGCGGGCTCGCCTACGTCACCTCGCTGCTGCGCCAGCCGGACCCGCACGGGCTCTACGGGCCGTGGGCGTTCGGGCTGTCGGTCTACTCGCCGGTGCTGACGTCGTTCGGCGGCGGTCCCGGACAGGTCGGCATCCACGGCACGGACGCGCCCGCGGGCATCGGCCGCGACGTCAGCCACGGCTGCATCCGGCTGCCGAACGCGGCGATCGAGCGGCTCGCGCGGATGCTGCCGCTCGGCACGCCGGTGCGGATCGCGGCCTGACGCAGCGTAGGATCGGTCGATGCGCCGCCGTCCGGCATGTCGTGCGCTCGTCCTGCTGGTGGGCGTGTGCGCGCTGCTGGCGGCGCCCGCGGCGGCCGCGTCGACCTGGCGGCCGGGGGTGCGCTCCGCGATCGCCTACGCCCGCACGCGCGCCGGCACGGTCCGCTTCTCGGTGCGCGAGGGATCGCGCGTGTGGGGCTGGCGCGCGACGCAGATGGTCCCGTCGGCGAGCGTGCTCAAGGCGATGCTGCTCGTCGCCTACCTCGACGACGCGCGCGTGCGCGGCCGGGCGCTGCGGCCCGCCGACTACCGCCTGATCGTGCCGATGATCCGCTGGTCCGACAACGCGGCGGCCACGGCGGTGCTGGGGTTCGTCGGCGCGCGCGGCGTCTACTCCGTCGCGTACCGCGCACGGATGCGGCGCTTCGCGCTCGACCCCGTCGTCTGGGGCGACAGCCGCATCGACGCCGACGACCAGTCGCGCTTCTTCGCCGCGATCGACCGGCGCGTCGTGCCGCGCCACCGGGGGACCGCGATGCGCCTGCTGGCGACGGTCGTCCCGAGCCAGCGCTGGGGGATCGGGCGCGTGGCGCCGCGCGGCTGGGGGCTGTACTTCAAGGGCGGCTGGGGCACGGGGACGGGCGCCGTCGAGCACCAGGTCGCGCTGCTGCGGCGCGGGCGCCGGCGGGTCGCGGTGGCCGTCCTCACGACCGGCAGCCCGAGCCACGCGTACGCGACGCGGACGCTCCAGGGCGTGTTCGCGCGGCTGCTGCGCGGGCTGTAGGGCGCACAGTTCAGGAAGTGGTAATGGCCGCCTGGCATCCTCGCTCTCGATGGCACTGCTGATCGTCTTCGGCTTCCTGGCGGGCGCGGGCACCGCGCTCTCGCCCTGCGTGCTGCCGGTGCTGCCGATCGCTTTGAGCGCGGGCGCGACCGGCGGGCGGCGGCGGCCGCTCGGGATCGTCGTCGGCCTGACCGCCTCGTTCACGTTCGCGACCGTCGCGCTCGTGTACGTGCTCGACGCGCTCGGGCTGCCGAACGACCTGCTGCGCACGCTCGCGATCGTCGTGCTGCTCGCGTTCGGCGTGACGCTGCTGGTGCCGCCGCTGGCGGCGCGCCTGGAGGGGCGGCTGAGCCGCATCGCGGGGCGGGTCGGCGGGATCGGCGGCGCGTCCGCGCAGGGCGACGGCTTCCGCTCCGGCCTGCTCGTCGGCGCCTCGCTCGGGCTCGTCTACGCGCCGTGCGCGGGACCGGTGCTCGCGGGCGTGATCACCGTCAGCGCCTCGCAGTCGTTCACCGCGGGCCGCTTCGCCGTCGCGCTCGCTTACGGGCTCGGCTCGGCGCTCGTGCTCTACCTGCTGATGCTCGGCGGCCGGCGCCTGACCGCGCCGCTGTCGCGCCGTAGCGGCGCGCTGCAGATGGCGATGGGCGCGGTGATGATCGTCGTCGCGCTCGCGATGCTCAACGACTACGACCTGCGCTTCCAGAGCGCGATCGCGAAGGACCTGCCGGCCTTCCTCGTCGACCCGACGAAGCACCTGGAGAGCAGCGCGTCGGCCCGGCGCGCGCTCGCCGACGTGCGCGGCGCGCCGAAGTCGAAGCTGGCGGCGCAGCCGGTCCATGCGGCGCCGACGCACGGCGCCGCCAAGCGCCTTGGCCTGCGCGACTACGGCTTGGCGCCCGACTTCACCGACACGCAGCGCTGGTTCAACACGCCCGGCGGCAGGCCGCTGACGCTGGCGGGCCTGCGCGGCAGAGTCGTGCTGATCGACTTCTGGACCTACTCGTGCATCAACTGCCTGCGCACGCTGCCCTACATCGAGGCGTGGGACAAGCGCTACCGCGCGCAGGGGTTGACGATCGTCGGCGTCCACTCGCCCGAGTTCCCGTTCGAGAAGGACGCCGGGAACGTGCAGGGTGCGATCACGCGCGAGGGGATCCGCTACCCGGTCGTGCAGGACAACGACCTCGGCACCTGGAACGCGTACGGCAACCAGTACTGGCCGGCGGACTACTTCGTCGACGCGCGCGGCCACGTCCGCTCCGCGGCGTTCGGCGAGGGCGACTACGGCCACAGCGAGGCGGTCATCCGCGAGCTGCTGGCGGAGGCCGGCAGGCACGTCGGCGCGGCGACGTCCGGCGCGCATGGGCTGGTGCCGTCGGACGGCGTCACGACGCCGGAGAGCTACCTCGGCTCGATGCGCGCGGAGCGCTTCGCGAACGGCGCGATCCTGCCGGGTCGTCAGGACTTCGGCGCCGCGCCTGCGCCGGCCCACGACGAGCTGTCCTACGGCGGCGTGTGGACGATCGCGAGCCAGACCGCGACCGCCGGGCCGGGCGCGGCACTGGAGCTGCACTTCGGCGCGCAGCACGTGTACCTCGTGCTCGGGTCGCCCGGGCACGCGCGCCGCATGCGCGTGCTGCTCGACGGCCGTCCGATCCCGAACACGCTCGCCGGCGCCGACGTGCACGGCGGCGTCGCGACGATCACCTCCCAGCGCCTGTACGACCTCGTCTCGCTGCCGGCTGACGGGCAGCATGTGCTGCGGCTGGAGCCGGAGGACGGGATACAAGGCTATGCGTTCACCTTCGGCTGAGCCGTCGGCGATGATCTCCGCGATGCCCCAGGGCTCCCGCGGAACCGTGCTCGTGGTCGATGACGAGCCGACGATCGTCGAGGTCGTGGCGCGGTACCTCGTGCGCGCGGGCTTCGAGGCGCGCGAGGCGTTCGACGGGCCGGGGGCGCTGGAGGCGGCGCGGCTGCACAAGCCGGACCTCGTCGTGCTCGACGTGATGCTGCCCGGCTTCGACGGGATCGAGGTGATGCGGCGCCTCCACGAGCAGCCGGGCGAGCCGGTGCCGGTGATCCTGCTCACCGCGCGCGCGGAGGAGTCCGACCGGCTGATCGGCCTGCGCCGCGGCGCCGACGACTACGTCGTCAAGCCGTTCTCGCCGGCGGAGCTGGTCGCGCGCGTGGAGGCGGTCATCCGGCGCGCCGCGCGGGGCGCGGGCAGGCTCGAGGACGGCGCCGGCCTGGAGTCGATCGTGCACGGGCCGCTGACGATCGACCAGGCAGCGCGCACCGTCACGCTCGACGGCGGGGAGCTGTCGCTGACGCAGCGTGAGTACGAGCTGCTGCGCTTCCTCGCCGCGCGGCCGGGGCGCGTCTTCTCGCGCGACCAGCTGATGGAGCAGGTGTGGGGCTACGACTTCTACACCGACACCTCGACCGTCACCGTCCACGTGCGGCGGCTGCGCGCGAAGCTCGAGCCCGACCCCGCCAACCCGCGCTTCATCGAGACGGTGTGGGGCGTCGGCTACCGCTTCAGACCATGAGGCCGATGCCACTGGTGCGCTCGGCGCTCGTCGCGCTCGCCGCCTGCCTCGCGGGCGCGGCGGTCGTCGGCGCCGTCTACGGCTGGCACGGCGCGTGGACGACGTTCGCGCTGCTCGCCGCGGTCGCGCTCGGCATGCTCGGCGCCGCGCACGTCGCGACCGCGCGCCGCGCACGGATGCAGCTCTCGCGCCAGCTCGCGCTCGGCGCGCTGCTGGCCGTCGGGACGGTGCTCGCGGCGGTGTGGATCGGCGCGCAGGCGATGTTCGTCTCCGACCACGACGCGCTCGTGATCACCGCGATGGCCGCCGTCGCGGCGGTGCTGGCCGTGCGCGCGGCGCAGCTGCTCGCGCAGGGCGTCGTGGCCGACGTCGAGGCGATGCACCGCGAGGTCGACGAGGCGCGCCGCCGGCTGATCGCCGCCGTCTCGCACGACCTGCGCACGCCGCTGGCGTCGCTGCGGCTGCTGGTCGACGCGGTCGAGGACGGCGTCGCGACGGGCGAGACGCGCACCCGCTACCTGCGCGAGATGCGCACGCACGTGGCGGCGCTGAGCGTGCTGATCGACGACCTGTTCGAGCTCTCGCGCCTGGAGGCGGGGGAGATCTCGTGGTCGATGCACCAGGTCGAGCTGGACGAGCTGGTGCGCGAGACGGTCGCCGCGCTGCGCGCGCAGGCGGCCGAGCAGGGCGTGGCGGTGGCGGCGGAGCTGCCGGAGGGGAGCGCCCTGTCCGCGCACGCGAACGCGGAGAAGGTCCAGCGCGTGCTGTTCAACCTGATCGTCAACGCGATCCGCCACACGCCGGCGGACGGCAGCGTCGTCGTGCGCGCGCGGCCGGCGGTCGGCGCGGACGGCGTCGTCGAGATCGAGGTGGTCGACGACGGCGCCGGCGTCGCGGCCGAGGAGCGCGAGCGCGTCTTCGAGCCGTTCTACCGCGGCGGCGAGGACGGCGCCGCGCGCTCGTCCGACGGCGCCGGCCTCGGCCTCGCGATCTCCCGCGCGATCGTCGAGGCCCACGGCGGCCGCATCTGGCTCGAGCCCGCCGCTCCGCACGGCACCCGCGTGCGCTTCACGCTGCCGGCGGCGGCGTAGCCCCGCCGCTCGCCGGCTGCGGCATCATCTGCGCTGGACATGCGCCGCCTTCTCGCCAGATCTCTCGCCGGCGTCGCGGTGCTGCTCGCGGGGATCTGCGCGTCGTGCGGCGGCGGCACCATCGCGGCGGGCGCCCCGCCTCGGCCGGCTCCCGCAGCAGCGGTCGCCACGCAGGCGGCGCCGACCGCCCCGACGCCGCCGCGCTCTGCGACCGTCGTCACGCAGCCTCCGCGCACCGCTGCGCCGGTCGTCCCGACGCCTCCGATCCGCCACCGCTGGATCCCGCTCACCGCCCGCCGCCTGCGCGAGACCTCCGCGTACGCGCAGCGCCACTACGGTTTCAGCGGCTGGACGATCGCCCACCCGCGCGTGATCGTCGAGCACCTGACGGAGGACGGCTCGGTCGACGCGACCTGGAACACGTTCGCGCCCGACGTCCCGGACGTCGAGCTGCACGAGCTGCCGGGGCTCTGCTCGCAGTTCGCGATCGGGCAGGACGGGACGATCTGGCAGTTCACGCCGGTCACGTTCATGTGCCGCCACACGGTCGGGCTCAACTGGACGGCGATCGGGATCGAGCACGTCGGCTACACCGAGCAGGACGTCTTCGGCCGCCGCGCGCAGCTCGACGCCTCGCTGCGCCTCACGCGCTGGCTGCGCTGCCGCTACCGGATCCCCGTCCGCGACGTGATCGGCCACGCCGAGAGCCTCTCGTCGCCCTTCCACAGAGAGCGCGTCGCGCGCCTGCGCACGCAGACGCACGACGACTGGCAGCCGTCGGCGATGCGCCGCTACCGGACGCTGCTGAGCGCGCGGGGCGGCTGCTGAGCGCAGCGCCGGTTCGTTAACGACACGACCCGCCGCTGGGGCGGGTCGAGCGGGGCGTGAGCCCAACAGCGGTTGACACCCGTATCTCGATGGTAGCCGAGTCTCGTGTCGGCGCAACCTTGCTGCGACCAGCGACGCGGCGATGGCCAAAGGCGGTAGTGAGCCGCAGGCGCATGACAGTGGCACCCGCCTCGTCCCGAGCCGCCAGCCGAGCAAGGATTTGTGGCGGAGGGCGGGAGACTCGAACTCCATCCGAGGGCCAACCCCGGACTCGCGGGTGTCAACCGCTTGCGCCGCCTTGGCGCTTCACCCTCCGTCCCGGCGGACTCTAGGAAGGGGCGTCCCGAACGTCTACACACCATGCATTTGGTTCGACGCGAACCGGCGTCCTGTGCCACAGAGCCGTGGGATGCTGCCGCGCATGACCCGTCGTCGCGCGCTGTGGCTGCTCGGAATCGCGGCGCTCGCGCTGTTCGCCGTGGAGCTGGTCTACGACGGGCGGATGCAGGATGCGGGCCACCACGGGATCATCGCGTTCGAGGTCGCGTTCACCTCGGGAAAGGCGCAGTCGATCATGGTCGCGTGGGGGACGAAGGGCCACGATGCGGCCGTCGCCTCGCTGTGGTTCGACTTCCTCTACCTGACCGCGTACGGGCTGTTCCTGTTCCTCGCCGTGCGCGCGCTGCGCGACGCGCTGGCGAGACGCGGCTGGGTGCGGCTCGCACGGCCCGGCGGGACGATCGCAGTGCTGGCGCTCGTCGGCGCGGGCTGCGACGTGCTCGAAGACGTCTTCCTGCTGCTGCAGCTCGGAGGGCACGCACAGTCGATCGGCCCGACGCTCGCGGGCAGCTTCGCGTCGGCGAAGTTCGCCTGCCTCGCGGTCGTGGTCGGCTACCTGCTCGCGGGCCTCGTCGCGCTCGGCGCCACGCGCCTGCGCCAAGGTGCGGCGGCCGGCGGCGAGCGCGCCTAGGATCGACTGAGGTGCGCCTGCTGCTGAACATCATCTGGTTCGTGCTGTGCGGCCTGTGGCTGGCGATCGGCTACGCGATCGCCGCGCTGATCTGCTTCATCCTGATCGTCACGATCCCGTTCGGGCTGGCCTCGCTGCGGATCGCCGGCTTCGCGCTGTGGCCGTTCGGCAGGACGGTCGTGCGGCGCCCCGACGCCGGCGCAGCGTCCGCGATCGGCAACGTGCTGTGGCTGATCCTGTGCGGCTGGTGGCTCGCGCTCGCGCACCTGATCACCGGCGTGCTGCTGTGCGTGACGATCATCGGGATCCCGCTCGGGCTCGCGAACTTCAAGCTGATCCCGGTCTCGCTGCTGCCGCTCGGGCGCGAGATCGTGCCGATCGACCAGGCATCCGACGGCGTCGGCTTCGCGTGAGCGCCTCGCAGATCTTCGCGCCCGGCCTGCTCGACGGGCAGGTCGCGCTGGTGACCGGCGGCGGCACGGGCTTGGGCAAGGCGGCGGCTTGGGAGCTGGCGCGCTGCGGCGCGTCGGTCGTGCTCGCGGGGCGCCGCGCGGAGGTGCTCGACGCGGCCGCGGCGGAGATCGGGCCGGCGGCGACGACGGTCGTGGGGGACATCCGCGAGGACGCTTCGGCGTCGGCGATCGTGGACACCGTGCTGGAGCGCCATGGGCGGTTGGACGTGCTCGTCAACAACGCCGGCGGGCAGTACTTCGTGCCGGCCGAGGCGATCGCGGCGAAGGGCTGGCAGGCGGTCTTCCGGCTCAACGTCGGCGGGACGACGCGCATGACGGAGCTGGTCGCCGAGCGCGTGATGCGGCCGGCGGGGCGGGGGACGGTGCTGAACGTGACGCTCTCGCCGCACCACGGCCTCGCGGGGATGACGCACTCGAGCGCGGCGCGGGCCGCCGTCGAGGGGCTGACGCGGGCGTGGGCTTCGCGTTGGGCTGCGGACGGGATCGCGGTCGTGGCTTTGGCGGCGGGTCACTTCGAGACCGAGGCTTTGGACAAGTACCCCGACGTCGTGCGCGCCGGCGCCGCGCGGACGGTCCCGCTGCAGCGGCTCGGGCGGCCGATCGAGCACGCCTGGCTCGTCGCGCTGCTCGCCTCGCCGCTGGGCCGCGCCTTCAGCGGTTCGGTCGTGACGCTCGACGGCGCGCGCGACAACTGGTTCGGCCCGTGGCCGCCGCCGACGCTGGCCGACGAGGAGGGCGTCGTGCCGACGGAGGAGCGGCGCCCGCCGCCGCCCTCCGCCTGAGGCCGCTCAGTCGCGCCCGACGAGCAGCGCGATCCCCTGGCCGCCGCCGATGCAGAGCGTCGCGAGGCCGAGCTCGTGCCCGCCGCGCTCCATCTCGGCGAGCAGCTTGACGGTGATCGCGGCGCCGGTCGCGGCGACCGGGTGGCCGAGCGCGATCGCGCCGCCGTTGGGGTTGACCTTCGCCTCGTCGAGGCCCAGCTCGTCGATGACGGCGAGCGCCTGGGCGGCGAACGCCTCGTTGAGCTCGATCACGCCGATCTCGTCGAGCGAGCGGCCGGAGCGCTCGAGCACCTTGCGGGTGGCCGGGACGGGGCCGATCCCCATGATCTGCGGGTCGACGCCGCAGGAGGCGTAGGCGAGGATGCGGCCGAGGACCGGGGCGCCGCGCTTCTCGGCCTCCGCTCTCGACATCAGCACGACTGCGGCGCCCGCGTCGTTGAGGCCGGAGGCGTTGCCGGCGGTGACGGTCCCGTCACCTCTGAAGGCCGGGCGCAGCTTGCCCATCGCGGCTGCGTCGATCTCCTCGCGGATGTGCTCGTCCTGGTCGAAGCTGACCGTGTCGCGCTTGACCTTGATGTCCACCGGAACGATCTGGTCCTTGAAGCGGCCCTCCGCACGGGCCTGCGCCGCGCGGCGATGCGACTCGGCCGCGAACGCGTCCTGGCGCTCGCGGGAGATCGAGCCGCGCTCGGCGAGGCGCTCGGCCGTGATGCCCATGTGGTCCTTGTCGAACGGGTCGGTGAGCGCGCCGACGACCGCGTCCACGAGCGGCGCGTCACCCATGCGCGCGCCCCAGCGCGCGCCGGGCATCCAGTACTGGCCGCGGCTCATCGACTCCGCGCCGCCGGCGAGCGCGATGCTGGCCTCGCCGGTCTGGATCGTCTGCGCGGCGGAGACGATCGCCTGCACGCCGGTGCCGCAGAGGCGGTTGACGGTGTAGGCGGGGGTCTCCTTCGGGATCCCGGACTTCATCCCGACGACGCGCGCCATGTACATGTCGCCCGGCTCGGTGTGGATCACGTTGCCGAAGACGACGTGGCCGACGTCCGCGGCGTCGATCTGCGCGCGCTCGATCGCGGCCTTCGACGCGATCGCGCCCAGGTCGCTGGGGGCGGTGTCCTTGAGGCTCTTGCCGTACGAGCCGATGGCGGTACGGGCGGCGCCGGCGATGACGACGTCGGTCATGGGTGTCTGGGCTCCTCGGTGGCGGGCTGGGAGTGTGCGGCGGCCCAATCTACAGTTGGAGGCGATGAGCGACGAGCACCGCCGTCCATCCCACGAGCGCGAGCTGGCCCCGGCCGAGCGTCTGCTGCGCGAGCGCACCGCGGACATGCCGGGGATCGGCAAGCCGCTGACCGAGCGCGCGCGGATCGCGCAGCGGTCGGTCGAGTCCTACCTGCTGGGCGCGAACAACCCGCCGCGGTGGATGGAGCGCGTGGCGGAGATCGACCGCCGGCTGAAGCGCGAGCGGCGGCTGCTGGGGGAGGAGTGGTGGGCGCTGCGGGCGCGCTTCGGGGCGGACGGGGACGGCTTCGCTGCGGCATGGCGGGAGGTCGCGGCCGAGCGCGGCCGAAGTCGTGCCTACCGCGAGCTGAACGAGCTGGTCCGCGCCCACAACGAGTGGTACCCGGTCGAGCGCGACCTGCCCGTGAACCCGCGCACGGGCGAGTGGGTGAGCGTCGGCGGGCGGTCGTTCCTGCGGCCGGTGGTCGGCGCCGAGTGGGTGCTGCGGGAGTTCCCTGCGGAGGTGTGAGCAGAGGCCCTTCCGCTCGCCGGCCAGCATGCCGTTCCCCGCGGTCGCGGCGGCCCGGGTATCATCTGCCGTCAGCCTTTGCGGGCGAAGTGTTGTGGCTGCACAGAAGCCTTCCAAGCTTCTAGGGCGGGTTCGATTCCCGTCGCCCGCTCTCGGCACATAGCACCACGGGGAGTGGCGCAGTCTGGTAGCGCACCCGGCTGGGGGCCGGGCGGTCGCAGGTTCAAATCCTGTCTCCCCGATACTCGGAAGCCCCGTGAGAGCGGGGCTTCGGCTTATCGAGAAGAGTCGGATGTGCGAGCCAGCGGCGCATGGTACCGGCGGCGGTACCACTCCTCCGGCGGCTGTGGAGCACAGGGGCTCGGGATGCCGCTCACCCGTCGCCGCGATGCCCGGTCTTCCGTCCGGAGGCATCTCTACGGTTGGCTGCCCAGAAAAACGTTGACGGACCGCCCGGCGGATCCCAGGACGGCCCGCCTCAGAACGAGGACGGCACGAAGTGTCTGATCAGATCATGCAGGACCGGCAGGACGGACAGGACGCACCCGCCAAGAAGCGCGTCCCGAAGGGCCAGCGCATCCCGCAGGCAACCCCAGCGGAAGTCATACCGATGGTCGAGGCGCTCGCGAGCTTCAACGGCCCGGCGTCGAAGAAGATGGTCGCCGGGTACATGGACTTGACCGCCGGAGGCGGGGCGTTCAAGGGCAAGTGGGCGACGATCGGCTACTACGGGTTCTGTGAGGACGCCGGCAATGGCCGCTTCCAGGTCAGCGAACGGGGGCGTGCGCTCACGAGTGATGACGCGGCGGCCGTTCTGCAGGCTAAGCAGCACGCGCTTGTGAGCACTGGCTTTCGTGTGATCCTCGACCGGTTCTCCACGAACCCTGTGAACCTGCCGGCGATCGAGGCCGTGCTGGAAGAGGACCTGGGCATGCCGAACGAGCAGGTCAAGAAGATGGCCAAGCTCCTCGTGAAGTGTGCGGAGGAGGCCGAGATGGTCATCGACAACCGCTTCCAAGTTGCGGCGATCGAGCCCGCGATCGAGGCGGTCGGCGAGATTACCGTCACCGCTGTGCCCAAGTCCGCCAGCAATGGCGCGAGGAAGGCGAGCCCGGCACCCAAGTCCACGCCGCCGTCGCGGCAGATGCCGACCCGGGGCGCGCCAGCGCCGATCATGCAGAGGGTCGAGGCAGAGGGGCAGTCCGGCCCTTTCGGCGTGAGCGTCGAGATCAAGATCGACGCAAAGCAGCACACGCCGCAGGAGATCGGGGAAATCGTGCGCCAGGTGCGGGAGGCGCTGACCGCCGCGGTCTGAGCCCAGCTGCATTCGCGACCTTCGAGCAGGTCGCTCGTGCAGTACGGGCGGCTAGCCTCGACGCAGCCGGGGACCGTGACGACGATCTCCTCATCGCGCTCGGGCTGGTCGGACCTCAGGGACTCACTGACACCGCTCGGACCTTCGAGGACGCCTACTGGATCTACGACGACGAGCCGACGGCTCGAGCGCTCTGGCAGGACGCACTGCTCGGCCTTCCCGAGAACCCAGGCGCTGATGCAGGGCCTCCACGGCCGGGGTCCCATCCGCGTCGCCGGCGCGCACCACTTCATGGCGCGCCACGGCTTCGTTGGTGCCGACGAGGCGAGCGCCGTGCGCGGCTTCGCCCAGACGCTCAACGCGGCCGGGATTGCGGCGTACTCGAACAAACATCAGACGATTCGCATCCTGGCCCCGTTGCCGGAGGAGTTGACCGCGGTCGTGCGCGTCGTCGAGCCGGAGCGGCCGTACTCCAACGTGCTCGCACTCCGAGAGATCCTGCGCGCATGTGAGGGCTACGTCCACTGGGCCGAGCCCCATCTCCCGGCAAAGGCGCTGGAGCCGCTGTCCTACGAGGCAGATGGCTCGAAGATCAGCGAGATCAAGTTGCTGTCGGGCGCGAAGAGCATGACGGACCTGACCCGAAAGGACTTCAAGCGCTTCGCCGCCGAGATGAAGCACCGCGGTATCACCGCGGAGTGGCGGATCATCGAGCCGTCGAAGATGGACTGGCACGACCGCTTCATCCTCGGGCGCCGGCAGGCGTGGAACGTCCCGCCGGTGAACACCCTTTTCAAGGGCGACTACAGCGAGGCTTCTAAGACGCCCACCCGGCCGCCGTTTGATCGCTGGTGGAGACTCGGGGAGGCCCTGGCGACGTAGCGGCAGCGGCTGCAGCTGGCCGGTTGCGGCCTGGGCGGCGTGATGCTCGCGGCGGAAGTGCGCTTCGACGGACTCTCGGCGTGTATCTCGGCCTGGTTGGCGTCAAGTTGAGACGTCCCGAGCGCTACTACCCCCGGCGATGTCGAAGAAGCGATTACGAACTTCTTGCTCGGGTGCTGGATCGAGCTACATCCAGCATCGAACGGGGACGATGCTCGTCGCCTCGGGTCGGCGCTCATCCGCGAACTTGCCCCGTCCTCAATGTGCGGCGACGCTAGCTATTTGGTCAACGGCCCGACCTCGTCGCGCACGCGCTGAGCGAAGTCTGGCGTTCGCGCTCGTCCGAACGCATCGAGCAGTTCGTCCATCGTGCGTTCGCCGTCGCCCCAGGTCGCCCTTTGCGCGTCGAGCGCGTCGAGGACCGCCTCCGGCTCGGCGTCGAGCTGGGCGCAGAGATACGTATCCGGATCGGCGACTTCGACGCCGTGGGCGCTGAGCGCTTCGCGCAGATAGCCGCGATCGAAGGTGAGGAGCACGTCGGCGTTGCCTGCAAGGGCGAGCGCGCATACGTGAGCGTCGTCGGGATCGGTCGTCAGCTCCGCAGGGTCGACGGTCAGCTCGGCGGCTGCGAGATCGACAACTCCGGCCGGGAACGCCTCACGCAGGTAGCCGACCCAGCGATCGGCTACACCGCGGGTGAGCGGCTTGCGCTCGACCAGGACGCGGCGGGCTTCGTCCAGCAGCTCGTCGCTCCAGAGGAGGTCCATGAGCCGCGCCTCGGCCGCGAGCCGACCGAACAGCTCGTGCAGAACACGCGAGAAGATGATGTCGGTGTCGAGGACGGCGCGGGGGATGCCGCTCATTCGAACGGAACCCCGAGCCGATCCAGCTCGCGTGCGTGGCGGTCGGCGCGTGCACGAGCCGCGCCGCGGCGCTCCTCGAAGGCGAGGATCGAACCGAGCGACACCTTCCAGTAGCGCGAATTCGGCATCTGCTCGGCCTCGAGCTCGCCGGCATCGATCAGTCGCCGCACATGCTGACGCGAGACGCGAAGGCGCTCCGCGGCCTGCTGCGGCGAGAGCGCCTCGTCGTCATCGGCGACCGTGACGGTGATGTGACGCCCTTCGTCGAGCAGCCCGCGCACGACGTCGTCCAGCTCGCGCAGCGGGTCGCGGCCAGTCGTGGGATCGAGGCGGATGGTCTTGTGCATAGCGGCCTTCCGATCAAGGTGTCCTACCTGCACATCGTACTGAACCTGTCCTACCTGCACAACGGCTCCTGCATCGGACTGCGGTACCGCCGGTGGTACCGACCGCATCGTCCGATGCTTCCACCACATTCCCGCGCTGGCGCCACACGACCATTCCCGTATGGCATCCCGCCATGTTCAGGCGGTCGTTGCGGCTTGATTCTGTGAGTGGCCTGTGAGCGACTTCCGCCCACGAGACAGCCCACGTAAGTGCTGCGCACGGTCGCACAGCCGGACCACGTCGCGAGCGATCCATCGGCGTTCGATCGGACGCGTTACTACTCGCGCGACGTAGGTCCCAGTCGGTGGCTGCTCGTCGTCGTAAGGTATGAGCAGCAGCCGGCGCGGATCATCTCTGCGTTCGGGACGCGAAAGGATCCGGTCTCGTGGAGCGAGTGAACATCAGGATCGGCCCGGTCGTCTTCGACCACGCCGACTACGACGCGGAGCACGACGTGCTCTACCTGCACGTCGGCGAGCCGTCGCGTGGCGAGGGCGAGGAGACGCCTGAGGGCCACGTCATCCGCTACGCGCCCGGCACGCAGCGGATCGTCGGCCTGACGATGATCAGTCCGCGCCGCATCCTCGAGCGCGATGGCCACCTGACGGTCACGATCCCGGAGACGGTCGAGACGACCGCCGCCGATCTCGCGCCGGCGCTCGCGGCCGTCTGACGCCTCGGCAGAGCGGGCGGATCGTGCAGCACGATTCGCGGTACAGGTCGGCGGCCTCGGGGTCGACGTCGATTTGGGCCTTGTCGTGTTCGGTGAGCCAGTGGGCGACGTCGGGCCAGTGCCAGAGCCGAGTCTTCTGGTCGACGTACGCGACGGGAGGTGGGAAGCCGAATCGCATCGGGCTGTCGGTCGGGTCGAGCGCGTTCGGGGCACGCGCTGTCTGAATGCTGTCTCAGACTATGAGCCAGTGCCGCATGCAGTCGAAGCGGGGCAGACCGAACACGCACTGCGGGTTGAGTCTCGCGCAGGTCCCGCTGCAGGCGATCGTTCTGCGCGAGGTCAGGTCCGCCTCGGCCAGGCCGGAGTTCTTGCGCTCGATGAACGGGGTCCCCGTCGTCGGCAGGCCCGCGTCGTCGAGCGGGACGAGCTTGGTGACAGGAACGGCGACGTGGAGCACATAGCCGCGCCCCTTCCAGCGGAAGGCCTCGTACTCGAGGTCGTCGCCCAGGCAATAGGCCGGCGAGAGCACGAACTGGGCGACGGTTGGGATTTCGCTGCGGTAGCGGCCGGCGAAGATCAGCAGGATGCCGGCGATGCCGCCGACGCCGCCGATCACCGTGGCCGTCACCGGATGCTCCCGCGCGAGCATCAGCATCACGACGAGCGCCAAGACCAGCGCGAAGCCCATGTAGGCGAGTGTCGCGAGGCCGCGATGGAGGAACCACCACCGGGTGGGCCGCTTCCATCTGTCGGAGCCGGACGAGCGACACGGCGGCTCGCACACGACGCCGTCGATCCGCGGCCGGACGTAGTACCAGTCGACGAGGCTCGAGCTCAGGATCAGGACGAACAAGGTCGCGCCGTCGATCAGCATCGCCGACGTCTCGGAGACGGAGAAGTCGCTGACCTTGACGTGCGGGTCGTACCCGAGCAGTTGCAGCACGACGGCGGCGACGAACGGGAGTCCGACGCCGAACCCGATGTAGCGCGCGACCCAGCGATCGCCGACGATCCGGCGCCGTGGGCGCCCGGCTCTCTGCAACGACCATGCGTAGCCGGCGTTGAGCGCCGTTGCGAACGTGAGGGCGCCACCGCACAGCCAGAGCACGGGTGCCGGGCCGGCGACCGTCAGCACGACGGCGAGAAGCCCCGCGGTCACGCAAGCCTGCCAACGAACCGTCCGGGGGTTCATCGCGCCAAAGTATGGGAGATGACCCTCGAAGCGGTCGAAGTCGTGCGATGACGAGACGGCCCGGAGCCGCCCTGCGCGCTGTGGTCCTCTGGGGCCTCGGCGTGTTCCTCGCGGCCGTGCTGCTCGAGCACGTCCTGACGCCGTCGCTCAGTCCCGCGCGCCACACGATCTCGGAGTACGCCAACGCCGGGACGGGCGCGATCATGACCGTCGGGTTCGCAGCGTGGGCGGCTTCACTTGCCGCAACGGGCGCATGGGCTTGGCTCGATCGGCGTCGACGGCTGCTCGCGCTGCTGCTGGCGCTCGCGGCGCTCGGCATGGTCCTGGCCGCGTGCTTTCCCACGCAGACGGTCGCCGGCTCGCTCCCACCCGGGGTGATGCGGACGGCGACCGGGCGCCTGCACGACCTCGGGTCGGGCCTGACGAGCCTCGCCCTGCTCGTGGGGGCGCTCGTCTCGGCCTTGCAGTCGTGGCCGCCCCGCCGGTTCCGCCTCAGCTCGGCGATCGTCGTTGCCGCCGCGGTCCTCGTCGATGTGGTCCTCTTGGCTGTCGGACCCGACGTGGGGGGGATCCGTCAGCGCTTGCTCGTGGCGATGGGATGCGCCTGGCAGCTGCTGCTGGTCCGCGTGCTTGCCGTCGGCGTCAGACGGCGTGGACCACTTCGAACTTGAGGGACTCGCCGATCTTGCCGTGGATCGCCGCGGTGCCCGCAGCGGTGCCGGCGACGAGCACGTTGCTTGTCGGCACGTCGATCAGCAGGTACGTGATGCCGGCCGAGCCGACGACCTCGAAGGGGTCCTTGAACCACCCCGGCCGGTCGTCGGTCACCTGCTGCACCGAGCCGTCCGTCCCCTGGACGAACAGCACATGCGTGAACCTCTTCGGGTCCGTGGCCTCTCCGTGGAGCTGTTCGCGGAGCGCTGCGAGCGTCAGCGGCGCGCGCGTTGCGCCATTCGGGATCGTCCGCGCCGCGCTCGTGAATCTGTCGATCGCTTCGACCACTGCGTCGGTGGCGGCGAACAGCGCCTTCAGGTGCTCGGCGTTCGTGGTCGATCTCGTCGCAGTCAGGTTGAGTCTGCGCGCGACGAGTCTCTGGCGCCGGTCGCTCACGTCGCCGAGCCGTCTGTAGACGTCGCCGCGCGGCAGCAGGCGGATGTCGTCGTGGACGACGGTCACCTCAGGGTGTCTCCGCCGCAGCTCGCCGGCCACGGTCGCCGCGGCCGCGAGGTCGCTCGTTCTCGCGCTCGCGGTCGTCACGGTGCGGTGCGCCGACAGCAGCGACAGCACGCCCGGGAGTGCCGTCGCGGCGATCTGGCCGACGAGCGCGGGCGCGAGCAGACGGACGCTCGCCGCCCCGTCCTCGGGCGGCTTGTCCGGAGCGTCGAGCAGCTCGTCGGCGGCCGCGACAAGCTCGTCCGTGCCCGTCATGACGTCGGCGTAGGCAGCGTCCGAGGCCGCCAGCTCGGCGTCGCTCGTGATCAGCAGCCGGGCGCCGCCGGCGAGGCCGTCCGCGCCCAGTTGCTCGACGAGTCTGGCCGCCGCGACATCGAGCGCCCGCTGGGTCACGCCGTTCATGAAGAGCGGCGCATCGCCCTTGAGGTCGAGTGAGCTCGCCGACACTCTCGACAGATCGGGGACATACGCCGCAACGGCTCTCTGCTGCGCGTCGGCGACTGCCGCGTCGGCTTCGGCCGCGGCTTTCGTCGCTTCGGCCTCCGCTCTCTTGACCCCGGCCTCCGTGATGCGGTCGGCGGCCGCTCTCGCGGCAGCTTGCGCAGCCGCTGCATCGATCGGATCGGACATGCTCGTTCCCCCAAGCCCGTTGAAAAAGAAAACAGTCTATTGATCGGGCGCGGAGACTGGCCGGTCGCGCTAACCGTTGGCGCGCGCGCCCTCACCACCCAGCAGCTCCACCAACCGCCCCCGCTCGACCTTGCCCATCGCGTTGCGGGGGAGCTGGTCGAGGACGTGGTAGGCGCGCGGCTGCTTGTAGCCGGCGAGGCGGGTGGAGGCGAGCGCGGCCAGCTCGTCCGCGGTCGGCGGGGCGGCGTCGGCGGCGTGGACGAAGAAGGCGGTGACGACCTCGCCCCACTCCTCCGACGGACGTCCGACGACGGCGGCCTCGTGGATGCCGGGGTGGGTCTCGAGCACCTCCTCGACCTCGCGCGGGTAGACGTTGTAGCCGCCGGAGATGATCAGCTCCTTCGAGCGGCCGACGATCGAGACGTAGCCGTCCGGCGAGCGCTGCCCGACGTCGCCGGTGCGGAACCAGCCGTCCTCCGTGAACGCCTCCGCGGTGGCGTCCTCGCGCTGCCAGTAGCCGCCGAACACGTTCTCGCCGCGCACGAGGATCTCGCCGGCCTCGCTATCGCCATCGCCGCCGCCGTCGAGGCGGATCTCGACGCCCGGCAGCGGGATCCCGACCGTTCCCGGCCGCCGCTCTCCGTCGTACGGGTTCGAGATGTTCATGATCGTCTCGGTCATGCCGTAGCGCTCGAGGATCCGCTGCCCGGTGACGGCGCGGACTCGCTCCCACAGCTCGCCCGACAGCGGCGCCGATCCCGACACGACCAGCCGCAGCGACGCGAGCGCGTCGCGCGCCGCCGCCTCCGCCTCGGCGTGCTCCAGCAGCCGCTTGTGCATCGTCGGAACGCCGAAGAACAGCGTGGCGTCGGCGCGCGCGCAGGCGGTGGCGACCAGCTCCGGCTTGAAGCCCGGCACCATCAGGATCCGCCCGCCGCTGGTGAGGCTGCCGTGGATCCCCACGCCGAGGCCGTGCATGTGGAACAGCGGCAGCGCCAGGACGAGCCCGTCATCGGCGGTCCAGCGCCAGGCGATCGTCACGGCGCGCGCGCTCGCGAGCAGGTTGCCGTGGCTCAGCATCGCGCCCTTGGGCCGCCCGGTCGTCCCCGAGGTGTAGGCGATCATCGCGAGGTCGCGGGCGGTGGCCTCGTCGAGTGGCGGCGGGCCGGCGGCATCGGCCTCGGCCACCGCGGCGTCCAGCTCCACGGACGCCGGCACGACGACCGGCAGGCCGTCGGCGATCCGCTGCGAATCGTCGACGACGGCGAGCGTCGCTCCGCTGTCGGCGACGATGTGCGCCAGCTCGGGGGAGGTGTAGCCGGTGTTCGCAGGGACGATCACCGCGCCCAGCCGCAGCGCGCCGACGTACAGGAACAGGTAGCTCGCGCTCGGGCCGCCGCTGAACAGCACGCGGTCGCCGCGCCGCACGCCGCGCTCGTGCAGCAGCCGCGCCGCGGCGGCGGAGCGGGCGGCGAGGTCGGCGCGGCTGTAGCTCGTCTCCGCCCCGTCGGTCAGGTCGACGAGCGCGACGGCGTCCGGCTGCTCGCGCCAGCGCTCGCGCCAGCAGCGAGTGAGGCTGTCGTCCTCGGCGACGAGCGGCCACGGATCCGCAGCGCCGGCGGGCAGGTGCCGGCGCCAGTCGCGCTGGGACTGTTCGCCGGGGCGCATCGTCCGTCAGTGCGGGTGCGCGTGGCCGTGTGCGCCGTGGCGGATCGTCTGCCACGACTGCCACGTGATCCGCAGGATCACGAGCGTGATCGCGAGGCCGATCAGCGGATCGGCGACGGGCACGCCGAGCGCGACGACGAGCGCGCTGGCGATGACCGCGAGCGAGACGTAGGCGTCGGCGCGGGCGTGGTTGCCGTCGGCGATCAGCGCGGGGCTGTCGAGCCGCCGGCCGGCGCGGGTGCGGACGATCGCGGCGACGTGGTTGCCGGCGAAGCCGATCGCGCCGGCGAGCGCGAGCGCGCCGAGCTGGTGGACCGGCTGCGGGCGCACGAGCCGGTCGATCGCCTCAAAGCCGGCGACGCAGGCGGAGGCGAAGATCGCGGCGACGACCGCGAGCCCGGCCCACTGCTCCGCCCGCTCGCTGCGCAGCGCGAACGCGATCCCCAGCGGGATCGCCGTCGCCGCGTCGCCGCCGTTGTGGATCAGGTCGGCGAGCAGCGCGACCGATCCCGACGCGGCGAACACGACCGCCTGCGCGGCGGCGGTGAGGCCGAGCACGAGCAGCGCCAGCAGCACCGCGCGCACCCCGGCGCGCGAGCGTCTGATCGAGGGGTCGATCAGGCCGTGGCTGTGGCCGTGCCCGTGGTGCGAGTGGTCGTGATCGTGCGCGTGGTCATGACCGTGAGCGTGCTCGTGCGGACCGCCGTGCGGGTGCGCGTGCTCGACGCCGTGGTGGCGGTGAAGCTCGCCGCGGATCGGCTCGTAGCCCGCCAGGAAGCTCATCGCGGCCGAGGGTAGCGGCCGCGCAGGCGCGCAGCCCGCCCGCGCTGCCGACGCCGCGGCTCGATGTGCGCGAACGGCGGCGCGCGCTCGAAGCCGGCGTGGGGCACGAGCCGGCCGCCCGCGACGCCGACGCCAAAGGCGCCGAAGTCCTCGCGCGAGACGCGCGTGACGAGGCGGGCGGCCGCTCCGGTCGGGTCGAACGCAGGGATCCCCACGCCGCTCAGCCGCAGCGACGCGAGCGTGCCGGACATGAACGTGCCGTCCGGGCCGAGCCGCACGGTCAGCAGCGCGCTCGTCCCCGTCACCGGGCCGATGCCGAAGTTGCGGAAGCCGGCGAGGTTGCCGAGCGAGTACGCGATCAGCCGGCCGCGCCGCAGCTCCATCCCGCGCAGCACGTGCGGGCCGGAGCCGACGACGAGGTCGGCGCCCGCGTCGACCGCCGCGTGCGCGAACGCGCGCGGGTTGCCGCGGTTCTCCCCGAACGCGAGCTCGTCGCGGTCCGGCGTGTGGATCTGCGTCGGACCCTCCGCGCCCGCGTGCACGAACGCGACGACGACGTTCGCCCGCCGCGCCGCCGCGCGGACGAGCGCGCGCACCGCCGCGAGGTCGCCGATCGGCGCGGTCCATGGGTACGCCGAGAAGCCGACGAACGCGACGCGCGCGTGGGGAAGGCGCAGCACGCGGATCTCGCCGGGCCGGCCGCTGTAGGCGATCCCGGCGCGGCCGAGCGCGCCGGCCGTCTGCGCCTGGCCGCTCGCGCCGAAGTCGAACGCGTGGTTGTTCGCGATGTTGACGACGTCGATCCCCGCCTCCTGCAGGCCCGCGACGTTCGCCGCCGGCGCCTGGAAGGCGAAGCAGTTCCCGCCGCTGCCGCCGCTGCCGCCGCACTTCGAGCCTCCGCCGCTGCCGAGCGTCCCCTCGAGGTTCACAGCGCCGACGTCGGCCGCGCGCAGCGGCGCCGCGACGGCGGCGAGCAGCCCGCGCGCGTCGTTCGGCGGGTCGCCGTAGGAGGAGCCGAGCGTCACGTCGCCGCCCCATGCGAGCGTGAACGGCTGGCCGGCGGGGAGCCCGCGGCTCGCGACGGCCGGAGCTGCCGCGACCGCGACTGCGGCGAGCAGCGCCAACCCGCCGCACAGCGCGCGCCGGCCCGCGCGGCTCACGGGCGCCTCAGCAGGCGGGAGAGCAGGCCGCGCCGCCGCGGCTCGACCTCGTCGCGCAGCGGCAGTCGCCCCGCGCGGCGCGCGTCCATCACGCAGTCGGTGTGCGCGTGGCGCCGCCGCTCGCGATCGCCCTCGGGGAAGACGAGCATGTGCGCGCGCAACGCCGGCAGCGGCCGATCGCAGAGCGGGCAGCGGTACGTCGCCGGCTTGCGGTTCGCGGCCGGGCGCACCTCGTACCAGCGGGCGTCGCCGAAGCCGCCCACCGCGCTGCTCGGCTCAGGTCCCGCGGTCGCCGCGGGGCGCCCGGAGGACGTGATGGTCGGGCCGGGGCGGTGCGCCCGAGCCGCTGATGCCGACCGACGAGACGCAGAAGGCGGCGACGACCAGCGCGATCGTCACGGCGCGCATGCGCCGGGGCGTCAGCCACGTCAGGTGCTGCGCCTGCAGCCAGGCGCGCGCACCGCTCGCCCCGGCGGTCGCGGCCATGATGCATCCCGCGCACATCGGCGCAGCCTAGACCGTTCAGGGCGCCGCCGGCACCACTGCCAGCGGCTCCTCGCCGGCCGGCAGCGCTTCGACGTCGAAGGCCGGGCCGGGCAGCCGCTCGACCCGCGGCGCGTCTGCGACGAACGCGTCGACCGGCTCGAGGAAGTCGATGCGCTCGGTGCGGTAGTGCATCGGCACGACGAACTGCGCGCCGACCTGGCCGGCGATCTCCCAGGCCTGCTCGGCGCCGATCGTCGGGCTGCCGCCGACCGGCGCGATCAGCAGGTCGACCTGCCCGAGCGCTGCCAGCTGCTCGGGCCGCAGCGCGCGCTGACCGAGGTCGCCGAGGTGCGCGATCGGCAGGCCGCCGAGCGAGAAGGCGAACAGCGTGTTCGGGCCGCGCTGGGTCCCCGCGACCTCGTCGTGCTCGGAGGCGATCCCGACGACCTCGCCGACCGGCGTGTCCGCGAACGTCCCGGCTCTCGAGCGCAGCGTCACCGGCTCCCCCGCGACGACCTCGACGCCGTTGTGGTCGAGGTGCTCGTGCGTGACGAGCAGCAGGTCGGCGCGCACGGCCATCGGCGGGTAGTCCCAGCGCCGGCCGCGCGCGAGCAGCGGCGTCAGATCGCCGAACGGGTCGATCACGACGGTCACGTCGCCGTCTGTCAGGCGGAACGCCGACTGTCCGTACCACTCAACCTGCATGCTGCTCCTCCAGCTCGGCCGCCCGCAGGCGGTGGGGGACCGGGGCCGGCTCGGGCTCCTCCTCGGGGGCCTCGTGCCCGCCGCGCATCAGCGACGCCGCCGCCGCGACGAGGCAGGCGACGATCGCGAACGCGAACGCCGCGTGCAGTCCGTCGCGGAACGGCGCGGAGATGAGCGTCGGGAAGAACTTGTGGCCGGTGAGGACGGCTTGGTCGTGCGCCGAGACCGCGCTCAGCACGTGGCCGCCGACGAGGTGCTGGATCGGGTTGTAGCCGAGGAACGCGGCGAACAGGATCGAGACGGGCGGCAGCGCGCCGACCGCGTGCGCCGTGGCCGCCGGCACGCCGTGCGCGTGCAGTCCGGCGCTCAGCGTGTGCGGCAGCGTCGCGCTCAGCCCGATGATCATCAGCGTGAAGAAGATGCCGATCGACAGCACCTGCGCGGAGTTCTGGAACGTCTGGTTCATCGCGCCGCCGGCGCCGCGGTCGCCGCGCGGCAGGCTGTTCATCACTGCGGCGCGGTTGGGTGAGGCGAACATCCCCATCGCAGCGCCCATGGCGAACAGGACCGCCGCGAACTCCCAGTAGCTGAAGTTCGTCGGCAGCGCCGCCAGCAGCCCGAAGCAGCCCGCCGTCAGCACCATCCCGCCGGTCGCGAACAGCCGCGCCCCGTAGCGGTCGGAGAGGATCCCCGAGGTCGGGCCGGCGAGCAGCATGCCGACGGTGAACGGGGCCATGTAGAGGCCCGCGTAGAGCGGCGTCTCGGTGAAGCTGTAGCCGTGCTGGGGCAGCCAGATGCCCTGCAGCCAGATGATCAGCATGAACATCAGCCCGCCGCGCGCGACCGAGGACAGGAACGTCGACAGCGTGCCGAACGTGAACGCGCGGATCTTGAACAGCGGCAGGCGGAACATCGGGTCGTGCGAGCGGCGCTCGACGGCCACGAACGCGACGAACGAGATCAGCGAGCCGCCCAGCAGCGCGAGCACACGCGGGCTGGTCCAGCCGGTGGCGTGCCCGCCGTAGGGCCGGATGCCGTAGGTGACGGCGACCATGATCAGGATCAGCCCGAGCGCGAACGTCACGTTGCCGGGCCAGTCGATCGGCGCCGCTCTCGGCGTGCTCAGCTCGCGCAGATTGCGATAGGCCCAGACGGTGCCGAACAGCCCGATCGGGACGGAGATGAGGAAGACCAGTCTCCAGTCGATCGGCGCCAGCACGCCGCCGATCATCAGCCCGATGAAGAAGCCGCTGACGCCGACGATGTTGTTGATCCCGAGTGCCATCCCACGCTGGTTGGGCGGGAACGCGTCGGTGATGATCGCGGCCGAGTTGGCGAGCAGGCAGGCGCCGCCGACGCCCTGGACGATGCGGAAGCCGATCAGGTACAGCGCGCCCGCCGGGCCCGTCAGCCAGCAGATCGCCAGCAGCAGCGAGGCGGCCGTGTAGATCACGAAGCCGAGGTTGTAGATCCGCACGCGCCCGACCATGTCGCCGAGGCGGCCGAGGCTGACGATCAGCACGCTCGTGACGACGAGGTAGCCGAGGATCATCCACAGCAGGTAGAAGGAGTTGGCCGGGACGAGCGGGTCGAGCTTGATGCCGCGGAAGATGTCCGGCATCGCGATGATCGTGATCGAGCCGTCGAGCGTCGCCAGCAGCACGGCGAGCGTCGCGTTCGACAGTGCGATCCACTTGTAGCGGTCTGGATCGGTCTGGTGGCGGCGGCGCATCCCGCGGAGGAGTCTACAGGCAGCCTGTACAGGCAGCCTGTCGATCTCCTACACTGGCGCGCATGGCTGCCAAGACCGCCGCGGAGCCGACGACCGCCGACCTCGCGCACGACCTGCGCGAGACGATCGGGCGGTTGGTGCGGCGCCTGCGGCAGGAGCCGGGCCCGCCGGCGCCCCAGCTCGCGGTGCTCGGGCGGCTCGGCCGCGAGGGCCCGGCGAGCGTGAGCGACCTCGCCGCCGCCGAGCGGATGCGCCCGCAGTCGATGGCGCAGACGGTCGGGGACCTCGAGCGCGCCGGGCTCGTCTCGCGCCGGCCGGACCCGGACGACCGCCGGCGCGCGTTCGTCGAGCTGACGCCCGTCGGCCGCAAGCTGCTGCACGCCACCCGCGCCCAGCGCGAGGGCTGGCTCACCGACGCTTTGGAGCGCGAGTTGTCCGCGTCCGAGCGCGCCGTCGTCGCCGACGCGCTCGCCCTGCTCGGGCGCGTGGCGGACGCCTGAGGTTTCCACTGCACTCTGCGGCGCGGCGCGCGCGGTCTGCGCCGAGGCTTGACCAACTCTCACCCAGCTCCGCCGATTCGCCGCAGAGTCGGCTTCGTCGTCCCGTACACGTGAAGGCATGTCCTCCGTACGACGGCGCTGGCGCGACTACCAGACGGCGTCCGGTCGCCGTCCGGTCGCCGACTTCATCCGCCAGCTCAGCGACCGTGACGCCGCGGCAGTGACTGCGGGTATGGCCGACGTGCGGGATCGGGGCCTGCGGGCTGCGCGTCAGCTCGACGGTGAGATCTGGGAGGTCCGGGCAGACGGCGATCGGGTGATCTATCGCGTGCTGTTCGCACAGGAAGGGTCGCGAGGGCAGGTCCTGCTCGCGCTGGAGGCGTTCAGCAAGAAGACGCGCCGGACACCGCCGGCGACGATCGCGCTCGCGCGACGGCGGCTGGAGGACTGGCGAAGGCGTGGCGCCTCGATGCGAGGCTTGTAATCAATATCTAAAAAGAGATATTGTTAGAGATATGAACTCCGAACCTGACTTCCTCGACGAGATGATCGCCGAGCGGACGGCGGCGAACCCGGAGTTCCCGCAGCTGCTGGAAGCCGCACGGCGTCGCCGCGAGCTGATGCGCGCGTTGGCCGAGCGTCGGACCGCGCAACAGCGTTCGCAGACCGCGGTCGCCGCGGCGATGGAGACGTCGCAGTCGTTCGTCGCGCGCTTGGAGAGCGCGGCGAGCGACGCGAAGATCTCGACGATCGATCGCTACGCGGGCAGCCTCGGCTACGTCGTGCAGTACCACCTCATCCCGGCCGACGAGCAGGGGCGCGCGGCGCCGGCCGTCGTCGTGCACTGACCCGGAGCGTGGCGGCCGGCCGGATCGTCAGGCGTCCCCGGCCGCGTCGAGCAGCCGGATCCCGAGCGCGGCGGCGAGCGCGGGCAGCAGGTCGAGCAGGTCGTTCCACTCCAGCCCGGTGCCGCGAAGCCGCTCGACGCCGTGCAGGTCGCGCAGCTCGCAGCCGCGCAGCTCGGAGCGTCTGAAGCGCGCGTCGGTGAGGTCGCACTCGCTCAGGTCGCAGCCGAGGAAGCGGACCGACTCGCACGAGGTGTCCTGCAGGTCGCTCTGCGTCAGGCGGCAGCCGTCGAACGTGACGCGTTCCAGCGTCGCGCTGGTGAAAGCGGCGAGGTCGACGCGGCAGTCCTTCACGAGCACGTCGGTCAGCCGGCCCTCCGTCCACGAGCTGCCGGTGAGGCGGCAGCCGCGCAGCTCGCAGCGCACGAGCGAGGCGCCGCGCGCCTGCACGTTCGCGAGGTTGCAGCCGTGCAGCACGGCGTCGACGATCCGCAGGCTCGGCAGCCGCGCGGCGGCGAGGTCGACGCGCTCCAGCCGCGCGCCGACGATCGAGAGGCCGGTCCGCTCCAGCTCGCCGAGCTGCGCGTCCGCCAGCTCCACGCCCGACCACGATTCGTCCTCCGTCGCGTTGAGCGACGCCAGCTCGGGCGGCACGTCGGGGGCGTAGGGGGGATCGGCGGTGAGCCGGGACGACGGAGCAGGCATCTCGTCCCGATGTTCGCACGACGAAGCACACCCGCCACCCGCGGTGCGTGAATGGCTGATCGGAACGGTGCAAATGGCTAATAGAAGACGCGCAAATGGCTATTGCGGGCCGTTCGGCCGGGACGGTTTCGCCAAGCCGTGTCTCCGCTGTGAGAACGTGCTGGCGTGACCGCACGAACCGCGAAGATCGCGTTGCTGGCAGTGCTGGCGCTCGTGCCCGCGCTGTCGGCGGCGGGCTGCGGCGGGGACTCGAGCGCTGCGGCGACCAAAGCGGCGAGACCGCGGACCGGCACGATCGCGCCCGTGACCGGCCCGACGCTCGTCGCGGCCGGCGACATCGCGTGCGCGCCCGGCGAGCAGCGCACCCGCGACGCCTGCCACCAGCTCGACACGGTGGCGCTGGTCGCGCGCCTGCACCCCGACGCCGTCGCCGCGCTCGGCGACCTGCAGTACCCCTCCGGTTCGCTGGCCGACTTCCAGGGCTCGTTCGACAAGACGTGGGGCACGTTCAAGGCCCGCATGCACCCGGCGATCGGCAACCACGAGTACGAGACGCCCGGCGCGGCCGGCTACTTCGCGACGTTCGGCGTGCGCGCCGGCAGACGGGGCGAGGGCTGGTACTCGTACGACCTCGGCAGCTGGCACGTGGCAGTACTCAACGCGAACTGTGGCGTCGTCGGCTGCGGCGCCGGCTCGCCGCAACAGCGCTGGCTGCGCGCCGACCTCGCCGCGCACCCGCGCCGCTGCACGCTCGCCTACTGGCACCAGCCGCGCTTCTCGTCCGGCCTCCACGGCTCGAACACGGCGCTGGTCCCGCTGTGGCGCACGCTCCAGCAGGGTGGGGCCGACGTCGTGCTGTCCGGTCACGACCACGACTACGAGCGCTTCGCCCCGCAGACGGCCGCCGGCAAGTTCGACCCGAGAAGCGGGATCGTCCAGTTCGTCGTCGGGACCGGCGGCAAGAGCCACTACCCGGTCCTCTTCGCGCGCGCGAACAGCCGCACGCACGCGACGGTCTTCGGCGTACTGAAGCTCACGCTCGGCCGCGGCGCCTACGCCTGGCGCTTCGTCGCCGAGCCCGGCGTCGGCTACCGCGACGCCGGCGCGTCGCGCTGTCATTGAGTAGCGTCAGCGCCGGCATCGGCTCCCCGGCAGAGAGAGGCAGGACGAGGATGAGAGGCACTTCCCCCATCAGACGTGCGCCGCTGGCGTGCCTCGCGGCGGTCGCGCTGCTCGCGGCAAGCGGCGCCGCCGCGCAGGCCGCGACCGTCACGCTCAGATGCGCCGGCAAGGGGCAGCACAGCAGCGACAGCGCCGGCACGGTCCTGTGCGCCAGCTCGACGAAGGGCCGCACGCTCGCCGGCGTCGTGAAGAACGATGCGGGCAGACCCGTCGCCGCCAGACTCACCGTCACGTACAGCAGCTGGACGCCGGCAACCGGCGGCGGCTACGCGATCACGACGCGCGCGACGCAGACGATCGTCGCGAAGGCCGACGGCACCTTCTCGATCAAGGACAATCCGGCGACGAAGGAGTCGATCCGCGTCGACGTCGTCGCCGACGCGACGCTCGGCGCCTCCGGCGGCGCATTCGCGCAGTCCGACATCTCGCGGCAGCTGACCGTGAAGATCGCGAAGCTCGGCCACGGCGTCGTGCGCTTCACCGTGACGGGCACGACGCACCGGCCGTTGAAGGTGTGGGTGCTCGACGACAGCGGCTACGCGGTCGCCGGCGTGAAGCCGAAGAACGTCAACCGCAAGGGGCAGGTGACGTTCAACCTCTCGCACGTGCCGCGCGGGTTCACGCTCACCTACTACGTCGACGCGGGCCGCGTGTTCGGCGACCTCTTCTGGGGCCAGAGCCGGGTGCCGTTCAAGGTCTGACCGATGGCGGCGTTCAAAGGCTTCCCGTCCGGCGCACTCGACTTCCTGCGCGAGCTGGAGGACAACAACGAGCGCGACTGGTTCAAGGCGAACCGGTCGCGCTACGACGAGCTGCTGGTCGCGCCGGCGGCCGCGCTCGGGGAGGAGCTGGAGGCGGCCGGCTACGGGCGGGCGCACACGTTCCGCCCCTGGAACGACACCCGCTTCCACGCCGGCCCGCCGATCAAGGAGCACCTCGGGCTGGCGGTCGGCTACGAGGGCGCGGGCGGCTTCTACGTCGAGCTGTCGCTCGACGGGCTGCTCGTCGCCGCCGGCCTGCACAACCCGGCGCCGGACCAGGTCGAGCGGATGCGGCGTCTCGTCGCCGACGGCCGCAGCTCCGCGCCGCTGGCGAAGGCGATCGCGACCGCGGAGGCGGCCGGGTTGACGCTCAACGAGCCCGACCTCAGACGCGCGCCCCGCGGCTACCCGGCCGACCATCCGCGCATCGACCTGCTGCGCCGCCGCGCGCTCACCGTCTCCCACCGCCACAGACTCGCCGGCTGGATCCACAGACCGGCCGCCGGCACGCGCATCCGCGCCGAGCTCGACGCCGCCGCCCCGCTCGTGCGCTGGCTGCGCGAGCGGGTGGGGCCGACCGAGCGGCCGCGGGCGAGACGCTGACGCGCCGGGTCCGGGTGCGGACACCGGTGTGTCGGCGGCGTGACGCCGGCTTTGACCGGTCTGTCGCGCTGGGCTATTGATCCCCGGGGTCACGGGGACGGCAGGAGGTCGGAGCCGCGACGCAGGTGCGAGATCTCGGCAGGGGGAATGCGCGCGGTCTGAGCGTGCGACGGTCGTGTGTGCCGTGAGGCCCGCATTCCGGCAATCGACAAACACCCATGATCAAAGGGGATCATCATGGCTCATGACACCACGCAGGGTTTCTCGCGGCGCGTCGCGCTGCTGGCCGGCCTGCTCGCAATGTTGGGCGTCTCGCTGGCGCTCGCGCTGAGCGCGTCGTCGGCCCAGGCGAGCCCGTTCTGCGGCGGGCAGAACCTCTCGAACTACGGCTACTGCTACGGCGCGGAACGCAGCCTCAACGGCGACACCGGTTACGGCGTCTCGCACTCGATATGCATCGGCGCCGGGGTCCTCTGGGGCGGCTGCTCGGGCGGACCGGGCCAGGTCAGAACGATGAGCCTGGGCAGCCCGTACTACGCCCAACCGTGGATCGAGGACAACGCCGCGGGCGCGACCGTCGTCTACGGCGAAACCTTCTGATCGCGGCTCCTCCGGCGTCGTTGCCGAACGACTCGTGAAACACGTCTGGAGAAGAGCGGGCTGGCGCACGTGCGCCGGCCCGCTCGCCGTGCTCGCGCTGCTGGCCGGTGCACAGGGGTGCGGCGGGTCCTCCGGCGCGCAGTCGCCGGGCGCCCCGTTCTCCGGTTCGCGCACGGCGCCGCAGGTCGCGTCCCCCGGCGAACCGCGCGCCTATCGCGTCGTCAGCCGCGCCGAACGCCGGCAGCGCGCGGCGTTCGCACTGCTGCGCACGCGGCCGGAGGGACTCCCTCCGGCGACGCGGCGCCTGCTGGGCGCTCCGATCTTCGGGATCGACTGGCGGTTGGCGCAGCGCATCCCGGTCGCGCTGCCCGGCGCTTATTGGCTCGTGCCCGGCAACGGGCACCTGTGCGTCGTGGAGCAGGGGAGCATGGGCTCGCCCGGCGCGGGCACCACGTGCGCCAGCACCGCCGACGCCGTCGCGCACGGCATTGCCGACATCACCGTCAAGGGGGCTGCGCCGGGCGCTGCGAGCGCGCACGTCGCCAGAGCGCGGCTGATCGTCGGCGTGGCGCCGGACGGCGCGCGCGAGGTGCTCGTGCACACGCGTGGCCGGGTCGCGACCGTGCCCGTCGTCGGTGAGATCTTCGTGCTGCGGGACGCGGTCGCCGCGGCGCCGGACTTCCTGCGTGTGCGCTGAGCGCGTGCGGCTGACGCGCACACGAGGCTCCCAGGAATCTCACAGGCTCGTTCGCCATGATCCGCACATGGACGAGAACGGGAGCAACGGCGGACCGCCGCGCGTGCTCGTCGTCGACGACGAGCCGAACATCGTCGACGTGATCTCGATGGCGCTGCGCTACGAGGGCTTCGACGTCGCCTCGGCGGCGACCGGGGCGGAGGCGCTGACGGCGGTGCGCACGCAGCGCCCGCACGTCATGCTGCTCGACGTGATGCTGCCCGACATGGAGGGCTTCGACGTCGCCCGCCGGCTCGGCGCCGAGCGCGCCCGCGTGCCGATCATCTTCCTGACCGCGCGCGACGCGACCGAGGACAGAGTCCGCGGCCTCACCGTCGGCGGCGACGACTACGTGACGAAGCCGTTCAGCCTCGAGGAGCTGGTCGCGCGCGTGCGCGCGCTGCTGCGCCGCAGCGGCGCGGCCGAGGGGACGTCGAGCGTGCTCACGTTCGCCGACGTCGAGCTGGACGACGACGCGCACGAGGTCACGCGCGCCGGCGAGCTGATCGAGCTGACGCCGACCGAGTACCGCCTGCTGCGCTACCTGATGCTCAACCCGCGCCGGGTGCTGTCGCGCACGCAGCTGCTCGAGCACGTGTGGGACTACGACTTCGGCGGCGACGCGCGCGTGCTGGAGACGTACGTCAGCTACCTGCGGCGCAAGCTCGACGAGCACGGCCCGTCGCTGATCCACACGGTGCGCGGGGTCGGCTACGTGATGCGGCTGCCGCGCTGAGGGCTTGATGCATTCGCTGCGGGCACGTCTCGTCGCCGGCCTGCTCGCGCTGGCCGCCGTCGGGCTGCTCGTGCTCGGCGGGATCACGTACGCGGAGCAGCGCTCGTTCCTGCTCGACCGCGTCGACCATCAGCTGCGCGCCGCGAGCCTCCCGATCTCCGCGGCGCTCGACGGGCGCCTCCCCCCGGGGCGGCCGTTCGGCGGCGGCGGTCCGCGCGGGGCGGGCGACCCCGGCGACGGACCGGGCTTCGGCCTCCCGCGCGGGACCTACGGCGAGCGTCGCAGCGCGAGCGGCGCCGTCGTCACGACCACGCTCGTGCGCGGCTTCCGCGACACGACGAGGACGGCGCCGGCCGCGCCGTCGTTGCCCGCGAACCTGCCGGTCGGCCAGCCGACGACCGTCGACGGCGGCGACTACCGCGCGCTCGCCACGCCCGACCCCGACACCGGCGGCGTCAACGTCGTTGCGGTCCCGCTCGCCGACGTCTCGCAGACGCTGCATCGCCTGCTGCTCGTCGAGCTGCTCGTGATCGCGGTGGTCCTGGTCGCGCTGGGCCTCGCCGCCCGCTTCGTCGTGCGCGTCGGGCTGCTGCCGCTGGAGCGGATGGGCCACACCGCGGGCGCGATCGCCGGCGGCGACCTCTCGCACCGCGTCGAGCCGGCCGACCCGCGCACCGAGGTGGGGCGCCTCGGCCTCGCGCTCAACGCGATGCTGGCGCGGCTCGAGCGCGCGTTCGCCGGCCAGAAGGCGAGCGAGGACCGCCTGCGCCAGTTCCTCGCCGACGCCTCGCACGAGCTGCGCACTCCCCTGCAATCGATTCGTGGCTATGCGGAGCTGTTCCGCATCGGCGCCGCGCGCGAGCCTGACGATGTGGAGAAGGCGATGCGCCGCATCGAGCAGGAGTCGGCGCGGATGGGAGTGCTGGTGGAGGATCTCCTCACGCTCGCTCGCCTGGGGGAGACGCGCGCCGGCGAGCGCTCACCGGTCGACCTCGCGGCGCTCGCGCGCGACGCCGTCTCCGACGCGCACGTGACGGCGCCCGGGCGCGCGATCGAGCTGCATGCCGAGGGCGCCGCCGGTGCCGCGACCGTGCTCGGCGACCGCCATCAGCTCACACAGGTGCTCGCGAACCTGCTGCGCAACGCGCTGGTCCACACGACCGAGGGCACGCCGATCGAGGTGACGGTCGCGCGCGACGGCGAGCAGGCGCGGCTGGAGGTGCGCGACCACGGCCCGGGTCTGCCGGCGGGCGAGGACCCGAGCGCGCTGTTCGGGCGCTTCTGGCGCGCCGAGGGCGGGCGCGAGCGCGGCAAGGCCGGCGCCGGCCTCGGGCTCGCGATCGTCGCCGGCGTCGTCGAGCGCCACGGCGGGTCCGTCGAAGCGGCGAACGCGCCCGGCGGCGGCGCCGCCTTCTCGGTGCGGCTGCCGCTCGCGCCGGTTTCAACCGCACCGCAATCCGGATATGAGCACATCACGTGAGCCGCCGCGGTCGACAGATACCACGAGCACGCGTCCGCGCCGCGGTCCTCGCAGCGTGTGCGCTGGTGCTGGTCGCGGCCTCCGGGTGCGGCGGCGGCAGCGGCAGCAAGCCGGGCTACTGCTCGGACCGCACCGCGCTCGAGCAGTCGGTCAAGGGCCTCACGAAGCTGTCGCCGTCGCAGGGGCTCAGCGGCCTGCAGTCGCAGCTTTCGGCGATCCAGAGCGAGGCCGACAGACTCGTCGCCTCGGCGAAGAGCGACTTCCCGAGCGAGACGAGCGCGATCAGAACGTCGTTCGAGGCGCTGTCGAGCGCGATCAGAGCGCTGCCGTCGAACCCGTCCGCGTCGCAGCTCGCCGCGGTCGCCGCCGACGCGTCGACAGCCGTGAGCGCGGTCACCGGCTTCTTCGACGCGACGAAGTCGAAGTGCAGTTGAGTCAGCGCGGCTTGGGGCGCTCGACCGAGACGCCGCCGAGCAGCGTGTAGGCGCGCACCTCGATCAGCGGCGAGCCGGGCAGCGGCGGCCCGACCGGGCGCTTGTCGCTCCGGCCGCCGAGCAGCGAGGCGCCCGAGAGCTGCAGCGAGACGCCGGTCGGCGCGGTCAGCGAGACGCCGCCGAGGACGGCGACGACGATGATCGTCGAGACGGGCGCCTCGACCTGCGCGCTGCCGAGGTCGGCGCTGACGCCGCCGAAGAGGGCGAGGATGCGCTGGCGGCGGGGCAGCCGCCAGCGGCCGCGCTGGTCGCTGCCGCCGAAGATCCCCACGAGCGTGCGACCGCGCGTCGGCGCGGGGCTCGGCGGCTCGTGCGCGACGGGGGCGGTCGCGGCTTCGAGCTCCTGCGGGGTGGTCGCGGCGGCGATCGCGGCGGCGCAGGCGGCGTACTCGTCGAGCGTCAGCTCGCCGCCGGTCGCGTGGCGCGTGAGCTGTGCGATCGCGGCGCTGCGGTCGAGCGGGACGGCGGGGCTGCCGTCCGCGGTCGCGGCGCCCTGGGCGGTGGTGGTGGAGGCGGGATCGGTCATCGCCCGACGATGGCCGTGCGGGCCGCTTCCCGCATCCGTAGCCCACCCTGATCGGGGTGTGCCCGATCACCGATGCGGGAGCCCCGGCGCCGCTGCGAGTCTGGTCTCCCATGGCGAAGGTCCTCGTCGCATATGCCTCGAAGCGCGGCTCGACCGCGGAGATCGCCGAGGCGATCGCCGCGGGTCTGCGGGAGCCGGGCATCGAGGTGGACTGCGTGGAGGCCGGGGCGGTCGCCGAGCTCGACGGCTACGACGCCGTCGTGCTCGGCAGCGCCGTCTACATGAGACGCTGGCGCGGCGACGCGCGCCACTTCGTGCGCGCACACCGCGACGCGCTCGCGCATCTCCCGCTGTGGGTCTTCAGCTCCGGACCGACCGGCGACCCGTCGAAGGACAACCCGGCGTGGACCGAGCCCGGCCACACGATCAAGAAGCTCGACAAGCTCGGCGCGCGCGAGCACGTCGTCTTCGGCGGCAGCATGCCGGCCGAGCCGAACGGCGCCGTCGAGCGAAGCATGGTCGAGGGAACCCCGCCCGAGTGGCGCGACCGCCGCGACTGGGACGAGATCTGCGCCTGGGCCCGCCGCATCGCCGCCGAGCTGCACGCCGGCCGCGCGGCGGCGTAACGCCTCACTGCTCGGCGGGCGCCTCCGCCAACACCTCCGGGACCCGCGACATCGCTTCGATCCACGTGGCAGCCGCCGGATCGACCGCCGCGGCGAGCGCGAGCATGTCGCAGTGGCGCGCTTTGACCGGTGCGGTGATCAGCGACTGATGGTGCGCGACGTCGTTGCGCATCTGCGAGACGCGGTTCAGAGGACCGGCGACGTCTTTGCGCAATCCCGAGCTATGGGGGAAGGCATGATGAAGAGACGACTTCCATAGCTCCTCGTAACTGGTGCCGGTGAGCCGCGCCCAGAAGCTGAGCGGCAGCCCGGCCACGACTCGATGAGTCGTCACCGGCCTGTCGAGCCGGCGGATCCGGGTGATGGCCTCCTGGACCACGCGCAGCTCGCCCGGCTTCAGCACCTCAGGGTCGACAAGCCAAGAGCGCAACCCGTCCGATGGCTGGCTGGCCGTGAGCTGGCGGTCGATCGCATTGCGCACGAGCACCTCGACGTGGTGGATCATCTCCATGCACGCGCCGGCCAGTCGGGCGTTCCACACATACAGGCGCGTTGCGAGACCCGTGTCCGTCGCTCCCGCGACGTTCAGGTACGGCGCGAGCCGCGCTCGCGTGATCCAGCGGTCGATCTCGGTCGACGACAGATCTGTGGTGTAGACGGTCAAGGTGGGGCTCGCTATCGTGGGGGCACGCCCCAGCCCCGCCTCTGCCCTTCGCGGGTATGCGCCTGGGGCGATTCACGTTAAGCACGACGATAGGTCGCGCGGATTCCCCGGTCTACACACGTCGTGTTTGCCAATCTATGTCTGTGCTTAATCCGGTGGGGAGTGGGACGACGTGTTGATGGTGAAGCGCCTCGCGCTCGCCGCCGCGGCGGCGTTCGTGACCGTCAACATCTGGACGGGTGCGCCGCTGGTGGCGCTGTGGGTCGGCTCGCAGGTGGCCGGGCCGACCGGGCTGAGCATGACGGCGGTCGGCGTCGTCGTGGTCGTGCTGCTCGTGCTCGTGCTGGCGCTCACGCTGCTGCTGACGCGCATCAACGCGCGCTACGACCGCCTCACCGGCCGCACCGCCGAACGCCGCGTCTCCCCGTGGATGCGCTCGATGCGCAGCGAGCGCGAGAACCTACGCCCGCGAGAGACAGGGCACGAGCGCGGTCGAGCGCGTCGTCGTGATCTCCGTCAGCGTCGCGGTGGTCGTCTTCAACGTCTGGTTCTTCTTCTTCGCCGGCTCCCCGATGGGGTCCGGCTGACGGCTACGCCTGCGCCGGCTGCTCCGCCGCGCCGGCCGCGGCTCCGGCCGGGTGGCAGTCGGCCTCGCGGCCGGGCCGCAGCGGCGCGCCGCAGACGGCACACTCGAAGTCCTGCGCCAACCGGACCGGCGTGTCGCCGCCGGGCTCGGGCTCGGTGTCGAGCACGTGCGGGTCGATCGTCAGCCAGGCGATCACGCCGCCGAGCGCGGCGAGCGCGGCGGCCGCCGTCATCGCGGCATGGAAGCCATGCGTCATCGACGCCGGGTCGTAGAAGGCGTCGCCGGTCAGCCCGCCGATCAGCGGGAAGACGGCGACCGCGAACAGCCCCGCCACGCGCGAGACGGCGTTGTTGATCCCCGACGCGATCCCCGCGTGGCGCGCGTCGGCGGCGGCCAGCACGGTCGCCGTCACGGGCGCGACGACGAGCGTCAGGCCGAGCCCGAACACGACCACCGCCGGCAGCACCGCGCCGGCGTACGAGTCGCCGGGGGAGATGCGCGTCATCAGCAGCAGCCCGCACGCGATCACGAGCGGACCGACCGTCAGCGGGATGCGCGGCCCGATCCGCTGCGCGAGCGCGCCCGAGCGGGCCGACAGCGCCAGCATCAGCGCCGTCACCGGCAGCGACGCCGCGCCGGCCGCCAGCGGCGTCCAGCCCATCGAGATCTGCAGGAACGCCACCAGCAGGAAGAAGACCCCGCCGAGCGCCGCGTAGACGACGACCGTCACGAGATTCGCCGCGCTGAACTGGCGGTTCTTGAACAGCGACAGCGGCAGCATCGGGTTGTCCGTGCGGCGCTCGCGCAGCAGGAACGCGGCGAGCGCCAGCACGCCGAGCGCGGCGGCCGCCACGATCGCGGGCGACATCCCCTTGCCGGGCGCCTCGATCAGCGCGTACGTCGTGCCCGCGAGGCCGGCTGCCGCCAGCGCCGCGCCGAGCACGTCGAGCCGGCCGTGCGCCATCGGGTCGCGCGTCTCCGGGACGTGCCGCGGCGCCATCGCGACGACAAACGCGCCGAGCGGCAGGTTGATCAGGAACACCGCCCGCCACGAGACGGCGTCCACCAGGTAGCCGCCGAGCAGCGGGCCGAGCGCCGCGCCGACGCCCGTCAGCCCCGACCACGCGCCGATCGCGCGTGCCCGGTCGGGCCGGCGGAAGCTGCCCTCGATCATCGCCAGCGAGCCCGGCGTCAGCAGCGCGCCGCCGACGCCCTGCAGCAGCCGCGCGGCGATCAGCGCCTCGGCGCTCGGCGCGACCGCGCACAGCAGCGACGCGCCCGTGAACCAGGCGGTCCCGATCGTGAAGATCCGCCGCCGGCCGATGCGGTCGCCGAGCGAGCCGCCGAGCAGGATCAGCGACGCGAGCGTCAGCAGGTAGCCGTTGAGCATCCACTGCAGCTGGCTCGTGCTCGCGTGCAGGTCCTTGCCGATCGCCGGCAGCGCGACGTTGACGACCGTCCCGTCGAGGAACGCGATCCCCGAGCCGAGCACCGCGACGGCGAGGACCCAGCGCCCCGGACCGCTCGCGTACGCGATCGTGCCGGCGCCGTCCTCGCTCATGCGCTCAGGAACCTCGCTCGCCCACCGGCGCGCGGGCCCCGGCCACCGCCTCCCGCCGGGCGACCTCCTCGCGCACGCGCGGCGCGACCTCGGTCCCCAGCAGCTCGATCGCGCGCAGCACCTTGGGGTGCTCCAGCCCGCCCATGCCCATGTGCGCGAGGAAACGGCCGTGGCCGAACAGCTCGTGCTGGGCGAGGATCTTCGCCGCGACCTCGTCGGGGTCGCCGCAGAAGATCGCCCCGCGCGGCGTGCGCCCGGCTTCGAACTGCTGGCGCACGATCGGCGGCCAGCCGCGCTCGCGCCCGACGCGGTTCATCATCGCGGCGTACGCGGGAAACATCTCGTCGGCCGCCTGCTGCGCGTCGTCGGCGAGATGCGCGTGCGAGTTGATCGCGATGCGCGCGTGCGCGGCGTCGTGGCCGCCGCGGCGCAGCGCCTCGCGGTAGAGGTCGGCGAACTGGACGAAGCGCGCCGGCTCGCCGCCGATGATCGCGATCACGAGCGGCAGCCCGAGCAGCCCGGCGCGCACGACTGACGCGGGCGTGCCGCCGACGCCGATCCACACCGGCAGCGGCTGCTGGACGGGTCGCGGGTAGACGCCGGCGTCCTCCAAGCCCGTGCGGTGGCGGCCAGAGCCCGACCACGTCACGCGCTCGTCCGCCCGCAGCGCCAGCAGCAGGTCGAGCTTCTCGGCGAACAGCTCGTCGTAGTCGTCGAGCGAGGCGCCGAACAGCGGGTAGGACTCGGTGAACGAGCCGCGCCCGGCGATGATCTCGGCGCGCCCGCCGGACAGGCCGTCGAGTGTCGCGAACTGCTCGAAGGCGCGCACCGGGTCGTCGGTCGACAGGACGGTGACGGCGCTGGAGAGGCGGATCCGTCTCGTGTGGCTCGCCGCGGCCGCGAGCGCGACGGCAGGCGCCGAGACGGCGAAGTCGGGGCGATGGTGCTCGCCGACGCCGAAGACGTCGAGCCCGACCGCGTCCGCCAGCTCGATCTCCTCGACCAGCTGCCGCAGCCGCGTCCCGGCGTCGATGCCGTCGGCCAGGTCCGCGAAACTCGTGACGCCGATCTCCATCGCCGACAAGCCTACGCGTTGATTACGCAGGCTCCAGCGGCGAAAGGACGACGACCTGGATCGTGCGCTCGTCGGCGGTGCGCTGCTCGTAGTCGGCGTAGGCGCGCGTGAGCCGCTTGGCGAGGCCGAACAGGCGCTCGCGCTCCGGTCCGTCGGCGACGACGCGGGCGCGGTAGCGCCCGCCGTGCCCGCGCGCCAGCAGCTGGACCTCAGGGTTCGCGCGCACGTTCGCCAGCCACGCCGGGTGGCGCGCGCGCCCGTAGTTGGAGGCGATCACGACCGCGTCCTCGCCGTCGGTGAAGTAGAGCAGCGGCGTCACGTAGGTCCTGCCGCTCTTGGCGCCCCTGTGCGTCATCAGCAGCATCGGGATGCCGGGCAGCGACGACAGCCGCCCGCCGCTGGCACGGCCGACCGTGCCGTCGATCTTCGGTGCGACTCTGATCGTGAACCAGCGGCCCGCGCGCGTCAGCGCGATCGGCTCCATGATCGCCTTACGCAGGCGCCGCGGCGCGGTCGGGTCGACGGGCGGGACGCGCATCGCTCCAAGGCTACGGGCGCGGTGGGTCGCGCGGGCCGATACGGTCGGCCGATGAGCGACTACACGATCCGCAGGCTCGCCGACGTGCCCGACGCGTTCGGCGGCAGATATCCGGGCGAGATGCGCTTCATGACGGGCGACCTGGAGACGGAGCAGGTCGCGGTCACGCATCGCCGGATGCCGCCGCAGACGGGTGGCAAAGGCGGCTACGGCCATCGCCACCACACGCAGGAGGAGGTCTACTTCGTGATCTCCGGGCGGCTGCAGTTCAAGCTCGGCGACGAGCTGGTGGACGTCGAGGGCCCGACGGCGGTGCGCGTCGCGCCGGAGGTCGTGCGCTCGATCTGGAACGACAGCGACGAGGACGCCGAGCTGCTGATCGTCTCGGTGCGGCTCGACGACCCGCGCGCCGACGGCGAGATCGTCGAGGGCTTCTGGCCGGAGTGACCGCGGCCCGCGGCGCTCAGTCCGAGCGCCGCGCCGGGTCGTCGGCCGGCAGCACGTCGCACGCCCAGTCCGTGCGCTTCCACTCGGGCACGGGCGCGCTGCCGCCGGCGTCCGGGACGAAGCGCGAGCGCTCCACCAGCGCCATCCGGTGGATGTAGCGCGGGCAGTTGGGGAAGACCTGCGTCGCGCGCACGCGCACGACGAACTGCGCGCCCGGATACGTCTCCATCAGCGGGTCGTGCTCGTCCACGCTCGCGACGCCGTTGAGGCGCAGCCGCGACGGCCGCGCCGCGGTGAAGTCGACGAACAGCAGCCCGACGTGCGGGTTGACGGCGAGGTTGCCCATCGACAGGTACATCCCGTTGCCGTCGTAGTTGGGGAACGCGATCGTGGTCGCGTCGAGCACGCGCACGAAGCCCGGCTCGCCGCCCTTGTACGAGCACTGCGGGCGGCCCTCGGCGTCGGCGGTCGCGAGGAAGAACATGTCCAGCCGCTCGATGAACGCGCGGTCGGCGTCGTCGATCTCCGGCCGCTCGAGGAACCGCTCCTCGAGCCGGTCGGCGAGGCGGCGCGTGTCGAAGCGGTCCTGCAGCCGGCGTGCGCCGTCGTGGTAGGAGGAGGAGCTGCTCATCGCCCGACCCTACGCCGTTCGCGGGGCTAAGGTGCGCCGCGATGCCCCGTTACGCCGCCTTCCTGAGAGGGATGAACCTCGGCAGACGCCGGATCTCCAACGACGACCTGCGCGCGCACGTCGAGGCGCTTGGCTTCGCCGACGTTGCGACCTTCCGCGCGAGCGGCAACGTGATCCTCAGCGCACCGGAGGGGGACGAGCTCGCCGACGTCGCCCTGCGGCTGGAGGCGGGCCTGCGGACGGCGCTCGCCTACGAGGTGCCTGTGTTCGCCCGCAGCGCCGAGCAGGTGCGCGCGATGTCCGCGCTCGCCCCGTTCAACGCCGAGGAGCTGGCCGCCTCGACCGGCAAGCCGCAGGTGATGCTGCTCGCACAGGCGCCGAGCGCGGCGGCGCGCAGAGCCGCGCACGCGCTCGCGCCCGGCGACGACCTGTTCGTGTTCGAGGACGGCGAGCTGCACTGGCTGCCGAGCGTCGGCCTGTCCGAGACGACGCTCGACTACACCGCGCTCGCGAAGGTCGTCGGGCCGACGACGGTCCGCACGAAGGGCACGATCGAGCTGATCGCGGCGAAGCACTTCGCGGAATAACGGACACACGAGACGGCTACAATGGACACATGAGCGCGCTCGCCGATCTCGCCCGCGATGTCGGCGCCGACGAGCGCACGCTGCGTCGTGCCGTCAACGAGGGGACGCTGCGCGGAACCCGTCGGTCGCCCCGCAAGCTGGAGCTGTCGCTGTCCGAGCGCCAGTACGTGCGCCGCTCCTGGCCGCTGCTGGCGGCCCTGCGGGCGGCGCTGCGGACCGAGCCGAACGTCCGCTTCGCGCTGCTGTTCGGCTCCGCGGCGACCGGCGAGGACACGCCTGAGAGCGATGTCGACCTGCTCGTCAGCCTGCGCGACCCGGATCTCTTCAAGCTCATCGCCCTCGAAGGGCGCCTCGGCGAGCGCCTCGGACGAGACGTCGAGCTGGTGCGGCTGGAGGACGCCGAGCGAGATCCGGTCTTCTTCGCGCTCGGGCTCGAGCAGGGCCGCACGCTCGTCGACCGCGTGGGCATCGGTCCGAGACTGCGCCGACGCGCCGCTCGTCTGACGCGGGATGAGCCGCGACGCGAGGCACGCCGCGCCAGGACGGCGATCGGGCGCATCCGCGAGCTGTGTGCGAGCTGACCGGTGGGGGAGAGAGCGATCCGGCCGGTCGATCGGCGGCGCTGGCAGAACGGCATCGTGCGCGTGCTGGAGCGCTTTCCGCAGGAGTACGCCGCGTTGGAGTCCGCCATGGGCTCGTTCAGCGACGACTTCGAGCTGCGTGCGTTCAAGCGTGCGTTCGAGTTCGCCGACGGTGTGGAGGCGTACAACCGCGCGCAAGCCGTCGAGCGGGCGGTCGGGCGCGTGCAGAATTTCCTCGCCGACCTGGCGGAGCAGGGTGCGAAGCTCGCACAGCTCTCCCTGCCACAGGAGCGCGGCTCGGCTGTCGAGCGCGCCTTCTGCTCGCTCCGAGACGCGGGCGTGATCGACGGCAAGCTGTGTGCGCAGTTGAGAGAGACACAGCGAGCGCGCACGCGTATCGAGCACTTCTATCTCGACGTCACCGCCGGTGAGGTGCACAGAGCCGCGCGTCTCGTCCGCGACATCGCGCCGCGCTTCCTCGAGCGGTACGTCGACTGGATCGAGCCCTACCTGCCGGCATGACGCCGCTCGCTGCCCGCCTCACCGCCCAGCTGCTGGCCGGCGAGGCGGCGGGCGACGCGGTCGCGGTCGCCGAGCGGCTGCTGGCGGTGCAGGCGCAGGATCCGCGCGGGGCGCGGCTGGCGGTGCGGGCGCGCACGCTGGGCAGCGGCACGACGGCGGCCGGCGTCGACCGCGCGCTGACGGAGGACCGCTCGCTCGTGGTCTCCTGGCTCAACCGCGGCACGCTGCACCTCGTGCGGCGCGAGGACTGGCCGTGGCTGCACGCGCTCACGACGCCGCCGCTCGCCGCTGGCAGCGCCCGGCGCCTCGCGCAGGAGGGCGTGCCGCCGGACGACGCGGACCGCTCGTGCACGTGCTGCTGGCCGCGACGCTGCGCGTCGGCCTCGTACGTGGCCCGACCGCCGGGACCAGACACGCGTTCGCGCTCGCGCGCGACTGGCAGCTGGCGCCGCTCGGGCGGCTCGCCGAGCGCGATCGCGCCGCGCTCAGACGCGACGCCGCCGACGTCGCGCGCTTCCTCGGCGCCTGAGAACCTGACGGCGGCGGGCTTCCCGCACCTGCGAAGCGGGGTTCTCCCGGATGAGCGGACCGTCCGGCCGTGCGAGGCTCGCGCCACGATGAGCGACGAGGAGCAGGGGCGGATGCAGGAGGTTCTCGGTGCAGGCGCTCGACGCCGCGCGGCTCGAGCCGCTGATCGGCCCTGAGCGGATGGCCCGCTACATGAACGAGGCGGCCGTCGCGCGCGAGCTGCTCGACGGCCGCTCGATCGTCAACGTCAACTCGACCGCCACCGGCGGCGGGGTCGCCGAGCTGCTGCAGTCGCTGCTCGCCTACGCGCGCGGCGCCGGCGTCGACGCGCGCTGGCTGGTGATCGACGGCGACCCGCCCTTCTTCGACGTCACGAAGCGGATCCACAACTGGATCTACGGCACGCCCGGCGACCGCGGCCGGCTCGGCGCGGCCGAGCGCCGCTGCTACGAGCAGGTCGCCGAGCGCAACGCGCGCGAGCTGCAGGCGACGGTGCGCTCCGGCGACGTCGTGCTGCTGCACGACCCGCAGACGGCCGGCCTCGCGCCGGCGCTGCGCCGGGCCGGCGTCACGGTCGTGTGGCGCTGCCACATCGGCTGCGACGTCGCGAACGAGTGGACCGCGCGCGGGTGGGAGTTCCTGCGCCCGTACGTCGAGGACGTCGACGCGGTCGTCGTCTCGCGCCGGGCGTTCGCGCCGCCGTGGACCGACCCTGCGCGCGTGCACGAGATCCCGCCGTCGATCGACCCGTTCTCGGCGAAGAACCAGCCGATGGACCGGCAGCAGGTGCAGGAGGCGCTCGTCTACGTCGGCGTGCTGGCCGGCGACGTCGACGGCCCGCACGTCGCCTTCACGCGCCGCGACGGCTCGCCCGGGCGCATCAACCGCCACGCCGACGTGCTGCAGACCGGCCCGCCACCGCCGGCCGACGCACCGCTCGTGGTGCAGGTCTCGCGCTGGGACCGCCTGAAGGACATGACGGGCGTGATGACGGCCTTCGCCGAGCACGTCGACCCCGCGCTCGGCGCCCACCTGCTGCTCGCCGGCCCGGTCGTGACGGGCGTCGCCGACGATCCCGAGGGCGGCGGCGTGCTGCGCGACTGCATCGACCTGTGGCGCCAGCTGCCGCACCATGCGCGCAGCCGCGTCCATCTCGCGTGCATGCCGATGGCCGATCCCGACGAGCAGTCGGCGATCGTCAACGCGCTCCAGCGCCACGCGTCCGTGATCGTGCAGAAGTCGCTCGCGGAGGGCTTCGGCCTGACCGTCTCGGAGGCGATGTGGAAGGCGCGGCCGGTGATCGGCAGCGCCGTCGGCGGGATCGTCGACCAGATACGCGACGGCGAGGACGGCCTGCTGCTGCCCGACCCGCTCGACCTCGCCGCCTGCGGCGCCGCGATCGAGCGGCTGCTGCGCGACCCGCTCGAGGCGGCCCGCCTGGCGCGCAACGCGCACGACCGCGTCGCCGAGGAGTTCCTCGGCGACCGCCACCTCGAGCGCTACGCGGCGCTGTTCGCGCAGGTGCTCGCCGGCGGCGCGGCGCCCGCCTCGCCGGCGCGCTGAGCCGCGGCGGCGCGCTGCCGCTCGCATAAGCCCTCTCAGGGGCAGGAGATGACCCCGCGCGCGCTGAACGGGTTCGTGCAGGACTCGGCAGCCGCGCCCGGCGCGCCGATCCTGCGGGCAGGTACCCGTCCCGGAGGTCGCCTTCGTGTCGCAGCCCGTTCGCATCCGCCCGCTGGCGCTCGCCGTCGCGCTGCTGGCACTGCTGCCCGCGAGCGCGCAGGCGGGCAACGGCGGCGCGAGCGCCGGCGGCGAGACCGCCCACGTCAGCGGCGGCGCCGCGCCCGGGGTCGTCGTCAGACCGCGTGCGAGAGCGCGCAGACGCCGGCCGGCGCCCAAGCGCCACGTCGCCAAGCGCGTCGCCGCTCCGCCGGTCGCTGCCGCCCCGCCGCCGACCGCCTCCGCCACGCTGCTGGCCGACGGGACCGCCGCGCCGCCCGCCGGCGCGCCGGCCGTGATCGCGGCCGTGATCGCCGCCGGCAACCGCATCGCCTCGCTGCCGTACAGATGGGGCGGCGGGCACGCGAGCTGGGACGACACCGGCTACGACTGCTCGGGCTCGGTCGGCTACGCGCTGCACGGCGGCGGCCTGCTCGCCGCCAGCGCGACGTCCGGCGAGCTGATGTCCTACGGCGACGCCGGGCCGGGCACGTGGATCACGATCTACACGAACCCCGACCACGTCTACATGGTCGTCGCCGGCCTGCGCTTCGACACGAGCGGCGCCAAGCCGTCGCGCTGGCAGACGGCCACCCGCTCCTCGGCGGGGTTCACCGTACGTCATCCATCGGGTTTTTAGCTGATTAAGCAGCTATTTTCTGGTACAACGGTAGAAGCGAGCGTCTGAGCACCGCTCGCAGGAGCGCTGCGAGCGGGGCCGTCTCTCGGGACGGCCCCGCATGTGTCTGGCCCCTGGTCACCGGCCGTTGACATAAGATCGCCGCGGCGTCTGCTAGAACCGACGCCGTCCCGGCCATCTATCGAAGGACCCTCGCCCCATGACGCCGACCGCCTCTCGTGAGCGGACGACGACGTTCGCGCTGCTCGCCGCGTTCCTCGCGCTCGTGCTCTCGCTCACCCTGTGGGCGCCCGCGCGGGCCTCCGCCGACACGCTCACGGCACCGACGATCACGGTCTCCGGGCAGGCGCTGACGTGGAACGCGATCGCCGGCGTCAGCTCCTACGTGTTCGTCCGCAAGGTGTCCGGGCAGGCCGACGCCTACTCGACCGTCACGGGGACCTCGGTCACGCCCCCGGCCGTCCCCGGCCAGACGGTCCGCTTCAGCGTCCGCACCAACGTGAGCGGCAGCGCGTGGGCGAGAGAGGTGTCGATCGCCTACGCCACGACGACCCAGCCGCCGCCGCCACCACCACCACCGCCACCGCCGCCCCCGCCGAGCAGCTTCGCGATGGGCGTCACGACCGGGACCGCCTTCAGCTACGAGCTGCCGTTCGTCACCTCGGCCGGGGCCCGCACGGCACGGCTGCTCTACGACATCGACACGACCGCCGCGAGCATGGCGCCCGTGATCGACGCCTACGCCAGAGCCGGCGTGCGCCCGCTGCTGGCGGCGAGCTTCTACGGTCGCCTGCCGAGCACGGCCGAGGCGCAGAGCCTCGCGTCGTGGGCGAAGGCCTACGGGCCGGGCGGCACGTTCTGGGCGGGCAAGACGTATCCCGCGAACACGGCGGTGACGCGCATCGAGTTCGGCCACGAGACGAGCTACTCCTACCAGTTCCCCGACTACTCGCTGCCGACGTACGCTGTTCGCGCGCAGACGTACGCGCTGCGCTTCAAGGACGCGCAGATCGCGGTCAAGGCGGCCAACCCGAACGTCGGGCTGCTGGCGATCGGCGACAACGCGGTCAACCAGAACGCGTGGGTCGTGAACATGTTCAAGGCGGTCCCCGACCTCGGCTCGCGCGCAGTCGGCTGGACGATCCACCCCTACGGGCCCAACTGGAAGACGCGGATCGACTCGACGATCAGCTCGACGAAGGTGGCCGGCTCGCCCGACCTGCCGATCTGGGTCACCGAGTGGGGGCTGTCGACCGACAACGGCCGCTGCCTGTCGGACAACTACGGCTACGACAAGTGCATGACGTACGCCACCGCCGCGAGAACGCTCCACGCGGTGCTGACCGGGATGCTGTCGACCTACGGCAGCCGCCTCGGCGCCTTCTTCCTCTACCAGGCGCACGACCAGGCGGTGACCGGGACGCAGACCGGCCGCGAGTACTACTTCGGCGCGCTGCAGTCCGGCAGGCAGGCCAAGGGTGCGTACACGACCGAGGTCAAGCTCGACCTGGGCGCGTACAAGTAGCAGTGCCGCTCAGACGGCGACGGGCGGCGCGGACGACTGCGCCGGCGCCAGCCGCGTGACGCGCACGCGCCCGCCCTGCGCGGGCGTGTACGTGACGAAGCGGCGCTTGACCGGCTCCGCCTCGGCGTCCGTCGTCTCCAGCGTCGCGCGGCGCAGGACGGTGCCGAGCACGATCCGCATCTCGTAGAGCGCGAAGCTCGCGCCGAGGCAGCGGCGGACGCTGCCGCCGAACGGCAGCCACTCGTACGTGCTCGGGGCGTCCTCGCCGAGGAAGCGCTCGGGGCGGAACGCCTGCGGGTCGGGGTAGACGTCCGCGCGGCGGTGGATCAGGTAGATCGACGGCGCGACGTTGACGCCCTTCGGCAGGTCCATGCCGCCGATCGTCATCGGGCGCTGCAGCTGGCGGATCACGCCCGGCACGACGGGCCGCAGGCGCAGCGCCTCCTTGACGACCGCGTCGAGGTACTCCGTGCTCTCGCCGGCCTCGACCTCCTCGAGCAGGCGCGCCAGCACGCGCGGCGTGCGCACGAGCCGCTCGAGCGTCCAGGCGAGCGCGGTCGCGGTCGTCTCGTGGCCGGCCAGCACGAGCGTCATCAGCTCGTCGCGCAGCTCCGCGTCGGTGAGCGCGTTGCCGTCCTCGTCGCGCGCCGCGAGCAGCAGCGAGAGGATGTCGTCGCGCGGCTCGTCGTCCGCGCGCCGCGCCGCGATCTCCTCGTGGATCAGCCTGTCGACCGGCGCCATCAGTCTGTAGACGCGTCCCCACGGGCTGCGCGGCTTCGCGCCGGCGGATCTCGTGAACTGCAGCATCAGCAGGCGCAGCGGCTGGTCGGTCGAGTTCAGCAGCCGCTTCATCGGCGCGCCGAGGCGCTCGATGCCGGCCTGGTCCTCGACGCCGAAGACGGTGCGCAGGATGATCTCGAGCGTGATCGCCTGCATCGTCGGGTGCACGGCGAACGGCTGCCCGACCGGCCAGCGGGCGATGTGGCGCTCGGCGACCTCGGTCATCGTCTCGCCGTAGGCGCGCATCCGCTCGCCGTGGAACGGCGGCAGCATCAGGCGCCGCTGGCGCAGGTGCTCGGGGCCGTCGAGCAGCAGCACCGAGCGACCGCCGAGGATCGGCTTCAGGATGACGTTGCCGGCGCCGGCGTGGAGGTCGTCCGGGCTGGCCTGGAAGACCTCCTTCACGATTGCCGGATCGCTGACGATCACGACCGTGCGGCCGGTGTTGAGGCGGATCGTGAAGGCGTCGCCGTAGCGTGCCCGGCAGGCGTCGAGGAAGCGCGGGCCCTGCAGCAGGAAGCGCATCGCGACGAGCGCCTTCGGTCCCCGCGGACCGGGGGGAAGGCTGCGCAGGTCGGGCTCGGGCGATGCCATCGACCCCAGACGCTAGCGCTCGGGCCGCCGATCCGCGACGGTCGCCGCCAAGCCGACGCTTCGCAATGCGGAGCATCGGGCGCCCGGGCGCTCGGGGGGAGGGCTATGCTCGCCAACGCGAAGGTGGTGCATCGCGCGGCGCGGGAGGCGACGGCGATCGTGGAGCCTGGCCCCGAGCAGTTGCGGATAGCGATCGCGGACGACCACGTCGTCGTCCGCAGCGGCCTGCGGCTGCTGCTCGACGCCGAAGCGGACATGACGGTCGTCGGCGAGGCCGGCGACGTCGCGGGCGCGGTGCGCTGCCTCGAGCGCGAGCGGCCCGACCTGCTGCTGCTCGACCTGGCGATGCCGGGCGGCTCGAGCCTCGCCGCGCTCCCGCACCTGGTCGAGCGCTTCCCGGCGATCGCGATCGCGATCCTCACGATGGAGGAGCAGCCGGCGTTCGCGCGCGAGGCGCTACGGCGCGGCGCGCGCGCCTACGTGCTGAAGGAGGTCGCGAGCTGCGAGCTCGTGCACGCCGTCCGCGTCGTCGCGCACGGCGGCACCTATCTGACGCCGACGCTCGCTGCGCGGATCGCGCTCGACGACGTCGGCGGCCCGGAGGGGTCGCCGAGCGAGCTGACGCCGCGCGAAGCCGACGTGCTGCGGCTGATCGTGCTCGGCCACACGAACGGCGAGGTCGCCGGCCAGCTGTTCCTGAGCGTGCGCACGGTCGAGTCGCACCGCGCGAGCCTGCAGCAGAAGCTCGGCTGCCGCACACGCGCCGAGCTGGTCCGCTACGCGCTTGAGCGGGGCGTGCTCAAACCGGCCCCGCCGCCGGGAGCGTGACCGCGCCGCCGCGTTGGCGCGCTGCCGTCAGCCGCCGCTCGACCAGCATCGCCAGCTCCGGCACGACGCGCGGGTCGAACTGCGTCCCGCTGCAGCGGCGCAGCTCCGCGAGCGCCTCTCTCGGCGGCCGCGCCGCCTGGTACGGGCGGTCCTCGGTCATCGCGTCGTAGGCGTCGCAGGCGGCGATGATCGTCGCGCCGAGCGGGATCTCGGTGCCGCGCAGCCCGTCCGGGTAGCCATGTCCGTCCCAGCGCTCGTGGCTCCAGCGCACGAGCGGCGCGGCCGTCCGCAGGGCGGGCACGGCGCGCAGGATCCGTTCGCCGATCAGCGTGTGGCGGCGCATGAAGGCCCATTCGAGCTCGTCGAGCGGGCCCGGCTTCTTGAGGATCGCGTCCGGGATCGCGACCTTGCCGACGTCGTGCAGCGCGGCGGCGTGCACGACGGCGTCCAGCTCGTCGTCGGCGAGCCCGAGCCGCTCGGCCAGCTCGCGCGCGAGGCCGGTCACGCCGTCGACGTGGCTGGCGAGCGACGGATGACGCTCCTGCACCGTCGCCAGCAGCGCGTCGACCGCCTGCGTCGCCGCGGACGGGCGGCGGCTGTGCTTCTGCTCGTACATGCGGCGGTCGGCGCGGCGCATCAGCTCGCCGGGGTCCGCGCCGTCGTCCGGCAGCAGCGCGCAGCCGTGCGAGACGGTGACGGCGAAGCCGCTGCCGCGCTGGGCCATCTGCTCGGCGAGGCGCAGGCACAGCTGCTCGGGGGAGGGCGGCGGAGGGTCGACGATCGCGCAGAACTCGTCGCCGCCGAGCCGGTAGCCGCGGCCGCGGCCGGCGATCCCCTCGCGCAGGCGCGTCGCGAGCCGCTGCAGCAGCTGGTCGCCGGCCGCGTGCCCGAACGTGTCGTTGTAGGTCTTGAAGCCGTCGAGGTCGAAGACGACGAGCGCGATCGGATGCTCGGCGCCCGCGCACGCGCGCTCCAGGTCTGCGAACAACCGCCGGCGGTTGCCCAGGCCGGTGAGCGCGTCGGTGCGCGCCTCGCGCTGCAGCCGAGCGACGGCGCGCCGGTTCTCCAGCAGCGTCAGGCCCGTGCGCACGAGCGTCAGCAGCAGTGCGGCGAGCGCGAGCGCGACGGCGAACGACGGCACGTCGCCGAGCTGTGCGGCGCCGAGCAGCCCGAGCGCGAGCAGGCCGCCGGCGATCGGTACCGCCACGGTCGCGTCGACCCAGCGGCCGGCGAGGCGCGCGGCCGGCAGCGCCCACACGATCGAGACGTAGGCCGCCAGCAGCAGGCCGATCAGCCAGCCGAGGTCGAGCAGGCCGCCGACCTGGTAGCTGCCGTCGGCGCTCTGCACGACGTAGACGGCGTCGCTGAGCGCGAACGCGACCGGCGCGAGCACGGCCGCGAGCAGCCCGCGCGAGCCGCGCGGGATTCCGGTCATGACGCTGCCGACGACGAGCAGGCACAGCACGAGGTCGCCGACCGGGTAGGCGAGGTTCGTCGCGAGCGCGAGCCCGCCGTGGGCGTCCACGAGCCGCGGCACGACGAGCGCGCCGAGCAGCGCGGCGCCGGCCAGCCCGGCGATCCAGCCGTCGAGCCACAGCGCGGCGCCGAGCTGCGGATGGCGCGCGCGGGCGAGCAGCACGATCCCGGCGTAGACGAGCGGGTAGAGCGCGAGCCACAGCACGTCCGCGAACGAGGGCGTGGGAATCGCGCCGGCGGAGCTGCCGCCGTAGGCGAGCGAGAAGCCGGCGTTGCCGATCGCCCACGAGCTGATGCCGGCGCCGATCAGCAGCCAGGCGAGCCGGTCATGCGCGGAGCGGCGCCAGCGCAACAGGCAGATCGCCGCGCACGCGAGCCCGACGACCGCGTTGCCCCAGCCGCCGATCGCCGTGTGCAGGCCGCCATGGCCGAGCAGGCCGGTTGCGTTGAGCGCGAACACGGCCGTCAGCGCGATCGCCGCAGCGAGCGCGCGCCTCGCCCACGGCTCGACCGACTCGGACAGGCCACGGCTCCCAGCGATCGCATGAGACGCCCCGCCTGCTCGCTCTTCCTGGCGACGCAGCACGTCCAGAGCATCGGCCCCCGGCGCCCGCCGGGCATCGGCTCGTCTCCGCCATTCCCCGCTCAGCAGTAACTACCCGTGGCGCGGGGAACCACGGATGCGCAAGATCGCTTGAGCATTCGCCCGCACAGCCGTCTTTATCTGCCGCGCAGCCAAACACTTTGCCTGCGCTTAACCGCGATTACGGGCCGGTTCAGGGTCGGGGCGCACCATGCGTTCCATGCACACCCCCAAAGCGCTCCTGATCCTCGCCCTCGCCGCCGTCCTCGGCGCGGTGGGCGGCGCGGCGGTCATCGGCATCGCCGGCGACGGCGGCCGCACCGTGACGACGACGATAGGCGCGGCCGGCGGCACGCAGGTGCCGGCCGTCGCCGGCGGCGGCTCCGGCCGCGCCGCGAGCGGGACGCTCACGCCCGCGCAGGTCTACGCGAGCGCGAAGGGGTCGGTCGCCTACATCACCTCGCAGACCCAGGAAGGGCAGGCGACGGGCTCCGGCTTCGTCGTCTCGAAGGCTGGCCTGATCGTCACGAACGCCCACGTGGTGGAGGGCGCGACGACGGTCTCGGTCAAGGTCGGCGGCGGCGCGACCCTTCCCGCGACCGTCGTCGGCCGTGACGAGTCGACCGACCTCGCGCTGCTGCGCGCCGGCGACGCCGGCGGCCAGACGTTCACGCCGCTCCCGATCGCCGACTCGAGCACGCTGCAGGTCGGCGACGCGACCTACGCGATCGGCAACCCGTTCGGCCTCTCCGACTCGTTCACGAGCGGCGTCGTCTCGGCGCTCGACCGCCAGATCGACGCGCCCGACGGCTACCCGATCGACCACGTCGTCCAGACCGACGCGCCGATCAACCCGGGCAACTCGGGCGGTCCGCTGCTCGATGCGCACGGCCGCGTGATCGGCGTCACGTCGCAGATCCTCAACGGCAGCGGCTCGGCCGAGAACGGCAACGTCGGCATCGGCTTCGCGATCCCGTCCAACACCGTCAAGTCGATCGTCGGCCAGCTGCAGTCCGGCGGCCAGGTCCGGCACGCCTACCTCGGCGTCGAGCTGAGCGCGACCGAGAGCGGCTCCGGCGTGCAGGTCGCCTCCGTCCAGTCCGGCACGCCCGCCGACCAGGCCGGCCTGCAGGAAGGCGACACGATCGTGGCGCTCGACGGCAAGCCCGTCGACGGCGCCGGCGCGCTCGCCGCCGCGATCGCCGCCCACAAGCCCGGCGACACGGTCCAGCTCACCGTCCAGCGCGACGGCTCGCAGCAGACCGTGACCGCGACGCTCGGCACGCAACCGCAGCAGCAGCCCGTGAACTGACCAGCTTCCCCGAGCTTCCCGCACCGCCGTCGCTCCCGTCCCCCGTGCCGGCGACGCGGGATAGGAGCCCGCCCGACCAGATCCCCCATGTGGGTCGGGCGGGCTCACCGCTGCGCGCGCGCCTATGCTTCGCTGCGCTCATGCGGCAGCACCTGCGTCCCCTCTTCGACCGCGTCGTGATCAAGGAGCTCGAGCCCGACCGCGTGCGCGAGTCGGGCTTGGTCGTGCCGCCGGGGACGCACGAGCCGCCGCCGCAGCACGGGATCGTGCTGGCGGTCGGCGAGGGACTCGACTGGTGGAGCCACGTCGGCGTGCGGATGCCGGTCAGACCCGGCGACCACGTCGTCTTCCCGGCCTCCGCCGGCGCGTGGGTCGAGGTCGACGAGGAGCGCCTGCTCGTCTGCCGCGTCGGCGAGCTGCTCGGCGTGCTCGCCGACGTCCATGAGCCCGCTTGAGGCGCTGCTCGTCCTCGCGGCCGGCGTCGCGGCCGGCGCGATCAACACGCTCGTCGGCTCGGGCTCGCTGATTACCTTCCCGGTGCTGCTGGCGGTCGGCTTCCCGCCGCTGACGGCGAACGTCTCGAACAACCTCGGGCTCGTGCCCGGCTCGGTCGCGGGCGCCTACGGCTTCCGCCGCGAGCTGCGCGGGCAGCGCGCGCGCGTGCTGCGCTTCGCGCCGGCGTCGGTGCTCGGCGGCCTGACCGGCGCGGTGGTGCTGCTGGTGCTGCCGGCGTCGGCGTTCACCGCGATCGTTCCGGTATTCGTCGCGCTCGCGCTCGTGCTCGTCGTGCTGCAGCCGCGCCTCAACCGCCGCCTCGAGCACCGGCGCAGAGCGGACGCGCCGCACGGCGGGCCGGTGCCGCTCGCGGCGACGTACGGCGCGGGCGTCTACGGCGGCTACTTCGGCGCGGCGCAGGGGATCCTGCTGCTGGGGATCCTGGGCCTCGCCATCGACGACGAGCTGACGCGCGTCAACGCGCTGAAGGTCGTGCTGGCGGGGACGGTGAACGCCGTCGCCGCGGTCGTCTTCGTGATCGCGGCGCCGCACATCGCGTGGGACGCCGTCGCGCTGATCGCCGCCGGCTCGACGCTCGGCGGCCACCTCGGCGCGCGCGTCGGCCGCCGCCTGCCGGCGACCGCGCTGCGGGCGGTGATCGTCGTCGTCGGGCTCGTCGCGATCGTGAAGCTGGTGCTGCTGTGAGCGCGCTCAGGCGGGCTGCTCGCTGAGCATGAAGCCGACGCGCGTCCCGTCGATCTGCGCGTCGAGCAGCTTGCCGTCGAGCAGCGGGACGGCGTCCGCCTCGACGAACACGCGCGCGCCCGACTCGTCGACGACCTGATCGGTCTCGGCGGGCGTCTCGGCGACGGAGACCTCGAGCGTGCTGACCTCGCCCGGGCCCGGCTGGGTCGCGATGCGCAGGCCGGCGCCGTCGGGCAGCTCGGGCGCGGCGACGATTCCGCGGATCGCCTCGGCGGCGGTGTCGGTGAGGGTGAGCACGGCGGCTCCTTCCGGTCGGGATCGGGGCGTGCGCGCGATCGCCGTTCCCGTGCGACCGCTCCCAAGGCGGCTGCCCGCCGTCGGCGCGGCGGAAACCTGCGCGTGTCAGCGGGCGGGCGTGACCCAGCCCAGCGAGCGCTCGACCGCCTCGCGCCAGCGCGCGTAGCGGCGCTCGACCTCGCCGGCGTCCATGCGCGGCTCCCAGCGGCGCGCCTCGTGCCAGTTGGCGCGCACGTCGTCCGGGGAGGACCACGTGCCGACGGCGAGGCCGGCCGCGTAGGCGGCGCCGAGCGCGGTCGTCTCGGCCACCTGCGGCCGCACGACCGGGACGCCGAGCACGTCCGCCTGGAACTGCATCAGCAGCTCGTCGGCCGTCATGCCGCCGTCGGCCTTCAGCTCGGCGCAGTCGAGCCCGTGCACGGAGGCGCGCACGGCGTCGAGCACCTCGCGCGTCTGCCACGCGGTCGCCTCCAGCATCGCGCGGGCGATGTGCGCCTTGGTGGTGTAGGCGGTGATGCCGACGATCGCGCCGCGCGCGTCCGGCCGCCAGCGCGGGGCGAACAGGCCGGAGAAGGCCGGCACGACGTAGACGTCGCCGGTGTCGGGCACGGAGGCGGCGAGCGCCTCGACCTCGTCTGCGCTGTCGATGAAGCCGAGCTGGTCGCGCAGCCACTGCACGCCCGCGCCGGCGACGGCGATCGAGCCCTCCAGCGCGTACGCGGGCGGCCCGTCGCCGAGCTTGTACGCGACGGTCGTCAGCAGCTCCTGCGAGGCGACCGGCTCCGCGCCGGTGTTGACGAGCAGGAAGCAGCCGGTGCCGTACGTGTTCTTCGCGTCGCCCGGGTCGAAGCAGGCCTGGCCGAACAGAGCCGCCTGCTGGTCGCCGAGGATGCCGGCGAGGGGGACGCCGTCGAGCGCGGTGCCGGCTTGGATCTCCCCGTACACCTCGGAGGAGGAGCGGATCTCGGGCAGCAGCGCGCGGGGGATCCCGATCAGCTCGAGCGCCTCCTGGAACCAGTCCAGCGTCCGGAGATCCATGAGGAGCGTGCGGCTTGCGTTCGTCACGTCGGTGACGTGCACACCGCCGTCCGGCCCGCCCGTCAGCTTCCAGACCAGCCACGAGTCGATCGTCCCGAAGCACAGCTCGCCGGCCTCCGCCCGCTCGCGCAGCTCCGGCTGCGCGTCGAGCAGCCAGCGCGCCTTCGGGCCGGAGAAGTAGGTCGACAGCGGCAGACCCGTGATGGCGCGCAGGCGGTCGAGATCGCCGTCCGCCAGCTCCGCCACCAGCGACGCCGTCCGCGTGTCCTGCCACACGATCGCGTTCGCCACCGGCTCGCCGGTCGCGCGCTCCCACAGCACCGTCGTCTCGCGCTGGTTCGTGATCCCCACCGCCGCGACGTCCCCCGCATCAGCGCCCGCAGCCGCGACCGCCTCGTCGATCACCGCGCGCACGTTGGCGACGATCTCCAGCGGGTCGTGCTCGACCCAGCCCGCGCGCGGATGGATCTGCGCGTGCTCGCGCTGCGCCGCCCCCGCGACCGCGCCGTCGCGGTCGAACAGGATGCAGCGGCTCGACGACGTGCCCTGGTCGATCGCAGCCACGTAACGCTTCACGTCCACCTCGCTCGTACGATGGGTGCGGGAGACTAATGCGCGCACCTCTGCCACCACGCACCTTCGAGCGCCCGTTCGACCTGATCGTGATCGGGGCCGGCATCAACGGCGCCGGGATCGCGCGCGACGCGACGCTGCGCGGCCTGAGCGTCCTGCTGGTCGACAAGGGCGACGTCGGCGCCGGCACGACGAGCCGCTCGACGCGTCTCGTGCACGGCGGGCTCCGGTATCTGGAGCACTTCGAGGTGCCGCTCGTGCGCGAGTCGCTGCGCGAGCGCGAGACGCTGCTGCACATCGCGCCGCACCTCGTGCACCCGCTGTCGTTCCTGTTGCCGATCTACGAGGAGCACAAGCGCAGGCCGGCGCTGATCCGCGTCGGGATGATGGCCTACGACGCGCTGTCGCTCGACAAGTCGATGGAGCGCCACCGCATGCTCAGCCGCGACGAGGCGCTGCGGCGCGAGCCGGGCCTGCGCGCCGAGGGGCTGCGCGGCGCGGCCGCCTACTACGACGCGCAGGCGGCCTACCCCGAGCGCCTCGCGCTCGAGAACGCGCTCGACGCGCGCCGGCTCGGCGCCGTCGTGCTCCCCTACATGAGCGTCACCGGCCTGGAGCGCGGAGCGGCCGGCCGCGTCACGGGCGTCGCGCTGCACGACGAGCTGCACGACGCCGAGCACGTCGCGCGCGGCGCGCTCGTCGTCAACGCGACCGGGCCGTGGGTCGACGAGCTGCTCGCCGAGGACGGAGGCGAGGCGCCCGCCGCCCCGCGCCTGATCGGCGGCACGAAGGGCAGCCACCTCGTCGTCGAGCCGTTCCCCGGCGCCCCGCGCGAGGCCGTCTACGCCGAGGCGGTGGGGGACGGGCGCCCGTACTTCGTCGTGCCGTGGAACGACCTCTACCTGATCGGCACGACCGATACGCGCTACGACGGCGACCTCGACCGCGTCGTGGCGACCGACGACGAGGTCGCCTACCTGATCGAGGAGACCAACCGCCTGATCCCCGGCGCGGCGCTCACGCCGGAGCAGGTCCTCTACACCTACGCCGGCGTGCGGCCGCTGCCCGCGCCGGGCGTCGGCGCGGGCAGCGGGCGCGGCTCCGGCGACGAGGGCGCGATCACGCGCAGCCACGTGATCCACGACCACGCCGCGACGAGAGATCCGGCCGAGCGTGTGGAGGGGCTGCTGTCGATCGTCGGCGGCAAGATCACGACCTACCGGCGCCTGTCGGAGGAGACGGTCGACCTCGCCGTCAAGAAGCTCGGGCGCAAGGTCGACAAGTGCCGCACGCACCAGGTGCCTTTGCCGGGCGGGACCGCGTACCCGTTCGAGGGCTTCCGCGAGCGCTTTCGCGTCACGAGCGGGCTGCCGCTCGAGACGGCCGACCGCCTGCTGCGCATCTACGGCACGCGGGCGGCCGAGGCGCTCGACTTCGCCGACGGCGCGCCGGAGCTGCGCGAGCCGTTCGACGCCGACACCGGCGCGCTCGGCGCCGAGGTCGTCTTCTCGCTGCGCACCGAGCTGGCGGAGACGCTCGCCGACGTCGTCGCGCGGCGCACGCTCGTCGGCTACGGCGCGCACGCCGGCCTGCGCGCGGTCGACGCGGCCGCCGAGATCGCCGTGCGCCACCTCGGCTGGACCGACGAACGCGCCGCGCGCGAGGCCGACGCCTTCCGCGCGCAGGCCGCCGACGCGCTGCGCCCGCGCGCCGACGTGGCGGCGGCCGAACCCGCGCCCGCCGAGGGCGCGGTCAGGGATGCGCGGCCGGCAGTCCTCGCTGGCGCAGCTCGCGCGCTGCGGCGGCGATCCCGCTCTTGAGCTCGTCGAGTCGCTGCGGCGGCTCGGGCGGCTCGTTCGGGTGCAGCAGGCGCCGCAAGAGCGCCTCGATCCGGTGCTCGTGGAAGCGCTCGACGAGGCCCTGCAGCCTGTGCGACTGCGCGTGGTCGCTGCGCGGCTCGTCGCGCGTGAGCAACGCGCCGAGGTGGTTGGCGGCCGCCACGCGCGCGCCCATGTCGGGCAGCGCGCCGCCGGGCCCGGCGCAGAAGCGCGCGAGGATCGTCTTGATGAGCGACGTGTGGTCGAACAGCTCGTGCGAGACCGCGCGCGGCTCGACCCACGGCGAGACGACGAGCGCCGGCACGCGCACGCCGTAGCGGCGGAAGCGCGGGTCGTCGTCGGCGGCCTCCGGCGGCACGACGTGGTCGTGGAAGCCGCCGTGCTCGTCGTAGGTGATCACGAGCAGCGTGCGGTCCCACTGCGGGCTCTCGGCCAGCGCGCGGTAGACCTGCAGCACGAGCTGCTGGCCGGCGTGCACGTCGGACGGCGGGTGGTCGTCGTTGGAGCTGGTCTCGAAGAAGCTGAGGTCGACGAAGTTCGGGTCGATCCACGAGACGGACGGGAGCTTGCCCTCGCGTGCGTCGTCGAGGAAGCAGCTGCCCTCCTCCAGCAGCGCCTCCTCGGCGAGCCGCGTCACGACGCTCACCTTGCGGCGGTCGAAGAAGGCGAAGTTGTCGTGGTGCGTGAGGCGGTAGTGGCCGTCGGCGAGGCGCAGCGTGGCGGGGTCGTGCGAGTACCAGCGCCACGTCACGTCGTGCGCGTCGAGCTGGCGCGCGAACGTCGGCAGGTCGTAGAACGGCGGGCCGGGATGGTTGTCGGCGCTGCCGTCGCAGCGGCCGGTGAGCGAGTAGAGGCGGTTCGGCCAGGTCGAGCCGGGGATCGAGCTGAACCAGCGGTCGCAGACGGCGAACTCGTCCGCGAGGTGCGCGTAGACGGGCAGGTCGTCGGCGTCGTAGTAGCCCATCACGAGCCCGGCGTGCGCGGGGTCGGGTCTGTTCGTCTCGACGAAGTTGGCGACGAAGCCGCCCATGTCGCCGGAGATCTGCTGCGCCACGCACGCGGCGCCGTGGCAGGGGTCGAGCGGCTTGGGGTACTGCGTGCGGTCGAGGTGGTGGACGGGGTACGTCATGCCGCCGTACTCGTTGGCCTCGTCGCCTCTGAGCCCGTCGATCTCGTGACGGCCCTCGTGCAGGCTGAGGAAGCCGAGCATGTGGTCGAACGAGCGGTTCTCCATCATCAGCACGACGACGTGCTCGATCCGCTCGAGCCCGCCGATCGGCTGGTTCCCGCCTGCGCCCGCCATCCGGCGCGGATCCTATGGAAGCGGCGCGCGGCTGCCAAGCTCGCGCCAGCCGCGTGGCGTCCCGGCGGTCACGTGCGCGCGCCGCCGACCGCCTCCGCCGCAGGGCGGCTCGCCCGGCCCGGTGCCGATCCGCACATGTGCGAGCGCGCGGTCGGCCGGCAGCGCGTAGCCGTAGATCGCGACGTCGTCGAGCCCGCCGGCGTAGAAGCGCCAGAGCGACTGCTTCGCGCCGATCGACAGGTCCGAGCGGGCGTCCGGCAGCGACAGCCCAGAGGCCGTCGAGACGATCAGCATGCCGTCGACGTAGAGGTCCATGACGCTGCCGTCGTAGGTCGCGAGCACGTGGCTCCAGCGGTCGTGGGGGACGGGCGCTCTCAGCGTGCTCCAGACGCCGTCCACGTAGCGCGAGAACGCCAGGCCGGTGCTCTGGATCCCGAGCAGGTAGCCGCCGTCGGGCCCCTCCTTGGAGAAGATCCGCCGCGTCACGCCGTTGAAGCCGCGCGGGAAGATCCACGCCTCGAGGCTGAACGGCGCGCGGCCGGGGAACGCGAGCTGGTTGCCGTCGGGCACGTGCACGAACTGGCCGAGCGGCTGCGTCTCGAGCCCGTCGAGGTCGATCGCCGTGTCGGGGTCGCCGCCGAGCGGGTGCGCGATCCCGAGCGCCGGCGGGCCGCCGTAGGTGCCGGGGAAGCGGTGCAGCTCGTCGGCCGCGATCGTCGCGCCGGGCTGCTCGCCGAGGCGCCAGTAGGAGATCGGGTGGTCGCCGAGCACGGCGGCGCGGTAGGGCGCGCCGGGGCCGGGCGCGTGCGCGGGCTTGTCGGCGCGGGCGACGGCGGGCACGAGCAGCGCGGCGGATGCGAGCAGGAGCGCGAGCGGGCGCACGGGCGGACCTCCATGGTCGGGCGGGGGGAGCGCACCCCGGCGGCGCGCCGGCTCAGGAGTACCAGGACCGCGCGCTCCCACCGCCGGGCGACGGCGCGCGGATCCCAAAGCGCACGAAAGCTCACCCGATCCCGTGCACGGATGGGGTCTGGCCCCTACGGCGCTGACCGCAGGACGGTCCGCTCAGGCCGGCTCCGGCTGCGCGACCGCGCGGGGGCCGTCGATCCCCGCCTCGGTCGTGACGAGGATCGCGCCCTCGCCGGAGGCGTACGCCTCCTCGCCGTGCTGCGTGACGTCCATCCCGATCGCCTCCTCCAGCTCGCCCGCGCGCAGCGGCATCAGCGCGCCGAGCAGCTTCAGCAGCGCGAACGTCATGCCGAACGCGTACGCCGGGCCGGCGAGCGCCGCGAGCCCCTGCCACAGCAGCTGCTTCGCGTCGCCGTAGAGGATGCCGTTGGCGGCGCCGTTCCACCCGACCTGCGCGACGAGGCCGATGAAGAGGATCCCGACGAAGCCGGCCGTGCCGTGAGCGGCGAGCACGTCGAGCGTCTCGTCCACGCGCGTGCGCGGGCGCCAGACGATCAGCGCGTAGCTGGGCAGCGCGGCGAGCGCGCCGAGCGCCATCGCCCAGCCGGGCGAGATGTAGCCGCCGGCCGGCGTGATCGCGACGCAGCCGACGACGACCGCCGTCGCCGCCCCGATCGCCGTCACCTTGCGCCCGCGGATCAGGTCGAGCGCGAACCACACGACGAGCGTGCAGGCCGGCGTCAGCAGCGTGTTCGTGAACGCGAGCACGCTCGGATGCCCGACGCCGAAGCCGCTGCCGCCGTTGAAGCCGAACCAGCCGAACCACAGCAGGCCGGCGCCGAGCAGCACGAACATCGCGTTGTGGGGGAGGATCGCCTGGCGGCCGTAGTCCTTGCGCGCGCCGACGACGAGCGCCGCCGCGAGCGCCGAGAAGCCCGAGCCCATCTCGACCGGCACGCCGCCGGCGAAGTCGAGCGTCCCGCCCGCCTGCAGCCAGCCGCCGCCGAACGCCCAGTGCGCGAGCACGGCGTAGACGAGCACCGACCACAGCCCGGCGAACACGAGGAACGCGCCGAAGCGCATCCGCTCCACGACCGCGCCGGAGACGAGCGCGACGGTGATGATGCAGAAGGTCGCCTGGAACGCGAAGAAGACGAGCTGCGGGATGCGCGTCCCGGCGCGCGGCGCGAAGCCGACGCCGTGCAGGAAGACGTGCCCGAGGCCGCCGAGCAGCGCGCCGTGGCCGTCGAACGCGAGCGAGTAGCCGACGGCGGCCCACAGCACGGTCGCGAGCGCGAGCGCGGCGACCGACATCATGAACGTGTTGAGCGTGTTCTTCGAGCGCACGAGGCCGGCGTAGAAGAGCCCGAGCGCCGGGGTCATCATCAGCACGAGCGCGGTCGCGACGAGCATCCAGGCGGTGTCGCCCGTGTCGATCGCGCCTGCGGCCGCAAGCAGTGGTTTGGTCATCGCGCTACTTCCCCACCGGCGTGACGGCGGCCTTGTCGGCCTCGCCCGTGCGGATGCGGACCGCCCGCTCGAGCGGCACGACGAAGATCTTGCCGTCGCCGACCTCGCCGGTGCGCGCGCCTTCGCAGAGCGCGTCGATCGTGCGGTCGACGAAGTCGTCGGAGACGGCTATCTCGAAGCGGACCTTGTCGGACATGCCGACCTTGACGGTGGTGCCGCGGTAGGTCTCGACGCGGTCGAGCTCGCCGCCGTGTCCCTGCACGCGGCTGAGCGACACGCCGCGCACCTCGGCGCGGTACAGCGCCTCGAGCACGTCGTTGGCCTTCTCGGGCCGGACGATGCCGATCACGAGCTTCATGGGTGCTGCTCCCTTGTCGGACACGATGACGGGTGGGAGCGGGCGGGCGGCCGCGCTCCCTCGTGAGCCGCGCGAGCCTAACGGACGGGTGGCCCTGGAGAGGCCAGCGCCGGGTCCCACGCGCAGACGGCGCAGGCGTGCCGGAAGGCGGAGCGCGCGAAGGCGAGCGCGGCCGCGTGCGGGTCGGGGCTGGCGACGGCGTCCTCGTGGTCGAGCACGTACTCGCCGATCTCTGCCTCCCAGCGGGCGGCTTGCGGCTCGAGTCGCGCGTTTGGGAAGCCGTCGGGCGCCGGGTGCGCGTAGGCGTAGAAGGCCGGTCTCGGATGGTGCGCGTCGCCCGGCCACCAGCCGACGGCGACCTCCTGGGAGTCCATCGCGTTGCGCATGATGAAGTCGTCGGACGGCGGCGAGGCCGGCTCGCCGGAGAAGAGGCTGACGGCGAGGTCGAACGAGCCCCACCAGGCGTTGACGGGCGTCGAGCGGCCGCGGAACGGCGCGCGGTAGGCGGCGAGCACGAGGGCGGCGCGCGTGGCGGCGGCGAAGTAGGTCTCGACGGCGCGCGGGTCGTACGTCGCGTGCTGCTCGTCCTCGTCGAGCGGGACCGTCCACTCGACCTCCTGCGGCGTCGGGTCGATCGCGACGGCCGCGCCCGCGAGGTCGCGCGCGGCGGCGATCAGCTCGCGCGTCACGTGCCCGACCGCGAGGTCCGGGCCGAGTGCGATCCGCCGTCTTGTGCCGCTGCTGTGCTCGACGACCGCCTCGTGGGCGCGCAGGTCGAGCGCGGCCGTGAACGCGCCGGAGCCGTCGGGCGCGGGCAGCGGCAGCGTCTCCCAGCCCCGCGCGGTCAGGCGCAGCGCGGCGTGCTGGAGCTGCGGCTCCGGCGGCGCCAGCGCGACCGCGAGCTTGCCGAGCACCTGGGCGTGCGCGTGGAGCGTGTCGCAGGTGGCGCTCCAGGCGTCGTAGGGCGGGAGCGCGGGCCAGGGGGAGGGGGAGGAGGGCATGGGCAGAACGCTACCCCGACGACGCCGCGATCGACCCGCCCAACCGTGTATCTTCGATCCCGATTCCTGCGGCTGTGGCGGAATCGGTAGACGCGCACGGTTCAGGTCCGTGTGGGGTATACAAATCCCCGTGGAGGTTCAAGTCCTCTCAGCCGCATAGGTTGCGCCCCGCGTCAGCTGCGGAACGCAGCCCGCGCCGCGGCGGCGCCCGCCGTCGTCCGCGCGAGGTAGCCGGCGGTTCCCTCCTCGCGCAGCTCGCGGGCCGCCTCGACCACCGCGCCGATCGCGGCGAACGCGAACCCGCCGCCGACCGACACGCGTGCGACGCCGGCCTGCGCCAGCTCGGACACCGGCGGGCAGCCCGGCAGCATGAGCACGTTCACCGGCAGCTGCACCGCGTCGACGACGGCGCGGATCTGCTCGATCGTCCGCAGGCCGGGCGCGAACAGGACGTCGGCTCCGGCCTGCTCGTACGCCTGCAGGCGGGCGATCGTGTCGGCCAGGTCGTCGACGCCGCGGATGTGGTTCTCGGCACGGGCCGTGAGGACCAGGCGGTGCGGGCCCGCGTGCGCCGCATCGGCGGCCGCGGCCACGCGCGCGACGGCGAGGTCGAGCGGGTAGATGCGCCGGTCCTCGCCGGCGCTGCAGTCCTCGATCGAGCAACCGGCGAGCCCGGTCTCGCACGCGAGCGCGACCGTCTCCGCGACCACCTCGGGGGCGTCGCCGAAGCCGTGCTCGAGGTCGGCTGAGACCGGCAGCGCGGTCGCCGCCGCGATCTCCCGCGCGTGCGCGAGTGCCTCGTCGCGCGTGACGCCGCCGTCGAGCCGGCCGAGCGTCGCCGCGTAGCCGCTGCTCGTCGTCGCGAGCGCCTCGAAGCCCAGCGACCCGAGCAGCCGCGCGGACCCGACGTCCCACGGATTCGGCATCAGCAGCGGCGCACCGGGACAATGCAGGGCCAAGAAGCGATCGGACAGCGTTCTCGCGTCGGCCATCGGGTCACCCTATCGCCACGATCGGGGCCGCACGCCGGGGCCACCGCCCGGTCCGGAACCCCTTTGCTATTCTCGCGGCTGACGCGCCGCCATCGTCTAGGGGACTAGGACATCGCCCTCTCACGGCGGAAACCGGGGTTCGAATCCCCGTGGCGGTACTCCACGAAAGCCCTGCTAACGCGGGGCTTTCGTCGTTTCGCGGTCGCTGATCTGAGGCCGCCGTCGCCGCTTTGTGTACCCAGCGTGTACATGGGTTCGCGCGGCGCGTGGTGGCGCATCGAGACGCCCGTGGATAGATCGCTTACACGCATGGAGCGACTGTGTAAGCTATTTGTCCATGGCTGTGGTGGCGGACATGCCGGACACGTTCACGTCGGCGACGGCGTTCTCGCGCGGGGTGCATCCGCGGGAGTTGTACGCATGGCGGGACGCGGGGGAAGTCGTCGAGCTCTCGCGCGGGGTGTTTCGTCGCGCTGACGCGCCGTTGGCGGGGCATCCCGATCTGCTGGCGGTTTCCTATCGGGCGCCGCGGGCGATCGTGTGCTGCGCGTCGGCCGCGGCCGTGCACGACCTGACCGATGAGCAGCCGGTGTGCGTGCAGGTGGCGGTGCCCAATGGGACCCATCCGCCGCGGATCGATCATCCGCCCACGAGGGTGTTCCGCTTCGATCCGCGGACCTTCGAGCTCGGGCTGAGCAGCATCGAGGTCGCCGCGGGCGAGGCGGTCCGCATCTACGACCCGGCGCGCACGGTGACCGATCTGATGCGACTGCGTCATCGTCTGGGCGAGGCGATCGCGCACGCTGCGCTGAACCGGTACATGGCCCGGCCGGACGCCCGGCCGGCGCTGTTGCTGGAGTACGCACGCGAGCTTGGCGTGCTCGGTCCGATGCGTCGCGCGTTGGACGTGGTGAGCGCCCGATGAGTCCCGTGAGCCGCGCTACGCCCGCTGGCCGGGCGTACCTGGACCTGCAGAACCGCGCTCGCCGCGAGGGTCGCGGGACCCAGGAGTACCTGACCGCCTATGTGGTCGAGCGCTGGCTGGCGCGGCTGAGTCGCTCGTCCTACGCATCGCAGTTCGTGCTGAAGGGCGGTGTGCTGCTTGCCGCGTTTGGCCAGCGCCGACCGACCGTCGATGCCGACGCCCTGGCGATCGGCATCGCCAACGACGCTGAGGAGGTCGCGGCGCGCGTCGCGGAGATCGCCGCGATCGAGGATCCCGAGGACGGTGTCGAGTATCTCGCCGCATCCGTCGCCACGCGGGTGATCCGCGACCACGCGCTCTACCACGGCGTCCGCGTCGTCATGGACGCGCGCATCGCCACCGCCGTCGTCAAGCTGCGCCTGGACGTCAACTTCGGCGATCCGGTCACACCCGAGCCAGAGCATGTCGCCTTGCCCGGGCTGCGGCCGGACAGTCCGCCGATCCACGTGCTCGGCTACCCGGTCGAGACCGTCTTGGCCGAGAAGCTCACCACCGCGATCGATCTCGCCGAGGCCAACACCCGGGTTCGCGACCTCGCTGACATCTACACCGTCACCGGCGCCCACACCATCGCCCGCGCGCCGATGCGCGACGCGCTGACGGCAACCGCCACCTTCCGGAACGTAGAGCTCGCCCCAGTGGCTGTCGCCGTCGGCGATCTCGCCAGCCTGCGCGGCGGCGACTACCGCGCCTATCGCGAGGCTCTCGGGCACTTCGGCGAGCACCTCCCTGACGATCTCGCCGAGGTGATCGCCGCCGCGGCAGCGTTCGCCGACCCACTCATCGTCAGCGCGGACACGGCTGACAGGGTGTGGGACCCAGGCGCTCGGCGCTGGTCCACGCCCGGATAGTCAAGGGGCGGGACTCGGGGCTTCGTCGTTTCGGATTGATCGGTCCGAGGTGCTTCACGCGGTCTCTTGCACTGCGTGCGCAGATCGACGGAAGGCGTCGAGCGCGGAGTCGAGCGTGGGGAAGAAGTGGCGGGGGTCGAGCGGGCCGATCAGCTCGTAGCGCTCGAGCTTGGCGCGAACGGGGTCCTTCAGCTCGGCGAACACGAGCGCGATGCCGCGGGCGTTGAGCTCCGCGTCGAGGTCGGCGAGCATGTCGGCGGCGGTCGTGTCGACGTCGGTGATCGGCTCGGCGGCGATCACGATCCAGCGCGGTCGCGGGTCCGCACCGGCGAGGCGGCGCAGCTCGTCGCGGAAGGTGCGCGCGTTGGCGAAGAAGAGCGGCGCGTCGAAGCGGAAGACGACGACGCCTGGCAGCTGCTCGGCGTCGGGGTGCAGCCGCTGGTCGTGCTGGCCGGGTCTGCCGGGGATGCGGCCGAGCGTGGTCTGGTAGGGCCGCCACGCCCGCCGGAAGACGTTGAGGATCGACAGCGCGACCGCGATCGCGATCCCTTGCAGCACGCCGACGAGCGCGACGCCGAGGAACGCGGCGACCGACAGCAGCAGCTCGACGCGTCGCTGACGCCACAGTCGCACCGTGCCCGGCACGTCGGCGAGGGAGAGGGAGGCGGCGATCACGACGGCGGCGAGCGTCGGGTTCGGCAGGTTGCGCAGCAGCCCCGGCGCGAGCACGAGCAGCAGGACGATCGCGCCGGCTCCGACGAGCCCGGTCACCTGCGTCTTCGCGCCGGCCTGCTCGGCGACGGCGGTGCGCGAGCCGCTCGTGCTCACGGGGAAGCCCTGGAACAGCCCGGCGGCGACGTTCGCAGTGCCGATGCCGATCATCTCGCCGTTGCCGTCGACCTCCTGCCCCGTGCGGGCCGCGAACGCCGAGGCGGTGGAGATCGTGTCGGCGAGCGCGACGAGCGCGATCCCGAGCGCGCCGGCGACCAGCAGCGGAAGGTCGGAGACAGGGCTGGGGAACGTCAGCGGCGGAAGGCCCTCGGGCAGGGTCCCGACGAGCGAGACGCCGTGTCTGCCCAGGTCGAACGCGACCGCGACCGCGATCGCGACGACGACGGCGACGAGCACGCCCGGGATGCGCGGCAGCCGGCGGGCGAGCCCGACGATCAGCGCGAGGCTCAGCACGCCGATCGCCGCGGCCGCGGGCACGGCGTCGCCCGCGGCCAGCCCGTGCGCGAATGCGGCCACGATCATGACCGCCCCGACCAGCAGCGCAAGCATCGACGCGAGCGCGATCGCGCGCGCCGGGCTGCCGTCCGCACCGAGGATCGGCAGGAGCGTCGCCGCGATCATCGGCCCCAGCGACGAGTCCGGGCCGAGCACGAGGATCCGCGACGGCCCCAGCGCGGCGTACCCGATCAGGCACAGGATCGTCGTGTAGAGGCCGGTGATCGCCGGCAGGCCCGCCAGCTCGGCGTACGCCATCCCCTGTGGGACCAGCAGCGTGCTGAGCACGATCCCGGCGATCAGGTCGTGGCGCAGCCAGGCGCGTCGATAGCCCGCGAGCGCGCGCAGGCGCAGCGGCGAGCGCCGCGCGGGCGCGGAACGGCCCGCGCGATCAGCGCTGCGCGGCACGCACCGTCAGCGTCCGTGCTCGAACGGGTCGGGCGCGGCGCCCTCCGGCGCCTGCGCCTCCAGCGCCTGCTTGACCTCGGCCAGCGCCTGACGCTGGGGCTCGCCGACGCTCGGGAAGCGCGGGTCGATCTCCATCAGCGTGTGCACGAGCACCGCCGCGGCGCCGATCCGCGCGAACCACTTGCGATCGGCCGGGATCACGTACCACGGCGCCGACTCGGTGCTCGTGTGCGAGAGCGCCTCGGAGAACGCCTCCTGGTAGTCGTCCCAGCGCGCGCGCTCGGCGATGTCGGCGCCGGAGAACTTCCAGTTGTGGTCGGGCAGGTCGATGCGGCGCAGCAGGCGCCGGCGCTGCTCCTCCTTGGAGAGGTTCAGGAACAGCTTCACGATCCGGAACCCGTTGTCGGTCAGGTAGCGCTCCCAGTCGTTGATCTCGCGGTAGCGCCGCTTCCAGACGTTCCCGCTCTTTGCCGAGTCCGGCAGCTTCTGGCGGTCGAGGTTCTCCGGGTGCACGCGCACGACGATCACCTCCTCGTAGTGGGAGCGGTTGAAGATCCCGATCTCGCCGCGCGCGGGCAGGTGCTGCGCGTATCGCCAGAGGAAGTCGTGGTCCAGCTCCTCCGGCGACGGGACCTTGAAGCTGCGCACCGTGACGCCCTGCGGGTTGACGCCGCTCATCACGTGACGGATCGTCCCGTCCTTGCCGGCCGCGTCGAGCGCCTGCAAGACCACGAGCACGCCCCACGTGTCCTGCGCCGCGAGCCGCGCCTGGTACTCGGCAAGCAGCCGCACCCCCTCCTGGAGCAGCGCCACGCCCTCTTTCTTCTTCTTGACGCCGGCCTTGAACGACGGGTCGAAGTCCTCGGCCAGCCTCACTCTCGAGCCGGGCTTCACACGAAACGGTGCGATGAACTCCGCCGCCCGCCGCTGTCGCTCGTCAGTCATGGGTCACGACGAGCGCGCGAAGAGGCGCAGGAAGAGCAGGAACACGTTGAGGACGTCGAGGAAGATCCCGGCGGCGAGCGGGATCGCGGCGTCGCTGCCGGCGTGCCGCAGCCGGTTGAAGTCGAGGACCGTGTAGAGCCCGAAGATGCCGAGCCCGGCCACCGACCACACCGTGTAGACGGCCGGGATGCGCACGAAGATCAGCACCACCCCGGCTGCGAGCAGCGCGAGCAGGAGCCAGAACGCGAGGCGGTAGAGGAACGACAGGTCGCGGCGCACCGCGTAGCCGCCGCTCCCGAGGGCGGCGACGAACAGCGCCGTGGCCCCGAACGCCTGACGGACCGCGGTCGGGTCGGTCGCGGCGTAGTAGTTCACCGTCGCCGCGACGCTGACGCCGACCAGCAGGCCGAACGCGAGCAGCAGCGTCAGCGCGAGGCCGGTGCTGCCGCGGGCGGTGGCGACGTTGAGGCCGACCAGGCACCCGAGCGCGAGCAGCCAGGCGACGAACCAGCCCGTGTTGCCCCATCCGCGCGCGACCCACACGCCGAGCGTCGCGCACCCGACCGTCAAGGCTACGAGCGCCATCACACGGCCGAACAGCGCCGGCCGCCGCGCCGCCGTCGCCCGCTCCGAGTAGCCGATCGCGGTCATCGGCGGGCGGCTCCGGCCGCGTTGCCGCACGCACCCCGGACACACCCCGTGCCGGTCTCGAACTGGCAGACGTGGCGCACGCGCACCTACTAGGCGAGCGCCTTCTGCTTGAGCGCGTCGAACTCGGACTGGTCGATCGTGCCGCTGTCGAGCAGCTGCTTCGCCTGCGCGATCTGGTCGGCGGCCGACGAGGAGCCGGCGACCGACTTGATGTACGCGTCCTGCTGCGTCTTGGCGGCCTTGATCTGCTCGCCGCTGCGCTGGGCCATCCCGTCGTGCTGGGCGATGAGGTATGCGAGCACGCCGATGTACGGCAGCACGATGACGAAGACGATCCACAGCGCCTTCGTCCAGCCGCCGCAGTCGCGGCGGCGGAAGATGTCGGCGAAGACCGTGATCAACAGCCAGATCCAGATCACGAACGCGAAGAAGACGAACATCGACCACATGACGTCGAGGAACGGGTAGTCAGCTGCGATCGGCACTCGCGGACTCCTTTGCTCGGGGGTACGCGATTCGCGTATCCGGGGTGATCTTGCGCTCTCGAGCGATCACGCTTTCAGATCAGCGCCGCCGCCACATCGTCCGATTCGTATGACGCGAGGCCGCGCCCGGGCCCGATCGCCCAGACGGCGAGGCGTGTGCCTCAGAACCAGTCGTCGTCCGGCCGGGCGGGGAGGCCGAGGCGGTCGAGGTGGCCGGCGGCGTCGTCCTCGTAGTCCTCCGGGCGGGCGGGCAGGCCCGCGCTGCCGGCGCGTCTCATCGCCGGCCGGCGCGCGAGCGACAGCACCTCGCCGACCTGCGCGGCGAGCGGGTTCGCCCGGATCCCGGCCTCGTTGCCGTCGGCGGCGTCGCGGCTGGCGAGCGCGATGTCGAGCTGCGAGCCGGAGTAGGAGGCGGGCACGAAGCCCGGCACGCTTCTCGCGGCACTGCCACGGCCGTAGTACTCGTTCCGGCTCTGGATGCCGGCGGTGGGCCGGACGTCGTGCGCGAGCAGCTGCGCGAGCCCGGCGCCGGGCCCGCGGGACGCCTCCGCCGAGGCGAGCAGCGTCTGGTGGTCCGCGTCCAGCGGCGTGGGGGCGTTGAAGCGCGCGGTGGAGAACATGCCGGCGTCGTTGTTGTAGATCGTCTCCAGCGTGCTGCCGTCGGCGCCTCTCGGCCCCGCGAACGCCGAGGAGGCGCTCGGTGCGCTGGGATTCCAGTCCGGCATGCGGTACTGGTTGGCGTAGGAGCGGGTGAGCGTGCCGCTCTCCGGCCGGTCCGGGAACGGGATCGGCGCGAATCTGTCCGTCTCGCCGGCCTCGTGCTGCGCCAGGGCCGGGCGGTAGCCCTGGAGCAGCGTGGAGACGTCCTGCGCGCGCTCCTGCAGCGTCGGCATCCCGGCGACGACCGGTGCCGGTGCCGGGCTGCGGAAGCCGCTCGCGCTCGCCTGTTCGAGCAGGCGCGTCTCGCGTTCGCGCCGGTCGGTTCCGGACGCCTCGAGCTGCCGCTCGCGCTTTCTCAGGCGCCCTCTGGCGCCGCGGTGGACGGGCCCCTCGACCTCGGGCTCGTCGGCGGTCGCGTTCGGGAGCGCCTCCTCCGCGTGGCGCATGAACGCCATCGTCGCGCGGCCGCGGTCCAGGTAGCGGACGTTGCCGTGGGCGTCGAACGTGTAGTCGGTGTGCCCGAGCCGCGCGAGCGGCGGCGGCGCGAGCGGAGGCGGGGGGTGGAACGGGGCCGCCAGCGGGTCGACGAACGCCGGTGCGTCCGCGCCGTCGTCGCCCTGCCCGCCGACGTCCTGCGCGAGCTCGGACCGCGACCGCTTCTGCTCGCCCCGCACCGGGCTCAGCGACCGCGAGCGCTTGCGTGCCTGCTGCGGCGACTCCATCGCGCGTTTGTATCACGCGCAGGCGTCGTTCAGGCGCGGATGGACGGCTTGCGATCGTTCATGCAATTGCCGCAATCGATTTGACAAGCGGCGGGCCGGTGCCGAGACTCCTGCGCCAGCATGCAGATCGTTCCGCGGCACACGACGCCGATGACGAAGTTCATCCGCACGGGCGAGGGCATCCTCGTCTTCGCGTTCAACGTCGCCCTGCTCGTCGTCCCGATCGTCTCCAACGCGCTCACGCCGCAGCAGTCGGTCAAGTGGGCGGCGATCCTCGACGGCATCGCCGTCGTGTCGCGCAGCGGCTTGAAAATGGTCGCGGCCGCGCAGGGCGCCGACACGCCCGCCGCCGCGCCGGTGCCGCAGGCGCCCGCGCTGCCGGCCACGGACGCCGCCGCGATCGCTGCCGGGGCCGACCTCGCGCCGCCGGCGGCCGGCGAGCCGGCGTGGCAGGGCGCCCTGCAGGTGGCCGGCGACCTCAGCAACGTCGGCACGCTCGTCTCCGACGCCGAGGAGCTCGCGACCGGGCCGTCCGCGAGCGGACCCTCGCCGGGCGCCGGCCAGACGACCGGCGCCCCGCTCGCGCTCGGCGACGGCAGCGGCGGCGACCTTCCGGCGCCCGGCGACGGCGCCGCGCAGCCGGCGCCGTTCCTGATCCGCCTCGGGACGTAGGCGGAGGCCGTCGTGCCGGTGCAGATGTTCGACACGACGACGGTCGAGGACGTCCCGAACGAGCCGCAGGCGGTCGCCGGCTACGTCGGCGGCCTGTACCCGACGTACGTGCAGCTGGTCGAGCGCTACCCGCGCGCGTACCACCTCTCGATCGCCGTCACCGCCGAGGAGGACGCCGAGTGCCTCGACGTCGAGCGCTACGACGCGACGCCCAGCGAGGCGCCCGCGTGGGCGCGGCGCCAGCTCGCCCGCGGGGTGCGCCGCCCGGTCCTCTACGCGAGCCTCTCGACGATGCCGGTCGTGCTCTCGCTGCTGCGCGCCGACGGCCTCCAGCCGGCGGCGGTGCGGATCTGGACGGCGCACTACACGCAGCAGCCGCACATCTGCGGGCCGGCGTGCGGCTTCGGGCTCGACGTCGCCGCCGACGCGACGCAGTGGACGAGCAGCGCGCTCAACCGCAACCTCGACGAGAGCCTCTGCCGCGACACCTTCTTCGGTCCGCCGCCCCCGCCGCCGGACCCGTACCGCTACCAGTGGTACGGCGAAGGCCCGTTCCCGTACAGCGAGCCCGGCACGGGCCGGATCGCCCAGCTCAACGAGCGCGCGATCGTCCAGGAGTACGACCACCTGCGCGTCCACCCGCGGATGAACGCGCGCCGGCTGGGGGAGCTGCAGCCGCTGATCACGTTCCTGCGCAAGCGCGTGTGGTTCGTCGCGCACTTCGACATCCAGAGAGCCAGGTGGCGTCCCACTCCCGACTGGGACTCCTATCACCGCGGCTGGCGCTGGCAGATGCTGCTCGCGCGGTCGCGCGGCGAGCTGATCGCTCCCTGAGCGCTGAGAGTTCGCTCACCGGTGCCGTCCGCGGCACCACTTAGCATCCGTTGCGCATCGATCTCTCGCATCTTCCCCGCTCGGTCGGGGGCTGAACCAAGGGCCGGCCATCGCGTGCCGGAACGTTGTGCAGGGCCGACGTCAATTGCGCCGGTGGCTGCGTCGTGAGCGCCACATGACAGACCAAACGATTGGGACCGAGGAGCCTCGATGGCCATAAACCCCACCTATCCCGGCGTGTACGTCAGCGAGACGACGTCGCCGACGCACGTGATCACGCCGGCGACGACGAGCGTCACCGCGTTCGTGGGCGCGTTCCCGAGAGGCGCGACGACCGAGGCGGTGCTCGTGACGTCGTGGTCCGAGTTCGCGGCCGAGTTCGGCGGGCTGACGACGCAGTCCTCGCTCGCCGTCTACGGGGTCTGGCAGTTCTTCCAGAACGCGCCGGTCGGCTCCTCGGCCTGGATCGTGCGGATGGTGCCGACGGCCGACGCGCCGGGCACGAACCCGCCCACGGGCAACGTGGCGGCGACCCCGGCCAGCGCCGTGATCGGCCCGCCGCAGGCGGGCTCGCCGGCGCTGCAGATCTCCGCCAACAGCCCCGGGGCGTGGGCGGAGGGGATGGAGGTCCAGTTCGTGGCCTCCGGCCCGGCGTCGCATCCGGACCCCTACCACGCCGACCTGATCGTCTACCCGGCGCCGCTCGCGACCGGCTCGCCGCTCTCGCCCGCCTCGCCGCCCGCGGCGCAGCCGCAGCCGCTGGAGACGCTCCAGAACATCCCCGTGCTGGCGAGACCCGGCGACCCGCCGCTGACCGCCGCGCACGTCGCGCAGCTGATCACGGACGCCTCGAACTACGTCAGCGCGAAGGTGCCGAACGCCACGTCGCCGCCCTCCCCGGAGCCGACATCGGCGCCGCTCGCGGGCGGCTCGGACGGCACGTGGGCGACGCCGAGCGCGCTGTGGACGGCGGTCGCCGAGCACGAGCTGACCGACGGCGGCCGCCTCACGCAGATCGCGCCGAACGTCTTCAACCTGCTCTGCCTGCCCGATCTCGCCGTGGCGGCGGGCGGCGACCAGAACGAGGTCTTCACGGCTGCGCACAAGTTCTGCGCGGACCGGCAGGCGTTCCTGATCGTGGACGCGCCGCCGCCGACCGCGGGCGCGCAGGACACGACCGACACGGTCATCGAGAACGTCGGCGTGGGGCTCGGCGCGGAGAGACTGATCGACTGGGCCCAGGGCGTGCTGAGCCCGGAGCACGTCGCCGCTGCCGTCTACTACCCGTGGGTCCAGATCACCGACCCGGCCGCGGCGCCGCTGTCGCGGCTCGTGCCGCCGAGCGGCACGATCGCCGGCGTCTACGCGGCGACCGACGCGAGCCGCGGCGTCTGGAAGGCGCCCGCGGGGACCGAGGCCGCGCTCGGCGGCGTCAGCGACCTGGCGGACGCGACGATCACCGACATCGTCAACGGCCAGCTCAACGTGCTCGGGATCAACTGCCTGCGCCGCTTCCCGCTCTACGGGCCGATCGTGTGGGGCAGCCGCACGCTCGCGGGCAGCAACCTCGCGAACTCCCCGTTCAAGTACGTCCCCGTCCGGCGCCTGTCGGACTACATCGAGCAGAGCCTCCAGCAGAGCCTGCGGTGGGCGGTGTTCGAGCCCAACGGGCCGGCGCTGTGGTCCTCGATCTCGATCGAGGTGACCGCCTTCCTGTCCGGCCTCTTCGGTGCCGGCGCGTTCGCCGGGGCGACCGCGGCCCAGGCCTACACGGTCGCGTGCGACGCCACCACGACGACGGCGCTCGACCAGCAGAACGGCATCGTCAACGTGAACGTCCAGTTCGCGCCGATCGATCCGGCGGAGTTCGTGATGTTGAACATCCAGATCAACGCGGCGTCGGCCGCGAGTTAGGTTAGGAGCCCGGCCCATGCCTCCGACATTGACGACCGAGGTGACCAACCCGTTCCTGACGTACAACTTCCTCGTCAAGTGGGACGGGAAGTACGTCGCCGCCGTGACGAACGTCAGCGGGTTGACGCGCAGAACGTCGGTCGTGGAGTTCCACGCCGGCGGACAGCCGCAGAGCGCGGTGAAGATCCCCGGGCAGACCAGCTACGAGCCGGTCCGGCTCCAGCGCGGCATCACGACCGACACCGCGTTCGAGGACTGGGCCAACCTGATGTGGAACTACCCGAACACGCAGAAGCTCGGCACCCAGACGCAGCTCGGCAGCTTCCGCAAGCCGATGCAGATCGAGCTGTACGACCAGCAGGGGATCCTGTCGGTCCGCTACAACCTCTACCACTGCTGGCCGAGCGAGTACACGGCGCTGCCCGACCTCGACGGCGGCGCGAACGTCGTGGCGCTCGCGAGCATGACGATCGAGCACGAGGGCTGGGACCGCGACACCAGCGTGCAGTACCCGCCGGCGAGCGAGAACGCGCAGCCGTCGTAGCGGTCGATGGAGCCTGAGGCGGGACTGTCGGCGGCACAGCTGCTCGACGTCATCGATGCCGCAGACGGAGGCGACGCCGCGCTGCGCGGCCGCGTCCTCGCCGGCGCGGCGTGCCCCGAGCTGTCGGCCGAGCAGCTCGACGGGCTCAGCCTCGGGCAGCGCGACGCGCAGATCCTCGCGCTGCGCTGCGCGACGTTCGGCGACACGCTGCCCGCGCGCGTCACCTGCCGCCACTGCGGCCTGCGGCTGTCGGTCAAGGTCCCGCGCGAGCACCTGACGCCGGACGGGGCGGGCGGTCCCGGCGGGACGGGTCCCGTGCGCCTCGAGGAGGGCTCGGTCGTCGTCGAGGCGCGCGTGCCCGACGGGGCCGTGCTGGCGCGCGCGGCCGCGTGCCGCGACGCGGCGTCGGCGCGCCGCGCGCTGATCGCCGGCTGCGTCGTCTCGGCGACCGACGACGGGCAGCCGGTCGACCCGCTCGCGCTCGGCGCCGGCTTGCTCGAGCGGCTCGGCGAGGCGCTCGTCGCGGCCGACCCGCAGGCGGAGGTGCGCGTCCCGGTCCAGTGCGCCGGCTGCGCGGCCGAGTGGTCGCCGGTCTTCGACGTGACGCAGTTCCTGTGGCACGAGCTGACGGCCACGAGCGTGCAGCTGCTCGACGAGGTCCACCAGCTCGCCGTCGCCTACGGCTGGTCCGAGGATCAGATCCTGCGGCTGCCCTCGCGCCGCCGCCGCCGGTACGTCGAACGGCTCGCCGGTGACTGACTTCTTCGGACGGCTCGCCGAGCGGCTGGTGCGGCCGGGCGACGACCTGCTGTGGCCGGCGACGCCGTCGCGCTTCGAGCCGCCGCGCGACCTGGCGCCGGCGGCGCCGGCGGCCGCGACGGAGGCGGCCGCCGCCGCCGGCCCCGCTCCGCGCGCCAGACGCGCCGCGCGCACGCGGGCGAGCGCGCCGCGCTCGCTCGACGACTACCTGCAGGCGCGCGGCGGCGGCGGCGCGGCGGCGGCGGCGAGCCGGAGCCGGGCATGACCAGCTACAAGGGGATCGCCGCCGCGACGCAGACGCTCGGCTACCTCGCCGGCGCCGCCGTGCTGGGGGCGGTGCCGGAGGCGCGCGTGACGCTCGCCCGGCCGGAGGAGCCGGCCGCCGGCGCCGCGAACGAGCCGCGCCTGAACATCTACCTCGTCCAGGTCCTGACCGAGCCGACGATGCGCTCCAACGACCTGCCGACGCGCGACGTCGAGGGCAACTACGTCGGCGTGCCGCTCGCGCCGGTGAACCTCCGCTACCTGCTGTCGTTCTTCGGGCCGTCCGAGAAGGCGCACCTGATGCTCGGCGCGGTCGAGCTGACGCTGCGCGAGCACGCGCTGCTCGGCCCCGCGACGATCCGCCGGGCGCTCGCCGGCCACCCCGACCTGCAGGACTCCGGCCTGGAGACGCAGGTGCCGCCGGTGCGGATCGTGCCGAGCACCGTGACGCTCGAGGAGCTCGCGCGCTTCTGGTCGGGCTTCCTGCAGATGCCGTACACGATCTCGACCCTCTACGAGGCGCAGACCGTGATCCTCACCTCGACGGCGACGCCGGTCGAGGAGCTGCCGGTGCAGCAGGTCGACGTCCACGTGACCGCGTCCGCGGCGCCGGAGCAGCCCGCCGCGGCCCGCTCGCGCAGCCGCTGGTGGAGCTGACGCGATGAGCAGCGGATCGCTCGCCGGCTGGCAGGAGCAGAACCGCGCGTTCCTCGCGCTCGCGCTCGACGACCTGTGGGCGCGCATGGAGGGCGAGGACGCCGCCGGCCCGCGCGCGGAGCTCGCCGCGCTGCTGGAGGCGATGGACGAGCGGCCCCCGCTGCTGCGGCTCGCCGACGCGTTCCGGCTCGACGGCTTCGAGCAGGACCTGCTGCTGTGGTGTCTCGGCGCGGAGCTCGACCCGCGCTTCCGCATCGATGCGGTGCCGGTGACGGTCGGCCTGGCGCTCGAGCGGCTGGCGGGGGCGAACTGGGCGGCGCTCGACCTCGCCGCGCCGCTGCGCGCGTGGGGGCTCGTCGCCGTCGAGCGCGCGGCGGCGCTGGCGGATGCGCCGATCCACCTCACCGGCGACGTCGTCCGCTTCCTGATGGGCTTCGACCCGCGGCTGGAGCCGGACGCGGCGTTCGTCGCGGCCCCGGCCTCGCCGCCGCCCGTCGTCGCGAGCCGGCAGGCGCTGGCGGCCGAGATCGCGCAGGCGGTCGCGACGACGCTCGACGTCACCGGCCAGATGCCCGCCGTCGAGCTGCACGGCGCCGAGGAGGAGGATCGCGTCGCCGTCGCGCAGCTGTGCGCCGAGGCGCTCGGCGGCTCGCTCGCGAGCGCCGACCTGCGCGACCTGCCCGCGCCCGGCGCCGAGCTCGACGCGCTGCTGCTGACGTGGAGCCGGCGGGCGCGGCTGACCTCGACGGTGCTGTGCGTGACCGGGGCCGACGAGCGCGACGACGACCCCTCGCTGCGCCATCGCGTCGACCGCGCGCTGACGCGGGTGCCGGGCCTGCTCGTCCTCTGCGCGCGGCGCGCGACGACGGCCGAGCACGCCCGCCCGCTGATCCGCCGCCGCGTCGAGCCGCTCGCGAGCGACGAGCGGCTGGAGGTGTGGACGGCATGCGTCGAGGCGACCCGCGCGCGCCTGCGCAGCCGCCGCACGCGCGGGCTGGCGGCCGAGCTGGCGGCGCTCGCGAGCGACTTCCGCGTCGGTGCGCGGACGGTGCAGCGCGTCTGCCTGGAGGCCGAGGCGACGCTCGGGCGCGGCAGCGGCAGCGTCGACCCGGCGGTGCTCGGCGCGCTGCTGCGCGAGGGCTGCGCGCGGGCGGTGCGGGCGCGGCTCGACCCGCTGCTGGACCGCGTCGTGCTCGACGACGTGCACGAGGTGGCGCTGCCGGAGCACGAGGCGCGCCAGCTGACCGAGCTGGAGCTGAGCATCCGCCTCGCGCACGAGGTCGGCACGCACTGGGGGCTCGGCCGCGGCCGCACCAACGGCGCGACCGCTCTCTTCGCCGGCCCCAGCGGCACCGGCAAGACGCACGCCGCGCTCGTGCTCGCGAAGCGGCTCGGGCTCGACCTCTACCGCGCCAACCTCGCCGGCATCCTCAGCAAGTACATCGGCGAGACGGAGAAGAACCTCGACCGCATCTTCGACGCGGCGGCGGCCGGCGGCGTCGTGCTGCTGTTCGACGAGGCCGACGCGCTGTTCGGCAAGCGCTCGGAGGTGCGCGACAGCCACGACCGCTACGCGAACATCAGCACCGCGTACCTGCTCGCGCGGATCGAGAGCGCGCCGACGCCGACGATCCTGACGACGAACCTCAAGGACGCGATCGACCCGGCGTTCGTGCGCCGCCTGCACTTCGTGATCGACTTCCCGTTCCCGTCCGAGGGGCAGCGCGAGCAGATCTGGCGCGCGGTCTACCCGCAGCAGACGCCGACCGAGGAGCTGTCGCCCGAGCGCCTCGCGCTCGTCGCCGCGACGGGCGGCACGATCGGCAACATCGCGCGCCGCGGCGCGTTCCTCGCGGCGGGCGAGCCGAGCGCCGTCGCGATGCGCCACCTGCTCGAGTCCAGCCGCCTCGAGCTGCGCAAGCTCGGGCGCGACCTCACGCCCGACGAGCTGGAGGCGTGGGAGGACGAGCCGGAGGCGTGGGGATGACGGCGCCGGGGAGCGGGCAGCCATGTCGGTGAGCAGCGGCGGCCCGGTGCAGAAGGGCGCGCTCGTCGCGGTCGCCGCCGACGGCTCCAAGCGCTCGCTCGCGTTCCAGTACAACCCCGACACGCTGCGCCGCTCGCTCGAGCCGAACCTCGTCGGCGGGCACCCCGGCTCGCGCTCGCAGGCGGTCCGCTACGCCGGCGCGCCGACCCAGACGATCACCGTCGAGTGCCGCTTCTCCGCCGCCGACGCGATCGCCGCCGGCGACGTCGGCCAGGGGATCGCCCCGCAACTGGCGGCGCTGCAGACGCTCGTCTCCCCGGCGAGCGCCGACGTGCTGCAGGCGCAGGCGATGCTCGACGCCGGCACGATCGAGGTGCTGCCGGCGCTCGCCGACCGGCTGCTGTTCGTGTGGGGCGGGACGTCGGTGCTGCCGGTCCAGCTGACCGACGTCGCGATCGTCGAGCAGCTGCACGACCGCGACCTCGTGCCGGTGCTGGCGACCGTCACGCTGACGATGCGCGCCGTCACCTACTCCGACGTCGGCGGAACCAACGCCTCCTACGGCGAGTACGTCAGCTACCAGCAGCAGCTCGAGCGGCTGGCGGCCGGCGCGTTCACGAGCGGCGGGACGGGGCCGTCGTGAGCGCGAGCCGCTACGCGCCGTGCGCGCGGCTGACGCGCACCGACGCCTCCGGGCGCGCGGTCGAGTACCTGGCGACGCGGATCCTGCCGCTCGGCGACGCCGTCGCCGGGCCCGCGGGCACGGACGTGCGGGCGGCCGAGCTCTACCGCCTCGACCTCGTCGCCTACCGCACGCTGCGCGACCCCGACCAGGCGTGGCGGATCGCCGACGCCAACGACGCGATCGACCCGTTCGCGCTCTGCGCGCGGGTGGGGGACCGGCTGCGGCTGCCGGCGAGCACGCTGTGAGCGCGCCACCGACGATCGAGCTGGGGCTGCGGGTCGGGCCGGGCTGGCCGGCGGCGGCGCCCGCGCACCTGATGCGCGCGCTGCGCAGAGTCGAGGTGACGCAGCAGGACGCCGCGCCGTGCGGCTTCCAGCTGACCTTCCTGGCCGAGCTGGTCGCGCTCGGCTCGTCCTTCGAGATCGTCGGCGACCCGCTGCTGCAGCCGTTCAACCGCGTGCTGCTGCGCGCTGCGGTGAACGGGCAGCCGACGACGCTGATCGACGGCTTCGTCACCCACCACCAGTACGTCCCCGGCAACGGCCCGGAGGACTCGCTGTTCGTCGTCACCGGCGAGGACGTCAGCGTCGCGATGGACCTCGTCGACTACTCGCGCGAGTTCCCGGCGCTGCCCGACGCGGCGACCGTCGCGACCGTGCTGGCGCCGTGGCTGGCGCTCGGGCTCGTGCCCGAGGTGATGCCGTCCGCGACCTCGCTCGTGCCGGTCGACTACGTGCCCCAGCAGGCCGAGACCGACCGCGCGCTGCTGCAGCGCCTCGCCCGCTCCAACGGCAACGTCTTCTACGTCACCCCGACGGCCGAGCCGTACGTCAACACCGCCTACTGGGGGCCGCCGTGGCGCTCCGGCGGACCGAGCGCGGTGCTCGACGTCGCGGTCGGGGCGGCGAGCACGGCCGACTCGTTCAGCGCCGAGTACGACGCGCTCGCGCCCGTGACCTACTTCGGCCTGTCGAGCCTCGAGGAGATCGCGCCGTCGCCGCCGATCCCGATCTTCACGTTCGAGAGCACGCGCACGCCGCCGCTCGCGGCGCGGCCGGCGCTCGGCCTCGGCAGCTCGCTGCTGACCTCGCGCAAGGCGCTGTGGCGCGAGGACCAGCTCGACCCGGTGCGCGCCAACCTGCGCGCGCAGGCGATGACCGACTGCTCGACCGACGCGGTCGTGACGGTCAGATGCGGCGTGCGGCCGGCGCGGCTCGGGCAGGTCGTCAGCGCGCCCGGGATCGTCGGCGTGCGCGGCACGGGGGAGGCCTACGACGGCCTCTACTACCTCAAGTCCGCGACCCACGCGATCTCGCTGCTGGCCGAGCAGGAGTGGGACTACGCGCAGCAGCTGACGCTGACGCGCGAGGGCGTCGGCACCACGACGACGACGCTGGTGGCGGCGTGACCGCACAGCCCCCGAGCTGCGACGCGGCCACCGGCGCCCCGCGCTTCTGGGGCAAGTACCGCGGCAGCGTGGTCGACACCTCGGACCCGCTCGTGAGCGGGCGGCTGCTGTGCACGGTCGAGGCGCTGCCGGGGATGGAGCTCAACTGGGCGATGCCGTGCGTCCCCTACGCGGGGATCGAGCAGGGCTTCTTCGCGCTGCCGCCGGAGGGCTCCGACGTGTGGGTCGAGTTCGAGGGCGGCGACCCCGACAAGCCGATCTGGTCCGGCGGCTTCTGGGGCGCGGCCGAGGAGCCGCTCGTGCCGGAGATCGACCCGGAGCTGCCGGAGCTGGTCAACGTGTGGCGCAGCAAGTTCTGCACGCTGCTGTTCAACGACATCCCGGCCGAGGGCGGCGTCACGCTCTCCGCGATCGACCCGGTCGTGCCGGTGCCGGTGACGATGAAGATGAACGAGCTGGGCTTCTCGATCACGTGCGGCGAGCTGAGCTTCACGATGGACCCGGCGGTCGGCATCACGCTCACCGCGGGGGAGACGACGATGCTGCTCAGCGTCGCGGCCGTGAACGTCGAGACGCCGGCGGTCGACGTGACGGCCGAGTCGACGGTCGCCGTCACGAGCCCGGCGACGACGGTCGAGAGCGACGTCAACGTGACCGGCCCGGTGACCGTCGAGGGCGCCACGAGCGTGACCGGCGCGGTCACGATCGAGGGCGAGACGAACGTGACCGGGGCGGTCACCGTCGAGGGGGAGACGAACGTGACGGGCGCGGTCACGATCGAGGGCGAGACGAACGTCGCCGGGGCGATGACGGTCGAGGGGGAGACGAACGTCGCCGGCCTCTTCACCGTCGAGGGCGACGCGAACTTCCTCGGCGCGCAGCAGACCGAGGGCAACTGCGCCGTGGCCGGCCTGATCGAGGGCATCGTCGTCCCGCCGCTGCTGTGAGCCCGCCGATGAGCGACAACGCGATCGACTTCCCGCTGCACCTCGGCCCCTCCGGCCACGCCGCGCGCCCGGCGACGCGCGACGTCGCGGTCGAGCAGCTGATCGAGGAGCTGCTGTTCACCGCGCTCGGCGAGCGGCTCAACCGGCCCGAGCTCGGCTGCGGCCTGCTGCAGCTCGTGTTCGAGCCGGAGTCCGACGAGCTGCGCGCGGCGACCCAGTTCCAGGTCGCGACCGAGCTGCAGCGCTGGCTCGGCGACGTGATCCGCGTCAGCTCCGTCGTCGCCGCGTCCGACGGCACGCAGCTGAGCGTCACCGTCGCGTTCACCCCGATCGCCGGCGGCGCGCCGCGGACCGCGGTGTTCGTGCGATGAGCGCGGTCGCCCTGCAGCGCTCCGCCGTGCGGCTCGGCCGCCGCCGCTGGCGCGTCGAGCTGGCGTTCGCGCCCGGCCCGCACGGCGGGCACGGCCTCCCGCGCGTGCAGCGCGGCGGCGTGTCGGTGCGAGCGCGTGCCGGCGAGCGGGCGCGCGCGCACGTCGAGTCGGTGACGGTCGCGAGCCCGTCGGCGCGCGAGCGCTTCGGCGTCGTGCTGGCGGTCGAGGCGGAGGGCGGCGAGGAGCGGCGCGGCCTGCGGCTCGAGCTGCGCGGCCGCGACTGGCGCGCGGACGTGCTGCTGGGGGAGGGCGAGCCGGCGGCCGGCGCCCCGCGCCCGCCGCGAGCGGCGCCGCTCGACTACCGCGCGCGCGACTTCTGGGCGCTGCGCACGATGCTGCTCGGCGTCGTCGACGAGGTCGTCGGCCCCGGGCTGGCGGACCATCCCGTCTCGCAGACGGGCGCGCTCGTCGAGCAGCTCGCCTACCTCGGCGACGCGCTCAGCTACAGCCAGGACGCGATCGCGACGGAGGCCTACCTCGCGACCGCGCGCCGGCGGATCTCGGTCGTGCGCCACGCGGCGCTGCTCGACTACGCCGTCGGCGCGGGTCGCAGCGCCCGCGCGTGGGTGCGCGTCGAGGTCAGCGAGCCGCTGCGGCTGCCGGCCGGCACGCAGCTCGTGACCGGCTCGCCCGAGCTGCCGGCGCGCCTCGACGCGGCCGGGCTGGCGGCCGCGCTCGCCGCCGGCGGGCTCGTGTTCGAGACGCTCGAGGACGCCGAGCTGCGGCCCGGCGGCGCGGCCTGCGCGCTGCGCGGCGGCGGGGACCGCGACGGCGGCCTGCCGGCGGGCGCCACGGGCGCCGAGCTGGCCGGCCGCTGCGAGCAGCTCGCGCCGGGCATGCTGGTCCTGCTCGAGCCGGCCGGCGCGGTGGCGGCGTCCGCGGGGCAGGTCGTGCGGCTGACCGAGGTCGAGCCCGAGCGGCATCGCACGCGCGTCGCCTGGGCCGAGGCGGACGCGCTCGCGGACGGCGCGCTGACGCAGCTCCCGCTCCAGCTGCGCACCGGCAACCTCGTGCTCGCCGACCACGGCGCGACGCACGACTGGGCGGCGCTGCCGGCGCCCGCCGCCGGGCGGTCCTACTGGCCCGTGCTGCCGGTCGGCCGGCCGGCGATGAGCGCCGGCGCCGCCCGCGGCCGGCGCGCCGGGAGCGCCGCCGAGCGGCTGCTCGCCGCCGGCCGGCCGGTGCGCCCGGCGGTCGCGCTGCGCAGCGCCGCCGCGACCGGCCACCACGCCTGGAACGAGCGCGCGTCGCTGCTGGAGAGCGGCCCGCTCGACCCCGACTTCGTCGTCGAGGTGGAGGAGGACGGGACCGCGCGGCTGCGCTTCGGCGACGGCGTCAACGGACTGCGGCCGCCGGTCGGGACGGAGTTCGAGGCGCGCGTGCGCTCCGGCGGCGGCAGCGCGGGCAACGTCCCGGCCGGCGCGATCGCGCACGTCGTCGGCGACGACCCGCGCCTGCTGTCGGTGTGCAACCCGATGCCGGCGGCCGGCGGCGCCGACCCGGAGCCGCTGGCGACGGTGCGGCTGGAGGCGCCGACCGCCTTCCGCATCACCGACCGCGCCGTCACGCCCGCGCAGTACAGCGCCGTCGCGCTCGGCGTGGCGGGCGTCGCGGACGCGACGACGGCGATCGTGCCGACCGGCAGCGGCCCGCTCGCGCGCGTGCGCGTGCACGCCGGCAGCTGGGGCGTCCCCGCCGAGCCGCTCGCCCGCCGCGCGCACGCCGAGCTGGAGCGCCGCCGGCCCGTCGGCGTCGCACTCGACGTGCGGCCGGCCGAGCCGATCGCGGCGCGCATCCGGCTCGCGCTGACCGCCGAGCGCGGGTGGGCGCTCGCCGCCGTCGCCGAGACGGTCGACCGCGCGCTGCGCGACGGCCTGCTCGGGCCCGGCCGCTTCCGCTTCGCGACGACACTGCACCGCAGCGACCTCGTCAAGCTGCTCGCGCCGCTGCCGGGCGTGGCCGACGTCGCGGTCGTCGGCTTCGACTGGGCCGGTGCCCCGGCCGGCGGGCCGCGGCGCGACGAGCTGCGCCCGCCGTTCGGGCACGTCATCCGGATCGACGACGACCCGGCGGCGCCGCAGCACGGCACGCTGGCGATCGACTGGCGGTCGGCCGCGTGAGCGTCGCGGACCCGTACGCCGAGGGCCGGGCGGCGGTCGCGCTGCTGGAGCGGATGCGCGAGCAGCCGGCGCTCGCGGGACTCGCGCTCGACGGGCAGCCGGACTGGCTCCTCGCGCTGTGCGACGCCTGGGGCGCGCTCGCGGACGTGATCGGCTTCTACCAGGAGCGGATCGCCGAGGAGGCGTTCCTGGCGACGGCCGAGCAGCCCTCGTCGGTCGAGCTGATCTACCACTCGCTGGGGCACCGCTTCCCGCCCAACGCGGCCGCCGCCACGTCGCTGGCCTACCACCTGCGCGCCGACGTCGCCGGCGTCGAGGCCGTCGCGCGCGCGCGGGCGGCGGGCGGCACCGGGATGAGCCCGCAGGACCGCGCGCGGCTCGCGGCGCAGGCGGCGGCGCCCGCCGCGCCTCCGGCCGGTGGGCCGGCCGCCGCCGCGCCGTCGTCCGCGGCCGCCCCGCAGCCCGGGATGCCCGTGCCCGGCGCGCCCGGCTCGCCCGGCGCGCCCGCCCAGCCGGGCGCGATCCCCGGCGTGACGCCGGTCGGCACGCCCGCCGGCATCGCGCCCGACGGGACGGCGAGCGCCGCCGCCTCCGCGCTGGCGCTCGGGACCGGCAGCGACATCCCGCCGGCCGCGCAGGTGCGCGGGATCCCCACCGCGGCCGGCAAGGCGCCGGTGTTCGTGACGCTCGCGCCGCTCGACGCGTACGTCGGCGCGAGCCGGCTGGCGGTCGACGTGCCGGCGACCGCGCCGCCGCCGGCGCTCGGCGCGCGCACGACGCAGCTCGAGCTGAACGGCACGACGACGAAGCTGAGCGTCGGCCAGCCGGTCCTGGTCGTCGCGACCGATCGCGCCACGGGCGCGCCGCGGCGCTGGGTGCGGCTGCTGACCGGGGCGCACGCCGACGGCGCGCGCGGCTCGACGCGCATCGCCTGGGAGGCGCCGCTCGGCGCGGAGGCCGGCGAGCCGCCCGCGGCCGGCAGCGAGGACGCCGTCGTCTACGGCTTCGCGCGCTCCTCCGCGCTCGTCGCCGCCAACGCGCCGGCCTGGAGCTCGCTGACGCCCGCCCGCCAGCTCGCGGTCACGACCGACGACGGCGCGCCGATCCCGATCCGCGGCGGGCTGGCCCGCAGCGCCGACGGGCGCACCTGGACGCTCGGCGCCGCCGGCCTGCCGCCCGGCGCCGACCTCACCGCGGTGGCCGCCTACGACGACGTGACGATCGTGGCGGCCGGGCCCACGCTGCTGCGCACGACCGCGGGGGCCCCGTTCCAGCCGGCGACCGTCGTCGGCGGCAGCCGGCGCCCGGTGCTGTCGCTCGGGGGCACGCGCAACCAGATGCTGGCGGCGGCCGGCGGCGGCGTCGTCTACCAGTCGCTCGACGACGGCGTCACCTGGAGCGCGATCGCCGGCGGCCCGGCACAGCTGCGCGACGTCCCCGCGACCTCGGCGCTGGCCGGCGCCGCGACGCGCCAGGTCGACAGCGGCCAGCTGCCGCCGGTCGCGGTCCGCTGCGCGATCCAGGACCCGCTCGACAGCTCGATCCTGCTGGCCGGGACCGACGCCGGGCTGTTCACCTACGCCGGGAGCCGCTGGGTCGCGCCCACGACGCCGGTGCCCGCTCCGTCGTCGCCCGCTCCGTCGTCCTCGTCCTCGTCGTCGCCGACGCCGCCGCCCCTGCCGCCGCCGCTGCCGCTCCCGCCGGCGACGTGCGTCTACGACCTGCTCGTCGTCGGGAAGACCGTGCTGGCGGCGACTGCGGGCGGGGTCTTCGTCCGCACCGGGCACGTCTGGAGCACGACGCCGGCCGGCAGGCTCGCGAAGCCCGTGCACGCGCTCGCCGAGGCCGGCGGCACGCTCTACGCCGCCACCGACACGGGCCTGGTCGCCAACGCCGGCGGCGGCTGGCAGGACGCGAGCGCGGGCCTGCCGACGGGCGCGCGCGTCAACGCGCTGCTCGTCGCGCGCCGGACGCTGTTCGCCGCGACCGACGCGGGGATCTACGGCGCCGCCCTCGGCGCCACGCTCGCGTGGAAGCGCGCCGACGAGGCGCCGGCCTTCGCGCTCGCCGGCGACGCGTTCCAGCCGCCGCCGGAGACGTCGGCGCTGGCGTCGTTCGCACCGCCGCCCGGCCTCGTCGCGGCCTTCTCGGCCTACGGCGTGGTGCTCGGGGACGACGCGCGCGTCGCGGTGGCGGTCGCGCTCGGCGGCTTCCGCCTGACCGCGGGCGGCCACGCCTACCTGCTCGCGCGCGCGTCGTCGGGCGACTGGCAGGTGACGCTGCTCGACGCGCTGCCGGCGGCGGTTGCGCTGGCGACGGCCGGCGATGCGATCCTCGCCGTCGGCTCGGCGGCGCAGAGCGTCGCCGACGACTGGCCGGGGCTCGCGGTCGCGGGCGACACGGTCGAGCTCGCGCCGCAGGTCAAGGGCGTCGCCCCGCAGCTGCCGGCGATCGTCGCACAGCGCACGACGCCGGAGCTGTGCGCGACGGTGCTCGACGTGACCGCCGTCGAGCAGGACGCGGGCGTGCGTGCCGGCGCCGAGACGGCCTTCACACGCCTGACGTTCGCCGAGCCGCTGGCCGCGGGCCGCTTCCAGCGGCGCGTCAGCGCGGTCTGGACGGGGGCGACGGTCCTGCCGCTGTTCGACCCGCCGTCGAGCGCGGTCGCGACGCTCGCGGGCGCCACGGTGCAGCTCGCCTCGCGCCTGCCGGCGCCGCTCGCGGCCGGCCGTCTGGCGACGATCACCGGCGCGCCGCCCGGGCTCGTCGTCGCGCCGCTCGGCGGCGCCGGCCGCATCGCCTCGCCGGGCGAGGAGCCGGTGAGCGTCGGGCCGTCCGAGGCCGACCTGACCGGGGTCGCGATCGCACCCGACGGCAGCGTCTACCTGTCCGGCGGCGAGGGCGTCTTCGCGATCGCCCCGGCGCCCGCCGGCGCGCCGGACGGCGGCGCGCGCGTCGCCGCGCCCGAGCTGCTCGGCGTGGGCTGGCCGGCGGGCGGGTCCAACGGCGTGGTGGTCGCGGGGGCGCAGCTGCTGGCGGCCTCGCCGGCCGGCGTGCAGCTGCTTTCGCCAGCCGGCTGGCAGCGCGCCGGCGACGCGGCCGGCGAGGTGCTCGCGCTCGCCGGCGACGGCACGACCGTCGCCGCGAGCCTCGCCGGCGGCGTCCTGCTGCGCGCCGCGGACGCGGCGGGCAGCCCGCAGGCGTGGGCGGCGCTGCCGGGTCTGCAACCGGCGCCGGCGGCGCTCGCGGTGAGCGGCACGACGCTCTACGCCGCCAACGCCGACGGCGTCTTCGCGCTGGCCGGCGAGCGCTGGTCGCAGCTGACGGCGGGGTCGGCGCCGGCCTCGGTCGCCTGCCTGCTGATCGCCGGCGGCGTGCTGTGGGCGGGCGGCGCGAGCGGGCTGCACAGCTGGGACCCCGCGCTCGGCGAGTGGCGCACCGACCCGGGCGTCGCGGCGCCGGTCGAGGCGCTGTGCGAGACGCCGGCCGGCACGCTCGTCGCCGCCGGGCCGGCCGGCGCGCTGCAGCGCGCGGGCACGGGCTGGAGCGAGCTGGCGCCGCCTGTCGGCGCGTCGCTGACGGGGCTCGCCGGGCATCCCGACGGCGCGCTGTGGTTCGCGGCGAGCGCGTCGCTGCGGCTCGTCGCGAGCGACGGGACCGCCGGCCTCGCGCTCGCTCACGAGTCGCTGCTGAGCGGCGCGATCGTGCAGCAGCAGGACCTCGCGACGCTCGCGCAGGGCGGCGTGCCCGCCGTGCTCGTCGCCGCGCTGGCCGACTGCGGGCACGCACTCGACCCGTCGTGCACCGTCGCCCCCGGCGACGGGCCCGGCTGCTGGCTGATCCGCTCCGGCGGCGACGTCTTCGTCGTCGCGGCGCGCAGCTCCGGCGGCCGCACGGCGGTCTGCGTGCACCGCACCGCGGCCGTCGCCTACCCGCTGGCGCCGGCCACGACGCGCGGCGGCGCGCAGAGCTGGCCGGTCGAGGCCGGCGGGACGGCCGCCACGCTCGTCGCGCCGACGGCGCGCGTGCTGCTGCTGGCGGCCGACGCCGACGCGCCCGCGCTCGCCGAGCAGGCGACCGTCGCGGCGCCGGGCGTCCAGCCGGCCGCCGCGCCCGCCGGCAGCGGCAGCAGCGTCCGCTTCGCCCAGCCGCTGTGCCACCTCTACGACGCGACGACGGTGCAGGTCAACCTCAACGTCGTGCCGGCCGCGCAGGGCCAGCCGCGCTCGCTGCCGATCGGCAGCGGCGACCCGCAGGTGCCGCACCAGACGTTCGCGGTCCGCACGCCGATCGCGGCCGTTCCCTCGGGGACGGCGGATCCCGCAGCCGCTGCGCTGGTCAGCACGCTGCGCGTCTACGTCGACGGGCAGCCGTGGTCGGAGGTCGCGTCGCTCGGCCAGGCCGGGCCGCAGGACCGCGTGTACGTCACGCGCGTCAACGCCGACGGCAGCGCGTCGGTGAGCTTCGGCGACGGCGTCCACGGGGCGCTGCTGCCGCCCGGGCGCGACAACGTCGTCGCGACCTACCTGGAGGGCGGCGGCCCGGACGGCGAGGCGGCGCCGGCGGCGCTGATCCAGGCGCTCGACCGTCCTCAGCTCGTCAGCGCCGTGCACAACCCGGCGCCCGCGCTCGTGCCGGTCGCGGCGCCGCCCGAGCGGGTGCGCGCGGCCGCGGTGCGGCGCCTCGACCGCACCGTGACGATCGGCGACTACGCGGAGCTGGCATGCGCCCAGCCGGGCGTCGCGAGCGCGACCGCGGAGGTGATCGCGGGCGCCCCGGGCCGCGCCGTCGCGATCACGGTCGCGCTCGCGGCCGGCGCGCCCGCGGACGCGCTGGAGCGCGTCGCCGCGGCCGTCGGCCCGCTCAGCAGCGGCGGGCTGCCCGTGCGCGTCGTGCCCGCCGTGCCGGTCGCGGTCGCCGCCGCGATCGAGGTCGTCTCGGCCGCGCCCGCCGCGGCGGTCGGCGCGCGCGTGCGCACGGCGCTCGCGGGCCTCGGCGCCCGCCGGCCCGGCGCGCCGCTGCTCGCGGCGCAGGCGATCGCCGCGGCGACCGCCGTGCCGGGCGTCGTCGCGGCGCGGATCGCCGGCTGGTCGCGCGCCGGGCACGCGAGCGTCGCCGCCACGTCGCTGCCCGCGCGCGGCGCCGCCTGGCCCGCCGCGCAGGCGTCCCCGGCGGGCGCCGAGCTGCTGGCGATCGACGGCTCGGTCCACTGCCTCGCGATCGACGTGGAGGCGCCGGACGCATGAGCGCCCCGTCGCCGTCCTACCCGCTGCTGCGCGACCTGCTGCCGCGCATCTTCTGGCTGCGCGACCAGGAGGGCGGCGGCGGCGCGCTCGACGCGCTCGTCCAAGCGCTCGCCGCCGAGTACGACGGCCTGCGCGAGCAGGTCGAGCAGCTCTACGACGAGCTGTTCCTCGCCACCTGCGACCCCCGCTTCGTGCCGCTGATCGGCGAGGGGATCGGGATCGACGGGCTGGCGACGGCGAGCGGCCCGGGCGTCGGCGACCGCGCGTGGGTCGGGCGGGCGATCGGGCTGCGCCGCCGCAAGGGGACGCTCGCCGCCGCCGCGCGCGGGCTGAACGCAGCGACCGGCTGGTCCGCCTACGCGCTCGAGGAGCGCAGCGTCGTCGGCGCCACCGCGTCGGTGCGCGAGCCGCAGCTCGGCGCGCCGCGGCTGGTCGACCTGTCGGGGCGGCGGCCGGCGGCGGAGCTGCGCGAGCCGTGGTCGCGCACGGGCCGCGGCGTCGCGATCTCCGGCCGCCCCGAGATCCCGGGCGAGCCGGCGTCGCTCGCCGTCCGCCCGGCGGGCGGCCCGACGCCGGCGGGCGCGGCGTTCCACGTCTGGCGGCTGCGCAGCTTCCCGGTGCAGGGGCGCTGCGCGCGGCCGGCGCACGACGCGCCGGAGCACGTGCGCGGCCGTGCGTTCCGCTTCGACCCGCTCGGTCGCGACGTGCAGCTGTTCGGCGTGCCCGCCGTGCCCGCCGACCCGACGCGCGCGCCCACGCCCGCCGAGCTGCCGCTGCCGCTGACCGTCTGGCAGCTGGAGGACGAGCTGCGTGCGCGCCGGCCGCAGCGGCCCGCGCCGGTCGCGGTGCAGGGCTGCGAGCGCCTCGCGGCCGCCGACCTCGGCGACTGGCGCGCGCCCGCGGCGCTCGAGCGGGCCGACGCGGTCGTCGACCCGCTGCACGGCCGGCTGCTGCTGGCGCACCGGCCGCACGGCGCGCTGCACGTCGACTACGCCTACGGCTTCCCCGGCGAGCTCGGCGGCGGCCCCTACGGCGTCGCCGCCGACTACGCGCCGGCGCCGCCCGGCACCGCGGCGATCGCCGTCGCGCAGGCCGGCGACGGCGCCGAGCGCTCGCTCGAGGCGGCGCTCGCCGCCGCCGCCGGCGACCGCGACGCCGCGATCGTCGTGCAGGACAGCGCCACCTACGCCGCCCCGGCGGAAGGCTGGTCGCTGCGCGTCCCCGCGCGCGGCCAGCTGCGGCTCGCGTCGGCGCCGCAGGCCGCGCCCGTGCTCGACGGCGACGTGCACGTGCACCTCCACCGCCGCGGCCGGCTGGAGCTGAGCGGCCTGACGATCTCCGGCACGCTCCACGTCCACGGCGAGGGGGAGCTGGCGATCGAGCACTGCACGCTCGCGCCGCTGCCCGGGCGCACCAGCCTGCACGCCGCTGAGGGGGTCGCCGTCGGGCTGTCGTTCGCGATCGCGGGCCGCGTCGAGGCGCACGACGCGGCCTTGCTCGCCGCGATCGTCGACGGCCCGCTGACGGCATCCGGCGCGCTCGAGCTCGAGCAGGTGACGGCGCTCGGCCCGGTCGAGGCGGGGACGCTGCACGCGGGCGACTGCATCTTCCGCGCGCCGGTGAAGGCGGCGGCCGGGCTCGCGCGCACGAGCTGGCTCGCGCACGGGTCGCAGGTGCCGGAGCGGCTGCGCTGCAGCGGCCCGGAGGCGGGCGTGCCGCGCTTCGCCTCGACCCGCTGGGGCTCGCCCGCCTACGGCCAGCTGCAGCTCGGCTGCCCGCGGGCGATCGCCGCCGGCGGCTCGCTCGGGAGCGAGCCGGGCGCCTACCACTGGCTCGGGCAGCCGGAGCGCTTCGCGCGCGTCCCCGCCGTACTGGAAGATCTGCTGCCCGCGGGGACCGCCGCGAGCGTCGTCTACGTCAACTGAAGCGAGCACACGGCCAAGCACATGCGCGGAACACGCTACGGAGACTTCTCGCGGCCCGGCGCCGACCCCGGCGACGGCTGGAGCGGCGTGCTGCTGCAGCAGGGCCGCGTCCAGCTCGACGCCGACTTCAACGACGCGCGCGCGATCGGCGCGGACGCGCTGCGCACCGCGCTCGCCGACCTGATGGGCGGCAGCTGGGCGCCCGCGTCGGACCCCGGCTTCGGCGTGCGCCCGCGCATGGCGCTCGAGTTCGACGGCAGCGACCGGCTGCTGCTGCAGGAGTCCGGCGACGCGGGCCCCGGCCCGCACGCGCACACGCTCGAGCTGTGGCTGACGTGGGACGGCGGCGCGTGCGTGCTCGTCGAGTGCCGCGCCGTCGACGAGCAGCCCGGCTACGCGCTGGCGATCGACGCCCACGGGCGGCTCGTGCTGCGCCTGGGGGCCGACGACGACGGCGCCCTGCGGCTCTACGCGTCCACACCCTTGAGACCGCACGCACCGGCCCATCTGGCGGTCGTCGTCGCCGCCGACTTCGCCGCGCTCGTGCTCGACGGCCGGCAGGTCGCCCGCAGCGCGCACGCGGGGGCGGACGACCTGTCGGGCCTGCGGATCGTGCTCGGCGGCCCGATCGACGAGCGCTCGCCCGAGCACGGCTTCGTCGGGCTCGTCAGCGAGGTGCGGGCGTGGCGCACGGCGCGCACGCTCGCCGAGCTCGCGCAGGGCGCCGCGGCGCCGCTGGCGCTGGGCGCGCCGGCCGCCGAGGCAGCGCTGGCCGGCAACTGGAGCCTCGACGACCCGGCCGGCGCGACGCGCCTCGCGGGCGCGCGGCCGCGCTGGCGGCTGACGGACCTCGCGATCGAGCCCGGTCGCTTCTACGTCGACGGCGTGCGCTGCGAGCAGCCCGCGCGCGGCCTCTACACGCGCCAGCCGGGCGCCGCTCCCGCGCCGCTGCCGGCTGACGGCGAGCACCTCGTCTACCTCGAGCTGTGGGAGGAGACGGTCAGCGCGGTCGAGCAGCCGTCGCTGCGCGAGGTGGCGCTCGGCGGCCTCGACACGAGCGTGCGGACGCGGATCGCGACGCGCGTGCGGCTCGCCGCGCTCGACGCGTCGGCGCCGCCGTCGGACGCGCTCGCGCTGCCGGCGCCCGCGGATCCCGGCCGGCTCGCGGCCGAGCACGCCGGCGAGTTCGTGCCGGGCAACCAGCTCTACCGCGTCGAGGTGCACGAGCCGGGGCGGCTGGGGGAGGACCCGCCGCCGACGTTCAAGTGGAGCCGCGACAACGGCGCGTCGCTGTTCGCGGTCGCACCGGGCGAGCAGAACGACCGTCTCGGGCTGCTGTACGCCGCGAGCGGCGTGCCCGCGCTCGCGCCCGGCGACGTGGTCGAGCCGCTCCCGGCGGGCGCGCCGCTCGACGGGCCGGCGCCGCCGCTGCTGCGCGTCCGCGAGGTCTCCGAGCTCGACGGCTCGATCGTGCTCGACCGCGCGGCGCCGCCCGGCACCGCGTTGCTGCGCCGCTGGGACCACGACCCCGATCGCGGCGTGCCGCACCCGCGCGGGGCGGCCGGCGCCGCGCTGCCGGCGACGGGCGCGTGGGCCGAGCTGGAGGACGGCATCCGCGTCCGCTTCGAGGGCGGCGAGCTGCGCCGCGGCGACTACTGGTGGATCGTCTCGCGGATGGACGCGCGCACGATCGAGTGGCCGCACCGCAACGGCCATCCGGCGGCGCTGCCGCCGGCGGGGGTCGAGCGGCTCACCGCGCCGTTGGCGCTGCTCTCGCTGCGCGACGGCTCGGTGCGCGTCGAGGACCTGCGGCGCATCGTCGCGCCGCTCGTCGCCGAGCGCGGCGCGCCGCAGGTGTGGCCGCCCGAGCCGGCGCCCGTCGAGCCGCCGACCGTCGTGCCGCCGACCGTCGTGCCGCCGCCTGTCGACCCGGAGCCGGTCGAGCCGCCGCAGCCCCCGGCGCAGACGGACGAGACGGAGACGGAGACCGTGCGCGTCACCGAGACGGAGGTCGCCGTCGAGGTCGAGACCCCCGACGGGCGCACGGAGGAGGTCGTCGCGGTCGAGGAGGTCGTGACCGTCGAGCGCACGCCGGCGCACGAGACCGGCTGGGCGCACGTCGGCGACGTCGACCTGGGCGGCGACGTCCTGCACGCCGCGGTCGGCCTCGGCGAGCGGATCGTGCTCGCGACCGAGCGGGCGCTGTTCTCGCTGTCTGTCGCCAAGGGAGTCGTCGAGCTGCTCGGCGAGCTGCCGGAGCCGCGCGAGGGGCATGGGCTGCTCGCCGTCGAGGGTCTCCTGCTGCTCGCCGGCGGCGGCCCCGCGGCGGACCGTCCCGACGGCCGCCTGCTCGCGTTCGAGCCGGCGAGCGGCGTGTGGAGCGAGCGCGCGCCGGCGCCCGTGCACCACGCGCACCCCGCGCTGGCGGCGGCGCACGGCCGGCTGCACCTGCTCGGCGGCGCCAGCGCGTCGCGCATGCGCCACCGCCTCCACGCCTCCCACCACGTCTACGAGGTCGCGCTCGATCGCTGGAGCGAGGCGCCCGAGCTGCCGGCCCCGCGCGCGGGCGCCGCGGCCGTCGTGCTCGGGGCGCACCTGCACGTCGTCGGCGGCAGGGGGCACGGCAGGAGCCGGCAGGCCGACGTCGCGCACGACGCGCTCGACCTCCGCGGCGGCGGCTGGGAGGGGCGCGAGCCGCTGCCGCGCGCGCGGGCGATCCTCGGCGCCTGCGCGCATCGCGGCCGGCTCGTGGCGCTGCTGGCGCGCCACGACGGCGGCGAGGCCGGCACGGCGCTCGCGTTCGACCCCGCCGCCGGGGCGTGGGAGCTGCTGCCGCAGCTGCCGCAGCGCGCCGCGGCGGCGATCGCGCTGAGCCATCGCGAGCGGCTCTATGTGCTCGGCATGAACCTCGACGGCACCGTCGCGATCCACGCGCTGGCGTGACGGGGATGGCCGAGCCGATCGTCCGCGTCGGGGCCGTCGTCGAGCCGCTGGACCTCGCCGGCGAGGAGCCGGCGGCGGCGCTGCGCGCGCTCGCCGCCGCGCATCCGCACGAGCGGGTCGAGCTGACGGTGCGCGATCCGACCGCGGCGATCGAGCAGGCCGCGCACGCCGCCGGCTTCGAGCTCGCCTACCGGCACGTGAGCGTCCAGGGCTCGCTGGCGGCGGTGCGGCGGCCGTCGCCGCGGCCGCTGACGTTCCGCCGCTGGGAAGAGGTCGGGCGGCGCGGCGCGGTCGCGCTGCTGCACGCGCTGTGGGGCGGGCGGCCGGGGCCGACGGGCCTGCCGGCGGCCGGCGAGCTCGAGCGCTTCCTCGACCTCGCGCGCGGCCGCGACGGCGCGCCCGACACGTCGCTGTGGCGCGTCGCCTACCGCGCGGGCGAGCCGGCCGGCCTGTCGCTCGGGCTCGCGCTCGACGCGCGCAGCGGGGCGCTGCTCTACCTCGGCCTGCTGGAGCGGCTGCGCGGGCAGCGGCTCGGCACCGCGCTGCACGCCGAGGCGCTGTGGCTGATGCGCTCGCGCGGGCTTGTGCACTACCGGGACGGCACCGCCGAGGACAACCTCCCGATGCGGCGCCTCTTCGCGCGCGCCGGCTGCGAGCCGCGCGGGACCGTCGTGCTGCTCGTGCGCCCGGCCCCCGGCGGCGGCGAGCCCGCGCCCGCGCGCCCGCCGGCCGCGCCGCGCCTGCCGCGCGGCGCGCACGTGAGCCTGCTGCACAAGGTGCCGTGGGGAGGAGGGGTCCATGGAATCGCTTGAGCACCACAGAGACGTGCCGCCGCCGTCGGCGGCGGCGGCCCCGCCCGCGGCGGTGCCAGCCGTTGCGCCGGCCCCGGCCGCGCTCCCGGCGCCGGCCGCGTCGCTGCTCGGCGCGCCGGCGGCGGCGGTCCCCGCGCCCGTCCCCGTCCCGGCGCACCGGGGCGGTGGCACCGACTGGCGGACCGGACCGCTCGACCGCGAGATCCACAGCGCGCGGGACGAGCTCGGCGCCGTCTACGACACCGGCCACCACAAGCTCGCCAAGAGCAAGCTCTCGGGCATGTGGGACAAGCTCGACTACGACCAGAAGCGCGAGCTGCGCCAACGGCTCGACCTGCATCCGGGCGGCGAGGCGCGGAGCGTGATGAGCCTCGGGTCGAACGTCGTGCTCGGCCCGCAGTCGGGCCTGCGCGAGGAGGACCCGAATCGCGCCGTCGACCCCACGCTCGACGCGAGCGGCGAGATGACCCCGCGCAGCCGGATCTACAGCCAGCTCGACGGCGTGCTGTCCGGCCACGCCGCGCCGAGATACGACGCGGCCGCCTTCGCGACGATCGCCGGCCACCTCGAGACCGCCGAGCGGCTGCACTACACGAGGACCGGCGGGCGGATGCTCGACCGCGACGTGTCGATGTGGCGCCAGGAGGGCGCGGACGGAAGATGGGTCCGCGGGCGCACGGCGGCGCCCGCCGCCGCGGCCGCGCCTCCGCCCGCCGCCGCGGCCGCGCCTCCGCCCGCCGCGGCCGCGCCTCTGCCCGCGGCGGCCGCGCCCCCGTCTCTGCGCGACCTGAAGCTCCCGCAGTTCCGGGCGGACACCGACGCGGGGGCGGTCCGGATGCCGGAGGAGTTCTACTCGGACCCGTACGCCGAGATCGAGGAGGACATCCACACGGGCGAGTGGTGGCCGGCCGGTGCGCGGCAGCGGCGGGGCGCGAGAAGATGACCGCCTCCGGGCGCTCGTAGGCGGACGGCGCGCGCGTGACGACGGCCGAGACGACGCGGGTGCTCGTCGGCGTGCACGTGCACGCGCAGCCGGACGGCCTGCGCGCGACGCTCGCCTCCCTGCGCGCCGGCGGGGGGCCGCCGTTCGGGCTCGTGCTGCTGGGCGACGGACCCGACGCGCCGACGCGCAGGACGCTCGCGCAGCTCGGCCTCCCACAGGACACGACGAGGCGGCCGCTCGGCGCGCCGGCCTGCTTCAACCGGCTGGCGGCGCGCGACGAGTCCGACGTCGTCGTGCTGCTCGAGAGCGGTTGCGTCGTCGGGCCGGGCTGGCTCGCCGCGCTGCTGGCCGCGCTGCGCTCGCGCCCGGATGTCGGCCTCGCAGGGCCCTCGGCGAACGCCGCCTGGAACGCGCAGGGTGCGTTCCCCGGCCGCGGCGGCGCGCCCGCGGAGGTGGCCGCGACCGCCCGCGAGGCGCGCGACCGCTTCGGCGCGCAGACGCGCTCGCTGGCGCCGCTGCACGGGCTCGCGGACGCCTGCCTCGCGGTCGCGCGGCCGGTGCTCGACGCCGTCGGCGCCGCCGACGAGGGCTACGGGCTCGGCCCCTGTTGGGAGATGGAGCTCTGCGCCCGCGCGCTGCGCGCCGGCTGGCGCGCGGTGTGGGCGGGCGGCGCCTACGTCTGGCGCCCGCCGTTCACGCCGCGGCGCGAGCGCGCGGAGCGCGAGCTGTTCGAGGCGTCCAAGCGCCGCTACCAGGACGCCGTCTGCGGCCTGCGCCTGAGCGGCGCGCGCGACCACTACGAGCCGCACTGCCACGGCGAGTCCTGCCGCCACTTCGCGCCGGCCGAGCGGCTGCGGATCCATCGTCCGCTCGAGCGCCGGCCGCGCGTCGCCGTCCCGGCCGCGACGGTCGAGCCGCTCGTCAGCTGCATCATGCCCACGCGCGACCGCGCCGACTTCGCGCTGCACGCGCTCGAGCTGCTCGCCCGCCAGGACTACAGACGCTGGGAGCTGATCGTCGTCGACGACGGCGCCGACGACCTCGGCGCGCGGCTGCCGGCGGACGAGCGCGTCCGCTACGTGCGCGCGCCGGCCGGCGAGACGATCGGCGCGAAGCGCAACCGCGCCTGCGCGCTCGCGGCCGGCGAGGCGATCGTCCACTGGGACGACGACGACTGGTACGCGCCGCAGCGGCTGCGCCGGCAGGTCGAGCCGCTGCTCGCGGGCGCGGCCGACGTGACCGCCCTGCGGGCGGGGACGTTCCTCGAGCTCGACGCGTGGGCGAGCTGGCGCGTGACGCCGGAGCTGCACCGCCGGATGTTCGTCGAGGACGTCCACGGCGGCACGCTCGCCTACCGCAGAAGCGTGTGGGAGGGCGGCCGCTTCCCCGCCACCTCGCTCGCCGAGGACGCCGCCTTCCTGCGCGCCGCGCTGCGCCGCGGGGCGCGCCTGCGGCGGCTCGAGAACGACGACCTGTTCGTCTACGTCCGCCACGGCGCGGGCGCGTGGCGCTTCGACTGCGGCAGCTTCCTCGACCCAGGTGGCTGGCTGCGCGCCGACGAGCCCGCGCTGCCGCCGGCCGACCTGGCGTTCCTCGCCGAGCGCTCGCGCGCGGCGCCGCGGCGGCGCACCCCGCTCGTCAGCTGCGTGATGCCGACGGCGGACCGCCGCGCGATGGTGCCGCACGCGATCGCCTGGTTCCTGCGCCAGGACCATCCCGCGCGCGAGCTCGTGATCCTCGACGACGGCGACGACCCCGTTGAGGACCTGGTCCCCGACGACGCGCGCATCCGCTACGAGCGCGCCGAGCGCCGGCTCGTGCTCGGCGCCAAGCGCAACGCCGTCTGCGAGCTGGCGCGCGGCGACGTGATCGTCCACTGGGACGACGACGACTGGATCGCGCCGCAGCGCGTCAGCCGCCAGCTCGCCGAGCTGGAGCGCAGCGGGGCGGAGGCCTGCGGCGCCACGAGCCTGCTGTACGTGAGCCCGGCCGGCCGCGCTGCGTGGCGCTACGCCTACCCGGGCGGCCGCGGCGCGCCCTGGGTCGCCGGCAACACGCTCGCGTACACGGCCGGCGCGTGGCGCCGCAGCCGCTTCCCCGAGATCCAGGTCGGCGAGGACGCCCGCTTCCTCGCCGACCGCCGTCGCACGGTGCACGTCGTCGACGACCACGAGCTCGTCGTCGGCGTCGTCCACGCCGCCAACACGAGCCCGAAGCAAACCGACACCGCCTGGTGGCGGCGCATCCCGCTCGAGCACGTCGAGCGCGTGCTCGGCGCCGACGCGCCGATCTACCTGCCGCGCGACAGCGGGCCATAGGCGACCGCGGACTCCGCCCCGGCGAACTACGGAGCGAACACCGGTGGCGGCGCGGATGCCCTGGGAGGCAGGCAGCCACGACGATGGGCGCCTACCAACTTCGGCAGGGGAGGCCGCAATGGTGCTTCGCATGGGATTCCCGAGAACCGGCGTCGTCGCGCTGCTCGGCGTCGTCGTGGCAGCGCTCGCCGGCGCCGCGCCGGCCGGGGCGACGTTCCCGGGTCGCGACGGGGTGATCGTCTACAGCTCGTACTACCGCAGCGAAGGGGAGTTCCCCCCGTACGTGACGACCGAGGAATTCGCGATCAAGTCGGCCGACTACCGCGGCCAGGGCACGACCACGCTGCACGGCTGCACGAAGCCGGTGCAGGAGATCGACGTCGGCGACTGCGGCATCAAGATCACGTTCCTGGCCCCGATCGTCGGGCCGCACGGCGGACCGATCGTGTTCGACTCGGGCGAGGCGCTGGCCGTGATGACGATGCGCGGGACGGGGCTGGAGACGCGCGCGCCGAAGAGCCCGGACGACGGCGAACCTGCGGTCTCGCCGACGCAACGGCAGATAGCGTTCACGGCCGGCACCACCGTCCGCTATCCGAGCGCCCGGCGGGACGTCTGGGTCAGCAGCTTCTCGGGATACCACCCGCGTCGCATCGTCGTGCGCGGCACGAGACCGGACTGGTCCTTGCGCAACGTGATCGCGTTCCTGCGGCCCGATGGCGTGTACCGGGTGAGGCCCGACGGGCACGGCCTGCGACGACTCGTCGCGCGCAAGCGGTGCACGAGCGTCTCGTGGTCCCCGCACGGCACGCAGCTGGCGCTCGCCTGCGGCGGCCACCTGCTCGTCGGCCGCGCCGACGGCAGTCGCCTCCACCGCATAGCGGCGATCGACAGAGCGTTCGCCGCCAACCTCTCCACCGTCGCCGGCGCCGTCTGGTCGCCGAGCGGCAAGCGCTTCGCGATCGGCACCAGCAACGGCGAATCTGGCGGGATCGTCACGCTGCGCACCGACGGCAGCGACCTTCAAGGCGTTGCCCCCGGCGGCGTCGGCGCGCTCTACGCCTTGAGCGCCGGCGGCCCCGCCTGGCAGCCGTTGCCGGCGAGATGAACGATCGCCCCGACTCGGTCGGCCGACGCGCCAAGTCACCCGCCAGACCTAAATCCACCTGATTATGGTGCTACGGTCCGGGCACATCCGACGGACTGCGTCGCCCCGTTCGCCGGGGCGTCGGCGGGACGGAAGGAGGGCAGCGGGACCGTGTCGTGGCCAAGGGCGCGCGCGCCGAGCGCGCGCTCAGGAGCGTCTCACGATGGCCGGGGCTGACGACCGCGCGCAGCGGGACCGCGCGCGTCTCGATGTCGAGCATGCGCAACGTGAGCGCGAGGAGACGGACCAGACCGCGGCCGACACCGACCAGACGCAGGCCGATGCGGACCAGACGAGCGCCGAGACGGACCAGTTGGCGTCCGACGTCGATCAGGAGCTCGCCCGGCGAGACCAGTACTCGGCCGACCGCGACCAGGCCGCCGCCGACTGGGAGCGGCTCCACGTCGAGCAGACCGACGCCGCCCGCGAGGCGCTGGCGACCTCGAGCAGCGAGCGCGCGGCGACCGCCAGGGAACGGGCTGCGAGCGCTGCCGGCCGGGAGCGGACGAGCGCCATGCGCGCCGCGACAGCGGCGCGCCGCGACGAGATCGCGAGCGTGCGCGATCGCACGGCCGCGCTGCGCGATCAGCTCGCCGAGGCCCGCGATGCGGCTGCCGCCGCGCGTGACCGCGCGGCCGAGGCGCGCCACCGGCACACGGACGCGGGCGACTCCCCCGAGTCGAGAGCGTTGCGAGCGCTGCACGAGAGAGCCGCCGCCGAGCGCGCGCAAGCCGCCGCCGAGCGCGTCGCGGCCGCCGCCGACCGCCGCGCCGCCGCAGCCGACCGCGAGCAGGCTGCGACCGACCGGCGCCTCGGCGGCCTGGACGAGCTGACGGGCGTCTACCGCCGCGGTGCGGGTGAGCTGGCGATCGGCAAGGAGATCGACCGTGCGCGCCGCAGCGCCCGGCCGCTGACGGTCGTCATGTTCGACGTCGACGACCTCAAAGGCGTCAACGACCGCTACGGCCACGACGCCGGCGACGCGCTCCTGCGCTCGGTGGCGATGACGATCGTCGCAGCGCTGCGCGCCTACGACGTCACCGTCCGCTGGGGCGGCGACGAGTTCCTGTGCGCGCTCTACGACGCGACCACCGAGGTCGCCATCGAGCGCACCGCCCACATCGAGGCGGCGCTCGGCGCGCTCAACCCACCCGTTTCCGTCAGCGCGGGCTCTGCCGAGCTGTCCGCGGCCGACACGTTCTCGAGCATCATCGCCCGCGCCGACCGTGGACTGATGCGCGTGAAGCCTTCGCGCACGGACTGACGTCAGCGATCCGGCGACCGCTCGCCCAGCGCCTGCGCGGCCAGCTCGATCTGCTCCAGCGTCGAGGCCGCGCGAACGCTCGCCAGCCCCGCGGCCTCGCAGGCGGCCGGGTCGAGCGCGACCTGGCCGGCGATCGCGTGCAGCGGCACGCCGGCGCGGCGCGCACGGGCCGTCAGCTCGCCGATCAGCTTGCCGTCCGGCGTCTGCGCGTCGAGGCGGCCCTCGCCGGTGACGGCGGCGCCGGCGCGGCGCAGGCGCGCGTCGACGTCCAGCGCGTCGAGCACCCACGCCGCGCCCGGCACGAGCTCGGCGCCGAGCGCCGCCCACAGCCCGCCGGACAGTCCGCCCGCGCAGCCGCCCAGCGGCAGGCCGCGCGGGTCGCGCGGGAGCCGCGCGGCCAGCTCGTGCAGGCGCTCGGTGAGCGCTGCGACCTGCCGCGGGCTCGCGCCCTTCTGCGGACCGAAGACCTCGGCGGCGCGCTCGAACGGCGTGCGCACGTCGCACAGCACGACGAGCCGCGCGCCGCGCAGTCCGCCGGCCGCGGCGATCGCCTCCAGCGCGCCCGCGCCGCCGTCGGTCGTGGCCGAGCCTCCGACCGCGACCAGCAGCTCGCGCGCGCCCGCGCCGGCCGCGGCGGCGATCAGCTCGCCGGCGCCGGCGGTCGAGGCGGCCCAGGCGTCGCGCTCGTGCTCGGCGACGAGCGGCAGCCCGCTCGCGGCGGCCGTCTCGACGATCGCCGTCCGGCCGTCGGCCGACAGCGCGTAGCCGGCGCGCAGCGGGCGGCCGAGCGGGTCGTGCACGTCCGCCTGGCGCGGCTGCGCCCCGAGCGCGGGCGCGAGGGCCGCGAGCGTCCCCTCGCCGCCGTCCGCCACGGGGCACAGGTCGACTGCGCGGCCGGCGCGCGCGAGCCCGCGCCCGATCGCCTCCGCGACCTCGCGCGCGGAGAACGTGCCCTTGAACGCGTCGGGCGCGACGAGCCACGGGCGGTCGATCATGCGGCCGGTAGGGAGGGGAGCTCGCCGAGCGCTCGCCGGGCGGCCTTCGCCCCGAGCAGCGTGCCCACCGCCATCATCGCCACCGCGGCGAGCAGCTGCGGCGAGAGCGCCGAGCCGCCCGCGGCCGCGGTGCGGCCGGAGAGGAACCACGGCGCGGCGCCGGCGACGGCGACGGCGAGCCACCAGACGACCGTCGCGGCGCCGATCGCCGCCATCGCGACCGCCGTGCCGGCGCCGAGCCAGGTCTGCACGCGCAGCACCCGGTTGGACAGCTCGAGCCGGTTGGCGATCGCCACGGCCGCGGCCGTCAGCGTCGCGATCGTGGCGGCGACGCCGAGCGCCCAGACGACGAAGCCGATCGCGTAGGCGGTGTCGCCGCCGTTGCGCTGGTGCGCGTCGAGGCTGCCGCCCCAGAGCGCGAGCGCCGCGGTCGCCGCGGCCAGCGCGGCGGCGGCGAGCGCCGCGCGGCCGAGCGGCCGCCGCACCTGCCGCCAGCCCCCTCGGCGCAGCAGCCGCGCGAAGCTCGGAACCGCCGCGGCGACGCCGCCGATGACGAGCGCCGACCCGCAGAGAGCGGCCGCGATCAGCACGGTGTAGGCGACGCTCGCGAGCGCGCCGGAATGGCTCGGGACGGCGTCCTGCCAGTGCTCGGAGGACTTGCCGACGATCATGCCGCCGAGGACGAACAGCGCCCAGGCGCAGAGGATCACCAGAGCGCTCCCGCGCACCCGGTCCGCCGGCGACCCGTCCGGCGCGAGCCCGGCCGAGCGGATTCGCTCGCGGGTCCCGGCCAGGAGGACGTCGAGGCGCGTGCGCCACGGGACGCGGCCGCCTCCGCTGGTCTCCACGATCAGGAACTCGAGCTCCTCGCCGTAGCGCTGCCGCCACGACGGCGGGTAGGCGCGCAGCAGCCGTGCGCTCGTGCGCGCGGCGCTCATGCCGCACCCCCGGCCAGCGCCGCGCCGGACGCGGGGAGCGCACCGAGCCGCTCGGTGCCGGCGTCGACGATCGTGCGCAGCTCGGCGATCGCGGCGCGCAGCGTCTCGGCGCCGGCGGGGGTGATGCGGTAGGGCCGGCGCCGGCCGGCCGCTCCCGTCGCCTCGATCAGGCCGCGGCCCTCGAGGCGGCTGATCGCCCCGTAGAGGGTCCCCGGCCCGAGCCGGACGCCGGCGAAGTCCTCGATGTCCTGCAGCAGGGCGTAGCCGTGCCGGGGCTCGGAGGCGAGGCTGGTGAGGATCAGGACGGTCGGGTCGTTCGACCGGCTCCCGACAGTGATCGAGTCGCTGCTGTTCTTCGGCATGCGGCGGACTTTACTACGTGGTGCGTAGTAACGCAAGACGTACTAAGCAGCGAGCGATCGCGACGCCTGGTTTGCGCAGGTTGATGCACAGGTTCGGGGGTGCAACCTGCGCTAAAGTGACTGCGCCCGATCGCCCCGGTCAACGCTCGGTCGGGCACTTGTGCATTCGATGCGCCAGGCACTACGCAGCTCGACGGTCCACCTGCGCGCGATCGTCGCGGCGGTCCTGGCGCTCGCACTCGTCCTGGCGATCGCCGCGCTGGCGATGGCGGCGCCGTCCTTGTCGATCGACTCCGGTCCGGCCGGCCCGACGAACGACCCGATGCCGCAGTTCGGCTTCACCGCCGACGCGGGCACGACGGTCGAATGCTCGATCGACCAGGGGACGCCCGCCTACGGCCCGTGCTCCGGCGCGGCGACCGACGCGCCGGCCGCGCCGCTGCCCGACGGCGACTACGTCTTCCGCGTCCGCGCCACCGACGACCAGCAGCAGCAGACCGAGGCGACGCAGTCGTTCACGGTCGACACGACGCCGCCGTCCCTGTCGATCGACTCCGGGCCCTTGCCGGTGAGCAGAGTCACCACGCCGTCGTTCGGGTTCACATTCGCCGACGCGAGCGCGACGAGCGTCGAGTGCTCGGTCGACCAGGGGACGCCCGCGTACGGGCCGTGCACGAGCGCGTCGACGGACGTCGTCGGCGGGCCATTGGCCGACGGCTCGTACGTGTTCCGCGTGCGGGCGACGGACGCGGCCGGGAACCAGACCGAGAGAGAGCAGTCGTTCTCGGTCGACACGACGCCGCCGTCCCTGTCGATCGACAGCGGTCCGTCAGGGTCGACGAGCGACCCGACGCCGCAGTTCGGCTTCACCGCGGAGGCGGGGGCGACGGTCGAGTGCTCGGTGGACCAGGGGACACCGGCGTACGTGCCGTGCACGGGGGCGAGCCCGTACACGGCGCCGGCACCGCTGGCGGACGGGGCGTACTTCTTCCACGTGCGCGCGACGGACGCGGTGGGCAATCAGGCGACCGAGTCGCAGGCCTTCTCGGTCCTCGTCCCGCCGCCGTCGTTGTCGATCGACTCGGGTCCGTCCGGGCTGACGAAGGACGACACGCCGTCGTTCGGCTTCACCGCGGAGGCGGGGGCGACGGTCGAGTGCTCGGTGGACCAGGGAGCACCGGCGTACGTGCCGTGCACGGGGGCGAGCCCGTACACGGCGCCGGCACCGCTGGCGGACGGGGCGTACTTCTTCCACGTGCGCGCGACGAAGCTCGGGAGGCAGACGACCCGGGCGCGGGCCTTCACGGTCGACACGACTCCGCCGTCGGTGTCGATCGACTCCGGTCCCGCGGGGCCGACCAATGACAGAACTCCGTCGTTCGGGTTCAGCGCCGAGGCGGGGGCGACGGTCGAGTGCTCGGTGGACCAGGGAGCACCGGCGTACGTGCCGTGCACGGGGGCGAGCCCGTACACCGCGGCAGCGCCGCTCGCGGACGGCTCGTACGTCTTCCATGTGCGTGCGACCGACGCGGCGGGAAATCATGCGACGGCCTCGCAGTCGTTCTCGGTCGACACCGCGGCGCCGTCGTTGTCGGTCGACTCCGGTCCGGCTGCGCAGACGAACGACACCACGCCGACGTTCGGCTTCACCGCTGCGCCCGGCGCAACGGTCCAGTGCTCGATTGACCAGGTGACGCCGCCGTACGGGCAATGCACCAGCGCGACGACGGACGTCGTCGGAAGACCGCTGTCCGAGGGGAGACACGTCTTCCGCGTGCGGGCGATCGACGGGCTCGGGAATGATGCGATCGTCTCGCGCACGTTCACGGTCGACACGACGCCGCCGTCGCTGACGATCGACTTCGGCCCGTCCGGGATGACGAGCGACAACACGCCGCTGTTCGGCTTCACGGCTGAGGCGGGCTCGACGGTGGTGTGCTCGATCGACCAGGGGACGGCCGCCTACGGGCCCTGCGCGAGCGCCACGACGGGCGCCGCGGTCGCGCCGCTGGCCGACGGGAGATACACCTTCCGGGTGCGGGCGACGGACGCGGCGGGGAACCAGACGGAGAGATCGCAGCTGTTCACGGTCGACACCGCCCCGCCGACGCCGCCCGTGACCCCGACGCCGGATCCCACGCCGCCGGTCACACCGCCCGTCACGCCCCCGGTGACGCCCACGCCCGTCAAGCTGCAGCTGCTGATCCCGTTCCCGCTCGTGCGGATCTCGGGCACGCTGACCGGAACCGGAGCGCACATCAGCCTGCTCTCCGTGCGCGCCCCGCGCGGCACGCTCGTGCGAGCCACCGTGACGCCCGCGTGCGGCGGAAGGCGGCGGTCCTCGCGCGCATGCCGCGTCCTGCGCGCCGCCGCGACGGTGGGCAGCAGCGACGCCGTCACCTTGCGAGGCCTCGCGCGCACCTACCGCAGCGGCACCGTGATCGTCGTGCGGGTCTGGCGCGCGGGCCGGATCGGCAAGTACACGCGCTTCACGATCGTGCGCGGCAAGGCGCCCGTGCGTATCGACCAGTGCCTCATGCCGGCGGCGATCCGCGGAAGCCGATGCCCAAGCAACTGAGCCGCGCGACCGTCGCGGCGTGCGCGGTGCTCGCCGCTGTCGTGTTCGGCGGCGCCTACGCGCTCGCCCCCGGCGATCCCGCAAAGCCCGCACCGGCGCCGGCCTCGCCGACCGCGATCCGGCTCGCGAACGAGCCGATCGGCGAGCTGCACCGCGTCAGCCCGCTGCCGGCGCTGAAGGTTCCGCCGCCGCGGCCCAAGCAGCCCGCGCAGCCCCAGCCGGTTGTCACCGTCCCGACACCGGTCGTGTCGGCTCCGGCGCCCACGCCGACGCCTGCGCCCGCCCCGCAGCCGGCACCCGCTCCGCAGCCCAAGCCGCATGCGCCGGCGAAGAAGCCCCTCACCTTCGACAATTCCGGCTGACCGTGTTGGAGCACGCGAACAGCCGCCCGTCGGGCTGCGCGCTCAGCGCGATCGGCCATCGCTTCGGCACGCTCGAGCTGCGCGAGCTGCTGGCGGTGCGCGGCGACGCGGGGCTGTGGCGCGCGGTGGACGACGACGGCCGCGAGTCGCTGCTGCGGCTCTACCCGGGCCTCCCGACGCTGGGGGAATGGCACGCGCTCGAGCTGGCGACCTCGCGGCTCATATACGCCGCCGACGCGGCGCTGGTGCCGGTCGAGGAGGTCGCGCTCGACGTCTGGCCGCGCCTGCGCTTCGCCTGCGCGGGCGCCGAGCCGCTGTCGCGGCGGATCGCCCGCGAGCCGATGGATCCCGCAGCGGCGGTCGCGCTGTGCGCGGACGTCGCGGCCGCGCTGGCCGCGCTGGAGCGCGTCGGCGTGCCGCCCGTCGACATCGGTGCCGCGGACATCGTGCTGGTCGGCGAGCGGGCAGGGCTGCTCGCCGACGTCGGGCTGCCGGGCGGCAGGCTCGCCCACGCGTGCGTCGACCTCGACCACGTCGCGCCCGAGCGTGCGGCGGCGATCGCCGAGCGGGCGCAGGACGAGGACGCCCCGCGCGGGGCCGACGCCTACCCGACGACGGCGAGCATGAGCTACGCGCTGGCGTCGATCGCCGCCACCGCGATCGTCGGGCCGCGGGCCGGCGGCGAGGGCGCCGCCGCGGCGGCGCTGCCGGTGCGGCTCGAGCAGGTGCTGCGCCGCGGCCTCGCGCACAGCCCGTCGGAGCGGTACGCCACGCCGGCAGCGCTCGCCGAGGCGCTCGGCGACGCGATCGGCGTCCGCCCGCGGCGGCGCGACGCGAGCGAACCCCGTGCGACCCGCGGGCGACGGGCCCGTGCCGCGGTCGCGTCGCGACCGGCGCCGACCGGGCGCCGCCGCGGCGGCGTCGCGCTGCTGGCCGCCGTGCTGCTCGGCGCGGCGGCGATCGGCGCCGTCGCCGGGTCGGCGAGCACGGCCCCCCGCCCGCCGGCCGCGGTCACGCTCACGGGCGCCGGCCTCGGCGTCGAGGTGCCGCAAGGCTGGCAGCGCGCCGCGGCCGGCGCGGTCCCGCCGGCGTTCGGCTCGCCGGCGCTCGTCGCCCATTCGCCCGGGTCGAGCGCGACGGCGCTCGTCGTCACGCGCACGGCCGCGCCGCTGTTCGCACGGCTGGCGGACGCCGCGCCGGAGCCGGTGCGGCTGGGCGGCCACGACGCGTGGCGCTACAGAGACGTCGCGATCGACCCGGCGAGCGTCGCCGACGTCTACGTGCTCGAGGACGGCGACGGCCCGATCGTCGCCGCCTGCGTCGGCCCGCCCGCCGCGCCCGCCTCGGCGCGCGCGGCGTGCTCCGCCGCCCTCACGACCCTGCGCCTGCCCGCCGGCCCGGTCGTCCCGCTCGGCGGCGACGCGGCGACGCGGCGCGAGCTCGCCGGCATCGTGGCGGACCTCGACCAGGCGCGCGCGAGAGAGCGCCATGCCCTCGCTGCCGCATCGACGGGGCGGCGGCAGGCCGCTGCGGCAGATCGCCTGGGCGCGGCGTACGCGCACGCCGCCGCGGGCGCCACCAGACTCGGGACGGTCGGCGCGCCCGGCGAGCTGGCGCGCCTCGCCGGCCGGCTGGGGGAGACCGGTCGCGCCTACGCCGCGCTCGCGAGTGCTGCGCGCGCGACGCACCGCACGGCCTACGCCCGCGCGCGCGAGCGCGTCGTCACCGACGAACGCGCCCTGCAGCAGGACCTCGCCGCGCTCGCCTCCGCGAGCCCGAGCCCCTGAGCGTCGATCTACCGGCAACAGGAGCAGCGCGCCTGGGGCGCTGTTAGGCTCGCCCGCGGCCACGGGGCCCCGCGAGCGCATGCTGCCACCCGTCTTGGAGATCTACGTCGTCTGGCACCCCGACGACGGGGAGGGCGCCGTCGCGGCTCGCCAGGTCATCGACCACTTCCACGGCACGGCCTTCTCCGGCCTGATCGGCGGCGCCGTGGAGGTCTACGTCCGCTCGGCGGGCTGGCACGAGCCGTCCGGTGCCCCGCGGCCGCTGCCGTTCATGGAGCAGCTCCCACACGGGCTCGCGGCCGCGTCGCTGATCGCGGTCGTTCCGGTGCTCGGGAAGGCGCTCGCGCGCGAGCTCGAGCGGCGCAGCGGTACCTGGCACGACTACGCCGCCGCGATCGCGGACGCGCATCGGCACGCGCCGGAGCGCATCGCGCTGTTCCCGCTCGCGGTCGACAAGGGCGTGCTGGACGGGACGCGCCTCGCCGAGCTGTTCGGCGGCCCGCAGGGGATCGGCGTCCCGAGCCTGTGGGTGAGCGAGCCGGCGGCCGACCTGCGCTGCCGCGACCTCGCGCAGGGGATCGCGCAGTTCGCCGCCGAGCCGCCGGGGGGCCGGATCCAGGTCTTCGTCAGCCACACAAAGCGCTCCGGCGCGGGTGACGCCGACCGCGTGCATGCCGCGATCGACCGCGTGCGCCGCGTCATCTCCCAGACGCGCCTCGCCGAGTTCTTCGACGCGCGCGACCTGCAGCCGGGCGTCGACTGGACCGCCGCGCTAGTCGAGAGCGCCGCGACGAGTGCGCTGCTCGCCCTGCGCACCGACCTGTACGCGACGCGGACGTGGTGCCAGCGCGAGATGCGCGTGGCGAAGACCGCCGGCGTGCCCGTCGTGACGCTCGACGCGGTCGCGGCCGAGGAGGCGCGCGGCTCGTTCCTGATGGACCACGTCCCCCGCGTGGCGGGCGGCCGGGACCCATCCGACGAGGCGATCCTGCGGGCGCTCAACCAGCTCGTCGACGAGTGCCTGAAGCGGGAGCTGTGGCGCCGTCAGCGCGCGCTCGTCGGCGACGGATCCGGGCTCGGGGTGAGCTGGTGGGCGCCGCACGCGCCCGAGCCGCTCACGCTCGCCGCCTGGCTCGGCAGCGGCGCTGCCCTGCCGGCGGTCGGCTCCGTCCGCGTCCTGCACCCGGATCCGCCGCTGGGGCCGGACGAGCTGGCCGTGCTCGAGCAGATCGCGGAGCTCGCCGGGCTCGACGGCCGGCTCGAGGTCATGACGCCGAAGGGGCTCGCGGCGCGTGGCGGGTGAGCGTGAACCGGGGCTGGTCGGCCCCAGGGCGCTGGCCGGCGTGCGGGTGGGCGTGTCCGTGTCGGACAGCCCGGACCTGGCGCGGCTCGGGCTCGACGAGTCGCACGTGCGGATCGCGCTCGGCGAGCTCGCCCGCGCCGTGCTGGTCGCCGGCGGGGAGCTGGCGTACGGCGGCCGCCTCGACCCGGCCGGCTACACCGCCTTCCTGCAGGGGGAGCTGGAGCGCTATGCGCAGCGGCACGACCAGCCGCTGGTCGTCTACCTCGCCTGGCAGGAGCACCGCGCGCTTTCCCTCGCCGAGCTCGACGCCGCGGATACGAACCTCGGGATGCACGGCCGGATCGTGTGCCTCGACGCGAAGGGCGCGCCGATCGACGCGAGCGAGGAGCGCGGCGACGCGCCCGAGCCGGTCGAGGACCCCGCGATCCGGGCACATGCGCTGACCTGCCTGCGCCGCCGCCTCGCGCAGGAAACCGGCGCGCGCGTCGCGCTGGGCGGTCGGCGCAGCGGCTTCCAGGGCGCGATGGCGGGGATCGTCGAGGAGCTGCTGATCGCGATCGAGGCCGGCCAGCCCGTCTTCCTCGCCGCCGGCTTCGGCGGCGCGACGTGGGACGCCGCCCGCGCGCTCGGGCTCCTCTCCGCCGAGTGGCCCGACCTCGCCGGTCCGGCGGCAGAGATCGACGCGCGCCACGCCGACGGGCTGGCGGAGCTTCTGGAGGCGGCGCGCGGGGCGGGCTGGCACGCGACTTCGAACGGCTTGGACGAGCAGGAGAACCGCCGGCTCGTCGCCTCGCATCGCGCGAGCGAGGTCGCCTCGCTCGTCGCGCTGGGGTTGGGGCGGCTCCACGCCGCAGGCCCACCCGAATCGCTCCCGATCACATGATCTGAGTAGTGGAGCAACGTCGCACTGGTCCTTGTACATTGCGGCGCACTTCACAGGAACCTCCATGGGAAACCGCCGTGCTGAGAGCGCGCATATAGGGAGTGTCCCCACAGATGCCCGCGAACGTCTTCATCAGCTATGCACGGCTCGACGGCCCCGAGAAGCCCGAGGAGGTCCGCTGGGAGATCGCGGATCCCGTCGATCGCTTCGTCAGGCTGTTCGCCTACGCCGCCGGGAAGAAGGAGGACGGGCTCGTGCCTACCCTCTTCCGCGACGAGGACTCGATCAAGCCGGGTGACACGATCCGGACGGAGATTGCACAGGCGATCGCCGAGTGCCCGGTGATGCTCGCGTTCACCTCCAAGGCGTACTTCGCGAGCCCGGAGTGCTTCAAAGAATGGCAGGCGTTCGACGAAGCACGAAGGGAGGCCGGCAGAGACAGGTACGGCAGGTATCGGAAGCTGCTCATCCCGATCCAGCTCAGGGCAGTGAAGTCAAAGCCACGCGGACTCGCGAACCCGTTTGGGGAGGACGCACATCGCTGGTACGAAGAGCTCGCAACCGCCAACGGACGCAAGTTCAGCATCACAAGTGAGATGCTGCTCAAGGAGAGACACGGCGAGCGGTTGATGCGCTGTCTTGAGGAGCTTGACGACGTCATCCAAGACCACCTCGAGCGGCTTCACGGCACGGCGTCAGCCAAGAAGGCGACAGACAATCAGCTGAGGTTCAGAACGCCGATCGTCGGCGCCACGCTCAAGAGCGAAGGCATTGCCGCGGAGCTTCGGGCCGCCGACTCGCTGCGTTACCGACACCATCTTCCCGTGTGCGTGATCTACACCGGTGGAACGGTCGGAATGGTGCGGAGCGAGGACTCGGATCCCAGACACGCCGACTACGAGATGCCCGACGACATCGACGCGATCGGCGAGCCGCTGACGTCGCGGCTCTCGGCTCTGCCGGTCGACGTGCATCTCTTCCGGCGCGAGCAGGCGATCGATTCCGCTTCCATCACGGCCGGCGACTGGGTCGAGCTCGCGAGGCTCGTGCAGGAGCAGGCCGCCAACTACCAAGGCTTCGTGATCCTGCACGGCACGAACACGCTCGCGTACACGGCCAGCGCACTGTCATTTCTGCTCTCCGGACATATGACGAAGCCCGTGATTCTGACCGGCGCCGAGGTGCCGCTGTCGGATATCAACACCGATGCGGGGCACAACGTGGGGAACGCAATCCGCGTAGCCGCCCACCAGGCATTCCGAGGACCGGTCCTCATCCGCGAGGTCTGCGTCTACTGGAGCAACCATCTGTACCGCGGCAACCGCGTGACGAAGAAGACCGCATCCGATCGCGCCGAGACCTTCCACACGCCGAACATGCGCGTGCCGCTCGCGACGCTGGTCAACGACAAGCTCGATGTCGAGTACACGCACGTGAATGCCGTTCCGCTCCCCTCCGAGGCTGCGTCGCAGCCGGCGATCCGCGATATGAGCGGCATTGACGTCGCCATCCTCTTCATCCATCCGAACATGGACTTCGAGCAGGTCGATCGCGGGTTTTCCGAGAGTCCGGACGGCCTGATCCTGCTGTCGTACGGGCCGGGCAACGTGCCGGATGACCCGGTCTTCATCGCGATGCTCAAGCGATTGATCGCCGAGACCACGATTGTCGCGAACGTCACCCAATGTCCCTACGGACGCGTCGAGTTGCGCCTGTTCGAGACGAGCGCCACGCTGTTCGACCTCGGTGTGGTCGACGCGTACGACATGACACTCGAGGCGGCATACACGAAGCTGTTGTGGGCGCTCGCGAAGCACCCTGACAAAGAAGCCCGCAGGAGAGAGCGCGCGAAGCGGGCGATCAGGCGCGAGTTCCAGGAGTGCCGTGTCGGCGAGATGAGCGCAAGCATCTTCACGGAGCACCGGCCTTACGCAAAGTTCGCACAGGTCGCAGGCCGCGCCTATCGCACCTCCACGCGGATCAGAGCGTTTACCGGCAAGTTCAGTCGGTTGGGCATCGCTGAGGCGTTCATCCGAATCGAGGGCCTGCGCTTCCCGGCTGTCGTCGAGCGGGCGAAGGTACGTGTCTACTATGGCCCGCCGCCGCGTCGCGCGGTCGGTGCGGAGGGGGACGGACTGCTCGCGGAGCAGGACAACCTGCTCGCGGAGTTCGAGAAGACGATCACCGAGACGGAGCGCGTGAACGGGGTGGATAAGAATCTCGAGGTCACCGCCACGTTCCGGAAAGCGTTTGACGGCAGGGACTTCGTGATCTCGATAGGTGTCGAGGACGCGATGGCGGACATCGAGTTTCGATCTGTGCGGCTCGTCGTGTACACGAAGGACATGCGGCGCTATGACGGATGAGGAGGCTCTCCCGTGGGCCTGCCCAAACCGTCTCTGATCATAGAAAACTGAGTGGTGGAGCAAAGTCGCACCGCTTCTTGTACATTGCGGCGCTCTTCCCCCCGGTGCAACGGAGGCGCGCGCAGTGAACGGATCGGTGGACGGCGGCATCCTGCTCGATGGCCGTCGTGTAGACGGGGCAGACGCGGTCATCTCGGTCAAGGACGAGGGGCTGCTGCGCGGCGACGGCGTGTTCGAGGTCCTGCGCATCTACGGCGGACGGCTGTTTGCGCTCGACGACCACCTCGAGCGCTTGGGGCGCTCGGCGCAGGGGCTGCGCCAGGCGCTTGAGCTTGAGGCGATCCGCGCCGACGCGCTGCTGCTGGCAGAGGAGGCGGGTGGCCGGGACGCCGTCCTGCGAATCGTCGCGACGCGTGGCGGCCGGCGGATCCTCTCGCTGGAGCCGGTACCGGCGTTCCCCGCCGCGGTGTCGCTGGCGACCGTCGAATACCTGCCGAACGTCCTCACGGACGGGCTCAAGACGCTGAGCTACGCGGCGAACGCGCTCGGCGGGCGGGTCGCCAAGGAGCGCGGCGCGGACATGGCGCTGTTCGTACGGCCGGACGGGCGCATCCTCGAGGGGACCAACTTCGCGGTGTTCCTCGTGCTCGGCGATGGCGGCTTCGTCACCCCGCCGTTGGATCAGGGGATCCTCGACTCGATCACGCGCCGACGTCTGCTGGACCTCGTCCCGATCGAGGAGCGTCGCGTCCACCGAGACCAGATCGCCGGCGCGACCGAGGCGTTCGTCGCCTCGACGCTGCGCGAGGTGCTGCCCGTCTCGCGCATCGACGACGTCGAGCTGCCCGCGGCGCCCGGGCCTCGCACGGCGGATGCCGCCGCGCGCTTCAAGGCGCACGTCGAGGCCGAGCTCGACTTGACTCCCGTCCCCACGTAGACCCCCCGAGGAGAGCCTGTGCCCATCAAGAAGATCCTGGTCCTGAGCACCGGGGGAACGATCGCCGGCAACGTGAAGAGCTCCGACGCGGCGAGCGCCAAGCGCGTCCAGGCGCAGAACGAGCTGCGCAAGATCCTCAAGCCGACGCTCGACGAGATCGACCTCAAGTGGAAGGTGCAGGTCGAGATCGCCTCAGAGGAGATCGACGACGTCGACAGCTCGGACATCCTGCCACACCACTGGACGAGTCTGGCGAGAGCGATCCACGAGCATTACGACGATTACGACGGGTTCATCGTCACGCACGGGACCAACACGATGGGCTACACCTGTGCGGCGCTCTCGTTCGCGTTGCCGAATCTCAGCAAGTGCGTCGCCGTGACTGGCTCCCAGATTCCGTTCGGTCAGCCGGCATCGGACGCGGCGATGAACCTCGACAACGCGGTGCGCGTCGTCGCCTACCCGTACCGGCCGGGGATCGACGGCGTCGTCTGCGTGTTCGGCAGCTACATCATCACCGGCGCGCGCGCGAAGAAGGCGTCGGAGTTCGAGATCGACGCGTTCCGCTCGTTCGGAAGCGGCGAGCTCGGCCGCATCGGGCGGATCATCCAGATCAACGAGGCGAACCTCAACCGCCACAACGCCTACCTCGGCAGGACGGCGGCGCCGGCGCTCGCGCAGAGCGAGCTGCTGCGCGAGGACGAGTTCGACACGCGCGTCCTCTCGTTGACCGAGTATCCGGGGCTCAGTGCCGACCTGCTGCTGAGCATCTTCAGAGCGCACGTCGAGGGCGACGGCGCGATCAGAGGCGTGATCCTGCGCGCGTTCGGGGCGGGCGATGCGAGCACACACCTGAGGCCGTGCTTCGAGTATCTCAAGCAGCACGAGGTGCCCGTAGTGGTGACGACGCAGGCGCCCAACGGCAACAGCAACTTCATGGTGAACGAGCCGGGGCACGAGCTCAGAAAGCACAACCTCGCCATACCTGCGTTCGACATGAGCATCGAGTCGATCACGACGAAGCTCGCTTGGCTGCTCGGCAAGCAGGTGTCCTACCGCGAGATCGGCATCCGGATGCTCGAGGACCTCCACGGTGAGCTCAACGTCATCACCGAGCGCTCCTGAGCCTGCGAGGTAAAGCGATGCCCGACGTCTTCATCAGCTACTCGCAGCTCGACAACCGCGAGTTCGACTACGTCACCTACGAGGTGCCGAACGCGATCGACCGCTTCATCCAGGTCTACTCGTACGAGTTCGGCCTGTCGACCGAGGCGATGGCCCAGCGTTTCTTCCGCGACCAGTGGTCGATCGACGCGGGCGAGGTGATCTCCGACGGGATCGAGCGCGCGATCGGCGAGTGCTCGGTGATGCTCGCGTTCTATTCGCCGAACTACTTCCGCAGCCGCGAATGCCTTGGCGAGTGGCGCGCGTTCGAGGACATGCGCCGGAAGGCCGGGAAGGACGCGGCAGGGAAGGACAAGAAGCTCCTTATTCCGATCGAGGTCAAGCCCGTCCCCAGGAACGAGCTCGAGCTGATCGACCCGGACCACTCCGCTCGCTGGTACGACGAGCTTGTCACCCCCAACGGGCGCAAGCGCATCATCACGAGCAACCTGCTCATCAAGACGCAGCACGACGCCGCGCTGGCCGCGAAGGTGCGCGAACTCGGGCAGGTGATCGACGAGCACCTCGCCAGCCAGCAGGGCACCGCGCCCGAGCAGCGCTCGTGGCCCAACCTCCTGCGCATCCAAACGCCGATCACTGGCGCGACGCTCAGGTCGGAGGAGATCGCGGACGAGCTCAAGAATGCGCCGCGCCTGCGCTACGACCGGCACCCGCCGGTGTGCGTCGTCTACGCGGGCGGGACGGTCGGCATGGTCAGGAAGGAAGACTCGGACCCGGTGCACGCCGACTACGAGATGGCGGTCGGCATCGACGACATCGCACAGCCGCTCGCGACGCGCCTTTCCGCCCTTCCCGTCGACCTGCATCTGTTCCGGCTCGACGAGGCGATCGACTCGTCCGCCGTGACGGCTGTGGACTGGGTCTCTCTCGCGCAACTGATCCGGGAGCAGGAGGCCAACTACCAGGGGTTCGTCGTCCTGCACGGCACGAACACGCTCGCCTACAGCGCCAGCGCGCTCTCGTTCCTGCTGGCCGACGCGATGACGAAGCCGGTGATCCTGACCGGCTCTGAGGTTCCGCTCTCGAACGTCAACACCGACGCGGTGCACAACGTCGAGAACGCGATTCGAGCCGCCGCGCACCAGGCGTACGGCGGCCCGATCCTCATCCGCGAGGTTTGCGTCTACTGGAACAACTACCTGTACCGAGGCAACCGCGTGACGAAGAAGATGGCCTCGGATCGCAGCGCGAGCTTCCACTGCCCCAACATGGCCGTTCCGCTCGCGACGCTGGCGAACGACAAGCTCGACGTCGAGTACATGCACGTCAACCCGGTTCCGCTGCCCTCGGTGCCGGCCGCGACGCGCGTCCGAGACCTGAGCACGGTCGACGTCGCAATCCTCTTCATCCATCCGAACATGGACTTCGAGCAGATCGACGCGGGCTTCTCGCAGAGCCCCGACGGCTTGATCCTGCTGTCGTACGGGCCGGGGAACGTGCCGGACGACCCGAGATTCATCGGCATGCTGCGGCGGCTGATCGACGACAACACAGTCGTCGCCAACATCACGCAGTGCCCCTACGGACGCGTCGAGTTGAAGCTGTTCGAGACGAGCGCGACGCTGTTCGACCTCGGCGTCGTCGATGGCTACGACATGACGCTCGAGGCGGCCTACACGAAGCTGCTGTGGGCGCTCGCGGAGTACCCCGACAAGGCGAGCCGCGGGCAGGAGGGCGTGAAGGACGCAATCAAGGCGCGCTTCCAAGAGGACTGCGCCGGTGAGATGAGCGCCAGCATCTTCACGCAGCACTGGCCGACCGCGAAGTTCACCGACAGCTCCGAGCGCGGGTTTCGGGTCTCCGACACCGGTACGTTCCAGAACAAGTTCCACCGCCTGGACATCGCGGAGGCCTTCATCCGTGTGGAGGGCATGCGCTTCCCCGCGGGGACCGATCGCGCGAACGTGCGCATCTTCTACGGGCAGCCGCAGCGCGGCGGCGAGGTCGCCGACATGGAGCCGGACAATCTGCTCGCCGAGTTCGACAAGGCGCTCACCGCTGTGGAGCGGAAGGACGGCTTCGACAAGAACCTCGAGGTCACGCACACCTTCCGCAAGGCTTTCAACAACAAGGAGTTCGTGCTCTCGGTCGGTGTGGATGGTGTGCCCGGCGTCACGTTCAAGTCCGTGCGCCTCGTCGTCTACACGAAGGGGACGCGGCGGCGTGACACGTGACGACCCGCTTCCGTTCCAAGTCCGGGCGAACCTGGAGTTCCTGCGGGACGCCGGGATCTGGCACCTCGCGTCCTCCAACCCGGAGGTCCACAGTTGCCGCGACGCAGCCGAGCATCGCTGGCGGCTCGGCGATCGCGGCATCCCGCTCTGTGACGAGCTGAAGTCGAGCATCGGCGTCGTCGAGGGCGCCGAGCCGCGGTATGTCGCCGTGCATTGCCGCGGACATCAATACATCGACGACACGAAGCTCTTCGATGCGGTGGGGGGTGAGTTTCGACGGCTGGGCGAGGCGGAGCTGGCGGCGGAATTCGGCATGGCGTACGGCCTCGTGACCCCCTTCGGCCTGGCGCGCCATCCGTCCGTGCTGCAGCTCTTCGATCGCACGGTGCTCGAGCGCTACTTCTTGCCGTTCACGATGATGACCAACCTCGGGAGCCTCAGTCACGGCGTCGAGTTCGAACCGGGCGAGCTCGTCGCGGCGCTCGACAACGCACAGGTCGCCGACGTCGTCCGAGACGAAGACGCTGCGATACCGCGCGAGCACACCGTCGGGATCCTCACCGGCAACGCGCCCGAGTCGGGGATGCTGCTGTGGGAGCTGATGAACGAGTGCATCCGCACCCGCGGCAGCCGCTCCTTCCGCGGCGATGTCGCCTTTCCGCGCGTGCTCGTCGAATCCGTTCCCGGGATGGGCCTGTCGATGGAACTGGCCGAGCGCGTGGACGAGGTGCGACCCGTCGTCGTGAGTGCCGTCGAGCGGCTGTGCCTGGGCGGGGCGACGATCGTCGGGATCGCCTGCAACACGACCCAGTTCTTCGCGCCCGAGGTCTCGGAGGTGTGCGCGGCGCACGGCGCCCGCTTCGTCTCGCTCGTGGACGAGACCGCCGCGCACCTCGCCCGCGAGGGCATCCGCGCGTTCGACTTCTTCGGCATCTCGGCTGTGACCGACTTCGGCGGCTGGAGCGCCTTCACGCGCTTGGCGGAGGAGTTCGAGCTGGTGCGGCCCGACGCGCGCGAGCTCGAGACGATCAACGCCGTCGCGTTCAGCGTCAAGCAGCGCGGCGTCGACGGGCGCGCAGTCAACCGCCTGCGCGACCTCGTGAACAAGGCGAGCGAGACGGACACCGTCGTGATCGCGCTCACCGAGCTCTCGGCCGTCCTCGACCTGCACCCGAAGAACAAGGGCGACAAGCGCTTCGTCGACACGCTGCGGGTGCTCGCTACGGCGATGGCGGACTTGTGCCTCGCGGAACGGACCGTCATCGACGTCCCCAAGCCCGGAGACGTCGAGCCGGCGAGGCTCTGAGGGAGATCCAGACGCCGCGGCCGGTGCGCCCTCGCGGCACGCGAGCGCGTAGCGTTCCGCCCATGCGCGAGATCCCCATCCGCGACGAGACGATCCGCCTCGGCCAGCTGCTGAAGCTGGCCGGTTCTCGCCGACTCCGGCGGCGAGGCGAAGGAGCTGCTGGCGGCGGCGGCCGTCAGCGTCAACGGCGAGCCGGAGGAGCGGCGCGGCCGGCAGCTGCGCAGCGGCGACGTCGTCCGGGTCGGCGACGAGCAGGTCCGCGTCGCCTGACGGACGCCTTACTTCCTGCGCGCCGCTCTCAGCTCCCGCTTCGGCACGACCTCGACGATCACGTAGCGCCCGTCGGAGGCGCGCCGCTCGGCGAAGCCCATCGCGCTGAGTCGCTCCAGCGTCACGCGGCAGCGCTTGCAGCGCGGCCGCGACTTGCAGCACTTCTGCTTCGGCTTGAGCTCGACGCCCGGGGTGAGCCGCTTCTTCGCCATCCACCCATGAAGCTACCGGCTATCTGCGGCGGCGCATCAGCGGCTCCAGCCGCTCGAGCACGTCGAAGTAGCGCACCGGGGCGATCCGCGTCAGCAGCGACAGGAAGCCGGCGTCCGGCCCGACGAGGATGCGCACCTTGCCGCGCTCGACGCCGGTGTGGATGATCTCCGCCGCCTTGTCGGGCGAGGTGCGCGCGACTCTTCTGAAGTCGCGCTTGAGCACGTCGTGGTCTCTGTTGCCGCGGTCGTCGACGTGGAAGCGCGCGTGCTCGACGATGTTCGTGTTGACGCCGCCGGGGTGGATGGCGACGACCTGCACGCCCGTCTCGCGCAGCTCGTGGCGCAGCGACTCGGTGTAGCCGCGCACCGCGAACTTCGAGGCGCAGTACGCGCTCTGCGTCGGGAAGCCGATCAGCCCGAAGACGCTCGAGACGTTCACGATCGCGCCGCTGTCCTGGCCGAGCAGGATCGGCAGGAACGCGCGCGTGCCGTGGATCACGCCCCACATGTTCACGTCGATGACCCACTCGTCGTCCTCGTGGGCGGCGTCGGCGGCCATCTGCGAGACGGTCACGCCGGCGTTGTTGAAGACCATCCCGAGCGGCTGCGGCGCCCACTCCTGCACGGCGGCGGCGAACGCCATCTGCCCGCCGCGGTCGCGCACGTCGAGTCTGCGCGCGAGCACGGGCCCGTCGATCGTCGCGGCCGTCTCCTGCAGGTCGTCCTCGTTCCAGTCGCAGATCGCGACGGGGCAGCCGTGGCGCGCGAGCCGCTGCGCCATCGCGCGCCCGATGCCGGACCCCGCGCCGCTGATGACGGCCGTGCGGCCGGAGACGATCGTTCCTTGTGCCATGTGTGCGTCAGCTCCTGAGCCGCTTCGAGAAGGCCCGGCACCTTCGCACGCGCGATCGGCCGATGCGCCGATCGCGCCGGGAGCGCCGCTGCGGCGGCGCGTTCGTCAGCCGCTCGCCGCGCCGGCGGCTCTGCCGCCGAGGCCGGCCGGTTCCGCCGGGTTGACCTGCACGAGCACGACGTCGAAGAACGTCGTCGCCCCCTGCAGCGTCGGGTTGGTCGTGAAGCCGAGGCTGGGCGGAATTATTATCTGGCGGCGCCCGCCGACTCTCATGCCGGGGATGCCCTGCCACCAGCCGTCGATCACGACGTTGTGTTCGATCTGCGTTTCGAACGGTCTTCTTCTGTGCCAGGACTCTTCGAGCGGCGCGCCGGTGACCCAGTTGGTCGCTATGAATTCGAAGATCCCGCTGTCGCCGGCTTGGATCGCGGGGCCGGTGCCTCTGCGGACGTCCTTGACGATCAGCTGTTCGACCCTGGCGCCCGGATGCGGACCCGGGTTCCTCGGCTTCGCTTCCCGGGTCACGTAGTGCAGGACCTGCGGCGGCGCGGTCGTCGTGCTTCCTGCCGTGGTCCTGTTGCTCGCGCTCGTCCTGGAGCCCGAGCTGCCGCCGCAGCCTGCGACGGCGAGCATGACCGCGATGACGGCACCGCAAAGCTTGAGGCGCATCCCCCAACTCCCCCAATCGACCGTATTCCCCTGATGGGTGAAGGGGCGAACCTACCTGAGCCGGCGACCGCTGTGCGTCGGTTGGTCAGCGGAAGCGACCGGGCTCCCACAGCGGCTCGTCGCCCTCGACCGCCCCGCGGCTGAGGATGAACAGAAAATCGGAGAGACGGTTGAGGTAGCGCACGACCTCCTCGCCGAGCTGCTCCTCGCCGCAGGCGATCGCAGCCCGCTCGGCGCGGCGGCAGACGGTCCGGCAGACGTGCAGCTGCGCCGCCGCGGGGGAGCCGCCGGGGATCACGAACGATCTCAGCGCGGGCAGCTCGCCGTTGACCTCGTCGCAGCGCTCCTCGAGCCATCTCGTCTGCTCGGGGCTCACGCGCAGGCGCGCCTTGTCGCCGCCGTGCGGGACCGCGATGTCGGCGCCGACGTCGAACAGGTCGTTCTGGACGTGCTGCAGCCACGCGACGTAGCGCTCCGGCATGCCGCTGCTGGCGAGCGCGACGCCGAGGTGCGCGTTGAGCTCGTCGACGGTCCCGTACGCCTCGATCCGCGGATGCGTCTTCGGCACGCGGCTCATGTCGCCGAGGTGCGTCTCGCCTCTGTCGCCGTGGCGCGTGTAGATGCGCGTGAGGTTGACCATCGGACGACGCAGTGTATTCGCGGCCCGACGCGATCCGTCGCCGCCCGCGATAGCATCGGCCCCGTTCATAGGTCGGTGGCGATGGGAAGTCCGGTGTGAATCCGGCGCGGACCCGCCACTGTGATCGGGGACGCCCGCCGCACGCGCAGCACGACTGCGCAGCCACTGGGAGGCACCGCCTCCCGGGAAGGCGCGGAGGGTAGGCCCGAGAGCCAGGAGACCAGGCCTCCGACCGCACGTTCCACATACGCCCTCGCGGAAAGGGGTGGCTGAATGTCTCGCAGGATCATCGGCTCCGTCGTCGGAGCGCTCGCCGCGGCGAGCCTCCTCGCGCCGGTCGCACATGCCGGATCGCCGGCGCGCGTCAGCGTGCGCGTGGAGGCGCCCGGCAGAACGCTGGCCGACACCACGCTGCTCACGACGACCGCCGCGGTCAAGCCCGACGGCGCGAACGCCTGCTCGGGCACGAGCGCCGGCGGCGCGCTGTGGCAGGCGACCGGCCGCTGGAGCGGCACCTGGTACGCCTCGTTCGGCGACTACACGGTCGACGCGATCGACGGCGCCAGAGGCGCCGCGAACGGCAGCAGCTACTGGGCCTTCTGGCTCGACGGCAGAGCCTCGTCGACGGGCGTCTGCGGAACGCAGCTGCAGGCGGGCGACAGAGTCCTCGGGTTCCTCTGCACCTCCACGCCGGACTTCTCGAGCTGCACGAACCTGCCGCTCGACCTCTCCGTGCTCGACGTGACCAACGGCAAGCCGAAGGTGAAGGTCGTCCTGCTCGACGGCACCGGCAGACGCACACCGGTCGCGGGCGCGACGGTGAGCGGCGGCGTCAAGCCCGTCAAGACGGCGGCCGACGGCACCGTGCGCGTCACGCTGGCACAGGGCCAGTCGGCGCTGCGCGCCACGCATGCCGGCGACACGCCGTCCGGCAGCCTGCACTGCGTGCGCCGTCCGCACGGCACGAAGTGCGGCAGCAGCGACGTCACGCCGCCGGCGCTCACGCTCGCGGGGATCGCGAACGGCCAGGCGTTCACCGCGGCGCACGCGCCGCGCGTGCTGCGCGGCACCGCGGTCGACCCCTCGGGAGCGACGGTGACGCTGCGCCTGACGCGCCGCGCCGGCGGGCGCTGCACGCGCTTCGACGCCGTGCGCGGGGCGTTCCGCGCCTGCACGAGCACGTCGAGCGCGCCGTTCGCGGCGGGCGACCGCGCCCGCTGGTCGTACCTGCTGCCGGCGAAGCTCGGCGCGGGCAGCTACCGGCTCGACGCGATCGCGATCGACGGCGCGGGCAACCGCCGCGCGCTGAGCGTCGCCTTCACGGTGGGGGCCTGACGGCGTGGGCGGTTCGCGCCCCCGGCTCGCGCTCGCCGCGCTCGCGCTGCTGCTCGCCGCCGGCCTCGCCGGCTGCGGGCTCGGCGCGGGCGCCGGCGGGACCGGCGCGCGCGTGCTCGTCACGCGCGACTTCGGCACGCGACAGCTGGGGGCGCGGATCGCCCAGAACCTGCCCTCGTCCGAGACGGCGATGCGGATGCTGCAGCGCGACTTCCACGTGACGACGCGCTACGGCGGCGGCTTCGTGCAGTCGATCGACGGCCTCTCCGGCGGGACCGCCGGCGGCCGGCCCGTCGACTGGTTCATCTACGTCAACGGGATGGAGAGCGCGGTCGGCGCCGCCGACGTCTCGCTGCACGACGGCGACGCGATCTGGTGGGACCGCCACGACTGGGGCGCGACCCCGCACGTCCCCGCCGTCGTCGGCTCGTTCCCCGAGCCGTTCCTGCACGGCTCCGGCGGCAAGCGCTACCCGATCGTGCTCGAGTGCGCCGACGACGTGCAGGCCGCCTGCACGACCGTCTCGAACCGGCTCGGCGCGGTCGGCGCGATCGCCGGCCGGCAGACGCTCGGCACCGGCGTCGGGCAGGACACGATGCGCGTGTTCGTCGGGCGCTGGAGCGAGCTGCGCGGCGACGCGGCGCTCGAGCAGCTCGACCACGGCCCGGCCTCCAGCGGCGTCTACGTGCGCTTCTCCGCCGACGGCCGGCAGATGGACCTGCTCGACCCGCGCGGCGCCGCCGCCCGGACGCTCGGCGCCGGCGCCGGGCTGGTGGCGGCGACGCGCTTCGAGCAGCAGGCGCCGACGTGGGCGGTCACCGGCACCGACGTGGCCGGCGTCGCGGCGGCCGCGAGCGCGCTCGACGAGCAGACGCTCCAGCGCCGCTTCGCGCTCGCGCTCGACGGCTCCCACCCGATCGGGCTGCCCGTGGTGCGCTGATGCCCGTCCGCCGCACCGCGAGCCCGCTCCACGCCGCGCGCGCGGCGGTCGGCTGCGCGCTGTGCGCCGCGCTCGCGCTGCCGGCGCTGCTGTTCGACAGCCCGCTGATGCTCGGCGCGGTCGTCGTCGCGGCGCTCGCGACGGGCGCCGCCGCCGGCGCCGGGCAGGCGCTGCGGCGCGCGCTGCTGCTGGCGCTGCCGTTCGTGCTCGCGATCGCGCTGCTGAACCCGCTGATCACGCGCAACGGGCTGACGGTGATCGCGCGGCTCGGCGAGGTGCCGGTGCTCGGCCGCCTCGACGTGACGCTCGAGGCGCTCGTCTACGGCGTCGTGCTCGGCCTGCGCGCGCTCGCGCTGATCCTCTGCTGCGCGCTGTACGCGGCGGTCGTCGACGCCGACGAGGTGCTGCGGCTGTTCCGCCGCGTCTCGTTCCGCTCCGCGCTGACGGCGACGCTCGCGACACGGATGATCCCGGTGCTCCAGCGCGACGGCCGCCGCATGGCCGACGCGCAGCGCTGCCGCGCCGGCACGCCGCCCTCGCGCGTCGCGCTCGTGCGCGCGGTCGCGGCCGGCGCGCTGGACCGCGCGGTCGACGTCGCCGCCGCGCTGGAGGTGCGCGGCTACGGCACCGCGCGCCGGCCGCCGCGCGTGCGCGCGCCGTGGTCGCGCCACGACCTCGCGTTCGCCGTCGCCGCGCTCGCGCTGGTCGCGCTGACGGTCGGCGGGCGGATGGCCGGCGCGGCGTCGTTCGGCACCTACCCGCTGCTGCACGGGAGCTGGGGCGCGGGCGCGTGGGCGCTCGCCGCCGCGCTCGTCGCGGCGCCGCTGCTGCCGTTCCTCGACCGGCGCGGCGTCGAGCCGCGCGCCGCGGCGATGGCGGCGGCGTGGGGGCGGCGATGACGTCGCTCGCGCTGGAGCGGCTGACGTACCGCTACCCGGCCGCGGCCGCGCCCGCGCTCGACGACGTGACTTTGCGCATCGAGGAGGGAGAGCTGGTCGTGCTCGCCGGCCGCTCCGGCAGCGGCAAGTCGACGCTGCTGCGGCTCGCTGGCGGGCTCGTGCCGCACGTCCACGGCGGTCGCGTGAGCGGCGAGGCGCGCGTCGCCGGGATGGACGTGCGCGAGCACGGCCCGGGCGAGCTGGCGACGGTGACCGGCTCGCTGTTCCAGGACCCCGAGACGCAGATCGTGATGGGGACTGTCCGCAACGAGCTGGCCTTCCCGCTGGAGAACCGCGGCGAGTCGCCCGCGGCGATCGCGCGCGGGGTGGAGGAGGCCGCGCTCGCGCTCGGGATCGCCCACCTGCTGGAGCGCCCGACGCACGCGTTGAGCGGCGGGGAGCTGCAGCGCGTGGCGCTGGCGGCCGCGCTCGTCGGCCGGCCGCAGCTCGTGCTGCTCGACGAGCCGACCTCGCAGCTCGACCCGGTCGCCGGCGACGAGCTGATCGGGCTGCTGCGGCGGCTCAACGAGGAGTGGGGGACGACGATCCTGCTGGCAGAGCACCGCTTGGAGCGCTGCCTGACGGCGGCGGATCGCGTGATCGCGATGGCTGACGGGCGGATTGCCTGTGACGCCGATCCTGCTGGGTTCCTTGCGTGGGCGCACTCGTCTGCTCCCGCTTTGGAGACCCCGGGCGCGCGCCTGCTCGCGACCGCCGGCCTCGGCCCGCCGCCGGTGGGCGTCAAGCAGGCGCGGGCTGTGCTGCGCGCTTCTGGTGCGTTGCCGGAGGCCGACGGCTCGGGTCCGGCGCTGCTGCGGGCGGGTCGATCCGCTCCCGCCCGCCCCGTCGATTTCGCGAGCGGGGTCGCGAAATCGTCCTCACCCGTGCCACCCGCCCGATCGGCGTTTGGGGCCTCGCGCTCCGGCGCTGCCGCCCTGCGGCTGCGCGGCGTGTGGGTGGAGCCGCGGGGGGCGCCGGCGATCCTGCGGGGCGTCGACCTGTCGATCGCTCCCGGCGAGCGGGTCGCGCTCATGGGTCGCAACGGTGCGGGCAAGTCGACGTTGCTTCGTCACGTCGCGGGGCTGGCTTCGCCGACGCGGGGGAAGGTCCAGGCCGGCGGCCGCGCTGCGCTGCTCTTGCAGAACCCGAACGACTATCTCGTGCATGAGCGGGTGGGGGAGGAGGCGCCGGCGGATGCGCTCGAGGCCGTCGGCCTGTCCGCGTTCGCCGACCGCCATCCGCGCGACCTGTCCGGTGGCGAGCGGCAGCGGCTGGCGCTGGCGATCGTGCTGGGCGGGGGGGACGTGGAGCCGCCTGCGCTGCTGTGCCTCGACGAGCCGACGCGCGGGATGGACCGTGCGCACAAGGCCGACCTCGCGGTCCTGCTCGGGCGCCTCGCGGCGACCGGCACGGCGCTGCTCGTCGCGACGCACGACCCCGAGTTCGCCGCCGCCGTCGCCGACCGCGTCGTGCTGCTCGCCGACGGCGCGCCGATCGCCGACGGCGCCGCCGCCGACGTGCTCGCCGGCGGCTGGTACTTCGCGACCGAGACGGCGCGCATCCTGCGCGGCGCCGGCGGCGCGCTCGACCCCGACGCCGGCGCCGCGCTCGTGCGCGCGCAGCTCGGCGCCGCCGATCCATCCGACCCACGCCCGACGGAGGTCCATCGCCGATGAGCTGGCAACTCGCCTCGTTCCTGCTGCTCGCACTCGCGCTCGCCGGCGGCTTCGCCTGGTACGAGCGCTCGCACCCGTCCGCCCGTGTGCTCGCGCTCGTCGGCACGCTCGCCGCGCTCGCCGTGCTCGGGCGGATCGCGTTCGCGCCGATCCCCAACGTCAAGCCGACGACCGACATCGTGCTGCTCGCCGGCTACGTCTTCGGCGGCGCGCCCGGCTTCGCGGTCGGCGCGGTCGCGGCGCTGGCCTCCAACCTGTTCTTCACGCAGGGACCGTGGACGCCGTGGCAGATGGCCGCGTGGGGCACGATCGGCGTCGGCGGCGCGGTCCTCGCAAAGGCGAGCGGCGGCCGCCTCGGGCGCGTGCCGCTGGCGCTCGCGTGCGGGCTGTCGGGCCTGCTGTACGGCACGATCGTCAACTTCGGCAGCGTCGCGACGTTCGGCGGCGGCGACCTCGGCCACCGCTTCCTCGCCTACCAGGCGACCTCGCTGCCGTGGGACCTCGCGCACGCCGCCGGCAACGTCGCCTTCTTCCTGCTGTTCGGTCCGGCGCTCGTGCGCACGCTTCGCCGCTTCCGCACGCGCCTGTCGTTCACGTGGGAGCCGTCGGCGGCGGGCCGCGCGGTCGCGCTCGCGGCGGCGGTCCTGCTGGCCGGCGCCGCCGGCCCGGCCGCGGCGCCCGCGCAGGCGGCGACGCCCGCGCAGTACCTCGCGCACGCGCAGGGCCGCGACGGCGGCTTCGGCATGACGCCGGGCGGCCGCTCCTCCGGGCTCGCGACGGGCTGGGCGGCGATCGCGCTCGCGCAGGACGGGCACCACCCGTTCGCCGTCTCGCGCGCGGTCGCATGGACGCGCGCCCACGCCGCCGGGCTCGCGCGCGACGGCAGCGCGACCGGGATCGGCGACCTCGAGCGCACGATCCTGGTGCTCGACGCGGCCGGCGCCTCGCCGCGCAGCTTCGCGCGGCAGGACCTCGTCGCCGCGCTCGAGCGGCGCGTCGGCGGTGGCGGCGCGGTGCTCGGGCAGGTCAACCTGACGGCGTTCGCGATCCTCGCGCTGCGCGGGGCGGGCGCCGGCGCCGGCACGCCCGTGCTGCGGCGCGCGGGTGGGTGGCTGGCGCGCCAGCAGAACCGCGACGGCGGCTTCGGCTTCCTCACGCGCGGGTTCGGCAGCGACGTCGACGACACCGCCGCGGCGATGCAGGCGCTCGCCGCGCTCGGCGGCAACGGCGGTGCGCTCGGCCGCGCCGCCGCCTACGTCCGCTCGGCGCAGAACGCCGACGGCGGCCTGCCGCAGCAGCGCGGCGGCAGCTCGAACGCGCAGTCGACCGCGTGGGCGATCCAGGGCCTCGTCGCCGCGCGCGTGCCGCTCGGCGCGGTCCGGCGCCGGGGATCGCGGACGCCGTTGCAGTACCTCGGCTCGCTCGTGCAGCCGAACGGCGCGGTGCGCTATTCGCGCACGAGCACGCAGACGCCGGTGTGGGTCACCGCGACCGCGGTGCTCGGCCTCGCCCTCCGGCCGCTGCGTTGACTCCATCACGTCCGCCGGGCCGGTAGGGTTCCCGCGCCTATGAGAATCGGAGTCCCCAAGGAGACCGTCGAAGGAGAGCGTCGCGTCGCGCTCGTTCCCGAGGTCGTGAAAAAGCTGACGGGCTCCGGGCTCGACGTCGTCGTCGAGCGCGGAGCTGGTGCCGAAGCGATGATCCCGGACGGTCAGTTCGAGGAAGCCGGCGCCACGCTCACCGACGACGCTGCCACCGTCTGGCAGAGCGATGTGGTCGTGAAGGTCGCACCCCCGAACGCCGAGGAAACCGTTCGCCTCGGCAGGGACGGCGTGCTGATCGGCTTTCTTCAGCCGCTGACGAACGGCGAGGGCGTCCGCGCGCTCGCCGCGACGGGCGCGACGACGTTCGCGCTGGAGGCCGTGCCGCGCATCTCGCGCGCGCAGTCGATGGACGCGCTGTCCTCGCAGTCCAACATCGCGGGCTATCGCGCCGCGTTGATCGGCGCACAGGAGATGGGCCGCTTCTACCCGATGCTGATGACCGCGGCGGGCACGATCCGCCCGGCGACGGTGCTCGTGCTGGGTGCCGGCGTGGCGGGGCTGCAGGCGATCGCGACAGCGCGCCGCCTCGGCGCCGTCGTGCAGGGCTTCGACGTCCGCGCGGCCGTGAAGGAGCAGGTCGAGTCGCTCGGCGCGCACTTCCTCGAGTTCGACCTCGGGGGCGACCTCGAGGGCGAGGGCGGCTACGCCAAGGAGCTGACCCCGGAGCAGCAGGCCAAGCAGCAGGAGCTGATGGCCGAGGCGATCGGCAGAGTCGACGTCGTCATCACGACGGCGCTCGTGCCGGGCCGCCGCGCGCCGATCCTCGTCACCGAGGAGGCCGTCAAGAAGATGAAGCCGGGCAGCGTGGTCGTCGACCTCGCCGGCGAGGCGGGCGGCAACTGCGAGCTGACCGAGCCGGGGCAGACCGTGATCCGCCACGACGTCAAGATCGTCGCGCCGCTGAACGTGCCGTCGACGATGGCGGAGCACGCCTCCCAGCTCTACGCGCGCAACATCCAGGCGCTGCTCGACCTGATGGTCAGAGAGGGCCAGCTCGCGCTGGACTTCGACGACGAGGTGATCGCCGGGGCGTGCGTGACGCGCGGCGGCGAGATCGTCCACGAGGGCGCGAAGGCCGCCGCCGGCCAGCCGGCCTGAACGTGAGGGACTGACATGGACTTGGTAACGCAGATCGGAGTCCTCGTGCTGGCCGCGTTCGTCGGCTTCGAGGTCATCTCCAAGGTGCCGAACACGCTGCACACGCCGCTGATGTCGGGCACGAACGCGATCCACGGGATCGTCGTGCTCGGCGGTCTGCTGGTGATGCACGAGGCGGTTCTCGGCAACGACACGCTGAGCAAGATCCTGCTCGTGATCGCGGTCGCCTTCGGCACGATCAACGTCGTCGGCGGCTTCCTGGTGACCGACCGGATGCTCGGCATGTTCAAGAGAAAGCCGGAGCCGGCGAAGCCCGCCGAGGAGGACAAGGCGTGACGACCTTCGCGACGTCCTTCCTGCAGGACCACAACTTCATCGACTCGCTCTACATCCTCGCGGTGATCTTCTTCGTCGTCGGCCTGCGCGGGCTCGCCGGGCCGAGAACGGCGGTGCGCGGCAACAAGATCGCCGCCGTCGGCATGGCGATCGCGGTGATCGCGACGCTGCTCGGCGACGGCGTGGTCCCGAACGCCGAGACGGCGATCCTGATCGCGGTCGGCGTGGCGATCGGTACCGCCGTCGGCATCCCCGCCGCGCGCTCGGTGAAGATGACCGCGATGCCGCAGATGGTGGCGCTGTTCAACGGCGTCGGCGGCGGTGCGGTCGCGCTGATCGCATGGTCGGAGTTCCGCGGCGACTTCGTCGGATCGACGGGCACGTGGGACGACAAGGTGATGATCGCGTCGCTGTTCGCGGCGATCATCGGCTCGGTGTCCTTCTGGGGCTCGAACATCGCCTTCGGCAAGCTGCAGGAGATCCTGCCGGGCCGGCCGATCAGCCTGCCGGGCCAGCAGTTCCTGAACCTCGCGCTGCTGCTCGTGTGCATCGGGTCCGCGATCGCGATCGTCGCCGGCAACCACTCGCAGGCGCTGTTCGTCATCGGCATCCTCGCTGCGGCCGGCGTCCTCGGCAACATGGTCGTGCTGCCGATCGGCGGTGCGGACATGCCCGTCGTGATCTCGCTGCTGAACGCCTTCACGGGCCTCTCGGCGGCGGCTGCCGGCATCGCGCTCGACAACTTCGCGCTGATCGTCGCCGGGACGATCGTCGGCGCGTCGGGCTCGATCCTGACGAACCTGATGGCGGTCGCGATGAACCGCTCGGTGCCGTCGATCATCGCCGGCGGCTTCGGCGGCGGCGGGGGCGACGCCCCGGCCGGCGCCGCTGCCGGCGCAGGCAGCGGCGGGACCGCGCGCTCGACCTCCGCGCAGGACGCGGCGATCCAGCTCGCCTATGCGCGCCAGGTCGTCGTCGTCCCGGGCTATGGCATGGCGGTCGCGCAGGCGCAGCACGCGGTGCGCGAGATGGCGCTGGCGCTCGAGAAGAAGGGCGTCGAGGTCAAGTACGCGATCCACCCGGTCGCGGGCCGCATGCCGGGCCACATGAACGTCCTGCTGGCGGAGGCCGACGTGCCGTACGACCAGCTCAAGGAGATGGACGACATCAACCCGGAGTTCGGCCGCACCGACGTCTCGCTGATCATCGGCGCCAACGACGTCACGAACCCCGCGGCGAACGACGACCCCGGCTCGCCGATCTACGGCATGCCGATCCTCGAGGTCGACAAGTCGCAGTCGGTGATCGTGCTCAAGCGCTCGATGTCGTCCGGCTTCGCGGGCATCGACAACCCGCTCTTCTACGACCCGAAGACGGCGATGCTGTTCGGCGACGCGAAGAAGAGCGTCTCCGAGATCACCGCCGAGCTGTCGAACCTGTAGCCGTCGCGTCGTGGCGGGCCTCTGTGGCCCGCCACCGCGCCGCCGTTCCCGGGCCCCTCGCGAATGGGGTCCGGACCCGGTCCCAGCCGATTGAACGTCAGCGTTCTTACCAAACGGCTTTCCTTGAACCCGGCGCTCGTGGGAGTGTCAGAGCCGCGTCCGGGGACACCACCAGGCCGTGCCGACCGGGGGGTTCGTGCAACGGCCACGCAGGGAGCGTGCACCGCGTCGCGTCGGGAAACGAGGGGGAAAGGTGAGCGGGGCCGAGGAGGCCGGTCCCAATCGCCTCCTCTTCCCGACCGCCCACGCGGGCGGCCACCGTCGGTCCGCTCGCGCCGCCGCGCCAAGGCGCCGGCGCGGCCGGGACCCGTCGGCTCGATCGCGTAACTTTCGCGGCGCCCGCCGGTTGAAGCACGCAATGCCGCCTCGGGCGCCGCTTCTCGATGCCTGATCCTTCCCCCGCGTCTCGTCCGCTGCTCCCGCCCGCGCTCGCGGGCCTGCTCGCGGTCGCGACGGCGCTGCTCGCGCTCGCGTTCGTCTGCGCGCCGGCGCGCGCCGGGTTCTTCCCGGGCGATCGCGTCGTCGGCCCCGGCCCGCTGCACACGCTCGACGGGCTCGACCTCGCGCCCGACGGGAGCGGGGCGATCGCCTACACGCTGGACGACGGCGGCGTCGAGCACGTCTTCGTCAGCCGCCTCGTCAACGGCGCGTGGGGGGCGCCGGAGCGGCTCGACGCCGGCCTCGGCGCGGCCGGCACGCAGGTCGCGGTGGCGGCCGGCGACGGCGGCCGCCTGCTCGCCGTCTTCGTCAACGGCGGCAACGTCTACGCCGACACGCGCGCGTCCGCCGCCGGCGGCTGGTCGCGCCAGACGCTGTGGAGCGGGGGCGGCGCGTCGGACCCGGCGGTCGACCTGAGCGTCAACGGCAAGGGCTACGCCGCTTTCGCGGCCCCCGGCGCGGGCGGGCACGACGTGCGCGCCGCCTACGAGCACGACGCCGGCCCGTGGAGCGTGATCGGCGCGCCGCTCGACGCGAACGCCGCCAACGACGCGGGCACCGGCGCCGGCCGCCCGCGCGTCGCCGTCTCCGCCGACGGCGTCGCGATCGTCGTGTGGGGCGAGGGCGGGCACGTCTTCGCGCGGCGCGTGTGGCGGACGAGCCCGAGCGTCGTCGTCGCCGACGCGCTCGCGGGCCTGACGCTCGAGGGCGTGCAGGCGGCGTCCGCCGACCTGCCCGTCGTCAGCACGCAGGACGACGACAGCTTCACCGGCGTCGCGTTCCAGGCGACATTCGACCTCGGCGGCGGGACGCTGCGCACGCGCGCCGTCTTCCGCCGCCTGCGCGGGTCGAGATTCGAGACGCCCTACGCGGTCGACGGCACGCCGTTCGCCTCCGGCCAGGGCGGGACGGCGCCGGGCATCGCGACCGTCGGCACCGGCGACGGCCTCGTCGTCGCGGGCAACGACACGACGAACGGGACGAGCGCGCTTCCGCTGACCGGCGACGTGGAACCGACGACGCTGCTGCCGATCGACACGCTGATCCCCAACACGGCGCCCGGCTACGGCGTTCCGGGCGCGGCGACCGCGCGCAAGATGCTCGTCGCCTGGCAGGTGACGCCGGCCGGCGGCACGCCCGAGATCCACGTCCGCTACCGCGACGGCGGCGACCTCGGCGCCGAGCAGGTCTTCTCGCAGCCGCAGCTCGGCCCCACCGACGCCGCCGACGGGCTGCTCGCGGCCGGCGACGACGAGGGCGACATCGCCGTCGCCTACTTGCAGGGCGGCGCGATCGCGGTCGCGTCGGTCGACCAGCCGCCGGGGCGCTTCGCCGCCGCGCGCCTGACCGCCTTCCAGCCCAGCGCCCGGCCGCGGCTGTCGTGGACGACCTCGCTGGAGGCGTGGGGGCGCTACTTCCGCGTCACGATCGACGGCGTGCAGGCGGGCATCACCGGCGGCCGCAGCTTCCGCCCCGCGACGCCGCTCGCGCAGGGCGTGCACACGTGGCAGGTCACGGCGCTGGACCGCCGCGGCCAGCAGTTCGCCGCGTCGCCCACGACCGTCAAGGTCGACTCGGTCGCGCCGTTCCTGCTGGCGCGGCTGAGCGGCGCCCGCGCGGCCGGACAGGCGCTGAAGCTCGTCGTGCAGCAGGCGCTCGACACGCCGACCGGCACGGCGACCCCGGCGCCGGGCATCCCGACCTCCGGCGTGGCGCAGATCCTCGTCGACTGGGGGGACCGCAGCCCGCGCCAGTCGATCCTCCACGGCTCCGGGCACGCGTACCGCAAGGCGGGCCGCTACCGGCTGCGGATCGTCGTGCTCGACCGCGCCGGCAACCGCACGACGGTGACCGCGCTGCTGCGGATCGCCAAGGCGCCCGCGCACGGCCACAAGCCGCACCGCTCGGCGGCGCTCGTGCTGAGATCGCAGCCGCCGGCCGCGCCGCTCGCGCCCGCCGTGGGTCCGCGTCGCGTCGGGCGCTAGGCTCGCTCGACGCATGAGCCAGTCCGGCGCACCGCACCTCACCGTCCGCGCCGGCGCCCGCACGCTGAGACTCGGCGAGCGGCCGTGGCTGATGGGGATCGTCAACGCGACGCCCGACTCGTTCTCCGACGCGGGCGAGCGCCGCACGCTCGACGAGCGCGTCGCGCTCGCGCGCGAGCTGCTCGCGGCCGGCGCCGACATCGTCGATGTCGGCGGCGAGTCCGGCGTCACGAACAGACCGGCCGTCGACGCGCAGGAGGAGATCGAGCGGGTCGTGCCGCTGATCGAGCGGATCGCCGGGGAGCTGGGCGCCGTCGTCTCCGTCGACACCTACAAGCCGCCGGTCGCGGCGGCGGCGATCGCCGCCGGGGCGTGCATCGTCAACGACGTCAGCGGCCTGCGCGACCCGGCGCTCGCCGACGTCTGCGCGGAGACCGGCGCGGCGCTCGTGCTGATGCACACGCGCGCGGCGCCGAAGCAGAAGCTGCTCGACCCCTCCTACGACGGGCGCATGGCGGCCGACGTCGTCGCCTTCCTGGCGGAGCGGATGGCGCTCGCGCGCGAGCGCGGCGTCGCCGACGAGCAGCTGATCCTCGACCCGGGGCCCGACTTCGGCAAGACGCCCGCGCAGACGGTCGAGGCGCTGCGGCGCCTGGACGACGTCCACGCGCTCGGCCGGCCGGTGCTGCTCGCGCTCTCGCGCAAGGACTTCGTCGGCGCGATCACCGGGCGCCCGCCGCGCGAGCGCGGCGCCGGCACGCTCGCGGCGCTCGCGTGGGGGCTCGACGCGGGCGGCCACGTCTTCCGCCTGCACGACGTCGCCGCCGCGGCCGACTTCATCGCCGTCCGCGACGTGCTCGCCGGCCGCCGCGAGATCGCCGCCGACGCGCGGCTCGCCGAGACACTCCGCCGCGTCCGCTAGGGTTCGCGACGCTGAGCCCGAATACCGGGCTCGAACATCGCCGGCCGCTGACGCCAACGCGGCCGGAGCCCACCGATTCGTCCCGACAGGAGGACCCATGGCCGTACTCGAACGCTCCGCGCTGGCGGACAGCCCGCTCGCCGATCTGCACGCGATCGCCTCGGAGCTCGGCATCGACGGCTTTCGCCGTCTGCGCAAGGAGGACCTGATCGACGCGATCGTCGCGCGCCAGGGCGGAGAGCCCGCGGCCGCCGACGGCGCCGCTGCCGACGAAGACGACGCGCCCGCCCGCCCGCGGCGCCGCCGCGGCGGCCGCGGCCGCTCGCGCGAGGAGCGCGAGGAGGAGCCGGAGGCCGAGGCCGTCGCCGAGGAGGAGCCCGAGGCCGAGGCGAAGCCCGCCCGCCGCGAGCGCGGCGGCCGTGGGCGCGACCGCGACCGCGGCGACCGCCCCGAGCGCGGCGACCGCGAGGAGCGCCCCAAGCCCGAGCGCGAGCGCGGCGGCAAGCCCCGCGACGAGGGCGAGCGCAGCGTCGAGGGCGTCGTCGAGCTGGCCGACAACGGCTCCGGCTTCCTGCGCCTCGGCACGAGCGGCGCGGCAACTGACGACGACGTCTACGTCTCGGCCGCCCAGGTGCGCCGCTGCGAGCTGGTCGACGGCGACCGCGTCGGCGGCCCGGTGCGCGCGCCGCGCCGCTCCGAGCGCTTCCCGTCGCTCGTGCGCGTCGACACGATCAACGGCCGCCCGGCCGACGAAGTCGCCGAGGGCGTGCGCTTCGACGAGCTGCCGGCCGGCTTCCCGACCGAGCGCTTCGCGTTCGGCGCCGAGGACGAGACGATCAAGGCGATCGAGTTCCTGACCCCGATCGGCCGCGGCTCGCGCGTGACGATCTCCGGCGCCGCGCACACCGGCAAGAGCGAGGCGCTGCGCCGTCTCGCCACCGCCCTCGCCGAGCTCGACGCCGAGCTGGAGCAGGCCGTCGTGCTCGCGGGCGCGCGCCCGGAGGAGATCGCCGAGTGGCGCGACGGCCCGATCGCCCCCGTCGCGACGCTCAGCTTCGCCGCCAGCGCCGACGCGCAGGCGCAGGCGGTCGAGCGGGCGATCGACCAGGGCAAGCGCGTCGCGGCGCGCGGCGGCCACGCCGTCGTGCTGATCGACACGCTCGCGGGCCTGCCCGCCGCGGCCGGCCGCAAGGCGCTCGCGGCGGCGCGCAACATCCCCGGCGGCGGCTCGCTGACGGTGATCGCGACGGCCGACGCGCCGCTCGGCGGCGAGACGACCGTCGTCGCGCTCGACGCCGAGCTGGCCGGCGCCCGCCGCTACCCGGCGATCGACCTGCTCGCGAGCCGCACGCTCCGGCCCGAGCTGCTCGTCGGCGAGGCCGGCGCGGACGCGATCGCCGAGGCCGTGCGCGAGCACGTCGAGTAGGGGTAAATCCGAGAGCGAGCCGGATGGCGCCGCCGCGAGGCGGTGTCAGCCGGCCGCTAGTGCGTCGTGCTGCGGTACGCCACGCGGCCCCAGGAGGGCTCGGGCGCCAGCTCGATCGGCTCGTTGCCGCGGTCGGGCTGGACGTAGGAGAAGGTGTGGGTGAGCTCGTCGAAGGCGATGTCGAGCTCGCCTTCCTTCACGCGCTGGTCGAGCCACGCGCTGCGGAAGATCAGCCGCCGCAGCCAGTGCACGAGCGAGCGCTCTGACGGCCCGACCAGCTCCGGCCAGCAGTCGTTGACGTGCTCGCCGAGCGCGGAGGCGGGGTCGTGCACCTCGCCGTTGACGACGAGGTTGACGAGGTCCTCCGCCTCCTCGTCCTCCAGCCGGCCGCCGACGAAGCCGAGCTTGCGCGCGGCCTGCTCGCAGCGCTCGGCGAAGTCGCGCTCGTTGAAGGTGAAGCGAAGCTCGCCGTACTCGAGCACGAAGTCGTCGCCCGAGCTGTAGTTTCCGCGTTGGTTGAGCATGGTGTGAAGACGTCCCGGTCCGTGGGCGTCGGCATCATATGCGCGACTCCTCCGTCGGCGGATGGGCTGCACGCGAACTTGCAGCGACCCCGCCGTCGCGTTCCGCGCCCGACATGCGTCCGCCGATTGCGACGGATCTGCGCAGACGGGGGCGAATCTGCGCCGCTCCGCGCCTCAGGGCGGCCATGACCGAACAACGTTCCACCATCCTCGTCGTGGAGGACGACCGCCATACGCGGACGTTCCTCGCCGACAACCTCGCGGCCGACGGCTACGAGCCGATCGGCGCCGCCAACGCGCGCGACGCGTTGCGCCTGATGGAGTCGCGCTACCCCGACCTCGCGATCGTCGACCTGACGCTGCCGGACCGCGACGGCCTCGACCTGCTCAAGCAGGTGCGCGCGGCCGACGGCGTCGCGAGCCGCATCGACCCGCATCTGCCGTTGCTCGTGCTGAGCGGCCGCGTCGGCGAGCTGCACCGCCTGCGCGGCTTCGACAAGGGCGCCGACGACGTGATGGGAAAACCATTTTCGTATCCAGAGCTGCGGGCCCGCGTGAAGGCGCTGCTGGCCCGCGCCGAGCGCTCGGTCAAGCACGGGCGCCTGCGCGTCGGCACGCTCGAGATCGATCCGGCGGCGCGCTCGGTGACGCTCAACGGCCGCCGCGTCGTCGTCTCGCAGAAGGAGTTCGCGCTGCTGCGAACGCTCGCGGCGGATCCGACGAGAGTGTTCACGAAGGACGAGCTGCTGCGGACGCTGTGGGGCTACCGCGCGAGCACGAACGGCGGCTCCACGCGCACGCTCGACTCGCACGCCTGCCGGCTGCGCCAGAAGCTCGCGCGCGACGGCGACCGCTATCTCGTCAACGTCTGGGGCGTCGGCTACCGGCTCGTCGACGGTCCGATGGTCGAGGCCGGCGCGGGCGCCGGGGCGTTCGCCGGCGCGGGGGAGGGGGAGCGATGAGCGTCACGCTGGCGATCGGCGGCTGGCTCGCGGCGCTCGGCGTCGCGGCCGGCTGGCGCGTCGTGCTCGCGCGGCGGATGGAGCTGGTCGCGCGCGCCTGCCACGAGCTGCGCGGGCCGCTGACGGCGGCGCGGCTCGCGCTGCACCTCGCGGCGAACGGGTCGCCGCCGTCGGCGCGGCGCGGGCCGCTGGCGGCGATCGACCACGAGCTGGGCCGCGCGGGGCTCGCGCTCGCGGATCTCGGCGCCGCCCAGCGCGGCGCACGGGCGGGCGACCGCACGCGGACGTTCCTGCTCGCGCCGCTGCTGGACGACGCCGTCACCGCATACCGCGGGCAGGCCTGGGTCAAGGGTGTGCGGCTGCGGCTGGAGCCGCCGCCCGAGGGCGTCGTGCTGCGCGGCGACCGCCTGCGGCTCGCGCAGGCGTGCGGCAACCTGCTCGCGAACGCGATCGAGCACGGCGGCGAGCGCGTGCGGATGCGGGCGCGCGCGAGCGCGCACACGGTGCGAATCGAGGTGCTCGACGACGGTCCCGGACTGCCGGCGCCCGTCGCCGAGCTGGTGCGGCGCCCGCGCAGCGGCCGCGGCCTGCGCGGCCGCGGGCTCGCGATCGCCGCCGACGTCGCGGCGCGCCACGGCGGGCGGCTCGCCGCGGCGCCGTGCGAGCACGGCGCGCGCCTCGTGCTCGAGCTGCCGATCCCGCCCGTGCGCCCGTGACGCCCCGCCGCCGCGCGCTCCTGCTGCTCGCGCTCGCGTTGCTGCTCGGCACGCTCGCGGCGGCCAGCGTCCAACGGCGCGAGGCGGCGCTCGCGCGGGCGCTGGGGCCGAGCGTGCGCGTGCTCGTCACGCGCGCGGCGGTCCCGGCGGGGGCGACGCCGGCGGCCGCGCAGCCCGTGCTGCGCGCACTGCCGCAGCGCTACGCCCCGCCCGACGCGGTCGCCGACGCGGCGCGGCTGGCGGGCACGCGCGCGGCGGTGGCGCTGCCCGCCGGCTCGATCTTGACCGCCGCCGTGCTGCGCCGCCCCGGCGGCGACCCGCAAGAAGCGGTCGGGCCGGGGGAGCGCGTCGCGGAGGTCGTCGCCCACGGCGACCCGCGCGCGGTCGTGCCGGGCGCGCGCGTCGACGTGCTCGTCACGCGCCAGGGCGAGAACGGCCGCGCGGGCACGACGACGCTCGCGCTCGAGGACGTCGAGGTGCTCGACGCGCACGCCGCGCCGGCCGACGCGAGCGCGGACGGGGCCTCCGCCGGCGCGCGCGTGGTCGCCGACCTGCGCGTGCGCGTCCGCGACGCCGTCTACCTCGCGGCCGCGCAGGCGTTCGCGAGCGACCTGCGGCTGCTCGCGCGCGCCCCCGGCGATCGCGGCGGCGGCGACGCCGGCCTCGCGGTCGACGAGCGCCTGCGTTGACGTGCAGCGCTCAAGGGATCGGCCGCAGCGGCCGATTCAAGCGTCGAGCGCATGTCCCGACGCCAGCTCGTCACCGCGGTCCTCGCGACCGGCTGCCTGCTCGTGCCTGCCGCAGGGGCGGGCGCCCGCATGCCCGTGGCGCATGCGCCGGGATCGCGCCCGCTGCACGCCACGGCCGCCAGCCGCGCCGCGATCGCGCGGAGCCTCGCGTCGGTCCCGCTGCCCGTCATCACGGGCGTCAAGCCGCTGAGACTCGCGATCGGCGCCACGCTGACGATCAGTGGCCGCAACTTCCTCGCCGGCGCCAACCGCGACACGGTCGTCTTCTTCCGCGACGGCGTCCCCGCCGTCTTCCTGCGCGCGTACACGGCGACGAAGACGCGCATGAAGGTGAAGCTGACGAGCAAGCTCGGCCGCTACCTGACGCCGCGCAACGACGGCACGAGAGCGCCCACGCGCTTCCGCCTGCGCGTGCTCACGCAGCGCTTCGGCGCCCGCTTCACGCCCAGCAAGTTGTCCCCGGTCGTGTCGCCCGCGTCGGTGCCGGGCGGCGGCAGATCGAGAGAACCGGCCCGCCCGCGCCGACCTGCTCGCTCGCGAGCGCCAGAGCGGCGCCGAACGCCGACGCCGACGGCGACGGGCTGTCCAACGCGCTCGAGCTGCGGATCGGCACCGACCCGTGCAACCACGACACCGACGGCGACGGGATCGCCGACGGCTACGAGTACGAGTCGGCGCTGGACTACAACTCGCGCGCGCTGCCGTATCCGGGCAAGCGCCCCTACCCGAACGCGCTCGACCCGACCGACGCGAACACCGACTACGACGGCGACGGCCTCACGATGGCCGACGAGTACGCCGCCTGGGTGCTGTACGGGCATTCGAGCTTCCCGCTCAACTACAGCGACGGGACGCAGTCGAGCGGCGGCCTGCAGCCGGTCACGGCGCAGACGGCGTGGGAGGACATCAACGGCGACGGCTTCATCACCGACGACGAGAAGGACGTCGACGGCGACGGCCTGACGAACTGGGACGAGGCGCATGGCCGCATGACGCCGGACTGGTGGAGAGCCGCCTTCCCGTCCGAGCCGTCCTACCTGCTGGCCTACCTGCAGACCAACTGGCTCGATCCCGACACCGACGGCGACGGCCTCACGGACGGCGCCGACGACGTCGACCACGACGGCTGGACCAACGCCCAGGAGGTCCAGCGCGGCCCGTATTGGGTGCAGCCGTTCAACCCCTGCCTGCCCGACCCGACGTCGCCCACCTGCTCGCTGCACCCGCCCTTCACCGACGTCTATCCGCCCTTCCGGCCCGGCGACATGGAACCCGGCGACCCGATCCCGCTGCTGTGGCCGCGTTGATCGGGGAGATCGAGGCGCCGGCGGCGCCGACGGCGACGGCCTCCGAGGAGCTGCCGCAGCCGGCCGAGCCCCGCTCCGCGCGCGGCGAGGCGCCCTCCTGGCACGAGTACCGCGCCGAGCTGGCGGTCGGCGTGCCGTTCCTGGCGGCGGCGGTCGCGCTCGCCCTCCTCGGCGACTCCGGCACGAAGCTGCACGCCGGGCCGGCGATCGCGCTCGTGCTCGCCTATGCGCTGCTCACGCGCGTGCGCTTCCACGCCGGCGTCGGCCACACGGTGCCGACGCAGCTCGCGTTCGTGCCGATGCTGTTCCTGCTGCCGACGCAGCTCGTGCCGCTGCTCGTGCTGCTCGGCATGGTGATCGGCAACCTGCCCGACTACGCCGTCGGCCGCCTGCACCCGGGCCGCGCGCTGATGCTGCCGGGCGACGCCTGGCACGCGATCGGCCCCGCGGCCGTGCTGCTGGCCGCCGGCGCGACGACGCCCGCCTGGGGCGACTGGCCGTGGTACGTGCTGGCGCTCGGCGCGCAGTTCGCGATCGACCTCGGCGTCTACGCGGTGCGGGCGCGGCTCGCGCTCGACATCCCCGGCCGCGAGCAGCTGAGAGCGCTCGTGTGGGTGTGGGTCGTCGACGCGCTGCTCGCGCCGCTGGGCCTGCTGGCGGCGTTCGCGTCGCTCGCCTACCCGTACGCGTTCCTGCTGGTGCTGCCGCTCGCGGCGTTGCTGACGCTGTTCGCGCGCGAGCGCAACGAGCGGCTCGACCAGGCGCTCGAGCTGGGCGGCGCCTACCGCGGCATCGCGATGCTGCTCGGCGACCTGCTCGAGGAGGCCGACGAGTACACCGGCGGCGACCACACGCGCGGCGTCGTCGCGCTGTCGCTCGAGGTGGCCGAGGAGATGGGGCTCGACGAGCGCGAGCGCCACAACGTCGAGCTGGCGGCGCTGCTGCACGACATCGGCAAGATCGTCATCCCCGACACGATCATCAACAAGCCCGGCCCGCTGAGCGACGACGAGTGGGCGCTGATGAAGACGCACACGATCGAGGGCCAGCGGATGCTCGACCGCGTCGGCGGCGTGCTGCGCGAGGTCGGGATGATCGTGCGCGCCTCGCACGAGCGCTGGGACGGCGGCGGCTACCCGGACGGGCTGGCCGGCGGGCGCATCCCGCGCGAGGCGACCGTCGTCGCCGCCGCCGACGCCTACAACGCGATGACGACCGACCGCTCCTACCGCCGCGCCCGTTCCGCGCAGGAGGCGGTCGCGGAGATGCGCGCCTGCTCCGGCACTCAGTTCTCGCCCGAGGTCGTCGCGGCGCTGCTGAGGGTCGTCGCGCGCAGCACGCCCGAGGTCGCGTCGGCCCAGCCGACGGCGCTCAGGTAGAGGTCGGCGACCGCGATCCCCGGCAGCCGCTCGGCGACGACGTCGAGCTGGCCGCGCTCGTAGGCGAGCGTCGCCGCGAGCGCGTCGCCCATCGGCCCGCGGTGCTCGATCAGCGCGGCGCGCGCCTCGTCGGTCAGCGGCAGCGCCTCGATCACCTGCGCGAGCGGCGCCCCGGCGAGCGCGTCCACGACCGAGAAGAGGCCGACGGTGAAGTACGCCTCCGGGTCCGCCTCGACGGCGGCGTCGGCGTCGCGGCCGATCAGCTCGCACAGGCGCGCGCGCACGAGCGCGGTCACCGTCAGCTCGTGCGGCGTGTCCTTCACGCCCGAGAGCGAGATCAGCGTCGCCCAGCGGCGGACCGCGTGCATGCCGAGCAGCACGATCGCCTCTCTGACGGTGGCGACGCGCCGCGCGAGGTTGAAGTAGGCGGAGTTGAGGTAGGTCAGCAGGCGGTAGCTGAGGCCGACGTCGCGCGCGATCGTCGCCTCCAGCTCCTCGAACGTGCCCTGCGCATAGAGGCCGGCGAGCGCCCGCAGCTCGCCGACGCGGCCGCTCGGCGGCGCGGTGCCGGCGACGATGTCGGGCGTCGACAGGAAGAAGCCCTGGAAGCAGACGAAGCCGGCGGCGCGGCAGCGCTGGCGCAGCCCCGGCGTGTCGACGCCGGTGGCGATCAGCGTGTCGCTCACGCGCTCGAAGCGCTCGACGCAGTCCTGCAGCTCGTCGTCGGAGAGGCCGCGCACGTCGAGCTTCACGCTCTCGGCGAGGTGCGCCAGCTCGAGCGGCGCCGGGCTGCGCGGGTCGCACACGAGCGCGATGCGGTAGCGCTGCGTGGCGAGGCGCTCGAGCACGGCGAGCAGCGGCGCGTCGTCCGGATCGGGGTCGGCGACCTCCAGCACGACGCGCTCGGGCGGCAGCGCGAGCGGGTGCAGCTCGAGCAGGAAGCGCCGCGGCACGCGCACGTACGCCGGCTGCTCGCCCGCGATCGCGGTCACGCCGATGCCGGTGAACGTCTCGACGATCACGCGTGTGGCCGCGCGCTCCTCGTCGTCGGCGACGTCCCCGCCGTCGGCGGCGCGCAGCAGCAGCGCATAGCCGACGACGCGCGTCCAGCGGTCGTGGATCGCCTGCCGCGCGATCGCGACCGGCGCGTCGTCGGGCAGGCCTGCGGGGATGGCGTCGACGCTCATCCTCCCGGTCATCGGCGGCCGGGGGGCGAACTTGCGCGCCGCGCGCCCTCCGGTCCGCATGGACGCCGCTGCCGAGGGGTTGGACGGGCTCGCCGCGGAGCTGCGCGAGCGGCTCGTGCGGACGGCGGGCGAGGAGGGCGGTGACGCGGCGCAGCGGGTCGCCTCGCTGGTGGAGCGCGAGGCGGCGCTGCTGAGCGAGGGGGAGCGCGCGACGCTGGCGCGGCTCGTGACGGAGCACTCGCTCGGGCTCGGACCGCTGGAGCCGCTGCTCGCGGACCCGGCCGTCGAGGAGGTGATGGTCAACGGGCCGGGGCGCGTGTGGGTCGAGCGCCGCGGCGCGATCGAGCCGACCGACATCGCGTTCGGCAGCGAGGCCGAGCTGCGGCACGCGATCGAGCGGATCCTCGCGCCGCTCGGGCGCCGCGTCGACGAGGCCGAGCCGCTGTGCGACGCGCGCCTCGCCGACGGCTCCCGCGTGAACGTCGTGCTGCCGCCGCTCGCGCTCGACGGGCCGCTGCTGACGATCCGCCGCTTCCGCGCCGGCGGCTTCGCGCCGGCCGACCTGGTCGCGAACGGGACGCTCGACCGGGCGCTGCACGACCTGCTCGCCGCCTGCGTGCGCGCGCGGCTGACGATCCTCGTCAGCGGCGGCACCGGCTCGGGCAAGACGACGACGCTCGGCGCGCTGTCGAGCTTCATCCCCGACGACGAGCGGATCGTGACGATCGAGGACGCCGCCGAGCTGCGGCTGCGTCAGCCGCACGTCGTGCGCCTGGAGGCGCGGCCGGCGTCGCTGGAGGGGCGCGGCGAGGTGACGATCCGCCGCCTCGTGCGCAACGCGCTGCGGATGCGCCCCGACCGGATCGTGGTGGGCGAGGTGCGCGGCGGCGAGGCTTTGGACATGCTCAGCGCGATGGCGAGCGGCCACGACGGCTCGCTGTCGACGGTGCACGCCGGCTCGCCGGAGGAGGCGCTGCGGCGCGTCGAGACGCTCGCGCTGATGGCCGACGTCGCGCTCCCGCACGCGGCGGTGCGCGAGCTGGTCGCCGGCGCGATCGACCTCGTCGTCCAGCAGCGCCGCGAGCGCGACGGACGGCGGCGGGTCGTCGCGGTGAGCGAGGTTGTCCGCGCATCGGATCCCGCCCGCCCGATCGGCACGCGCGAGCTGTACTCGCTCCGTGACGGGCGCGCCCGCTGGCGCGCGCCGCTGCCCGACGCGCTGGCGGCGCGGCTGGCCGCGGCGCCGCCGGTCGCCCCCATGGCCCCCGGCCCCGGCCAGGAGGGGGACGCGAGCGTGGTGCGCGAGCCTGCCGATCCACTCGCGCGACTCGAAGCCGCACGCCGGCGCCTGCGCGCGTCGGTCGCGCCGCCGGACGCCGCCGGCCCGCCCCTCGACGGCGACGAGCCGGCATGACCGCCGCGCCGCTCGCCGCGCTCGCGGCCGCGCTCGGCGTGCTCGCGCTGTGGGACGTGCTCGCGGCGGCGGAGGGGCTGGCGCGCGGGGGCGCGGTCGGCGGGCTGCTCGCGCCGCTCGTGCGCGCGCGGCAGGCGGGCGTGGAGCCGAGCGCGGTCGAGCGGCGCCGGCTCGCGCTCGTCGCGGCGCTCGTGCTGCTGGCGGCCGGCTGGCTGCTCGCCGGTCCGCTCGCGGGCGCCGCGCTCGCCGCGGGCGGACCGTGGGCGCTGCGCACGCTCGTGCACCGGCGGCGGCGCCGCTACCGCGCCGAGCTGGCGCGCGCGGCGCCCGCGGTCGCGCGATCGGTCGCCGACGCGCTCGCGGCCGGCCACGCGATCTCGCGCGCGCTGGCCGAGGCGGCGCGCGGCGTCGACGGCGCGGCGGCGGTCGAGCTGCAAGCGCTCGGCCGCGCGCTCACGCTCGGCCAGCCGCTCGACGGCGCGCTCGCGACGTTGCAGGCGCGCGCCGCCAGTCGCGCCTACGACACGCTCGCGACCGCGATCCTGCTGCAGCGCGACGCCGGCGGCGACCTCGTGACGCTGCTGCGCGAGCTGGCGCGCGCGCAGGAGGCAGCCGCCCGCTGCGCCGACGACGCGCGCGCCGCGACCGCCCAGGCGCGCTTCACCGGCGTGATCGTCGGCGTCCTGCCGGCGGGCGCCGCCGCGCTCGCGGAGCTGGCCAGCCCCGGCGCGCTCGCGAGCGTGCTGCGCAGCCCGCTGTCGCTGTGGCTCGCCGCGTTCGCCGGCTTCCTGCAGCTGCTCGGCCTGCTCGCGATCCGCCGGCTCGGGCGGGTGGCCTGATGCGTGACGAGTTTCGGGTCCATATCACCCGTTTCTCGTCACGCATCGAGGGAGCGGAGCGGTGAGCGCGGCGGCGACGGTCGCCGGGGCCTCGGCGGCGCTCGCGCTGCTCGCGCTGGCGCGGCTCGTGCCGCGGCGGCGCTCCGGGGCGCGGCCCCGGCGCTCCGGCGCGTGGGCGGCGGCGCTCGCGCTGCTCGCACGGCTCGGCCGCCGCGTCGGCGCGCCCACCGCGCCGGGCGATCTCGACGCGCGCCTCGCCGCCGCCGGCCGCCCGCTCGGCCTGCGCGCGAGCGACCTGATGGCCGCGAGAGGGGGCGGCAGTGCGCTCGGGCTCGCGCTCGCGCTGCCGCTCGGCTCGGCGCTGCCGGGCCGGCTCGGGCTGCTGGCGCCGTTCGCGCTGCCGCTCGCCGGTTTCCTCGGGCCCGACCTGTGGCTGCGCCGCCGCACGCGCAGCCGCGCGGCCGCGATGGCGCTCGAGCTGCCGGACCTGCTCGACCTGCTGCGCGTCGCGCTCGGCGCCGGCCTGTCGCTCGACCGCGCGCTCGCGGAGGTCGCGCGGCGCGACCGCGGGCTGCTCGCGCGCGAGTGGCGCACGGCGGCGGTCGAGGTCGAGCTGGGCGTCCCGCGCGAGCAGGCGCTCGCCGGGATCGCGGCCCGCTGCCCGTGCGAGGGCGTCGGAGCGCTGGTGCGCGCGCTCGAGCGCGGCGCGCGCCACGGCACCCCGCTCGCCGAGGCGCTCGCCGCGCAGGCGGGCGAGGCCCGCGCCGCCCACGCGCGCCGGCTCGCCGAGCGGGCGGCCAAGGCCGCGCCGCAGATCCAGCTCGTCGTCGCGCTGCTGCTCGTGCCGTCGGTCCTGCTGCTCGTCGCGGCCGCCCTGCTCGCGAGCTTCATGGGATGAACTCTGGCCATCTGTGGTCGTCATACGCCCATGAACGACCAGAGTCCGTCAGCGCGAGCGATACGGTCACCCCATGGAGCGCTACAGCCTCGACCAGCTCGCGCTGCCGATCGTGCAGGCGCCGCTCGCCGGCGGCCCGTCGACGCCCGCGCTCGCGGCGGCCGTGTCGGAGGCCGGCGGGCTTGGCTTCCTCGCAGCCGGTTACAAGACGGCGGAAGCGCTCGCCGCCGACGTCGAGGCCGTGCGCGCCGCGACCACGGCGCCGTTCGGCGTCAACGTCTTCGTCCCCGGCGGCGCGCCCGCCGACCCGGACGTCGTCGCGCGCTACGCCGCCACGCTCGCCGGCGAGGCCGAGCGCCAGGGCGCGGCCGTGGGCGAGGCCCGCAACGAGGACGACCACTGGGACGCAAAGCTCGCGCTGCTGCACGACGCGAAGCCCGCGGTCGCGGCTCGTTCGACGACGCCGTGCCGGGCGCGATCGGCCTGCTGTCGCTGCTGCAGCTGGTCCAAGCCGACACCGATCTGCCGCTGGTCGGCACCGGCGGGATCATGAGCGGCGCCGGCATCGCGGCCGTGCTGGCGGTCGGCGCGAGCGCCGCGCAGCTCGGCAGCGCGCTGCTGCTGACGCCGGAGGCCGGCACCCCGGCGCCGCACCGCGCCGCGCTGGCGAGCGAGCGAGAGACCGCGCTCACGCGCGCGTTCAGCGGCCGCACCGCACGCGGGATCGTCAACCGCTTCCTGCGCGAGCACGACGCCGACGCGCCGAGCGCGTACCCCGAGGTCCACCACCTCACCGCGCCGCTGCGCGCCGCCGCGCGCACGCGGGGAGATGCGGAGGCGATCAACCTGTGGGCCGGGCAGGCGCACGCGCTCGCGCGCGAGCTGCCCGCGGGCGAGTTGGTGACCCGGCTCGCCGCCGACGCGCGCGCCGCCCTGCGCGCGGCCGCGAAGCACGCGGGCGCGTAGCCCTCCCTCAGTCCCGCGACAGCACCGCGTGGCTCGTGACCGCGCGCGCGATCGTGCGGTCGCCCTGCACGATCTCGGCCTCGGCCGACGCGATCCGCCGGCCGGCCGAGACGCAGCGCCCGCGGCACACGAGCGTCGTGCCGAGCAGCGCCGCGCGCACGAACTGCACGCTGATCTGCACGTGCGGGGCAGCCACCCCGGCCGGCACCTGCGAGTGCACCGCCCAGCCGGTCGTCGTGTCGAGCAGCGCACTGAGGTAGCCGCCATGGACGATCCCGCCGCCGTTCAGGTGCTCCGGCGCCGGGTCGGCCTCGACGACCGCGCCGTCCTCGTCCACGCGCACGAGGCGGAAGCCGAGCAGCGCCGACAGCGGGCCGGGCTCGATGCGGCGGGGGTCCTCGGGCATCGGGGAAGTGTCGACGATGGCGCCGCCGCGCGCGCCCCACAGCGCCCCACGAAACGCCCGCAGCACGCGCTCTCGCTGCAAGACAGCGCCCGAACCGCGCATCTGCACCCGCTCGTGCGGCGCACTGGACGAAAAGCGCCCCACCGCGTCCCACCGCGCAATCGCCCGCCACACAAGCGATTGCGGACCGCCAAAGCGCCCGTACGCGCCACAGGTGGGATGTCCTGTGCCATTTGGGTTGCAAAGTGGGAGAAGGTGGGATAGCTTGCGCGCCCATCGGACCGGGGTGGCAGGGCTCCTCCCACCCAGCCACCCCGGTCCGCCTTTTCTTCCCGAGGCGACCCCTTGACCTTCCGCGGCACCTTCGACCTCACGCTCGACGCGAAGAACCGCCTGACGGTTCCGACGCGCTACCGGGCTGCCTACGCCGAGGGCGTCGTGCTCGCCGCCGGGCTCGAGGACTGCGTCGCGATCTGGCGGCCCGAGGACTACGACGCCTGGACGAGCGCCGCGCTCGCGGGCCAGAGCCCGCTGTCGCCCGAGTACCGCAAGCTCAAGCGCCACTTCACCGCCAACTCGCACCCGATCGAGCTCGACGGGGCCGGCCGCGTGATGCTGCCGAGATTCCTGCTCGACTCCGGCAAGCTCACGAAGGACGTGAGCGTCGTCGGCGCGGGGGAGTGCCTCGAGATCTGGGATCGCGGCGTCTGGGCCGCGTACAACGGCGAGGTGCTGGAGAACGTGTCCGAGATCGCCGCCGGCCTCCAGTCGGCGGGATGACCACCCGTGCCCACCAGCATGACCACACTGCTTGACATGGTCTCCATCCACATCCCGGTCCTCGCCGGCGAGCTGATCGAGCTGCTCGACCCGCAGCCCGGCGCTGTCGCGGTCGACTGCACGATCGGCGGCGGCGGCCACGCGCGGCTCGTCGCCGACCGCATCGGTCCGGCCGGCACGCTGATCGGGATCGACCGCGACCCGATCGCCGAGGAGCGCTTCGCCGAGCTGGCCGCGGAGGTGCCGTGCGCCACGCGCTTCATCCGCGCCGACTTCGCGAGCGGCCTGGCGCAGCTGCGCGAGGAGGGCGTGCAGGCGGACCTCGTCTACATGGACCTCGGCATGTCGTCGATGCAGGTCGACACCTGGGAGCGCGGCTTCTCCTACGCCTACGACGCGCCGCTCGACATGCGCATGGACCCGTCGCAGGAGGTCAGCGCCGCCGACATCGTCAACGAGTGGGACGAGCGCCGCCTCGCGCGTCTCCTGCGCGAGTACGGCGACGAGCGCTACGCGGGCCGCATCGCCCGCGCGATCGTGCGCGACCGCGCGCAGGCGCCGATCGAGACGACGCACGCCTTGGTGGAGACGATCAAGTCGGCGATCCCGGTGCCGGCGCAGTTCGCCGGCGGCCACCCGGCCAAGCGCACCTTCCAGGCGATCCGCATCGCGGTCAACGAGGAGCTGGAGCAGCTCGACCGTGCGCTGCCGCTTGCGTGGGACGTGCTCGCGCCGGGCGGCAGACTCGCCGCGATCTCCTTCCACTCGCTCGAGGACCGGCGCGTGAAGCGCTTCCTCGCCGAGCGCGCCCGCGGCTGCATCTGCCCGCCCGACCTGCCCGTCTGCGCCTGCGGCCGCACGCCCGAGGGCGAGCTGCTGTCGCGCCGCGCGATCGCGCCGACGCCCGGCGAAGTCGCGCACAACCCGCGTGCCAAGTCCGCGCACCTGCGCGGAGCCCGCAAGCTCGAGGAGGCCTCGTGACGCCACCCGCCGCCGCCACCGTCGCCGGTCGCCGCAGCGCCACGGGCCTGCGGCCCGCCGGCAGATCGAGCCGCGTCGGGGGTTCGCGCCCGCCACGCCGCGTGTCCGGGCCCGCCGCCCCGCCGCGCCCGAGCGAGCGCCCTGCGCGTGCCGCGGCCGCGCGGCCTGCTTCCCCGCGCCCGGCGGCCCGATCGTCTGCCGCAGCGGCGTTCGCCGGCCCCGCCGTAGCGCTCGGCGGCCGCTTCGCCGCTGCCGCCGCCGCGGCGCTCCCGCAGCCCGCGACGCGACCGTCCGCGCCGCCGCGCCGGCGCCCGACGGCCGTCCCGCGCCCTGCGCGCCGGCCCGACCTGCCGCTCGGCGCGCGCGCGCTCGAGTGGCTGCGCGCGCTGCCGGACCACCGCCTGCTCGACCGGCTCATCAGCGGGCGCATCTGGATCGTGCTGCTCGGCACGCTGCTCGTCGGGATCGTCACGCTGCAGCTGACGCTGCTGAGACTGAACGCCGGGATCGGCCGCGCGATCGAGGCCAGCAGCGCGCTGCAGCAGAGCAACGCCGCGCTGCAGCTCGAGATCTCGCAGGAGTCCGACGGCCAGCTCGTCCTCCAACGCGCCGCGCAGATGGGCTTCGTGACGCCGCCGCAGGGCTCCCCGCGCTTCGTGACCGCGAGCCCCGGAGACGCCGACACCGCGCTGCGGACGATGCGCGTGCCGAACCCGGCCGCGGCGACGAGCGCCGCCACGAGCACGACGAGCGTCACGACCGGCGCCGGCACCACCTCCGCCGCCACGAGCGGGGTGGTCCCGGCGGCGACGACCACTCCGACCGGCACCGCGACCGGCACGACCACGCCGTCCACGAGCACGGGCAACGGGGCCGGGACGACCGCAACCGGCGCCACGACGCCGTCAACGGCCGCGCCGACAGCGCCCGTCACGCCGGCGGCCGCCGCCGGCGGCGCATCCGGTCCCGTCGGACCGCAAGGCTAGGTTCCACGGCGTGCCGGGCCTGACCGACCGCCGCATCGGGCTGATCTTCCTCGTCTTCCTCGCGGCGCTCGGCGTCGCGACGCTGCGCGCCGGCTGGCTCGGCGCCGTGCGCGCGCCGGCGCTCAAGCGCGCGGCCGCGACCCAGCAGGTGCAGACGGTCGCGCTGCCGGCCCCGCGCGGGACGATCACCGACCGCAACGGCGCCGTGCTCGCCGTCTCCGAGCCGGCGAGCGACGTCAGCGCGACGCCCTATCTCGTCAGATCGCCGCTGAGAGTCGCCACCGAGCTGGCGCCGCTGCTCGGCCTCGACGTCAACGCGGTGCTCGCCAAGCTGTCGCAGCGGACCGGCTTCGTCTACCTCGCGCGGCGCCTGCCCGCCGGCAGAGCGAGCAAGATCGCTGCGCTGCGGATCGACGGCATCACGCTCACGCCCAGCTCGCGCCGCACCTATCCGCGCGACTGGCTCGCCGCGCAGCTGATAGGCGACGCGAGCGACGCGCCCGGCGGCGGCAGCGGCTTCGAGTACGGCGAGGACCGCATCCTGCGCGGGCAGGACGGCATCCGCCGCGTCGTCAGCGACGCGCTCGGCCAACCGCTCTCGATCCGCGACGAGCGCGCGACCGTCGCCGGCAGAGACGTCCAGCTGACGATCGACGCGAACCTGCAGGACAAGGTCGAGTCGGTGCTGGACGGCGTCGGGCAGGCCTACCGCCCGAGAGGCGCGACCGCGATCGTGATGGACCCGCAGACGAGCCAGATCCTCGCGCTCGCCAACTGGCCGCGCGTGGACGCGAACGACCCCGGCGGCGCCCCGGCCTACGCGCAGCAGGACCGCGCGGTCGGCTTCACGTTCGAGCCGGGCTCGACGTTCAAGGCGATCACCGTCGCCGGCGCGCTCGAGGACCACGTCGTCACGCCCGACACGCCGATCGACGTGCCGTACGAGCTGCCCGTCGCCGACCGCATCCTGCACGACGCCGAGGCCCACGGCGACGAGACGCTGAGCGTCGCCGAGGTGCTGAAGCAGTCGAGCAACATCGGGGCTGTGCAGATTGCGCGGAGGTCCGGCGCGAGACGCTTCTCGCAGTGGGTCAGCCGCTTCGGCTTCGGCCAGCCGACCGGCGTCGCGCTGCCCGGCGAGGAGCGCGGGATCGTGCCCACGTACGCGCAGTACTCGGGCTCCTCGATCGCCAACCTGCCGATCGGCCAGGGCGAGGCGGTCACGCCGATGCAGATGCTCGCCGCCTACGCGGCGATCGCCAACGGCGGGATCCTGCGCACGCCGCAGATCGTCCGCTCGATCGACGGCCGAGCGGTCCGCATGCCCGCCGGCAGACGCGTGATCTCGCCGCAGACGGCGTCGAGCGTGCGCGACATGCTGCGCGGCGTGCTGGCGGCCGGCGGCACCGCCTCGGAGGCGAGCATCCCCGGCTACGACCTCGCCGGCAAGACCGGCACCGCGCAGAAGGTCGACCCCGACGGCCAGTACTCCAGAACCCGCTACATCGCCTCGTTCATGGGCTTCGCGCCGGCGAGCGACCCGAAGCTGCTCGTCTCGGTCGTCGTGGACGAGCCGCAGGGCGCGATCTACGGCGGCCAGGTGGCGGCGCCCGCGTTCCAGAAGATCGTCGCGTTCGCGCTGCCCTACCTCGGAATCAGACCGAGCTGAGCCGGGACGAGCCGGGGCGCTCTCTAGACTCGGGTCGCGATGCATCTGTCCGACGTGATGGGCCTGCCGCTTGCCGCCGGCGGCTCGGTCGAGATCTCGGCGCTCGCCTACGACAACCGCCGCGTCGCGCCGGGGACGCTGTTCTTCTGCGTCAGAGGCTTCAAGAGCGACGGGCACGACTTCGCCGCCGACGCGGTGCAGCGCGGCGCGGTCGCGCTCGTGGTCGAGCGGCCGCTGGGGCTCGGCGTTCCGGAGGTGGTCGTGGAGTCGGCGCGGGCGGCGATGGCGCCGGCCGCGGCGCGCTTCTACGGCGACCCGACGGCGGAGCTGGACGTCGTCGGCATCACCGGCACGAACGGCAAGACGACGACGGCATTCCTCGTACGAGCGCTGCTGGAGGCGGCCGGGCGCCGATGCGGGCTGCTCGGCACCGTCACGTCGTTCCTCGGCGGGGTCGAGCATCCGGTCACGCGCACGACCGCCGAGGCGATCGATCTGCAGCGCGACTTCCGCGCGATGCGCGACGGCGGCGACGTCGCGTGCGCGATGGAGGTCTCCTCGCACGCGCTCAGACTCGGCCGCGCGGACGGGATCCACTTCGCCGCGGCGATCTTCACGAACCTGACGCAGGACCACCTCGACTTCCATCCGACGATGGAGGACTACTACCTCGCAAAGCGCGCTTTGTTCACGGTCGTGCCCGACAGCACGATCGTGAACTTGGACGACCCCTACGGGCGCCGCCTGGCGGACGAGCTGACCGCCGCCGGCCGCGCGCCGCTGACGTTCGCGATCGACCGCGACGCGACCTATCGCGCGATCGACGTCGAGAGCGGCTTCGCCGGCTCGCGCTTCACCGCGCTGACGCCGGAAGGGCCGATCGCGCTGCGCACGCCGCTGCCGGGCCGCTTCAACGTGCAGAACGTGCTGGGCGCGGTCGCGGCGGTGCGGGCGCTCGGCGTGCCGCTGGAGACGATCGCGGCGGCGCTGCCGCAGGCCGGCCGCGTGCCGGGCCGCTTCGAGCCGGTCGACGAGGGGCAGCCGTTCGCCGTGCTGGTCGACTACGCGCACACGCCCGACTCGCTCGAGAACGTCCTGCGCGCCGCGCGCGCGCTGACGGACGGCCGCCTGCACTGCGTCTTCGGCTGCGGCGGCGACCGCGACCGCGACAAGCGCCCGCAGATGGGGGAGATCGCCGCGCGCCTCGCCGACCGCACGATCGTCACGTCCGACAACCCGCGCTCCGAGCAGCCGGAGACGATCGTGGAGGAGATCCTGGCGGGGATCCCGACCGAGCGGATCGGGCTTTCGCCCTCCGGTCACCGCGAGCGGAAACCTGCGGGCGACGTCACAGCGGAGGTCGATCGCCGCACCGCCATCGCGCAGGCGCTCGCCGCCGCCGAGCCCGGCGACGTCGTCGTGATCGCCGGCAAGGGCCACGAGCAGGGACAGGAGTTCGAGGACGGGCGGAAGGTCGAGTTCGACGACGTGACGGTCGCGCGCGAGGCCCTGCGGGCGCTGGAAGCCGCCGCCCGATGAGGTCGTGGACGCCCGAGCGGATCGCCGCGGCGGCCGGCGCGCAGGTCGAGGCGCCGCCGCACGTCGACGGTCCCGCTCGCGTCACGATCGACTCGCGCGAGGTCGGTCCGGGCGACCTGTTCGTCGGCCTGTCCGGCGAGACGCACGACGGCGGGCAGTTCGCCGTGCACGCGCTCGCGGAGGGTGCGTGGGGCGTGCTCGTGGAACCGGAGCACGCGCCGATCGCCACGGGCGCCGCGGTGATGACCGCCGAGGACCCGCTCGCCGCGCTCCAGTCGCTCGCCCGCGCCTGGCGCCGCGAGCTGGGCGCCAGCACGATCGCGATCACCGGCTCGACCGGCAAGACGTCCACCAAGGACATCCTCGCCGCGCTGCTCCAGCCGCACCGCCGCACGTTCGTCAGCCGCGGCAACTTCAACACCGAGATCGGCCTGCCGCTCGAGCTGCTCGCCGCCCCGGAGGGCACCGAGGCGCTCGTGCTGGAGATGGGCATGCGCGGCGCCGGCCAGATCGCCGAGCTGGCGGCGATCGCCGAGCCCGACGTCGGCGTGATCGTCAATGTCGGCCCCGCGCACCTGGAGCTGCTCGGCAGCATCGAGGCGATCGCGGCCGCGAAGGCGGAGCTGATCGCCGACCTGCACGGCGGCGCCACCGCCGTGATCCCGGCGAACGAGTCGCTGCTCGACCCCCATCGCCGCCACGACATCGCGACCGTGACCTTCGGCCCGGGCGGCGACGTGACGCTGGCCGCCCAGACGCCCGACGGCGACGTCGAGATCGACGCGCAGGGCGAGCGGATCGCGCTGAAGCTCGACTTCCACCAGGCGCACCTGCGCGGGAACCTGCTCGCCGCGGTCGCCGCCGCGCGTGCGATCGGGGTCAGCCCGGCCGGTGCGGTGACGGTCGCGTTCAGCGGACGCCGCGGCGAGCGCACGCGCCTGCGCAACGGAGTCACCGTCATCGACGACTGCTACAACGCCAACCCGATGTCCATGCGCGCGGCCCTCGACGACCTCGCTGCGACCGCCGGCGGGGGGCGCAGCGTCGCCGTGCTCGGCGACATGCTCGAGCTGGGGCCCGACGAGGCCCGCTTCCATGCCGAGATCGGCGCGCACGCGGCGACGCTCGGCGTCGGCCTGCTCGTCGCCGTAGGCCCGCGCAGCCGTGAGATCGCGGACGCCTTCGGCGACGCCGGCGAGGCGGTCCTCGCGGAGGACGCCGCGCGCGCGGCGCAGCTCGTCCCCGGCCTCGTCGAGCCCGGCGACACCGTGCTCGTGAAGGCCTCGCGCGGCGTCGGGCTGGAGCGCGTCACCGAGGCGCTCACGGACGCCGCGCCCGCCGGCGAGGCCACCGCCTGATGGGCCGCGTGCTGATCGCGGGGACCGCCTCGCTGCTGATCTGCATCTTCCTGAGCCCGAAGTTCATCGCGTTCATCCGCGAGCGCGAGTTCGGGCAGCACATCCGCGAGGAGGGGCCGGAGGGTCACCACACGAAGGCCGGCACGCCGACGATGGGCGGGCTGATCATCTTCACCGCCGTCGCGCTGCCGTTCCTGATCCTCACGAACTACGACTGGCAGGCGATCGGCGTCTTCGGCACGGCGATCGCGTGCGCGCTGATCGGCTTCCTCGACGACTACACGAAGATCGTGCGGCGCCGCTCGCTCGGGCTGCGCGGGCGCACGAAGCTGCTCGCGACGATCGCGATCTCGGTCGGCCTGTGGCTGTGCGCGACGAGAGGCGCGGGGCTGGAGGAGACGCTGCGCCTGCGGATCGTCGACGCGCAGGTCGACCTCGGGATCTTCTATCCCGTCTTCATCTACCTCGTGGTGGCCGGCACGACGAGCGGGGTCAACCTCACGGACGGGCTCGACGGCCTCGCCGCCGGCTGCGCGGCGATCGTGCTGCTCGCCTACATCGGCATCACGTTCATCACGACCGGGCAGACGGAGCTGACGCTGCTGGCCGGCTGCCTCGTCGGGGGGTGCGTCGGCTTCCTGTGGTTCAACTCGTTCCCGGCCAACATCTTCATGGGGGACACGGGGTCGCTCGGGCTCGGCGGCGCGATCGCGGGCCTGGCGGTGATGACGAAGACCGAGGTGCTGCTCGTGATCCTCGGCGGGATCTTCGTGATCGAGACGCTGTCGGTCGCGATCCAGGTGTTCGCCTTCCAGACGTTCCGCAGACGCGTCTTCCTGATGGCGCCGATCCACCACCACTTCGAGATGCGCGGCTGGTCGGAGACGAAGATCATCCTGCGCTTCTGGATCATCGCGTCGGTCTGCGCGGCGGTCGGCTTCACGATCTACCAGCAGTCGATTCGGTGACGTCGCGCCCACCGCTGCCCGGCGGCCCGTACCTCGTCGTCGGCCTCGCCCGCAGCGGGATCGCGGCCGCGCTGGCGCTGCGCGCGCGCGGCGAGAGCGTGATCGGCGTGGACGCCGGCACGCCCGACGTGGGCAGGCTTGCGGCGGAGGGCGTCGAAGTGCATCTGGATGACCAGGGCGTCCAGCTGCTCGACCGCGTCGCAACGCTCGTCAAGAGCCCGGGCGTACCGCACACAGCGCCGCTGGTGGAGGCGGCGCGCGCGCGCGGGATCGCGCTGGTGGGAGAGCTGGAGCTTGCCTGGCGGATGCTGCCCAACGACTTCATCGCCGTGACGGGGACGAACGGCAAGACGACGACGACCGAGCTGATCGGCCACGTGCACCGCGAGGCCGGCCTGCCGGTCGCGGTGGCGGGGAACGTCGGCACCGCCGTCGCCTCGCTCGTGGGGGAGATCGCGCCCGAGGCCACGATCGTCTGCGAGGCCTCGTCCTTCCAGCTCGAGGACACGGTCGCCTTCGCGCCCGACGCGGCGCTGCTGCTCAACCTCACGGCCGACCACCTCGACCGCCACGGCTCGCTGGTCGCCTACCGCGAGGCGAAGCTGAACGTCTTCCGGCGCCAGGATCCGGCGGCCGTCGCCGTCGTGCCGCATGCGCTCGGGATCGAGCTGCCGGGAGCGGCGGCGCGCGTGACGTTCGGCGACGCGCCCGACGCCGACGTGGCGTACGACGCCGCCAGCGGGGAGATCGCGTGGCGCGGCGAGCCGTTCATGACGGCGGACGAGATCCGCCTGCCGGGTCCGCACAACCGCGAGAACGCGATGGCCGCTGCGGCCGTGACGCTGGCGCGCGGCGTCGGTCCCGGCGCGGTGCGCGCCGGCCTGCGCAGCTTCCGCGGCGTCGCGCACCGGCTCGAGGCGGTCGCCGAGGTCGACGGGGTCGCCTACGTCAACGACTCGAAGGCGACGAACGTCGACTCGACGCTCGTCGCGCTGCGCGCCTACGGGCCGCGCCAGGTCCACCTGATCCTCGGCGGGCGCACGAAGGCGCAGGACTTCGCGCCGCTTGCGCCGCTGGTCGCCGAGCGCTGCGCCGCCGTCCAGCTGATCGGCGAGGGGGCGGGGGAGATCGCCGCCGCGCTCGGCACCGCCGGCGTCCCGCTCCACGACGCCGGCGACCTCGAGCGCGCGCTCGCCGCCGCCCGCGGCGCCGCGCGCCCCGGCGACGTCGTGCTGCTCTCGCCCGCCTGCGCGAGCTTCGACCAGTACCCCGACTTCGAGGCGCGCGGCGAGCACTTCCGCGCGCTCGTGGAGGCATTGGGCTGATGGCGCGCCCGGCCAGACCGCTGAGAGTCGCCAGACCCCCGCGCAAGCCGCGCGCCGATCGCCGCGCGGCGCGCGCGCGCGCGGCCGCCTCCCGGCCGGTCGAGCAGCGCGTGCTGCTGACCGCGACGCTCGTCCTGCTCGCGTTCGGCGCGGTGATGGTCTACAGCGCCTCCTCGGCGCGCAACGTGCTGCAGGGCGGCGGCAACGGCACGCAGTACCTCGTGCGCACGGTGATCTTCGGTGCGATCGGCCTCGGCGTGATGCAGCTGATGTCGCGCCGCGGCGTGGAGCTGCTGCGCCAGCTCACGCCGCTGCTGCTGATCGGCTCGTTCGGCCTGCTGCTGCTCGTGCTCGTGCCGGGCATCGGGATCTCGGTCAACGGCGCGCGGCGCTGGATCGGGCCGGGGACGCTGTCGTTCCAGCCGTCGGAGCTGATGAAGCTGTCGCTGATCCTCTACGTCGCCCAGTACCTGGCGAGCAACCCCCGCCGGATCCGGACGTTCAAGGGGATGGTCAGCCCGCTCGTGATCGTCACCGGCGCGGCGGCGCTGCTCGTGGCCGCCGAGCCGGACCTCGGCACCGCGCTCGTGATCTGCATGTCGGTCAGCGCGCTGCTCGTCGCCGCCGGCGTGCCGATGCGCTACCTCGGCTACCTCGCGGCGGGCGGCGCCGTGCTGGTCGTGATGCTCGTGCTCGTGCAGCCCTACCAGCAGGCGCGCCTGACCGCGTTCCTCGACCCGTGGGCGAGCGCCTCGACGAGCGGCTTCCAGTCGGTGCAGGGGCAGATCGCGCTCGGCTCGGGCGGCCTCTTCGGCGTCGGCCTGGGGGAGTCCGTGCAGAAGGCGTTCTTCCTGCCGGAGGCGCACACCGACTTCATCCTCGCGGTGATCGGCGAGGAGCTGGGCGCGGTCGGCGTGAGCGCGGTGATCGCGCTGTTCGGGCTGATCGCCTGGTCGGGGCTGCGGATCGCGCGGTCGGCGACCGCCCCGTATGCCAAGCTGCTGGCGACCGGCCTCACCTCCCTGATCCTGTGCCAGGCGACGCTCAACATCTTCGTGGTGCTCGGCATCGCGCCGCTCACCGGCGTGCCGCTGCCGTTCATCTCGTACGGGCCGACGAACCTCACGGTGATGCTCGCGGCGGTCGGCCTGCTGCTGAACGTCGCGGAGGGCAGCCGCGCCGGGCTGCGGCTCGTCGAGCCGTCGCAGCGCCGCCGGACCGCGCCGCCGCCCGATCGTGAGCGCGACGCCGCGGATCGCGATCGCCGCCGGCGGGACGGCGGGGCACGTCGTGCCGGCGCTGGCGGTCGCCGGCGCGCTGCGGGCTGAGGGCGCCGAAGTCTTCTTCGTCGGGGGGGAGCGCGCGGAGGCCGAGCTGGTGCCGGCCGCCGGCTACGAGCTGCGCACGATCCGCGTCGAGGGCCTGCACCGCCGCAACCTGCTGAAGGCCGCGCGCGCGGCCCTGCGCGCGCTGCTCGCGGTCGGGAGGTCTGTGCGGCTGCTGCGCCAGCTGAGAGCCGACGCGGTGATGGGCGGCGGGGGGTACGTGGCCGGGCCGGTCGGGCTGGCCGCGGTGCTGCTGCGGATCCCGCTCGTCCTGACCGAGGCCGACAGCCATCTCGGCATCTCGAATCGGCTGCTCGCGCCGTTCGCGCGGCGCGTCTGCCTCGCCTTCCCGCTCGCCGGCCGCGCCGGCTCCCGGTACCTCGTCACCGGCCGTCCCGTGCCGCCTCCCGCAACGGATCGCGCCGCCGCCCGCGCGCGCTTCGGCCTGGGGGAGGACGACACGGTCGTGCTCGTGTTCGGCGGATCGCTGGGCGCGCGCTCGATCAACCACGCGGCCGTCGAGGCGTTCGCGGACGCGCCGTTCCGCGTCCTGCACGCCGCCGGCGCGCGGGACTTCCCTGCATTGGCCGCACCCGGCCCGCACTACGACCTGCGCGAGTACATCCACGAGTTCGGCGAGGCGCTGCTCGCCGCCGACCTCGTGATCGCCCGCTCGGGCGGCTCGATCTTCGAGGTCGCCGCTCACGGCAGACCGGCGATCCTGATCCCCTACCCGGCCGCCGCCGCCGACCACCAGACCGCCAACGCCCGCTGGATGGCCGACGGCGGCGCAGCCGTCGTGATCCGCGACGCCGAGCTGACCCCCGCCCGGCTCGCCCACGAGGCCGGCGAGCTGCTCCACGACCGCACCCGCCTCGCCGCCATGTCCCACGCCTCCGCCGCCCTCGCCCGCCCCGGCGCGGCCCACGACATCGCCGCCGAGCTGCTCGCGGCGGCTGCGCACAGATAGAACTGTTTTCCAGCTATTTCGTTGCGTTCGTGTGCTGATTTGGCACACGCGGATCGCTACGGTGGCTGGCGTGGATGATGGCCAGCGCCCCCAGCCGACCAACGACGCCCCGCGCGAACCGCGCCGGCGGCGATTCGAGAGCGTCATCGACATGTGGCTGTCGGACGATCCGCCATGGGACTCGGAGGTGCTCGAGAACATCGACGAGCTCGCCTGGCGGCTCGGCGAGCTGCGCGCGTGGGGCGACTGTGGCGGGTTGCGCGCCTGGTGCGATTTGCGATGAGAAGGCCGTCGCTCGGCGGCGGTGACATTCCGATGACCGAGTCGATCCACCAGGCCGCGCTCACGGCGATCCGGGAGTTGGCGCGGCGCGGCGCTGGGCACCATCGGGTGCCGGTGCCCGACGTCCTGATCGCCGCCGCCGCGCAGGAGGCCGGCGTCGGCGTGCTGCACTACGACCGTCATTTCGACCGGCTCGCCGAGGTGCTGCACTTCAGCAGCGTGTGGCTGGCGCCGGCCGGGTCGCTGTAGCGGCCGCCCGCGCGCGGGCCCGCGCGCCGTGCCGGCTGATCCGGTCGCTAGGGTCCGGGCGTGACTGACGACGAACAGCCCTGGGCCGGGCGGCGGCTGCACTTCGTCGGGATCGGCGGCGCGGGGATGAGCGGGCTGGCGTTGGTCGCGCGAGCGCTGGGCGCCGAGGTGAGCGGCTCGGACCGCGCGGAGTCGCCGGCGTTGGAGCGGCTGCGGGCGGCCGGTGCCACGGCCGTCGCCGGCCACGACGCCGCGAACGTGTCGCCGGACGCCGAGCTGGTCTACTCGACCGCAATCCCGGAGGACAACCCCGAGCGCGCGATCGCCCACACGCGTGGACAGCGGGAGCTGCACCGCGCCGACCTGCTCGCCGAGATCACCGCCCTGCGGCGCTGCATCGCCGTCACCGGCACGCACGGCAAGACGACGACGTCGAGCATGGTCGTGCACGCGCTGCGCGGCTGCGGGATGGACCCCGGCTACCTCGTCGGCGGCGAGGTCCGCTCGACCGGCTCGAACGCGGGCTGGGGCGCGGGGGAGTGGGTGGTCGTCGAGGCCGACGAGTCCGACCGCTCGCTGCTGAAGCTCCACCCCGACGTCGCGGTCCTCACGAACGCCGAGCTGGACCACCACAGCACGTACGGCTCGCGGCTGGACGTGGACGACACGTTCCGCGAGTTCCTCGCGCGCGCGCGCGAGGGGATCGTCGTGTGGGACCGGCCGGAGCTGACCGCGCTCGCGGCCCACACCGGCGCGCCCGTGACCGCCTACGACGTGCGCGATCCGCAGCTCGACGCGACCGGCGTCCGCTTCGACTGGCGCGGCATTCCGGTGCAGCTCCGCGTCCCCGGCGCCCACAACGCGCTCAACGCCACCGCTGCGCTGGAGGCGGCGCGGCTCGCCGGCGCCGATCCCGCGCAGGCCGCGGCCGCGCTGGCCGACTTCGCCGGCGCCGGGCGCCGCTTCGAGCGGCTCGGCGCGACCGCGAGCGGCGCGACCGTCTACGACGACTACGCGCACCACCCGACCGAGGTCGCCGCGACGCTCGCAGCCGCGCGCACGCTCGCGCCCAAGCGCGTCGTGGCCGTCTTCCAGCCGCATCTCTACTCGCGCACGCGTGCGCTCGCGCGGGACTTCGGGCGCGCCCTGGCGCAAGCAGACCTCGTCGTTGTGCTCGACGTCTACAAGGCACGCGAGCGGCCCGAGGACTTTCCCGGCGTCGACGGCAAGCTCGTCGCCGACGCGGCCGCCGACGCGGCGCAGGGTCGCACCGTCGCCTGGCTGCCGCGCTTCGAGGACGCCGAGCGGTTCCTGCGCGCCCAGTTGCGCTCCGGCGACGTCTGTCTCGCGATGGGCGCCGGCAACGTGGACGAGCTGGGCCGCGCGCTGGCGGTGCGGTCGTGATGGGGCCGACGCTGCCGCCCGGCGTGCAGCCCGACTACCCGCTCGCGCGCCTCACGACCGTTCGCACCGGCGGCCACGGCGAGTTCTTCGCGCGTCCGGCGACGACCGACCAGCTCGTCGCGCTGCTGAAGTGGGCACAGGAGCACGACCACGAGGTAGGGGTCGTCGGCTCGGGGTCGAACCTGCTGGTAGCGGACGACGGCGTTCGCGGACTCGTGATGAAGCTCGACAAGGACCTCGCGCAGATCGAACGGGACGGCACGCGGCTGGACTGCGGCGGAGGCGCGCGCCTGCCGGCCGTCTCCGCGCGCGCCGCGAACGCCGGCCTGACGGGGATCGAGTTCGGCGTGAACATCCCCGGCACGGTCGGCGGGGCGGTGCGGATGAACGCGAACGCCTACGGCGGCGAGCTGGCGCGCGCGCTCGAGCACGTCGACGTCGCGACCGCCGAGGGCATCGAGCGCCGCACGCCGGACGCGCTCGGCTTCTCCTACCGCAGATCCAACCTCGCGCCCGGCGAGATCGTGGCGCGCGCGTCCTTCCAGCTCCAGCCCGCGCCCGTCGAGCAGGTCAAGGCCACGCTCGCCGAGATGCGCGCCAAGCGCAAGGCCGCGCAGCCGTCGGGCATCAAGACGTTCGGCTCGACCTTCAGAAACCCCGAGGACCCGCGCGCCGAGGGCCGCACCGCCGGCCAGCTGCTCGATGCGGCCGGCTGCCGCGGGCTGCGCGTCGGCGGCGCCGGCTTCTCCGAGAAGCACGCGAACTTCGTCGAGAACCACGGCAGAGCGACGACGGCCGACGTGCTCGCGCTGATGGCGGCGGGCCGCCGCCGCGTGCACGAGCGCTTCGGCGTCGTGCTCGAGCCCGAGGTGCAGACGCTCGGCGACGTCCCCTGGCCGGCCGACTGGGAGCTGGCGGCGTGAGCGCGATCCGTGCGCACCTGCACTCGCTGCCGGCGCTTCGCCGTCCCCGGCCGCGCACGCTGCTGGCGGCCGCCGCGGCGTTCGTGCTGCTGCTCGCCGGCTGGTTCTGGCTGCGCGACTCCTCGCTCGTGGCGGTCCGCACGGTCGAGGTGACCGGGGTCCCCGGCCCGCAGGGCGCGCGCATCCGCGAGGCGCTCGTGCAGACCGCGCGCTCGATGACGACGCTGCACGTGAGCAGCGACGCGCTCGACACCGCCGTCGCCCCGTTCTCGCTCGTGAAGCGGATCGAGGTCTCGACGAGCTTCCCGCACACCCTGCGGATCCATGTCGTCACGAACGTCGCCGTCGGCGTGGTCGTGGCCGGGGGACGGCAGATCGCCGTCACCTCCGACGGCACCCTGCTGCGCGACGTGAGCGCGCCCGCCGGGCTGCCGCAGATCCCGACGCGCACCACGCCGGGCGGCGCGCGGCTGACCGATCGGGACGGCGTCGCGGCGGTCGAGGCGCTCGGCGCGGCCCCGGCGGCGCTGCGCGGCCACGTCCAGGGCGTGCAGACGACGCCCGACCGCGGGCTGACGATCCAGCTCTCCAACGGCCCGCTGCTGATCTTCGGCAGCTCCGACCGGCTCGCGGCGAAGTGGGCGGCAGCGGCCGCGGTGCTGGCCGACTCGCAGGCCGCCGGAGCCAGCTCGATCGACGTCACGGCGCCGGAACGGCCCGCCGTCGCCGGCCTGCCGGGCGGGGCGCCCGCAACCGGCGAGTCGGACGTCCCGACGCTCCCGGCCGGGACGACCGGGAGCGGGGCGACGACGACTCCGGCGGCCCCCGCCGCGACCGGAACCACGACCACAGGATAAGCCTAAAGCTTAGGTTGAGAGTGACCCGCAATGACGGTCAACCCTCGACCTCCGGTGGAGACTTCAGCGATCTGCAACGTCCGTTGCGGCACGCGAGGACCGTTGACAGCCCGCCGAACAAGGGCATAACGTGCGACACTCTCGCATGCCGAAAGTCGGGCCAAAGTCTCGACGCTAACTAAAGGGTCGGACGGTAACCATCATGGAAAGCGGCAGCTACCTCGCAGTCATCAAGGTCGTCGGCGTCGGCGGCGGCGGCACGAACGCGGTCAACCGCATGGTCGACGCGGGCCTGCGCGGGGTCGAGTTCATCGCCGCGAACACCGACGCCCAGGCGCTCGCCATGTGCGACGCCGACATCAAGCTGAACATCGGCCACGAGCTGACGAAGGGCCTCGGCGCGGGCGCCAACCCGGACGTCGGCCACGGCGCCGCGGCCGAGTCGCGCGACGAGATCAAGGAAGCGCTCAAGGGCGCGGACATGGTCTTCGTCACCGCCGGCGAGGGCGGCGGCACCGGCACCGGCGCCGCGCCCGTGATCGCCGAGATCGCCAAGAACGAGATCGGCGCGCTCACCGTCGGCGTCGTCACGCGCCCGTTCGGCTTCGAGGGCTCGCAGCGCGGGAGACAGGCCGACGAGGGCATCCAGCGCCTGCGCGAGCAGGTCGACACGCTGATCGTGATCCCGAACGAGAAGCTGCTCGGCATCGTCGAGCGTCGCACGACGATCCTCGAGGCGTTCCGCGAAGCCGACAACGTCCTGCGCCAGGGCGTCCAGGGCATCACCGACCTGATCACGATCCCCGGCCTGATCAACCTCGACTTCGCCGACGTGCGCACGATCATGCACAACGCCGGCACCGCCCTGATGGGCATCGGCAGCGCGTCGGGCGAGACGCGCGCGGTCGACGCGGCGAAGGCCGCGATCGCCTCGCCGCTGCTGGAGGAGTCGGTCGAGGGCGCGACCGGGATCCTGCTCAACATGACCGGCGGCCACGATCTCGGCCTGTTCGAGGTCAACGAGGCAGCCGAGATTGTCGCCGCGGCGGCCGATAAGAACTCGAACATCATCTTCGGCGCCGTGATCGACGACGCGATGGGCGACGACGTGCGCGTGACCGTGATCGCGACCGGCTTCGACCACAGCGGCCGCCCGACGGGCGGGCGCGCGACGCCCGGCGCTCGCGAGGAGACGCGCCGCACCCGCCGCGACCGCGACGTCACGCTCGACGACCGCCAGCGCTCGTCGCTCGAGATCTCCGACGACGAGATCGACATCCCGTCGTTCCTGCGCGACAAGTAGTCGCGCGCCCGACCGACGCGCGGCCGGACGGTCGCGGAGATCCATCGACGGCCGCAGATCGGCGGCCGTCTCGCTGCGTCCAGGCGGCACCGGTCCCGCCTGCACACGAAGCGCGCGACCGGTCGGCGATGGCGGGTGGTCGCGCCCGCGTACAGCTATCGGCCGCGGCTATCGGCCGCGCGGTCATGGGGAAGAACGGGCGTGCGATGAAAATTCACAAAATGGTTGACTGATGCACACCAGTTTGGAAAGAATCCCGCGATGCTGTTCCCAGGCCCCCACCTGGACGCCCCGAATCGCGTGCCCCGACGGCGTGCCGCGCGCATGCCCGACGTTCCGGCGGCGGTTGCCGCATGAGCGTCGCGACCTCGGCGTGCCCGAGCTGCGCCCAGGCGCTGGAGCCCGGCGATCGTTTCTGCGGCGGCTGCGGTCAAGCACTCCCGGCGTTGCCACCGGCGGGCGGAGGGGATGCGCGCGGCCGGCGCGCCGATGAGCTGGCACACTCGCTTGCCGAGTCGGACACGCGCGTGCCGTGCGAGGCGCTGCTCGCGGTCCACCGGCCGTTCTGCCGCGCCTGCGGCGCCGAGCACGACGCCGGCGCGGCGGCCTGCCCCGCGTGTGGGCACGACACCGCTCCGCTGCCGTCGCGGCTGGAAGGTGAGCTCGGGACAGTGCATGCGGTCCGCCGCGGGCTGCGAAAGCGCTCCGCCGTGCGGATCGGCACGCGCGAGGAGGGGGCCGAGCTGCTGCTCGAGTCCGGCGAGGTGCTCATCGTCGAACTGCCGGCGCTGCCCGACCCGGCGAGCGTGGACATGCCGGCGGAGCACGCGCGCGAGCTGCGCACCCCGAGCGGCGCACTGCTGCAGCTCGCCGCGGCCTGTCGCGCAAGAGCGCTGAAGGCGTCGTGGGATCCGGACCGGCTCGTCGCGGCGGCGCTCGATGGCGTCGGCGACGAGACGAGCGCGCGTCTCGTGGCGCTCGACGCGCTCGCCGTCGGAGACGCAGAGCTGATCGAGCGCTTGCCGCTGACGGCCTCCGAGCAGGCGTGGCTGCGCGCGCTCGACGCCTTCGCCGCGCGCGACGCGACCGCGGCGGTCGCCGCCATCGGGCAGCTGCCTGCGGAGGGCTACCGGCCGAAGCTCGCGCTGCTCGCAGGCCTGGCTCGCGAGGTACGCGCAGCGGGCGTCGACCTGGGCGTGCTGGAGGTTCAGACCCGTCCCTTTCGGGACGAGGAGCCACTGGCCGCGTTGCTGCGACGAACGCTCGGGCTGGAGCCAGCCGACGCCGCGGGCCGTCTGGAGCGCGCCGCCGCCGGCGGCCGTGCGCTGCTCGGCGACCTGCCGCTGCCGCAGCCGGTCGAGGCGGAGATCTCGGCCGGCCTCGCCGCGCTGGCCGGCGAGCCCTCAGACGCCGCCGCCAGCGTGCGCTTCTCGCCGCCGGCCGTGCGGACCGTGCGGGCGCTCGCCGAGCGGCGCTCCGGACTGCTGGAGTCGCACGACGTCGACCGCATCCCGCTCCCGCTGCTCGACGACCTGATCGATGACGGGGCGGTGGCGGCGGACGTCGTGCTGGCGGGTACGCAGGATGCGGGCCGCGCTCGCTACCTGACTGCGCGACTCGTCCCGCAGCGGCTGACCGACGGGGACGTGGCCGAGCTCGAGCACGCCGACGAGATCGTGCGCCGCGCGTTCCAGCGCGCCGACGTCGACGGGCTCGCACAGGCGCCCGACCGGCCGCTCGTGCTCCACTACCGCGCGCTGGCGGGACTGCGGCGGGGCCGCGTGAAGGACGTCTCGATCGAGCATGTGCAGCCCGGCGCCCAGCAGATCGCGGCCGAGCTCGTGCGACTCGCGGAGACGCGCGACGGAGCGGCGCTTCCGGCAGGCGCCCTGACCGAGTCGGTCCTCGCGGACCCGAGCGTGTGGCCCGTGCTCGTCGAGATCGTCGGCTCCACGCGCCTGCAGCCGACGGCCGAGCTGCGCGAGCGCTTTCCCGCGTTCACGGAGTGGCTGTCGCTCCACCAGGCGCGCGAGCACCTGTTCGTCGGCGAGTGGCGCGCGGCGGTCGACGCGGCCGACCGCTGCCTCGCGCTCGCGCACGACGAGGCCGTCTGCGACGAGGCGCTCAACCTCAAGGCATGCGGGCTGCACCACCTCGGCGACGATCGGGGGGCGATCGCCGCGCTCGAGGAGGCGATCCAGGGCGCCTACTCGGAGGCGCTGCTGGCGAACATCGGCGTGGTCGCCGTGGGTCTCGAGCCGGAGACCGCCGCCCGCCACCTCGGCGTCCTGATGCGCGAGGCGCCGACGACCGCGATGCGGGTCGCCGCGGCACGCCGCGCGCTGACGATCTGGAGCACGTCGGACACCCAGTCGTGGCGCAACTCCGACGAGAGTCCGCTGCCCGACGCCTTTCAGGACGCGCTGCGCGAGCTCGTCGTCGGGCCGCTCGCGCTCGACGACTTCCGCGACTTCGCCAGCCTGCTCGCGATCCACGACAGCACGTGGTTCGGCGACGTGGAGAGCCTTGCGAGCTCGCCGCACCGCGAGACGCTCGAGGCGCGCTTCTTCGTCGCCCGCGCGCAGAGCCTCCACGACCTGATTCCGGTGATGGGAGCATCGATCGCGAGCGGAGCGCCGCCCCCCTGGTTGCTGCGCGAGCGCGACTCGCTGCGCAACGCCGCCGTCGACATCCTGTTCGAGAACATGGACGAGCCGGACACGACCTTTGGGTCGGTCGCGCTCGCGATGGCCGATCACCGCGTCCTCGTCGACGCCGAGGACCATCTGCTGCTCAGCTTCCTCGGCGTCGCCAGCGTCACCTATCACCTGTCGGCGCACAAGGACGAGGTCGGCGACCAACTCGTCGCACGACTCCACCAGCTGCGCCGCGACTGGCAGCAGCATCCCGACGCCGAGGTGCGCAGACGGCTCGAGCCGATCGTCGAGCTGGCCACCCGCCGGATCGCGCTGAACCGCATGTCCGCGCGCGACCGCGAGATGGAGCAGGCGATCGACGTCTTCAACGATGCGCTCGACGTCGGCTCGCGCGTGCCCCCGGGCACGTCGGCCTACGCGGACGTGCTCAACCGGATCTCCGTGTGCGCGCGGGTCGCGAGCGACGCGCGCGACGACCTGCTGCCGTTCCTGCCGATCGTCGACCACGCCGGCGCGCGCGAGGACATCGAGAAGACCGTCGAGATGACCCGCGAGCTCGAGCGCCGATGCCTCAACATCCTCAACTGAAGGGACCACCGTGCCAGAGCGCAACCCCTACCTGATCCTCGGGGTGGACTTCGGGACCTCGGGCGACGACGCCCGCCACGCCTTCGCCCACGCCGCTCGGCGGATTCGCCGCAGCGGCGGAGCGTGGGACATCGAGGACCTCAACTGGGCACTCCACGAGGTGGAGGCGCTTGCGTCCAATCCCGCCGACGGCGTCTCGCTCTACCGCGTCCCGGCCGACACGGCCGTGTTCGACCCCGGTGGCGAGGGGCTGTTCCGCCCGGCGCCGGCGCGGTTGCCGCGGCGTACCGAGCGCGACGATCCGGACGCGCTGGCCGAGGTGCGCGCGACCGCCGCGCGAGACCTCGACGAGCTGCTGCTCGCGGCCGCCGGCGCGCTCGCTACGGCGCCGGCCGCGTACGCGCTGGCGGAGGCGGCGTGATGGGCCGCCGCGAGACGGCCGAGCGGCTGAAGGCGGTGCAGAGCCTGCTCGACAAGGTCGACCGCAGCCTCGAGCGCATCGAGCTCGTGACAGTCGTACGGGAGCCGAACACGGGCATGTCGGCCGACGCGTACAACGGGCTGCGCAAGCAGGTGATCGCCGCGACCGGCGAGCGCAACGCCCACCTGCACCAGCTCGCGCAGTTCGACGCGGCGCTGCGCGCGGGCGCCACCGCGGAGGATCTGCGGCTGCTCGTGGACGAGTGGCTGGGACAGTCCTCGCTCGCGCTGCTCGAGAACCCGCGGGTCACCGATGCCTTCGAGCTCGTCGGTCCCGACGACGCGACCGGCGTGCGGGTCGTGCGTCCGGCCTATGTCGACGCCGTCACCGGGCGTGTCGTCCGCTCGGGGGTCGCCGAGCGCTACGACGAGCCGGAGCCGCCGGCCGCCGAACCTGACCCCGAGGCCGCCGAGGCGCCGTCCGCCGAGGAGTCGCCGGCCGACGAGCCGACGATCGAGGAGTCGCCGGACGGCGACTCCGTGACCATCTCCGGAGGGCAGCAGTGAGCGCGATCGGTATCGACTTCGGCACGACGAACTCCGTCGTGGCCACCTTCGGCGCGGGCGCCGTCGACGTCCTGGCGATCGACGACGTCCCGCTCGAGTGGGCGAGACTCGGCTTCGACAAGGTGCTCCCGTCCGTGCTCGGCGTGGGCGTCGACCAGCAGGCGACGTTCGGCTGGCGTGCAAAGGCCCAGGACGGCAACAAGCTCGAGGCCGTCAAGCGCCTGTTCGCGACCGAGGACAGCGTGCGCATCGGCGACGCCGAGTACTCGGTCGAGATGGCGGCGGCGCTGCTGTTCGCGCGCCTCAAGCAGGGCGCGGAGTCCTCCGGCGCGCACGTCGACCGCGCGGTCGTGACCGTGCCGGCGAACAGCCGAGGCCTCGCGCGCTTCCGGACGAAGCTGTGCGCCGGGCTGGCCGGCATCGATGTCGCGGCGCTCATCAACGAGCCGACTGCCGCCGCGATGGCGCACTCGCTGTCGGCGAGCGAGGACCAGAACATCCTCGTCTTCGACTGGGGCGGCGGCACGCTCGACGTGACCGTGCTGGAGACCGTCGCGGGCGTCTTCATCGAGCGCGCCTCGAAGGGCATCCAGCGCTCCGGCGGCATCGACCTCGACAACCTGCTCGCTGCCGCGGTGCTGCCCGACGTCCCGGGTCACGATCGGTGGGACGAGGCGCAGCGCGGGCTCTTCCGCCTCGAGATCGAGAAGGCCAAGGTGCTGCTGTCCTCGCAGGAGACGGCGATGATCACGCTGCCCGGCGATCGCCAGCACCAGGTCGCGCGCGAGACGCTCGAGCGCGCGATCCGCCCGAAGATCGAGGAGACGCGCGGCCCGATCGACCAGTGCCTGCAGGACCTCCAGATCGACGCGCAGGCGATCGACCATGTCGTGCTCGTCGGTGGCAGCTCGAAGATCCCCGCCGTGCGGACGTTCGTCAGCGAGCTGCTCGGGAAGGAGCCGGCCGAGGGCGTCGACCCGATGACCGCCGTGGCCGAGGGTGCCGCGGTCGCGGCGGCGATCCTCGCCGGCGATCTCGACGCCGACTTCTTCGTCGCAACCGAGCACGCGCTCGGGACGATCTCGGTCGGCGACTCGGACGAGCCCGAGTTCAGCGTGCTGATCGGGCGCAACCACAAGCTTCCGGCGCGCGCCGAGGGCGGCTACCGGCCGCTCTCCGCGGGGCAGAGCTCGGTGCGGGTGCGCGTGATCGAGGGCGACCCGACCGTCGCGCTGGACCACCCCGACAACGTGATCCTGAAGGAGTGGGAGGTCGACGTCGACCCCGAGCGCCCACACGAGCAGGCCGGCTTCACGATCACGTACGAGTACGACGTGGACGGCATCCTGCACGTCACCGTCACCGACGACAAGACCGGCGAGACGATGCTGCGCGACGATCTGTCGTTCGGCGTCAGCCGCGACAAGTCGGGGCTGATCGACCTCGCCAGATCCGTGCAGGAGACGATGTCCTCCGGCACGCTCGGGAGCGGTGCGGGCGTGGGGGCGGGCGCCGGCGGAGGCGGCACCGCCGCGGCCGTGGCGGATCCGGCCGCGCAGGCGGCGATCGAGCGCGTGCGCACGAAGATCCTCCCGTTCGTCGACGACGACGAGGCACAGCGCCTCGAGGCGATGTGCGCCGACCTCGAGCAGGCGACGGGCGCCGACGCCGACGCCTGTCGCACGGCGCTCGAGGCGGAGGCGCGTAAGTACGCCTACCTCTTCTAGGCGCTTCCGCTCGGGCGAACTCGTGTGGTGGGGCTACAAGGCGGCGGGAACGGCGGTCGGCGCCGGGGGCCGGGCGGGTGCCCGCCTCGGCCAGGGCGTCGCGTCGTCGCTCGCGCTGCGCACGGCGGCGCGCGGGGCGCGCCGGGGCTACCTCGCGCCCGGCGATCCGACGCCGCCGCCGACCGCTCCGACCGACTACCTCGACTATCGCGGCGTCGCGACCTGGCCGGAGGCGCGGCCGCTCGCGAACGGCGCATTCCCGCTCGGCGCGTTCCTGGACCTGCGCCGCGGCAGGGCGCGCGGCCCGGTCGGGCTGCCGGGCGCGGCGCTCAACCGCCACGCGGTCGTCGTCGGCCCGGCCGGCTCGGGCAAGACGGCGGGCGTGCTGCTGCCGTGGATGCACGCCGCGCTGAGCTGTGGATGGGCGGTCGTCGCGGTCGACGTCAAGGGCGATCTGCGCGAGGACTTCCTCGCCTATCGCGATCGCCACGGCGCGATCCCCGGCGCGCGCCTGCGCAAGTGGGACTTCACCGACCCGCACGCCTCGACGTCGTGGAACTGGCTCGCGGAGCTGAGCGACGAGGCGCGCGTCGACGCGGCCGTCACCGCCGTGCTGGGCCGCCCACCGGAACAGTCGGCCGCCGATCCGTACTTCTACCAGCGCGACTACCGCACTCTGCGCGGCCTCTTGAAGTTCGCGCGCGCGACGGCCCCCGGCGTCACCTCCGCGGGTGGGCTGATCGGCCTGCTGGAGGACCAGGGCGCGCTCGCTGCGCAGATCGGTCGGCACCCGCGCGCGCCGGGGGCGAGCGACCTCGTCGCGGTCGCGCGCCTGCCCGCCTCCGACTACGCGCGCGTCGTGAGCGGCGTCGTGACCGCGCTGTCGGTCATCGACGTGCCGGGGGTCGAGGCGGTCACGCGGCGCACGGCGCTCGACCTCGAGGGCGCGCTCGACGCGCACCACTGCCTCGTCGTCGGCGCGCCGCTGCGTGGCGGGCAGGTGTCGGCGACGCTCTCGAGCCTGATCCTCAACCAGCTCAAGCAGCGTCTGTTCGAGCGCTTTGGCGGCGGTCGCCGGCCGGTCCTGCTCGTGATCGACGAGGCGGCGCAGGTGACCGACCGCGTCGACATCGCGCAGCTGATGGAGGTTGCGCGCTCGGCCGGTGTCGGCGTCGTCGTGGCGCTGCAGGATCTCGCCAAGCTGCGGGACGAGAACGACCGCTCGTCGATCCTCTCGAACGCGGCGAGCGTCGCCGTGCTGCCCGGCGCGAGCCCGCTCACGGTCGAGGCGTTCTGCCGCCGGCTCGGCCAGCGCTTCGAGCGCACGCTCGGGCTCAGCGCCGGCGGCGGGGGAAGCGGGCTCGGCGGGAGCATCCCGCAGCAGACCCTCGGTACCGAGGTCGTGCCGGTGCTGCGCGAGCGCGAGGTCGCGCAGGTGCCGTTCGGGAGCCGGCCCGCGCTCGTGCACGTCAACGCGCGCGAGCTGGGCATCACGACGAAGCCGCTGCTCGTCGACCTGCATCGGGAGCACGAGGGATGAGCGCGCGCGCGACGCTGCTGCCCTTCTACGCGCTCTGTGACGTGTCGGCTTCGATGCGCGAGGCGTCGCGGATCGAGGCGCTCAACGCGGCGATCGTCGCGACCTGCGACGCCGCCGCGATGAACCCGGTCGTGGCGGATCGAATCCGGCTCGGGATCGTCGCGCTCGCGGGCGACGCCGAGGTCGCGCTCCCACTCTGCGATCTCGGTCTGCTGCAGCGTGTGCCACTGCTCGCGCCGCGCGGGCTGACGAACTACGGAGCCGGTTTCGCGCTGCTGCGCCGGACGATCGAGGGCGACGTCGCCCAGCTCGTCGCCGACGGCTTTCGCGTCTTTCGCCCGGCCGTCTTCTTCCTCACCGATGGACGTCCGACGGACGCCGGCGCGAGATGGCGCGCGGCGCTCGCGCAGCTGCTGCACGACGACTTCCCGCACCGCCCCAACATCGTCTCGTTCGGCTTCGGCGACGTCGACCACGCGGTGCTCGGTGAGATCGCGACCCTCGCGGCCTACCGCGCCTCCGACGCGATGACGGCCGCCGCCGCGATCGCCTGCTTCGGGACGCTGCTCGTGGAGAGCGTCGTGGCCTCCGGCACAGCCGGGCACCTACGGCTGCCGTCCTCGGTGCCCGACGGGCTCGACGCGCTGCCGCTGGAGGATCTGCTGTGACCGCCGCGGCCGGCGGCGTCGTCCTTCCGCGGCGGCTGGAGCTCGCGGCGCTCGGCTCGACGACGCCGATCGCGCGCGGCGGCGCCGGCAGCGTCGAGGCGGTCGCGCCGGCGCCGGTGCTCGGCTCCGAGCCGCTCGTGCTCAAGCGCTATCACGAGCCCGGGCAGGTCGATCGGGCCGTGCTGGAGCGGCTCGTGGAGTGGCGGCGCGAGCTGGCTCCGGCGGAGCGTGCGCGGCTCGACCGCCTCGCCGTGTGGCCGCTGGCGCTCGTGGTCGAGGACGAGCGGCTCGTCGGCTTCGTGATGCGTCGCGTCCCCGACGCGTACGTCGCGTCGGTGCGCGTGCCGTCGGGTGCGCGGCGCCGCGTGCTGCGCGAGGCCCAGTACCTGCTCGCCGCTCCCGAGCGGATGCGCGCGCTGCACGTCGCCGACCCGCCGGACGCCGTGCGGCTCGAGCTCGTGCGGGCGCTCGCCGACGCGATCGCGTTCCTGCACCAGCGGCGCGTCGTCATCGGCGACCTCTCGACGCGCAACGTGCTGTGGAGCGCCGAGCTGGAGCGCGTGCTGCTGGTCGACTGCGATGCGGTCATGCTCGGCGGCGTCGGCTCGCCGCTGCCGCTCACCGCGACGGTGGACTGGGACGACCCGGCGCAGCCGGACATGGCAGCCGCCTCGTCCGACATCTACAAGCTCGCCCTGTTCGTGCTGCGCAGCGTCAGCCGCTCCTTCCAGACGCGCGACCCGGCCGCGGCGGACGGGCTGCTCGACCCGGCCGGCGCGTGGCTGTTGCGGATGTCGCTCGCATCCGATCCCGGCGCGCGCCCGACGGCCGCGGCATGGGAGCGCTGGGCGGCTGACCGGCGCGCTGCCGCACAGCGCCGGGCAGCGGACGCATCGTGACCAGAACGCCATCAGAGAGAGGAAGGCCCAACCCATGACCGACGTGCAGAGCAAGGCGAAGATCCTGCCGTTTTACCTCGTCGTCGACGTCTCGTACTCGATGACCGAGGACGGCAAGATGGACAGCGCCAACACGATCGTCGGCGGATTGAAGGGCGCGCTGATCGAGAATCCGGTGATCGCGGACAAGGTGCGCTTCGGCGTGATCGACTTCTCTGACGACGCACAGGTGATCCTGCCGCTGTGCGACCTCAGCATGCACCAGGGCGACGCGACGTTCGCTCCGCGCGGCAGCACCTCCTACGTCGCCGCGTTCCGGAAGCTGAAGGCGCAGATCCAGCAGGACGTCTCGCAGCTGAAGGCGGATGGCTTCGAGGTGCACCGGCCAGCCGCCTTCTTCATCAGCGACGGCGAGCCGACCGATGACCCCACGGCCTGGCGGCAGGCGTTCGAGGATCTGACGGCGTACGAGAAGGCGACGAGAAGCGGCTTTCCGTACTACCCGAACGTCGTTCCGTTCGGGGTCGGCGCAAGACCGGAGACGCTGCAGGAGCTGATCCACCCGCGGAGCCGCTCGAAGTCGTACTTCATGAAGGACGGCGCGAACGCCGGCGAGGCGCTGCGCCAGATGGCGGAGATCCTCGTCGCCAGCACGCTCATGTCCGGCGCCAGCGTCGGTGCGGGCGGTGGCGGCTTCCTGCTGCCCGACAACGACGATCTCGGCGACGACCTCGTCGCCGCCGACTACGGTGACTACCTGTGAGCCGCCCGGAGGCGACCGATCCCACGGCGGGGCGGGCGCGACCGGGGCGGCCTCTGTTCGACCAGGAGGCGGAGGCTCCCGCGACGGGCGAGACGCCTCGGTCGGCGAGCGAGCAGGTCGACGCGCCTGTCGTCGACTCCCCGGCTGCCGACGCGCCGGTCGTCGAGCCGCCCGCCGTCGAGCCGCTCGTGGCACCGGCCTGGACCGGGTCCTTCGAGCCCTACGCGGTCGGCGACCCCGGCCGGGCCGCGCTCGAGGTCGTCGGGCAGCTGTCCGCCGATCCAGCCGCACCCGCCGACACGCTGCTCGACGCGGCGCACGTCGGTGGGCTCGTCGTGCGCGCCGCCAGCGTGTGCGGCGCGTCGCATCGCTACAGAGGCACGCCGCGCCAGGACGACTATGCGCTGTGCGTCGTCGCCGATCGCTGGCTCGTGGTCGCGGTCGCCGACGGCGTCTCTGCGGGCGCGCTCTCGCACCAGGCGGCGACGATCGCCTGCCGCGGCGCGGCGACGCAGGTGCGAGAGGCGCTGCTGGCCTCCGACGACCCTCAGGCGATCCCGTGGGCCGAGCTGCTCGACGTGCTCGCGCGGAGGATCGTGGCGCACGGACGGCGCGTGCTCGGGGACGATCAGGCGCCGGACGACGTCGCCGCTGCCGACGTCGCGCGGGCGATGGCCACGACGCTGGTCGTCGTCGTGCTGTCGGTCGCGGCCGACGCGGACGGCCGTCGCAGCGGCGCGCTCGTCGCGCTCGGCGACCCGTCCGCGTTCACGCTCGGAGCCGACGGGGCCTGGCGTCCGCTGACCGCGGTCAAGAACGCCGACGCCGAGATCGCCACGAGCGCGACCGCGGCGCTGCCGTATCTGCCGGCCGAGCTGCCCGCGGCGACGCCGATCGCGCTGGCGGCGGGCGAGCGGCTCTTCGTGATGACGGACGGCGTCGGCGATCCGCTCGGCCACGGCGACGGCGAGGTCGGCCGTTTCCTCGCGAGCGCCTGGGCGCAGCCGCCCGACCCCGTCGCGTTCGCGGCGCAGGTCGGGTTCGCGCGCAAGAGCTACGACGACGACCGGACGGTCGTCGGCGTGTGGACGACCTGATGGCGTCGGTCGCCCGCCTCGCGCGCTCGCAGCTGGGCGCGCTTCAGCAGATCGCGAAGGGAGGCCAGGGACGCGTCTACCGCGCGACGGAGCTGCAGCTCGACGGCGAGTCGCGCCCGCTCGTGTACAAGGAGTATCGCGCCAAGAGCATCTCGATCACGGGGCTCGACGGCATGACGAGCTTCCGCGAGCGGCTCGACCCGCGCGATCGCGCGATGCTCGACGTGCTGACGAACTGGCCGCTGCGCGTGGTCGAGGGCGACGACGGGCGCGCGGCGGGCGTGATCGTGCCGCTGATCCCGGACGCGTTCTTCCACGAGCTGCGGCTGGCCGACGGCGGCACGAAGCGGCGCCCGCGCGACGGCCAGTACCTCGCCCAGCCGCCCGAGCGCTGCCAGCGTGCCGGCGTCCCGGTCGCGTCGCCCGGCGACCGCTATCGCGTCTGCCGCGACCTCGCGTTCGCAATCGGCTTCCTGCACAGGCGCGGGATCTGCATCGGCGACCTCTCCTTTCCGAACATGGCGTATGCCCCCGACCTGTCACCGTGCGTCTACCTCGTCGACTGCGACGCGTTCCGCCTCAGCGGAAGCGCGCCGGTCGTCCCGCAGCTCCACACGCCCGACTGGGCGCCGCCCGAGGGCGCCTCGGCGCAGTCGATCCGCACCGACCTCTACAAGCTCGGGCTGTTCGTGCTGCGCGTGCTCTCGCCGCGGGCGCTCAGCGCCCAGAACCGCGATCCCGCGTGGGCCGACGGCGCGCTCGACCCGCGCGGCCGCTACCTGCTGCGCAAGGCGCTGGCCAGCGGGCCCGACGCGCAGCGCACGAGCGCCAAGGAGTGGTACGAGCACCTCGGCGGGGTGCTCCGCACGCGCCGCCTGCCGACATCTCGCCACCACTCGCGCCTGCCGCCGGCGCTCGTGCGCCCCGCGCGCTCCGGGCGCGCGACCGCCTGAGCGCCGGCCGCCGCCTCAGGAGGCGATCAGGAAGATCACGAACGCGACGAGGGCGACGATCCGCACGACCGACCACGGGTGGCGTACCTGCACGGTCGGATCCGCGCGCCTGAGCGCCTTGATGACGTCCATGCTGTAGGCCATCGGGGGAAACAGGTAGAAGCCGAGCCATGTCGTGAAGGTGCCGACCCCGATCGACACGTGGTTGCGCCCGTCCGCGTCGTTGCGATCGATGCGGCAGACCAGCGTGTCGCCGGACACGTCGGCATAGATCTTCGATCTGCCGGCGCCGACGGTGACCGGTCCGTCCGCGCGGCAGGTGGCGACGACCTCGCCGCTGATCGCGTTGCGCTGCGTCGTCCAGCTGACGCGCCGGTAGTAGTTGTTCGACCGGCGCAGCACGCTCGCCTCCTTCGCCATCGTCGTCGAGAAGGCGTCGGCGATCTCCCGCTCCGGGAGTCTGGTCGAGACGACCCAGGCCTTGCGCGGGCTCCATACGAGCTTGAAGGGGAAGCGCGGCAGCAGGAAGCTCTGCATGCCGGGCGTCGTCGCTCTGGCGAGCGCTGGGGCCGGCGTCGACCTCGCGACGGGCGCCGCGGCCACCGGCGGGACGTCGATCTGCGCCGCCTCGGGCCGACCCTCGGCCACGGGTGCGGGCTCCGGTGCCTCGCGCTGCGGCTTCTGTGTCGTGCCGCACGTCGGGCAGAACGCGACGCCGCCGCGAATCGTCGCGCCGCATTCGCGGCACTCGGCGGCCGCCAGGTCGGTCCGCGTCGCTTCGCTCGCGGTGTCGGCCGTCGCCTCGCCGCTCGTCGTGCCGGCCTCGGCTTCCGGCGGCTCGGCGGCCTCCGTGGTCTGCTCGCTCATGTGTCGCCCCTGGGTGCGCGGTCCGAGCCGCGCCGCGGCGGCCCATGATTTGCTTGGATTCTGTTCATTGTTGAGGCTTCCTGTCAAACGGTCAGCGACAGCGAGGAGCGAGATGAGCGGTTACGACAAGAAGGACGCAGCGCGCGACACGAAGGTCACGCCGCGCGAGGCGGCGCGGACGTGGCACGCCGCCCGCGACGACGCCGGCGTCCGGCAGGGCGGGACGGGGGATCGTCCAACTGCGCAGAACCGCGTCGATGGCGAGGCGAAGACGCGCGCGGTGATCGAGCGAGCGCGGGAGCACGAGCGGGAGCGCGACCGGGAGCGCTCTCGCGATCGCGGCGGCCGCTGACCCGTCCGCAGACGCTGGCTCGCGACGCGCCGGTCGGGGCGGTCCTCAGCAGGTACAGTCCGCCGCGTGGACGACGACTGGCGCCTGCGCGTCAACCTTGCGGGCGCCGAGCACGCCAAGGCGCTGACCGGCCGGCTGCAGGCCGAGGAGTTGGGCGACGACGTCGCGCGCGAGCTGGGCGACGCCGTCGTGGTCAGCCACGACGGACAGGAGGTCTTCCTCTACACCGCCACGCATGCTGCGGCCCTCGCCGCGGAGCGCGTCGTGCGGGCCGACCTCGCGAGACATGGCCTGGAGCCGGAGATCGCTCTGAGCCGCTGGCACCCCGACGCCGAGGATTGGGAGCCTGCCGACAGCGCCTCCGCGACGACCGCCGCGCAGCGGGAGGCCGAGCATGCGCGGCTGATGCAGCGCGAGGACGCCGAGAGCGCCGCGCACGGCGTCCCCGACTTCGAGGCGCGGGCCGTGCTTCCCACCCACCATGCCGCCCACGAGCTGTCCGAGCGGCTCACGCGCGAGGGCGTCCCGCACACGCGGCGCTGGCGCTACGTCCTGATCGGCGCCGCCGACGAGGACGCGGCGCACGCGTGGGCCCAGCGCCTGCGCGACGAGTCGCCGCCCGGCACCGAGGTCACCGAGGAGGGCACGTTCGCCTTCGTCGAGCAGGCCAACCCCACGCCGTTCAAGGGCGTCGCGGCGCTCGGCGGTGGCGTGCCATAGGGGCTGACCCGCCGCCTCACCCTGCCGTGCAGCGGACCTTGGCGTCGGCCGTGGCGGTGGCGGCCTGGCCGGTCGTCCAGTTCTTGACGGCGAAGACGCCGTGCATCGCACGTCGCGGGCAGGTGCGCGCCTTCAGGTAGCTGTACGGGACGCCGTGCACGCGCGTGAGGCCCGCGAGCGTGACGTCGAAGTCCTGAACGCCGACGAAGATGCCCGCGAGGATCTCCTGCAGCGAGTGCGGCACGACGAGCGTCAGCTTCTCGCCGTAGATGCCGTGCAACTGCGTGATCGGGGCGTCGAGCGACTCGTTGATGTACGCCGGCAGAAGCGTCTGGATGTTGATCGTGACGTCCTTGCCGTGATGGCTGTTGAACATTGCGACGTGGCCGGTCGCGGTGACGCCGAGCTGGAGCGCCTGCGCGGCGACGGTGCCGCTGCCGACCTTGGAGCCCGCGGGGCAGGCGGCGATGTTGCCGTGGGAGCGCGTGATCCGCGCCGCGTCGCAGGACGGGAACAGCGGCCCGTTCGTGCCGGCATGGTCCGGGAAGTAGATGACGGCCTGCTGGACCGTGAACAGCTGAGCACCGGGCGTGTCCGTCGAGAACCTCGTGTCGACGTGGAATCTGGCGGCCGTCGCGACCCTGCCGGCTGAGGAGACCCGCGTCAGCGACGCGCTGCCTCTGAGCTTCACGACGGGTGAGACGGCGTGCGCGACCGGCGCCGCAGCGGCGAGCGCGAGCGCGGCGGCGACGGGCGCGATGCGACCGAGGCGGGCGCTCAACATGGGGGAGTTCCTCTCATGCGGGCAGTCTCCGCGAGGCCATCTGCGCCCGCCACCGGGAACGCACCCTGAACCGGACCCTGAAGCGGTCTGACGGGGGAGCCTTACCGTCGCAAGTACGTGCTACCAGACTGGTACCATCTTGGGATGAGCAAGCAGATCGCGGTTCGTCTCTCGGATGAGCTTGTCGACTTCGTGGACGGGCTCGTCGGCGCCGGTACCGAGCCCAGCCGGGCGGCAGTCGTCACCCGTGCGCTCGAGCGCGAGCGCCGCCGCGCGATCGCCGCACGCGACGCCGAGATCCTCGCTCGGACCGGTCAGGATCCCGAGCTCGCCGGCCTCGCCGAGCATGCGCTCGGACTGCCGTCCGAGCTTGCCTGATGCGGCCGATCCACATCGCTCGGCTCGACAAGGCGCGGCCGGTGCTGATCCTCACGCGCGAGCTGGTGCGCCCCCACATGACGGCCGTGACGATCGCGCCGATCACCACGACGATTCGAGGCCTGTCGACCGAGGTGGCCGTCGATGCCGCCAACGGCCTCGCAGGACCCTCCGTCGTCAGCTGCGACAACATCACGACGATTCCCGTCAGCGCCCTGGGCGAGCAGATCGGCGTTCTGCTGGACCGTCAAGAGCAGACGCTCGGCGACGCGATCCGCGCCGCCTTCGACCTGGATTGATCGTTCGGCTCTCGCGGGTGTGACACCGACTATGGGCGTGCGTCGAACCCGGCTTCGGTGAAGTGGCGATCGAGCGCGAGGGCGTCGTCGATCTCGCGTTCGCGCATGACGATGAAGCTGATGTGGTCCACGAGCGAGGTGCGGCGGCGCAGATCGGCGAGGTGCGCCACGACGGCAGCGGCATGGAGATCGGGATCGATCCATGCGATCTCGAGGAGCGGCACGATGTCCTCCAGCAGGCGTCGCGCGGGAGTGGCGCCGTGGCGGCGGTGGACGAGGGCCTCGGCTTCGACGATCACGTAGTTGTGTGTGACGCCCGTGCGCTGGGCGAGCACCGGCGTCATCGCCTCGACGACGTCGGCATGACGTGCCGCGTCGCGGTCGAGGAACGCGAGCAGCGCGGAGGTGTCGACGAAGGTCACCGCTCGGCGAGGTAGTCGTCGTGGCGCTCTGCGAGGTCCGCAACCCCGGACGCGAAGCAGCCCGCCGCAGCGAGGGCGCGGCGCAGCGCCTCGTCCTCGGAGCTCTCCTCAGGAGCGAGCAATTGGCCCAGCGCCTCCCGAACGACCGCTGCCTTGGAAACCCCGCGCCGACGCGCGGCGCGCTCCAGCGCGGCGGCTTGCTCGTCAGGCAGCTGCACGATCGTTCGGACCACGACCCGATGATATCACTCGACCGACCAGTGTCATCACTCTCCGGCGCCCGGTGGTGCTCGCGCAGTCGTATCTTGTGCGGGATCGCCCCCGAGTTTCATGGTGCTTGAGGACGTGTTGTGCGCTCTACCGACGTTGTGATCATCGGCGCAGGTGCCGCCGGGCTGATGTGTGCGCTGACCGCCGCTGGCCGCGGCCGGCAGGTGCTGCTCGTCGACCACGCCAACAAGGCGGGCAAGAAGATCCTCATGTCCGGTGGCGGCCGCTGCAACTTCACCAACATGTACGCGGAACCGGCGAACTTCGCATCGAAGAATCCGCATTTCTGCAAGTCGGCCTTGGCCCGCTACACCCCGTGGGACTTCATCGCCATGGTCAGCAAGCACGGCGTGCCGTATCACGAGAAGAAGCTCGGCCAGCTGTTCTGCGACAACAAGTCCAGGGACATCCTCACGATGCTCTTGGACGAGTGCCAGCAGGCTGGCGTCGACCTGCGCCTGGACACCTCGGTGCAGCAGATCGAGAAGACCGAGAACCGGCTACCTGTTGAGCGCCGAGATGGGGCAGATCGCCGCGCCGTCGCTGGTGGTCGCCACCGGCGGTCTGTCGATTCCGACGATGGGCGCCACCGGCTTCGGCTATGAGATCGCTCGCCAGTTCGGCCACACCGTGCTGTCGACCCGCGCCGGCCTGGTGCCGTTCACCTTCTCGGGCCAGCTCAGGGACCTGTGCGCCGAGCTGACCGGCACGTCGGTCGATTGCGCGGTCAGCTGCAACGGCGAGAGCTTCCGCGAGAACATCCTGTTCACCCATCGCGGCCTCAGCGGCCCGGCGATCCTCCAGATCTCCTCGTTCTGGCACCCCGGCGACGTCGTGGAGATCGACCTGCTGCCCGATCGCGACGTGCTGGAGTGGCTGCAAGCCCAGCAGGCCGCAGTCCCGGACCGCGAGCTGAAGACCGTGCTGAGCGACGTCTTCACCAAGAAGATGGCGGCCCTTCTCGCCGATCAGTGGTTCGCGTCCAAGCCGATGAAGCAGTACACCCCGGCCGGACTGCGCGACATCGCCGACAAGCTGCGCGCCTGGCAGGTGGTGCCGGCCGGCACCGAGGGCTACCGCACCGCCGAGGTCACCCTGGGCGGCGTCGACACCCGCGAAGTGTCGTCCAAGACCATGGAGTCGCTGAAGCACCCGGGCCTGTACTGGATCGGCGAGGTGCTCGACGTCAACGGCCACCTGGGCGGCTTCAACTTCCAGTGGGCATGGGCCTCCGGCCACGCGGCGGCGCAGTTCGTCTGAGATCGGCGGACTGCATCACGGCCACCTTGCGTGCGCGTGATATCGCTTGATATCCTCCGTCTGTGCCTGATCTTCTGATCCGAGACGTGCCCGCGGAGGACCTTGCCCGCATCGACGCGCTCGCCGCAGGGCTCAAGCTCTCCCGCACCGAGTATCTGCGGCGCCGGCTTCATCAGGAGGCCGCCCGTCCGTCGGCGCCGGTGACCTCGGCCGATCTGCAGCGGTTCGCGTCTCGCTTCGCCGACCTCGAGGATCCCGAGGTCATGCGCCGAGCCTGGTCGTGACCGCGGCGACCGAGCCACCCGGCTGGCTGATCGACAAGTCCGCGCTGGTCCGGCTGGGGCGCAGCCCCGACAGCGCGGTATGGGCGGATCGGATCGAGCGAGGGATCGTCCGCATCGCCACCGTCACGTTGCTCGAAGTCGGCTACTCCGCGCGGGATCCCGAGGATCTCCACGCGGGGCTGCGCGAGGCTCCGGTCGCATCGATGCCCGTCGAGTACGCGGCCCCCGCCTCCGAGGACCGCGCCGTCGAGGTCCTTGTCCTGCTCGCCGATCGCGGCCATCATCGGGCGCCGTCGGTGCCCGATCTCCTCGTCGCGGCCATCGCGGAGCGCGCGGGCCTCGTCGTCCTGCATCAGGACAAGGACTTCGACCTCATCGCACAGATCACCGGCCAGCCGACCGAACGACTCGACACCTGAGCAACGGCAAGTCGGACGGCGAACCGCTCCGGGGGGGATCACCGCGAAGCGGGGAGTCTTCCCTAGCGCGGAACGCGAGTGCCGGTTCCGCTCGCTAGTTCTGATGCGGCGGGTTCGCTCCGCGCGTCTCCGGGATGAAGACGGATGGAGGCACGGGCGGGATGCTGTCCGACGGCAGCGTCGGAGGAGCCGGGGCGGATGCTGTGTTGGGTCTGGGTCTCATCGGAACCTCACAGTAGCGCCAGCGCCCACGTCCAGCAGAGCTCCAAGCCGCCGCCGCGCCCGCAGCGCGAGGACGATCGGCGCGGCGGTCGGGCCGAGCGTCGCGACCAGCGCCGGGGCGACGCGTGCGGCGAGGCTGCCGGGCGTCGCGGAGGCGGCGTAGTACGCCGCGACCCCGCAGACGATCATCGTGTGCGCGTGGCTGTGCCGAAGCGGCGCCATGGCCGCGAGCGAGCGTGACGTCGCCTGCAGCAGTCCGTCCTGCACCGCGCTGCGATCGGGGTAGCGCGAGACGAACGAGAGGTTTCCCGTCGTCGCGTCGCGCTCGCAGTCGACGAGGCTGTCGAGCAGCGTCGACAGCACGCAGACGTGCGGCCAGTACGCGGCGGCGACGTCTGCGGCGTCGGACGGCGTCGTCGCGGGGTCAGCGGCGGCTGCGAGCAGCGCGAGGATCGCGAGGTCGGAGTTCCCTCCTGCGGCGATCTCCCACCACGTGTAGCCGGTCGTCGCAGGCTGCGCGCTCGTCCATTCGCGCAGGCCGTCGGTCGTGCCGCATTGCGCCGCGGCGTGCGTGTAGGCGAGCGCCTGAGCGCAGCGGACAGCGGCGGCGCCGGCCTCGTGCTCGACGGCGGTGGCCGAGGGGAGCTGCCACAGCAGACGGCGACAGGCCGTGACGAGATCCACGAGGTAGCCGCCGTCGTCTCCGAGCGGGTCGAGGTCGACGGGCGACGCCGGCGGCTCGAGCGCGGCGGTCAGGGCCATGCCGATGGCGAGGCCGCGTAGCAGGCCAGCGCCGAGCCTCCGCTCGCCGAGCGCGTCCACGTAGTCGAGCAGGACTTGGTAGGCGACGAGCAGCTCGGCGACCGCGCGCCGGCGCGACCGCGACGCCATCACCGCGAATGCGGCGGCGGCCTCGGCGTTGCTCGCGTCGACGGCGATGGCGAAGGTCGCGGTCTCCCGCAGCTCGGGGTCCGGGATCGCAGCGGCCGCGTCCGTCCATCTGCGGATCGCACGGCGCGCCTCGGGCACGATGGCGACCTCGTACTCGATGAGCTCGACGAGGATCTTGAGCGCCCCCGGCATGTGCCGATCATCGCCGACCGCTGGGACTCGATCGGGAGCTTGCGTCAGGCCCGGTCGACGGCGAGCCGCGCGCGCGGATGAGCGGCGAAGTAGCCGGGCACGGCGGTGATGAGCAGCGCGACGCCGGACAGCAGCGCGCACACGGGCAAGATCGACCCCGGCGACCACGACCATGGCGCCGGGAACGAGGTCACCTGCTCGAGCCAGCGACACAGCAGGTAATGCCCATACGTCCCGGCCAGGGTCCCTGCCAGGCATCCGGCGAGCAGGATCATCGCCGTCTCGATCATCAGCGCACGCCACAGGGCGGCGCGATTCCAGCCCTCGATCGCGTAGGCCGCGAGCTGCGGGCGCCGGTCGCGGATGGTCGCCGTCATCGCGACCGCCGTCGCGATCGCCGCCGCGATCAGCAGGAGCGTCGAGATCTGGCCGAGACGGGCCAGCCCGTCGCTGACGATCTGGTGGGCATCGGCGACGGCCTGGGGGGTCGTCTTGACTTGAAGTCCGGTCGCCGGTCCGAGCAGGGTGCCGATCTCGTCTGCGACTCGTGTCGGCGATGCGCCGGGGCGGACGTCGATCTCGAGCGCGGTCGGCGTGCCGGCCGCCCAGTCGCGGCGGTAGTCGGCCGCGTTGATCACGATCGCGCCCGGTCCCCAGCCGAGGTTCGTGGTGATGGCCGCCACGCGGTAGGCATGCGGGCCGGTGGGCGTCGGAAGCGGGAAGGCCGAGCCGGGCGAGAGGCCGTGCTCTTGCGCGAGCCGGTCCGAGACCGTGATCCAGCCGCTCGTGCGCAGGCGTGCGTTCGCGGTCGCGGCGTTCCCGTCGCGGACCTGCGCGAGCGGCACCATGGTCCGATCCCCGGCCGGACGGGCGATGACCCAGGTGCGCCGGTCGCCGATGTCGAGCAGCCCGCCGGTGTAGTCGCGAATCGCCGCCACCCCGGGCAGCGCCGCGATCCCGGACGGCGGCCGAAACGGCTCGAGCCCGAGCGCGTCGCCACGCTGGCTGACCCAGATGTCGGCCGTTCCGTAGTAGTCGCTCTGGTCGAGGCCTCTGAGCAGGTCGTCGCGGGCGCCGCCGATCGCCAGCGCACCGCAGACGGCCACTGCACAGGTCGCGGCCAAGGCGAGCGATCGCACGGGCGCCGCGCGCAGCGCACCGACCGGGATCACGAGCAGCGGTGCGCGGTCCAGGCGCTCGAGCTGGTCGGCGAGGAGCAGGAGCCCGGACAGCAGCGCGGGCATCGCCAGCAACGTCGCGACGATCAGGGCGCCGATCGTCACCGAGGTCAGCGCCGGAGCGAGAGCGACGACGGCGGATGCCACCAGCACGAGCGCGACCGCGCCGAGCGCGAGCCGGACGCGAACGGCCGAGGAGATGTTCTGCCCGGGCTGGCCGCCGGCTCCGTAGATGGCGTTCAGGGCGCGCCCCGCCCGCAGGTCGGCCAGCGGCGTTGCTGCCGCCACGCAGGTGCAGACAATTCCACCGAGCATCGCGACAGCGATCATCCATGCCTCCACGTGGATGCCGGAGCCGAGCGGGAACGCGAACGCCAGGTAACCGGGCGGCGCCTGTGCCGCGCTGCGCGCAAGCACGTCACCAGCGGCGATGCCGACGGCCGACGCGACCGCCCCGAGCAGCAGGGCCTGGAAGAGCAGCACCTGCGCCGCCTGCCGGGACGTGAACCCGGCGACGATGCGCATCCGCGCCAGCTCGCGCCGTCGCTCGGGCACGGTCAGGAGCATCGCCATCGTCGTCAGCAGGAGGCCGACGAGTGCCGCGATCGCGGCGAACAGCGTCGTCGACTGGTCGTTCGGCTCGGTTGCGATCGCGAGCGCGCGCAGCTCGTCGCTCACGTGCCCCGCTTGCAAGCCGTTCGTTCGCGCGATCTGCTCCAGCGACTGAAGCGCCTGCTGCTCTCTGCCGGGTCTGGCGACGACGAGGAGGCGTGTGGCTCTGCCCGGAAGTTCGCTGAGCCGCTGCGCGCGCTCGAGCGAGGTGGATGCAGTCAGCGTGTCGGCCGACGCTCCGATCTCCGCCGGTCCGAGGATGCCGATGACGGGGATCTGTCGCGCTCGTCCGCGGACGTCGATTGTCACCGGATGCGAGGGCGCGCTTCCCACGCGTATGCCCAGCGTCTGGCCCGCGCCGGCGGACAGGTAGATGCCCGGAAGAGCGAACACGCCGGACAACGCGGGGCGTGCCGCGACGCCGCCGAGCTTCGTGTACGAGTCGTCGACTCCCACGAGATCGACGCCCGCGCGCCGAGATCCGTAGCGCACGCTCGCGTGCGCCTGGAGCACCGCGGATGCGGTTTGGACGCCTGGAGCGCCGCGAACCTCCTGCGCGAGGCGTGCGTCGAATCCCGAGGCTCCGATGGCGCGCACCTGGAGCTGTGCATGCCCCGCGATCCCGTTCACGACCTCTCGCGCCGACGTTTTGATGCTCGTGTTCGCCGCAAGCACCCCGAACACGAGCATCACTCCCGTCGCGATGCCCGCGCCCGCGAGCAGCTCCTGCAGCCATTGGCGCCGGAGCCGGCCGCCGTAGAGCGTCAGCAGCGTGCCGAGCCCGATCCACGACGACCGCTCGGCGCGCTCGACCTTGCGCGGCTGGGGCTCTTCGCTCATGGCATCGGCGTGAGGTCGTCGGCGTCTTCCTCGGCGAGCTCGGTGAGCCGTCCATCGTCGAGGCGCAGGATGCGGTCGGCGCGGTGGGCGAGCTGTGGGTCGTGGGTGACGATCAGCACGGCGCGGTCGCGTTCGTGGGCGAGGCCGTCGAGCAGGTCGATGATCTGGCCGCTGGTGTGCGAGTCGAGGTTGCCGGTCGGCTCGTCGGCGAGGATCAGAGCGGGGTCGGTCGTCAGCGCTCTCGCGATCGCGGCGCGCTGGCGCTGACCGATCGACAGCTGGTCCGGACGATGGTCGAGGCGGTGGCCGAGGCCCACCTCCTTGAGCGCGCGGATCCCCGCGAGCCGCGCCTGCGAGCGGCGCATTCCGCGCGCCTCCAGACGCAGGCCGGCGCTGCGGTGCAGCGGCACGCCCTCGACGAGCTGCGGCTGCTGGAGCACGACGCCGAGCGTCTCCCGCCGCCAGCGGTCGCCCCCGCGGCCGCTCAGCGGGACCGGCACGCCGTCCCACGTGACGGCTCCGCGATCCGGCGCCTCCAAGCCGGCGGCGATCAGCAGCAGCGTCGACTTGCCCGAGCCGCTCGGGCCGTAGAGCGCGATCAGCTCTCCCCGCTCGATCTGGAGCGACACGTCGTCGACCGCGCGCACGGTCTCGCCGCCGATGCTGAAGTGCCGGGAGACGCTCTCCAGCCGCAGCGTCACGAGCCGAACCCGGGCTCGGCGCGCCGCTGCTCCAGCGGGATGACGTCAGCCGGGGGCGGCGGCTCCGCGCCGCGGAGCGTGCCGCGCTGCATGGTGAGCACGCGAGCGCCGGGCATCAGCGCCGACCCCTCGGCGTCGTCGGTCATCAGCACCGCGATCCCGTCGCGCACGAGCGACTGCACCAATCGGAGGAAGCGCTCCGTCTCGGTGTGGGAGAGGCCGGCGGTCGGCTCGTCCATCAGCACGAGGCGCGGCTCGCGGACGAGCGCGCGGGCGAGCACGACGCGAACCCGCTCCGCGTGCGAGAGCGCGTTCATCGGCGTCTGCCCGAGATCCTCAACGCCGCAGCGGCGCAGCGCCTCGTCGGCCGACGCCTGCGCGCGCCAGCGCGACATCACGCGCAGAGCGGGGAACGCGACCTGGTCGATCACGAGCTTCTCGGCTCCGAGCATCGTCGCTTCCGTGCTGGGGACGACTGCGAAGCCCTCGTGCCGGCCGAGGCTCGCGCGCGGCGCCCTGCCCGCGAACATGACCGTGCCGCTGTCCGGCTTGCGCAGGCCCGCGGCAACCTCCAGCAGCGTCGTCCGACCCGAGCGGGCCGGACCCCACACGACGACCAGCTCGCCCGCGACGATCTCGAGCGAGACGTCGGCCAGCGCCGTGACCGACGGGTGCTGCAGCGAGACGCCGGCGAGCGCGAGCAGGGTCACCGCGGATCCCTCCCCGCCATCTCCTCGTAGATGACGTCGCGCGCGTGCTGGCACCACTGCAGCTGTGCGACCAGCTCACGTCTGTTCCACAGCAGGCCGATGCGATCCGCGACGTCGGCGGGGGAGCCCGGGTCGACGGCCTGCTGGACGACCGCTTGCAGCGTCGCCTCGTAGCGGTCGATGATCGCGAGCATCGTCGCGTAGTCGCCCTTCCGCACGGCATGGAGGCGCGACAGCGCTCTCGTCATCGCGTCGGGCATCGTTATGGGGCCGGCGAGCCATTCACGCCAATCCGCGACACCGGCCTGCGTCGCGGCGTAGAGGTGCGTCGGATCCTTGCCGGGACGAGTCGGCACCGTCCCGACGACTCTGATCAGCTCGGCGTCCAGGAGCTTCGGGACGAGGTCGTAGGCATGCTGCAGCCGGGTGCGCAGGATCCCGCTCGTGGCACCGAACCGCGCCTCGACCGTGCGGCCGACGGCGTAGCGCGTGAGTGGCTCGGGAGCCACGACGATCGTTGCCAACGTCACTCTCGCAACGACCCCGCTTGGTGCAGCTCTGCTCACCACTCCCGCATCCCCGAACAGTGACCCGTCCTCGCACCCTAGATCACGGCTGCACGGTTCCGCAAACGTGAACGGCTATTTGGCAGGTTGCGATGTACCGAAGCGGTATACCGCCGCGATCTAGTAACCGGAGCGCAGGGGAGTCAGTCTGCTCTCGATGGTGCTGCGAACGTCCCACGGGCATTCCCCCAAGTGCCCGAACCGCGTGCCGCGCGCCTCGCGTCGCCCCCAGACAGCGAGGCCGCCCAAACGCACGCTGGGACACCGCGGACGCCTCGCGGCCCCGGCACCCACCTCCCCCTGTGGTGTCCGGGGTCGCGCGCGTCCGGTCGTGCTCTCGCAGCGTCGTCGCACCGTGCGCGACCCCATCCCCGTGCACGCCGCCCGCCGGTTCCGGCCCAGCAGAAGCGCCTCCCGGGCCGGGACCGGCGGGCACCGTCCGGTCATGACGACCGCCGCTCGGGCGGCCGGTGCCCGTTGACCAGACGGCCGTCGGAGGGCGACTGGCTTGACGCGGTCGGGCACGCGTACCGCGTCGCGATCCTGCGGCACTTCCTCGCGACGGGGACCGTTACGCCAACCGCCATCGCCAGCACACTCGACCTCCCGCTCGGCACCGCGAGCTACCACGTCCGCTTCCTCGCCGACCGCGGCATCGTCCGGCTCGCGGGAAGGACCCAGCGGCGCGGAGCGGTCGCGCACCACTACCAACTCGCCGACCGCGACCGTGTCGCGTCGCTGGTGTGGGGAACGCGCGCCGAGCTGCTCGTGACCGACTTCGAGCGCCAGAACGGCAGAGGTGACGTCACGGTCCTGCTTGATCCCGAAGCGCTCGCTGAGTTGCGTGCACTCACTGCCAACTACCTCTCACGGATCGGCGAGCTCGGGCTTCAGACGCGCGAGCGCCGCGGCGGCGCCGACACCGAGGACCAGCACCGACAGGCGTTGACCAAGGTGGCCGTGCTGCTGGCGACCAGCGAGGACGAGTGAAGATGCCGCCTGCTCGTGACTCCTCTGAGGACATCACGCGGTTTCTCGCCGGCCTGGCCGCTGTCACACGCATGATCCGAGGTCGCGACCGACTCTCGCAAGCCGAGGTTGCTCGACGCGCTGGAGTCGGACCGAAGTTCATCAGCGCTGTCGAGCACGGCAGAGCAAACCCGTGCGTCACGCACTTGGGACAACTCGCCAAAGGACTTGGTCTGTCGGGAATCGCCGAGCTGCTTTCGAGAGCCGACGAGGCCGCCAGCAGGATCACTGCGCTTCGATCAACCGACTGACGACTGTCGACGTTCGCAAACCGGCCGCGTGCGGCGGCGCCCGCGGCTACTGCCCTTGTCGCGTGGCGCCGCCGCAGGCGGCGGCCCCGGCGCAGCGGGCCGACGTTTGTATTGAGAGCTGCCGCTTGGATTAGGCGCCGGGCATCAGCAGCTCGAGGCCCGCGCTTGAGGCGGCCTCGGCAAGGCGGTGGTCGTAGGCGACGAAGGCCGTGAGCTCGGCTTGGATCGAAAGGGCGCTCGCGAGGTGGATCGCGTCGAGGCTGCGCAGCATCGTCTCGCCGACGTCGGCGGCTTGGTCGATCACCGCGCCGCTGAGCGGGACGAGGTCCAGCTCGTTGAGCAGCGCTGCCGCTTCTCTGAGCGTCGCTGGGTTGATGCGTCGGCACGCGCGCATGACTTCGACCTTTGCCAGCGCGCTGCTCACAAGGGGCGTTCCCGTGCGTGCCGTCAGCCAGTCGGCCAAAGCGGCGCTCTCGGGATCGTCGTGCAGCAGCTTGAGCAGCGCCGAGGAGTCGAGGTAGATCACGCTCGCTCGGCGCGAAGATCGTCCAGCACTGCATCAGTGCTCGGCCCCGCGGCCGGCAGCGGAGCACGGCGAGGGACTCTAAACGGACGAGACGCCGGCACGAGCTGTCCCATCGCGATCAGCCGCTCACGCTCGCTTGCGCCCGGCGCAGGCGGAACGAGCAGCGCGATGAGCTGGCCTCGCTCGGTCACCTCCACCGTCTCTCCGGCCTTTACGCGGCCGAGGTACCGGGTGGCGTGCTGGCGCAGCTCACGGACTCCGATGCGCTCCATCCCAACAAGGTAGCACATCGTGTGCTACCTGCACAGCGTTCCAAGGGAGAACTTCTCTAAGGGGGAGGTTTCTCTATGGAGCTAACTTGGCGTCGCGCAAACCAGGCAGTGCGCGCGCCCAAGCTGGTTGCGGCGTGAGCGGTGCGGCGAATCTGCCCGAGAAGGACGGAGCCCCCCAAGGGGATCATCGCCGCACGACCTCGCGGATCCCGAGGTCATGCGCCGAGCTTGGTCGTGAGCGCGGCGGCGGTCGAGCCGTCGGGCTGGCTCATCGACAAGTCGGCGCTGGTCCGGCTCGGCCGCAGCTCGCAAACCGATGCATGGGCCGATCGGATCGAGCGGGGGCTTGTTCGCGTCGCGACGGTGACGTTGTTGGAAGTCGGCTACTCGGCGCGCGACCCGCAGGACCTGCGTGCAGGGCTGCGTGAGCCTCCGGTCGCGTCGATGCCAGTCGAGTACGCAACGCCGGCCGCAGAAGACCGCGCCGTCGAAGTTCTTACGCTGCTCGCCGATCGCGGTCACCACCGTGCGCCGTCAGTCCCGGATCTCCTGATCGCTGCGATCGCCGAGCGTGCTGGTTCCGTCGTCCTCCACCAGGACAAGGACTTCGACCTCATCGCACAGATCACAGGCCAGCCGACCGCGAGGCTCGACGGCTGAGCCCTCGCACGTCAGGAGCGAACCGTCACCGACGGCCCCGGCTGGTCGGCCGGGCTAAGGTTCGGCCATGGTGCTCACGCTGGAGCTGCAAGCGTCTGGAGCCGTCGTCTTTCGGGATGAGCTTCCGGTTCCCGAGGCGAACATCGTCGTATACGAGCAGATCTACGTGCTGGAGCAGTGGCATCGGCGCCTGCTGCTCGCAGCACTCATGGCTTGTCATGGCCATTCCTGGCAGGGCTCACTTCCTCCGGACCTTCTTCGGAGCCTCAAGGCTCGTCTTCGACAACTCGACGGCCGTGTGCACCTTGACTGCGAGAACAGCCGCAACGTCGTCTGGCTGCTCACCCTCGAGGAGCTTCACACGCTCCTCTTGGCAGATGGAGTCTGGCCGACCGTCAAGGCTTTGACGGGGCTCCCACGGACGGTCCTCGACAGCAAGCTCCGGGAGTTGCGCGAGATCCGCAACGTCGTCGGACACAACCGTGCGGTCAGCGCTGGCACGGCGGTTCTTGCTGCCGGGATCGCGGTTGCGCTTCAGTCAGGGATTGACCGCTTCAAGACCCATGTGCTCTATGACGAGGACAGCAAGGTCCACGTCAGTGAGGACGAGACGGAGGGAGTCCCCGGGAGGTTCGCCAACTGCATCTCAGGTAACGACTGGAAGGCCTTCCAACCTATGCTGACCGAAGGTGAGCACTTCTACGGCCTGACGCGGCTGCCCGTCGAGCCGTTTGACTCCTTCCTGAGCATCAGACGCTTTCTCCACGAGATCCGTCCAGTCGAGACGGACGTGCTTGCTGTGCTTGTCAACCGGAGCGGAGACGAGTTCACCATCGTGTGGCCGAAGCGCTCAACCGAGGTCGTGCACGAGCGCGTCATGCGGTTCTTCTTCACGTCTCATCACGCGTGCTGGACGCAGACGCCGTACGAGCAGCAGCACGCCAGCGCTGTCTGCGATCCTCGCATCTGGTTCTACGAGAATCAGCGACCTGCCTCCGAGTAGCCACGAACGGGCGTGGCACCGACTCGGCGGTTTGCGCGACGCAGAGTTTCGAGTGGAGCTAGTCGGGCTCGAACCGACGACCTTCGCGCTGCCAGCGCGACGCTCTCCCAGCTGAGCTATAGCCCCTAGGTCGCCGCGAAGTGTACCGCGCGACGCCGTGCGATCTCACCCTGCCGGCGTCGGCACGGCGGGGCGGTCGCGGAGGCGGGCGACCGTGAGGAGGGTCGCGGTGCAGATCAAGGCGAGCAGCAGGTAGGCCGCCGTGTCGCTCGTGACCGAGGCGAGCGTGCCGCCGCCGATCGCGCCGAGGACCTGTCCGCCGCCCCAGACGAGGTTCACGATCGCGAAGCCGAGGCCATAGTCGAGGCCGGTCTGCTCCACACCGTCCGACAGGAGCGTCATCGCGGGCGTGTTGACGATGCCGCTGAAGACGCATGCGAGCACGACCGGGACGGCGAACAGCCACGCGACCGTGGGAAGCGGGAGCAGCAGGAGGGACGCGGTCGCCCCGATGAAGCCGATCCGGATCGGGAGCCCGCGCCCGAGGCGGTCGGTGGCGCGGCCGATCGCGAGCTGGCCGACGCACTCGATCGCCGCCGCGGCGAGGAACGTCGCGCCGATCGCGATGCCGCTCGCGCCGAGCCGGTTGAGCGCCAGCGGCGCGAGCACCTCGACCGTCCCGTACACGAGCGCGGGCACCAGCACGAGGAACGCGCCGGTCCGCACGCGCTCGTCGCGCAGCGCGGTCGCGTACGGACGCTTCGCTGTGGCCATGACCGCCGGCGGCGCCGGCATCCGCAGCGCCGCGAGCGCGAGCAGCGCGGCGAACGCGCCGATCGTCGTGAACGGCAGCTCGGGCCCGACTGCCTGCGCGACCGCTCCCACCACCGGGCCGAGCAGCACCCCGGCCAGCGCCGCGCTCATCGCCGCGCCGATCGTCGCGCCGCGCTGCTCGGCCGGTGTGACCGCGAGCAGCCAGCCCATCCCGCCGGCCCAGGCGCACGCGCCGCCGACGCCGTCGACGAACCGCAGCGCCGTCAGCAGCACGAACGTGTGCCCGAACGCGAAGCCGACGCTCGACGTCGCCATCAGCAGCAGGCCGACGAGCGCTGCGCGGCGCGAGCCGGCGCGCGTCGCGAGCCAGCCGCTCGGCACCGTCCCGAACACGGCGCCGGCGGCGTACGAGCCCGAGAGGATCCCCGCGCCGGTCTTCGACAGGCCGAAGCGCGCTGCGTAGTGCGGCAGCAGCGGCGTGATCGCCGAGAAGAACATCGTGTCGACGAAGACGATCGCGCCGACGAGCAGCAGGAGCCGTCGCATCGGTCGAGCGTATCCGGCCACCGGCCGCCGGCACGGGGCGTCCCGATAACCTCCTCGATCCGATGAGCGAGCTGCGCTACGACCCCAAGGCGATCGAGCCGAAGTGGCAGGACGTGTGGGCGCGCGAGCGCACATGGGAGGTGTCCAACACTCCCGACGGGCGCGACTCCTACTACGTGCTGGAGATGCTGCCCTACCCGAGCGGCGAGCCGCACATGGGGCACCTGAAGAACTACGCGCTCGGGGACGCGGTTGCGCACTTCAACCGGCGCATCGGCCGCCGCGTGCTGCACCCGATGGGCTACGACGCGTTCGGCCTGCCGGCGGAGAACCACGCGATCAGAACGGGCGTTCACCCGCGCGACTCGACCGCCTCCTCGATCGAGTCCTTCCAGCGCCAGTTCCGCCAGTGGGGGATCTCGATCGACTGGACGCGCGAGTTCGGCACGCACGAGCCGCGCTACTACCGCTGGACCCAGTGGCTGTTCCTCAAGCTCTACGAGCGGGGCCTCGCCTATCGCAAGGAGGCGGCCGTCAAGTGGTGCCCGAACGACCAGACGGTGCTCGCCAACGAGCAGGTGACGGCCGAGGGGACCTGCGAGCGCTGCGGCGCCGTCGTCGAGGCGCGCCAGCTGGAGCAGTGGTTCTTCCGCATCACCGACTACGCCGACCGCCTGCTCGAGGACCTCGCCACGATCCAGTGGCCCGAGCACGTCAAGACGATGCAGCGCAACTGGATCGGCCGCTCCGAGGGCGCCGAGGTGACGTTCCGCTGCGAGGACATGGGGATCGACTACCCCGTCTTCACCACCCGCCCCGACACGCTGTTCGGCGCGACCTTCTTCGTGATGGCGCCGGAGCACCCCGACGTGCTGAAGCTCGTCGCCGGCACGCCGCAGGAGCAGGCCGTGCGCGACTACGTCAACCACGCGCTGACGGAGTCCAACGAGGAGCGCGGCGACGTCGACAAGACGAAGACCGGCGTCGCGCTCGGCCGCACCGTCACGAACCCGGTCAACGGCGAGCAGATCCCGATGTATGTCGCCGACTACGTGCTGATGGAGTACGGCACCGGCGCGATCATGGCCGTCCCCGGCCACGACGAGCGCGACTTCGCGTTCGCGCAGGCGTATGACCTGCCGATTCGGCGCGTGATCGAGGGTGGGGAGGAGCTGCCGTACTCCGGCAACGGCCCGCTCGTCAACAGTCACCCCGACTTCGACGGGATGGGCAACCGCGAGGCGCTGGAGGCGATCGTCGCCTGGCTCGACCGCGAGGGCAAGGGCCACGCCTCCGTCAACTACCGCCTGCGCGACTGGCTCGTCTCGCGCCAGCGCTACTGGGGCTGCCCGATCCCGGTGATCCACTGCCCGGAGTGCGGGACCGTGCCCGTGCCCGAGGGGGACCTGCCGGTCGAGCTGCCGGACGTCACCGACTACAAGCCGAGAGGCAAGTCGCCGCTGGCCGCGGTCGAGGACTGGGTCAACGTCGCCTGCCCGTCGTGCGGCGGCGCGGCGCGGCGCGAGACGGACACGATGGACACGTTCGTCGACTCCTCCTGGTACTTCCTGCGCTACTGCGACGCGAACAACGACGAGGCCGCGTTCGACCGCAGGGTGCTCGCCGAGTGGATGCCGGTCGACCAGTACATCGGCGGCGTCGAGCACGCGATCCTGCACCTGCTGTACGCGCGCTTCTTCACGAAGGCGTTCGCGGACATGGAGCTGCTCGACGCGAACGAGCCGTTCCAGGCGCTCTTCACGCAGGGGATGATCACGCGCGACGGCGCGAAGATGTCCAAGTCGAAGGGCAACGTCATCAGCCCGGCGACGTACGTCGACAGATACGGCGCCGACACGGCCCGCTGCTACATCCTCTTCATCGGCCCGCCCGACCAGGACGCCGACTGGTCCGACGAGGGGGTCGAGGGCGTGCACCGCTTCCTCGCGCGGCTGTGGCGGCTCGGGGTCGAGCTGGGCGTCGGCGAGCTGCCGCCCGACGGCGCCGCGTTCGCCGACGCGGACCTCGTCGTGATGCGCAAGGCGCACTGGGCGATCGAGAAGGTCACGAACGACATGGCCGGCCGCTTCGCCTTCAACACGGCGATCAGCGCCGTGATGGAGCTGGTGAACGAGTGCTACCGCCACCGTGGAACCGCTTCGCCGGAGGTGCTGCGCTTCGCGACCGCCGCCGCCGCGTCGCTCGTGTTCCCGTTCGCGCCGCACGCGGCGAGCGAGGTCTACCAGCTGACGACGGGCCGCCGCGTGTGGGAGCAGCCGTGGCCGACGCCCGACCCGGCGCTGCTGGAGTCCGACACGTTCGAGCTCGTCTGCCAGGTCAACGGCAAGGTGCGCGACCGCGTGCCGGCGCCGGCGACCGCCTCGCGCGAGGAGCTGGAGGCGCTCGCGCGCGCGCAGCCGAACGTGCAGGCGCACGTCGACGGCCACGAGGTCGTCAAGGCGATCGTCGTGCCCGGCAAGCTCGTGAACCTCGTCGTTCGTTAGCAACCGGCGCCGAAACAGCCGCCGCTGCGCGCTTTTCTTGCGAAGCGCGCGTGCGCTGTTGCGAGGGTCGCCCGTAGCGTCACGGGCATGCCGTCGTCCTCGCCGTCCAAGCCCCAGCTCGCGATCTACGCGGCGCTCGCGATCGCCGTCCTGCTGATCGGGGCGCGCTTCCTGCGCCACGGCGGTGGGGAGGCACCGGGCGGGAGCGCGGCGCCGGCGTTCGCGACGACGACGACCTCGTCCGCGGGCGCGCCGGACGGGCTGGCGGCGGGCGGCGGCGCGAGCGGCGGGAGCGGCGCGGCATCGGGCACGGCCGGCGCCGCCGGGGCACAGCTCGTCGTCGACGTGAAGGGCGCGGTCCGCCATCCCGGCGTCTACCGGCTTGCCGCCGGCGCGCGCACCTACGACGCGGTCCGCCGTGCGGGCGGCCTGACGGGCCGCGCGGATCGCATCGGCGTGAACCTCGCGGCGAGAGTCGTGGACGGGGGAGAGGTGGTCGTGCCGGTGCGCGGTGCGGGCGGTGCGGCCGCGGGCACGACGACGACGGCTTCGAGCGGTGGCGGTGGGGGCCGTGCGGGGGCGGCGGGCGGGCCGCTCTCGATCGATCTGAACAGCGCGACCGAGCAGCAGCTCGAGCAGCTCGACGGCGTCGGCCCGGCGCTGGCCGCGAAGATCGTCGCCTACCGCCAGCAGCACGGCGGCATCTCGTCGGTCGACGATCTCGACCAGGTCAGCGGGATCGGCCCCGCGAAGCTCGCCGCGATCCGCGCGCAGCTCGGGCGGTGAGCGCGCAGCGCGACCACGGGCCGGCCGGCGGCGCGGGAGCACTCGCGCCCGCGCTCGCGCTCGCGCGCGCGGACGCGGCCGCGCGCGCGACGATCGAGCAGCTCCGCGCGCACCCGCGCCACCTCGTGCTCGGGGCGCTCGTCGCGGGGCTGCTCGCAATGCCGCTCGCGCCGTCGCTCGTGCTGCTGCTCGCGCTCGCGGCGGGGGCGCTCGCCGCCCGCCCGCCGCTCGCGCTGCTGGTGGCGGCGGCGGTGCTGGCGGGCGCGATCGGCGCGCACGCACGGCTCGACGCGCTCGACCGCACGCAGCTTCCGCCGCTGTTCGGCTCGACCGTGGTCGCGCGCGTCGTGCTGCTCGAGCAGCCGCGGCCGGTCCGTTACGGGCACGTCGTGCTCGCGCAGCTGCGCGCGCTCGGGGCGGCCGGCGGAACGGGGGCGGGCGAGCGCGTGATGCTGCGGATCGGCGAGCGCGTCGCCTGGTCGGCCGCGCCGACCGGCGCGGTCGTCGACGTGCGCGGACGGCTGCGCGCGCTCGGCCCGTTCGAGCAGTACGAGGCGCTCCGCGGGGCGCACGCCGCGATCTCGCTCGACGCCGCGGCCGCGACCGGCACCGCGCGCGGCGGGCCGACGGGGTTCGTCGACGCTGTCCGCACGCGCGCGGAGCGGGCGTTGAGCACGGGGCTCCCGGCGCCGCAGGCCGCCCTGCTGCGCGGCATGACGCTCGGCCAGGACGAGGCGCTCGACGCGCGCACGCGCGCGGACTTCCGCACCTCCTCGCTCGCGCACGTGCTGGCGGCGAGCGGGCAGAACGTCGCGCTCCTGCTCGCGCTCGCGTTGCCGCTGCTGGCCTGGACGGGGCTCGGCCTGCGCGGCCGGCTGCTCGGCTCGCTCGCGCTGATCGCGCTCTACGTGCCGCTCGCCGGCGCCGGGCCGTCGATCCAGCGAGCAGGCATGATGGGCGCCGCGACGACGGTCGCCGCACTCGCCGGCCGGCCCGCGTCGCGCTGGTACGCACTGCTGCTCGCCGCCGCCGGAACGCTCGCACTCAACCCGCGCGCAAGCTCAGACATCGGCTGGCAGCTCTCATTCGCAGCGGTGATCGCCATCGCTCTGCTCGCGGCGCCGACACGCACGGCGCTGCAGGCACGTCGCGTACCAAAGCCGGTCGCCGAGGCGCTTGCGGTCTCGCTCGCGGCGACGCTCGGCACCGCGCCGCTGCTCGCGCTCCACTTCCACCAGCTCTCGCTCGTCGGCGTGCCCGCCAACCTGCTTGCAGCACCCGCGGTCGCACCGATCACTTGGCTCGGCATGCTCGCCGCCGCGCTCGGCCAGATCACACCCACCATCGCAGCACCCCTCAACGCCTTGAACGCCTACCTGCTCGCCTACGTCGCCTGGGTCGCGCACACAGCCGCGAGCATCAGCCACGCAAGCATCCACGTGTGAGGCCCCGGCGCTCGCACACCCCGAGGCGCGAGCTTGCACTGCGAGGCGTATGTTTCATCGCCTCGCAGGGCAAGACTCGGCGCCTCGAGGCGTACCAGCCACGCCTATATCTAGACTCAAGAAGCAACACCCCATGCCGTCCTTCAAGCCCGCCTACCTGATCCACGGCGACGACCACGGCCGCCTCTCCGAGCGCCGCGCAAGACTGCGCGCACTCGCCGAAGCCGAGAGCGGCGCACAGGGGATCGAGCTGTTCGAGGGCGAGACGGCCAGCGCGGAGAACGTCGCCGGCGCACTGTCGGCGATGACGTTCGCGATGGGCCGCCGTTTCCTCATCGTCGACGGCGTCGAGCGCTGGAAGGCGGCCGACATGGCGCTGATCGAGCCCGCGCTCGCGAGCTTGGCGCCGGAGACGACGGTCGTCTTCTTCGGCCGCGAGGAGGGGCGCACGAAGATCCCCGACGGACTCGCCGACGCCGTGCGCAAGGCCGGCGGCGACGTCAGCGCCGAGCAGAACGTCAAGCCGTGGGACCTGCCGAAGTGGGCCTCGGCGCAGGCGGCCCAGCTCGGGATCGAGCTGCACCCGTCGGCTGCGCGCGTGCTCGTCCAGCACGTCGGCGAGCGCCAGCAGCGGCTGCTGCGCGAGCTGGAGAAGCTCGCGCTCGAGCTGAGCGCCGACCGCGCGCAGCCGGTGCGGCTCGACGCGGAGCAGATCGAGGAGCTGACGGCCGGCTCGGCCGAGCGCAAGAGCTGGACGCTCGCCGACGCGCTCGTCGCGCGCGACGGCGCCGCCGCCACACGCGCCTACCTGGAGCTGCGCGACCAGGGCGAGCGGCTCGCCGGCCTGCTGTTCACGATCGCCCGCCGCCTGCGCGACGCGCTCGACGTCGCCACGCGCCTCGCCGCCGGCGAGTCGGCCGCGCAGGTCCGCCGCGGCCTGCGGATGCCGCCAAAGGCGGCCGAGCGCTTCCTCGCCGACGTCCAGCGCAGCGACGTCGCCGGCCTGCGCAACGCGCTCGCGATCGTCGCCGACCTGGAGCTGGCGTCGCGCGGCGGAAGCCGCGGCGGCCTCACAGAGGACACTCTGGCGATCGAGGCCATAGCGAAGATCGCCGCCTGAGCAGGCGGCGATGCGAACGCAGCCGGCGGGGCCGACTTACGACGCGCGCGAGGCGAAGACGCGGGCCGCGCGGGACTTCTTGCGCGAGCCGGTGTTCTTGTGCAGCGCGCCGCGCTTGACGGCCTTGTCGATCGTCTTGACCAGCTCGAGGTGGGCGGGCTCGGCGTCGGCGGCGTCGCCGCCCTCGCCGATCGCGGCCTCGAGGCGCCGGAAGAGGGTCTTGACCTTCGACGTGTAGCGGCGGTTCTCGAGCCGCTCACGCTCGGCGCGCAGGATGCGCTTCTTCTGTGAGTGAATGTTGGCCATGACGTAGTGAGGCCGCGGTCAGGGCCGCGGCGCGCCGTACTATAGCGCGCTCGTGACGACCGAGACGGAGACCCCGGCCACGCCCCCCGCCGAGCCGACCAGACGAGCCCGGGGACTCGCCCGCAACACGGCCATCTTCTCGGTCGCGACGGGGCTCTCGCGCATCGCCGGGCTCGTGCGCGAGGTGATCGCCTCGAGCTACTTCGGCACCTCGGGTCCCTTCTCGGCCTTCACGATCGCCTTCCAGGTCCCGAACCTGGTGCGCAGCCTGTTCGCCGACGCGGCGCTGTCCGCGGCGTTCGTCCCGGTCTTCATGGAGCACATCGCGCACGGCAGAAAGCGCGACGCGGCCCGCCTCGCCTCGACGCTGCTGTTCGTGATGCTCGCCGCGCTCGGCGCGCTGACGGCGCTCTTCATCCTCTTCGCAGGCGTGATCATGCCGCTCTTCACGGGCGACAAGTTCACGCCCGAGCTCAACCAGCTGACGATCGGCCTGTCGCGCGTGCTGTTCCCGATCGTGCTGCTGCTCGGCATCAACGGGCTCGTCGTCGGGATCCTCAACTCGTACGAGCACTTCGCGATCCCGGCGATCGCGCCGCTCGTGTGGAACGTCGTGATCGTCGTGCTGCTGGTCCTGCTCAAGCCGCTGTTCCACGGTCAGAACCAGATGTACGCGTACGCGATCGGCGTGCTCGGCGGCACGGTCGTGCAGCTCTTGATGTCGATCCCGATGCTGCCGCGCGTCGGCTTCCACTTCGAGTGGGCGTTCGATTGGCGCGACCCGCACGTCGCGCGCGTCTTCCGGCTGATGCTGCCGGTGACGATCGGGCTCGGCGTCATCAACTTCGACCTGCTGATCAACTCGTCGCTCGGCACGCTCGTGTCCGAGGAGGCGCCGCGCGCGATCGACGCGGCGTTTCGCATCTACATGCTGCCGCAGGGGATGTTCAGCGTCGCGCTGGCGACGGTGCTGTTCCCGACGCTGTCGCGCTTCGCCGCCAACCACGACCTGCCGGGCCTGCGCCGCACGATGGCCTCCGGCGCGCGGCAGATCTACCTGCTGTTGATCCCCGCCGCGGTGTTCACGGCGGTGCTGGCGACGCCGATCGTGCGGCTCGTCTACCAGCGCGGCGACTTCGACGCGCACTCCACCGAGCTCGTCTCCTCGGCGCTCTTCTGGTTCTCCTTCAGCCTGCCGTTCGCGGGCGTGAACCTGCTGCTGACGCGCACGTTCTTCTCGCTGCAGCGGCCGTGGCTGCCGACGGCGCTCGCGGTCGGGAACATGGCCGTCGACGTGGCCGTCAGCGTCGCGCTCTACAAGCCGTTCGGCATCCCCGGCCTCGTGCTCGGAACGGTCGCCGGCAACGTCGTCATGACGGCCGGCCAGACGTGGCGGCTGCGCAGACTGCTGGGAGGCAGTCTGGAGGGACGCCGCACCCTGACCGCGGTCCTGCAGATCCTCGCCGCGAGCGCGTTGCTCGGCATCGCCTCCTACGGCGTCTGGTGGATCCTCGACGACCTGCTCGGCCGCTCGCTCCCCGCCCAGATCGTCTCCGTCGGCGCCGCGCTCGCCGCCGCGATCGCCGTCTACAGCGCCGCCGTCCTCGCGATGGGGATCCCCGAGGCCGGCCAGATCCGCACGCTGATCGCCGGGCGGCTCGGACGCACTGCGGCGTGACCGGGCGGCGCGGTCAGACCGCGTCGAGGTCGACGGGTCCGGCATCTCCGACCGGCAGCTCCACCGGAGCAGGGTCCGGCCGCCCGCCGGGCGAGAGCACGCCTTCGGTCGTCAGTACCCGCTCGGCCAGCGCCGCGGCCTGCAGCAGCGCGTGACGGGGAACGGAGGCCGGGTCCAGCGGCGCCGTCGCGAGGCCGAGACCGACTACCATCCCGTGTAGGGCGTCGAAGGCGGTTTCGCCGGGTGCCGCCTCCAGGGCGGAGACGATCAGCTCGGGATCCGATCCCGCACTCTCGGCGAGATGCTCGAGCGGCGCGAGGAGTGCCGCAGCGACGATCGCCCGCCCGGCTTCAGTCGCATCGTCGGCGCGGCCCGACTCGATCCCCTCCGCGGCATGCAACAGGGCCGCGCCGCCGCCGGCAACCACGCCGCCGTCGAGCGCTGCGGCGGTTGCCCGCACGGCCAACTCGGCGCGGTGCTGGCGCGCTTGCAGCTCGGCTTGGGTCGCGGCGCCGACCTGGACGACCGCGACGCCGCCGACAAGCTTCGCGAGGCGCGCTCGGAGTCGCTCCCGGTCGGCTGCCGCGTCGGTTGCGCGGATTGCGGACTCAAGCTCGCTGATGCGGCGCTTGATCGCCTCGGGGTCGCCTGCTACGTCGATCAGCGTCGTCGCGTCCTTGCCGATGACAGCGCGGCGGGCGCGGCCGAGCTGGGAGAGCTGCACCTGCTCGAGCTGGGCCAGTACCACTGTGCTGCCGGTGAGGACTGCGAGATCCGCGAGCAGCGCGTCGCGAAGCTCGGCGGAGTCTGGCGCCCTGATGGCGATGCCGGTGAAGGTGCCTCGGTCCTTGTTGACGATTAGCGTGGCAAGCGACTCGCCGACCACATCTCGCGCAACGATCAACAGGGGCCTGCCCGACTGGATGATCATCTCCAGCACCGGCAGCAGCGTGTGGATCGCCGAGATCTCGAGGTCTGCGATCAGGATATATGGGTCGTCGAGCACGGCCTCCAGCCGCACCTCGTCGGTGACCATGCGTGGCGAAACGTAGCCCGCTGGGAAGCGCGTGCCCTCCGTGACCTGAAGATCGACGCCAAACCGCTGCCCCTCCTCGACCGTCACTACGCCGTCATGGCCGACTGCGTCGAATGCAGACCCGAGGATCTTCCCGACCTCGTCGTCCTCCGCGGCGAGCGTCCCCACGCGTTCGAGCTGGTCGGCGGCTACCGCCTGCGCCTGCGAGTCCAGCGCTGCGACGGCCGAGTTCACTGCCCTGCTCACACCCCGCAACAGGCGGCGGCCCGACAGCCCGGAGCGCTCGCCCTCCTCCAGGCAGCCGCGAACGAGCGACTCGGCCAGCAGGATGGCTGTGGTCGCGCCCCCGCCGACTGCGCGCTCCATCTCCTCGGCCAGCTCCACCGCCAGGTCGACGCCCTCCTGCTCGAACACGTCGTCGAGGAGCAACTCGCGCGCGATCGTGGTTCCGTCGCGGGTCCGGCGGCGATCGCCCGCGACGGTGCGGATGACGACGTAGTGTCCGTTGGGGCCGTACGTGGCGCGCACCGCGTCGGCAACCGCCCCGACGCCGTCGGCGAGCGCCTGCCGCGCATCGTGTGCGCTGCGTCGCGCGCCGCGCGGCGGCTGCTCTTGCGCCGCCGGTGCGGGAGCCGGGACGTGTATCGCGGAGATCGTGCGGCCGAGCGCCGCGACCAGCTGCCCGGCGTCGAACGTCCAGCGCCGGTCGGAGATCTCGAACGCGTTGAGGTCGGCGAGCCGTGCGAGGTCCTTGGGGAGTGCATCGGCATCCGGCGGTCGTGCGCCGCCCACGAGCGTCGGGATGACGCGCTTCTGAAGGCGCAGCGCCGTCGCGATCTCGAGTCGCACGAAGTCGCGCGGGTCGTCGAGGCGGCGCTCGTCGCGCGCGTTCGTCATCGTCAGCCAGCGCGGCCCGATCAACGCGATCACGATCGTCGCGGAGTCGATCGCCTCCTCGATGTGCCGGCGGAAGTCGGTGCCAGGCTCGATCTCGAGGTCCATGAAGATGCGTTCGGGACCGAACGCGCCAGCTAGCGCCTCGTGCAGCCGTCCGGCGTGGCCGCCGCTCTCGTCGCGGCGGTAGGAGAGGAAGATCTCAGGCACTCTGCGTAGCGGAGGTTGCCTCGTCGAGCCGTGCGCTCGCCCTCGTTTGTGTCCCGACCCATTTCGCGTGCTCCTGTGGAACCAGCCCCTCCAGGCGCTCGGCAAGCAGTCGATCCGGGTCGGGGACGTCCGCATAAACGCCGGCGTCGGCCGCGTGCAGGAACTTCTCGTGGCGCAGTTGCTCGCACGTTGAGCGGTAGGCGAGCCAGTTCTGTTGGTACTGACCGAGCTGCTGGACGCCCTCAAGCAGCAGCAGGGCGGAGCCAGCGGCGGCGCTCGTCCAGGCCGCCGCGTCGAAGGCGGCGAGCAGCGGCAGGGCCGCCGCGACAAGCATCTGGAGGATCTTGAGCTGCTTGTAACGGCGCTGGCTCTTGCGACTGCGGAGGTCGTACCAGTCGATTTGCTTCTCGAGCCGGTCGAGCGTCGGCCCGGGGTCTCGCGCGTGCGGCCCTGTCGGATCGCGTCTTGCCGGCGTCCCCACGCCGGCCACTATGGCGTTCGCCCGGCCGGTGCGCAAACGGGAACCGCTGCGATGCGGCATGAAGCGACGGCGCACGGCTCGCGCTTCTACCCTGTAGCCCGCCCATGGCCGACCAGGCGCACATCCGCAACTTCTCGATCATCGCCCACATCGACCATGGGAAGTCGACGCTGGCCGATCGCATCCTCGAGCTGACGAAGACGGTCGAGATGCGCAACATGAGAGCGCAGCTGCTCGACTCGATGGACCTGGAGCGCGAGCGCGGGATCACGATCAAGGCGCAGGCGGTGCGCGTGCTGTTCGACGCCTCCGACGGCCAGACGTACCAGCTGCACCTGATCGACACTCCGGGCCACGTCGACTTCACCTACGAGGTCAGCCGCTCGCTGGCCGCGTGCGAGGGCGCGCTGCTCGTCGTCGACGCCTCGCAGGGCGTCGAGGCGCAGACGCTTGCGAACACCTACCTCGCGGTCGACTCCGGGCTGGAGCTGATCCCCTGCCTCAACAAGATCGACCTGCCGGGCGCCGAGCCCGAGCGCGTCGCGGCGGAGGTCGCCGAGCTGCTCGGCGAGCCGGCCGACGAGGTGCTGCGGATCAGCGCCAAGACGGGCGCGGGCGTCGTCGAGGTGCTCGACAAGCTCGTGCAGAAGGTCCCGCCGCCGAGCGGGGACCCGGACGCGCCGCCGCGCGCGCTGATCTTCGACTCCGAGTTCGACCAGTACCGCGGCGTGATCGCCTACATCCGCGTCGTCGACGGCACCTTCACGAAGGGCGAGGCGATCCGCGCGATGGCCGCCGGCACCGAGGCCGACATCGACGACATCGGCTTTTTCAGTCCGCGCATGACACCCGCGAAGTACCTCGGGCCCGGCGAGGTCGGCTACCTGATCACCGGCGTCAAGGACGTCACGATGCTGCGCGTCGGCGACACGCTGACGACGAAGTCGAACGCGGCGACCGAGGCGCTGCCGGGCTATCAGGACGTCAAGCCGATGGTCTTCTGCGGCCTCTTCCCGATCGATTCCGACGACTACCCGGACCTGCGCGACGCGCTCGAGAAGCTCGTGCTCAACGACGCGGCGCTGTCGTGGGAGCCGGAGACCTCCGACGCGCTCGGCTTCGGCTTCCGCTGCGGCTTCCTCGGCCTGCTGCACATGGACATCGTGCGCGAGCGGCTGGAGCGCGAGTACGACCTCGAGCTGATGACGACGATGCCGTCCGTCGGGTTCGAGGTCGAGCTGGAGAACGGCACGATCGTCGAGGTCCACAACCCGACCGACATGCCGGATCCGAGCAAGATCCGCGTGATCCGCGAGCCGTACATCAAGGCCAGCGTGCTCGCGCCGAAGGAGTACGTCGGCGTGATCATGGAGCTGTGCCAGGAGAAGCGCGGCACGCACGCCGGCATGCACTACCTGTCGGCCGACCGCGTGCAGATCGAGTACGACCTGCCGCTGGCGGAGATCGTGCTCGACTTCTTCGACCAGCTGAAGTCGCGCACGAAGGGCTACGCCTCGCTCGACTACGAGCTGACCGGCCTGCGCGAGAGCGACCTCGTCAAGCTCGACATCCTGCTGAGCGGCGACCCGGTCGACGCGCTCTCGATGGTCGTGCACCGCAGCAAGGCGCATGACGTCGGCAGAGTGCTCGCCGAGAAGCTGCGGCAGAAGATCCCGCGCCAGCAGTTCGACGTGCCGATCCAGGCGGCCATAGGCTCGCGCGTCGTCGCGCGCGAGACCGTCAAGGCGTTCCGCAAGGACGTGATCGCGAAGTGCTATGGCGGCGACATCTCGCGCAAGCGCAAGCTGCTGGAGAAGCAGAAGAAGGGCAAAGCGCGGATGAAGCAGGTCGGCCGCATCGAAGTCCCGCAGGAGGCGTTCCTCGCCGTGCTCGAGCTGGGCGACTCCAACAGATAGCCAACACGCGGTCTGCCAGGATGCAGACCGATGGCGGGCCTCGGGGAGCAGGAGCGGCTGGAGCGACGGGCGGAGGCCCGGCGGCGCCAGCGGCGGCTCCGGCGGCGGGCGGGGCTGGGAGCGTTGGTGCTCGTCCTGGCGCTCGTGGGCGTCGCGATCGCGGTCGCCACGGGCGGCGGGTCGTCGAGACCGCGGGTCTGGATGCGCGTCGAGGGCGTGAACATCGACGGCTCGGGAGCGCACCGAGACACGGCGACGACGCCGACGCCGCGGCAGCTCGTCACGCTCGGCGCGATCCCGCCGTCTCAGCCGGGCACCGCGCACGTCTACACCCACGGTCCCACCACCGGCCGCGAGGTCGCGCTGACGTTCGACGACGGCTTCTGCGCCAGCTGCGTCGGGCGCATCGTCGACGTGCTGCTGCGCACCGGCGCGCATGCGACCTTCTTCCCGAACGGGCGCTACTCCGCCTCGTGGGATCCGCAGGCGGCGAAGATCCGCACGCTCGTCGAGCGCGGGCAGTTGATCGTCGGCAACCACACGTTCCACCACGTCGACTCGCCGGTCGTCGGCTCCGCGGCGTTCAGCGCCGACCTGCAGGAGAACGAGCAGTGGATCGAGCGCACGTTCGGCCTCACAGGCCGGCCGTTCTTCCGCCCGCCCTACGGCGCCTACGACAGCGGGACCGTCGCGGCCGCCGGGGCGGCCGGCTACACGCACGTGATCATGTGGTCCGGCACAGTCGCGGACTCGAGCCTGCGCACGATCCCGTACATCCTGCACGCGATCAGATACTGGGCGGAACCGGGCGCGATCATCCTGATGCACGGCAACTACTCGCCGACGTCGATCGCGCTGCCGAGAATCCTCGCGCTGCTGAGACAGATGCGCCTGCGGCCCGTGACGATCGCGGAGCTGCTCGGCGGCTCGCCGTATCGCGCGGCGCCGTAGCGCGCGAGGCGCGATGATGCGGGCGTCATGGATCTCGGCCTGAGCGGGAAGCGCTGCGTCGTGACCGGCGCCAGCCGCGGGATCGGCCGGGCGACGGCCGAGCTGCTCGCGGCCGAGGGGGCGCGGCTGCTGCTCGTCGGGCGCGACCGCGACGGGCTCGCCGAGGCAGCCCCGCGCGACGCGGAGATCCTCTCCGCCGACGTGACGAAGCCCGACGCCGGCGCGCGGATCGTCGCCGCCTGCGCCGAGCGGCTCGGCGGGATCGACGTGCTCGTCAACAACGCCGGCACGTCGTTCGTCAAGCCGCTCGACGAGCTGACCGACGACGACTGGGACGGCCAGTGGCAGCTCAACGTGCGCGGCCCGGAGCGCCTGATGAAAGCGGCGGCGCCGCTGATGGCCGAGCAGGGCTGGGGGCGGATCGTCAACGTCTGCTCGACCTCGGGCAAGCGCCCGTCGCTGCGCAACGCGGCGTACTCCGTCACGAAGGCGGCGCAGCTGTCGCTCTCGCGCGCGTACGCGGACGCCTACGCGGCGCGCGGGGTGCTCGTCAACGCGGTCGCGCCCGGCCTGACCGGGACCGAGCTGTGGAAGGGGAAGGGCGGCCTCGCCGACCAGACGGTCGCGGCCGGCGGCGCCGAGGACCGCAGAGCGGCGCTGGCCGCCGCGGCCGCGAGCGTGCCGCTGGGCCGCTTCGCCGAGCCGGGCGAGATCGCCTCCGTCATCGCCTTCCTCTGCTCCGAGCGGGCGAGCGACGTCGTCGGCGCGGCCTGGTCGGTCGACGGTGGCGCGGTGCCCGTGATCCTCTGAGAGACTGCCGCGCCATGCCAGTCAACACATCTGCCGTTGGGAAGGAATATCCGCCGGTCGTCTACGCGGTCGGCCGCGAGAAGGTCAAGGAGTACGCCAACGCCGTCGGCGAGACGAACCCGCTGCACCTCGACCCGGCCGCGGCGCGCGCCGCCGGCTACGACGACGTCGTCGCGCCGCCGATGTTCGCGGTCGTCTATCAGGCGCCGTCGGTGATGCCGGGCATGTTCGACCCCGAGGTCGGCATCAACTTCGCGATGCTCGTGCACAGCGGGCAGGACTTCCGCTGGGAGCGCGTCGTCGTCGCGGGCGAGGAGCTGAGCACGCAGGCGAAGGTGGCGAGCATCTCGGAGAAGGGCGGCATGGGCTTCTACGACTTCGAGGTCGTGACGAAGGACGCGGGCGGTGCGACGGTTTGCACCGGCATCTGGAAGATCATCGTGCGAGGGGTATGACGATGGCTGCGAACTACGAGGCCGGTGCCCAGCTCCCGGAGCTGAAGGTCACGCCGGACCGCTTCCTCACCGTCCGCTACGCGGGCGCCTCGGGCGACTTCAACCCGATCCACATCGACGAGGAGTTCGCCAAGTCGGTCGGGCTGCCGGGGCGGATCCTGCACGGCCTGTGGTCGATGGCGCAGGTCGCGCGGGCGCAGACCGAGGCGGCCGGCGGACCCGACAAGCTCAAGGCGCTGTCGGTGCAGTTCCGCGGCATGGGCGTGCTCGAGCAGGAGGTCGTCGTCACGAGCACCGTGCGCTCGGTCGAGGACGGCGTCGCGACCGTCGACGCCGAGGCGCGCCAGGGCGACACGCGCATCGTGCGCAACGCCGTCGCGGAGATCGCGCTCGATTAGAGGCGGTTCCGCCGAGCCCCGGATGGGGAGGCTGGCGTCATGGCCTCCTCGTCCACGCTCGACGGCACGGCGCGCAAGCAGCACGCGCTGACGCTGTTCGCCGGCCTGCCGCGCCATTACGACCGCGCCGGCGCGGCGCTCAGCTTCGGGCAGGACCCGCGCTGGCGCGCAGCGCTCGTGCGCTCCATGCCGGTCGGGCCGGGCGATCGCGTGCTCGACGTGGCGACCGGCACCGGCATGGTCGCCGCAGCGCTGGTGCAGCGCAGCGGCTGCCGCGTGACGGCGCTCGACCAGAGCGCGCAGATGCTCGGCGGGCTGTGGGCGCGGCTGGCGGCCGACCCGGCGCTGGCGGCGGCGATCGAACCGGTGCAGGGGGAGGCCGAGGCGCTGCCGTTCGCCGACGCCTCGTTCGACGCGCTCACGTTCACCTACCTGCTGCGCTACGTCGAGGACCCGGCCGCGACGCTGCGCGAGCTGGCGCGCGTCGTCAAGCCCGGGGGAACCGTCGGGATGGTCGAGTTCGGCGTGCCGTCGCGCCCGCTGCTGCTGGCGCTGTGGCAGCTGTACACACGCGCCTTCATGCCCTCGCTCGGCCGCCTGCTGTCGCGTGAGTGGCAGGAGGTCGGGGCGTTCCTCGGCCCGAGCATCGAGGGCTTCTACGCGCGCTGGCCGCTGCCGCGGCTCGCGCAGCTGTGGGAGGAGGCCGGCCTGCGCGGCGTGCAGGTGCGGCGCATGAGCTTCGGCGCGGGCGTCGTGATGACGGCGGTGCGCGGATGACCGCACACGCGGCGCGGCCCGCCTTCTACGCCCTGCGCGGTGGCGGCTGGCGCGACCTCGTCACGTTGCTGCACCCGCCCTACACCGCCTGGCACCTCTCCTACGTCGCGCTCGGGGCGGCGGCGGCGACTCACTTCGAGCTGTCGCGCCTGTGGTGGGCGCTCGGCGCGTTCCTGCTGGCGGTCGGCGTCGCCGCGCACGCGCTCGACGAGCTGCACGGGCGCCCGCTGCGCACGCGCCTGAGCGACCGCACGCTGATCGTGCTCGCGGTGCTCGGCCTCGGCGGCGCCTGCGCGATCGGCGTCGCGGGGATCGTCACCGTCTCGGCGACGCTGATCCCGTTCGTCCTGGTCGGCGCGTTCCTCGTGCTGGCCTACGACCTCGAGCTGTTCGGCGGCCGCCTGCACGGCCAGTGGACGTTCGCGCTCGGCTGGGGCGGCTTTCCGGCGCTGACCGGCTTCTGGGTCTGCGCGCTGCGGTTCGAGTGGCCGGGGCTGCTGGTCGCGGCGGCCTGCACGCTGCTGAGCGTCGCGCAGCGGCGGCTCAGCGTCCCGGTGCGCGAGCTGCGGCGCCGCACCGTCTCGGTCGAGGGCGAGCAGCGCCTCGCCGACGGCCGCGTCGTCGAGCTGACGGCCGCGCGGCTGCTCGCCCCGCTGGAGGGGACGCTGCGCGTGATGTGGTTCGCGCTCGTGCTGCTGGCGGTCGGCCTCGTCGTGCTGCGGGCGTAGGCCCGACGGTCGTCCCGCCCTGCGCTCCGCCTAGACTCTGGGGGATGCTGACGCCCCGCCAGGAGCTGATCCTCCGCAAGGTCGTCGAGGTCCACCTCGACGCCGGGCAGCCGGTCGGCTCGAAGGCGCTGGCCACCGACGCCGACCTCGAGTGGGGCCCCTCGACGATCCGCTACGAGCTGGCGATGCTGGAGGAGCACGGCCTGCTCGCGCATCCCCACACGTCCGCCGGGCGCGTGCCGACCGACGCCGGCTACCGCTACTTCGTCGACCGCCTGCTGCCGGCGTCGCGCGCGGCAGAGGCCGAACGCCCGCTCTCGCTCTCGCTCGTGCGCCGCGAGGTCGACGAGGCGATGCGCGTCACGACCGAGACGCTGTCGCAGGTGACGAACCTGCTCGCGATCGTCTCCGCGCCGCCGATCGAGACGGCGACGATCCGCCACGTCGAGGTGCTGCTGCTGCAGCCGCAGGTGCTGATGGTCGTCGTCATCACCTCGACGGGCGGCGTGACGAAGCGGATGCTGACGTTCGAGTCGCCGATCGACGCGGGCCTCGCCGGCTGGGGCGCGAGCTATCTCAACGAGCAGCTCGTCGGGCTCGGGCTCGGCGCCCGGCTGCTGCACCAGCGGCTCGAGGACCCGACGCTCGGCGTGCGCGAGCGGGGCTTCCTCGCGGCCGTCGCGCCGGCCTTCACGGAGCTGACCGAGACGGCCGACGAGGCGCTCTACGTCGACGGCGCCTCGCGGCTCGTCAGCAGCTACCGCTTCGAGGACCACGAGCAGCTCAACGAGGTGATGGAGATGCTCGAGCGGCGCGTTTCGCTGCTCGGCGTGCTGCGCTCCGCGCTCGACCGGCGCGACGTCTACGTGCGCATCGGGCGCGAGAACGAGGCCCCGGCGCTGCGCTCGCTCGCGTTCGTCGGCTCCGGCTACGGGCTGCCGGCGCGCAACCTCGGCACCGTCTCGGTGATCGGGCCGCTGCGGATGGACTACGGCCGAGCGATCGCCTCCGTGCGGGCGGCCGCGACCGAGCTGTCGCGCTTCGTCGAGGGCGTCTACGAACGATGAGCGCCGGACCGATGTCGACCGACTACTACGAGCGTCTCGGGATCGCGCGCGACGCGGACGAGACGGAGATCAAGAAGGCCTTCCGCCGGCTCGCGCGCGAGCTGCACCCCGACGTCAACGCGCACGACCCCGAGGCGGAGGAGAAGTTCAAGTCCGCCGCCGAGGCGTACGAGGTGCTGTCCGACCCCGAGCGCCGCGCGACGTACGACCGCTACGGCGCGGAGGGGCTGCGCAGCGGCGGCTACCAGCCGAGCGGCTTCGGCTCCTTCGCCGACATCTTCGACGCGTTCTTCGGCGGCGGGGGAGGGGACATCTTCGGCGGCGGGCGCGCCGGTCCGGCGCAGGGCGGCGACGTCGGCGTCACGGCGACCGTCTCGCTCGCGGACGCCGCGACGGGGCGCACGGTCGACGTCTCCTACGAGGCGGTCGTGCGCTGCGACGCGTGCCACGGCAACGGCGCCGAGCCGGGCACGCCGATCGAGGCGTGCGAGCGCTGCGGCGGCGCCGGCCAGCTGCGCGCGGTCACGCGCACCCCGTTCGGCCAGGTCGTGCGCGCGACCGTCTGCGACGCCTGCCACGGCGACGGGCGCGTGCCGAAGCAGCCGTGCAAGGAATGCCGCGGTCGCGGCCGCAAGGTCGACCGCCTGTCGCTGGCGGTCGACGTGCCGGCGGGGATCGCCGACGGCCAGCGGATCCGGCTCGCGGGCCGCGGCCATGCGGGCGAGCAGGGCGGTCCGCCCGGCGACCTCTACGTGCTCGTGCGCGTCGCCGAGGACGAGCGCTTCGTGCGCGACGGCGACGACCTCGTGACCGTCGTCGACGTGCCGGCGCCGCTCGCCGCGCTCGGGACGACGATCGACGTGCCGACGCTCGACGAGCCGTTCGCGCTCGAGATCCCGGCCGGCACCCAGCCGCACGACACGCTCACGCTGCGCGGCAAGGGCATGCCCGCGCTGCGCCGCGGCCGCCACGGCGACCTGCGCGTCGTCGTCAACGTCGTGATCCCACGCCGCCTCACCCCCGAGCAGAGCGAGCTGCTCGAACGCCTCGCCGGGACGCTGACGGAGGACAACCTGCGTTCCGACGACGGCGTCTTCTCGAAGCTGAGGCGGGCGTTCGGCGCGTAGCGACCAACTGCTACGCTGCGTAGCAGTATGCGGCGCAAGACGATCCCCCAACGCGAGCTGCGCAACGACGTCGCCGCGATCCTGCGCGAGGCCGAGGCCGGCACGGAGTTCACGGTGACCGTGCGCGGTCGCGCGGTCGCGCGCGTCGTGCCGCTGGAGGAGGCGCCGAGAACCGAGACGCTACGTCGATCGCGAGACGCTGCGCCGTTTCTTCGCGGAGAATCCGCCGGACGAGCGCTGGGCAGCCGATCTGGCGGAGATGCGAGCTGCTGAGCCGCCGATCGACGACCCGTGGAACGACGGGTGAGCGGGGCACTGCTCGACACGTCGTTCGTGATCGCCGCGGCTGACGGCGACGCCGTGCTTCCGGACGACGCGGCGATCTCGGTCATCACGCTCGGCGAGCTGCGTGCCGGCGTGCTCCGCGCCCGCGACGCCGCTGAGCGCACCAAGCGTGTGAGACGGCTCGGCGACGTCAGGTCGCTGTTCGTCGCGCTCCCGATCGACGAGCCAGTGGCCGACCATTACGGCCGGGCGCTTGCGCGTTCGCGCGACGAGGGTCGCAGCGAGAAGGCAGCAGACCTGCTGATCGTCGCGACGGCGGCGGCTACCGACAACGTGCTGCACACCCGCGACATCGGCCAGGCCAAGCTCGCCCGCCGCCTCGGCCTCGTCGTCCACGGCCCCGGCGAATGATCCGGCTCGCGCTGCGCGTCGACCGCGCGCATGCTGAGATCGCGCTGGCGGAGCTGCTGGAGCTGGCGCCGGGCGGGGTGGAGGAGGTCGACCTCGGCGACGCGGTCGAGTACGCGGTGTATGGGCCGCCGGGCGAGCTGCCGGTGCTTCCGGACCTGGAGGCGGCGGTCGGCGGGGCGCTCATCGAGGTCACGACGAGCGAGCTGCCGGACGACTGGTCCGAGCGCTGGAAGCAGTTCCACCAGCCGCTGGTGCTCGGCGAGCGGCTCGCAGTACGGCCGCCGTGGGAGCAGCCGATCGGCGCGGCGACGGAGATCGTGATCGACCCGGCGCAGGCGTTCGGGACCGGCGCGCACGCGACGACGCGGCTGTGCCTGGAGCTGCTGCTCGACGTCGCCGACGCGGAGCTGGCCGGCGAGGGGTGCGGCGCGCTGCTCGACCTCGGCTGCGGCTCCGGCGTTCTCGCGATCGCCGCGGCTAAGCTCGGCTTCGCTCCGGTGCTCGCGGTCGACTTCGACCCGCTGAGCGTGGAGGCGACGGCGGCGAACGCGCTCGTCAACGACGTGACGCTGGAGGTGGCGCGCTGCGACCTGCGCAGCGACCCGGTCCCGGCCGCGCCGACCGTGCTCGCCAACCTCCTGCGCCCGCTGCTGCTCGACTACGCGCGCGTGCTCGCCGAGCCCCCGCGCACGCTGATCGCCTCCGGCCTGCTCGTCCACGAGGCCGACGAGGTCGCCGCCGCCTTCGCAGCCCACGGCTTGCACGAGCAGGACCGGCGCGAGCGCGGCGAGTGGGCCGCGCTGCTGCTCACGCGGCCGGCGTGACGGCGGGCGCCAGCAGCCAGGCGAGCAGCCCGGCTTCGACGAGCGCGTCGGCGAGCAGGTCGTAGCCGCCCGCCGCCGGGTGCGCGCCGTCGCCGGCGGCCTGCTCCTCGAGCCATGCGGGGGAGGCGAGCAGCGCCTCGGCGACCGGCCAGAACGGCACGCCGCGCGCGGCGCAGACGCCGGCGAACGCCTCCGACAACGCGACCGCACGCGCCTGCTGCGCGGCGTCGCCGACCGGCGGCGGCCCGGCGACCGCGGCCGGCAGGCCGAGCGTGGCGGCCTGGTCGAGCATCTTGTCGAGCGCCATGCACGAGCGGTCCGGCGTCACGCGCACGCGCCCGTCCTCGGCCGTCGTGTCGTTGGCGCCGACCGCGAAGACGACGCGGCAGTCGGCGCCCGCGAGCAGCCGCGGCATCGCCTCGAAGCGCCAGCGTACCGCCACCTCGACCGACGTCTCCCGCCGCACCCCGAGGGCGTACGCCGTCAGCGGACGGCCCGCGGCATACGCGGCCGCGACCACGCGCCCGACCCAGCCCTGCCCGTGTGGGTCGCCGATGCCGGCCGTGAACGAGTCGCCGAAGCAGAGAAGCCGCAGGTCGTCCATCGGCACAGCCAACCAGATAACGGCGCGCGGGGGACCTTGTGACACGTTTGTGCGATTGGCCTCATCGCCCCTCTGGGCATAGCCTCGTGGACATGGCATGGGACATCGTCATCGCGGGCGGCGGCTTCGGCGGCTACTACGCCGCCCGCACGCTCGAGAAGACGCTGCCACAGCACAGCGCGCGGGTCACGCTCGTCTCCGACGTGAACTTCCTGCTGTTCACGCCGCTGCTGCCGGGCGCGGCGGCCGGGACGCTGGAGCCGCGCCACGTCGTCGTCCCGCTGCGCGAGCAGCTCACCACGACCGACCTGTGGCTCGGGCGCGTCAGCGGCGCGGCGCCGGAGCGCAACCAGCTGATCGTCGACTCGCTCGACGGCCGCCGCCACGAGCTGCACTACGACCAACTGATCGTCGCGCTCGGATCGACCACGCGCTCGCTGCCGATCCCCGGCCTCGCCGAGCACGCGATGGGCTTCAAGACGCTGTCGGAGGCAATCGCGCTGCGCAACCGCGTCCTCTCGCTGCTGGAGATCGCCGAGACCGTGCCCGACGCCGAGACGCGCGCCGAGTTCCTCACGTTCGTGTTCGTCGGCGCCGGCTACGCCGGGCTCGAGGGGCTCGCCGAGCTGCAAGACTTCATGAGCGACGTGATCGACCTGTACCCGCGCTGCCGCGTGCAGGGGATGCGCTGGCTGCTGATCGAGGCGAAGGAGCGCGTGATGCCGGAGGTCGCGCCGAAGCTGGCGCACTTCGCCGAGCGCGAGCTGCAGGGCCGCGGGATCGAGATCCGCACGAACACGACCGTCGAGGAGGTTTCCGATCGCTGGGTGCGGCTCAAGGGCGGGGAGATCGTCCCGACGCGCACGATCGCCTGGACTGCCGGCGTGAAGCCGAACCCGGTCGTCGCGCGGCTCGGCCTGCCGCTCACCGACGGCGGCCGGCTCGACGTCGACCGCACGATGCGCGTGCGCGGCCACGACAACGTCTGGGCGATCGGCGACGCGGCCGCCGTGCCCGACCCGGCGCGCAAGGGCCAGCCGTCGCCGCCGACCGCGCAGCACGCGATCCGCCAGGGCCGGCGCGTGGCGCGCAACGTCGCGGCGGTGCTCGGCGCCGGCGGCAGCGTGAAGCCGTTCACGTACAAGACGAAGGGCGTCTTCGTGGACATGGGCCGCCACCAGGCGGTCGCCAGCACGATGGGGATCAGATGGCGCGGCTTCCCCGCCTGGTTCCTCGCGCGCACCTACCACCTCGCGAACATGCCGGGCACGAAGCGCAAGCTGCGCCTCGTCGTCGACTGGACCGTCTCGCTGCTGTTCAGCCGCGACACGAGCGAGCTCGGCCAGCTCGGGCACCCGCCGGTGCTGGAGGAGCACGGTGGGGTCGCAGTCGGCGCCGCGCCGGACGCCAATTCAGGCGACGCACACGCGGTTTCCGGCGGCACTGCCCAGAAGTAGCGCCAATTCGCATGTATCGCAGTTGAAACGGCGCTACCATCTGCTTTCATGCGAAGCGTGCAGATCAAGAACGTTCCAGACGATGTCCACCATGTGATCCGTCAGCGTGCCGCGAAGGCCGGGCAGTCGCAGCAGGAGTACCTGCTCGCTCTGCTCGTCGACGCGGCGCGGACGCCGACGCTCGACGAGATCTTCGAGCGCGTCGAGCATCGCTCGGGCGGCAACATCTCGCTGGCCTTCGCCGTCGAGGCGCAGCGCGCGGATCGCGACTCGCGATGATCGTCGTCGACGCCTCGGCTCTCGTCACCGCGCTTGGCAACGACGGCGACGAGGGCCGGCAGGTGCGACAGCGGCTTCGAGGCCAGCGCGTGTTCGCTCCCGAGATCGTGGATCTCGAAGTGGCGTCCTATGTGCGCCGAGCCCATCGCGAGGGTCGGATCGGACCGCAGCGAGCGGTTCAGGCGCTCGCGGATCTCGCGATGGCGTCGATCGCTCGCGTCTCTCACACGCCGTTCCTGAGCCGTATCTGGGAACTGCGCGACAACGTGACCCCATACGACGCCGTGTACGTCGCGCTCGCCGAGGTCATGGAAGCGCCGCTGCTCACGGCGGACGCACGGCTCGCACGCGCTCCCGGTCTCGCCTGCGAGGTCGTGCTGATCTCGTGAACGACGCCGCCGGCGACCCAGAGGCGACCGGTTCGCGGCTATCCTTGACCTACGTGACCGTCGCAGAGCAGCTGAAGACCGACCTGACCGCCGCTATGAAGGCGGGCGAGAAGGATCGCGTCGGTGCGCTGCGGCTGATCCTGTCCGAGCTGCAGAAGGACGCGAAGGAAGGCGCGGGCGACGAGCTCGCGGTGCTGCGCCGCGAGCGCAAGCGCCGCCTCGACGCCGCCACCCAGTTCCGCGACGGCGGCCGCGCTGAGCTGGCCACGCAGGAGGAGGGCGAGGCCGAGCTGATCGCCGGCTACCTGCCGAAGGAGCTGTCCGACGACGAGATCGACGCGATCGTCGCGGCGGCCGTCGCCGAGACGGGCGCCAGCTCGCCGAAGGACATGGGTCAGGTGATGAAGGCCGCGATGGCGACCATCGCCGGTCGCGCCGACGGCAAGCGCGTCTCCGCGCGGGTTCAAGGAGCGTTGACATCGCAGTGAAGCGCCAGGTCGAGCTCGACAACGCCGTCGCCGCGGAGCTCGCGGGCACGCAGGACGCGGTGCTGCGCACGCTGGAGGGCCATCTCGACTGCGACGTCTTCCTGCGCGGGAACATGCTCACGCTCGAAGGCGACGACGCGGCGGTCGAGTCGGGCATCCAGGTCGTGCGCGAGCTGAGCGACCTGATCGCGCAGGGGCACGAGATCGCGCCCGGCACGATCGACGCGGTCCAGGGCGCGCTCGACCAGCACGAGTCGCCCGGCCGGATCCTCGAGGACGTGGTCTGGCGCCACCGCTCGACGAAGGTCGCGCCCAAGACCGTCAACCAGAAGAGATACGTCGACTCGATCCGGCGCAACACGATCACGTTCGGCGTCGGCCCGGCCGGCACCGGCAAGACCTTCCTCGCGGTCGCGATGGCGGCCGCGGCGCTCTCGCGGCGCGAGGTCAATCGCATCATCCTCACGCGCCCGGCCGTCGAGGCCGGCGAGCGGCTCGGCTTCCTGCCCGGCGACCTGATGGCGAAGGTCGATCCCTACCTGCGGCCGCTGTTCGACGCGCTGCACGACATGATCGACCCCGAGCGGGTGTCGCAGTACCTCGAGCGCAACGTGATCGAGGTCGCGCCGCTCGCGTTCATGCGCGGGCGCACGCTCAACGACAGCTTCATCATCCTCGACGAGGCGCAGAACACGAGCCCCGAGCAGATGAAGATGTTCCTCACGCGGCTCGGCTTCAACTCGAAGATGGTCGTCACCGGCGACGTCACCCAGATAGACCTGCCGTCCGAACAGCAGTCCGGCCTCGTCGCCGTCGGCGAGGTGCTCGACGAGGTCGAGGGGATCGAGTTCATCCGCTTCGGCGGCGAGGACGTCGTGCGCCACAAGCTCGTGCAGCGGATCGTCGCCGCGTACGCGGATCACCAGCAGCGCCTCGCGCCCGAGCTGCGCCCCGCCGACCGCCGACGTGCGTAGATGATCGAGGTGGAGGTCATCGGGCTCGACGACGGCGTCGTCGACGAGCTGACGGCGCTCGACGTCGAGGAGCTGTGCATGCTCGCGTTCTCCTCGGCGGGGATCGAGGACGGCCACGTCGCCGTCGCGTTCGTCGACGAGCAGACGATCCAGACGCTCAACCGCGACCACCGCGGCAAGGACGCGCCGACCGACGTGCTGTCGTTCCCGATCGACGGGATCGAGCCCGAGGCGGCGACCGCCAGACCGCAGAACGGCGCGCCGCGCGAGCTGGGCGACGTCGTCATCTGCCCGCCCTGCACCGAGGACCTCAGCGAGGCCGTCGTGCACGGCGCGCTCCACCTCACGGGGATGGACCACGAGGTCGACGACGGCGAGATGCTCGCGCTGCAGGCCGAGCTGCTGCGCTGGGTGCAGGAGTGAGCACGCGCAGCGGGTTCGTCGCGCTCGCCGGACGCCCCAACGTCGGCAAGTCGACGCTCGTCAACGCGATCGTCGGGCGCAAGGTCGCGATCGTCTCCGACAAGCCCCAGACGACGCGCCGCGCGATCCGCGGCGTCGCCACGACGGACGATTCGCAGCTCGTGCTGGTAGACCTGCCGGGCGTGCAGCGCCCGCGGGACGCGCTGACGGCGCGGATGCAGCGACGCGTCGAATCCGAGCTGGCGGACGCCGACGCGGCGCTGCTGCTCGTCAACGCGGTCCAGGGGATCGGCCCGGGCGATCGCTTCATCGCCTCGCTGCTGGCGGGCGCGAGAACCCCGGTCGTGGTCGCCGTCAACAAGGTCGATCGCTGCTCGGTCGCGACGATCGCCGCGACGCTGCAGGCGGCGTCCGAGCTGGGCGTCGGCGACGACTTCTTCCCGATCTCCGCGCGCACGGGCGAGGGCCTGAGAGCGCTCGTCGACCACCTCGGCTCGCTGCTGCCCCCGGGCCCGTTCTTCTTCCCGGCGGAGGAGAGCTCCGATCAGGCCGAGGAGGTCATGCTCGCCGAGCTTGTCCGGGAGCAGGTGCTGCGCCGCACGCGGCAGGAGGTGCCGCACGCGGTCGAGGTCGAGGTCGAGGAGATCGAGGAGCGCCGCCGCGACCTGATCGCAGTGCGCGCCGTGATGTGGGTCGAGGCCGACTCGCAGAAGGGCATCCTGATCGGCGCCGGCGGCAGCATGATCAGAGCGATCGGCACCGCCGCCCGCCGGGAGCTGGAGCGCGAGCTGGGCTGCAAGGTCCACCTCGACCTCGCCGTCCGCGTGCGCAAGGCCTGGCGCAGCGACGACCGGCTGCTGGACCGGCTGGGGATCGAGTGAGCGCGAGCACCATGTCCTTGCTGTAGACCGCGACGCGACCGGGTGGCACAGTGACCGTGTCATGAGCAACCTGGACCCACGGACCCTCGGCTGGAAGCGCCCCCGGACGCTCGACGGACGTCGCTACCCGCTGCACCTGCGCGAGTTTGAGGCGTACGACGCCGCGATCCTCGCGGTTCTCAGTGAGATCGAGCCGGCGACGTACGACGACATCGAGGCGCGCCTCGACGACCTCAAGACCTCCGCTGAACTGTCCGGCTGGGTCACGTCGGCAGAGTGGCGTGGGCTCATCGAGGTCGATCGCAGCACCCCTCGTCGCATTCCATGGACGTACGCGCTCGGCCCTCGCGGCCGGGGGCAGGACGCTCGCGCCGCGTAGCCGGCGGACCCGCATGATGGATGAAGCCGTGAAGAGCGCGAACCCGTTCATGACGCGCCGCGGACGGCCGCTGCTCGTTCGCTGCGCTGTGCTGTTCGTCGATCTGCTCGGCGTCCGGGAGATGAACATGAGCGAGCGTGTGGCGGGGCATCTCGTCGCGCTGCACAACGCGGTGAGCGTCATGCACCGCGACTTCTTCGGCGAACCCTCCCGCTACCGCTCGGCGTTCTTCTCTGACACGCTCGTGCTTGCGGCGCCGATCGTCAGTGGGACCGACGACACAACCGAGGTTCGCGGGCTGATCCGGCACGCGAGATGGCTTCAGAACGACCTCGTCGCCGAAGGCTTCTTCGTCCGCGGTGGCCTCAGCGTCGGAAGCCTGCATGTCAGCGATCACGTGCTGTTCGGTCCGGCGCTCGTCGAGGCGTACGACCTGGAGAGCAGAGCCGCGGTGCACCCGCGCATCGTTCTGAGCCGAGCTGCGGCCGCGTCGCAACGTGGGACGGCAGGCGCTGAGATGCTCCTGTGCGACGACGACGGCCAGACGTTCGTCGATTATCTCGGCGCAGCCATCGAGGAGCCCGGCGATCCGGCTCCGATGCTGCGGGGCCATCGCGACACCGTCCTTGATCGCCTTCATGGGACCCGGCATCACAGGCAGCATTGGGAGAAGTACCGGTGGCTTGGCGATTACCACAACGCGGTCGTTCGGCGACGGATGCCGCGGGCCGGCGATCTGCGCGTCGAGCCGGCGGCCATGACGTGGCAGTTCAGCGCGTTCGAGTGAGGCGCGAACGCCGGCCCGGCGTCATGCTCGCCACCAGCCCGACCGCGCTCACGCCCGCGAGGATCAGCGCCATCTGGTGCAGGCCGGGCGTGTCGACGCCGTCGGCGAGCACGACGCCGAGCAGGCTGGTCGACAGGACGGCGCCCATGAAGCGCGAGGTCTGGAAGATGCCGGCGGCGGCGCCGGTGCGCTCGGGGTCGCTTGCGCCGTAGAGCGCCGACTGCAGGCCGAGGTTGTTGAAGCCGATCGGGACGCCGAGCACGACGGTCACGAGCAGGATCGCCCACAGCGGGGTGCTCGGCGAGAAGGTCAGCAAGAGCAGCGTGCCGGCGACGTAGCCGCCCGCCCCGATCAGCAGCGCCGGCCGCTCCCCGGAGCGCGCCACAAGCCGCGCCGCGAGCGGGGTGGCGAGCACCGCCACTCCGGCGAGCGGGATCATCAGCACGCCCGCGGTGCCCGAGCCGAAGCCGCGCGCCGCCTCGAGCCACAGCGGCAGGCTGAAGAAGATCCCGAACGCGACGACGTTGACGAGCAGGTACTGCACGCACACGCGCAGCAGCGCGCGGTTTCCGACCAGCAGTCGCACGTCGAGGAACGGGTCCTCGCGGCGGCGGTCGTTGACGACGAGCGCTGCGCCGGCGAGCAGCGCGACGGGCGCGAGCCACCACAGCGGCGTGCCGGCGAGCGAGAGCACGAACGCCAGCACGCTCGCGAGCATCACGGTGAAGGCGGCGATCCCCGGCAGGTCGACGGTCCGTCGCACGGTCGCGAGGTCGAGACCCCGCTCGTGCTGCGGGTCGCGTGGCAGCCAACGCAGCGACAGCGGCAGCGCGACGACGCCGACGACGACGTTCACGTAGAAGATCGCCTGCCAGCCTGCGAGCGCGACGAGCACGCCGCCGATGGCCGGGCCGAGCGCGGCGCTCGAGGAGCCGGCGATCGTGATCGCCGACAGCGTCGACGGCGGCGGCGTGCGGCCGCCCGAGGCGTTGCGCAGCAGCGCGAGCCCGGCCGGGAAGCCGGCCGAGGTGCCGGCCGCCAGCAGCAGCCGCGCCGCGATCAGCCAGCCGTAGCTCGGCGCGAGCGGGCCGAGCACGCCGGCGACGGCGATCAGGACGAAGCCGGTGCACTGGATCCGCCGCGGGCCGAACTGGTCGGCGAGCCGGCCGAGCACCGACTGCCCGACGGCGGCGACGAGGTAGAAGCTGGAGATCAGCCACGACAGCGCGACGACGCTCACGTCGAAGTCGCCGCGGATGCGCACGAGCGCGACCGCGATCATCGACGAGTTGATCGGGTTCAGGACGGTCCCGAGCAGGATCGCCGCCATCACGCGACGCGGCACGCGCGGCGGCGCGCTCGGCGGCGGTGGGGCGGAGGTCGGCGAGGCCATCGGCTTCGCCACGCTAGCGTCCGCACCGTGACACGGACCCATTGGGAGCCTGGGCCGGCCGCGCCGCGCCTGGCGCCCGCGACGGTCGACGTGTGGCGCGCCGACCTCACGGCGGCGGCTGAGCGCGGCGACGGACGCGCGCTGCTGTCCGGCGACGAGCGCGACCGCGCGGCGCGCTTCGCCCGGCCCGAGGACGGCGAGCGCTGGGCGGCCGCGCGCGGGGTCCTGCGTGCGCTGCTCGGCGCGTACGCGGGTGCGGATCCGCGCGAGCTGCGCTTCGAGACGGGTCCGCACGGCAAGCCGCGGCTCGCTGGGGAGGATCGGCTGCGCTTCAACCTGTCGCACTCCGGCGAGGTCGCCCTCTACGCCTTTGCGCTCGACCGCGAGGTCGGCGTCGACGTCGAGCTGCCGCGCCGCGCGGTCGACCACGTCGCGATCGCGCGCCGGATCCTCGGCGACGGCGAGGCCGAGCGCCTGCAAGCGCTCGACCCGCCCGCGCGCGAGCGGGAGTTCCTGCGCGCGTGGGTGCGCTGGGAGGCGGTCCTCAAGTGCCGTGGGACGGGCATCGGCGGCGCCGGCGCGCCGTCCGACGATCCCGACCCGTGGGTCGAGCAGCTCGACGCCGAACCGCCCGGGTCCGCCGCGCTCGCCGTCGCGGGCGGCCCGTGCGCGGTGCGCTGCTGGCGATGGTCGCCCGCCGCCGAGTAAGAGCGCCCTACAATCTCCCGACTGATGTCCGACTCCGCCATCGCGTTCGACGACCGCGGCCTCGTCCCGTGCATCGCGCAGGACTGGCGGACGGGCGAGGTGCTCACGCTCGCGTACATGAACGCGGAGGCGCTCGAGCGCACGCGCGCCACCGGCGAGGTGCACTACTGGAGCCGCTCGCGCAACGAGCTGTGGCACAAGGGCGCGACGAGCGGGAACGTGCAGAAGCTGCGCGCGCTGCGCGTCGACTGCGACGGCGACGCGCTGCTGGCGCTCGTCGAGCCGGCCGGCCCCGCCTGCCACACCGGCGAGCGCACGTGCTTCTTCACGGGCGACCTGACGCCGGGCGCGCCGTACGAGACGCTGCCGGCGCTGGAGCGCACGATCGCCCAACGGGCGGCAGCGGGCGACACGTCCAGCTCCTATACCGCCAAGCTGCTCGCCGATCCCAAGCTCGCGGGCGAGAAGGTGGAGGAGGAGGCCGAGGAGGTCGTGCGCGCGGTGCGCGAGGAGAGCGACGAGCGCGTCGCGAACGAGGCGGCCGACGTCATCTACCACCTCGCCGTCCTGCTGCGCAGCCGCGGGCTGAGCCTCGCCGACGCCGAGCGCGTGCTCGACGCGCGCAGCCGCTGAGCCGATGGCGCCCTCCGACGCACCGCCCGCGCCCGCCGTGCACGTGACGCCCTCGCTCGACGAGGTGCGCGAGCTGGCGGGCGAGCACAACCTGATCCCGTTGCGGCACACGTTCGTGGAGGACTGCGAGACGCCGATCTCCGCGTTCCTGAAGCTGCGCGGCGACGGCCCGGCGTTCCTGCTGGAGTCGGCCGAGCAGGGCCGCGTCGGGCGCTGGTCGTTCATCGGCTTCAAGCCGCGCAGCGTGCTGCGCTGGTCGCTCGGCGACCCGGGCGACCCGTACGAGCTGGCCGCGCAGGAGGTCGCGCGCCACCGCCAGGCGCCGCTGCCGGACCTGCCGCCGTTCTCCGGCGGGGCGGTCGGCTGCTTCGGCTACGACCTCGTCCGCACGGTCGAGCCGCTGGGCGAGCCGAACCCCGACCCGCTCGGCCTCCCCGACCTCGCGCTGATGCTGACCGACGTGCTGGTCGCGTTCGACCACCTGCGCCGGGAGCTGACGATCCTCGCGAACGTCTACGCGGACGACGACGAGGACCTCGAACGCTCCTACGCGGCGGCGGTCGACGCGATCGCCGACGTGCGGCGCCGCCTGGCCGGGCCGGTGCCGCAGCCGGCCGCGGCGCCGAAGCACGATCGCACCGCGCCGACCTGGCAGAGCAACATGCCGCCCGAGCAGTTCGAGGGGATGGTCGAGCGGATCGTCGAGTACATCCACGCCGGCGACGCCTACCAGGTCGTGCCGAGCCAGCGCTGGTCGGCCGAGGTGCCGGTCGAGGCGTTCTCGATCTACCGCGGCCTGCGCGCCGTGAACCCGAGCCCGTACATGTACTTCCTCGACTTCGGCGACTTCGAGATCGCCGGCGCGTCGCCCGAGCCGCTCGTCACGGTCCACGACGGACGGATCGAGACGCGGCCGATCGCCGGCACGCGCCCGCGCGGCGCCAGCGCCGAGGACGACAAGCGGATCGCCGAGGACCTGCTGGCGGACGAGAAGGAGCGCGCCGAGCACGTGATGCTCGTCGACCTCGGCCGCAACGACGTCGGGCGCGTGAGCGAGTACGGCTCCGTGAACGTCGACGCGTACATGGAGATCGAGGCCTACAGCCACGTCATGCACATCGTCTCGCGCGTATCGGGACGGCTGCGCGAGGGCGTCGGGCCGCTCGATGCGCTGCGCTCGATCCTGCCGGCGGGTACGCTCTCGGGCGCGCCGAAAGTCCGTGCGATGCAGATCATCGACGAGCTCGAGCCCGTCAAGCGCGGGGGATACGGCGGCGCGATCGGCTACCTGTCCTACACCGGCGATCTCGACACGTGCATCCACATCCGGACGGTCGTGGTGAAGGACGGCGTCGCGCACGTGCAGGCGGGCGGCGGCACGGTCGCCGACGCGAAGCCCGACTACGAGCTGCGCGAGTCGGAGGCGAAGTCGCGCGCGGTCAAGCAGGCGATCGAGCTGGCGGTGGCGCAGCCTGAATGGCCATGAGGGTCCTCGTCCTCGACAACTACGACTCGTTCACCTACAACCTCGTCCAGTACCTGGGCGAGCTGGAGGCGGACGTCGAGGTCGTGCGCAACGACCATGCGACGGTGGCGGACCTGCTGCTGCGCGGCTACGCCGCGGTCGTCGTCTCGCCGGGCCCGTGTACGCCCGACGAGTCGGGCATCTCGCTGGAGGCGGTGCGCGCGTTCCCCGAGGCGGGGATCCCGACGCTCGGCGTCTGCCTCGGCCACCAGGCGATGGCGCAGGCGTTCGGCGGGCGCGTCGTGCGCCACGAGCCGGTCCACGGGAAGGTCTGCGAGATCGAGCACGACGGGCGCACGATCTTCGAGGGGTTGCCGAACCCGCTCACCGTCGGGCGCTACCACTCGCTCGTCGCGGAGGAGTCCTCGCTGCCGGCGGAGCTGGAGGTCAGCGCTCGCGGCGGCGGCGTGATCCAGGCGATCCGCCACCGCACGCTGCCGGCCGAGGGGATCCAGTTCCACCCCGAGTCGGTCCTCACGCCCGATGGCATGGAGCTGCTGCGCAGCTTCCTCGCCGCGGGCACGCGCGCGGCCGTCGGGGGGATCGCATGAGCGCCGCGCGGCCGCTGATCTCCCAGTGGATCGACCAGCTCGCGTCCGGCGAGGATCTGTCGAGCGACGACGCCGCTGCGGCGCTCGCCGAGATCATGTCCGGCAACGCGACCGAGGCGCAGATCGCCGCGTTCCTGATCGCGCTGCGCACGAAGGGCGAGACGGTCGAGGAGATCGCCGGCCTCGCGCGCACGATGCGCGAGCTGGCGGCGCACGTCGCCGTCGAACACACGCAGGACGACCTGCTCGACGTCGTCGGCACCGGCGGCGGGCGCCAGACGTTCAACGTCTCGACCACCGCGGCGCTGATCGCCGCCGGCGCCGGCTGCACGGTCGCCAAGCACGGCAACCGCTCGGCGACCGGCCTGTCCGGCGCCGCCGACGTGCTCGAGGCGCTCGGCGCGCGCATCGACCTCGACGCGGCCGCCGTCGGCCGCTGCGTGGACGAGACCGGCTTCGGCTTCATGTTCGCGCCCACGCACCACGCCGCCACGCGCTACGTGATCCCGGTGCGCAGACAGCTCGCGGTGCGCACGATCTTCAACTTCCTCGGCCCGCTGACCAATCCGGCCGGCGTCACGCGCCAGCTCACGGGCGTCGCCGACGGCCGCTACCTCGACGCGATCGCGGGCGCGTTCGCGCAGCTGGGCGCGACGCACGTGCTGGTCGTCTCCAGCGAGGACGGGCTCGACGAGCTGTCGACGTGCGCGCCCAGCGCGGTCGTGGAGGTGCGCGACGGCGAACTGCGGCGCTTCACGGTCGACGCCGCCGAGGTCGGCCTCGACGCCGCGCAGCCGGACGAGCTGAACGGCGGAACGCCGGAGGTCAACGCCGAGATCGCGCGGCGGATCCTCGCCGGCGAGCGCGGCGCCCCGCGCGACGTCGCGGTGCTCAACGCCGGTGCCGGCGTGTACGCCGGCGGCCATGCGGAGACGTTGGAGGCCGGCGTGCGCGCGGCCGAGGCGGCGATCGACTCCGGCGCGGCCGCGACCGTGCTCGAGCACTACATCACGTTCACCCAGGAAGCCGCGAGGGAGGCATCGTCAGCGTGAACACGCTCGAGCGCATCGTCGACTCGACCCGCCGCGAGGTGCAGCAGCGCCGCGACGCGATCCCGCTCGCGACGCTGGAGCAGCAGCTGATCGCGCGCGGGGAGGACCGTCCGTTCACCGAGGCGCTCGTCCATCCCGGCATCTCGGTGATCGCCGAGCACAAGCGCCGCTCGCCGTCGGCCGGCGCGATCCGCGAAGGCGCGAGTGTCGAGGACGTCGTCTGCGCCTACGAGCGCGCCGGCGCCGCCGCGCTGTCGATCCTCACCGAGGGCCCGCACTTCGGCGGCTCGCTGGAGGACCTGCGCGCCGCGCGCGCGGCGACGCGCCTGCCGATCCTGCGCAAGGACTTCGTCGTGGACCAGTACCAGCTGTTCGAGTCGGCCGCCGTCGGCGCCGACGCGATCCTGCTGATCGTCGCCGCGCTCGAGCCGCGCGAGCTGGCGCGCCTGCACCACGAGGCGCTCGCGCTCGACCTCGACGTGCTCGTCGAGGTCCACGACGAGCGCGAGCTGGAGGTCGCGCTCGAGCTCGACGCCGACGTGATCGGCATCAACAACCGCGACCTGACCGACTTCAGCGTCGACGTCCAGCGCACGTTCGAGCTGCTGGTCGACATCCCCGCCGGCAAGACCGTCGTCTCCGAGTCGGGCATCGCGACGCGCGACCAGCTCGACGAGCTCGAGCGCGTCGGCGTCGACGCGGTGCTCGTCGGCGAGGCGCTGATGCGCGCGGACGACGTCGAAGCCGCCTGCCGCACGCTCACCGGGCAGGGCGAGGCGTCGGTTTAGCCCGCATTGAGTCCCACCGGACACACTGACTCGGTCGCATGCGCACGGTCCTCCGCTCTCCCTTCGTTGCAGCGCTGATCGGCGGCGCCGTCGTCGCCGTCGCGCTGCTGGTGCTCGACGCCGGCGGTGGCGGCGGCACGACGACGACGATCGTGCAGCAGGCGCCGATAGCGAGCACGCAGGCCTCGTCGTCGGGCGCGGGCGACGCGGGTCTCACCGCGCACGACATCTACATGCGCGACGCGCCGGGCGTGCTCTACGTCCGCTCGGTGCTGGGCTCTGGCTCGTCCAGCTCGCCGTTCGGGACCGACCAGGGCGGCGGCGAGGCGACCGGCACCGGCTTCGTGATCGACAGCAGCGGCAACATCCTCACCAACTACCACGTCGTCGAGGGCGCGACCTCGGTGAGCGTCGGCTTCGACGACCAGCGCGTCGTGCCGGCCAGAGTGCTCGGCACGGATCCGACGAACGATCTCGCGCTGCTGCACGTCGACCCCGCGGGGCTGAAGCTCGTCCCGCTGCAGCTCGGCGACTCGAAGACCGCGCAGGTCGGCGACCCGGTGCTGGCGATCGGCAACCCGTTCGGGCTCGACCGCACGCTCACGACCGGCGTCGTCTCCGCGCTCCAGCGCCAGATCACCGCGCCCAACGGCTTCGCGATCCAGCACGTGATCCAGACCGACGCGCCGATCAACCCGGGCAACTCCGGCGGGCCGCTGCTCGACGCCGCCGGCCGCGTGATCGGCATCAACTCGCAGATCATCAGCGGCGGGTCGGGCAGCGGGAACGTCGGGATCGGCTTCGCGGTGCCGATCGACACGGCCAAGAAGCTGCTGCCGCAGCTCAAGCAGTCCGGCTCGGTCGTGCACGCCTACCTCGGCATCACCGGCGCGACGATCGACGCGTCGCTCGCCGACCTGCAGCTCAAGGTCGACCGCGGCGTGCTCGTCCAGACGGTCGAACCGAGAGGCCCGGCGGCGGCCGCCGGGCTGCACGGCGGCACGGTCGACAGCCAGGTCAACGGCGCACGCATCATGCTCGGCGGCGACGTGATCCAGTCGTTCGACGGCCGGACGATCGGCTCGATGAGCGATCTCACGGGCGACATCGCGTTGCACAAGCCGGGTGACCGCGTCAGCGTCGGGATCCTGCGCAGCGGCAGCGCGAAGCAGCTGACGGCGACGCTCGGCACGGCGCCGAGACAGGCGCCGGGGCAGACGCAGACCACCTCGCCGTAGCGCCGCTCCCGTCCGCGCGCCGTCCGCGGCCGGCGGCGCCTACGATAGGGGCGTGTCCGAGGACCCGACGCGCATCAAGTTCTGCGGCATCGCCCGCCTGGAGGACGCCGAGCAGGCGGCCGAGCTGGGCGCCTGGGCGGTCGGGATGATCCTCTGGCCCGGCTCGGCGCGCCGATGCTCCCGGGCCGAAGCGGAGGCGATCGGCGCCGCGCTGCATCGCCGGACCGAGGTCGCCGGGGTGTTCGTCAACGCGCACCTCGACGCGGTCGCCGAGGCGGCCGACGCGTTCGGGCTCACGCTGCTGCAGTTCCACGGCGACGAGGGTCCCGTCTACTGCGCCGAGGCCGCGCGCCGCACCGGTGCCAAGGTGATCAAGGCCGCGCGCGTCGCCGGGCGCTCGGACGTGCGCGACCTGCGCGCCTTCCAGACCGACTTCCACCTGCTCGACGCGCACGTGCCGGGCAAGCAGGGGGGGACCGGCGAGACGTTCGCGTGGGAGTTGGCGCGCGAGCATCCGCGCGACCGCCCGCTGATCCTCAGCGGCGGCCTCACGCCGGACAACGTCGCCGACGCGATCGCGGCGGTGCGGCCGTTCGCGGTCGACGTCGCCAGCGGCGTCGAGTCCGCGCCGGGCGTGAAGGATCACGCGAAGATGGCGGCGTTCGCGGCCGCGGAGAGCGCGACGGCGCAGCCGGCGGAGGACGCCGCGTGACCGCCGGGCTCGAGCACCGCTACGGCCCCTACGGCGGCCAGTACGTGCCCGAGACGCTGATGCCGGCGCTCGCCGAGCTGGAGGCGGCCTGGCTCGACGCCCAGCGCGACCTCGCCTTCACCGGGCGTCTCAGAGAGCTGCTGCACGACTACGTCGGGCGCCCGACGCCGCTGTACCTCGCGGAGCGCCTGAGCGAGGCGGCCGGGCGCACCGTCTACCTCAAGCGCGAGGACCTCAACCACACCGGCGCGCACAAGATCAACAACGCGCTCGGCCAGGCGCTGCTCGCCAAGCGGATGGGCAAGCCGCGCGTGATCGCCGAGACCGGCGCCGGCCAGCACGGCGTCGCGACCGCGACCGCCTGCGCGCTGCTCGACCTCGAGTGCGTCGTCTACATGGGCACCGAGGACATGCGCCGCCAGGAGCCGAACGTCGAGCGGATGGGACTGCTGGGGGCGACGGTCGAGCCGGTCGACGCCGGCACGCGCACGCTGAAGGACGCCTGCTCGGCGGCGATCCGCGACTGGGTCACGAACGTCGCCACGACGCACTACATCCTCGGCTCGGCGGTCGGCCCGGCGCCGTACCCGGCGCTCGTGCGCGACCTCCAGCGCGTGATCGGCGACGAGGCGCGCGCGCAGATCCTCGAGCGCGAGGGGCGGCTGCCGGAGCGCGTGATCGCCTGCGTCGGCGGCGGCTCGAACGCGATCGGCATCTTCACGCCGTTCCTCGCCGACGCGGACGTCGAGCTGATCGGCGTCGAGGCGGCGGGGGAGGGGATCGCGACCGGCCGCCACGGCGCGCCGCTGACGGTCGGCGAGCGGCCGGGGATCCTGCACGGCGCCTACTCGCGGTGCTGCAGGACGCCGACGGGCAGATCCTCGAGGCGCACTCGATCTCGGCCGGGCTCGACTACCCGGGCGTCGGCCCCGAGCACGCCTGGCTGCGCGACACCGGTCGCGCGCGCTACGAGGCGGTCACCGACGCGGAGGCGCTGGCGGCGCTGCAGCGGCTCGCGCGGCTGGAGGGAATCATCCCGGCGCTCGAGTCCTCGCACGCGATCGCCTGGGCGTTGGCGAACGGCGGCGATTCGGATCTCGACGTCGTCTGCCTCTCGGGCCGCGGCGACAAGGACCTCGCCGAGGTGATCCGGCGGATCTCGACATGAGCGGGATCGAGCGCATCGCCGAGGCGTTCGCGGCGAGCGGCAAGCGGGCCGCGCTGATGCCGTACCTGATGGGCGGCTTCCCGGACATGGCGACCGCGCTCGCGATCGGCGAGGCGTACGCCGACGGCGGCGCCGACCTCGTAGAGCTGGGCGTGCCCTTCTCAGACCCGCTCGCGGACGGGCCAGTGATCCACGCTGCCGGCGTCGAGGCGCTGCGCAACGGCGCGACCGTCGGCCAGATCCTCGAGCTGGGCGCGGCGCTCGCGCTCCGCCTGCCGGTCGTGCTGATGTGTTACGCCAACATCGTCTACGCGCGCGGCTTCGAGGCCTTCTGCGCCGCGCTCCGCGAGCACGACATCAGCGGACTGATCGTGCCCGACCTGCCGCTCGAGGAGGCGCCCGAGCTGCGCACCGCCTGCGACGCGGAGGGGATCGCGCTCGTGCCGCTCGTCGCGCCGACGACGCCGCCCGAGCGGCTGGCGCGCATCGGGGCGCTCGCGCGCGGCTTCCTCTACGCCGTCTCGCTCGTCGGCACGACGGGCGAGCGGGGAGCGCTCGCCGCGGACCTCGCGGGCTTCCTGCAGCGCGCTGCGGCGGCAAGCGAGGTGCCGGTCGCCGTCGGCTTCGGCATCGGCACGCCGGAGCAGGCCGCGGCCGCGGTCGACGCGGGCGCGGCCGGCGTGATCGTCGGCAGCCGGCTCGTACGCGCGGCCGGCGAGACGGCAGATCCGGCCGCCGAGGTGCGCGAGATCGTCGCCGCGATGGCCGCCGCGCTCGGCGCGCCTTCCGCCGAGGCCATTCGCTAGGATCCTGCCCGCTATGGGCCTCGCACTCACCGCCGCACTCGCCTTCTGCCTCTGGGTCCTCATGTGGGGCCTCGGCAGCAGCGGCCTCGACGGCATGCTCGTCACGCTGCTGATCCTCGTGATCGGCGCGACCGTCAAGTCGCTCGGCCAGTTCCTGCCGGGCGCGCAGCGCAAGCGCCACCACTCCGGCGGCTGGTAGCCGCCCCGCGCCGCCCGGGCGCGCTCAGCCGAAGAACGTCCGCGCGATCTCCAGGTAGCGCAGGTCGACCGTCTTGATGCCGTCGACCTGCTCGAGCGGGATGCTCGTCATCTCGGTGCCGTGCAGCGCGACCATGCGGCCGGTTCCGCCCGCCATCACGAGGTCGGCGGCGTGGACGCCGTACTGGGTCGCCAGCACGCGGTCGGTCGCGGTCGGGGTGCCGCCGCGCTGCACGTGGCCGAGCGTCGTCACGCGCGTCTCGTAGCCGGTGAGCGCCTCGATCTCGACGGCGAGCGCGACGCCGATCCCGCCGAGGCGCGGGTAGCCGTAGGTGTCGACCTCGTCGGAGGCGCGGACCTGTCGCCGCTCTCCCGACGCGAACGCGAGCTGCGCCCCCTCGGCCACGACGATGATCGAGAAGTCCTTGCCGCGCTCGTGGCGGCGCATGATCGCCGACGCGACCTCTTCGACGGTGATCTCCAGCTCGGGGATCAGGATCGCGTCGGCGCCGCCGGCGATCCCGGCGAAGACGGCGATCCAGCCCGTGTTGCGACCCATCACCTCGACGACCATCACGCGGTCGTGCGACTGCGCGGTCGTGTGCAGGCGATCGAGGGCCGAGGTGACCGTCTGCACGGCGGTGTCGAACCCGAACGTGTAGTCGGTGCCGACGACGTCGTTGTCGATCGTCTTCGGCACGCCGATCACGGGCAGGCCCAGCTCCTCCGACAGGCGGCGCGTGATCATCATCGTGTGCTCGCCGCCGATCGCGATCACCGCGTCGAGCGGGTCGGCCGCCTGCGCCGCGCGCACCTTCTCGAGCCCGTCCGGCTCGCGGAACGGGTTGTAGTTCGAGGTCGAGAGGATCGTCCCGCCGAGCGGCAGGATCCCCGAGACGCCCCTCTGGTCGAGCACGACGTGGTCGCGCTCGGCGAGGCCGCGGTAGCCGCGTCGCAGCCCGACCGGCTCGTGGCCGTGCAGCAGCAGCCGCCGGGAGGCGGCGCGGATGACCGCGTTGAGACCGGGGCAGTCGCCGCCGGCGGTGAGGATCCCGACCCGCATCGTCAGGCAGACTAACCCCTCGGCACGGCCGGCAACCTAGAATTCCCGCCGGTGTCCGGTCGCGTCCTGCTCCGATTCGCGCTGACGCTGGCCGTGTGCGCGGTCGCGTTCTCGGGCTGCGGGAGTGCGGCGAAGAGAGATCCGCCGCTGCGCGGCACGCATCTGGAGATCTACAGCTCGCTGCCGCGGCGCGGGCCGCTGCGCGCGCTCGCCGCCGAGACGCTCGCCGCCGAGCGGCTCGCGCTCGCGCAGGACGGCGGCCGCGTCGGGCGCTACCGCGTGCAGTTGGCCGCGCTCGACGCCTCGACGGTCGGTGCGGGCCGCTCCGACCCGGGCCAGATCTCCCAGAACGCCGGCCTGGCCGCGCAGGACCCGTCCACCGTCGCCTACCTCGGCGAGCTGGCGACGGGAACGTCCGCGATCTCGATCCCGCTGCTGAACGAGGCGGGGATCCTCGAGGTGAGCCCGCTCGACCCGGCGATGGCCCTGACGACGGGCAGCCTCGCGATCGCCGGGTCGCCCGAGCGCTTCTATCCGAAGATCAAGGACGGCGGGCGCACGTTCGCGCGCGTCGTGCCGTCGGATCGCAGCGAGGTGGACGCGCTGCTCGCCGCGATGCGGCAGAACGGCGTGCGGCGGCTCGCGCTGCTGACGGACGAGGATCCCACCGGCCGCGCGCTCACGACCGACCTGCAGGCGAAGGCCCCCGCGGCGGGGATCGCCGTGGTCGTCAGCCAGGAGATTGACGAGCAGGCGCTCAGAGACGACGGCTCGATCGCGCAGGTGCTCGCCGCTAGACCGGACGCCGCGTTCGACGCGACCGGAGCGCGGCCCGGCGCGGCGCGCCTGTGGCGCGAGCTGACGGCCGCCGACCCGCTGCTCCGGCTCTACGCGCCCGCGAGCCTCGCCGACCCGAGCTTCGTCGCCGCCCTTGGGCCGGCGGCCGCCGTCGCGCACGTGACCCAGCCGCTGCCCGGCGACGGCGGCGCAGTCGCGCGCAGCTTCGTGCGCGCGTTCAAGACGCGCTACGGCTACGCGCCGTCGCCGCAGGCGCGCTTCGGCTACGAGGCGATGCGGGGCGTGCTCGTCGCGATCCGCAGCGCCGAGGCCGCTGCGAGGGACGGCCTCGTCACGCGCGCAGAGATCGTGCGCGCCTACTTCCGCACGGCTCCGGACACGAGCGTGCTCGGTCCCTATGCGATCGAGGCGACAGGGGACACGTCGCTGCGCCGCTGGGGCATGTTCGGCGTGGTGGACGGCGGCCTGCGCCTGGTGGCCGCGGTCGGCGGCGTCGGCGCCTCAGGCGAGCGCTGAGCGCAGCGCCTCGTCCAGCTCGGGATGCGCGTATGCGTACCCGAGCTCGAGCGCGCGGCGGGGCACCGCGCGCTGTCCGGTCGTGACGATCTGCTCCATCTCGCCGTACAGCGCGCGCAGCGCCAGTCGCGGCACCGGCGCGACCGCGGGACGGTGCAGCGCGCGGCCGAGCGCCTTCGAGAAGTCGCGGTTCGTGACCGGCTGCGGCGCGCTGCCGTTGAGCGGGCCGCTCCAGTCCGCGCCGTCGAGCGCGGCCAGGTAGAGGCCGACGAGGTCGTCGGCGTGGATCCACGGCATCCACTGCTTGCCCCCGGCGACCGGGCCGCCTGCGCCGGCGCGGAACGGCGGCAGCATCTTCGCGAGCGCGCCGCCGGCGGGGTCGAGCACGACGCCCGTGCGCACGACCGTCACCCGCACGCCCAGCTCGCTCGCCGCCTGGGCGGCACGCTCCCACGCGACGCACACCTCGGCGAGGAAGTCCGTCCCAGGGGGGTGGGACTCGGAGACTTCCTCGTCACCCCGCGGGCCGTAGTAGCCGACCGCGGAGGCGGACACGAGCACGCGCGGGCGCGGCTCGGCGCTGCGCAGGCCTGCGACGAGGTTCGCCGTGCCGCTCTCGCGGCTCGTGCGGATGCGCTCCTTCGCGGGGGCGCTCCAGCGCTGCGCGACCGGCTCGCCGGCGAGGTGGATCACGCCGTCGCGACCGGTCAGCGCGCTCGCCGGCGCCGGCTCGTGCAGCGGGTCCCAGCGCTCGGCGTGGATCCCCGAGCCGAGCCGCTCGCGGGCGCGGGCGGGATCGCGCGAGAGCACGGTCACCTCGTCGCCGCGGCGCGCCAGCGCGGCGACGAGCCGCGTCCCGACCAGCCCCGTCGCTCCGGTCACCGTCACCCGCATGGGGCGATTCCTACCCGATTCGCGCCGGAAGCGTCAGGCCGCGCCGACGTGCAGCTCGTCGGCCGGCGCGAAGCCGACCTCGTTGTGCGCGTGGGCGAGGCCGCTCTCGCGCGCCTGCTCGGCGACCGCGGCGGCGACCGCCGGGGCCACGTCGCGGTTGAAGACCGAGGGCACGATGTAGTCCTCGCGCAGCTCGTCGGCCGGGACGCAGTCGGCGATCGCCTGCGCGGCCGCCACCTTCATCCCCTCCGTGATCGCGCTCGCGCGCACGTCGAGCGCGCCGCGGAAGATGCCGGGGAATGCGAGCACGTTGTTGATCTGGTTCGGGTAGTCCGAGCGGCCCGTCGCCATGATCCGCACGTACGGCGCGGCTTCCTCGGGCGTGACCTCGGGGTTCGGGTTCGCCATCGCGAACACGATCGGGTCGGGGCGCATCCGCGCGAGCGCCTCGGGCGGCATCACGCGCGCGCCGGACAGGCCGATGAACAGGTCCATCCCGTCGATCACGTCGCCGGGGCCGCCGCTGAGCTTCTCCGGGTTCGTCGTCTCGGCGTACCAGCGCTTCATCGCGTTCATCGAGCCGTCGAGGTAGTCGGCGCGGTCGGTGTGCACGGCGCCCTTCGAGTCGCAGCCGATCACCTCGGTGACGCCCGCGCTTCTGAGGATCTTCGTGACGGCCACGCCGGCCGCGCCGAGGCCGACGACGAGCACGCGCAGGTCGGCGATCTCGCGGCCGGTCAGCTTCGCGGCGTTGAGCAGCGCGGCGAGCACGACGACGGCGGTGCCGTGCTGGTCGTCGTGGAAGACGGGGATGTCGAGCGCCTCGACCAGGCGGTCCTCGATCTCGAAGCAGCGCGGGGCGGAGATGTCCTCGAGGTTGATGCCGCCGAACGTCGGCGCCATCGCCTTGACGATCGCGACGATCTCGTCCGGGTCCTTCGTGTCGAGGCAGATCGGGAAGGCGTCGACGCCGGCGAACTCCTTGAACAGGACCGCCTTGCCCTCCATCACCGGCATCGCCGCGGCCGGGCCGATGTCGCCGAGGCCGAGCACCGCCGTGCCGTCGGAGACGACGGCGACCGTGTTGCGCTTGATCGTGTACTGGAAGGCCTTGTCGGGGTCCTCCTCGATCGCCTTGCAGACGCGCGCGACGCCGGGCGTGTACGCCATCGAGAGGTCGTCGCGCGTCTTCAGCGGCAGCTTGTTGTGCTGCTCGATCTTGCCGCCGAGGTGGACCTGGAAGGTGCGGTCGACGGTGTCGAGCACCTTCGCGCCGTCGAGCGCTTCGAGCGCGGCGGTGATCGCGCCCCAGGTGGCCTGCTCGGCGCACAGGGCGGTGATGTCGCGGACCGTTCTGCCGCCGTCGATCGCGACGAGGTCGACGGCGCCGATCGTGCCGCCGGCGTCGCCGATGGCACTGGCTACGCGGCCGAGCATCCCGGGCCGGTCCGCGATCTCCACGCGGATCGTGAGGCTGAACTGAGCGCTCGGGGTGGTGGCCATGGCGTTGTGTGTCCTTCGTCGTTCTTGAACGGTCGGTGCGGATTATATTGCCGCGAGGCGGTCGGCGCGTTCCGCATCGTGGAAACAACAGGCGACCGGCAGGGCGACCGGAGGCCGCGCCGCGGAGCTTCGTAGAGTTCCACGCCGTGAGCACCGACGGCGCCGGTCACGACGAGCTGTTCCTGATCGACGGGAACTCGCTCGCCTATCGCGCCTTCTTCGCGCTGCCGGAGTCGATCGCCACCTCGACCGGCTTCCCGACGAACGCGATCTTCGGCTTCGCCTCGATGCTCGTGAAGATCCTCACCGAGCACGGGCCGAAGGCGACGATCGTCGTGTGGGACCGCGGCCACTCCGGGCGCAGAGAGGTCTACCCCGACTACAAGGCGCAGCGCTCCTCGCGGCCGGACCTGTTCAAGCAGCAGTGGCCGCACCTCGAGCCGCTCGTGGAGGCGTTCGGCTACGGGAACGTGTCGGTCGAGGGCTACGAGGCCGACGACGTGATCGCCTCGATCGCCGAGAAGGCGAAGGCGGCCGGCGTGCCCGTGACGATCGTGACCGGCGACCGCGACTCGTTCCAGCTCGTCGACGAGGGCGTCCACATCATGGCGACCGCGCGCGGGATCACCGAGACGAAGCTGTACGACCGCCAGGGCGTGATCGACCGCTACGGGATCCCCCCCGAGCTCGTGCCGGACTTCATCGGGCTCAAGGGCGACACGTCCGACAACATCCCCGGCGTCCCCGGGATCGGTGACAAGACCGCCGCACAGTTGCTGCAGGAGTACGGCACGCTCGAGGGCGTCCTCGAGCACGCGCCCGAGATCAGAGCGACGAGACGGCGCGAGAACCTGATCGCCCACGCCGAGGACGCCCGCATCTCGAAGCAGCTGGCGACGATGGTGCGCGACATCCCGGTCGACGTCGACCCGGTCGCGTTCGTCAGCGCCGAGCCGGATCGCTCGCGCCTGCGCGAGGTCTTCCGCGAGTTCGAGCTGCGCGATCCGCTGCGGCGGCTGGAGGAGGCGCTCGGCGGCGACCGCGAGGGGGAGGAGGCTGCGCCGCGGCCGGAAGCCGACCAGACACTGCGGGCGCGTGTGCGGACGGTGGCGCCCGCTGCGCTCGCCGACGGCTCCGCCGAGATCTCGCTCGCCGCGCGCGCGCCCGAGCAGCCGGAAGGCGAGCTGTTCCCGCTGAGCGAGTCGTGGCGCTTCGGCGCCTACGCCGACGGCGACGAGGCGCTCGCCGGCGAGTGCGGCGCGCCCGACGAGCTGGCGGCGGCGCTCGGCGACCGCCCGGCACTCGCGCACGACGCGAAGGCGCTCGGCACGGTCCCGGCGCGGCTCGCGCACGACACGCTCATCGCCGCCTACCTGCTCGATCCCGCGCGGCGCTCCTACCCGCTCGACGAGCTGTGCGAGGAGCGCGGGATCGGCGCCGAGGTCGACGACGCCACGGCGCGCCACGCGGTGCTCGTGCACGCGCTCGCCGCCGCGCAGCGCCCGCAGATCGAGGAGCGCGGGCTGGGCGAGCTGCTGCACGACGTCGAGCTGCCGCTCGTGCGCGTGCTGCGCGAGATGGAGCGGATCGGCCTCAAGCTCGACCGCGAGCGGCTCGCCGCGATCCGCACGCGCGTCGCCGACGAGGTCGCGACGCTCGAACGCGAGATCTGGGACCTGTGCGGCACCGAGTTCATGATCGGCTCCCCGCAGCAGCTCGCCGAGGTGCTGTTCGTCAAGCTCGAGCTGTCGAGAAAGAGACGCGGCAAGACCGGCTACTCGACCGACGCGCGCGTGCTGCAGGCGATCCGCCACGAGCACCCGGTGATCGAGAGAATCGAGCGCTGGCGCGAGCTGACGAAGCTCGAATCGACCTACCTCGCCGCGCTGCCGGGATACGCCGACGCGCGCGACCGCATCCACACGACGTTCAGCCAGGTCGTCGCCGCCACCGGCCGGCTCTCCTCGAACGACCCGAACCTGCAGAACATCCCGATCCGCACGCCGCTCGGGCGCGAGATCCGCGCCTGCTTCATCGCCGAGCCGGGCCACGCGCTGCTGGCGATCGACTACTCGCAGGTCGAGCTGCGGATCCTCGCGCACATCGCCGGCGAGGAGGTGCTGAAGGAGATCTTCCGCCGCGGCGAGGACGTCCACACCGCCACCGCGGCGGCGATCCTCAGAGTGCCGCCGGACCAGCTCGACGCCGGCTCGCGCTCGAAGGCGAAGATGGTCAACTACGGGATCGTCTACGGCCTCTCGGCGTTCGGCCTCGCGGACCGGCTGCAGATCTCGCGCGAGGAGGCGCAGGAGTTCATCGACCGCTACCTCGAAGGCTTCCCCGCCGTGCAGGCGTTCATCGCGAGCACGATCGAGCAGGCGACGGAGGACGGCTACGTGACGACGCTGATGGGCCGTCGCCGTCAGATCCCCGAGCTGCGCGCGCGCAATCGCCAGGTGCGCCAGCTCGGCGAGCGCCTCGCCGTCAACACGGTCATCCAGGGGACGGCGGCCGACGTGATCAAGGTCGCGATGGTGCGCGCCGAGGCCGCCCTGCGCGACGCTGGGCTGGCGACGAGACTGGTGCTGCAGATCCACGACGAGCTGCTGTTCGAGGGGCCGGCCGAGGAGGCCGAGCGGGCCCGCGACGTGGTCGTGCCCGAGATGGTCGGCGCGCTCGAGCTGGATCCCCCGCTCACCGTCGACGCCGGCATCGGGCCGAACTGGCTGGCGGCGAAGTGAGCTGAGCCGGCCGTGCGCGGCCGGCTACCAGCGCCAGCGATCCGCGGCCCTGAGCGCCTCGGCGAGCGCGGCGTTCGTGTCGCGTGCCGCCTGCGCGGCGCCCTCGCGGACCGCTGCGACCGTTGGCTCGCCGCCGTCGCGAGCGCGCCAGCCGCCGGCGATCGAGCGCGACGCGGCGGCGACGGCGCCCAGCCCGTCCTCGTCGAGGAACAGCGCGAAGTCCTCCGGCCGCCCGCCCTGCGCGCCGAGCCCCGGCACGAGCAGGATCGCGCGCGGCATCAGCGCGCGCAGCGCCGGAGCCTCCTCCGGGTAGGTGAGGCCGGTGACCGCGCCGACGTCCGCGTAGCCCCGCGCACCGACGCCCTCGGCGCCCAGCTCGTCGACCATCGCCGCGACGCGCTCGTAGACGCCGTCCTGCACCTCGCCCGAGCCGGGATTCGACGTGCGCACGAGCACGAACAGGCCCTTCCCGAACGTGCGCGCGACGTCGATCATCGGCGCCAGCGACTCGGGGCCGAGGTAGGGGGAGACGGTCACCGCGTCGGCGTCGTGGACCGGCAGCTCGACATCGTCGCCCAGTCGCACGCGCCCGAGCGCGGCGGACGCGTACGCGGCCATCGTGTTGCCGATGTCACCGCGCTTGGCGTCCTCGATCACGAGCAGCCCGGCGGAGCGGGCGTGCGCCTCGACGCGCTCGAGCGCCGCCACGCCGGCTGAGCCGAGCGCCTCGAAGAAGGCCGACTGCGGCTTGACCGCCGGCACGAGGTCGGCGACGCCGTCGACCACGGCCGTCGCGAACGCCTCCACCGCGGCGGCGGCTCCGGCGAGGTCGGTGACGCCGTCGAGCAGCTCCGGCGGCAGCTCGCGCAGGTCCGGGTCGAGGCCGACGACGAGGTGGCTCTCGGTCGCCTCGACGCGGGCGATCAGGCGGTCGGCGAAGTGCTGAGGGATCGTCATCTGCGCTGCGAGTCTAGTGAGGCAAGCGGTGTAGTCCAGCGAACTCCCCATATGTAGCTTGGCAGGCTACAAATAAGTAGCCGGTTCGGCTACTGTCTTGTCCATGGCTCTGAATCCGTTCATCTGGGACCGTCCACTCGAGGATCCGGCCAAGATCGTCGGCATGGACGACTTCGCGCGTGAGGTGGCCCTCATCCTGAAGGCGTCCACCAACGTCGCCATCTTCGGCTCTCGCGACACGGGCAAGTCGACCTTCCTCACCAGCCTCGACCGCGAGCTCGCGCTCGAGCACGAGGACGATGCGCCGGCGTTCGAGATGGTCCGCATCGACCTCAAGCGCGCCCTGTCGATCCCGGCGTTCATCGCATGCGTCGACGACGCTCTGCGCCAGCACCCGCGCCACGCCGTTCGCCGGGCGGCCGCGCGCGAGCTCGAGGTGATGGAGCGTGAGCTGGGCTTCGACCTCAAGCTCCTGAAGGGCAGCGTGCGACGCGGTGGTGCGCGTCAGCCCGGCGGTGCCGAGGAGATGCTGCATGCGCAGCTGCGGTCGCTGACGCGCCTTGCCGACCGCGTCGTCGTCTGCTTCGACGAGTTCCAGCGGCTCAACCGCTGTCCGGGCGAGCCGCTGGCGATCATCGGCTCGGCCCTCATGGGCACCGGCCAGGGGAACACGTCGGTCCTCTTCACCGGATCGATTCGCGAGTACCTGGAGATGCTGCTCAACAACAGCCGCGAGCCGCTGTTCAACCAGGCGACGAAGAAGCGCCTGCCGTCGATCCGGCGCGCCGACTTCCAGGAGTGGCTGGGGTTCCAGTTCGAAGCGACCGGCCGGGAGATCCAGGAGGACGCTCTCACTCACCTGCTCGCGATCAGCGAGGCGCATCCCAAGCGGACGCAGCAGCTTGCGTGGGGCGCTTGGCAACGCGGCGGGCGTCACTCGGTCGGCGTCGGCGAGGTGCAGGGAGCCTTCGAAGAGCTGATGGACGACCAGCAGGCCGACTTCGTGGTCCTCGAGGAGATGCTGGCCAACGGCGAGGAGCAGCAGGCGACGGAGCGCAAGGCGCTGTACCTGCTCGCCGATCACGCCGGTGAGGGCCTTGCCAGCCGGACGCTCGCCGAGCGGTACGGCTTGGGCGCTCACACGACGGCGCGCAAGGCGATGCCACGGCTCGTGCGGCGCGGCCTGGTCGAGCAGGCCGACGGCGGCCACTGGCGCATCATCGACCCGTTCCTGGCCGAGTGGCTGCGCCGCAACTCGCCGTTCGGCGACTGAGCGACCGGGTTTGCCGGTTGCCGTCGCGCTCTACGATCCGCGCGTGACGAGCGGTACGCAGCCGGAGCTTGCGAGCGCGCGGGAGCGGGTTGCGCTCGTCGCCGACGAGGGCAGCTTCGAGGAGTGGGACGCGGACGTCGTCTCCGACGACCCGCTCGGCTTCTCCGACACGAAGCCGTACGTTCAGCGGCTCGCCGCCGCGCGCGAGGCGACCGGCCTGGGCGAGGCGGTACTGACGGGACGGGCTCTGCTGGACGGCCGTCCGTTCGCCGTCGTCGCCGGCGAGTTCGGCTTCCTCGGCGGCTCGATCGGCGTCGCGACCGCGGAGCGCGTGGCGCGTGCGTTCGAGCGGGCCTTGGAGTCACGCCTACCCGTCGTGGCGCTGCCCGCGTCCGGCGGCTCGCGGATGCAGGAGGGAACCTTGGCCGTCGTGGGGATGGCGAAGCTGGCGGCTGCCGCAGGGCGGCTGCGCGCCGCCGGCCTGCCATACGTCGTGTGCCTGACGCACCCGACGACCGGCGGGGTCCTCGCGTCGTGGGGCTCGCTGGGGACGGTGACGTTCGCGCTGTCGGACGCCTTGGTGGGCTTCGCCGGCCCGCGCGTCGTCGAGCTGTTGACCGGGCGCGCGCTGCCACCGCGCGTGCAGCGCTCCGAGACGCTGCTGGCACAGGGGCTGGTGGACGCGGTCGTGGCGCCGTCTGAGCTCCGCTCGCGCGTCGCTGCCGTTCTCGCGGTGGCCAGCGCCCCGTCCGCCTCGCGCTCCGCTCTGGCCGCGCCCGCGTCATCTGCGCCCGCCGATGGCAGCGAGGGGGAGGGAGCGCCGGCGTCCGCGCGCGACGCCTGGGTCTCGCTCCAGCACGTCCGCGACCGCCGCCGCCCCGGCGCGGGCGCGGTCCTCGACGTGCTGGCCGAGGACGTCACCGTGCTGCGCGGCGCGCGTGACGGCCATCCCGACGACCCGGCCTGCTTCGCCGCGCTCGCCCGGCTCGCCGGCTTCCCGGTCGTCGTCGTCGCCCAGCGCCGCCGCGGCGACGGAACGCCGGCGGTCATGAACCCTGCCGGTTACCGCAAGGCCCGGCGGGCGATGGCGCTCGCGGCGGAGCTGCGGCTGCCGCTCGTGACGATCGTCGACACGCCCGGCGCCGAGCTGAGCGAGGAGGCCGAGCGCGGCGGGCTCGCCGGGCAGATCGCCGGCTGCCTGATGGACATGGCGGCGCTGCCGGTCCCGACTGTGGCGGTCCTCCTCGGCGAAGGCGGCTCCGGCGGCGCCCTGGCGCTGCTCGCCGCCGACCGCGTCCTGGCCGCCGAGCACGCCTCGCTCGGCGTGATCGCCCCCGAGGGCGCCTCCGCGATCCTCTACCGCGACCTCGACCACGCGGCCGAGCTGGCCGCCACCCAGGGCGGCGCGTCCTGGCAGCTGCTGGACGCCGGCATCGCCGACGCCCTCATCCCCGAGCCGCGCCCGGCGCACGAGCAACCCGACGCATTCGTGGCCGCCGTCGGCGCCGCGCTGTCGGCCGCGCTGGCATCGATCGCCGCCGCCGATCCCACAGCCCGCCTCGCCGAGCGCCGCCGCCGCTGGCGCTCGATCGGGCTGCGCTGATCTCTACGGCGCCGGACCGGGCCCGCACGAGGTGTACGCGGCGCCCTTCTCATGCTGGGTGGGATAGTCCGCGCGCGCGACGTGGCGGCCGTGCTCGTCGACCAGCACGATCGTGCCGCCGCTGTTGTTCCACGCCGGGCGTCTCGCCTCGCCGTAGAGGTCCGCGCGGTTGTCGGCGCCGGGCCCGGGGTGGACGCGCACTCGCCCGTGTGCCGCCAGCTGGTGCTGCGGCAGTTCGTTCACGAGCCCGTTCGCGTCGCGGAGCTGCCAGCCCGCCAGGCTGACCGTCCCTTTGCTCGCGTTGACGAGGCAGACGTACTCGGCGGAGGGGTCGTCGTAGCCAGGTGCGTCGAGGAGCGACTGCGCGACGTCGATGCGCACGTCGGGCAGGCCGCTCCCTTCACGGCCGCCGAAGAAGTTGGTGGCGTAGGAGACGATCGCGAGCAGCCCGGCGATGCAGCCGACGACGATCGCGAAGCTGCGGAAGCGCTCCCAGAGGCGCGACCGCCGGGGCGTGGCCTGCTCGTCGCCCGGCTCCCCGGTGGCGGTCATCGCGTGCCAGCCTAGCGGCGCGCGCCCGATCGCCTCAAGAAGCGGTAGATCGAGTCGCTACGCGGCTGCGCCGACCGGCTGCGCGCCGTTGTGCGACGGTCCGCCGACCGCTGACGCGAAGCGCCCGCCATGCGGCCCGCCGAGCGCGAAGTCCGGATGGGCGACCTGCAGGTAGTGGCCGAAGGACCAGTCGACGAAGCGCTGGGCGGTCATCGCTCTCAGGCCGACGGCGAGCAGGCGGGGCGCGATGCGGGGGATCAGTCTCTGCACCCGCAGCATCGAGTCGAACGGGAACGCATGCGCGGCGCTGAAGCCGTGGTACTTCGCCAAAGCCTGCTCGCGCGTCTGGCGCCCCTCGACCACCGCGCGCAGCTCGCGCCCGCAGGCCAGGCCGAAGTACAGCGCGGTGCGGATGCCCTCGGCCGTCAAAGGCAGGCAGTGCCCGGCCGAGTCGCCGACCATGAAGACGCCGTCGTCGGTCGCCGGGCGCAGCTTGTGGGGGATCCAGTTGCCCTGGAATCTCACCGGGTCGCGCGAGAGGTCCTCGGCGAGCCGCACGGTCGGCTCCTTGACGTGGAAGCGCGGGTCGAACGAGCCGACGCCCACGCGCACCTCCGAGCCGGCCGGGAACGACCAGCCGTAGCCGGCCGGCACGTACGAGCGGTCGATCCAGATCTCCAGGTCGGACCCGCCGCCGCCCGGGTGCACCTCCAGCCCGCGCGAGAGCAGCGCGTCGGGCGGCTGCACGTTCTCGCCGCGGCCGAGGATCCGCCGCCAGCCGAGCCCGTCGACGATCAGCGGCGCGGTCAGGTCGCCCCGGTCGGTGTGCACCGTGTCCCCGGTTCGCCCCTCGACCTTCGCGATGTCGAACTCGGCGTCGGAGCCCTGCTCGCGCAGCAGTCCGCACAACGTGCGGTAGTCGAACGTCGAGAAGGTCCACGGCAGCCGGTATCTCACCGTCACGTGCGGGTTGTGCATCACCAACTCGCCGAACGTCTGCTGGTGGGCGCCCATCAGGCCCATGTGCTCCAGCCAGCCCGTCGGGATCCCGCACGCCGACGTCTGCTTCTCGCCGATCTCGTAGCGGTCGACGATCAGCACGCGGGCGCCCGCGCCCGACAGCTCGCGCGCGACCGCGAGCCCGGCGAACGAGGCTCCGCAGATCAGCACGTCGGCGTCGCGGTTGAGCGGGGTCCGCTCCGCGCCGCGCTTGGTCGCACGCTTCGGCATGGGGGAGGCGGATTGTACGGCGGTGCACCGCCGCACCGTGGAACCCGGGCTCCGCTAACCTCTTTCGGCTTCCTTCCTGTTCCCTACCGGTACCCAAATGTCAATCTCCACGACCGACGTCCCCACGACCGACGCCAAGATCGTCGAGGGCAGCGATGGCCTGCTGCTCGAGATCGACGGCAAGATCGTCCCCAACTACGACGCGACGCTCCAGCCCTTCGAGGAAGGCGACGTCGTCACCGGCAACGTGGTCCGCATCGACAAGGACGAGGTCCTCGTCGACATCGGCTACAAGTCCGAGGGCGTCATCCCCGCGAACGAGCTGTCGATCCGCAAGTCCGTCGACCCGAAGGACGAGGTCGAGATGGGGGAGGAGGTCGACGCCCTCGTCCTCACGAAGGAGGACCAGGACGGCCGCCTGATCCTGTCGAAGAAGCGCGCGCGCTTCGAGAAGGCGTGGCGCCGCATCGAAGCGGCCGCCGAGTCCGGCGAGCCGGTCGACGGGACCGTCATCGAGGTCGTCAAGGGCGGCCTGATCATCGATCTCGGGGTGCGCGGCTTCCTGCCCGCCTCGCTCGTCGACATCCGCCGCGTGCCGAACCTCGACGAGTACCTCGGCCAGACGATCGAGTGCAGAGTGATCGAGCTCAACCGCTCGCGCAACAACGTCGTGCTCTCGCGCCGCGCGGTGCTGGAGGAGCAGCGTAGGGAGGACCGGGAGCGGATCCTCGACCGCTTGCAGCCGGGCATGGTCGTGGACGGCACGATCTCGAACATCGTCGACTTCGGCGCGTTCGTCGACCTCGACGGGATCGACGGCCTGATTCACATCTCCGAGCTGTCGTGGTCGCACGTCAACCACCCGAGCGAGATCCTCTCGATCGGCGACACGGTCAACGTGAAGGTGCTCGACATCGATAGGGATCGCCAGCGGATCTCCCTGGGTTCTCAAGCAGACGCAGGAGGACCCGTGGCAGCGCGTCGTCGACACGTACAACGTGGGCGACGAGCTCGAGGGCAAGGTCACGAAGGTCGTCACGTTCGGCGCGTTCGTCGAGATCCTCGACGGCGTCGAGGGCCTCGTGCACATCTCCGAGCTGGCCCAGCACCACGTCGAGAACCCGCGCGAGATCATCCAGCCGGGCGACGAGGTGAAGGTCAAGATCCTCGAGATCGACTCGGACCGCCGCCGCCTGTCGCTGTCGATCAAGCGCGTCGAGGGCCAGATCCTGCCGCTGCGCCAGATCGAGCCGGAGGCCGGCGCCGAGGGCGAGGTCGCCGCCGAGTCCAACCTCGACGACGTGCCGGAGCTGGGCCTGTCGGAGGACGTCTTCTCCGGCGAGGAGGCCGCGCCGGCCGAGGAGTCTGCCGCCGAGGCCGCGGCCGAGCCGGAGGCGAGCGCGCCCGTCGAGGAGGCGCCGGTGGCCGAGGAGCCTGCGGCCGTGGAGGCGCCCGCTGCCGCCGAGGAGCCCGCCGGGGTAGCGGAGGAGCCGCCCGTCGCTGAGACGCCCGCTGCTGCCGCCGAGGAGCCCGCCGCGGTTGCGGAGGAGCCGGCCGCCGAGGCTGCTCCCGCCGAGGCCGAGGCCGCTCCCGCCGAGGCCGAGGCGGACGCCCCGGCCGACGCGCCCGCCGAGGATCCGACGCCGCAGGCCTGATCGTCTGAGCCGCGAGCACCGCGTCCCGTTCGTAGGACTGACCGGCGGCATCGCCGCCGGCAAGTCCACGGCGCTCGCGGCGCTCGCGCGGCTCGGCGCGGCGACGCTGTCGACCGACGCGGTCGTGCACGAGCTGTACGCCTCCGACGAGGTGCGGGATCTCGTCGCCGCGCGCTGGGGCGCGGAGGTCGCGCCGGACGGCGTCGTCGACCGCTCCGCGGTCGCGGCGCACGCCTTCGCCTCGCCGGACGAGCGCGCGTGGCTGGAGGGCGTGCTGTGGCCGCGCGTCGGCGCGCGCGTGCTCGCGTTCCGCGAGCAGGCGTCGGCGCAGGAGCCGCCTCCGCCCGCGGCCGTCGTCGAGACGCCGCTGCTGTTCGAGGCGGGGATGGACGCGGTCTACGACGCGACGATCGCCGTCGTCGCGCCGGAGCAGCTGCGCGAGGAGCGCGCGGGCGCGCGCGGGCACGCCGCGGTCGCCGAGCGCACCTCGCGCCAGCTTTCGCAGGACGAGAAGGCCGCTCGCGCCACGTACGTCGTCGTCAACGACGGCAGCGTCGAGCAGCTCGAGACGCGGCTGTCTGAGGTCCTTGCAAAGCTGAGTGGATGACGTCGCGCACGGCACAGGTCCAGGTCGCCCGCCGGCGCGCCAGGCGCGAGCGCGCGGCGCGGCGCCGGCGCCAGGCGCTGATGCTGCTCGCGTTCGTCGGCGTGGTCGGGCTCGGCGCGCTGGTGCTGCGCCCGCTGTTCACGAGCGCCGTGCACAAGCTCACCGAGCTGCCGCTGACGCATGCGGACACGATCCGCGCGCAGGCGCAGGCCAAGCACCTCGACCCGTCGCTGATCGCCGGGGTGATCTACGCCGAGTCGAAGTTCAACGACTCGACCTCCTCGGCCGGCGCGCTGGGGATGATGCAGCTGCTGCCGTCGACCGCCGACTTCATCGCGCAGAGATCGGGCGGCACGCGCTTCACGACCGCCGACCTCGCGACGCCGGACATCAACATCGCCTACGGCAGCTGGTACCTGCGCTACCTGCTCGACCGCTACCAGGGCAACGAGGTCCTGGCGCTCGCCGCCTACAACGGCGGGATGGGCAACGTCGACAGATGGGTCGCCGAGGCGGGCGCGCAGGGCCACAGCCTGCAGGTGTCCGACATCCCGTTCCCCGAGACGCGCGCGTACGTGACGCGCGTGCTTGACGCGCGGCGCGAATACCGCCGGACCTACCCACACGAGCTGGGCTTGCAGTAGCGCCGCGGCGCCCGCCAGCGGCGCCGGCATCCCGCCAGGCATCGCCCTCGCCTGCTCGCGTACGAAGTACGCCACGCAGGCTGCGTCCTCCCCTGGCGGGCGCCGGCATCCGCCGGGCTGCTACTGCCGGTCTGCTACTGCTGGATCGCCACCGGGTCCGGAGCGCCGAGCTCCGATCTGGCCGGAGCCTCGTAGACGGCGCCAGGCTTCGCGCCGAGTGCGAGCAGGCGGATCCCGTCGGGGCCGGGGAGGACCTTGCGGTCGGTGCCGGCCGCGACGCGCACGACGTGGTCGGCGTCGAGCGGGAAGCGCTCGCCGGCGATCTCGATCTCGCCGCCGCCGCGCAGCGCCATGAAGACCTCCTCCTGCCCGTCGCCCGCGTGGTCGTGCGTGGGGTAGTGCTCGAAGTTCGGCGGCATGTCGATGATCGCCATCCCGAACGAGCTGACGCCCAGCTCCGCCCGTGCGCGCTTGAACGCTCCGCCGTACGCGCCCTCCATCTCGTCGATGCGCTTGACCGTGAAGTCCGCCATGAGGTGCCTCCCGCCGTCGAGGGGTGTGTGAGTGATCGCTCCAACATACAGACGGTATGTGAAGCGCGCGTCGGTTGGCAATGAAAGGCGATCGAGCATCTGCTTCGCGTTCGGAAAGCCGGAGGCGTTTCTATTTCAAACCCCGCGGTAGCGGGCTTCGAAAAGGGTACTTCGGAGTGGGTGGTGCTTTGAAAGCAAAACGCGCTAGGCTTTCAAAGCTTTGAATATCACCGCCTTCACCGACACGGCGACAGGTCGCCTGACGGTCGCTCCGGAGGGATACCCGGCCTTCGTTCCGAACCCTGCGCCGCGAGAGCTCGACCTCTCTCGCGACACGTGGGGGCGCCTCGACGAGGCCGCTCATCATCTCGGCGTGCTGACCGGCATCGGCCGCCGGTTGCCGAATCCCCACCTGCTCATCACGCCCTATCTGCGTCGCGAGGCGGTGCTCAGCTCGCGCATCGAGGGGACGCAGGCCACCATGTCGGATCTCTATGCCTCCGATCTCGGTCAGACACGCCTGGTGCGGTCGTCCGACGTCAACGAGGTGCAGAACTACGTGTCGGCGCACGAGCACGGTTCTCACGAGCGAGCTGCCGCTCAGCCTGCGCTTGATCCGGGACCTGCATCGCATCCTGATGCGCGGCGTGCGCGGTCACGAGCGACACCCGGGCCAGTTCCGCACCTACCAGAACTACATCGGTGCCTCGAACGGATGGGACGCGACCTACGTGGGGCCGCCGGTCCCGCAGATGCTCGAACTGCTCGACGACTTCGAGCGGTTCCTGCACGAGCGCAGCCAGCGGCCGCTCGTGCAGGCAGCCGTTCTCCACTACATGTTCGAGGCCATCCATCCGTTCGGCGACGGCAACGGGCGTGTCGGCCGGCTGCTCGTGCCGCTCTTCCTGAAGGACCGCAGACTGCTTCCCCAGCCGCTGCTGTACTTGTCGGCGTACTTCGAGCGCAACCGGGTCGAGTACTACGACGGCTTGATGCGCGTCAGCACCCACGGGGACTGGGATGGCTGGATCCGCTTCTTCCTCACCGGCGTGCGTGACCAGGCAATCGAGGCAGCCGACCTCGCCGACGCGCTGCTCGGGCTGCAGGCGCGCTACCGGGACGAGCTTCAGAGCGCGCACGTCACGACGAACGTGCTCGCGCTCGTGGACGCGCTGTTCATCAATCCGCTGCTCGACACGAACCGGGCGCAGAGCCTGCTGGCTGTCAGCGCGCCGACCGCGCGGGCGGCCATCCGCGCGCTGGAGGAGCACGGGATCGTCCAAGAGATCACGGGGCGCAACTGGGGCCGGCTGTTCCAAGCTGACGAGATCTACGGCCTCCTGCGCGGCGAGTAGCGAGTCGCGGCCACAGGGCGGCCGCGATCGCCGCTACCCTCGCTCACACCCGTGCGCAAGTTCCAGCTCGACGCCACCTACGCGCCCACCGCCGACCAGCCGAAGGCGATCGCCTCGCTCGCGGAGGGGATCGAGGCGGGCGAGCGCGCGATGACGCTGCTCGGCGCGACCGGCACCGGCAAGACGATGACGATGGCGGCGACGATCGAGGCGGTCCAGCGGCCGTCGCTGATCATCGCCCACAACAAGACGCTCGCCGCGCAGCTGTGCAACGAGTTCCGAACGTACTTCCCGACGAACGCCGTCGAGTACTTCGTCTCCTACTACGACTACTACCAGCCCGAGGCGTACGTCCCGAGCCGCGACCTCTACATCGAGAAGGACTCGGCGATCAACCAGGAGATCGAGCGCCTGCGCCACGCCGCCACGGCGGCGCTGTTCGGGCGGCGCGACGTGATCGTCGTCGCGTCGGTTCTCCTCGATCTTCGGTCTCGGCTCGCCCGAGACGTACGACCGCAACATGCTGCTGCTGAGAAAGGGCGAGCTGGTCGATCGCGACGCGATCCTGCGCAAGCTCGTGTCGATCCAGTACACACGCAACGACATCCTCCAGCGTGGCACGTTCCGCGTGCGCGGGGAGACGCTCGAGGTCTTCCCGCAGTATGCGGAATCCGCATATCGCGCGACGCTGTTCGGCGACGAGGTCGAGGAGCTGCAGCACTTCGACCCGCTGACCGGCGAGGTGCTCGAGGAGGAGCTGGAGCACGTCGCGGTGTGGCCGGCCTCGCACTACAACGTCGAGGAGGGGCACATCGAGCGAGCGGTCGCCGAGATCGGCCGCGAGCTGAACGCGCGCTGCGCCCAGCTGGAGAGAGAGGGCAAGCTGCTCGAGTCCCACCGCCTGCGCCAGCGCACGCAGTACGACATGGAGATGCTGCGCGAGATGGGCTTCTGCTCGGGGATCGAGAACTACTCGCAGATCCTCGACGGCCGCAGAACGGGCGACCGGCCCTACTGCCTGATCGACTACTTTCCCGACGACTTCGTCTGCTTCCTCGACGAGTCGCATCAGACGGTTCCGCAGATCGGCGGCATGTACGAGGGCGACCGCTCGCGCAAGCAGACGCTTATCGACTACGGCTTCCGCCTGCCGAGCGCGCTCGGCAACCGCCCGCAGAGATTCGACGAGTTCCTCTCGATCGTGCCGCAGCTCGTGTTCGTCTCTGCCACCCCGGGCGAGTACGAGCGCACCCACTCGCCGCGGATCGTCGAGCAGATCGTCCGCCCGACCGGGATCGTCGACCCTGTGATCGACGTGCGCGAGACGAAGAACCAGATCGACGACCTGATGAACGAGATCCGCCAGCGGGTCGACAGAGACGAGCGCACGCTCGTGACGACGCTGACGAAGAAGATGTCGGAGGACCTCACCGGCTACCTGCTCGAGTACGGCTTCAAGGTCCGCTACCTGCACTCCGAGGTCGACACGCTCGAGCGCATCCAGATCATCCGCGAGCTGCGGCTGGGCGACTACGACGTGCTCGTCGGCGTGAACCTGCTGCGCGAGGGGCTCGACCTGCCCGAGGTGTCCCTGGTGGCGATCCTCGACGCCGACAAGGAGGGCTTCCTGCGCGGGGAGACGTCGCTGATCCAGACGATCGGCCGCGCGGCCCGCAACGTCGGCGGCAAGGTGCTGATGTACGCCGACAAGGAGACGCGCGCGATGCGCGCCGCGCTCGACGAGACCGACCGCCGCCGCGCGATCCAGGTCGCGTACAACAAGGAGCACGGCATCACGCCGGAGTCGATCGTCAAGGGCATCTCCGACATCGCGGAGTTCCTGCAGGCAGAGTCGAAGGTGCCGAAGGGCCGCAGACGCCGCACCAAGATCGACGCCGGCAGAACGATGCAGCCGGCCGAGATCGAGAAGGCGATCGTCGAATGCGAGGAGGAGATGCTCGCCGCCGCCGAGGAGCTGCGCTTCGAGTACGCCGCCAAGCTGCGCGACGAGATCAAGTCGCTGCGCCGCGAGCTGGACATCGCGCTCGCCGAGGCGCGCGGGGGCGGGGTGCCCGTCCCGCCGGCGGCCTAACGTGCGTCGGAGCCTGCCGCGAAGCGCCTGCCGAGCAGGTGCACGAGCGCCGCAAGCGCCAGCAGGATCCCGCCGTCGACGAAGAGGCTCATCATCGTGGTGCTGAGGAACACCGAGCTGAAGTCGCCTGCGTGGCGGGCCTGCTCGATCACGTCGTAGACGACGAGCGCCGTGTGCGCGAAGGCGGCGCCAACCAAGCCGCAGACGAGCCAATCGAGCAGGGTTGTGCGCGTCCGCTGCTCCTCGGGCGGCCCGAACACGACTGGCGCGGCCGCGCCGAACAGGAACGCGATCACGGCGATCAGGATCACGACGGTCACCGGAGACACTCAGACTCCCTTTCGGAGGTGCATCGACGCTCTGCGGAGCGGAAGATATGTCGCGCGGCGGACATCGCCCGCGGTGCTCGCTACCGTGCCGCCGGATGCCGCACCCCGACGCCGAAGCGATCCTCGCCTGGTACGCCGCCGTGCGGCGGGACCTGCCGTGGCGGCGGACGGCGGATCCGTACCGGATCCTCGTCAGCGAGGTGATGCTGCAGCAGACGCAGGTGGCGCGGGTGGTGCCGTACTACGAGGCGTGGCTGGAGCGGTTCCCTGACGAGGCGGCGCTGGCGGGCGCGCCGGTCGCCGACGTGCTGCGCATGTGGAGTGGCCTCGGCTACAACCGGCGGGCGCTGGCGCTGCAGGCCGCGTGCGCGGTGGTGGTGCGGGACGGGTGGCCCCGGTCGGTCGAGGGCCTGATGGTGCTCCCGGGGGTCGGGCCGTACACGGCGGCTGCCGTCGTGTCGTTCGCGTTCGGGGTGCAGGCGGCCGCGGTCGACACGAACGTGCGGCGCGTGATCGAGCGGCTCGACCGGCGCCGGCGGCGGCCGCCGGAGCTGGCGCGACGGGCTGCGGCGATCGTTCCCGAAGGCCGCGCCGCTGACTGGAACCAGGCGCTGATGGAGCTGGGCGCGACGGTCTGCGGGGCGCGCTCTCCTGAGTGCGACGCCTGCCCGGCTGCGTCGTGCCGCTCGCGCGGGCGCGAGCCGGTCGCGCCGCCGCTACGCCGTAGCGGCGAGCGAGTGCGCTTCGAGGACACCGACCGCTACGTGCGCGGTCGGATCGTCGCGGCGCTCGTGGCCGGTGAGGCGCCGCCGGCCGGGATCGAGCCCGAGCGGCTCGAGCGCGCGCTCGCGGGGCTTGCGCGCGACGGGCTCGTCGTGCGCGACGCCGGCGCCGTGCGCCTGCCATAGCGCCTGCACAAGTGGCCTGGCCCGCGCGCGCCGCGCGCTAAGCTCGCAGCAAGTGTCGCTCGACCGCCGCAGCATCGAGAAGCGCGACTTCCCCGCCCGCTTGCGCGGCTACGACCGCGCCGTCGTCGACGCCCATCTGCGCTGGGTCGCCGACGAGCTGGAGGCGCGCGTGGCGACGACGGCCGACGCGGCCGCCGAGCAGGTGCGCGCCGTGCTGACCGCGGCCGAGCAGAGCGCGGCGGAGATCGTCGCGGGCGCGGAGGCGGAGGCGCAGCGGATCGGCAGCGTCGCGGGACGCGCCGGCGACGAGACGACCGCGCGCGTGAGCGCCGCCGCCAGCGGCGCGCTCGAGCGGATCGAGGCGCTGCGCGGCGAGCTGGCGACGTTGCTCGACGCGCTCGGCACACGTCCGCCGGTCGCACCGGCCCCTGATCCCACCGTCGCCGCCGAGCCGTCCGACGACGCCGGCGCCCGCCTCGTCGCGCTCGAGCTGGCGCTCAGCGGCGCCCCGCGCGAGCAGGCCGAGCACGTGCTCGTCGAGCAGTTCGCGCTCGGCGACGAGCGCGCCGCGCTGCTCGACGACGTGTACGCCGCAGCCGGTCGCCCGTAGCCGCGCCCGCTGCGGGCGCTACCGTGCGCCGCGTGACGACCGCCGTCAGCGACGAGTCCGCTGCGCCGCAGCGCGAGACGAGCGCCACTCCCTGGCTAGCGCTGGGCGCGATCGTCCTGCTCGCCGCCGTCCTGCGCTTCGCGACGCTGCGGACGCAGAGCGTCTGGTTCGACGAGGCGGCGACGTGGGACCTCGTGCGGCGGCCGTTCGGCGAGATGCTGCGGCAGATCCCGAAGGGGGAGAGCAACCCGCCGCTGTTCTACGCGCTCGAGTGGGGCTGGACGCGCGTCTTCGGCGACGGCGAGGCTGGCCTGCGCTCGCTGTCGGCGCTCGCGGGCCTCCTGACGGTCCCGGTCGCGTTCGCGATCGGGCGCCGCGCGGCCGGCGGGCTCGTGCGCGCGGGGCTCGCGGCGGCGGCGCTCGTCGCGGTCAACCCGCTGCTCGTGTGGTACTCGCAGGAGGCGCGCAGCTATGCGCTCGCGACGCTGCTGAGCGCGGTCGCGCTCCTGTTCCTCCAACGCGCGCAAGCGGACCGTCGCGGGCGCATGCTGGCCGGCTGGGCGCTCGCCGCGGCGCTCGCGCTCGGGACCCACTACTTCACGGCGTTCGTGCTCGCGCCGCAGGCGCTGTGGCTGCTGTGGAGACACCCGCACCGCCGCGGCGCGCTGCTCGCCGTCGGCGCGGTCGCCGCCGCCGGGCTCGCGCTGCTGCCGTTGCTGATCGCTCAGAGCGGCAACCCGTACGACATCGCCGGCACGTCGCTCGTGGTGCGGCTCGTGCAGGTGCCGAAGCAGTTCCTGCTCGGCTACCGCGGCCCGCTCGCGCTGCCGCTCGGCCTGCTGGCCGCGCTGCTGGTGCTCGGCGGGGCGTGGCTGCTGCTGCGCCGTACGCCACGGGCGCTGCGCGATCGCGCGCTGCTGCTCGCGGCGCTCGGCGGCGTCGGCGTCGCGCTCCCGCTGCTCGCGGCGCTCGCCGGCGCCGACTACCTCAACGCGCGCAACGTGCTGCCGGCGCTGATCCCGCTGCTCTGCGCACTCGCGGTCGGCTACGCCGCGAGCAGCCGGCCGCGCGCCGGGCTCGCGCTGCTCGCCGGCCTGTGCGCGCTGTCGCTCGCGATCGTCGTCGCGGTCGCCGTCGACGCGGCCTACCAGCGCCCCGACTGGCGGGGACTCGCGCGCGCTCTCGGCACGACCGCCGGCCCGCGCGCACTCGTCGTCTCGCCTGCGAACGGCGAGCTGGCGCTGCGCTACTACCGCCCGGACATCCGCACGCTCGGGCCGCAGGGCGCCGCTGTCCGCGAGGTCGACGTGATCGCCGTCGCCGGTTCGCGCGACCCCGGCAAGGCGCCGCAGCTGCCGCCGCTCGTCGGGACCGGGCTCGGCGTCGGCGGCTTCGGCCCGCCGCACCGGACGGCGACGGCCGCGTACGAGCTGCTGCGCTTCCGCGCCATCGGCGGCGCGGCGGCCCCGGTCACGCCGAACCCGCTCGGCGTGCTGCGCTTCGGCCAGCCCTACCCGTCGGTCGATGTGCTGCCGGCGGGGCGTTGAGCGGCCAGCGATCTGCCGAAACGGTCACCTGCTGGCTGCCGAAATGGGCTACTTCAGGGTGACGTCTTGGTAAAGCGCTCGACGTAGATCCGCGCGCTCAGATCTCGCTCGGCAGCCGCAGGATCGCACCTGCCGCCTCGGCGTCCGCCGGCGCCTCGAAGGCGTGGACGCGGCGCAGCTCCTGCTCGGCTTGGTCCAGGTCGACCCAGTCGATCTGGGCGCACAGCTCCTGTGCGCGGTCGAGCGCGCGGACGAGTGGGACGGCGTTTCCCTGGCGGGAGAGCGCGCGCAGGGCATGGAGGTAGTCGTCGCGGAAGACGGTCGGGATGATCAGCCGCTGTTGGCCGGTGGCCGACAGCTCGGCGTTCGCGAGTGCGCGTGCGACGCGGCCGTTGCCGTCGACGAAGGGGTGGACCTCGGAGATGAGGAACATCGCGAAGACCGCACGTGGGAAGCCCGGCGGGAGAGTGAGCTGGCGCTTCAAGCCCTCTGCCAGCGTTCCGCGCACCAGCCGAGGATCGACGAAGGTCGTGTTGCCGGCACGGTTCGCGATCGTCTTGTAGTCACCGGGAGACACCTCCGGTCGCCCCGAGAGCATGCGCGCGTGCGTCGTTCTGAGCAGTCTCTCCAGCGACGGGAGGTCGGACGGCACGGTTGCGCGGAGGCGCGGATCCGACACGACGTCGTAAGTGCCCAGAACGTCGTGTGCGTCTGCGGGGCGTTCGCCGGGCATCGCACCGTGGAAGACGATCTCCTCCGCCTCATTGACGAGGAACTCAGTCCCCTCGATGAAGTTCGAGAAGTAGGCCTCGAAGAAGGCGAACGGGGGACCCATGTGGTCCGGTCGCGCGGGACGATCGACCGGCGTGAAGCGGTGCAACTCCGCCAGGAGCGCATCGAACAGCGGCAGGCGACGCTCATCCCAGCCGACGCCGGCGACCGTGGCTCGCGCGCGGCGGCTCGCGAGCGTTCCGTCTCGGCTGCCGAGCAGGGTGCCGATGAGCGTGTCGAGCTGCCGGAGCTCGCGTTGCGCCCCGATCTCCTCGGCGACCTGCCGCGCCTCGTCGCGCGTGCGCTGCAGTGCTGCTTCGCCCTGCCGCACGAGCAGCGTCTCGAGCTGCTCCTCGATCTCGGCGCGGCTGAGCGTCCTGTCGCTGCCGCTCCGTGTGCGCGACGGGCGCATGTTGTCGAGCAGCCTGCGGTGCCACGAGCTGAGGTAGAGGTCTCCGCCGATGAACGGCTGGTCGCCTGTCGCCGGCCCTGGGCCGCGGCGGCAGTTGAGGACGAGCCCGGGCAGGCGCACGATGCGTTGCGAGCGCGAGCACAGGAAGATCGACCCCTCGTCCCCGCTCGGCTGCAACTCCATGGCGGTGCGGTCTACGATCACGGCGCCTGGGAAGTAGCCGGCGGCGATGTCCCACGCCCGCCGTCGCGTCAGGTCCTCGACCGGTGTCGTCAGGTTCCGCGTGTACAGGCGCCCGTGGATGTGCCTGATCTCGCCCGCCGCCACGTGCCGGCGGATCGCGCGCGAGGTCGCGGTCGTCGAGAAGAAGACCTCCGGCTGGGCTTCGAGCGAAAACGTGCTGGTAAGACGAGCCATATTCCGCATTGTGACGAAAAAGTCAGCACAAGAACCCGCCGAATGACGAAAAAGTCAGCATAAGGCGCACCGAGGTGCGGTGACGCCGATTCGCTCAGCCCGGCAGCTTCGCCACAGCCGCCACGAGCTTCGCCGGATCCCGCAGCACCGGCCCATGCCCGAAGCACACGAGCGCCGGCTCGAGTGAGGCGACGCGGCGGGCCGACTCGCGGTTGAGCGCGGGGTCGGGGCTGACGAGCGGGAACGGCTCGCGGATCGGGCCGCGCATCAGGAAGGGGTTGGTGCCCCACATCACGTCGCCGCAGAGCAGCGTGCGGTCGGACTCGCGCCAGTAGGAGACGTGCCCGGGGGAGTGGCCGGGCGTGTCGAGGACGGTGAAGCCGGCGACCTCGTCGCCCTCTCTCAGCCGTCTGGCGATCGGGTGGGCCTTCGCGGCGGGCAGCATGCGCCCGCCGGGGCCGACCATCTTGCCCAGCTCGACCGCCTCCGCGTCGGCCTCGCCGCACCACATAGGGATCCCGAGCTGCTCGCAGATCGCATGGCTGGCGCCGAAGTGGTCGATGTGCGCGTGCGTGAGCGTGTGCGCCGCGATCGTCCGACCGTCGAGCTGCTTGAGGATCCGGCCCTTGTCGAGCGCCAGGCCGGCGTCGACCAGCACGTCGCCGATCACGTAGACGTTCACCGCGTTCGGCGGGAAGCCGGAGAGCTGCCACACGTCGTCGGCGAGCTGCTGCACGGGCGGGAGCCTATGCCACCGGCCGCGCCGTCTGCGCAGGTCGTCCTGCGCCGCTGCGCTGAATCGTTGCCAATGCGTCTTGAGCCGTTTCAGCAGTCGCGGCGAGCGTTCCGAGGGTGGGCAGACGGCAGCGGCACAGCGAGTTCAACAGGACGAGCGACGATGACTTGGAGCGCATGGCGGCGGATGGCAGCCGGTCGAGAGCAGAGCGGCTGAAGCTCGTCGCGGAGCTGAAGTTCCGGAAGGTTCGAAATAGACAGAAGCGGTCGAAATGAGCAATGGCGCTATCTACACTCGTTCCATGGCCCATGCCCATCTTGAGGGGCTTCGCCTCGATGCTGTTCCTCGCCATCGCCCGCGCTACCGCTGGCGCACGTGGATTCGTGGGCGCGTGCCGTGGGCGATGGTCGACTGGTTCCCAAAGGGGCGCAAGGACTGCGGCCAACATGAGTGGTACGCATGCGATGACAAGACCGACCGCTGCTACCACTGCGAGGTCGGGGTGCGTCCCCGCCAGCTCTTCCCGCCGGACGAGATGCAGCGACGGGAATAGGCGGTGCGGTAGGTCCGCGGACCGTTAGACGGGAACGTCTGTTCGCTCGCCTATCATCAGTCCGGATGCCGCCCTCCGATCAGCTCGTCGTCTCCGGCGCGCGCGAGCACAACCTCAAGAACATCACGGTCGCGATGCCGCGCAACGCGCTCGTCGTCATCACCGGGCTGTCCGGCTCGGGCAAGTCCTCGCTCGCGTTCGACACGATCTACGCCGAGGGGCAGCGCCGCTACGTCGAGTCGCTCTCCGCCTACGCCCGCCAGTTCCTCGGGCAGATGGACAAGCCCGACGTCGACTCGATCGAGGGGCTCTCGCCGGCGATCTCGATCGACCAGAAGACGACCTCGCGCAACCCGCGCTCGACGGTCGGCACCGTCACCGAGATCTACGACTACCTGCGCCTGCTCTGGGCGCGCGTCGGCCATCCGCACTGCCCGAGCTGCGGCAGAGCGATCGCCGGCCAGTCGGCCGAGCAGATCATCGACCAGGTGATGGACCTCGCCGAGGGCACGCGCTTCATGGTGCTCGCGCCGATCGTGCGCGGGCGCAAGGGCGAGTACGGCAGACAGCTGGAGGAGCTGCGCGCCGAGGGCTTCGCGCGCGTGAGAGTCGACGGCGAGCTGCGCAGACTCGACGAGGAGATCGAGCTCGACAAGAAGTACAAGACACGACATCGAGGTCGTCGTCGACCGGCTCGTGATGCGCGGCGAACTGCGCAAGCGGCTCGCCGACTCGATCGAGACGGCGGTCTCGCTCGCGGACGGGATCGTCGAGATCGAGTTGGTCGACGAAGACCGCACCCTGACGTTCTCCGAGAAGTTCGCCTGCCTCGAGTGCGGGATCTCGTTCCCGGAGCTGGAGCCGCGCATCTTCTCCTTCAACTCGCCGCACGGCGCCTGCCCGCGCTGCACCGGCCTCGGCTCGCAGATGGTGATCGACCCCGAGCTGGTGGTGCCCGACCCGACGCTGTCGATCGGCGAGGGCGCGATCGCGCCGTGGTCGGCGAGCGCGTCGAACTACTACGAGCAGCTCACCTCGGCGATCACGGAGAGATACGAGGTCGATCCGGACACGCCGTGGCAGGACCTGCCGCAGGAGCAGCGCGACTTCTTCCTCTACGGCACGAACGGCGACAAGGTCACCGTCCAGTACCGCAACCGCTTCGGGCGCAAGCGCACCTACACGACCGGCTTCGAAGGGATCGTCACCAACCTCGAGCGGCGCTACAAGGAGACCGACTCCGACTGGGCGCGCGAGAGAATCGAGGAGTACATGTCGGTCGTGCCGTGCCCGGAGTGCGACGGCGCGCGGCTGCGGCCGGAGTCGCGCGCGGTGCGCGTCGGCGGGCTCGGCATCCACGAGTACGTGGCGATGCCGGCGCGGCGCGCGCTCGGCTGGATCCGCGCGCTGGAGCTGAGCGACCAGGAGCAGCGGATCGCGCGGCTCGTGCTGCGCGAGATCGAGGAGCGGCTGGCGTTCCTGGAGAACGTCGGCGTCGGCTACCTGTCGCTGGAGCGCGCGGCGGCGACGCTGTCGGGCGGCGAGGCGCAGCGGATCCGGCTTGCGACGCAGATCGGCTCCTCGCTCGTCGGCGTGCTCTACATCCTCGACGAGCCGTCGATCGGGCTGCACCAGCGCGACAACGAGAAGCTGATCGGGACGCTGCAGCGGCTGCGCGACCTCGGCAACACCGTCCTCGTGGTGGAGCACGACGAGGGGACGATGCGCGCCGCCGACCACCTGATCGACATGGGGCCGGGCGCTGGGGAGCACGGCGGCTACGTCGTCGCGGCGGGCACCGCGGCCGAGGTCGAGGCCGTGGAGGAGTCGGCGACGGGCCAGTACCTCGCCGGCACGCGGCGGATCGAGGTGCCGGCGAGACGGCGCAGACCGTCCGGCTATGTCGGCATCGAGGGCGCGACGCAGCACAACCTCAAGGACGTCGACGTTAAGGTCCCGCTCGGCACGTTCTGCTGCGTGACGGGCGTCTCCGGCTCGGGCAAGTCGACGCTCGTCAACGAAGTGCTCTACAAGTCGGTCGCCAACCGGCTGCACCGCGCCAAGCAGCGGCCGGGCGCGCACCGGCGCATCACCGGGCTCGACCAGCTCGACAAGATCATCGCCGTCGACCAGTCGCCGATCGGGCGCACGCCGCGCTCCAACCCGGCCACCTACATCGGCCTGTTCGACCAGATCCGCGACCTGTTCGCGAAGACCCCGGAGGCCAAGGCGCGCGGCTACAAGGCGGGGCGCTTCTCGTTCAACGTCAAGGGCGGGCGCTGCGAGGTCTGCAGGGGCGACGGGCAGATCAAGATCGAGATGCACTTCCTGCCGGACGTCTACGTGCCGTGCGAGCAGTGCCACGGCAAGCGCTACAACCGCGAGACGCTCGAGGTCCGCTTCAAGGGCAAGAACATCGCCGAGGTGCTGGAGATGCCGATCGAGGAGGCGCTGAGCTTCTTCGAGCACATCCCGAAGATCCGCCGGCGGCTGCAGACGCTGCACGACGTCGGGCTCGGCTACATGCGCCTCGGCCAGCCGGCGACGACGCTGTCGGGCGGCGAGGCGCAGCGCGTGAAGCTCGCGTCCGAGCTGTGCAAGGTCGCGACGGGCAGAACGCTCTACATCCTCGACGAGCCGACGACGGGACTGCACTTCGCCGACATCCAGAGACTGCTCGAAGTGCTGCAGACGCTGGTGGACCAGGGCAACACCGTCGTCGTGATCGAGCACAACCTCGACGTCATCAAGACGGCCGACTGGCTGATCGACATGGGCCCCGAGGGCGGCGACGAGGGCGGATTCGTGATGGGCGCGGGCACGCCGGAGGAGATCGTGGCGACGCCCGGCTCGGTCACCGGCGACTTCCTGCGCGGGCTGCTGCCGGAGCCCGCGCCAAGACGGCGCCGCAGAGCGGCCGCCGTCGTGGCTGCCGCCTGACAGCTACGCGTGGTGCGGGTGCGACGCCGCGTATCCCGCGAGCGCGGCGAGGCCGCCGGCGAACACGACGATCCCGGCGAACGCTCCGGCGAACAGCGCGACCGCGAGCGCCAACACCGCGAGCAGCGCGACTCTGCGGAAGGCCTCGCGCTCGTCGGGGCCGTGCGGGGCCGGCGCGCGGCGGGGGAGCCGTGGCCCGGCGGTTGGTCTGGACATCGCGGACATCGGCGCCTCCTTCGTGGTGCAGCCTGTATTCCCAATTTGCGAGAAAGCGACGCGGCGGCGGTGTAGCGTGTGCGCCCGATGAGCGAGCGCGCGCGCCAGGCCCGCCTGTGGGCGCAGAAGTGGCGCTGGTACGAGCGCAACGCGCTGCCGTGGAACCGCGCGCGCATCCACTGGGAGTTCCTGCGGCGCGAGGCGTTCGTGCGCTGGCCGGTCGAGGGCAACGTGCTGGAGGCGTTCGCCGACGGCCGCCTGGAGATCGGCCCGCACGCGCTGCTGGAGCCGGGCGTGTGGCTGACCGCGCCCGCCCCGGCGCGGATCCGCATCGGCGGCGGGACGTTCCTCAACCGCGGCGTGATGGTCGCCGCCGTCGAGCTGGTCGAGATCGGCGCGCACTGCATGCTCGCCAACGGCTGCTTCGTGACCGACGGCGCGCATCGCTTCGACGACCCGGACAAGCCGGTGCCGTGGCAGGGCTTCACGAGCAAGGGGCCGACGCGGATCGGCGACAACGTCTGGTGCGGCGCGAACGTCGTCGTCACGAGCGGCGTGACGATCGGCGAGCGCGCCGTGATCGGCGCCAACAGCGTCGTCACGAAGGACATCCCCGCACACACGATCGCGGCGGGAGCGCCGGCGCGCGTGATCAAGCAGATCGACTACGAACCGATGGAGGCCGCGCGATGAGATCGAAGCAGCTGGTCCTGCTGGTGCTCGCCGCCTCGCAGTTCCTGATGGTGCTCGACGCGGCGGTGATGAACGTCTCGATCTCGCAGCTGGTCGCCGACTTCGACACCACCGTCACGACGATCCAGGGCGTCATCACGCTCTACGCGCTCGTGATGGCGGCGCTGTTCCTGACCGGCGGCAAGCTCGGCGACATCCTCGGGCGCCGGCGCGCGTTCGTGATCGGCCACGTGATCTACGGCACCGGCTCGCTGCTGACGGCGCTGTCGTGGTCGGTCGCCGCGCTCACGCTCGGCTGGTCGATCATCGAGGGGATCGGGGCGGCGATCGTGCTGCCCGCGCTCGCCGCGCTCGTCGCCGGCAACTTCGAGGGCAAGGAGCGCGCGGCCGCCTACGGCGTGCTCGGCGGCGTCTCGGGCGCGGCGATCGCCGTCGGGCCGATCCTCGGCGGCTGGCTGACGACCGAGCTGACGTGGCGGCTCGTGTTCGCCGGCGAGGTCGTGATCGCGACCGCGATCGTGCTGGCGACGCCGCGGCTCGTGCGCGACGCGCCGCGCGAGGGCCCCGTCCCACGGCTCGACTGGGTCGGCTCGATCCTCAGCGCGCTCGGCCTCGGCGCCCTCGTCTTCGGCGTGCTGAACGCGAGCAGATGGGGCTGGCTCGCGCCGCGCAACTCGCCGATCGAGCCGTTCGGCTTCTCGCTCGCGCCGTTCGTCGTGGCGGCCGGCGGCGTGCTGCTGGTGGCCTTCCGCGCGTGGGAGCGGCGCGAGGAGGAGCGCGACCGCAGCCCGCTGATGCACTTCGCGCTGCTCAGACGCGCGGTGCTGCGCAGCGGGCTGGTGATGTTCCTCGGCCAGAACCTCGTGCTGATGGGCGTCTTCTTCGCGGTCCCGCTGTACCTGCAGGTCGTGCAGGGGCTCGACGCGCTGCAGACCGGCGTCCGCATGCTGCCGACGTCCGTCGCGCTGCTCGTGATGGCGGTGGTCGGCGCCCGCCTCGCGACGCGCTTCTCGCCGCGCGCGATCGTGCGCGTCGGCTTCCTCTTCCTGCTGGCGGCGATCGGCTTCCTGCTGGGGACGATCCAGCCGCAGCTCGACACGGCCGACTTCAACGTCGCGATGGCGGTGCTCGGCGTCGGGATGGGGCTCGTCGTCTCCCAGCTCGGCAACGTCGTCCAGTCGGCCGTGCAGGAGAGCGACCGCAGCGAGGCCGGCGGACTGCAGTACACCGCGCAGCAGCTCGGCTCCTCGCTCGGCACGGCGCTGATCGGCGCGATCGTCATCACCGGCCTGGCGGCCGCGTTCACCGCCAACGTGACCGCCGACCCGCGCATCTCGCAGGCGACGCAGGACCAGGTCTCCGTGGCGCTCGAAGGCGACCTGTCGTTCGTCGACGCCAGAAGCGTCGAGCAGGCCGCGCAGGCGGCCGGCGTCCCCCCGGCCGAGACGACCGCGCTCGTCGACGGCTACTCCGACGCGCAGCTGAAGGCGTTGAAGGTCGGTCTGCTCGCCTGCGGCTTCATCACGCTCGCGTCGCTGCTGGCGACGCGCAACCTGCCGCGGCGGCGGCTGGGGGAGCAGGACGCGGAGGAGCCTGCGGGTGCGGAGCCGGCCGCGGAGCCGCCTCCGGCGCCCGCGTAACCGGCCCGCCTGGCCCGTCTACGCCAGCAGCGCCCGGAAGCGGTCCAGCTCGTCCGGGTCGATCGAGTAGGTGTGGTCCGGCGCGGGGTAGCGGTGGGTGCGCACGTCCTCGGCGAAGGCGCGCACGCCCGCGACCATCTCGTCCTGGATGTCGGCGTAGCGCTTGACGAAGCGCGCGCCGACGCCCTCGCGGATGCCGAGCAGGTCGTGGAACACGAGCACCTGGCCGTCGGTCGCGGCGCCGGCGCCGATGCCGATCACCGGGATCTCCATCTGCTCCATCAGCTCGTGCGAGACGGCGGCCGGGATCGCCTCGAAGACGATCGCGAAGCAGCCCGCCTCCTGCAGCGCGAGCGCGTCGCGCGCGACGTCGTGCGCGCGCTCGCCGGTGCGGCCCTGCGCGCGGTAGCCGCCGAGCTGCGTGGCCGTCTGCGGGGTGAGGCCGACGTGGCCCATCACGGGGATGCCGGCCTGCGCGATCGCCCGGGCGCGCTGCGCCATCGCGCCGCCGCCCTCGAGCTTGACGGCCTCTGCGCCGCCCTCCTTGACGAACCGCTGCGCGGTCGCGACCGCCTGTTGGTCGGAGCCCTCGTAGGAGCCGAACGGCAGGTCGGCGACGAGCAGCGGCGTGCGCAGCCCGCGGCGCGTGGCGGCGCACAGCATCAGCATCTCCTCGACCGACACCGGCACGGTCGAGGGGTAGCCGAGCACGGTCATCGCGCCGGAGTCGCCGACGAGCACCAGGTCCACGCCGGCCGCCTCGGCGACCTGGGCGGATGGGTAGTCGTAGGCGGTGACCATCACGAGCGGTTCGCCGAGGCGCTTCTTCTCGGCCAGCTCGGGCAGCGATACGGGCAGGCGCTCCGCGGGCGGGCCGGGGGCGATTGCGGTGGGGACGGGTGATGCGGACATGGCGATCGATTCCTTTCTCCCGCGACGGTTGGCGCCCTCAGCTGAGGAGGGTCGCCACCTCGCGATCGACGGTGACGATGCGGTTCTCTCTGTTCACGTGCACGACGGTCGGCTCGTAGTGCTCCATCTCCACGCGGTCGTACTGCGCGTACGAGATGACGATGATCGTGTCGCCGTGGTGCACGAGGCGGGCGGCGGCGCCGTTGACCTGGATCTGGCCGGAGCCGCGCTCGCCGGCGATCGTGTACGTCTCGAAGCGGGCGCCGTTGTCGACGTCGACGACGGCGACCTGCTCGTGCTCGAGGATGTCTGCGGCCTCGAGCAGGTCGGGATCGACGGTGATCGAGCCGACGTAGTGCAGGTCGGACGCGGTCACGGTCGCGCGGTGGATCTTCGACTTCAGCATCGTGCGAAGCACGGTTCAGGGTCTCCCGTTGACGGTGGCGGTGATGAGGATGTTGTCGATGAGGCGGGCGTGGCCCACGCGCGCGGCGAGGGCCACGAGGATCTCTCCGTCGATCTGATCGACCGGCGCGAGCGTGTCTGCAGCGACGAGCGCGAGGTACTCGGGCTCGACGCCGAAGGGGGTCATCGCGTCGCGCGCCGTGGCGGCGACGGCGGTCGCGTCGCGCTCGCCGGCGGCGACGGCCTGCTCGGCGGCGTCGAGCGCGCGCCGCAGCGCGACGGCGCGCTCACGCTCGGCGGGCGCGAGGTAGGCGTTTCGGCTCGACATCGCGAGCCCGTCCGCCTCGCGCACGGTCGGGCAGACCTCGATCCGCACCGGGATGTCGAGGTCGCGCACGACGCGGCGCACGATCAGCGCCTGCTGCGCGTCCTTCTGGCCGAAGAAGGCGACGTCCGGCTGCGCGATGTTCAGCAGCTTGGCGACGACGGTCGCGACGCCGTCGAAGTGGCCCGGCCGCTGCGCGCCTTCGAGCGGCTGCGCGAGCGCGCCGACGGTGACGGTCGTCTGGAAGCCGTCGGGGTAGACCTCCTGCGCGGTGGGCGCGAACAGCACGTCGACGCCGGCCGCGGCCGCCAGCTCGGCGTCCCGCGCCTCGTCGCGCGGATAGGCGGACAGGTCCTCCGTCGGCGCGAACTGGGTCGGGTTGACGAACAGCGAGACGACGACGACGTCGGTCGCGGCGCGCGCCTGCTGCATCAGCGAGACGTGCCCGGCGTGGAAGGCGCCCATCGTCGGCACGAGCCCGATCGTGCGGCCGGCGGCGCGCTCTGTCCGCAGGTGCTCGCGCAGCTCGCGGATCGTGCGGATCGTCCTCATGCCGCGACCCTCGATCGCTGCGCGAGCGCGCGTGTCGCGTCGGCGAGCGCGTCGAACAGGGGGAGCAGCTCGGGCGCGCGCTCGGCGAGCGCGATGCGCTGGCTGCTGACCGTCTCCTCGTCGCCGCGCACGAGCGGGCCGGTGAGGGCGCGCTCGGGGCCGAGGCTCGCCCAGTTCTCGACGGTCGCTCGCACGAGCGGGACGAGCGCGCTGCGCTCGACGCCGGCGCTCTCGGCGAGCCGCTCGGCGGCGGCCTCGAGCGTGACGAGGAAGTTCGACGCGATCGAGGCGGCGGCGTGGTAGGCGGTGCGGTCCGCTTCGGCGACGTCGATCGGTGTGAGGCCGAGGTGCAGCGCGAGGCGGTGGGCGACGCCGCGCGCGTGCGCGGTGGTACCGGCGACCGCGGCGGAGGCGCCGGCGAGCCGGGCCGCGCCGTCGGCGGGGACCGTCATCAGCGGGTGCAGCGAGAACGCCTCGTGCGGGGCGAGCGCGTCGAGCGTCGTGGCGCCCGAGCAATGGCCGACGAGGGGACCGGGCGAGATCGCGGCGGCTGCGGTGGCGATCTCGGCGTCCGGGACGGCGAGGATCACGACGTCAGCGTCCGGACATCGCGCGCCGCGGCCGAGCGGTCCGTCGACCTCGATCCCCGCTTCGCGCAGGCCGGCGGTGAGCGCGCGGCCGAGACGGCCGGCGCCGACGATCGCGCAGCGCATGTGCGCAAGGGCTGGGAGTGGCTCCCGTTCCAGTTCCCACATGGGAGATACCGGTCGGCGTTCAGATGGTGGTGGGTGAGTGCTGCGAAAGTCCGTCCCCGCAGGTGACGGCTGTTGCGAATGGTAGACGTCACGGCGTCCGAATACCATCCCCGCGTCGTGTCAGACGCCGCCGAACGCCGGGAGCAGCTGAAGCAGGTCTACCTCGAGGCGAGCGCCTGCACGAGATGCGCGCTCGCCGAGACGCGCACGACCGTCGTCTTCGGCGCCGGCAACGCCGACGCGGACCTGATGTTCGTCGGCGAGGCGCCGGGCGCCAACGAGGACAAGCAGGGCCTGCCGTTCGTCGGCCAGGCGGGCAGACTGCTCGACAAGCTGCTCGCCGAGATCGGGCTCGAGCGCGGGGACGTCTTCATCGCGAACGTGCTCAAGTGCCGCCCCCCGGGCAACCGCGACCCGCGCCCGCAGGAGATCGAGAGCTGCCGCGACTACCTGCACCGCCAGGTCGACCTGATCGAGCCGCGCGTGATCTGCACGCTCGGCAACTTCTCCACCAAGCTGCTGCGCGGCGACCCGACGGGGATCTCCAGGCTGCACGGCCAGCCCGAGGTGCACGTGCTCGGCCACCGCGCCGTGCGGCTCTACCCGATCTACCACCCGGCCGCCGCGCTCTACACGCCCTCGATGCTCGAGACCCTGCGCGCCGACTTCGCGCGCCTGCCCGAGCTGCTCGCGACCGCCCCGCCGCCGCAGCCCGAGGCGATCGAGGCGGTGCCGGAGATCGAGCGCGAGCCCGAGCCGGAACCGGCGACAGCCGACGCGGCACTGCCCGAGGCGGAGCCGGACCCCGACCAGCTCGGGCTGTTCTGAGCCGTTCGTCGGCGGCCGGTGCCTGACGTACCATTGATCGTGCCGATGGACACGCTGAGACATACCCTGCTCGCACCTGGTCACGAGGCAGCGTGGGCGCGCATCAACGACGAGGAGCGGCGAAGTGCGATCCCTCCTGCGGAAACGTCTGTCGAGACGTTGCTGCTGAGCGGGATGGCGCTCTCCGAGCAGGCGTTCGCACTGCTCAACGCGATCGACCGTCCAGATGTCGGCAGACCCGCTTCACGCGCCTGATCTCGCTGCGATCACGGCAGCCTTCCTGGCGGCCGGTGCCGAGTTCGTCGTGATCGGCGGCTTCGCGGTGATCGCGAACCGGTACATCCGCACGACGCGCGACGTCGATCTGCTGATCCCCGACGAGCGCGACAACGACGACGCGTGCCTCGACGCGCTCCGATCGCTCGGAGCCACGCGCGAGCGCGACGGCGCGGCGATCACACCCGAGATGCTGTCGGGGGCCACTCACCTGCGGGTCGGCAGCCGGAGCGGGATCGTCGATCTCGTGCGCGAGGGAGTGGCGCCGCTCGACTACGCGACCGTCGCGAGGAATGCCCTGCAGGCCGACCTCGGGGCGGGGCAGTTCCGGGTCGCCGGTTCCGCAAGCGTCGTCGGCTTCAAGCGTCTTGCAAGTCGCCCTCAGGATCGAGCGGACCTGGCCGAGCTCGAGTCGATCCACGGGACGCTTCCGATCGATCCGATCCCCGGCCTCGACTCGTGACCGTGCTCAGGCTCCGCTGATCGGCCACGGGCCGCTGCGCGAAGGCGAGCCCCAGGGCGACTGCGGCGGCGGCGGCCTGGATTGCGAGCACGACGGCGGCGAAGCCGTTCGGGCTCGTCGGCGCGACCGTCAGCAGCAGCACCGGCTCGGCGATCGCGATCGCGCCGAGCGGGATCAGGAAGAGGGTGCGGCGCAGTGCGAGCAGGTACTGGATCGCGAGGTAAGTCAGCGCGAGCAGCGTGAAGGCGACGCCGAGCGGCAGCAGCGCGTCGACCGCCAGCAGGTGCTTGGCGCCGAACGCCGCCCGCAGCAGCTGTCTGCCGCCGACCGCGAAGATCAGCAGCACGGGCACCGCGCAGACGAGCACGATCGCGAGCGTGCGCAGCAGCACGGGGCGCGTGTCCTCGCCTTCGGCGTGGCGGCGCGAGGTCTCCGGCACGAGGTAGAAGCCGGCTCCCATCGCGACCCAGATCAGCACCTTCGCCGCGACCGCGGTGGCGCTGTAGGAGCTGGCGACGTCGGTCGAGAAGCGGTGCTTGCCGGCGATGATGTCGAGGTTCTGCAGCATCGCCACGATGACGAGCCCGAGGATCGGGATCGCGGCGCCGGCGACGTGGTCGCCCAGCCCCCGCACCGGGGCGACGTCGGCGGGCGGCACGCCGACCCGTCGGCGCAGCTCGACACCGCAGTACAGCGCCATCGCGATCAGCGACAGCGGCGTGCCGAGATAGGCGCCGGTGACGCCGAGGCCGACCGCCGCGAGCGTCGCGCCGAGCACGAGCCGGGCGGTCTGCTCGCCGACGAGGCTGATCCCGACCGCGCGGTAGTCGCCCGCGCCCTGCAGCCCGCCGCGCAGCAGCGACAGCAGCAGCCACAGCACGCCGGCCGGCAGGCCGATCGCAGCCGCCCACTGCTGGTGCACGCCGACCGCGCTGGCGATCGGCGCGCGCAGCAGGACCGAGACGACCGCGGAGGCGACCGTGACCAGCAGCAGCGTGCGCGTCCAGCTGCGCAGCGTCGCCGCGAGCGCCGGACCCTCGCCGAGCTGGCCGAGCACCGCGTCGCGCGCGGTGGCGACCTGCAGCGCCTGTCCGACGACCGACAGGATCAGGTAGTAGGAGATGAGCGCCGCGAGCGACCCGTAGTCGTCGAGCAGGCGCGCGAAGACGACCGTCGAGCCGAGCGCGACGACGTTGTTGGCGATCATCGCGCCGGCGAGGCCGCCGGCTCTGCCGATGTCGGACGAGCGCAGTGCGAGGACGCGGTCGCGCAGCGTCGCGCGCCCGCCGCCGCCTGGGACTCCGGACGCGTCGGTCATCGTCGCGCGTACGGTACCGTCCGCGCCCGATGCGCCAGCACCCCCCGCCTCCGACCGGCGTCCACCGCACCAGCGGACCGGCCGAGACGGAGGCGCTCGCGGCGCGGCTGGCGGAGGCGCTCGAGCCCGGCGACGTCGTGCTGATCGCGGGGGAGTTGGGGGCCGGCAAGACGACGTTCGTGCGCGGCGCCTGCCGCGCGCTCGGCATCACCGGGCGCGTCACCAGCCCGACGTTCACGATCGGCCGGCGCTACGAGGGCCGCGTGCCGGTTCCGCACCTCGACCTCTATCGCCTCGGCGACCTCGGCGCCGAGGATCCGGGCCTGCTGGCCGACTATCTCGCGCCCGACCGCGTCGCGTTCGTCGAGTGGCCGGAGGTCGCCGCGGGCGGCGACGGGCTCGGCCATGTGGTCGCGCGCGTGCGGCTGGCGCACCGCGGCGGCGATACGCGTGAGGCGACGATCGAGCTGGCCGAGCGTTAGCCGCAGTGCGTGCGGCCCTGGTGCGCGCCGAACTCGACGCTGAACGTCGCGCGCATCGCGACGCCGCGGAAGCCGTGCACCGGCACGCCGGGCGCGACCCCGATCCCGACGTCGCGGAACTGGCGGCCGAGGATGTTGTGGCGATGCGGCGGGCTGTGCATCCAGGCGTTGACGACCCAGCCCGAGGTGGCCGCGCCGCCGACGCCCCAGGCGATGTTCTCGCCGACGATCCAGCTCGCGGCGTGGGGCACGTAGCCCGAGGCCCGCGCGCGCTGGCCGGGGTCCCAGCCGTTCGGGGTCGTGTGCGCGAAGTAGCGGCGGTTGACCATGTCGTGCGCGTGGCGGGACGCGACGCGGTGCAGGCACTGGTTCGGATGCAGCGGCGCGAGCCCGGCTCGAGCGCGCGCGTGGTTCATCAGGCACAGCATGCGGTTCTGGGTGCGGACGATGTCGGCGCTGTCGCGCAGGACGCCGGGCGCGGAGCCGCAGCCGTGCGCGGCAGGGTGGGCGAGGGGCCGTGCCGCCGCGGGTGCCGCCGCCGCAAGGCAGGCGAGCAGGACCGCGACCGCCGCAAGCGCGCGTGCGGCGGAGCGCGGAACGGAGCGGGACGTCGTGCCGGTCGAAGGCAGGCTCGCCGTCATCGGGGCGGCACCCTACGCGATCCGCCGGCCGTCGCATCGCACCGCGCACCGGCGCTTTCCCGCAGTTTGCGGGCTTCGGGCTGCCCGTCGCGCCGCCGCGCAGAACGGGCGCGCGCCAGCTCGGCGGGCAGCCGCCGGCGCGGCACGCAACCGCCCGGTGCGCGACGATGCGGGGCGTGCGACTGCTCGCGTTCGACACCGCGACGCCTGCGACCACGGTCGCGTTGGCGCTCGCGGATGAGAAGCTCCTCACACGCCGGCACGAACCGGGCCCCGGCGAGCGCCCCGGGCACGTGAGCGAGCTGCTGCCGCTCGCGCTGGAGCTGCTCGACGAGGCGGGCCTCACGCTCGCGCAGCTCGACCGCCTCGCCGTCGGCGTCGGGCCGGGCACCTTCACCGGGCTGCGGATCGGCGTCGCGACGGCGCGCGCGCTCGCGCAGGCGCAGGCGCTGCCGCTCGTCGGCGTCTCGACGCTTCGGTCGCTGGCGGCAGGCGCCGGCGACGCCGCCGGCGCTCCCGTGCTCGCCGTGCTCGACGCGCGCCGCGGCGAGGCGTTCGCCGCCGCATGGGCGGCGGGGCAGGCAGAAGCGCCCGCCGTCGCGGCGCTGCTGGAGCCGGCCGCGCTCACGCCGGAGGCGCTCGCGCAGGCGGTCGCGGCGCTGCCCGCGGCCCCCGTGGCGGTCGGGGACGGCGCGATAAGGTTCAGGGACGTACTCGAAGCGGCCGGGGCCGTGGTCCCGGCGGACGACTCCGCAGCCCACCGCGTCGACGCGGCGGTGCACGCCCGGCTCGCGGCGGCGATGGAGCCGGACGCCCCCGACGCGGTCCTCCCGGCCTATCTGCGCCTCCCGGACGCCGAGCTGGCGCTCCGCAGACGGCGCGCCACCGCACCGTGACCCGGCAACCGTCCCCGACGCTCGAGATCCGCCGCCTCTCCTACTCGGATCTGCCGCAGGTGATCGCGGTCGAGCGGCGGGCGTTCCCGACGCCGTGGTCGCTGGCGATGTTCGTGCTCGAGCTGTCGAAGCCCTCCGGCGTGTGCCTCGCCGCCGTGCGCGACGGGACGGTGGTCGGGCACCTGATCTGCTCGCGCTATGACACCGTCTGGCACCTGATGAACATCGCGGTCGACCCGCGCCTGCGGCGCAAGGGGATCGCGTCGGCGCTGCTGAGCGCGCTGCTGGAGCGGATCGACGACGGCAGCGGCAGCGCGCAGCTGACGCTCGAGGTGCGCCCGACGAACCAGGCCGCGATCGAGCTCTACGAGCGCTTCGGCTTCCGCTCGGCCGGCACGCGGCCGCGCTACTACCAGGACAACGGCGAGGACGCGCTCATCATGTGGCGCACGCGCGCGACGCTCGCGGGCACGCTCGACGACGTCCCGAACGTGGGCAGCGGCGCCGCGTGATCCTCGCGATCGAGACGAGCTGCGACGACACCTGCGCCGCGGTCGTCACGCAGGACGGCGAGATCCGCTCGAACGTGATCTCCTCGCAGGGGGTGCACGACCGCTACGGCGGGGTCGTCCCGGAGGTCGCCTCGCGCCACCACCTCGAGCTGATCGGGCCGGTCGTCGACGACGCGCTCGCGCAGGCGGGGACGTCGCTGCCGGAGCTGGACGCCGTGGCCGTCACGCAGGGGCCCGGCCTCGTCGGCGCGCTGCTCGTCGGCGTCAGCACCGCGAAGGCGCTGGCGGCGGCGCACCGCCTGCCGCTGATCCCCGTCGACCATCTGCACGGCCACGTCGCGGCGAGCTTCCTGAAGCCGAGCGAGTTCGAGCCGCCGTTCCTGATCCTGATCGCCTCCGGCGGGCACACGCTGCTCGCTCGTGTCGAGGACCACGGGCCGGACTGGGAGGTGCTGGGCGCCACGCACGACGACGCCGCCGGCGAGGCGTTCGACAAGGGCGCGCGCATGCTCGGGCTCGGCTATCCCGGTGGCCCGGCGTTGCAGAAGCTGGCCGAGGACGGCGATTCGGAGGCGTTCGCGTTCCCGACCGCCCAACAGGTCCCCGGGCTCGACTTCTCCTTCAGCGGCCTCAAGACGTCGCTGCTCTACAAGCTCAGAGAGCTGGGGGAGGAGGAGGCGCAGCGCCGCCGCGCCGACCTCGCCGCCTCCTACCAGCGCGCGATCGTCGAGACGCTCGCGCGGCGGGTGGAGCGGGCGCTGGAGCAGACGGGCCTGCAGCGCCTCGCGCTCGGCGGCGGCGTCGCCGCCAACGGCCCGTTGCGCGAACGCATGCGCGGCCTCGGCGTGGAGATCGACGTCCCGCCGATCAAGCTCTGCACCGACAACGCCGCGATGATCGCCTCCGCCGCGCGCCACCTGCCCGCACTGCCGTTCCCCGCCTACGCCGCGCTCGACGCCTATGCGACGGGTGAGCGGGGGCTGTAGCGATGCGCGAGATCGTGCTCTACGGCCGGCCCGGCTGCCACCTGTGCGACGACGCGCGCGGCGTGCTGGAGCGCGTGCGGGCGGAGCTGCCGTTCGCGCTCGTGGAGCGCGACATCGAGCGGGACGACGCGCTCTTCAAGGCGTATCTGGAGCGCATTCCGGTGATCGTGCTCGACGGCGAGGAGCTGTTCGAGCTCTTCGTGGACGAGCGCGAGCTGAGGCGCCGACTCGCTTACACTGGGCAGCGATGAGCTCCACGATCGAGCACGACGCCGAGGCCGCCCTCGGCCGGCCCGGCGACCGCCTCTCGCTCGGCGTCGCCGCGCGCTTGTCGCGCTACCTGCAGGTGCTCACGCAGGCCAAGAAGATGGGCAAGGAGACGATCTCCTCGCAGGAGCTGTCGGACTACACGCACGTCAACTCGACGCAGATCCGCCGCGACCTGTCGGGCTTCGGCAAGTTCGGCAAGCGCGGCGTCGGCTACAACGTCGACTCGCTCGTCTCGCAGATCCGCAAGATCCTGCGGACCTCGGGCCAGCACAACATCGCGCTGTTCGGCGCCGGCCACCTCGGCCGCGCGATCGCCAGCTCCGACATCTTCGCCGACCACGGCTTCCGCGTCGTCGCGATCTTCGACAAGGATCCGGCGAAGATCGGCGAGCAGGTGGGGCCCCACACGGTCCGCGACGCGACCGACCTGCCGCAGATCGTGGAAGAGGAGGACATCGTCGTCGGCGTGCTCGCCGTCCCGACGGCCGCCGCGCAGCTGCTCGCCGACGACCTCGTCGCGGCCGGGGTGAAGATCATCTTCAACTACTCCGAGGCGCTGCTGCAGGTCCCCCCGGAGGTGACGGTCCACACCTCCAGTCCCGCGGTCGATCTGCTCTACGCGCTGTACTTCTACCTGACCTGAGCCGCCGGCTCCCACGCCGCCGCCCATCTCCTTCGTGAGCCTCGACTTCTCCACCGCCCACGCGTCCTACGAGGACGCCACCGACGGCACCGTCGGCCTCGAGGAGGAGTTCGCGCTGCTCGACCCGGCGACGCTGGACATGGTTCCGCGCTTCGAGGAGCTGCGCGACGCGGCCGTCGCCGCCGACCCGGTGCTGTCTGCCTCGCTCGCCGGCGAGCTGATCTCCTCGGAGATCGAGATCCGCTCCGGCCGCGGCGAGGACCTCGCGGCGGCGCTCGTCGCCCAGCGCGACCACCGCCGCCGGCTGTTCTCGCTCGCCGCCGAGCGCGGCGTCGCGCTCGCCGCGACCGGGACGCATCCGTGGGCCGACTACCGCGAGCAGCGCAACATCGACACCGAGCACTACCGCCGCGTGGTCGACGGGCTGCAGTACGTCGCGCGGCGCAACAACACCTTCTCGCTCCACGTCCACGTCGGCATGCGGGGCGCCGATCGCGCCGTGCAGGTGTGCGACCGGCTGCGGCCGGTGCTGCCGCTGCTGCTGGCGATCTCGGCCAACTCGCCCTTCGTCGACGGGCGCGATTCCGGGTTGCACACCGCCCGCACGCAGACGTTCACGAAGTCCTTCCCGCGCTGCGGCGTGCCGGACGCGTTCGGCAGCTGGCAGGCCTTCCGGGACTACCTCGACTTCCTCGTCAAGACGAACTCGATCGTCGAGTACACGCAGGTGTGGTGGTCGATCCGGCCGCACCTGTCGTTCGGCACCGTCGAGGTGCGCATCTGCGACGCGCAGTCGACCGCCGCCGAGTCGGAGGCGCTCGCCTCGCTGATCGTCGGCGCCGTGCTGCAGGCCGCCCGCGACGTGGACGAGGGCGTGCCGTTCGTCGATCCCGCGCCGCGGCTGATCGAAGAGAACGTCTGGCGCGCGATCCGCTTCGGGCTCGACGGCCGGCTGATCGACCTCGAGCGGGCAGAGGAGCGCCCGGCGGCCGAGGCCGTCGAGCGGCTGCTGGCGTGGACCGCCCCGGTGCGCGGCGAGCTGGGCATCGAGGTCGCGCTGCCGGAGCTCAACGGCGCGCAGCGCCAGCGTCGCCTGCTGGAGTCGGGCACCTCGATCAACGAGGTGTATTCCGCCACCGTCCGCGAAACCCGTGAGAACCTACGCCCAGGAGGCGATCGTATGAGCGCTCAGGAGCCCACCGAGGAGGAGATGCGCGCGGCGCTGGAGGAGGAGCTCAAGCGGGTGCGCGTCGAGCAGGTCGTCACCGAGGCGACCGTCTCGATCCTCAACGTCGCCGTCCTGCGGGCGGGCCTGGTGCCCGGCTCGGAGGCCGAGCAGGACCTGGGCCAGACGCGCGTGGGGATCGAGGCCGTGCGGGCGCTGCTGCCGCTGGTGGAGCAGGCGCTCGGCGCGGAGCAGGCGGAACCGATCCGCGATGCGCTGTCGCAGTTGCAGATGGCGTATGTGCGGGCGGTGGGGGAGCCCGGCGCCGACGCTCCCGGGGCGCCGCCGGCGCCGGAACAGCCGGCATCGAGAGAGCAGCCGGCCGAGGGCGCCGGCCCCGCCCAGAGATCTGGGCGGCTGTGGGTGCCGGGTCAGTAGCTCCGCTGGGCTGTGCGCCTCAGGGTCGAGATACCGGCCCTCAAGCGCACAGCTCCTCGTATTGCGCGACGCACTCGGCGACGTGCTGGCGAAAGCCGCCGTCGGTCGGGAACGCCGACAGGTCCGGGATCTCCTCGGCAGGCGCCTCGATGCCCGTGCTGTCCAGCACGCGCTGGTAGAACGGATCCTCCGCGCCCGAGACGGCGCTGAGGCCGGTCGCCGAGGACGCCTGCCACGTCAGGAGGTCCGGCGTGAACTCCAGGCCCAGGCGGGCGAGGAGGGACGGCACGACTGTCTGCGGCGAGGAGCGAAGCTCGCTCGAGTCGACGACGACGTGCGGGATCCCCTCCCGGCGCAGGTGCGCGAGCTGGCGCGCGAGGTCCTCCCAGCCGGACTCGCGCAGCGGGAAGACCTCCGGTCGGCCTGAGCGGCGCAGCACCTTCATGCGCGAGGCGATCGACAGGCGCGGGTCGCGGATCAGCACGACGATCGGCTGCGTCGCGAGCGAGGCGAGCAGCGGGAAGGCGTCGCCGACCTGGAACGTCATCTCCTTGACGACCAACGCGGAGCCACTGCCGCGGCCGCCGAGGCCGGCGACGGGATCGGGCGCGCCGAGCAGCTCGGCGGCGCGCTCGACGCCCGCGCCCTCGTACCAGGTCGGCTCGAACGGCTCGTGGCTGTACCAGCCGACCGCCGGGTGGTTCCAGAGGATCCGCGAGACGGCGGTCGAGGCGGTGCGCGGCGGCCCGACCAGCACGTAGACCTCGCCGTGGCGCTCGCGCAGGCGCTCCGCGAGGCCGGCGGTGGCGGTTACGCCAACGTCAGCCACGTGCCCGTGCCCTGCTCGCGGGCGGTCCGGTACACCGCGGCGGCGCAGGCGACGTCCTCGATCGCCATGCCCATCGGGTTCAGCAGGATCCGCTCGTCGGGATCGGTGCGCCCGGGCTTCGCGCCGCGTACGACGTCGCCGAGCTCGGCGTGCAGGTCCTCGCGCGCCAGCTTGCCCGCGAGCACGAGCTGGTTGATCGTCTTCCTCTCGCGGTTGCACTGGTCCCAGTCGTCGACGACGAGCTTGTCGACCTGCACGAACACGTCGGGCTCGACGTCCATGATCGAGATGTTCGAGACGAACGTCCCGGGCGCGAGCCAGTCGAACGGGATGTACGGCGTGTCCGCGACCGTGCACGGCACGACCAGCTCGGCGGAGCGCACGGCCTCCTCCGCACTGGCTGTGACCGTCGCGGCGACGCCCTGCGCCTCGATCTCGCCGGCGAGTCGCTGGGCCGTCTCGGGCTTGTGGTCGAAGAGCGCAAACGATCCGATCGACGGGAACGACTCGAGCAGCCCGAGCGCGTGCATGCGGCCGATGAAGCCGCAGCCGATCAGCGCGACGCGCTCGAAGCCCCTGCGTGCGAGGAACTCGGCCGCGAGCACCGTCACGCCGGCGGTGCGCATGCCGCTGATCTCGCCGCCCTCCATGATCGCGACCGGGAAGTGCGTGTCCGGGTCGTTGAGGACGATCACCGCGCTCGCGCGCTCGATCCCGCGCGTGCGGGGGTTGTCGTGCTTGGAGCCGATCCACTTGATGCCGGCCATCGCCTGCGCGCCGCCGACGTAGCCGGGCATCGCGATGATGCGGTCGGCGATGTGGCCGTTCTCGCGCCACTTCAGGTAGGGCTTGAGCGGCTGCGCCGTCCTGCCTTCGGCGTGGAGCGCGAGCGCGCCGCGCAGCGCCTCGACGTAGCCGCGGATCGACGATCCCATCGCGGCGTGGACGTCGCTGCGGCTGAGGTAGAGGATGTCGCCGGCTGTGGGCTCGGCCGGCGGCCTCGGCGCCGCCGGCTCGGACTGCGTGGAGGTCATGGCTCCTCAGGAGGTAGGGGTTAGCGCGACCGCGGCGGGCCTCGTGACGACCGGCTCGCCCTCGGGCGGGGCGTCGGGCACCGCCGGGCGGTGCGCCTCGACCCACGCGTCGTCGTAGACGAGGTCCATGTAGCGCTCGCCGCGGTCCGGCAGCACCGTCACGACGCGCGCCGTCGGCGGCAGCGTCGCGACGACCCGCTGGACCGCTGCGATCACGGCGCCGGAGGAGCCGCCGGCGAGGATCCCCTCGCCGCGCAGCAGCTCGCGGCAGCCGCGCGCGGAGTCGAAGTCGTCGACGTAGATCACCTCGTCGATCTCGTCCTCGCACAGCAGCTCGGGCGTGCGGCTGGAGCCGATCCCCGGCAGGCTGCGTCTGCTCGCCGGCGCGCCGAAGATGACCGAGCCCTGCGCGTCGACGGCGACGACGCGGATCCCGGGGTAGACGTCGCGCAGCTTGCGCGCAGCGCCCATCAGCGTGGCGGAGGTCGAGACGGCCGCGACGAACACGTCGACGGGCTCCTCGGTCCCGAGCGCCTCGACGATCTCGGTGCCGATGCCGTCGTAGTGGCACTGCGCGTTGAGCTCGTTCGCGTACTGGTCGAGCCAGTAGGCGCCCGGTATCTCGGCGATCAGCTCCTGCACGCGCTCCAGGCGCGTGTGCAGGTAGCCGCCGTAGGGGTCGGGCTTCGTGACCATCTCGATCCGTGCGCCGAGCTGCTCGAGGATGCGCAGGTTCAGCGGCGCGATTCTCGGGTCGACGACGCAGACGAAGTCGAGCTCGTAGATGCGCGCCGCCATCGCGAGCGCGATCCCGAAGTTGCCCGAGGACGACTCGACGATCGTCGAGCCGGGAGCGATCGTGCCGTCGCGCAGGCCGCGTTCGATGATGTAGCGCGCCGGACGGTCCTTGACCGAGCCGCCCGGGTTGAGCAGCTCCAGCTTCGCGTACACCTGCGGGCCGTCGTTGAACAGCCGTCGCAGCCGCACCAGCGGCGTGCCGCCGATGCACTCGATGATCGACGCCGAGACCATGCCCGTCCCCGTCCCCCTTTGCCGTTGCGGTCGCTCATCCCCATGGGCGACGCGTCCGCCACAGCTTACCTTGCGGCGGCAACTTGACAAGCTGCGAACGACGCGCCTATCGTTGCCGGCGAAGACCGCATGCGCCCGTAGCTCAAACGGTCAAAGGAAACAATCGGGGGATCCGCACGCGCTGTCGCGCGCCAGACATCAAGCCGGGGGAGCTTGTCTTTTTCCGGTGTCCGGCTGCCTTCGGGCAACGTGATTGCGTGCGTCCCAGACCGCAAGTTTCCTGGAGAGTACTGGCCTTTCAAGCCAGAGATACGGGTTCGAGTCCCGTCGGGCGTACTGAAGTTCGTTTCTGCAGTCATTGATTTTCGGATCTGTATGTAATTAGGGGGAGCTGTGCCGCCGGCCCATCGTGAACTCGACGAGCGCTGGCAGGCCGTCTGGCGCGATCAGCGCGTCTTCGTCACTCCTGGAGAGGACGCCGACGGTCCGGCGCGCTACGTCTTCCCGTCGTGCCCGTTCACGTCGGGCAACGCGCACCTCGGCCACGCGCGCATCTACTCGGTCTCGGACGCGTTCGCGCGCTTCCGCCGCGCGATGGGCGACCAGATCCTCTTCACGACCGGCTTCGACTCGTTCGGGCTGCCGTCCGAGCTGGAGGCGATCCGCCGCGGCATCACGCCGGCCGAGTGGGTCGAGCAGTGCTGCGAGAACTTCCGCCGCGACTTCAGCGGCCTCGGCGTCTCGTTCGACTGGGAGCGCTCGTTCGTCACGTGCGAGGAGCAGCACTACCAGTGGACGCAGTACCTCTTCCTGCTGCTGCTCGAGCACGACCTGATCTACCGCCAGACCCGCCAGGTCCACTGGTGCGACTCCTGCCAGACGGTGCTCGCGCAGACGCAGGCCGAGGGCGGCGTCTGCTGGCGCTGCGACAGCCCGGTCGACTTCGTCCCGCTCGAGCAGTGGTTCTTCCGCGCGACGAGATACGCCGCCGAGAACGACGACAACCTCGACACGCTGAGCGGGTGGGACACCAACGCGCTCGGCGCGCAGCGCTCGCTGCTGAGCCGCGTGGAGGGCGTCGAGGTCGACGCGACGACGCCGGCCGGCACGCAGGCGGCGGTGTTCGCCGCCGAGCCCGAGGCGCTCGCGCAGGCGGCGTTCGTCGCGGTCTCGCCGAACCATCCGCGGCTGGCCGACTGGGTCGGCGAGCTGGGGGAGAGCGAGGCGCTGCGCGACATGAGATCGATGGGCTGGCGCAGCGGCGACCGCGCGAGCACGGTCGACGTGATCGACACGGGCCTCGTCGCGACGCTCGCCGGGATCGACCGGCCGCTGCCGGTGCTCGTCTCGCCGATCGTCGACGCGCGCCACGGCGCGACGGCCTCGCTCGGCTTCCCGGGCGTCGACAGGACCGACGCCGAGGTCGGGGAGAAGGCCGGGATCGGGCTGCCGGCGGACAACACGGCGGTTTTGGAGACCGCAACGCGACCCGCCCGCCGCTACGCGATCACGGACTTCTCGATCGGTCGCCAGCGCAGCTGGGGCGCGCCGATCCCGATCGTCTACTGCCCGGACTGCGGGGTCGTGCCGGTGCCGAAGGAGCAGCTGCCGGTCGTGCTGCCGAAGGACCTGAGGATCGACGGCACCGGCCGGCCGCTCGCCGAAGACGCGAGCTTCGTCAACACCGAGTGCCCGTCGTGCGGCGGGCCCGCCAGACGTGGAACCGACACGCTCGACTGCCACGTCGACGCGTTCTGGACGTGGCTGTCGATCAGCGTCCCCTACGCGGACCGCGCGCACGCGATGTTCGACCATCCGCAGACGGCCAGATGGCTGCCGGTCACGAACGTGATCCGCGGCACCGACGGCGCCGGTTTCGTGTTCGACCAGCGCTCCTTCACGAAGATGCTGCGCGACGTCGGCCTGCTGACGCACATCGAGGACGGCGAGCCGTTCACGAACCAGCGCATGATCGGGCTCGTCCGCTTCGACGGCAAGAAGATGAGCAAGCACCTGCGCAACACCGTCGAGCTGAAGGCGATGCTCGAGGAGGTGGGGGCGGACACGCTGCGCGTCGCGATGCTCTACGCCGCCGCGCCGAAGAACGACTTCCACTGGACCGACGAGCCGATCAGGTACTGCGCCGAGTTCCTCGCGACCCTGTGGGACTGGGCCGAGCCGCGGCTGCGCCGCTGGGACGAGCTGGACCCGGAGCTGCGCGAGCGGATCGACGGCGGCAGCAGACTGCGGCGCAAGCTCGTGACGTGGTGCGACATGGCGCACCGCAACGTCACGCGTGCGCTCGACGCGATAGAGATGAAGCACGCCGTCGAGGGCGTGATCGGGCTGTTCGCGAAGCTGCGCGAGTTCGAGCGCAGAGCACTTGCCGCGCATGGGGTGGACGGGACGCTCGCGCCTGCCGACGACGCCGCGCTGCTGATCGCGCTGCGCCACCTCGTGCAGCTGCTGGCGCCGATGGCCCCGCACATGGCGGAGGAGCTGTGGTCGCTGTGCGGCGAGGAGCGGCTGCTGGCGACGCTGCCGTGGCCTGAGCCGGTGCCGCGCACGAGCGCTCCGGGGCGCGGCCAGGCGGCCGCCGCCGAGGCGCCGGCCGGCGCGTGAGGGTCGATCCCGGTCGGCCTATCACACGACGCCGCTCCGATGACGTCTCCTATCCGCCGGCCACGATAGACTCGCGCGGCTCTTATGGGGTCGCGGAGGTCGGCGGACGCCGATCCGAGGGCCCCGACGCATGCCGCAGCGTGGAGAGCGCGGCGGCATGTGCCACGGAAACCCCCCGGAGGATCCAGCTTGTCCAGCTTCCTGAGTGACCACGGCGTCGTCGTCGCGCTCGTGTGCGCGGCCTGCGCGCTCGTCTATGGCGCGCTGACGGTCCGCTCGCTGCTGGCGCTCTCGCCCGGCAACGAGAAGATGGTCTCGATCTCGTCGGCGGTGCAGGAGGGCGCGCGCGCGTACCTCAACCGCCAGTACTCGACGATCGCCGTCGTCGGCGTCGTCCTGTTCGTCGCGCTCATCTTCATCCAGGACATCTACGTCGCGATCGGCTTCGCGATCGGCGGCCTGTCCTCCGCGGCGGCGGGCTACATCGGCATGAACGTGTCGGTGCGGTCGAACGCGCGCGTCGCCGAGGCGGCGCGCGGCGGCGTGCCGAAGGCGCTGAGCGTCGCGTTCCGCGGCGGCGCCGTGACCGGCATGCTCGTCGTCGGCTTGGCGCTGATCGGCGTCGCGGCGTACTACGGGATCCTCACCTCATGGGTGGGCAAGACCCCGAAGCAGGCGGTCGACGCGCTGATCGGCCTCGGCTTCGGCGGCTCGCTGATCTCGGTCTTCGCGCGACTCGGCGGCGGCATCTTCACGAAGGGCGCCGACGTCGGCGCCGACCTCGTCGGCAAGATCGAGGCCGGCATCCCCGAGGACGATCCGCGCAACCCGGCCGTGATCGCCGACAACGTCGGCGACAACGTCGGCGACTGCGCCGGCATGGCCGCCGACCTGTTCGAGACGTATGCGGTGACGGCGGTCGCCGTGATGCTGCTCGGCGTGCTGACGTTCAGCATCGGCGACGCCACGCACGTTGCGCTGTTCCCGCTCGTGCTCGGCGGCGTCTCGATCATCGCCTCGATCATCGGCACGTTCTTCGTGCGCTCGGCCAGAGGCAACGTCGAGTGGGCCCTCTACAAGGGCCTGATCGTCTCCGGCCTGCTCGCGGCCGCGGCCTTCTACCCGATCACGAAGTGGCTGATGGACGGCGTCCGCTTCAAGGGCGCGCTGGCGCCCGGCGCCACGCCCGGCGTGACCGACTTCTACATCTGCTCGCTGATCGGCCTCGGCGTCACGGCGCTGCTGTTCGTGATCACCGACTACTACACCTCGACGCGCTTCGGTCCGGTCAAGAAGACCGCGAAGGCGTCGGAGACCGGCCACGCGACGAACATCATCCAGGGGCTCGGGCAGGGCTTCCAGGCGACCGCCGCCCCGGCGCTGGTGCTCGCGCTCGGCATCCTGTGGGCCAACCACCTCGCCGGCATCTACGGCATCGGCGTCGCCGTGATGGCGCAGCTGTCGCTGACCGGCCTGATCGTCGCGCTCGACGCGTTCGGCCCGATCACCGACAACGCCGGCGGCATCGCCGAGATGGCCGACCTGCCGGAGGAGGTCCGCGCCGTGACCGACCCGCTCGACGCGGTCGGCAACACGACGAAGGCCGTCACCAAGGGCTACGCGATCGGCTCGGCCGCGCTGGCGGCGCTCGTGCTGTTCAACGCGTTCGAGCGCGAGCTCAACACGAAGCTGATCCTCAAGGGCAAGGACCCGGTCGTCTTCATCCTCGGCGACCCGTCGGTGCTGATCGGGCTGCTGATCGGCGGCATGATGGTCTACCTGTTCGCCGCCCTTTCGATGGAGGCCGTCGGCCGCGCCGGCGGCGCCGTCGTCGAGGAGGTGCGCCGCCAGTTCCGCGAGCACCCCGGGATCATGGACGGGACCGAGCAGCCGGAGTACGGCCAGTGCGTCGACATCGTCACGAGATCGGCGCAGCGGGAGATGATCATCCCGTCGCTGATCCCGATCGTCGTGACGCTGATCGTCGGGCTGATCTCCAAGCAGGCGCTCGGCGGACTGCTGATCGGCGTGATCGTCGTCGGCCTCTTCATGGCGATCTCGATGACCGCCGGCGGCGGCGCGTGGGACAATGCCAAGAAGCTGATCGAGGACGGTGCGTTCGGCGGCAAGGGCTCCGTCGCACACGCCGCGTCGATCACCGGCGACACCGTCGGCGATCCCTACAAGGACACCGCCGGCCCGGCGATCAACCCGATGATCAAGGTCGCGAACATCGTCGCGCTCCTGATCATCCCTTTGATCACCTGATCCCTGGCTTGCTCTCGGGCCGTCTGGCGGCGTCCTCGCCGGTTCGCGTACCAAGTACGCCACACCGGCTGCGTCCTTGCCAGACGACCCGATAGCTGCGCCAGCGACGTAGCTGTAATTCGACGGGCGGTCCTTCAGGGCCGCCCGTCGTCCGTTCCGGCGCGTGGGCGATCCAACGTGCTTCTAACGTTCGGCCAACGACAGATGACGCGCGTTGGGGAACGATCCGTTCATGAACGATTTCTCCGCCATCGCGGCGCCGGCGGCTGCGGCGGCCCCTGCCCCGCCGCGGACCGAAGCGACCTCCGAGGCGGCGGCGCGCCTGCCGGGGCTGTCGATCGTGCTGCCGTGCTTCAACGAGGAGGCGAACGTCGCCGACGCGATCCGCTACGCGTCGGCCGCCGCCGCGGCGGTCGCGCTGGACTACGAGGTGATCGTCGTCAACGACGGCTCGAGCGACGCGACCGCCGAGCGCGCGGCCGCCTTCGCCGCCGTCGACGAGCACGTCCGGCTGGTCGTGCACGCCGTCAACCGCGGGTACGGCGATGCGCTGCGCTCCGGGCTCGACGCCGCGCGCATGCCGTGGATCTTCCTGACCGACGCCGACCTCCAGTTCGACCTGAGCGAGCTGGAGCGCTTCGTCCCACTCGCGCTGGAGGGCGCCGACCTGCTCGTCGGGCGCCGCGCGCAGCGCCAGGACCCGCTCGTGCGGCGGGCGAACGCGCGCGCCTGGAACTGGCTCGTCCGCCGCCTGTTCGCGATCCCCGTGCGCGACGTCGACTGCGCGTTCAAGCTCGTGCGCGCGGAGACGCTCGACGGCGTCGAGCTGAAGGCCGGCGGCGCGATGATCAGCACCGAGCTGATCGTGCGGCTGCTGGCACGCGGCGCGCGGCTGCAGGAGCGCGACGTGCAGCACCGCCCGCGCGTGGCCGGCGAGCAGAGCGGCGCGAACCCGCGCGTCGTGCTGCGTGCCTTCCGCGAGCTGGCCTGGCTGCGGGGCGAACTGCGCGGGCACCGCTCGGCCACGTCCTGACATGGAAGCCGCGGGCGTGACGACCGCGGTGCGCGTTCGCACGGGCGACCTCTCCAAGCGCGTGCTGGCCGCCGCACCGCTGGCGGCGATCGTCGCGGTCGCCGCCGGACTGCGGCTGTGGTCGTTCGGCGCGATCGCCGGCAACCCGTTCTACGACGCGGCCGTGCGCAGCATGTCGCTGTCGTGGCACAACCTGTTCGTCGGCGCGTTCGACCCGACCGCGATGACCGCCGTCGACAAGGCGCCGCTCGACCTGTGGCTGCAGGTCGCCAGCGTCAAGCTGCTCGGCTACTCGTCGGTCTCGCTGCGGCTGCCGGAGGTGATCGCGGGGATCGCCGCGGTCGTGCTCGTGTGGGACCTCGGTCGGCGGCTGTTCGGCGATCTCGCGGGCCTCGCCGCCGCGGCCGCGCTGGCGGTCCTGCCGGCCTCGGTGCTGACGGCCCGCAGCGACACGATGGACGCGGTGATGATGGCGCTGCTCGTGCTCGCCGCCTGGTGCGTCGTGCGGGCCGCGCAGGCGCCGCAGGCGCGGCTGCGCTGGATGCTCGCGGCCGGCGCCGCGCTCGGGCTCGCCTTCAACGTCAAGCTCGCCGAGGCGCTGCTGCCGCTGCCCGCGCTGTTGCTGCTCGCGTGGCTCGCGCTCGGCGCCGGCGTCGGTGTCGCCGCGCGCCTGCGGGCGCTGCTGACCGGCGCCGCCGCGTTCGTCGTCGTCGCGCTCGCGTGGCTCGTCGCGCTCTCGCTCGCGCCGGGGCCGAAGCCGTTCCCGATCGGCTCGACCGACGGGAGCGCGTGGAACGTCGTGTTCGTGTTCGACGGGATCGGGCGGCTCGGGCTCTCCAGAGCGACCACCGGACGCCACGGCGGCGGGCCGCTCACGCTCGTGCAGACCGGCACCGGCGCGCTCGGGACGCTCGTCGGCACCGCCCTCGTCGCGGCGCTGGCGGTCGGCGTGGCGGCGCTCGCGGCGGCGTTCGTCCGCGCGCGCACCTCGCGGCCGGCAGGCCAGCTCGCCGCGCCGACGACGGACGGCACCCCCGGCGGATCGCAGCTCGCGCGCGCCGGCGTCGTGTTCGTCGCGGTGTGGCTGCTCGTCGGTGTCGCGGTCTTCTCGCGCATGGTCGTCGTCTACGCGCGCTACCTCGACGCGATCGCCCCGGCGCTCGCGCTCGCGCTCGGCGCCGGGGCTGGCGCGCTCGCCGCCGCAGCGCCGGGGCGCCGGCTCGCAGCGGCCGGGCTTGCGGCAGCGGTCGCCGTGGCCGCTACGCTCGCGCTGCCGATTGCGCATCCGCGCTCGGCGGTCGTGTGGGTCGCGGCCGCGGCCGCGCTGCTGCTCGCGGTGCTGGCGGCGAGCCGCCGCGTGCGGGAGCTGGTGCCCGCGCACGCGTTCCTGGCGCTCGCGCTCGTCGGGCTCCTGGCGGTGCCCGCAGAGGCGGCCATCCGCATCGCCGGCAGCCACGCGTCCGACGGCGGCGAGCCGGGCGCGATGCCGACGAGCCAGCTCACGCGGCTGAGCGACTACCTGAGCGCACACCGTCACGGCGCGCGTTACGAGTTCGCGACGATGGCCGCCGCCAGCGCGGGCGCGCTGATCGAGCGCGACGCCCAGCCCGTGCTCGTGCTGACGAGCGCCTACGGTCGCCCGCTGCTGACGCCGCATCAGCTCGCCGCCGCGGTCCGCGCCGGCCAGGTCCGCTACGTGCTCGCCGGCGGCGCCCGCTGCGCGCGCGGGAAGTCGCACGAACGCACCGGCTGCGCGCCGGTCGTCCTATGGGCGCGCGCGCACGGCCGCGACGTCAGCCGCGCGGCCGGCGTGCGCCGCGGCCTGCTGCTGCGCGTGCGCTCGTGACGCGTCGGGCGTTCGGCTAGCGTGTGCCGCGGACATGTGCGCCGTGGAGAAGCTGTCGCTGCTGGTCGTCGACGACGAGTCGAGCCTGCGGGAGCAGATCAGCCGCGCGTTCACGAGCGAGGGCCACCGGGTTCTCGCCGTCGCCGACGGGCGCAGCGCGATCGACCGCGCCAGCACGGAGGCGTTCGACTGCGTGCTGCTCGACGTCGCGCTCGGCGACGGGCCCGACGGGATCGAGGTCTGCCGTGAGCTGCGCGCCCGCCGCAACGTCGTGCCGATCATCATGCTCACCGCCCGCTCGAGCGAGGCCGACGCGGTGCTGGGGCTCGAGGCCGGCGCCGACGACTACGTCGTCAAGCCGTTCGGGCTGGCAGAGCTGCGCAGCCGCATCCGCGCGGTGCGCCGCCGCGCCGGCCCGCGCGCGTTGGGGGAGGAGGTGCTGCAGGTCGGCCCGCTCGTGCTCGACCGCACGCGCCGCGAGCTGCGCGTGCGCGGCGAGCCGGTCGCGCTGACGTTCTCCGAGTTCCAGCTGCTGTCGACGCTGATGGAGCAGCCCGGACGCGTGTTCGGGCGCGAGGAGCTGTTCGTGGCGATCTGGGGCGAGAGCGCCTACCGCGACCCGCGCGGGATCGACGTGCACGTGCGCCACCTGCGCGAGAAGATCGAGGAGCACCCCGCCGAGCCCGCGCTGCTGCTGACCGTCCGCGGGAGCGGCTACCGCCTGCACGGTACGTAGGCGGGCGAGATGCGCCGCACCGCGCTCATCGGCCTGCGCACGCGCCTGCTGCTCGGGCTGCTGCTGACGTGGGCTGTGACGCTGGCCGTCGTGGCGCTGGCGCTGTTGCAGCCGCTGGAGCAGCGCCTGCGCGACGACGCGCTGACGACGCTCACGCGCGACGCCCGCGCGGCGCGGGTGGCGATGCGCGGGCTCGACGTGGGCGCTCAGCGTCCCCACACGAGACAGGGGCGGCACGTCGTGCGCGCGATCGGCCGGCGCGCGAACGCCGAGGCGCTGCTGGTGAGCCGCAGCGGGCAGCGGCTCGCCGCGACCGATCCCGACGCGCGCGTGCCGGTCGGGATCGGCGTGCGCGCGCTGCGCGAAGGGCGGACGATCTCGCGCATCTCCGACACGGGCCCGATCCCGGTGGCGCACGTCGCGGTGCCGACCGGCACGGAGGGCGGTCCCGTCGCGCTGATCCTCTACAAGCGGCTCGACAGCGTCGTCTCGGCGGTGCGCGTGGTGCGGCGGGCCGTGATCGTCGCGGCGCTGATCGGGCTCGTCACGGCGTTGCTGATCGGCACGCTGCTGACGGGACCGCTCGTGCGCCGCCTGCGCGGCCTGCGCGACATGGCGCTGCGGGTCGCGCAGCTGGGCCCGCACGTCGAGGTCGCGGCCGACCCGCGCCGCGACGAGGTCGCCGACCTGACGCGCGCGTTCGCGACGATGCAGGACCGGCTGCGCGAGCAGGAGCAGGCGCGCCGTGCGTTCGTCTCGACCGCCTCGCACGAGCTGCGCACGCCGGTGACGTCGCTGCGGCTGATGCTCGAGCTGCTGCGCGAGGAGGTCGGGCGCGAGGCGGGGCCGTCGCCCCAGCAGGTGCGCGAGCAGCTGCGCGACGCGGCCGGCCAGGCCGAGCGCCTCGGACGGTTGACGGACGAGCTGCTCGACCTCAGCCGGCTCGACGCGGGCGTGCCGCTGGCGCGCGAGCTGGTCGACCTGCGCTCCGTCGCGCGGCTCGTCGCACACGAGCTGGACGCGCGCGCCCGCGAGGACGGCCGCACGATCGTCGTCGGCGAGACGACTTCGCCGGCGTGGGCGGTTGCCGATCCCGGCGCGGTCGCCCAGATCGTGCGGATCCTGATGGACAACGCGCTGCGCTTCGCCCCGAACGGCACGCCGGTGCGCGTCGAGGTCGCCGACGGAGGGGGCCCGTGTCGGCTGCGGGTGCGCGACGAGGGCCCGGGCGTCGCGACCGCCGAGCGCGAGGCGATCTTCGAGCGCTTCCAGCGCGGCGCCGCCACCAGCGGCACGACCGGCTTCGGGCTCGGCCTGGCGATCGGGCGCGAGCTGGCGCGGCGGATGGACGGCGAGCTGACGCTCGTCGACGACGGCCGTCCCGGGGCCTGCTTCGAGCTGCGCGTGCCGCCTGCGCCCGGCATCGAGGCGCCGGAGTCGCCGGTGTCGCGCCGGTCCTGAAGCGGACGTTGCGCTATGAGCTGGCGCATCGGCGCGCTCGCGGGTCCGTTACCGTCTGCGCGCTTTGGTCGCCACGCGTCCGCTCCGTGCCATGTTGCTGGCGCTCGCGCTGTTCGCCGCGAGCGCGGTCAGCGTCGCCGCGACGGGGGGAGCCGCTCCCTCCACGCCGGGATCGCTGCCGTCGGCGGCGTGCCACGGCGCGCCCGCGAGAGCCGGCGACGTCGACCTCGCGATCGTCTCCCACGGAGTGCGCCGCACGGCGCGCGTGCACGTCCCGCCTGGCGCTCTCAGGGGGCCGTCGGCGGTGCTGATGGCGTTTGCGGGAACGGGGCACAACGGCCCGTTCATGGAGCGCTACTCGGGCCTGGCGGCCCAGCTCGACCGCGGTCCGGCCGCGATCGGCGTGTTCCCAAGCGCCGACGGCATGAGCTGGAACGCCGGGGAGCTGCGCGGCGGCCCCGACGACGTCGACTTCGTCAGCGACCTGATCGACGCGGTGAGCGAGCGCTGGTGCGTGGACCTCGACCGCGTGACGGCCGCCGGCGTCTCCAACGGCGGCAGCATGGTGGCGCTGCTCGCCTGCACGATGCCGCAGCGGCTCGCGGGCGTCGCGATCGTCGCGGGCGGCTTCGGGACGCTGCCGCCGTGCCGCTCGCGGCGGCCGGTGTCGGTCCTCGAGATCCACGGGCGCGCCGACCAGGTCGTGCCCTACTGGGGCGTGCCGGCCGCGCGTGGGCGCGGCGCCGTCGTGCCGTGGCTGTCGAGCTGGATCGCCCGCGACCGCTGCCGGCACGCGCACCCGCGCGTCCGCACGATCGCCCCGCGCGCCGTCCGCTACGACTGGGGCGCCTGTGCCGGCGGCACCGACGTCGTGCACATCGCGATCGCGGGCGGCGAGCACCAGTGGCCGGGCGCGACGCCGCCGGACCCCGGCCCCGCCGCGACGATCTCCGCCGCAGCCCAGGTCTGGTCCTTCCTCGCGCCGCTGCGGCTCGCGTAGCCGCTCGCGACGCGGGCGACTGCGTCACCATTGGCACATGCGCACGCGCACGTGGGTGGTGACGCTGGCGGCCGGTTCGTGCTGGCGGACGCGTCGATCGTGACGCTGGCGCTGCCCGACCTGCTGCACGCGCTCGACACGACGGTCGAGGGCGTCGCCGCGGTGATCGCGGTCTACACGCTCGTGCTGGCGGCGGCGCTGCTGCCGGCCGAGCGGCTCGTGCGGCGCGTCGGGGCGGACGCGGCCGGGGCCGGCGGCTTCGCGCTGTTCGCCGCCGCGTCGGTCGTCTGCGCCGTCGCCGGCACGCTCCCGCTGCTGCTCGTGGCGCGCGGCGTGCAGGCGCTCGGCGGCGCGGCCGCGCTGGTGGCCGCCTTCACGCTCGTCGCCGGCGGGACGCAGGCCGGCCGGCGCCACTGGCTCGGCGCCGCGGTGTTCGCGAGCGCCGTCGGCCCGGCGCTCGGCGGCGTGCTCACGCAGGCGTTCGACTGGCGGGCGATCTTCATCGTGCAGATCCCGATCGCGGCCGCCGGAGCGTTCGCCGCACTGCGCGACCCGCCCGAGCCGGCGGTCACGCCGCTCGTGGTGACGTCGCGCGAAGACGATCGGTTCCGATCGACGGAGCGCGAAAGCTGGAGGCCGCGCGCGGCGCGGATCGCCGACGCGGCCGCGCTCGCGCTCGTCTCGGCCGCGCTCGTCGCCGTGCTGTTCGGGCTCGTCCTGCTGCTGATCGCCGGCTGGGCGATCGAGCCGCTCGCCGCCGCGGCGACGGTCACGGTCCTGCCGCTGGGCGCGATCGCCGGCTCGCGGATCCATGCGCCGCCGCGCACGCGGGCGCTGGCCGGCTCGCTGCTCGTCGGCGGGGGCGTGCTCGCGCTCGCGTGGCTGCCGACCGCCTCCGTCGCCTGGACGCTCCCGCCGCAGGCGCTCGCCGGCGTGGGGATGGGGATGGCGCTGCCGGCGTTCGCCGGCGAGCTGCTGCCGGAGCGCACGGCGCGCGACGCCGCGCGCCTGCTGACGGTCCGCCACGCAGGCATCGCGCTCGTGCTGATCGCGCTCGCGCCGCTGATCGCGCATCGCCTCGACGTCGTGACCGAGCGCGCGCAGGAGCAGGGCGTCGCGCTCGTGCTCGACGCGAAGCTGCCGCCGCAGGACAAGCTCAGCCTCGCGCCCGCGCTGCTCGGCGGCGTCGAGGCCCAACGCCCCCGCGCGGGCCTGCGCAAGGCGCTCGCCGACAACGGCAAGGGCTACACGGGGCAGGACCGCGCGACGTACGACACGCTCGCCCGGCGCGCCGACGACGTGCTCGTCAGCGCTGTCGGCGACGCCTTCCGCATCGCGTTCGTGATCGCGGGCGCATGCGCGCTGCTGGGAGCTGCGGCGCTCGCGCTCGGCGCGCGGCGGCGCGCGCTTCCGGCCGCCGCGCTTGCCGGCGTGGCGGCGCTGACCATCGGCCTGCCCGTGGCCTACGCCGCGATCCACGCCCACGACCAGCCCCAGCAGGTCGCGCTCGCGAATCCCTGCAACCCCCGCAAGCTGCCCGGCACCGGCGGCATCGCCGGATTCATCCAGGATCGCGCGCTGCAGGCGCTCGACGCCGCCGCCTGCCGCTACGGCAGCAGCCGCGAGGAGCTGGTGCTCGCGCTCGCCAGCGACAGAGCCGCGCGGCGCTTCCAGCAGCGCCACGGCGTCGACCCGCGCTCGGTGACGAGCCTGCTGCAGGGGCTGATCGGCCCGTGAGGCGCGAGTCGAAGCCGGTCTCCCGCGCGTCCACGTAGCATCCGCTCCCGAACGCCCTGATGGCCCAACGCCGCCTCCACGGCCTCGAGCGGGTGCTCGGGGTCAACGCCCTCTTCTCGACTGCCTACGGCAACGTCGGCAGCTCGATCTACTACGCGCTCGGCCTCGTGGCGAGCTTCGCGCTCGGCCTGACGCCGATCGTCTTCGTCATCGCCGGCTTCATCTTCTTCCTGACCGCCGCCACCTACTCCGAGGCGACCGCGATGTACCCGGAGGCGGGGGGATCGAGCAGCTTCGCGCGCCACGCCTTCAACGAGTTCTGGTCCTTCTTCGCCGCCTGGGGCCAGATGCTCAACTACGTGATCACGATCTCGATCTCGGCCTTCTTCGTGCCGCACTACCTCGGCTCGCTGTTCTGGGAGCCGCTGCGGCACGGCCCGGGCGACGTGGTCGGCGGGATCGTCGTCGTCGCGCTGCTGGCGATCGTCAACGTCTTCGGCGTCAAGGAGGCGGCGCGGCTGAACATCCTGCTCGCCGTCACCGACTTCGCGACGCAGCTCCTGCTCGTCGTCCTGGGGATCGTGCTCGTCTTCTCGCCGCAGGTGCTGATCGACAACGTGCACCTGGGGATCGCGCCGACGTGGAAGGACTTCATCATCGCGATCCCGGTCGCGATGATCGCCTACACCGGCATCGAGACGATCTCGAACATGGCCGAGGAGGCCAGAGACGAGGCGACGACGATCCCGCGCGCGATCAACCGCGTGGTGATCGCCGTCTTCGCGATCTACGCGCTGCTGCCGGCCGTGGCGCTGAGCGCGCTGCCGGTGACGCAGACCGCCGACGGCAGATACCAGACGCTGCTCGGCGTCGGCGAGGCGCAGGGCGGCTTCGCCGGTGACCCGGTGCTGGGGATCGTCAAGCACCTCAATCTCGGGCCGCTGCAGGGCGTCGGCGAGCTGTACGTCGGCCTGCTGGCGGCGACGATCCTGTTCATCGCGACGAACGCCGGCATCATCGGCGTCTCGCGGCTCGTCTACTCGATGGGCATCCACCGGCAGGTTCCGGACCGCCTGCGCCAGCTGCATCCGCGCTTCCGCACGCCGTGGATCGGGATCCTCGTCTTCTCCACGCTGGCGTGCCTGGCGATGGTCCCGGGCAAGGCCGACTTCCTCGGCAACATGTACGCGTTCGGCGCGATGCTGTCGTTCACGATCGCGCACATCTCGGTCGTGCGGCTGCGCGTCAGCCATCCCGACCAGCCGCGTCCCTACCGCGGCCCGGGCACGCTCCGCTGGCGCGGGCACGAGCTGCCGCTGTTCGCGCTCGTCGGCGGCCTCGGGACCGGCCTCGCGTGGGTCACCGTGACCGCGCTGCACGTCGACGTCGCGCTCGCGGGGATCGGTTGGCTGACGTTCGGCGTCGCGCTCTACGCCGTCTACCGTCGTCAGCAGGGCCTCGACCTGCGCACGACGACGCGCGTGGCGGTGCCGAAGCCGGTCGTCGACCACGAGGCGGAGTACGAGTCGGTGCTCGTGGTGTTCGAAGAGCGCGAGTTCGAGCCCGAAGTGCTCGCGACGGCGATCCGCCTCGCGGTGCGGCGAAGTCGCGGCATCCACGTGCTCGTGACGATCGTCGTGCCGTCGACGAGCCCGATCGACGCGCTGCTGCCCGAGCAGGAGCGGGCCGCGCAGGAGATCATCGAGCAGGCGAAGGTCCACGGCGGCCGGCGTGTGACCGGCCACTGGCAGAAGGTGCGCGCCGGCCAGGCCGGGCGCGCGATCGTCGACGAGGCGCGCGAGATCGGCGCGCGCGCGATCGTGATGCCGCTGCCGGAGCGCACCGGCGGCGGCTCGGTCTTCGGCCGCACGCTGGAGACGGTGCTCGCCGAGCGGCCCTGCCGCGTCATCATCGAGTCGGCCAGGGGCAGGCAGGCCGCGCCGCTCGAGCCGGCGGCTGCCTAGATGGTCGATTCCACGATCTCGCGGCGCGAGGGTCACGCTGGGCGGCGCCGGGCGCCACGCGGCGTCTTGCCAATGCCCCCGGCATTGGCTTCGACACCGCGCGTCCCCCAGCATCCGCCCATCGCGCCCCTCGCATCCACGAATCTCGTGGAATCGACCATCTAGCGCCGGTCCGAGCCGGCCGCCGCTCTACGCTACCCGCGAGGTTCGCCGATCCGCCATGCCCGATCCACGCCAGGTCCACCGCTCCACCGTCCGCCTGATGTCGTTCGCGATGATCGCGATCGGCGTGGCGCTCGTCGTCCGCACGCTGCTCGCCGGCGGCGGCGGGCTGGCGGTCGGGCTCGTGCTCGGCGTGCTGTTCGTGGCGGCCGGCGGGGCGCGGCTGTACCTGCAGGCGCGCCAGGGGCGCGACTCGTGAATCCGCGCACGCTCAGCGCCCGCGCGCTGTTCGGGCTCGTCTACACGATGTCCGTCAGCTCGGTCTACTTCGCCCTCGGCATCGTGGCGCAGAGAGCGCTGGGGCTGACGCCGCTCGTCTTCCTGATCGCGGGCGTGTTCTTCTCGCTCGCCTCGATGACGTACGTCGAGGGGGCCGCGATGCACCGCGAACGGGGCGGCTCGTCGGTCTTCGCCCGCTACGCCTTCAACGAGCTGATCAGCTTCGTCGCCGGCTGGGCGATCCTGCTCGACTACTGCATCCTGCTCGCCGTCACCGCCTTCACGGCGACGAACTACCTGGCCGAGTTCTGGGCGCCGCTCGGCAACGGCGGCCTGGAGCTGGCCGTCGCGGTCGCGATCATCGCGCTCGTCGCGTTCGTCAACGTGCTCGGCGTGAGCGTGCGCCAGCTGCGGCGCGGGCTGCTCGTGGCGCTGGCCGACATCGCCGTGCAGCTGCTGCTGATCGTGCTCGGCTTCGCGCTGCTGCTGCACCCGGGGGCGATCGTCGACACGATCCACCTCGGCAGCTCGCCGACCTGGCGCGACACGATCTACGCGCTGACGATCGCGACGATCGCCTTCACCGGCCTGGAGGCGGCCGCGAGCCTCGCGGGGGAGACGGAGACGACCGCGCGCGGACTGCACCGGCTCGTCGGCCCGGGCGTCGGCACGATCCTGCTCGTCTACGTCGGGATCGCGATCGTCGGCGTCAGCGCGCTGCCGGTCGCCGGCGGCCCGCACGCGTTCACCGACCGCGACATCGAGGCGCCGCTGCTGTCGGTCGCCGACGCGTTCTCGCAGCGCTGGCTGGCGGGGATCATGCGCGACGCGGTCGCGGTGACGGCCGTCGTCGGCCTCGTGACGGCGGCGAACTCCGCGATGCTCGGCATCTCGCGGCTCGCGTACGGGCTCGCGACCAACCGCCAGATCCCCAGCGCGCTCGGCCGCCTGCACCCGCGGCGCGGCACGCCGTACGTGCTGATCGCGCTGGCCGCGCTCGTCGCCGCGGCGCTGACGATCCCGGCGAACCTCGACTTCCTCGTCGGCATCTACGCGTTCGGCGCGATGCTCGCGTTCACGATCGCGCACCTGTCGATCATCCGCCTGCGCTTCCGCGAGCCCGAACGCGAGCGGCCCTACCGGGTACCGCTGTCGATCCCGTTGCGCGGCGCGTCGCTGCCGCTGCCGGCGGTGCTCGGCGCGCTGCTGTCGGGCGCCGGCTGGGTGACGGTGCTGGTGCTGCACGCGGGTGCGCGTTACGTCGGCCTCGGCTGGCTGCTCGCCGGGCTGCTGCTCTACGTCGTCTACCGCCGCAGCGACGGCAACCCGCTGCTGCGGCGCGTCACGGTGCCCGAGCGCGCGCTGCGCGGCGAGCCGCCGCGGGCCGAGTTCGGCTCGCTGCTGGTGCCGATCTTCGGCAAGCCGCTCGACGACGACATCGTGCAGACCGCCGGCCGGCTCGCCGGCGAGGTGCGCGACGACCTCGACGAGGAAGGGGCGACGATCGAGGCGATCTGGGTCTTCGAGGTGCCGATGTCGCTGCCGATCGACGCGCGCCTGCCGGAGCCGCAGGTCAAGCGCGCGCAGGAGGCGCTGCGGCGCGCGAAGGCGGTCGGCGAGGAGTACGAGGGCGTCCACGTCGCGACGGCGATGGTGCGCGCGCGGCGCGCCGGCGAGGCGATCGTGCGCGAGGCGAGACGCCGCGGCGTGGAGGCGATCGTGCTGGCCGCGGAGGAGCCCTCGCGCGTGCGCGGCGGCGCGCTGTTCGGCGGCGCGGGCGGCCCGCTCGACAACTACGTCGGCGACGTCACCAAGTACGTGCTGCGCAAGGCCACCTGCCGCGTGATCCTGACCGCCCCGGCCGCCGAGGCGCGCCCGCTCGCGGAGCCGGCGCCGCCCGACTCGGCGGCGGCGGCCGACGAGGCGCGCTCGCCGCAGGCGCCGCGGTAACCTCCCGCGCATGTTCATCCTGGTGGTAGGCGCCGGCCGCGTCGGCTCCGCGGTCGCCAAGCGCGCGCTCGAGGCGGGGCACGAGGTGTCCGTGCTCGACGAGGACCCGCTCTCGCACGAGCAGCTCGACAAGGACCTCCCGGAGACGTGGGAGGACGCCGGCGGGCGCTACACCGTCGGCACCGCGCTGGAGGTCGACGCGCTGATCGAGGCCGGGATCGAGCAGGCCGACGTCTTCATCGCCTCCACCAACGGCGACAACACGAACCTCGTGATCGCGCAGATCGCGCAGCGGCGCTTCGACGTCCCGCGCGTCGTCGTGCGCGTGCTCGACCCGGCGCGCGCCGCCTGGTACGCCGAGCAGGGCCTGCACACGATCTGCCCGACGCAGCACGCGATCGAGCTGGTCGAGAGAGCCGCGCTCGACCCGGTCGCATGAGAGGGATCTGCACGTGTACGTGATCATCGTCGGAGCCGGCAAGGTCGGCTGGAACCTCGCGCGCGAGCTGCTCGCCAAGGACCACGAGGTGACGCTGATCGAGTCCGAGCGCCGCCGCTACCTGATCGTCGAGCAGGAGCTCGAGCACGCCGTCCAGTACGGCGACGCGACCGAGCTGTGGGTGCTCGAGCGCGCCGGCATCCAGCGTGCCGACCTCGTGATCGCCGTCACCGGCGACGACGAGGACAACATGCTGATCTGCCAGATGGCGAAGGAGAAGTACCTCTGCCAGCGGATCGTCGCGCGCGTCAACAACCCGCGCAACCTGCAGCACTTCAAGCTGCTCGGCATCCGCCCGGCGGTCTCCGCGACCGACCTGATCCTGCGCCTGATCGAGCACGAGGTGCCGCAGTACGGGCTCGTGCAGCTGCTCGCGCTCGAGGGCGAGCGGCTGGAGATCATCGAGCTGGAGGTCGTCGCCGGCGCGCCCGCCGCCGGCAAGCGCGTCGAGGAGGTCGAGCTGCCCGAAGGCAGCCTGATCATCTCGGTGCTGCGCGGCGGCTCCGGCTTCGTGCCGAAGTCCGACACGGTCATCGAGGCGGGCGACGAGGTGCTGCTGATCCTCGACCCGGGCCTCGAGTCGGCGATCACGCCGCAGTTCACGCGTAATGGCGCGAGCGCCGGGTAAGACGTCCCTCGATGGCAGATCGTCACGTCGCCCACCTGCTGATCGGCGGGGGCCTCGCGAGCGCCAACTGCGCGCGTTGGCTGCGCGAGTCCGGCGCGGAGGGGGAGATCCTGCTCGTCGGCCGCGAGCCCGAGCCGCCCTACAACCGCCCGCCCTGCTCGAAGGGCTACCTGCAGGGCCACGAGTCGCGCGACGACACGTACTTCCGCCCGAACGAGTGGTGGGAGGAGCAGCGGATCGACTTGCGCACGCGCACGAGCGTGATGAAGCTCGACACGGCCGCGAGAGAGGCGACGCTGTCGTCCAAGGAGGTCGTCTCCTACGACACCGCGCTGCTCGCGACGGGCGCGAACGTGCGGCGGCTGAACGTCGAGGGCGCCGAGCTGGAGGGGATCCACTACCTGCGCGCACTCGGCAACGCCGACACGATCCGCGCCGACGCGGACGGCAAGAAGGTCGTGCTGATCGGCGGCTCCTACATCGGCTGCGAGGTGGCGGCGTCCCTGGTGGCGGCCGACCATGCGACATGCCAGATCGTGATGCAGGAGGCGATCACGCTCTCGCGCGGGTTCGGCGACACCGCCGGGCGCTTCTTCCAGGATCGCCTGGAGGAGCATGGGATCGTCGTGCACGGTGAGGACGCGCTGGAGCGCTTCGAGGGGACGGACGGCCGCGTGACGCACGTCGTCACCGCGGGCGGCAAGCGCCTCGAGGCCGACTGCGTCGTGATCGGCGCCGGCGTGATGCCGGACACGCTGCTGGCGAGAGCCGCAGGGCTCGAGCTGGATCCGGACCGCGGCGGCGTCCTGTGCGACGCGCAGCTGCGCACGAGCGCGCCGGGAGTGTGGGCGGCCGGCGACGTCTGCTCCTACGACTCGCGGCCCAACGGCCGCCGGATCCGCGTCGAGCACTGGGACGTCGCCTTCAACCACGGCAAGACCGTCGCGCTGAACATGCTCGGCCAGGAGGTCGAGCACGACGTCGTGCCCTACTTCTTCTCCGACCTCGCCGACTGGGCGTCGCTGGAGTACGTCGGGCCGGCGGCCTCGTGGGATCGCGAGATCGTGCGCGGCTCGCTGGAGGAGGGCGCCTTCAGCGTCTGGTACCTGGCGGGCGGGCGCGTCGAGGGCGCGCTGTCGGTCGGGCGCTCGGACGACCTCGAGCACGCGCGGCGGCTGATCGCGCGCCGCGTCGAGCTGGGCGAGCGAGCCGACGCGCTCGGCGACCTCGGCAGCGATCTCGCGGCGCTCTGAGCCGGTGACGCCACCGCCGGCCGAGGAGGCGCGCGAGCAGATCGCGCAGATCGCCGTCACGCTGCGCACGTTCGTGCACGCGGCGGGCGCGCTGGAAGCGACGCTGCTGCTCGACCAGGGAGCCGAGGTGCCGCCGCTCGTCGCCGAGTGCCCGGCGGTCGGACCCGTGCTGCTGGCGGAAGGTGAGGAGGTCGTGCAGCTCGACGCCGACCGGCTCGCCGCGGAGCCGTTGCCGCTGCCGGAGGTGCGCGAGCTGCCGCCGTTCGAGGTCGACGCCGTACGCGCGGAGATCACCGCGCCGCTCGGCGGCGTCGAGCACCACGCGCGCGCGGTCCGCGCGCTTGCCGAGGCGTTCCCCGGCCGCAGCGTCGTCTCGGTGCAGTTCGCCACGACCGATCCCCAGCAGCCGCTGACGATCGCCGCCCGCGCCGGCGATCCGATCGTGCTCGCGCTCGGCGAGGACGAGCAGTTCGAGATGCCCTCAGACTGGCCGCCGGCTAGAAGCTGACGGACCCGTCCGGGTGAATCGTCCAGTGGGGGTTGTGCGCGACCTCCCACGGGTGGCCGTCGGGGTCGACGAAGACGCCTGAGTAGCCGCCCCAGAAGGTCTCCGCGCCGTGGCGCGGGATGCGCGCGCCGGCCGCCTCGGCCTGCGCGATCACCGCGTCCACCTCGGCCGGCGAGCCGACGTTGTGCGCGAGCGTCACGCCGCCCCATCCGCCGGGGTCGTGCTCGATCCCGCTGTCGGCGGCCAGCTTCTCGCGCGACCACAGCGCGACGACCATTCCGCCGGCCTGGAAGAACATGACGTCGTCGTCCGGCGACGTGCCGCTCCAGCCGAGCGCCTCGTAGAAGGCGCGGGCACGCGCGAGGTCGGCGACGCCGAGCGTCACAAGGCTCAGTCGCTGCTCCATTGCAAGGATCCTGCCACGACGGTCGGCGTCGAAACACCCGCCGCGCCGAGCCTCTATCCTGATCGGCGAATCCTTGCGGGATCGTCTAACGGCAAGACACTCGGTTCTGGTCCGAGGAATTGGGGTTCGAATCCCTGTCCCGCAGTCGCCAGGTGGCCACCCAGGCTCCGCGCGCGTCTACGTGCCGCCTAGGTGCCAGGAGTAGCTGCCCGCGTCGTAGTCGACGGTGGCGCTGAAGCGATAGCCGGATTCGGTGCCATCGCCGTTGACTCTGCTGACTGCCATGCAGGAGAAGCCGCCGGTGTGCTCCGCGATGTCGTCGACGTTGCCGCCGGCGACGGGCGTGCATTCTGTGCGCAGGATCGGGCCGTCAAGCACCCCGTCGTCGACGTCCTTGCGGGCGTCCTTGGTGACCGAGCGCTCGAGGTCCTTCACGATGGCCTTGCGCAGCGTGATCTCCTCGTCGTGCGCGGCCTGCTCTTGGGCTTGCCGAGCCGCTTTCTGCTGCTGAGCGATCGCACGAGCACGGGCGGCCTCCTCGGCGGCGATGTGGCGCTGGCGTGCCACGTCATCGTTGTGCTGCTTGACGAGCACTCCTGCAGTCGCGCCTCCGGCGACCAGCAACACCACGACGACCGCAAGGAAGATCTTGCCGCGCTTCCCGAGTCGGCGCCGGTCGAAACTCGTGCCACATTGCGGACAGAACGCGCCACTGCCCGTCGACTGTGCCGAGCATTTCCGGCAAACGCGTGTCACCGTCGGGTTTTCTTCCGGCTCTTGTCCGCCGCCATCCGCGTCGCGCGTAGCACTCATACAGCCTCCCGTTTGATCCGCTGCAAGTTAGAGCGTGCGGATGACCGATCGCAACTTGCAAGCTGCGGGGCGAACTTTGGCACTCCTTGGCCTCTGGCGAGGATGCGCATCTTCTATGTCGATGACTCCGGCAACGAGAGCATCACGAGCTTCACCGCGCTCAGCGTCCCCGCCGAGCAGTGGAGTGTCGGACTCGGTCGGTGGCTCGCATGGCGCCGCTCGCTTCGCGATGCCCACGGCGTCGACGTCCGGTACCGGCTGCACGCCACCGACTGGGTGGCCGGTCGTGGCCGCCCGGCCACAGATCCGCGCTCGAATCTCAACCGCAGCAAGCCGGCGCGATGGAGCGCGTATGTGACGGCGCTCGACGCGCTTGCCGCGACGCCCGAACTGGCCGTGCTCACGGTGTCGCGACCTGGCGTCGACCGCGCGGCGACGTACCGGCGCCTGATGCATTCGATCGATGGGCTGCTGAGAACAGAGCGCGATCACGGTCTGGTCGTGATCGACGGCGAGAACGCCGAGCTGACGCAGCTGCACCGTGAGATGGATCTCGCCTCGCGAGCGATCGTCGAGGATCCGTGGAAGCGGGACGCACACGAGAGCCAATGGCTCCAGGCGGCCGACTTCGCCGCCTACGCGGCCTTCCAGGCCATGGTGCGGCGACCCGACCGCGCGTTCATGTGGCAGTGGTACGAGCGCCACCTGGGTGAGCGCATCGTTCGCCACAACGCAGAAGGGCCGCCCCGGGGCGGCCCTTCCGAAACTCTCTAGCAAGACCGAGGCCCCGTCGGTGCCGACGGCTCGACCCTGCGGTGGCGATGATAGCGCGCGCGACGGAGCGCGGCGTACTCGGCGTCAGGCCACCGCCTGCTCCGCCCAGTCGCGGTGCAGGCGGGCGTAGGCGCCGCCGGCCTCGAGCAGCTCTTCGTGGGTGCCCTGCTCGACGATGCGGCCGCCGTCGAGCACGACGATCAGGCCGGCGTGGCGGATGGTGGAGAGGCGGTGGGCGATGACGATCGCGGTGCGGCCGGCGAGCAGGCGGCGCAGGCCGTGCTCGATGCGCGTCTCGGTGTGGATGTCGACGTTCGAGGTCGCCTCGTCGAGCACGAGGATGCGCGGGTCGGCGATCAGCGCGCGCGCGAACGCGATCAGCTGGCGCTGGCCGGCCGACAGCTGCACGCCGCGCTCGCCGACCTCCGTGTCGTAGCCGAGCGGCAACTCCTCGACGAACCCGTCGGCGCCGACTGCGGCGGCCGCGTCGGCGATCTCCGCGGGCGTCGCGTCCGGGCGGCCGAACGCGATGTTCTGGCCGATCGTGCCGCTGAACAGGAAGCCCTCCTGCGGGACGATCCCCATGCGCGAGCGCAGCGAGCCGGCGGCGACGTCGCGCAGGTCGTGACCGTCCACGCGCACGACGCCCACGGTCGGGTCGTAGAAGCGCGCGACGAGCTTGGCGAACGTCGACTTGCCGGCACCCGTCTCGCCGACGAGCGCGACCGTCTGGCCGGGCGGCACGTGCAGGTCGATCTCTCTCAGCGCCCAGGCGCCGTCGTCCTCGTCCCCGTAGCGGAACGAGACGCCCTCGAACGACAGCTCGCCGCGCAGCTCGTCGAGCTCGACCGCGCCCGGCCGGTCCGTCAGCTCGGGCTCCTCGTCGAGCAGCTCGAAGATCTTGTCGAGCGCCGCCATCCCCGACTGGTAGGTCGTGTAGAGCTGTGAGAGCTGCTGGATCGGGTCGAAGAACTGGTTGAGCGCGGCGACGAAGGCGAACACGATTCCCGCGTCCGTGTTGCCGTGGATGACCTCGAAGCCGCCGACCACGAGGATCCCGACGGTCACGAGCGAGGACAGCAGCTCGACGCCCGGGAAGTACGCCGCGTTGAGCTGGACGGTCGTCATGTTCGCGTCGCGGTTGGCCTGGTTGAGGTCGGCGAAGCGGTCGATGTGGCGCTCCTCCTGGCCGAACGAGCGCACGACGCGGATGCCCGACAGCGTCTCCTGCAGATAGCCGGTGATCGCCGCGATCCGCTCGCGCGTGCGGCGGAACGCGTCGGCGGAGGCGATCCGGAAGGCGAACGCGCCGGCCGCCAGCAGGGGGATCGCGAGGAACGTGTAGAGCGCGAGCTTCGCGTCCATCGTGACGAGGATCACGACGACGCCGATCAGCGTCAGCGACGACTGGGCCAGCGTGACGATCCCGTCGCTGATGAGCTGGTCGAGCGCCTCGACGTCGTTCGTGATGCGCGAGATCACCACGCCGGCGCGCACGCGCGAGTAGAAGCCGAGCGACAGCGACTGCAGGTGGCGGAAGAGCTGTGCGCGCAGATCCTGCAGCGCGCGCTGGCCGACCCAGCCGGTCAGGTAGGTCTGCGCGGCCGAGGCGCCCCAGGCGAGCAGCGCGGCGACGAGGAACGCGGCCGCGACGCGGTTCAGCGAGGCGCTCGCGTGATGCTGGATGTCGCCGACCGCGAGCTCCGCGAGCTTGATCGGCGCGAGCGACGCGCCGGTCGCGAGCACGAGCGTCAGGAACATCAGCGCGACGCGCCCCTTGTACGGGCGCAGCAGCTCGACGAGCCCGCGCACCTTGCGCCCGCGCCCGCTCGTCTGGCGCAGCCGGCGCCGCAGCTCGGCGAGGCGGTCCTGCTCGCGGCCCGCGGTCGTCAGCGACCCGAGCGCGCCGCTGCCGAGCGCGCTGACGCCCTCGTCGAGGCGGGCGGGGCTCGTGGCGACTCGGGCCGGCGCCGTCGTCGCGGGCGCGAGCGCGGGACGGCGGCGGGCGCGTCCGTTCGTCGCAGGCTCCGCCTCCTCGACCGGCTTGCGCGTGAGGAAGACCTGGTCCGGCAGGCCCTTCTCGACGATCTCGCGGTAGAGGCCCTCGTGCGCGAGCAGCTCGTCGTGCGTGCCCTGTGCGACCACCTGGCCGCGCTCGAGCACGACGATCTCGTCGGCCAGCGCGATCGTCGAGAGGCGGTGGGCGATGATGAACGTCGTGCGGCCCTCCATCACCTCGCCGAGCGCCAGCTTGATCTCCTGCTCGGTCGAGGCGTCGACCGACGAGGTCGCGTCGTCGAGCACGAGGATGCGCGGGTTGGCGAGCAGCGCGCGCGCGATCGCGATGCGCTGGCGCTGGCCGCCGGAGAGCGTCAGGCCGCGCTCGCCGATGCGCGTCTCGTAGCCGTCGGGCAGCTCGCGCACGAAGCCGTCGGCGTGGGCGCGCCGCGCCGCCTGCTCGACCTCCTCGCGTGTCGCGTCCGGGCGTGCATAGGCGATGTTCTCGTGGACCGTGGCGGAGAACAGGAACGGGTCGTCTGTCACGACCGCGATCTCGCGGCGCAGGGAGTGCGGGTCGACGTCGCGCACGTCCGCGCCGTCGATCAGCACGGCGCCGGCGGTCGCGTCGTAGAGACGCGGCAGCAGCGAGACGAGCGACGTCTTGCCCGAGCCGGTGCCGCCGACGAGCGCGACCGTCGTGCCGGCCTCGACTGCCAGGTCGACTCCGTCGAGCGCGGGCCGCACCGATCCCTCGAACGTGAGCGAGACGTCGCGCAGCTCGACGCGGCCGCGGCCTTGCGGCAGCGGCGGCGCGCCGGGTGGCGCGACGATCTCCGGCGAGCGGTCGAGCACTTGGAAGATGCGCGCGCCGGAGGCGGTCGCGCGCTGCGCGGCGCCGAGCATGTAGCCGAGCGTGCGCATCGGCCCGGTCAGCATCAGCACGTAGAGGTAGAAGGCGGTGAACGTGGAGAGCGGGATCGACCCGCCGATCGCGAGGTGGCCGCCGACGAGCAGGACGGCCAGCAGCCCGAGGAAGGGCAGAAAGCCGATCAGCGGCGCGTACTGCGCCTGCAGCCGCGTCGTGTACATCGCCTGGTCGAAGACGCGATTCGTCTGGTGGCGGAAGCGCTCGAACTGCAGCTGCTCGCGCGCGAACGCCTTCACGACGCGCACGCCGGAGACGTTCTCCTCGGCGACGGCGGTCAGCTCGGCGATCCGCTGCTGGACCTCCTGCATCGCGGGGCGTGAGCGGCGGCCGTAGCGGAACGCGACGAGCACGACGAACGGGACCGGCGCGAGCGCGAGCAGCGCGAGCGGCGGCTCGATGATCACCATCGCGACGGCCGCCAGGACGAGCGTGAAGAACGACTGGCCGATGAAGATCAGCCCGTAGCCGAGGAAGAAGCGGACCGCCTGCAGGTCGACCGTCACGCGCGACATCAGCTGGCCCGTCTGCTGGCGGTCGAAGAAGCCCAGCTCCAAGGACTGGAGGTGGGAGTACATGCGCGCGCGCAGGTCGTACTCGACGGCGAGCGAGACGCGCCCGGCGACGAGCCGCCGGCCGACGCTGAGGCCGAGCCGCAGCAGGCCCGCGACGGCGACGAGCACCGCGAACAGCACGAGGCGGTGCTTGTCGTGTGCGGTGATGGCGCCGATCGCCTGGCCGGTCAGCCACGGGATCGCAACGCCCGCGCCCATCGCGGCGGCGGCGAACAGGAACGAGACGATCACGCCCCGCCGGTGGGGACGCAGGAAGCCGAGGAGGCGCGTGAAGGTCTGCATGCTTCAGAAAGTATAGTAGTGGACGATGGCCGACCCTCCAGCGCCGCCCGCCGGCATCTGCAACGCCTGCGCCCACCAGCAGCTCGTGCCCAACCGCCGCGGCTCGGTCTTCTCGCTCTGCAGACGCTCGAAGACCGACCCGGCCTTCCCCCGCTACCCGCGCATTCCGGTGGCCGAGTGCCCGGGCTTCGAGCGGCGGCAGGGGGGCGCGCACGACGGCGCGCCCCCGGACCCCGTCAGAAGGTGACCAGCGGCCACTCGATTCTGGCGATCGTGGCCTGACCTCTCACGGACGGATGGAAGTAGTCGTTGGTGGAGACTTCGCCGGCTTCGAATCTGAATTCGTAGCCGGTGCCTCTGTCGTACTGGCACCTTTCGTACGTTGCGCAGACGCTCGAGAGGACTTCGTTGAATTCGACCTCGCGTCTCTGCACGCGCAGGCGGCGTTCTTCGTCTTCTCTGGTGGTCGATTCCGCTCTCCTGAGCATCGACTGGCAGATCCTGAAGAGGCTCCAGGTCGAAAGCGCCGTTCTGTTGGTGTGCAGGACGCTCCAGAGGTTGTAGATGTTCGGGATCGAGCCGACCGAGATCCTCGCGCCGGGGAGTCTTTCTCTCAGCGTCCTGATCGCCGATTCGAAGCTCGATCTGAAGCTCGCGACCGACGTCATATTGCCCTCTTCGGAGGTGCAGGCGTCGTTGGCGCCCATCTCGATCGTCAGGTATTCGACGCTCTGGCCGACCGCGGTGGTCACCTGCCCGTTCAGTTCCGCCATCCTCGCGCCGGAGACGGCGTCGTTGTGTAGGTGTTCTCTGATGCCGGCGTTTCTTTCGAGGATGCGCAGGTAGAAGCTGTTGACGGCGGCTTCCGTCCCGGTCGCCCAGGAGTTGGCCGGGCAGTCGGTGAAGGCCGTTCTGCACGTGTTGAACGCGCGCGTGATCGAGTCGCCCGTCGCCGCCATCGAGCTCGGGAAGACGGCGAGCGCCGCCGAGCTGGCGAGCGCGACGAGACAGAGCGCGATGACGATGGCCGCGAGCAGCCGGCGTGTGCCGGACATGGTTCCCCCTTGGTCGTGCCGGCGGCCCCCTGCCGACCGGCTCGCCGCTCACAATGACGGAGCGACGAGCCGGGGGTCAACCGGCGGCGGGGACGCGGGTCAGGCTGTCGTCGGCGTGCGAGAGGGCTCGAGCGCGACCGCGAGCACCTCGTCGACCGACATCGCGAAGTGGAACGTCATCTGCTCGCGCACGTCGGCGGGGACGTCGTCGAGGTCGCCGCGGTTGCGCTCGGGCAGGATCACGTCGGTGAGCCCGGCGGCGTGGGCCGCGAGCACCTTCTGCTTGACCCCGCCGATCGGCAGCACGCGGCCCTGCAGCGTGACCTCGCCGGTCATGCCGACCGTGTGCTTGACCGGACGGTCGCTCAGCAGCGACGCCAAGGCGGTGACCATCGTGACGCCGGCGCTCGGCCCGTCCTTCGGGATCGCGCCCGCGGGGACGTGCACGTGGAACTCGCCGTCGGTCGCCTCGCGCGCGATGCCGAGGTCCTCGGCGTGCCCGCGCACGTAGGAGAGCGCGATCCGAGCCGACTCCTTCATCACGTCGCCGAGCTGGCCGGTCAGCACCAGCGCGTCCTTGCGCTCGCCCGGCATCCGGACTGCCTCGACGAACAGCACGTCGCCGCCGGCGCCCGTCACCGCCAGGCCGGTTGCGACGCCCGGCACCGCCGTGCGGATCGCGGCCTCCTGGAAGTGCTTCTGCCGACCCAGCGCCTCGCGCAGCGCGTCGGGGTCGATCGTCACCGGCGCCTGCACGGTGCCGGCGGCGATCTTCGTCGCCGTCTTGCGCAGCAGCGTGCCGAGCTCGCGCTCGAGCTGGCGCACGCCGGCCTCGCGCGTGTACTCGGTCACGACCGTCTGCAGCAGCTCGTCGGAGACCGACGCCTCCTCGGGCTCGAGCCCGTTGCGCTCCAGCTGACGCGGCCACAGGTAGTCGCGCGCGATCGCCGTCTTCTCGGCAGTCGTGTAGCCGTCGAAGCGGATGACCTCCATGCGGTCCAGCAGCGGGCCGGGGATCGTCTCGGCGACGTTCGCGGTCGCGATGAACAGCACCTGCGAGAGGTCCAGCTCGACGTCGAGGTAGTGGTCGCGGAACGAGTGGTTCTGCGCCGGGTCCAAGACCTCGAGCAGCGCCGCGCTCGGGTCGCCGCGCCAGTCGGCGCCGACCTTGTCGACCTCGTCGAGCATGATCACCGGGTTCATCGTGCCGGCGTCGCGCAGCGCGCGGACCAGCCGCCCGGGGAGCGCGCCGATGTAGGTGCGCCGGTGGCCGCGGATCTCCGCCTCGTCGCGCACGCCGCCGAGCGACATGCGCACGAACTCGCGTCCGGTCGCTCGCGCGATCGACTCGCCGATCGACGTCTTGCCGGTGCCCGGGGGGCCGAGCAGCGTCAGGATCACGCCGGAGCGCTTGTCGTCGGGCACGCCGCGGTCGGCGCGCAGCTTGCGCACGGCGAGGTACTCGGTGATGCGCTCCTTGACGTCGTCGAGGCCCGCGTGGTCGGCGTCGAGCACCTCGCGCGCATGCACCGGATCCAGTCGCTCCTCGGAGCGTCTGCTCCACGGCACGGCGATCAGCCAGTCGAGGTACGACCGGATCATCGACGCCTCGCCCGACTGCTCGCCCATGCGCTCGAGCCGGCCCAGCTCCTTCTCGGCCTGCGCTCTGACGTCGTCGGGCATGCCGGCCTCGGCGATCTTCGCGCGGTACTCCTCGACGACGGACGCGTCGTCCTCGCCCAGCTCCTTGCGGATCGAGTCCATCTGTCTGCGCAGGAAGTACTCGCGCTGCTGCTGCTCGGCGCCGGACTCGACGTCGTCGCGGATGCGCTTGCGCACCTGCAGCTCGGCGAGCCGCTCGCGCTGCAGCTTGACGGCCAGCTCGAGCCGCTCGGTCACGTCGAGCGTCTCGAGCAGCTCGACCTTCTGCTCGAACGCGATGTCGGGCGAGTAGCCCGACGTGTCGGCGAGCGTGCCGGGCTCGCTGATCGCGCGCACGAACGCCTGGATGCGCCCGTCGTCGCCGCGCAGCTCCAGCAGCTCCTCGACGACGGCGCGGTACTCGCGCTCGAGCTCGCGCGTGCGGCCGTCGACCGGCTCGGCGTCGGGATGGTCCTCGACCTCGACGTACAGCTTGCCGTCGGGCGCGGTGTGGGCGGCGCCGGCGACGCCGCGGTGCAGCCCGGCCAGCACGACGGCGTGGCCGCCGCCCGGCAGGCGCACGTGCTCGGCGACGTCGGCGACGGTGCCGACGTTGGCGAACTCGTTCTCGTGGCGCGGCACGAGCAGGACGCGCTGCTCGTCGCCGACGTCGACCGTCAGCGTGAGGTTCATCGTCGGGAAGACGACGACGTCCTCGAGGGGGACCAGCAGGAGTCTGCTCATGGATTCGCTTTCGTCTCGGGCTCGTTGCGCAAAGCGGAGGGCGATCCGCTCCGTGCCTTGGGCTGAGTATAGGCACAGGAGCAGATCTAAGTGGGAGACCATCAAATCTTGCGCGTCGCAGCGCCCTTTGCCCGATCTGCGAAGATGCGCGGATGAGCGATCGCGAGCAGACGCAGGGGGCGATCCCGCCCGAGCCGAACGCCTCGGACCAGCCGCACGACGTGCTCGCCGCCGAGCAGTTCGCGATGCCCGCGCCGGAAGCCGCCTGGCACGGCCGCCCGGTGGAGCTGCCGCCCGAGCCGAACGGCTCGGAGGAGCCGCACGACGTGCTCGCGGCGGAGGCGTTCGCGATGCCGGCGCCGCCGCCGCACGTCGCGTTCGCGTCGGCGCCCGAGCCGTCGCGGCGCCCCTCGCGCCGTCACGTGACGGCCGTCGCCGCGGGCCTCGGGACCGCTCTCGCGGCCCTCCTGCACCGTCGCCGCCGACGTCACCGCGGCTGAGCATGCTGGAGGTCGAGCCGCCGCTCCTGCGCTGGTACGCGGAGGAGCGCGCGCGGCTCGGCGCCGACGTCTTCGACGTCCACACGCACGTCGGCCAGCACGACCCGGACACGATGCGCTGCACGCCCGAGGAGCTGCTCGCGGCGCTCGAGCAGGCGGACGCGCGCGCGGCCGTCTTCCCGCTGCAGGAGCCGGGCGGCTACCGCGGGCCGAACGCAGCCGTGATCGCGGCGGCGCAGGCCTCCGGCGGCCGGCTCGTGCCGTTCGCGCGGCTCGACCCGCGCGACGATCCGGCGGGGGAGGCGCGGCGCTCGCTCGAGGCCGGCGCGCGCGGGCTCAAGCTCCACCCGCGCGGCGACAGCCACGCGCTCGACGACCCGCAGCTCGATGCGGTGTGGGCGCTCGCGCACGAGCGCCGGCTGCCGGTCGTGATCCACGCCGGCCGCGGGATCCCCGCGCTCGGCGCGCACGCGGTCGAGATCTGCACGCGCTGGCCGGGCGTGCGGCTGGTGCTCGCGCACGCCGCGATCAGCGACCTCGCGTGGATCGGGCGCCGCGCGCGCGAGCTGCCGAACCTGATGTTCGACACCTCGTGGTGGGCGCCGAGCGACCTGCTGGCGCTGTTCGCGACCGTCCCGCCGGGGCAGATCCTGTTCGCGAGCGACGCGCCCTACGGCCGCATCCCGACCGGCGCGCTGCAGACGCTGCGGATCGGGCGCCAGGCCGGCCTCTCCGACGAGCAGCTGCGGCTCGTGCTCGGCGGCCAGCTCGCGCGCCTGCTCGACGGCGGGGAGCCGCTCGACGCCGGCCCTGGGCGGGTGGGAGCCGAGTCCGAGCGGATCGCGATCGACGTGCTGCTCGACCGCGTCGCGACATTCCTCACCGGCGCCTTCGCGCAGATCGTGCGCGGGCAGGACGGGGAGGAGATGCTCGCGCTTGCGCGCCTCGCGTGCGCGGTGCCGGCCGATGCGCCGCAGGCCGCGCACTGCCGGCTGATCGTCGAGCTGATGGACGCCGCCGATCGCCTGCGCGACGCCCCGACCCCGAGCCGCCTGCTGCGCGGCGGCCTGCCGCACCTCGTGCTGGCGCTGAACGTGGCGCGGACGCCGGATGTCGAGGTGCCCGCAGGGCTCTGAGAGCCTGGGCGGCTCGCGGCCCCCGCCCGCCCGGCGCGCCCAGCCCTGCCGTTCTCGAGGAGGAGAGACTCGAAGTCGACGTCACAGGGCCGGACGCGCCGGGTGGGAGTTGGTTGCCGCTCAGCCGCGGTCTGCGGCGGGCTTCGCGGGCTGGGCGTCGGCGGCAGCGCTGCCCGCGCCGCGCGGAGCCGGAGCGATGCGCTCCATGCTCCAGCGCGACGCGGGCGTCGCGTCCTGCCCCCGATGCCGCAGCAACACGTAGCGGCGAATTGGTGAAGTGCTCTGCATGGACAGGATGGTCGGCGATCGGGGGCCTGGTTCCCTGGGCCCGGCGTCGAGGATTTCCCGTCGAGCGGTTCTCCATCTGGCTGATCGCGGCGCATGGAGCGGCCCGGCAGCGGGAAGGGTGAGGAGCGTCGAACCCCGACTTTGCACTCGACACGAGAGGGGACCGCGATGGTTGCGTTGATCGTCCTGCTGCTCCTGTTGCTCCTGCTCGGCGGACTCGGCTTCGCCGCGCACGTGCTGTGGTACGTGCTGATCGCCGCCGTGATCCTGTGGCTGATCGGCTTCTTCCTGGGCGGCGCCGCCGACGCCGGCGGGCGTCGCGGCTGGTACCGCTGGTGACGTAGCGCAGAGTCGGAGGCGCCCGCGCCCCGCAGTCATTGCGCGGGCACCTCCCACCCCTCAGAACACCTGAAGTAGGTGCGACGTGTCAACCGCGGTCGTGCGCATGCGAACGCTCGGCCGCGTCGTCCGCGGCGCGCACGACGGGCTCCTGCTCGACCGCGACGGCGCAGAACGCGTCGACGACGGCGGGGTCGAACTGCGTGCCCGCGCAGCGGCGCAGCTCCGCGAGCGCCGCCGCGGGCGCGAGCGTGCGCTGGTAGGGGCGCGGCGTGGTCATCGCGTGGTAGGCGTCGCAGACGCTGACGATGCGCGCGCCGAGCGGGATCTGCTCGCCGCCGAGGCGGTCGGGATAGCCGTCGCCGTCCCAGCGCTCGTGGCTCGCGCGCACGATCGCGGCGACCGGCCGCATCGCCGGCGCGGCGCCGAGGATGCGGTCGCCGATGACCGTGTGCTGGCGCATCAGCTCCCACTCGCGCGCGTCGAGCGGCTCCGGCTTGTGCAGGATCTCGTCCGGGATCGCGATCTTGCCGACGTCGTGCAGCTCGGCCGCGCGGGCGACCTCGTCGAGCTGCTCGGCGCTCAGCGCGAGGCGTCTGCCGACGGCGGCGGCGAGCGCCGCGACGCCGCGCAGGTGGCGGTGCAGCTCGGGCTCGCGCTCGCGCAGCGCCTGCAGCAGCACGTCGCGCGTCTGCCGGCGGCTGGAGGTGCGCGTGTCGCCCTTGGCGGCGTACATGCGCTGGTCGGCGAGCTGCAGCGCGTGCGTCGGGTTGTCGGCCTCGTCGGGGATCGTCACCGCGCCGCAGGAGGCGCCGACGCGGAAGCCCTCGCCCTGCTCCTGCAGCGCGGCGCCGCAGACGACCATGCGCGGGTCGTCTGCCGCCAGGTGCCCGTCGAGCAGCACGCAGAACTCGTCGCCGCCGAGCCGATAGGCGCGCCCGTGGCCCATGACCGCCGCGGCGAGGCGCCCGGCGAGGCGGTCGAGCAGCATGTCGCCGGCGGCGTGGCCGAAGCTGTCGTTGTAGCCCTTGAAGCCGTCGAGGTCGAAGAACGCGAACGTCGCCGGGCGCGCGCGGCCGTGCGGGTGCGCCTCGCCGGTCCCGAGCGCGCGTTCGAGGTCCAGCATCAGACGGCGGCGGTTCGGCAGGCCGGTGAGCCCGTCGGTCAGCGACTCCGTGCGGGTCGCCCGCAGCAGCGCCGTGTTGTCGCCGAAGGTGATCCCGGCGCGCCCGATCGCGACGAGCAGCGCCGCGGTCGCGAGCAGCGCGGCGGCGTCGGAGATCGGCACGAAGTGGTCGTAGGCGAGCAGGCCGAGCGCGAGCGCCGCGAACGCGCTCGGGTAGACGAACGTCTGGCGCCCGTAGCCGGACTTCGCGCGCGCCGCCCGCCACGGCTGCCAGGCGGCCCAGCCGCAGCACAGCACCGCGGCCGGCCACAGCGCGTCGACGATCGAGCCGTCGCGGTAGCTGCCGACGGCGGACTGGTAGACGTAGAGCGTGTCGGCGACCGCCGACAGCGCGACGCCGAAGCCGAACAGCGCCCAGCCGCGGCCGGGGCGCCACGCCTGCGTCGCGAACGCCATCAGCACGAAGCCGACGACGACGAGGTCGCCGATCGGATAGGCGAGGTTGATCGCGAGCTGGCCGGCGTCGCCGTGCGTGGCGCCGACGATCGGGTTGAACGCGAGCGCGACGACGAGCGCGGAGACGGTCAGCGCGGCCAGCAGCCCGTCGACCCACATGCGCGCCGCGACGCGTTCGCGCCCGGCCGAGGCCAGCAGCGCCATCCCCGCGCAGCAGAGCGGGTAGAAGAGCAGGTACGGGACGTCGGTCAGCGCGCCGTTGGCGGAGCTGGGGACGACGACCCAGAGGGCGTCGCCGGCGAGCCAGAACGTGAACGCGGCGGTGATGCACACCCAGGCGGCGCGCTGCTCGCGGACGAGCACGGCGCGCGCACCGCACAGCAGCACGCCGGCCAGCTCGATCGCCAGGTACAGGTCGTTTGAGAAGAAGCCGTCGAGTCCCGGACCGCCGAACGAGGCGAACGAGTGGACCAGCTCAGCGCAGAGCGCGATGGCGGTCACGGCGAAGAGGAGCCTTCGCGCGAGCAGCCCTTTCGATGTCACGTGCGAACGGCTCCTTCGGGGGGGTCACCGTCTTATCGGTCGGTGCGCGCGTTCGCTTTATCGCGGGGCGTCTCTTGACGCGCCGGCGCGCGCGGGCTGGCGTCGGGCAGCAGGAGCAGTGCGCCGAGCAGGAAGCAGAGCGCGCCGGCGGCCGTCCCGCCGTTCGCGATCGCCGCGCTGACGGGCTCGTCCGTGGACGGCTGGATCAGCGACGCCAGCGCCGCGACGCCGAAGGCGATCGAGCCGAGCAGGTTGAGCGCGTTGATCCACCAGCCGCGCGAATGGGGCCTGAACGCCAGCCATGCGCGCGAGCCGTTGGCGAAGGCCAGCGCGCTCGCGACGAGGAAGCAGGCGGAGCCGAGCGCATTGGGGGTGAAGACACGCAGGTTCGTCTGCATGGTCGTGAGGCTGGTGTTCATCGCGGCGTAGGTGTTGACGTTGAACAGCACGGTGCCGGCGAGCTGGATCAGTGTCGCGAGCGCGTCGACGTGCGCATGTGGCCAGTCCGCCGGGTGCACGAGCCGCAGGCGGCCGCCGCCGCGCAGCGTCGAGCCGCTCGCGGCGCGCACCGCGAGCCAGTGCTGCAGGTAGGCCGCGCTCGTGAAGAAGATCGAGCCGGCGAAGAACGTCACGCCGATCCCCGGCCGCGTGACCGAGGACCACATCGAGGCGAGCGCCGCCAGCAGGAAGCAGCTCGAGCCGATCGCGAACAGCACGGCGATCCACCACAGCGGGGTGCGGTCCCAACGTGCGCGCCGGCGCGCGACCGCGCCGCCGCCGCCGCTCGCGACGCGCGTGGCGAGGTGCTCGTGGTGTCCGTGCGCGTGGGAGGGCGCGGTCATCCGCGTGTGATCCTCCCAGCCGCGAGTTGCCGTGACACGACGACCGTGATCCTGTACGCTTGTAAGCTATGACGAACACTACCGACGACGCCCGGCGGGAGTGGGACGCGCCCGCCTACGACACTCTCAACGCGCCCATGAACGAGCGCGGCAACGACGCCGTCGCGCGGCTGGAGCTGCGCGGCGACGAGACGGTCCTCGACGCCGGCTGCGGCACCGGCCAGGTCACCGCGACGCTGCTGGAGCGCCTGCCGCGCGGGCGCGTGGTCGCCTTGGACGGATCGCGCCAGATGCTCGAAGCGGCGCGCGAGCGCTTCGCCGGCGACGCGCGCGTGTCGTTCGTGCATGCCGACCTCGCGCTGCCGCTGCCGCTGGAGGCGCCGGTCGACGCGATCGTCTCGACCTCGACGTTCCACTGGGTGCGCGACCACGCTGCTTTGTTCCGCCACCTGGCCGCGGTCCTGCGACCGGGCGGTCAGCTGGTCGTCGACTGCGGCGGCGAGGGAAACATCGCGGCGGTGCTGGAGCTGCTGCGCGAGCTGGGGCACACGGAGCACCCGTGGACGTACGCCGGCGTGGAGGAGACGGAGGCGCAGCTGCGCGCGGCCGGCTTCGGCGAGCTGGACGTGCGGCTCGTCCCGCGCGTCACGCGCTTCGGGTCGGTGCAGGAGCTGGAGCGCTTCTTCACGACCGTCGCGCTGCGCACGTTCGCGACGGACCTCGGCCCGGTCGACGGGCCGGCGCTCGTGCACGAGGTCGCGACGCGCCTGCCCGCGCTCGAGCTGCACTGGGTGCGGCTGGAGATCGTGGCGCGGCTCAGCGACGGGCGCGCGGCGAGCTGAGCGCGAGCGTGGCGCGCTCCTCGTAGGGCACCGCGCCGATGATCGTGGCGGTCGCGCTCGCGTTCGCGAGCGTGCGCCGCACGATCAGGCGCGTGTCCGGCCGGACCCATGTGAAGCTCGTGCCGGCGCCGGTGGTGTCGCCGCTCACGCGCGTGGTCGTGCGCAGGAGGATCGTGCGCACGGGCCGGCCGGCGAGCGCGAGCGTGCGCGGGCCGAGCACGGTGCCGCTGTCGGCGGTCGTCGTGCCGGCGATCGCGCAGCGGCTGCTCCACGTCGTGCCGGTGACGAGTCGCGCGGGGAGGTAGGTCGACGCCGGCGTGCACGCGTACGTGCGGCGGTCGAGGTGGCCGGCGAACTCGTGGCTCTCGCCCTGGGCGATCAGGCGCCAGCCGCCGTCCGGGCGCGGGCAGGCGAGCACCGTGTCCTCGCGCGTCGCGAGCACGTCCCAGCGGGTCTGCATGCAGCCGGACGGCGTGGCGGTGACGGTGATCGTCGTGCGGGCCGGGTAGGCGTGGCGGCGCGTGCCGAGCGCGTGGCTGACCTCGAAGCCGGTCGTCGCGTACACGTAGACGCCGGGCTCGGGGGCGCGGCCGCGGAGCGCCGCCGGCAGGGTGCGGGCGGTGGCCGGCCCGGTGCGGAAGCGGTCGATCGCCTGGGCGACCGAGGCGGGCGTCGAGGGCTCGCGCGTCGCGATGCGGAAGGCGGCGTAGGCGGCGAGCGCGAGCGCGGCGAGGCCGAGCGCGAGGAGGAGCCACGAGCGGCGGCGCACGACCCGCACGGTAGCCGGCGGCTCAGACCGCTCCCAGCACCCGCACCCGCTCGCCGGGAAGCGTCGCCGCGCGCGTCACCAGCTCCGCCGTCAGCAGCGCGCTCAGCAACTGCACGAGCAGCAGTGTGAGCAGGACGGTCAGCTGCACGCGCGCCGCGGTCGCGGGGGAGGCGCCGCCGAGAACGAGGCCGACGAACGTGCCCGGCAGCGTGACGAGGCCGGCGCTGCGCGTCTGGTCGATCAGCGGCACGAGCGCGGCGGAGATCGCGCGGCGCGAGAGGGGGGCGAGCGCGTCGCGCGCGCGGTCGCCGAGCGCGAGGCGCGCCTCGATCTCGTCGATCCCGTCGGCGAGTCCCTCGACGAGGCGGCGGCCGGTGAGCGTCGTCGCGAGCATCGCGCCGCCGATCAGGATCCCCGCCGTCGGGATCGTCGCGCGCGGCGTCGCGGTGAACGCGCCGACCGCCAGCAGCGCGCCGGTCGCGCCGAGCGCCGGCAGCGCGATCGCGCCGACCGCGATCCGCCGCGACCCCGGCAGTGCGCGCATGCGCGAGCCGGCCGTGAGCGAGGCCGTCAGCACCATCACGGCGACGAATGCGATCGCGAGCGCCGGCACGCGGAAGACGAGCGCGATCAGCAGCCCGACGAGCGCGAGCTGCGCGGCGGCGCGCACGGCCGCGATCAGCAGCGAACGGCTGAGGCCCAGACGCTGGCGGTAGGCGAGCCAGGCGGCGGCGAGCGCGAACGCGGCGCTGGCGAGGATCTGCGTGAGCGGCTGGCTCATGCGGGCGGCTCGGCTGTGAGCAGCTCGGCGGCGCTCCCGACGACGGCGGCGCCGTCGCGCAGCGCGACGACCCGGTCGGCGATCTCCGCGGCGAACGGCAGGTCGTGGGTGGCGACGACGACGCCGAGGCCGGCCTGTGCGAGCGTGGTCAGCGTCGCGCCGACGTGGCGCGCGACGGTCGCGTCGAGCGCGGCCGTCGGCTCGTCGAGCAGCAGCAGCTCCGGCGCGCGCGTGAGCGCCCGCGCGAGCGCGACGCGCGCCCGCTCACCGCCGGACAGCTCGGCGGCGGGGCGGTCGAGGAAGCCGGCGTCGAGGCCGGCGTCGGCGAGCGCCCGCACGAGGTTCGGCTCGTCGGCGGCGCCGGCGGCGTCGAGCCCGTAGGCGAGGTTCTCGCGCACGCTGCCCGGCAGCATCACGGGCGTCTGCCCGACGAGCCCGGCCCGCCGCCGCAGCGTGCACGGCTCCAGCGTGGCGGTGTCCTCGCCGTCGAGCAGCACCGCGCCGGCCTGCGGCACGAGCAGCCGGTTGAGGCAGCGCAGCAGCGTGCTCTTGCCCGCGCCGGACGGGGCGACGAGCGCGGTCACGGCGCCCTTCGGCGCGTCGAACGAGACGTCGCGCAGCACGACCCGCTCGCCGCGCGCGAGGCGCAGGCCGCGCACGGCGAAGCCGTCGGTGCGGGCGGCGGTCGGGGCGCTCACCGCCCGTACGCTAGACCCGCGGGCGGCTATGCGCTCAACACCGCTGCGCGCTCGTGCTCGACGTGCGACCCGCCGCGGCCCTTGACGACGCGCAGGCGGGCGGGGATGCGCTGGCGCAGCTCGGCGACGTGGGAGACGATCCCGACGGTGCGGCCGCCCTCGCGCAGGGCGTCGAGCACGTCGAGCACCTCGTCGAGTGTGCGCTCGTCGAGCGAGCCGAAGCCCTCGTCGACGAACAGCGTCTCGAGGCGGCTGCCGCCCGCCTCGGCGGCGACCACGTCGGCGAGCCCGAGCGCGAGCGCGAGGCTGGCGAGGAACGTCTCGCCGCCGGAGAGGGTGGACGGCGGGCGCTGCTGGCCGGTCCAGCCGTCGATCACGCGCAGCTCCAGCCCGGCGCGCCGCTCGCCGCGCGCGCGCTCGTCGGTGTGGATCAGCTGGTAGCGGCCGTTCGACATCCGCTCCAGGCGGATCGTCGCGGCCGCCGCGACCTCCTCGAGGCGGGCGGCGAGGACGTAGGCGGACAGGCGCATGTGCAGGCGGTTGCTGGCGGCGGTGCCGTCGACCAGGCCGGCCAGCTCCTTGATCGTCTGCGCGCGCTCGGCGACCGGTGCGAGTGCGGCGAGCGCGTCGTCCAGCTCGGCGGCGAGGCGTCTGAGGGAGGTGAGGCGCTGGTCGGCGAGGGCGTGGCGGCGAGTGGCGGCCTCGTCCTCATGGGTTGCCGTGGCGGCTTGGGCTTCGAGGGAGGGGAGGTCGGGGGCGGTCGTGTCGGCGGCTGCGCGGAGCTCCGGGTCCTCGACGCGTGCGCGGCGCTCGGCGAGCCCGGCGTCGTATGCCTCGATGCGCTCGGCCAGGCTGGTTTGGACGTCCGCATCGAGCAGCGCGGCGCGCGCGGCCTGCGCGTCGGGGAAGCCGGCCTCGCGCGCGGCGGCCTCCTGCTCGGCGGCGTCGGCCTCGGCGCGCAGCGTCGTCGCGCGGTCGGCGACCGAGGGCGCGTCGCCGCGCGCCTCCTCGATGCGGGTGCGATCGGCCGTGAGCGCCGTTGCGCGCTCGGCGTGCGTCGCGCGGGCGGTCGCCTCGGCCTGGGCGGCCTCGCGCTGGGCTCGCTCGTGGTCGGCGGCTTGGGCCGCGAGCGCGGCGAGCGCCTCCTCGGCGTCGGGCAGGCCGCCCGCCGTGGCGAGCGCGGTCGCCAGCTCCGCGTCGAGGCGCGAGGCATCCTCGACGAGCGTCTCGGCAGGGTCCTCGCCCGCGACGGCGCGCGCGGCGGCCAGCGCCGCCTCGACGTGGGCGACCTCCTGCTCCGCCGTCGCCCGCGCGGTGGCGGCCTGCTCGTGCGCGGACTGGGCGTGCTGCTCCTGCTCGGCGAGCGTGGGACCGGCTTCGTCCGGGACGGCGCCGGCGTGCGCCGGCGCCGGGTGCTCGGTCGACCCGCATACGCTGCAGGGATCGCCGGGCCGCAGGCCGGCCGCCAGCTCGGCGGCCATCCCGGCCAGCCGCCGCTCGCGCACGTCGAGCCACGTGCCGTGCGCGTGCTGCTCGGCGTCGACCGCTCTGCGCCGGCGGTCCTGCGCGTGGGTCAGCTCGGCGGCGAGACGGTCGCGCGTCGTGGCCTGACGAGCGCGCTCGCGGGCGGTCTGGGCCTCGGCCTGGAGGCGCTCGGCTCTGCCGGCGGCCGCGCGCGCTCCGGCCACGGTGGCATCGAGGGAAGCGCGCTCGCGCGCGGCGGCTTCGAGCGCTGCGGCCGACGTCTGGGCCCGGGCCGCCGCTTCGTTCGCCTGCTCCGCGATCGCCGCCAGCGCCGCGTCGGCCGCCGCGAGCCGCTCCTCGACCGCCACGAGCGCGTCGAGCGCGCCTGCCTCGCTGCGGGCTGCGGCCGCCCGGGCCCGCAGCTCCACAGGAGAGCTGTGCGGATCTGTGTCGGTATATCCGACACGATCCCGCACAGGTCTTCCGAGGAGTCCGGCGAGCGGGGCGGCGCGGCGGGCGGCGGCGAGCTGGGACTCGGCGGCGTCGCGGGCGGGGCGGCGCTCCTCCCAGGCGGCCAGCTCGGCGACCGCGGTGGCGTGGCGGGCTTGGCGCTCCGCCAGATCGCGGGCGGCCGCCAGCTCCGCGTCGGCCGCCGCGCGCGCGGCGCCGGCGGCGGTCCGTGCGTCGGCGGCGCTCACGAGCTCCGCCTCGGCGCGCACGCCGAGGCCGGCGGTCCACTCGGCCGCGTGGTCGAGCTCGTCGGGGGCGGCCTCGCCGGCGACCTCCGCCACCTTCGCCAGCAGCTCGCGCACCGTCTGCGAGGCGGCCTGCAGCTCGGCCCATGCGGTCTTGCGGCGGTCGTTGAGCCAGTGCTCGACGCGCGTGAAGCGGTCGGTGCCGAAGAGGCGTTCGAGGACCGCCTGGCGCTCCCCGCTGTCGGCGCGCAGGAACGTTGCGAACTCGCCCTGCGGGAGCAGCACGACCTGGCAGAACTGCTCGCACGACATGCCGAGCAGGGGATCCAGCTCGTGGCGCGCCTCGTCGGGACGGGCGGCGAGGACCGTCCACTCGCCCGCGCTGAGATCGAGCTCCTCCACCGTGCAGGCGGGCCCTTCTCTCGTGGTCCCCTCGCCGCGCAGCTTCGGCCGCTCCTGCGGCGGGCGGCGGATCACGCGCAGGCGCCGCTCGCGCAGCGTCACCTCCAGCTCGACCTCGGTGCGCACGCCGGCGTCCGCGTGATCGCTGCGCAGCCGTGCGTCGCGCGCCCGTGCGCCGGGGACCTGGCCGTACAGAGCGAACGCGATCGCGTCGAGCAGCGTCGTCTTGCCGGCGCCGGTGTCGCCGTGGAGCAGGAACAGGCCGGACTCGCCGAGCGCGTCGAAGTCGACCTCCTCGCTGCCGGCGAACGCCTGGAAGGCGGTCAGGCGCAGGCGGTGCAGGCGCACGGCGACCGCCTACAGGCCGCGCGTGCCTGCGGCGGCGTTGCGGCGCGCGGCGGATGCGCGCCGCGTGCTCACGCGACCGCCTCGGCCACCCGCCGCGCGGTCAGCGCGTCGCGCAGCAATGCCAGCTCGTCGTCGCCCGCCGCGCGCCCGCGCGTGTCGGCGACGAAGCGCTGCACCAGCTCGTCGTCGTCCAGCCCGCGCAGGCGCTGGTAGGAGTCCTCCGCCCGCGCGCCCGCGCCCTGCGGGTCGAACGCCAGGGCGACCGCGTGGGGGAAGCGGCGGCGCAGGCGCTCCATCGCGTCGGCGGGGCGGACCGGGTCGGTCAGCGTCGCCTGCACCCAGGCGTCTTCGATCTCCGCCAGCCGCGGGTCGGCGAGCAGCTCGTCGAGCGTGCCGCGCAGGTTCGCGAGCGCGCGCGGTACCGGGGTCGGCAGCAGCTCCACGAGCGGCAGCGCGCCGGCCGTCACCTCCACGAGCGCGACCGACTTCGCCTGGCCCGCTTCGGAGAACGAGAAGGCGAGCGGCGAGCCGGAGTACCGCCCGAGGCCGCCGCCGACGACCTGCGGCCCGTGCAGGTGGCCGAGCGCGACGTAGTCGATGCCGTCGAACACCCACGCCGGCACGTTCGAGGCGCCGCCGACCGCGAGGTCGCGTTCGCTCTCCGACGGCATTCCGCCCGCGACGAAGGCGTGCGCCATCGCGACGACCGGGCCCGACCGCGCCGCGGCATCGGCGCGCACAAGCTCCATTGCCGCCGCCATTGCCGCCGCGTGCGAGCGCTCCTCGATGCCGAGCGGCTCGCGTACCAGATCCGGCTCGAGGTAGGGGACGGCGTAGACCCAGCCGTCGCCCAGCGCGACGGGATCCGCGACCGACAGCGGATCCGTGCGCACATGCACGCCCGCGCGCGCGAGCAGCTCCGCCCCGAAGCCGAGCCGCGCGGCCGAGTCGTGGTTGCCGGAGATCGCCACCACCGGCGCCACCTCCGACAGCCGCGTCAAGGCCTCGCCGGCGAGCCGGACCGCGTCGACCGGCGGCAGCGCGCGGTCGTAGAGATCGCCGGCGATCAGCACGCCGTCCACCTCGGCCGAACGCGCCGCATCGACGACGAAGTCGACGAACGCCGCCTGCGCGCTCAGCAGGTCCTCGCCGTGGAAGGCGCGGCCGAGATGCCAGTCGGCTGTGTGGAGCAGGCGCATGGCCTCAGAGGGTGCTCCCCGGCCCGGACAGATTGCGCGATCCTTCACGGGCATGCGGCGTCCTCATCGCCTGCTCGGCCGCCTCGCGACCGTCGTCCTGATCGACGCGGGCGCGCTGCTGCTGCTGAGCGCGGTCCTGCCCGGCTTCCACGCCGACGACTTCGGCGCCGCGCTGGCGCTTGCGGTCATGCTGGCGCTCGCGAACGCGCTGATCTGGCCGCTGCTGATCCGCGTCGCGCTGCCGTTCACGGTGATGACGCTCGGGCTCGGCGCGCTCGCGCTCAACGCGCTCGTGCTGCTGGCGATCGCGCAGATCGACTACGGCGTCCACGTCGAGGACTTCGGCAGCGCGCTCGGCGTGACGCTGGCGCTGACGGCGCTCACGAGCATCGCCGCCGCCGTGCTCGCGCTCGACAGCGGGGACCTGTGGACGCGCCACGTCGTCGTGCGCCAGCTCAAGCGCACGAAGCTCGCCGTCAGCAGCGACGTCCCCGGCGTGCTGTTCCTCGAGATCGACGGGCTCTCGCACGACGTGCTGCGGCGCGCGCTGCGCGACGGCAGCGCGCCGACGCTGGCGCGCTGGGTCCACGACGGCGGCTACCGGCTGGAGCGCTGGGAGACCGACTGGTCCTCGCAGACGGGGGCGTGCCAGGCGGGGATCCTGCACGGCTCCAATGGCGACTACCCGGCCTTCCGCTGGTGGGAGAAGGACCGCGGCAAGCCGATCGTCACGAACCACCCGCACGACGCGGCCGAGCTGGAGCGCCGCCACTCCGACGGCAGAGGCCTGTTGCACGGCGACGGCGCGAGCCGCGCGAACATCCTCTCCGGCGACGCGCCGCACTCGATGCTGACGATGAGCACAGTGCTCGACCGCTCGCGGCATGGCCGGCTGGGGCAGGACTACTTCGCCTACTTCGCGAGCCCGTACGGCGTCGCGCTGACGCTGCTGCGCTCGCTCGGCGAGGTCGTCGCGGAGCGCTGGGCGGCGATCCAGCAGCGCCGCCGCGACGTGCGCCCGCGCATCAAGCGCAGCGTCTCCTACGCGTTCGTGCGCGCGTACGCGACGGTCGTCCAGCTCGATCTGCAGGTCGCCGCCGTCACCGCCGACGTGCTCGCCGGGCGGCCGGTCGTCTACACCACGTTCCTCGCCTACGACGAGGTCGCGCACCACTCCGGCGTCGAGCGGCACGACACGCTCGCGGTCCTGCGGCGGGTCGACCGGGCGATCGCGCGGATCGCGGATGCCGTCGAGCACGCGCCGCGCCCCTACCGGCTCGTGGTGCTGTCCGACCACGGCCAGTCGCAGGGTGCGACGTTCCTGCAGCGCTACGGCGAGACGCTCGAGCAGCTGGTGGAGCGCCACGCCGGCGGCGCGCGCGTGCACGCCGAGATGGGCGGCGGGGAGGAGGGGCGCGGCTCGCTCGACGCCGGCCTCGCGGAGCTGGCGAGCCGCCCGACGATGACCGGCCGCACCGCGAAGGCGCTCGCCGGCGCGCGCGACGGCGACGGCGACGCGCCGGCGGCGCCCGCGCTCGAGGCCGGCGAGGAGCTGCCCGAGATCGCGGTGATGGCGTCCGGAAACCTCGGCCTGATCTCGTTCCCGCGCGAGCCCGGCCGCGTGACGCTCGAGCAGATCGAGGCGCGCCGGCCCGGCCTGCTCGATGCGCTGCGCACGCACCCCGGCATCGGCTTCGTGCTCGTGCGCTCCGAGCGCGACGGGGCGGTTGCGCTCGGTCCACGAGGGCGCCGGCTGCTCGACCGCGACGGCGACGGCGCGTCCGCGGTCGAGGGCGAGGACCCGCTCGCGCCGTTCGGCCCGCGCGCCGCCGAGCACGTGCGCCGCACCGACGCGTTCGCCGTCTGCCCGGACATCGTGGTCAACAGCAGCTACTGGGAAGAGGTCGACGAGGTCGCTGCGTTCGAGGAGCTGGTCGGCTCGCACGGCGGCCTCGGCGGCGACCAGGCGCACCCGTTCGTGCTGCACCCGGCCGAGCTGCCGTGGCCGGAGGACGAAGTGGTCGGGGCGGAGGCGGTCCACCGCGTGCTGTGCGGGTGGCTGGCGCAGCTGGGGCAGGAGGCGTACGCGGCGCCCGCTCAGATCGAGAGCGCCTCGCCGACGGCGAGCGTCGCGACGCGCACGCCCGGCGCCGCGCGCGCGACCTGAGCGGCGAACTCCTCCGCGGGCTCTCTCAGCACCGCGCCGTGGCGCCGGTGCGTGCCGAGCGGCAGCAGCGTGCCCCAGTGGATCGGCACGACGACCTGCGGGGCGACGAGCGCCGCCGCGCGCGCGGCCGCGGCCGGGTCGAGGTGGCCGGGTCCGAGCGACGGGCCCCAGCCCCAGATCGGCAGCAGCGCGACGTCGACCGCTCCGCGCAGCTCCTCCATCGCCGGGTCGAAGGCGGTGTCGCCGGCGAACCAGATCCGCTCGACGAGGAAGCCGAGCGCGTCGTGCTGTCTGCGGCCTGGCCAGCGGCGGACGTCGTGCCAGGCGGGGACGGCGCGCACCTCGGCGCCCGCGACGGCGACGCGCTCGCCGGCCGCGATCTCGCGCACGCGCCCGAACGGAAAGTCGTGCAGCAGCGGCGTGACGCCGCGCGGGCCGACCGCGATCGTGTCCGGGCGCGCAAGCTCGCGCAGCGAGGGGCGGTCGAGGTGGTCGTGGTGGACGTGGGAGATCAGCACGCCGTCGACCGGCTCGGCGATCACCGGCAGCGGCGCGTGGCGGCGCAGGTGGGCGACGCGCTCGCGCAGCAGCGGGTCGGTCAGCAGGCGCGCGCCGGCCAGCTCGAGCAGGACGGTCGCGTGGCCGAGCCAGGTGATGCGCCGCATCGTCGGTGCAGCGTCGCAGACGGCGTGCGGGGGCGGGACGGCGCTGGAGCGGAAGCGCTCCTGCGCCCCGTCAGGCGACGGGGCGCAGGAGGTGTCGCTCCCGTCAGGGATTGCCGGGGCCGCCGGGAGGGCCGCCCGACGGCGGCGGGCCGCCGGGACCGCCCGGGCCGCCGCCACGGTGCAAGCCCATCCGCGGGCCGGTGCTGTTCACGAGGTCGGCGACGTGCTGCTGGAGGCCTCTGACGATGTCGTCGCGCTGGCTTGAGGTCAGGCGGCCGTCGGTCACCGCTCTGTCGAGCGCGCTTCTGGTCGCGTCGACGAGCGCCGACTCCAGGCCGGCGACGGACTTGCCCTGCGCTCTGGCGACCTGCGCGAGCGTCTTGCCGCTGCGCAGCTCTCTGCCGAGCGCGGCTCTCGTGAGGCCGAGGTAGGTCGCGGCGGCGTCGATGCCGACGCCGAACGGGCCATGGCCGCCCATCGGACCGTGCCCGAAGCCGGAGCCGCCGGGGCCGCCGGGGCCGCCGGGTCCGCCCATCGGGCCGCCGAGCGGCACGCCGCGGTCTCTGATCCGCTGCTCGATGCGGTCGGCCTGCTGCTGCGTGAGCTTGCCGTCCTTGACGGCCTGGTCGAGCTGGTCGGTGAACGCGCCCTGGAGCGCGGATCTCAGCTGGTCCGGGCTCACGTTCAGCCGCTGCGCGGCGTCTCTCAGCACGGCGTCGCGCTGGTCGGTCGCGGTCGCGGCGGCATAGGCGACCCCGCCTCCGGCCACCGCCAGCGCGGCGACGGCGCCGATCGCGACGGCGCGTTTGCGTCTGCGGTCCACGTGTGTGCTCCTCGGTCGAACGACGAAACGGTGCGATCCATGGCACCAGGGCCGTCTGAGAGCGGACTGGGAGTTCGCGGGGAGGCGAGAAAGCGCTCAGCTCTCGTACGGCGGGCGCAGCCCGGGGAACATCGGATAGTGGCGCACGTTCCCGGTGGCCAGCTCCGCGTCGTGTACGAGCGCTGTCGCGGCGACGAGCAGGTCGGCGACGCCGAGCCCGCGATGACTGCGCCGATGCCGGCGGCCCAGCTCCCCCGCGCGGCGGCTGGTCGTCTCGTCCACCGGCGCCCAGCGGAGCGCCTCGAGCAGCTGCTCGGTGCGCGTCCGCTCGGGCGAGCGGACGCCGCGTAGGACCTCGGCGCGCGTGATCTCCGAGCAGAGGGGCACCTCGTCGAGGGCGGCGAGCCACGATCCTGCGGTCTGCGAGCCGCGCAGCACGTCGATCAACACGGACGTGTCGAGTACGTACATGCGGCTACGCGAGGCGCGCGTCGAGCTCGGCCGCGCGCTCGCGGTCGGCGGCGCGCAGCGCGTCGACGTAGTCCTCGCCGGCGGGCAGGTAGCCGGCGCAGCCGGTCGCCTCGGAGACCGCGGCGCGCAGGCGCGCGAGGCCCTGACGCTCCGCCGAGTCCGGCGTGAGATAGCTGTCGATCGCCGCTCGGATGAGCGCGGACTTGCTGCTTCCCAGTCGCTCGGCGCGCTCGGTCAGCGCACGGTCCTGCTCCTCGCCGAGATAGATCTGGGTCCGTTGCATGATGTACAGGATATACATCGTCGGCCGGCGTCGGCGACGGCGAGGGCGGCACGCCGATTTGCGGCATGTTGACCGCGCGCCATCGCCGCGGATAGCCTCCCGCGCCGGGACGGCACGTAGGCGCGGCGAGCGCGGAGGGAGCGGAGCGGGATGACGGCACGAGGGATCTTTGCGGTGGCGCTGGCGGCCGGGGCGCTCGGCGTCGCGGCCGGGCCGGCTGCGGCGATTCGGGCCGGCCAGCCGAGCGGTGGCCGGCCGCAGCTCGACGTGCGCAGCGGCCAGCGCACGCCCGTGCCGGCCGGCGTGCGCGGCGCCCGCCACGCGCTCGCCGAGCGGCTGGGGATCGAGGGCCGCGTGTCGGCCGATCCGGTCGGCGGCGGCATCCGCGTGCTCGACCGCACGAACGGCTTCCTCAGCGCCCCGCGCGCCGGCGACGCCGCCGACGTCGCGCTCGCGTGGGTGCGCGCGAACGCCGCCGTGTTCGGCCTCGCCGCTGCGCAGATCGACGCGCTGCGGCTCGTCGATCGCACGACCTCGAACGACGGCGTCACGCATCTCACGTGGGTCCCGACGAGCCAGGGCGTGCCCGCCTACGACAGCGAGCTGCGCGTCCACGTCACGCGCGACGGGCGCGTGATCGCCGCCAGCGGCCCGCCGCTCGGCGGCCTCTCGATCGCGTCCGCGACGCCGCGGCTGAGCGCCTCGCAGGCGCTCGGCGCCGCGCAGGCCGACGTCGGCGCGACGACATCGGTTCCGCGTGCCGCGACGCGCGCGGGCATCCAGCGGCGGACGACCTTCTCGAACGGCGACAGCGCCCGGCTCGTCGCGTTCCAGTCGCCGAGCGGGGATCGGCTGGCGTGGCGCGTGACGGTCGCGGGCACGGGCCCGTACTGGTTCGACGAGGTGATCGACGCGAGCACCGGCGCGCCGCTCGTGCGCCGCTCGCTCACGCGCTTCGCCTCGAACGCCTCGGTCTACGAGTACCACCCGGGCGCGGCGCAGGGCGGGACCGCGCACACGGTCGACATCTCCAGATACCTGAGCCCGTCCGCGACGACGCTCACCGGGCCCAACGCGCACGCGTATGCCGACGTCAACAACAACGACGCGGCCGATCCGAGCGAGGAGATCCCGCCCAGCAGCGGGACCGACTGGAACTACCCGCTCAGCTTTCTCACGGGCGTCTGCGCGTTCTGCACGTGGAACGAGTCGAACTTCGCGACAGAGGCCACGAACCGCGACGCGGTGACGACGCAGGTCTTCTATTTCGTGAACAACTTCCACGACTGGCTCGCGCAGCCGGACATCGGCTTCACGAGCGCGCGCAGCGGCCCGGGCGACGGGTCCGGCGGCAACTTCGAAGGGAGCGACCCGGTGCTCGCCGAGGCTGACGACTCGGTGCAGGCGAGCAGTCCGGACGGCCCCTTCTTCAACAACGCCAACATGTCGACGCTGCCCGACGGGCAGTCGCCGCGCATGCAGATGTACCTGTTCGGCGGCGGCTTCCCCGACGTCAACGGCGGCGAGGACGCGAGCGTCGTCTACCACGAGTACACGCACGGGCTCTCGAACCGCCTGATCGACGACGCCAACGGCCTCAACGAGAACCAGGGCCAGGCGATGGGCGAGGGCTGGAGCGACTGGTACGCGATGGACTACCTCGTCGCCAACGGCTTCGTCTCCGACACGGCCGCCGACGGCGAGGTCGTCGTCGGCGAGTACGTCACCGGCGACAGCGTGCGGGGGATCCGCAACCAGCCGCTCGACTGCTCGGTCGGGTCATCCGCGCCCGCCTGCCCCGGCACGCAGACCTCGCACGGCTCCGGCGGCTTCACCTACGCCGACCTCGGCCGCGTCGGCTCCTACGACGCGAGCACACCGCGCTTCGAGGTGCACGACGACGGCGAGATCTGGTCCGAGACGCTGTGGGACCTGCGCAAGGCGCTCGGCGCCGCGACCGCCCGCAGACTGGTCACGAACGCGATGCGCCTCTCGCCGGCCGACCCGTCGTTCCTCGACGAGCGCGACGCGATCCTGCTCGCCGACGAGGCCGACGGCGGCACGCACCACGACGCGATCTGGCAGGTGTTCGCCGCGCGCGGCATGGGCTACGGCGCGGACACGACGAGCCCGAACGCGACGCGCGGGGTCGCGTCGTTCGCGACGCCGCAGCTGGTCGAGCCCGGCGGCACCGCGCTCGACGACGCCGCGCCGCTGGGCGACGGCGACGGCGTCGCCGAGCCGGGAGAGGTGCTGCGGTTCGCGGTCGCGCTCGACAATCCGAGCCTCGCCGGGCTGACGAACGTGCACGGCACGCTCAGCAGCGCGACGGCCGGCGTGTCGGTCGTCGCGCCGGACGCGGACTACGGCGCGATCGCCGCCGGCGACAGCGCGCAGAACGCGACGCCGTTCGCGCTCACGCTCGCCTCGAGCGTCGCGTGCGGCAGCCAGGTCCCGCTGACGCTGCACGTGACGAGCGACCAGGGCTCGCGCGACGTGCCGGTGCTGCTCTCGCTCGGCAGCGGTCGCACGACGTTCAGTACGAACGCGAACGCGGCGATCCCGGACTCGACGCAATTCGGGCAGCACGGGGTCGCGCTGACGTCCCCGCTCAGCGTCGGCTCGTCCGGGCGCGTCGACGACCTTCGCGTCACCGTCGACCTGAGCCATGCGTGGACGGGGGATCTCCAGGCGTGGCTCGTCTCGCCTGCAGGAACGACGGTCGAGCTGTTCGAGCGGCCGGGCATCGGGAGCGCCGGGTCGGGCTTCGGGGGTATGACGCCCGTCACGTTCGACGACGCTGCGACGCAGGCGATCCAGGAGGTCCCGTACGTCTTCTACGGCAACCCGGTCAGCGGCAGCTACCGCCCCGACGAGCCGCTGAGCGCGTTCTCGAGTGAGGATCGCGCCGGCACCTGGAGACTGCGCATCGTCGACGACTACCCCGGCGATCAGGGCACGCTCACCAGCTGGAGCATCGACACCGACCAGCCGTCGTGCTCGACGAGCTCGACGGTGCCGGCCGCGACGACCGGCGCCGCGAGCGGCGTGAGCGACACCGCCGCGACGCTCGGCGGGACGGTCGACGCCGGCGGCGAGGCCACGACCTACCGCTTCGACTACGGCACGACGGCCGCCTACGGCTCCTCGACGGCGGCGGCCTCGGCGGGCGCGGGCAACGGCGCCGTCGCGCAGAGCGCCGGCGTCTCCGGCCTCGCGCCGTCCACGACGTACCACTTCCGCCTCGTCGCGCTGCGCGACGGGATCCCCGTGAGCCTCGGCGCGGACGGCACGTTCGCGACGGGCGCTCCGGGGTCGGGCGGCGGTGGCGGTGGCGGCGGTGGCTCGGGTGGCGGTGGCGGCGGCGGCTCGGGTGGCGGTGGCGGCGGTGGCTCGGGTGGCAGTGGCTCGGGTGGCAGTGGCGGCAGCGGCGGTAGCGGCGGCGGCTCGGGCGGCAGCGGCAGCCTCGGCGGCGGCGGCTCGGGAGGAGGCGGCGGCGGGATCGTGAGCGTCGCTGCGCCGAGCGGCGAGCCCGGCAAGGCGACGCTCGATGCCCACAGCGCGTTCGCGTTTGTGTTCCACGCCACGGCCGGCCTCCACGGCAGCATCCGCTTCACGCTCCCCAAGCACGGCAGGACGAAGGCGATCGCGTTCGGCGCACGCTCGTTCGTCGTCGGCAAGAGCGGTCAGGTGAAGCTGACGGTCAAGCTCGGCGGCAGAGTGCTGGCTCAGCTGCGCAAGCTGCACAGCGCGAAGGTGCTCGTGACGGTCGTCCTGAACGGAAGACCGTTCAGATTCACCCTGAAGCTGAGCGCTCCGAGACCCCGGCGCCGGCGCTGAGCCGCCACGCGTAGAGCACCGCGGCGACGGCCGTCGCGAGGTTGATGCTCGAGACGCCTGCGCGCATCGGCAGGCGCAGGCGCGCGTCGGCGCGCGCGAGCAGGGCGTCGCTGAGGCCGTGGCGCTCGGTGCCGAACGCGAGCACGGCGTCGGACGGCAGCGCGGCCGGGTCGAGCACGTCGCCCTCGGGGTCGAGCGCCAGCAGCGGCCGGCCGCCGCGGGCGAGCCCGTCGACGAAGCCGTCGTCGCGCCCCACCGGCAGCGCGAAGTGCAGCCCCGCCGAGCCGCGCAGCGCGCTCGGGTCCCACGGGTCGTGCATGCCCGTCGTCACGACGCCGGCCGCGCTCGCGCCCGCCGCCACGCGCACGACCGCGCCGACGTTGCCGCGATCGCGCGGGTCCTCCAGCAGCACCACGGGGCGGGTGGGGTCGGCATCCCGCGCGTCGCGCAGCGCGGCGGCGTCGAACGGCGGGCGCCGCGCGAGCGCCAGCACCTGCGTGCGCGGGACGTGCGGCGCGAGCGTGCGCAGCAGCTCCGGCGTCACCGGCTCGCCGGCGAGCGCGCGGAAGCGGCCGGCGAGGTCCGGCGCCAGCTCGTCCGCCATCCGCTCGAGCGCGTCCGGGTCGACCGCTGCCACGACCTCGATCTCGGCGCCGAAGCGCAGCGCGTGCTTGAGCGCGTGGAAGCCTTCCAGCACCGCGAGGCGCTCGTCCCCGCGCGCCCGCTGGAAGCGCTGCGTCAGCCCGCTCACGCGGCGGCGTCGGTCCGCGGCAGCGCCGCCAGCGTCGCGTCGCGGCTGACGGCGCGGACCTCGTCGGGGACGGCCTCGAGGCGCACGCTGCGCACGAAGTCGAGCGGCGCGCCGAGCGGCTTGAAGAAGTCGTCGTAGTGCGTCGGGACGACGACGCGCGGGTCCAGGCGCGGCAGCACGCGCTCCCAGTAGCGCGGCGTGACCGCGCGGCCGGCGACGCCCGCGAGGAACACGTCGACCGGCTCGGCGCGCAGCGCCTCGTCGACCAGGTTGGCGCTGCCCTGGTGGTAGAAGCTCGTGCCGGCGACCTCGATGCGGATCCCCCACACCTGCCCGCAGCGGTAGGCGCCGGGGGTGAGGCCGTGCAGGTGGTCGCAGCTCAGCTCGCCGTCGAACGGCACGCGCCGGCCGAGGATCAGCTTCGAGTGCGCGCTCGGCGTGAACGAGACGACGAACGGCCCCAGCTCGTAGCGGCGGTACGGCTCGACCTCGACCGCGAGGCCGCCGAGCCCGTGCAGCCGCATCAGTCTCACGAGCGACTCCGACCCGTACGCGGGCGCGTGGAAGCGCTGCGCGATCGCGGGCGCGTCGACCGCGTGGTCGAAGTGCGTGTGACCGACGAGCACGCCCGCGACGTCGGCCGAGCCCGGCGCGCCCGCATAGCGGTCGAGCAGCGCGGGATCCGGCAGCGCGCGGCGGCGCAGCAGCAGGCTGCGCAGCGGCACGCGCGACAGGTAGGGGTCGACGAACAGCGAGACGCCCTCGTACGTCATGCGGTAGCCGGAGACGCCGAGCCACTCCAGCTCCAGGCCCGGCGGCAGCGCCAGCGGCACGGCCTCGAGGCCGCGCAGCGCGTCGGCGTCGTCACGCGAGGCGGGCATGATCGGATCGACCGTACCGGACCGGCTGGGCGCGACGGCGCAGGGGTGCCACACTGATTCCATGCGCATCACGGCTAAGCGCTCCGCAGCGCTCGCCGGGGCCGCGGTCCTCGGGGCCGCGCTGTGGTGGCGGCGCAACCCGTCGGCGTGCCCGTACAACCAGCGCTTCTGGGTGCAGGCACCCCACCCGCTGATCACGCGGCCGCGGCTGCGCGAGGCGCTCGAGCCGGCGCCGGGGCAGCGGATCCTCGAGGTCGGGCCGGGGACCGGCTACTACGCGCTGGAGGTCGCCGGCTGGGTCGCGCCGGAGGGCCGGCTCGACGTCTTCGACCTCCAGCAGGAGATGCTCGACCACACGCTGCTGCGCGCGGAGGAGCGCGGGATCGGCAACGTCGTCGCCGTGCAGGGCGACGCGCGCGAGCTGCCCTACGGCGACCACGAGTTCGACGCCGCCTACCTCGTCACCGTGCTCGGCGAGATCCCCGACCAGGAGGCGGCGCTGCGCGAGCTGGCGCGCGTCGTGCGGCCCGGCGGCTGCGTCGTCGTCGGCGAGCTGCTGGGCGACCCGCACTGGGTCAGCCCCAGCCGTCTGCAGGCGCGCGCCGAGCGCGCCGGCCTGCGCTTCGAGCACCGCCTCGGCAGCCCGCTCGGCTACTTCGCGCGCTTCGCGCCGGCGTAGCGCGCGCGGCGCCCCGGTAGCGTCCGCGCCATGGACTCCACCTTCACGCCGTCGCACCGCGGCGGCTCAGGCCCGCCGCTGCTCCTGCTGCACGGCTTCACCGACACCTGGCGGACGTGGGAGCTGGTGCTGCCGGCGCTGGAGCGCGAGCACGACGTGCTGGCGCCGACGCTCGCCGGCCACGCGGGCGGGCCGCCGATCGCCGGCGAGCCGTCGGAGGAGGCCGTGCTCGACGCGGTCGAGCGGGCGCTGGACGACGCCGGCTGGGAGACGGCGCACGTCGCCGGCAACTCGCTCGGCGGCTACGTCGCGCTCAAGCTCGCCGCGCGCGGCCGAGCGCGCTCGGTCGTGGCGCTTGCGCCGGCCGGCGGCTGGGCCGAGGGCGACGCGTCGTTCAAGGACACGCTCGCCTACTTCACGACGATGCAGGAGCTGGTGCGCGCGGCCGCGCCGCACGCCGAGGCGATCATGGCCACCGAGGACGGCCGGCGCCGCGCGACGCTCTACACGGCCGAGCGCTTCGAGCACATCCCGCCCGAGCTGCTCGCCCACCAGCTGCGCGGCGCGGCGGCCTGCGACGCCGCCGCGGGGCTGATCGACCACGCGCTCCAGCACGGGTGGCACGTCGACGCCGAGCGGATCGACTGCCCCGTGCGCGTCGTGTGGGGCACCGAGGACAAGATCCTCAGATGGCCGTCGGCCGCCGCGCGCTACCGCGAGCAGCTCCCGCAGGCCGACTGGGTCGAGCTGGACGGCGTCGGCCACCTCCCGCAGCTCGACGTCCCGCTCGAGGCGGCGGAGCTGATCCTGGGAGTTACTGCTCGGTAGAGGTTCCCGGCGCGTGCCGAGTGACGACCAGGCCGCTCCCGTCCGCGGGCGGTTCTGACGGCTGGAGCGCGGGCGCCGGGTAGGACTGCAACCGCGCATGGAACGCCTGCGCGACGCGCAGCGCGTGTGCCTTCGCCATCGTCGCCGTCTCGCCGGCGAACAGCTCGTCGACCGTCTCGTTCCACAGCGCGAGCCAGCGCCCGAAGTGCCCGGCGCGCAGGTTCGCCTTCGCGTGCAGGCGCGCGTGCGGCTCGAACGGCGTCCCGCTGTAGGACTTCGTCCCCAGCAGCACCGTCTCCCAGAACGACGCGATCTGCGGGACGTGCGCCTCCAGGTCGAGTCTCGCGACGTCCGTGAACAGCCAGCCGATGATCGGGTCGTTCATCGCCTTGCCGTAGAACGCGCGCACGAGCCGCTCGATGTCGGCGCGGTTTTCGATGTCGGGGCGGTCGGCTGCCTCGGTCACACCCTGAACTATGGCTCGTCTGCGACGAACGCGGCGGTCGCTCGATATGGTCGCCGCCATGCTGCGCGTGCACGGACGCCTGCTTGCGGCGACGGCGTCGCTTGCGCTGCTCGGCGGCGGGATCCTCCCGGGCACGACCGCGACGCAGGCGAGCGCGAACGTCCCGGCCGTGTTCCGCGTCTGCACGACGGTGCCATGGAAGACGCCCACGCTGGCGCAGCAGCGCCAGCACCTGAGCCGCAACCCGCGCTGGTCGCCGGCTGACCGCTCCGACCCGGGGCCGGCGCTCGACTTCCCGTTCGTCATCCGCATCCGCTCGGGCTCGATCTCCTACGACCAGGATCAGCTCGGCGGCCTGTGGACGCTTGGAAAGCGGTCGTCGAAGCGCGTTGTCGCCTGTCCGTTCGCCGGCGGGCCGCGACGCAACTACGAGGTGTGGCTGAAGGGCTGGCACGTGACGCACGTGGAGCTCACCGATGCCGGTGGCCTCATCGCCTCCGGCGTGCCTCGGCCGGGGCAGGTCGAGGCGCTGCACTTCCCGGGCTACGGCAACCGCGAAGGGGCCATCAACCGCCCGCTCACGTTGGAGCGAGCCGATGCACCGGAGTGCGCGATCTCGTCGATCGAAGGCGACCTGGGGGAGTACGACGATCTGCTCGGACTCGGGTTGACCTGTGCCCAGGTGCTCCAGCTCCAAGGCGCGCTCGACCTGAGCGACGACTGGTCGGCGCCGGTGCTCGGCTTCACATGCGCCGAGGGGGACACCGGCTACTCGGGCGAGCGGATCTCCTGCGCCGACGGCGCGGGCCGGACGCTGCGGTTCGGCTTCAGCGACACGGGCTTCTGACGATGCGCCGCCTGCGAACTCGGATCGCCCTCGCCGCCTCTGCTGTGGCGCTGCTCGTGCCGGCGGCCGTCGCGGTGGCAGATGGGCGCGTCGTGCCGTTGAGCTTCTCCGGCGCGAACTGCAGCGCGGTCGCGAGCGCGACCTACCAGCTCCCGAGCGCGGCGCGGCTCGCGTATGCACGAACGCCGGTCGTCGGCGACTGGGTCGGGGCGACGAAGGCCGACGGCTACTCGCGCCAGTCGATGACGCGCGTGACCGGCGTCGACCTGCGCGGCCGCACGCTCACCGTCACGCTCGCCGCCGACCCCGCGCGCTGCCTGGGCTCCGCCGTCCCGGGCGAGCCGGTCGACGCACCATGGACGGCGGCGCTCGATGCCGACCTCTCGTGGATCGTGCCCGACGAGCGCTGGGCACGCTTGCAGACGAAGTCGCTCGTCGCGGAACTGCTGGCGCAGGCGTTTGCGGACGACGCGACGATCCGCTGCCGCCGCGCCGGTGAGGCGCGCTTCCGCTGCTCGTTCGGCACCTACGCCGGAGACTCGAGCGCGAGCGGCCACGGCACGCTCTCGCTCGGTCGCGACGACGAATTTGCGCGCTACTCCTTCCGTGTCCAGACGTTCGACGAGTACTGCTACTTCGTGGTCCACCGCCCGCTGCACCGGTGCGAGAAGACGGTGCGCTGGAACGGCTGACCGCCTACGGCGTCAGCGCGACCTTCACCACGCCGTCCCGCTGGTTGCCGAACAGCTCGTAGGCCTCCTCGATCTGGTCGAGCGAGAATCTGTGGGTGATGAGGGGGGAGAGGTCGAGCCGGCCGTGGCGGACCATCTCCATCAGCTTGCGCATGCGCTCCTTGCCGCCCGGGCAGAGGGTCGTGCGGATCTGCTTGTCGCCGATCCCATAGACGAACGACTCGAGCGGGACCTCGAGCTTGCCGCCGTAGACGCCGAGGCTCGAGACGATCCCGCCGGGGCGGGTCGCGTCGAGGCACCACTCGAACGTCTGCTGCTTGCCGAGCGCCTCGATCGCGACGTCCACGCCGCGCCCGCCGGTGAGGCGCTTGATCGCGGCGACCGGGTCCTCCTGCGTGAAGTCGATCACCTCGTCGGCGCCCATCTGCCGCGACAGGTTGAGGCGCCCCTCGATCGCGTCGACGCCGATGATCAGCGCCGCGCCCTTGAGCCGCGCGCCGGCGGTCGCGCACAGGCCGATCGGGCCCTGCGCGAAGACGGCGACCGTCTGCCCGATCGCGACCTCGCCCGTCTCGGCGGCGGAGATGCCGGTCGAGGCGATGTCGGCGAGCAGCACGCACTGCTCATCGGTCATGTCGTCGGGGATCTTCGCGAGGTTGGCCTGCGCGTAGGGGACGCGGAAGTACTCGGCCTGCACGCCGTCGATCGCGTTGCCGAGGCGCCAGCCGCCGATCATCTGCCAGTCGTCCTCGTGGCCCGAGCACTGCGCCTCGACGTGGTTCTGGCAGTAGAAGCAGCTGCCGCACGGCGTGATCGCACCGACCAGCACGCGGTCGCCGACTCTGTAGCCGGAGACGGCTTCGCCGATCTCGTGGATCACCCCGACCGGCTCGTGCCCGACGATCCGGCCCTGCTCGACCGGGTACTCCTCGCGCCAGATGTGGACGTCGGTGCCGCAGATCGTCGTGAGCGTCACCTTCACGATCGCGTCGTTGAGGCCGCAGGTCGGGATCGGCCGCTCCCCGAGCACGATCCGCTCGTGCCCCTCGAAGATCGCTGCCTTCATGGTGTCGGGCATGTCGTGCGCTCCCTTGGCTTCGCCGCTCGGTGTCGAAGCCGACGCTATGCCGTCGCCGCGGCGGTCACATCGCGGTGCACTACGGGTCGGGGAGGCGGGGCATCACGGAGTCAGTCGATCGGGCGGGCTCTGACCGGCGTGATGTCGTCGTCTTCGCGCAGCGGGGGGAAGCTGGAGGGTCGCCTGCGCGTCGTGAGCGCCTCCAGCAGGCTCGCGGGAAGACGGGTGCTCGCATTCCACACTTCGATCGCGACGAGCCGACGCGTGGTGCGGTCGTAGTCGCGGAGGCCATCCGCCACCCGCTCGCTCACGACGTCGTCCGACTCGCCGGTGGGGAACCAGGCGATGTCGGCGTCTGGGTCGTCGTAGGCGAAGCGCATGACTCGAAGCTACCCTCGAGCGCGGGTGGCTCGCCGGCAGCAAACCCGGGTATGGGCGTGTGCCACGTCTGGATGTGCCGGCCTCTGTAATGGGCCGGAAGGCGCTGCGGTGGAGGTATACGTTCCCCGGTATGGGTGCACGCGCTCGTGAAGTCGAGTCCGCACGCGCGAGGCTTGGCGCGGTGTCCGACGAACGCCGCGACCTCGTGATGACCAGGGCGGCGTTCGCCCATTTCGTCCAGGCTCTCGACGCACCGGCGGAAGTCGTCCCTGAGATGGTCGAGATGTTCCGACTGGCGCGCATCCTGGAGACGGATCGGCCATACAAGGCAAAGAAATCGGCCACACCAGCTTGAAAGATCGGCCATACGAGCGTAGCCTCTGCTGGGATGGAATCGCTGCGGTCTCTGGCACTCGACCTCGAGATCCCCGAGCGGACCCTGCGCCGCGCGGCAGGCGAGGGGCTCGTGCGCGGCGAGCGTCTCAGCCCGCACAAGTTTCAGACCTCGGTGCGAGAGCGCGACTACCTGCGACGCCAGTGGCCGATGCTGTCCCGACTTCGCGGGTTGCTGCGGACCGAGCCCAACGTGAGCTTCGCTGCGCTCTTCGGGTCCCAGGCGACCGGGACGGCTGGCCCCGGCAGCGACGTCGACATCGTCGTTGAGTTGCGCACCGACGACGTCGCGCGCCTCGCCGATCTCAGCGGCCGGCTGTCGCGGGCGCTTGACCGCGATGTGCAGACCGTGCGGCTGGCCGATGCGCGGAGCGTTCCCGCACTGCTGGCCGATGTCGTTACGCAGGGGCGAGTACTCGTTGATCGCGACGGCCGGTGGGAGGGGCTCGCTCGCGACGCACGTCGTGCCAAGCGCGCGGCCCGAGAAGACGTCTCGCTTGAGGACGCGATCGCCGCCCTCGACCTCAACTCCGGCGCCGCGAGGCCCGGGCGTTGACGCCGGCACCGGTGGCGCCGCTGGAGGCGTCCGACCCGCAGCGCGCACAGACGCTGAAGCGAAAGGTGCTCGACCGCATCACGGACGTGCGTCGCCACCTCAACGCGTTGCAGGCCGCAATGGCAGGCTTCGGTGAGGACTTCGACCTCGACGTCTTCCAGGTCGAGTTCGACTCAGACGAGCCGGAGGAGCTGAACCGCGTCAAGGCCGTCGAACGCGGCGTCGACCAGCTCTACAACTACATGGTCGAGCTCGCGGCGTTCGGTCTCGAGCTGGCTGGCGAGCGCAGACGCTTCGACGAGACCAACGCCCGCCGCGATCTCGACGCGCTCGCCCGCGTCGGCGTCATCTCACGCGAACGCGCCGCGCGGCTCCAGCGTCTGCGTGAGTACCGGCGCCTGTTCGTGCACGAGTACGCGAGCGCTACCGCGGCGCAGGTTCACGAGGCGGCACGGATCCTCGCCGACGAACTGCCGCCCTTCTACCGAGCGTACGGGGCGTGGGTGCGGGCAGGGTTTCAGTTGCCTCGGTAGTAGTGCCGCGCCTGCGGCAGAGGGCTCGTGCGCGGCCAGCCGGGGCCCAGTGGTGCGCTGCCCATGCTGGGCGCTATGCGATCCTCCGGCAATCGCGAAGCGCCTCAACACCAGGCTCGGTCAGAGGGTGCGGAGTTCCTCGTGCTGGGAAACCTGCTCGTCGCCGGAATTGAGGCGACCAAGGCGTATCGGAACTTCGAGGGCTTCGACGTCTACGCGGCCAATCCGGCCGTGGGAAGCTCTTGCCGCATCCAGGTCAAGAGTCGCTGGGCCACCGACCACGACGGCGGTTTTCCGATCAAGAGTCTCAGCTCGGATTTCGTCGTGTTCGTCGCGCTCAACCGCGGATACCGGCGAAAAAAGACCAAGCCCGACGACGACGGCCGCCGAGCACCGGAGTTCTTCGTGTTTCCGACTTCGATCGTGGCGCGCGCCAGGGACCCGAAGTCGAGCTGTGGTAAGGCATACCTTCGCCACATGGAGGATCCTGGGCAGTACCGCGAGCGATGGGACCTCATCGGCGCCTTTCTGAGAAGTACGCGCCGGGTTCCGGACGGAACAGCGGGCGGCCGTTCAGCTGGCTCCCGATGACCGACGTGCCGTGGGCGAGATCCGAGCTTCGTCAGCTCTGACCCGAGCGTGAAGCGCGCACGTCCGCTGGGTCGTACAGGCTCGGCGGCCAGCCGTCCGCAACGAGATCCTCCTCGTTGCGCTCGTGCAGCGGGAGGGAGTTGGGGTCGACGCCAGCGCGACTCCAGTAGGCCGCGAGTTTGACCTTGAGATGGCGGCGCGCCGGCGCCTGGAGCTGTGCCACGCGGCGTGGCGGGTCACGCAGCAGCTCGTCGGAGACGAGCGTCGGGCGGAAGAAGCACGCGACATGCTCGCCGTAGAGGACGTCCGGCAACGGTGGGAGGTACATGTATGGCACGAGGGTGTCCCGGCCGCGCAGGAGGCCGAGGCTCTGCTCGATCGTCCTCGTCTGCGCGACGATCAGCTCAAGCGGCAGCACCGGGACGAGCACGCGGAACGGATGCGCCGAGAGCTGCTCGCCGTGCTGTTCGGCCATGTCGCACGTCGGAGTGATGAGCAGGCCGTGGCTGAACGAGAACCTCACCGAGGAAGTGCTTGCTCGGCGCCCCGCCGCCGTCGGCGGTGTGGACGATCGTCGGCTGCTCGCCGAACGGGATCGCCTCGAACAGGTCACCGGCGAAGAGCGCTTGCGCCCAGGGCCGCTGCCAGTACTCCTCGTCGTGTGGTCGGTGCTCTCCGGGTCCCATGGCGTATCGAACACATGTTCGCTTCGCCGAAGCGTACTGGCCGGGCCGGCGGGAACCGGGGTCAGTCGATGGGGTGGGCGCGGACCGGCGTGATGTCGTCGCTCTCGCGCAGCGGCGGGAAGCCGGTGAACATCTGCTCGCGCAGCTGCTCGATGTCTTCGGGACGGAAGCGACGGACGCCGCTCGGCAGTCGGACGGCGTTCAGCAACCCGCGCTCCTCCCAGCGCCGGATCGTGTTCTCGTGGACCCCGAGGGTCCGAGCTGCCTGTCGAACCTGCATGAGCTGCGCCATGACGGATTTCCTTTCGGGGGTCGAGAGTAGCAATGTAGGTGGGAAGGTGTAGAGAGTTTACATTGTGGACTTTAGTGATGGTGCGCAGGTCCAACTCTCGGGTCCGATATTGCTTCCGACTCTCTGCTCCGACGGAGGGAGGAAGTTGGGGTCACCGCTGCTCCGCACCGGTCGCTCGTCGCTGCTTCGTGCTGTGCGGGCAACGGGCGCCGCATCGTGCCGAGCTGTTTGAGCCAAAACCGATGCGCTCGAAGGCCTCCTGCGGCTCGCTGAGCAGCAAGCCGGCAGCACCCATCTGATGCTTGCGCTGAGTCGATCTCGGCCGCGGCGCGCGGCGATTGCTGCGACTGCAGCGGGCGCGGGACCTTAGGGCGTCGGAGCAGGAGACGGCACGATCAGTGTGCTGTCCTTGGTTTGCACGACCCTCCCGGTTCCGAGTTCGACCGTGATCCACGCTCGACGCGGTCTGGAGTCCGCGTCGACCAACCGTTGAAATGGCAGCATTTCGACGTGCCAGGTTTCCTTGGCACCAGGCTCAAGTCGATGAGGGAGCGCCGGATTCTCGGGATCGGCAAGGCGAGCGAAGCCCCAACCATCTTCGGAGGCTGCCGCGATCTGTTCGACTGACACAGCCATTCGTCCGACATTCCTGACATCGACGATCAGGACATCCTCGGTGAACCCTTGGTTGTGGATGAGGGCATAGTCACTCCCGGTCGGGTTGGTGGGGCCTGCGATTCGGGCGACCGCTCCGGCGGCATCACGCCGAAGTGCGCCGCGGCGCAGATTGACCCGGACTCGACTTCCTGAGAGCACGAAGACGGCTCCCTGCCAAACCAGGGATGCGAGCGCAAGCATCACGCCAACGATTGCGACGACGAGAGTGATGATGTCCAGCGTCGATGTCGTCTGCGCGAGATGACCGTGCACGTCAGCCCCAGAAGATCCCGGTGGGGTCGCGGTCAACTTCCTCGAGGAGGGTGAGGACGTCGGCGGAGGGGGCGATGAGGTCGTATCTGTGCCAGAGCTGGTTGCGGTCGCGCCAGTAAAGGGTCCAGAGGCCGGTCTTGGCGACGTAGCGGAGGCGGGCGATGCCGAGCGTCGTCCACTCCGGGCCGTAGTCCTCGCGCCACGGTGCTCGGCGTTCGGCAATCGTCACGGCCCGCGCGTCAACCTGTGCCTCGACGCGGACCTGGTGCAGGGCGTGCGGTGGGACGCGCTGCTCGCAGTAGTGGCGGATCGCGGCGACGTCGAGGCCGGGGAGCACGCGGGCGATCGTAGCCGCGGCGGCGGGCGGTTCGGCTTCAGCGGGCGTTCGTGCGCGCGGCGTGTCGCCGTGCCGGAGGGGTGTGCCTCGTTCGGGACCAATCCGGGACGACCGCGAGCTGAGAGGGGGAGACGCTCATTTGCAGCCACTTCAACGATGCCGGAGGAGGGACTCGAACCCCCGACACGCGGATTATGATTGGGTCGTAGGTCGCACGAGGCCAGCCGGAACAGCGAACTTGCGTCCAATTAGGTCGTTTCAGAGCGGTACTGCGCGATAGGGTCGGTACTCCGGGCGGTACTCCCGCCATCGCCCCCGACCGCGAAGGGACCAAGCACATGGCCGACGAGCTGCCGACCGGAGCGCTTGTGGTCGTGCCCGGCAAGGACGGGGAGAGCCTCCACTGGGAGGCGAAGTGGCGTTGGCGCTCGCGACAGGTCAAGCGCCGGCTTGGACGCGCACACGTGACACCGCGAGCTGCGCCCTTGGACAGCGACGGCGGGGAGCGCGTCGAGGGCTGGCGTGCCCGCTACGCGCCGCGAAGAGGACGGCCAGCGTCCGGATGTCTCACGCCCGAGGCGGCGTTGCACGCGATGCGCGAGGCGATCCAGAGCTACGCCGCCGAGGCCGAGGAGGCCGCGCGGGTTGCCGAGCGCGGCGGCCCGGTCACGTTTGGCCGTGTCGCCGACGACTGGCTCGCCGAGCGCCGCGCTGAGGTGCGCGACGGCGAGCTGAAGGCGAGCACGGCACGCGACTACGCCTCGATGCTGCGGCGGGCGGACGAGCCGGTCAGACGCCGTGGGCGCGGTCGCACCGCGCACATCATGCGCGCGTTCGACGTGCGCCCGGTCGACGCGATCGACGCGGAGGAGATCGACGGCTGGCTTCGCAAGCTGCGCGCCGCGGGCCTGTCCGTCGGCACCCGGAAGAAGTACGAGATCGTCGTCTCGATGGTGCTCGACTTCGCGGTGCAGCGCCGGCTGCTCGAAGCGAATCCGATGGCGGTGCGACCGAGGGCGAAGCGAAAGCGGAAGCGCAAGCCGGCGATCCAGGTCTACTCGATCGAGACGGTCGAGGAGATCGCCCGCGAGGCGGATGGGATCTTCGGCGAGGCGATTCGGCTCGCGGCGTTCACCGGACTCCGTCAGGGCGAGCTGCTGGGGCTGCGCTGGCGCGACATCGACTGGGAGGGGCAGAGCATCACGGTCCGGCACCGCTACCTCGCCGGCGAGGGCGAGGACGTGCCGAAGTCCGGCAAGGCTCGGACCGTCCCCCTCAGTGACCAGTCGGCGGCGGTGTTTGATCGCATCTCGCGCCGCGAACACTTCACCGGGCGCGGCGATCTCGTCCTCGCGAACGAGATCGGCGACCACACCGACCCGTCAACGCTCCGCCGCGCCTACGCGACCGCCCGCGACGCTGTCCTCGAGGCCGCCGCCGAGGAGGGCGACGAGCTGCCCCGCCTCACGTTCCACGGCCTCCGCCACTGCTTCGGCTCCCGCTGCGCCGCAGCCGGCGTCCCACTTGCCTCGATCCAAGCCTGGATGGGCCACGCCGACATCACGACGACGATGGCCTATGTGCACTTCATGCCGCACGCCGACGACGCGGCGCGGCTGACGCAGGCATTCACCTCCGGCCGACCGGCAGACGCTCCGCGACGTGTGATCGAGCGTTAGTGATGGATCAGACGGCTAATGACGTCGCCGAGAACCCGGCCGATAACGGCGGCAACCGTCGCGAGCGTGAAGTGGCGAACCGATCTGGAGTGTGACTGCATGGGGCACCGCCGCAGGCTGGTGGTTATCTCTACCCACCAGCAGCGGGAGCCGGTGGACCGACACTCTGGTTCCGTCGCTCCCCTCCGAGCGTCAGTGACGAGGGGTGTAATGAGCGATGAGCGGCTGCGAGCTGTCAGGCTGGCACCGCGCCTTGCAATGTACCCGACTGAGCCGACGTGATCGCAGTACAAGGACCCCGATGGTCGTCTCACTCGGCCTTCGCCATTGCGGCAAGCCGCTTGCCCATCAGCTCGATGCCGCTGCCGCGCAGTCGGCGGAGCGGCAACCTCGCGGACAACACGTCCAGGCGGGGCGCGGCACCGCTAGCGCGTGCGGAGTCCTGGCATTCGGCATATATCCCGTAGAGCTTTGGCCCACCGGCGGGCAGCGTGCCGACGCGGTGCGGCCGCGTTCTTCCAGGCATCTCGCGTTGGGCGAGGCGATGCGGCGGCGGCGCATGGAGCTGGGGCGCTCTCAGGAGCAGGTGGCGCTCGATGCGGGGATCGATCGGGCGTACTACAGCGGGATTGAGCGGGGCGAGCAGAACGCCTCGTATGCGACGTTGCTGAGCATCGCGGACGTGCTCGGCGTGCGGCTCTCCGAGCTGCAAACGCAGGCTGAGAAATAGGAGCGCCCGGCAGGGGGAGTGCCGGGCGCTCGCGCATCGCCGCCGCTCCAACCCGGCACCGTGGGTACAGCCGCGATCGGGCAGCCGGGGGCGACGAGGGGGACCTCGCTCTCGCTCCCTGCCCTACTTGCCAGATCGCGGCCCCGGTGCCTGGGAGGGGGATGGGGACGGCGATGTGCGCGGCATCCTACTAATGCGGGATATATCCCGCAAGTCGTTAGTGGGATTCGGTCGGGACGGCCCGCAACGAGCGCGGATCGTGGCTACTCGGGAACGCCGGCGCTGATCGTCTCGACGGCGTCTTGGAGCTGCGAGAGACGGACGCGCAGCGCTTCGGCGATGGCGAGCAGTGAGCCGTAGGCGGGGTTGCCTTCGCCGCGCTCGATCGCGCCGAGGTGCGAGCGGTCCATGCCGGCCTCGTGGGCGAGATCCTCTTGGCTGATGCCGAGCGCCTCGCGGCGGGCGCGGATGAGCTGGCCGAGCGCATGATGTTGGGCGGAGCGGGGGTCGGCCATGAGGGCGGCAACCTGCCTGACCTGGCGTGTTGCCGCCACGGGATATATCCCGTACTTGAAGACAACGGCTTACCTGGAAGGCCGGCCCGAGCCGGGGAGGCACCAGCGGTCACACATGGCATCCGTGCATCTGGTCTGCGCTGACTTTGTGGTGACCATTCGGGCGTTGTTGGCCTGGGTGCACGCTCGATGCGCCGGGGTGCTGCGTAGGGCCGGTGCGCGGCGTGGGGAGAGGCCGGAGGCCGCGCTCAGGCTGCGGCGGAGTGCGGCAGCTCGGGCGCGGGGAGGGCTTCGAGCAGGTTCGCGGGGAGTCGGGTGCTGGCGTCCCACACCTCGATCGCGACGAGCTGGTGGGTTGCGCGGTCGTAGTCGCGCAGGCCGCCCGGCACGCGCTCGCTGACGACATCGTCGGAATCGCCCGTGGGGAACCAGTCGATGTCGGCGTCTGGGTCGTAGTAGGAGAACATGGGCGGCGTCGGGTCAGGCGGCGACTGGCCGAGGCAGCGTCGCGCGGTAGTGCTCGCCAAGCTTGCGGACATGGCGCCGGTAGTCGCCGTCGGAGAACAGCGAGGCGTTGGGTTTCACGAGGCCGTTGAGGACGACGATGTGCGGTTCGTCGAAGCCGCGTTCCTTCAGCTCCGCCTCGGTGCCGTTGTCGAGGATGCAGTACAGCCGATAGTGCCGGCGTCCCGGCCCCGTCGCGCGGATCTCGTAGTAGCCGTTCATGGTGCCGTGCATCGCTTCCCACATGCCGCCGCCGCTGAACGAGGGTGGGGGAGCGACGCGGACGACCTCGAGGATCACGAGCAGCTTCCGGCGTACGTTCGTGGGGCAGCTTGTCAGGAACTCGCGCGCTGGAACGGTGCCGGCGTCGGATCGATAGAAGGTGACGGCCCAAGCCATCCCGCGACCCTACGAAAGGGCGCGGATGCGTGTCTCGGTCGAGCGCTACGCGGCGGTGCGCCGTGCGCGGCCGGGGCTTCGCCGGACGATCTTGATGTCCGCGTCGAGCGCGTTGGCCATCGCGACGACCGTGCGCAGCTCGGGATTGCCGGAGGCCGTCAGCAGACGGCGCACGCTCGCCGGGTTCTTGCCGATCTGTCGTGCCAGGTCGGCCTTGGTGAGTCTGCGCTCGTCGCGCAGTCCGTCGAGCGCGTTGACGATCGAGTCGATCGTCTCGATCTCGTGGCGTTCGCGCTCGAACTCTGCGCGGAACTCCGGGTCGGCGAGCTGCTCGGCGAGCAAGCGCTCGTAGGCGTTGGGCTTTCTGGCCATGTAGCGAATGTACCACACAGGTTACGTCAGCTCTCGCTGGCAGCTTGAAGTGCCACGTTAGATGCAGCAGAACGCAGAGATGCCACGGAGTCGAGCGGTACTCCAGTGCGGTACTCCGCGAGGTAGCAGATGCCGTGTTGGCGGGTAGGCTCAGGGCCAAAGTGGCCGAGGTGCAGCGAGAAACCGCGATGCCGGAGGAGGGACTCGAACCCCCGACACGCGGATTATGATTCCGCTGCTCTAACCGACTGAGCTACTCCGGCGGGGAGCGGGAAGTGTAGCGGTGGGGCGGGGGATCCGGGGCTCTCGCGCGTGGGGTCGGCCGGACCGGTAGCGTCTCGCGCATGACCGCCACGTCGCCTCGGCAGGAGCAGCTCGACCGCGCACTGGAGACCGTCGTCGGACGCTGCCTCGACGTCAGAAGCGGCGAGAACGTGCTCGTGATCGGCGACCTCGGGACGCCGGACTCGCGTGCGCTCGCCGAGGCGCTGCGGGACACGGCCGCGCGCTACGGCGCCGACGCCGCGCTGATCCTGATGGACGCGCGCGCGAACGACGGCGCCGAGCCGTCGCCGCCCGTCGCCGCCGCGCTCGCCGCGTGCGACGTCTACATCGTCCCGACGAGCCGCTCGCTCTCGCACACCGAAGCGCGCCGCGCGGCCACCAACGCCGGCGCCCGCGGCGCCACACTGCCCGGCGTCACCGCCGACATGCTCGCGCGCATGATGGCGATCGACTTCGACGCGCTGAAGGCGCGCACGTTGCAGATCACGGAGCTGCTGGAACAGGCCGACAGCGCCCACGTCACCTGCCCGAACGGCTCCGACCTGACGCTCGACCTGACCGGCCGCAGAGGGCTCGCCGACTACGGCGAGATCTCCAGCGGCGCGAAGTTCGGGAACCTGCCCGCGGGCGAGGGCTTCGTCGCGCCGCTGTCCGGCCATGGCACGCTCGCCGCGACATCCCTCGCGTCGCTCGGCGTCTCGCCGGAGCCCGTCCTGCTGACCGTCGAGGACGGCCACCTGACCGCCGCGCACGGTCCGCTCGGCCCCGAGTTCCTCGACCGCCTCCAGGCGCACGGCCAGAACGGCACGAACGTCGCGGAGCTGGGCGTCGGCACGAACGACGCGGCGATCCTCACCGGCAACGTGCTGGAGGACGAGAAGATCCTCGGCACGGTCCACGTCGCGTTCGGCGCGAGCGCCGGCATAGGGGGGACCGTCTCCGTCCCGATCCACCTCGACGTCGTCGTCGTGGAGCCGACGCTCGACGTCGGCGGCACGCGCGTGCTCGACGCCGGCCGCTGGGTCCTGTAGCCGGCGCCGCTCGCGAGAGTGCTGCTCGCCGTCCCCAACTTCTCCGAGGGCCGCGACGACGCGACGATCGACGCGCTCGGCCACGCGCTCACGCGCGGCGGCGACGGCGTCCACCTGCTCGCCGCCCACCGCGACCCCGACCACAACCGCTGCGTCTTCACGCTCGCCGGCGAGCCGGGTGCGCTCGCGCCGTCGCTGCTGGCCGGCGCCCGGGTCGCGGTCGAGCGGATCGACCTGCGCCGCCACGAAGGCGTCCACCCGCACGTCGGCGCCCTCGACGTGGCGCCGCTCGTCCACCTGAGCCACGCCACGCGCGGCGCCGCCTGCGCCGAGGCGCTCGTGACCGCCGACCTGCTCGCGCGCCACCTCGCGCTGCCGGTCCTCCTCTACGGCGCGCTCGCGCAGGGGCGCACGCGCGCGGAGCTGCGCCGCGGCGGCCCGGCCGAGCTGGCGCGGCGCCTCGCCGCCGGAGACCTCCAGCCCGACTTCGGCCCGCCGCACGCCCACCCGTCCGCCGGCGCCACGCTCGTCGCCGCCCGTCCGCCGCTCGTCGCGTTCAACGTGACGCTGCGCCCGCCGGCCACGCTGGAGCAGGCGCGGGAGATCGCCGCGCGCATCCGCGAGGGCGGCCCCGAGGGCCTGCCGGGCCTCAAGGCGATCGGCCTGAGACTCGAGCGCCAGCAGGAGGTCCAGATCTCGATGAACGTCGAGCGGTCCGACCTGACGCCGCTGCGCGACGTCATCGCCGCGATCGCGCGCCACGCCGAGCCGGCGGCCGCCGAGCTGATCGGCCTCGCGCCCGAGCAGGCGTTCGACGGCTTTCCGGACGACCTGCCGATCCCCGGCTTCGACCCGGACGTGCACCTGATCGAGCGGGCCCTCGCGCGCGTGGGCTGACGACGACGGAGGCGTCGGGAGCACCCCGTAGGGTCCCGGCCATGACGATCCGCCGACTGCTCCCCCTCGCCGCACTGCTCGCGACCGCCGCGCTGATCGGCTGCGGCGGCTCCAGTCAGCCCTCCGCCGCCGACGCGAAGACGGCCTATGCCCCGCTGAGAGTCCAGATCGTCACCATCGGCGGCTCGATCGGCGCCGCCATCACGGCTGCGAGCAGAGAGACCGACGTGCAGCTCGAGAGCGCCTTCTCCGCGCTCGCCGCGCGCGGTCGCGCCGCGGTCGCGAGACTCGACTCGCTGAAGGTGCCGGACTCGCTCGTCGCCAAGCGCGACGCGCTGCGCGACGCGATCGACAAGGGCACCGGCGACCTCAGCGACATCGCCACCGCCGCCAGAGCGCACGACGCGGCCGCCGCGAGAACGGCCGCCGAGCAGCTCGTCAGCGACTCCCAGCAGATCGGCACCGCACGCGCCGCGTTCGAGAGCGCGCTGAGCTCCGCGAAGTGACGCGCTGCCGGCCGCGGCCGGCGCACGGCGCGACCATCTAAGCTCCATCGCAGCGATGGCGCAGACGAAGAAGAAGCGGCAGACGAAGCACCGCGGCAACGCCGCCGGCCAGGTCGAGGCGCGCGGGCGCACCGGCCGCAGACCGGGCGCTGGCGAGCGCAAGCCGACGTCGAGAGAGCTGCGCGCCGCGCGGCTCGACCAGCCGCCGACGTGGAGAAGCGCGCTCAACCGCGCGCTGATCGCGGCCGCGCTGTTCCTCGTGCTGCTGCTGTTCTTCTTCCGCAGACAGCAGCTCGGGCCGAAGATCGGAATCGCCGTCGTGATGCTCGCGGTCTACGTCCCGATGGGCTACTACACCGACCTCTTCATCTACCGCCGCCGCCAGGCGAGAAGACTGCGCGAGCAGGCGGCCAAGCGGAGAGACGATCCCACCACCACCCCCAACGCCACATGATCGAGGTCGGCATGCTCACCGTCGGGCCGGTGCAGGAGAACTGCTTCCTGGTCCGGCAGGCCGGCGGCGATCGCGCCGTGATCGTCGACCCGGGCGAGGAGGCTCCGCGCCTGCTGGAGGCGATCGAGCAGTGGGGCGTCACGCTCGACGCGATCCTGCTGACGCACACGCACTTCGACCACGTCGGCGCGGTCGCGCCCGTCGCCAAGGCCACTGGCGCGCCGGTCTACTGCCCGGAGATCGAGCGCGGCGTGCTGGCGGACATCATGAGATTCGTCCCGTGGCCGGGCTTCGGGCCGTTCGAGTCCTACGAGGCCGACCACCTGGTCAGCGGCGGCGAGCGCCTCACGCTCGCGGGGATCGACTTCGACGTGACGTTCACGCCCGGCCACAGCCCCGGCCACGTCACGTACGCGGTCGCCGACGACGACGGCACCGCGCTGTTCTCCGGCGACGTCCTGTTCCAGGGCTCGATCGGCCGCACCGACCTGCCCGGCGGCGACCATGCGCGCCTGCTGCAGTCGATCGGCGAGCTGCTCGACGCCTATCCGGACGACGCGGTCGTGCACCCGGGCCACATGGGCCTGACGACGCTCGGGCAGGAGCGCGCGAGCAACCCGTTCCTCGACGCGCTCGCCCGGTAGCCTCCGGCCCGCCATGAGCGCGAAGCTCCAAGCCCCGCGGGGGACCTACGACGTGCTGCCCGACGACGCCGCCCGGCGCGAGGCGGTGGAGGAGGCCGCGCGCAGGATCCTCGTCGCGGCCGGCTACCGGCGCATCGAGACGCCGGCGTTCGAGGCGACCGAGCTGTTCGCGCGCGGCGTCGGCAGCTCGACCGACATCGTCCAGAAGGAGATGTACACGTTCGAGGACGGCGGCGGGCGGTCTTTGACGCTGCGCCCGGAGGGGACCGCGCCCGTCGCGCGCGCGTACATGGAGCACGGCATGCACAAGCTGCCGCAGCCGGTGAAGCTCTGGTACCTGTCGTCGTTCTTCCGCTACGAGCGCGCGCAGAGAGGCCGCCAGCGCCAGTTCTGGCAGGTCGGGACCGAGGCGATCGGCTCCGCCGACCCGGCCGTCGACGCCGAGTCGATCGTGCTGCTGGCCGAGCTGCTGAACGCACTCGGCGTCAGGGACGTGCGCCTGCGGCTGTCGTCGCTCGGCTCGCCCGAGACGCGCGTCGCCTACCGCGAGGAGCTGCAGGCGTACCTGCGCGCGCACGAGGACAAGCTGTCGGACGAGGTCCGCTCGCGGATCGACGCCAACCCGCTGCGCGCCTTCGACGCCGACCACCCCGGCACGCGGGAGGTGATGGCGGGCGCGCCGCTGCTGCCCGACCGCCTCGACGGCGATGACGCCGAGCACTTCGCCGAGGTCCGCGCGCTGCTCGACGAGGCCGACCTGCAGTACGAGCTGGACCCGACGCTCGTGCGCGGCCTCGACTACTACGCGCGCACCGTCTTCGAGTTCACGAGCGACGCGCTCGGCGCGCAGTCCGGCGTCGGCGGCGGCGGCCGCTACGACGGGCTGATCGAGCAGCTCGGCGGGCCGGCGACGCCGGGCGTCGGCTGGGCGGCGGGGATCGAGCGGATGCTGCTGGCCGCCGGCGAGCACCCCGTCGCGCCGCCGGTCGTCGACCTGTTCGTCGCGTACGCCGAGCCGCAGCCGGCCGTGCGCGCGACCGCGTTCCGGATCGCGCACCGCGCGCGGCGCGCCGGGCTCGACGTGCAGATGGAGCTCGCCGGGCGCTCGTTGAAGGGCCAGCTCAAGCAGGCGGATCGGATCGGCGCGCGCTTCGTCGCGATCGTCGGCGAGGAGGCGGTGACGGTGAAGGATCGAGAAGCCGGCGAGCAGGACGAGCTCGCGCCCGACGCGGTGATCGCGTCCGTGCTGCGCGGAAGGAAGCTGGGATGAAGGCCGCGCCGCGCGCGAACGCGTTCCGCGACGCCTGGGCCGCTTCGCTCACCGGCGAGCGGGCCGACACGCCGGCGCGCGTCGCCGGCTGGGTCCACCGCCGCCGCGACCACGGCGGGCTGATCTTCATCGACCTGCGCGACCGTTCAGGGATCGTCCAGCTCGTCTTCCATCCGGACCGTGCGCCAGAGGCGCACAGAGCGGCGCACGCGCTGCGCTCGGAGGATGTCCTCACCGCCGCCGGCACGGTCGTGCGGCGCGACGAGGGCAACGTCAACCCGAACATCCCGACCGGCGAGATCGAGCTGGCGGTCGACGAGCTGGTGCTGCACGCCGATGCCGAGACGCCGCCCTTCCCGATCGACGAGGACGGCCCGGTCGACGAGCTGATCCGCTTGCGACACCGCACGCTCGACCTGCGTCGCCGCCCGTTGCAGGAGGCGCTCGCGCTGCGGCACACCGTCATCAAGACGATGCGCGACGTGCTCGACACGCGCGACTTCCTCGAGATCGAGACGCCGATCCTGACCCGCTCCACGCCCGAGGGCGCGCGCGACTACCTCGTGCCGGCGCGGATCGACCCCGGTGCGTTCTTCGCGCTGCCGCAGTCGCCGCAGCTGTTCAAGCAGCTGCTGATGATCGGCGGCTACGAGCGCTACTTCCAGATCGCCCGCTGCTTCCGCGACGAGGACACGCGCGCCGACCGCCAGCCGGAGTTCACGCAGCTCGACCTCGAGATGAGCTTCGTCGCCGAGGACGACGTGATCGAGACGATGGAGGCGATCATGGCCGCCGTCTTCGCGGTCGCCGGGTTCGAGGCGCCGCCGACCCCGTGGCGCCGCATGGGCTACGACGAGGCGATGCTGCGCTACGGCGTCGACCGCCCCGACACGCGCTTCGGGATGGAGATCGCGGACGTGGGGGAGGCGCTCGCGTCGTCCGAGTTCAAGGTCTTCTCCGGCGCGCTGGCGAGCGGCGGCGTCGTGCGCGGCATCAACGCGGGCGCGCGCGAGCTCGCGCGCAGAGACCTCGACGAGCTGACCGAGCTGGCGAGACAGTTCGGCGCCAAGGGCCTCGTGTGGGCGTTCGTCGAGGAGGGCGGCACGTGGCGCTCGCCGATCGCGAAGTTCCTGTCCGAGGCCGAGCTGGCCGGCGTGAGCGAGCGGCTCGGCGGCAAGCCGGGCGACCTGCTGCTGATCTCCGCCGACACGCCGAAGGTCGTCTGCGCCGTGCTGGGCGCGCTGCGGCTGGAGCTGGCCGAGCGCTTCTCGCTCGTGCCCGAGGGCTCGCACGACATCCTCTGGATCGTCGACTTCCCGATGTTCGAGCAGGTCGAGGACGGCAGCTGGACGGCGCTGCACCACCCGTTCACCGCGCCCGAGGGCGACCTCGACGGCGACCCGGGCGCGCTGCGCTCGCGCGCGTACGACCTCGTGCTCGACGGCAGCGAGATCGGCGGCGGCTCGATCCGCATCAACCGCACCGACGTACAGCAGCGCGTGCTCGAGCTGCTCGGCATGAGCGCCGAGGAGGCGCACGCGCGCTTCGGCTTTCTGCTCGATGCGCTCAGATACGGCGCCCCGCCGCACGGCGGCATCGCCATGGGCATCGACCGCATCGTCACGCTGCTCGCCGGCCGCGAGACGATCCGCGACGTGATCGCCTTCCCGAAGACCGCGAGCGGCGCCGACCCGCTCACCGGCGCGCCCGCCGAGGTGGACGCGCGCCAGCTGAGAGAGCTGGGGATCGCGGTCCCGCCGCGCCCGCCGCGCGCGTAGCGGTGCCACGACGCCGGATGGGTCGGCGCCACCACTAACGCCGCGCCCGCTTTCTGCCGAATACGAGGGGGATGTCCCAGGTTTCCCGCCCGATGCAGATCGCGCTGGCCGCGACGCTGCTGCTCGCCGTCGTGTGGTTCGTCGCGCTGCGGCCGAAGCCGTCGAGCGACGCCGCTCCGGCAGCAACGCCGGCACCTGCCGCCACGCAAACGACCGCGTCCGGCGCAGCACCCGGTGTCTCCGGTCTGAAGAGCGCGATCGACAGAGCCCACGGCGCCGTAGCGACGGCGAGCGGCGATGCGCAGCGCGCGGCGCGGAGCAGCGCCGACGGCGTCGCCCCGAAGGCCGCTGCCGGGGCGTCGTCCACGGGCGCCTCAGACGCGAAGGCGACGCCCGCGCATGCTGCGGCCTCGGCGCCCGCTGCGTCGGCCGGCGGTCACGCCGCCGCCGGCACCCACGCCGGCGCTGCGCACCCGCACGTCAGCCGCCAGGTCGCGGCGGTCCAGTCCGCGCTCCGTCGTCACAAAGCGGTCGCGATCGCGTTCGTCGACCGCAGCACGGCCGACGCGCGGGCGGTCGCGCGGGAGATGGGCCACGTCTCGCGCTTCGGCGGCCGCGCGCTCGCGCTCGCGGTCCCGCTCTCGCAGCTGTCCGCCTACGACTTCATCACCAACGCGGTCCAGGTGACGGTCGCCCCGACGATCGTGATCGTCGACCCGCGCGGCCACGCGACCACGATCGTCGGCTTCGCCGACGGCGGCGAGATCGCGCAGCGCCTCGCCGACGCGCTCGCGACCCGCCGCCGTTAGCGATTACCCGGTGTCATCTTCTTCTGGGCCGGATGACGCTGAAGCGTCCCGTCACCGGCGTCGACCGATTGCCCGCCGCGTCGACCGCGACCAGCGTGAGGCGGTAAGCGCCCGGCTTCAGCGTTCGTCTGCCGATCCGCGCGCTCAGTCTGAAGATGTGCGCCCCGGCTCTGTAGGCGCTTGCGCGGACTCTGATCTGCCCGCCGTGTCTTCCTGACGCAACGGTCACGGTCACCCGCGCCGCCTCGCTCAGTCTGAAGCGGATGGTCGCGAATGCTCTTCTGCCGGTCGTGCCGATCGCGCTGGGGCCGATCCGCAGCGCTCTGAGCACCGGGGCCGTCTGGTCGGTCACGCGGTACTGGACCGTCGCACCGCCGGTCATGCCGGCCGCGTCGGTCGCGCCCACGGCGAAGGTGTGCAGGCCGAGCGCCTGCGTGTCGATTGAGTCGCCGGTCGAGACCGGTCCGTCGCATGACGCAATCGGGAAGGCCGCCGACCCGGCGGCGCACGCATAGCTGGCCGTCACGGCTCTGCCCTGCGCGTAGACGGCGCCTTGAGCCGGGGTCGCGATCGTCACGGTCGGATGCTCCTGCTCGTACGTGAGCGTGACGGACGGAACCCCAGTCGTGTCGGTCCCGAACTGGCCGCCCGAGGGCACGGTGTTGCCGCCGCCGGCGCCGCCGGCGCCCGACGCGCCGGTGTTGTCGATGCACCAGGCGCCGGCGCCACCGCCGCCACCGGACGCCTCGGGACTTCCGCCGCCTCCGCCACCGCCATCGCCATGGCCGTCGAGCGAGGCGCTGGTGCCGCCCGCCCCGCCGGCGGTGCCCAGGCCGGTGGTCGGGTCGTCGCCGTCTTCGCCGTCCACGCAGTTGGGATCGCTGGAGGCGCCGCCGCCCCCGCCACTGCCGACGGCTCCCCCGCCGGCAGCCGCGAGCAGTGCCGTCGCCGAGCCGGATCCACCCGTCGCGCCGGCGGATCCGCCGGCGCCGCCGGTCCCTGGAAGGCCGTCCGCGCCTGCACCGCCGCCACCACCGGCGACCATCGCCCGCAGGAAGACACTGCACCTGCCGCTGACGACCGTGATGCAAGGGCTGACGCCGGACCAGCCGCCGCCTCCGGCAGCGAGCGAGGGGACCGGTGTCGCGCCACCGCCGTTGGCACCTGCCGCACCGATGCCGCCGTTCCCGCCGACGAACACCCGCACCTGGTTCGAGAGGCCGCCCGGCGTGTTGAGATCGAAGTCGGCGGTCACAACGGCGCCGAACCCACCCTGGAGCCCGCCGCCGCGAGCGCCGACCGCGACGGCGTGCACGCTCGTCACGCCCGCCGGCAGCGTCACTGTCGTCAGTCCCGGCGTCGTGTAGGTCACGGAATCTGCTGATGCCGCAGTCGAAACGGCGAGCGCGGTGGCGCAGGCGGCGATGCCCGCGAGCAGGGCGCGGCGATGGCGCATGGAACGGCCTCCCTCGGTCGTACGCACGAAGCGGTGCACCTTATGCAGGTGCTTAGCATCGAAGCGCCGCCTCAAGCGCGGCTGCGCGCCAGGATGCTCAGCGCGTCAGCGCCGGCTGCTCGTCGGTCCGCTGCGCGGGCTCGGCATCCGCTTCGAGCACCGCCAGCGGCGGCTCGATCGCGAGGTGGGGGAGACGGCGCTCGAGCGCGGCGGGGAGCCACCAGGTGCGGCGGCCGAGCAGCTGCAGCAGCGCCGGCAGCAGCAGCGAGCGGACGATGAACGCGTCGACGAAGACGGCGATCGCGAACGACAGGCCGAACAGCTTCACGGCGCGGTCGTCGTTGAGGCCGAACGACAGGAAGACGCAGATCATGATCGTCGCGGCCGCGGTGATCACGCGGCCGGTCTTCGCGAGGCCCTGGACGACCGCGCGGCTGGCGTCGCCTCTGCGCACCCACTCCTCGTGGATGCGCGAGATCAGGAACACCTCGTAGTCCATCGACAAGCCGAAGACGATCGAGAACAGCATCACCGGGATGAACGCGTCGACCGGCCCGGCCTGGATCCCGAGCAGCCCGCCGAGCCAGCCGTACTGGAAGATCGCGACCGCGACGCCGAGCGACGCGCCGATCGACAGCAGGTTCATGACCGCAGCCTGCAGCGGGATCACGAGCGAGCGGAAGACGATCAGCAGCAGCAGCGCGGCGAGCCCGACGACGACGCCGATGAACAGCGGCAGCTTGCCGGCCAGCACCTTCGAGAAGTCGACCCCGACGGCCGTCGAGCCGGCGACGAGCAGCGTCGTGCCGGTCGCGTGCTCGACCGGCGGCAGCGTCGTGTCGCGCAACCGGTTCACGAGGTCGGTCGTAGCCGCGTCCTGCGGCGCCGACGTCGGGAACGCCTGCAGCGTCGCGGTCCGCCCGTTCGGCGAGACGACCGGCGAGCCGACCGACGCGACGCCGGGCGCGCCGGCGAGCGTCGCGTGCACCTTCGCGAGCGCGGCTCTGGCGGCGGCCGCATCGCGCGGCAGCTGCGCGACGACGAGCAGCGGGCCGTTGAAGCCCTTGCCGAAGCCCTGCGCGAGCAGGTCGTACGCCTGCCGCGTGGTGTTGCCCTTGATGTCGTTGCCGGCGTCGCTCTGGCCGAGGCGCAGCGACAGCGCCGGCACGGCGAGCGTCAGCACGATCGCGAGCCCCGCGAGCAGCGCCGGCCACGGGCGGCGCGCGATCAGATGCGCCCAGGCGGTCCAGCCGCGGTCGTGCTCGTGCGCGCGGCCGTCCTGCTCCGCCCGCCGCGCGCGGCGCCCGAGCCGGCCGACGCGGTCGCCGAAGCGCGACAGCAGGGCAGGAAGCAGCGTCAGCGACGCGAGCATCGTCATCAGCACGCCGAGCGCGGTCGCGATCGACATGCCGTAGAGGAACGAGACGCCCAGCAGGCACATGCCGAGCACGGCGATGATCACCGTCACGCCCGCGAACAGCACGGCGCGGCCGGCGGTGTCCATGGCGGTCACGACGGCGTCCTCGACGCTCGCGCCGCCGCGATAGGCCTCGCGGAAGCGCGTGACGATGAAGAGCGCGTAGTCGATCCCCACGCCGAGGCCTACCATCGCCGCCAGCTCGGTCGAGACCGACGGCACGTCGAGCACGTGCGTGAGCAGTCCGATCAGCCCGAACGCGGTGCCGAGGCCCAGGACGGCGGTGAGGATCGGCATGCCCATCGCGATCAGCGAGCCGAACGTCAGCAGCAGCACGATCACGGCGGCGAGCAGCCCGATCCCGCTGGCGGTGCCGAAGCTCTGCTGCTGGGCCTGCTCGATCGCCTGGCCGCCCAGCTCGACCTGCAGCGCGGGCGAGGAGATGCCCTTCGCGGTGTCGATCAGCTTCTGTACGTCGGCTCTCGGCACGACGTTCGCGCGCTGGTCGAGCGAGACGGTCGCGAACGCGATCGTGCCGTCCTTGGAGATCGCGGTGCCGCCGTCGGCGAACGGGTTCGTGACGTGGCTGACGTGCGGCAGTCTCGCCACGCGCGCGAGCATCGCCTGAATCTGCGCGCGATTGGCGGCGGAGTCGATGCGGCCCTGCTTCGCGTGCAGGACGATCTGGTCGCTGTCGCCCGACTGGCCGGGGAAGTCGTGCTTGAGCAGGTCGTAGGCGCGCTGCGAGTCTGTGTGCGGGAGCGAGAACGTCTCCGCGTAGCGCGTGCCGGCGGCACCGGAGATCCCGATCAGCGCGACGAGCAGCGCGATCCATCCGCCGATCGCGAGGGCGCGGTGATGGACGACCCAGCGCGCGAGGCGCGCGACGAGGCCCTCCGGAGCGGGATGCCGGGTGGGGGCGCTCACGGGCCATCGATGATGGCAAACGCCGACACTTGAGACGATTCGCGCTTGCGGGGGCGGCGATCTAGACTCGCCTTGTGGACTCCGAGCTGTTCGAGCATCACCTGAGCTCGCCGCGGGGCCGGGGGAAGGTGCCGGGGGACGGTGCGAGCGGCGTCGCCGGCACGAGAGCGTGCGGCGACGTGATCCGCTTCGGGCTGATGCTCTCCGACGACGGCTCGCGCGTCGCCGAGGCCGGCTGGGAGGCCGACGCCTGCGGTGCGACCGTCGTGTGCGCGAGCGCGGTCGTGGATCGCATCATCGGCGCACCGCTGCTCGACGTCGCCCGCATCGGCGCCCACGACGTCGCGGCGGAGGTCGGCGGACTCTCGCCGGGCAAGTTCCACGCCGCCGAGCTGGTCGCCGACGCGCTCGCGCGGGCGCTGGGGACGGCCGCCTACGAAACCGCACGGCTGGCGCCGGTCGCCGACCGCACGCTCGTCGCAATGTCGGGCGGCGTCGACAGCGCCGTCGCTGCGCTGCTGTGCGCGCAGGGCGGCGACGACGTGCTCGCCGTCACGCTCGAGCTGTGGGCCGACGAGGCCAACGACGCCGAGCGCTCGTGCTGCTCCGCCTCCGCCGTCCGCCTCGCGCGCGGGCTCGCGCACCGGATGGGGCTGCCGCACTTCACGCTCGACCTGCGCGAGCAGTTCCGCGCGGGCGTCGTCGATCCCTTCCTCGCCGACTGGGGCGCGGGCCGGACGCCCAACCCGTGCATCCGCTGCAACGGCAACGTGCGCCTCGACGCGATGCTCGAGCTGGCCGACCGGCTCGGCGCGGGCGCGCTCGCGACCGGCCACTACGCGCGCGTCGTCGAGGGCGACCATCCGGACGGGCCGCTGCTCGCGGCCGCCGCCGACGCGTGGAAGGACCAGACGTACATGCTCGCCGCGCTGCAGCCGGAGTCGCTCAAGCGCATGCGCTTCCCGCTGGGCGGCATCACGAAGCCCGAGGCTCGCCGGCTGGCGGCGGAGGCCGAGCTGCCGGTCGCGTCGAAGGCCGACTCGCAGGACCTCTGCTTCCTCGCCGGCACGAGCCGCGCTTCGTTCCTCGCCAAGCACGGCGGGATCGGCGAGCGGCCGGGCGAGATCGTCGACCGCGCCGGCCGCGTGATCGGCCGCCATCGCGGCCACCATGGCTTCACGGTCGGGCAGCGCAGAGGGCTCGGCGTCGCGACGAACGAGCCGCTGTACGTGCTCGGCACGGATGCGCGCCGCAACCTCGTCATCGCCGGCACGAGGGAGGAGCTGGAGACGACGCGCGTGCACGTGCGCGGCGCGCGCCTCTACCGCGACGGCGCGCGCGTGGACCGCGTGAAGCTGCGCTACCGCACGAAGCCGCTGCCGGCGCGGCTGGCCGGCGCCGATGCCGGCGCGCTCGCCGCCGGTATGCACCGCGCGCTGGAGATCGAGCTGGGCGAGCCGGTCGACGGTGCGGCGCCCGGCCAGATGGCGTGCCTGATGGACGGCGAGACGATCGTCGGCTGGGGCACGATCGCGGCGCCGCCGGCCGCCGGGGACGCCTCGTCTGCGCTCGACGTCGTCGCCGCCGGCGCGTCAGCCTGACGCCAGCTCCTGCCCGAGCGCGACCGTCTGCACGAGCAGCTTCGCCCGCACCGGCGGCTTGACCTCCGCCGGCCCGCCGTCGAGGTTGCGGTACATCGTCGCGACGTTGACGACGATCCGCTCGGCGCCCTCCCACGCCGCGAAGCGCGCGTGCTCCGGGGAGCGGACGAGCAGGCGGGCGGCCTCGCCCGCCGGCCGTCCGGCCGTGCGCTGCTCAACCACCGCCTCGCGCAGCCAGCGCCAGTAGGCGGCCAGCTCCTCGATCTCGGCCCGCCCGCACGGCGGCCCGTGGCCGGGCACGTAGACGCCGGCGTCGAGCGACAGCAGCGTGTCGAGCGCGGCGAGCCACGTCTCGACCGGCCCGTGCCACATGATCGGCGTCACGCCGATGAAGAGGATGTCGGCGGCGAACACGACGCCCGCGTCGGGCACGTGCACGATCGCGTCGGCGGCGGTGTGGGTCGGGCCGACGTCGAGGATGCGGACGCTGCGGCCGCCGATGTCGAGCTGCGCCGGCGCGTCGAGCAGCCGGTCCGCGTAGCGCAGCTGCACGCCGCGCCAGTGGAACGGGGACACCTGCGCGTGGGCCCGCCGCCCGACCGCTCCCACGCGGCCGGGCACGTGGCGCAGCGCGGCGGCGGTCGCGGCCATGCCGTTCAGCACCCGCGGCGGCGCCTCGCCGCGCATCGCGCGGTCGCACGCGGGCAGCGCGAGGATCTCGACCGACGGGTCCAGGGCCGCGTTCCCCCACCAATGGTCGCCGTCGGGATGCGTGACGAACGCCTGGCGCAGCGGCGCGTCCGCCACCAGCGGCGCCATCGCGCCGAGCATCCGCCGCGTGAGCCGCTCGTCCCACAGCGTGTCGACGAGCAGCGACGCGCCGTCGCCGCAGATCAGGCCGGCGTTGGACTCGCCGAGGCCGCCGTTCGGCTGCAGCCACGCCCACGTGCGCGGGGCGACCTCGCGCAACCCGCCGGGGAAGCGCGCGGGCGCGCCGCCGAGGTTGTGTGAGACGCCGCTCATGCGGCGACGAAGCTATCGATCTCGTCTCTACACTGCGCAGACTCATGGCGATGACCTCGGACGAGATCCGCGAGACGTACCTGTCGTTCTTCGAGCAGCGCGACCACCTGCGCCGCCCGTCGGCCTCGCTCGTGCCGGCGACGTTCGACGCCTCCGTGCTGCTCACGACGGCGGGCATGCACCCGCTCAAGCCGTACTTCCTCGGGCACGAGCAGCCGCCGCACCCGCGCATGACGAGCTGCCAGAAGTGCTTCCGCACGACCGACATCGACAACGTCGGCAACACGCACCGCCACCTGACGATGTTCGAGATGCTCGGCAACTTCTCGATCGGCGACTACTTCAAGCAGGGCGCGATCGAGTTCGCCTGGGAGCTGTCGACGCAGGGCTTCGGCTTCAAGCCCGAGGACATCTGGGTGACCGTCTTCGGCGGCGACGAGGAGCTCGGCCTCGGCCCCGACGAGGAGGCGATCGAGTTGTGGAAGGCAATCGGCGTGCCGCGCGAGCGGATCGTCGAGTGCCCGCGCTCGGAGAACTTCTGGCAGGCCGGGCCGACCGGTCCGTGCGGGCCGTGCAGCGAGCTGTACCTCGACCGCGGCCTGTCGTTCGGCAAGGCCGACGATCTGCCGGGCGGGGAGAACGAGCGCTTCCTCGAGTTCTGGAACCTCGTCTTCATGCAGTTCGACCAGGACCCGGTCAACACGCTCACGCCGCTGCCGGCGTCGAACATCGACACGGGTCTGGGCCTGAATCGCCTGGCGGCGATCCTGCAGGGCAAGGAGTCGGTCTTCGAGACCGACCAGTTCCAGCCGCTGATCGAGCTGGGCGAGCAGCTCGGCGGCGTGAAGTACGGCGCGGACTTCGCTACGACCCGCTCGCTGCGGATCCTCGCCGACCACGCGCGCGCGATGACGTTCCTCGTCGCCGACGGCGTCGTCCCCTCCAACGAGGACCGCGGCTACATCCTGCGCCGCGTCATGCGCCGCGCGATCCAGCACGGCCGCTCGCTCGGCTTCGAGCCGGGCTTCCTGCCGCGCTTCGCGACCGTGGTCGAGGAGACGATCGGCGGCTCCTACCCCGAGCTGGGCGAGCACCGCGACGCGATCCACAAGTGGCTCGCGGCCGAGGAGGAGTCGTTCGGCAGAACGCTCGAGCAGGGCACGAAGCTGCTCGACGACCTGATCGCGCAGGCGAAGGAGCAGGGCGAGGAGGGCCTCGGCGCCGCCGACGTCTTCCAGCTCCACGACACATACGGCTTCCCGTTCGACCTGACGCGCGAGATCGCCGCCGAGCACGACCTCGGCGTCGACGAGCCGGGCTTCGAGCGGCTGATGGACGAGCAGCGCGCGCGGGCGCGCTCGGGCGGCCGCACGGCGGTCGCCGACGTGCTGCGCGCGCGGGCGCAGGAGCTGGCCGGCGCCTCCGGCTTCGCCAGCGAGTTCACCGGCTACGAGACGACCGAGCAGGCGACGTCCGTCGGCGCGCTCGAGCGCGAGGACGGGCGGCTGCTCGTCAAGCTCGTCGAGTCGCCCTTCTACGCGGCCGGCGGCGGCCAGGTGTCGGACTCCGGCTTCGTCGAGTGCGCCGACGGCGACTGCCGCGCGCGCGTCGAGCAGGTCTTCCGCCTCGCCGGCGGGGAGGACCAGGTGCTCGTGCTCGCGCCCGAGGCGGGCGAGCTGAAGCCGGGCGAGGCGGTGCGGGCGGTCGTCGACCACCGGGCGCGCCACGCGACGCAGTGCAACCACACCGCGACGCACCTGCTGCACGCGGCGCTGCGCCGGCGGCTCGGCACGCACGTGCGCCAGGCCGGCTCGGCGGTGCAGCCGGACAAGCTGCGCTTCGACTTCACGCACGGGGCGGCGCTGAGCGCCGAGGAGCTGCGCGCGGTCGAGGACGACGTGAACGGCTGGATCCTCGAGAACCACTCCGTGCGTGCGCTCACGACCACTTTGGACGAGGCGAAGTCGCGCGGCGCGATGGCGCTGTTCGGCGAGAAGTACGGCGACGTCGTGCGGATGGTCGAGGTCGGCGACGGCTCGTTCTCACGCGAGCTGTGCGGCGGCACGCATGTCCGCTCGACGGCGGAGATCGGGCTGTTCCGGATCGTGAGCGAGACCTCCAGCGCCGCGAACGTGCGGCGCATCGAGGCGCTGACGGGGCCTGCGGCGGTTTCGCTGGTGCGTGAGCACGACGACGTGCTGCGGTCGGTCGCGACGGAGCTGCGGGCGGTGCCCGAGCAGGTGCCGCATGCCGTCTCGGCGTTGCAGGCGCGCGTGAAGGAGCTGGAGAAGGCAGCCAGGAAGGGGGGAGGGACCAACGGCTCCGTCGACGTCGATGCGCTGCTGGCCTCCGCCACGGAGGCCTCGGGCGCTCCCCTCCTCGCGGCCGTCGTAGACGTCGCGGACCCGAGACAGCTCCCCGACCTCGCCGACAAGCTGCGGGCCAAGCTCGGCGACGCTGCGGTCGTGCTCGGTGCGGTCGTCGACGGCAAGGTTCACCTGGTGGCGACCGTCGCGCCGGCACTCGTCGAGCGCGGCGCGAAGGCCGGGGCCGCGGTCGCGGTGGCCGCGAGAATCGCCGGCGGCGGCGGGGGCGGCCGCGACACGATGGCGCGTGCGGGAGGCCGCGACCCGGACAAGCTGCCCGAGGCGATCGCCGCCGCGCGCGCGGCGATCGAGGCAGCCCTCGCGGGCTGATGCGGGTGCTCGCGCTCGACTACGGGTCGGCTCGCTGCGGCTGCGCCGTGAGCGATCCCACCGGGACGCTCGCGACGCCCGTCGCCGCCGTCGAACGGCCGGCTACGAAGAAGGGCTTCGCGGTGTTGACGGCGCTCGTGCGCGAGCGTGAGGTTGGCCGGGTCGTGGTGGGCCTGCCGCTCGGCCTGTCCGGCGACGACACGCCTCAGACGCGCGAGGCACGGGCGTTCGCGGCGCGCCTGGACGCCGCGGTCGACGTCCCGGTCTCGCTGTACGACGAGCGCTTCACGACGACGATCGCGCAACGGTCCGGCGGCACGGCCGCCGCGGAGGACTCCCGCGCAGCCGCGGTGCTGCTCGAGGATTGGCTTGCGCGACACGGGACAGAGGTGCAGACGTGAGCCGCACGCCCGAGGAGCGCGAGGCCGCTCGCCGCGAGCGCGAACGCCTGCGCGCCGAGCGCGAAGGGCGCCCGCTTCCGCCCGAGCCGGCGCCGCTGTCCACGCCCGCACCCGATGCGCGACGTTTTCCGGGTCCAGGAGACCCAGAAAACGTCGAGCATCTGCCCGGGCCCGCGCACGACCCTCAGGCGACGCAAATGTTCGACGTGACGACGCAGTGGACCGGCGAGCACGCGGCGGTGGCAGCGGCGGCCGAGCCCGATCCGCTCGATGCCCCGGAGCCCGAGCCGGCGTTCGAGCCCGCTCTCGTGTCGCCGCCCACGCAGGAGTCGGAGGTCCCGCTGGGCACGCGCCGCGTGGCGCGCCACCAGCGCGGCGCCAACCTCGGTCGCGCTGCAAAGCCGCCCGCCCCGCCGCGCGGCGGGGGCGGCCCCCGGGGCCTCGGCGGGACCGGCAGCGGCCCCCGCTGGCGCCGCCGCATCGGCGCGCTGGTCGCGATCGCCGTCGTGGCCGTGGCCGGCTGGTTCCTGTGGTCGATCTACCAGCCGGGCGCCGGCGACGGCAGCGGCAGCGTCGTCGTGACGATCCCGAGAGGGGCGGGCGTGAGCCAGATCGGCGACCTGCTCGCCTCCAGAGGCGTCGTCGACTCGTCCTTCTTCTTCCGCCTGCGCGCGAAGCTGGCGGGCAGCGGCAGCGAGCTGAAGTCGGGGACGTTCACGCTCAGAAGTGGCATGAGCTACGCGGCCGCGCTCGACGCCCTGAGCCACGACCCGCCGCCGCCTCCGGTGATCAAGATCACGATCCCCGAGGGGATGAGCCGCTCCCAGATCGCCGCGCTCGCGCGCCAGGACGGGCTGCGCGGGAACTACCTCGCGGCCTCGCGCAGCGTGCCTGCGTTCAACCTGCGCCGCTACGGCGCGCCGAAGGGGGCGACGCTCGAGGGCTTCCTGTTCCCGGCGACCTACGAGCTGAAGCGCGGCGCGACCGTGCAGCAGCTCGTGAAGCAGCAGCTGCTCGCCTTCCAGCAGCAGCTCGCGCACGTGAACCTGCGCTACGCGAAGAGCAAGAACCTGACGGTCTTCGACGTCGTCACGATCGCCGCGATGGTCGAGCGCGAGGTCGAGGTCCCGCGCGAGCGGCCGCTCGTCGCGGCGGTCATCTACAACCGTCTCAAGCAGAGCACGCCGCTCGGGATCGACGCGACGCTGCGCTTCGCGCTGAACGACTGGACGAGACCGCTGACCGTCTCCCAGCTGGCGAACCCGACGCTCTACAACACGCGCACCCACCAGGGCCTGCCGCCCGGGCCGATCGGCAATCCCGGGCTCGCGTCGCTGCAGGCGGCCGCGCACCCGGCGCACGTCCCGTACCTCTTCTACGTCGTGAAGCCGGGGACGTGCGGGCAGCACGCCTTCTCCACGACCGACGCGCAGTTCCAGCGCGACGTGCAGCGCTACAACGACGCGCGCAACGCGGCCGGCGGCAAGTCGCCGACGAGATGCTGAGGCCGGCCGGCTGATGCCGATCTGCGGCGTGCTCGGCTGGCCGGTGCGCCACAGCCGCTCGCCGGCGATGCACGAGGCCGGCTACGCGGCGCTGGGCCTGGACGACTGGCGCTACCAGCTGCTGCCGGTCCCGCCCGAGCTGTTCGAGGAGACGGTGCGCGCGCTGCCGGGCGCCGGCTTCGCGGGCGCGAACGTGACGATCCCGCACAAGGAGGCCGCCCTCGCGCTTGCCGACGAGGCGACCGACTCCGCGCGCGCGATCGGGGCGGCGAACACGCTGACGTTCCTGCCCGGCGGCCGCATCCACGCCGACAACACCGACGCCCCCGGGCTGATCGACGCGCTGCCGCTCGACCCGGCCGGGGCGACGGCCGTCGTGCTCGGCGCCGGCGGCAGTGCGCGGGCCGTCGTCTGGGCCCTCGTGCAGGCCGGTGCCGACGTCCTGGTCTGGAATCGGACCGCGGAGCGCGCCGAGCGGCTGTGCGCCGAGATCGGCGGCCGCGTCGTCGAAATCCTGCCTGAGCAGGGAGAACTGCTCGTGAACACAACGTCCGTCGGATTGCAATGGGGTGAAGACCCGTTCAAGGCGCTTCCCCTCACCGCCGATGCTCTCCGTGGATATCCATGCCTCGTCGACCTCGTGTACGGAAGCCGCCCCACGGCCCTGACCAGCGCCGCGCGCGACGCGGGCGCGACGGTGGTGGACGGCCTTGAGATCCTGGTTCGACAAGGAGCCCGCTCCTTCGAGCGCTGGACCGGGCGCGCCGCTCCCCTCGACGTCCTCCGCGCCGCCGCCCGGGGGGAGCCCGCCGCCGACCCCGCCTGAGCCGCCGCCCGCGGTCGCATCGCCGCCCGCCGCCGATCAGGGGAGCTTTGACCCCGCTATGCGGGGCGAGAATGACGCTCATCCCGCGAAGCCGCCGGTGTTCGACCCGTTCGCCCGACAGGCTGAGGCCGAGCTGCCGCCGGAGTGGTCGGCGATGCGGGGGGCGGACGCCGTCCAGGTGCCGCCCGCGCCCGAGCCGCCCGCCCCGCCGACGCCCCCCTCGATGCCGTCGTTCACGGCGCCCGAGCCGCCGCGGGCCGAGGAGCCGCCGGCAAAGCCAGCCACGAAGGGGCACCTCCGCGCCATCGGCCCCCACGACGCCCCGACCGACGGCGCCCTCGCCAAGGCCCCGCAGCACGACCACGAGTGGAACGGCGTCACGCCCCCGTCCCGCCGCGGCGGCTCGGGGCGCTTCCTCACCGACGTGCTCGTCGACCTCGGCTTCGTCGAGCAGCAGCGCGTGGAGGCGGCCGTCGAGGGCGCCCGCCAGTCCGGCCGCGCGCCGGAGAAGGTGCTGCTGGAGCAGGGCGAGATCACGGAGGACCAGCTCGCCCGTGCGATCGGCGAGCGCTACGGGCTCGACCACCTCGACCTGACCGCCTTCCCGATCGACATGGCGGCCGCGAACCTGATCGACTCCTCCGCCGCCAAGCGCTACGAAGCCGTCCCGGTCGCGTTCGCGGAGGAGAAGCGCGCGCTCGTCGTCGCGATGGCCGACCCGGCGAATGTGCTCGCGGTCGACGACATCGCGATGCTGACGCGCCTCGACGTGCGGCCCGCCGTCGCCAGCCGCGAGGACATCGCGACGCTCGTCGCGCGGCTCGACCGCTTCGGCGACTCGGTGCGCGAGGCGGTCGACGAGGACGAGGAGCAGGGCGACGGCGAGGTCGTCGAGCTGCACGAGTCGGCCGACGACGCGCCGATCGTCAAGCTCGTCAACTCGATCATCGCCCAGGCGGCCGAGCGCGGCGCCTCCGACATCCACTTCGAGCCCGACGGCCGCGAGCTGCGCGTGCGCTTCCGCATCGACGGCGTACTGAGCGTCTCGACGACGATCCCGCAGCGGATGGTCGCCGGCGTCGTCTCGCGCACGAAGATCATGGCCGAGCTGGACATCGCCGAGAAGCGCATCCCGCAGGACGGCCGCGTGAGCCTGAGCGTCGACGGCCGCCACGTCGACATCCGCGTCGTGACGCTGCCGAGCGTGCACGGCGAGTCGCTCGTGATGCGCATCCTCGACAAGAGCAGCGTGCAGATCGACCTCGACAAGCTCGGCATGCAGACGGGCGAGCGCGAGCGCTTCCAGCAGGCCTTCACGCAGTCCTACGGCGCCGTGCTGGCAACCGGCCCGACCGGCTCCGGCAAGTCGACGACGCTCTACGCCGCGCTGCAGCAGCTCAACACGACCGAGAAGAACATCATCACGATCGAGGACCCGGTCGAGTACCAGCTCGAGGGGATCACGCAGGTGCAGGTCAACCCGCGCGCCGGGCTGACGTTCGCCAACGGGCTGCGGTCGATGATGCGCGCCGACCCCGACATCATCATGGTCGGCGAGATCCGCGACGGCGAGACGGCGCAGATCGCCGTCGAGTCGGCGCTGACCGGCCACCTCGTCCTCTCGACGCTGCACACGAACGACGCGCCGACGGCGATCACGCGCCTGATCGAGATGGGGATCGAGCCGTTCCTCGTCGCCTCGGCGATCGACTGCGTCGTCGCCCAGCGGCTCGCGCGCACGCTCTGCCCGACGTGCAAGAAGCGCACGATCGTGCCGGCGCAGGTGCTGCGCGAGAGCGGCTTCAACGTCTCGCTCGACCTCGAGTGCTACGAGCCGGTCGGCTGCGGGCGCTGCGGCGGGATGGGCTACAAGGGCCGCGTCGGCCTCTACGAGGTGATGAGCGTGACCGAGGAGATCCGCTCGCTCGTGCTCACGCGCGCCCCGGCGGACGAGATCGCCGCCGTCGCGATGCGCGGGGGAATGCGGCGGCTGCGCGACGACGGCTTCGAGAAGGTCAAGGCGGGGCTCACGTCGCTGGCCGAGGTCGCGCGGGTGACGGGCACCGCCTGACCGGAACTCGGTCTGTAAGCACGCAAACACGCAAAGAACGCAAGCTTGCGAACATCTCGCGAGCGAATATAATTGCGTCCGTGCAAACGACGAAGGCCCCCACGACCGGCCAGCTCGCGGAGGATCTCCAGCGCTTCTTCGCGCGCGTGATGAAGGGCGACCAGGGCGAGCTGTTCGCGCTGATCGCCGAGCTCGAGCTGACGATGGCGCAGATGCGCGGGCTGTTCGTGCTCGACATGGCCGACCACGCGCAGGCGCTGACCGAGCTGGCGCCGCAGATGGGCCTGTCCGTCGCCGCCGCCGGCCGCGCCGTCGACGGGCTCGTGCGCCACGGATTCGTCTCGCGCACCGAGGACGCCGTCGACCGGCGCATCAAGCGCCTGGCGCTGACCGCCGACGGCCGCGCCGCGCTCGAGCGCATCAACGAGGCGCGCCTCGTCGGGCTGCGCCGCTTCGCCGCGACGCTCGGCGACGCCGAGCGCGACGCGCTCGCCGACGCGCTCGCATCGATCTTCGCCCGCTGGGACTCGGACTCGAGAGAGGAGGCGCGGTGAGCGCCGACGGAAACGGAAACGGACGCCTGCCAGCCACCGCGGAGGCGCCGCGGACGGTCTCCGGCTCGGAGCCGCTGGACCGCGCGCTGCTCGCGATCTCGGCCGTCGTCGTGCTCGGGTCGATCATGTCGATCCTCGACACGACGATCGTCAACATCGCGATCAACCACCTCTCGACGGACTTCCACTCGCCGCTGCCGACGATCCAATGGGTCTCGACCGGCTACCTGCTCGCGCTCGCGACCGTCATCCCGCTCACCGGCTGGGCGGCCGACCGCTTCGGCACCAAGCGCCTCTACATGACGTCGCTCGTGCTGTTCCTCGCGGGCTCGGCGCTGTCGGGCATGGCGTGGTCGGCGCAGTCGCTGATCTTCTTCCGGATCCTGCAGGGGCTCGGCGGCGGCATGATCATGCCGGCCGGCATGACGATCCTCACGCAGGCGGCCGGTCCGCAGCGGATCGGGCGCGTGATGAGCGTCGTCGGCGCGCCGATGCTGATCGGGCCGATCCTCGGCCCGGTGCTCGGCGGCTGGCTGGTCGACGACGTCTCGTGGCGCTGGATCTTCTACGTGAACATCCCGCTCGGCGTCGTCGCGCTCGCGATGGCGTACCGCATCCTCAAGCCCGACAAGCCGCAGCCGCGCCACCGGCTCGACGTGCTCGGCCTGCTGCTGCTGTCGCCCGGGCTCGCGGCGCTCGTCTACGGGCTCGCGGAGATCGGCACGCGCGGCAGCTTCACCGGCGCGAAGGCGGTCGTGCCGACGCTCGCCGGCATCGCGCTGATCGCCGCGTTCACGTGGCACGCGCTGCACACCGAGGCGCCGCTGATCGACGTGCGGCTGTTCAAGCGCAGAACGCCGGCGGTGTCCGGCATCACGATGGCGCTGTTCGCCGCCGCCTTCTTCGGGGCGATGCTGCTGCTGCCGCTCTACTACCAGGTCGCGCGCAACCAGTCGGCGCTGGACGCCGGCCTGCTGATGATCCCGCAGGGGGTCGGGGCGGCGCTGATGATGCCGATCGGCGGACGGATCGTCGACCGCACCGGCGCGGGGCGCGTCGTGCTGCCGGGGCTGGTGTGCGTGCTGGTCGGCTTCGGGATCTTCACGCAGGTCGGCGCCGACACGTCGTACGTGCTGCTGGGCGCCGCCTCGTTCGTGGCGGGCATGGGGATCGGCCTGGCGATGATGCCGACGATGGCGGCCGCCTACCAGTCGCTCGCGCACGCCGAGGTTCTCGCGCGCCACGACCGCGTTCAACATCGTCCAGCGCGGCTTCGGCGCGCTCGGCGTGGCGCTGCTCTCGGTCGTGCTCGCCACCCAGCTCGCCGACCGCCTGCCCGGCGCGGCGAGCGCGGCGCAGGGGCTCCAGGCGGCGCAGTCGATCCCGCCGGCTGCGCACGCGCGTCTGGCTCCGCTCGTGGCGGACGCGTTCGGGCAGACCTACAAGTGGGCGTTCGCGCTGATCGCGCTCGCCGCGATCCCCGCGCTGTTCCTGCCGCGCGGCAAGCCGGCCCACGCACAGCCGGTCGACCAGCGCGTGGACGAGGCGGTGGCGGTGGCGATCGAGGTGTAGCTCACGCTCCCGAGGGGTTCTGCCGATACCCCTCGGGATGGACATCGACTTCGCCGAGCTGCTGCTCGAGGTCGTCGACCGCCGGGCGTCCGACCTCCACCTGACCGCCGGCGCACCGCCGATGGTGCGCGTGCGCGGACGCCTGCAGGCCGTCGACGGCTACCCGACGCTGACGCCGACCGACACGCGGGAGATCGTCTACTCGATCCTCTCCAACGACCAGCGCCAGAAGCTGGAGAACAACTGGCAGCTCGACTTCGCCTACCAGATCCCCGGCCGCGCGCGCTTCCGCGTCAACGCCTACTTCCAGCGCTCCGCGCTCGGCGCCGCCTTCCGCCTGATCCCCTTCGAGATCGCGCCGCTGGAGTCGCTCGGGCTGCCGCCGGCCGTCGCCGAGATGGCGAATCGGCCGCGCGGTCTGGTGCTCGTGACGGGCCCGACCGGCTCCGGCAAGTCGACCACGCTCGCCTCGCTGGTCGACGTCATCAACGAGACGCGCGAAGAGCACATCATGACGATCGAGGACCCGATCGAGTTCCTCCATCGCCACAAGAGATGCATCGTCAACCAGCGCGAGATCGGCTCCGACGCGACGACCTTCGCCGAGGGACTGAAGGCCGCGCTGCGCCAGGACCCCGACGTGATCCTCGTCGGGGAGATGCGCGACATGGAGACGATCTCGACCGCGATCACCGCGGCGGAGACCGGCCACCTCGTGTTCGCGACGCTGCACACGCAGGACACGCCGCAGACGATCGACCGCATCGTCGACGTGTTCCCGGGCGCCCAGCAGAGCCAGATCCGCACGCAGCTGGCGGTCGGCCTGCAGGGGATCGTCACGCAGCAGCTGCTGCCGACGGCCGACGGCGCCGGGCGCGTCGTCGCCGCCGAGGTGCTCGTGCCGACGCCGGCCGTGCGCAACCTGATCCGCGAGGGCAAGACGCACCAGATCTACTCGGTGCTGCAGACCGGCGGGGCGCAGGGGATGCAGACGATGGACGCCGCGCTGGCCGGGCTCGTGCGCGCCGGGCGGATCACGCGCCAGCTCGCCGAGTCGCGCTCGACGACGCCGGAGGAGCTGCGGCGCCTGCTGGGGTCGGGGGGTGTCGGCGTGCCGATGGACGCCGGCGCGATGGCGACGGTGTAGGGACCAGCCGGCGGGGCCATGTCCACCTACGTCTTCAAGGCGATCGACCTCGGCGGCTCGCACGCCAAGGGCGAGGTCGAGGCGGCCTCCAAGCAGGCGGTCGCCGATCAGCTCAAGTCGCGCGGCCTGATCGTCGTCGACATCAGCGACAAGCACAGCTCCAAGGAGCTGAACATCACGCTGTTCGAGCGCGTGAAGCCGGGCGACCTGACGGTCCTCTCGCGCCAGCTCTCGACGATGGTCGCCTCCGGCATGACGCTGCTGCGCGCGCTCTACGTGCTCGAGGAGCAGACCGAGTCGAGACCCGCTGAGAGATGCGGTCGTCGGCGTGCGCAAGGACGTCGAGGCGGGGCTGCTGTTCTCCGCCGCGCTCGCGCGCCATCCGAAGGTCTTCAGTCCGCTCTACGTCGCGATGGTCGAGTCGGGCGAGACGGGCGGCCGGCTCGACGAGGCGCTGATCCGCGTCGCCGACCAGCTCGAGAAGGACGACGCGCTGCGGCGCCAGGTGAAGTCGGCGATGATCTACCCGACCGTCATCTTCAGCTTCGCGTTCATCGTGCTGATCGCGATGGTCGCGTTCCTCGTGCCGGTCTTCCAGAAGACGTTCCAGGAGTTCGGCAGCTCGCTGCCGACGATCACGAGAATCACGGTCGGGATGTCGAACGTCGTGACCGGGCAGTGGTACCTGCTGATCGCCGGCGTCGTGGGCGTCGTGTTCGCGTTCCGCCAGTGGAAGCGCTCCTCGTGGGGGCGGCCGCAGTGGGACACGATCCGGCTGCGCTTCCCGTTCAGAATCGGCCCGGTCGTGCAGAGAATCGCGCTCGCGCGCTGGTCGCGGACGCTGTCGTCGCTGATCGCCTCGGGCGTGCCGATCCTGCAGGCGATCGAGATCACCGGCAAGACGGCCGGCAACGCGGTCGTCGAGAAGGCGATGGCCGAGGTGATGGCCTCGGTGAAGGCCGGCGGCACGATCGCCGCGCCGCTGCGCGAGGCGCCGGTCTTCCCGGCGATGGTCTGCCAGATGGTCGGCGTCGGCGAGGAGACGGGCGCGCTCGACACGATGCTCGCGAAGATCGCCGACTTCTACGAGGACGAGGTCGCCGCCGCGATCAAGGGCCTCACCTCGCTGCTCGAGCCGCTGATGATCATCGTCGTCGGCGCGATCGTCGGCTTCATCGTGATCTCGATGTACATGCCGCTGTTCAAGGTCTACGACGCGATCAGATAGGCGCGGGCGTGGCGCCCGCACGCTGGGCGGTCGTATCCTCCGCTGATGGCCACCGAGCCCACGAGCCGCCCGTCCGAGGCGATCGAGGACTACGCGAAGGCGATCTACGCGCTGCAGCGGCGCGCCGCCGGCGTGGACGGCGTCTCGACGAACGACCTCGCCGAGCGGCTGGGCGTGACGCCGGCGTCGGTCTCGGCGATGCTGAAGAAGCTCGCCGACCGCGGGCTCGCGGTGCACGAGCGTTACAAGGGCGTCGTGCTGACGCCCGACGGGGAGCGCGTCGCGCTCGAGGTGCTGCGCCACCACCGCCTGCTGGAGCTCTACCTCGCCGAGCATCTCGGGGTGCCGTGGGATCGCGTCCACGAGGAGGCGGAGGCGCTCGAGCACGTGATCTCGGAGGATCTCGAGGCGCGCATCGCGGCGAAGCTCGGCAATCCGACGCACGACCCGCACGGCGACCCGATCCCCGACGCCGACCTCGTGATGGACGAGGGCACGACGCTGCGGCTCGCCGAGCTGGAGCCCGGCGTGCGCGGGCGCTTCGTGCGCATCTCCGACTCGGACCCCGCGATGCTGCGCTACCTGTCCGAGCGCGGGGTCCGGCTGGGGGACGCGCTGGAGGTCGTCGAGCGCCAGCCGTTCGGCGGCCCGCTGACGGTCCGCTTCGGCGCCGACGAGCACGTGCTCGGCGGCGGCCTCGCGGCCGCGATGCGCGTCGAGCTCGACGGCTGACGCGCTAGACTGGGTCGCAGGTCTTTCCCATCGAGGGAAAGATCACAGACTTGGAAGGCATCCTGCCATGTCCGTAGTGGCTGACCCATCTCCCACCACCACCGGCGACGGGCTGCGCGAGCGCATCGAGGCGCTCGAGCGCGATCTCGACACGGCGCTCAGGCCCTACGACGAGCCGAGCACCCGCGATCTGCGCAACGACCCGGTGTCGCGCAAGCGGCGCGTGACCGAGCGCGACCGCTGGTTCGAGCGCGTGCGCAGCGAGATCCTCGGACTCGCGCGCGATCCCGCGTGGCGCGACCACGCGCTCGCGCGCGAGCTGCTGCTGACGCTCGAGGACCTGCGCGCCGAGATCGCGCTCGACGACGACGCGCTCGACGAGGGCTGGAAGGTCCGCTACGCGATGAAGATCATGCACGTGGTCGTGCGGGCGATGCTGCGCCAGCTCGACCACAACGCGATCGACGACCCCGCCTACGCCGCCAGATTCGTCGCCGAGGAGCTGGCGAGCGTCGAGGTCGGCGAGGTCGCGAAGCTGCTCGGCGCGACGACCAAGTCGGTGCAGAACTGGCGCAGAGGGCGCGTCGAGCAGATCAAGCGCAACCCGAAGCGCATCACCCTGATCGGCCAGCTCGTCTACGAGCTGCGCAACTCGTGGACGCCTCGCGGGATTGTGATGTGGTTCGACGCGCCGCGCGAGCAGTTCCGCGAGAGAACGCCGCGCGAGCTGATCGACACGGACGTGGCGGACGCAACGCGGAAGCTGCTGCCGCTCGCACGAGGTGGACGTGCCCAGCTGGACGTCTAGACCGGAGGCGCTCGCCGGCCGCTGGGTCGCCTACCGGCACGTGGGGCAGGGCGTCCCGCCGCTGTGGCACGGCGCCGGCAGCACGACGCTGCGCCAGGAGTCCGGACGCTGGCACCGCGAAGGCGAGTCGCTCGTGCAGTACCTGGCGCTCTCCAGCGACGGCGCCTGGGCAGAACAGGCTCGCTACGAGGCAATCCGCACGGAAGCACGCCGCCGCAGAAACCTCCGCAGCCTGTGGCAGCTGCGCGTCTCCGCCGAGCAGATCGCCGACCTTTCGACGTTCGAGAAGTGGGAGGAATGCGGACTGGACCCCGCGATCGCGGTCGGCGACCACGCCGACTCGCAGGTGCTCGCGAGCGAGCTGCGCCGCAACGGCTACCGCGGCGTGCTGTCGCCGAGCGCCGCGCTCGACGTCGCGGGCGCCGTCAACCTGACCGTGTTCGGCGGGCGGATCGAGCACCGCATCGAGGGCGGGCCGCTGCCGGACGCCCCCGTCGCCGAGTATGGCCCGTGGCTGCCGGCCATCCTGTTGACCGATCGCGGCGCACCGACTCGGTTCGCGATGGAGCGCACGTGCTACCGCGACGGCCGCCACCGGACGCTGGCGGAGTGGCGCGCCGGGCGCAGAGCGCATCGGAGACGCGCGTAGCGCGATCCAATGCATGCGCTGTAGACCGGGCGCGAATTTCGGCCTTCCCCGAAATACGCGGGTTCTCGCTGGCGAACCTCCGCTACATGCGAGCGTTTGCGGGCGCGTGGCCCGAGGAGGAAATGCTCCAACACGGTGTTGGAACATTGCCGTGGGGCCACATCGTCATCCTGATCGACCGTCTGAATGACCGCCAGACCCGCGACTGGTACGCCGCGCGCGGCGGCGAGTGGACTCGCACCGTCCTCGAGCACCATGTCCACACGCGCCTGCACGAACGGGAGGGTGCGGCGCTGTCGAACTTCGACGAGACGCTGCCACCCGGCGGCGGCGACGAGTCGCCTCTGCTCCTTCGCGATCCGCTCGTCGTCGACGTCGTGACGTCCGCCGATGTCCGCAGAGAGCGCTCGCTGGAGAACGCGCTCGTCGCCGACATCACTCGCTTCATGCACGCGCTCGGCGACGGCTTCCTCTACGCCGGCCGGCAGCGGGCGATCGATTTGGCCGAGGGCGCGACCGTCCGGCTCGACCTGCTCTTCTACCACCACCCGACGGCGCGCTGGGTGGTGATCGACTTGAAGCTCACGGAGTTCAAGCCGGAGTACGCCGGCAAGATGAACCTGTACGTCAACGCGGTCGACGAGCTCATCGCGCGCGCTGGCGACAAGCCGACAGTCGGCTTCATCCTCTGTACAGGTCGGCGCGAGACCGAGGCGCGGATGACGCTGCGTGGGATGGCGAACCCGCTCGCGATCGGCCGCTACGTGGTCGGCGCGAAGGGCGTCGAGCCATCGGACGAGCCGGTCGACGCGACCGGCGGGCTGGAGGAGGAGCTGGAATCGCTGGCGCGCGTCGAGCGGCAGGTCACGCGGTTCGCCGCGCGACGGGCCTCGGAGCTCACGGGTGAAGCGTCGGGCGGGGGCGGCGATCCGGTCGGCCATCCGGACGCCGCCCCCCGCGGCACGCTCACGTGACGGTGAGCGTGCCCTTCATGCCGTACTTCTCGTGCTCGTGGACCGGGCAGTAGAAGGTGTATCTGCCGGGTCTGAGCGTCACGCTGACGCTCGTGGCGTTGCCCGGCTTGACGATCGCGCCGTCCTTGTCGACGCCGTTGCCCTCGATCGCGATGCCGTGCGGATACTCGTTTCCGGTGCCGTTGGCGAGCTTGATCGTGACCGTGCCGGCTCTCGCGGTGAGCTGTCTGCTGGTGAAGCCGAGGTGGTCCTCGCCCTTCTCGACGGCGCCGACGGCGAGCGTCGTGCCGGTGGCGGCGGCCGCGTTGGTGCTCGGGGTCGACGCGGCCGCTGAGCTCGACGCGCTCGGCTGCGCGGTCGTCGTGCTCCCGCCGGAGCTGCCGCCGCAAGCGGCGAGCGATGAGCTGAGCAGCAGCAGGGCCGCCGCGAGCATGGTCCAGCGGCGGATCGTCGTGCGGGGTACGGCCATGGGCGCCTCCTCAGGTCCGGGTTCACCTGAGAGGACGCCGCCTGCGGTGGATCCTTCCCGCCTCAGTGCGCGTGCACGGGCGCGGCGGCGCGACGCCGCGTCAGCGCCATCAACGTCACGAACGCGATCGTCGCGAGGAGGTTGAGGACGGCCTTGTAGTCGAGCGCGATCGAGCCGAAGACGTCGGTCGTGCTCGGCCGCGTCGAGGGGATCAGGCCGAGCGCGGAGAACAGCACGTCGATCAGGATCGCCGCGAGCACCATCGTCACGTACATCAGCGCGACGATCCGCAGCGCGAACGCGGTGCCGTAGTACTTGCGGTAGGCGAGCACGATCGGCAGCACGATCAGGTCGGCGAAGATGAACGCCATCACGCCGGCGAAGGGGAGCCCGCCGGCCCACAGGACGGCGGCCAGCGGCACGTTGCCGATCGAGCAGACGAAGCTGAGGACCGCGATCAGCGGGCCGATCAGCGCCGCCCACACGACGCGCACCGCCGACGGCGCGTCGTGCAGGAAGAGGCCGTTGAAGACGTCCGCGCCGAGCAGGGCGACGAAGCCGGCCAGCAGGAAGCCGACCGCGATCTCCTTCCACAGCATCAGCCAGTCGGCGCGGAAGTTGCCGGCCACCTGCGTCCACGCGTCGAGCGAGCGGATGCGCTCGCGCCAGCCGGCGGGCACAGCGCCGTCCGCTCCGCCGGCCCCGTGGTGCGCGTGGTCGTGGCCGCCGTGGTCGTGGTGCGCGCAGCCGGCGGGCTGCGCGTCGGTCGCCGCGACGTGCTCGCGCGCCGCCCGCTCCACCGCGCGGCTCACGAACAGCCGCAGCAGCGCCCACATCAGGCCGATCATCACGAGCCCGCCGAGGTACTCGCCGAGCGTGAACTGCCAGCCGAGCAGCACCCACAGCACGAGCCCGAGCTCCCATACGAGGTTCGTCGAGGCGAACTGGAAGGCGAGCGCGCTCGCGACCGAGGCGCCCTTGGCGAACAGGCTGCGCGCGATCGCGATCGCGGCGTAGGAGCAGGACGACGAGGCGGCGCCGAGCCCCGTCGCGCGCGCGACGGGCGAGATGCCCTCGTCCGCGAGCGCGGACTGGATCCGCTCGCGCGGCACCCACGCCTGCACGACCGCGGAGATCGCGAAGCCCAGCACGAGCGCCCACCAGACCTCCCAGGCCATCAGGGCAGCGTTCGAGAGGCCGTCGCCGAGCGTCGAGAGCAGGTCGTGCATGGGATGCACGGTAGCCGCCGGCCGACACTGGGCGCAGCGCCGCGCCGCCGGACCCGCTACCCTCGCGCGCCGACACGCATGGCCGCCAGAGACGACACCCGCGACGAGACGATCTGCCACCCGTGCCGCGGCGCGGGCACGGTGATCTCCGGCCTCGGCGGCGAGCAGAGACGCATCACCTGTCCGTGGTGCGGCGGCAGCGGCGTGCGCGACCCCGCACGCGACGCGCAGGAGGCCGGCGAGGCCCTGCGCGCGCCCGCCGGCTGAGCAGGCTGCGGATCACCTGGCGCCCCCGGCGTCCACCAAACGTCCAGGCGGCTCAACCCCGGAATACGGGGTGCCGATAGCTCTCCTGCCAGAGCCGAGCGGTCCGAGCGGCCCCCGTCCAGGGATCTGGCGGAGAACGAACGAGCCACCGGTTCCAGGAGGAACAAATGCTGCACGCCATCCGCAGACGCATCAACGACGAGAGAGGCTTCACGCTCATCGAGCTCCTCGTCGTGATCCTGATCATCGGCATCCTCGCCGCGATCGCGATCCCGTCGTTCCTGTCGCAGAAGGACAAGGCCGGCGACGCCAGCGCGAAGTCCTTCGTCCGCAACATGCAGACGGCGGAGGAGACGTACTTCACCGACAACAACACGTACACGGCGCAGCTCAGCGATCTGCAGACGATCGAGCCGGCGCTGACGGACACGCCGAGTTCGACTCCGCCGACCGCGGCGGCCGCGACCAACATCTTGAGAGACTTCAGAGTCACGGCGACCTCAAGAGCTGGCGTCTCGTACTACATCACGCGCAACGCGGACGGCACGACGGCCCGCGGCTGTGACAGACCGAATGTCGGCGGTTGCAGCGCCGCGAGCACCTGGTAGCGCCCGGCTTTACCGCAGCAAGCACACCAAACCAGCACAGCCAACGGGGCGGGCCTTCAGGCCCGCCCCGTTGGCGTTGTCCGGGCTGGCACATCGGCGCTTGCACGCGCCGCAGCGCTTCCCTAGCCTGCACGCCGTCGTCGAGCGTCGGCGCGGGGGACGCGGCCGGCAGGACAGGGGGGAACGATGGGCTTGAGGGGGCGGCGCGCCGCGGAGCGTGTGCCGACAGCGGGCGGCCTGCGGGTGGCGGCGGTAGCGATGGTCGCCGTAGCCGGGTTCTTGGCAATGGCAGGCGCAGCGTGGGCAACCTACCTCCCGATCGGAGAGAGCTAGGCGCCGCAAGGCGTCGCGGTCGACCTATCCACCGGCGTTATCTACTCCGGCGATTCCGGCGGCTCGGTCTGCCGGGTCCTCTCGGTAGGGACTTCCGGAACCCCGCAACTGCTGGCAGGGACCGGCACCTGCGCTACGAGCGGTGATGGCGGCTCGGCGTTGAGCGCCGCCGTCGAAGCTCCACAGCATCTGGCCGTCGATGGTTCCGGCAATGTGTACACCGCATCCGGCTACACGGTCCGGCGGATATCGAGATCGACCGGCGACATCACGGCCTGGGCGGGGCGAGCCGAAGACCCCTGTCTCGAATACTTCTACGGGGGACCGGTGGCGAGAGTCGGCGCTGTTGCCGCCGAAGTCGGCATCTACACCGAAGGCATGGCGGTCGACCCGATCTCCGGGCACCTCTTCATGCTCAACTCGTGTAACAAAGGAATATGGGAGATCGACGAATCAGGGGTCCTGGTCGCCAAGTACGGCGGTGTTGGCACCGAACGGTGGGCTCTCCATTCGCTCGCATTTGATGTGGAAGGCAATCTCTACTTCGGTGAAGGCAGATATGGCCAGCAGGTCGTACGGATGGACCGGAGAGGGAGATTCACGACGATAGCGGGCAACGGCGGTATGAGGAACACCGGTGACGGCGGCCCTGCGACGCTAGCCGAATTCCGGGAAGTGACCGGTTCTCGCCGTGGACTCCAGAGGCTACCTGTACCTCGCGACATCGGACGCGTTCATCCGCGGAGTCTCGCCTGAAGGCACGATCTTTGCCGTCAACGAGCGCTCTTGGATCGAATCGCTCCCGAATCCGCCTTATCCCGGCACGCCGGTCGAAACAGGAAAGTTCTGGGACATCTTGGATCTCGCGGTTGATGGCCACGACAACCTCTACGTGTCGGACTGGCTCGATTCGACTCTCCTGGCTCTCAGAGCCCCAGGTGAAGCAAGAAGCACCGTGTCCTGGATCCTCCACGAAAGAATCGACTCGCTCGAAGGCGAACGCACCGGTGGCGGCAACCCGTCGGAGAACACGTGCGACCAGGGCTGCGTCGGCGACCCGGTCAGCACGGCGAGCGGGGAATACTCGGAGACGAAGGCCGACCTGGCGCTGCCAGGGCGCGGGCCTGCGTTGTCGTTTAGCCGCACATACAGCTCGCAGCTCTCCGGGACCAGCGGGCCACTCGGCTACGGCTGGACCGGCTCCTATCTGATGTCGCTGGAAGCCGAAGGTCCCGGGGGGATGGTGACGATCCACCAGGAGAACGGCTCGACGATCGCGTTCGAGCCGAACGGGAGAGGCGGCTATCTCGGTCCGAGCGTCTACCTCGCCACGCTCGTCGCCAACGAAGACGGGACCTGGACGCTGACGCGCAGATCGCGCGACCGCTTCGTGTTCGACGCCAGAGGGCGGCTGATCAGAGAGCTCGACCTCAACGGCGAGACCACGACCCTCAGCTACGAAGAAGCCGGCCGGCTCGCCACGATCACCGACCCGTCGGGTCGCACGTTCAGGCTCGAATACGACGAATCGGGCCATGTCGTGCAGCTGAGGGACTCGGCCGGTCGCACCGTCAGATACGGCTACTCGAGCGGCAATCTCACGAGCGTGGTCGACGCCCGCGGCCAGACGTGGAGATACGCCTATGACGAACAGCACCGCCTCACGAGACGCATAGATCCCGACGAACATCTCGATGTCCAGAACGCCTACGACTCCGCGGGCCGCGTCACGAGCCAGACCGACGCCGACGAACACGTGACGAGATTCGCCTACGAACCCGGAATGACGCAGATAACAAGCCCGGCCGGGCACGTGCGGCGCGACTGGTACGCCAGCGGCCAGCTCATCCAGAGAGAAGACGGCGTCGGCACTGCGGAAGCGGGCACGTGGAGATACGAATACGACCCCGCCACGCACGGCACGACGTCGGTCACAGATCCGGACGGTCACGTCTGGAGCGCGACGTACGACGCCGCCGGGCGGCGCACGTCGACGACCGATCCGCTCAGACACGGCACGAGGGCGACGTACGACTCGTTCGGCGACATGCTGACGTTCGTCGACCCCAACTCCGTGACGACGACCTTCACCTACGACGAACACGGCAACCTGCTGACCAGATCTACGCCGCTCAGCGGCACCGAATCCAGACAGGTCACGAGATACGTCCACGGCGAAGAAGTCCACCTGGGCGACATCACGTCGATCGTCGACCCGCGCGAAAAGACGACGCAGCTCGGCTACGACAGACACGGCCTCCTGGCCGCGATCACCGACCCGCTCGGGGACAGGACGACGATGACGTACGACGAAGCGGGCAACCTCGCGACCGTCGTCAGCCCGATCGGCAACGAAGCCGGCGGCAGGCCGGAACAGCACACCACCACCTACGCCCACGACGGCGCCGGGCTGCTGACGCAGCTCACCGATCCGCTCGGGCACGTGACGAGATGGAGCTACGACGCGGCCGGAAACCTCGCCTCGACGACCGACCCCAAGACGCACGCCACGACGTACGGCTACGACGCCGCCGACCTGCTCACGTCGATCAGACGTGCGGACGAAACGACGCTCAGACGTGAATACGACGCAGACGGGAACATGACGTCGAGCGCCGACGGCGCCGGCAACGCCACGAGGTACGGCTACGACGCGCGCAACCGCCTCGTCAGCGTCGCCGACCCGCTCAGACGCACGACGACCTACGCCTACGACGCCGCCGGCAACCGGACGAGACTCGTGGATCCGCAGGAACGCACGACCACATACGGCTACGACAGCGCGAACCGTCTGACGAGTGTCAGATACTCGGACGGGACGACGCCGAACGTCGCGTTCGAATACGACAACGCGGGGCTACGCAACTCGATGACCGACGGCAGCGGGACCACGAGATACACCTGGGACTCGCTCGGCCGGCTGACGCAGGACACCGACGGGGCGTCGAGAACGGTCAGATACGGCTACGACCTGGCGAGCAATCTCACGAGCCTCACGTATCCCGGCAGCGAAGTCGTCACGCGCAGCTTCGACGACGCCGGTCGCCTCGAAAGGGTCACGGACTGGCTGAGAGGCGCGACGAGCTTCGCCTACGACCGCGACTCGAACCTGCTCAGAGCGACGTACCCGGAAGCGTCAGGAGACGTCGACACCGACGTGTACGACAACGCCGACAACATGACGTCGACGAGGTTCGAAGGTGTGTCGATCCCGACGACCTTCACGTACGAACTCGACGCGAACGGACTCCCGAGGCGGATCGTCCGGCTAGGCCTGCCGACGTCGATCAGAATAAATTACGGATACACGGCACTCGACCAACTCGCGAGCACGAGCACGTCGGCCTACGCTTACGACTCGGCCGACAACATGACCGAGCTCGAAAGCGCGACGCCGCTCAGATACGACGCCGCGAACGAGCTGACCGAAGGCCCGGTCGCGCCCGGCAGAGCCGAAGCGCCGGCGACGTTCGCCTACGACAGAGACGGCAACCGCACGAGCGCGACGCCGTCGGGCGGGAGCACGACGAGATACGCGTACGACCAGGCGGATCGGCTGCTCACGCTCGAAGTGCCGCTCAGAGCATCCAAGACGTACAGATACGACGGGGACGGCCTGCTGACGTCACGCACGGGCCCCGGGACGCTGAGCTTCGTATGGGATCGCAGCGGCGGGCTGCCGCTGATGCTCGGCGACGGCACGAACCGGTACGTCTACGGTCCCGGCGAAACGCCGCTCGAGCAGATCGACGGCAGAGGGGTCGTGAGCTACCTGCACCACGACGCGATCGGCTCGACGCGGATGCTCACCGAAGCGAGAGGCGCGGCGGTCGCCACGTTCACCTACTCGCCCTACGGCGCGCTGACCAGCAGCACCGGCACGCAGACGACCTGGTTCGGCTACGCCGGCCAGTACACGGAGGCCGAAGTCGGCGTCCAGTACATGCGTGCCCGCTTCTACGACCCCGCGACCGGCCAGTTCCTCACCCGCGACCCACTCACGTCCGTGACCGGCCAGCCGTACGGCTACGCGAACGACTCGCCGCTGGCATACACGGATCCGAGCGGACTGTTCCCGGGTCTCGGCGAAATCGGGATGTTCGTCTCGGAAGCCGCCGCGGGCGCGCTCAACGAACTCACCTTCGGCCTCAGCAACTCGATCGCGGGTGTCGACGGCTCGTGCGCAGGTGCTGGGTACGGGGTCGGGGGCTGGCTCGGACTCGCGGGGAGCCTCTTCTACGGCGGCGAGGCGAAGCTGGGGATCGGTGGCGAGAGCGTGGTCGCTGAGGATCTCGCACGTGGCACGGAGCACGGTGCAGGAGTCCTGGGCTTCGACGAGAACGTCCGTAACTACGTAAACCGTGCGAATCCCGATTGGTCTGTGAGCGTCGATCTCGATCCCAAGCGACACGGCGGGCCACATCTCGATCTGCATCGCCGTAGGTATCCGAAGCTCTATTCGCCTCCTCTCGGAGAGCCGTGGCAGTTCCCGGGCTGATGGATACACAGTTCACGACAGTCGAACTCGAGCACAGGCACCTCGGATACGTCCGGCAGCAGCTCGCGCTGCATGGTCTCGGCAGACGCCTGCTCGGCCGGCGGCTGCTCGATCTCGACCTGACGCAAGGGCGGCTGTGGGCGCTGGTGCCGGCCGAGCGCGCGGCCGAGGCTGCGGCCGATCTCGAGTTTGACGCGATTCGGAGCGACGCCGAGCGAGAGGCGCTGATGGTCGCGACGGCGCATGCGCTGCGTCCGCTGCTCGCGGCGACGCCACTGAGACGTCTACTGACAATCGAGTGGTGGAAATCCGTCGAGGATCTGCACGGAGCCTCCGCACACGCCTTCCTCGTCGGCGACTCCGAGTTTGACTATGTAACAGCCGACGACCCCGACGAGCTGATAGCGGAGCTGCTCGGTGCTGTGCTGTGGTTTCCCACGGTGGGGGTGATCGGTCCGACGCCGGCCGGCGTCCCCCTGCCAGGGACACGAGAGCTGACGCCTGCCCACGTCGAGGAGATCGTCGCCGGGCTCGACATGATCCTGATCGGAGCGTGGGACGCGGACGGCTACGTCTTCTGGGAGCGAGCCGAGCCGTAAGCGGAACGCCTCAGCCCCGCAGCAGCACGACCCGCACGACCGCGGCTGACACCGACCCGGCGTAGAGGGAGCCGCGGATGGTGACGCGGAGGGTGTGGGGCTTGGCGCGGCGGAGGGTGCGGGCGGCGGCGCGGGTGAGCTTGATCGACGGCTTGGCGGTGCGGCCGGCGCGCAGGGCGAGTCTCAGCGTGCCGATCGTGACCGCGCGGCGGGCCTTGCGGCCGGCGAGGTGGAGCTTGCGTGCGTCGGCGGCGGAGACGCTCATCGTGAGCGTGCCGCTCGCGGCGCGGTTGGCGACGGCCAGCAGGCCGATGCCGCGCCGCAGCGCGGCCTTGAGGCGCTGGATCGCGGCGCCGCTGAGGCCGACGGCGAAGCGCGGAGCCGCGCTGCCGCCACCGCCGGAGGAACCGCCGGAGCCGCCGCTCGATCCGCCCGACCCACCTGAGCTGCCGGAGCCGGATCTGGTCCCGCCGGAGCCTGAGCCGCCGCTCGACCCGCCGGAGCCGCCGGATCCGCCGCCGCCCGGCGGCGCCGCCACCGTCACCGGCACGCCCTTGACGCTCGAGCCGCCGCTGTCGTCGATCACCTTCACGCTCAGCGTGATCTGGCCCGGGTTCGGGTAGCCGCCGGTCGTGACGGTCGGCGTCGTGCCGGTCGAGGTCTCGAACGAGCCGTTGCCGTCGAGGTCCCAGCGGTACTCGGCGATGCTGCCGTCGGGGTCGCTCGAGCCGCTGGCGTCGAGTCTCACCGGCTGGCCGACCTGCACGGTCGCCGGCGTCGCGACGAGCGTCACGAGCGGCAGCATGTTCAAGACGGTCACCGAGGCGCTCGCCGTGTCGATCAGGCCAAGGTCGTCGGAGACGGTCACCGTCACGTTCGGTCTCCCGTTCGCCGTGAATCTGTGCGTCGGTTCTCGGGCCGCCGTTCGGCGTCGTCGTGCCGTCGCCCCAGTCCCAGTCGTATCTCACGATGCTGCCGCCCAGACCCAGGTCCGGCGTGCTCGACCCGCTCGCGTCGAAGCTGTACGCGACGCCGGGGCGCAGCGTGCCGACGGGCGCGCTCAGCGCCGCGACCGGGGGATCGTCGACGACGAGGTCGACCGCGGTCGTGGCCAGCGGCGTGTCCGTGCTGTCGGCGATCGTCAGTCTCGTCGCGTAGGCGCCGCGCGCGTAGGTGTGCGTCACGCTCGGCGTCGAGACGTCGGTCTGGTCGGTCGTGCTGTCCCCGAAGTCCCAGTCGAATCTGGCGATCGCGCTGCCGGCGTCGCCGCCGACCGACTGGCTGCCGTCGAGCGTTACGAGCGCACCGGGCGTCGCCGGGTTGGGCGAGACCGACAGGATCGCCTCGGCGCAGCTCGTCGACAGCGGCGAGCTGCTCATGAGCGGGGAGGCCGCCGGACGGTCCGGCGTCCTGCCGCCGGCCACGGTCGTGCAGGTTCTCCGTCGCACCCGCGCCGGCCGGTGGCAGGGCGAGCAGCGCGCACAGCGCGACGAGCGGCGCGAGACGGCGGGCGAGCCTCATCGCCGAACCATCGGTCGCGAGCGCGCGCAGGTGGAGCGCTCGACGCGGCCACCGGCCGAACGTCCAGGGGCCGCGGACGCACCGGACGGATGTCCGAGCCGCCGCCGCGCGCTCAATCCCGCCCGCGCGCGCGCCGATGCGCTCCAGGTGGGACCGTTCATGCTCAGCCGCCGCCTGCTCGCCGCCCTGCGCGACGACCAGTCGGGCTTCGGCTTGATCGAGGTCGTCGTCTCCTCGATGCTGCTGGTGCTCGTCGCCTCGGGCGTCTACATGGGGCTCGACGGCGCGTCGCAGACCTCCGGCATCAACAAGCACCGCTCGGTCGCGAGCGAGATCGCCCAGCAGGACCAGGACCGCATGCGCGCGATGGCCGTCACCGAGCTGTCGAACTACCGCGCCGCGAACACCACCAGCGTCGCCGGCGTCACCTACACCGTCAACTCGAGCGCGAGCTGGATCACCGACGGCACCGGCACCGCGAGCTGCACGAGCGGGCAGGCACAGGCGCAGTACCTGCGGATCTCCTCGTCGGTGACGTGGCCGAACATGACGATCCCGCCGGTGACGGTCGAGAGCCTCGTCTCGCCGCCGGCCGGCTCGTTCGGCACGAACCAGGGCACGCTCGCCGTGCAGGTGCGCGACCGCAACGGCAACGGCCTGCCGGGCGTCTCGGCGGCGCTCTCCGGCCCGCAGACGTACACCGACACGACGAACCAGATCGGCTGCGTGCTGTGGGGGTACCTGCCGGTTGGCAACTACACGGTCACCGTCAACCGCAACGGCTACGTCGACCCGAGCGGCGCCGCGCAGCCGTCGAAGGCGACCAGCGTCGTCGGCGAGGCGGTCGCGACGGTCGCCTTCGACTACGACCAGGGCGGCCAGATCAGAGCGAGCTACACGTCGCTCGACAGAAGCGGGGGGAGACTCGTCGCCGCCAACGGGCTCGCCTTCACCGCCGTCACGTCGCACCTGACGGTCCCGCTGACGCCGTTCGGCGACGGGCAGCCGCACACCTTCTACACGTCGAGCCTCGTGTTCCCGTTCACCGACCCGTACGGCACCTACGCGGGGACGTGCGCCGGCAACGACCCGACGCTCTACGGCCAGAGCGCCCAGCTCGCGCAGGTGCAGCCGGGCGCCACGACGGCGATCAACCTGTTCGAGCCGCCCGTCGACCTGCTCGTGACGCAGGGCGGCAACCCGGTCTCCGGCGCGATCGTGAAGCTGACGGGGACCGGCTCCGGCTGCGGCCCGCTGCCCAACCGCACGACCGGCGCCGACGGCTACATCACCGACCGCGCGCTGCCGTGGGGCCCCTACGACGCGTGCGTGCAGGCGACCGTCGGCGCGACCACCTACGCGCTCAGAGGCAGCTTCGCGAACACGTCGCCGAGCGGCGTGCCGGTCGGCAGCGCGACGTACAACCTGACGACCGCGGGGACGTGCCCGTGATGCGCCGGCTCCTGCGCCGCCTGCGCTCCCTGCACCGCGACGAGCGCGGCTTCACGCTCGTCGAGCTGCTCGTCGCGACCGCCCTCGGCGTCGGCGTGCTGCTGACGGCCGGCACGCTCGCGACCGCCTTCCTGCACGCGCAGACGCGCATCTCGGACCGCACCGAGGAGGTCGCGCGCGGGCGCACGGCGATGGAGCAGATCGTCCAGCAGCTGCGCTCGCAGGTCTGCCTCGGGCCGGGCTACCCGGCGATCACGTACGGCGACGACCACGAGGTCACGTTCTACGCCGACCTCGCGAACACGACGTTCGTGCCGCAGCAGCGCGACCTGACGTTCGCCAACGGCGCGATCGTCGAGCGCGACTACACCGGCACCGCGACCGGCGGCCAGCCGCCGTTCAGCTTCTCGAGCACGCCGGCGCGCACGCGCACGATCCTCGACCGGATCCAGCTGCAGACGTCCGGCGGCGTCGCCGTCCCGTTCTTCCGCTACTACGAGTTCGACGCGAACAGCCCGATCCGTCCCGACAGACTGCTGAGCACGCCGCTCAACGCGAACGACGCGCAGCGCGTCGTGCAGATGACGATCAGCTTCCAGGCGCTCGCCAGCCGCGGCGGCTCCAGCAACACGGCCGAGCCGTACACGGCGACCGTGTACGTCCGGACCGCGGACCCGACCGACCCCGACCACTCGCCCCTCTGCATCTGATGGTGGGTCGCATGCGCACACGACTCGCGTCGGAGCAGGGCTGGACCCTCATCGCCGTCCTCGGCCTGATGCTGGCCGGCATGGCGCTCAGCGTCGCGGCGTTCGCGGCGGCGAGCGGCGACGTGCACCTGAGTCGCAACGACCAGGACCAGAAGCGCGCGTACGCCGCCGCCGAGGCCGGCGTGCAGGACTACTTCTTCCACCTCACGCAGGACAACGCCTACTGGTCGAAGTGCACGAGCCCGACGCCGGCCCACCCGGCGCTCAACCAGTACAAGGCGTCGCCGCTGAGAACGCGCCCGGTCCCGGGCTCGAACACCTCGTACGCGATCGAGCTGATCCCAGCCAACGGCTACACGCAGTGCGACACCAACAACGCGACCGCCTCGATGATCGTCGCCGCCGGCGGGCCGATGTCCGGCACGTTCAGCATCCGCTCGGACGGCTTCTCCAACGGCGTCGAGCGCAGAATCGTCGCGACCTTCCGCCGCCGCAGCTTCCTCGACTACCTCTACTTCACCGACATGGAGACGACGGACCCGTCCTGGTACGTGCTCAACGCCGCCGGCCGGCCGACGCGCAGCGGCACGGTCTCCGGCTCCCGCTTCAACCAGACGTTCACGCCGTCGAGAGCCCCGGACCTGCTGACGTGGGCGGCGACGAGCTGCACGCGCTACTGGCGCAACGGTCGCGGCAGCCAGAGCTATCCGGTTCTCGCCCGACACCGCCTGGCAGGAGCAGAACCTCGACGGCACGTGGCCGACGAACACCTGGTCGACGTCCGCGGTCCCCTGCACGGAGATCCAGTTCGTCGGCGGCGACCACATCGACGGCCCGCTCCACACGAACGACGACATCCTCGTGTGCGGCTCCCCGACGTTCGGGCGCACGACGCAGGACTCGATCGAGGTGTCCGGCAGAGGCTGGCGCCAGAACTGCTCCGGCACGCCGAACATCCAGGGCACCTGGAAGCCGTTCTCGCCGGTGCTGACGCCGCCGCCCTCCAGCACGGGGCTCAAGCAGATCGCCGACCCCAGATACGTCTTCTCCGGCACGACGACGATCGCGCTGCAGGACAACCAGATCACCGTCACGAACGCGAACCTGAGCCCGACGACGCAGACATGGCCGTACCCGGCCAACGGCGTGCTGTACGTCGACAACGACGCGAGAACGGGCTGCGCCGTCACCGCCTACCAGCCGCTCGCCCCCTACAGCGACCCGGCCGGCTGCGCCGACGCGTACGTGAGCGGCAGCTACGCCACCGACCTGACGATCGCGAGCGCGAAGGACATCGTCGTGACGGGGAACGTCGTCCGCGACGGCGACAGAATGCTCGGGCTGATCGCCGACAACTTCGTGCGCGTCTACCACCCGACGAGACCCGACCCGAACGCACCGACCGACCCGACGCAGTGCGTCGAGAACGGCGGCCCGAGAAACATCTCGATCGCCGCCGCGATCCTCGCGCTCAACCACTCGTTCACGGTCGACAGCTACTTCTGCGGCTCGCCGCTGGGCACGCTGACGGTCAACGGCACGATTGCGCAGAAGTTCCGCGGGCCGGTCGGGCGCGGCTCCGGCTCGACGATCACGTCCGGCTACCTGAAGGCCTACAGCTACGACGACCGCCTGCGGCTGCGCGAGCCGCCGCACTTCCTCGACCCGGTGCAGGCGTCGTGGCGCATCCAGCGCTACGCCGAGCAGGTCGGAGGCAGCTGATGGTCGAAGGAGCCTCCGCGATGCTCCAGCTCGCTTTCTGCGCCGCGGCCGGCGGCCTGCTCGCCGGCTCGTTCCTCAACGTCGTCGCGTGGCGCATGCCGCGCGGCGAGTCGCTGCTGCTGCCCGGCTCGCACTGCCCCGGCTGCGAGCACCCCGTGCGCCCGTACGACAACGTGCCGGTGCTGTCGTGGCTCGTGCTGCGCGGGCGCTGCCGCGACTGCCGCGCGCCGATCTCCGCGCGCTACCCGCTCGTGGAGGCGCTGACGGCCGCGCTGGCGGCCGGCGTCGTGCTGACGAACGACGGCCTGCACGACGTGCTGCTCGGGCTCGTGCTCGTCGTGCTGCTCGTGCCGATCGCGCTGATCGACCTCGACCACCGCATCATCCCCAACCGCCTGACGGCGATCGGCGCCGTGGCGGCGCTGGCGATCGGCGCCGCGACCGACCCGGGCGGCGTGCCGCAGCAGCTGATCGCGGGCGCCGCGGCCGGCGGCTTCCTGCTGCTGGCGGCGCTCGCGCGGCCTGGCGGGATGGGCATGGGCGACGTGAAGCTCGCCGGCATGCTCGGCCTCTTCCTCGGCCGCGACGTCGCGGTCGCGCTGCTGGTCGCGCTGCTCGCCGGGACCGTCGTGGGGATCGCGATCATGGCGCGCAAGGGGGCGCAGGAGGGACGCAAGACGGCGATCCCGTTCGGCCCGTTCCTCGCGCTCGGCGGCGTCGTCGCGCTGCTGGCGGGGCCGGCGATCGTCGACTGGTACCTGTCGACGTTCGCCTGAGAAAGCGCGGCGCCCCGGATCCGCGAGGGACCCGGGGCGCCGGTGTCGCGCGTCCGTGCGTCAGGCGATGACGCTCAGCGGTCGTGCCACGCCTTGCCGAGGCCGCGCCAGTGCTCGAAGCCGCGGTGCGGCGGGAGCAGCTCCAGCGTGTGGTTCTCCCCGTGCTGCCACGTGAAGAAGATCCGCACGCCGTGCTCGTGCGCCGGGTTCTCGCCGCCGATCAGGCCGGACGGGGAGCTGTCGCCGTTGGACACGAGCAGGCCCGTCGGCTCGTTGTCCTCCGCGCCGACCGGAGCCGCGAGCGGGTCGCGGCCGAGCGCGACGAGGCGCTTCGCGTCCGCCTGGATCTGCGCGTACGGCTTCGTCAGGTCGTAGGACCAGATCGAGTCGAGCGTGTTCTCCTGGTCGTGCAGCGTGTCGCCGCGGTCCTCGGTCGTGAGGAACGTCTTGGAGTCGAGGAACGTGACGTTGTCGAACGAGTTGTGCGTCTCGTCGCCGAGCATGATCGTCTTCGCGGTCGCCGAGTCCGAGCCGGCCGACGGCATGTCGACGCGGATCGCCGCGCCCCAGGCGCCGCGGTCGGCCGCGCCGGGGTAGAGGCCGGCCGTTCTGTCGGTGTCGCCGGTTCCGACGAAGACGAACGAGCGGAAGCCGGTGTCCGGCACGAACTTGCCGTTCTCCGGGCGCTTGAGCGGCGTCGCGCCCGCTCTCTTGGCGGCGGCGTTGGCGTCGAACGCGGCGGTGCCGTCGACGGCCGTGTCGTGGATCGTGACCCACTTGGCCTGCAGCGTCTCGCCGTCGTGGAGGCGGCGGATCGGCTCGCCGAACGCGTCGTCGTGCGCGCCGGCCGGGTCGGTCGCGGCCGGATGGAACGCGATCGGCGCGCTGTCGACCGAGAACCTGCAGCGCCTGCAGCTTGCCGGTGCTCAGGTCGCCCTTGGTCGCCGGCTTGAAGCGGTAGACGAACGAGTTCGGCTGCTTGACCTTCGTCGCCGTCCCGCCGTCGGCGAGCGTCGAGCCGCCCGTGTCCTCGACGAGGTAGACGTCGCCGAGCTTGTCGACCGAGACGCCCTCGTAGCCCGCTCTGCCGATCGAGCCGTCGAGGCGCGTGAGCGCGGGCGGCGTCGTGCCGCCCCACTGCAGCGGCTGGGCGACGACGAACCCGGCCGAGCCGTTCTCGCTCGTGAACAGCAGCTCGCCGTTGAACGGGTCGAACGTCGAGCCGTCGATGCTGGAGAGGCCGGTCGTGCCGTCCTGCGCGGGCGGCGAGAGCAGCGTGATGCGGTGGGCCGGCTCCTTCACGTCCAGGTTGATGCGCGTGAGGTATGCCTTGCCGCCGCCGTTCTCGTGCCCCTGGAAGAGGAAGTGGCGGCCGTAGTCGTAGCCGGCCGTCGGTCCGCCGACATGATCGGCGACGACGTACGTGTTCTCGTCGGGCTCGGTGCGCGTGCGCGCGATCGGATCGGCGTTGTCCTCGAGGAAGCCGTACGACTTGTAGATCCCGGTGCCGTTCTCGAGCGGGTCGAGGCCCTCGGCGAGGATGCTGACGCCGAAGCCGGGAGCGACGATGTTGGGGGTGCTGCCCACGGCGGGGTTGGTGCCGGGCACACCGGTCCCGATCTGGCCGATCGCGACGCCGGTGACGGCGGAGACCGGCGACCGCTGCGGCGGCGCCGGCGACGAGCTTGCTGCGCAAGATGTCCTCCGTTGACATTCGTTGGCTGAAGCGCGACCACCGTAGGCCCGGCCCGGGGGCCTCGATGTGACCGTTCCGTCGCGAATCCGTTGCGACCTGGACACGACTCGATGACCGGCGCTTCACATCGCGCCGGCGGTGGCGTGGCGCCGCTCAAGCGCGAGCGCCGGCGCGCCGATGCGAGCCGTGGCCATGCACCGGCTTCGCCGACCGTCCGCGCTGCTGCTCGCCGCGCTCGTGCTCGTCGCCGCGTTCGCCGGCCTGAGCGTCGCGCGCCATGCCGTCGTGCCGCGACTCGGCCGTGGCGCGGCGGTCCGCGCCGTGCTCGAGACGCCGCGCGACGCGCACGCGCTGGCGCACGGGGAGCGCTGGACGAGCGTGCGCGTGACGCCGGTCGACCGCACGGCGACGCGCGTGAGCTTCTTCGCCGGCCCGCGGCTGCTGGCCGAGGCGGCCGTCCTGCCCGGCGGCCGCGTCGAGCAGTTCGCCGACTACCGCGGCAGCGCCGTCGCCTACGGCGCGCAGCTCGCCCAGCGGCCGTGGCTCGTCGCGCTCGGCTGCCTCGCCTTCCTGCTCGCGACCGTCGTGCTGCCGCTGCGGCAGGTGCGCAACCTCGACGCGCTCGCGCTGCTGGCGCTGCTGGTCCCGCTGGAGCTGCTGAACGACCGCCTCGTCGTCGCCAGCACGCTTTCCGCGATGCCGTCGCTGCTGTGGCTGACGGGGCGCTGCGCATGGCGGGCGTTCGGTGCGCAGGCCGAGACGGATTTCGCCCTCCGGCCGTCGCAAGCGAGCGGCCTGCGGGCGACGTCACAGCCGCTCTTCGACGCCCTGACCCCCGCCTGGGACGACGCCCAGCGCGTGCGCGTGTTGCGCGTCGCGGTCGGCGCGGCGGCCGCCGCGGTGGCGATGGTCACGCTCAGCGCGCCCTCGACGGTCGACGTCGGCCAGGCGGTGATGGAGGGCGGCACGCTGCTGCTGCACGGGACGCTGCCCTACGGCCACATGCCGGGCGACGTCTTCCACGGCGACACGTACCCGCTGCTCAGCTACCTCGCGTACGTCCCGCTCGCGGCCCTGATGCCGGTGCACGACAGCTGGGACGTCGCCAACGGCGCGCTGATCGTCGCGGCCGCGAGCGCGCTGGGCGTCGCGTGGCTGCTGGCCCACGGCGCCGCGCGCTGGGCGCGGCCGCGCGGCGCTGCGCTCGACATCGCGCACGAGGATGCCGCAGCGCGCGCAGCAGGACTGCGGGCAGCGCTCGCCTGGCTCACCTGCCCACCGCTGTTCGTCGCCGTCTCCAGCGGGACCTCGGACATCCTGCTCGCCGCGCTGCTGACGGGCGCGCTCGTGCTGTCGCAGCGGCGGCTCGCGTCTGCCGCGCTGATCGTCGCCGCCGGCTGGTTCAAGCTCGTGCCGTTCGCGCTGCTGCCGGTCTGGCTCGCGCGCCTGCGCGGACGGCAGCTCATAGCGGCGCTCGCGTTGCTCGCCGCTTCGGCCGTCGCCACGTGGGCGCTGCTCGTGGCGCTCGGCGGCGCCGGCGCGCCCGCGCGGATGCTGCACGCGATCGGCTACCAGCTCGACCGCCGCACGCTGCACTCGCCGTGGACGCTGCTGGGGATCGAGTGGCTGCAGCCGCTGGCGCAGGCGGGCGTGCTCGCGCTCGTGGCCGGCGCGACGGTGCGCTCGCGGCGCGACGCGGCGTTCGCCGCCGACGCGCTGCGGCTCGCCGCGTTCGCCGGAGCCGTGCTGCTCGGCCTCCAGCTGTGCGGCAACTACTGGACGTATCTGTACCTCGCGTGGGCGGCGCCGTGCGTCGTCCTGTCGCTGCTCGCCGACGCGCCCCGCCCCGAGCCCGCGCGCGCCCACGCCGCAGTGTTGGCGCGCGAGCCCGCGCTCGTCTGACGAGCCGCGCCCCGGGCGCTCAACCATGCGGCGGGATCGGCCGATGTAGGGCTGTGGACGGCTGTATGAGCGTCGTCCGTCCCCGACCCAACTCCCTTCGCTGAGCGATCGTTGCCATGCCACGCGCACGCACAGCCGGCCGCACCGTGGTCGGCCTCGACATCGAGCCGGGCTTCGTCGCCGCCGTGCAGGTGCGCGCGACGGCCGGCGACGGCGTGTCGATCGAGCGCGCGGCCGGGCTGCCGCTCGGGCCGGGGATCGTGCGCGACGGCGAGGTCGCCGATCCCGAGGCGCTGGCCGAGGCGCTGCGCGAGCTGTTCCGCCAGCACAAGCTCGGCAAGCGCGTGCGGATCGGCGTCGCCAACCAGCGGATCGTCGTGCGCACGCTCGAGCTGCCGCCGCTGCAGGACGCGAAGGAGATCGCCGCGGCCGTCCGCTTCCACGCGCAGGACCACATCCCGATGCCGCTCGAGCAGGCGGTGCTGGAGCACCAGTCGCTCGGGCTCGTCGACACGCCGGAGGGCCAGCGCACGCGCGTCGTGCTCGTCGCCGCGCGCCGCGACATGGTCGAGCGGCTGCACGCGGCGGCGCGCCAGGCCGGCCTGCGCCCGGCCGGGATCGACCTCGCCGCCTTCGCGATGATCCGCGCGCTGCACACGGGCGCGGGCGGCGCGACGCTCTACGTCTCGATCGGCGGCGTCACCAACCTCGCGCTCGCGGAGGGGACCACCTGCGTCTTCACGCGCGTCGCCCCCGGCGGCGTCGAGGCGCTCGCGGCGGAGCTGGCGGAGCGCCGCGGCCTGACGCTCGAGCACGCGCGGCAGTGGCTCGTGCACGTCGGCCTCGAGGCGCCCACGGAGGGGATCTCGGGCGAACAGGAGATCGTCACGGAGGCGCGCAGCGTGCTGCTGGACGGCGTCCGCCGGATCGCCGACGAGGTGCGCAACTCGCTCGACTTCTACCGCGCGCAGGCCGGCGCGCTCGCGGCAGAGCGCGCGGTCGTGACCGGCCCGGCGACGTCGATCCCCGGCTTCTGCGACCGGCTCGGCGCGGCGATCGGGCTGCCGGTCGAGCTGGGCCTCGTCGGCGAGGCGCGCGCCGGCGCCTACGGCGGGCTCGAGGGCGGCCGGCTGGCCGTCGCGGCCGGCCTCGCGGTCGAGGCGTCGCTGTGAGAGCCGTCAACCTGATCCCCTCGGAGGCCGGCGGCGGCGGACGCGGCGGCGCGAGCATCGGCCCGTGGGCGCTGTTCGCCGTGCTCGGCCTGCTGCTCGTCGGCGTGCTCGCCTACGTGCTGACGAACAACCAGCTCGTCGACCGCCGCGCGCAGCTCGCCTCGCTGCAGACGCAGGCGCACGCGGTCCAGGTGCAGGCCGATGCGGCGCGGCCCTATCGCGAGTTCGCGGCGCTCGCGCAGGCGCGCGTCGAGACCGTCCGGCAGCTCGGCGCGGCGCGCTTCGACTGGCATCGCGCGTTCGCCAACCTCGCGCAGGTGATCCCCGGCGACGTGTGGCTCACGTCGCTGCTCGGCACCGTCGCGCCGGGCGTGAGCGTCGACGGCGCCGGCTCGGGCGACACCGGCTCGCTGCGCTCGGCGCTGCCGAACCCGGCGATCGAGCTGACGGGCTGCACGACCGGCAACGACGAGGTCGCGCGCCTGATCTCGCGGCTGCGGCTGATGACCGGCGTCGTGCGCGTCGCGCTCTCCTCCGCGACGAAGGACGACTCGAGCACGGGCGGCGGCGGGGGAGGCGGCGGTGGAGCCGGCGGCGGCGACTGCCGCTACGGCCACGCCGGCTTCCCGCAGTTCGGGATCGTCGTGTTCTTCGCACCGCTGCCGGCGGTGCCCGCGCCGACGGCGCCGGACGCCTCCGGCGCCACCGCCGGCACGCCCGCGTCGTCCGCCGCGCCTGCCGCCGCAGCGTCGCCGAGCCCCACGCCGGCCGCCAGCACGACGCCCGCGCCGAGCGCGGGCGCCCCTGCCGCCGGCGCGGCGGCGAGCTCGAGCGGCAACGGCAACGGGAGCGAGACGCGATGACGTTGCGCGACCGTGCGATGGTGCTCGCGCTCGTGCTCGCCGCGCTCGCGGCGGGCGGCTGGTTCCTCGTGCTCGCGCCGATGCGCGACGAGGCCGGCAGCCTCGGCGCGCAGATCGACACGCAGCGCCAGACGATCGCCTCGGCGCAGTCCGACCTGGCCGCCGGCGCGCAGGCGCAGCGCGAGTACGCGCGCGACTACGCGACCGTCGCGCGGCTCGGCGCGGCCGTCCCCGGCGACGACAACGTCGCCTCGCTGATCGTCCAGGTCCAGCAGGCCGCGAGCGCCACCAAGGTCGACTTCCGCTCGCTGAAGGTCGGCCAGGGCTCCGGCACGTCGGCGCCGGCGCCGGCCCCGCCGGCGGCGACTGGGTCCGCGGCCGCGACGCAGGCGACGACCGCGACGCTGCCGCCCGGCGCGTCCGTCGGCGCGGCCGGCTTCCCGACGATGCCGTTCGCGTTCACCTTCACCGGCAACTTCTTCCACCTGTCGGACTTCGTCGGGCGGCTCGAGCACTTCCTCGTCGTGCGCAACCGGCAGGTGTCCGTGTCGGGGCGCTTCATGACGATCGACGGCATCGGGCTCGACGCCGCGCCGCAGGGCTTCCCGCACATCCAGGCCTCCGTCGCGGCGACGACGTACCTGCTGCCGGCCAACCAGGGCCTGACGAACGGCGCGAGCCCCAGCGGCCCGGCGGCCGGCGCGGCGACGCCCGCCAGCAGCGCGGGCGGGGCGGCGCCGAGCAGCATCCCGGCCGCGACCGCGACCCCGGTGGTGCGATGGAACCGCTGCGCGACCTGTGGGCCGAGCTGGTCGACCGGCGCCTGTGGCCGGTCGCCCTGCTGCTCGTCGCTGCGCTCGTCGCGGTGCCGCTCCTGCTCGCGAAGAAGCCGTCGGCCCAGCAGGCGGTCGCGCTCGGCACCGACGCGCCGGCGGCCGCCGCGATCGCTGCGCAGCCGCCGGGCGAGCCGGTCGTCAGCGTCGCGGCCGGCGTGGTGCAGGCGCCGCTGCTCGGGCGCGCGAAGGACCCCTTCCACCAGCGGTTCGTGCCCGCGAGAGCGGCGAACGCCGGTGCCGGCACGCCGAGCGGCGCGCCGACGACCGGGTCCGGGGGCGGCGGCGCCCCGACCGGCGGCTCGGGCGGGGGCTCCGGGGGAGGCTCCGGCGGCAGCAACACCAAGCCCCCGCCGAGAAGCTACGTCTACGCCTCCGTCGACGTCCACTTCGGCCGCGCCGCCAGTCCGCTGACGGAGATCAAGGACGTGCCGCGGCTCGCGCCGCTGCCGAATGCCACCGACCCGATCCTGATCTTCATGGGCACGCGCGCCGACCACGAGACGGCCGTCTTCATGCTGTCGACCGACGTCAAGGCGCAGGGCGACGGCAGATGCGTCCCGTCGACCAAGACGTGCGAGGCGATCGAGCTGAGAAGAGGCGGCGTCGCGCTGCTCGACGTGACCGGAGCGGACGGCTTCGTGACGCAGTACGAGCTGGACCTGGACAGCGTCGCGCTGCACACGACGAGCTCGAAGGCGAAGGCGAGCGCCGCCTACGCGCGCGCCTCGGCGGCCGGCCGGCGGCTCGTGCGCCGCAGCGCCGCGACCGCCGCGCTCGCGAGCGCGCTGCAGTGGTCGCCGAGCGCCGGCGTGCTGACGGCCGCGCACGTCAGCTGGCTCGAGCGCGACGGCTCGTCCGACACCGGCGTCCCGCAGGCGACCGCCGGCACGGCGCCGAGCGCGCCGGTGCTGACGCCGCTTCCGTGACCACACATCGCGGCGCAGCGTGCGCGCCGACGCGCACGTAACCTGTACGGCCTGATGGCGCTCCGTCTCATCACCGCCGGCGAGTCGCACGGCCCCGGCCTCACCTGCATCGTCGAGGGCCTGCCGGCCGGGCTCGAGCTCGACCAGGACGCGATCAACGGCGACATGGCGCGCCGCCAGCTCGGCCACGGCCGCGGCGGGCGCATGAAGATCGAGAGAGACAGAGCGGACGTGACGGCCGGCGTCCGCCACGGCCGCACGCTCGGCGGCCCGGTCGCGCTGCAGATCCCCAACAGAGACTTCTCCAACTGGGAGGAGCGGATGAGCCCGTGGCCGGTCGAGGCCGACGTGCCGGAGGTGCACCTGCCGCGCCCGGGCCACGCCGACCTCGTCGGCACGTGGAAGTACCGCACGGGCGACGTGCGCAACATCCTGGAGCGGGCGAGCGCCCGCGAGACGGCCGCGCGCGTGGCCGGCGGCGCGCTCGCGAAGGCGTTCCTGAAGGCCGTCGGCGTCGAGGTCCGCTCGCACGTCACGCGCATCACGTCGGTCAGCGCGCCCGCGCCCGGCCGGCCGCTGACGGTCGAGGACTTCGCGCACGTCGACGAGTCGCCCGTGCGCTGCCTCGACGCCGACGCGAGCGCGGCGATGGTGCAGGAGATCAACGTGCTGCGCAAGGCGAACGAGTCGCTCGGCGGCACGTTCGAGGTGATCGCCTTCGGCGTCGTGCCCGGCCTCGGCTCGCACGTCTCCTGGGAGGAGCGCCTCGACGGGCGGATCGCGATGGCGATGATGTCGATCCAGGCGATGAAGGGCGTCGGCATCGGCGACGGCTTCGAGCTGGCGGGCGTGCCCGGCTCGCAGGCGCACGACGAGATCTTCCACACCGACGAGCGCGGCTTCTTCCGCGAGACGAACCACGCGGGCGGCCTCGAGGGCGGCATGACAACCGGCTCGCCGGTGGTCGTGAGAGTCGCGATGAAGCCGATCCCGACGCTCACGAAGCCGCTGCGCTCGGTCGACATCGACACGAAGCAACCGGCCGAGGCGCTGCGCGAGCGGACGGACTCCTGCACGGTCCCGGCCGCCGGCGTCGTCGGCGAGGCGATGCTCGCGCACGTGCTCGCCGACGCCTACCGGCGCAAGTTCGGCGGCGACCACATCGACGACGTCCGCGAGGCCGTCCGCGCCTACGAGGAGCGGATCGGGTGGCGCCGCCGCTGACGCAGGACGGGCCGCTGCGCCCGCCCGCCGGCCGCGCGCTCGTGTTCGTCGGCTTCATGGGGGCCGGCAAGACGACGGCCGCGCGGCGGCTGGCGAAGACGTTCGGGCTCGACGTCGTCGACGCCGACGCGACGATCGCCGAGCACATCGGCATGCCGATCGACCGCTGCTTCGCGGAGCAGGGCGAGGACGCCTTCCGTGCGATCGAGGCCGAGCTGGTGGGGGAGCTGCTGGAGCGCGCCGACGGCGGCGTCTACTCGCTCGGCGGCGGCGCGCTGCACTCCGCGCGCATCCGCGCCGCGCTCAGACGCCACATCACCGTGCTGCTCGACGTGGACGTCAACGTCGCGTGGGAGCGCGCCGCCGGCCGCGGCCGCCCGCTCGCGCGCGACCCGCAGGACTTCCGCGACCTCTACCTGCGCCGCCGGCCGCTCTACATGGCGGCCGCCGACGTGGTGCTGCCGGCCGACGAGCGCGGCCGCATCGACGACGCGCTGCCGTCGATCCTCGCGCTCGCGCAGGCGCCGGTCGGCACGCGCCTGCTGTGGGCGACGTCGGCCTCCGGCGACTACCCGGTGTTCGTCGGGCGCGGGCTGCTGGGCGTGCCGCTGTCGCCCGTCCCCGGCCAGGGCTTCCTCGTGACCGACGACCAGGTCGGCCCGCGCTACGCCGACCGGCTCGGCGAGCTGGCCGCACGGATCGAATTCGCAGCCGGCGAGCAGCACAAGTCGCTCGCGACGGCCGAACGCGTGTGGATAGAGCTGGGCGACCGCGGCATGACCCAGAGCGACCACCTCGTCGCGCTCGGCGGCGGCGTCGTCGGCGACCTCGCCGGCTTCGTCGCGGCGACCTACCAGCGCGGCGTGCCGATCGTGCAGGTGCCGACGACGCTCGTCGCGCAGGTCGACTCGGCCTACGGCGGCAAGACCGGCGTCGACCTCCCGAACGGCAAGAACTACGTCGGCGCCTACCACCAGCCGTCGGCCGTCGTGGCCGACGTCGACACGCTCGCGACGCTGCCGCCCGAGGAGGCCGCCGCCGGCTACGCGGAGGTGCTGAAGACCGCGCTGATCGCCGGCGGGGACCTGTGGGAGCGCGTGCGCGCGGGCGACGACCCCGACCCCGGCGTGATCTTCGAGTGCGCCCGCACGAAGCTCGCGGTCGTCGCGATGGACGAGCGCGACGCCGGCCTGCGCCAGGTGCTGAACCTCGGCCACACGGTCGGCCACGCGATCGAGACCGTCACCGGCTACTCGCGCTACCGCCACGGCGAGGCGGTCGGGCTCGGGCTGCTGGCGGCGCTGCGGCTGTCCGGTCAGGACGCGCTGCGCGGCGAAGTGGCGGCGCTGCTCGCCGCGCGCGGGCTGCCGACGCAGCTCGACGACGGCGTCGATCCCGACGCCGTGCTCGTCGCGACCGCGCGCGACAAGAAGCGCCGCAGCGGCGAGGCGGTCCCGTTCGTGCTGCTCGACGCGCCCGGCGCGGCGCGGCCCGGCTGCCAGGTCGAGGACGGCGAGCTGCGCGCCGCCGTGCGGGAGCTGAGCGCGGCGTGACCGCCACCCGCAACCGCATCGCCGTGATGCACGGCGTCAACCTCGACCAGCTCGGCCGCCGGCCAGCCGGCCACTACGGCACGCTTACGCTGATGCAGCTCGAGGCGCGCGTGTCGGCCTTCGCCGACGAGCTGGGGCTGGCCGTGCAGTTCTTCCAGACCAACCACGAGGGCGCGTTCGTCGAAGAGCTGCACCGGCTCGAGGACTCCGTCCACGGGCTGCTGCTCAACCCCGGCGCGTGGACGCACTACTCGTGGGCGATCCGCGACGCGGTCGAGATCGCCGGGCTGCCGGCGGTCGAGGTGCACCTCTCCGACGTGCATGTGCGCGAGGAGTGGCGCCAGGTTCTCGGTCATCCGCGACCTGTGTCTCGCGACCGTCGCAGGCAGAGGGCCGGACGGCTACCGCGACGCGCTCGCGCTGCTGCGCGAGGAGCTGTCCACATGACCGCGCGGGCCGACCGCCTCGTCGCGCTGCTCGACGAGCGCGAGGTCGACGCGCTGCTCGTGACGAACCTCGTCAACGTCCGCTACCTCACCGGCTACACGGGCTCCAACGGCGTCGCGCTCGTCGGCATGCACGACCTGCGCTGCTTCGTGACGGACTTCCGCTACGTCACCCAGGCGTCGCAGCAGGTGCACGGCTTCGAGCGGCGGATCGGCGAGCAGGACCTGCTCGAGGACGCGATCGCGGCGCTGCCCGCGGGCGACGTGCGGCTCGGGGTCGAAGACCAGCACATGTCGGTGCGCACGTTCGACCGCCTGCGCGAGGCGTTGCCGGCGAGCGTCGAGCTGGTCCCCGCGGGCGGCGGCGTCGAGCAGCTGCGCACCGTCAAGGACGCCGGCGAGGTCGCGCGCATCCGCGCCGCGGCGGAGCTGGCCGACGCGGCGCTGCTGCGCACGCTGCAGGACGGACTCGCCGGTCGCAGCGAGCGCGCCGTCGCGCTCGCGCTCGAGCAGGAGATGCGCCGGCTCGGCGCCGAGCGCCCGAGCTTCGACACGATCGTCGCGCACGGCCCGCACGGCGCGCTCCCGCACGCCGTCCCGCGCGAGGCGGAGATCGCACCCGGCTGCCTCGTGACGATCGACTGGGGCGCCCAGCTCGACGGCTACTGCTCGGACTGCACGCGCACCTACGCGGTCGGCGAGCCCGGCGAGCGCGCGCGCGAGGTCTACGAGCTGGTGCTGCGCGCGCAGCAGGCCGGGCTCGACGCGGTCCGCCCCGGCGTGAGCGGGCGCGACGCCGACGCCGCCGCGCGCACGCTGATCGACGCGGCCGGCCACGCCGGCCACTTCGGCCACGGCCTCGGCCACGGCGTCGGGCTGGAGATCCACGAGGCCCCGCGCCTCTCCAGAGCCTCCGACGCGACGCTCGCGCCGGGCAACGTCGTGACGGTCGAGCCGGGCGTCTACCTGCCCGGCGAGCTGGGCGTGCGGATCGAGGACCTCGTGCTCGTGACCGCCGACGGCCACGATCGCCTCAACGGCCTGCCGAAGGAGCTCCAGATCGTCGCGTAGGGCGCCGGAGAGCGTCCGCGCGCCCGCTTAGCATCACGGCGATGCGCCGCTTGCCGACCCTCGTCTGCGCCGTGCTCGCGTTCGCTGCGGCCGCCGCCGCGAACGCGCACGCCGCGTACGTCTACGCCGGCAACGGCTTCGGCGGCACGGGCGACTCGATCTCGCAGTTCGCGGCCGGCGCCGGCGGCCTGCTGTCGCCGCTCGCGCCGGCGAGCGTGACGATCGGCGCCGACCCGGTCGGCATCGTCGTGAGCCCGGACGGCCGCCACCTCTACGCCGCCCTGGCGGACGGCTCGATCGCTCAGTACGCGATCGGCGCCGGCGGCGCGCTGCAGCCGCTCGCGCCGCCGACCGTCTCGGCCGGCGGCGGCGTCGAGTCGTTCGGCATGGCCGAGAGCCCGGACGGCCGGCACGTCTACGTCAGCACCTACGACGGCGTGACCTCGGGCGTGGCGCAGCTCGCGGTCGGCGCGGACGGGACGCTCTCGCAGATGAGCCCGCCGCTCGTCCCGGCGTACAGCTCGTGGGGCGTCGCCGTCGACCCCTCCAGCCGCCACGTCTACGTCGTGGACGCCGACAGCGTCGGCGGGATCTGGCAGTTCGGGATCGCGCCCGACGGGACGCTGCAGCCGCTCTCCCCGCCGGAGCTTGTCACGGGCTTCAAGCCGTCGGCGATCGCGCTCGCGCCGGACGGCCGCCACGCCTACGTCGCCGAGAACGCGCACGACCTGCTGCAGCTCGCGGTCGGCGCGGACGGGACGCTTGCGCCGCTGAGCCCACCGACCGTCGCCACCTCCGACTACGTCGTCAACGTCGCGGTCAGCCCGGACGGTCGCAGCGTCTACGCAACGCAGGTCGACGGCGTCGCGCAGTTCGACGTCGGCGCCGACGGGACGCTGACGGCGAAGAGCCCGCCCGAGATCGCCGCCGGCACGCTGCCGTGGGGCCTCGCGATCAACGCGGACGGCGGCACCGTGTACACGACCGACGCGCAGTCCACCGGGGCGGATGCCGTTTGGCAGCTCGGCGCCGGCGCCGGCGGGCTGCTGCAACCGCTCAGCCCGGCTGCCGTCGCCGGCGACGCGCACCCGGACGTGCTGGCCGTCACGCCTCCGCCGCCTGCGCCGCCCCCGGCGACGACGCCCGCCGCGCCCGCGCCCGTCGCGCCGGTCGCGAACGCCGTCCTCACCCCCGGGCGGCGCACGGCCCGCGGCCAGACGTTCCGCCTCGACGGCCGCCTCAGCGTCGTCCAGAGCGGCCGGATCGCCGCCTACGCGTGGAAGCTCGGCGGCCGCGTCGTCAGCCGCGCCGCGACGTTCACGCGCTTCTTCTCGAGCGCCCACCGCTCCTACCGCGTCACGCTCACCGTCACGAGCGACGCCGGCCTGAGCGGCTCCGCCGCCGTGACGGTGCGACCGCTCGCCGCGCGCCCGCCGGCGCTGCGCGTGACGCTGCCGGCCGGCGCGACCTACTGCGTCGACTGCGCGCAGCCGTCGCCGCGCGCCGCCGCAATCGTGCGCCGCCTGCGCCGCTGGGCGCGCGGCGCGGCGCGCGTCGAGATCGACGCCTACGCCGACGCGACCGGCTCGCGCGCCTGGAACGTCGCGCTCACGCGCCGCCGCGCGCAGGCGATCGCCCGCCTGCTGCTCGGCAGGCTCGCGCCGCGGCCGCGCCGCGTCGCCCTGCGCGCCTTCGGCGAGGCCCACCCGATCGCGTCCAACGCGACGCCGGGCGGTCGCGCCCGCAACCGCCGCACCGTGATCACGATCGTCCCGTCGTAGAGCCTGGTCAGGCGATCACGTCGCCGGAGGTGCCCGGCGTGACGCCGGAGTGGAGCACCGGCTCGGGCGCTCCGGGCAGCCGCTCCAGGCCCCGCGTCTCGCGCGGCAGCAGCGCGAGCAGGACGAGCAGCGAGGCGGTGGCGCCCGCGACGGCCATAACCGTCGTCGCGCCGACCGCGTCGGCGAGGATCCCGATCAGCACGAGGCCCGGCGGCAGCAGCGCGAACGAGCCCATCCAGTCGTAGGAGGCGACGCGCGAGAGCGCCTCGGGCGGGATCCGCTGCGCGAGCGCCGTCTCCCACCAGACGCCGAACAGCGCGAGCCCGACGCCGGCCGCGACTGCGCACGGCAGCACCAGCGCCAGCGGCGCGCCGAGCGCGAACGCCAGCAGCACGAGCCCGAACGGGACGGTCGCGAGGATCCCCGTCGCCAGCGGCAGCCGCGGCCTCCAGCGCAGCGCGAGCAGCGCCCCGGCGGCGGTGCCGAGCCCGATGCTCGCCGCCACCCAGCCCCACAGCGCGGGATCGCCGTAGCGGTCGGCGGCGACCTTCGGGCCGAGCACCACGTAGGGCGCGAAGCCGAGCACGAGATGGCAGGCGAAGACGCCGATCGTCACCCACACCCACGTGCGCGAGCGCACTTCGCGCCAGCCGTCGCGCAGCTCCGCGACGAGCGACGTGCGCTGCGGCCGTTCGCCGCGCGGGCGCGGGTGCACGAGCAAGAGCAGGCCGGCGCTGACGACGAACGTCCCGGCGTCGATCGCGAACGCCGCACCGGTCCCGAGCGTGAGCACGAGCACGGTCGCGAGCGCCGGGCCGGCGAACTCGGCGAGCGTCTGCGTGAGCCCGTTGGCGGCGTTCGCCTCCTCGATCAGCTCCTCCGGCACGGTCTGCGGCACGAGGCCGCTGTAGGCGGGGCGGAAGAACGCCTCGGCGGCGCCGAAGCAGACCTCGATCGCGACGAGCTGCCAGATCTCGAGTGCGTCGGCGAAGATCAGCACGGCGAGCAGCGTGTGCAGCGCCGCGCGGATCAGGTCGGTCGAGACCATGATGCGGTGGCGGGGGAGGCGGTCGGCCCACACGCCCCCGACGAGCAGGAACGTCACGAGCGCCGTCGTCTGCGCCGCGACGACGATGCCGAGGTCGGTCGTCGAGCCGGTCCGCTCGGTCACGAGCAGCGCAAGCGCGACCAGGACGATGCGATCGCCGGTCGTGGAGATCGTCTGGCTGAGGAAGAGCCAGCGGAAATCCGTTTCGCGCCAGAGCCGGGGGAGTGCGTGCACTGCGACGTGCAGGCTACGGGTCTTGACCAATCAATGGTGCCACGCCGAAAGGTGGTCTGTCGTCAGCGCGCGCGTACCGACTTGCGATTCCCGCTGGAGAGGGGATGATGAGAAGCTCGGAGCTTGTCAGGAGCTTGCTCCGATTACGCATGGAGGGCGGTCGCTTCGGCGGCCGCCCTCTCTGCGCGGTGGCGAACTACGGCGCCGATCGCGCAGCCGCCCCCGATGGCGTGCCCCCGCCGCAGCGGCACCATGTCAGTACGAGCTTGCTGGTGTGGCGCATCGGGGAAGGGCGGTCCATCGGACCGCCCTTCTTCGTCGGGACGGGTGTGTCTCCACGTCCGCTGGAGGCTGCGCGTTGGGCGGATCGACATCCGGCCGCATCGGCAGAATCCCCTGCGGTGCTTGCCCCGGACCGCGAACCAACGGCGTCGGATCGGGGCCGGACTGTGACGCATGCCGGAACGCCGGGCTCGCGCGCGATGGTCGCCGACGTCCAGCGCGCCTGGGAGATCCTCGGGCGGCTCAACGCGCTGGCACCGGGCGACTTCGACGCCATGCGCGAGCTGCTCGGCGAGCTGACCGGTCACGAGCTCGACCCATCGGTTCGCGTGCTCCCGCCGTTCCATGTCGACGGCGGACGCAACCTCCGCTTCGGCCGCAACGTGTTCGTGAACCACGGCTGCACCGCGATGGATCTCGGCGGCATCGACATCGGCGACGACGTGATGATCGGGCCGAACGTGCACCTGATCAGCTCGGGCCATCCGCTCGACCCGGCGACCCGCCGCTCGCAGATCACGACCGCCCCCATCCGCATCGGCCGCGGCGTGTGGATCGCCGCAGGCGCCATGGTCCTGCAGGGCGTCACCGTCGGCGACGACGCCGTGGTGGCCGCCGGCGCGGTCGTCACGAAGGACGTCCCGCCCCGCACACTGGTCGCCGGCGTCCCCGCGTTGGTCGTCCGCGCGCTCTGAGGCTCAAGGCGCCGTCGACGCGTCGAGCGACCGGCCCGCGAATACACCCCGGCTTGGGCTTTCGGCAACCACATCGACACGGAGCGTTGCGTAGGTGCAACGCAGGCGTTGCGCTGATGCTACACTGCCTTCCGTGCTCGACACGGGACATCACGATCGTCGCCTCCAGCGGCGGCTGCGCGAGAGCCCCGAGTTCCGCGCTGAGTTCGAGAGGCAGCAGCGCGAGATCGCCGCGATCGACGCGGTCATCAACACGCTCGACGAGCTGCGCACGGAGCGCAACCTCACGAAGGCCGAGCTTGCGCGGGAGATCGGCAAGAACGAGGCGAGCATCCGTCGCTTGCTGACGGCGCCGGTGAACCCCGAGCTGCGCACGGTCGTCGCGCTGGCGGACGCGCTCGACGCGGACATTCGGATCGTCCCGCGCAAGCGGACTGCGGCACGCCGCAAGACGCAAATGGCGTAGCGCGTGGCGCCGCAGGCCACTCTGCCATGGACGCTGGCTACCGGCCGCGCGTGTACTTGTAGTTGTCGGCATCTGGCCCCTTGAGAGCGCGCGTCACGCTGCCGTCGCGGACCACGAACTCGTAGCGGGAGCCGCGCTCGCGCAGGTAGTGCCAAGGCGCGCCGCTGGCGTGCGCGGACACGCGTACGAGGGCAAGCGTGCGGTCCGCGATGCGTGCCTGCTCGACATGGATCGCGCCCGCCGGGCTAGGCTCGATCGCGTCGCAGGCGCCGATAAGCCGGCGCGCGAAGTCGTCCCATCCCGGCTCGAGTTCGCTGTCGAGCCCGACGACGACATAGCGCCCGACGCGCGGCTCGGTCACTTCCAGCAAGCGCCCGGACTCAACCGCCCCAATCAGGATGGTCCCGCCATCGCCATTCAGCATGCCGACGATCGTCCGCAGCAACGCGTTGCGCGTCCGCTCGTCCGGTGCGTCCGGCGAGGTACCCGCGCGCTCCCGCAATGGCCGGAACGCCGAGCTCTTGACCTCGAAGCGCTGACCCTCGGGCTCGTGCAGCAACTGCTCGGCGGTTGCGTCGTCGCTTCGCTCCGGGACGGCGAGGCGCTCCTCGCGCACGAGCGGATCCGGTGTGGTTACGAACGAGGTCAACGTCATACCGTCGAACAGCGGCGTGAGCAACTCCTTGAGCGGCGTCAGCAACTCGCGCTCGAGTTGATGGAAGGCGCTGTGACTCACTTTGCCCTCAACGAGCAAGACGATGGGCCCGGCGCCCCGGTAGAGCGAGGTCTCGAACAGGTTGTCGGCGTCGCGCAGCAGCGTGCTGATCCGGTCAGTGAGCATGGTGCTGGCGGCACGGGTGATCGGGCGGCCCGGATGTACCGACACCACGAATTGGATGCCGGGCTGCGACTGCGCGACCGACAGGAGGTACTGCCTTGCAAGCGTGAGAAGGAGCGGGTCATCCGCGGCGGCCCCACGCTCGACGCGCACGAGCTCGCCTCGCGAAGGGCGGTTGTCGAGCGCGGCGGCGTCGGGTGCTGCCAGCTCACCGCCGTCGGGACCGGGCCAGCGCCAGTGGGCGACGATCTCGTCGACCGCGAACGAATCGATCATCGAGAGGCTATGCGGTGTCAATCGCTCAAGCCTGTGCCTGAAGTCCGACACGTCTGAAGGGACCCATGTGCGCAGCAGCAGGTCCCATGGCCCGTACAGCTCGTCGAGCGACCAGCTGCGCACGCCAGCGTCGTCGAGCAGCGCGCGCAGATCCTCGACGATCGGGCCGCGCACGTACTCGCGGAACGCCAGACGCCAGAAGCTCAGTCGCTCGTTAGCCCATTCGATATGGACGAGCGGGTGCCATTCGACGTCGCAGCGTGTGGATTCGGTCCCCGACCGCTGATCGGCTACCGCGTCGTCGGCGCCACCTGCGGTTGCTGTGAGCACCGACGTCAGCAGGTCGAGCGCACGCGGCTCGTGGTGCTGGCGGATCGTGCCCCATGTGACGGCATGGGTCCCTCCGCGGAACTCACGGCCTGCGATCTCGCGCCGGTGGCGCGCGCTCAAGCCGGCATAGCGCTCGTCGAGCGCGAGAACGATCGTCAGCAGTTCTTGGTACTGCGGATGTCTGAGCCGATCGACTGCCTCTCGCAGTGCGATCAGGAGTGCGTCGTCGGCGTGGTTTGGCCCGAGACGCTCGATCTGCGAATGGACGGCGGGAAGCGCAAGAAGCGGCTGGATCTCCGGCAGCCAGACAGCAGACGGGGCGCCCTGGGCGACGAGACGTCCGAGCGCTTTGCGGACCGCCGTACGCTCCAGCGGTCTGATGGCAGCGTCCATGACCAGCATACTATCTTGGCTTGACAGGTATTGACAGTGTCAACAAGTGTCAGTCGAATCTGGGTGGAGGCTCGGCCCTTGCTCGTCGGTAGACCTTGACATAGTATTGCTTTGCCTTAACTCCACTGCCTCTGCTGCTACGAACCGAGAGGGGCGGCCGTCATGGCCACCGACGACGCTGACGAGGACGAGACGCGCATCTGGCATGCGACTCGTACGGGCCTCGCACGCGGCTCGTTGGAGGGGCACGCGGCGGGACTCCGCCGGGGTCTCGCGATCGCCGAGCCGATCTTCGTCATCGGCCTCACGACCATCTTCGTGCTCTGGCTCGCGCACGTCCTGCTCGGCGCCGATGTCCGTTTCGAGATCGGCCCTCTGCTCGCGGGAGGCGGTGGGGGGACTGTCGTGGGTGGGGGGATCGCTTACGGGATCCAGGCGCTCCGCGCGCGCAGGAGTGGAGAAGGCGAGTAATCCTTGACGGAATGCGGTCCGGTGGCGGGCGCACCGGGCAGAAACGTCCGCCGACCGCATCGCGAAGTACAGTCCCGCTCCGAGGCTTCCAGCACAACAACGCTTTTCCCCTGCAAAGGGGCTGATTCCCACGATCTCCACCAACCAGTTCTGTTTGTGGAGAAGACGATCATCGGGAGCTGCCAGCTAGGCCACTCGACGGGCTTGCCGCTCATCGACTGGGACGAGCACGAGGCAGTCCAGCTCGAGACAAGGCGGTTCGGCAGGATCCGGCGGCATCGGAGCGGCACCAGGGATCGGATGGCTCTGTCCAGCCGGGGAGTCCTCCGGTGGCTGAGCCATCACACGGAGAGGTTCGCGCTGGCGGAAGCAGTGCTTGAGCTTCAGCCCGCTACCGCACGGGCACAAGTCGTTGCGTCCCACTCTTGGAATGGTCCCAAGCGCGAGTGCGCACGTTGGTGTGGCGACGACAGGAGTGTCGCTGTCCCAGGTCAGGCCTCGTTCGATCGTTTCCGCCAACTCCTGTGCGATCTGGCGAACCGAGGCATGGACAATGCTGTTGGCAAGCGGTCGTTGCCCGTCCTGTGAGAAGCCGACGGAGTTCTCCCGGGTCAATGCTCGGTACTTCTCGTTGAGCGCGGCATCGATGTGCGCCCCTCCGTCCTGATCCGCCAGGGAGAGGACGAGATCGGCTCGACTGAACGCATTGCCCTTCTGGTCTTTGAGGACAATGCGACGCCACCAGTCTTCGAAGGCCACCGGTGGATGCAGACGGTCCGGCGCAGGGCGAAGAAGGGCAGGTCGATAGTACGACTGGCCTGTGTCGAAGCGGAGTTGGACTACGCACAGCCCGAAGGAGATGATGTGGGCACGAGGGGGAGGCTCCGGTGGGCCACGGTCGACCCAGCCGAGTCGTTCCTGAACGCCGAGATGTCTCAGGAGGCTGGTCGAACGCCTCGTGTTATGCACGAGGGTTCGGATCGGGACAGAGAGCCGCTTCGCCTCGTGCTCCTTGCCTGCGTCGTAGGCAGCGATGGACGACTGCAGGAAGTCAAGCTGCTCGAACAGGTGCGTCTTGAAGTCCTGCATCGAGCGACGCCTGTTGGTGGCGGCTCTTACGCCGCCACGTAGCCCGGGAAGCTCGATGGCTGCGGCACGGCCAGCCCTTCAGAGCGCAGCACGTCAACGTGGGCCTCGACGGCCTCATGCATGAGTTGCTCGACCTCGTCGCGTGACGAACCGACGGCGGTGCAGCCCGGGAGGTCCGGGGAGTACGCGCCCCAGGAGTCTTGGCCCTGCTCGTAGATCACAAGGTATTGCGTCATCGGAGTTCCTCCAATCCGCTCGTTCGGCGGATGCTTCCCAGGGTACCGGGCGGGACGGTGGTGCTCGGCTTGCCGGCGACCGTAACGACAAAGGGCACATCCGGATGGCGGAAATGGCGGTGACTTCCGCGCTGACGTACGAGCACCCAGCCGTTGTGCTCCAGCACCGTGATCACGTCTCGGACCTTCATGCCCATGGGAACGGATGTTCGCTTCAGGCTCGGACGGAACGCACCGAGGACGGGGCGTCAGCCGGCCGGCCAGGGAAGTACACTCTCGCCGCAAGCCTATTGACAACCACATCCGCTTTTTCCCTGCAAAAGGGGCTGATCCACCATCATTAGCACCAACCAGTTCAAGAACGGCAACCACATCGACGTCGAGGGGACGATCTTCAAGATCCTCGAGTTCCAGCACGTCAAGCCCGGCAAGGGCGGGGCGTTCGTGCGGACGAAGCTGCGGCGGACGAGCGACGGGAACGTGATCGACCGCACGTTCCGGGCCGGCGAGAAGTTCCGCGCGGTGCGGACCGAGGTGCGCAAGATGCAGTTCCTCTACAGCGACGGCACCGACGCGCACTTCATGGACTCCGAGTCGTTCGAGCAGATCGCGATCCCGGAGGCGACGCTCGCCGACGCGCTGCGCTGGACACGCCCGAACGACGAGGTCGAGCTGCTGTCGATCGACGGCCAGCCGGCCGACCTGCAGATCCCGAGCGCCGTCGACCTCGAGGTGACCGAGACCGAGCCGGGCCTGCGCGGCGACACCGCCTCCGGCGGCGGCACGAAGCCCGCGACGCTGGAGACCGGCGCCCAGGTCAACGTCCCGCTGTTCGTGAACATCGGCGACAGAGTGCGCGTCGACACCCGCACCGGCGACTACGTCTCGCGGGCCTAGGGCCGGCCCGCGAGCGCACCGTGGCCCGTCGCAGCGAGCAGCGCCGCAGAGCCGTGTTCGCGCTCTACCAGCACGACCTCACCGGGCGACCGCTCGAGGACACGCTGCCGCGCGACGCGGCGCCCTTCACGCGCGCGCTGGCCGAGGCGACGCTGACTCGCCAGCCCGAGCTCGACGCGCTGATCGGCCACCACGCCGAGGGCTGGGCGCTGGAGCGCATCGCCCCGCTGGAGCGCTCGATCCTGCGCGTCGCGCTGCTGGAGATGCTGCACCCGGGCGAGGCGCCCGGCGACCACGCCATCCCCGCCGAGGGCGCGATCGACGAGGCCGTCGAGACCGCCAAGGCGTACTGCGGCTCGGAGGCGCCGGGATTCGTCAACGGGATCCTCGCCGCCGTCCTGCGCGCGCACCAGGCGCAGGCCGCGACGAACGGCAGGGAGGCCTCCGCATGAGCGGCGTCGACCCGCTGCAGCACCTGACCGAGCAGCTCGAGCAGACGGCCGCGCAGCTGCGCAGCGGCGAGCTCGAGCCGCAGCAGGCGGCGCGCCTCGTCGAGGACTGCGCGCGCCTCGCGGGCGACGCCGCGGCCGAGCTGGACCGGCGCGTGCGGGCGGCGGCGGACTCACCCGTGGCCCCCGTCGCGCCCCCGGCCGACCGATGAGCGGCGACGACTACCCCGACGACCTGCGCCGGCAGGTCGAGGAGTACCTGGGCGCGCTGCGCTTCGTGGGGCCCGAGGCCGCCGGCGCGGACGGGCTCGAGGAGGCGATGCGCTACTCGCTGCTGGCCGGCGGCAAGCGCATCCGGCCGGTCCTGGCGCTCGCGTCCGCGCGCGCGGCCGGCGCGGACCCGGTGCGCGTGCTGCCGCTCGCCGCCGCGCTGGAGCTGATCCACACCTACTCGCTGATCCACGACGACCTGCCGGCGATGGACGACGACGACCTGCGCCGCGGCCGCCCCACCTGCCACCGCGCGTTCGGCGAGAACGTCGCGATCCTCGCCGGCGACGGGCTCTACGCCGAGGCCTTCCGCCACGTGCTGACGCAGCAGCGGGGCGAGCCGCAGGCGATCCTCGCCGCCGTCGGCGAGCTGGCGACCGCGACGGGCGTCAACGGCATGGTCGGCGGGCAGTATCTGGACGTGACCGACCGCGCGGCCGCCGACGACGAAGGGCTGCGCACGGTCCACGTGCTGAAGACGGGCAAGCTGATCGCCGCGTCGGTGCTCTGCCCGCTGCGCCTCGTGCTCGCGGGCGAACCTGCGAGAATCGAGCTGTTCCACGGCTTCGCGAGCGAGCTTGGCGTCTTGTTCCAGATCGTCGACGACATACTCGACGTCACCGGCAGCGACGCTGCGCTCGGCAAGCCGCACGGCAGTGACGCGCGCCTCGGCAAGCGCACGTACGTGAGCGCGTTCGGCCTCGAACGCGCGCGCGAGCTGGCGGCGGAGTCGCACCGCAAGGCGCGCGCGGCGCTCGCGCTGGCCGCCCCCGGCGGCGCGGCCGAGCTGGAGCAGATCGCCGACTTCATCGTGACCCGCACCTCATGAGCGACCCGCAGCCCGAGCCGATCCTTCCCCGCATCGACGGCCCGCAGGACCTCCACGGCCTCGGCGACGCCGAGCTGACGCAGCTCGCGCAGGAGGTGCGCGAGCACATCATCGACACGGTGGGGGAGATCGGCGGCCACTTCGGCGCCAACCTCGGCACGTGCGAGCTGGCCGTCGCGCTGCACTCGCTGCTCGACTCGCCGACCGACAAGATCCTGTGGGACGTCGGCCACCAGGCCTACCCGCACAAGGTCCTCACCGGCCGTCGCGACCAGCTCTCGACGATCCGCAAGTACAGAGGGCTGACGCCGTTCTGCTCGGTCGAGGAGTCCGAGCACGACATCATGGGCGCCGGGCACGCCTCGACCTCGATCGGCTACGCGGTCGGGCTCAAGGAGGCGATGCGCCACGGCGTCGGCACCGACGGCAAGGTCGTCGCGGTGATCGGCGACGGCGCGATGACCGGCGGCGTCGCGTTCGAGGCGGTCCACCAGGCGGGCGGCCTCGGCACGCCGATCGTCGTCGTGCTCAACGACAACGGCATGTCGATCGCCCCCAACGTCGGCGCCTTGAGCCGCTACTTCAACCGCGTGCGCCTGAACCCGAAGCTGTGGCACGCGCGCGAGGGCGTCGAGGGCGGCCTGACGAAGCTGCCCGGCGGCCTCGGCGCGCGCTTCGAGCGGCTCGGCCCGCAGCTGAAGGAGTCGATCAAGGCGTTCTGGGCGCCCGGCCTCTTCTGGGAGGAGCTCGACTGGGCCTACATGGGCGTGATCGACGGGCACGACGTCCCGCACCTGCGCGAGGCGCTGCGCGAGGCGCTCGCCGCCGACCGCCCCGTCGTCGTGCACATCTCCACCGTCAAGGGCAAGGGCTTCGCGCCCGCTGAGGAAGGCGGCCTCGAGGGGATGGAGAAGTGGCACGCGGCGAAGCCGAAGTCGATCGCCAACGGTGCGCCCGCGCCGGCCGTCGTGCCGGCCCCCGGCAGCGCCGCCGCGGCGCCCAAGCCGCCGCAGTACACGAAGGTCTTCGGCGACGCGCTCGTGGCCGAGTGCGAGCGCGACGAGCGGATCGTCGGCATCACCGCCGCGATGAACACCGGCACGGGCCTCGACATCCTCCAGAAGGCGCTGCCCGAGCGCTACTTCGACGTCGGCATCGCCGAGCAGCAGGCGCTGCTGTTCGCCGCCGGGCTGGCACTCCAGGGGGCGAAGCCGGTCGCCGCGATCTACTCGACCTTCCTGCAGCGCGCGTTCGACCAGATCGTCCACGACGTCTGCCTGCAGAGACTGAACGTCGTGCTGGCGATGGACCGCGCCGGCCTCGTCGGCGACGACGGGCCGACGCACCACGGCGCGTTCGACATCGCGTACCTGCGCCCGCTGCCGAACATCGTTCTGATGGCCCCGCGCGACGAGGCGCAGCTCGTGCACATGCTGCACACCGCGCTGAGATACGACGACGGCCCGGTCGGGCTGCGCTACCCGCGCGGCGAGGCGGCCGGCGTTCCGCTTCCCGCCACGCCGCGGGCGATCCCGATCGGCACGGGGGAGATCCTGCGCGCCGGCACCGGCGGCAAGGTCGCCCTGCTCGGCTACGGCAGCGGCGTCGGCAAGGCGCTCGAGGCCGCCGACCTGCTGCGCGAGCACGGGATCGAGGCGACGGTCGCCGACGCGCGCTTCGCCAAGCCGCTGGACGCCGGCCTCGTCGCCCAGCTGATGGCCGAGCACGAGCTGCTCGTGACGGTCGAGGAGGGCGTGCTCGCAGGCGGCTTCGGCTCGGCCGTGTGGGAGACGCTGTCCGACGCCGGTCTGCCCTCGCGCATCCTGCGCGTCGGCCTGCCCGACCGCTTCGTCACGCACGGCGCGCCCGCGCTGCTGCACGAGGAGGTCGGCTTCACCGGCGTCAAGATCGCCGAGCGGATCCTCTCGGCGGTCGGCGCGCCGCAGCACGCGAGCACCGCGTAGTCAGCGGAACGCCGCGTCCACCAGCCCGATCTCGCGCGCGCGGGCGACCGCCTCCGAGCGCGAGGAGACGTCGAGCTTGCGGTAGACGGCGTGCGCCTGCGTCTTGACGGTGTTGGCGGAGACGTGCAGGCGCGCGGCGATCTCGCGCAGCGAGAAGTGCGTCGGCAGCAGCCGCAGCACGCGCAGCTCCGCGAGCGTCAGGCGCGAGGAGCCGTGCACGGCGCTGGCGGCGAACGCGTCCGCGCGCGCCCACGCGTCGTCGATCCAGGCGTGCAGGACGACGGCGCCGGGCAGCCGCTGGGCGGCGCGCGACATGCGGGCGAGCTGGGTGCGCGCGCCCTCGGCGTCGCCGAGGCGCAGCAGCGTGCGCGCGAGCGCGAAGCGCAGCTGCGCCTCGTGCCAAGGCGGGAGCTCCGCGCCTTCTCGCAGCATCTCCTGCGCGAGGGCGAGCTGGTCGCGCGCGGCGGCGAGATCGCCGGCGCGGGCGTGCGCACAGGCGGCGACCGCCGGCACGAGCGCGCACAGCGGTTCGGCCGCGACGCCCGCCTGCTCCGCGCGCTCGGTCGCGCGGCGGGCGAGCGCGACGGCGCGCTCCGGCTCGTCGCCGTCGAGCGCGAGCAGCGCGAGCTGTGCGAGGCAGAGGACCTCTACCAACGGCGTGGCGCCGGCCTCCCGCGCGCCGTCCTCGAGCAGCTCGCGCGCCGCCTCGCGCTCGCCGGCCAGGTGCTCGGCGATCCCGGCGAGCAGGCCGGCGAGCGCGTGCCAGGTCGTCTGCTCGCGGGTCCCGTCGAGCCCGGTGCGCGCGTCGGCGCGCATGCGCTCGACGCCGTCGCGCGCGAGCGCGGCCCGCACGAGCGCGAGCCCGGCCCGCACCGGTGCGGATGCCTCGTCCGGCGCGTCGCCGAGTGCGCGGGCGGCCGCCGCCGCGAGCCGTTCGGCGTCGTCCGCGCGGCCGCGCGCGAGCCGGCTCGTCGCGGCCGCGAGCGCGAGGATCGGCGTCGCCGCGACGCGCTCGTCGCCGAGCGCGCCCAGCCAGCCGTCGAGCCGCTGCGGCGCGTGACCGAGCGCGTGCGCGGGCAGCGCGGGCCACAGCAGCGCGCCCGCGCGGCGGGCGTCGCCGGCGGCGACCGCGTGGTCGACTGCGCTGTCGCCGTCGCCGCGTCGCTCGTGCCAGGCGCTCGCGCGGTGGTGCGCCTCGGGCTCCCAAGCGGCGTCGGTCCGCCGCAGCTCCGCCAGCAGTGCCTCGGCCAGCAGCGGGTGGGGGCGGAAGCGCTGCTCGTCGCGGTCGAGCGGCTCGAGCGGCATGTTGCCGTGGGCCAGCTCGCGCAGCACGAGCCCGCTGTCGGTCCGCCCGAGCAGCGCGTCGCACAGCTCGCCCGAGAGCGTCCCCAGCGGCGCGCTGCGCAGCAGGAGCGCGAGCGCCGGGCCGTCGAGCGGCGCGAGCAGCTGCTCGCGCACGAAGGCGGTGAAGAAGCGGTCCGCGCCGCTGAAGCCGGCGGCGGCGCGCTCGTCTGCCGCACGGGCCGCGAGCGCGAGCGCGGCCGCCCAGCCCTCCGCGCGCGCGGCGAGGAGCGCCAGCTCCGGCGCGGGCAGCCCGGTGCCGGAACGCTCGAGCAGCAGCAGGCTCTCGTGCTGATCGAGCGCGAGCTGCGGCGGGCCCAGCTCCAGCAGCCGGTCCTCCAGGCGCAGCCGCGCGAGCGGCAGCGCCGGCTCCGCGCGCGCGCCGAGCGCGAGCAGCGAGCCGGGGCCGATGCGCGTCGCCAGCAGGTCGAGCAGCGCCGCCGCCTCGGGGCCGTGCAGCAGGTGCGCGTCGTCGAGCACGAGCAGCAACGGCTGACGGCGCGCGGCGAGCGCGGCCTCGAGCGCGCGCAGCGGCGGACTGGCGGCGGAGGTGCGTGGAGGCGGCGGACTGGCGGCGGAGGTGCGTGGAGGCGGCGCATCGAGCGGCTCGACCGCGTGCAGCGCGCGAGCGATCGCGGCGACGGCGTCGGCGACGTCCACGCTCGCGCCGCCACCGGCGCGGTCGCGCAGCGCCACCCACGCGGCCGGCCGCGGGTCGGCGGCCGTCCACTCGGACAGCAGCGTCGTCTTGCCGTAGCCGGCGGGCGCTCGCAGCAGGACCACGGCCTCCTCGGCGCCGAGCAGCCGGTGGACGAGCTGCGTGCGCGGCACCGGGGACCGGCGCGGCGGGGCGGGCGCGGAGGCGGGCGGGGGAGTGAGTGGGAGGGTCGCGTCCATCACCGCTGCCGTCCACGCTGCCGCTGCGCACGCGGGCGCGCAAGGGGGCGCGCACGCGCTCGCGGGGAGGCCGGCACGACGATCCGCGCGAGCTGGGCGCGTACGCGCTCCGATCACCCGCTTCGGGCGATGCGCGCGCCGTCTGCTGCGCCGTAGCGTCGTCGGCGCACCCGACCGAGGAGGTGGCGCGATGGAGTGGCTTGCGCTGGGACTGTGGGTCGTCATGGCGCTCGTCGCGATCCCGCTCGGCCACGGCGCCTTCTCGGCCCCGTCGCTCGGGCTGCAGCCGCTGCTCGGCATCGCCGGCCTCGTGCTCGCGGTGCTGTTCGCCGCCGACGGGACCGTGGGGCTCGCGTGGGCGGCGCTCGCGCTTGCCGTCGTCGGCGTCGTGACGGTCGCGGCGGGCGCGGTTCAGCTCGTGCGCGACGAGGAGCCCAGCTCGCGCACGGTCGAGCACGAGGCGACGCTCGCGGGCGTGGCGCTGCCGCTGTACGCGACGGTCGCCGCGGTCACGCTGCTGGCGGCGCTGGTCGCCGACGGCAGCATCTGAGGCGGCGACTCAGGCTCAGGCGCTTCTGGCGGCCGGCGGCAGCGCGGCCTTCTCGGCCGCCAGCTCGGCGTCGCTCAGCACGCCGCGCTCGTGCAGCGAGGCGAGCCGCTCCAGCAGCGCGATCCGCTCGGCCGGCGGGATCGCCGCCGGCGCCCCGTTGCCGCTCGGCTCCGCCGGGCCCGCGCCGTCGCCGAGCGCGGGGCGTCTGCCGTCGCGGATGTGCGCCGCGCGGTCGCCGAGCCTCGAGAAGCGCGCGCTCACGGACGCCCGCGTGCGCGTCCAGCGCTCCTGCCATGCCGTCTGCGCGCCGCTCACGGTCGCCTGCGGGAACTCGACGGCGACCTGGCGTCGCAGCGCGGCGACGCCGAGCGCCACCAGCACGATCATCAGCAGCACCGGCAGCACCATCCGCGTCGCGGGGAGCGGGCCCCACGCGATCGTCAGCAGCACGAGCGCCCCGGCGATGCCGTAGACGATCTCGGGCCGCTCGCGCAGCCACGGCGCGGCGGCGCCGCGCAGCGCGTGGGCGGGGCGCATCGGCCCGGCGATCCAGGCGGCGACGATCACCGGCACGCCGATCGCGATCGTCGCCCACGAGATGTCGTGCAGCATGCTCGTGCCGATGTCCCAGGTGGCCTGGGCCGCGGGCTTGACGGCGTCGGTCTGCGCGACGCTGTCGACGACGCGCTGGCCGACGACCGAGCGCGCGACGAGCGCGACCGCGCCCGCCAGCACGAGGCACCAGCCGACGGCCCGCAGCGTCTCGCGGCGCCGGCCGCCCGCGAGGCCCACGGCGAGCGCGAACAGCGCGACGCCGAGCAGCGGCAGCACGAGCGCGAGCCCGCGCAGCGCCGCCGTGACGCTCTGCACGGCGGACGCCTGTCTGCTGTTGACGATCGCGACTCTGCCGGCGCCCGGCGGGATCTTGGCGATCAGGTCGGCGGGCAGCCCGAGCCGGCCCCCGACGTCGGTCACCAGCGCACCCAGGTCGAGGTAGACCGTGTTGCCGGAGATTCTGACGTACGTCGACTTGCCCTCGGCGATCGCGATGAAGCGCTCGGCCGCGAGCTTGTTCGCCCCGCGCCAGGCCTGCTGGACCTGCGGCAGCCCGAGCGCCTTGTCGGTCAGGTCCTGCGCGACGTTGCGCAGGCCGCCGGCGGCCGGGCCGGCGAGCGGCTTCAGTCTCGTCGGCAGCGCGCCCGCGAGCTCCCCGCTGACGTCGACGTTCGCGTAGACCTGGTCGACGACATAGCCGGAGACGGCGGTGCGCACCGCGCTGTTCTCGAGCAGCGCCGTGCTCGTGGTCGCCCAGTTGTCGGCGTTCAGCAGCTGGCGATTCGCCCACACCGCGACGATCGACAGCAGCGCCAGCACGGTCGCGATCGCGAGCAGCGTCCGCACGGCATAGCGCCGCCCCCGCGGCAGGCGCTGGGAGGGAGACGGAGCGGGGGTCGATTCGGTCATGCGGTGCGGCGCGGCGGGCTGCGCCTCGTGGCGATGGCCGCCGCGCACGGCCAGACCGTAGACGATCGCGAGGCCGACGGCGAACGGATCCACCCGGATCCGGTGCCGAAGCGTCATCCGGATCGGGTGATGCGCTGCGCTCCCGCGGGCCGGACACTGCGTGCGGCCCGGTCGGCGACGAAAGGATGGGCAGCATGGCGGTTGTGGCGGAGGACACCCAGCAGGCGCTCGCGGGCCTGTCCGCGGGGGACATGTCGATGCTCGAGCAGGCGGTCGGGATGCGCGAGGCGGAGCTGGCGCGCACCGGGCTCGACGCGCGCACGTTCGCGCTCGTGAAGATCGCGGCGCTGATCGCGCTCGACGCGCCCCCGGCGTCCTACCTGTGGCAGGTCGGCAACGCGCTCGACGAGGGCGCCTCGCCCGAGGACGTGCTCGGCGTGCTGCGCGCCGTGGCTCCGCAGGTCGGCGGGCCGCGCGTCGTCGCGGCGGCGCCGGAGATCATGCTCGCGCTCGGGCTCGCGCTGCCCGACGAGCAGGGCTGAGGGGAGACCGAGATGCCCCTCATGCGCCGACGCCCGCTGCTGCGCGCCGCCGCCGTCGGCGGAGGCGCCTACGTGGCCGGCAAGCGGCACGCCCAGTCGCAGGAGCGCGAGTCCGAACAGGAGGCGCGCCTGCAGCAGCTCGAAGGCGAGCAGCAGGCGCCGGCCGCGCCTGCGGCCGCTCCCGCGGCGGCAGGCGGGCTCGCCCCCGACGCGATCGAGCAGCTGCGCCAGCTCGGCGAGCTGCACGACCAGGGCGTGCTGACCGACGAGGAGTTCGCGAGCCAGAAGGCGCGGCTGCTCGGCAGTTAGAACCGCTCAGCGAATGCGGTAGTCCGCGTTCTTGATCAGCATCAGCGCGTAGCCGAGGAAGAACGAGCCGGTCGGCGGGTCGCCGATGCCGCAGGTGCCGCCCGACCGGCCCGGGTTGCCGATCCAGAAGAAGCCGTCGAGGTTGCGGTAGCGCGCCGGCACCGTCGCGGTGGGTCGCGGCCCGAGCCCGCGCCCGCGCGGGTTGCAGAGCAGCTCGTTGCCGTGCCCGACGCGGTTGTGCGGCACGAGCGGCCCGCGGCCGTTGACGGCCGTGTTGACGACGAAGTGCGACACGCCGCCGAGCCGCCGCACGATCGCCTCGCCGTAGCGGATCTCGTTGCTGGTCCAGTCGAAGTGCGTCGCGTTGGCGAAGAAGCCCTGGATCCGGCGCACGCCGATCGACCGCAGCAGGTGTGCGATGCGGCTGGGGCCGAGCGCGTCGGCGGCGCCGGCGTCGACGTAGACGACCGCGTGCGGAAGCGCGGCGAGCGTGGAGATCGCGTTGCTCAGCTCGGCGATGCGGACCTGGAGGCCGTGGTGCGACAGGCAGCCGGTCGTGATCAGCGCGTCGATCTCGAAGAAGACGACGGTGCGCGCGTTGCCGATCCCCTGCGCGAAGCTGCGGTACCAGCGCTCGTAGCTGGCGACGTCGGCGGGCGAGTCGCTCACGCCGCCGCAGCGCAGGTGCTTGAGGCGGTAGGTCTCGACGAGCGGGATGGCGCCCGGGTCGGCGGCGTGCGCGCGCGCGAGGTAGGCGCCGACGGTGTGGCGGGGATCGTGGTCCCAGGTGCCGAAGCGGTGCGCCTCGGGCTGGCTGGCGATCGCGTCGAGCCGATGCGAGACGCCGGGCTGGCGGTGGCTGACCTGGTGTGCGACGACGCTCGCGAGGCCCCACTCGCGGTCGACGAAGAAGCGCGCGCCGAGCAGCGGGTTCGTGCCCGGCGGCGGCGGCGACAGGCCGAGCGGGTTGAGCGGGTCGCGTGCGTCCGACGCGCTGTTCGCGTCGAGGATCGTGAGGATCGCCTGGCTCGTCTGGCCGAGCGGGTCCGGGTAGGGGCCGTAGAGGCCGATCCGCACCGTCACCGGTCCCTTCGGGAAGCCGTCGTTGAGGATCGGGATCGTGAAGGTCGCCTGCGCCTGGCCGTCGGCGAAGTCGATCCGCCCGCCGACGGGGCGGTAGTCGATGTTCGGCTGGGCGCTGACGTGCCACGCGCCGTAGCGCACCTGGGCGGTGCCGCGCGGGTCGCTGCGCACGACCGTGACGACGGCGTCGCCGTCGCCCTTGCGGACGGTGTAGCTGCCGGACGAGAGGCCGATCGTCCCGCCGGCCGACGCGACGGCAGCCGGGATCAGCAGCGCGAGGACTGCGAGCAGGGGCAGCAGGATGCGGAGAGGCGTCGGCGGCATGAGACGGGGGTCACAACACGCATCGACCGCGGGAGGAGCGTGGATGAGCGGGCCGGTCGGAGATCCGACCGTGCGTCCAGTCGGCGTCCAGAAGCGACGCGGCGGTTAAAAGGGAACGGCCCGCCGAAGCGAGCCGTTCCCAGGGAGGAGAGATGTGTCTATGTGATGTTGCTTGATCGGTGGGGGAAGTCTTAGGAGGCCCGCGCGGAGTAGCGGGTGGCGGCGTCGAGCGCGAGCAGCGCGACGCCGATGGCGCCGAGGAAGAGCGCCGCGGCGGCCTGGCCGGCGAGCGCCAGCGGGACGGCGGCGACGACGGCTGCGAACGCGATCCCGTAGTCGAACGCCTGGTGGGCCGAGAACCTGCGCCGGATGCTGCGCCGCGTCGAGCGCGAGCCCGACGGTGCAGACGCCGATCAGGACCGAGACGACCGCGCCGGCGAGCCCGAAGCTCAGCGCGAACGGCGCCACCAGCGCGAGCACGCCGATCGGCAGCTCGAGGGCGCCGTGCGTGGGGAGCGAGATGGTGGGGCGAAGCGCGGTCATTGCGCCAACCATGGTGGGTGCTTGTGACGCGTTTGTGTGTGATGTGGCGCACAGAGGTGCCGCCGCCCGCGGTGTGGGCCGGGCCGCTCGCGCACGGGTCGCCGCTCGGGGCCGGTAGCGTTCCACCCGCGATGGCGACGAAGGTGCGACTCGACACGCTGCTCGCGGAGCGAGGCGTCTTCGCTTCGCGCTCGCGCGCGGCCGCGTCCGTACTCGCCGGCGAGGTGCTGCTGGGCGACGCGCGGCGGCGCGCCGACAAGCCGGGCCAGCTCGTCGCCGAGGACGTCCTCGTGGCCGTCGCGGCCGAGCAGGAGTTCGTCTCGCGCGGGGGGCGCAAGCTCGCCAACGCGCTCGACGCCTTCGGGCTCGACGTCGCCGGCCGGCGCGCGCTCGATGTCGGCGCCTCGACGGGCGGCTTCACCGACTGCCTGCTGCAGCGCGGCGCCGCGCACGTCGTCGCGCTCGACGTCGCCTACGGCGAGCTGAGCTGGCGGATCCGCAACGACGAGCGCGTCACCGTGCTCGAGCGCCGCAACGCGCGCGCGCTCGACGCGTCCGAGCTGCCGTACGCGCCCGACCTCGTCGTGATCGACGTCTCCTTCATCTCGCTCGCGAAGGTGCTGCCGGCCGTGCTGGCCGCGACCGCCGACCGCTTCGACTGCGTCGCGCTCGTCAAGCCGCAGTTCGAGGTCGGCCGCGAGAAGGTCGGCAAGGGCGGCGTCGTGCGCGACGCCGGCGACCGCCGCGCCGCGCTCGTGGCGGCGGGCGCCGCCGCGCGCGAGCTGAACGCCGCGGTGCTCGGCTACGCCTCCTCCGGCCTGCCCGGCCCGAAGGGCAACCGCGAGAGCTTCGTGTGGCTGGCCGAGGCCGGGCGCCCCGGCGCGGTCGAGGATCTGGAGGCCGCCGCGCTGGCGGCCGAGCCGGCCGGCGTCCCCGAGGGGAGCTGACGCGCATGGGCAGAGTCGCGACCGTCTTCACGCACCGCCGCCCCGACGAGACGCGCGCCGCGCTCGTGCGGCTGGTCGAGGTTGCGCGCGCGGCCGGCTGGACGCTCAGCTTCACGCCCGAGGAGACGCGCAAGCACGCGCTCGCGCCGGGCGAGGGGCTGATCCTCGACGCGCCCGTCCCGCGCGACGCCGACCTCTGCATCGCCCTCGGCGGCGACGGCACGATCCTCCACGGCCTGCGCGCCTACGCGCGCACGGGCGTGCCGGTCTTCGGCATCAACTTCGGCGAGGTCGGCTTCCTCGCGACGATCGACCCGGACGGCGTGACGGCCGGCGCCGAGCGCGCGCTGCGCGGCGACTTCGACGTGCTGAGCCTGCCGGGGATCGAGGTCAGCGCCGGCGAGAAGACGTGGCTCGCGATGAACGACGTGTCGTTCCACCGCAAGCAGGGCCTGCGCGTCGCCGACCTCGCGTTCGACGTCGCCGACGAGGAGGTCGGCCGCGTGCGCTGCGACGGCCTCGTGATCGCCACGCCGGCCGGCTCGACCGGCTACAACCTCGCCAACGGCGGCCCCGTGATGGCGTGGGGCGTGGAAGGGCTCGCCGTCTCGTTCATAGCGCCGCACTCGCTGACGGCGCGCGCGCTCGTGGTCGCGCCGCAGGACCCGATCTCCGTGCGCAGCCGCTCACAGGAGGAACCGGTCGACGTGTCGGTCGACGGGCGCCCGATCTGCGAACTGCAGCCGGGCGGCCGCGTCAGCGCGCGCTTCGTCGGCGGCGTCGGCACGCTCGCGCAGGTGCAGGGCGCCAGCTTCTACCACCGCCTGCGCGAGAAGTTCGGCCGCCTCGCGACCGGCGTCTGAGCGCCGGGCGAACGCCTGTTCGCGTTCCGTCGGCCGCGCTTGCGACACTCGGCCGCATGCTCCACGAGCTGCGCGTCGAGAACCTGCTGCTGATCGAGCGCGCCGAGCTGCGGCTCGGCTCGGGCCTCAACGTGCTGACGGGCGAGACGGGTGCCGGCAAGACGATGCTCGCGCACGCGCTCGACCTGCTGCTCGGCGGCAGAGCGCGCAGCGGGATCGTCCGCCCCGGCGCGGAGGAGGCGTACGTCGAGGGGGTCTTCGCGCTCGACCCGCGCGTGCGCGAGCTGCTCGGCGAGCGGCTGCCGGCCGGTGCCGACGAGCTGGTGCTCGCGCGGCGCGTGTGGCCCGACGGGCGCACGCGCGCCTACCTCGGCGGGCGCGCCGCGACGGTCGGCGACCTGCGCGAGATCGGCGGCGAGCTGCTCGCCTTCTACGGCCAGCACGAGCATCGCCGGCTGATGCTCGCGTCCGCCCAGCTCGAGGTGCTCGACGGCTTCTGCGGCCCCGAGCAGCGCGCGCGGCGCACCGCGGCTGCCGCCGCGCACGCGGACGTGCGCGCCGCGCTGCGCCGCGCCGAGGAGCTGGGCGCGCTCGACGGCGCGCGCGAGCGCGAGCTGGACCTGCTCGAGTTCGAGCTGCGCGAGATCGAGGAGGCCGATCCGAGCGAGGCCGAGCAGGCCGCGCTGAGCGCCGAGCGCGAGCGGCTGCGCCACGTCGAGGCGCTGCGCGGGGCGGCGGCCGCCGGCGCCGAGGCGATCGCCCCCGAGAGCGGGGAGGGCGGCGCGGGCGAGCTGCTCGGCGCCGCCGGGCGCCAGCTCGACGCGGTCGCCGGCGTCGACCCGGCGCTCGACGCACTCGCGGAGCGCCTGCGCGCGCTCGCGATCGAGGCCGAGGACGTCGCCGCCGAGCTGCATCGCTATCTCGACGGCGTCGAAGCCGAGCCTGGTCGGCTGGAGGCGGTCGAGCAGCGGCTGGAGGCGTTCGCGCGGCTGGAGCGCAAGCACGGCGGCACGATCGCCGCGGTCCTCGCCTATGCGGAGGAGTGCCGCGCCCGCCGCGACGAGCTGACCGGCGCCGAGGCGGCGCTGGCCGAGACGACCGCCGCGCTGGAGGCCGCCCGCGCGCGGCTGGCGGCGGTCGCCGGCGAGCTGCACGACGCGCGCGCCGCGGCTGCGCCGGCGCTCGCCGAGGCGGTGCGCGCGCGGCTCGCGGAGCTGGCGATGCCCGACGCGCGTTTCGAGGTGGAGATCACCCCCCGCGGAGAGGACGCCCCACCCTCCCCGAGCGGCGCCGACGCGGTCGAGCTGCTGATTGCCGCCAACCCGGGCGTGCCGGCCGGCCCGCTGCGCGAGGTGGCGTCAGGCGGCGAGCTGTCGCGCGTGATGCTCGCGCTGCTCGGCGTCGCCAACGCGGACGCCGACTCGACCGCCCGCCTGCTCGTCTTCGACGAGGTCGACGCCGGCATCGGCGGCCACACCGCCAACGCCGTCGGCGCGCAGCTGCACGCGCTCGCGGCCGAGCGCCAGGTGCTCTGCATCACGCACCTGCCGCAGGTCGCCGCCCACGCCGACCGCCACTTCCGCATCGCCAAGGACGGCGGCGGCGAGACGGCGATCACGACCGTCACGCAGCTCGCCAGAGACGCCGTCGTCGCCGAGCTCGTCCGCATGCTCGGCGCCGAGGAGAGCGACAGAGCGGCCCGGCGGCACGCAAGAGAGCTGCTGAAGGCGGCCTGACGGCGCCTCGACAAGTACCGCCAGGGCGGTCCGTAGACTTGACTGCCCTCGTGGCTACCTTCCCCTCAACAGCCGCCACGTCGCCGCCCCAAGCGCCGCCGCGCGAGGTGGCCGGCATCGCGCGGCTCGGGAAGCGCACGAAGCACCTCGTCAAGCGCCTGCGGCCGGGCGACGTCGCGATCGTCGATCATCGCGATCTCGACCGGGTCTCGGGTGAAGATCTCGTGGCGTGCGGCGTGGCGGGCGTCGTCAACTGCTCGCCGTCCTCGACCGGCAGCTACCCGAACATGGGGCCGCTGCTCGTCGCGCAGGCGGGCATCGCGCTCGTCGACGTGCCCGGCGACGGCCTCTTCGAGCGCCTGCAGGACGGCGACCCGGTCGTGCTGCGCGGCGGCGAGGTGTGGTGCCGCGGCGAGCGCCTGGCCGTCGGGGAGCTGCTCGAAGTCGACCGCATCCAGGCGGACACCGACCGCCGCCGCGCGGAGATCGGCGAAGCGCTCGAGGCGTTCGCGCACAACACGGTCCAGTACATGCTCGAGGAGCGCGACCTGCTCGCCGGCCGCATCGAGCTGCCGCGCTTCGACACCGACTTCCGCGACCGCCCGGTGCTGATCGTCGTGCGCGGCGTCGACCACAAGCGCGACATCAAGGCCCTCAGACCGTACATCCGCGACCTCAAGCCGGTGCTCGTGGGAGTCGACGGCGGCGCCGACGCGCTGCTGCAGGAAGGCTTCAGACCGGACATGATCGTCGGCGACATGGACTCCGCCGCGGAGGCGACGCTGCGCTGCGGCGCCGAGCTGGTGGTCCACGCCTATCCCGACGGCCGCGCGCCCGGCCGCGCCTATCTGGAGCAGCTCGGGCTCGAGCACAAGGTCGTGCCGGCGCCCGGCACGAGCCAGGACATCGCGATGCTGATCGCCGCCGAGAAGGGCGCCGAGCTGCTCGTGTCGGTCGGCTCGCACTTCAACCTCGTCGAGTTCCTCGACAAGGCGCGGCGCGGGATGGCCTCGACCTTCCTGACGCGCCTGCGCGTGGGGGAGATCCTCGTCGACGCGAAGGGCGTGAGCCGCCTCTACCGGCCGCGGCCGGGCACGGCGCCGATCGTGCTGCTGGCGCTGACGGGCGCGCTCGTGCTGATGGCGGTGATCCTGCTGACGCCCGGGCTGCACGACGTCGCCGACCTGCTGTGGCTCAAGCTGCAGGTGCTGCTCGGCATCACCACCTGACGGCGCCCGCCCGGCGCGGATGCGACCCTCTTCTCCGGAATGCTCAACTTCCGCTACCACGCCCTGTCGCTCGTCGCGGTCTTCCTGTCGCTCGCGATCGGGCTGCTGCTCGGCGTCGCGATCGGCGACAAGGGACTCGTCTCCAGCGCCGAGAGCGACGTGCGCGCCTCGCTGCGCGGCGACGTGCGCCAGGCGCAGTCGCAGCGCGACGCCGCGCTCGGCCGTCTGCAGGAGCGCCAGCGCTTCGAGCAGGCGGCCTACCCGGCGCTCGTCGGCGGCCGGCTCGTCGGCAAGCGGATCGCGCTGATCGAGCTGGGCGATCCCTCCGACCGCATGTGGAACCTCACGAACGCCGCGCTCCAGGGCTCGGGCGCGCAGCTCACGTCGGTGTCGGTGATCCGCGAGCCGCTGGAGGTCAGAGGCCTGGCGGCCGACGCGCACGGCACGCGCTACGAACAGCTCGTCGAAGACGCGAGCCTGCTGCATCCGTTCGGGACGCGCCTCGGCATCCAGTTCACGCAGGGAGGGGCGCTGCTGCGCGCCGAGCGGCGCGACCTCCTGCGCGAGGGCAGCGGCACGCTCGGCGGCGCCGACGGGATCGTGATCGTGCGCGACACGCCGACGCTGCCCAAGGCCGACGGAGACGCCGTCGCCGCGTTCGAGGACGGCCTCGTGCGCGGCCTGCTCGCGCACGACGTGCCGGTCGTCGGCGTCGAGACGACCGACGCGGAGGTTCTCGCAGATCGGCTGGTTCAAGGGCCACGGCATGTCGAGCGTCGACGACCTCGACGACCCGATCGGCCGCGCGGCGCTCGTCTACTCGCTGGCCGGCCAGCGCGGCAGCTTCGGCGTCAAGGCGACCGCCGACGGCGGCCGGCTCCCGCCGCTGCTGCAGTGAGCGCCTGAGCGCGCCGCCGTCCGCCTCCGCGGCTACGGTGCCGGAGTGCACGCCCTCCCGACGCTCGTCGCGCTCGCCGCGGCGCTCCTGCTGACGCCGGCGATCCTCCGGCACCTGCAGGCGGAGGGCCTCACGCGGGAGAACTACCGGGGGGTGTCGCTGCCGTTCCCGGGCGGGATCGCGATCGTGGCGGCGGCGCTCGTCGCGCTCGGCGCCAGCGCCGCGCTCGCGGAGCTGGCTGGCGCCGACGTGTTTGAGCCGACGGTTGGGCTTGTCGTGACGTACGCGCTCGGCACGGCGCTGCTCGGGCTTGCCGACGACCTTCTCGCGGGCTCCTCGCGTGGCTGGCGCGGTCACGGCACGGCCGCACTCGGTGGCGGCTTCTCCACCGGGGCGCTGAAGGCGGTCGGCTCGCTCGCGCTTGCGCTGTTCGTCCTGAGCGGCCGCGGGGAGAGCGCGGGGCGCTACCTGCTCGCCGTCGCCGTGCTCGTGCTGACGACGAACCTCTTCAACCTGCTCGACCTGCGCCCGGGCCGCGCGATGAAGGCGTTCGCATGCCTCGCGGCGGTCGCCGTCCTCGCCTCGCAGGACGTGAAGCCGCTGTGGGCGCTCGGGCTGTTCGCGGCCCCCGCGCTCGTGGTCGGTGCCTTCGATCTGCGCGAGCGGACGATGCTCGGCGACACGGGCTCGAACCTGATCGGCGGCCTCGCCGGCCTGTGGGTCGTCCTCACCGCGGGCCTGTGGGGGCAGCTCGTCTGGCTCGCCGTCGTCCTCGCACTGACCGTCTACGGCGAGTTCCGCTCGCTCTCCGCGCTCATAGAACGTACGCCGCTGCTGCGGCAGATAGACTCGATCGGAAGGAATGAGCCGCATGCCTGACGCCTCCTCGAACGGCACGACCCGCTTCATCTTCGTGACGGGAGGCGTCGTGTCCTCGCTGGGGAAGGGCATCGCCGCCGCCTCGATCGGGCGGCTGCTCGTCGCGCGCGGGCTCACGGTCCAGCTGCAGAAGCTCGACCCGTACATCAACGTCGACCCCGGCACGATGTCGCCCTACCAGCACGGCGAGGTGTTCGTGACGGAGGACGGCGCCGAGACCGACCTCGACCTCGGCCACTACGAGCGCTTCACGTCGGCCAACACGCGGCGCGGCTCCAACGTGACCGCCGGCGGCATCTACGACGCGGTGATCCGCCGCGAGCGCCGCGGCGACTACCTCGGCGGCACCGTCCAGGTCGTCCCGCACATCACCGACGAGATCAAGCACCGCATCAAGCTCGTCGCCGACGCGAGCGACGTCGACGTCGTCATCACCGAGATCGGCGGCACCGTCGGCGACATCGAGTCGCTGCCGTTCCTCGAGGCGATCCGCCAGTTCCCGGTCGACGTCGGCCGCCGCAACTGCATGTTCATCCACCTGACGCTCGTGCCCTACATCGGCCACGCCGGCGAGCTGAAGACGAAGCCGACGCAGCACTCGGTCAACGAGCTGCGCCGCATCGGCATCGCGCCCGACATGCTGATGTGCCGCTCCGAGGAGCGCCTGTCGACGGACATCCGCAAGAAGATCGCGCTGTTCGCCTCGCTGCCCGTCGAGGCGATCGTCTCCGCCTCCGACGTGGACGACATCTACAAGGTCCCGCTCAACTACCGCGACCAGCAGGTCGACGACTTCGTGCTCGACCACTTCCGCATGGAGGCGCCGGCGCCCGACCTGACCGAGTGGGAGGCGATAACGGAACGCGCCGAGCGCGCCACGAAACCCGTCAAGATCGCCCTCGTCGGCAAGTACGTGAAGCTCGAGGACGCCTACCTGTCGGTCGTCGAGTCGCTGCGCCACGCCGGCATCGAGCACGGCGGCAAGGTCGAGATCGACTGGATCGACTCCGAGCACCTCGACGCGGACCAGGCGGCCGAGCGGCTCGCCGGTGCGGACGGGATCCTGATCCCCGGCGGTTTCGGCGGGCGCGGCATCGAGGGCAAGATCGCCGCCGCGCGCGTCGCGCGCGAGCAGGGCATCCCGTACCTCGGCATCTGCCTCGGCATGCAGGTGGCGGTCGCCGAGTTCGCGCGCCACGTCGTCGGCATGGAGGGCGCCAACTCGACCGAGTTCGACCCCGAGACGCCGTGGCCGGTGATCGACCTGCTGCCCGAGCAGAAGGAGATCTCCGACCTCGGCGGCACGATGCGCCTCGGCGCCGACCCGGTGAAGCTGCACGAGGGCACGCGCATCCGCGAGCTGTACGGCGAGCCGGTCATCTACGAGCGCCACCGCCATCGCTACGAGGTGAACAACCACCTGCGCCGCCGCATCGAGGACGCGGGTCTCGTGATCGGTGGCACCTCGCCCGACGACCAGCTCGTCGAGGCGGTCGAGCTGCCGGCCAGCGAGCACCCGTTCTTCGTCGCCTCGCAGTACCACCCCGAGTTCAAGTCGCGTCCGGACAAGCCGGCGCCGCTGTTCCGCGGCTTCGTGCGCGCGGCGCTCGACCACGCCGGCGCGGCCTCCGCGCACGGCGCGCGCACGACGACGGCGTGAGGCGGGCCGACGCGGGGGAGCGCCGCGCGCTCGGCGAGCTGTTCGCCGAGCTGTGCGCGATCGAGTCGCCGTACGGGCACGAGCGCGCGTGCGCGGATCGGGTGGCGGCGGAGCTGCGCGGGTTAGGGCTCGACGTCTCGGAGGACGATGCGGGGCCGATTGCCGGCTCCGACGCGGGGAACCTCCTGGCGCGCTTGGCCTCGGCCGACGGCGGCATCGAGGGGGGGATCCTGCTGTGCGCGCATCTCGACACGGTCCCGCTGACCGGGCCCGTCGTGCCCGTCTGCGAGGACGGCGTGTGGCGCAACCGGGAGGACGCGATCCTCGGCGCCGATAACAAGGCAGCGGTCGCCGTGATGCTCCAGGCCGCGCGCCGCTGGGCCGCGGAGCCGCCGCCGGTCCCCGTCGAGCTGCTGTTCACCGTCTGCGAGGAGTTCGCGCTGGCGGGGGCGAAGGCGTTCGACGCCGCCAAGCTGCGCAGCCGCTTCGGCTACGTCTTCGACCACGCCTCGCCGATCGGGGAGATCGTGCTCGCCTCGCCGCACTACCACCGCATCGTCGCCGAGCTGCAGGGCGTCGCCGCCCACGCCGGCATCCGTCCGGAGGCGGGCCGCAGCGCGATCGTCGCGGCTGCCCGCGCGATCGCCGCGATGCCGCTCGGCCGCCTCGACGAGGAGACGACCGCGAACGTCGGCACGATCGCCGGCGGCTCGGGCATCAACGTCGTGCCCGAGCGCTGCCTCGTCGAGGCCGAGGTGCGCAGCCTCGACGAGGAGAAGGTCGAGGCGGTCGTCAGCGAGATCGTCGACCACCTCACCGACGGCGCCAACGCGGCCGAGTGCGATCTCGACGTGACCGTCGCCCGCCTCTTCCACGGCTACCGGCTGAAAGCCTCCGCCCCGGAGGTGCAGCTCGCGGAGGCGGCGCTGCGCGCCGCCGGCCACGCCCCGGTCCACATCGTGACCGGCGGCGGCTCAGACGCGAACGCGCTGATCGCCGCCGGCTTCCCCTGCGCGAACCTCGCAAACGGCACCGAGCACCCGCACCAGCCCAACGAGCAGGTCACCGTCGTCGCCCTCGAGGGCATGCTCGACGTCGCATTCGCGCTCCTCGACAACGCACCGGTCGAATGAGTGTCAACTTCCGGGTCCATACGACCCGAAACTCGCAAGCGCGGGAGGCGCACGCCCGTCGGCGCGCCGATCGATGCCGCCGTGGAGGGCGCCGATGCTGAAGCTCCGCCGGGGCATCGTGACCAGCGCCGAGGCCCCGTCCGCCTGGCAGGCGCTCACGGTGGAGGTCGACGGCGAGGCCCGTCCCGCCCAAGCGGACACCACCCTCGTCGGCCCCTGCCACCCCGGCGACGAAGTGATCGTCAACACCGAGGCCCGCGACCTCAACCTCGGCTCCGGCGGCTTCGACGTCGTCCACGTCAACCTCACCCGCGGCCTCGACGGCCGCGGCATGCCCGGCGCGCACGTGATGAAGCTCAACTACAGCTCGCTCCAGCATGCCGTCATCCCCGCCGAGGGCCGCGAGCTCGCCACGCCGCTGGGCCGACCGGTCGGCGTCTTCCAGCTCCACGGCCAGCTCGCGCCGATCGCCTGGGCGCTCGCGCAAGCAAGGCCCCACGTGAAGGTCGGCTACGTGCAGACGGCCGGCGGCGCGCTGCCGGGCGGCATGTCGGACACGGTCCGCCAGCTGCTGAACCGCGGGCTGATCGCCGGCCACACGACCGCCGGCCCCGCCTACGGCGGCGCGCAGGAGGCGATCACGACCGCGGGCGCGATCCACGACGGCCTCGCGACCGAAGGGTGGGACGTCGCGCTCGTGGGACCGGGGCCGGGGATCCTCGGCTCGGGCTCGGCGCTCGGCCACGGCGGGATCGTCGCGCTCGACTCCGCGCATGCCGCACTCGCGCTCGGCTGCCCGACGGTGCTCGCCGCGCGCATGTCCTCCGGCGACCCGCGCGAGCGCCACCGCGGCCTCTCGCACCACACGCGCACGGTGCTGGAGCTGCTGCTGCGACCGGTCACGCTCGCCGTGCCGCCGGGCGCGCGCGTGTTCAGCGAGATGGACGGGATCGGCCCGGCGCTCGACGCGGCGCGCGCGGCCGGGCACGACGTCGTCGAGGCGCCGATCGACACCGAGGGCTACCGCGCCAGCGGCCTGCCGAACCGCACGATGGGGCGGACGTTCGACGAGGACCGCCTCTTCTTCGCCGCCGCGCTCGCGGCCGGCGGCGTGCTGGCGGAGCTGTCGCGGGAGGGAGGGGCATGAGCGGAGAGCCGTTCGAGCAGATCGGCAGCGAGACGATCTGGTCCGGCCACATCGGCACGGTCCGCGTCGAGCGCTACCGCCACGCGGACGGCGAGGAGGTCACGCGCGAGAACGTCGCGCACCCCGGCGCCGTCGCGATCGTCGCGTGCGACGAGCGGCACGTCTGGCTCGTGCGCCAGCCGCGCGAGATCTGCGGCGAGCGCGCGCTGCTCGAGATCCCAGCCGGCAAGCTCGACAAGCCGGGGGAGGATCCGCGCGAGGCCGCCGAGCGCGAGCTGGCCGAGGAGATCGGCAAGGCCGCCGGCCGCTGGGAGCACCTCAAGTCGATCTACACGAGCCCGGGCTTCACGGACGAGCGGATCGACGTCTACCTCGCGACCGACCTGCGCGACGTCGAGCGCCCGCCGGTCGAGGAGGACGAGCGGATCGACATCGTCGCCTGGCCACTGACGCGCCTGGACGACGCGATCGCCGAGTGCCGCGACGCGAAGTCGCTCGTCGGCCTGCTGCTCCTGCGCGTGCGCCGCTGAGCAGGAGCCGGCGGGCGTCGCGGCGAATGAGAGCGCGGACATGTCGATCGCGCTCGCACCTCTGCGCACGGGCTCCCACGAGGACCTCGTGCTCGACTTCGTCGCCTACCTCGAGCTCGAGCGCGGGCTGTCGCGCAACACGCTCGAGGCGTACCGCTCCGACCTGCTGCAGTACGGCGCGTGGCTCGACGCCGCGGGCAAGGATGCGCTGACCGTCGAGCACAGCGACCTCGCCGCGTTCGTCGCGACCCTCGCTGCCGGCGGGGACGGCAGGCCGCCCGCCGCCTCGACGACGATCCAGCGCAAGGTCGCGTGCCTGCGCTCGTTCTACCGCCACTTGCGCCGCGAGGAGATCCTCGACCGCGACCCGACGGCCGAGCTGAAGGGGCCGCCGCGCGGCAAGAGGCTGCCGAAGGTGCTCAGCCGCGACGAGGTCGCGCTGCTGCTGTCCCAGCCCAGAGGCGGCTCGCCGGCCGCGCTGCGCGACCGCGCGCTGCTGGAGCTGATGTACGCCTGCGGCCTGCGGGCCTCGGAGGCCGTCGGCATCAGACTCGACGAGCTCGACCTCGACGAGGGCGTCCTGCGCGCCAACGGCAAGGGCTCGAAGGAGCGGCTCGTGCCGGTCGGCAGCAAGGCCGTCGCGGCGCTGATCGCCTACCTGACGATCGGGCGCCCGAAGCTCGTCGGCATTCGCGAGGAGACGCACGTCTTCGTCAACCAGCGCGGGCAGGGCCTCACGCGTCAGGGCCTCTACAAGATCGTCCAGCGCCACGCCAAGAGCGCCGGCCTCGCCGACAAGATGAGCCCGCACACGCTGCGCCACACCTTCGCGACGCACCTGCTCGCGGGCGGCTGCGACCTGCGCTCGCTGCAGGAGATGCTCGGCCACGCCGACATCGCGACGACGCAGATCTACACTCACCTGTCCGCCGACCGCCTGCGCGACGTGTACTTCGCCGCGCACCCGCGCGCGTCGGCCGAGCGGCCCGACTGAGCGCGCGCATGGGGCGTCGCGCGGTCGTCGTCGTGCTCGACGCGTGCGGGGTCGGCGCGCTGCCCGACGCCGCCGACTACGGCGACGCCGGCACGAACACGCTCGCGCACCTCGCGCGCGCTGCGGGCGGCCTCGAGCTGCCGGCGCTGCAACGGCTCGGGCTCGGCTCGATCCTGCCGCTCGACGGCGTGGCGCCGTCGGCCGACCCGGTCCTCCACGGCCGCCTGCACCCGCTCGGTCCGGGCAAGGACTCGACGAGCGGGCACTGGGAGCTGATGGGCGTCGTCGCCACCGAGCCGTCGCCGACGTACCCCGACGGCTTCCCGCCGCAGATCGTCGCTGCGATCGAGCGGATCGCCCGGCGGGCGGTGCTGTGCAACGCGCCGAACGACGGCCTCGCCGCGATCGAGGACTTCGGCGCGCAGGCGCTGGCCGAAGGCGCCCTGATCGTCTACACCTCGCAGGACTCGGTCCTGCAGATCGCCGCGCACGAGGCGGCGGTGCCCGTCGAGGAGCTGTACGAGATCTGCGCGCGCGTGCGCGAGCTGATGGGCGGGGAGCACGCGGTCGGGCGCGTGATCGCGCGGCCGTTCGACGGCGAGGCCGGCGCGTTCGACCGCACGCCGCGCCGGCGCGACTTCGCGCTCCCACCGCCGACGCCGAGCCACCTCGACGCGCTGCAGGCGGCGCAGGTGCCCGTCCACGCGGTCGGCAAGGTCGCCCAGCTGTTCGCCGGGCGGGGGATCGACGCCGCGCATCCGGGCGCGACGAACGCCGAGGCGCTCGCGCAGACGACCGAGCTGCTGGAGCGGCTCGACGCCGGCTTCGTCTTCACGAACCTGATCGAGACCGACCAGGTCTACGGTCACCGCAAGGACGTCGAGGGCTTCCACGCGGCGCTGCGCGAGATCGACGCCGCCGTCGCGCGCTGGCAGGCGCTGCTGCGCCCCGGCGACCTGCTCGTGCTGACGGCCGACCACGGCTGCGACCCGCTCCACGCGGGCACCGACCACACGCGCGAGCACGCGCCGCTGCTGGCGTCGTTCCCCGGCCACGGCGGCCGCCGCCACGACGGCCCGCTCGCCGACGTCGGCGCAAGCGTCGTGCGCTGGCTCACCGGCCGCGACGCGCCCGACCTCCCGGGAACGTCCTTCGTCTCCTAACCTCCCGAGCGATGCCCGAGCTGCCCGAGGTCGAGACGGTCCGCCGCCAGCTGGCGCCGCGGCTGGAGGGGCGGATGCTCGTCGTCTACCGCGTGAGCGACCCGCGCTGGACGGCGCCGCGCTCGCCCAACGAGGTCCTCGGCCCGCTCGTCGGCCGGCGCGTCGAGGCGCTGAGACGGCGCGGCAAGTACCTGATCGCGCAGTTCGAGGACGAGCTGTTCCTGCTCATGCACCTGCGCATGACCGGCAACCTGCTCTACGACGCCGAGCCGAGCGCGCCCTACACGCGCGCGATCATGGGCTTCGACGACGAGCACACGCTCAGCTTCGCCGACCCGCGCCGCTTCGGCACGGCCGCACTGATCGCCGGGGAGCCGGCACTCGACGCCTACCTCGGCGCGCGGCTCGGCGTCGAGCCGTTCAGCGACGAGTTCACCGGCGAGCATCTGCACCGGCTGGCGCGCGGCAGTCGCGCGCCGGTCAAGGCGTTCCTGCTCGACCAGAGACGGATCGCCGGGGTGGGCAACATCTACGCCGACGAGGCGCTCTTCCGCGCGCGCGTCCACCCGCTGCGCGAGGCAGGCAGACTCACGCGCGCCCAGTGGGCGCTGCTGCGCGACACGGTCCGCGAGGCGCTCACGGAGGGGATCGACGCGAACGGCGCGAGCATCGACGACTTCCGCGACCTCGACGGCGCGCGCGGCTCCTTCCAGGACCGCTTCCTCGTGCACCGCCGCGCCGGCGAGCCGTGCCCGGTCTGCGGCGGACCGGTGCGCAAGCTCCTGGCCGCGGGGCGCGGCACGTACGTCTGCGAGCGCTGCCAGCCGCGCCCGCGCGGCGCGCAGATCGTGCCGATGGCGCGCTGAGGCGCCGCCCGCGCGGCTGCGCTCAGGCCGCCCGCGCCTCGCCCCGCTCCTCCGCCAGCGCGATCGCCTCCTCGAACGCCTCGACCCACAGGGGCGCGTTGCGCTCCAGGGTCTGGTCCTTCGCCCACTTCTGGCCGCGCTTGGCGAGCTTCTTGCGCGTCTTGCCGTCGGACAGCAGCGCGTTGAGCGCGTCGAACCATCTGTCGTCCTCGACGAGCCAGCCGCCCTGCTCCTCGCCGAAGTCGACGTAGGGGCCGAACGGCGAGGCGAGCCACGGGATCCCGGCGATCGCGTACTCCTTGAGCTTGATGTCCGAGCGCGTGTCGTTGCCGAGCTTGTCTATGAGCGGCGCGATCGCGACGTCGAAGCCGGCGATCGCCTCGGGCAGGCGGTCGAACGGCTGCACGCCGCGCGAGGTGTAGCGGTCGCCCGGCAGCCTCAGGTCGATCGGGCCGACGCTCTCGACGCGCAGGTCGGGGTGGACATCGACCAGGTCTTCGACGATCGCCTGCAGGCCGAGCTCGTCCCAGTCGTCCTGGTGGTCGATCCAGCCGGCGTAGCCGAGCACGATGCCGTCGTGCTTGCGCTTCGGCGCCATCAGCGACGCGCGCGTGAGGAAGTTCGGGATCGGCATCACCGTGCGCGCGCCGTACGCGCGGTAGCGCTCGGCGAGCGCCTCGTTCGTGGTCGTGATCACGTCGACGACCTCGGCCATCCCGTCGAAGCCGGCGCGCCGTTCGGGCCTGACGACATCGTCGTCGTTGTCCCACACGACGCCCATGCCGCCGGCGGTCAGGCGGCGCGCGAGCTGCACGGCCTCCGGCTGTATGTAGCGGCCGATGTAGGCGACGTCGAAGTCCTCGAGGATGACGGCGAGGTCCTCGTCGCTCGGCGTCAGCTCCTCCTCCTCGGCGAACGACGCGATCAGGTGCCCGCGGCGCGCGAGTTCGGTCAGCGGGTGTATGGCGCGGTAGTTCGAGCTGGGGTGGACCCCCCAGACGAATGCGGCGATGTTCATTGGCTCCCCTTCCCCCGAGGTTCGGCCGCGCGCCTACGCTAGCACCGCTTCCGGGTGGGATGTGAGGGTCAGGCGGCGAGCAGTTCGGCGAGGACGCCGTCGCGGTCGGCGGCGGCGAGCGCCTCGAAGCCGCCGAGCGTCCGCTCGCCGACGAGCACCTGGGGGAAGGTCAACATCCCGGTACGCTCGACGAGCGCCGCGCGTCCGTCGGGATCGCGTGAGAGATTGACCTCCTCGAACGGCAGCGCGCGCTGGGTCAGCAGCGCCTTCGCGCGGACGCACGAGGAGCAGCGGTCGGTGGTGTAGAGCGTGATCGTCTTCGTCATTACTTCATTTAGTATAGCGCACCGATCCGGGGTCGCCTGATGCCCGGCTCGCTGCGCACGGAGGCGATCGTGCTGCGCTCCATACGCTACGGCGAGGCCGATCGCATCCTTCACCTCTACACGCCCGAGCGCGGGCGCCTGAGCGCGATCGCGAAGGGCGCGCGGCGCACGCGCAGCCGCTTCGGCGCGCGCCTGGAGCCGTTCTTCCACCTGCGCGCACTGCTCTACGAAGGCCGCTCCGACCTGCTCACGGTGACCTCCGCGGAGACGCTCGACGCGCACGGCCCGCTGCGCGAGCGGGCCGCCTCGCTCGACGCCGCCGCGCGCGCCTGCGACGCGGTGTCACGCCTGTTCGAGACCGACGACCCGAGCCCGGCCGTCTTCCACCTGCTCGCCAACGAGCTGCGGCTGCTCGACGACGACGAGGCCGCCTCCGGGGCCGCGCACCAGCTCGCCTTCCGCCTCAAGCTGCTCGTCGCCGGCGGCTTCACGCCGCAGCTGGCGACGTGCGCCTCCTGCGGCGAGTCCGAGCACCTCAGCGGCTTCTCCGGCGCCGCCGGCGGGGTCGTCTGCGGCGCCTGCGAGGCGTCGGCGTTCCCGCTGAGCGAGGAGGCGCACGCGTTCCTCGTCGCCGCGCTCGGCCGGCCGCTGGCGCAGGCGCCCGACGCGAGCCCGCGCGCGCTCAGACAGGCCGAGCGGGCGATCGGCGAGACGGCCGAGCACCACGCGCACGTGCGCCTGCGGCCGCTGCCGCGCGCGGCAGCGTGACGCGGCGCGATCCTGGCGCACCGGAACTTCCGTCTTTACCGTCTGTTTGCCTCCGTGAACACCCGCGTACCGCCGGTCGGCGGGAGGAGGCTGGATGCTGCATCGAACGTCGTGGACCGTCGCGGTCGTCGTGCTCGCTATCGCGCTCGGCTGTGGGTCTGCCGGAGCGGCAGCCACCGTCGACGCATATCCCAGCCCGGGCACGCGCGTGGCGTCGCCGCACACGCAGCTCAGCTTCCGCGGCGTCGCGCCGGGCGCGCTCGGGCGGATCTCCGTCAGCGGCTCCGTCAGCGGGGCGCACAGCGGCCGCATCGTCGCCCACTTCGACGGCCACGGCGCAAGCTTCGTGCCCGACAAGCCGTTTGCGCAGGGCGAGACGGTCACCGTTCGCACGTCGCTGCCGGTGCACCGCAGCCACCTCGGCGCCTACACGATCCGCATCGCGACGCAGGGCCCGCCGATCGGCCCGACCAGAAGCCCGCCGCTGCTGCTGCACGGACCCGGCCTGCAGTACTTCCACTCGCGCCACGACCTGCACCCGGCCACGCTCACCGCGTCCGCGGCGCACGGTCCGACGGCCCCCGGCGACCTGTTCGTCGGCCTCTTCTCCGCGCCGTTCCAGCTCGGGCCGGGGGAGCCCGGCGCCGCGATCTTCGACACGAACGGGCGGCTGATCTGGTTCCACCCGGTCCCCGACGGGCAGGTCGCACTCGACGTGCGCGTGCAGCAGTACCGGGGCCAGCCGGTGCTGACGTGGTGGCAGGGCTACGTCAACGCGGGCGTCGGCGTCGGCACGGGCCGGATCTTCGACACCTCCTACCGCCAGATCGCGACCGTCTCGGCCGGGAACGGCTACGGCGCCGACCCGCACGAGCTCAAGCTGACGCCGCAGGGCACCGCCCTGGTCGACGCCGAGAACCCCGTCGTGTGGGACCTCTCCGGCCTGCACGGCGCCAAGCGCGCCGTCGTGCTCGACTCGGTCGTGCAGGAGATCGACGTCGAGACGGGCTCGGTGCTGTACGAGTGGCACAGCCTCGACCACGTCGCGGTCGGCGACTCCTACAACGCGGTGCCGACGGTGGACGGCCACTCCGACGACTACTTCCACGTCAACTCGGTCGACGAGACGCCCGACGGCAACCTGATCGTCTCCGCGCGCAACACGTGGGGGATCTACAAGCTCGCGCGCACCGACGGCACCGTGCTGTGGCGCCTCGGCGGCAAGCACAGCAGCTTCAGGATGCTGCCGGGCACGACGTTCGCGTGGCAGCACGACGCGCGGGTCCAGCCCGACGGCACGATCACGCTGTTCGACGACGGCGCGGCGCCGCCGGTCCACAGCGTCTCCCGCGGGATCGGGATCGGCCTCGACACGCGCGCCCACCGCGCGTGGCTGCGGCGCGAGTACCGCCCGGCGCCGCCGACACTCGCCAACAGCCAGGGCAACATGCAGGCGCTCCCCGGCGGCGACGTGCTCGTCGGCTGGGGCGCCTCCCCGTACATCACGGAGTACAGCCAGCACGGCACGCTGCTGCGCCTCTACACGTTCGCGAGAGGCGCCGAGTCCTACCGCGCCTACCGCTTCCCGTGGACGCCGCACCCGCTGACGAAGCCGTCGGTCGCGGCCAGCACGGCGCACGGGCGCACGCAGGTCTACATGAGCTGGAACGGCGCCGGCGGCGTCGCGAGCTGGCAGCTGCTCGCGGGCGCGAGCGCGAGCGCGCTGAAGCCGGTGGCGAGCGTGCGCGACGGCGGCTTCGAGACGAGCGCCTCGATCGCGGGCGCGGCGTTCGTCGCCGTGCAGGCGCGCGACGCGCACGGCACGCTGCTGAGCAGCTCCGCGACGATCGCGCCGACCGGCTCCTGAGCGTCGGGCAGGGCTCGCAGGTCCGCCCGAGCGTGGAACGGCTGTTCCATCTCGGGCGGACCTAGACTCCGAACATGCCCGAGACCTCCGCCGCCACGAGATACGTCTACGACTTCGCCGAGGGCTCGCGCGAGCTGCGCGATCTGCTCGGCGGCAAGGGCGCCAACGTCGCCGAGATGACGCGCATCCTCGGCGCCGAGCGCGTGCCCGCCGGCTTCACGATCACGACCGAGGCGTGCGTCGCCTACATGGACGCCGGCCGCATGGAGCCGGACGGCCTCGACGAGCAGGTCGCCGAGGCGCTCGCGCGGCTGGAGGAGGCGGCCGGCAAGCAGCTCGGCGACGCGGACGATCCGCTGCTCGTCTCCGTCCGCTCGGGCGCGCGCGAGTCGATGCCGGGCATGATGGACACGGTCCTCAACCTCGGCCTCAACGACGAGTCCGTGGAGGGACTTGCGCGCAAGACGGAGAACCCGCGCTTCGCCTGGGACTCCTACCGCCGCTTCGTGCAGATGTTCGGCAACGTCGTGCGCGAGGTGCCGGGCGAGCGGCTCGAGCAGGTCATCAAGGAGCTGAAGGCCGAGCGCGGCGTCAGGCTCGACACCGAGCTCGACGTCGACGCGCTGCGCGAGCTGACGGCCCGCTTCGCGGCGCTGTTCCGCGAGCACACCGGCGAGGACTTCCCGCAGGACCCGCAGGAGCAGCTGCGCCAGTCGATCCGCGCGGTGTTCGACTCGTGGATGGGCGAGCGCGCGATCCACTACCGCCGCATCAACCGCATCCCCGACGCCTGGGGCACGGCGGTCAACGTCCAGCAGATGGTGTTCGGCAACAAGGGCGAGACGTCCGGCTCCGGCGTCGCGTTCAGCCGCGACGAGGTGACGGGCGCGCCCGAGCCGTCGGGCGACTTCCTCCAGAACGCGCAGGGCGAGGACGTCGTGAGCGGGGTGCGCAACACGCGCGACATCGCCGAGCTGGCGGACGTGATGCCCGAGGCGCACGCCGAGCTGATGGCGATCCTGCGCAAGCTCGAGGCCCATTACGGCGACATGCAGGACACCGAGTTCACGATCGAGGAGGGGCGTCTGTACATGCTGCAGACGCGCAACGCCAAGCGCCCGGCGCAGGCGGCGGTGCGCTTCGCGGTCGACGCCGTCGCCGAGGGCCTCCTGACCCGCGAGCAGGCGCTGATGACGATCGACGCCGGCAAGCTCGACGCGCTGCTGCACCCGACGTTCGACCCCGCCGCCGAGATCGCCGTGCTCGCGCACGGCGTGCCGGCGTCGCCGGGCGCGGCCAAGGGCGAGGTCGTCTTCACCGCGCCGGAGGCGGTCGAGGCGGCGGCGGCCGGCCGCGACGTGATCCTCGTGCGGCCGTTCACCGAGGCCGACGACGTCGCCGGCTTTGACGCCGCCCGCGGGATCCTCACGAGCGAGGGCGGCAAGGCCTCGCACGCCGCGCTGGTGGCGCGCGGGATGGGGCGGCCGTGCGTCTGCGGCGCCTCTGAGCTGGAGATCGACCTGCAGGACGAGCACGTGCGCGTAGGGGAGACGGTCATCCGCCGCGGCGACCGCATCGCGATCGACGGCTCCGCCGGGATCGTCACGCTCGACGACGTGCCGCTCGTCGAGGCGCGCTGGAGCCCGCAGTTCGAGACGGTGCTGGCGTGGTGCGACGAGCTGCGCAAGCTCGGCGTGCGCGCGAACGCCGACACGCCGGAGGACGCCAGACGGGCGCGCGAGTACGGCGCCGAGGGGATCGGCCTCTGCCGCACCGAGCACATGTTCATGGCGGCCGATCGCCAGCCGAAGATGCGCGCGATGATCATGGCCGACGACGAGTCGTCGCGCCGGGCCGCGTTGGCCGAGCTGCTGCCGCTCCAGCAGCAGGACTTCGAGGGCCTGTTCGCGGCGATGGAAGGGGAGCCGGTCACGATCCGCCTGCTCGACCCGCCGCTGCACGAGTTCCTGCCGCACCGCTTCGAGCTCGAACGCCAGCTCGAGCACGCGCAATCCAACCCCGCCCACCCAGGCGAGACGGCCGAGCTGGAGCGCACGCTGGAGCGCGTGCAGGCGCTGGAGGAGACGAACCCGATGCTCGGCACGCGCGGCTGCCGCCTCGGGATCCTCTACCCGGAGGTCTACGAGATGCAGGCGGTCGCGATCGCGCAGGCGGCGATCGCGGTGCGAGAGCGGACCGGCAAGGCGCCGCTGCTGGAGGTGATGATCCCGCTCGTCGACTACGAGATGGAGCTGGAGCTGATGCGCGAGCTGGTCGTCAGAGCCGCGCACGAACGCGGCCTCGAGGTCGGTCGCGACTTCCTCGT